>NZ_JBWAXP010000001.1:0-1999204 GCF_056135305.1 Jatrophihabitans sp. sgz311053 | reverse complement strand
CTCGACTACCGCACCCCGATCCAGCACGAACTACTGTCCCAACAGACCACCGTCGCCGCAGTCAGTTAGCCAGATCGACTGGAACAGAACTGGTGGGCCAGGTCAAGATGTCACAGATCAGTGCAGCAGACCCTACGTCGATCAGGAGACCTCGCTGCGCTGCGACAACACAGCACGGGCGGACCGCTTCCCCGGCTGTGTCTTCACCGCCTCCACACCCACGGTCTCAATGACTAGGTACGGAGAAGCCTCGAAGCACATCCACGATGCGCAAGCCGCGGGAGCCCCCGGCGCCGTCTTCGGCACCCCTCTCACCCGAACGACCGATGAGGCCACCAAGAGCCGAAACCGCGAGGCCGCATGCCCGGACAACTTCCCCAAGGCAGAGGGGCAAGACTGCGACGAGTATCCCTTCGCAAGCACCTACCAAGGCGGAGCAAGCGGAGGGACCTACAGCGCCCGCGCCATCAACAGCAGGGACAACAGAGCGGCCGGAGCAAGGCTCGGCAACTTCTTCGGCGACGAGCGAGTTCTCGACCGCGACGCCTTCTACGTTCAAGCCGACGGCGACTGGATGTGCGATTACCCCGACGAGTACCCCGACTGGGGCTGCACACAAACCATCTGACCGAACACCGCGGCCCACCGGCGAAGCTGCCCTCGTCGAACGACCGGCACATTGAAGGACTGACCCCATGACCAGCCCCACCCGACACCACTCCGGCCTTGCCTACGTCGACTCCTACTCCTTCATCTTCGTCAAGGACGACGACGGCGAGCGAAGCGAAGATCCGCAACCGGTACCCGGCACCGACCTGCTCATGTCTATCCCCAATGGCTTTTACCTAGGTACCAAGGCTTACAGCGGCTGGGTCGAACTCTCGATCGACACCTTCGACTCACCGCCAGCGCCGGGCGACACCACGACCACGTGGCCAATGACCGAGTTCGACGTTACCGTTGGCGATCTCTACGTCGGGAACTTCGCCGGACCCTGCGACACCTTCCCCCACCCCATCCATGTGGACGAGGGCCGCTGGGTCGCTCGCGCGCGAAGCGAGCAGATCATCACCGGCAACGAACCGCGCGAGCACCTCGTCGTGCAACTGCGGCCAGCGAGCGAGAGCTCATAACTGCTCGGTTGTGCTACGGCATCCGCGGTCGAGATTGTCAATTCGGACCCTGCGCGCGGCCCCTAGAAGAACCGGCAAGCAAACCACTCTCGGCGTCTCACAACCTCGCCCGCAAACCGTCGATTCTGAGACGGGCATGGCCGCGGGGCGCCAGTTGTAGCTGTCTCACAACTGCGTTCGCAAACGGTCGAGTTTCGAGAACACCATGAGCCCGTGACTGCTCACCCGTCGACGGCGACGACTAGGTCTCGCAGCAGGGCGTGGGGGTCGGAAAGAACCACCAGGCTGTACCGAACGACTTGCCGCGTGCCCGAGTCCACAGGATCGACGGCCGCCCACGTCCCCCGCCGAGCAGGGTGATCGCGTCGATCGCGATCGGGCTCAGGTCGACCACCCGGTCGCCGTCGTCGGTCAGGGCGGCGAGGCGCCGGCCGCCTTCGGGGGCCTCGTCGGTCAGCATTCTCAACGGGGGCCTCCGGGATGTGTCCCAGCCAGGCGTGGCAGCCGTCGGCGACATCGTGGACCGTCGCGGTCATGCGTTCGCCGCGGCGAGTTGTCGCGCGAGCCACTGCTGGGAGTGATCGAGCCATTCGCGGTAGTGGCCCATGGCGCAGTGGTCGTCACCCGGATAGAGCAGAAGTTCGCCATGCCGGGCTCCGGCGGCAAGATCGATGGAGTCTTGAGTGCTGAGCAGGGTGTCGTTGTCACCGTTGATGACGAGCAGCGGGATCGTGATCGTGTGGTACTCGCCGCGCAGTGACAGGGCGTGCAGCCTGCGCCCCAGCTGGATGGGGTTACGTGCTCCGGTCACCTTGGCCAGCGCTTCGAAGATGATCTGCGGGATGCCGAGCGCGGGCCCGAAGCTGTGATCGGTGGGTGCGCCACAGGCCACTGCGCAGCGCAACCGCGGATTGCTCGCCGCCAGTCGGGCGGCCCAGTGGCCACCGAAGCTGACTCCGACGAAGCCGATGCGCTCCTCGTCGACGCGAGGATGCAGCGCCGCCTGCTCGATCACCTGGCCGTAGATCCGCGACGAGTCCACCGACATCGGGCGGGTGTAGGCGTAGGAACCGGGCATCTCCATGACCACGACCCCGAGCGGACCGCCGCGGTAGCGCAGCATCGGGATGAGGAGTTCCTGCACCGTGCCTTCCAGGCCATTCGTGACGAGCACGGTGGGGACCGGCGTGTCCCCGGACGGGAAGACCGCGTACCCCCGCACCACGTCGCCCTCGACGGGGACCGTGAACTGCTCCACGGTCGTCGTCTCCAGGCCTGCGTCGATCGCCGTGACCAGGACATCGAACAGCCGCCGCGAACGGTGATAGGCACGCATCCGCCGCGGCGTCGTGCCCGGGAAGGCGCTGACCTGCAGGTAGGTGATCGCCTTGACTAGCTCGTCGATCGCGATCGCAGCCTCTCCCGCGTGCCCGGGCAGCGCTTCGCCGGCACCCCCATCTTCCGACGCGAGCCGCTCGATCAACTCCGGCGACGGTTGCGGGCCATGCTCGGCCACCACCGCAGCCGCCCCGGCCACCGCAGAGCTCAACGAGCGTGCCGTCGCGTCGCGTCGCTCGGTGGCACCGGCATCGGCGCCGGGCTCCATCGCCTCGCGCAGCGCCGCCGCCGACGGACCGCCCAGCCTCTCGAGCCTCGTGGCAGCAGCCGTTAGATGGGCGTCGGCTATCGCGTCCCAGTACGACGTCCACCCGACATCGGCAAACGATCGGCATCGCTGCAGCTGCCGCGCGAAGACCTCGCGGTCCATCCCGCCCATGTTGGCGTACCTCAGCGTGAACAACGCCGGCAGAAAGCTGGCCACTCCCTGGCGCCGGGCAACCAGCTCGGTGGTCCGAGTCAAGGCGCACACGCTGATCAGCAACCGTCGTCGTAAACCTTCCCAGCCATCCACCTCGGCCCCGATCACCCTCATGCGCGACTACCCGTCGCCATTATTGAATCCACGTGCAACAGCGAGTGTAGGGCCCTAGACTGGGCGGTCAATGGCCGACAACCCCGCCCGCCAACGACTGGCAGTCGACGCTCGCCGAGCACAGCTGCTCGAGGTCGGCTGCGAACTGTTCGCCAGCAGCCCGTACGACGAGGTGTGGATCGACCACGTCGCGGCCCGCGCCGGCGTGTCCCGCGGGCTGCTGTACCACTACTTCGGCAACAAGCGCGGCTTCCTGCACGCCGTCGTCCGGCACGAGACGGCCGCGATCCTGGCCGCCACCGCCCCGGATCCCACGCTGCCAGCCCAAGATCGGCTGGGTTCAGCTCTCGACGCGTACCTCACCTACGCCCGTACCCACCCGCACGGCTACCGCGCGCTGTTCCGCGGCGCCGCCAGCACCGACGCGACGGTCCGCGCCTTGATCGACGCCAACCTCGAGCAACAACGAAACCGCATCCTCCACGCCCTCGCGAAAGACCGGCCACCCAGCCGCGTCCTGCAGCTCGCGATCCATGGCTGGCTCGCACTCACCATCACCGTGACCCTCGACTGGCTCGACACCCCGGACCTCGACGCAGTCCACATCCGCGACCTGTGCGTCGACGCCCTGGCAGCCATCGTCTCCACCATCCAGGACACCCCGGAGCAACCGTCAACCTGACGGCCCGCGTCGCTCGCGTTGTGCTTCGGCGCTGACGTTGCGCGCGTCGTTGTCGCCGACCGTCGATGTGCATCACTTCGGCCGGCCTCTCAACTGACCGTGTCGGCAATGGCGACGAGGAGGCCGCCGAGCATGAAGCTGACGATCGTCGCGGCGAGAGCGGTCGGCGGTGGCGCGGGGATGCGCTGGCGCCAGCGCGGAATGTGGGCCGGGGCGGTGTCGTAGGCGCTGTGAGTGACGGCGTGGCCCTTGCCGTGCTGGAGCAGGTAGCGGTTGAGCGGGTACGCCGCCGCGTAGGCAACGGTGAGCGCGATGATCATGGACCACCAGAAGGTGGGATCGGTCAGTCCGGCATTCATGGCGCCGGGGATGACCAGGACGGTGAGGTTGTCCACGACCTCCATGATCGCGATGGACAGGGTGTCCGAGGCCAGGACGACGCCGGCGACGGCGGACGCGGCCAGGCCGGCCTTGAGCAGCGGCAGCGACGACAGCGTGTAGCCGAACACGAAGGCCAGCGCGATCGACACGATGACGGTGCCGAGGTTTGACAGGCCGGCTGCGGTGCCGATGACCAGACCGGCGATCTCGCCGATGGAGCAGCCGGTGAGGCAGTGCAGCGTTGCGCTGGCGGCCATCGTGTTCAGACCGGAACCGTGCTGATGCATGGTGGAGTTGGACGTGGCGTTGGACGTGGCGTCGGTGTTGCCGGCCGCGTCAGGGCCGTGGTGGTGATGGTGCGGGTGGGCGGCAGAACGAGACATGATCCTCCTCCAGCAGAGAATTGGGCGGGCTGACCGCGGGGCGGGGCGGCAACGCCGAGTCGGGCGAAACCCTTCCCGACGTCGCCGCCCAGGGTGCCGTCCCCTCGCGGAACGGCGTGCGATGGCGCAACGGGGTCGATTACAAGGCGGCGAGCAACGTGGCCATGGTCGAGATCTCGGCGCTCTGGGTCGACACGATCGACGTCGCCAGGGCTTGTGCGTCGCCGTTTTTGCCCTCGGCCAGTTCGGTCTTCGACATCGACACCGCGCCCCTGTGATGCTCGGTCATCATCGTCAACCAGAGCCTGTCGAAGGCGGTCCCGGTGGCCTTGCCCAACGCGGCCATGTCGGTGTCGGACATCATGCCGGGCATCGACATGCCGCTGTGGTTCGTCCCGCCCATGTGATCCATCGACGAGCCGGTGGGCACGGGCTGATTCCAGCCCTCGAGCCACGCGCTCATCTTCGCGATCTCCGGAGCCTGGGCGGCCTTGATCTGCTTGGCCAACCCCACCAAGCCGGCGTTCTTCGACCTGCTCAGCGCCATGTCGGCCATCTCCACGGCCTGCCGGTGATGGGTAATCATGTCGCGGGCGAACGTCGCGTCAGCGTCGTTGTGCGGGCCGGTGGCTGCAGCCGCGGCCGGGCTGGAGGGCATGGTCGCCATCGCGCTGGAGCCCGACGAGCCTCCGGCGGAATGGCCGTCGTGGTCAGAGTCCCCGGCGGAGGAACAGCCGGCCAGCACAGCAGCAGCGGCGGCGGCAGTGGTGATGATGGGCAGGGCGAGGTAACGCTTCATGTCGAGACAAGCCTTTCGAAGAGTGTGCGGAGCCATCTGGACGAGCAGGTGCTGCACGCCACGCAAGCGGTGCGGGGCGCGCTGAGCGCTGCTTCTAGGTCCGGCTGATGCACAACCTTTCGAGGCTCGGAGTGTCCGGCGGCGCGCGGTCCGCCCTGGACATCGACATTGGTGTTCCGAGCGTCGCCGCTGCCGGAGCAGCCACCGACACCACCGCCGTCAACCCTGCCGGCGCGAGCGACGAGTCGCCGCGCAGGGTGGCCACGCAGTCGGAATGGGCCATCC
The DNA here is from genome assembly GCF_056135305.1 of Jatrophihabitans sp. sgz311053. Classification (NCBI taxonomy): domain Bacteria; kingdom Bacillati; phylum Actinomycetota; class Actinomycetes; order Jatrophihabitantales; family Jatrophihabitantaceae; genus Jatrophihabitans; species Jatrophihabitans sp. sgz311053. The sequence goes on along the minus strand of NZ_JBWAXP010000001.1, from coordinate 1,993,608 downwards.
CCATGGCGGCCGCCGGCGATAGGGCGACCACCGTGGTGGCGCTCTGATCCGCCACCGCGACCTCACCAGTGGGGGCCATGTCCGGACGATGCTCGTGTCCCGAGGAGTGCACCATCAGAGACGCACTACTGCCACCGTGGCCCGCCTGCATCAGCATGTGGTCGGCGCTGGGCCCGTGCATCACGAACACCGCCACGACCAACAGCGCCGCCGTCACAGCACCGAGCAACGCGCTGCTGCGCGTCGTTGGCGGCACGTCCTCGGCGGTCACCACGGCTTCCAGTATCCCCGATCTCGACCCGCAGCTCCCGGGTGCGCGCGAGCTACTGAGTGGTCAATACGACAGCGAGCTGGTTGAGGGCCTCGCGGACGACGGCGTAGTAGGCCCACTTGCCGCGTTGGTCGCGGGTGACCAGGCCGGCGTCGACGAGCTGCTTCATGTGGTGCGAGACGGTGGGCTGGGACAACCCCACGGGCTCGGTGAGGTCGCAGATGCACGCCTCGCCGCCGTCGGCCGCAGCGATGAGCGAGAGCAGCCGGACGCGGGTGGGGTCGCCGAGGGCTTTGAAGCGGCGGGCGAGCTGGTCGGCCGCCATGACATCGAGGATGCCTCCGGTCAGCGGCGAGCAGCAGACCTGGTCGCCGATCGCCTCGACGGTGGGCATGGTGCGTGCGGCCATGAGATGAGTCTCCTCGGGATGTCAGCGGGCCAAGCAGTGCGTGGTCAGCGGTACGCGGGGAGCAGTTCGCCGACGAGGCCCTGGACGCGCGCCTTGATCTGGTCGCGGACGGTGCGGACGACCTCGAGAGGTTGACCGGCGGGGTCCGTGAGTTTCCAGTCCTCGTAGCGCTTGCCGGGAAAGTAGGGACAGGCGTCGCCGCAGCCCATGGTGATCACGACGTCGGCCCGGGAGACGGTGTCGACAGTCAGCAGTGCGGGTTGCCTGCCGGTGATGTCGATGCCGACCTCGGCCATGGCCTGCACGGCGACGGGGTTGATCTGGTCGGCAGGTTCGGATCCGGCAGAGCGGATCTCGACGGCGTCGCCGGCGAGGTGGGCCAGCCAGCCGGCGGCCATCTGGGAACGGCCGGCGTTGTGGACGCAGACGAACAGCACGGTCGGTCGGACAGTCATCGGTCAGCTCCTGCCGGCGCGGTGGCGGTAGGTCGTTCGGGCCAGGTGAGTCGTCGGCGTAGCCAGAGGGCGGCATAGACGAGGGCGACGAGGACGGGCACCTCGATGAGCGGGCCGACGACGCCGGCGAGGGCCTGGCCGCTGGTGACGCCGAAGACACCGATGGCCACAGCGATCGCGAGTTCGAAGTTGTTGCCGGCGGCCGTGAAGGCGAGGGTGGCGGACTTGGCGTAGCCGAGTCGCAGCCGGTGGCCCAGGGCCAGGCCACCGCCGAACATGACGGCGAAGTAGACCAGCAGCGGGATGGCGATGCGGACGACGTCCCAGGGGCGGCTGGTGATGGTGTGGCCCTGCAGGGCAAACAGCACCACGATGGTGAACAGCAGGCCGTAGAGGGCGAAGGGTCCGATCCTCGGCAGGAACCGGTTCTCGTACCAGTCGACGCCCTTGGCCTTCTCGCCGATGACGCGGGTCGCGAACCCGGCGACCAGCGGGATGCCGAGGAACACAAGAACGGACACGACGATGGTGCCGATGGAGAAGCCGGCGCTGACCTGATCCAGCCCGAGCCAGCCGGGCAGCATCTGCAGGTAGAACCAGCCCAGCAGACCGAACGCCACGATCTGGAAGACCGAGTTGATCGCGACGAGCACGGCGCCGGCTTCGCGGTCACCGCACGACAGGTCATTCCAAATCAGGACCATGGCGATGCAGCGGGCCAGCCCGACGATGATCAGCCCGGTCCGATACGTCGGCAGGTCGGGCAGCAGCAGCCACGCGAGCGCGAACATCAGCGCCGGCCCGAGCAGCCAGTTCAACACCAGCGACGTGATCAGCAGTCGGCGGTCACCGGTGACCCGGTCGAGCTGCCGGTACCGCACCTTGGCCAGCACCGGATACATCATGATCAACAGGCCGACAGCGATCGGCAGACTGACCGATCCGACCTGCACCGCGTCCAGCCGGTCGGCCAGCGACGGGATGGCCCGGCCCAGTCCCAGCCCGAGCGCCATCGCCGCCACGATCCACACCGGCAGGAGCCGGTCCAGCCGTGACAGCCGGACCAGGACCGGCGCGTCCCGCTCGGCGACCGGACGCTCGGCGACGACGTCACTCACGACGCCGCCGATCCTGCAGCAGCCGCGGGCTTGGTCGCGCGCACGATCGCCGAGTGCAGCTGCGGGGCAGCCTCGTGGGTGAAGGTGACCTCGGCGTCGACGAACCCGACCGCGGCCAAGCCCTCGAGGTACTCGCTACGCGACAGGGCGCCGGCGATGCAGCCCACATAGGAGCCACGCTCCGCGCGCTCCGCGGAGGTGAGGTGATCCTCGGCGACGACGTCGGATATCCCGATACGGCCGCCCGGGGTCAGCACCCGATACATCTCGGCGAGCACGGCCGGCTTGTCAGTCGACAAGTTGATCACGCAGTTGGAGATCACGACGTCGACCGCGCCGTCGGGCAGCGGGATGTCCTCGATGGTGCCCTTTCGGAACTCGACATTCGTCGCTCCGGCCTTGGCCTTGTTGGTCTCGGCCAGGGTCAGCATCTCGTCGGTCATGTCGACGCCGTAGGCGAACCCGGTCGGGCCGACCCGCCGGGCCGAGAGCAGCACGTCGATGCCGCCACCGGAGCCGAGGTCCAGGACCGTCTCCCCCGCACGCAGCTCGGCGACGGCCATCGGGTTCCCGCAGCCCAGGCTCGCCGCCACCGCCTCGGCCGGCAGCTCCCCTTGCTCGGCCGCCGAGTACAGGGCCGAACCGAACGCGTCGTCGACCTCACCCTGGCCGCCGCAACACGAAGCCGTGTCCGCGTCGACCACGGCCAACGCGTCCCGGCCCGTGGCGGCCACGACCTCGGCCGCCGCGGCGTACCGGGCGCGGACCTGCTCACGCAGCTCGGTGTCACTCACGATCTCTCCCATCGACACATTTCGATCAACCGAGCATCACCGACGCATCGACCGATGTCAATCCGAGTGGTTGCCGGGTGTCTACCCGTCCGGCAACCCATGGCCGGAATCAACGGCGTCCGCTCAGAGTCGGCGAACAGAGGCCTTGCCCCTCCCTCGTCGCGCCTCGTTCTAGGCGCGCCGCAGGACCCGGTTGCCCGGCTCGCTGAGCGCGGGGTTGCACTGCGACGGCTCAGCCTCCGGTACCGCTGCTGGAGTTCAACCGCGTTGCAGTGGAGCCTGCTGCACTGAACCGTGATAGCTCGATGGAGCAGACCCACCCGACCTTGGCACGGGGCACCATTGCGGGTTCGACCTGCGTACGCACTCACCCATCGACGACGCCAGGACCGACCACGGACTGAGCATCACTCGACCCAGTCCGGTCGATGAACGCAGACGTTTGTGCCGTGTCGACGTTCGTAGATCTGCCAATTTTGTCTACGAACATAGTCATACTGCTACAGTCGATGTTCGTAGACATCATGCTGGGGTTGCCCGCCGGAGATGACGTGATGGCCGAGTACCGGATGAACGACTGGCGCAAGCTTGCAAGCATCGTTCGCGACGCTCGCAAGACGAGCAACCGCACGCAAGGCGAGTTGGCCGAGCAGGCCGGGGTGTCCCGCGCATGGCTCGCAAAGCTCGAGTCCGGAGGTCATCGTCGCGCCGAACTCGAGCAGGTGTTCCGCGTCCTGGACGCGCTCGGCCTCTCCCTGGTGGCGCGGGACGAGAGCCCACGCAATGCGACGGAGAACGCGGTCTTGGACGCCCTCGCGAAGGCCGGCAGGGACGCCAAGCGGCCTTCGCTGACTGCGACCGCACGCGAGCGCATCGAACTCGAGCACGCCCAAAGGGTCGCCTATCGATCTGCGGCGCGCCTCGAGGCTGCCCAGCGCGAAGCAGACCAGGCCCGGGTTGCGCTGGAGACCGCGCAGGCACGCACGGTTCGGAACGGAGAGATCCGGCAACGATGACCGGGCAACCAGGAAACACACTTGGGGTCGTGCTGTACGGGCAGCTAATCGGAACTTTGAACCGGATCAGCGCGTACTCAGAGCCGACATTTACCTACCTGCCGGAGTACGTCCAGAACGGCGCCGCACCATTGACTGTCCGCATGCCCCTGAGCACGGAAACCTATCCGGCGAAGATCGTGGCCCCCTACCTCGAGGGGCTGCTGCCGGAGAACCCCGCGACGCGCGCATCGTGGATGCGGGCGCTGGACGCCGACCGGGACGACCCGTTCACACTGCTGGCCGGAATGGGGTGGGACTGCTCGGGAGCGGTCCAGTTCGCCGCCATCGACGACGTCGAGCAGATGCTTGCCCGCCGGGATGAAATGACCCCGTTGACCGTCACCGACGTCAGAGACCGGCTTGCTGAGCTGCGCAAGAACGAGTCCTCGTGGACGCTGCCGGATGAGCACTGGTCACTTCCCGGGCAGCAGCCGAAGTTCGCGCTCGCGAAGGTTGACGGCCAATGGTTCGAAGCGGGAGGGTCCGCGCCCACCACACACATCATCAAGCCCGGAATGACAAGGCTGACCCGTCAGGCGCTGGTCGAGCACGTCACGATGCGCGCCGCGCACATCGCTGGCGTCGACGTCGCCGACACCCGCTATGAGAGCTTCGACGGTGAGCCGGCAATCGTCATCACTCGACACGACCGCATCAGCCACGGCGACACCGGCGTGCTCCGCATCCACCAAGAGGATCTGTGCCAGGCAACCGGGCGAATGCCCGCCTGGAAGTACGAGTCAGACGGCGGCCCGACTGCGAAAGACATGATGCGCGTGTTGCGTGCAGTCTCTATGGATCTTCGTCCTGACGCCCACGCGCTCGCAGACTTCATGATCGTGAACTACGTCGCCGGCGCACCCGACGGGCACAGCAAGAACATCTCACTCATTATCCTGCCGAACGGCCGCATCCAGGTCGCGCCGCTGTACGACCTCGCCAGCTCCCTTCCCTACGACGCCAAGAACGCCGAGCTTCGCAAGATTGCGCTGTCCATCGGTGGACGCCGCAAGCTTGGCGAGGTGATGCCGAAGAACTGGGCGAAAGCGAACGACGAACTGCAGTTGCCGGCGGGGTTCATGGAGCAGCGGGCGGCGACGATGGCGAGTGTGTTTCCAGACGCGGTGGAGGCCGCGTTCGACGAGGTGGACTCCCCCGCCGCCGGCGAATTGCGCGAGCGGATGGTCCCGCCGCTGCGCAAACACTGCGCTCGGCTGCTCGACCAGCTCGGCGATGAGACCGCTGACACATGCACCTAGGCCCCAGGCGCGGCGCAGTGGGGAGTCGCCGAGATCCCCCCACCTCGGTCGATGACTTCGCCAAGGGGATCAAGCTGATCGAGCGCTACGCCACAGCGCACCTCCATCGTCGTCAGGCAGCACGGGGACGTACCTCCCACCCATTGCCGCCACCTCATAACTGAGGCAGGACGGTGCCCGACGGCGGCTGCTGCTGACCCAGCAACAACTGCACCTCCTCCATCGTCGGCGGCTCGCCGTCGTTGGTGTCGGTCACCAGCACCGCCAGATGCTGACTCACGGCACGGTCAACCAAACGTGCGCGCGGGCGAGTCGGCTCGTCGCTCTGTCGCGCAGTTTCGGCCTGCTCTGACAGCAGCGCTCCCAACGAGTCGGTCAACGCCGCGGCGCTGGAAGGCGCGCGCGCCGCTGCAACCGCCTCAGGCCCGAACGGCGGGCCCGGCACCGCGAACCGCTCCTGCGCCAGAAAGCAAAGAATCCATCGGGCAGACCTGGCACCGCTGCCCGCATCAAGTGTGAGGCCCAACAGTGCACCCGCCGCGAACGCGCCGCTGCCGAACAGCTCAACGTAGCCACTGTCAGCGTCTAGCGTGGCGGCGCGGATGGCATCAAACCTGCCATCCCACGCCCCGCGGAACGCCGCCACCGCCTGCTCGTCGAGGTCGACGGGTTCGCCGGGGTCGTAGAAGTGAACGACGGTGCCGGAGCGGTTGATCCACATCCACGCCATGTACCACTGCGGCGTCAAGTGTCCCGGCACATGTGGATACCAGTTGCTGGCCAGAGTGGACAGACGGCCGGTCTCAGCCGGGGCGGCACTGGAGGGCAACGAGACAGTGCGGGCACGTCGGCCGCGCGACTCGGCGACCACGATGCGGTTACCGACCAGGAACGCGATGTCAGGAAAGGGGCCCTTCGCCCGACCCTTAAGTCCGGCGAAGTGCTTGCTGGGGAGCGCGTCGAGATTCAGCATCGGCCACCACGGACGCGCGCCGTAGTAGGAACCGAGCTGGCCGGTCAACGCGAGCGCGGTCGCCTCCGTCAGAAACGTGCCCAGGTGTGGCGGCGCGGTCTCGTACGCGCGCGTCATCGCCAACGGCGCGTGCGGGGCGTGGTCAAGGTGATGCCACAGCAGAGCCATCTCGGCGACGATGCTGCCCAGCGAAGGTTGGCCCCTCTTACGCAGGGTCAGCGCGGCGCTGATGTGCGGCCACATCGCCGGCAAAACCGGCACCGTCACTGCAGGACCCAACGCTGCGCCGGCAGCGTCTCGAGGAATCAGCTCGATCGTTGGCAGTGGAAGAGTGGTCACGGGCCCCCTTCCCTGTGGTGTGCACCAATGGCTCCGGCCCGTTGATCTTTTCCGGTGCCTGCTCATCGATCAAGACGGCAGCTACCACCGGATGCGCTGCTCGCCCACACGTCCCTGGCTCAGTGTCACCCAATGCCTGATCCCGTGCACAGACGGATCCGTGTCGGACCTCAACAACAGAGGCAACCCGACCGGCAGGAACGGCCCCACCATCGTCAAGCACACATCATGAGCGGCTAACGCTCCCAGTTCGGCATGAACGAGCAACACGACACAGGCCCGGCACTCAGGACAGAGCCAGCACCGCCGAGACCGACACCGGGGCAGGAGGAGCCAGTGCTCGCATCGGGCCCCCGCTACCACTTGGCTCCCGCCGGGCCCGAAGAGATTCGGGCTCGGCAGGAGCTTTTACATGCACTCCACGGTGAGCCCAGGGTGCCCGGTAGCGGTCAGCACGCTCCCTACGCGGGCGCTCGCCAGCAGGGCAGCGAACTCAACGAGGCCGACCACAGCGATTCGGACCGAGCAAACCGAATCGCAGTGTGAGGATGTGCCGACGCGCCGTCGTCGCATCGCTGGCGACCCCAGCCAGCCAGTCCCCACCGCTCCTGCAGGGGCAGGGACGAGACCTCGAAGACGAAGACGACGGGACCGCGCGCCGCCCGACGGGCACCTGGCTGCCGGCTCCAATCATGGCAGCCGCCGCGGTGGTGAGGCGATCGGGCAGCTCAACGAGTCGGGGTGGGTTCCCGCTTGAGCGGCCACGGTCGAGGTGTCGCACTATCGACTACCCGCGCCGATATCGAAACAGAGATTCGGGCGCCGGTGGTGAGCGCCACCGAGGGCCTACGACGAGGCCCACCGCAGGGTGTCCGCAACCGGTCGATAGCGAGACGTGAAACAGCGTTGCCGGAACTCGGCAATTGCAACGCCGGAGCGCAGCCCCCGTGTCACCTGGTGCTCACAAGTGGGCCTGCAAGCACGTGGCCGCCGCCGCAACCCTCTGACTCGGTTCTGGGTGCGTTCGGCCGATGCGTCGCTCGGTGGGCCCGATGCCTCGAAGGGTCCACAGCCCGTAGACCGCGAGGAATGGCTTCAGTGGCCCCCACTCGCCGAGGCGGTAGTCCTTACCGCGCGTCAGACGCTCGGCGAGATCGGGGCGTTGTCGCAGGACGTATGCCCTGACCTTAAGTGCGTGGGCCGGCTGCGACGCGATGACTATTCGCTGCGCACACTCGGCCAGCGGGAGCGCGTTCGTCACGTTCTCCCAGCTGGTTCGACTCTGGTCCTCGAGAAGAACTCGACCGGCGAAGGTGGTCACCGAAGCCGCGTAGTCAGCCATCAGATCAGCCTCGGACCGGCCGCCGCCCACTGGCCCCCCGCTGAAGATCAGTGTCGCTGTCGGGTCGTCGCTGCTCACCGATCTCAGCCCGATGCGCGTCCGCCAACGGTTGATGGCGTTAGCCGACGCGCCCCCGTTGCGGAAGCCGGGCACGACGACCGCGATCGGGCCATCTCGCCGATCGTGCACCAGCGTCCTGGACCAACGCCAGTTCAACCATTCACCCCACGCGACGAAGCCAAGTCCTGCCGCGCTGACCACCAGCCGTTGTCGACGCATGGTCAGAACCTATCCAGTGCAGGCCCGACGCCAGGGCAACCTACGCGCTGCGCGATCGGTGGTTGGAACGCTGCCTCGTTCCACAAACGGTCGAATATGAGACGACCGGGACCGCCGCGTCGTCGCTGTAGGTGTCTCACAACTTCGTCCGTAACCGGGTGGGTTCTGAGACAGACCGTGCGGCACGGCCCGAGCGGCGTCAGACCGGCAGCGTTCCGACCCACTCGACAAACGCCGCCACATCACCTGGTCGAACACCAAGGCCCTCAGCCGTGGACTCGATCAGCCAGGCAGCGCCGTAGGGGTCGGCAACTGCCCAGACGCCAAGAGCAGGCCGACCGCTGGCCAGACCTGTGCCAACTCGCCGGAGTCCGACCCGCCTCGACCCCTCGACATCTCCAGGGAGTTCCCCGGAGCAATGACTGACGATCACCCAGTCGAACCGGCGCTTCGCCGCGCGTCTCACAACGATGTCCGCAGACCGCCGGCTAACGGGCAGCGCGCCGATCGGTGACCTACTCGTGCAGCGGCGTCTTTCGACGGCTCAACCGACCGCTCATGCCGATTTACGGCGAGCGCCGCTCATGTCCGCCGGAGCGGAGCGTAGGCAGGAAAGCCTGTCAAAGACGGTGACGCCCCCTGGACGACACGGCCCGACCGCCGCCTTCGGCAACGAACGCGCCAGCGCCTGAGGCCACCCTGACGCGCGATGCGGAGCTACTTGAAGATGATCTTTTTCTTCGAGAACTCGGCTATGACCTTCTTGAACGCTGCGGCCTGAGCGCCAGGCACCTTCGTGACAGTCAGGTCGCCCGGAGCGAGGAAGCCGCCCTTGCCGACGTCGATGGTGCCCTTGAACTTGCCAGCCTGGGCCGTGACGGGGCGCTCGATATCCTGCTTGTGCCGATGGCCGATGAGGACCACGAGCTGCTGCTTCCCGTCAACAGCGATCGGGGCCGCGACGTACTCCAAGGTGCCGCCGTTGGGGGCGCCCTTCAGCGACCTCTGGTTGAGCTCCTGAGCCTCTTTGACCTGGTGGCGGTCGAGCGGCTTGTCCGCGGGCATATGACCCTCCCCGTCACGCGGCAATCGGATAGCCGCAACGAACCGGACTGTATAGCGCCCAACCTAGGAAACGGTCACAACTCGGATAATCGGGGTCGAAGGTCCTTCGGAGGGTGCCCTACTGCCCGTCCTCACCGTCCTGTTCCTCGTTCGCGACCTACCTCGTTCACCGAGGCCGGTCGGGCAAGCGACACTGAGGGGGCTCGCCGACGCCGAACTCAATCCGTAGAGCTTGCATCTGGACGATCATCTCGGCCCGCCGCACGAAGATCTCCGCAGCATCCATGAATCCAGCGTGCGGCGGGTGCGCCCGGGCTCGGCAGAGGGCGTGCTCTAACCGACGCCTCACGCCGCTCATGCCGATCTGCGTGCGGCACCGTGAGCCGGACCGGAGCGCGTGGCACAAGTTGATTCGCACTGTTCGACGTTGCGTCGAACGGCGCGCTTATACGACCAGTGCGATCATTCCGGGACGTGTGAAGGGTGCGCGGGAGGGTGTTCGATGGGGCGACGCAACAACGGCGACGAGCTGGACCAGCACGTGGTCTACGCAGGCTCGGGTGACGCCCCGCGGGTTCGTCTTCTTGCAGGTCTGCGATCGCGGTCACGCGTGATCCTCGTGGCCGGGGCCTTGGCGACCCTGCTCGCAGCGGGCGTGGGGTCATGGCTGCATCACCGCTATGTGAATAACCCACACGGCCAGCCGGATCCCGGTGGGCGCCGCATGACCTTCTTGCATCAGGTGTCGGAGAAATCGCTGCCTGCTGATGCCACCGTCGTGCACAAGACGACGTCAGGATTCCGCTGGGATCACGACGGATGCGACGGCGGCGCCGCCGGCTGGACAAACGCCGAGATCGACCTCACCTTCACTGGCGTCAGTCTGGCCGCGTCCGAACGCGCGATCCTGCGCGCGGGCTGGACGGCGTATCGCGATGGTCCACAGCCACAGGGAGAACCACAGCCGGTACAGCTACCTGCTGACCAGCATCAGTACAGGCGTCAGGGCCACGACCCCTTCGACTCTGTTGCCCTCCTCTACCCCGACGGCAAGTCATGGGAACTCGACATCTCCGCCCCACCGGCTGAGGCACCTACGCACTCCTGCTGAGGTACACGCCGGCCGCCGCGGTCGCGCAGCGGCCACACGCTCATGTCGCGAGTCGCGATGGGGTGCCGGGTGAGGATCCCGAGCGCCATGCCTGACCGTGGACCTACCGGGTGCCCCGCCGCCGGGCCAAGACGACGACCCCGAAGATGACAAGCCCGACAAGCGCCCCCGCCACGGCGGCGGGGAGCAGCAGGCGCACCCATTCGCCCACAGTGGGCGACCAGTCGGTCGCTACGTAGGTGCGTGCGCTCATCGCAGGCCACGGCGTCAACCGGGGCGGGGCGTGTCCCTTCGCTGGCCAAGGTCGCAGGTCGTCCAGCCCCGCGGCGAGGATGAGGAGCCTGATGCCTTGCGCTTTGCTGCTGGGACGACGGTGACGATTCCGATGATGACGAGGGCCAAGATCGCGGGATGGGGTCTGGCGTGTGCTAGCAGGAGGTCGCCTTCTCCAAGCTCCCGGTCTCAGGCTGAACAGCGGGCAGGCGCCGCGAAGGTCTCGAACGACGTGTTGGTCTGCACGTATACCTGCCCATCCACGTCAGTGACCGGTCCGGCGTAGAGGCCCGGACCGCTTCGAAGCCGATCGGTCGGCACCTCGCCGCGAACCGTCCCGTCGCGAATGGCCAGACACTGCAACCGGGAGGTGCCGACCCGATATAGCCAGAAATAGGACTTCCCGCCCGACCACACTGCTGCACTCGAGGTGAGGGATATCCGAGCAGCGACCCGACCACCGATCGCCGGCGTCCGGATCAGGCTCGACACTCGGGCGGTCGGGTCACTGTTGACCGTCCACATCGCCGACCCCGTGACGATGCTGGAGACTGATCCTCGCAACTTCGGCCCCATCAAGGCGACCATCGGACTTGTCCCGTAGGACACCTGCGCCAGGCGTACGGCCGATCCGGAGGCATCTGCGACGTACCCAAGCTCGCCGTTGCCTCCGGTCTCAGCCTGAAGGAAAGGGCCAATCGCACCCACCGACCGCAGGGTCATTTGACGCTGGACCACGAAGGTGCGTGGGTCCACGACAGCGAGTTTGCCAAGTCCGCCTACGAGTGTCCCTCGTGCACCGGACACCATCGACAGCGCTCTGAACGGCAGAGCGATCCGCCCTCGTTCCCTCAGCGACCCCGGCTCGAGAACATGCAGCGTGGAGCCCGGCTCCGATGTCGCGACCAAGACCGAGTTGGTCGCCGCGCTGTAGGCCATCGAGTCCACGACAGCACCGAGCTGAGTCCGCGTCGCCACCACGCCCGCCTCAAGACGTAATACGTGGCCGGCAGCGCGCCCGTCCGCGACATAGACCGATCCCGCCGGGGCCAGCGCGGCGTAGCGGATCTGACCCACACCACGCCCGAGATCTACTCTTGTCACACCCGGAGCCGTGCGCGAGAAAGACTCGCTCGCCGCGCTTTGCACCTGCGCCACCCGGCCATCCTGGCTGCAGCCAGTCAGAACTAGCGCAGAAATCACGACCAGCAGCGCCGCCCGTCCGAGGCGTCTGCGGGTCGCAAACATCCACACTGCTCGCCACCCCCCTCCTGGCTGACATTCCCGACCCCCGTGGCAGGCGCAACGCGACCCGGTCGAACATTGCGGTGCCAGCCCGGGCCGCGAAGGTCGATCTCAGCAGTCGGTCGTCGTCTGCGCGTACGAAACCGTGTGGAACGTCGATAGCCCGGTCTGGCTCAGCACGTCCAGTCGATCCTCGTGACTCTTGGGCGTGACGTCACAGAACGTATGCGCGTAGGAACGGCCGCTGACGACGCTAGTGCTACCGGCATTCGGATTGGCATCGTCGTAAGCGAATTTCGCACTGGAACCGCCTGACCACGTGATGGTCCAGATGAATGACGACCCAGACTCACGCTGCTGGACGTGCGGAGTAATGGTGCCAGTACCAGCAGCCGACGCCGAGGTCATCCCGATCGAGCTGGCCGCTCCGACCGCGCAGACCAGAGCGGCGATCCTCTTGAATTTCACGTAAGCCCTCCTCCTTGGACGATGCAATGTAAGGGTTGACAACCTACACAACTCTTACCTTGCGCACATTCTGTGCACAGCGAAAGCTACGCAGCTACGTGTCCGTAGGTCAATGGGGACGGGACACCCTTGTCAATTACCTTGCCAGCCCAGGGGCTATTCGACCGCGTCGGCGGTCCACGGGCGACCACGGTCGAACCGGCGCAACCTTCGCCTGGTCGGTCGCGTTTTATCGACGTGACCGAATCATGACCCCACCGGTCCGGCGTGCCAAGAACCCGGGAGAATCGTCATGCCCGACGCCCTACCAGCACCTCACAGACTTGCTGCGATCGGTGTCATCGCGGTGTGCGCTCTCACCGCGTGCACGACGTCGCATGTCAATCATGCCGTCGCGTCGTCCGCTACCCGGTTAATACCGTCGGCGACCGGGAGTGCCTCAGTCGCGACTTCCCGCCCTGCATCCGCGCTCTCGGCCGGCTCGACGGCTGTCGCCACGGGGTCCACCACGCCCGGTTCGACGGCTGCGCTGGCAGACCCAGCCGACTAGCACCTCGGCCGTGCGGCGGCCGGAGAACGCGGGACCCGAGATCCCGATGCGGTGTCATTTCAGACGCCGAGCCGAAACGTGCGCTGCACGCTGCTCGATCGACAGAGCCTGAATTGCACCATCATCAAACACAGTTTCGTCGCAGCGCCCGGGCCGAGCAGCTGCACGCTCAACTGGCTCGGCTCGAACATCAGCCTCAGCATCCATGGCGTCGCTCAGGGCCTGTGCGCGACCAACTCGGTTGTGCTCGACAACAGCCGGGTGCTGCCGTACGGCTACCGCCTTACCGTCGGCCCCGTCTCCTGCCTGAGCAAGGAAACCGCGCTCGAGTGCCACGCCGGCGGGCACGGATTCGTCCTGAACCGATCGGCCGCCGAACTCCACTAAGACGCGGCGCCGTCTCGCCGGTGCAGCACGCCCGCTGGCCATCGCAACCGTAGATTCCGCGCGCGGAGGGAGATCAGCACGCTCCTCACGTGACGCGTCCCGGACGGCCCGTCGAGCCACCCGGGCGTGACGGTGAGTCAGCCCTGGATCGCCGGAACCACCCGAGTCTGGCGACCGTCGAGCAGGGCCGACACCACGTGAGCCAGTGAGGCCTGGATCCGCTCGTGACTGACCCGGCCGGCCGTCGCCGCGTCGCCGTCGGCGACAGCACGACACACCTCGGCGCGCTGCCCCGCCGCCGCGCTGAGCCGCTCCGGGCTGAGCGCGGCCAGGCGGCGCAGTCGCAGCAGCGCGGCGCGGGTGGAGCGCAGCGGTCCCAGCAGATAGGGGTTCGGCACCGCGGTCAGCAGCGTCTCGTCGAAGTCGTCGGTGAGCGCGTAGATCTGCTCCATCGATGCGGCGTCGGGCTGCGCAGTCTCGCCCAGCTCCCGGTAGGACGCGGCCAGCGGCGCGAAGAGCGACCGCTGCGAGGAGGCGGCAGCCAGCTGGACGGCGTAGGACTCCAGCGCGTCGCGCGCCTGGTACACCGCCACCGCACCGTCGACGCCCACCGCCGTGACCCGGGCGATCTGACCGGGTCGCTGTTCGACGAGACCGTCGAGACGCAGCCGGGCGATCGCCTCGCGCACCGGGGTGCGGGAGACCCCGAGGCGTGCGGCCAGCTCCTCCTCCCGCAGCGGGCTGCCCGGCGACGCCTGCCAGGACGTGATGTCGGCGAGCAGCGTCGCGTACACGTCGACCCGGCGTGAGGACATGGCCGAACGCTAACCCAGCGGGCTCACGCGGTCACCGATCTTGTCGGTGGTCTCCAGCGGGACGCGGGTGGCGTTGAGGAAGAGGCTGAGCAGGCTGAACCAAGCGATGGTCGCGATGTATTTGCGCGTCACCACCGTCCCGAAGGTGTCGAGCAGCGCCTGCAGGGTGGCGTCGGTGAGCGTGCCCGCGGTCAGCATCTCGTCCGTGGCGGCGGCGAGCAGCACGTACTCGCCGTCGAGGCCGGAGACGGGTCCGTCCGCCGCGATCGCATCGATCTCGGCGGCGGTGAGGCCGGCGTTGCGCGCCATCTGCTCGTTGGCCTGCCACTCGTAGGGCACGTTCAGGATCGCGGCGGCCCGCAGGATGATCACCTCGCGGTGCCGGGCGTCGATGTCCTCGGTGCCGAAGACGGCCTGGACCATGCCGACGAGCGCCGGGAAGAACTCCTCGGTGCCGGCGAACATCTGCACCACGTGCAGCGTCCGCTCGGGGTCGTAGTCCGCGCCGATGACAGCTCGGATCGCCTGCTCGTCCGGCAGCGGTACCGACACCTCGGTCGCATAGGGAGTGGGGCGTGGCATTGTTGACTCCTCTCTTTTGTATATCGTCAGTATACAACGAGGTGCGAGCCGCTGCCGGGTTGCCGATCCGCAGCCGCGCAGAGCGTCCGCAGCAGGCGCCCATGATCGGCGTCGGCCTGCTCGGGGAGCACCGCGCGGCGCCGCAGGAAGGCGTACGACAGCTCGCGCCGCGGGTCGACAAGGGCCTGCTGGCCACCGAAGCCGCTGTGCCCGAAGGCGCCGGCGCCGAGCATCGGAAAGACCCCGCCGTAGGTGTGGAATCCGACGCCCCAGGCCTTCGAGATGCCCAGCACGAGATCCAGTCCGACGCGCTGCACCTGGCCGACCGCCGCGACCGTGGCCGGCGACAGCAGCGGGTCACGTCCGGCGACCGGCCCGACGAGCGAGGCGTAGAGCTCGGCCAAGCCGCAAGCGGTGCCGACACCGCCGAGCGAGGCGGTACCCGCGGCGCGCACCTCGGGCAGGTTCGGCAGCTCCCAGACGTCACGGTTGCCGGGGGCATGTCGATTGAAGGCGATGCCCGCCAGGCTCTCCGGAGCCGTCGCGGTGGCGGCCGCGGCCCGGGCGCGCTCCGGCGTGACTGTCATCGGCAGGGCCTGTCGGAAGCGGTGCTCCGCCGTGGCGGGGAGGCCGAGGAAGAGGTCGAGGCCCAGCGGGTCGCGGAGTCGCTCGGCGAAGAGCTGCTGGACCGTCGCGCCGCTGACCCGGCGAATCACCTCGGCGGTGAGCGCACCCATCACCAGCGCGTGGTAGCCCGAGCAGACCCCAGGCCGCCAGAACGGCACCTGCCCGGCGAGCCGGGACGCCACGGCGGCGTCGTCGATCAGCTCGGCCATGGCGAAGCCATCCCGGGCCCCGACGAGACCAGCCTGATGTGAGGCCAGCTCCCGGACGAGCAGCCGGGCCTTCCCGGCGGCGGCGAACTCCGGCCAGTAGTGGGCGACGGGTCGGTCGAGGTCGATCTCACCGTCGTCGACCAGCAGGGCCAGCACGATGTGCGTCAACCCCTTGCTGGCCGAGTAGATCCCCAGCAGGGCGTCGCGGTCCTCGCTCGGGCCCGACCAGAGGTCGACCACGGGCTCACCACGATGGAAGGCGGCGACCTGCGCGGTGAGCTCGTCCCCCTCGACCATCACGAGCTCGGCGAAGGCATCGCGCACGGCCTCGAAGCCGTCGGCGACGGTGCCGTGTACGGCGACGTCGGTCATCGTGTCTCCTTTTCGACTGCGATTGCTGACGTCCCCACGGTACGCCTTTAGTGACCAATGGTCACTAAAGGTGTCGACGGACACGCGTCGCGGTGGGGATGTCGTACGGTCGACGCCGTGGCAGCAGACAGCGGTGGGACAGCGGCACGGGGCCGCCCCGCCCGATTGAGCCGGGAGCTGATCGTCGAGGCGGCGGCCGGCTTCGCCAGCGTCGAGGACGTCACCATGCGGGAGCTGGCCGCCCGACTCGGGGTCAGTCACGGTGCGCTCTACCGCTGGGTCTCGGGGCGGGACGAGCTCTTCGACCTCATCGGCGACGTCGTCGTCGACCGCGTCCTCGCCACCGTCGCCGACAACCCGGCACGGGGCTGGCGCAACCGGCTCCGCTGCCTCGGTCACGCGATCCACGACGAGTTCAGCGCCGTCCCCGGTTACGCCTCACAGCTGGCTCGCCCGCATCCGCATCACCAGCGCTCGGCCGACCGGCTGCGCGAGGCCGGCGCCGCGATCTTCGTCGCGGCCGGTGCGTCACCGGACCTGGCCGACGAGAGCTGGCACGGCGTCATCGTGGCGCTGATCGGTTGGCTCGCCGTCGAGGAGCAGTCACTGCACGCCGGTGCCGAGGCGCCCCGCTTCGACCTCTTCCTCGACGTGCTCGTCCGCGGCATGCCCGTCCGCGAACGAACCGGGGACGGTTCTGCTCGCCGGTGACGGGGAGGCTCAGGCCGGGCGGGACGAGTCGCCGGCGAGCAGCAGCTGCGGCACCGAGGCGAAGGCCCAGCGGCCGGCCGCGCGTCGGAAGGTCCACACCATGTCGAAGCGGTCGTCCGGCCAGGACGACGGCGGGGCCGGCGAGACCGGGCCGAGTCCGGCGACGATGTGCCGGATGCTCTTGTGCTCCCACGCGACCAGCGTCGCGCCGTGGTACCCGTCGAGGGCGCGGGCGAGGTCGGACTCCTGCCCCTTGCGCCACGTGGTGACGACCCGCTGGCCGAGACGCTCGGCCAGCGGCGTCACCGTCTGCGCCGGACGCCTGCTGCCGTGACCGGGGTCGGCCGCCACGATGCGCGTCGGGCGCTCCAGGCCGGCTCGCGGCTCGCCGGAGGCGGGCGCGAAGAGACCGACCAGTGCCCCGGCGCGCGTCCATCCGCGGACGTCGAGCGACTCGTCGTTGCGCTCCCCCGCCGCGGTGACGCCGTAGGGCGCGCCATCGCCGGTCGGCTTCTCGGCGTGCCGGATGATCATCAGCAGCGAGCCCACCGGGGCCGTCACCGTCACGGCTCGGGCGTCCGACGCGCATCCGGCCATGGCGGCCGTCAGCACCGCCCCCGCGCCGACCAGCGCCTCGCGCCGACTCACCGTCAGGTTCATCCCGGACTCCTCAGTTCCCGACCACGATGTCGCGAGCCTGCCCGCCGGTCGCGGAGAATCCGATGATCGTCCCGGCGTTCGCTCAGGCTCCGCCGGTGGCGGCCACACCACCGGCGAGCAGCGGCGCCATGTCTCGTGAACCGGGTGGCCGTTCTGACCGTCACCCCGCGCAAGCGGGACTGCGCACCATGTCGGGTCAGCCGCCGGCGTCCGATGGGGTCACGACCAGATCCAGGATGGCCCGGCAACTCGCGGCATCGCTCGGATGGGCCAACAGGCCTTCCACCGCGAAGGTGGTGAGCTTCACCCGGGCATCCCGTTCCGGGTCGCAGACGCCCTGAGCGGCGAGGTGCTCGGTGACGATCCCGTCCATGAAGGCATGGAACTGGTCGTGCCACTGCGCGACGACCGTGGCGCGTTCGCTGCGGGCATGGACCACGGAGATCAGGGCGCGATGCCGCTGCAGACGTTCCAGCACCCACATGACCTGGTCGGCCAGCGGCAGGCTTGCGCGATCGCCGAAGTCCTGCAGCGCCTCGGTGAGCAGCTGATCGAGCGCGGCGACCAGCAGCGCGTCCTTGTCCTCGACGTACCAGTAGATCGTGTTCGGCGTGACCCCGGCAGCGGCGGCGACGCGTGCCATCGAGGTCCGCTCGAAGCCGTCCTCGGAGAACAGTGCGACGGCAGCGCTCACGATCTCGCGACGCTTCTCCTCGCGGTCGAGAGGCCGCCTGTTACGTGGCACACCCCCAGCCTATCTTGACTGGCGTTCAAGAAGCGTCCTAGTCTCTTGAACGTCAGTCAAGAATAGGCGGGGCAGCCGATTCCCCGGTCCTCGCAGTACCAGCTCGGCCGGCGAGCCAACCCGCTCTCCGGCTGATCACCGCAGCCCCTCGCCTCCCCCTGCCAGCCCGCGATCCTGCCGAGAGCGAAGGAACGTCATGTCCACCGATTCTCCGGGCGTCATCACCGAGACCGTCTCCTTCCGTTCGCAGGGAGTCGCCTGCGCCGCGACCGTCTACCGGCCCAGCGGCGATACCGGAACCCTGCGGCCCGTCGTCGTCATGGCTCACGGTTTCGGTGGCATACGCGCGTTACGTCTGCCCGCCTATGCCGAACGGTTCGCCACCGCCGGATACGTCGTCCTCACCTTCGACTACCGAGGGTTCGGCGACAGCGACGGCACACCACGGCAGCTCCTCGACGTCGCCATGCAGCATCAGGACTGGAAGGCCGCGCTCTCCTTCGCCCGCACGCTCGACGGCGTCGACACGTCGAAGGTGGTGGCGTGGGGGACGTCGTTCGCCGGCGGGCACGTCATCACCCTCGCCGGACGCGGCGAGGAGCTCGCTGCCGTCATCGCGCAGGTACCCCACGTCAGTGGCCCCGCGGCCGTCAAATCCACCGGCCTGGTGCCCAGTCTCCGGGTGGCCCGCTTCGGGATACTCGACCAGCTCGGCGCCTGGACCGGACGGCAGCCGGTCTACGTCGCCGCCACCGGCGCGCCCGGCCAGACCGCCGTGATGACCTCACCGGATGCGGTCGCCGGCCAGGACAGACTCGTCGAGGAATCGGGACTCGCACCCGACCGCTACCGCACCGATGTCGCCGCTCGCATCGTCCTCACGATCGGTCTCTACTCACCGAAGCGGTGGGCAGCGGGAGTTCAATGTCCCGCGCTGGTGCAGCTCGTCGACGCGGACGCCATCACCCCGCGTCACGTCGCGGAGGCGGCTGCCGCACGCATGCCCCGCGCCACGGTGCGGGTCTACGAGGGCGGCCACTTCGATCCCTACGTCGAGCCCCTCTTCGCCGAGGTCATCGCCGACCAGCTCGCCTTTCTGAAAGCACATGTACCGGCACCCGCCGTGAACCGGTGAGCGCACGAGGTCAGTGCTCGCCCAGCCAGGTGTCGGGTTGCTCGTCCAGGGGCAACTGCAGGACGCCCACGATGCGCGCGACAATCATGTAGTGGCCGACGAGGACGACGACGGTGATCACGTCACGGTCGCCCAGAACGCCTCGAGCCTTGTGGAAGGTCGCGTCGGAGACGGCGGGGCCGCTCACGACCTCGTCGACGAATCGCAGGACCGTGACGAAATCCGGGGGCAGGACGCCGGCGGCCTCGGGGTGGGGATCCTCGATGGCGGCGATCTCGGCGGGTGTCCAGCCGTGTCGTCTCGCCTGGTCGAGGTGCTGAAATCTCTCGTAGGGGCTGCGCTGCAGCGCGGCAACCCTGAGGATGATTCCTTCGCGCCACGCCGGATCGAGTGCTGAGCTGCGGAGGGCGTTGGCGGTCTGCGGTAACTGCCGGGCCAACCTGTCATCCAGCAGCAGCAGCGCGCGGGTGAGGTTCGAAGGGAACCGGTCGTACTGCGCCTTGCGCTCGCCGGTGAGCATGGTCGGATCGACGAGCGGAATGCGCGGCATCAGCGTGTCGTCCGTGACGCGAGCCGGTGCAGGAATGCCTCCAGGTGCGCGGTCACCACATCCGGCTGTTCGATCGGGGACAGGTGAGCAGCACCGGCTATCACCTGCAGCTGCGCGCCGCGGATGCCGTCGCGCAGCTCGCGGGCCGAGGAGACCGGGGAGCTCGAATCGTGCTCGCCGACCAGCACGAGCGTCGGAGCGTCGATCGTGCCGAGGCGGGAGAGCACGTCGAAGTCGGCGATGAGCTCCCACAACGCGGCGTGGACGTCGACGTCATCGGTGAGCAGGGTCTTGGTGGCGCGGTCGACGAGATCCGGCCGCCGCCGACGGGTCTCGGCCAGGAACCAGTGGTCGAAGAGCTCGTCGAGTATCGCCGGCATCCCCTGCTGACGCACCACCGTGGCCCTGGTCCTCATCGCCGACTGCCCGGCGGGCGCGAACCTGGCCGCGGTGTCCAGCAGGGCCAACCCGCCGACCAGCGCGGGGGCGGTGAGCGCGAGGTACTGCGCGACGAGGCCACCCACCGACAGGCCGACGAGGATGACGGGGCCGGCATCGAGTGCGGCGATCGCCGATGCGACCGATCCGGCCACCTGGTCGAGGGTGATCGCGTCCGCGGACGCGTGGCTCGCCCCGTGACCAGGCAGGTCGACGGCGATCACGTCGTGCTCGCGGCTGAGATCCGCGATCTGAGCGTCCCAGTAGGTCAGGTCCAGCCCCGCCGAATGCAGCAGGACCACCGGCGCGGTCGCGTCCCGCGGGCCAGTCCGGACGGCATGGAGGTGTGCCGGCACAGTCGTCTCCTTCTCCTCGTGTTCTCGTCGTGCGCAGGCCGCAGCCGCGGCGGATGCGTCCACTGTCCGCCAGGACGTTCGAGCGGGTCCAACGATGTCTTGAGCTCTGATTGATCGCGGTGGGAGATAGATTGACCGGATGGAACTGCGTCAGCTCGCCCAGTTCGTCGCGGTCGCGGAGGATGAGTCCTTCACCCGAGCGGCGAGCCGGGTGCACGTAGTGCAGTCCGGGCTGTCGGCCACGGTCGCGGCGCTCGAACGCGAGCTGGGGGTCGTCTTGTTCGATCGGTCGACCCGCAGGGTGACGCTCACCGAACCCGGAGCAGACCTGCTGCGCCATGCGCAGCAGATCCTTGACGCCACGGAGCGCGCCAAGGAGGCCGTGGCAACGGCGAACGCGGGACTCAGCGGAACGCTACGGATCGGGATCATGCACTCGCTACTGGCGCCCCATGTCGCCCGCGCCCTGGCCGAATTCCATCGCGACCGGCCGCAGGTCCGCCTGCGACCCCGAACCCACGACAAGGGCTCCGCCGGACTCGTTCGGGCGGTCGTCGACAACGAGCTCGATCTGGCGATCGCGGCCGTGTCGCCGGGCCCGACCGCGGGCGTGGTCACCAGCGTCGTCAGCTCCGAGCCGATGATCTTCGTCTGCGCCCCGGGACACCGACTGTCCCACCGCAGAACGGTCCGACTGGCCGAGCTGGCCGAGGAGACGTTCATCGATGTGCCGCCCGGTTGGGGCAGTCGAGCCAGCACTGACGAGGTCTTCGACGACCACGGCATCAACCGGCGTGTCGAGATCGAGATCGGCGACGTAGCCACAGTCCTCGATCTGGTCCGCGTCGGGCTGGGCGTTGCCATGATCGCGCCCTCGTCCGCGCCACCGCTTGACGGCGTTATCGCCATCCGGCCCATCCCGGCGCCATCCTTCGTGGTCCGCCTGGTGCTGCCGGGGAACAGAACGCCGAAGCCAGCGGCGCGCGCTCTGGCGGACGCGATACTGGCGGGACTCGACTGAGGGGTCCGGGTACCGGATCGGCATGATGGCCGGATCCGGCCGCGCTACGGGTGGGCCCGCTCGCCGCCCAGACGCCTCCCGGCACGGTGGTGTGCAGGTCGGCCTTGACCTGGACCATGGTCCAGCTAGCAGGGTGGGGTCATGACGTCGCTCACCACGCTCTCCGTGCCCGACACCGACATCGTCGTTCCGGCGCTCGCCATCGGGACGATGTACTGGGGAACCGATGTCGACGAGGCGACCGCACACGACCTGCTCGACCGCGCCGTCGATCTGGGTGCGACCTTCCTCGACACCGCGAACAACTACGCGTTCTGGCGTGACGGCGGGACGGGCGACGAGTCCGAGACCGTGCTCAGTGGCTGGCTGGCCACGCATGACCGAACTGCGGTGACGCTGGCGACGAAGATCGGAGCCCGTCCCCGCGTGCCCGGTGGGGACCTCCGCGACACCCTCGGGCTGGCCCCGGACGCCGCCCGCGCCCAGCTCGAGAACAGCCTGCGCCGGTTGCGAACCGACCACGTCGACCTGCTCTACGCCCACGTGGACGACACCGCGGTGCCGATGGCCGAGGTCATCGGCGGGCTGCAGGAGTTGCAACAGGCAGGCCTCACCCGGGCCATCGCCGCGAGCAACCTCACCGCCGACCGGCTGCGGGACGCCGTGACCGTCGGCGGCTATTCCGCGCTGCAGAACCGTTTCAGCTACCTCCGGCCGGCACCGGCGGCCGACCTCGGCCCGCATGTGCTGCTCGACGACGACGTCGCCACCGTCGCAGGCGACGCGAACGTCCTGCTCGTCGGCTACGCCAGCCTGCTGGGCGGGGCGTACACCCGCACCGACCGCCCGATGCCGGACGGCTACCCCGCCACCGGAGCAGCCCTGGACACCCTGCGAGACGTCGCGGCCCGCCACGGCCTCGACGCCGGCCAGACCGTCCTGGCCTGGATGGGGCAACGCGACCAGCCCATCGTCCCCGTCGTCGGCATCTCCCGACCCGGACAGCTCACCTCGGCCGTCGCAGCCGTCGCGACGAGACTCGACGCAGACGACCTCGCCGCCCTGGACGCCGCGAGATGAACCGCCCCATCGGAGAGGTCGCCGCCCACCTCGGCCTGGACGCCGACACCCTGCGCTGGTTCGAGCGGCGCGGCATCGCCCCACGCCCGGCGCGCGACGCCGCGGGTCGACGCGCCTACACCGACGCCGACGTCCACCTGCTGGAGGTGCTGCTCCACCTGCGCGACACCGGCATGCCCCTGTCCGACATCGCCCGCTTCACCGCCGAGGTGGCACGAGACCCCGACGGCGTGCCGGAACGCCTCGCGCTGCTCACCGAGCACCGGGACCGGGTACGGGCCGACCAACGACGCATCGCCCGCTCCCTGCAGGTCATCGACGGCAAGATCGCCGACTACTCCGGACGACTCGCCGCGCGCCACGACTGAGGCGGCCGCGAACGCGCGTCCGCCGAGGTCACCAGTGCCCCGAGACGAACTGTCCGCCGCCGTCATCGTGGCGCCGGAGTTCCGCGATCACCAGCTCGAGGGCGTCGAGGCCCTTCGTCAAGGCCTCGAGCTCGTCGTGGGAGAGCGCGCGCGACACAGCGCTGGTCAGCATCGCCTCGCGCTGAGTGGCGTCGTCGTCCAGGGCGGCTCGCCCCGCCGCCGTCAGCGCGTTGAGCTTCTTGCGGCCGTCGACCGGGTGCGCGCTGACACCGACGAGCCCTGATCGCACGAGGTCGGCCACGGTCGTGGCCATCGTCTGATGTCTCACCCGGCGCCGCTCGGCCAGCTCCGCCGTGGTCATCGGCCCGTGGCGGCGCAGCAGATCCAGCACTCCGGCCGAGACCGGTGACATGCGATCGGCCGACCGGGTCGACCGGACGAGCTCACCGACCGACGAGCGGAGCCGGCGTGCCACGTCAGCCCCACCGTGGGAGGCCTCGGTCGAGGGTGGTCTGCGCGACGACATGGCTCGATCATACAGTAAGGACTGTACAGTTTGAACTGTATATTTCAGTCCGTGCATCGAGGAGAGCCGATGAAGATCGTCAAACACACCCATGCCTGCGTCGAGATCTCCGACGGGCGGGGACAACTGCTCATCGATCCGGGGACGTTCACCCCGGAGGCTGCCGACCTGGTCGCCCGCAACACCGCAGTACTGCTGACGCACGAGCACATCGACCACCTGGATGTCGAGGTCATGGAGGCCGCCCTGCGCACTCGCACCGACCTCACGGTGTGGGGACCGTCGGCAGTGACCGACCGCTGGGCTGCGCAGTACCCGGATCGCGTGCACGCGGTGCGACATGGCGACACCTTCACCGCCGACGCCATCGAGGTGGCGGTGCACGGCGAATGGCACGCCGCCATCCATCGCGACATCCCGCAGGTCGCCAATGTCGGCTACCTGGTGGCGGATTCGATCTACCACCCCGGCGACGCCTACCACGTTCCGCAGGCGGAGGTGTCGACGCTGCTGCTACCCACCAGCGGGCCCTGGACGCATCTCGCCGAGGCCGTCGACTACGTGCGGGCCGTCGCCCCGAACACCCTCGTGCAGATCCACGAGCTCATGCTCAGCGAGATCGGGCAGCGCTCGACGGCGATGTTCGTCGGACCGGAGATGCTCGGGCGCACGCCGCTCACCTTGCTGCCCGCCGGCACCTCGATCGACGTCTGAGGCGGCGGCCGTGCGTTTCGCCACCCTGCGGCACGGCGGCGGTGTCACCGGGGCCGTGGTCTCCGGTGACACCGTGATCGCGGTCGACGCCACCGACGCCCTCGACGCCTTCCGCCGCCGCGACACCCTCACCGAGAAGACGAGGCTGGCCTTCGACGAGGTCGACCTCGCCCCGCTCTCCCCCGCACCGGCCCACGTCATCTGCGTCGGCCTGAACTATCGCTCCCACACCGCCGAACTCGGCCATCCGCTGCCCGACTTCCCCGCCCTGTTCGCCAAGTACCCGAGCACCCTCACCGGAGCCCGGGACGAGATCACGCTGCCCGCGGTGAGTCGACACGTCGACGGCGAGGTGGAGCTGGCGCTGGTCATCGGACGTACCGTCCACCGCGAAGGAGCGGACACCGCCGGGACGGCGATCGCCGGGTTCACCGTCGCCAACGATCTCTCCCTGCGCGACTGGCAGCACCGCACCAGCGAAGCCCTCCAGGGCAAGGTCTTCGACCGGTCGACACCCGTCGGCCCGGTGCTGGTCACCACCGACGAGCTCGACGTCCGCGACGCCCATCTCGAACTCGTCGTCGACGGGGAGGTGCGACGGGCCGGATCGACCAGCGACATGATCTTCAGCCCCGCCGAGCTCGTCTCCTACTGCAGCATGTTCCTGACCCTCTCCCCCGGCGATCTCCTGCTCACCGGGACTCCCGGCACCGTCGGCGACGGGGACATCTCGCTACGACCCGGCTCCGTCGTCGAGACCCGAATCGACGGCATCGGGGTCGCCACCAACGCCCTCGTCGCCGACCCCCTCGTCGACAACTCGGCCCACTGGGCACGCCGATCCGATGTCATGGGTCACCCGTCGTGGCCCTGACGTCAGCTGGTCCGCTACCGTCACCGAGCCCGGTCCTGTGCCGGGCGGCATCCTGCTCAGCGAAGTCCGGTGAGATCCCGGCGCTGTCCCGCAACGGAGATGCCTGTCGTCGAGGCTGACGGCAGGACGAGCCCGGTCGCCTGACGGAGTGTCGACGACCGGGCCTTCGGAGGAAGGGCTTGGCGCCGTGGCCGCATCGCGGCTTCCGTTTCCTCCTGCCTGCTCGGAGGACGACGGATGACGCGAGGCTCGCGCGTACCGCTGCCGCTCGTTCTCGTCGTCTCCGCCGTCGCCCTGGTCGCCGTGATGACGCTGGGCGTCGCGCTGGGTTCGGTGAAGCTCTCCGCCGATCAGGTGTGGACCGTCGTCGCCGCTCGCCTGACCGGTTCACCGCAGACCGGCGTCGCCGACAGCATCGTCTGGCAGATCCGGTTGCCACGGGTACTGCTCGCCGCGGTCGTGGGGGCGGCGCTCAGCGTCGCCGGGTGCGTCGTACAGACGCTCGTCCGCAACGGGCTGGCCGACCCGTACCTGCTCGGGGTGTCCTCCGGCGCCAGCGTCGGTGCCACCGGCGTGCTGCTCTTCGGCGCGCTGACCTCGCTCGGCGTCTGGGCGCTGTCCGGCGGCGCCGTGCTGGGTGCCCTCGCTGCCATGGTGATCGTCTTTCTCGTGACGCAGCAGCGGGGCGAGCTGGCCCCGACCCAGCTGTTGCTGGCCGGTGTCGTGCTGTCGGCGATGTTCGCCGCCGTGACCAGCTTCCTGCTGTTCCGGGCCAACCCGCAGGCGACGCAGACCGTGCTCTTCTGGTTGCTGGGCTCGTTCGGTTCGGCGACGTGGCGGCAGCTGCCCGTCCCTGCTGTCGTGCTGACCGCGGCCGTCGTGGTGCTCGTGGCACGCAGCCGGGGCATGAACGCGCTCGCGCTGGGATCGGACGTCGCGGCGTCCGTCGGCGTCGATGTCGCCGGCCTGCGTCGCGAGCTGTTCGTGCTGACCTCGCTGGTGACCGGAGCGTGCGTCGCGGTCAGCGGGGTCATCGGCTTCATCGGCCTGGTGGTGCCGCACGTCGTCCGCCTGCTCGTGGGATCGGACCATCGACGCGTGCTGCCGGCTGCCGTCCTGGTCGGCGCGGCCTTCACCGTGCTCGGCGATCTGCTCGCCCGCCTCATCGTCGCGCCGCAGGAGATGCCGATGGGTGTCGTCACCGCCTTCATCGGCGCGCCGATGCTGATCTGGCTGATGCGGCGTCGACCCCACCGCCACGGGGCTGACCGATGATCGAGATCGACGACGTCAGCGTGGACATCGGGCGGCGCCGCATCGTCGACCATGTCTCGCTGAGCGTGCCCGACGGTCAGATCGCAGGGCTCCTCGGACCGAACGGCAGCGGCAAGTCGACACTGCTGTCGACGCTGTTCCGCGGCCGCCGGCCGGCCACCGGTTCGATCAGGCTCGACGGCGTCGACCTCGCCACCCTGTCGCGCCGCGAGGTCGCCCGCCGGGTCGCGGTGCTGACCCAGGACGTCGGCGTCGAGTTCGACGCCACGGTGGCCGAGATCGTCATGATCGGGCGCACCCCGCACCAGCGTGGCCTCGGTCGGGAGAGTCGCACGGACCGCGACGCGGTGATGGCCTCGCTGGAGCGCGTCGGCTGCGCGGACCTGGCCCACCGCAGCGTGCACTCCCTCTCCGGCGGCGAGCGGCAGCGGGTCTTCATCGCCCGCGCGTTGGCTCAGGGCTGCGATCATCTCGTCCTCGACGAGCCGACCAACCACCTGGACATCCGGTTCCAGATCGAGGTGCTCGACATCGTCACCCGGTTGGGCGTCAGCGTGCTCGCGGCGCTGCACGACCTCAGCCTGGCCGGCCTCTACTGCGACACCGTCCACCTCATGGCCGCGGGCAGGGTCATCGCCGCCGGCCCACCCGCCGACGTGATCACCAGCGGCACGGTCGCCGACGCCTACGGCGCGGACGTGCTCGTCCTGCCCCATCCCGAAGCGGCGACGCCCTGGGTGCTCGCCCGCCGCAGTACCCCACCGACGCCGACGAAAGGCACCCCATGACCCCTCGATCCCGCCGCCTCGTCCCGGTCGCCGGCCTCGCCCTCGTCACCCTCCTTACCGCTTGCTCGTCCGCCGGCAGCCCCGCGAACCCGTCCGCCTCGACCGCCGTCGCGACGGCGGGCGGCTATCCCGTCACCATCAGCAACTGCGGGACGACGCTGACCTTCGACAAGGCACCTCGCCGGGCCGTCACCAACGACATCAACACCTTCGAGGACATGGCCGCGCTCGGTCTGGGACCTCGCATGGTCGGCACCTTCGGCATCCGTGGCTACGGCCGCGACGGTAAGGGCAACGTCCCGGCGCGCGACGCCGCCGCCTACGCCAGGGTCGACGCCGTCTCCCCCGACGCGGTCGCCCTCGAGCCCCTGGTCGGGCTCAGGCCGGACTTCCTCTTCGCCGGGTGGAACTACGGCCTCAAGGTCGGTTCCACGCTCACGCCGGACAACCTCGCCAGGTACGGCATTCAGACCCTGGCGCTCACCGAGTCCTGCGCACACGTGCAGGCCACGAAGCGAGCCGTCACCATCGTCGACACCTACACCGACCTGACCAACCTCGGCCGCATCTTCGGCGTCGAGGAGCGCGCCCGACGGGTCATCGCCGGGATGAAGCAGCGCATCGCCGCAGTCGCGGCGAAGATCGCCGGCGCCACGCCCAAGACCGTCTTCCTCTACGACAGCGGCACCGACGCACCCTTCACCGCCCCCGGCCTGGCCATGCCCGACGCGCTGATCACTCTCGGCGGCGGTCGGAACGCGCTGCACGCCCTGAAGCAGACCTGGACCTCGGTGTCGTGGGAGCAAGCCGTGGCGACCACGCCCGAGTGCATCATCGTCAACGAGTACGGCCGCCCCAGCTACGCCGACAAGGTCAGATTCCTCGAGACCAGCGCCCTCACCAAGGACCTGCCCGCGGTCCGGGACAGGTGCTTCATCCGGCTCGACTACGCGCAGCTCACCCCCGGACCGGACAACGCCGCCGCCGTCGAGGCCATTGCCCGGGCCCTGCACCCGGACCGGTGGTGAGCGCGAGACCCACCGTCGTGGTCTGCCGGGGTTGCTGCTGCGGCACCACGCGCAGAGTGCCCGGACGAGACCACGACGGGGACCTGGAGCGACTCCGCGACGCCGTCGGCGACGTCGCCCACGTCCGGGTGAGCGACTGCCTGGGACCCTGCGACGACGCCAATGTCGTCGTCGTCATCCCGTCCCGCGCTCAGCGCGCGGGCGGCCAGCGGCCACGCTGGTTCCGCAACGTCACCAGCGACGCGCGATGGCGCGAGGTCGTCTCGCACGTCATGGCGGGCCAGGGTCCCGGACGGCGGCGTCGGAGCCGCTGAGCCCGGGACCCGGGGAAAGGCCTCAGACCATCGTCGAGTTGCGGTTCTCCGCCGCGGCGTCGGGGTCGTAGGACGGGTCCCGGAACATCTCGTGCAGGTGACGCCGGCGCACCCCCATGTTGCCGCCGTCGTAGACGGGGAAGCAGAGCACGTCCTGCATGATCGCGCCGATCTCGCTGCGATCGCCGTAGGAGTCGACCCCGACGAGGCGCATGGCGTCGTAGACGACTTGGACGGAGAGCTCCGAGTTGTAGATCTTGGACATGTTCGACAGCTCGCGGTCGAGCCCGCCGGTCTTGTCGAAGTGGTCGGCGGCCTTCCACGCGAAGTAGCGGCCCACCTCGATGCGGGTCTTGATGTCGGCGAGCATGTACCCCGCGTTCTGGTGCTCGATGACCCTGACGCTGCCACCGCGGGTCTCGGTCTTGAGGAACTCGTAGGCAAGGTCGAAGGCCGCCCGCATCCGGCCCACGCACGCCGCGGCGATGCTGGAACAGGTCCACGAGAAGGCGGCCTTCGTCAGTCGCATCCCGTCGCCGGGTCCGCCGATCATGTTCTCGATCGGCACCCGCACGTCGTGGAACTCGACCAGCGGTGAGTTGGTCGCCCGGTGCCCCATCGTGTCGATGACACCGCTGAACGTCACCCCCGGCGTGCCCTTCTCGACCACGATGATGGCCAGCGACTCGGCCGGCGGTGCCGACGGATCGGTACGGCACACCACGCTGATCAGGTCCGCCCCGGCGTCGTCCCAGCCGGAGGCGTTGGTCGTGTATGCCTTCCGGCCGTTCAGCACCCACGAGTCCCCGTCTCGGGTCGCGAAGGTCTGCACGCCGTGGGCCGGGTCGGGGTTGTCGAAGTTCGCCGCGCCGGCGGCCTCGCTGAAGGCGATGGCGGCGAGCGCCGGGCTGCCGTCCAGGAACGGGGCGAGGAATCGCTGCTTCTGCTCCGCAGTACCGCCGTTGACGATCGGGAAGAGCCCGAGCCCACAGCCGAGCACGATCGTCGGCGTGTTGACGTCGACCCGAGCCAGTTCCTCGCACGCGAGCGCGAACTGCAGGTTGCTGAACTTGGCGCCGCCGTCCTCGACCGGGATGAGTCCCTTGACGAAGCCGGCGTCGACCATCTGCTGGTAGAAGGGCTGCAAGGCGCGGAAGCGGTCGAGCGGATTGCTGAGCGGTTCGATGGCGGCCGCCACGCCGCTCAGCACGGTGTCCGCGAACTCGCGAGCCTGCTTGCGCAGTCCCAGCTGCTCCTCGGAAAGAGTGAAATCGATGGCCATGTCACGCTCCTGACGCGAGAGGTCTGTCGGGTGACCACAGGGTCGACCGCTCGCCGGAGTGACGACTAGGACGACCACGCACGACGCCCGGGACGACAGCGCGCGCCATCGAACCCGAGCCCCATCGGGTGGGTTCCCGGGGCATCCTTGAGCCTCGACAACGCTGCGGCTTCCACGTCTTGCGTGGGAGACGGCGCCGTGTCAGGAAGGGCTCGATTCTCGACGGCAGGTCGGCAAGGCCGGGCAGGAGGTCGTAGTGCGTCGCTGGACAACCGCAGACCGGCGTCCCGGAGAGCAGTACGCCTACTGGCGTGAAGTGGTCTGCGAGGCATTCACACCGTTGCGGCCCGCCGAGCGAGGACAGCGCGACACGTGGCACCGCCCCGGTCTCCCCGGCTGGGTGACGAGCCGCGCGTTCGGTGACGCCAACGGCGCGGAGCTGGCAACCTGCGAACAGACCATCCATCACGGCCCGCGAGAGGTCAGCCGGGTCAGCGACGAGGTCCTCTTCGTCAATCTCATGGTGCGGGGGCGCTGCGTCGTCCGGCAGGACGGCGTCACGAGCCTGTCGGCCGCGGGCAGCTTCAGCATCGTCGATGCCACGCGGCCGTTCAGCCTGGACTACCTCGATCCGTGGCGCGCCATCTCGTTCCGGGTTCCGAAGGCCTCGCTGCGTGAGCCGTTCGCCGATGCGCTGACGGCGCGGTCGTTCTCGGCACGCGACGGCGTCGGGGCCATCGTCGCGGACATCATGCGCAACGCCTGGAGCGCAGCCGAGGAGCTCGACGACGAGCAGGCCTGCTCCGTCGGCGACGCCCTCACCACCGTGATCCACGCCCTGGGAGAGCGCCCGCCCGCGGCGGCAGAGGTCGGTGGCAGCGCGGCCCGGCAGCGACGACGCATCGAGCACTACGTCGCGCGTGTCCTGCGCACGGGTGAGACCTCGCCGGCGTCGGTCGCCGCACAGTTCGGCATCTCCGTCCGAACGCTGCACAAGCTCTACGAGGGCAGCCCGTCGACGTTCGCGAACACGGTCATGCGCATCCGCGTCGAGCAGTGCGCGCAGGACCTGGCGAGCAGGACGGACGGACTCACCCTCACCGAGCTCGCCACCAGGTGGGGTTTCAGCGACCTCTCGCACCTCAACCGGGTGTCGCGTCGCCACTTCGGGCTGTCGATCGCCCACTACGCCGAGACCATGCGGCGTGACGACCGCTGACGGCAGCAGCCGTCGGCGGAGCTAGCGCGGGTCGGGTCGCCGCGGACGACGGCCCGACCCGCGAACGATCAGCTGCGAGGGATGACCGTGGTCTTGGTCTCGGTGTAGGCATCGAAGACGGCAGCGCCGTGTTCGCGACCCCAGCCCGACTGCTTGTAGCCGCCGAACGGCAGTGCGGGGTCGAGGACGTTGTAGCTGTTGACCCACACCGAGCCGGCGCGGAGCTTGCTCGAGACGCGCAGCGCCCGACTGACGTTCGTGGTCCAGATGCCCGCGGCCAGGCCGTAGATCGAGTCGTTCGCTGCAGCTACCACCTCGGCCTCGTCGACGAATCGCTGCACCGTCAGCACCGGTCCGAAGATCTCCTCGTCGACGACCTTCATCCCGGGACGGGTCTTCACCAGGACCGTCGGTTCGACGTAGAAGCCGGAGTCGCCGGCGCGGCCGCCGCCGACGACGGCCTCGGCTCCCTCCTCCCGGCCGGAGGCCAGGTAGCCCAGCACCGTCTGCAGCTGCTTGTCGGAGACGAGCGGACCGATCTGCGAGGTCGGGTCCAGGCCGTAGCCGACCTTCAGCTGTCCCGCGGCTGCGGCGAGACCCGCCACGACCTCGTCGTAGACCCCGGCCTGGACGAAGAGCCGGGAACCCGCGGTGCAGGCCTCACCCTGGTTGAAGAAGATCGCGGCGGCGGCGCCGGGGATGGCGGCCGCGAGATCGGCGTCGTCGAAGACGATGTTGGGCGACTTGCCGCCGAGTTCGAGCGTGACCTTCTTCAGGTTGCCGGCCGAGGCCCGGATGATGTGCTTCCCGACCTCGGTCGACCCGGTGAAGGAGATCTTGTCCACGCCGGGGTGCTCGGCGAGCGCGGCGCCGACCGTCTCCCCGTCACCCTGGACGACGTTGACGACGCCGTCGGGGAAGCCGGCGTCGCGGATGACCTCGGCCAGCAGCGCAGCGGTGAGCGGCGTCTGCTCGGCCGGTTTGAGCACCACCGTGTTTCCTGCGGCCAGCGCCGGCGCGAGCTTCCACGCGGCGAGCATGAGGGGGAAGTTCCAGGCGATGATGGCGCCGACGACACCGACCGGTTCGCGACTGGTGTACGCGAAGTAGTCGCCAGGGGTCGCCACCGCGCTCACCGGGACCGTCGAGCCCTGGATCTTGGTGGTCCACCCCGCGAAGTAGCGGAACCAGTCCGTGGTCAGCGCGACGTCGACGACCTCGGCGTAGACCACCGGCTTGCCGGTGTCCAGCGACTCCAGTACCGCGAACTCGGTGGCTCGGGACTCGATGAGATCCGCCAGCTTCCACAGCAGTCGGCCGCGCGCGGACGGGCCCATCGTGGACCAGGGGCCGTCCAGGGCCCGCCGGGCAGCGGCGACGGCCCGGTCGACGTCCCGAGCGGTGCCCCGGGCCACGGTCGCGAGCGATTCGCCGGTGCCCGGGTCGATGCTCTCGAAGGACTCCGCCGTCTCGGCGGCGACGTCCTCGCCGTCGATGTGGTGGTGCACGGGCCTGTCGAGGAACTGCGCTACTGCCTCGGGCAGCTCATGGGTGATGGTCAAGACAACCTCCGCAGGTGATGGGGACTGCTCATCGAGCTGTGGCCCAGCCTCGGCGTCGCAGCGACGGCTCGCTGTTCAGCCTCTGGACAGGCGCACCACCGCGGCGTCCCGCGATCAGTAGCTGGTGATCCGCAGCTGCCGGAGTCGGGCGTAGAGGGTCGTCCGCGACATCTCGAGTTCGCGGGCTGCCTGCAGCTTGTTGCCGCCGGCCCGCCGCAGCGCCATCACGATGACGTCCCGCTCGGCCCGGTCCCGCGGCGACAGCGGGCGGACGCTGCCCAGTGAGCGGTATTCGGCCGGGAGGTCGGTCAGGGCCACGCCCCCGGAGGCCACGGCCGACGCTGCCTGCCGGATCACGGCACGGAGCTCGCGCAGGTTGCCGGGCCAGAGTTGGACGGCCAGCGCCTGCTCGGCGGCCGGGGTGAGGTGGACGGAGGGATCTCGGGCGACCTCGGCCAGCATGAGCCTGGCGATCTCGGGGATCTCCGACCTGCGGTTGCGCAGCGGCTCCAGCTGCTCGCGGACATCGCAGAGTGCCGCCAGGGTGGCGGCTCGGCCGGTCAGCTCGTCGTAGGGTCCGGAGGTCAGCACCAGTGACGCCGCGGGGCGGCCGCGATCCGCCTGCGCCGACTCCAGACTGTCGATGATCAGTTCCACCAGCGGATCCGGCAGCAGGTCGATGCCGTCGACGCAGACCACGGCGCCCAGCCGCTCACGGCTGCTCGTGAAAGCGCGGGCCCAGACGTCGATGCCGTCCAGCAGGGCGGCCCCCGCTCCGAGATGCGTGGTCGGGCGCTCGCCGCCGATCTCGCGCGCCCGATGACTGCGACCGCTGCCCGGCTCGCCGGAGACCAGCGCCGAACCGAACTGCCCGGTCCGGCCGGTGCGTCGGGTCGGACTGGTCACGCCGGTCGGGCTCGCGGTCCGCGGTTCGACCCGCAGGACGGCACCCCGGTCCCCGGCCTGCCCCACCACCGCCACGGTGACGTCCTCACCGGAGGTGAGCACCAGGTCGACGGCGGCGGCGCGGTGACAGGCGGGGTCCTCGGCCAGGACGCGCAACATCGCGACGTCGGAGGCGCTGAGCAGGTCGGAGGCCAGCTGGTTGGAGAGGACCAGATTCTCCCCGATCGCCACGACGGCCCGACGGTGCAGCCCGTTCGCGACCTGGAACGCCGCCAGCAGGCTCCGCTCATGACTGCGGCTGCTGTCGAGCAGCCGCTGTTCGATGTCGCGGACGGTCCGGGAGATGAGCGGCGACAGCAGCGGGCTGGCGCGTCGCTGCAGGACCGAGACCCCCAGCACTCCCTCTATCCGTCGCGTCAGGGGATGGCGGATGGGCTCGCCGAAGCAGCTGAAGGCGCGAAGTGCCTCGGCGAAGTGCTCCGGTCCGTTGATGGTGCTGCTCTGACGCGTCTCGAGTGCGGTGCCCAGCGCGTTCGTCCCGATCGACTCCTCGAGCAGGCTGGCCCCTTCGCGCAGGTGGAGCAGGTCGAAGGAGTCGTGGACCCGCTTGTCGTCGAACCAGCGACGGACGAGTCGACAGTCTCGGTCGACGAGCAGGGTGCAGAGGTCGCTGCCGCGCAGTGACTCCTCCAGCTGGTCCAGCAGCGGAACGGCACTGAGCAGCAGCGCCGAGTTCGGATCGGGCGGTCCCGCAGCCGGGGAGGGGAAGGGGGCCACCGGGTCGACGCCAGCGAGGTCCACTCGCCGCCAGGAATCGGCTATCTCGGTGCGCAACGGTGTGGGTGTCATCGGTTCGCGATCATGGCAGCTGCGATGGGCTCCGCCATCGAGACGAGGGACCGGAAGTCGACCTCCAGCGACAGCCTGCCGACGACCTCAGCGGGACCGCAGCTCGGGGAAGTCGTCGTCGCGGAACTCCCCGCTCGGTCTGCTGCCGGCCACCTCCACCTCACGGTTGCGCAGTTCCACCCGCCGGATCTTTCCCGAGATCGTCTTGGGCAGGCCAGCGAACTCCAGCCGCCTGACGCGCAGATAGGGCGGCAGGTGCTCGCGCGCGTAGGCCAGCACCGAGCGTGCCGTCTCGGCGTCCGCGCTGTGCCCCGGCACGAGCGTGACGTAGGCCTTGGGGACGGCCAGTCGCACCGGGTCGGGTGCCGGCACGACGGCGGCCTCGGCGACGGCGGGGTGCTCGATGAGCACCGACTCGAGCTCGAAGGGGCTGACCTTGTAGTCCGATGCCTTGAAGACGTCGTCGGTACGGCCGATGTAGGTGAGGTAGCCGTCCTCGTCGCGCGAGGCGACGTCCCCGGTGTGGTAGTACCCGCCCGCGGTGGCCTCGGCCTGACGCTCCGGATCGCCCTGGTAGCCGGTCATCAGCGTCAGCGGTGTCGGGTCGAGGTCCAGACAGATCTCCCCCTCGCCGATGCCGTCGACCACGGCGTTGGTGACGGGATCGACCAGGACGACGGGCACACCGGGCAGGGGCCGACCCATCGATCCTGGCTTCACCTCCTGGCCCGGCGAGTTGGCGATGCTCGCGGTGCACTCCGTCTGGCCGAAGCCGTCCCGGATCGTGAGCCCCCAGTGCTGCTGCACCTGGTGGATCACCTCGGGATTGAGGGGTTCACCGGCTGCGATCGCCTCACGCAGCGTGCCGGCGCCGCCGGAGAGATCGGCGTTGATCAGCATGCGCCACACCGTGGGCGGCGCGCAGAACGACGTCACCCGCTCCCGACGGAGCTCCTCCAGCAACCGCTCGGGGTCGAAGCGGCCGTAGTTGTAGACGAAGACGCACGCCTCGGCCAGCCACGGCGCGAAGAAGTTGGACCACGCATGCTTGGCCCAGCCGGGGCTGGAGATGTTGAGGTGCACATCGCCCGGTTGCAGGCCGAGCCAGTACATGGTGCTGAGGTGCCCGACGGGATAGGAGCGGTGCGTGTGCTCCACCAGCTTCGGCCGGCTCGTCGTGCCCGACGTGAAGTAGAGCAGCAACCGGTCGCCGCTGCGGTTCCCCGGATGCGCGAGCGGGGCGACGTCCAGCTCGTCCGCCGCTGCGAGCGATTGCCACCCCGCGGGCGGCGGCCCCGCGCCGGTGACGAGCCGGACCGGAACGCCGGGAACCTCGCCGAACTTGTCGGTCTCGACCGGGTTGCAGATGACGGCCTTCGCCACGCCACGCTCGGCCCGGTCGACCAGTTCGGCCGTCCCGACCGCCGTCGTCGTCGGCATGACGACGGCGCCGACCTTGATGACGGCCAGCATGGCGACCCACAGCTCGACCTGGTTGCCGAGCATCACCATCACGCTGTCGCCACGGCCGACACCGAGGCCGAGCAGCAGGGTGGCGGCACGGTCCGAGCGCCGCGAGAGCTCGTCGAACGAGTAGGACCGGCGGGAGCCGTCCTCCTCGACGATCGTCAACGCCGGCGCGAGGTTGTCGCGGGCGATGACGTCGAACCAGTCATGGGCGAAGTTGAACGACTCTCCGACCTCGGGCCACGAGAAGGTGGCGACCGCCTCGTCGTAGCTCGTCCGGACGTCGAGCAGATGGTCCCGCGCCGCGCGCAACGCCGTCGTCGCCGCTGACGGCCGGTGGCTGGCCGAACTGATCATCGCCGCTCCTGTCTGAACGCCGGGATGGCCCGTCGTGGGGCCATGGTTCAGCGTGCGCGAAGCGGCGGGTGTTCAACCTTTGGACGACAGACGGCGCGACCGTTTCCGGGTGGATCATCGGATATGCGATCGGACGTCGAGAGGAGCCGTAGCGGCTCAGCGCTCCGCCGTTGTCACGCGTAGTGGGCAACCTCGACCAGATTGCCGTCGGGATCAACTGCGTACAGCGAGGTGATCGGACCGCACGCCCCGCCCAAGAAACCGCGCGAGCCACCGAGGACAACGCCACCCGCGTTCAGACCATCCGGGCCGAGACCGGCACCGCCGTCGAGGCGATTGCTCGCCTCAGCGAGGTCATCCGCCAGATCAGCGACTACCAACTCACCATCGCCACCGCCCCCGACTCCACCACCACTGCACTGTCCCAAACCCGCATTGCCATCGACGACTCGCCCGGACGTCCACACAACTCCGCACCGCCACCACCGGCTTCACCCACGACGACACGGCGACGGCTCGGTGACCAGCGGTGTCAGCGATCTCGCGCGCGGTCGAGCAAGGTTCCGACGCCGCCTTTACGTCCGCTCCCCACGCGGTCACAGGTCCGGTCGTGCGAGCTGCCGCCGCGCTGCAGAGGACGCGTCGACCTTCGCAGCGTGGAGCCGATTGCGAGCGCCGACGACTCCTTCCCGTGGTGCCGGTTCGATCTCGATCTGGTCGCCCCGAATCCGCAGCACCTTGATCAGCTGCAGCACGCGTTCACTCCTACACAGCAGAAGATCTGTCGCGTCGCCTTGGCGGTATTGGCCCATTAAGATGTGAGCGAGCCCGAGGCACGCGCCCTGACACGAGGAATCTGCGAGACCGGAGCAATCGGTATAGACCACCTCGCCGACCGCTTACGCCACTGCATTCTCGAATACGTGGAGCGCACCCCAACAGCGCGATGCGCTTGGTGCACACTCGACGAGAGCTACCCGGCGCCGAACGATAGGCTCCTCACCGATTCATTCAGGCAGAGCGGTGCACTGGCCACGACCCTGACGACGACGCCGGACATGGTGACCACCGACATGGCGGGCACCTTCTTACGGGCGCGGGAGAACACCAATTTTCTGTTTCGGCTACGGGGGCGTCATGCGCATCAAATGTTTTCGCGTCGAGAACTTCCGACGATTGAAGAATGCACGGATTGATCTCGATCCGGGCCGAACGATCTTCGTCGGTGCCAACAACAGCGGCAAGACGTCTGCGACTCATCTGCTCCAGCTGTTCCTCTCCCGGCAGCCACGGGCACCATTCCAGATCTACGACTTCACCGCAGACTGCTGGGCAGCGTTCAACGCCTTCGACACCGAGAGCGGTGACGCCGACGCCGACCTCCCGCGGATCACGCTCGACCTGTGGTTCGACGTCGACGAGGACAACCTTCATCGCGTGCTTCCGCTTCTGACAAGCCTCGACTGGGCGGACGAACCCGTCGGCGTACGCATGGTCTACGCGCCGAGAGACGGCGCCAGCCTCGTGACCAACTACAAGGAGGCGCGCGCCAAGGCCGAGGTGGCCGTGGGCGACGCACAGTCTGCCTACAAGCCGTGGCCCCAATCGATGGTTGACTACCTCACCAAGCAGCTCCAGCGGGAGTACGAGATCAAGTATTTCGCGCTCGACGCCACGCAATGTGACGCCGACCTGGTGCTCACCGATGACCGGCACGCCTTCTCCCTCGGCACCCACACCAGCGGGGCGGCCAACATCCTCGACTCCCTCATCCGCATCGACTTCCTCAATGCGCAGCGACACCTCTCGGATCTCGACTCGCACGGGAGAAGTGAGGATCTGTCGAAGCGGCTGAGTCGGTTCTACGAGCGCAACCTGCAAAAGCTCGACAGTGACCTGGATGCCCTCGGCGCGATCGCCGAGTCGGAGGAGAAGCTCACCCGGCACTTCGCAGACGTCTTCGGCCCCACCCTGGACCGCCTCGGCGAGGTCGGGTATCCCGGTGTCGCAAACCCCGGCCTGGTCGTCAAGGCGTCCTTCGACGCCTATGACATTCTCACCACCGGCGCCAAGGTTCACTACGCATTGCCGACAGCCGACGGGGGCACGGCGATCGAGCAGACGCTCCCCGACCAGTACAACGGCCTCGGCTTCAAGAACCTCATCTACATGGTGGTGGAGGTGCTGGACTTCCACTATGCGTGGGCCGAGGCCGAAAAGGATCGACCGCCGA
Organism: Jatrophihabitans sp. sgz311053; assembly: GCF_056135305.1. Classification (NCBI taxonomy): domain Bacteria; kingdom Bacillati; phylum Actinomycetota; class Actinomycetes; order Jatrophihabitantales; family Jatrophihabitantaceae; genus Jatrophihabitans; species Jatrophihabitans sp. sgz311053. The sequence goes on along the minus strand of NZ_JBWAXP010000001.1, from coordinate 1,955,149 downwards.
TTCACCTGGTCATCATCGAAGAACCCGAGGCCCATCTGCATGCTCAGCTGCAGCAGGTGTTCATCCGGAAGATCATCGAGATCTTGCCCGAGGCCGAGGCAGACTTCCAGACACAGCTGGTGGTCACGACGCACTCGCCCCACATCATCTACGAGAGCAGCTTCACACCGATCCGCTACTTCTGCCGATCGGCCGGCCCTGATGGCCTTCAGTGCAGCGACGTCAAGAACCTGTCGACCTTCTACGACAACGAGGAAGTTGCGACCCGGGAGTTCTTGCAGCAGTACCTCAAGCTCACTCACTGCGACCTGTTCTTCGCCGACGCCGTGGTTCTGGTCGAGGGCAACGTTGAACGACTCTTGCTACCGCTCGTCATAGAGCGGTCAGCGCAGGAACTCCGGTCGTGCCACCTCACCATTCTGGAAGTGGGAGGTGCGTTCGCGCACAAGTTCGCAAAGCTCGTCGATTTTCTCGAGCTGCCCACACTCGTGATCACCGACCTGGACAGCGTGGCTACGAAGGCGGTCGCCGATGCGACGACGGATGTCGTTGCCACCAAGCCGGGCGCATCGTCGGCCTGCGAGGTCGAGACACCGGGGGCCGTGACCTCCAATGCGACGTTGAAGCAGTGGCTACCGAAGATCAACAGCATCGGTGGCCTGCTGGCGGCACCACCCGAGGCGAAGGCGCCGCCCCGCGCGGACGGAACGGCCGGTCTCGTTCGCGTCGCCTACCAGACCCGCGAACCTGTGACGTGGAAAGGCGCGACCGAGGAACGGGCGGGGAGGACTCTGGAGGAAGCTTTTGCTCTGCAGAACCTCGCTTGGACGCAGAGCACCGAGGGCGCGTCGCTGGGCCTCCGCATCGCCGAGGCCGCCGAGCTCTCGATCGACGACCTCCATCGCGCGCTCTTCCTGCGCGTCCGGGACTCCGGCTTCGACAAGACCGCGTTTGCGCTGGGAGTGATCGCCGCCGCCGGGCAGGATTGGCAGGCCCCGGGGTACATGGCAGAGGGACTCCGGTGGCTGCAGGCGAAGCTCGAACTCCTCGCACCGGCAGAACTCGCCGCCTCGCTGGCCGAGGGGTCTGACGCGCCATGACGTCGAGACTCGCCACACCGGACACTGCCGCCGACGAGGAGATACGGCAGATCCTGGATGGTGATGAACTTGCCGGGTTCACCGTGGTCGCCGGCGCCGGTTCAGGAAAGACCACATCGCTGGTGAAGGCACTGGCCCACATCACGCATACCCGCGGGCCGTCCCTGCTGGCCAAGACGCAGCGCGTCGCGTGCATTACCTACACCGAGATCGGCGCCCGCGAGATTCATGACGAGATCGGAAACGATCCGCTCGCGGTGGTCTCCACGATCCACAGCTTTCTCTGGATGCTGATGAAGCCGTTCCAGCGGGATATTGGCGCGTGGGTGGAGACACATGTCGACGAGCTGATCGCGCAGCTCGAGCAGAAGCGGGCCGGTTACTCGCCACGGACGCGCGAGACGACGAAGGACAAGGACCTGGCTGATCTGGCCAAGCGCCGACGACAGCGGGCGGCCGTCGAGCACGTGACAGCCTGGACCTACGGGATCGGCGCGGACTACAGCCGCGGCGTCGTCGGCCATCACGACATCATGACGATGACGCCGGAACTGATCCTCGAACGTCCGCTGCTGGCACGTCTGGTCGCGCGCCAGTTCCCTTTCATCCTCGTGGACGAGAGTCAGGACACCTTTCCCGAGGTGGTGCGGTCCCTCAAACATGTCTGGTCCCTCGCGGGCGGGAAGATGTGCCTGGGATTCTTCGGTGACCCGATGCAGCAGATCTACCCACAGGGCGTTGTCTCGGTGTCCCGGGAGCCCGGCTGGCGCGTGGTCGCCAAGCCCGAGAACTTCCGTTCGTCGCGTCGCGTGCTCGCCTGTGTCAACGCCGTACGTGGCGAAGGCGATTCGTTGCAGCAGCAGACCGGGCTCGACGAACAGACCGAGGGCGAGGCCTTCTGTTTCGTCCTTCCCGCCGATGACCAGCGTGGCGAGCGATTGGAGTTGGTACGCGCCTGGTTGGACGAGCACAGCCAGGCGGGGAACTGGTCGCGCGGCGACCACGACGGTGGCGCCAAGATCCTCATGATCGTGCATCGCATGGCCGCGAAGCGGCTCGGATTCGAAGGCCTGTACTCCGCCTTCCATGACCACAAGTCTGCCAGCCTGGCGCAGGCCTTCGACGATGGTCACGCGTGGCCACTCACGCCCTTCCGGGACGTCATCGTTCCCCTCTGTCTCGCACCCGAGGCGAGGCCGACTGCGGTTCTGGACGTTCTGCGAGCACACAGCCCGCTGTTGCGCTCCGGCCAAGCCACTCGACAGCTTAAGGCCGCTATGGCGTCCGCGAAGGACGCTGTTACGCAGGTGCGGCAGCGTGCCCGGCATTCGAGCGACGCAAAGCTGGGTGACGTGCTTCGGCTCGCGGCAGAACACGGCCTCCTCGAGCTGGACCCGCGGATGGCCGCCGCTCTGTATCCCGAGGGCGAGCAGGGCGACGTGGTCCTGGACGAGACGACACGCGACGTCCTGGAGGCGATGAGCGAATGCGGCGTCTCCGAGCTGCAGGGGTACTACACCTACGTCAACCAGGAGTCTCCGTACGCCACGCAGCACGGCACGAAGGGCTCGGAGTTCGAACGGGTGATCGTCGTCCTCGACGACGACGAGGGCCGGCACTTCCAGTATTCCTACGACAAGTTGCTGGGCCTCAAGGAGCCGTCCGCACAAGACGTCGAGAATCAATCGAAGGGTCTGGACTCGACGATCGAGCGCACCCGCAGGCTCTTCTACGTCTGCGTGTCCCGCGCTCGCGAGTCCTTGGCCGTCGTGCTCTTCGCCGCCGACGTCGGCCGTGCCGCCGAAGCGGTGCGACTGTCGGCGATCGGCCCGCACGTCGACATCCTGACGGTCGACGACCTCCACGCGAGCACGTCGTGAGGCTGCCAGAGGTGTGCGCTCGTCAGAGGAAGGCGGCAGCGAGCCGAAGGCGCACCTCCGCGTCGCCGCGCTCGGCTCACCGGGCGCGCGCGAGGTAGGCGCGCCAGGAACCGTACCCCGTGATGTCCTCCCCCACCTGCGTCGGATCGGCCACGAAACCAGTGACCACGCTGCCGTCGGCCAGCTCCACCTCGCCGAGCGACAGCGGCCGGGCGACCGTGGGCAGGACGGCGCCCAGCCCGTCGGCCGGCAGATCCCACACCTCGACCTCGACACCCTCGACGGGGCCGCCGGCGCGCACCAGTCCCGGCCGGGGGAACGCCCCCGGCACGACATGCATCCGATACCCGGCGGCCGTCCGCGTGCGCGAGTGCAGGACGCCCCCCGCCGCCACGAGGTCGACGTTGCGAGGCTGGCCCGACAGGTGCGCGCCGGCCACCGCGAGCAGTGAGCGAGAAGCCACCTCCGGCTGAGCTTCGCCGGTCCAGCGGGACGCGAGGTCCAGCAGCGGCCGGTCCGCGAAGGCGGGGGCGAGCAGCTGGACGCCGAAGGGCAGCCCGTCGCGCCGTGGGGCGGCCGGCACGGCGACGGCGCAGAGGTCGAGCAGGTTCACCATGTTGGTGAACCTGCCGAGCCGGGCATTGGCCCCGACGGGATCAGCCGCGACCTGCGCCAGCGTCGGATGGCCCGGCGTCACGGGCAGCAGCAGCGCGTCCGCCCCGAGGAACACCGTCGCGGCCGCCGCGGCGAGCTCGGCCAGTCGCCGCAGGTCGGCATAGACCCGCGTCGCCGGGAGGTCCGCGGCGGAGAACACGATCGACCGGACCACGGGATCCAGCTGCGGGCCGTCCTGGAGGAGCAGGTGACCGAAGGCCTCGAGCCGCTCGGCGAGGAACGCGCCGCCGTAGAGCAGCTGCGCGGCGTCGAGGAACGCGGTGACGTCGACGGGGACCACGTGCCCGAGGGTGTCCGCGTGCCGCAGAGCCGCCGCCCACGCCTCGGCGTGCTCGTCGTCGAGGTCCAGCGGTGCCGCCGGCACCGCGATCACCCGCATCCGTCGGGCGACACCGGCCGGCAGCTGCACCGGCATGGGCCGGGAGTACGGGTCGTCCGGGTCCGGACCGAGCAGCGCCTCGAAGGCGGTGCGGGCGGTGGCGACGTCCCGGGCGAAGATCGAGACGCAGTCCAGCGACGGGCACGCGGGCATTACCCCGGTGGTGGGGAGCAGCCCGCGGGTCGGCTTGACCCCGACGATGCCGTTGAAGGCCGCCGGCACCCGACCGCTGCCCGCGGTGTCGGTGCCGAGCGCGACGTCGGCGAGCCCGGTGGCCACGGCGACGGCCGAGCCGGAGCTGCTGCCACCGCTGACGTGCTCGGTGGAGAAGACCGAGTGGCAGGCGCCGTAGGGCGAGCGCGTCCCGACCAGGCCGGTGGCGAACTGGTCCATGTTGGTCTTGCCCACCAGCTCTGCGCCGGCCGACAGCAGGCGCGCCACGACGGTGGCGTGCGCGGTCGCCGGGGTGTCCAGCGCGGGGCAACCGGCGGTCGTCGGCACACCGGCGACGTCGATGTTGTCCTTCACGGCGACGCGCAGGCCGGCGAGCGGACCCTCCCCGGCGCGGAACGCCGCCGGGTCGAGGCGAGTGATGAACGTCGGCTGGTCGACCGCGGTCGCCACCCGCGCCCGGGTCGCCGTCACCGTGCGCTCCAGGCGTCGCGCTCGGCGTCGAAAGCCGCCCGCCGGCCGGTGCGGAACGTCGCGATCTCCTCGGCGTGCGCAGCCTCGAGGGCGTCCACCTCGGCGAGGGAGAAGCTCGCCGGACGAACGTGGAGCGGCGCCCCGTCCTTGACGGCCGCACGCTGCTCGGCCAGCTCGTCGGCGGTGACGGGGACAAAGCGCAGCCGGTCGAACTGCCGCAGCAGCCATGGCCGTTCCGGCGAGCCGGGGACGTGCCGCCACACCGGGACGGTCCGTCCCACCAGCTGGTAGCCGCCCGGCCCCTCCATGCCGTAGACGCAGAGGTACACCCCGCCGATGCCCACCGCGTTCTGCGGTGTCCAGGTCCGCGCCGGGTCGTACTTGGTCGTGACGAGCCGGTGTCTCGGGTCGATCGGTACCGCCACCGGGGCGCCGAGGTAGACGTCCCCGAGGCCCACGACGAGGTAGGTCGCGGCGGTGACGACGTCGAAGACGTCCGAGCGCTCGCGCAGCCCGTTGATGCGGCGGATGAACTCGACGTTGTCCGGACACCACGGCGCGTCCGGGCGCACCGAGCGGGCGTAGCGCGCCATGGCCTCGTGGGCCGCCGGGTGGTCCAGCGCGAGCGGCAGCGTCACCTCACGGACGTCGAGCTGCACCGAACGCGGGTCCGGGACGTCGGCGGCCAGCTCGAGCAGCAGCTGCCCGAGCGTTGCCGGCGGCAGCACCCGCTCGTCCACCTTGACGAGGACCGATCGCACGCCCTCGACGATCTCCAGCACGCCGGGACGGGTGACCGCTCGCAGCTCCTCGGCCAGCAAGTGCATCCAGAAGCGGACGGTGAGGTCCAGGACGGGCTCGCCCGCCTCCAGCAGCACGTGGTGGTCCCCGGCGCGCCGCACGGTCAGCGACGGCGCGAACCCCGTCGCGGGCGCCGCGGCGAGCACCGTGTGACGGTCGTCCGAAGGACGCGGGAGCGCGGGCAGCGACGTCCGGCCGGCGAGTGAACGTTCGAAGACCGTCGCCACCGCGGCGGCCGGGTCGGCGAGCAGCGTGTCGCGCTCGCGGTTGGCCGCGGCCGCGTCGTCCGCGCTCACCGGTACCAGCCGCACGGTGTCGCCGGGACGCAGCTGGGCCAGCTTCCATCGGTCGGCCCGCACGACGACGCACGGCACGACGAAGCCGCCGAGGCTGGGGCCGTCCGGGCCGACGATGACGGGCGTGTCGCCGGAGAGCATGACGCCCCCGACGGGATACGCGCTGTCGTGGATGTTCGACGGGTGCAACCCCGCCTCGCCGCCGTCGGTGCGGGCCCAGCGCGGCGCCGGACCCACCAACCTGATGCCGGTCCGGTCGGCGCGGTGGTCCACGGCCCAGGTGGTGTCGAAGAGCGCCTCGACGCCGTCGGTGGTGAGGTGCTCGGGCGCCCCGTGCGGCCCGGCCAGCACCCGCAGCTGCCAGTCGTCGGTGAGCGACGGCAGCACCGGGGCGACGTCCAGCGGGGCGCGGAGGTTCTCGGCGCGGCCGATGATCAACTCGTCACCGGCTTCGAGGGCCCGGCCGTCGAACCCGCCGAAGCCACCGAGCAGGAAGGTCGAGCGCGACCCCAGCTCGGCGGGCACCGCGATGCCACCGGCCACAGCTACGTAGGCACGCATTCCCGGCGCGCCGCAGGGACCGACATCGAGCACACCCCCCGCGGGGACGACGGTCACGACGCCGGGCCGTACGGGACGGCCGTCGAGGGTGGCGGCCGGGACGGCACCGGCGAGGCAGACGAGTGTCCGCTCGGCAAAGCGCAGTACCGGCCCGGTCATCACCGCCTCCAACCCCGCCGCGGTCTCGTCGTTGCCGACAGCGCGGTTGGCCAGCGCGAACGACAGGTCGTCCCACGCCCCGGACGGCGGCACGCCGACGTCCCAGAGGCCGCCGCGACCGGTGAGATCCTGGACCGTCGTCTGCACGCCGGCCGCGGTGACGGTGACGGTGCGGGTAGCGGCGCGGAGGGCGGTCACGACGCGTCCCATCGCAGCAGCCGGATCGGGGTCGGGTCCCACCCGTTGCACGGGTTGTTCAGCTGCGGGCAGTTGCTGATGAGGACGAGAAGATCGCGGTGCGCCGTCATCTCGACGTACTTGCCCGGCGCGGACAGCCCGTCCTCGAAGGTGAGGCCGCCGGCCGCGGTGACGGGCACGTTCATGAAGAAGTTGATGTTGGGTGCGAGCAGACGCGGACCGATGCCCGCGGCGGCGCCGTAGCGCAGGAAGGTCTCGCGACAGGCGTGCTGGTGCCGGGTGTGCCCGCCGTAGCGCACGACGTTGGACTCCTGGGCGCAGGCGCCGCCGATGGTGTCGTGCCGACCGCAGGTGTCGGCGGTGATGGTGGCGAGCACGTCGAGGTGCTGCGACAGCAGTCGGGAGCCGGCACGCAGGTACACGTTGCCCTGCTCGCGGACGGTGTCCATGGCGCTGTAGCGGTTGCCGAGGTCGTGCGCGTCGTAGAAGAGCGTGTCGCACGCCTGATTGCCGAAGAGGTCGACGATCCGGAAGGCGGAGCCCGCAGGGATGCGGCCGAGGTAGCCGTCGCCCGATCCGACGGTGACGTCGAGGTCGGCGTCGTCGATGACGTGCGGGCTCTCGACGGTGGGCAGGGTGGCGGTCATACGAAAACCTCCTTGGCGGCGGCGAGGGCGCGGGCGCTCTCGGGTCGCAGTCGAACGGACGGGTCGTCGTCGCCGTAGGGCGCACCGACGAGCACCTCGGCCAGGACGGGTCCCGGTTGCCAGCGCGGATCGAGTGGGTGCGGCGCGGTGCTCAGCACCACGAGCAGGTCGACTTCGGCCCGCAGCGTGACGGAGTCGCCGCTGTTGGCGTGGCCGGGGGTCCAGGCGAGCGAACCGTCGTCATCGGTCGCGACCTTGCTGAAAAAGTTGACGCTCGGGTGCAGGTCGTCGGCATCCCGACCGTGTTTGAGCAACTCCGCGTGAAGTCCGAAGCGGGCCGACCGGCGCCAGGCGTTGCGGTCCTGCTGGTAGTCGGTCTCGCCGAAGGCGGCGGCGTGACCGTCCAGGCCGTGGCCACAGAGCGCGTCGTGCCACGGCAGCGTGGACGACACGACGGAGGCGAGGCCCAGACCCCGGTCGGACATCAGCACCATCGGCGCCGCGATCCGGGCGCTCATCTGCGCCTTCAGCGTGTCCGGCACGTTGAGCCGGTCGACCGTGTCGTGCGCGGGATAGATCAGGGTGGAGCAATTGACGCCGTCGGCCTGCGCGGTGAGCCGGAGCAGCCGGCCTGCACGCAACAGCACCGACCAGGCGGCACCGCCGGGGATCTCGTGGGTCAGCAGCGAGCTCATGCGGTCACCTCCGCGCCCGGCGCGGGGTCGAGGGCAGCGGCGGCGCGCCGATTCTGCGCCCGCTGCGCGAGGAAGGCGACGGCGCCGACGAGGACGGCCCCGCCGAGGAAGAGTTCGGGGAAGAACCGCAGGTACCACTCCGTGCCGAAGACCTTGGCACGCGGCCACCCGAGGTTCACGGCCATGAACAGGCCCCAGACGACGGCGACGATGTTGACCGGGACGCCCCACCGCCCCAGCGAGAAGAGGCCGGCCTCGGCGCGCACTGCGCCCTGGAGGCGGCGCACCAGCAGCGGGATGGTGACCATCAGGTAGGCGATGTAGAGCAGCATGATGCAGACGCTCGACAGCGCCAGGAAGACGAGGCTGTTCTTGACGTTGACGTAGAGCAGCGCGACGGTCAGGACGCCGACCACCACGGCGGGCCGGATCGGTGTGCCGGTGCGGCGGTTCACCGTGGCCAGCCCCGTCGAGAACGGCAGCACGTGATCACGCGCCATCGAGAACATCATCCGGGTGGTGGCGGTCTGGATGGCCAGCGTGCAGACGCTGACGGCGATGGCGACGTCCAGTAGGAAGATCCGGCCCAGCGTGTCGCCGAGACGGCTGGTGAGGACGTAGGGCAGGCCCTTGGCCGGATCACCGAGCGAGCCGTCGGTGACGCTGGGGGCGGCCATCAGGGTGGCGAGCAGCATGAGCGCGCCGCCGAGACCCGAGACGACGAGGGCCCGGATGATGGTCCGCGGCGCGGTACGACGGGGATTGCGCGTTTCTTCGGACAATTCACCGGCGCTGTCGAAGCCGACCATGACGTAGGCGGCCATCAGACCGGCGATGATGAACGACCAGAGGTAGCCGGCACCGTGGCCGACACCGGCACCCGTGTGCAGCACGATGCCGGGGCCGCGCTCGGAGTGGGCGAAGAGTGCGATGACGAGCAGCACCACACCGACCAGCTCGCAGCTGACGCCAACGCTGTTGATGATCGACATCACCCGGACCCCGACGGCGTTGATGGTCGTGGTGATGACCAGCAGCAGGCTGCCCAGGATCACCGCGTTCTCGGTGGGGTTGTCGACCAGGTCGAAGCCCGACCAGACGGCGGGCAGGACGACCTGCAGCGCGATGGCCGCGGCGGCCACGGTCACGACCTGCGCGACCAGCATCAGCCAGCCCGCGGTCCAGCCCCACAAGCGGCCGCCTAGACGGGTGGCCCACTGGTAGATGCAGCCGGAGATCGGATACCGGGCGGCGAGTTCGGAGAAGCAGAGCGCGACGAGCAGCTGACCGACGAAGACGATCGGCCAGGTCCAGAAGAAGGCCGGTCCACCGAAGCCGAAGCCGAAGCTGAACAGCTGGAAGACCGTGGTGAGGATGGAGACGAAGGAGAAGCCAGCGGCGAACGAGCCGAAGCTGCCGATGCTGCGGTGCAGGTTCTGCGCGTAGCCGAAGGTGTGCAGATCCTTGGCGTCTGCATCCGACGCTGGTGCGGTGCTGGTGGGTGGATGGACCACTGCGGTCATGCCGGCCTCCGACGATCGGTGCCCGGTACCGCATCCACAGCCCGGGCCAGTATGGCCTCCCGGGCTTTTCTCCCGCCGTGGAACGAGGCCCCGCACCGCTGCGGCCGTCTCGCCTGCATCTCTCGGACCAGACCCACCCTGCGGTGGCGGAACCCTAGACGCGCCCCGCACTGGTGCGGGTCGTGGGAGAGCCTCTGCCCGTCCCGTTTCGACCGCAGGTCACGTCTGTAAACGCTGGGTAACCGAGTCTGCTACTCGGCTCACCTCACACCGCAGTCGGGCAACAGGACGCGGCATGCCTGATACACCATTTCTGCTCAACCGTGCGCAAACAACTTCCGAGCATTGCGCGTGGTGAGAGCACGCCAGGAGTCGTCGCGCGGTTGCGGGGCGCTGTCGATGGATGCCACCTGCCGAGCTGCGCTGGAGACAGGGGTCCAGCAGTAGTCGCTGCCGTAGAGCAAGCGGTCAGAGCCGAAGGCCTCGACCATGATCGGGACCTGCCGCGGGAAGGGGGTTCCGGCCATGTCGAACCACAGCTGCGACATCTGGTCCGGGACCGTCGGCCCGTCAGCGGGGTCGTCGAGAAAGACCGAGCGGAACAGCTCCATACGTTCCGCCAACAACGGCAATGCTCCGCCCCCGTGGGTGAACACCCAACGAATGTCGCGGTAGCTGGTGAGAACGCCACTGAAGACCAAGTTACTGACAGCGCGGGCCGAGTCGAAGATGAATTCCAGCATCGGGCGTGGTCGGCCGAGCGCGATCTGCTCGGCGTGCGGGGGCGACGTCGGGTGCACGAACACCACCGCCTGCCGCCTGTCCAGCTCCTCGTAGAGCGGTTCGTAACGTCGATCGCCGAGGTAGACACCCGCGACGTTGGTCTCGAGCGTGACGCCGTCGCTACCCAGCTCGTCGAGGGCACGGGTGAGCTCGGCGAGGGCACCGTCGACATCGGGCAACGGCAGCGAGGCGAACTGGCCGAACCGGTCCGGGTGGGCGCGGCAGATGGCGGCCCCGGCGTCGTTCACCTGCCGGGCCAGCAGGCGTGCAGCATGGTCCTCACCTAAGTGCACGCCGGGCGAGGAGATCGAAAGCACCGCTCGACCGACGTCCCACTCGTCCATCAGCCGCAGGTGGTCGTCAGCGCTCCAGGTCGGCCAGCCGGCCATGCCGTCCGGCCGCTCGTGCCCCGCTGCCCGCGCGGCATCGACGTAGCCGGCGGTCAGGAAGTGCGCGTGGACGTCGACCAGCGGTGTCCGTGCCGGGGAGCTCAACGCGCCCCACCTGCACAGAGCCCCAGCCGGCGCGGATCGACGACCAACGCAGAACGCCACGAACAGCACCGGGCCCGCGGCGGAGCCGGCACGACATCCACATCGGCCGCGAACGCAGCAGTCCTCGGACCATGCTGACGACCGATGGTCACCACGTCACGGGCGAACCTCGATGACGACCGCTCCGGCACGACGACATCATTCCCGAGGAATCGGCCACCCTCCCTAAGCCTGGTCGAGAAGCCGGGCGGCGGTGCGCCTGACGAAGTCGAGGTGGGACGTCGCGGGTCGGCCAAGCAGCGTGGGGAGCGTGTCGAGGTCACCGGCGGGCAGCCCGTGCCGGTCGTAGTAGCTCATCATCCGCATGTAGTTCTGCCGGGCATCGGCCGGCCAGCTGCCCATGTCGCGGGCGTTGCGCGCCGTCTTCACACCGCGGGCGAGCTGGGGCGCCGACCGCAGCCGGGTGGCGATGAGTGACCGCGCGGCGGCGGGTCCGAGGGCCCCCGCCGCAGCCAACGGGTTGAGCAGGGTGCGCGGCGGCAGCCGGACGGCGGTGACGTCACGCTCGAGCACCGCGGCCCAGTCGCGGGCCATCTCGTGACGGGTCAGCTCCTGCGCCGACAGGTCGTAGGTCATGCCGACGTGGTCGTCGAGCCGGAGCAGCACGGCTGCGGCCGCGGCGGCGACGTCCTCGACATCGACGACACCCATGACGCTGTCGGGAGAGACCGGATAGGGCATCAACCCGGCGAGCAGGAAGTCCCACACCTCGAGGTAGTTCTGCATGTAGTGCGACGGGCGCAGGACGGTGACCGGCAGCCCGGAGTCCCGCAGCACCTGCTCCACCCGCAGCTTCTGATGATGGTGCGTCAACGCCTCGATGTCGGGATGGATCACCGAGTGGAAGACGATGTGGGTCGAGCCGCTCAGCCGGGCTGCGGCGACGAGCCGCTCGGCGACCGGGACCTCATCGATGAGCTGGGTCGGGGCGGCGTGATAGACCGCGTGCGCGCTGAGGACAGCGGCCTCGAGGTCGCCGGGGGCGCGCAGGTCGCCGATGACGACGTCGGCGGCGCCGTCCTGCCGGGAGAGCCCGGCCTGGGCATCGTTCTTGACGAGGGCGCGGACCTTCTCGCCCTGCTGCGCGAGGGCGCGGACGAGCGGACGGCCGACGCCACCCGCGGCGCTGGTCACCAGAATCATCGCTGCCTCCTGATCGGTCGTGCGGTGGTCATCGTGCGGACCTGATCGGTCGCAGCAGCCGGGCCACGGCCGGCAACAGGACCCGCCTGGGCACGAACTTCGCCAGCCGCGCGGTGGCGGCGTTGTCGAGGCCGGAGACGACTGTGGGGGGTGGGTGACGCCGCGCCAGCGTGCGGAGCCCGGTCGCGGCGACCTGCTCAGCGGTCTGCATGCGCTGTACGCCGCCGACCGTGGCGGCGGTGTCACCGACGACATCGAAGAACTCGGTGCGTGTCGGCCCCGGCGCGAGGGTGAAGACGGTGACGCCGTGGGGTCTCAGCTCCTGCCACAGCGCCTCGGTGAAGCTCACCACGAAGGACTTCGCCGCCGCGTAGACCGCCATGGTCGGCACCGGTTGGAACGCGGTCGTGCTCGACACGTTGACGACGGCGCCGCGGCGACGGGCGACCATGTCCGGGAGGAAGGCGTGGCAGACGTCGACGACCGCGCGAAGATCCACCGCGATCTGCTGTGACAGCGCGTCGCCGTCGGTCTCGACGAAGGGGCCCTGGGTGCCGAACCCCGCGTTGTTGATCACCAGGTCGATCTCGCCGTCGACCAGTTCCCGCAGTCGCCGCCCGGCCCGTTCGACGCTCAGGTCCAGTCCGACGATCGAGCACCGCACGCCGTGGGCCCGGCTCAGCTCGTCGGCCAGCGCGCGCAACCGCTCTTCGCGTCGCGCGACCAGCACGAGGTCCCACCCGCCCACGGCCAGCGCGCGAGCGAAAGCCTCGCCGATGCCCGAGCTCGCGCCAGTGATCAGGGCACGGCCGGGGGCCAGGGCAGAGCGGACCGCGGTGACACGCACGTCACGAGCTAAGCGGCTCGACGTCCACGACGGCATGGACCAGGAACCACAACGGCGGCTCCGGATTGGTTTCTGATCCAGTTCAGCTCGGCGTCGGCTCCGCCAGCGCGGCTCCCAGCTCGTGGACGACCGCGAGCGCCACCCGCAGCTGCACCTGATGCTCGGCGATGGGTCGGCCGCGCAGTTCCTCGGCCCGCCGGACGCGGTATGCGACGGTGTTGCGGGCGATGTGCAGCTGTTCGGCGGTCTCCTGCAGGCTGCGGCCGGTGTCGAGGTAGACGCGGAGCGTGTCGCGCAGCGCCACGACGTTGGCGGCGGGATCGAGCAGGCCGCCCACCTCACGCTCCACGAAGGCGCGCAGCAGCTCCGGTCGCTCGGCCAGCATCACCAGCAGATCGACGTCGTCATAGGCGAAGAGGCGACGATCGGGGCGGGCGGAGAGCTGCCCGAGGCGGGTGGCGTCGAGGGCACGCCGATGGCTCACCCGGAATCCGGACGCCCCCGGCCCGCCCCGGCCGAGAGCCACCCGGACGCCGGACGGTATCGCTGGCTCCAGGTCGACATCGGTCCCCGGCTGCACGGTGCCGCCCCAGGCCCAGACCCGAGCGCGCCCGATGGGCTGGACGACGAGATCACCGCAGCCGAGTCGACCGAGAGTCTCCGACGCCGCCCGTTCGAGCGCGCCGCGGCCCACGGCCGCAGCGTCGTCGGCCCAGACGACCAGGGCCGTCTGATGCCGGCTCAGGTCGTAGCCCAACACGGCGACGACGTGGTCGTCTGCCACCGCCTCACCGCGCAGCAGCTGGTCGATGACCTCCATGCGAGCCGCCGACGCACTGGCCTGCCAGCGGGAGCTGGCCCGGTCGAACTCGGCGATCATCGCCGCCGACACCGCCGCCACGACGGCGAAGAGCACCTCGGCGATCCGGCGGCTCTCGTCGAAGCGCTGTTCCGGCGGCACCAGCCGGCCGACGGCGTCGACCACGGCGGCGTGGGCGAAACCGTGGGCCAGCTGCAGGCTGTGCACCATGACGTCACTGCCCACTCCGCGCGCGACGAGCTCCGGCGGTCCGGAGAGCACACCCAGCGCCGTGCCGGGATCGAAGCCGGCGTCCACGGCGAGCGTGCCCAGCACCCCGAGGGCGACCGTCTCGCACCCACGACGGACGTCCTGCACGATGCCGTCGACGGCGAGCTCCGGGATCCGGTCGGCGATGTGAGCCGCCATGCCCTGACCCAGCTCGACGGCCCACGCCACCGGTTCGGTGCCCAGCGCCTGCGTGAGCGTCCCGAGCCCCGCCGGCTCCGGTGCCACCATCGGTACCGGCTGAGACGGTCGTAACTCGCGGACCCAGTGCGGCGCTTCTCCCATCGCCCATGCCTACCCGATCGGATTCGCGACCCGCCCCCACCCCGCAGGGCAGAGCGAGTCGCGAATCGTCACCCGGGCAGCGGCGTGAGATGCAGATTGACTGATGCAGGTCCGTCCAGAGGTCAGTAGCGAGGGCCGTAGGGGTCGCGCACCACGGCGGTGGGAGGGGCCTCGACGACGCGGACGCGGCGCCGACGCGGCGCCCAGTACGCCAGCTCGGCGAGGAGCGCGATGACACCGACGATCATCAGGATGATGCCGACGACGCCGAGGTCGATGCCGCTGACCTTGTCGGTCACGGCGAACTTCAGGATCGCGCCGAGCGCGATCAGGGTCAGACTGCCGGCGAGCTGCATGGCGGATCTCCCTCAGGGATGGCCACCGACGGTGGCATGCGCTGCGAAGATTCCCCAACGACGCGCTCGTTAGACGGGAGTAAGGCGCAGATTGTCGAGCCTGGTGAACGCAAAGGCCACAAGGCGGGCGTTACCGGCCAGCCGCAATCCCGGTTGCTCTCTGTCGCGGGACGTCAGCTCGTCCCGGTCGATCCGCTGGCCGCTGTCTCGTCCGACAGCTGCCCGTTCCGAGCGCGGTCGTGCAGCAGACGAGAAGCGGCCAGGGCCACGACGACGCCGATCACCACCCAGGCCGAGATGACGAGCAGGTGGCCCGTGATGCCGTTGCCGTGGAAGTAGGCGATGCGGCGGACGAGGTCGGTGCCGGCACCGTTGGGCAACGCGTTGCCGATGGCCCGCCAGAACGGCGGCAGCAGGTCGGGCTGGAACGCGCCGCCGGCACTGGGATTGCCGAGCACCACGAAGAGCAACACGGCCACGCCGATGCCGATGATCCCGAAGAGCACCTGCAGTGCCGTGGTGGCGGCCGCGGCGGCGAGGACGACGAGGGTGCCGACACCCCACAGCGCGAGCAGATGACCGTCGAGCGCGTGCAGGACCGGACCCACGACGATGGCGCCACCCAGCCCGGACGCCGCGGCGTAGGGCACGAGGGCGGCCAGCCGGATGGCGGCGCGGCGCGGGGTGGCCGGACGTGCCCCGCCGGCGACGCCGAGCAGCGACGCCACGAGGTAACCGCCGACCATCCACCCGACGACGAGATAGAAGCCCGTCAGTCCCCGAGAGTCACCGGATTGCAGCGGGACGATGTCCCGGCTGACGAGGGTGCGGTTCTGAGCGTGCTCGATCTGGTCGAAGACGGCTTCGACGGCGGTGACCACGGAGGCTCCCCCACCCGAGGCGGTGAGCAGACGGTCCGTGGCACCGGAACTGTCGACCACGAGAGCGGCGCTGAGGTCACCGTCGGCGATCTGCCGCTGCGCGCTCGCCGCGGAGTCGACGGCTCGCGCGGAGAGCGGGGATCCGTCCAGGCCGTTGAGTCGCTCGACCAGCATGGGCGCCTGCTGCGCGGGGGCGACGATGCCGACCGTGATGTGCTGCGGCTTCGGCGCGTGGAAGGCACCCACGTAGGACAGGATGAAGCCCAACTGCAGCAACAACACCGCGACCACCATGGCGAAGGCGCGCGGCGTCACCGCATCTTTGAGATCAGCTCGAAGACCGCGCATGCGGGGACACCCTTTCGCCGCCAGGGAGCTCGGCTCGCTCCCCGGATCACAACTGAGCATACTCAGAACTGAGTCCACTCATGAACTTCGAGACAGGATGTGATCGGCGTGACGACAGCACCGGCCGGCAGCCGGACCGCGCGGGCGAAGGCGGACCGGCAGGCGCGGATCTTCGCCGCCGCGAGTGAGCTGTTCCAACGTCACGGCTTCGACGGGGTCACCACGCAGATGATCGCCGACGCCGCCGACGTCGGGGCGGGAACGGTCTTCCTGCACTACCCGACCAAGGCCAGTCTCTTCGTCGCCGTCATGCGCACGACCCTCGCCGAAGGCGTCGACACGGCCCGTCGCCTCGCCGGCGACGGCGCCTCGGCGCTGGAGGCAATCCTCGCCGAGATCGAGCCGCTGCTGCTCATGACCGAGCAGCACCCGCAGAACACCGCCACGTTCCAGCGCGAGGTGCTCTTCGGTCCCGCCGCCGGCGCCTCCGCCGACCCCGGCCGCGACATCATCGACGCCGAGCACGCCATCGCCGACGTGCTGGCCCTCACCCACCCGCACCTCGACGACCAGCGTCGGTCCGACATGGCCCACGTCATCTACGCGACCGTCTACCTCGACCTGATCCGGGCCTCACGGCCGACTCCGGACGAACAGGAGGCGGTCCGGGACGTCATCCACCGCCACGTCGTCATGCTCCTCGACAGCATCACCCCGGCGTAGGACGGCGGGCCGTGGCGTCTCCCCGCTCAAGCCGCCGCCATGCCCCATCGCTGGGCGACCAGCAAGCGTCCTCGGCCAACTCCCCACCCAGCACTGGGTCTGCCACACAGAACACCCTTTCCAACACCGCAGCGAAGGACTCGGGCAACCGATCGGTCAGCTGGACGCGCTTGGACCAGGCCGTCCACTTCGCCTGCCGGACGCGGCTCGGCCGACTCACCACCTACCGGACCGCGAACCAGACCAGAGCGGCCGCCCCGGCGGCGACGCAGTAGACGCCGAAGGGGCGCAGCGAGCGGTGGGCGAGGTAGCGGGTGAGGAAGCGGACCGAGAGGTAGGCCCCGACGCCGGAGAGCAGCGACCCGAAGAGCACCTGTCCCCGGATCCCGTCCCCCAGCGGACCGCTGAGGTCGCCGAGCTTGAGGACGCCGGCGGCGAGGATGACCGGGGTGGCGAGCAGGAACGAGAAGCGGGCGGCGTCCTCGCGGGAGAGGCCACGCAGCATGCCGGCGACGGTGGCGATGCCCGAGCGGGAGATGCCCGGCGCGAGGGCGGCGATCTGTGTCGCACCGATCGCCACGGCACGTCCGACGCTCATCGTGGCCAGCCGCTCGTCCGACTGCGGTCCGGAGACGCGCTCGTCGACGTAGTCGGACTCCGCCGGCTCCCGACGGCGCAGGTGTTCACTGCCCAGCAGCACCAGTCCGTTGACCACGAGGAACAGCGCGGTCGGCACCGGCCGGGCCAGCGTGGTGCGGAACCAGTGCTCCCCCACCAGACCGACCAGCCCCACCGGGATCGTGGCGAGGACGAGCAGCCACGCCAGCCGCTGGTCCGAAGTGCGGACCTCGCGCCGCGCGATGCTGGTGACCAGCCCGGTGACGATGCGGACCCAGTCCCGCCAGAAGTAGACGATCAGCGCCAACGCGGTGGCGACGTGCAGCCCGACGATGAAGGCCAGATACGGCGACTCCGGGGCACTGACGTCCAGGTCACGCGACCACGACCCGCCGACGACGGCCGGCAGCAGCACGCTGTGGCCGAGGCTGGAGACCGGGAAGAGCTCGGCCACACCCTGCATCGCGCCGACGACACCGGCCTCCAGCCAGGTGAGGTGCGGGCTCACCCGATCACCGCCGGAGGCTGCCGATGCCGGTGGGACTCGCTCGTGACATGACACATGGGCCCCAGATTGGCCGACCGGACCTGTAGGCAACCTGACCACGAACGACGCCGACTCCTGCCGCCGACCGAGAGACGGCCGGCGACAGGAGTCGGCGGTGCGGTGCGGCGGCGCGCTACGAGGCGCTGCCGGCGAGCGCGGGCTCGGGCGCCGTCGGCGTCGCGCCGATCCGCGGCGTCTTCACCCAGCCGTTGCGACGCAGCAGCATGCGGGTCCAGGCGCGCAGCGTGGTGACGATCCACACGTACGAGTACGCAGAGAAGGTCATCGCGAAGGCCGGGATCTCCCACCACTTGTACGGGTGACGCGAGTGCTTCTGATACGTCAGCATGAACGTCGCCAGCGGCAGGATGCTCAGCACCAGCGAGGTGACCCGCAGCGGCAGGCCGTCCGGCACGAAGGACAGGAACGACGACGTGACGTCGATCAGGCCCAGGCTGCTGGCGATCGAGGCCGCCATGCCGAGGCTGATGACCACGACGGTGACGACCAGGAACAGGTACGTGATCAGGTCGAGGCGGCCGGCCACGTTGGCGCCCTTGGCGCGGAAGAGCTTCGGGATGTGGGACCAGCACTGGTAGTGGCCCTGGATCCAGCGGGTGCGCTGGCGCAGCAGCGGCTTCCAGCTGGTGAGGCCCTGCTGCGCCACCGTGGTGTGGTGGCAGAAGCGGGTGCGCCAACCAGCCTCGATGAGCCGCAGCCCCAGGTCGAGATCCTCGGTGAGGGCCGTCATCTTCCACGGCGAGTCGCCGAGGGTGACCAGCGCCGAGAGCCGGGTGAACTGCCCGTTGCCGCCCAGACCGGACGACCCGATCCGGTCGCGGGCGATCTGCACCAGGTAGGTGAAGCCGACGAACTCCATGTCCTGCATCCGCGCCAGCGCGCTGTCGCCGGCGTTGTAGATACGCACGCCGACCTGTGTGGAGCCGACGCTGGCGTCGATGAAGTACGGCGCCACCACCGTCAGGCTGTCACGCTCCAGCCGGCCGTCGGCGTCGACGATCGCATAGACGATCTCGTCTGCGCCGTGCCCGGCCAGCCACGGGTCGCCGTCGGCGGCGGCGTCGCGGATCAGGCGGTAGGCGTGGTTGAGCACGTCGCTCTTGCCACGGCCACCCTGCGCCGCGGTCCGCGACAGCAGGCGGACGCGCGGGTCCTGCGCCGCGTGGGCGGCGACGATCTGCCCGGTCGCGTCGGTCGAGGCGTCGTCGACGATGAGCACCCGGTGCTCGCCGGCGTAGTCCAGGTCGCGAAGGTTGGCCACGGTGTCACCGATGACCTGCTCCTCGTTGCGAGCGGGGACGACGATGATCATGAGCGGCTCGGTCCAGCCCTCGGGCGCCGGCGCGGGCTCCGGGCGGCGCAGCGAGATGAGGAAGAGCGCGAAGTAGTAGAGGACGACGATGCTGGTGAACCAGCCCGCCCAGGTCAGATCGATGGTCACGTGAGTCTCCTCGGGCCGCGCGACTACGCGACGCGTTCGGTGGTGCGGTCGGTGGTGTCGGCGCCAACGAGATCGGCGCAGAGGCGCTCGGCGATGCGCTCGGAGGCGTGGCCGTCGCCGTACGGGTTGGCGACGTGCGACATCTGGGCCAGCGCGGCGGCGTCGGTCAGCAGGTGATCGACGGTCGCCTCGAGGACGGCCGGGTCGGTGCCGATGAGCCGGGCGCAGCCCGCCTCGACCGCCTCGGGACGTTCGGTGGTGTTCCGCAGGACGAGGACCGGCTTGCCGAAGGAGGGGGCCTCCTCCTGCACGCCGCCGGAGTCGGTGAGGACGAGGTCGACGTCGCGCAGCGTGGCCGAGAAGTCGAAGTAGTCCAGCGGCTCGAGCAGGCGGACCGCGGGGTTGTTGCCGAGCGCCGGCAGGACCGCCGCCCGCACCGCCGGGTTGGGGTGGACGGGGAAGACCACGTCGAGGTCGTGCTGACGTGCCAGCCGGCCGACTGCCGCGGCGAGGTTGCCGATGGTGGCGCCGTGGTTCTCGCGCCGGTGCATCGTCAACAGGACTCGACGACGGCCGTCGGAGCTGCCGGCGAACGCGGACGTCCCCAGCCCGCGGGCGGCCACCCACTGCAGGTTGTCGATGACGGTGTTGCCGGTGATCTCCAGGCCGGAAGCAGGCACGTTCTCGGCGACCAGGGCTGCCGCGGCGCGACTGGTGGGGGCGAAGTGCCAGTTCGCGAGCCGTCCCACCAGCTGCCGGTTGGCCTCCTCGGGGAAGGGGTCGACGAGCGAGCCGGAGCGCAGCCCGGCCTCGACGTGACCCACCGGGATCTGGGCGTAGAACGCGGCGAGCGCACCGGCGAAGGCGGTGGTCGTGTCGCCCTGCACCAGGACGGCGTCGGGACGGTGCACGGCGAGGTCCTCGGCGACGGACTCCAGCACCCGAGCCGTCAGCGACGGCAGGGCCTGCGCGGTCCGCATGACGTCCAGGTCGCAGTCGGCCGGCGTCTCGAGTCGGGGCAGAAGATCGGCGACCATCTCGCGGTGCTGGCCGGTGGCGAGCAGGCGGACGTCGGCGTGGACGGCGCGGAGCGCGCGGACGACCGGTGCCATCTTGATGGCCTCGGGGCGGGTTCCCACCAGGACCGTGACACGGAAAGCCGTGTACGGCGCTGCCGCGGGCAGGGATGCGGTGGGGAGAGCTGCAGCCGGACGGAGGTCGTGCGGTTGCGTGGTCGTGGGGAGAGCAGACATGGGGGGCTCCTACCTGGTGGGGGGCGGCGGACCGGCCACCGGGAGCAGCGGATGGGGTGGTCCGCTGCTCCCGAGAGGCGATCAGTACGTCGAGATCGGCAGGAAGTTGAAGAGGTTGCGCTTCACCAGACGACCGTCGAGCCGGTAGGACTTACCGGGCTTGATCGCGATCGACTTGGAGGCGCGGTAGACCTTGCCGGCGACCTTGGCCGAGACCGACATGAGGTACGTGGCCTTCTTCGGCTTCTGCAGCACCTTGCGGTAGACGCCCTTGCTGTTCGTGGTGAACTTGGCGACGGTCTTGCGGTGACCGGCCTTCTTCACCGACAGCGTGATCTTGGCGTTCTTCACCGGCTTGCCGGAGGCGTTGACGAGCTTGCCGTAGACGACAGCGACATTGCTCGCGGTGCGACCGGCGGCCTTCGACTCCAGGGACAGGGCAGTCGAGCTGGGCGCGACGAGGAAGAGCAGGGCGGATGTCAGCGCTAACAGGGATACGCCAGCGATGACGACATGGCGGGCGCCACGTCGCAGACGGGGGATGAGCGACACAACTACTCCTTGGGTGGGGGGCCGGCCGAATGGCGCGGTCCCCAGCGGCATCGTCTGGCAAGACGTCACACCTGAGGAGAACTAGCTACCGTTACCTTTTCGTTATCAAACGCTGAGACCGCTCACCGCAAGCCGCATGCTCGATTCGGACAATCCACATCCCGCGCTCTTCCGGCGGCGGGTCTGCACCGGGAATCAGGCGAGTTCGCGCGCCATCGCCTCGGCCAGTGCCGTCGCACCGGACATCGGCCGCACCATCACGTCGAAAGCGATGATCTTGCCGTCGCCGTCCACGGTGAGGAAGTCGCAGCCGTGCACCGCCCGGTCCCCCACCCACGTCTGGAAGACGAGCGCATGCCTGCCCTCGTCGTCGCGGAGCCGCTGCGTGTAGCGGAACTCGCCGAAGACCCGCATCACCGCGCCGAGGATGGTGAGGACAGCAGCCTTGCCCTCGTACGGCCGGAAGACCACCGGACTGCGGAAGATCACGTCGTCGGCGAGCAGCTCGGCCATCGCGTCGAGGTCGCGGTCCAGCACGGCGGTGGCGAAGGCATCCACGAAACGGCTCCTCGGATCGGCGGCTGCCCGGTACCGTAACCGGTCACTCAGGCGGCGCCCGGATCGGGCGTCTGGCTCGACTCGTGACGGGCGCGCTCGGGTTCTTCGGTCCTGGCCTCGGAGTCCTCCAGGATGACCTCGGCCTGCCGGCGGGCGTCGTCGCTGCCGGCCTGCTCCTCCTCGGGCAGCAGAGGGCGCCCGGTGGAGTCGTTCTCGTCGTCGCTGCCGCTCATACCCGGTGTCCTACCTGCATCTGCCGAACCGGCAAACCAGCGGCCGGCTCAGGCGTCGCCGAGGGCGACCACCGGCGATTCGACGCAGTCGGCCACGTAGCGCAGGAAGCCGCCCGCCACTCCCCCGTCGCAGACCCGGTGGTCGAAGGCGAGGGTCAGCTGGGCGACCTTCCGGACAGCGAGCTCGCCGGCGACCACCCACGGCTTGTCGATGACACGGCCGATGCCGATCATGGCCGCCTCGGGGTGGTTGATGATCGCCGCCGAGCCGTCGACACCGAAGACGCCGTAGTTGTTGACGGTGATCGTCCCGCCGCTGAGGTCGGCAGGGGTCAACCGGCCCTCTCGCGCGGCGAGGGTCTTCGCCGCCAGCGCCTCGGCCAGGCCCCGCAGCGAGAGCGCCTCTGCCTCCCGTACGACTGGCACGACGAGGCCACGTTCGGTCTGCGCAGCGAAGCCGACGCCGATGGCGTCGTGAGTGAGGACGTCGCGGCCGTCGACACTGGCGTTCAACTGCGGGTAGCGCCGCAGCCCCAGGACGACGAAGCGGGCCAGCAGGGCGAGAACCCCCACCCTGCCGGTCTCGGGCCGCGCGCGCAGCGCGTCACGGGTCGCGAGCAGCGCCGTGGCGTCGACGTCCACCCAGACCGTCGCCTCGGGAATCTCCCGCCGGGAGCGGCTCACCATCTCGGCCATCGCCGCGTGGACGCCGCGCATCGGGGTGCGGGTGGTGCCCTCCGGCGCGGGCGCAGGCTCGGGCTCGATCGAGTGCTCCGGTCGCACCCGCAGGGCGAGGGCCGCCTCGACGTCGGCCCGGCGCACGAGACCGTCCGGGCCGGAGACCGGCAGGCTGCGCAGGTCCAGGCCCGCCTCCCGCGCCATCCGCCGGACCAGCGGCGAGATCACCGGGACGGGTCCGGCCGCGCGCACCGGGGCGGCGGTCGACGGGGAGGTCCCGGCCGGCGTCGCGGCAGCGACCGGCGGCGCGGCAGCTCCCGACGCCGCGGTCGGCACCGAGGTGAGGCGACGACGACGGCGCGGCTCGTCTGCCGGCGTGCCGTAACCGATCAGGACGTTCCCGCTGCGGCCGGCACCATCGGGCGTCACGGCTCCGGGTTCGCGCAGACCGACGGCCTCGACCGAGATCAGCGGACGGCCGACCTCGATCCGCTCACCGGGTGCGGCGTGCAGCGCGGTGACGGTGCCCGCGAAGGGCACCGGGACCTCCACGACCGCCTTGGCCGTCTCGACCTCGGCGATCGGCTGGTCGACCGCGACGGTGTCGCCCACGGCGACGTGCCAGGAGACGACCTCGGCCGACTCGAGCCCCTCGCCGAGGTCCGGCAGCAGGAAGTCAGGCATGGTCGCCCCGGCTGTCGTCCCACTGCAGCGTGTCGATCACGTCGAGGATGCGGTCGACACCGGGAAGGTGATGACGTTCCAGCGACGGCGGCGGGTAGGGGACGTCGAATCCGGTGACCCGCTTGATCGGCGCCTCGAGCCGGTGGAAGCACTGCTCGGTCAGCCGCGCCACCACCTCGGCGCCGTAGCCGAGGAAGCCCGAAGCCTCGTGGACGACGACGGCGCGCCCGGTCCGGTTCACCTCGGCCGCGACGGTCTCGTCGTCGAACGGAGCCAGCGTGCGCAGGTCGACGACGCCGATGTCGCGTCCCTCCTCCTCGGCGGCGTCGGCGGCCGCCAGCGCGGTGGCGACGGTGCCGCCGTAGGTGATGATCACCGCGTCGCTCCCCTGCCGCAGCACCCTGGCCCGATCCAGGCCGGGACCGTCGCTGCGCAGCGGCTCGTCCGACGTCGCCCAGTACCGTCGCTTCGGCTCGAGGAAGATCACCGGGTCCGGGCAGTCGATGGACTGCCGCAGCAGTCGGTAGGCGTCGGCCGGCGAGCTGGGGGTGACGACGCGCAAGCCAGGAGTGTGCGCGTAGTACGTCTCGGAGGAGTCGCAGTGGTGCTCCACGCCGCCGATGCCGCCGCCGTAGGGGATACGGATGACGACGGGGAGCGAGACCTGTCCGCGACTGCGGTTGCGCAGCTTGGCGAGGTGGCTCGTGATCTGCTCGAAGGCGGGATAGGCGAAGGCGTCGAACTGCATCTCGATCACCGGGACCAGACCGTTCATGGCCATGCCGATGGCGGTGCCGACGATGCCGGACTCGGCCAGCGGGGAGTCGAAGACGCGTGCCTCGCCGAAACGCGCTGCGAGGCCGTCGGTGACACGGAAGACGCCGCCCAAGGTGCCGACGTCCTCGCCGAAGACGACGACGCGGTCGTCGGCGTCGAGCGCGTCGGCGAGACCCCGGTTGATCGCCTGCGCCATGGAGAGCGCGGGCGCGTCGCTGACGGTGGCGGTCATGCCCGCGCCAGCTCGGTGCGCAGCATCTCCCGCTGGGCCGCCAACGAGGCGGGCAGCTCGGCGTAGACGTGCGCGAAGAGCTCGTCCGGCGCGACGTCGACCTCGGTGTTCATCACGTCCCGCACGTTGGCGGCCAGCTCCTCGGCCTCGTCCCGGACGGCCGCGACCCGCGCGTCGTCGAGGAGGCCCGAACTGCGCAGCAGTCGTTCGAGCCGGTCGACGGGGTCACGCTGTAGCCAGTGCTCCACCTCGGCACGGTCGCGGTAGCGGCCGGCGTCGTCGGCGTTGGTGTGCGCCTCGATGCGGTACGTGATGGCCTCGACCAGCGTCGGACCGTGACCGGCCGCGGCGTGGGCCACCGCCTCGTCGAGCACGGCGCGGACGGCCGCGGCGTCGTTGCCATCCACGAGAACCGAGCGCATGCCGTAGCCGATGCCCTTGCTCGCCAGCGACGGCGCCGCCGTCTGCTTGGCCAGTGGCACGCTGATGGCGTAGCCGTTGTTCTGCACCAGGAAGACGACCGGCGCCTGCCACACCGCGGCGATGTTGAGCGCCTCGTGGGTGTCACCCTCGCTGGTCGCACCGTCGCCGAGCAGCACCAGCGAGACCTCGTCCAGGCCCCGGAGCCGCGCCGCGTGGGCGACCCCGACGGCGTGCAGCGTGTTCGTCGCCAGTGGCGTGCACTGCGGCGCGACGCGATGGGCGACCGGGTCGTAACCGCAGTGCCACTCGCCCCGCAGCAACGAGAGCACCTCGGCGGCGGGCACACCCCTGGTGACCGCTGCGACCGAATCCCGGTAGGTGGGGAAGAGCCAGTCCTGGTCCCGCAGCGCGGTGGCCGCGGCGACCTGGCAGGCCTCCTGTCCGCGCGAGGAGGGGTAGACCGCGAGCCGACCCTGTTTGGTGAGTGCCGTCGCCTGGGTGTCGAAGCGGCGACCACGGACCATCGCGCGGTACAGCTCGACGAGCGTCTCGTCCGAGGGCATGACCAGCCCGTCACCGTCGCTGCGCCGTCCCGACGCGTCCACCAGACCCACCGGCGTCGCGGTCGGCAGCAGGTCATGGGCGGACATGGTCGGTCCGTCGAACATGGTCACAGGAGCGTCCTTTCGGCCAGGTTGTTCGCAGTCTGCCGCGTATCAGCGCCGTTCATCTATCGTGTCAAGCCGTCACGAGACGTATTGCCGTCAACTACGCCTGCGACGAGACGATCGGAGCTTGCGGGCGTCGGAAGGAAGAGCGGAGAAGACAGTTGGCCGACCTGGACGACGTGGACCGGCAGCTCGTCGCGGCGCTGCGGGTCGACGGCCGGGCCTCCATGCGCGCGCTGGCCGAGACGGTCCACATCTCGCGAGCGACGGTCTACCAGCGGGTGGCGCGGCTGGAACGAGAGGGGGTGATCACCGGCTACACCGCGCTCGTCGACCCCGCGTCGCTCGGGCTGGGGCTGTCGGCCTTCGTCTACCTCGATGTCGAGCAGCACTCGTGGAAGGCGTTGCGGCAGCGCGTCCTGGCACTGCCCGAGGTGGTCTTCGGCGGTCTCGTCTCGGGCGAGCACGACATCGTGCTGCACGTCCGCACCACCGACGCCGCGGCGCTGCGAGAGCTGGTGATGACCCGGCTGCAGAGCATGCCGGAGGTCCGCTCCACGCAGACCGTGCTGATCTTCGACGAGATCCTGCCGGGCTGAGGCCCGCACAGCTCAGTCCCGGCGGCCCGGTGGCCGGACGTCGGGGACGGCCCCGGTCTCGACCACCTGGTCGGCGACGTCGCGCAGCTTGCGGTTGAGGTTCTGACTGGCCGACTGCAGCAGGGCGAAGGCATCGTCGCGGGTCACCCGTCGGGCATGCATGACGATGCCGATGGCCGCCCCGATGAGACGGCTGTTCTCCAGCGCCGTCTCCAGGTGAGCGGCTCGGTCCTCGGTGGTGCGCAGCGTGAGGAAGGAGGAGACCAGGGCGGCCACGATCGCCGCGTCGACGAGGGCGTCGTCGTCGAAGGCGCCGTGCTCGTCGCCGAAGAGATTGAGAGCGGCATGCTCGTCACGGAGCGGAAAGGCGACCGACGACCGGATGGGCGTCTGCGCGAGGACGGCCGCGGTGTAGTCCGGCCAACGCGTCTCGGTCTCGAGATCGAAGCTGTAGTAGTCCTCGCCGTCGAGCGCCGCCTGCAGGCACGGCCCCTGCTGGTACCGGTGCTGGGCTGCGTCGGCCGTCGCGGCGACATCGTCGGAGGCGGCAAGCGTCTTTCCCTTGGCGTCGCTGATGCTGGCGTGCACGCAGCCGGACACCTGCTCGACGACGACCTTGAGGGCGCGCTCGAGGACCTCGTCGGTGCTGCGCTCGCCGCGAAGCTGCGCCCCGAGCGAGGCGAACTCCTGCGACAGCGCCAATAGCTGGTCGTTGTCCACTGGTGTCCCTCTCCGCGCCGGATCCGTTCCCGCGCTGCGCTCGAGGTCAAACGCTAGTTGAGAAGGCGGGGTAGCCGGTAACGGACCTCTACAGTCGCGCCATGGCGAAGATCGCGCAGGTGTGGCGCTTCCCGGTGAAGTCCCTGGGCGGCGCCCCGGTGGAACGGGCGCGGCTGGGATGGCGCGGCCTACACGCCGACCGGTTGTGGGCGGTTCGGGACCTCGATGACAACAGCACCGCGACTGCCCGCCGGATCCCGACGCTCCTGCTCTGCAGCGCCCGCTACGTCGCCGAACCCGGCCCGGAGGCCGGCCCGGACCGCGTCCCGCCGGTCATCGTCACGCTGCCCGACGGCGACGAGCTGCACAGCGACGACCGGCGGCTGGCTGCCCGCCTCTCGGAGGTCGCCGGTCGGCGGTTGGCCCTGAGCCCGCTGACAACCCGGCGACGCGCGCACCGGCTGCGGCCACGGCAGATCATGGGTTCGCTGTCGCCGGACGGGATCCGACGCGACCTCGGCCTGGCACCGGACGACCCGCTGCCCGACGCGGCCCACTTCACCGTCCGGGAGCTGGCCAACCTGATGCGCTACTCCACACCACCGCGCAGTTTCGTCGACCTGGCGCCGGTGCACGTCCTCACCACCGCCAGCCTGGCGTGGCTGGCCGAGCGTCACGGCGCACCGCTGGACGCGCGGCGCTTCCGCCCCACGTTCCTGGTCGAGACCGGCGACGAGACCGGGCTGGTGGAGCGCAGCTGGCTCGGTGCGGACCTCGTCGCCGGCTCGGCCCTGCTGCGGGTGAACACACCCACGATCCGCTGCGTGGTGCCGAGCCGACCGCAGCCGGGCCTGGACCTCGACCGCGAACTCGGACGCTCGCTGTCGCGACACGTGGATCGCTACCTCGGGATCTACGCGTCGGTACGGGGCGACGGCGAGATCGCCGTCGGTGACGAGGTCACGGTGCGGCACCCGCCGCGCCCGGGCGTGCTGCACCGCGGCAGGAGCCTCGCTCTCGCCACCGCGAAGCGGACCGCCATGCGGGTCGGGCAGGCCACGGTCCTGCGCTGAGCGCCATTCTCCGCGCGATTCGGGAGCGCCGGTCCCGCTGAGCGAGATTGGCGCTCCCGAATCGACTGCGGGCGGGCTACCTGCTCGGCGACTGGGCCTGCAGCAGCCGCTGCGACAGCTGCTGGATCCGCAGCAGCGCCTCGACCTGCTTCACCGTGTCGCCGTCGGCCTTGGCCTTGGCGTAGTCCGAGTTCGCCGTGGCCAACTGGCTGCGCAGCTGCGCCTCGTTGCCCGTGGGCGACGTCGTGGTGCTCGGAGAGCTCCCCGACGACGGCGCCCCGGATGACGGCGTCGACGACGGCGTTGACGAGCCTGACGGCGAGCCGGACGACCCGCCACCACCGCCGGAGCCACTCCCGCCGGTGCTGGGTGCCGATGTCTTCAGATCGGCCAGCGCCTCGGCGACCGTGGATCCGAACCCGACACGTCCGGCGTAGAAGAGCTGGATGCGCTCCAGTGTCGGGAAGGAGGTCTGCTGTCGCTGCGTGTAGAGCGGTTGCACGTAGAGGAAGCTGTTGTTGAGCGGCAGCGTCAGCAGGTTGCCGGGGATGACCGTCGAACCGCCGTTCTTCTGGTTGGTCTTGTACTCGGTGACGTCGCCGTCGCCCTGGAAACGGCTGGCCACCTGTTCCGGTCCGAGGACCGGACTGGTGAACCCGGTCAGGATCTTCATACGACCGTAGGCGCCGGGGTCGCTGTCGACAGTGATGTAAGCCGCGAGGCTGGGCTGATTGTTGACCTTCATGGGCGTGGTGAGCTGGAACCGGGCGCCGGACTGACCGGCCGACTGGGATGCCGCGAGGACGTAATAGGGCGGCTGGTCACCACCGCTGGTCACGGCCGGGTCATCGGGGATGGTCCACTTGTCCGACTGGTTGTAGAACGTCGTGGCGTTGCTGACGTGGTACTGCTCGAGCAGCCCGCGCTGCACCTCGAACAGGTCCTCGGGATAGCGGACGTGCTCGCGAACGCTCGCCGGCATCGCCGAGCTCTTGGAGATCAGCCCCGGGAAGACCTTCATCCACGTCTTGAGCACGGGGTCCTTGGCGTCCCACTGGTAGAGCTTCACGGTGCCGTCGTAGGCGTCCACGGTCGCCTTGACCGAGTTGCGGATGTAGTTGACCTCGGTGTCGGCCTGACCGGGGTTCTTGTTCGTCCGGGTCAGCGAGTCGTCGGTGAGGTCGGAGAGCGAACGACGCTCGGAATAGGGGTAGTTCGCCATCGTGGTGTACGCGTCGACCATCCACATGATGTGGCCCGACTGCGGATCGACGAAGGGGAAGGGATCGCCGTCCACGTTGAGGAACGGCGCCACCTTCTTGACGCGCTCCCGCGGATCGCGGTTGATGAGGACCTTGGCGCCGTCCGCGCTGACCGCGTCGTTGAGCAGGAAGTTCGTCTCGGTCTCGTTGAGCGCGAAGGCCAGCTTGGTGAACGGGCTCGACAGCGAGATGCCGCCCTTGCCGCTGTAGGTGACCTTGGCGTCGTTGTTGCCGTCGAACTCGCGCGGCGTCCCCTTGGCGCCCACGACCGCGTAGTCGCTCATCAGCTCACCGAAGTACACCCGGGGCTGCTTCAACGGAACGGCGTTGTTGAGAGCCCCGCCCTGCGGAATCCCCCCGTCGGCGAAGTCGGAGTCCTCGCGGATGTTCTGGCTCGCCTGCGCGGCGACGTATCCGTACCCGTGGGTGTAGGTCGTGTGCTGGTTGATCCAGTTCGTCTGGTCATTGGTGAGGTTGGCGGCCTTCAGCTCCCGGACGCCGACGATGTAGTCGTCCTTGACGCCCCCGACCGTGTAGCGGTCGACATCGAGCTTGGGCGGAAAGCCGTAGACACCGCCGGCGTACTGCGAGGCCTGCAGCTGGTTGAAGGTCGGCGATACGACATTCGGGTCGAGCAGCCGGAGGTTGCTCAACGTGGCGTCGGAGAGGTTGAGATCGTTCGGGTTCGGGGTCCGGTCGATCTTGTACGGCTCCCGCGTCACGGGCTTGGCGGTGCCGTCGCCGGAGTTGAACTCGATGTTGTACGCCTGGCGCGTCGCGGTGATGTTCCGCGAGATGTACGGCGCCTCCTTGGTGCTGGCGTTCGGCTTCACCGTCACCTGCTGGATGACGGCCGGGTAGATGCCGCCCATCAGGATGGACAGCACGATGAGGACGATGAAGCCGATCCCCGGCAGCAGCGCGCTGCGCAGCCAGATGCTCGCCAGCACCCCGATAGCGAGGATGAGGGTGAGCCAGAACAGGATGGTCTTGGCCGGCAGCGCCGAGTGGACGTCGGTGTACGAGGCGCCGGTGAAGCGGCCGCTGCGCTCGCTGAAGACCAGGCTGTACCGGTCGAGCCAGTACGCCGCCGCCTTGAGCAGCATGAAGACGAAGATCAGCACCGTCAGGTGACGCCGGGCGGCGAGGGTGATCTTCGGGCCGGGCGTCTGCAGCCGGATCGCGCCGGTCAGGTACTGGATGCCGACGACGAGGATGATCGAGAAGATCAGCGCGGTGAAGCCGAAGCCGAGGATCAACCGGTAGACCGGCAGGTCCCAGGCGTAGAAGCCGACGTCCAGCTTGAACTGCGGGTCCTTCACCCCGAAGTCCACGCCGTGCAGCCACGTCTGCCAGGCCGCCCAGTCGCCCTGGGCGCTCGCGCCGGCGGCGAGGAAGGCGACGACCGCGACCGCGGCCAGCACCAGCTTGCGCCGCGGCTCGACCATGAGCACGTAGTTCTGCAGGTTCTGCTGCTCCGGCGACATCGGCCGGAACGGCGGCTTGGTGCGGTACGCGATCACCAGGTTCGCGCCGATGACGAGCGCCATCAGCGCGCCGAAGATCGCGAAGAGCGTGACCCGCGTCCAGAACACCGTGCTGAAGACGCCCGCGGCGCCGACCTCGCGGAACCACAGCAGGTCGATGTAGGTGCCGGACAGCTTCACCACCAGCACGAGCAGCACGATCAGGATCGCGGCCACGGAGAGGGCGATCTTCGCCCGCCGCGAGAGGATCATGGTCGGCATGGGCGGCCGCATCGCCACGGGCGGGCTCCTGGGTCGTGAGGAATGCTGTCGTCAGAACTGCTCGCCCAACGTACCGGGGCCACCTGTGGTTCCCGGCGAGCGGGAGGATGGGGGCATGACCGACCCCGTCGACCACACCCCGCACCTGCCCGTTCTCGAGGCCGCGCTCGCCGAGATCGAGCAGCACGTCCACGCCGCCGGGTGGGACCGCGGCCCCGCGCTCTTCGCCCTCGTCCGCGCGGGGCGCTTCACCGCTGACGACCCGGTGACCGCCGCGCGG
Source organism: Jatrophihabitans sp. sgz311053 (assembly GCF_056135305.1). NCBI lineage: Bacteria > Bacillati > Actinomycetota > Actinomycetes > Jatrophihabitantales > Jatrophihabitantaceae > Jatrophihabitans > Jatrophihabitans sp. sgz311053. The sequence continues at coordinate 1,924,216 of NZ_JBWAXP010000001.1, read as the reverse complement.
ATCGGCATCGACACCCTGCCGGCCGACGCCCTCACCCCCGTGGAGCAGGACGAGCTGCCCGATCAGCCGCTGGACGAGCTGCTGGCGGGTATCGCGTGGCCCGACTCGGTGGCCGGGTGCGCGGTGTCGCAAGAGATCGTCATGCTGCCGCCGTCGGCCGAGGCCGGGCTCTCCGAGGCGGACGCGGCCAGCCGCGCCGCCGACCATCCCGAGCGGCGTGAGGCCCGCCTGGTCGTGGGGGTGCTGCGCGACAGTGCGGACGGTGTGCTCGACGCCGGCGTCATGCGGCTGCGGGGGCTCGACGGGAGCGACGACGACCTGCTCACCGGAGCCGAACTGGCCCCGAACCTCGCCGCCGCGCTACGGGCGACGCTGCAGTAGCAGCGCCTCAGCAGCCCGGGACCGGCTGCCCGGCCTCGATCTTCTTCAGGTCGTCGATGGCGCCGGCCAGGCTCGACACCTTCACGACCTTGAGCCCGTCCGGCACGTTGCCGCGCACGTCGCCGCAGTTGCCGGCGGGCGCCAGGAAGACGGTGGCCCCCTTGTCCCGCGCGGCGATCATCTTCAGCTGGATGCCACCGATCGGACCCACGTTGCCCAGCGGGTCGATCGTGCCGGTGCCGGCGATGAAGCGACCCTTGGTGAGGTCGGTCGGGCCCACCTTGTCGACGATGCCCAGCGCGAACATCAGTCCGGCGGAGGGGCCGCCGATCTCGTTGGCAAGCGCGAGGTCCACGGTGAAGGGCGTCTTGCAGACGTTGCTGGGGGCGATGCCCAGCACGCCGCCCTTCGTGCCCGAGCGCGACCCCAGCTTGACCGAGACCGTGCGCGGCTTGCCGTTGCGGGTCACGCCGAGGCTCACCTTCGTGCCGGGGGCCGTCGAGCTCAGGATCGCGCGGAGCGCCGTCGCCGACGGCGTCTGCTTCCCGTCCACGGAGACGATCTGCTCGCCCGGCTGCAGCGCCGCCGCCGACGGCCCGTCCGACTCGACCTGATAGACGTTCACCGCCACGGACTTGTAACCGAGCTGGCAACTGGCCGCCGCGGTGGCGTTGTCCTGGGAGACGACGAAGTCCTGGGTGTTCTGCTTGTCGGTCTGCTGCTGTGACTGGCCGGGCGGATAGACCGAGGCCCGCGGCACGACGACCTCGTCGCCCTTGAGCCAGCCGACGAAGGCCTGGAAGGCGGTGACCTCGTCGGTGTTGACGCCGACGGTGGTGAGGTTGAGGTTGCCCGAGGTGTCTCGCACCTTCGCCCCGCTGATCTTGATGATGGCCCGTCCGGCGTCGTCCTTGCCGAGGGTGTTGTACGTCGGCCCCGGTGAGAGGACCACGTAGGGCACCGGCAGCGTGAAGACCAGGACGAAGAGGACGAGGAAGAGCACGCCGGAGACGATCAGCGTGCGCACACGCCGGCTCAGCCGTGCGAATCCGGTACCGCCGGGGAGGCGGTCAGCGGTCGGGAGCGAGACGCGGGCCACGACTCGGAGGGTAACCGCCGAGCTTCAGTCCGCCCCGTCGGGCGAGCGCAGGCCACGGTCGCGTGACCTCGCGGTCGTCGTGAGTGCGGCGAGGAACTCCTCGTGCTGTCGCACTGCCTCCGCCGTGGTGGGCTGCCGGCGTGGGCGCCCGCGCCACCAGAACCACAGCGAGACGAGCACGGTCACCAGGACCGGGCCCGACAACCACAGCATCCACGCCACCTCGGCGACGCTACCGCCGCCTCATCGTTCGCTGTGGGCGCAACGCGGCCATGCCGGCACGGGAACGATCAGCAGCTGCCGCGCGTCGCTATTACCGTGAACGACATGACGAACTTCCCCTTCGGCTTCGGCATGCCTTCCGGCGACTCCGGCGACGGGGAGAACGACCCCAACCTCTCCTCGCAGATGCCGCTCTTCGCCGAACTGCAGAAGCTTCTCTCGTGGTCCGGCGGTCCGGTGAACTGGGATCTGGCCAAGCAGCTCGCGGTCTCCAACCTCGGCGGCAGCAGCATCGTCAGCCCGGCCGACCGCAGCGGCACCGCCGACGCGCTCCGTCTGGCCGACCACTGGCTCGACGACGTCACCGACCTGCCCAGCGGCGTCACCGCCGTCGCGTCGTGGACCCGGCTGGAGTGGCTCGACAAGAGCCTGCCGGTGTGGTCGTCGCTCTGCGACCCGGTCGCGTCGCGAGTCACCACGGCCATGTCACAGGCGATCCCGCAGGAGCAGCTGCAGGCCCTCGGCGCGGGGAACCCGCTCGCCGGGATCATGAATCAGGTCGGCGGGTTGATGTTCGGCGCCCAGGTCGGCCAGGGGCTCGGCGGACTGGCCCGCGAGGTGCTCGCCGCCACCGACATCGGCGTGCCGCTCGGTCCCGAAGGCATCGCCGCGCTGGTACCGGAGAACGTCACGGCCTTCGCGGCGGACCTCGAGCGCCCCCTGGACGAGGTCCGGCTCTACCTCGCGCTGCGCGAGGCGGCCCACCAGCGGCTCTTCACCCATGTCCCGTGGCTGCGCCGCCACCTGCTGGACATGATCGAGAGCTACGCGGCCGGGATCTCCATCGACATGGGATCGATCGAGGAGGCCATGCAGGGCCTGGACCCGATGAACCCGGCAGGCATGCAGGAGGCGCTGACCGGCGGGCTCTTCGCCCCGAAGCAGACCCCGGAGCAGGAGATCGCGCTCCGCCGGCTCGAGACGCTGCTGGCACTGGTCGAGGGGTGGGTCGACACCGTCGTCACCGCCGCCGCCGGCGAGCGGCTACCCGGTGCCGAGGCCCTGCGCGAGGCGTTCCGGCGCCGGCGGGCCTCCGGCGGGCCGGCCGAGCAGACCTTCGCGACGTTGGTGGGGCTCGAAATGCGGCCGCGGCGCCTCCGCGACGCCGCCACGCTCTGGTGGACCGTCACCGAGAAGCAGGGTCAGTCCGGACGCGATGCCATCTGGACGCACCCGGACCTGCTGCCCACCGCCGACGACCTCGACGATCCGCTGGGCTACGGCGACCACCCCGTGGACCTCTCCGACTTCCAGGCCCCGGACGACCTGTCGGGCCTGGACATCAGCGGGATCGATCTGGACAAGAAGCCGAAGTCCGAGGACGACGGGCCGGCTGCGAGCTGACCCCTAGGCGGTGAGGCCGGGGACCTCCCGTCCCGATCCGCGTTCGTCCGGGGCGTCGCCGACCGCGTCGCCTACGAGGTCGTCGGCGAGGTCGTCGGCGAGGTCGTCGGCGAGGTCGTCGGCGAGGTCGTCGGCGAGGTCGTCGGCGAGGTCGTCGGCGAGGTCGTCGGCGAGGTCGTCGGCGAGGTCGTCGGCGAGGTCGTCGACCATCGGCAGGTTCGCGGCGGCGCTGACGCCGTCGAGGAAACCGCGGGCACGTTCGGTGCGCGGGTAAGCGGCGACGAGATCCCAGAACGCCGGCCCATGGCCGGCCTCGAGCAGGTGCGCCAGCTCATGGACGAGCACGTAGTCCTGCACCCATTCCGGGAACTCCTGCAGCCGTCGCGACAACCGGATCGTCGCCTCGGCGGGGGTACAGGACGCCCAGCGCGTACGCATCGGAGGAACCCAGCGGACGCTGGCGGGACGGGCCCGTCCTGCCAAATAGCGAGCCGAGAGCGCGGCGGCGCGACGGGCCAGCTCGTCGTCGCCGGCGGGTCGGCGGCGACGGTCGGTGCCGACGCGGCGCACCATCTTCTCGATCCACTCGCGCTCGGCCGACGCGCTGAGCCGAGCCGGCACGAGGACGATCACCCGCTCGCCGTCCCGGTAGGCCGAGACGGTCCGGCGTCGGCGGGAGCTGCGACGGACCTCGACCACCGTCTCGCCGACCTTGACCGTCTCGATCTCCGCCCGTGCCCCCGCCATGGCGCCACCGTAGGCGAGTGGTCGGACGCTGGTGACCGATCGGCCGCGCCGTCCACAGGCCCCCATCGTTGTCCACAGCCCAACGGCCCGTCGTCCACACCAGTGTCCACAGGTGTGCACATTCACTTCAGGGTTACCGGTTTGTCATCGCAGGTGAGGCCGCCGGGCGGGATGTTCACCTCGCGACCACGGAGAGTGAGCAATGACGGCGGAAAGGGCCAAACTCCACACATCGGATTGAGCTGCGGCATCGCCGTGTGCGACCCGCAAAAGCTCCTACGGCTTCGTGCTGTGGATAACCGATCCCGGTAGGTGCGGATATGTCAGGGTCGCCTGGTGACACCAATGCGGCCCGGCGACGCGGACGAGTGGATGCTCGGCCCCGCCACTCGAGTGCTGTGGCGTGGCCCGCAGACCATCTGCCTGTCCCTCGGCGATCACGGCGTCCTCCTCGACGGGGTCGACACCCCATTCGTGAGAGCCCTCAGCGACGCTGCGTCGGCGCCGGTCGGTGCCGGCGCAGCAGCAGGGCCGTCCGACCGCGACCTCGCCGGCCGACTCGACGATCGCGGGCGCTCGGCGCTGCGGGACCTGCACGGCGCCGGCTACCTGTGGCGTTGCGCCGACCCGGATCTCGCCGTCCATCGGACGCCGGTCGTGGACCACCGCCGCGTGCCACCACACCCCCGGCTCGCCGGCGAGCTGCGCAGCCTGGCGACGCGGCACGGCGAACGCGCCGCCGAGATCCTCGACAGCCGACACGAGGCCTGCGTCGTCGTCTCCGGGACGGGTCGAGCCGCCGCCTCGATCGCCGCGCTGCTGGCCGGGTCGGGGGTCGGACGGGTCCACGTGGCGGCACCGGGATCGGTGCGGCTGCACCACGTCGTGCCGGGCGGGGTCTCGCCCGGCGACGAGGGCCGCACGCTCGCTGCGGCGGCCGAGAGCGCCGTGCTGCGCGCCGCGCCCGAGACCGACACGGCGGCGCCAGCCGGCCACGACCGCCCCGATCTGGTCGTCCTGGCCTGCGACGAGCCGGTCGACGAGCTGCGGCGCGCGACCCTGCACAGCGACGGCGTCGCGCACCTGCCGGTGACCACGGGCGCGGGGCACGGCAGCGTCGGTCCGCTCGTCCTGCCCGGGCTCACCGGATGCCTGCGCTGCGTCGAGCTGCACCGTCGCGACCGGGACCCGCTCTGGCCCGCGCTGGCGGCGCAACTGTCCGTCGCGCCGCGGCACGGTCCCGCCGGCGACGCGGCCGTCGCCGCGCTGCTGGCCGCCACCGCGGTGCTGCAGATCCTCTCCTTCCTCGACGGCGGCCAGCCGGCGTGCCTGGAGGGTTCGCTCGAGCTGCACCTGCCCGACTGGCGGATCCGCCGGCGTACGCGCCCCCCGCACCCGGAGTGCAGCTGCCTCTCCGAGCCCGGCGCACCCGCCACCGGCAAACCCACCGCCGAACCCACCGCCGAACCCGGAGTCGCCGATGAGGTAGCGATACCGCCGTTGGGCACAATGGCCACGTGACCGACCGCACCGAGGGACGCCCGCGCCGTCGGGACCGCGACGACATCCCGCAGCGGCGAGGCGCCCGGACGGCGAAGCTGGCCTCGTTGCCGCTCGGCATGGCCGGTCGCGCGACCGTCGGGCTCGGCAGACGCCTGAGCGGACGCTCGGCCGAGGAGGTCAACGCCGACCTGCAGGCCAAGACGGCCGAACAGCTCTTCGCCGTCCTCGGCGAGCTCAAGGGCGGGGCCATGAAGCTCGGCCAGGCCCTCTCCGTCTTCGAGGCGGCGCTGCCCGAGGAGTCCGCCGCGCCCTACCGGGAAGCTCTGACGAAGCTGCAGGAGGCCGCGCCCCCGATGCCGGCGCGGCAGGTGCAGCAGGTGCTCGACGAGCAGTTCGGCACCCGCTGGCGGGACCGCTTCCGCGAGTTCGACGAGACGCCGGCGGCCGCCGCGAGCATCGGTCAGGTCCACAAGGCGGTCTGGGGCGACGGCCGGGTGGTGGCCGTCAAGCTGCAGTACCCGGGCGCCGGTCCGGCGCTCATGGCCGACCTGACGCAGATGACGCGCTTCGCACGCCTGTTCAGCCGGCTCTCCCCCGGCCTGGACGTCAAGCCGCTGCTCGCCGAGATCCGGGAACGGGTGCTGGAGGAGCTGGACTACACCCTCGAGGCGCAGGCGCAGCGGGACTTCGCCGCAGCCTACGAGGGCGACGCGGACATCGCGGTGCCCCGGGTCGTGGCGAGCGCGCCCAAGGCCGTGGTCTCGGAATGGATGGACGGCACACCGCTGTCGCGGATCATCGCCGACGGCACGCAGGAGCAGCGGGACAGCGCCGGGTCCAAGATGGCGCTGCTGCACTACTCGGCCCCCGCCCGCGCCGGGCTGCTGCACGCCGACCCGCACCCGGGCAATTTCCGGATGCTGCCGGACGGTCGCCTGGGGGTGATCGACTTCGGCGCCGTGGCGCGCCTGCCCGACGGCTACGACCCAGCCGTGGGACGGCTGACCCGCCTCGCCGTCGACAACGACGCCGACGGGACGATCCGGCTGATGCGCGATCTGGGTTTCGTCCGGCCGGGGATCGACATCACCGGCCAGGAGGTCATGGACTATCTCGGCCCCGCCGTCGATCCGCTGCGGGAGCCGGAGTTCACCTTCAGCCGCGAGTGGATGCAGCGGCAGGCCGCGCGCGTGGCCGATCCCCGCAGCGGCGAGGCGCGGTTGGCGCGCAAGCTGAACCTGCCGCCGTCGTTCATGCTCATCCACCGCGTGACGCTGGGTTCGATCGGCGTGCTCTGCCAGCTCGGTGCCACGGCACCGTTCCGCCGGTACGCCGAGCAGTGGCAGCCCGGCTTCGCCGACCCCCGCGAGTCAGAGAGCAGCGACGCATGACGATGACGCCCCGGCCGGAGACCGTCTTCACCTATGGCGCACCCTCGCTCAAATTCGGCGACGGCGCCTCGGAGGAGATCGGCTACGACCTCGCCGAGCTGGGGGTGCGACGGGCGCTGGTCATCACCGATCCGCGCATCGCCGCCACCGGCGCTCCGCAACGGATCGCCGAGCAGATGGGCGCGTACGGCGTCACCGCGGTCGTCTACGACGGCAGCCGGGTGGAGCCCACCGACGTCAGCCTGCAGGCCGCCGTCGACTGGGCTCGCGACAACGGCCCCTGGGACGCCTTCGTCGCCGTCGGCGGCGGTTCCAGCATCGACACCGCCAAGGCGGTGAACCTGCTGCTCACCAACCCCGGCGCGGTGATCGACTACGTCAACGCCCCGGTGGGCGGTGGCCGGGCACCGGTCAACCCGTTGCTGCCCTTCGTGGCCGTCCCGACGACCACCGGCACGGGCTCGGAGAGCACGACCGTCTGCGTGCTGGACGTCCTGGAGCACCGCGTCAAGAGCGGTATCAGCCACTGGCGGCTGCGCCCGAGCCATGCCGTCGTCGACCCGCTGCTGACCATCACCCAGCCTGCGGGAGTCACGGCCGCGTCGGGGATGGACATCCTCTCCCACGCTCTGGAGAGCTACACGGCCCGGCCGTACTCAGCGGTGACCCGCAAGGAGCCGGCGCAGCGGGTGGCCTACTGCGGCTCGAACCCCATCTCCGACATGTGGTCGGAGAAGGCGATGTCGCTGCTGGCGCAGTACTTCCGACGCGCGGTCACCGACGGCGACGACCTCGAAGCGCGCCGGGGTATGGCACAGGCGGCCACCTTCGCCGGCCTGGGTTTCGGCAACGCCGGGGTCCACCTGCCGCACGCCAACGCCTATCCGATCGCCGGGCAGGTGCGCGACTTCCACCCCCGGGGCTACCCGGAGGACGAGGCGATGGTGCCCCACGGCATGGCGGTCTCGCTCACCGCACCCGAGGCGTTCCGCTTCACCTTCGAGGCCTCCCCCGAACGTCACCTGCGGGCAGCGCAGCTGCTGGAGCCGGGCGCGGAGGCGTCGGGCGACGAGCGGGGCCTGCTCCCCGAGGTCCTGGTCCGGCTGATGCGCGACATCGATATCCCGGCCGGAGTGGGTGCGGTCGGCTTCGGCGACGCCGATGTCGACGATCTCGTCGAGGGATCCCTGAAGCAGCAGCGGCTCTTGGCCACCGCGCCGCTGGACGTCACGCCCGACGACCTGGCCGGCATCTTCCGCCGCTCGATGGCGCTGTGGTGACTGCGCGGTGTCCACTCCGGTGATCCCCGGCGACGCCATCGAGACTCAGCTGACGTGAGCGTCGACTGCAGCCTCTGCGGCCGTTCGTCCGACGCGGCGACCGAGGGTGACTCGCCCCTCGGCTGGACCAGCGAGACGGCGGGCCGAGCCGGCGAGCTGCGGTGGACCTGTCCGAGCTGCACCCGCGAGTACGTGCGGGCGATCGAGGCCAAGCTCGACCAGCAGTGGTGGTGACCGGCTCCGCGCGACCGACCGCACGGACAACGAGACGGCCGCCGGACCACGAGGGTCCGGCGGCCGTCGGCACCGGGTCGTTCAACACCGGGTCGGGGGCAGCCGCGACGGCGGCTGCTCGCCGTCAGCGCGAGGCTGCGACGCCCGATACCCGCGCGACCCGCGCCGCATGCCGCGACTCGGCGGCACGGGCGTAGGACGAGACGCGCCGCCACCTGCGGGCGGCCACGACCTCCCGAGCCAGCGAGGCCTGACGGGCCCGCTGCTCGGCCTCGCGCATTCGGTCACGCGCGAGGGCTTCGTTCATACATGACATGGCAGTGCTCCTGATGAGGTAGTCGGTGGTGTGACGTCCGGCGATCCCGCCGGCGGTGATGACGGCGGTCATGCGGCGACCACGTCGGTCTTGCGCGGGCGGCCGCGGGGCCGCTTGCGAGCGATCACGGCGCCGCGCTCGAAGATCTCGCCGCCCCAGACGCCCCAGGGCTCCCGACGCTCGAGGGCGCCGGCGAGGCAGGCGAGCCGAGCCGGGCACTCGGCGCAGAACGCCTTGGCCTGCTCGAGATCGGCGGGCGTGTCGGCGAACCAGAGTTCGCCGTCCTCGACCCGGCAGGGCAGGTCCTCGGGGCAGTCCTTGGCGAGTGGGTCCAGCGGCTCGATCCCGATCGAATCGATGAGCTCGCGCTCGTCAGTCGGACAACTGGTCAACACGTCGGGTCACCTCCTTCGTCTGTTCGGTGCGGTGTGGGTGCGGTGGCGGTCGTGCGGGTGGCCTTGCTCGTGCGGTGGTGCGTCATTCCGGGTGTCATATGGGCCCTTGCCGGTCGAGGAACAAAAAAGAGGCCGCGGTTCCCGTCTGGGGAGCCGCGGCCTCGAGGAGCCGATGCGCTGAGCGTGTCAGCGCAGTGTTCCTCGAGGTGGGCGACCCCGCTTGCGGGCCGGCTCTGCATCGGCAGCGGCTGCCGGACGGAGCGAGACGTCTCCCGTGGTCGGGGCGACATCGATGGCCATCACGTGGCTGCGAACGGACGTGGCGGAGCCGGCCAGGCCGAAGCCGACCGTGCCGCGCTGCTGGGCGGTCCACTCGCCGGTGACCGAGGCGCCGAGACCGTACGCACCCGCGTGAACGGGCTGGAAGATCGTGTTGTCCATGACGGGGCGCTCCTCTCGGTGTCGGCGCGCGCGACGAGTCGCAAGCGTGGCGTGTGGTTCGCGGGTGAGGCTATCGAGGCCCGTGGAGAGAGGGCAACTCATTTATTTCGAGCCGCATCTACCCGGCGTCGATGCCGCACGCCTCGAGCGCTGCGGCGAGGCCGAGCAGCCCGCCGTCGGCGCCGGGAGCGCCGCTGAGCATGACGCCCACCGGCATCCCGTCGTCGTCCGAGCGGCCGGCCGGCAACGACAACGACGCCAGCCCGGTGAGGTTGGCGACGACCGTCCAGCAGTCGGTGTACGGCGCCGTCATCGGGTCGGCCAGCACCTCGGCATGGATGTGCCGTCCGTCGGCCGTCTCGTCCCAGAGCAGCGGCGCGGTCGTCGGCATGGTGGGTGAGAGCAGCACGTCGCACTCGGCCAGCGCCGCGCGCGTCTGCTGCTGCAGCGCGGCGCGGACCGCCTCCGCGGCGGCCAACTCGCCGGCACCGTCGGCGAGCAGCGCGCGTCCCATCTCCCAGCGGCGGACGACTTCGTCGCCGGCCTGCCCGGTCCGGACGTAGGGGTCGAGCGCCGGGACGGCGGCGGCCGACGTGATGGTCATGTAGGCCCCGAGGGCGGCGAGGCCGTCCGGAACGGAGACCGGCACCACGTCGACGCCGAGCTCGGTCAGCGCCCGGCGCGCCACCTCGAGCCGGGCGAGGACGCCGGGCCGATTGCGGGAACCGCAGAGCTCGGTGACGATCCCGACCCGGGCGCGGCGCAGCGTGCTCGGGTGCAGCGAGGCCGCCGCCAGCTCCGGTCGGGCGCCGACGACGGCGAGCAGCAGTGCAGTGTCGGCCACCGTCCGGCCGAGCGGGCCGACGCGGTCGAACTCCGGCGCGAAGGGGACGGTGCCGGCGACCGGCACCAGGCCGGGCGAGGGTGCCATGCCGACGACGCCGCACTGCGAGGCGGGCTCGCGGATGGACCCGCCGGTGTCCGTCCCGATCGAGCAGGTCGCGAGGCCGGACGCCACCGCTGCGGCGCTGCCGCCGCTGCTGCCGCCGGGGCTGCGACGCAGATCCCACGGGTTGCGGGTGGGGCCGAAGGCGGAGGTGTGGGTGGAGGCGCCCATGGCCAGCTCGTCCATGTTGGCCCGCCCGATCAGGATTGCCCCCGCCCGCCGCATCCGGGCGACGACGGGGGCGTCCCGCAGCGCCACCACGCCGGCATGGGCCCGGGAGCCGCACGAGGTCGTCTGCGCGCGGACGTCCACGTTGTCCTTGACCACGTAGGGCACGCCGGCCAGCGGACCCGGCTGCTGCCCCTGCCGCCGGGCGCGGTCGACCTCGATGGCCGCCGCCAGCGCGCTCTCACTGTCCAGCTGCACGAGCGCATGCGTGGTCGCGCCCACCTCGGCGATGCGCTGCAGATGTGCGGCCACCACCTCCTCGGCCGTGACCTCGCCCGCGGCGATCATCCCGGCCAGCCCCCGTGCCGAGGTCGCGGTGAGCCCGCTCGACGGCTGCACGCCGCGCGGGGACGCCGCGGTCCGCGCGACGTCCGGGGCGGGCTGCAGCGGCGGCACGTGCCCAGGGTGACACGGGGGTATTGCCGGGGTGTCACGCCACCCGACGGCGGCCGTGCCCCGCCCTCGGCGACCACCGCCGCGTCAGCCGATGCGCCCGGTCACGCCGTGGCGAAGCGCCCCAGCACCTGCTCGGCCCGGATGCCGCCGAGGTGGTCGGCGAAGAGGCGCTGGTAGCCGAGCTCCTCCCGGCTCCGCGCGACGGGCAGGCCGGGGATGCGGACCGACTGCCACTCGAGGTCGGGCACCAGCCGCTCGGCCTGTCGGGACATCACGTCAGCGGTGCCCGAGCCGTCGCCGAACTGCTCCTTGCGGCGCCAGAGGATCTCGTGCGGCAGCCAGCCGGTGAAGGCCTCGCGGAGGATGGCCTTCTCCTGCCCGTCCGCGCCGAGCAGCTTCCACTCCAGCGGGACCCGCTGGGCGACGGCGAGCATGTCCCGCGACAGGAACGGCACCCGCGCCTCGAGGCCGTGGGCCATGGTGACGCGGTCGCAGCGCTGCAGGTTGAGGTGGTGCAGCGTCTCGATGCCGCTGACGAGCGCATCGCGCAGCGCGGTGACGTCCAGCTCACGCAGGTGGTGGTAGCCGGCGAAGAGCTCGTCGGCACCCTCGCCGGTGAGGACGACCTTCACGTGCCGCGCGGCGAGCTCGGCCAGCAGGTAGTTGGGGACGGCGCTGCGCACCAGGGACGGCTCGTAGCTCTCGATGGAGCAGACGACAGTCGGCAGGACGTCGACGACCTCGTCGTCGGAGTAGATGCGCTCATGGTGGATCAGCCCGAGGTGGTCGGCGACGCGCCGGGCGGCGACGAGATCGCTGCTCTCCGCGGTGCCGGCGGCGAAGGAGTGCACCGGGCTCGCCGAGGCACGGGCCATGATCGCCGCGACGAGGCTCGAGTCCAGCCCGCCGGAGAGGAACACCCCGACCGGGACGTCGGCCATCATCCGCTCGCCGACCGCGGTCACCAGGGTCTCGCGGATCGCGGTCCGGGCCTCGTCCCGGCTCGTGAAGGGCGGGCCGACGGGGTCGTCCCCGCCGAGCGGGTCGCGGCGCAGGTCGACGAAGGGCTGCAGTCCGGAGGTGGGCGTCCAGTGGTGGCCGGGTGGGAACTCCTCGACCAGCGGCCGCACCTCGGCGGGGAAGGCCCCGAGCTCGGAGGCCGCCAGGATGCGGTCGTCGTGCCGGGCCCAGTAGAGCGGTTTGACGCCCAGCGGGTCACGGGCGAGCACCACCTCGCCGTCCGGTCCCGCGACGGCGAAGGCGTACATGCCCCGCATGTCGTGGATGCCGCCGGTACCGAAGCGGTCCACGACGTGCAGGATCACCTCGCTGTCGGAATCGGTGGCGAAGGGGCCCGTCAGCCGCTCGCGCAGGTCGGCGTGGTTGTAGATCTCGCCGTTGGCCGCCACCCACAGTCCGGAGCGGCCCCCCGTCATGGGCTGGTCACCGCCGTCGAGGTCGACGATGGCGAGCCGGGTGTGGCCCAGCCAGGTGGGGCCGACGAGGCGCGAGCCCCGGCCGTCCGGGCCGCGGTGGGCGATCGGGTCCAGCATGGCCTCGCCGAGGGCGGCGGCGGCACGCAGCCGCTCGGGGGTGGGGTGCAGGTCGTGGACGACGGCGATGCCGCACATGGTGCTCAGCTCCTCGCGGGGACGCGGTGTCGATCTCCGGTCTACCCGCTGCCTCGTACCTGCACGTCCCGGCGCGGCTAACTCGCCGGACGGTGCGGCCGACTCGCCCGGCGGCGCGGCCGGCTCGCCCGGCGGCGCGGCGGCAGGGACGCCGGGAGGTGGACGCCGGTGCGGGCTGCGAGACTGGCGCGCGTGACGGCCGCGCTGACCACCTCGCGTCGAGCCGCGCTCACCACCGTCCTGGGCGTGCTGTTCCTGACCTTCCTCGACACCACGATCGTCAGCGTGACGCTCGGTGACATCGTCTCCGACGTCGGCGCCGGGGTGATCCCGCTGCAGTGGGTGGTCAACGCCTACGCCCTCGTCTTCGCCAGCCTGATGCTGCTCGGCGGCTCGCTGGCCGACCGCTTCGGACGGCGGCGCCTCATGCTGGTGGGGCTGGCGGTCTTCGCCGCCGGCTCGCTGCTCTGCGCCCTCGCGCCGGGGGTGGGCTGGATCATCGCCGGGCGCGCCGTAATGGGCGTGGGCGCGGCAGCCTGCGAACCGCAGACGCTGTCGGTGCTGCGACAGCTCTTCCCCGATCACCGGACCCGGGCCAGGGCCCTCGGGGCATGGGCCGCGGTCTCCGGGCTGGCGCTGGCGCTGGGCCCCGTGGTGGGCGGGCTGCTCGTCGCCGCCGGCGGCTGGCGCTGGGTGTTCTGGTTCAACCTGCTCGTCACGGGGCTGCTCGTCGCCGCCGTCGTCCGGCTGGTGCCGGAGTCGCGAGATCCCCGCCCCGGACGGTGGGACGTCGCCGGCGTCGTGCTCGCGGCCGGTGGCCTGGGCTGCCTCATCTTCGCCGTCATCACCGGCGAGTACCGCGGCTGGACCAGCGGGTGGGTGCTCGCGATCTTCGTGGTCGGCGCGGTGCTGCTGATCGCCTTCGTCCCGGTCGAGCTGCGGGTGCGGGAGCCGATGCTCGACCTGCGGCTGATGGGACGGCCGGTCGTGGCGTCGGCACTCTTCGCAGCCTTCGCCGTCTACTTCGGCGTCTTCGCGATCTTCTTCTTCACGGCGCTCTACCTCGATGTCGCGCTCGGGTACGGCGGCGGCGAACTGGCGGCCATGTTCGCGCCCATGGCGGTGGCCATCGTGGTGGGCGGGGTCCTCACCGGACGCTGGGTGGGACGGGCCGGTTCACGCTGGCCCACCGCGACCGGCTGCCTGCTCGCCGCGGCCGGGACGCTGCTGGCACGCACCGAACTGGCCGGGACCGAGCCGACGTCCTGGCTGCTGGCCGCCGCGCTGGCGGTGGCGGGGCTCGGATTCGGCGTGACCGTGGTGCCACTGACCTCGGCGGTGCTGACCCATGTCCCGGCGCGGCGGGCCGGCATGGCGGCCTCGGCCACCAACACTGCTCGGCAGCTGGGGGCCGTGGTCGGTGTCGCCGCGCTCGGCGCCGTCGTCAACCATTACCTCACCGGCGCCGTCGACAAGGTCGACCCGGTCGTGATCAGGCTCGCCGGCGGCAAGGAGGCAGCGATCCGACTGCTGCAGACCGGCGGGGACATCGGCGGCGTCGACATCGCCTCGGCGCTGCAGAGCACACCGCAGCTGCAGCCCTTCGTCACCGGCTTCCTGGACGGGGTGCGGTGGGCGTTGCTGGTGGCGGTCGTCCTGATCGTGCTGGCCGGGGTGCTCGCCGCCGCGGTCCGGGAGCCGGTTCCCGACGAGTCGTAAGCGCTTCGCCTAGACAGCGAGCGCGGCCGCCGGCGAGCGCGATGTCGGCGCGTAGCCCACCAACAGGCCGACACGCCGCACCACATCCTGCCGACCCGCCGCACACCCACCCCGACCACGCGCGAGGCCACCCGGGACGGGTCAGCTGACCTCGACGGGATCGACATCGGCCGGGTCGGCACCGCCGAGCAGGGCGAGAACGGGCTCGGCGTAACGCGTCAGTTTGGTGGGACCGACACCGGAGATCTGCGCCAGCCCCGCCCGGGACTTCGGGTGGGCGTCGGCGATGGCGACGAGCGTGGCGTCGCTGAAGATCACGTACGGCGGAACCTTCTGCGCCTCGGCCTGTGCCTTGCGCCAGGTCCGCAGCCGGCCGAAGAGCTCGGCGTCGTCGGCCGTCGGCGCCTTGCTCTTCTTCCTGGGCGCGGCAGCCCGGGGCAGGTCGGGACGCAGGCCGTCGAGGAACCGGCTCGGGCGCCGTCCCTTGCGCTGACCGGGACTGCGGGCCAGTGCCCAGGACAGCGCCAGCTGCTCCCGGGCTCGGGTGATGCCGACGTAGAGCAGGCGCCGCTCCTCGGCGAGCTGCTCGGCGGTGGTGGCGTGCTGGATCGGCAGGGTGGTGTCGGTCAGCCCCACCAGGAAGACGGCGTCCCACTCCAGACCCTTGGCCGAGTGCAGCGACGCCAGCGTCACACCCTGGACCGTCGGCGCATGCTGCGAGCCGGCGCGAGCGTCGAGCTCAGCGGTGAAGTCGTCCAGGTGGGCCTCGGGATTGAGCGCGAGCAGGTCGTCGCCGAGGGTGACGAGCGCGGCCAGCGACTCCCACCGCTCCCGGGCGGCGCCGCCGGGGGGCGCGTTGTCGGGATACCAGCCGAGGCTGGAGAGGACGCCGCGGATCGCGTCGGGCAGCGCCTCGTCGGCGACCTCGCCGTTGCGGGCGGCGCCGCGCAGCAGCAGCCGGGCCTCCCGGATCTCGGGACGGTCGAAGAACCGCTCGCCACCGCGCAGCACATAAGGCACCCCGGCGCGGGTCAGCTCGGCCTCGTACACCTCGGACTGGGCGTTGATGCGGAACAGCACCGCGATCTCGCTGGCCGGGGTGCCCGCCTCGATGAGCCGCTGGCAGCGGACCGCGACGTGCGCGGCCTCGGCAGGCTCGTCGTCGAACTCGGCGAAGGTCGGTTCGGGGCCATCGGGGCGTTGCCCCACCAGGTTCACGCCGCCCGGACCACCCCCCACCAACGAGTTGGCCAGCGACACCACCTGCGGGGTCGAGCGGTAGTCACGGTGCAGCCGGACCACCACCGCCTCCCGGAAGCGGCGGGAGAAGTTCAGCAGGTGGTTCGGGGTCGCTCCGGCGAAGGAGTAGATGGTCTGGTTGGCGTCGCCGACGACGCAGAGGTCGTCGCGGTCACCCAGCCAGGCGTCGAGCAGCCGCTGCTGCAGCGGCGAGACGTCCTGGTACTCGTCGACGACGAAGTGGCGGTACCGGCCGCGGACCTCCTCGGCCACCACGGCGTCCTGCTCGATGCCGGCGGCCATGATCAGCAACAGGTCGGCGAAGTCGATGACGCCCATCCGCCGCTTGGTGGCCTCGTACTCCTCGTAGAGCCTGGCCACCGTCCCGGCCGTCATCGGCGGCTCACGTCGCGCCTCGCGGGCCTTCGCCTCGTAGCCCTCGGGCGTGGCGAGCACCGACTTGGCCCAGTCGATCTCGCTCGTCAGGTCTCGCAGCTCGGTGCGGTCGACCTTGAGCCGCAGCCGCGCCGCCGCGTTGCCGACGACGCGGAGCTGGCTGTCCATGACGTCGGGCATGCCGCCGCCCAGGATGCGGGGCGCGAAGTACTGCAGCTGCCGC
The DNA here is from genome assembly GCF_056135305.1 of Jatrophihabitans sp. sgz311053. Taxonomy (NCBI): domain Bacteria; kingdom Bacillati; phylum Actinomycetota; class Actinomycetes; order Jatrophihabitantales; family Jatrophihabitantaceae; genus Jatrophihabitans; species Jatrophihabitans sp. sgz311053. The sequence goes on along the minus strand of NZ_JBWAXP010000001.1, from coordinate 1,908,025 downwards.
AGCGCCGCGGCGTGGAACGTCCGCGCCTGGACGCCGTGGGCTCCCAGGCTCCGCAGCCGGGTCCGCAGCTCACCGGCGGCGCGGGCGGTGAAGGTGACGGCGAGCAGCTGCCCGGCCGGGACGGCCCCGGAGCGCACCGCGTAGGCGATGCGATGCGTGATGGCGCGGGTCTTGCCCGTCCCCGCGCCGGCGAGGATGCAGACCGGGCCCCGCACGGCGGAGGCCGCGGCGCGCTGCTCGGGGTCGAGGCCCTCGAGGATCTGCTCGGCGGCGGCGGCGGTCACGGACAGCGATCCTGCCAGCGGGGTCGGACACGGCCTCCAGACGGGTGGGCAGATTCCGCAGCCGGCGCACCGGCGAGCAGACCAGCAGCAGCGTCGAGGCGAGGTAACCGAGGAAGACGACCACGAGCGCGCTGCGGTACCCCAGTCCGGCACCCAGCGCACCACCGAGGACCGCACCAAGCGGGATAGCGCCGTAGTTGACGACCTGCTGCGTCGTGGTGACCCGGCCGAAGAGCTCCCGCGGGCAGTAACCCTGGACGAAGCTGGCGCGGATCACGTTGCCGGCCACGCACGCCGCCACCAGTCCGGCGTCCCCGACGACGAAGCAGGCCGCCGCCGCTCCGGTCCCGGTGAACGGGACGAGCAGGGCCGAGGCCGGTCCGGCGACGGTGAAGATCAACAGCGCGCGGGCGGTGCCGACGCGACGGGCCAGCCGCGGCGCCACCAGCGCGCCGAGGACACCGCCGGCGCCCGCCACGGCGATGAGCAGTCCCGCGGCCCCCGCACCGAGGCCCACCCCCTGGACCAGGAAGACCACGACGAGGACGTTCGCGCCAGTCAGCGCCAGGTTGGCACAGGCGCCGTTGATCGCGAAGGTCCGAAGCAGCCGGTCGCGGACCACGATCCGGACCCCCTCGGCGACCTCGTCGCGCAGCCGGCGCCGCGGGGTGATCGGACGCGGTGCGTCCGGCCGCATCCGCAGCAGACAGCCCAGGGAGACGGCGAAGCTGACGGCGTCGACCAGCAGCGCGTTCGCAGCCCCGACAAGCTGGGCGAGCAGCCCGCCCACGCCCGGCCCGCCGATGGTGGCGGCCGACTCCGCACCCTGCAACCGGGCATTGGCCGTGACCAGCTCACCCTCCCCCACCAGCGTCGGGATCATCGCCCGGTACGAGGTGGAGAAGAAGACCTTGGCCACACCCACGGCCGCGGCGACGACGACGAGCTGCGCCAGCGTGAGCGCGCCCGCGAGGGCCGCCGCCGGGATGCTGGCGAAGGCGACGAGCGAGACGACGTCGCACCAGATCATGATCCGGCGGGGTGAGAGGCGGTCCACCCAGGCACCGGCCGGCAGCCCGATGACCAGCCAGGGCAGCCACGCCACGGCCTCGAGCACGCCGATGGCGACGACGCCCGCCCCGACCTGCGTCAGCGCGACCAGCGGCAGCGCGAGCGCGGTGACGCTGGACCCCAGCGCCGAGGCGGTCTCACCGAACCAGAGCAGGCGGAAGTCGCGACCGCGGACGCCGGCGAGCGGCCCGGCGCCGCTCACGGCTTCGCCGGGACGCCGTGGGCGAAGGTGAAGACCGGACGGCGTTCCTGCCCGTCCTCGGGCAGCTCGCGCTCGCCCCACCGCGACATGACCTCCCGCAGCTCCCTGCCGTACTCCCGCAGCTCCTCGGGGGTAAGCCGCAGCCAGGTGGCCGTCGCGAACGGACCGTCGCCCCAGTGGGCCCGCTCGTCGGGATCGGCGTCGTTCCACGCCCGGACGAAGCTCACCTGCCGGTCGACGTTGAGGGAGACGGCGGCCTGTTCGACCGCCTCACTGGCCGGGTCTCCGGCGAAGTCGCTGGTGTTCCACTGGACGGTCCGGGCCACGAGGCGCCACCAGCGCTCGCGCCGGTCACGGGCCAGCTCCGGCGCCTCGGCGACGAGGTCGACCCCCGCGAGCATCTTCAGGTGGTGGCTGATGTTGCCCACCGCCTGCCCGGTGTGCTCGGCCAGCGCGGTCGCCGTCGCCGGGCCCTCCAGCAGCAGGATGTCCATCAGGCGGCGTCGCAGGGGGTGGGACAGGATCGCCAGCACCTTGGTGTCCGTGATCTGCCGGGTGGTTTCGTCAGCCATGGCAGGGAGCCTAATTACACAAGACTCCTTGCGCAATGCTTCTTGTGCAATCTGCCTTGTGGGACGTCGGAATGCCCGGACGTCGGCAGGGGTTCGTAGGATCGAGGCCACGACCCGAGGAGCGAACGACCCGATGTTCACCATGTACACGACCAGCTGGTGCGGCTTCTGCAACCGGCTCAAGGCCCAGCTCGCCCGCGAAGGCATCGACTACGTCGAGGTCGACATCGAGCGCGTCGAGGACGCCGCAGCCATCGTCGAGAGCGCCAACGGCGGCAACCGCACCGTCCCGACCCTCGTCTTCGCCGACGGCACCGCCCTCACCAACCCCTCCGTCGGGCAGGTCAAGGCCAAGCTGGCTGCGTGAGCGCCTGGCGCCCGCTGACGCCGGAGCGCCTGGCAGATGCCCTGGCCGAGCTGATCGCCGACCGGCCCGGCGTGGTGCGGGTCGCGATCGACGGGCCCCCCGCCGCCGAACCGGAGGAGTGGGCGACGAGGCTCGTCGAGCCACTGCAGGCCCGTGGTCGGCCGACGGTGAGCTTGAGGTCGAGGCTCTTCTGGCGGGATGCGTCCGTCCGGCTCGAGTACGGCCGCGAGGACGTCGAGTCGTACCTGACCTGGCTCGACCACGCCGCGCTGCAGCGGGAGGTGCTGCGGCCGGCCGTGACGCGCGGTGAGTACCTCCCGTCACTGCGCGATCCCGACACCGATCGCTCCACCCACGCCGTGCCGCAGCCGCTGCCCGACGGCGCCGTCCTCGTGCTGCACGGCGAGCTGCTGCTCGGCCTCGGCCTGGATCTCGACGTCGTCGTCCACCTGGCGCTCTCCCCCGCCGCCCTCGCGCGGCGCACGCCGCCCGAGGACGCCTGGACGCTGCCGGCCTTCGCCGAGTACGAGGCCACCGTCGCCCCCGCCGAACTCGCCGACGTCGTCGTCAAGCTCGACGATCCGCGTCGTCCCGCCGTGCGCGGACTGACGGCCGGATGAGAACGCAGCGCCCTGTCGTACCCCGTCCGTACTGTGAGTGGACGTGACGGCCATGGGAGACGAGAAGGACTCCCCCGGCTGGTTGCGGCTGATCGCTCGGGCCGCGCTGCGGCACCGTCGCAACGTCGTCATCGCCTTCACCGCGGCCCTCTTCGGCAGTGCCGCGCAGGTGGTGGTGCCGCTGGTGGCGCGCGAGATCGTGGACGAGGTCGTGGTGGCGCGTCGCGACCCGCTCTGGCCGTGGCTGCTGGTGCTCTTCGCCGTCGCCGGGGCCAGCTTCGCACTGGCCTATCTGCGCCGCTACCGGGGCGGTCAGGTCGCCTACAGCGTGCAGCTGGATCTGCGCAACGCCGTCCACGACCACCTGCAGCAACTGGACCAGGGCACGCTGGCCACCCTGCCCACGGGCCAGCTCGTCTCCCGTGCGAATTCCGACTCCACCCTGGTCGTCGGGCTGCTCTCCTTCCTGCCGCTGATCACCGGCAACGCGATCCAGATGGTGCTCGCCGTCGTGGTCATGTTCGTACTGTCACCGCCGCTGGCCGCGGTGTCACTGGTCGTGATCCCCGCGCTCTTCGCCGTCTCCTACCGGATGCGCACGCGCATCTTCCCCGCCTCCTGGGACGCGCAGCAGAAGGAAGGTGACGTCGCGCAGATCGTCGACGAGGGTGTCAGCGGGGTGCGCGTCGTTAAGGCCTTCGGCCAGGAGGCGCGGGAGCTGGAGCGCCTCACCGGCGTCGCCCGCACGCTCTACGGCGCGCGGGTCCGGGCCGTTCGGTTGACGGCGCGGTTCCAGCCCCTGCTCGAGGCCATCCCCACGCTGGCCCAGGTCGCCATGCTGCTGCTCGGCGGACTGCTGGCCCTCGACGGCTCGATCAGCCTCGGCACGTTCCTCGCCTTCTCCACCTACGTCGGGCAGTTCGTCGCCCCGTCCCGCCAGCTGGCCGGGCTGCTCACCGTCGGGCAGCAGGCCCGCGCCGGCGTGGAGCGGATCTTCGGGCTGCTGGCGATGCGCTCCGGTGTCACCGACGGCGAGGTCACCCTCGACCGCGCGGACGGCGCGCTGGAGTTCCGCGATGTCCGCTTCGGGTACGGCGAGACTCCCGTCCTCGACGGCTTCTCGCTGCGCATCGAGCCCGGCGAGCGGGTCGCGCTGGTCGGGGCGAGCGGCAGCGGCAAGTCCACGGTCGCGATGCTGGTCGCCCGGTTCCGTGACCCGCAGGCCGGCTCGGTCCGCCTCGACGGTCATGACGTGCGGACGCTGACCCTGGAGTCGCTGCGCCGGCAGGTCGGCATGGCCTTCGAGGAGAGCTTCCTCTTCTCCGACACGATCGGCGCGAACATCGCCTTCGGCCGTCCCGACGCGACCCCCGCCGAGATCGAGGCCGCAGCGAGAGTGGCGCAGGCGCACGACTTCGTGACGCGGCTGCCGCGGGGCTACGACACCGTGGTCGGCGAGCGCGGCCTCACCCTCTCCGGCGGACAGCGCCAGCGCGTCGCCCTGGCCCGGGCCGTCCTCGCCGACCCTCGCGTCCTGGTGCTGGACGACGCCACCAGCGCCATCGATGCCACCACCGAGGCCGCCATCCACGACGGGTTGCGTGACGTCCTGGACGGACGCACCACGCTGCTGGTGGCGCACCGCGCCTCCACCCTGCACCTGGCCGATCGCATCGTCGTCATGGCCGAGGGCAAGGCCATCGAGCAGGGCACGCACGACGAGCTCTCGGCGTCGAGCGCGCGGTACCGCGCGCTGCTCTCCGGGCTGGCCGAGGAGCCGCTGCGCGAGGCCGGCGACAGCATCGAGGCCCTGGCCGCGGTGACGTCGCAGGCCTGGGGGCCAGCCGCGGCGGCCCCGTCCCGGACCGCGACGGCCCGGACGGTGGGCGGCGGCCCGGCGAGTACTGCCGCCGCGATGGCCGGCCTGCCGGCGACTCCCGACCTGCTGGCCCGGGTCGAGGCGCTCCCCCCGGTCCGCGACGACATCGCGGTCGACCCGGCCCGCGACCACTCGCGGGATCGCCACTTCTCCCTGGGCGGCCTGCTGCGCCAATTCCGGCGTGCCTTCGCCCTCGGCTTCGGCCTGGTGATCCTGGACGCCGTCTTCGGCCTGGCCGGACCAGCCCTGGTCCGCGCCGGCGTCGACCGGGGTGTGGTGGACCAGTCCCGCGGGGCGCTCTTCGCCTGCGCGGCGGCCTTCCTGGTCATCACCGCGATCGGACTGGTGGTGAGCATCGGCGCCACCTTCGTCACCGGCCGCACCGCCGAGCGGATCATGTTCTCGCTGCGGGTCCGGATCTGGTCGCAGCTGCAGCGGCTCTCCCTGGACTACTACGAGCGTGAGCAGGCCGGTCGCATCATGACCCGGATGACGACCGACGTGGACCAGTTCGAGCAGCTGGTGAGCAACGGCCTGCTCGGGGCGCTGGTCGCACTGGTGACCTTTGTCGGGGTCGGGGTGGCGCTACTCGTCATCGACGTCCAGCTCGGCTTCGTGGTGCTGTCCGTCATGGTGCCGCTGGGGCTGGCGACGTGGTGGTTCCGGCAGCGCTCGACGCGCCTCTACGACCTGTCCCGCGATCGCATCGCCGTCGTCAACAGCGCCTTCCAGGAGGACGTCTCCGGCATCCGTGAGACGCAGGCCTTCGGCCACGAGGCGGCGTCGTCCCACCGCTTCCACGAGCTGGGTCTGAGCTACTGGCGCTCACGGGTCGCAGCACAGCGGCTGGTGTCGCTGTACTTCCCGTTCGTCCTCTTCCTCTCCGCCGTCGCGGACGCCCTCGTCCTCGGGGTGGGCTCGGCGCTCATCGACAGCGGCGCGATCACCGTCGGAACGCTGATCGCGTTCCTGCTCTACATCGACATGTTCTTCGCCCCCATCCAGCAGCTGTCCCAGGTCTTCGACGCCTGGCAGCAGACCCGGGTCTCGGTCAACCGCATCGCCGAGGTGATGGCGCTGGAGACGCTGACCCCCGAGCCGGAGCAGGCCGAGCAGTGGCGCGAGCGGCGTGGCGCGGTGACCGTCCAACGGGTCGGCTTCGCCTACCCCGGCGCCCTGGCCGAGGGCAACGACGCGCTGCACGACGTGGACCTGCAGGTCACAGCCGGCGAGACGGTGGCCCTCGTCGGCGAGACGGGCGCCGGCAAGTCGACGGTACTCAAGCTGCTGGCCCGCTTCTACGATCCGGTGACCGGACGGGTCTGCGTCGACGAGCACGACCTGCGCCGGCTCTCGCTCGGCGACTTCCGCCGGGGACTGGGCTACGTGCCGCAGGAGTCGTTCCTCTTCACCGGCCCGGTCCGGGACAACATCGCCTACGGCCGTCCGGAGGCGACTGACGCCGAAGTGGAGGCCGCAGCCCGTGCCGTCGGCGCCCACGACGTGATCGCGACGCTGCCGCAGGGCTACCGGACCGTCCTCGGCGAGCGGGGCGGCTCGCTGTCGTCCGGGCAGCGGCAGCTCATCGCGCTGGCGCGGGCGCAGTTGGCCGACCCGGTGCTGCTGCTGCTCGACGAGGCGACGTCCAGCCTCGACCTGGCCACCGAGGCGCGGGTGAACCGGGCGATGGCGCAGGTCGCGCACGGTCGCACCACCGTCGTCATCGCCCACCGCCTCCCCACCGCCCGCGCCGCTGACCGCATCGTCGTCATGGCTGACGGGACGGTCGTCGAGTCCGGCAGCCATGACGACCTGCTCGCCGCCGACGGGCGCTACGCCCGGATGTGGCAGGCCTTCGAGTCGGTCGGTGCCGGCGCCTGACAGAGTGACGGGCATGATGTCCCCGTCGCGTTTCGAGGCCGTGCTCTTCGACTTCGGCGGGGTGGTGATCGCCAGCCCCTTCGCCGCCTTCGCCGAGCTCGCCCGCCGCGCGGGCGGGTCACCCGACGCCGTCCGTGAGGTCAACTCGCACAACCCGGACGACAACGCCTGGGCCCGAGCCGAGCGCGGGGAGCTGGACGCGGCGGCCTTCGCCGCGGCGTTCACCGACGAGGCGGCTGCCCTGGGACATCGGCTCGACGGCGCCGAGGTGGTCGCCGCACTGCAATCGCTGGGGCCGTCCCGCGAGAGCGCCTACCCGGCCATGCTCGCGGCCATCGAGCGCTGCCGCGAGCTGGGCCTCCGGGTCGGGCTCATCACCAACAACATCCGCACGCTGCACGCCGAGCCGGACGCCGCCTGGGTCTTCGAGACCTTCGACGCCGTGATCGAGTCGAGCGTCGACGGCGTCCGCAAGCCGGAGGCGGCGATCTACGAGCTGGCGCTGCAACGCCTCGGCGCCGACCCGGCGAAGACGATCATGCTCGACGATCTCGGCATCAACCTCAAGCCGGCCCGGGCGCTGGGGATGACCACGATCAAGGTCACCGACCCCGACGCCGCCGCGGCCGAGCTGCTCGCCATGGCCGACCCCGCCGACTGACCCGGCGCCACCTCACCACGCCGGCGTCACCTCACCACGCCGGCGTCACCTCACCACGCCGCCGAGTGGTCGATTCCTGCACCGAGTGGTCGCGCCCGGGGCGACCACTCGCAGTGGGAATCGACCACTCGGCAGTAGCGAGGTGTCCAGCAGCGGGGCGTGAGGGGTCCAACAGCGGGGGCTGAGGGGTCCAGTAGCGGGGGGTGAGGCGTCAGAGCCAGCCGTCGATGAGGAAGCGCGAGATGGAGAAGTGCGGCGGGATGGCGCGAAGTCTCACGCTCTCGTCCACATCGAGCGGCGTGGTCAGGTCGTCGGTCCAGTCTGCGGCCCGGCGGACGTCCTCACGGGTGAACCAGCCGGCCTCGGCCATCTCCACAGGATCCACGGTGATGCCGGGGTCGCCGTCCAGCACCGCGGTGAAGCCGAGCATCAGCGAGGCAGGGAACGGCCACGGCTGGCTGGCGACGTAGCGGACGTCGCGCACCCCGACCCCGACCTCCTCGAAGACCTCACGCGCGACGGCCTGCTCCAGCGACTCCCCCGGCTCGACGAAGCCGGCGAGTGTCGAGAAGCGGCCGGGTCCCCACTGCTGACCGCGTCCGAGGAGCACCTGCTCGCCGTCCGGACTGGTGATGAGCATGATGACGGCCGGATCGGTCCGCGGGAAGTGGTGGCTGCCGTCATTGGGGCACTGCCGCACCCACCCCGCGTTGATCTCGGTCGTCGCCGCCCCGCAGCGCGGGCAGTGGGTGTGCTTCTGATGCCACTGCTCCAGGCCGATGGCGGTGGCGAGCAGCGCGCCCTCGAGGTCGGTGCTCCGCGCGCCGATGTCGCGCAGGGTCAGCCAGCCTGCGTCGGCGCTGTCGGCGCCGTCCGGCTCGGCCGTCACCGTGAAGTACGGGACGCCGTCGACCACCCCGAGGAGGCGGCGCGACGGCTCGCCGAGCGTCGTCGCCGCGCGGAAGTCCGCGTGACCGTTCGCCCCGACCGGTGTCGCCGAGCCGGGGCTGATGAGCACCACCCGCGCCTCGGGCCAGGCCGCCGCCAGCCACGCGTCGTCGGTGCGGCGGTGGGCGGCGCGGTCGAAGGCCTCGCGGGCAAGGGGCGGCCCCGGACGATCCGAGAGCGGCGAGCCGCTCACCCCGCCGTCTCGATCTGGAGCAGGCCGGCGAGCGGCCCCGCGATCTGCGCGCTGTCGCCCACCATCACCGAGGTGAACGAGGCGGGAGTGAAGAACTCGGCCGCCGCGGCGCTGACGTCCGCCACCGTGGTCTTGAGCAGCCGAGCCGGGTGCTCCTTGATCCAGTCGAGCCCCAGGCCGAAGGCGGAGAGCGCCGACAGCGTGGATGCCAGCCCCGCCTGCGTCGCGGTAGAGAGCGCCAGTGTGCCGATCGCGTACTGACGCACCGCGTCCACCTCGGCCTCGGTCACCGGCAGCGACGCGATGCGGCCCAGCTCGTACCAGGTCTCCAGCATCGCCGGGGCGGTGACCTCACTGGCCACCTCGACCTCCAGGCTCAGCGTCGAGCCGAGGGCGTGGTGCTCCAACCGGCTGTGCGGACCGTAGGTGTAGCCCTTGTCCTCGCGGATGTTCTCCGTCCAGCGCGAGGAGAAGTAGCCACCGAAGATGAGGTTGGCCAGCTGCAGGCCGGGGAAGCGGGGGTCTTCGCGCGGGATCGCCCGGCGCCCCATCCGCAGCGAGGTCTGCACCGAGCCGGGACGGTCGATGAGCAGCAGCGGCCCGGCTGCGGGGTCAGGCAGCGCCGGCACCTTCGCCGCCGGCGCGTCGCCGGTCCAGTCGGCGAAGGCGGCCTGCGCATACTCCACCATGCGGGCCGGGACCGCGTCGCCGACGATCACCAGCACGGCCTTGCCCGGGCAGACCAGGGAGCCGTGCAGCGCGCGCAGCTGGGCCGGGGTCACGGCGGCGACGGCGTCCGGGTCCGGGAGGTCCAGGGCGTAGGGGTGGTCGCCGAACATCCGCCGCGACAGGGCCTCACTGGCGACGACCCCGCTGCGTGCCCGGGCGATCGTGAGCCGCTCGACGAGGCGGTCCCGTTCCGTGGCGACCTCGTCCTTGGCGAAGGCCGGCGCCGTCACGACCCCCGCCACCAGCTCCAGCAGGGGCCGGAGGTTGGTGGCGAGCGCGTTGCCGCCGATGACCAGGCGATCGGCGTCGACCGAGACCGAGAGGTCGGCACCGAGGCTCTGGATGTGGGCGGCGAGGCCGGCGCGGTCCCGACCGTCGGCCCCCGTCAGCAGCGTGTCGCTGAGCAGCGAGGCCCGCGCGGGGTGGCCGGCCTTGGCCGAGAGGAACGGCAAACGCAGCCGGACCTCGACGATCGGCACCCCCGGCTTGCGGACGGCCTCGACCCGCAGCCCGTTCGGCAGTGTCGTCGAGAGGGTCTTGAGCGCGCGAGCCGTCCGCGGTGCCGTCAACGCCGGAACGCCGGCCACAGCCGGCTTCGCGGGTGTGACCTTCTTAGCGGCAGCCTTGCTGGCGGCTTTCTTGGCGGCGGTCACTTGGCCCCTCCGGCGACGAGTTCGAGGACGGCCCGGCGCTGCGGTTGCAGCTCGGCCGCGGCGGCGCGGACCGCGGCCTCGCTCACTGCCGCGAGCCGCTCGGGCAGTTCGGCGATGAGCTCGGCCCGGCCGTGGATGAGCTGGAACTTCGCGAACTCCAGCGTGCGGGAGATGACGGCGTCCATGTCGCGCAGCATCACGCTCACCAGCCGGGTACGGACCCGGTCGAGCTCACCGGGCTCCAAACCGCCGTCCGCCACGCGGGCGAGCTCCTCGTCCAGGGCGCGGAGGATGGCCTCCAGCGCGCCGGCATCGGGGTAGTGCGCGCTGAAGGTCAGCGTGGTGGGGTCGCGCTCGTCGAACGGATCGCCGAACTCCCCCACATAGGCCGAGATGTCGGTGACCAGGTGGTCGCGCTGCACGAGCCGGCGCTGCAGTCGGGACGCGTCGCCGTCGGTGAGGACCTCGCAGAGCAGCAGCTTGGCCAGCAGACCGTCGAGGTCGCCGACGGGGTCGGCGAGCCGGTAGCCGATGGCCACCGCGGGGATCGGGGCGTGGGCGTCGTGGTGCGTGTCGCGGCGCTCGGCGGTGAGTGCGGGCTCGGCGAAGCTGGGGCGCTTCGGCTTGGCGCGCTTCTTGATGCCGCCGAAGTGCCTCTCGACCAGGGTGAGCGTCTCGTCGGCGTCGAGGTCGCCGGCGACGGCGAGCACGGCGTTGGACGGGGCGTAGTAGGTGGTGAAGAAGTCGGCCGCGTCCTCGACCGTCGCCGACTCCAGATCCTCGAAACCGCCGTAGCCGTTGTGCGAGTTGGCGAAGGTGTCGAAGAGGACGGCCGGCAGGTGGATCCAGGGGAACCCGCCGTAGGGCCGGTTCATGACGTTGACGCGGATCTCGTTCTTGACGACCTCGAGCTGGTTGGCGAGGTTCTCCTCGGTGATGCGCGGGCTGCGCATCCGGTCGGCCTCCAGGAAGAGTCCCCGCTCCAGGGCGTTGGACGGCAGCGCCTCGAAGTAGTTGGTGTAGTCGAAGTGGGTGCTGCCGTTGAAGGTGCCGCCACTGGACTGGACGTAGCGGAAGTGCTCGAGCTTCTCCAGCGTGGCCGAGCCCTGGAACATCAAATGTTCGAAGAGGTGCGCGAAACCGGTTCGCCCCTCCGGCTCGCTGCGGATACCGACGTCGTAGAGCACGGCGACGCCGACGACGGGCGCCGAGCGGTCGGGCGCGACGACGACGCGCAAGCCGTTGCTCAGCGTGTGGTGCGTCAGGTCGAAGGACGGCGACGGCAGCTTCTTGGCACGGGGTGGCACACGCTCACCCTACGGACCGGACGCCCGGACCGACGGCAGCCCCGGCCGCCGCTACTCGTTGATCGTGATGGAGCGTATCGCCGCGGGCACACGGGACCAGTACTGCTTGGCGACGTCGGGGATGCTCGCGAACCACGCCGTGAAGCGGCCGTCGTTGAGCTGGACCAGGACGAGCCACCGTTTCTCGGTCTTCACCTTGGACTTCTTCGACGCGGTCCAGGCCGCGTTGTAGGTGATGGTGTCGGCGACCGTGTAGGCCTTGTGCCCGTCCAGCGTGGAGTACTCGACATCGTCGAGGTCGTAGTCGGGGTCGGTGCCGTAGTAGCCCTTGTTGGTCATGTCGATGCGGATGTCGGCGGCGATCGAGGGGAAGGTCTTCGCCGAGCCCGTGTAGAGCATCGCGCCCTGCGCCATGGTGAGACCGGAGACCGATTCGACGGTCTGCGCCATGGAGATCGAGAAGACGGTGCCACCCGTGCTGACCTTCATGTCGTCGGAGAGACAGTCGAAGGTCATGCGGGCGCTGGAGTAGGTGATGCCGGGGCAGCGGAAGTCCGGGTCGGGGCTGCTCCCGCTACTGGATCCCGAGGTGAGGGTCGGTGACGGCACCGAGTCCGAGGACTGCGTCGGGTCGGTGGACCCGGTCGGGCTGGAGGTGGGCGTCGGGAAGTCGCCGGAGGACGAGGCCGCCGCCTCGGTGCCGCTGCCGTCGACGACCTGGGCACAGCCGGCGAGGGCCAGCGAGGTCGTCGCGAGCAGGCCGGCGAGCAGCTGGCGGGTTCTCACGACGGCTCTCCCGCGGCGACGGTGAGACCGGCACGCCCCACCTCGGCCAGCCGCGACCACAGATGCGCGGCTGCCTCCGCGCCCTTGTACAACATGGGCAGCGAGACCTTCTCGTTCGGCGCGTGGATCTGGTCGTCGGGCAGGCCGACGCCGAGGAAGACCAGCGGTGCGCCGAGTGCCTGCTGCAGCGCCGCCTCCGGGCCGCTGCCACCTTCCCGGGTCGGCAACACCTCGGCGCCGTCGAAGGCCTCCGAGATGGCGTCGGTCAGCGCGACGTAGGCGGGGGTCCCGATCGGCACCAAGCAGGCACGGACACCGGACCCCTCCCACTCGACGGTCGCGTCGATGCCGTCGGGGACGTGGTCGGCGACGAAGCGTTCGAAGCCCGCGGCGATGGCTGCCGGATCCTGGTTCGCCACGAGCCGGAAGCTGATCTTGACCTGCGCGTCGCTCGGCACGATGGTCTTGTGCCCGGCGCCCTGGTATCCCCCGCCGATGCCGTTGACCTCGGCGGTGGGCCGCGCGCCGAGACGTTCGAGCGTGGAGAACCCGGCCTCGCCGTAGACAGCGCGCGACTGTGCCACTGCGAGGAATTGGGCGTCGTCGGCCGGGACCTTGGCGAAGAGGGCCCGCTCGTGGTCAGTCAGCTCCACGACGTCGTCGTAGAAGTCCGGCACCTGCACGCGGCCCGCGTCGTCGTGCAGCGCCGCGACCAGCCGGGCCACCGCGGTCGCCGGGTTGGGCACCGCGCCGCCGAACTGGCCGGAGTGCAGGTCGAGATCCGGGCCGTGCAGGCTCACCGTGGCGGCGACGAGACCGCGCATGCCGGTGACCGTGCTGGGGACGTCCGGCGCGAGCATGCCGGTGTCGGTGACGACGCAGACGTCGCACGAGAGCTTGTCGGCGTGGGTGGCCAGCAGCTGTTCGAAGTGCGGTGAGCCCGACTCCTCCTCGCCCTCGATGATCAGTCGCAGCGTCACGGCCGGGCTGTTCCGTCCGGTGGCGGCGAGGTGCGCGCGGACGCCGAGCAGGTGGAACAGCAGCTGACCCTTGTCGTCCGACGCGCCGCGCGCACGCAGCAGGTCGCCGTCGACGGTGGGGACGAACGGATCGGTGTGCCAGAGCTCCAGCGGATCCACCGGCTGCACGTCGTGGTGGCCGTAGACCAGGACGACGGGCGCAGCCGGATCGTCGCTGGGCCACTCCGCGTAGACGGCCGGCAGCCAGGGTCCGTCGTCCAGCACCTCGACGGTGGGGAAGCCCGCCGACCGCGCGGCGTCGGCGAACCACTCGGCGCTGCGACGGACGTCGGCGTGGCGCTCCGGTTGTGCCGAAATGCCCGGAATGCGCAGCCAGGCGTCGAGGTCAGCGAGCAGCTCGTCCCGGTGGGCGGTGACGAAGGCACGTTCCGAGGTGGTCACCAGGCGACGATATCGACTTCTGCTCCGGGCCGTCCGCACCTGTTCGGGCAGCCGACCCCCGGCGTAGCCTGACCGCGATCATCGCCGAGGACGGGACGCCATGGGCTTCTTCGACAAGTTGTACGAACAGCTCGAGAGCGCCACCGACAAGATCAGCACGACGGCGATGAGCGCGCTCACGCCGAAGGCGCCGTTCCCCATGCCCGCCGTGGCGACGCAGCTGCTCTCCGGGGTGCAGCAGGGCGCCAAGGACAAGGCGCAGGAGCTGCAGCGACAGACCGCCGGCCGGGTCGTCAACGCCGTCGGCGCGAGGGTCACCAACATCCCCGGCACCATCGAGGCCGCCGTCGACAACCGGATCGCCGCGGTCGGCAGCAAGGTCGACCACACCCTGACCAAGGCCGGCGACAAGGTCGACGCCTCGGCCAAGCGGCTGGTCTCGGGCAAGCCCAAGCCGGCCACCGCCACAACAGCGACTGCCGCCGCACCCGCGGCCGCACCCGCGGCCGCCGCCGCACCCGCGACTGCCGCCGGACCCACGACCGAGCCCGCGGCCGAAGCGAAGGACGCCACGGCCGTGACCGGGGTTGCCTCCGGGCGCAAGCGCGCCAACGCGGTCACTGCACCGCCCGCCGCCGTCCCGGCTACCGGTGACGACGACCCCATCATCCCGGCGTGGTTCTTCGACGATCACCCGGAGTTCGCCGATGTCGCGGCCGCCGAGCCCGGCGAGCGCAAGCAGGACGCCGAGACCACGACCACTGCCGAGCCCGCCGCCCCGGCCGCAGCAGTGGCGGCCACCGCCGCCGCTCCGGCCACCGCCGCCGCTCCGGCCACCGCCGCCGCTCCGGCCGTCGCTCCGGCCGCCACTTCGGCCGCGGCGTCTCCGGCCCCCACCGAGGCCAAGGCCGAACCGGAACTTGAGCCCGAGCCGGGCCCCGATCTGGAAGCGCAGGAGGCCGCGGCCCGCGCCGAGCGCGCGCAGGGCACCGCCACCGAGCCCGCGGCGGCTGCACCGGCCGCGGCCGAACCGGCGATGGCCGAGCTCTCCTTCGAGACCGATGTCTCCGGCGGCGACAGTGACTTCGGCACCGAACCGGGCGAGGTCCTCGCCGAGGGCAAGGACGACGAGCCCGACGCGCCTGCCGCTGGCGCCGCCGCAGCAGCCGGGCCGACACAGAGCGAGCTGGAGGCCGAATTCGAGCCCACCGCCGAGGAGTCCAAGGCCAAGGACACGGCCAAGATCGAAGCCCGAACGAAGTTCCGCGAGGAGATCGGCGCCATCGACCGCGAGCTCGCCCGCGCCACGGGTGGCGGCCTGGCCGTCAGCGCCAGTGCCGCGGCGAAGGGCAAGGATCCCTGGATCGCCTACTTCGTCGCGACGGCTGCCATCAAGAAGAAGATCGCACTCCGCAACCTGAAGAAGCGTCTGGCCGGCGAGCCGGTCGCCGAGGAGAAGAAGGACGCAGGCAAGCAGGGCTCGGCGACCCCCGCCGGCGACCGGACCGAGGAGAAGGCCGACGGGCTGGCAGCCCCGACCTCCCTCGACCTGGAACGCACCGCCGTCACCCTCAAGGGTGGCCTGCTCTACCGCAGCTCGGCCGGCGAGCTGGAGGGAGAGCTCGCCGACACGACCGACAAGAAGTTCGCCGCGCCCGACGGCCGGCAGCTCTTCGCCGCCGACCACGGCCACCAGCTGCACCTCGCCCTGGGCGAGATCCCCGACGACGACCACAGCAAGCTGCTCGACCGGAGCGACACGGCGGTGGCCGGCAAGCTCCGCGTCGAGGCGGGGAAGATCGACTTCCTCAGCAACAACCAGGCCGGCGAGAAGGAGTCCCGCGACGCGCTGATCACGCTGCTGCTCTCGCTCCGGGAGAGCGGCGTCGCCATGAACTTCCGCGTCTTCGAGGCCGAGGACCGCGAGGAGACGAAGGCCGACAAGCTCCTGGACGAGGCGGACGCCTCCGCAGCCACCGCGAAACGCGACGCGTTGCTCGCGGCAATGGCGAAGGACCCCGCCTGGTCCAGCATCGTCAAGGACTTCAGCGAGAAGGCTCTCCTCGCCGTCGCCGAGAAGGAGAAGTGGAACGTGGCCGGCGCCAAGATCACCGACCCCACCTCCGGCGAACCGGTGGATCCGCAGTACGCGCTGCTGCAGCTGAAGAAGCACGTCACCAAGGACCTGGCGGCCGAGGCCGTCGCTCGGCGCGCCGCGATGAAGAAGTCCGCCGCGGCCGGCGCCGCGACCTGATGTCCCGGGCCGGCGCGCCGCGATGAGCGGGCTCCACCAGGCGCTGGGACGCTCGGTCGAGATCCGCGCCGAGGGTGGCTGGAGCCGTGCCGACCATGCCCGGCAGGCGCTGGACGTCCTCGGCGAGGAGGGCGCCTTCGACGCCACCCTCGCCGAGCTGGCCGAGAGGTTCGGCCTCGACGACGCCGATGCCGCGCTCCTGACGGTGGCTGCGGCGGCCGAGGAGAGCGTCAGCCTGCACCTGCTGCTGGGCCTGCTCTCGGGCGACGACGGCCCGGCACGCCCCACGGTCGCGATTGCGCTGGAGCTGGCCGGCCTGCCGGTGGTGGGCTCGGTGGCGCATGCCCGCTTCGGACCGGCGGGCCGACTCGTCGACGACGGACTGGTGCAGCTCGCCGGCGACGACGTCCTGCTCAGCCGGCGCCTCGTGCTGCCACCCCGGGTGGCGGCGTACCTCGCCGGCGACTCGACACCCTCGCCCGGCACGCGGGCGCTGCTACGCGAGGTGGAGCCGGTCCCGGTGGCGGGGACCGACGCCGTCGCCGCCGCGCTGGCCGCCGGGGCCCGCCTGGTCTGGATCCTCGACCCCCGCGGCGGTCCCGGCACCGCGATGGCCGCCGCGGCATGTGCCGCGGCGGGTGTGCCCGCTCTGGTGGCCGACCTGGGCCTCGCCGGGAACCTCCCCGACGGCGTCACCGTCGAGAGCGCCGTCGCCGCCCTGCTGCTCGAGGCGGGCCTCACCGGCAGGGTCCTGGTACTGGCCGGGGCCGACCTCGTCCCTGCCCGAGCGCTCACCGACGCCGTCGTGCCCGTCCTGGCGGTGAGCAACGAGCCATGGGATCCGCGAGCGGGCAGCCTGCCGCTCACCGTCACCGCCCCGCCGCTGTCGGTGGCGCAGCGGCACGCGCTGTGGTCTCCACTGCTGGGCGAGGCGGTGGCGGCCGAGGTGAGCGGCATGCCGCTGCGGCCGGATCAGATCGCGACCGTCGCCGACCACGCGCGCCGCACCGCCGCCGTCCACGGTGAGGCCGCCGTCTCGGCCGACCGGGTCCGGGACTCCGCACGGCAGCTGAGTCGCGGCAGGGCCGTCCGGGCCAATGCCGGCTCGGCAGTGAGCCTGGACGACCTGATGCTCCCCGAGGCCGCGGTCGCCGAGTTCACCCGGCTCATCGACTGGGCCCGCTACCGCGACCAGGTCGCCGCCATGGGGACGCTGTACGGCAAGGGCGGCAAGGGCACCGGCATCTGCGCGCTCTTCTCCGGCCCACCCGGTACCGGCAAGACCCTCGCCGCCCACGTCATCGCCGACACCCTGGGCATGGACCTCTATCAGGTCGACCTGTCGACCATCGTCGACAAGTACATCGGGGAGACCGAGAAGAATCTGGAGAAGGCCTTCGCCGAAGCCGAGGCCACCAACGCCGTCCTCTTCTTCGACGAGGCCGACGCCCTCTTCGGCTCGCGCTCGGAGGTCAAGGACGCCAAGGACCGCTACGCCAACCAGGAGATCGCCTACCTGCTGCAGCGCGTCGAGCGTTTCGACGGCATCGTCGTGCTCGCCAGCAACCTGCGCGGCAACATCGACTCCGCCTTCGCCCG
Organism: Jatrophihabitans sp. sgz311053; assembly: GCF_056135305.1. NCBI lineage: Bacteria > Bacillati > Actinomycetota > Actinomycetes > Jatrophihabitantales > Jatrophihabitantaceae > Jatrophihabitans > Jatrophihabitans sp. sgz311053. The sequence goes on along the minus strand of NZ_JBWAXP010000001.1, from coordinate 1,890,598 downwards.
GCGGCTGCACTTCATGATCACTTTCCCGGACCCGGACGAGCCCACCCGAGCCCGGCTCTGGCGGCTGCACCTGGCTGGTGTCCCGGCTGCCGCCGACGACCCGGTGGAGATCGACCGGCTGGCCAAGTCCGTCGAATTGGCCGGCGGCAACATCCGGAACATGGTGCTCTCCGCGGTCCATGACGCCGTGGCCGAGGGCGTCGAGGTGGGGATGCGACACGTCGTCGACGCCGCCCGCCGCGAGTACGTCAAGATCGGACGCATCCCACCCTCGACACTGTGACGCCGCGCCCGTCACGCGGGTATGCCGTCGTGGTGAGCGCAACCGAACAACCTGATCCGAACCGCTGGCGGGCCCTCGCCGTCTGCCTGCTCGGCGGATCGATGGTGCTGCTGGACGTCTCGATCGTCAACGTCGCCCTCCCCTCGATCCGGACCGGCCTCGACGCCAGCCAGAGCGAGCTGCAGTGGGTCGTCTCCGGCTACGCCCTGACCTTCGGGCTGCTGCTGGTCCCGGCCGGGCGGCTGGGCGATCTGCGCGGCCGTCGCACGATGTTCGTCGTCGCGCTCGGTCTCTTCACCTTGGCGAGCGCGATCTGCGGCGCCGCGCCGAGTGCGATCGTCCTGGTCATCGCGCGCCTGGTCCAGGGACTCGCCGGCGGCATGCTCACGCCTCAGATCAGCGCGCTGATCCAGGAGCTCTTCAGCGGCAAGGAACGGGCCAAGGCCTTCGGCCTCTTTGGCAGCATGGTCGGCGTCTCGACCGCGGTGGGACCGCTGCTCGGTGGCGTGCTCATCGAGCTCTTCGGCACCGACCACGGCTGGCGGGCCGTCTTCTTCGTCAACGTGCCGATCGGACTGATCGCCATCCCGCTCGCGCTGAAGCTGCTCCCGGCTCCGAAGCCCCGCGACGGGAGGCGCCACGACCTGGACCCGGTCGGCGTGCTGCTGCTCGGCCTCGGAGCGGTCGTCCTGCTGCTGCCCTTCGTCCAGGAGCAGAACTGGAAGGGCAGCGCGAAGTGGCTGCTGGTGCCGGCCGCCGTCGTCCTGCTGGCGCTCTTCGTGGCCTGGGACGCCCGGTACAAGCGGCGGGGCAAGGAGCCGGTCGTCGACCTGGAGCTGTTCCGGCTGCGCTCGTTCAGCTACGGCTCGTCGCTCATCGCGCTCTACTTCGCCGGCTTCACGCCGCTCTTCTTCGTCTTCACCCTCTTCCTGCAGACCGGTCAGCAGTACTCCGCGCTGCTGGCTGGGCTCGCCATCACGCCCTTCGCGGTCGGCTCCGGCATCATGGCCACCGTCGGCAGCCGCTTCGTGGACAGTCTCGGCCGGCGGGTGGTCATGCTCGGGCTGCTGCTCGTGCTCGTCGGCTTTGCCGCCACCTTCCTCGCCGCCCGGATCTGGCCCGACCACGGCACCGGGCTGGCCACCGCGCTGCCGCTGCTCGTCGCGGGCTTCGGCAACGGCATGGTCATCGCGCCCAACCAGACGCTCACCCTGGCCGACGTGCCGGTGCGTCACGCCGGCACTGCGGGTGGCCTGCTGCAGACCGGCCAGCGCATCGGCTCGGCGGTCGGCATCGCCGCGGTCGGTTCTGCCTTCTTCGCCCACCTCACCTCGAGCCGGGGTGACTACGCCCGCTCGTTCGACATCGGCCTGGCCGTGGCTGCGGGCTTCGTCCTCGCCGCACTGCTCCTCGCACTGCTGGAGTCGCTGGTCACCCGTCGCGCGACGGGTGACGACCAGCACCGTCACCACCACGGCGAGCACCGGCTCGCCGAGGCCGGCGACGACGCCGTCCGGCCCGCAGAGGTCCTGCCCTGACTACTGCCGCGGCAGCGAGTACGTGTCAGACGGGCTAGTAGGGCGCAGGTTCCCCGTCGTTCCACTTCGGCGCCGTCGCCCGCAGCGCGAAGAACATCTCCAGCCGGATCCGTGGGTCGTCGATGCCGTCGCCGAAAATGTCGCGCAGGCGCTTGAGCCGGTACCGCACCGTCTGGGGGTGGACGCCGAGAGCCTCGGCCATCGCCGGCGCGGACGGGCTCTGCGTGCTGATCCAGTGCAGCAGGGTGCGCCCCAGGATCCGCCGACTGTTGCGGGGCTCGGCGAACAGCGGGGCCAGCGTGGTCCGCGCCACGATGTCGGCGAAGAGCGGCTCGGCGTGGATCCACAGCGCGCCGACGTGCTCGCGGCAGTCGATGACCGGCGCGTCGGGCAGCACCCCGGCCTCGGCGAGCTCGAGCGTCCGGCACGCCCAGCGCAACGAGCTGGCGGCGTCGGCCAGCGGCACGTCGCAGCCGATCGCCACGCGGTGGTCGGCGAAGAGGACCTCGATCTCGTGCCGGAGGGCCGGCGTCACCGGCGCCGGTAGCAGCACGACCGGTCGATCCGAGTGCAGCGCGGCCAGCACGCTCGGATGCAGCATCCGCGCCGAGGGCAGCTCGACGCCCGGCGTCACCCGCACCGCGACGAGGGCCACCTGCTCCGGGATGACCCAGCCACCTGCCGCGGCGTGGGCTGCCAGGTCACCGTGCGGGGCAGCATGGCCGGCCAGCACCAGCTCCAGGACCCGGTTGCGCCACTGGTGGGCAGCGTCGGAGAGCTGCGCCTGAGCCTCGTAGAAACCCTGGCTCGCCTGCACGCCCAGGGAGTCGATGAAGTCGAAGAGGTCGTCGCCGATGTCGCCGAGCATCCCGGCCGGGAGGCCGCGGCGACTCGCCATGGCGTGCAGGCGCTTCCAGGCGAGTCCGGCGCCGATGTGCAGCGCCGAGCGCAGCCCCTCCAACCGGCGTCCCTCGTAGGCGATGCCCCGGCCGAGCCGGCGCAGGGTCTCGTCCAGTTGCTCGCGGGAGGCGTCGGGATCCTCGACCTGCTCGACGAAGTAGCGCACCGCCTGCGTGATGGTCAGTCGGGTACTGGTGAGGTTGATGCCGTCCGGGCCTGGTCCGTACTCCGCGATACGGCGCTGGACCTCGGCGGTGATCTCGTCGGTGAGCTCGTCGAGCACCGGCCGCATGAAGGTGGCCAGCGTCGGCGGCACCGCCCGACGCGGCGATCGTGAAGCGCGCTCCGGCGGCCAGGACGCGGAGACGTCGGGAGAGGCCGTCACGAGGCTCGGCATACTTCGAGGTACTGCATGGCGACCACCGTAACCGTTGACGCGGCGATTGGCCTGCCGAAACCGGAAAACGCCTATGGCGTAAGGGATCCGGCCTCGCATCGGGCCCCGGGACGCCGAACGCCGGCCCCGTCACGACAGGGCCGGCGCTCGAACTGACAGCCGCTTTACTCGACGAAGCGTCCGTTGCTGAGCTGGAAGGTCAGCGTGTTGTTCGGTCCCGGCACGAGCAGGTTGATCAGGCCCGTGGTGAGACCGCAGTTGGCGAACTTGCCGATGGTGTACTTGCCCGACAGCGCGCCCCCGTTGGTCAGGTCGAACTCCTGGCCGGCGGGCGTGGCGACGGGGATGCTCACCGGGGCAGCGGTCTGGCAGTTGTTGCCCTGGAACGTCGGCAGCCCGGCGGCCTTCACGTTGGTGAGCTTGATGTAGTACTTCGCCGTCGCGGTCAGCTGGATCGGCACCGTGTCGGAGATCTTGCCGGTGAGCCGACCGGCCGGAACGAAGTTGACGGTCGCGCTGACCGGGATGAACCCCAGGATCTTGAACGTCGACTGCGTGGGCGGCAGCGCGAGGTCGGCGGTGAAGCTGCCGTCGCCGGAGTCGCTGATGTAGGTCTTGCTGACCGCCGGGCCGAGCTTGATCGTCGAGTTCGGCTTGACGATCGTGGACGTGCCGGTGGCGTCGTAGTCGATCTCGAAGGATCCGGGCGGGGCGTCGGACGCCAGGGCCGGAGCCGCGGCGGCGAACCCGCCGCCGACGAGCGCGAGAGCGGCGACACCGCTCACGGCGAGCTTGCGAAGGGAACGGGTCATGGTCTTCCTTTCCGATGCAGGTACGGCGTCGACGGTGCAGACGCCGGAGTGCCGGTGGACGCGGACCCCCATCCGCGCCCACCGGCCAGGTCCGGTCAGGTGATGGAGACCGGGTTGTACGCGGAGGTGTCGGCCGTCAGCGTGAACGTCGCGGAGAACGACGCCTTGTCACCCTGCTTGAGCACCGACGGGCTGACGCAGTAGGTGGTGGTGCCACTGGTGCCGCCCTTGACGTTCCAGAGGCCCAGCGAACCGGGGCTGGTGGCCGGCACGGCGAGCGCCTTGGAGGAGTTCGTGTACGTCCCCGCGACGGTGCCGGGGGCGACGGTGCCCGAGGAGCCCGTGGTGGCACCCACGCTGAAGGCACAGGACGGGCCCGCCGTCGACTTCACGTTGGCGACGATGTTGCTCACGGTGCCCTTGTTGACGCCGCTGGTGGAGTCGCTGATGTTGATGTACCAGGTGCCGGCGCCGGTCACGGCGAACTTGAGGCCGGCCGGACCGGTGCAGCCGCTGAAGACCGCGCCCGCGCCGTTGATACTGGCGATCTTGGTACCGCTGCTCGCGGTACCGGTCTTGATCGACCCCTTCAGCGTCGCCGACGTGCACGACAACGTCGTACCGGTCGTGGTGTCCTTGAAGGTGACGGTGCCGGACTTGCCGGTGACCGCGACCGTCGTGCCGCTGGCGGCCGAGCCGGCCTTCACCGTGTACGGCGCGCCGTGGGCGAGGGCGGAGGTGGCCACGAGGACACCCGCTGCCGCGATGCCGGTACCGACTACCAGCGATCGCACGAGCAGTGATTTCATCCCGGGTCCTTTCGAGAGGTGAGAGGGACAGCTGCGACGTTAGGAAAGCCCCGCCGCCACCGACAGGGACCAAAGTGTCGAGCTGCCCGACGTCGGCAGGAAACCGTTCGCGCGGACGAAGCCGGCCGCGGTTTTCGTGCAGGAGCACGAAAACCGCGGCCGGCGGGGTGAGACAGGCGTGAACCGGTGGCGAGCTACTCGACGAAGCGACCGTTGCTGACCTGGAAGGCCACGGTGTTGCCCGAGCCGGGCACCTGGTTGTTGATCAGGTCGGTGGTGAGGCCGCAGTTGGCGAAGTTCCCGATCGTGTACGTGCCGGCGAGCGTGCCGCCGTTGGTGAGGTCGAACGACTGGCCCGCGGGCGTCGCCACCGGGATCGTCACCGGCTGCACCGTCTGGCACGAGTTGCCGACGAAGGCCGGGATGCCGGCTGCCTTGGCATCGGTGAGCTTGATGTAGTACTTCGCGGTCGCCGAGACGGTCGTCGGCGAGGTGTCGGAGAGCTTGCCCGTCACCTGGCCGACCGGGATGAAGCTCACCTTGGCGCTCAGCGGCAGGAACCCGAAGGCCTTGAAGCTGGCGCTCGTCGTGGGCAACGGCAGGCTGCCGGTGAAGGTGCCGTCGCCCGAGTCGCTGATGTACGACACGAGGGTCGTCGGGCCGAGCTTCACATCGGTGTTCGGCTTGGCGAGGTGGCTGGTGCCGGTGGCGTCGTAGTCGATCTCGAAACTTCCGGGCGGGGCGGCGGCGGTCGCCGGCCCCGCCCCGGCGACGAGCCCTCCTACCGCGGCAGCGGCGATGGTCCCGGCGGCGAGGATACGGAGCGAACGGTTCATCAAAAGGCCCTCTCGATGCGATACGGACTGCGCGCGCTCGGCCGAACGCAGTGAGCAAAAGGTAAAAGCGAGGAGCAACGAAACGAAAGGTTTGCCAGCCGAAAGATCGACCTTTGCGTCTCAAGTTCGTCAGACGGACGAAATCGGCCGCCGTCTTCGTACGCATGCACGAAGACGGCGGCCGATGATGTGGCGATCGTGCCGGATCGAACAACTGACCAGATCAGCTGACGGCCACAGGGTTGTAGGCCGCCACATCGGCGGTGAGTTTCCATGTCGCCGAGACGGAGAGCTTGTCGCCTTGCTTGAGAAGCGCCGGGCTGACGCAATAGGTGTTCGTTCCACCGGTACCGCCCTTGACGTTCCAGACGCCGAGCGCGCCCGGGCTGGACGTCGGGACGGCGACGTTCTGGGTGGAGTTGGTGTATGTGCCGTCGAGAGATCCCGACGCCACCGTCGAGGTTCCCGACGAGGTGAATGAGCCGGAGTTCGCGCCGACGTCGAAGCCGCAGGTCGGACCGCCGGTGCTCTGCACATGAGCCCTGACATTGGTCACCGTGCCGGTGTTCACGCCATTCGTCGAGTCACTGATGTTGATGTCCCAGGTGCCGTATCCGGTGACCTTTAAGGCGAGGCCGGCCGGACCGGTACATCCGCTGAACACGACAGTCGCCCCGTCCAGCGAGACGACGGGCGCGCCACTCGTCGCGCCGGTAGTCACCGTCCCCTTGATGGTCGAACTGTTGCAGGACAGGCTCACCCCGGTCGTGGTGTCCCTGAAGACCACCTGCGGCGAAGACCCCGTCGTCGTCTTGGTCACCGCCACCGTGGTGCCGGCAGGCGCCGAACCGGCGGTGATCGTGAACGGCGCACCATGGGCCAGGGCGGGTGCCATCGCCGTCGCCATCGCCGTGAGCGCGGCGCACCCCATGGCCGCGACCGTATGCCGCCGACGTATCGCTCTCCCCATCTGCTTCCTCCCAATCGGATAGCTCGGTGTTGCCGCCGACGGCGGCGAGATTCACCGAGCCGCTCGTACCGCCTTCGCCAAGCGCGGCGACAGGGTCGCCAGCACCAGCCGCCGCTGCGGCGCGGGTAGCGCCGCGATCGCCTCGGTCACCCGGTTGCGGGCGGCGGGCGCCAACCGGGCCCACGTTGCCGTCAGCCCGGTCGGAGAGACCGTCGACGTCGCGGCAGCTCGCGCAGTCGACGCTGTAGCAGCCGGGGCAGCGGGGTAGGCCGGGCAGGGATGCTCGCGAGCGTCGTTGTTGCACGCCGTGAAGGGCTCGCTGAAGTCGACCTCCAGGGGGTTTCGCGGGCTCGAGGCAAGCGCGGTCAGCAACGCGTCGAAGTTCTCCCCACCGGCGCGGCAACCGGTGAAGGGTGGAATCGAGACATAGCCCTGGCTGCTTCCGCCGTCACCGATGCTGAGGGGTTGCGCGCCTCCGGGCCTGCCGCGCACGGTCGAGGCCGCGACGTCGAACTTGTACACGCCGTCGGCAGCGGTGAGGCTCACCTTGGCCGGGCTGGCGTTTCGGCACGAGGAGCCGACATCGACCCGTCGCCCGTCGAGACGCACATCGCTGACCTTGACGTCGACGCTGCCCGTGACCGTGAAACCGGTGATCGGGTATTGCGCCTCGGGGTTGGCGGCGAAGGAGAACCCGCGCCAGTACCTGTTGGAGTAGATCGTTTCTGCCTCGTGCGGCACCGTGCTGATCGTGCTCAGATAGCGCAGCCGCAGCGGCTCGACATAACCGTCCCGCCCCAGTGACTGCGAGATGGTCACCGTCGCCGTCACCGGCAGCGAACCGAAGGCCAAGGTCTTGATGGTCACCGGAGCGAAGGTGCCGTAACGCAGCGGCGCGTTGCGCGGAGACTTGACCCAGATCGGGCCGTCCGCCCGCAGCCACACCGGGAAGTTGGGATTGTCGAAGGAGTCGTAGGTCGTGGTCGGCGGGTGGTAGTCATCGCAGATGCCGGGGAAGTCGGGCCCACTGTTGCCGAAGAGCTGCGTGCAGAGACGCACGTTTCCCAACGCCTCTGTCTGGGGAATCCGAATGGTCGCCTTGAGCTTGCTGGCCTGGCCCGACGCAGCGACGGCACCGCCATAGGGCTGCTGCGCGTCATTGGACACCAGCGGCGGGATGCCGTACCTGCCCGCCGCGCTGTCGACCCGCGCCGCTTCGGCCGCGGGGGCGCCGTCCGTTCGCGCGCGATCGACGCCGGCCGCCGCGGCACCCTGAGACGCACCGGGCGCCGTCGCGCCGGCGAGCGGCACCACGGCGACAACGGTCAGCGCGGTTGCCATCAAGGCTGCTCGCCTCGAACGCGAGAGGGACAACGCGGCCTCCGGAAATGTCAGTGTGGCTGCCCGGGGACGATGTCCCCGGGCAGCCACGTCAGCTGGTGGTGAGCGTCAGTTGACGGCCACCGGGTTGTTGGCCGCCACGTCGGCGACCAGGTTGAAGGTCGCCGAGAAGGACGACTTGTCACCCTGCTTGATGACCGACGGCGAGACACAGTACGTGTTGGTGCCGCTGGTGCCGCCCTTCACGTTCCACAGGCCCAGCGAGCCGGTGGTCGTGGCCGGAACGGCCAGGTTCTGCGTCGAGTTCGTGTAGGTGCCCGCCACCGTTCCCGGCGAGACGGTCGAGGTGCCCGACGAGGTGAACGTGCCACTGTTGGCGCCGACGTCGAAGCCACAGTTCGGGCCGGCCGTGCTCTGGACGTGTGCACGGATGTTGCTCACCGTGCCGGTGTTCACGCCGCTGGTGGAGTCGCTGATGTTGATGTTCCAGGTGCCGTAACCGGTCACCTTGAAGACGAGGCCGGCCGGGCCGGTGCAACCGCTGAAGACAGCGTTCGTGCCGTCGATGGTGGCGATCGGCGAGCCGTTGGAGGAGCCGGTGGTGACGGAGCCCTTCAGCGTGGCCGAGGTGCACTGGAGCTGGGTGCCGGTGGTGGTGTCCTTGAAGACCACCTGCGGCGACGAGCCGGTCGAGGTGCCCGTCACGGCGACCGCCGTGCCCGACGCCGCCGAACCCGCGGTCACGGTGAACGGCGCACCGTGCGCGAAGGCCGCGGTGGCGGTGAGGACACCGGCGGCAGCGATTCCGGTTCCGGCGGCGAGCGCCTTGGCGAGGATCGACTTCATTGTGGGGTTCCTTTCGCAGGGGCTGGATTGGTCCAGTGCGCCAAACGCTAGGGATTTACCGCTCTGCGGCGGAACCACCCTCGCTGCCCCGTTTCGACTGACATCGCATTCTTGGCCACCAGATACGAGGACTGTCATCCTTTTCGTGCGAGAGGCACCAATTCCGGACATCACGTCAGCCCCGCCGTGAGGCAGTGCTCTCGGCCTGCCGCTCCCACAGCGGGAGCGCGGCACGGAGCGCGAGCATGATCTCCAGTCGCGCGTCGCGATTGGTCAGCGCGTCCCCGAACATCTTCTCCAGCTGGCCCACCTGATAGCGCAGTGTCTGGCGGTGCTTGTCCAGGACACCGGGCTCGTCGGCGCTGAGCGTGCCGTATTCGAGCCAGGCCGACAGCAGCCGGCCGTACTTGAGTCGCTTGCCCGGTGACAGCGCCGCCAGCGGCATCAGCCGGGACGACGCGAGCGCCCGGGTGGCGTCCCGGCCGGCGTCCAGGATGAGCCCGATCATGCACTCGTCGCAGACGGCGATGCCGTCGACGGCACGCTCGCGGACGTCGTGTCGCAGCCGCAGCCGCTGGCACAGCCGGGCCGCGGAGGCCGCCTCGACGACGGGAACGCTGGGACCGACGACCAGCAGCGGATCGCCGTCGACCTCGCGCGCCCGCGCCCGCAGCTCGTCGACGTCGACGGTGCCGGGGACGACCGCGAGGTACCGCTCGGCGACCGTGGCGGCCAGCGTGCGCTCCGGCAGCAGGCCGACGGCGAGCTCGAGGTCCGCCTCGGTCACCGTCTCGACGATGGTGACGGTCGCCGGCAGCGTCCAGTCGAGTCGTTCCGCGGCCTCGGTGACCGATCGTCGGACGAACCCGTCCCGATGGATCAGCAGCGCGACGAGGTCCGAGCGTGCTCGCCGCTGCTCGGCGTCGGCGTCCCGCGCCGCCGCGTACCCCTCCGCCGAGTACCGGGCCAGCTCGTCGATGAAGGCGAACATCTTGGACGAGAGCGCGGCGACGGCATCGCTACTGGCGTTGTGCTCACGTTCCCACCGCAGCAGGCTGTGCATGGCCGACTGCGACGCCACGCGATAGGCGCTCTGCAGGATGTCGTGACTGCGGCCCGCCTCGGCCTCGATCCGGCCGAGCCGCCGGAAGATCTCGACCCCGTGCTCGTCCGGGGGCATCCCCCAGACGACTGACTTCATGAACATGGTCAGCGCCTCGCGGACGGCGCGGCGGGTCTCGACGCCGATCCGGCCGTGCGGGTCGTCGCGGTACGAGGGCACCTCGGCCCGGATGCGGTTGACCATGTCGCGGGCGATCTCGGGCATGGCCGAGGACGCCGTCTCCAGCCACAACCGGGGCACGCTGCGCGTCGGAGCCTCCAAAGGCGAAACGGTCATCGCCCATCCTTCGCGATGTGTGAGCACTGAATTACTCACGTCGGTCACAAGGATTGGAGTTGTACCACGGTCGATGCCCCCGAAACCACTAACTCTTGTGCGAGACGAAATGTCTCGGTTACTGTTCCGCCGCACGCTGCCGGTGCGAGCCACGTCACTCCGAGGCCCCTCCGCCAGCGCCGTGCGAACGTGCGCAGCCGGGCGCGCGTCGGGCACTGCAGACAGCGGGGAGGGGGTCGCGTGGGCGTCGAGGTCCGCATCGAGTCACTGTCGAAGTCCTTCGGGCGCCAGAACATCTGGCACGACGTGAACCTGACCCTCCCCGCCGGCGAGATCAGCGCCCTGCTCGGCCCGTCCGGCACCGGCAAGTCGGTCTTCCTCAAGTGCCTCATCGGTCTGCTGCGGCCCGAGGGCGGGCACTGTCACGTCGACGGCGTCGACACCGTCACCGCGGACGAGAAGACGCTGCTGCGGGTCCGGCGGCTCTTCGGCGTGCTCTTCCAGGACGGCGCCCTCTTCGGCTCCCTGCCCCTGTACGACAACGTCGCCTTCCCGCTGCGCGAACACACGAACAAGACCGAGGCCGAGATACGCCGCATCGTCGGCGAGAAGATGCACATGGTCGGCCTCGCCGGCACGGAGGCCAAGCTGCCGGGCGAGATCTCCGGCGGCATGCGCAAGCGCGCCGGCCTGGCCCGGGCCCTCGTCCTGGATCCGCAGATCCTGCTGGTGGACGAGCCCGACTCCGGCCTCGACCCGGTCCGGACGTCCTACATCTCGCAGCTCTTCGCCGACATCAACGCGCAGACGGACGCGACGATCCTGATCGTCACCCACAACATCAACGTCGCCCGCACGTTGCCGGACAACCTCGGGCTGCTCTTCCGTCGGGAGCTGGTCATGTTCGGACCGCGCGAGGTGCTGCTGACCAGCGAGGAGCCGGTCGTCGGCCAGTTCCTCAACGGGACCATGCAGGGCCCCATCGGCATGTCGGAGGAGAAGGACCAGGCGCTCGTCGCCGCCGAGCTCGCGCAGGTGGCACGCGACGGCCACGCCGACGACGTCCGCGGCATCGTCCCGCAGCTGCAACCCACTCCGGGGCTGCCGCCGCGCCAGGGACAGCTGCGCCACCGCGAGCGGCTGGCGCGGGGCTGGCACACGCTGCCCGAGCACACCCGGCGCGCGGTCACCGCCGCGCAGGAGGCCGAAGCGGCCGAGCAGGCGCGGCGCGGGACCCTGGCCGGAGCCGCCTCGTGACCCGACAGCTCTCCCCCACCGACCCCGACTTCGCGCCGGCCCCGCCCTCCACGAAGCCGATCCCCTGGCCGGTTCAGCACGGTCGCGTCGCGCGGGGCTTCATCACGATCGGCTCGGCCTTCGCGCTCGGCCTGGACGTCATCCGGCTCACCTTCCACCGCCGCTTCCAGTGGCGCGAATTCATCGAGCAGTTCTGGTTCATCGCCAGCGTCTCGATCCTGCCGGCTGCGCTGGTGGCGATCCCCTTCGGCGCCGTCATCGCGCTGCAGCTCGGCACGCTCACCGTCCAGATCGGGGCGCAGTCCTTCACCGGCTCGGCGGCGGTGCTGGCGGTCGTCCAGCAGGCGAGCCCGATCGTCACCGCACTGCTGATCTCCGGCGCCGCCGGCACCGCGATCTGCGCCGACCTGGGCGCCCGCACCATCCGCGAGGAGATCGACGCCATGTCGGTGCTCGGCATCTCGCCGGTGCAGCGGCTCATCGTCCCGCGGGTGTGGGGCTGCGTCCTCGTGGCCATCCTGCTCAACGGCATGGTGTCGGTCGTCGGCATCATCGGCGGCTACTTCTTCAACGTCATCGTCCAAGGCGGGACGCCCGGCGCCTACCTCGCCAGCTTCTCGGCGCTCGCCCAGTTCGCGGACCTGCTCGTCGGCGAGCTGAAGGCGGTCATCTTCGGCTTCATCGCCGCCGTCGTCGCCTCTTTCCGCGGCCTCAACCCGCGTCCCGGTCCCAAGGGGGTCGGCGACGCCGTCAACGAATCCGTGGTGATCACGTTCATCCTGCTGTTCCTGGTGAATCTGGTGATCACCACCGTGTACCTGCAGCTCGTCCCGCCGCGGGTCGGGTGAAAGGATGACCGACCAGGTGCTTCCCGCTCCCCCGGCCGCGGCCCCGCCTGCCCCGGCACGGTCGTCCGCTCCGGCCGTCGTCGCCCGACCGGTCGACGGTCTCGCCGGTCTCGGGGCACAGCTGCGCTTCCACGTCCGCGCGCTGGCCTACATCCCGCAGGCGCTGATCCGCTACCCCCGTGAGGTGGTGCGGCTGCTCGGCCAGGTCACCTTCGGCTCCGGCGCGCTCGCCGTCATCGGCGGCACCATCGGCGTGATGGTGACACTGAGCCTCTTCACCGGCGCGGTGGTGGGGCTGCAGGGTTACACCGCCCTGGACGCCGTCGGCACCGCGCCGCTCACCGGCTTCCTCAGCGCCTACTTCAACACCCGCGAGATCGCCCCGCTGGTGGCCGCGCTCGCGCTGGCCGCCACGGTCGGCTGCGGCTTCACCGCTCAGCTGGGCTCCATGCGGATCTCGGAGGAGATCGATGCCCTCGAGGTGATGGCGGTGCGCAGCGTGCCGTACCTCGTCACCTGCCGGGTCATCGCCGGCTTCGTGGCGGTGATCCCGCTCTACGTCATCGGGCTGCTCATCTCCTACCTCGGCAGCCGGATCATCACGGTGTACTTCTACGGCCAGTCGGCCGGCACCTACGATCACTACTTCTTCCTCTTCCTGCCACCCGGCGACATCCTGCTGTCGTTCCTCAAGGTGCTGGTCTTCTCCGTCGTCGTGGTGCTGGTCCACTGCTTCTACGGCTTCACCGCATCCGGTGGACCGGCCGGGGTGGGTGCGGCGGTGGGGCGCGCGGTGCGGCTGAGCATCGTCAGCGTCAGCGTCATCGACTTCTTCCTCTCGCTGGCCATCTGGGGCTCGACGACCAGCGTCCGGGTGGCCGGATGATCGCCCGTCGCCGCGGGGACGCCCTCATCGGGCTCGTCTACCTGATCGTCATCGCCGCGCTGGTGCTGCTGTCGATCGCGGTCTTCCAGAAGAAGTTCACCTCGTACGTGGAGGTCACCGCCCGCACCAGCAGCATCGGCAGCTCGCTGCAGAAGGGTTCGGACGTCAAGGTCCGGGGGGTGCTCGTCGGTCAGGTCGGCGGCATCTCGACCGACGGCGACGGCGCCCGCATGGACCTGCAGCTCGACCCGGACAAGGCCGCCGACATCCCGGCCAACGTCACCGTGCAGGTGCTCCCCAAGACCCTCTTCGGCGAGCGCTACGTCAACCTCGTCATCCCCGGCGACCCGCGGGGCCGACTGCGGGACGGCGACAGCGTCCGGCAGGACTCCTCGCCGCACGCCGTCGAGCTGGAGAAGCTCTTCTCCGACCTGCTGCCGGTGCTCACCGCGGTGCAGCCGCAGAAGCTAGCGGCGACGCTCGGTGAGGTCGCCCTCGCCCTGCGCGGCCGGGGCAAGGACATCGGCGAGACCCTCACCGTCGTCGGCCGCTACCTCGACAGCCTCTCGCCGCAGGTGCCCACGATCGCCGACGACCTGGACCGGCTCGCCGATGTCGCCGACACCTACTCGACGGCCGCCCCGGACATCCTGCGTGGCCTCGAGGCGATGACGACGACCAGCCGCACCCTCGTCGCGCAGCGACAGCAGTACCAGTCGCTGCTGGCATCGCTGACCACCACCGGGAGGACCTACGGCGACTTCGTCGGTACCAACTCCGACCAGATCATCGGGTTGTCCCGAGACAGCCGCGAGGCGCTCGGCATCACCGCGAAGTACGCCTCGGAGTTCCCCTGCCTGAGCCGGGCGCTCGTCGCGTACATCCCGCGGGCGGACAAGGCCTTCGGCGCGGGGACGAAGCGACCGGGCGCCAAGGTGGTGCTCCGCGTGGTGCCGCGAGTGGACGCATACCGGCCCGGCGATCAGCCCAAGCGCTACAGCGCCGACCCCGGCCCGCAGTGCCCGTACACGCCGGCCACCTCGCTGGCGAGCACGGCGCTGGCCGACCTGCCGGGGGTCACGGGGGCGGACACGGCCACGACCCGGGTCGATCCGACGGTCGCCGGCCAGGGCAGCGCGAACTCCCCGGCCGAGAACCAGCTCATCGGCGAGCTGCTCGCCCGCACCACCGGCGGCAGCCCCCGCTCCTACCCGGCGTGGTCCAGCCTGCTGCTCGGCCCGGCGCTGCGCGGGACGGAGGTGACGGTCAAATGAAGAGCCTCACCGGCCCGATCATCAAGAGCCTGATCTTCATCGTCGTCACGGTCTTCGCCACCACCATGCTGGCGCTGACCATCACCAACGGCGACTCCGGCGGCGGCAGCACGTACCGGGCCGTCTTCAGCGACGCCACCCTCCTCAAGGCCGGCGACGACGTCCGCATGGCGGGCGTGCGCATCGGCCAGGTCGAGTCCGTCTCGATCACCCACCGCCGGCAGGCGCTGGTCACGTTCAGCCTGCCCGCGGACCGCAAGCTGACGAGCACGGTGACCGCGGCCATCCGCTTCCGCAACCTGATCGGGCAGCGCTACGTCGCGCTCGACCAGGGCGACGGCTCGCTCGACACGCCGCTGCGCGCCGGCTCCACCATCCCGCTGTCGCGGACCGAGAACGCACTCGACCTCACCGTCCTCTTCAACGGCTTCCAGCCGCTCTTCCGGGCGCTGCAGCCGCAGCAGGTCAACCAGCTCTCGGCCGAGATCATCGCGGTCTTCCAGGGCGAGGGGCCGACGATCGACAACCTGCTGCAGCAGGCTGGTCAGCTCACCAGCACCATCGCCGACAAGGACGCCGTCATCGGGCGGGTCGTCACCAACCTCAACTCGGTGCTGGACGTCGTCAACGGACGCGGCGACCAGCTGACGACGCTCATCACCTCGTTGCGGCAGCTCGTCTCGGGGCTGTCGGCCGACCGGACCTCCATCGGGAACGCCGTCGACGGCATCTCGAATCTCACCACCGACGTCGCCGACCTGCTGCAGAAGGGACGGGCGCCGTTGAAGTCGTCCATCACCTCGCTGCAGGCGTTGTCGGCGAACCTCGCCGGCTCGTCCGGTGCCCTGAACTCCTTCCTGGAGCGGCTGCCGGAGAAGCTCACGACCATCGGTCGCACGGCCTCCTACGGCTCGTGGCTCAACTTCTACCTCTGCTCGGTGGACGGCAACATCCGGGTGCCCACCGCCGATGACAGCGCCAAGGGCACGCCGGTGTACGGCAACGTCCCGACGACGCAGTACCCGGCCCCGCCGGGTGTCGCCCCCTACCCGACGATCACCACCGGCCCACCGAACCCGAGCGGACTCGTCGGTGTCCACCCGCGGACAGCGAGGTGCGGGGCATGAAGGCCTTCAGCGAGCGCAATCCGATCGTCATCGCCGTCGCCGGCCTGACCACCATCACCGCCGTCACGGTGGCAACGTTCTACTCCCAGGACCTGCCGGTGATCGGCTCGGGCGACACGTACGCCGCGAACTTCAGCGACGCCGGGGGGCTGAAGGAGGGCGACGACATCCGGGTCGCCGGGGTGAAGGTCGGCGACATCACCTCCATCGAACTGGTCAAGACCCACGTCCGGGTCGAGTTCACGGTCAAGGACGCCTGGATCGGCGATCGCAGCACCGCCGCCATCAAGATCAAGACTCTGCTCGGCGAGGAGTATGTCGACATCGATCCGCAGGGCTCGGCGTCGCTGTCACCCTCCCGCCCGATCCCGCGCAGCCGCACCACCACCCCGCTGGACGTGAGCGAGGCGCTGTCGGGGCTCTCCCGGACGACCGGCCGCATCGACACCGGGCAGCTGGCGAAGAGCTTCACCACCCTCTCCGACACCTTCGCGAACACGCCCGCCGCCGTCCGGTCCGCGCTGACGGGACTGTCCCGGCTGTCGGAGACCATCGCCAAGCGCGACGAGAAATTGCGCGAACTCGCGCAGAACACGAACAAGATCACCGGCACGCTGCAGATCAACAACCGCAACTTCGCGCGTCTCATCGAGGACGGCAACCTGTTGCTGGCCGAGCTGCAGCGGCGCAGTCAGGCCATCACCGGACTGTTGACGGGAACGCGTGACCTCGCCCGGCAGCTCTCCGGCTTCGTCCGCGACAACGAGAAGACCCTCAAGCCGGCGCTGGACAAGCTCTCGCAGGTCACCGAGATCCTTCTCGACAACAAGGGCAATCTCGACCGCGCACTCCGGTTGATCGGCCCGTACTACAGCATGCTCACCGACGCGACCGGCAACGGCCGCTGGCTCGATGTCTACCTCTGCGGGCTCTTCACCAAGTCCGGCGCACCCATCCTGGACGCCGATGCCAAGCGCAGCTGTTCGCCGCGGGAAGGGAGCTGATCGTGTCCGATCCCGCTGCCGCACCACCCTCGCGGCGCCGCCGCGCCGTGGTCACGACCGTTGTCGCCGCCGTGGTCCTGGGCATCGTCGCCGGCGTCTGGATCTGGCGCGACAACAGCACCGGCACCGAGTTCAGCGCGCGCTTCACCTCCTCGGTCGGCGTCTATCCCGGTTCGGACGTCCGGGTGCTCGGCGTGCCTGTCGGCTCCGTCGACTCGGTGACGCCGAACGGGCGGACAGTCACCATCGGGATGCACCTCGATCGGGATGTCGCGGTCCGGGCCGACACCTACGCCGTCATCATCTCGCCCAACCTGGTCAGCGACCGCTACGTGCAGCTCACCGGCGCCTACGACGGTGGTCCCAAGCTGCGTGACGGCGCCGTCATCGGCACCGCTCGCACCCGCACCCCGGTGGAGCTCGACGAGCTGACCCGCAACCTGACCTCGCTCACCGACGCCCTCGGCCCCAACGGCGCCAACGCCACAGGCGCGCTGTCCCGGCTGCTCAAGGTGGGCGCGGCGAACCTCGACGGCAACGGCAAAAAGATCAGGGACACCATCTCCCGCCTCAGCTCCTCGGGCCGCACCCTGGACGCCTCAAAGGACGACATCTTCGGCACCATCGACCAGCTCTCCACCTTCACCCGGACGCTGCAGCAGCACGACACCGCGCTGAGCAGCGTTAACCGCAACCTGGCTGCGGTAAGCCAGACGCTCTCCAACGACCGTGAGACCTTCGGTGAGGCGCTGCGCGAGCTCGGCACCGCCCTCGGGCTGGTGCAGGACTTCGTCCGCACCAATCGCGGCGCGCTCACCCGCAACGTCGACAAGTTGGAGACCGTGGCCGCGACGCTGGCCAAGCAGCGCGGGTCGCTGGCCCAGACGTTGCGCACGGCGCCGCTGCTGCTGCAGAACTTCCTCAACGCCTACGACCCCAAGACCAACCTCCTGCGTGGTCGCGCCAACCTCAACGAGCTCACGGTGTGGGCGCGCAGTGCGACGACCGACTCGGCGTCGGTCTCCAGCGCGGACTCGACACCCGCCGGTGGCACCGCCGGCGACACGGCAGGTGACACGGCAGGTGACGGCACGAGTTCGCCGCCGCTGCTGCTGCCGGTGACCGACAACGCCGCGAGCGGAGCCCGATGAACGCGCCAACCGGACTGCGGCGGCGCCGTACCGTGCGCGTCGCGGTGCTGACGACGGCCGCTGCGACCCTGCTCTCCGGCTGCGGCCTGGGCGACGGCCTCTACAACGCTCCGCTGCCCGGCGGCGCCGACCTCGGCGGCCATCCCTACAAGATCACCGCTCAGTTCCGGGACGCGCGCGACCTGGTGCCGCAGGCCGGGGTCCGCGTCAACGACGTCCCGGTCGGTCAGGTCGACTCCATCGATCTGGACCGCAGCGGCCGCGTCGCCGAGGTGACGGTCGAGGTGAACGGCTCGGTGAAGCTGCCGGCGAATGCGGTCGCCTCGATCCAGCAAACCTCGCTGCTGGGCGAGAAGTACGTCTCGCTGTCGGCGCCACTCGGCAGCGCCGCCGTCGGCCGACTGCGGACCGGAGACGTGATCCCGCTGTCCCGCACGACCAACGGCGTCGAGGTCGAACAGGTCTTCGGCGCCCTGTCGCTGCTCCTCAACGGCGGCGGCGTCGGTCAGCTCAACGACATCAATCGCGAGCTGAACAAGTTCGCCACCGGCAACGAGCAGCAGATCCGTACTTTCTTCGGCAGCGTCGACACCGTCGTCACCGACCTCAACAAGCGTCGCGGTTCGATTACCCGTGCCCTGGACGCGTTGGACACGCTGTCGGCCTCGCTGCAGAACGAGAACGGCCGCATCAAGACCGTCCTCAGCTCTCTCGCCCCCGGTCTCGACGTGCTGGCGGGCCAGCGCACCGAGCTGACGGGCGCGCTCAATGCCCTCAATCGCCTCGCCGGCGTCACCACCCGCACCCTCGACGCGAGCAAGGACGACATCGTCGCCGACCTCAAGTCGCTGGCACCGATCCTCCGGCAGCTCGCCGCCGCCGGAGCCGCGCTGCCGAAGTCACTGCAGGTGCTGCTCACCTATCCGTTCAGCGACGGCGCCATGGCCGGGATCAAGGGCGACTATCTCAACGGCTTCGCCACCCTCGTGCTCCGGACCAAGACCGGCGCGCTCTATCCCGTGGCCTCCGCGCGCGTGCCTGCCTCCTCCCGCTTGCCGGCCTCGGGCCCGCCGGTCGTCGCCACCCCCGCCGGCCTGCTGCCGCCCACCAGCTCCGCGGCAACCGGGTTGCCGAGCACGCTGACGCTCTCGCCGACTGTCCCCGGCTCGTCGGCCGCCCGGTCGGATTCGGGTTCGGCGTCCGGGTCGGGATCGGCGTCGCAGTCGGGCTCGGGGTCGTCGTCGGGCTCGGGGTCGTCGTCGGGCTCGGGGTCGTCGTCGGGCTCGGCATCCGGGTCGGGCTCGGCGTCCGGGTCGGGTTCGGCGTCCGGGTCGGGATCGGCGTCGGGATCAGGCTCGGCACCGGGGTCTGGTTCGGGGTCCGCCTCGGGCTCGGCGTCGGCCGCCTCCGCCACCGCCGAAGGGGATCGCTGATGCTGACTCGCACCACGCGTCTGCAGGTGCTCGCCTTCGTCATCGTGGCGATCGTGGGTGTCACCTACCTGGCCGTCCGCTACGTCGGCGTCGCCCGATGGGTCGGCGCCTCGGGCTACTCGGTCAGGGTCGATCTGCCGCAGAGCGGTGGGATCTTCACCAACGCCGAGGTCACCTATCGCGGCGTCTCGGTCGGCCGGGTCGGCGACATGGACCTCACCCGCACCGGCATCCGGGTGCAGCTCGACATCACGTCGGACCGGAAGATCCCCTCCGATCTCGAGGCGGTCGTCGCCAACCGGTCGGTGATCGGCGAGCAGTACGTCGACCTGCGGCCGCGTACCGACCGCGGTCCGTACCTGCACGACGGCAGCGTGATCCGCTCGCGGAACACCGAGCTGCCGCTGCCGGTCCAGGACGTGCTGCTCAGTACCGACCGGTTCGCGCGCTCGGTTCCGCTGGGTTCGCTGCGGACGGTGGTCGACGAGCTCTACGACGCGACCCGAGGTGCCGGGCAGGATCTGCAGTCGCTGCTCACCACCACCAAGTCGTTCTTCAGCGCGGCTGAGACGTCGCTGCCGCAGACGCTGGACCTCATCGACACCTCGCAGACAGTGCTGCGCACCCAGCAGCAGACCTCGGGGGCGATCCGGGACTTCAGCGCCAACCTCGCTCGCATCGGCGAGCAGCTGCGCAGCTCCGACGGTGACATCCGCCGTGTCCTGAACACCGCGACGCCGGCCCTCAGCGAGGCCAACCGACTCATCGACGGGATCAAGGGCTCGGCGAACGGACTGCTCACCAATCTGCTCACCACCAGCCGGGTCTTCCTCGCCGGTAAGGACGGGCTGCGCGAGATCCTGGTCAAGCTCCCCGTCGCGGTCACCGCGGGCGGCGCCGTCGTGACGCCGCGTGGCATCAACGTGGGTCTGGTGCCGACCTTCTTCGATCCGCTCCCCTGCACCGCTGGGTACGGCGGCACCAAGGTGCGTAGCGGGCTCGCCACCGGCGGCAACCCCGCCCTCAACACGGCTGCGTCGTGCAGTGCGCCGCTCTCGTCGGGCATCGACGTGCGGGGCAGCCAGAACGCGCCGGGATCGCGATGACCGACCAGACGACTGAAGCCGCCGAGCCGGACGACACCACCCCGTCGGCAGCGCCACCGGCAGCGGCGTCGGCGGCGCCGGGCATGGCCGCCAGCAGCCTGCGCGCCCTCCGGGCCGCGCTCGCCGAGCCTGGTCCCCGCACCGCGGAGGGTGTTCCGGCCGCTGAGACGGGTCACGGTAAGGAGCCGGCACAGCCGGGCGACGTCGCGCCGGCCGGCAATAGGACGGCCGCGACGCAGACCACCAGCTCTGCCGCGGAGGCCGCGACTGCCGACGCCGTGGACGTGACCGACCCCGCAGACACGACAGACACGACCGACACCCTCACCGTCACGGACACGACCGACACCACCGCAGACGCGACCGAGACCGCCACAGACGCCACCCACACCCCGGACGCAACCCACACCCCGGACGCAACCCACACCCCGGACGCAACCCACACCCCGGACGCAACCCACACCGCGGACGCAACCCAGACCGCGGAGGCAACCGGCGCCGAGACCACCGCGCCCACCGGCGGGGCCGCCACGGCCGGGTCACCCTCAGCCGCGGCCACCGCAACAGCAGGCCTGCCTCAGTCCGTGGCGAGCGCCCCCGCCCCGGCCCCCGCCGCTGACGACACCGACGACACCGACGACACCGACGAGCGCGCGACGGACCACGAACCACCGTCGGTCCCGGTCAGCCGGCCGCGCCGCGCCGGGCGACCGGGGGCCGTCGTGACCGCCGCCGCCGCTGCAGATCGGCCCCGCCGCCGGGTCGGGCGTCTCACCCTCGTCAGCGCCGCGGTCGCCGTGGCCGCGCTGGTCTTCGGAGTCGTGAGCGGCGTCGTGTGGTGGCGGGCCGGACACGACGACGGCCGCACCACCGCAGTCGCGCGGGACGAGGTCGCTGTCGACGCACGGCTGGCCATCGCCACCGTCAACACGTCGGACTACCGCAAGCCAGCGGCGGCCCTCGCCAACTGGTTGGAGGTCTCGACCGGGACGCTCAAGTCGGAGTTCAGCGATTCCCGGTCGTCGGCGACAACGCTGCTCAAGCAGGCCAAGGTCGTCACCTCCGCCGTGGTCCTGGATGCCGCCGTCACTCGTCTCGACACCGCCAAGGGCAGCGCCACCGTGATCGCTTCCGTCAACGTGAAGCGACAGCCGGTGACCGGCGCGGCCACCACGACCCGCAACCGGTTCCGTGCGACCCTCAGCAAGGTCGGCGGCGACTGGAAGCTGGCCGATCTCACGCTCGTCCCGGTGGCCCTGACGTGACCGCGACATCCGAGCGCTCCGAGGAGACCGTGACCGACCCGACCGCCCAGTCCGACGCCGACGCTCCCACCGAGAGCAAGGCCGACGCCGACGCTCCCACCGAGAGCAAGGCCGACGCCGAGGCTTCGACCGAGACCGGCGCCAACACCGAGACCGGCGCCGACACCAGCGCTGCCGTCCCGACGGCGGGCACCGCCTCGCCTCCCCGGCGCGTCCTGCTCCCCATCGCCCTCCTCGTGCTGGCAGCCGCCTTGGTGGCCACCGGCATCGTCCTGCTCGTGCGGGCCGACCAGCTCGGTGACAGCAGCGCCGGGCGCAACCGGGCGCTCGTCGACAGTCGCACCACCTCCCAGGTGATCGCCCAGGTCAGCACCGGCCTGAACCAGGTGCTGAGCTACGACTACCGCAAGCCGCAGGTGGCGCAAGCCGCAGCCAAGCGGTGGCTCACCGGTGACGCCCCGGCGCAGTACCGCGAGCTGTTCGCGCAGCTGCAGAAGCTGGCACCCGGCCAGAAGCTCACGCTGGTCGCCAAGGTCTCCACCGCTGGCGTCACCTTCCTGCGCGGCGACACCGCGCGGCTGCTGGTCTTCCTCGATCAGCAGAGCACCCGCGCCAGCGACGGACAGAGTTCTGTCGCAGCCGCACAGGTGGAGATCACCGCACAGCTCATCGACAACGGCTGGCGGATCAGCGAGCTCAAGCCGATCTGAGGCACTCGCTCGACCGCCCGGCCGCCGCCCGCAGCGGCCCAAGCAACCACCCTCAATCGCCCTCCACCAGGCGGCGCAGTCCATCAGCGTCGAGCAGGGCGGCAGGCTCGACGGTGACGTCGTCGCGCACGTAGTGGAACGCGGCCCTGACCAGGCTCACCTCGGCGTCACCGATCCCGGAGAGCCGCGCCCACGCCAATCGGTAGGCAGCCAGCTGCACCGCCGCCGCGTCGGCGGCCGCGCCGGCCGGGGGCGAGCCCGTCTTCCAGTCCACCACCATCCAGCCGTCGGGACGGTCGGGGTCGCGGAAGACGGCGTCCATCCGGCCGCGAATCACCCGGGAGCCGATCCGCATCTCGAACGGGACCTCGACCTCGCTGGGCGTCCGCATCGCCCAGGCACTCGCCTCGAAGGCGGTGCGCAGCCGGTCGAAGTCGTCCTCGCCGCGCTCGGCGTCGGCCGCGCCGGGCAGCTCGTCGATGTCGAGCAGCGCCTCACCGGACCACCGCTGCTCCAACCAGGTGTGGAACGTGGTGCCGCGCCGGGTCGCGGGTGCCGGCCGACGCGGCAGCGGTCGGCGCAGCGATCGGGCCAGCCCTTGCTCATCGGTGCGGAGCTCAACCAGCTGCGAGACCGACAGCCGCGCCGGCAGCGGCACGTCGATCGTCGCGCCGGGGCGGGCCGACGCCCGCTCGCGCAGCAGAAGATCGACGTCGCGACGCCACTCGGCGGCGGCCCCGACCGGCTCGGCAGCAGCCGGCAACTCGCCGGCGCGGGCCGCCCGGACCAGCGCCGCCCCCGCCTCGACCTGCCCGCGACGCCCCTCCCCCCGGTCGCCCGGGAACGGACCGAAGGGGTCGACCGGCCACTCGCCGCGCCGAGGATCGGCCACCAGTGGATTGGAGGCGCCGGGCTCCACCTCGAACCAGCCGTCGATCTCGACGCCGGCGGTGTCGGCGAGGCCGTCCCTGACCTCGGCGAGGAAGCGGGACGGGACCCGTTCGGACTGGGTCTGATCCCACGCGTAGGTCGACATCAGCAGCAGGTGTCTGGCCCGCGTCACCGCGACGTAGGCGAGTCGTCGCTCCTCGAGCCCGTGCCGCTCCTTCAGGCCCCGGTTGTGCTCGTCGACCAGATCGCGCACGTCCTTGCGGCTGCCGGCACCGGCGAGATCCAGACTCGGCAGGTCGTGGCGGTCGCCGCGCAGCGGGATGGGCAGCTCCTGTCGGGTCTTGGTCCAGTCGATCTGCTTGGGGTCGGCGGGGAAGATCGATTCGCAGAGGCCGGGGACGGCGACCAGATCCCACTCCAGGCCCTTGGCACCGTGCACCGTCAGGATCTGCACCCGCTCGGCCTCGACCACGACCTCGCCGGCCTCCAGGCCATTCTCCTCGTCCTCGGCGGCGGCGAGGTACGCGAGGAAGGCGGTGAGCGTGGCGTCGTCGGCCTCGTTGGCGAAGGTGGCCGCCTCGTCGAGGAACCGGTCGAGGTGGGCGCGGAGCACCCGGCGCCGGTCAGGCCGGGCCGCCACCTCGACGTCGACGCCGATGGTCCGCTCGACATCGGCCACCAGCTCGGGCAGCGGACCGGCGATGCGACGGCGCAGCCGGCGGAGCTCGCCGGCGAGCGCGTGCAACCGGGCGTAACCGGTCTCGGAGTACTGCTCGGGCGCGCCGAGGTCGTCGAGGGCCTCGACGAGCCCGACCGGCGCCACACTCGGCACCGGCGGTGAGTCGTCAACCGCCGCCACGTCGGTGTCGACGCCCGCCCCGGCACTCTCCGCACCCGGCGCACCGCCCTCGCCGATCGGCGCGAAGAGCGCCGTCTGGACCCCTGTCACCGGCTCGAACCGACCGAGCTCGCGGGCCCGCCGATGCAGTGCCGCCAGGTCACTCGGACCGATCCGCCAGCGTGCCCCGGTGAGCAGCCGCACCAGGGCGGTGCCGGCATCCGGCTGCACCAGCACTCGCAGCGTCGCCACCACGTCCACGATCTCCGGGGTGGTGAGCAGCCCGCCGAGGCCGACGACCTCGACGGGAAGCCCTTCGGCGAGCAGCGCGTCGGCCAGCAGGGGGATCTGGGACCGCCGTCGCACCAGCACGGCCGCCGTCCGCTCCCCACCGGGCAGCTCACGCCAGGCCCCGGCCAGCCGGTTCGCCACCCAGGCAGCCTCACCCGCGACGGTCTCGGTCCGCACCATCCCGATCGCGCCGGTGCTCGCCCGCGGCGACGGACGCAGGTGCACCGTGTCGGGTTCGCCCAGCGGATCGGCGATCGTGTTGGCGGCGTCGAGGACGACCGCGTCGTTGCGGAAGCTGGTGGCCAGGTGGAAGAGCGAGGCGGGTGCGCCCGACTCATCCCGGAACCGTCCGGCGAAGGCGCGCATCGTGCCCGAGCTCGCCCCACGCCAGCCATAGATGGACTGGAACGGGTCGCCGACGGCGGTCACCGAGTGGCCGTCGCCGAAGAGCTGGACCAGCGTCTCGACCTGGGCGTGGCCGGTGTCCTGGTACTCGTCGAGCAGGACCGCCGCGTACCGACTGCGCTCCACCGCGCGAACCTCGTCGAGGCGGGCCACCTGTGCCGCCACCGTCATCTGGTCGGCAAAGTCCACGGCCGGCAGCGCCCGCTTGGCAGCCGCGAAGGCCTCGAGCATGGGGACCAGGGCTCGCCGATGCTCCAACGCCTTGACGAACGCCGCCGTCGAGCCAGGGTATGCGGCCTTGATCCGGTCGCCGGGGGGCAGCGTCTCGAACCACGCCAGGGTCTCGTCGCAGAAGCGTCGGACGTCGTCCGCCGCGACGAGGTGATCGGCGAGCTGGCCGCTGAGCTGCAGCACGTACCGCGGCACGCTGCTGGCCGCCCCGATGTCAGCCGGCAGTTCGGGGTGGCGTCGCGAGACGGTCTCCGCGAGCTGCCACGCCACTGCCGGCGACAGCAGCCGGGCGCCGGGTTCGGCGCCGACGCGCGGCGCATGGTCGGCCACGAGCCGGCCGGCGTAGGCGGCGTAGGTGAGGACCGTCGGCTCGCCGGCGAGCAGCTGCGCCAGGTGCTGGCGCAGCTCCGGGTCGGCGTCGGCGGGTCCGCGCGACACCTCGCCCTCGACCACGCGACGCCACTGCGCGAGCCGCTGCCGCACCCGCTTGGAGAGCTCGCCGGCCGCCTTGCGGGTGAAGGTGAGGCCGAGGACGGCGTCCGGGGCGACGAGCCGGTTGGCGATGAGCCAGACGACGCGGGCGGCCATCGTCTCGGTCTTGCCCGACCCGGCACCGGCGATGACCACCGAGGGTCCCGGACCGGCCTCGATGACGGCGGCCTGCTCGGGGGTCGGCGGATGCGCCAGACCCAGCAGCCGACTCAGCTCGACGGCTCCCAGCCGCGGCTGACGTGGTCGCACGACGGCGGGGACGGCGTCGACCACCGCGGTCACGAGGTCACCTGCCGGCCGTTCTGCAGCGGACAGACGGTGACGAGGTCGCAGTTGCCGCAGTAGCTGTTGATCTGTGCCGTGAACTGCGACCCCCGGAGCCGGGAGGCGACGTGGGCGACGGACTGCTCGATCCATTCGCGCTCGGCCAGCGGCGGCTGCCACTGCTCGGGGTCCTTGCCGGGGGCGGCGAGCTGCACCAACACCGCACCACCCGGCTGCTCGCCATCGCCGAAGCCACCCTCGTCGACGGCGAGCTGGTAGGCACCGAGCTGCGGATGCTGCGGCAGGTCGTCGCCGCGCACCTTGGACTTGCCCGTCTTGAGGTCGACGACGACCAGGCGGCCGTCGACGTCGCGTTCGACGCGGTCGACGCGGCCGGTGAGCACGGCGTCACCGATCTCGACGCGAAACGGCTCCTCGATGGCCACGAGCTGCAGCGAGTCACGACTGGCGCGAAGCCAACTGACCAGCCGGGTGAGAATGGCCCCTGCCCGGACCCGCTCGTTCACGCCGAACCAGGTCGCGCCGAAGTCCAGTGATCGCCAGCGGTCGTCCACCATCTGCTGCAGGGTCTCCACCGAGGCGTCGGGCGCCGCGGTGGCCGCCACCTCGTGCACCAGCGTGCCGAGCGAGGCGGAGAGCTCCTGACCGTCCTTGGCGCCGAGGTCCTGCAGCAGCGTACGGAGCTCGCAGTGCAGGAAGGAGTCGATGCGCGACGGGCTCACCGGCACGGGACGATCCGGGTCGGCGACGGGGCCGGTGTCCGAGAGCGGCGCCAGGCCCCACCACTCGTCGGGGTCGGCCCCCGGCACACCGGCCGCGGCGAGCCGAGCCAGCTCGCCTGCGGCCGCATTGCGTTCGGCCGCCGGCGCGGCATCGTCGCAGACGACGGCGCGCAGGAATGCCACCAGTCCGGCAAGGTGCGCCGGGCGCTGCGGGCGGGCGACGGGGCGCTCCTCCTCGACCGGGTCGAGTTCGTCGAGGAAGCGCGAGGGCTGCTCGTCCTCGCCACGGACCGCGGTCACCAGCAACCGGGATCGTGCCCGCGTCACCGCCACGTAGAAGAGTCGTCGCTCCTCGGCGATACGGGTCGCCGCGCCGCCGGCTGAGCCGGCTGCCGGGTCGAGGCCGGCGACCACGTCCACCAGCTGTTCGGTTCCCAGCAGTGAGCCCCGCACTCGCAGATCCGGCCAGCGCCCCTCCTGCACGCCGGCGACGCAGACCAGCTCCCATTCCAGTCCCTTGGCGGCATGCGCGGTGAGGATCGTGACCGCGCCGGGGCCACCGTCGGCGCCCTCGCCGCCGTACCCGTCGCCCGGCACCTGCTGCGCGGCGACGTGATCGACGAACTGGGCCACACCGGCGCGGGGCAGCCGGTCGGTGAAGCGCGCCGCGGCGTCGAAGAGGGCGAGGACGGCGTCGAGATCCCGGTCTGCCGCCGCAGCGCCGGCGCCACCGGCTGCAGACTGCGCCGACCAGCGTCGTGCCAGGCCGGTCGTGTCCCACAGCGCCCACAGCACCTCCTCGGCACTGCCCCCCGCCGCGGCTGCCGCTCGACCGGCCGCGAGCGTCGTCGCGACGCGCGTCACCGGCCACCGCACCGACTCGGGCAGGATCCGCGCCTCCTTCTCCTCCAACAGCGTCGGCGCCACCCGCACCGGTTCGTCGGGGCCCACGAGCCTGCTCACCGCCCGCCGTAGTCGCTGCAGCGACACGACGTCGGCCCGTCCCACCGGCCCGAGGAGCAACCGCTCGGCCACCTCCTCGTCCACGAGGGACGGCTGCAGACAGCAGCGCAGCAGCTCCAGCAACATCGCCACCGCGGGTTGCTCGGCCAACGGCAGGTCGTCGCCCCGGACCCGGACCGGGACCCCGGCCGTCGACAGGGCGCGGCGCAGCGTCCCCAGCACAGCCGCCGTCGATCGGACCAGCACCGCCATCCGCGACCAGGGCATGCCGTCCAGATGCGCGCGTCGCAATACCCCGGCGACGTGGTTGGCCTCGGCACTGGCGGAGGCGAAGAGCGCGACCTCGACCGCCGGCCCGTCGACCGGGTCGGCACCGGCGGCCTGCAACCGCCGATGATCACCGCGTCCGGGCAACCGGACCGCCACCCGCCGCGCAGCCGCCACCAGGGCGGGACCGCTGCGCCGCGACGTCACGAGCGCCACCACCGGGACGGGCGCGCCGCGGCCGAAGCGCGTGTCGACATCGCGCAGTGCGGACTCGTCGGCACCGCGGAAGGCGTAGATGGACTGATCCGGGTCGCCGACGAGGACCAGCTCGTCCGCGGTGGGGGTCAGCAGCGCCAGGAGCTCGGCCTGCGCGGGGTCGGTGTCCTGGTACTCGTCGACGAAGACATGCCGCCGGCGGGCACGCTCGGCCGCGAGCAGGTCGGGATCAGCCCGCAGCGCGTTGACGGCGGAGCGGATGAGCTCGGCCGGGTCGTAGGCGCCGGGCTTGGCCAGCGACGTCACGTCCTCGTACTCGGTGAGGAAGCGGCCCGCTGCCTGCCAGTCGTCGCGCCGGTGGCGCCGCCCGAGGGCGACGAGATCGTCACCGAGCAGGCCGCGCTCGACTGCCCGCAGCACGAGGTCACGCAGCTCGCCGGCGAAGGCGCTGGTGTGGAAGGCCGGTCGCAGCTGATCCGGCCAGGCCGACTCGCCCCGGCCGGCGAGCAGGTCACGGACGATGACGTCCTGCTCGGCTCCGGTGAGCAGCCGCGGCGGCGGCAGCGGATCGTCCCCGCCCTGGCTGCGGCGGTTGGCGATCCGGAGCAGGCCGAAGGCGTAGGAGTGCAGCGTGCGGGCGATCGGCTCGCGGACGGTGCGGCCGAGCCGGGCAGCGACCCGGTCGCGCATCTCGTTGGCAGCGCGGCGGCTGAAGGTGAGCATGAGGATGTTCTCGAGCCGGACGCCGGCAGCCACCCGCGCCGCGACGGTCTCGACGAGCGTCGTGGTCTTGCCGGTACCGGGCCCCGCCAGCACCAGCAGCGGACCGCCACCGTGCTCGAGCACCGCCCGCTGCGCGGCGTCCAGCACCGGCGGCGGGGCCGGAACAGCCGCGGCCGGGCGCACCAGGCGGTAGGCGGTCTCGGTCACGCGGACATCAGAGCACGCAGGTGTGACAATTCCGGCGACGGGCTCATGCGTCGGGGAACCAGTGCGCCTGCCCGATGTCGACGATGCCGCGCCGCAGCGCCGTCCCCTCGGCGAACCAGTGCTCCTGGGCCTCGGGCATGAGGTGGGACGGCAGCGTCCCGTTGGCCCGGACCACCCGCCACCAGGTCACGCCCATGCCGTCCCGCGCCATCACCGCACCGACCCCGCGCGGACCGCCGCGGCCGACCACCTCGGCGATCGCGCCGTAGGTCATCACCCGTCCCGGCGGGATCTGGTCCACCACGCGCAGAACGGCCTCACCGAACTCGGTGAGATCACCGGGCTCGGCGGGCCGTTCCGTCGTCATGCGCGCCGCGGCGCCGGTCAGTAGACCGGCAGTGACTTGTCGACCTGGTTCACCCACGCCGTCACGCCGCCCTGGACGTGCACGGCGTCCTTGAAGCCGGCGTTCTTCACGGCGGCGAGCGTCTCGGCGGACCGGATGCCGGTCTTGCAATACATGACGATCTGCTTGTCGTGCGGCAACGAGGAGAGCGCGTCGCCGCGCAGGATCTCGTCCTTGGGGATGAGCGTGGCGCCGGGGATCTTCACGATCTCCCACTCGGCCGGCTCGCGGACGTCGACGAGGTAGGTCGGCTTGTCCGAGTCCAGGAGCTCCTTGAGCTCGTGGGCGGTGATGGTCGAGCCCGCGGCGGCCTGCTGGGCCTCCTCCGACACCACGCCGCAGAAGGCGTCGTAGTCGATGAGCTCGGTGATCTTGAAGCCGTTCGGGTCCTTGCGGATCTTCAGCTCGCGCCAGGTCATCTCGAGGGCGTCGAAGACCAGCAGCCGGCCGAGCAGCGGCTCGCCGATGCCGGTGATGAGCTTGATCGCCTCGTTGACCATGGCCGAGCCGATGGAGGCGCAGATGACACCGAGCACGCCGCCCTCGGCGCAGGACGGGACCATGCCGGGCGGCGGCGGGTCCGGGTAGAGGTCGCGGTAGTTGGGGCCGTGCTCGTCCCAGAAGACGCTGACCTGACCGTCGAAGCGGTAGATCGAGCCCCAGACGTAGGGCTTGCCGAGCAGCACGCAGGCGTCGTTGACCATGTAGCGCGTCGCGAAGTTGTCGGTGCCGTCGACGATGAGGTCGTAGCCGCCGAAGATCTCCAGGACGTTGTCGTTGTCCAGGCGCTCGTTGTGGACGATGACGTTGACGAAGGGGTTGATCTCCCGCACCGATTCGGCGGCGGACTCCGCCTTGGGACGGCCGATGTCGCTCTGGCCGTGGATGATCTGCCGCTGCAGGTTCGACTCGTCCACGGTGTCGAACTCGACGATGCCGAGCGTGCCGACCCCCGCTGCGGCCAGGTACAGCAGAGCGGGCGAGCCGAGGCCGCCGGCGCCCACGCAGAGCACCTTGGCGTTCTTCAACCGCTTCTGCCCGACCATCGCCACGTCGGGGATGATCAGGTGACGGCTGTAGCGACGGACCTCGTCGATCGTCAGTTCGTCAGCGGGTTCGACCAGCGGCGGCAGGGACACGGCGGTTCCTCACGTATTCGGGCAGGTTCGCAGTCTCCAACCGTACGGCGGTCGCCGTTGTTCCGTGGCGCTGGGCTCGGGCGGACGGTCAGTCGCCGCGGCCGTACTCGTTGTTCTGGGCCGTGTCGAGCTGCTCGGCGCCGGGCGCGCCCTTGACGCCCGGCGGGTACGGCCAGGGATTGGCCTGGCAGAGCTGGTTGCCGCCGCGGGTCTCCCGCAGCCCGAAGGTCTGCTGCATCATCAGCGGCGCGAGGCCGCCGGGCAGGCACTGGTGCGCGTGGTTGTGGCCCAGCGCGTGGCCGTTCTCGTGGTTGATCATGTAGGTGCGGTAGGCGTCGATGTCGCCGAGGTACGCCGGCGCGCCGCGTACCCAGCGCGCCACGTTGTAGAAGACCCGGTTGGCGGTGAGGCCGGGCACCGAACCCGAGGCTGCGTAACAGGACGTCTCGACCGGGATGTCGAAGCCGCAGAACTTCCGCACCGTCATCGTCGAGGTCAGCGTCACGTGGAAGTCGATCGGGCCCGAGTCCACCCGCTGCACCCGCACACCGTGGCCGGCCCAGCTGCGCGGGTCGTCCATGACCTTGTCCACCATCGAGGAGTACTGCGCGAGGTCGACGCCGGTGACGCCGTTCTCGACGTCGACGGAGTACCGGAAGAGTCGACCGGACTTACCGACGACCTTGGTCGAACCGGGCAGGACGCGGAACGTGCCCTTGCCGACCCTCGTGTACTGCGGCCCCGGCGGCAGCGACGCCGCCTTCAGCACCGTCTGCGAGAACTCCCCGGCGTTGTCACCCTTGAGCGGGATGTGGCCGCCAGCGGTGGGCGGGGCGCTTGCGCCGGTGGCCTGGTCGCCCGCGGCGTCGGCCTTCGGCCCGGAGGCGGTGGTGGTGGTCGTCATCAGCGCTGCGACGGTGAGGACGGCGAGGATGGGCAGCGCGTAGGCCCGCCAGCCGTAGCGTCGGACGAAGGTCCGCAGCCGATCGGCCGCCGTCGGTGGCCGGTCGCGACCGGGCGGACCGTAGGTGGGCCGGGCGTTGCCCGCCCGCTCCCGGACGAGGTCCACGTCGCGGGACGGGTCGGTCGAGCGGGAGCGTTCGACGGTCATCGTCGCGCCCCACTCCCCGCGGTCCCGGCTCGGCCTCGACACGCCACCAGGGTGGCACAGCGACAGCCGGATCTCGGGACGACGTTCCGCATTCTCAGCTTGTCCGCGTCAGGACGCGGCGTCGGTCCGGGAGTCGGCCAGCAGGCCCAGCACGGCACGGGCCGTGGTCTCGGGGTCCTCCATCATCGCGGTGTGACCGACCCCGTCGAGGACGAGCAGCCGCGAGTCCGGCACCGCAGCGGCGACATAGGGGGCGAGATCGGGGGCGACGAGACGGTCCGTGTCTCCCCAGACGACCAGCGTCGGCGCGGAGATGCCGCGCATCGTGCGCCACCCACGACGCCCGCGCAGCAGCTGCGACGACGCCAGGCCGCGCAGCGAGCCGAGGACCGCCTTGTCACCGTGGGGCAGCGACTCGCGCTCGCGCAGCTCGGCCACGAGGTCGGCCATCCGCTGCTGCGGGAAGCGGGACCGGTCGGCGAAGCAGAGGGCGATGGTGCCCTTGGCCCGGACCTCCGGCGCGTAGCGACGGTTGAACTGCTTGGTCAGGAACTCCCCCAGCACCGGGACCACGACCAGCGCGAAGCGCGGGTTGTGCCGCAGCGGATAGTTCCGCACCCGGTTGTCCGGGACGGCGGGCGAGACGAGCGTCAGCGTCCGGACCAGGTCCGGTCGTTGCGCGGCGACGAGGATGCTCACCGCACCGCCCATCGAGTTGCCGACGAGGTGGACCGGACCGCGGCCGGACTGCTCCAGGTAGGCGATCACGGTGTCGGCGTGCAGCTGTGGCGGGTACTTGCCGCTGGGCGAGGGACCCGACAGCCCGTGCCCCGCGAGGTCCAGCGCCTCGATCGCGAGCTCGTCACGCAGCGCGCCTGCCAGCTGCGTCCAGTTCAGCGCCGAGCCACCGAGACCGTGGACGAAGAGCGCCGGCTCGGCGCCGTCCGGCGACGGGGTGGTCCGCACGTGCAGGTGCACGCTGCCTGCCGGCAGCGAGACGTCGACATGACGACCGGGCCACGGTCCGTCCAGCTCGACGAACTCCCCGAGCGGGGCGTCGGCGAGGGTGGCCTGCGGCGCGGTCCGAGAGGGTTGACGGG
This sequence comes from Jatrophihabitans sp. sgz311053, assembly GCF_056135305.1. Lineage (NCBI taxonomy): Bacteria > Bacillati > Actinomycetota > Actinomycetes > Jatrophihabitantales > Jatrophihabitantaceae > Jatrophihabitans > Jatrophihabitans sp. sgz311053. The sequence goes on along the minus strand of NZ_JBWAXP010000001.1, from coordinate 1,858,119 downwards.
GCACACGCGCAGCTTACGGTTGGGCGCTACCGCACCGCGTGTCACCTGCGTCCGGTGCGACGCCCCGCTGTGAAGGCACCCCAGGCCAGCGTCGCCACGATGGCCACGATCGCGATGACGAAGAGGTAGAAGAGCCCCTTCAGCAGCACGCCGATGAGCGCGATCACCAGCCACGCGATCACCAGCACGAGGACGACGGTCAGCAGCGGGTTCCGGCGGGTGGGCACGGGTTCAGGGTTCCACATCGGTGACGACGACCTCGAGATCCACACGGTGCTCCTCGACGGCGGCCAGCGCCCGGTCGACGGCCCGTCCGACGGCGGCCACCACCTCGCGCGGGGGCGGCTCGCTGGCGCTGACGAGCTCGATGGCGATCGTCAGCTCGCCGCCGGCGCCGCGGAGCAGCGTCACCGCCGTCGCATCGCCGTCCGCACCGGAGCGGCCGGGGGCCGACACCCGTCGCAGTGCCGTCAGCGGCCGTCGCTGCAGGCGCACCACGCCGGGAACGTCCCGCACGGCAGCGACCACCAGCTCCGTCAGCTCGGCGTCGTCGCGGCGGGAGGCGACCTCTCGCTCGACCCCGGTCACGCCGCTCCCCCGTCCCCGTGGGCGTCCGAGCCAGCGTTCGACACAGCGTCCGATACGGCGCCCCGTACGGCGTCCGAGACAGCGCCCGAGACGGCGCCCGGGGTGACGTCGACGATGTCGATGTCGACGGCGGTGACGGTGGCCCCGAAGAGCCGCTGCGCCGCCGCGACCACCCGGCGGCGGAGCTCGCGATCACCGTGCCGGTCGTAGTGCGCATAACTCACCGCCACGCTGACCCAGACCCGCCAGCCGGGATCGCGCCGTCCCGGGCTCTCGATCCGGCAGCGTCGGACGATCACCGCGGGATCGCCGTCGAGGGCCTGGCGGATCGCGTTCCCGGCGGCGACATCGGTGACGATGCCGCGCGTCGCGCTCCCCGGCAGCGGGGCGATCGGCAGGCGGCGCGCCGGCCGGAGCTCCCGCCCGACGGTCTCCATCGTCCGGTCGAGGAGCACGCCGGGCGCCAGCACGGCCCGGCCGGCGTAGGCCCGGCGGGCCGCCGCGAGGACGGGTGGTTCGGGCCGGTCTGCCTCGTCGGGGTCGTCATCGGGGTCGTCATCGGGCTCGCCGTCGGGCCGTCCCGTCACCGGGTGGCTCATCGCGTCATCTCCACTCCGCCATCTCCTCTGCCAGGCCGCGGCGGGCTCGTGCCAGCCGACCCCGCACGGTGCTCAGCCCGATCCCCACGATGGCCGCGACCTCGTCGTAGCTGCAACCGTCGACCTCCCGCAGCAGCCATACCACCCGCAGCTCGTCGGGAAGCCGGGCCAGCGCGGCGGCGAGGGCGTCCGCCATCGCGGTCCGCTCGGCCGTCGCCTCGGGACCGCGTTCCGGCGACACCGCCGGCTGCGCCTCGTCGGCTGCCGGCAGCTCGGCGCTCGCGCGTCGGCGACGTAGCAGGGTCAGCGCCTGGTTCGTCACGATGCGGTAGAGCCAGGTCGAGAACTTGGCGTCACCGCGGAAGTCACGCAGCTTGCGCCACGCGGTGGTGAAGGCGATCTGCAGGACGTCCTCGGCGTCACTCTCGGAGCCGGTGATGCGGGCCGCGAGTGCGAACATCGAGTGCTGGTAGCGACGCAGCAGCACCTCGAAGGCCCGGCTGTCGCCGTCTCGCGCGCGGTCGGTGAGGACGTCGTCGGGCTGCGCGTCGAGATCGCCGCGGCCGGCCACCCGGACCATCCTCCCTCGCGTGACCCACATCACAAACTTTGCAAATGACATCGCTGTCATGCGGCTCGTCCTACGAACGAGCCGAACCGACACTAACCGGTTCGGTTGTCCGCAATCGGTGACGGGTACGAACCCGTCGCATCGCACCCGAGACAGAAGGAGACGTCGACGATGACGAGCACGGCCAAGAACGGCACCCCCGCCGAGACCCAGACCGCTCCGGCCTCCACCGCGGTGGCCGCCCCCGCCGAGACCGCCCTCATCACCTCCGAGGGCCGCACCACGATCGCCGACACCGTGGTCGAGAAGATCGCCGGCCTCGCCGCGCGCGAGGTCCGCGGCGTGCACGCCCTGGGCAAGGGCGCCGCGCGTGCCTTCGGCGCGGTCCGCGAGCGCATCCCCGGCAGCCGCGCCTCACTGGGCCAGGGCGTGTCGGTGGAGGTGGGCGAGCGGCAGGCGGCCGTCGACCTCGAGCTGGTCGTGGAGTACGGCGTGGAGCTCGCCGAGGTGACCAAGGCCGTCCGCCGCAACGTGATCAACAGCGTCGAGCGGATGACCGCCCTCGAGGTCACCGAGGTCAACATCAACATCAACGACGTCTTCGTCCCCGGTGACGAGGAGGAGCCCGAGGACCCGCGCGTCCAGTGAGCCTCGTGCGTCACGACGGCGGGGCCGCCGCCCGCGCGGCGACGGTCCTCGCCGTCGAGGTCGATCCGGCAGACTCGGAGACCCACCCACAGACCCGGGGACCCGATGACCGAGCCAGCGCACGACCGACCGGCGGCACGTGACACCGACGCCCAGCGCCGGGCCGAGCGCCGGGCGTTCATCCGCGCCAGTCACCCGGACGTCGGCGGCGACCCGGACGCCTTCATGGCAGGGCTGGCGCGTTTCGACGGCTCCGCGGCCCGCGCCGAGCGCGACACCAGGCCGCGGGTGCGCCGGAGCCGACGGCCCGACCGGATCGTCCGGCAGAAGGTCCGCGAGCTCCACCGGCGGCTGACGGGTAAGCCCCCTCGCAACCTGCAGTGAGGTCGGCCGCGATCGGGCGGCCACCGGCATCGAGAAGGAAGATCATGCGCAACTCGGGAACTCTGATCGGCCTGGCCGTGGGCTTGGCGCTCGGCTTCGGCCTCGTCTTCGGCGGCTTCGTCGGCTTCGTCGTCATCGCGATCTTCGGTGCGCTCGGCGTGGTCGTGGGTCGGGTCGCCGACGGCCAACTCGACCTCACCGAGTACCTCGGCGGCGGACGCCGCGACCGGGACCTGTGAGCACGCCCGAGACCACCCCGGGCCAGGCGGAGGCGCGCCCCGCACTCCGTCCGGTCGCCGAACGCGGCGCGACGACCGTGGCCGACCGGGTGATCGAGAAGATCGCCGCGCAGGCGGCCGCCGAGGTGACCCACACCGCCGAGCTCGGCCGCCGCCTCAGCGACCGGCTCCCCGGCCGCGGCGGCCGACACGCCCGCGCCGACGCGCTGATCAGCGGCCGGCTCGTTCAGTTCCGGGTCGCCGTCGGCGTCGCGTACCCGACCTCGATCGTGAGCGTGACCCGTGCGGTGCGGACACACGTGAGCGAGACCGTCGGACGGTTGTGCGACCTGGAGGTCCGCGACGTCGATGTCGAGGTGACGAAGCTGCGCCGGTCGGCTGCGCCGGACGGGCGGCGGGTCATATGAGCAGGCGTGCGCAATTACCGCGGCGGCGGCGCAGTGGGCTCGCCTCCCTCCTCGCGCTGATCGTGGTGGTCGGCTGCGTCCTCGCGGCGATCGCCGCCGTCCAGGTCGCGCAGGGTCACGACCGCACGGTGCTCGGTTCGGTCTCGTGGGTGGCCGAGCGGCTGCGCACCAGGACCTGGCGGGACATCGGCGTCCTCGTCGCCGGCATCGCACTGGCGGCAGTGGGGCTGATCCTGCTACTCGCCGGGGTCTTCCCGGCGCGGCGCCCGTTCGTCCGCCTCGTGGACCCGGAGCCGCACACCATCGCCGGTGTCACCCGCGCCGGGCTGGCCCGCGAGCTGGGAGCGGTGGCCGAGGGCGTGGACGGTGTCGCCACCGCTCGCGTGCGCATCCAGCGCTCGCGAGTTCGGATCGAGGCGCGCTGCGCACTACGCGACGGCACCGGTGTCCGCGAGGCCGTGGAGGCCGCTGTCGCTGACCGGCTCGCCGCGCTGCGCCCGGAACGGCCGCTCTCCGTGACGACTCGCCTGCGGGCATCGGGAGGCTGACATGCACCGCCGCACCACCCGTCTGAACCGCATCGTCTTCGCGCTGCTCGGTCTCGTCCTGCTGGGCGCCGGCGGCTTCCTCGTCGGCCGGCACTTCGGCTGGTTTTCCTCACTGCCGTCGACCGAACGGATCTACAGCCGTCCGGAGGCTCGCTGGATCCACGACCACCACTGGGTCTGGTACGCCGTCGTCGCGGGCGCCGTGGTCGTCGGCCTGCTGGCCCTGGGCTGGCTGCTGGTGCAGCCCCGCGTCGATCGGCTGCGGACGCTGCGCCTCGACGACGATTCGGATCAGCGCGGCTACACCTCGATGGCGGGCGATGTCCTGGCCGAGGCCGTGGAGGAAGAGATCGAGCAGCTGCCCGGCGTGGCACGCGTCAGGGTCATCGTCATCGGCGCCGCCTCCGCGCCCGAGATCGTGGTGCGGGTCGCCGCGACGCCGGGGGCGAACCTCGCCGAGGTGCACGAGCGAGTGGTCCGCGACGCCGTCCGCTCGGCTCGCACCGCCCTCGACTCCGACAAGCTGCCCGCCCAGGTCCACCTCATGGTCAGCGGGCGCGGCAGCACCGAGCGCACGCCCGTCCGCTGACCTCAGGCGCTCTTGCGGGCGGCCTTCTTGGCAGCAGCCTTCGTGGTCGTCTTCTTCGCGACGGCCTTCTTCGCCACCGCCTTCTTCGCCACCGCCTTCTTCGCCGGTGCCTTCTTCGCCACCGCCTTCTTCGCCGGTGCCTTCTTGGCTGCCGCCTTCTTCGTTGGTGCCTTCTTCGCTGCCGCCTTCGTCGCCGTCGAGGCCTTGGTCGGAGCGGCCGTCGACTCCCCCCGCCCCTTCTTCGCCGCGTCCACCGACGCACGCAACGCCGACATCAGGTCCACGACGTTGTCGGCGGTGGGCTGCTGCGCCTCCGGTTCGACCACCTCACGCCCCTCGGCCTTGGCCTCGATGACCGCCTCGAGCGCCTCGCGGTAGTCGTCGGTGAACTCCTCGGGGTCGAAGTCACCGGCCATGCTCTCGACCAGGGAGCGCGCCATCTGCTCCTCCTGCGGGCGCAGCTCGATGTCCTCGTCGAGGAAGCCGAAGTCGGCAGCGCGGACCTCGTCCGGCCAGATCATGGTGTTGAGGACGATCACGTCGTCGCGCACCCGCAGCGTCGCGAGCTGCTCGCGATTGCGGATCGCCACCTTGACGATGGCCACCATCTCGCTGTCGCGCAGCGCCTCGCGGAGCAGGACGTAGGGCTTGACCGCGCTGTTCTCGGGTTCGAGGTAGTAGCTCTTGTTGTAGTAGATCGGGTCGATCTGCTCGGCGGGGACGAACTGCACCACGTCCACCACGCGCGTGCTCGGCAGCGGCAGGTCCTTGAAGTCGTCGTCGGTGAGGACGACCGTCTCGCCGCTCGGCAGTTGATAACCCTTGGCGATGTCGCCGTAGGGCACCTCCTCGCCGTCGGCCTCGGCCACGCGCTTGTAGCGGATGCGCGACCCGTCCTCGCGGCGCACCTGATTGAAGCTGACCGACTTCTCCTCGGTCGCCGAGTACAGCTTGACCCCAATGCTCACCAGGCCGAAGGAGACGCTGCCCTTCCAGATGGACCTCATCGGCTCAGTCTGGCGGCAGCACCACCGACCGCGCCAGCAGGCTCAGCGGGAGGCGGCCACTCGTACGGTCAGCGTGGCCGACGCGGTCTGCTTCGCGAGCTGCTCCGCGACGAACGACCGGAGCCGCAGCGTGACGGCCTCGACCGGTTCGCGCCGGCCGTCGCGTCGGGTCGGGATCGCCACGACCGCACTGCGCGACCCGGCGGCCACCACCGCGAAGACCGAGACGCCGAGGGCCGCGAGCGTCTTCTTCGGCGAGGTTCGCATCGCGTGCTCGGCGAGCCAGCGGGCGGGGACGTCGGCACCGGTGAGGTCGCGGCCGGGACCTCGGACCACCCGGCCGAGGACGGCGATCTCGTACCCGGCCGGACGGTTCAGCGTGACGCGCCACTGCGCGGACGCCCCCTCCCCCACCGTCCGATGCACCCGGCTGAAGGTGATCTTCGGCGCCGGGTCGTCGTCCAGCACCGTGAGGCTGCCGACGTACTGGTCGGTCATCACGTTCGTGGTCGCGCCGGCCACGACGGAGGTGACCATGCGTCCGGAGCTGTCCACGCGATCGGCGCGGTAGCCGACCGGGATGGTGCCCGACCGCTGTCCCGGCGCCAGGTCGACGGTGAAGAGTCGGGCGGAGTCCGACTGCTCGCCGTCGGTGAAGACTCTGAAGGAGCCCGGCCGGTCCATCGGCCGGGAGAGCCGGAACGGGACACGCGCCACGGTGGTGCCCGCGGCGTTGCCCTCCGTCACCGTCGCCGTCCCGATCGACAGCGTCGGCGGTCGCGTCCCGGAGACGGGGACGACCGCACCCGCCGAGGCAGAGAGATCGGCGAGCCAGAGTCGGCCGCGAGGGCTCGCCGCCACCAGTTCGACGGTGGCGATGCGCGAGAGATCCACCTCGCCGGCGACGCCGGCAGGATCGACGCGGACGTCCTGCGCCCACTGCTTGGCAGCCTGCTCGTAGGCCGACGGCGGCGACGCGGGCAGCGGGACGAGGGCACCCCCGCCGTCCGGTGCGACGACGGCGCTCCGCCCCGAGGTGTCGCCCAGCCGCACGCGGATCGCGGCCGGGCCGGTGACGTAGTCGACGATGGTGCGCAGGTCGAGGTGGCGCGACCGGAGGTCGAGCGGGCGGTTCAGCCGAAGTCCCCCGGACTGTCCCCGGGCCGTCCAGCTCAGCTGCCAGAAGGTCCGGCTCCGGATCGGGTGCTCCTCGCGCTGCGGCCAGTGCGGGGTGACGGCGTCGGACTCCGAGCCGCAGAGCCCAGGCCGGTAGTCCCACGAGGTGGCACCGATGCAGAAACTGCTCTCCGCGCCGTCGGCGAGCGTGAGCGTGGTGTCGCGGCCCGGCCGCCGGAGGTCCCGGTCACCGCCGAGCGAGTGGCTGTACGTCACGGCCGAGCCGGCGGAGGCAACCCGGACCCGCGAGCCGTCGAACATGCGCAGCAGTGACGGCGCCGCGGTCGCACCGGTCGCGTACCTGGTGAAGAGGGCGGCGGCGCCGGCGACGTAGGCCTGCCCGACGGCGCGCTGCCGGGCCGGGGTGAGCCGGGCGGAAGTCTCGTCACCGCAGAGCTGCTTGGGCTCGCCGGACCAGTCGTCCGCCGACGGTGCGGTGGACAGGCCCGGGGTCCACTGCGTGTTGAAGAAGTTGTGGTTGGCGCCCATGATCAACACCGAGCTCTTCAGCGCCGTGTCGCCACCGGTGACGTCACGGGCGACGTCGGTGTAGCGCTGCCCCTCCAGGTCGCTCACGTCACCGTCGCAGTACGGCAGCAGGGTCACCGTCGGGATGCCCGGTGCCGTCTCGACGCCGAAGTCGGTGGGGGCGATGAGCACCTGGCCGACGATCGTGTACAGGGCACCGACGGGGATGCGGATCGAGGCGCGGTCCACCCCTTCGCCCCCGCGGCTGTGTCCGACGAGGACGACGCGACGCAGATCCACCTGGTGCTGTGCGGCGATGGTGGTCCAGTAGTCGAGGTGTCGCTGCACGAGAGTGGCGCGGGCGGAGGCACCGCCGTCGGCGAGGAGGTAGTCCTGCGCGTTGATCCCGTTGGCGCGGATCGAGACCGTGGTGAAGCCCTGCGAGGCGAGCAGCCGCTGGAGATAGTCGTAACCGAGCTGGCCGGGCACCTCGCGCATGACTCCGCGACAAGGCCAGGCGTCGTTCGGCGTGCCTCTCGCGCCGACGTAGCAGTACTCGTGTCGACCGTGCAGGAAGAGCACCAGCGGACGGGGTCCGGTGGCGGCGCTCGCCACCGGCTCGACGACGTGACCCACCATCTCGATCGGCTGCGGCATCCCGGCGATGCGGACGGACGGCCGAACGTAGTCGCTCGTCGTCACCGCGTATGGACCCCGGACGCCGGGGTCCACGTCCAGTACGGGACCCGACGCGGCAGGTGTCCTGGTCGTGCGGCCGAGGTCGGCGCTCCCGCGCCGGCGGTCCGGGCGTGCCGCGGTGGTTCGGCTGCGGTCGAGGCGCTCGCCGGAGAGGACGACCCCGAGACGTGCGGGCGTCGGCCGGGACCCCGAGACCACGACGGTGCGCACGGTGCGCCCGTCGCCGGCCAGCGTGGTGACCCCTGCCGGCGCACCGGCACCGGTGACGAGTTGCGGTCGGTCGGAGGTGATCGGCAGCCGCGTCGGCGAGGTCCAGCTGACCTGCCAACGGCCGGTGTCGAGCCGGTCGATGTGCCAGCTCCCCCGCGGCGTCCCGCTCGGCAGGGCCGCAGCCTGTTCCGCCACCGGCCGGGACGGCGCCGCGGACGCCGGGGCCGACACCCCCGCCGCCAGCATGAGTACGACCGCGCCGGCCACGAAGCTGCGTGCCCGACCATTCCCTGACGTCATCGACGCCCCCTCCTGTTGCCGGAAAATTAGCAGCAGCTGTGGCCCGATGGTGGGGGCTCGCGGAGCCGAGTCATCCGGTCGACCAGAACAGGAACAGTGCCACCGGGCGGCCACTAGGCTCACCGCGTGTTCGGCGATCTATTCGATCCGTCGTGGCGGCCACGGCTCCCGCGGCGGTGGGACGGCAAGAGCCTCTCTCGCTCCGGCACGCTGACCAGCGTCTTCCGGGTGGCTGCCGGCTCTCAGCCCGGCGTCGGTCCGCGTTGGGCTGGCTTCGTGACGACTGTCGACGCCGGCCATCTCTGGGTCGGGCGGAACTCTGTGTGGGTCGAGCGCGTGGACGCCCGGGCAGCCCGCCGGCCGCTACCTACCGAGCGCCTGTCACTGGACCCGGACATGGTCGTCGTGGTGGTGCACACACGCTCCGGCGCGAAGCTGGAGTGGGGCCTGCGCGTCACCACCGTCGACGCAGTCCTGGCACGGGTACAACAGCCGCAGTGATCGTCGCGACGATCACTGCCACTGCGCAAGTCGTGGCGCTGGACGGTCAGCTCCCGCCGCCCGGCACCTCCCCGCGAGGGACGGGCATCGTCGTCTGGCCGCCGTCGACGCAGGGGAACGTCCCCGTCCAGTGGACGCCGTCCGTGCTCTCGTAGCTGATGTTCATGACATCCGTTGTGTCGGCACCGCCACGGCAAGCACCGGCCGATCCGGGACCGACACCGGCCTGATTCGCGATCGCCAGGACGACCAGGAGCGCAACAAGTCCGATCAAAGCGCTGATGCCCCACCAGAGCAGCGCGCCCGAACGGAACCGCTCCAGCTGGCTGCGCTTCACCGGGTCGGTCTCGTCGCGCAACAGCGCCGTCGCCGCGATCGACGACAGCACCGGAGCGTGATACCCGGCGGCGACGCCCACCACCTTCACCGAGTCGGAGAAGCCGGCGCCGCTGGCCTGCCGATCGGCGTCCGAGACGGCATCGCCAGCGGCCGGTGGTGCCGGGCGTTCGGGGTGTTCGGTCATGACGCTCCCTCCCGAGGAGTTTGCAGCGTCCCACCCCGGCGGCCTCTCGTCGAGCCACTGCCGTCCGTCGACGGGTCGCCGGCCCTCGCCCGTCCCGGTTGGCCCCACGCGGGCGCGGTGGATCGCTGCCGGCGACCGCGCGGCGATGGGGCCAACCTCGCACTACGGTCGACGGATGGAGCCGATGCTGGCCAGCACCGTGACGGTGCTGCCGACCGGACCGGGCTGGGCGTACGAGTTCAAGTGGGACGGCGTCCGCGCGTTGCTGGACGTCACCGACGCTGCCGACGGCGAGCGGGTCCGGCTGCGCAGTCGCAACGGCAACGACGTGTCGGGGGGTTACCCGGAGCTGGTGGCGCAGGCGTCCGGGATCGGCGACGTCCTGCTCGACGGCGAGATCGTCGCCTTCCTCGACGGTCGACCGTCCTTCGGCCGACTGCAGCAGCGCATGCATGTGCGCGGTACGACGGAGCTGCGGCGGCTCACCGAGCAGGTGCCGGTCACCTTTGTCGTGTTCGACGTCCTGCGCCGCTACGGCGTGGACCTCACCCCCCGGCCCTACGACGAGCGCCGGGCGACGCTGGAGCGCCTCGTCGCCGAGCACCCGGGCTGGACCGTGAGCCCGTCCTTCGACGACGGCCCGGCCACCGAGCAGGTAGCCCGGCAGCACGGCCTGGAGGGGGTCGTGGCCAAGCGCGCCGACTCCCCCTACCGCCCCGGCAAGCGCCACGACGACTGGCGCAAGCTGCGCTTCCTGCGCGCCGGGGAGTTCGTCGTGCTGGGCTGGGACGCCGCCGCCGAGCACCCTCGTACCCCGTCCTCGCTCGTCCTCGGCATCGCCACCGACGGCGGCTCGTTCCGCTTCGCCGGCCGGGTCGGCAGCGGGCTGTCGGGACGGATCGTGACCGCGCTGCGCAAGGCCTTCGTCCCGGCGGACGCACCGGCCGTCGCCGTCCCGCCGACGCCTCGTGGCCGGATCGCGCACTGGGTCGAGCCCACGGTCGTGGTGGACGTCGGCTTCAGCATGTGGACCTCGGACGGCGTGCTGCGCCAACCCGTCTTCCGGGGTATCCGAACCGACAAGCGCCCCGAGGAGGCCCACGGCGATGCCTAGCAGCGAGAAGATCACCGTCGAGGTGGACGGTCACCGGCTGACGCTGTCGAACCTGACGAAGGTGCTCTATCCGGCGGCCGGCTTCGCCAAGGGCGAGGTGATCGACTACTACTCCCGCATCGCACCGACGCTGCTGCCGCACCTGGCCGACCGGCCGCTGACCGTCAAGCGCTACCCCAACGGCGTCGACGGCACGTTCTTCTTCGAGAAGAACGCCTCGCGCTCCACGCCGTCGTGGGTGCGGACGGTGACGCTGCCCGTCCCCGGCTCGACCAAGGACCGGGAGACCATCGACTACGTCGTCGTCGAGGAGCTGCCGACGCTGGTCTTCCTGGCCAACCTCGCCGCACTGGAGCTGCACGTCCCGCAGTGGCGCGTGCCCCGGCGAGCCCGCAAACCCCGCACCGACCTCGTCGTCTTCGACCTCGACCCCGGTCCGCCCGCGACCATCGCCGAGTGCTGCGAGGTGGCACTGCTGCTGCGGGACCTGCTGGCGGCCGACGGCCTCACCGCCGTCGCCAAGACCTCCGGCTCCAAGGGCATGCAGCTGAGCGCACCGGTCGAGGTCGCCGACCCGGAGACGACGTCGGCGTATGCCCACGCGCTCGCCCGTCGCCTCGAGGGCGAGCGCCCTGACCTCGTCGTCTCCCGGATGCTGAAGTCGCTGCGACCGAGCAAGATCCTCGTCGACTGGAGCCAGAACAACCCGGCGAAGACGACCGTCGCCCCCTACTCACTGCGCGCGCGCCCGACGCCGACGGTCTCGACCCCGCTGACCTGGGACGAGGTGGCTGCCGGCGGCCAGATCTCCTTCACCGCCGGCGAGGTCCTGGACCGCGTCGAGCAGTACGGCGACCTCTACGCCCCCGTCCTCGACGACGCGAACCGGGTGCGGCTGACCCCGGCCATGGTCGAGGCCGCCGGAGGCTGACGAAGCGCCAGGTAGGCTTGCCAACCATGTCGAGTACGGCCGAACCGGACGTCGGCCGCGGGGCGCGGCTGCCCCGTTCGGCACGTCGCAAGCAGCTCCTCGCCGCGGCGCAGGCGGTCTTCGTCGCCAACGGCTACCACAACGCCGCCATGGACGACATCGCCGAGCGCGCGGGGGTCTCCAAGCCCGTCCTCTACCAGCACTTTCCGGGCAAGCGGGAGCTGTACCTGGCCCTGCTTGACACCCAGGCCGCCGCGCTCGCCGACGCCGTCGTCGCGGCGCTGGCGACGACCGACGACAACCGCGCCCGCATCCACGCCGTCCTCTCGGCCTACTTCGACTTCGTCGACCGCGACGACCACGACGGCGCCTTCCGGCTCATCTTCGAGTCCGACCTGGTCAACGATCCCGAGGTCCGTGCCCGCGTCGAGTCGGTGAGCCGCCGGACGATGGCCGCCGTCGCCGACACCGTCGCCGCCGACACCGGCCTGGGGCGGCCGGCCGCCGAGCTCCTGGCCACCGCACTGACCGGCTCGGCCCAGGTCGTGGCGCAGTGGTGGCTGGCCAGCGACCGTCCGGTCGCGCAGGACGACGCGGTCCAGCTGCTGGAGTCGCTGCTGTGGCGGGGCATCTCGAACTTCCCGCGGCAGTCCTGAGCGGCGTCGCCGTCGCTGTTCGCTCACGGCTGACCGGGCGAGGCGGACGGCGCCCCCGCCCTCGACTAGCGTTGCGGGCAACACCCGACGACTGCTTGGAGGAACGTCCGTGGAGGTCAAGATCGGCGTGCTGCACACCGCGCGCGAGATCGTCCTGGAGAGCCCGCAGACCCCGGACGAGGTCCAAGAGGCGGTCGCCCAGGCGCTCAAGGGCGTGGACGGACAGCTCGTCCTGACCGAGGAGAAGGGCCGCAAGGTCATCGTGCCGGCCAACCTCGTCGCCTACGTCGACATCGCGCAGGCCGACACCCGTCGAGTCGGCTTCGTCACCGACTGAGCCAAGCCGGCCGAGCGGTCAGCTGGAGAGGCCCAGCGCCGCCATCCGCTCCTCGTGCCGGTCGGTGATGTGGGAGATGAGCTCCGACACCCCGGCGAGATCGCCGGTGCCCTCGACCAGCAGCAGCATCAGCGAGTCGCGGTCGGCCAGCACGTGCTGCGTCTGGCTGATCGCCTCTCCCACGAGGCGGCGCGCCCACAGCGCAAGCCGACCAGCCACCGACGGCTGGTCGGCGATCGCGGCCTGCACCTCCTGCACCGCGAACTCGGCGCGGCCGCCTTGGCTCATGACGTCCCGGATGAGCGCGGCGGTGTCGTCGTCGACGAAGTTGGCGGCCTCGCGGTAGAAGTCGGCGGCCATGCCGTCGCCGACGTACGCCTTCACCACGCCCTCGAGCCAGGTCGAGGGGGCCGTCAACGAGTGATAGGTCTCCAGCGCCGCCGTGAACGGCGCCATCGCCACGTCCGGCTCGGTGCCGAGGGCGGTCAGCCGGTCGGCCAGCGCGCGGTAGTGGCCGAACTCGACGGCAGCCAGCGCCGACATCTTCGCGCGGCTGCGCAGATCCGGAGCGAGTCGGGCGTCGTCGGCGAGGTGGTCGAAGGCGGACAACTCGCCGTACGCGAGCGCGCCGAGGAGGTCGACGACGGCGTCGGAGGCGGACACCGAATCAGGCTATCCGCCGGTCACCGGGCGCATGCGCCTAGACTGGCGGTGGATTACCACCGAATCTGCGCGTTGACCGCAGCTTGGACCACCCGCTGCAGCGCCGCCCCCGCGAGACTTTCGCCGGGGACGCAGGGCGCCGCACCCACCCGAACGGTCGACGCACCGACACGAAGGCTGCGCTGTGACCGACGAAGAGACCACCACCGACCTGTCCGCCGCGTTGTCCGCCGCGGAGGCGGACCACCGCACCGACCTCCCCGCCGAGGCCGTCGAGCCGGCGGAGGCCGAACCGCTCGCCGCCAAGGCGCCCGTGAAGCCCGAGAGCCCGGCGTTCGACAGCTTCGACATCAACCCCGAGATCGTGCGGGCGCTGGCCGACGTGGGGATCACCCACACCTTCGCGATCCAGGAGCTCACACTTCCAATCGCGCTCGCTGGCAACGACCTCATCGGGCAGGCCCGCACCGGTTCGGGCAAGACCCTCGGCTTCGGCGTCCCGCTGCTGAACCGGCTTCAGCTGCCCGGCGGCAAGGGCGCGCTGCCGCAGGCGCTGGTCGTCGCGCCGACCCGTGAGCTCGCCGTCCAGGTCTCGGCCGACCTCGCCGAGGCCGGCAAGCACATCGGCGCACGCGTGCTGACCATCTACGGCGGCCGCGCCTACGAGCCGCAGATCGAGGCGCTGACCAAGGGCGTCGACGTCGTCGTCGGCACGCCGGGCCGGCTGCTGGACCTCGCCCAGCAGGGTCACCTCAAGCTCGGCAGCGCCCGCATCCTCGTCCTGGACGAGGCCGACGAGATGCTCGACCTCGGCTTCCTGCCCGACATCGAGAAGCTGCTGGCCATGGTCCCGGCGGGGCGGCAGACGATGCTCTTCTCCGCGACGATGCCGGGACCGATCGTGGCGCTGGCGCGGCAGTTCCTCATCCAGCCCATCCAGATCCGGGCCGAGCAGGACACCAACATCCCGAGTACGTCGCACGTGGACCAGTTCGTCTACCGCGCGCACGCGATGGACAAGGCCGAGATGCTGGCCCGGGTGCTGCAGGCTCGTGATCGCGGCCTGGCTCTTATCTTCACCCGAACCAAGCGCACGGCGCAGAAGGTGGCCGACGATCTCGAGGACCGCGGCTTCGCGGCCGCGGCGATCCACGGTGACCTCGGTCAGGGCGCGCGCGAGCAGGCGCTGCGCGCGTTCCGCTCCGGCAAGGTCGACACCCTGGTGGCCACCGACGTCGCCGCCCGCGGCCTGGACGTCGAGGGAATCACCCACGTGGTGAACTACCAGGCGCCCGAGGACGCGATGACCTACGTACACCGCATCGGACGTACCGCCCGCGCCGGCAGGAAGGGCACGTCGGTCACCTTCGTCGACTGGGACGACGTCCCGCGGTGGAAGCTCACCTGCGACACCCTGGATCTACCGTTCCACGACCCGGTCGAGACCTACTCGACCTCGCCGCATCTCTACCTCGAGCTCGACATCCCCGACGGGGTCAAGGGCACGCTGCCCCGCGCGGAGCGCACGCGCGAGGGGCTCGACGCCGAGGAGATCGAGGACCTCGGCGGCCGGGACTCCTCACGGCGCCGGGAGTCCGGTCGCGGTGAGCGCTCCGGTGAGCGACGCTCCCCCACCCGTGAGCGCAGCGAGCGGACGGAACGCCCGGCGCGGAACCGCAACCGCACCCGCACCCGTGGCGGCAAGCCGGTCGACGGCACCGCGGAGGGGACCGGAGAGACCTCCGGCGCAGGATCCGCGGCGAGCACCGAGGCGCCGGCCGGCGCCGGAGCGGCAACCGCCGACGGCGCCCCGCGGACCCGGCGTCGCCGGCGCGGTGGCCGCGGCCGAGGTGGCTCCGGCGCGGCGAACGAGTCGGCTCCCGCCTCCTCCGACTGAGCCGAGGCCATGACCGATCCCGCGGCAGGTCCCGGCGAGGCGACACCCGTCGACCGCGAGCAGGCCCGGCAGCCCGATCCCGAAACCCGGGCGGCCATGGATCGCTACCGGCAGCGGCAGCGCCGGCCCCGCATCGTCTATGCCGCCGTGGTCACCGCGATCGTGATCGCGCTCGGTGTCGTCACGATCGCGGCCTGGTCGTCCGGCGAGACCAACAACACGACGCTGCGCACGGTGGCGAGGGCGCCGGGTGACCTCGCCCTGGCGACGCCGGTGACTGCTCCCACCGCCAGCTGGCGCGCGCAGGGCCGGGCGGCGCTCGGGCAGCCACAGTGGCGCGGCACCGTCGTGGTCGGCCAGGGTCACACGATGCGCGGTCTGGACGCCCGCACGGGCAGCCAGACGTGGTCCTACAGCCGCTCGGATCGCACGCTCTGCACCACGGCCCAGCTCAACGGCATCGCGATCGCGATCTACCGGCTGCGGGGCAACTGCGACGAGGTGACGGCCCTGGACGCCTCGACCGGGGCGAGACGCTGGACGCGCACGCTCGACATGGACGGCATGCCGGTCTCGGGGACGCCGGTTTTCAGCACGTCGGTCCAGGGCGGGTTCGCCACGCTGCTCGTCCGCACCTCGTCTGTCGTCTACGCGCTGGACCCCGCCAGTGGCTACAACCGCTGGACCTACACCCGCTACGGCTGCCGCATCACCGGCGCAGTCGTCGGGTCGGCCAGCGCGCTGATCAGCCAGACCTGCAGCTCCCGCGTCGTCTGCGGCAGCCTGAAGTTCTGCCGGACCGGACCCCAGCTGTTCCTGCTCCCCAACGGCTTCGATCGCAACGACAGCATGAAGGACACCAATCCCGACCACATCACCTGGAACCGTTTCGGCCTCGACGCCGCTCCGGTCTCCGCGGACGGGCTGGTGTCGGCCATCGACGCAGCCGGCGAGCTGCTCCACCTGGACTCCGACTCGGGCAAGACGCTGACCCGGACCACGCTGGCGAGCCCGGCCGACCGCGGCACCGCGGTGAGCGCCACCGACGCCAGCGGTACCGAGATCGTCACCATCGGTTCCCGTACCTACGCGATCCGCTCCGGCGACCCGCAGCCGCTCTGGTCGCTGACCGGCCGCGCCACGGTCGTCGCCGCCTCGCCCACCGAGACGCCGACGCTGGGTACGGCACGCATCACCCTGCGCACCGCCGACGGGGTCGCTGCCGTCAACGGCTCGACCGGACGTCCCACCGCCCGCTTCTCGCTGCCCGGCGCCCCCACCGACGCCGTCGCACTGCCGCTGGGACAGGGCTTCCTCGTGACGGGGTCGGACGCTCTCGCGGCATACGCATGAGCGCCGCCGACCCCGAACGGGACGGGCAGTCCCGCCGCGCCGTCGCCGGCAGTCCGCTCGATCGTGGCCGGGCCCGTGTCGGCAGCCTGGACGCCGCGGGAACGCGGTTGGCCACGCTGAGCTGCGGCGACCCGGAGGCCGCCCCCGTGCTCCTCGTGCCCGGCTACACCGGCACCAAGGAGGACTTCGCGCCCCTCATCACCCCGCTGGCGGACGCCGGCTTCCACGTGGTGGCGGTCGACCTGCCGGGACAGTTCGAGTCGGCGGGGCCGAGCGAGGCGTCGGCTTACACGGTGCCCTGGCTGGGCGAGGTGGTGCTGGCGGCGTGCCGTGCCCTCGGTCCCGGCGTGCGGCTGCTGGGCCACTCCTTCGGTGGCCTGGTGAGCCGCGCCGCCGTCCTCGCGGACCCGAGCGCCGTGGACTCGCTCGTGCTGCTCTCCTCCGGCCCGGCGGCGCTCGGCGGCACGCGGCGCCAGCTGATCGAGCTCGCCGAGCCGATCCTCACCGAGGGCGGCGTACCCGGCGTGTACGCGGCACTGCAGGCGATCACGCCTCGGGATCCTGCCGTCGGTGCTGACCTGACGGAGTTCCTGGAGCGGCGCTTCCTCGCCGGCTCGCCGGCCATGCTCGCCGGGATGGGGCTCGCACTGCGCACCGAGCCCGATCGCGTCGCCGACCTCGCCGCCACCGGGGTGCGGGCCCTCGTCGTCCACGGCGCCGACGACGATGCCTGGCCCCCGGCGGAGCAACGGGAGATGGCAACCCGACTCGGCGCGCGGTACGAGATCATCCCGGACGCCGTGCACTCGGCCGCCGTCGAGAACCCGGCCGCGCTGCTCGCCGTGCTGCTCGACTTCTGGGGTAGCTGAGGGCGGCCGGGGTTGGGCGGCCGAGGTCGGGCGGCCGAGGTCGCACGTTCGGGCGTCGTGCGGTCGGGCGTCGTGCGGTCGGCATCAGCCGGCCGAGGTCAGCCGGCGGCCTCCGGAAGTCCGGCCCACGAGTCGAGGCGTTCCGAGGCGGCGCGCCCTTCGGGGCAGAGGCGACGGAAGTCGCACCAGCTGCACGACGGACCCGGCACCGGCGGGAAGGCCGCCTCCGGGTCCGCAGCGGCGCGGTCCAGCGCCCGTTCGATCCCGTCGGCGGTCCTCTCGGCGCGCGCCACGTGAGCGGCCAGGCTCTCCTCGGAGTGTTCGAACGCAGCGACGGTCCCGGTCGGGAGGTGATGCAGCTCGACGCGGCGGCACGGCCGGCGCAGCGTCTGCCGGACACCGACCACGTAGAGCGCCAGCGCAGCGGACGCTGCGGCGTCGGCCGGCGTCGGCGGGCGCCGTCCGGTCTTGTAGTCGACGACGACGAGCTCGGCCCCGCCGTCGACATCACGTTCGTCGATCCGGTCGACGCGACCGGAGAGGCTGAGCCGCTCGGTCCGCGCCGCGACGGTCCGTTCGACCCCGACCGGCTCGTCGGCGGGTCGGACGTGGGTGCGAAGGTAGGCCGCTACCCAGTCGGCGACGATCTCGCAGGCACGCGCCGACTGCCGCTCGTCCCGGAAGCCGTAGGTCGACCACGAGCGCTCGACGAGCTCGATGCCCTGCTCCGGCACCCGCTGCGAGCGGGGCAGCAGCCACCAGCGATGCAGCGCCACGTGCGCGACCGCCCCGACCGTGCTGCGCGCCCAAGGCGCGCCGCGGGGCTGTCGGTCGACGTAGGTATAGCGGTAATAGCGCGGGCAGCCGAAGGCGGCGAGCCGTGACGGCGTGCAGGAGAAGAGGCGCCGCGGCATGGCGTCGAAGGAGAGCTGCTCGGGCTCGTTCATGTGACGGGGGCCAGAGCCGCGGGCAGCGCCAGCAGCTGTTCGTAGACGGTCGGGTCGGTCAGCCGCATCCCGATCGGCGTCTGCTTGTTCGTGCCGTGATAGTCCGACGAGCCGGTACCGAGCAGACCGAGGTCGGCGGCGAGACCCGCCGCGTGTGCGGTGTCGGCGGCGTCGTGGTCCGGGTGATGGACCTCCAGCCCCACCATTCCCGCTGCCGCCATCTCGGCGACGACCTCGTCACTGACCACCGGACCGCGGCGGCGCGCCAGCGGATGCGCGAAGACCGGCAGTCCTCCGGCGCCTCTGACCAGGGCAATGGCATCGAAGACATCGGTGTCGGCCTTGCGGACGTAGTAGGGCTGCCGCGAGCTCAGCACGTCACGGAACGCGGTGTCGACGTCGGCGACCACCCCGCTCTCGACCAGAGCGCGGCCGATGTGGGGGCGCCCGACCGAACCCCCCGCGGCGAGTCGCTCCACCTGCGGCCAGCTGATCGGCACACCATCGGCGACGAGGCGCTCCACCATGGTCCGGCCCCGGCGCAGGCGTGCGTCCCGGAGGCGGGCCCACTCGGTCGCCAGGGCGGGTTCCGTCGGGTCGGCGAGATAGGCGAGCAGGTGCAGGCTGACGCGGCGGCCGTCCCGACCGTGGCTGACACAGGAGAACTCCACACCGCGCAGCAGCGTGAGCCCGGCGGGCTTGGCGGCGACCGCCTCGTCCCAGCCCGCGGTCGTGTCGTGGTCGGTGAGCGCGACGACATCCAACCCTGCGGCCGCCGCGGCTCGGACGAGCGAGGCCGGACTGTCGGTGCCGTCGGAGGCAGTGCTGTGGGTGTGGAGGTCGATGCGCATGTGCCCTCCACGCTAGTCGGCGGCGTTGCAGCCACCGCCGCGGCCGCCGCTCAGCGGTAGCGACGGTAGCGGTGGCCGGCGTCCGGCAGCTCGGGCAGATCCGCGGTCACGTAGTCGGCTTGCTCGTAGTCCCGGCTACCGAAGTCAGGGTCGCTGCCTTGCTGCGACCCGTCGATGACCAGCTGACGGAAGCGGTCGTAGAAGGGCAGCGCCTTGCCGATCCGGAACAGCTTGTGCGTGCCCGGATGATCGCCAGGGGCATCGACGTGGATCGTCGCGTAGTTCAGCCAGGAACCCACCAGGCTCTCGGTGACGCGCATGCCCGAGACCCGGTCGAGCCGCAACCACGCCTCGGTGCGCGAGGTCTCCAGCACGCCTTGGACGTGGATGATCCGCTTGTTCGTGAGCCAGAGCTGCTCGGACGACCAGAGGCGCCAGCGCAGAAAGCCGAGCATGACCACCACCGCGAGCAGGACGAGGCCCATCGGCCACGGCCAGACGTACCCGGCGACGCAGAGGACGCCGAGCACGATCACCCACTCTTTCGCCGGCTTGCGCAGGAGCAGCTGGATCGGGTGCTGATGCGCGTGGTAGCGCGGTGCCGCCTTCTCGGATGCGAGGAAGTCCGGCACGGTGACTACGACGCCAGCTTGTCGACGAACTTGCCGATGCCGTGCGCGATGTTGACGATCGCATCCCAGGCGCCGTTGGCGATCTCGGCGGCGTTGTCCGGCGACGTGATGACGTAGAAGAGGACAAGTGCCACGACAGCACCGACGACGACGAGCTTGATCATGCGTCCTCCGTCGGATGGTCGCGCGGGCGCGCGGCAGTAGTGTGCAGCTCGTTCCTACCGCAGGTCAGTCCCCCGATCGTGACGCCGCGCCGCGAGGAGAGTTCGGTGATGCAGGTCATCAGTGGGGCCGACGTGGTCGACCCGGTGGGTTCCGGCCCGCGCCGGCCCTGCGCGGGCGGTCTCGTCTTCGACGACCGACGGCGCCTGCTCGTCATCCGCCGCGGTCAGCCACCGGCCGAAGGTTCGTGGTCGCTGCCCGGCGGACGGTGTCGTCCCGGCGAGCGACCGGACGCCGCCTGCGTCCGCGAAGTGGCTGAGGAGACCGGCATGACGGTCGAGGTCGTCCGATGGATCGGCCGCGTCGAGCGCGACGCCCCGGCCGGAGGCGTGTACGTGATCGACGACTACCTCTGCCGGCCCGTTCGTGGCATCGTTCGCGCCGGCGACGATGCCACCGACGCCCGGTGGGTGAGTCGCGCCGAGCTCGCAGATCTGGAGCTCGCTCCGGGAGTGCTCGACGCGCTCACCTCGTGGTCGATGCTGCCGGGTTGAACCGACGCCGAGGCGCGCTACTTCTTCTCGCGCGGGATCGGCGTGGGGCGGCCGGGCTGCTCGCCACCGCGGGCGTCGATGTATTCCTGCGTCGGGACCATGACCTTGCGTCGGAAGATGCAGACGATGGTGCCGTCCTGCTTGTAACCGATCGTCTCGACGTGAACGATCCCCCGGTCGGATTTCGACTTCGACGGCTGCTTGTCCAGCACGGTCGTCTCGCCGTAGATGGTGTCGCCGTGGAAGGTCGGGGCGACGTGCCGCAGCGACTCGATCTCGAGGTTCGCGATGGCCTTGCCGCTGACGTCCGGGACGGACATGCCCAGCAGCAATGAGTAGATGTAGTTGCCGACGACCACGTTCTTGCCGAAGTCGGTGGTGTTCTCGGCGTAGTTGACGTCCAGGTGCAGCGGGTGGTGGTTCATGGTGAGCAGACAGAAGAGGTGGTCGTCGTACTCGGTCACCGTCTTGCCGGGCCAGTGCTTGTATACCGCTCCGACCTCGAACTCCTCGTAGATCCGACCGAACTGCACGATGCGTCGCCTCCTGCGCTGAACCAATCGATGTCGGGGCCAGTCTGTCGTGTCGAGCAGCCGTCTCCCAGCCGGGGCGGGGTCGGGGTGGCGAACAGCTCAGTCGAGCGTGACCTGAGCACGGGCGATGTCCAGCTCGTCGACGGCGTGATCGCGGAGCCGGGTCGACAGGTCGTCGCCGCCGTGGACCCGGGCCCACGCCAGCTCGTTGGCGGTCACCGGCACGACCTGAAAGACCGTCACCTCGCCGGCTGTGGTCGCCACCGCGGACAGCGGTGACTCGGTGACCACGACCCCCGTGCAGGACGAGCCAGGCACGAGCGCTTCGCCCAGGTCCAGGGTCATTCCGGGGGCATAGACGACAGACTCGACCGCGGGAGCAGCCGACAGCAGCGCCAGGCGCCGCCACACGTCGGTGTACCGGTCGCCGGGATCCCGCAGATGCAGCATCAGTTCGGCACGGGGCCCGTCGAGTGAGACCACGCTTTCGTTGCCGCCGGTCATCGGGTGCCGTGACATACCGAGAGAGAGATAGGCGCGCTCGCCGGGGATCGGCTCGTAACGCAAGACCTCGATCGGATCGACTCCGAGGAAGGAGACGGAGGCCCGCTGCGGCTGATGTCCGAAGTGGTCGCTGAAGGCGGCTTCGACCGCAGTCAACACCGGCTGTCCTGGCTGGCTCACGCCTGTCGACGCTAGTCACGGCGGGACCTTCGCGACACAGCGGCACGTCATCGGAAGCTCGACGCGATGGTGGCCTCGGCATCGGCGTAGCTGGCCCCGGCGCGTTGCAGCAGCGCGCCGACGCCGTCGAGCGCGTCGACCAATCCGCGTGCGTGCCGATCGAAATCCTCGTACAACGCGGCGAACTGGGTTGCGGCGACACCTGCCCACTCCGCGCCGAAGAGCGGGGTGAGCTGCGCGCGCAGCTGCTGATGCCGGCTGCGGACGTCGGCCGCGGTTCGGGTCGTCGCGCCGCCGAGCGTCGTGAGTTGGGCCGGAGTGACGGTGAGGGTGGACATCGCTGCTCTCCTGAGAGGGGTGCTGGTGGGAGTGGCGACCGTACGACGGCGGGACCTCGCACGGGACCGTCGAGCGGCCGCCTGTGGATAACGTGCAGTTATCCACAGGCGGCGTCGATGTCGAGCAGAGTTGTCGGGAGTTGCTCGCAGACTCGCCGGGTGCGAATCGAGTTCTCCGTCTGCCGCCGCGATCACGGCACCACCGCGGTCCCCGTTGCTGCCGCCACGCTGCTGTCCCCCGACATTGCCGTCGATGGTGCCGTCGATGTCGCCGTCGATGCCCCGGCGGCAACGGTCGTCGGCTTTCTTCTCGCCGAGCTGGGGCGGCTGGCCGGAGCGGCGGCCGGGGACCTGGCCTGGCTGGACGGCAGGCCGCTGGCCATCGGCCTTGCTCTCTCCGACTGCGGGCTGCGGAACGGGGCGATGCTCGTCTTCGCCCCAAAGTTCGAATCCCTCCGGCAGCCGGCCACCCATGTTGTGCACGTCATCGCCGGAGCAGCGGCCGGTTCGTCGATTCCCTTGAGCCGCGCCGGCCTGACGATGGGGCGCGACGAGGGGTGCGATCTGGTGATCGAGGACGATCGGGTCTCACGCAGGCACGCGCGCCTCGAGGTCACACGATCCGGGCCGCGGGTACGCGATCTCGGGTCCACCAACGGAACCCGTGTCGACGGTGCGGCCCTCTCTGACCATCCCAAGCTCGTGACCGGCGCCGAGCTGATAGTCGTCGGTGACGCGGTGCTGTCCGTGCGCAGCGGAGTCGAGCTGTCCCCGGCTTCGGTCGTGAGCGGTCGAGGCGGCGGTTTACGGGTCGAGCGCAGCCTCGGGGCCAGGCCGGCGCGACCGACACCGGTGACACTCCGTCGGCCGGAGGGTGCTGCCGTGACCCGTCCGGGTCGAGTGCACTGGCTGGCCGCCGTCATGACGGGTGCGCTGGGTGGGGCACTGGCGTTGACCCTGGCATCACCGATGTTCCTGCTGATGGTGCTCCTCTCCCCGTTCATGCTGCTGACCAGCGCGCTCGGCGACCGACTGCACTGGCGACGGCAACGGCGCCGAGCTGCTGCGGCAGCTCGACGTGAGGCGGCCGGCTTCTCCAATCGGGTTTCCGAGGCGCTCCGGGACGAGACCCGGCTTCGTCGCAGTGCCGTCCCCGACAGTGCCGCGCTGACGGCGATCGCGAGGCTGCCCGGCACGGCGCTGTGGTCCCGCGAGCGCGACGGTCACGACACCCTGCTGCTCCGCGTCGGCACGTGCGACGCCGCCGCCGAGACCCGGATCATCGATGACAGTGGAGCCGGCTCGGCCGGCACCTTGCACGCCGTCCCGTTGCTCCTGGATCTGCGGACGGGGCCGGTGGGAATCATCGGCGCTGTCTGCGTCGGCGATGCCGTGGCGCGCTGGCTCGTGGCGCAACTGGCGGTGCTGCATCGCCCGGCCGACCTCTGCATCGCACTCCTCCACAACCCTGAAGAGGACGCCCGGTGGCACTGGCTGCGATGGCTACCTCACCTGCGGCTTCTCACATGCCCGGCCGACGATCATGCTTCGCTGCCGGGACTACCGACGCTTGCCGAGCATCTGAATCACACGTGGCCATCGCCCGGAGACGGCGGCCCGCGTCGCATCGTGGTGATCGCTGATCGGCTCGGGGCGGAGGCAGCAGACGAGCTTGCCCAGCTGCTGCGAGCCGATGCCGGACGGGTCACCGCAGTCTGTCTGGCCGATACCGCGGCGGCGCTCCCACCGGACTGCGCCACGACGGTCGAGGTGGTCAGCACGGGAGGCCGCCTCCTGGTGTCGCAACCGGCGGACGTGGCCACGTCCGGCGAGGATCGCGCGGCGGCTCCGGGAGGCATCACCCGAACGGACGCAGCCCTGGAAGGCCTACCACTGCAGCTCGCCGACTCCATCGCTCGCTGTCTCGCGGCCTATCGCGACCCGAGCGACGGTCACGAGCTCCCGAGCGCCTGTCAACTCGTCGACCTGCTCCCCTGTCTCGACTCACGTCTCGGTCCCGGTGGTGGCGCCGGTGGAACACCGGAGGCGGTTCGAGACCACTGGCGGTCGAACGCCGGCGCGATCAGCACCCCGATAGGCGTCAGCCGGGATGGGCCACTGCGGATCGATCTCGACGTCGACGGCCCGCACGCGCTGATCACGGGAACCACGGGAGCGGGCAAGTCAGAGCTGCTGCGGAGCCTGGTGCTGGGCCTGGCCGTCGCGGCGTCTCCGGCCGACACCTCCTTCTTGCTGATCGACTACAAGGGCGGGGCCACCTTCACCGATCTCACCCGGCTGCGCCATTGCACCGGCGTGCTGACCGATCTGGATCCGGCCCTGACCCGCCGAGCGCTGCGATCGCTGGGTGCTGAACTTCGCCGGCGGGAACGGATCTTTGCCGGGGCGGGTGCGGCCGACCTCACGGCCTATCGCGCCGCTTCGGTCGGCGACCCCGTCGCGCGCCTCGTCATCGTCGTCGACGAGTTCGCCGAACTGGCAGCCGACCAGCCTGACTTCCTCACCGGTTTGGTGGGGGTGGCCCGGCGTGGACGGTCGCTGGGTGTTCATCTCATTCTCGCCACGCAGCGGCCGGGAACGGCTGTGACGCCGGAGATCCGCGCCAACGCCTCGCTCCGCATCACGCTGAGGGTCACGGAGCCGGCCGAATCCCTGGACATGATCGGCGTCCCCGACGCCGCGCGCATCGGCTCGAGCCTGCCCGGCCGCGGATTCGTCCGCACCGGAGATCACGTCGTCCCCTTTCAGGCCACCCGTGTCGCCGCCGGCACCGGTTCAGCTGACCGTCCTGTGGTCGAGGCACTGCAGTCCTGGCGGCAACAGTCGCCTACCCGCTTCACGAACCAGACGGAGCAAGACGCCGCAGCCAGGGAGCTCGAGCGTCTCGTCGACCTGCTCAACGCCACGGCGGCCGGGCAGGATGACGGCCGTCCGCACCCGGCGTGGCTGCCGCCGCTACCCGCCTCGATACCGCTCGCCGAGGTGAGGGCCCCGACCCCGGTCGCCGGGGCGCTGGCCCTCGGCAGGATCGATCTTCCTGACATGCAGGCACAGCCGACCCTGGCTCTCGAACCGGACGACAGCTCGGTCCTGGTGGTGGGACGGCCACGGTCGGGTCGAACGACGGCACTCGCCACCATTGCCCTCGCCGCTGCCGCCGGTCACGATGCCTCGACACTCGACATCCATCTCATCGACGGGTCAGGAACGCTGATCGCCCTGCTCGCGCAGCTGCCCCACCTCGCCACCGCGGCAGGCTCCGTCGATCACGAGCTCGTCGCTGCGCTGCTACGCCGACTCGCCGAGCCGACGGGCGAACGCCAGCAGTCCACCCTGCTGCTGATCGACGCGTGGGACCAGATGCTCGCGACCGTCGACGAGACGACTGCGGCCCGGTGGTCGAACCTGATGAGCGCAGTCGTCGCGTCGAGCGGGCCGGAGTTGCGCGTGGTCGTCACCGGCGGGCGCGACCTCCTGGCCCCGCGGGTGGCGTCGCAGTTCGGGGTGCGCCTGCTGCTCCCACTCAACGACGCGGCCGACTACACCCTCGCAGGCGTCCCTGCCGCCGCCGTCCCCGAGCTCACTGCCCGGGCTCTACCCGGTCGCGGCGTCCTGGTTCCGGACGGTGCGGTCGTCCAGTTGGCACATCCGGGGTCCCGCCCGGAGGCGGCAGCCGTCCGCGAGGCTGTCGCTGAGCTCGCCGAGATTGCCGAGCTGGTCGGGACGCCGTCGACCGGCAAGCTTCGGCTCCGCGCGCTGCCGGCGACGATCAGCCTCGGCGAGCTCCGAACCCGCGTCGCACCGACGCCAGGGTCATCCACCGCCCTACTCCTCGGCATCGCCGGCGAGCGGGCGCGGCCGTGTCCGGTTGATCTGCTGCGTGCGCGCGTGCCATTCCTGGTCGCAGGCCCGCCCCGCTCGGGACGCTCCACGGTGCTCCTCACCCTCGCGGCGGAGGCACGCCGCGTCGGCGGCGATATCGTCGTCTGGGCGCCCGTCCGCTCACCGCTGCACCACGACGCCGACAGCCCGCCGAAGGCCCGGCGACTCGACGGGGACACACCTACACCCCGGCAGCCCACTCTGGTGGTGATCGACGACCTCGAACGCTGCGACGACCTCGTGGCCGACAAGGTTCTGGGTTGGCTGCGAGAGGGCAGCGCGCCGGTCGCCGTGGTGGCCGCCGGTCGCTCGGACGACATCGGCGGCGGATACCTGCCACTACCGGCTGCGTTACGACGCGAACGCTTCGGGGTGTTGCTCAGGCCGGGGCCGCGTGACTCCGACGTCTTCGGGCTGCGTCACCCCGGCGTGCCACCCACCGCCCCGCCCGGCCGTGGTCTGCTGATCGCCGATCCGCGTTGGTGCCCGCTGGCCACCGGGGATGGCGTGCTGCCGATACAGATCGCCGCCACCGAGTCGGGGGCTGCCGCATGAACGGGCGCCTCATGCCGTGGCTGCGGGCGTCAGAGCTCGTCGAGCAGGCTGGCGATCTCCTGGTTGGCGTACCACGAGAGCTCGAAGTCGTCGGCATCGTCGACCCGCTCCAGCGCGTCGGCGTCCCCGCCATCGGCAGCGACGACCGCCTCGGCTGCAGCGGCAACGCTTGCCACGGCGTCGGCGTCGTCCACGTGGACCGAGGCCACGGCTGCCAGTGGCACCGAACCAGCGACCCGAACCGCGCCGGGGGACAGATCGTCGCGGACCTCCACTGCGCTGTCGGCGACGTCCGCCGCGACGACGACGCGGCGGCGGGCGACTCCCGCGTCCGCGGCGAGCAACCGCAGCGACTCTCGACCGGCCGCCAGCATCGCGGCGTACTCCCATTCCTCGATGTCACCCTCGTCGTCCGAGTGGAGATCGGCATCAACGACGGAGCGCAGCCCGGGTGTGACGGCGAAGGCGGCGGGAGCTTCCTCGCTTGCGACGGCGAGCACTCCGTCACTGACCAGCTCACGCAGATGCTTCGCCGTGGCCGGGAGGTAGATCCTCAACGGTTGTCTCCTGCCTCTCCGGGTTCGCTGGGCTTGGCGCGGGGAGCCGACGATCGGCGGTTGCTCGCGGCGCGGGACGGTGCCGAATCGCGGCGCACCCGGCTTGTCGTGGCCCGATTGCGGCCGGCGCGTCGGGAACCCGCCACGGTCGTCTGCGCCCGACCGTCGTACCCGCCGGCGGCCGTCGCGGCGGCGCCCGAGGCTGCCGCAGCCACGAGCTCGGCGAGCGACTCCTCGATGAGGGTGGCGATGAGCGCGATGTCGGGAACGGCGTCGCGGTCGCCGTTGATGCCGAAGTACACGCCATGGTCGTAGGACGACAGCGCCACCGACAGCGCCTGCCCCTCCGAGAGCGGCTGCACCGGGAAGGTCTCGACCATCTGCGCGCCCGCCGCGTAGAGCGGCAGCTGCGGGCCCGGCACGTTCGTCACCACGAGGCTGAACATGCGACGCGTCAACCCGGTGGCGGCCCGGGCCCCGAGGGCGTGCAGCGTGGGCGGCGCATAACCGCCGAGCGTCGCGATGCGGTCGGCGCCGACCGCACGGCCGGATGCCTTGTGCGACGCCATCGCGTAGCGCAGTTGGGCGAGCCGCAGCACGGGGTCAGGTTCGCCGACCGGCAGGTCCACGAGCAGCGGCCGCACCACACTGACCTGTGGCGTCGCTTCACGTGCCGCTGCCGGGCCGCTGCCGGCGCTCCGCAGAGCGGCCGGGTGGCGCGCCTCGCCGCGGGACAGCTCGCTCGGCTCCCCGGCGGGGAGGCTGTCGGCCTCGTCTACCGAGCCCTGCACACCGCGGTGCGGCGAGGCAGCGCCGGTCTGGAGGGGGGTCTCAGTGACGCTCATCGGGACCAGGGCACGGATGGTGGTGGCCGGGCGCAACGGCTCGGCGCGAGCCAGCAGCCAGCCTCGCAGGGCGCCGGAGACGACCGCGAGCACCACGTCGTTCACCGAGCCGCCGAAGGTGTCGCGCACCAGCCGGTAGTCGGCCAGCCGGGTGCGGGCGACGGCAAGGCGCCGATGGTCACAGAGCTCCACGGAGAGCGCGGTCGTCGGCCGACGTCGCAGCAATGCCCGCCCGATCGACAGCGCTCCGTCGGCGACAGAGGAGACGCGCCGCACGACGCCGGCGATGTCCCGCCTCGCCAGCCGAGCGGTGTCGGCCAACGCGACCGGCCGTCGCACGATGTCGGTGACGGCCTCGCGGACGATGGCGACCGAGGAGGGCTCGGGCCCCGGAAACCACAGGGCCTCCACCGTGCGCCGGGGAGTGGGCGCGGCGTCCAGGATGACCTGCGTCAGATCGATCCCGCCGTCCTCTCCCACCATCGCCTCGTGGGTCTTGGTGACGATGCCGACGCGTCCCCCGGCCAATCCCTCGACCAGGTAGATCTCCCACAGCGGCCGGGAGCGGTCGAGCCGACGCGCCAGGATGCGCGCGCAGAAGTCCAACAGCTGCTGCTCGGTGCCCGGACGGGGCAACGCCGAGCGCCGGACGTGATACGTGATGTCGAAGGTCGGGTCATCTACCCAGACCGGGTTGGCGATGTGGCCGGGGACGGCGCGGACCTTCTGCCGATACCGCGGCGCCAACGTGATGCGCTCTTCGATGAGGCGGACCAGGCGGTCGTAGTCGAAGCCACCGGCAGGTGGCTCGAAGATCGCCACCCCGCCGACGTGCTGGGGCGAGGAACGGGTCTCGCGGTGCAGGAAGGAGACGTCGGCGCCCGACATCCGCTCCGTCATCGCGTGCCGCCCTCCTGCCCTGCTCATTCGTTCGTCCACCCGTTCCGACGCCGAGAAGCCCTCGACTCCCCTGCGCCGGGGCAGCCACCGACTTCAGCCCCCGCGCTCCACACCGACCCCGAAGAAGAGTGTCCCAGACGACCTTCGCACTCACCGACGGCGACGGCCGCGCCGTCCCGCGCTACGCGCCGCGGAGCCACTCGGCCCGGCGCCGCGTTGCCCCGAGCCACCCTCGCCCGGGGCGGCAGCGCCGACACCGCCGGCACGCGCCAAGCGCAAACCCCGGCGCCGGAACGCGCGACGTCGGCCCGCTCCCCCCGTGGGTGCCGGTCTGCCGATCAGGCGGGCAGCGAGCCCGACGAGCTCGACGTACAAGGGGCTGTTCGGAGCGGCCTCGGAGAGCATGCGACCGGCGGCGAGAGCGCTGTCGAGCGCGCGCTGATCGGCGGGCAGCAGCGCGTTCGGCGCGCGACCGGCGAACCGGTCCAGGGCCGCTCGCAGCTCCACGGCCTCGTCGCCGGGCACCGCGTCGGGGCGGACCCGGTTGAGGACGACCCACGCTGGCGCCGCCACCTCGGCGTCGCGCAACTCGGTCAGCCCCCGGATCAGTCGCTGCATGCCCACGGGATCGGCCGAACCGACCACCACCACGATGTCGGCGTCGTCGAGCACGGCGAGCGTCGCGCCGTTGCGCCGAGGCGCGATCGTGTCGAAGGAGAGCTCCTCGTCCGTCTCGAGGCAGAAGCCGCAGTCGACGACCGTCACCTCCGCCAGCGATCGCGCGGCAGCCAAGACGGCGCTGACGGCGGCAGGCCGCAGCTCGGGCCACCGGGAGGCCAGCGGCAGTCCCGTCAGCACGCGCAGTCGTGGACCGAGCTGCCAGCAGAGTGTCGCGAGCGTGCCAGCGTCGAGCCGGCGGGACGCCGCCTGCCGGCAGGCAGCTGCCAGCCCCGGCGATTCGTCGAGCAGCCCGAGCGTCGGTGCGATCGTCCCGCCGTAGACGTCGGCATCCACGAGCAGGGCCGACGACCCGAGTCCGGCCACCGCATCGGCCAGGCCGGTGGCCACGGTGGTGCGGCCGGGAGCCCCGGTCGGTCCCCAGACCGCGACGACGAATCCGTGCGCAGTCGCCGCCGCCGGTGGTGGCTCGCCCTCACCGGGCGGCATCGCGGCCATGGCGGTCGAGGGATCGGCGAAGGCCCGTGCGGTGGTCGCGGCCCGCTGGCCCGCGCTGCCGCTCGATCCGTCGGCCCCGCCCGGTCCGGCAGCCTGACGGCGCACCGATTCGGTGATCACACTCGCCACGACCGAAGCCTCGGCATCGGCGGGGACGATGTGCTCGATACCGAGCGCGCGCATGCGCTCCTCGGCAGCGGTGTCGTCGCGCGCGACGACCGCGATCGGTACGACCTCGCTGGCCAGCAACCGGTCCACTGCGTCGGCATCGAGTCGGTGCAGCGTGGATTCGAGCAGGGCCACCCGACCCTGTCCCGACGCCGCGACGGCGAGCAGATCCACCACGTCCACGCAGCGCCGGACGATTTCGACTCCCGACGCGGCGTCCAGCTCGCGGACGAGTCGCTCCTCCCACCCGGCGCCCTCGGCAACGGAGAGGATGGGCAGCCTCACCGCGAGCCACCGGATCCGGCGCAGGCGGCCAGGTCGGCCGGGAGTCCGGCGGCGCTCGCGCCCGGGGACCCCGGCGTGACTCCGGAGTTCGGCGCGACCCCGCTGCTGGACGGGGCTGCCGCGTTGGACGGGGCTGCCGCGTTGGACGGATCGGCAGCGCCGCGGTCCGCATCGGCGCTGCCGGTGAGGATGCCGGCGCGCAGCGTGGCGTCCTGGACGGACTGCGCCGCGACGACTCGAGGCGCCAGCTCGGGGGCCACGGTGATGACGACGCGCTGGCCGTCCCCGGACCCGCCGAACGAGCCCCCGGCGCCACGGCGCACCGACTGGACGGTGACCTCGGCCAGGACCACCACGAAGGCGCACGCCGGGCTGGAGAGCCAGAGCTGGATCCGCTGCCCGCTGTGCAGGTCGGGGGCCGCGCCCTCGGCGAGGGCGACGGTCAGCGTCGTCCGGGCGGGGCTGCGCACCACGGCCGCCACCGGCACCAGCTCGTCGCTCGAGACGGGGCGGACGAGGGTCCGTCCCACCGCTGCGGAGAGCTCACGGAGGTATCGGGCCGGGACAGCACCGTCGAGGCGGACGCGGCTGACGCGCAGGTCTTCGGGCCGCAGCACCGTCCCTACTGCCAGGTCACGGCGCGCGGTCAGCACCGGACGCGTCCGATCGGCGCTCGACACGACGACCGCGCCGAGCAGGACCGATGCTGCAACCAGTGCGATGCCGAGGACGAGCCGGAGGTCGAGCCAGCTCGGGGAAGCAAGCCGGCGTCCGGCCGGCGACGGCGCGACCGGCGCTGCGGGCGGGGTGTCAGAGGTGCTCACGGCAGAGATGGTGGCGGATTTGCCCGATTTGCGCACGCGGCCGACGGCGACACTGTGGACAACGCCACCTCGGGCCGCCTCGACTGACACACTCGTCGTGTCCGTCCGACGGTCGTCCGCGCGATGGCCGTCGCCCTCACCACGCTCGGAGGCAGTGCGCCACGATGGCCGCCGAACCCCGATTCCTGACGCTGACCGATGTCGCCGAGATCCTCAACATCTCGTCGTCCCAGGTGTACGCCCTGGTGCGCAACGGCGAGCTGCAAGCGATCAAGATCGGTGGCCGTGGCCAGTGGCGGGTGGAACGCTCCCGCCTGGAGGACTACATCACCCGGATGTACCAGCAGACCAGCGACTTCATCGCCGACCATCCCTTCGTCGAGAGCGACGCCGACACCTGATCGACCGGCGCGACGGCCGTCAGCGGTCAGCGGTCCTCGCGCACCGTGCCGGCCTCGACCTGCCACCGACGGGTGAGACGTGCCGTCTCCAGCAGCTGCCGGTCGTGGCTGACGAGCAGAACGGTGCCGGCGAAGCTCTCCAATGCCTGCTCGAGCTGCTCGATGGCCGGCAGATCCAGGTGGTTGGTCGGCTCGTCGAGGACGAGCAGGTTCACCCCCCTGCCCTGCAGCAGCGCCAGCCCGGCTCGGGTCCGTTCGCCGGGCGACAGGGACGCTGCCGGCCGTCCGACGTGCTCTGCGCGCAGGCCGAACTTGGCCAGCAACGTCCGCACGGCGGCGTCGTCCAGCTCGGGCAGCGCCGCACCGACGGCGGCGGCGAGCGGTTGCTCAGTGTCGAGAGTGGCCCGCGCCTGGTCGATCTCGCCGACGACCACCCCGGAGCCGGGACCCGCCGCTCCCTCGTCCGGCGTGATCGTGCCCAGCAGCAGCCCCAGCAGCGTGGTCTTGCCCGCACCGTTCGGTCCGGTGACCGCGATGCGGTCGGCCCAGTCGACCTGCAGCGTCACCGGACCCAGCGTGAAGTCGCCCCGGCGGACCACCGCGTCGCGGGCGTACGCCACCACCTCACCCGAGCGAGGCGCGGCGGCGATACTCATCCGCAGCTGCCACTCCTTGCGAGGTTCCGCGACCTCGTCGAGGCGCTCGATCAACCGCTCGGTCTGGCGCGCCTTGGCCGCCTGCTTCTCGGTGGTCTCGGCGCGGAACTTGCGTCCGACCTTGTCGTTGTCCTTCGCCTTGCGTCGGGCGTTCGCCACGCCCTTGTCCATCCAAGCGCGTTGCATCCGCGCTCGCTCGCCGAGCTCGTCGACACGCTGGGCATACTGCTCGTAGGCCTCCCGCTCGTGTCGGCGGGCGATCTCCCGCTCGGCCAGATAGGCCCGGTACCCACCGTCCACCTGCCGCACGGTCTGCTGCGCCAGATCGAGCTCCACCACGCGCGTCACCGTCCGCGCAAGGAACTCGCGATCATGGCTGACGAGCACGCAGCCGGCCCGCAGCTCGTGGACGAAGCGCTCGAGCCGCTCCAGCCCTCGAAGATCGAGATCGTTGGTGGGCTCGTCGAGCAGCACCAGGTCAAAACGGGACGCGAGCAGCGACAGCAGCCCGGCACGCGCTGCCTGACCGCCGGAGAGCTCGGCGAGCGGCGTCTGCGGCGGACGGTCGAAGCCGATGTCGCGTGCGATCTCCGCGACCCGGTCGTCCAGATCCGCACCGCCGAGGTCGAGCCACCTCTCCAGCGCCGTCCCATAGGCCTCGTCGGCACCGGGCAACCCCTCGCCCAGCGCGGCTGCCGCCGCGTCCATGGCCTGTTGCGCAGCCGCGACCCCGGTGCGACGCGCGACGTATCCGGCCACCGTCTCGGCCGGCTCGCCGGTGCGGTCCTGCGGCAGGTAACCGACCGCCACGCCCGACGGCGACACCGCGACGGAGCCTGCATCGGGCGTGCGGAGCCCGGCGAGCATCTGCAGCAGCGTCGACTTGCCGGCACCGTTGACCCCGACGAGGCCGACCACGTCGCCGGGCGCCACGACGAGGTCGAGGTCGTCGAAGAGCACCCGCTGGCCGAACCCGGCCGCCAGTCCTGCCGCGACGAGCGTGGCACCACCCCGGGCTCCGCCAGACATCCTGCGAGCCTAGGTGGCTCGCTCTCAGGCCCCGAGGGCCGCCCTGACACCGGGCCACCAGGACGTGAACTGCCGATCCCAGTAGGGCCAGCTGTGGGTACCGGCGCCGTAGAAGTCGGCAGTCACCGGCACACCCGCGACGCGCGCAGCCGCCACGAAGACGGTGGAGGCGGCCAGGGTACTGGCCTCGTAGGGGCCGGGCGCCGAGCCCGGTGGGTCGAGGGGTCCGACCGCGCCATTGCCACTCGAGACGTACACCGAGGTTCCCGCGAGCCGGCCGACCTTGGTCGTCGGATCGTTGGCCACCCACGTGAAATAGCTCAGATACGGGTCGCCCCAGAGCGAGAACGGGTCGAGCCCTTCGCGCAACAGGATGGCCGAGATCAGCTCACGGATGCCGGGGGTGGCAGAGGCCAGCAGCCCACTGAAGGACGCAACCGCTGTGTAGCGGCCGGGATGGTTCGTCGCCAGCGACATCGCGGTCCAGCCCCCGGTAGAGACCCCGGCGACGGCGCTGCGGCCGGAGGCTCGGTAACCGCGCTGCAGCAGCTGCGGCAGCTCGTCACCGAGGAAGGTCGCGTAGCGGTACCCGCGGGCCGCTCTCGTCCAGTCAGCGCCGAAGCCGGTCGATCCCACGCTGGGCATGACCACCAGCGCATTCGACCCGGCAGTCGCCGGCACGACGTGCGAGTACAGCGACCAGGACTGGTAGTCGGCCCGCTCCGAGGCCCCCGGCAGCAGGTAGAGGACCGGGAAGGTGCGCGTGGGCGCGCTCGACCAGGCCGCTGGCAGCAGGACGCGCACCGGCGCCGCACCGGCCAACGCGGGCGAGTTGATCATGAGGTCGACGGTGCGGGAGTCGACCCGGCTCTCGTAGGCCACGCTCGCGCCGTCGTCGGCACGAGCGTCGGCGCGTCCCACCACGGGGACGACACCGGCATCCGGCCGCCCCAGCACCGTCGTGGCGCGGACGAGACCGAGGCTCGGGTTGTCGCCGCCGTTGACGCTCTGATTGACCTGCGGCAGCGGCGCCACCGGCGTGCCCGGTGTGGCCGCGACGGCCGCCGGGGCACCGCCGACGAGCAGCACGGACACGGCGGCGACCATCGACGAGATCAGCGCCGACCTCGGTGTCGCTCTCCGCGCCCGGATCCCAGCCGGTCTCGGCGTCGATTCCGGTGCGGGTCTCGGTGTGGACTGTCGGACAGTGGTCACGAGCTCTCCTTCTCGACACGCAACTTCACGGGGGCGGCGGTGTGTCGCAGCGCCGCAGCGGAGACCGGTACCCGACCCTCGTCGAGCCGCGCGAGCCGTGCCCTCAGGTCGCGGGCGAGGACGTCCACGTGAGGCCGGTCGATCATGGTGATGTGATCGCCCGGCACCGGGACGACGGTGAGCTCCGAGGCGATCAGGTCCCAGCCGAGGGTCGCATCGGTGCGCCGGTAGCGCGGGTCGAGCGTGCCGGTCAGTTCCTCGACCTCCCGGGCGCGGTAGAGCACCAGCTCGCCGTCCCACGGCGGGGGGACGTACCGCTCGGCGAGCCGGGCGTCGGCATAGGACATCAGCTGGTGCCGCAGCACCCCGGCCGGGAGCCGCACCCCGCCGGCGAGCATGGCCTCCCGCATGAGCCGGAGCTGGGTGCGGTCGTCAGCCCGGGCGATGTCCGGCGGCACGGTGACCGAGGCACCGTAGGTGCGCTCCAGATGGTCGGCGAAGCGCTG
This sequence comes from Jatrophihabitans sp. sgz311053, assembly GCF_056135305.1. Lineage (NCBI taxonomy): Bacteria > Bacillati > Actinomycetota > Actinomycetes > Jatrophihabitantales > Jatrophihabitantaceae > Jatrophihabitans > Jatrophihabitans sp. sgz311053. The sequence continues at coordinate 1,823,121 of NZ_JBWAXP010000001.1, read as the reverse complement.
GAATCGCTCGGTCAGCAGCTGCTCCTCGCTCCGCGTCGGATCGGGCGCCGGCAACGCCGTGTCGATGGAGGCCAGCAGCTCGACCTCCTCCCCCGCAGCCCGCAACCGATGGGCGCACTCACCGGCCAACAGCCCACCGAAGGACCACCCCAGCAGCCGGTAGGGACCGTGCGGCACCCGGCGGCGCAGCAGCTCGACGTAGTGCTCGGCCCGCAGCTCGATGCTGTCCCGCTCGCGAACCCGCTCGCCAACCCGCTCGCCCAGACCCGGCTGCGCTCCGGAACCGAGCGAGGGGCCGGGGGTGTCGCCGAGGCGATCGAAGCCGATGACCGGCAGCTCCGGGTCCAGCTGCTGCAGCAACGGTCGATACACCGCACAGGTGCCGCCGGCGGGATGGAAGACCAGCAGCGGACGACGTGTCGGTGCACCCGCCCGCAGCGTGCGGACCACCTCGTGGCGCCCGGCGGCGCCGGCGCTGCCGTGCTCCTCGATGTCGGCGCGCAGGAGGTCGGCCATGGCCTCGACCGTCGTCGCGGCGAGCAGGGTCGCGGCGTCGGGGCAGGCTCCGGCTCGCTCCAGGATCGCGGCCCGGACCCGTTCCACGGCGCCGACGGGGGCGGCATCGACGAGTGGCCGCAGATCGGTGGTGACGCCGAGATCGCGGCCGAGCTCCTCAGACCAGAGCGTGACGAGAAATCGCTCGGAAGGATCGCGCGGCGCCACCACAGACGCCGGGGACGAGGCGGACGACACCGCCGGAGCCGTCGAGCCGGCGGCGGCCGGCCCTGCTTCGCTCACCGCGCTCTCACGGCTGACGTGCTCGGCCAGGCCCCGCAGCGTCATGCCCTGCACCAGCAACCGAGCCGGGACGGTCACGCCCCATTCGGTCTCGATGCCGTGCCGGGCTCGAGCCGCCATCAGCGAATCCAGCCCGAGGTCGACCAGCGCGATGTCGTCGGCGATCCAGTCGGCCGGATCGCCCTGGTCACCGGGGTCGCCGCCGTCCATCACCTGCGAGAGCAGGAGCCGCAGCCGCTGCAGCACCGACTCGGGCTCGGCGGCGGGTGGTACGGCGCCGACCGCACCGCCGACTGGCAGCGCAGCCAGCGACGGTGGTTCCGACGAACGCTCCGACGACGGCTCCGACGCCTGCTCAGACGCCTGCTTCGACGACAGGGACCCACCCGACGACGGGCGTGGCGCTGCCGACTGCTCCCGCGACGCAACCCGCGCGTGCAGGCTGCGCACCCAGCTCGTCCCCGCGCCGCGGTGCAGCATCTCGATCTCGGCACCGGCGTCGGTGCGCGTGCAGGAGAAGAGCAGGGCGGCGCCGTCCCGCGGGGCGTCGTCCAGCGTCACCGCGCGGACCTCACCGGTGACGCCCGCGGTGCGTGCCGCGGCGAGGGCGAGCGCGGCCGCCTCGACGACGTCGAGCGCGCTGCGCGTTCCCGGCAGCTCGGTGAGATCGGAGGTCCAGACCCGGACGGCACCGTCGGCGAGCACCGCACCCTCGGGCAAGGTGAGCCCGGCCGGGATCGCACCAGCGGCGCCTCCACTGCCCGCATGCGCAACGCCGGCACCCTGCCGGGGTGTGAACCAGAAGTCGCGACGCAGCCATGGTGGCAACGGGACGTCGACATCGGGCCCGGCCGGCTCGACTCGCTGCAGTACCTCGGCGTGACCCGCGGCATGGAGTCCGGCGACGGCGCGTGCGAGCTCGGCCTCGTCGTCTCGTCGCATGGAGGCGACGATGACGATCGGCGTGCTCTCGGGCAGCTTCCCGGACTTCCGCACCACCGCGACCGTCCGGCGCAGCGCGCCGGCCGCGACGGCGTGGGCCGAGAGCTCGACGAAGGTGTCGTGGCCGTCGGCGAGCGCCGCGGTCACGGCGTCGGCGAAGCGAACCGGCCGGCGGACGTTGTCGGCCCAGTACTCGGCGTCGCAGGGAGGCACGGACCGCGGATCGTCCAGCACCGTGCCGTACCACTCCAGATCCGGCGCACGCCCCCGCAAGCCACTCAGCTCGGTGCGCAGCGGAGCGAGCACCGGCTCCACCGCGCAGGTGTGCCCCGCCGTCGCGACCTTCAGCAACCATGCCTCGCCGCCCTCGGCCTCCACCTGCTCGACGACCTGCCGCACCTGCGCCGCGGGCCCGCCCACGGTGCACTGATCCGGCGCCGCGATGACGGCGACCTCGAGCTGCTGCCAGCCGGCCTCGGTCGCGATCCGGCGGCGGACCTCGTCGGCCGGGAGGTCGAGCAGCGCCATCGCCCCCGCGTCGCGAGCGTCGACCTCCGCGAGCAGCCGGGCCCGGGCCACCATGACGTGAGCCCCGTCGTGCAGATCCAGCGCGCCCGCCACCACCGCCGCGGCGACCTCGCCGAGGGACTGCCCGACGACCGCCGCGGGCTCGACGCCCCGCGAGCGCCACCAGGCGGCCAGCCCGAGCTGGATCGCGAAGAGCGCCGCCATCGTCTCCACCATGTCCGCCGCCGGGCGACCGGCGCGGAGCAGGTCGGCGATGCCGGGGCAGCCGTGCTCGGCGAGGGCGTCACAGGCCTCGTCCACCGCCGCAGCGAAGGCCGGCTCGCTCGCCAGCAGCCCCGCGGCCATCCCGTCCCACTGCTGCCCGTAGCCGGAGAAGACGAAGACCGGTCGGTCGACCCGTGCCGCGGGTGCGGCCGGCTCGGCCCGTCGCAGCTGCGCTGCCGCGACGGTGGTGTCGGCGGCGGCGACCGCCATCCGGTAGCTGCCCTCGGGCACGGCTCCGGCCAGCGACCGGGCGACGGCGGCGGGATCGGTCGCGCACGCGGAGTCGGCGAGCCACTCGGCCAGGCGCGTCGCCGTCGCCCGCACCCGTGGCGCCGTCCGACCGGTGACGGCGAAGACGTGCTGTCCGGCGACTCCCGACCGGATCGCCTCCCCCGCCGACCGGGACTCCGGCGCCGGCTCCGCCTGCTCGAGGATGACGTGCGCGTTGGTACCGCCGAAGCCGAAGCCCGAGACGCCTGCCCGGGCCCGTCCGGAGTAGCGGGGCCAGGGTCGCGGCGAGGTGACGAGCGCGAGCCGCTGCCCGTCGAGGTCCAGGTGCGCGCCGGGCACGTCGGCGTGCAGCGTCGCCGGCAGCTGGTCGTGCCGGAGGGCGAGCACCACCTTAATGATCGACACGATGCCGGCGGCGGCTTCCAGATGACCCAGGTTGGACTTCACCGACCCGAGCAGCAGCGGGCGTTCCACCGGCCGGCCGGCACCGAGCACCCGGCCGAGCGCGGCGGCCTCGATCGGATCACCGAGCTCGGTGCCCGTCCCATGAGCCTCGACGTAGTCGACCCCGTCGGCGGCGATGCCGGCCGCCTCGTAGGCACGGCGCAGCACGTCCTCCTGCGCGGCGCCGTTCGGGGCGGCCAGACCGTTGCTCCGTCCGTCGGAGTTCACCGCCGAGCCGGCCACGACGGCGAGGACGCGGTGACCGTGACGGCGGGCGTCGGCCAGCCGCTCCAGCACGAGCACGCCGCAGCCCTCTCCCCGGCCGATGCCGTCGGCGCCGGTCCCGAAGCTCTTGCAGCGACCGTCCGGCGCGAGCACCCCGCCGCGGGCGAAGGCCGCGGTGACCAGGGGTGTCAGCAGGACGTTCACACCACCGACGAGGGCCAGCGAGCAGTCCCCGGCGCGCAGCGCCGTCGCCGCCGTGTGGACCGCCGTCAGCGACGACGAGCAGGCGCTGTCCAGGGCCACGCTCGGGCCGCGCAGGTCGAGCGCGTATGAGATCCGGTTGGCCGCGATGGAGAGCGCGCCGCCGGTCGCCGTCCAGAACTCGAGATCGGCCCGGGTCGCGGTCAGCATGCCGTACTCGGTGCCACTGATGCCGACGAAGACGCCGGTCCGGCTGCCCCGCAGCGAGGTCGGATCCAGGCGGGCGTGCCGCAGCGCGTCGACACTGGTCTCGAGCAGCAGCCGCTGCTGCGGATCCATCAGCGCGGCCTCCCTGGGGGTGATGCCGAAGTACTCGGCGTCGAAGCCGCTGACGTCGTCGAGGAAGGCGCCGTGCCGCGGGACGTCGTCGTCGAGGTGGAGGCCGGCGCGCTCCCAACGCTCGGCGGGGACCTCGCCGACGACGTCGCGGCCGGCGCGCAACAGCTCCCAGAACGTCGCCGGATCGTCCACCCCACCGGGCAGCCGGCAGCCGAGTCCCACGATGGCGATCCGGTCCCCGTCCTCACCGGCAGGCACCCCGTCACCGGCAGGCACCCCGTCACCGACAGACTCTCCGTCACCGGCGGGGACATCGTCCGGGCTCGCGTCGGACGTCTGCTCGGGTACCGCCGGTGCAAGCCGGAGCTCGCTGCGCCCCTCGGCCACCTCCGACTCGCTCAGCAGCGCCGCGAGGGCGCGGATGCTCGGCGCCTCCCAGGCCACGGTCGCCGAGACGCTGCGTCCCAGCAGCTCCTCCAGCTGTCCGGCGAGGACCACGGCATCCCGCGAGGAGAGCCCGAGCTCGTCGAGGTAGGCGTCCGGATCGAGCTCGTCCGGGTCGATGTCGACGAGGGCGGCGACACGTCGGCCCAGCTCGACCTCGAGCTCGTCCGCCGTCATCGCGGCGCTCCGGCGGCGTGCGAGTCGACCGAACGCGCGAACGGCACCAGCGCACCGGTGAGGTAGGCCTGCTTGCAGGCTGCCCGCGCGATCTTGCCGCTGGTGGTCCGGGGGACGGTGTCCGGCGCGACCAGGACGACCTCGTGCAGCGACAGCCCGTTCTCGCGCGAGACTGCGCGGGTGACGGCCCGGACGACCGCGCGTTGGTCCCAGTCGCCGTCGACGTGATGCCGCGACACCTCCAGGACGAGGACGGCCCGCTCCCCGGCGTCGGTGACGACACCGAAGGCGGCGCCGCGGTGACGCCCCACCACCTCGTGGGCGTCCTCGGCCGTCCGCTCGATGTCCTGCGGGTAGTGGTTGCGCCCGTCGACGATGATCAGATCCTTGCGGCGGCCGGTGATGGCGAGGGTGCCCGCCACCACCACGCCGAGATCGCCGGTGCGCAGCCAGCCGTCGGCCGGCAGTCCGGCGTGGCTGGCCAGCGTCTGACCGAAGACTGCCGCCGACTCCTCGGGCCGCCCCCAGTACCCGTCGGCGACGTTCCCGCCCCGGACCCAGACCTCGCCGACCTCGCCGTCGGGCAGCTGCTCGCCGCGCGCAGGATCGACGACCGCGACGGTGACACCGGGGCCGATGCCGCAGGAGACGAGCTCGGCGCGCGGCGCGTCCGGCCGCGGCTGCTCCACCCGCCCGAACGACAGCGCCATGGCGTCGCAGGCGCTGACCCTCGGCCCCTGCGGACCGAGAGCCGAGGTGGTGACGAAGACCGTGGCCTCGGCCAGACCGTAGGAGGGCGAGACGCAGTCGCTGGGCAGCCCCGCACCGGCGAAGGCATCGACGAATCGCTGCACCGTGCCGGACGAGACCGGCTCGGCGCCGTTGAAGAGCACCCCGACGCCGGACAGGTCGAGGGCGTCGCGCTCGGCGGCCGGGATGCGCTTCGCGCAGAAGTCGTAGGCGAAGTTGGGTGCGGCGCTGACACCCCGGTCGGCCTTGGCCAGCTCCTCGAGCCATCGCTGCGGACGCATCAGGAACGCGACCGGATCCATGAGCACTGTCGGCATCCCGGCCACCAGCGCCGTCCCGGTCACCGCGACCAGACCCATGTCGTGGAAGAGCGGCAACCAGCTCACCAGCGTCGACCCCGGTCCCGCCTCGGCCATGACGATCCCTTGGGCGCTGTTGACCATGACGTTGCGATGCGTGATGCGGACGCCGGCGGGCAGCCGCGTCGAGCCGGAGGTGTACTGCAGGTAGGCCACCGAGCCCGGGTCGATGGTCGGCGGCGTCCAGCCGGCCGCATCGCCCGACGCCTCGACCACGCCGGTGTGCTCGGCCATGACGACCACGGTGACGGGACGGCCGTCGCGGCGCCCGCCGGCGACCGTCGCCCGGACCAGGTCGTGGTTGGCGTGGGTGGCCAGGGCGATCGCGGGGTCGCAGTCGCCGATGACGGCGTGCAGCCGCTCGCCGTGTCCGGGGAGGTCGGGCGAGAACATCGGCACCGCGATGAGGCCGGCGCGCAGCGCCGCCAAGAAGCCGATCACGAAGGCGTTGCTCTGCGCCGTCAGCACGGCGACCCGGTCGCCCGGTTCGGCGTGACGGCTCAGCTCCGCGGCGAGGTCGTCGACCCGCCGGTCCGCCTCGGCGAAGGTCATGTCGTGGGCGACGCCGCCGGGGTCGTCGTCGTAGGCGAGGAACCGGATGAAGAGCGCGTCCGGCGTCTGCGTCGCGTGATGACGCAGCGCCTCGCCGAGATGATGGTGGCGTGCGGCGAGGTCTGCGACGCGGAGGTCCAACTGGGTGTCCGTAATCGTCATGTGGGGCTCCGAAGCACGGGGGTCACGGGCGCCGAATACCGGCACCGAAAATATGGCGAAATCGCCCATTTGCGGCAACGCCGCGGGCGCTGCGCCCGTCGTGGCACTTGCGCACCCACTTGCGCTCATGATCGACATCGCCCGCGACCGCGGTTCGGCCTTGCCAAACCGCCCTGTTTCCGGGGCCTCCGAGCCGGTAGCGTCCCTCGGCGAGGGTGATCCTCGGCCGTGCTGTCACACGGCGTTAATCGGGGCACGGCACCGGTCCCGACATCGCCGATCGCGACCCGATCACTCAGCCGTCGAATTTCATCCACGAGGTACGAAGTCGCGGTGCCGAGTGCACGAAATTCGCGGCTGCAGTGAAGAACACACCGCGCGTCGCGATGGGCCTCCTAGCGTGCTCGGCGGACGACGACGATCGCCGGGAGCGGAACCAGCTCGGTGTCGCGGACCTCGTGACGGCGCCGCACCTCACCCGCAGCGTGCGCCGCCACCTCCACGAAGTCCGACCCGACCCGGTCGACGGTCCCGTCGACGGTCGAGCCGTCCATCAGCTGGACGCGCACCACGGAGCGATCCCGCGCGATCGCCCGCAATGCATGGCGCAGCGTGAGCCGGGACGCCACGATCCCGCCCGAGTCGGCCGCCGCGGCGAAGCGAGCCAGCCCTCGAACCCCGAGCACAGCGGCGTCGGGAACGAGCGCCTCGCGCTCCCCCTCCTCGGCCAGCAACAGCCAGTCGCTGCCGGCTCGTTCGAGCCGACCGGACAGCGTTGCGGTGCCGAGCAGACGTAGCCGCAGCGGGAGTCCGATCGCGGCGGCGTAGCGATCCCGACGCGCGAGACGCCCGAGCTCCGCCCGCGTGCGCTCGTCGATCTCACCGGAGCGCTCGGCCCGGTCGAGCTCCGCGGACTGCGCCTCCAGATCGTCGAAGAGGCTCTCCCAGCGCATGACTTCCTCCCTGCCGAGCGGCAGCAGCCGACCATCGTGACCTACAGCTATCGACTCACGCGCCGCAGCCGAGCAACCTGCCTCGACCGCTGGAGCACGTGCAGCGTCATCAACCTGGCGAGGTGGTAGATCGTGACATCACAGCGGACCAGTCGGCACAACACCTCTGACAGCGGGAAGGCCGTGGCAGCCCCCGGCAGGAGCGGCACCCGAGCCGCGTCGGCGGTATTGCCGACAGCAGTGAACCGGCGAGCAAGCCGCACATACTCCGACGGCTCGGGCGGTCCGCCATCGCCGTCGCGAGGATGCTCCACCCGTCGACGAAGCGCGGCGTGCTCGTAGTTCAGCATGGCGCCGAGCGCGTCGGACTCGCCGAAGTCGCGAACGAACCCTTCCCCGACAGCGGGGACCGGTTGGCCGGTGAGGTTCGCACGCGCCGATGTCACCCGCGCCCGGAGGTGCACCGGCAGCCGCCTGCCGTCCGCAGCTTCAAGCAACGATCGCTCGATGTCGTCCAACGCGTGAAGCGCGGCCCGCATCGACCGGCTACCGACCAGGAACCGGGTATCGGGAAGTCGCCGCATGTGCACCAGGACCCTGACCAGGGTCTCAGCGATGATCAACCGCTGTCGCGGCTCTACATCGTGATGGGCCGCATCGTCCAGCGCGCGACGCAGGAGCCTTCGCGCAGCCAAGAGCCGCCCGCGAAGCCACAGACAGGCACCCTCGCGCTCACGCCGCACCGCGACGGAGAGGGGGTCGTCGCCCGGATTCGCAGCTCGCCAGTGTTCTGCCGCCTCCTCGTACTGTCCCGCACCCCATGCGGCAGACGCGGCCCAGCCATGTTCCGCTGCCGACAACTCACCTGCCGCCAGCCGAGACCGGACCGTGCGAAGCAACCCGGCGGCGACGAGGAAGTGGGTAGTCGCACGACTGCGAGCAGAGTCCGAGACCCTCACCGCCGGCAGGGGCGGGGGAGGCGCCCCAGTAGGTTGCGGGATTGCTGATGCGCCCCACGCCTGCGCCATCGCGTTCAGCACCTCACGCGTGGGACCACGGATCTCGACGACCTCGGCCCCGCCCTCGTCGGCGAAGATTCGCAGCTGGCCGCGATCGCAGGACTGCCCCAGCAGCAGATCGCCCCACCCACTCGCATGATCCACCCAGGCCACTCGTTTGCCGTCAAAGACGCCACGACACGCGGCGTCACGCCAATACGGGTCGACATCGAAGTAGTCCAACCCGCTGTAGCCGACGATCACGAGCAGGGACGCACGACCGATGGCGTCGTCGAGCCGCTCGCGAAGATGACGGGGAAAGCCTCGCTCGATTCGACTCAGCCGCGCCCCCAGGCTGGCCACGTCGCCCCGGTCGGACAGAGCGCCGTGGATATGGACGATCCTCCCCGGGTCGCCACCGGCCCGTTCGATGCAGGTATCGAAGTTGGCGGTCACGTGCTGGCCACCACGGCGAAGGTGATCGGCGAAGAAGCGGTGATTCCCGTTCGGAGGCGCATCAGCAAGATCACCGAGTAGCGCGGCCAGCACGTCGAGACCATGTTCGGCAGCCACCACCTCCAACACGGCCTCGAGTCGAGGACGATCTCTGGCGATCGCGAGGGAGCAGTACGCGGCACCGAGGGCCTGAACCAGCGAGGGCTCGAAAGCGTCCCGCAGTGCGCGGTCCGTGAGCGTGTTTCCCAGCGGCGCCGACGTCGGCGCATCGCCGCTGACGCCGGCGCCGGACCAGAAAACGACGCGCTCCGCGGGCTCACGGGTCAGCGCGCGCATCACGTCGTGGAGATCTGAGCTCGCCGCGCGTGTCGTCTCGATCGTCATCCCATGCCCTCCCGCCAGGGCCACCTTCCCGCTTCTCCACAGTTGGCGCAACAGCCCTTGAAAAGCATTGAATAGACGTGTACGAAAGCAAACAAACGCAAACGAAAGGATTGGCATGCGGGACGGGGCACGCTGGGTCGTTCTCGCGACGGCCGATGCGCTGCTGCTCGTCCGGCTCGCACCGCAGGCAACGCTCAGCTGGCATCGGCTGCCACAGCTGCGGCGGTGGCTCGACGACAGCGGCCTCGACGGCGTGGCCGGCACGCTGGGGGCCGCGATCCTCTGGCTCGCGGCGCTGCGAGTGGCGGTCGGGCTGTTGGCCGTAGCCGCGTCGCGACTGCCGGGCTGCGCCGGTGCCGCCGCCGAGCGCATCGCCGCGGTGGCGCTGCCGCTGCTGCTGCGCCGGCTCGTCGTGGGATCTGCTGGCATCAGCGTGCTGCTCGCCCCGATCAGCCCGGTCGGCGCCGCGGGCGCGGCTGCGCGGCCGCCGGACGTCTCGGGGGGACGTCCGGCGGCCACCCAGCCGAGTCCGCCCGCCCCGCTCTGGCCGCTGCCGGAGGCACCGGCGACATCCCGCCCCGCCGGGCCCAGCTGGCCCGGCGGCGCCTCGACACCAACGACCACCGCTCCCGGTTCAGCGACGCCGATTGCCACACCCGTGAGCCCGCCGAGCGCGGCGCCGCACGATGCACCGGTCTCGCGCCCGAAATCAGCGGGAACGACGAGCACCCCGGCGCCCGCTCCTCCCAGCGCGGCGCCCGCCACGCGGAGACCGGCACCGCCGAGCCGACCGGCGGCCAGCGCCGACCACGCGACCGAGTCCTCCGGTCGCCTGATCGTCAGCCCCGGCGACTGCCTCTGGCTCATTGCGGCGCGCCGCCTCGGTCCCCGCGCAGAGCCCGCCGAGGTCGCCGCCTACGTCCCCGAGCTCTATGCCGCCAACCGGGCTGTCATCGGCGACGACCCGAACCTCGTCCGACCGGGGCAGGTGCTCTCCGCTCCGGTCGCCCCGACCTCGACACCGGAGGAGTCGTCATGACCGCCGCCCTCGCCCTCGACCACGACGACCCCGACGAGCACGCGCCCCGGCTCCGTCCCGGACGGGCCGCACTGCAGCTGGTGGTCCGGCCCGCGCCGACCTACGAACCACCCTTCGACGACGAGCTGGTCGCCGCCCCCACGGCCGGGCCCCACGACCAGCAGCTGCCCTTCGCCGCGACACCGCGGGACCGGCTCGTCACGGCGCCGGGGCCACACTCCGTCGCCGAGCCCACTGCGCTGGCCCGCCGACTGCTCATCGGCCTCGTCGAGAGCGCCGACGGCCGGCGCCCGCTGCACCAGCTGGCAGGAATGCTCAGTCCCTCCATCAGCCGCGGGCTGGCCGCGGACTTCGAACGCGCCGCCGCCGGCGGGACCTCGCACTGGCTGCACCGCGCCACCGTGCTCTCGGTGCGGGGTGACCGGCCTGCCGCCGGCGTCGCCGAGCTCTGCGCCACCCTGGCCGTCGGCGACCGTGTACGGGCCGTCGCCCTGCGGCTGGAGACCCATCGCGGCCGGTGGGTCTGCACCCGACTCCAGCTCGGCTGACGCGCCCGCTCCCGGCGGGCACGTCACACACGGGCCTACCGCAACGGCTTGCCTCGCCCGCACCGCCCGGCTCGCACCATTCCAGCAGGGTGATCGACTTGTCCTTTCCGCTGTTGGGACGGCGGAAAGGACAAGTCGATCACCGGGCGCGGTCACACCGGTACGGCGGCCTCAGAACGAGGACGACCCGACCGAGGACGGGTCAGCGCTTGCGACGGTTGCGGGCCCCGCCCTTGTTGCCGCGGCTGCCGCGGTTGGGGTTGCTGCGCGACTGCTGCCGCTTGGCGGTGGCGGAGTTGACGCCCTTCGGACCGTCGTCGGCGTCGGTGGTGACCGACGGGTCGTCCGAACCGAGCTCGGGCGCGCTGTAGGTCAGCGGCTGCTTGCTCTGGTTGCGGTCCAGCCCCTTGGCCGAGATCTTCGGCGCCGCCCCGTTCGCGTGCGCGGCGTCGTGCTCGTCCTGCGCGGCCTTGAGCATCGAGACGTCGAGCTGCGGCTCGTCGTCGCGGACCTCCTCGGCCTGCTCGTCGGCCTCGGCGACCGCGGCGGCGACACCGGGAGCCGAGCCGCCGACCGTCGCGGTCGCGGTGCCGGCCTCGTCCACCTCGACATCGAGGTTGAAGAGGAAGCCGACCGACTCCTCCTTCACCCCGTCCATCATGGCGGCGAACATGTCGAAGCCCTCGCGCTTGTACTCCACGAGCGGGTCGCGCTGGGCCATCGCGCGCAGGCCGATGCCCTCCTGCAGGTAGTCCATCTCGTAGAGGTGCTCGCGCCACTTGCGGTCGAGGACCGAGAGCAGTACCCGGCGCTCCAGCTCGCGCAGCACCTCGGCGCCGAGCTCCTCCTCGCGCTGGTCGTAGGCGGCCTGCGCGTCGGCGACGAGCTCCTCGATGAGGTACTCACGGGTCAGGTCGGACTTCTCGCCGCCGGCCTGCTCGATCGCCTCGTCCTTGGTGAGACTGATCGGGTAGAGCGTCTTCAGCGCCGTCCAGAGCTGGTCGAGGTCCCACTCCTCCGGGTAGCCCGACGCCGTCGCGGCGGTGACGTAGTCGGTGACGACCTCGTCGATCATCGGACGGATCTGCTCGGAGAGGTCCGCGCCCTGCAGCACCCGCAGCCGCTCGTCGTAGACGACGGTGCGCTGCTTGTTCATGACCTCGTCGTACTTGAGGACGTTCTTGCGGATCTCGAAGTTCTGCTGCTCCATCTGCGTCTGCGCGCTCTGGATCGCCTTCGAGACCATCTTCGCCTCGATGGGGACGTCCTCGGGCAGCCGCAGCATGTTCATCATCGCCGCGACTCGCTCGCCGTTGAAGCGGACCATCAGGTCGTCGCCGAGGGACAGGTAGAACCGCGACTCACCCGGGTCGCCCTGCCGGCCGGCGCGACCGCGCAGCTGGTTGTCGATGCGCCGCGACTCGTGCCGCTCGGTGCCGAGCACGTAGAGACCGCCGAGCTCGACGACCTCCTCGTGCTCCTTGTCGGTCTCCGAGGTCGCCCGCTCCAGGGCCTCGGCCCAGGCGGCCTCGTAGTCCTCGGGCGTCTCGTCCGGGGTCAGGCCCTTCTCACGGAGCGCGAGGTCGGCGGAGAACTCCGGGTTGCCGCCGAGCTGGATGTCGGTACCGCGACCGGCCATGTTGGTGGCGATGGTGACGGCACCCTTGCGGCCGGCGTTGGCGATGATCGCCGCCTCCCGCGCGTGCTGCTTGGCGTTGAGGACCTCGTGCGGGATGCCCTTGCGCAGGAGCAGCGAGCTGAGCCGCTCGGACTTCGCGACGCTGGCGGTGCCGACGAGCACCGGCTGACCGGCCTCGTGCCGCTCGGCGATGTCGTCGATGACCGAGGCGAACTTGGCGTCCTCGGTCTTGTAGATGAAGTCCGTCTCGTCCTTGCGGACCATCGGCTTGTTCGTCGGGATCGGCACCACGCCGAGCTTGTAGGTCTGGTGCAGCTCGGCGGCCTCGGTCTGGGCGGTACCGGTCATGCCGGAGAGCTTGGAGTAGAGGCGGAAGTAGTTCTGCAGCGTGATGGTGGCCAGCGTCTGGTTCTCCTGCTGGATCGGCACGCCCTCCTTGGCCTCGATGGCCTGGTGCATGCCCTCGTTGTACCGACGCCCCTGCAGCACGCGGCCGGTGAACTCGTCGACGATCATGACCTCGCCGTCGTTGACGATGTAGTCACGGTCGCGCTTGAAGAGCTCCTTGGCCTTCAGCGAGTTGTTGAGGTACCCGACCAGCGGGGTGTTCGCGGCCTCGTAGAGGTTGTCGATGCCGAGCTGGTCCTCGACGAAGGCGACGCCCTCCTCGGTGACCGCCACCGTGCGCTTGCCCTCTTCGACCTCGTAGTGCTGGTCCTTCTTCATCCGCGGCGCGATGCGCGCGAACTCCAGGTACCAGCGCTGGTTCTCCTCGGCCGGACCGCTGATGATCAGCGGGGTGCGGGCCTCGTCGATGAGGATGGAGTCGGCCTCGTCGACGATGGCGAAGTTGTGGCCGCGCTGGACCAGGTCGTCCAGCGACCAGGCCATGTTGTCGCGCAGGTAGTCGAAGCCGAACTCGTTGTTCGTGCCGTAGGTGATGTCGCAGTTGTAGGCGGCCCGGCGCTGCTCGGGCGCCATGTTGTTGGTGATCTTCCCGACCGTGAGCCCCAGGAAGCGGTGGACGCGTCCCATCCAGTCGGCGTCGCGGCTGGCCAGGTAGTCGTTGGTCGTCACCTGGTGCACGCCGTCGCCGGAGAGCGCGTTGAGGTAGGACGGCAGCGTCGAGACGAGCGTCTTGCCCTCACCGGTCTTCATCTCGGCGATGTTGCCGAGGTGCAGCGCGGCACCGCCCATGAGCTGCACCTTGTAGTGGAACTGGCCCAGCGTGCGCCGGGCCGCCTCGCGGACCACCGCGAACGCCTCGGGCAGGAGGTCGTCGAGGGTCTCGTCGTCGGCGAGCCGCTCCTTGAAGGCGTCGGTCAGCGCGCGCAGCTCGGCGTCGGTCAGATCGACATAGTCCTCCTCGAGCGTCTCGATGTGATCGGCGATCGAGGACAGCCGACGAACCTGCTTCTGCTCGCCCGCGCGGAGAATTCGACTCAGAACCACCGGGCCATGGTACGGGGCTCCGGACAGTGCGGAGTGGCGGACGCCTCAGGGACTGATCGAGAGGAAGACGAAGGCCGCCAACAGGGCCAGATGCAGCCCGCCCTGCAGCGGTTTGGCCCGCCCCGGCACCACGGTCAGCACAGCCACGGCCACCGACACGACGAGCAGCACGATCTGTACCGGGTCCAGGCCGAGCGCGAGCGGGCCGTCCAGCCAGATCGAGGCGACCGCGATGGTCGGGATGGTGAGACCGATGGAGGCCATGGCCGAGCCGTAGGCGAGGTTGAGCCCGACCTGCACCTTCTCGCGCCGGGCGTTGTTCACCGCGGCGATGGTCTCCGGCAGCAGCACGAGCAGGGCGATGACGACACCCACCACCGTCTGCGGCGCGCCGGCCGCGTCGACGGCGTCCTCGATGGACGGTGAGAGCCCCTTGGCCAGGCCGACGACGCCGACGAGGGCCACCAGCAGCAGGCCGAGGCTGACCAACGCCGCCCGCGCCGTCGGCGGATCGGCGTGTTCCTCGCTGCGCTCGTCAACGCTCTCCTTGGCCTCGGACGAGGAAGCAAGCTCCCTCGCCTCTCGGCCTGCGTCGGCATGTTCCGCGCTGCGCTCGTCAACGCTCTCCTTGGCCTCGGACGAGGAAGCAAGCTCCCTCGCCTCTCGGCCTGCGTCGGCGTGTCCGTCGCCGTCCTCGTCGTTGATCACCTGGCCGTCCTGGGTCACGGGCAGGAAGAAGTCACGGTGCCGCACCGTCTGGGTCACCACGAACATCGCGTAGAGCGCCGCCGAGGCGACGGCGGCGAAGGTCAGCTGCGAGGTGGTGAACTCCGGCCCGGTGGCCGAGGTCGTGAAGCGCGGCAGGACCAGACAGAGCGTCGAGAGCGCTACCACGGTGGCCAGCGCCGCTCCCGCCCCCTCAGGGTTGAAGACGGCGAAGCGGTGCTTGAGCGCGCTGACGAGCAGCACCAGGCCGACGATGCCGTTGATGCTGATCATGACCGCGGAGAAGACGGTGTCGCGGGCGAGGGTGGAGGTGTCCTTGCCCCCGCCGGAGATCATCAGCGTGACGATGAGGCCCACCTCGATGACGGTCACCGCCACGGCGAGGATGAGCGATCCGAAGGGCTCCCCCACCTTGTGGGCCACGATCTCGGCGTGGTGGACGGCGGCGAGCACGGAGGCGACCAGCAGCACGGCGACGACCGCGACCAGCACCCCGGTCAGGTCCCGGCCGAAGGTCGCCGCCAGCACCACGAGGGCGACCACCGGCAGCACGGTCGTCCACGGGAGGCGGGCGCGCAGCGCAGCGAGGTCCATGCTTCCAACCTAGTTGGGGCGTGCGGGACCATGGGTGCCGTGCCGGAACGCCCTGACATGTCCGTCCGCGAGATCGCCGGACCGCGACTGCTGCTCAGGCGGTGGCGGCCCGACGACGCGGCGCGGGTGCACGAGGTGATGCGGGACCGGTCCATGTTCGACTTCCTGCAGCTGCCCGACCCGTACACCCCGGAGCACGCCCACCGCTTCGTCACCGAGCTCGGCCACGAGGGTCGCGACGCTGGCACCGGTATCGGCAGCGCGGTCGTCGAGCGGTCCAGCGGCCGGGTCGTCGGTGCGGCGGCGCTGCGCTTCGGCGGCAAGTACGCCGACAACCCCGAGATCGGCTACTGGATCGCGCCGGATGCCCGCGGCCGGGGGTACGCCACCGAGTCGACCCGCCTCCTCGTCGAGGTGGGTGGCGAGTTGGGGTTGCGCCGGATCGGGCTCTACTGCGACGTCCGCAACATCGCCTCCGCCGCCACTGCGCTGCGGGCCGGGTTCGGCTTCGAGGGGATCGAACGCGCCGGCGCCCCGCTGGCCGGGCGCGGCGCCGGTGACCTGGCCTGCTTCGGCCGGCTCCCCGACGATCCGCCGGAGCCGATCGCGCCGACCTTCCCCGCGCTGCCCACCGACGGGCTCAGCGACGGCGTGCTCCGAGTTCGGGCGCTCGACGAGCGGGACGTCGCCGGCCTGACGGAGGCGGACAACGACCCGGTGACCCGCGCCAACGGCTTCGGACAGCCGCCGTCGACGCCGGCGGAACTGCTGCGCTTCAGCCAGCAGGCGCCGCTGCAGTGGTTGGTGGGGTGGCGGGCGCAGTGCGCCATCGTCGACGCGACGTCCGGCAGTTATCTGGGTGGGCTGGCGATCCGGCGCAACGGGCCGCCGGGGGTCGGCGTGCTCGGTTACGTCGTCCACCCCGCGGCGCGGGGTCGCGGGGTCGCCTCGGCAGCTCTCCGGCTGATCGCCCCCTGGCTGCTGGCCCACGGCTTCGACCGGCTCGAGCTGGGCGCCAAGATCGACAACGTCGCCTCGCAGCGCGCGGCGCTGGCCGGCGGCTTCCTCGCCGAGGGCGTCATGCGCGGCCGGCTGCGCGCCCCGGACGGCACCCTGCACGACGAGGCCCGCTTCTACCGGCTCCCCGAAGCGCCGGTCTGAGGGCAGCACCTGACAGGCACCGTCGCGACGGGCACCGCCGGCAGTGACGGGGCGACGCTGACGAGGCGACGCTGACGAGGCGACGCCGCAGCGGCACCGGCAGACCGACGACGGCCGCCCACGCCGAAGCGTGAGCGGCCGTCGGGGCTGCTGCGGCTCAGCCCTCGAGCCGCAGCAGCCCGTAGTCGTAGGCGTGCCGGCGGTAGACAACGGTCGGCTGACCGGTCTCCGCGCAGCGGAACAGGTAGAAGTCGTGACCGACCAGCTCCATCTCGAAGAGCGCCTGGTCCACCGACATGGGCTCGCCTGGGTGGGTCTTCTCCCGGACGATCTGACCCGGACCCTCGGCGGGCGCGTCGACATCGGCACCGTCCACGGCGCGGATGGACTCCGGTGCAACATCCAGGGAGTCGGCCAGCGCGGCCGTCGCCTCGGCGACCGACGGCGGCCGCCGCCGACCGTGGTGGATGCGCCGCCGATCCGCGGCCTGCCGGAGCCGGCGCTCCAGTCGGTCGGCGGCGAGATCCAGCGCGCTGTAGAAGTCCTCGGCGCAGGCCTCGCTGCGGACGACGGGGCCCCGCGTGCGGCAGGTGATCTCGACGTGCTGGCAGCTGCCGTTCTGTCGTGGGTTCTTCTCGTGCTGCAGCTCGACGTCGACCCGGTGGATCTTGTCGTCGTAACGCTCCAGCTTGGCGAGCTTTTCCTCGACGTGCTGTCGATAGTGATCGGGGACCACCACGTTGCGACCCCGGACGACGATCTCCACGTTTGCCACGACAGTTGTCATGCGACCTCCACCATGCTCGCGGTGACACGGCCGGCACGGGCGATGACTGGTGATGCGTCGGGGAGCGCCGGACGAAGTACACCTGATCGTTTTGGTCGTGCTCACGCTAGACCCGTTCCCCGGGCGCTGCCAATGGGTTCGCGAAGAACCGTCGGGGAGTCGCACAGACGACCGCGGCCCCCGTCACGACCCAGCCCGCGGCACCCAGGGCACGCGCGGCCTCACCCACGGTGGCACCCGTGGTGACGATGTCGTCCACCACGACGGCGAGCGCGCCGGGCCGCGGTGGTGGCCGGGCACGGAAGGCACCGGCGAGGTTCCGCTCGCGCGCCGCGACACTCAGACCGGCGGAGTCGCGGACCGTCCGGACCCGCTGCAGGGTCCCCGGCAGGGCCGTCGCGCCGGGCGCACCCCGCGCCAGGCGCAGGACGTGGTCACCACCGCGACGGGCCGCCACCGTCCGCGACACCGGCGGTGTCACCAGCACGGGGCGACGCCGGCCGGGAGCAGCGTCGAGGAGCGGTCGCAGGGCCGCGCCCAGCAACCGGGCGAGCAGCCGAGCCAGGTCGCGGCGGCCCCGTTCCTTGTAGGCGATGACGGCCCGCCGCAGCCCACCGTCGTAGACCCCCGCGGCGATCACCGGCACGCCGGCGACATCGAGCGCGACGAAGGGCTCAGCTGTCGGGAAGCAGTCGTGACAGAGCGGACCGGCGCTCGCCCGACAACCGACGCAGCGTCGCGGCAGTACCAGGTCGACCAGGGCCGCCACCGACTCCGATGCGGAGCCGGCGGCGGAGCGGGGCGCTGACATGCCTCCCACCCTGGTCGCTCGCGGTCGCGACACGACCCGCGCGACCTCGGCTGTGGACGACACGCCGGCAACCGATCCGACCTGTGCACAACCCTTCGAGTGCCGCTCAGGCGTGGTAGCGCAGCTCAGTGCTGGTGGTGGTGCCGCGTCACTCCAGGTAGACCGGGTCGTAGCCGGTCACCTGGTCGGAGTCACCGGGTGAGGTCCAGCTGCGTCCGGACTGTCGCCAGACCGTCCGGTTCACCGACACCCAGGCCAGCTGGCTCACCGCCACCGTCACGCTGTCGGGCTGCCCCGGCAGCACCGAGCCGATGGAGCGTCCGGTCCAGAGCGAACCGTCCGCCGAGGTCTCGAAGATGCCGGGGTCACCGGAGCCGACGGTCGAACCGATGGCCAGCAGCTTCTGCGGCCCGATCCAGGCGGCGTCGTCGACGGTGACACCGTCCGGGCTGATCGCCGGCAGCGAGTCGATGCGCACCTGACCGGCGCTGCGGACGATGGAGCCGATGTAGAGCCGGCGGCTGCCGTTGGCCGACTGGATCACCAGCGCGACGCGGGAACCCTCCGGGCTCAGCCGCACCGACACGATGCGTCCACCCGCGGCGCCGGCGTTGATCGACACCGTCGACGCCGTCGCCTTGTTGCCGCTGACCGTGAGCCGGACCAGCTGTCCCCCCACCCCGATCCAGACCTCCGCCGGTGACGCCGCGCCCGGTGAGCCCGCCGGCAGCCACGCGGGCCGAGACAGCACGCCGCGGACGGAGGTGGCGCGGTACCCCTGGCCCTGCGTGCCGAGGTAGAGCCGGGCCTTGTCCCCCGAGCCCGTCACCGCGGCCACCGTGAAGCTGGACGACGTCCCGAGCTGGGTCACCGCGATGGAGTCCAGGAAGAAGGGGCTGTCGCGCAGCTTGCCGGGCATGGCGGAGTCGGGGGCCTGCACGATCTCGCCCTCGCGCAGGAAGAAGACGTCGGCCGGTGGCGGCACCGGGGTGTAGTCGTAGGCGGCCACGCGTGCCGTGAAGCTGGCGCTGCCGCCGGGCATCGGGACCGGGGCGCCACCGTCGGTGATCTCCAGCTCGTCGTCCGAGGTCGGATCGGTGACGGTGGCACCCACCTGCGCCGCCAGCAGGGCCTTGCCCCGACTGTCGAGCTGAGCTGCGCCGGGGATGTCGATGCGGGTGGGGGTGCCGGAGCTGACCGTGATCCGTCGCGCGTTGGCCTGCGACGGAATCGTGTCGTTGGTGAGCGCGGTGCTGAGGTCCGGACGCGGCCCCGTCGCGAGCTGACCCACCAACCAGCTGCTGAGCCGGCCACCCTGCAGCGCGCTCCAGCGGGTGTCGGGCACGAGGTGGCGCCGGCCCTGATCGAAGAAGTAGAGCGCGTGCGGCCGGTAGAACTGCCCGAACTGCTCTGTGGTCAGCAGCAGCCCCGCGGGCAGGTCGACGATGCGGTACTGGCCCTTCACCTTGGCCAGGCGGAAGGTGAAGGTCTCGATCGGGCCACCGTCGCCGGTGCCCTGCAGCTGCGGGACATAGACGCCGTTCTGGTTCAGCGAGCCGACGATACGACCGCGGACCTGCACGGCGCCGTTCTGCTCGGTCCCCACGGACCTTCCGCTGATGACGGTGGTGGCGTTGGCCGTCCACTCGCTGCGGGCGGCGCCGGTGAGGTACTCGCGCGCCGTGTCGTAGTTGACGGGGTCGACCGCGTTGGCGCCGAGGAAGCCGAGCACGATCGCGCGGCCGTCGGCGCCGACCTCCGGACCGGGCTGCGCGGGGACGCTGCGGTTGCCGATGTCGATCGGCTCGACGGTGCGCGGCGGCGAGGAGGACGGCACCCCGGTACAGCCGGCGAGCGCGAGCACGGCAACGACGAGCAGGCCGACCAGTCGACGCCGGCTCGCCTCACGTTTCTGGTTCGCTCCGCAAGCGTCGCTCACGCGTCCTCCTTGGGGCCACTCGCTGCGCTCGGGCCCGGCGTCGACGCGCAGCTCGCCTGCCGGCTCGCCTCATGCCCTTGGTTCGCTCCGCAAGCGTCGCTCACGCGTCCTCCTCCTCGTCGATGTCGTCGGGGTCGAGCGGCAGCGGCGAGTGCATCAGCGTGTGGCCGGCGCGGCGGGGCAGCGTGAGCCGGAACTGCGCGCCGCGCCCCCGCTCGCCCCAGGCCTGCAGCCAGCCGTCGTGCAGCCGCGCGTCCTCTAGCGAGATCGCCAGCCCCAGCCCGGTACCGCCGGTGAGCCGGCTCCGCGACGGATCGCCCCGCCAGAACCGGTTGAAGACCAGTCCGGCCTCGCCCGGCCGCAGTCCGATCCCGTAGTCGCGCACCGTGATGGCGACGGCGTCCTCGTCCTGGCCGAGCGTGAGCTCGACGGGCCCGCCCTCGCCGTGGTCCAGGGCATTGCCGAGCAGGTTGCGCAGGATGCGTTCGATGCGTCGGGCGTCGATGTCCACGATGACCGGCTCGGCCGGCTCGGTCACCACCACCTCGCTGCCGTGCGCCTCGGCCAGGACCCTCGCCCCCTCGACTGCGGTCGCGATCACCGAACGGATGTCGACGGGGGCCGACTCCAGGCGCACGGCGCCGGCGTCCAGCCGCGAGATCTCGAGCAGGTCGCCGAGCAGCGACTCGAAGCGATCCAGCTCGTCGTGCATCAGTTCGGCGGCACGGGAGAGCTCCGGGGCGAAGTCGTCCCGGCTGGCGTAGAGGAACTCCGAGGCCATCCGGATGGTCGTCAGCGGCGTCCGCAGCTCGTGGGAGACGTCGCTGGTGAAGCGCCGCTGCAGCCGGGAGAGATCCTCCAGGCGGCGGATCTGCCGCTGCAGGCTGTCGGCCATGTCGTTGAAGGACTGCCCCAGCCGGCCGATGTCGTCGCTGCCGGTGACGGCGATGCGTTGCGAGAGGTCACCCGCGGCGAGCTGTCCGGCGGTCTCGCCGGCGACCCGGAGCGGACGCACCACCTGCCGGGTGACCAGCAGGGCGATGCCCAGCACCAGGACCACGAGCGCGACCCCCGCCACCAGCACCGTCCGCTGGATGAGGTCGATGGTCTGCTGCTCGGCCGTGAGCGGGAAGAGGTAGTACAGCTCGAAGAGGCCCGAGCGGGCCTGGACCGGCTCGCCGACGATGAGGCCGGGGACGAGCTCGCGCGAGTTCCCACTGGCCCGTACCCGGGCGTACTGGGTCACGAGGTTGCCGGCGCGGACGGCCGTCCGCAGGTCCGCCGGGATCGGCATCGTGGGGACCTCGTCGCTCGTCCCCGCCGCCTCGGACTCGATGACGATGGTGAAGAGCCCGGCACCGGCGCTGGTCCCGCTGGCGGTGAGGCTGGCGTAGATCTGCTGGCGGGCGTCGCCCACATCGGCCGGGACGGCGGCGTCCACGTCGGCGAAGACGGAGTTGGCGGTCTGCAGGCCGATCCTGGCCTGGGCGATGGCGGCGTCCCGTTTGGCGGCGAGGACACCTCCGGCGACCTTGTCGACGAGGAACAGGCCGATGACCAGGACCACCAGGCTGGTGACGACGACGGTGGTGAGGCCGACGCGCAGCTGCAGCGAGCGGCGCCAGCTGTCGAGCATGCTGCGGCCGGTGCGGCCGGCGACCCGACCGGCGCGCTGGCGCCAGCCGTCGAGGGCGCCGACGGCGGTGCGCAGCGAGCGACGCCGTGGGGACGGGGCCGCCACCGGGGCAGTCTCCGTCGACGGCGGCGGGGAGGCGGCGGGCGCGGCGGGAGCCGGTTCGGCGCGCAGCTCGGCGTCCACGGCTAGGACGCGGCGCGGTCGGGACATCCGGTCACGGCGGGCCGGCCTTGTACCCCACACCGCGGACGGTGAGGACGACCTCCGGGCGCTCGGGGTCGCGTTCCACCTTCGCCCGCAGCCGCTGCACGTGCACGTTCACCAGCCGGGTGTCGGCCGCGTGGCGATAGCCCCACACCTGCTCGAGCAGGACCTCACGGGTGAAGACCTGCCGCGGCTTGCGGGCCAGCGCGACGAGCAGGTCGAACTCCAGCGGCGTCAGCGCCATCGGGTTGCCGTCCCGGCTGACCTGGTGGGCCTGGACGTCGATCTGCACCGGCGAGTCGGGCGGGCCGATGGTGAGGGTCTCCCCCACTTGCTCGTCGTGCTGGCGCAACCTAGCCCGCATCCGGGCGACAAGCTCCTTGGGCTTGAACGGCTTCATGACGTAGTCGTCGGCGCCGGACTCCAGACCGAGGACGACGTCCACGGTGTCGGTCTTGGCCGTCAGCATGATGATCGGGGTGCCGCTCTCGGCCCGGATCGCCCGGCAGACGTCGATGCCGGACATGCCGGGAAGCATGAGATCGAGCAGCACGATGTCGGGCCGGGTGTCGTGGAACGCCTTGACGGCTCGCGAGCCGTCGGCCACGAAGGCGGGCTCGAAACCATCGGTGCGCAGCACGATGCCCAGCATCTCGGCCAGCGCGGAATCGTCATCGACGACGAGGACGCGGGGTTTCACGCCTGTCATAGTTCCATCCCCGCCCCCGGGATGCGGTGAGGGCAGGACGTGAGCCGGAGGCAGCAGGGCATGATGAGGCCATCATGCGCGCGGTCTGGGGAGGGCGGCGATGAGTATCACGACGGGAGCCGGCCCCGGACGGGTCGGCCCGGCGCACGCCGATCCGGCCGTGCCGGTGCGTCCGCTCGGCCCGGCCGAGCTGCTCGACGGCGCGGTCCGCACGGTGCGCCGCAACCCCCGCTCGTCCTTCGCCCTCGCCCTGCCGGTGGCGCTGGTGCAGACGCTGCTCGTCTCGGCGGCGACGCTCTCGGCCCTCGACACGGCAGCCGACGGCGGCGCGGCACTGCCGGAGTTCCTGCTCGAGCTCTTCGTCGGCTCGCTCGCCGGCACCGCGCTGGCGGGCCTGCTCGCCCCGGTCGCGGCCGAGGAGGTGCTGGGCCGCCGGCTCGGGCCGGCCGGTGCGCTGCGCCGGGTGGGGCGCCGGGCCTGGCCGCTGGCGCTGCTGACGTGGCTGGTCGCCGTGGGCCTGGAGCTCGGCGCCGTCCTGCTCGTCGTCGGCGGCGTCTGGCTCTGGGGCCTCTGGGCCCTGGCCGCGCCGGCGCTGGTCCTCGAGGAACTGGGCCCGGTGGCAGCCCTGCGCCGCTCCGCCCAACTCGTCGCCGGTCGGTTTTGGGCGGTCTGGGGCATCCGGGCGCTGGGGTGGGTCGTGACGACGGTGCTGGGACTGCTGCTCAGCCTCCCCTTCACCGCCCTCGCCGCGGCGCTGAGCGACTCCAATCCTTTCGCCCCCGGCGGCGTCGACGACCGGACCACCTACGTGATGGTGGCGGCGATCGGTTCGCTGCTGGCGAGCGTGCTGCTCTCCCCGATCTCGGCCGTGCTCGAGACACTGCTCTACCTGGACGCAAGGATGCGCCGCGAGGGGCTCGACCTCTGGCTGGCGATGGACGCCGACGAAGCCGACGCCAGTGCCGACGCGAGTGCCGCACCCCCACCGCCGGGCGCGGCGTGGTGACGCACCTGGCGGCCCTGCTCGGGCCCGTCACCGGACCCGATGCCCGCGACGCGGCCCGCCGGGAACTGGAGCGCGGCGAGTACGCCCGCGAGGCCCCCGGCATCCTGCAGCGGCTGCTGGACTGGATCGGCGACCGGCTCGGCTCGCTCTTCGGCGGCGGTGCCGGTGGCAACGCGATGCTGCTGCTGGTGGTGCTCCTGCTCGCCGTCGCGATCGTCCTGGCGCTGCGCGCGGGACGCCCCACGCTGCGCCGTCGCGATCGGAGCGCGACGGCGGCCGTCGACGAACTGCAGGCCGCGCTCGACAGCCGGGACCACCGGCGGCTGGCCGCCCGCTACGAGAGCGACGGACGCCGCGCCGAGGCACTGCGGGAGTGGCTGCGCGCGGCCGTCGCCGTCGTCGAGGAGCGTGGCGTGCTGCCACCCCGGCCCGGCCGGACCGGCGCGGCGACGGTCCGGGAGGCGGCGCCGGCCATGCCTGCGGTCGCCGACGACCTGGCCGCCGCCATGACCGCCTTCGAGGAGGTCTGGTTCGGCGGCCGAGCGGTGACCGATGCCGACGTCGCAGCGGCTCGCGGTGCCGCGGACGGAGTCGCCTCGGCCCGGCTCGCCGCCGAGACGGTCGCGGGCCCGACTGCGGGGTGGGACCAGCGGTGGTGACCGCCGCGCCGGTCGTCGCGCCGCTCTGGCGGCGGACGCGGTTCTGGCTCGCCCTCGCCGTCGCCGTCGTTCTCGGGGCGCTGCTGCTCGGCAGCCTCGGCGACTCCCCCGGCCGTCGCCTCGATCCGACCTCCGCCGCGCCGGAGGGCTCGCTGGCGCTGGCGCGGCTGCTCGGGCGAGACGGCATCGCCGTCGACGACACCACCGCCCTGCCGGGCACCTCCCGGCCGGTGGTGCTGCTGGCCGATCCCGACGCCTACTCGGCCGCCCGGCTGCGCCGGCTCGCCGCGCGAACCGCCCGGCTGGTGCTCGTGCGGCCGGGGCGGCAGGCGCTGCGCGCACTCGGCCTGCAGGACGGGGACGGGCCGCCGGCGTCGTCGCCGGGGTGCGCCCTGCCCGCCGCCGTCGCCGCCGGCGAGGTCGACTGGCCGGTGGACGGCAGGGTCGTCGCCCCCGGCGCCGGCGACACGAGCTGCTACGGCGGCGGGGTCGTCCTGCGTCGCGGGACGGCTGCGGCCACGGTGGTGGTCCTCGGCTCGGCGGCGCTGCTGACCAACGCGCACCTCGCCGACGAGGGCGCGGCCGCTCTCGCCATCAATCTCATCAGCGCCGACCGCACCGTGCGCCAGGTCGCCTGGGTGCTGCCGGGCGCCGATGCCGACGGCGGCGGCAGGCCGGCCTCGGTGTGGGATCTCTTCCCGGCCGGGGCCTACCGGGTCTTCTGGTGGCTCGTCGTGGTGGGGCTGCTCACCGCCCTGTGGCGGGCACGCCGCCTCGGCCCGGTCGTCACCGAGCCGCTGCCGGTGGTGGTCCGCTCGGTGGAGCTCGTCGAGGGGCACGGCCGGCTGCACCTGCGCGCCGGGGCCAGGGACCTCGCCGCGCAGCGGCTGCGGGCCGCCGCGGTCGACCGCCTCGCCGGCCACGTCGGCGCCGCGTCTCATGCCGCCCTTCACGCCGGCCACGACTCGGGGGGCGACCCGGCGGGCGACCCGAGGGTCGACCCCACTCGGCTGGCGGCGACGCTCGCCCCGCTGCTGCGCCGCTCCCCCGCCGAGGTCGCCGACATCATCACCGGGCCGGCGCCGGCCACCGACGACGACCTCGTCCGGCTCGCCGCCGCCCTCGACCGACTCGTCGCCGACTCCGGTGCCGCCCTGACACCCGACACGACGAGGGAGACGACACGATGAAGGGAACGACATGACCCACGCCGCCACCGGCGACTCGAGGGACGCGCCGGCCCGGGACGCGCTGCTGCGCGTGCGCGCCGAGATCGCCAAGGCGGTGGTGGGGCAGGACGCCGCCGTGACCGGGGTCCTGCTCGGGCTGCTGTGCCGCGGCCACGTCCTCGTCGAGGGCGTGCCGGGGACGGCCAAGACGCTGCTGGTACGCGCGCTGGCCGCCGCCCTGGACCTCACCACCACGCGGATCCAGTTCACCGCCGACCTGATGCCCGGCGACGTCACCGGTTCGCTGGTCTACGACGCCGGGCGGGGTGACTTCGCGTTCCGCGAGGGTCCCCTCTTCACCAACCTGCTTCTCGCCGACGAGATCAACCGGACACCGCCGAAGACGCAGTCGGCGCTGCTGGAGGCGATGGCCGAGCGGCAGGTCTCGGTCGAGGGCACGCCGCGGCCGCTGCCCGATCCCTTCTGCGTGATCGCCACGCAGAACCCGGTCGAGTACGAAGGGACCTATCCGCTGCCCGAGGCGCAGCTGGACCGCTTCCTGGTCAAGGTGCTGATGCCGCTGCCCGATCGCGAGACCGAGAACCGCGTGCTGGCCGCCCACGCGGCGGGCTTCGATCCGGGGGATCTGGCCGGCGCGGGCGTGACCGCGGTCGCCGGTGCCGCCGACGTGGCCGCAGCGAGCGCCGCCGTACGGCGGGTGCACGTCGACCCGGTGGTGCTCGCCTACCTCGTCGACCTCGCCCGCGCGACCCGGCAGGCGCCCTCGGTGGCGCTCGGCGTCTCCCCCCGTGGGGCGACGGCCCTGCTCGCCACGTCGCGGGCCTGGGCCTGGCTCGCCGGTCGCGACTTCGTGACGCCGGACGACGTCCAGGCGCTGGTGCGCCCCACCTTCCGGCACCGGATCCAGCTCCGTCCGGAGGCCGAGATCGAGGGCGCCACGGTGGCCGGTGTGCTGGAATCGGTGCTCGCCGGCGTGCCGGCCCCGCGGTGAGCCGACCGTGATGGTCACCGGGCGGTTCGTGCTGCTGGCACTGCTCGGCGCGCTGCCCGCCGTCGCCGGTACCGGCCTGCTCTGGACCTGGATCGGTCTGCTGGCCACGGCGACCGTCGCCGACCTGCTCCTGGCCGGCCGCGTCGCCGGGTTGCGGCTCCGGCGCGAGCCGAGTGCGCCGGTCCGGTTGGGCGAGCGGACCAGCTCGGTGCTGGAGATCGGCAACGCCGGCCGCCGCATCGTCCGCGGCCTGGTCCGCGACGCCTGGCAACCGTCGGCGGGGGCATTGCCGCGGGCGCAGCCGCTACGGGTGCCGCCGGGTGAGCGCCGTCGGATCGTCACCACGTTGACGCCGACCCGTCGCGGCGAGCGCGAGGCGGCCGCCGTCACCGTCCGCTCGCTCGGTCCGCTCGGCATCGCCGGACGGCAGCGGCGACTCACCGTGCCGGGCCGGCTGCAGGTGCTGCCGGCCTTCACGTCGCGCCGCTTCCTGCCCGAGAAGCTGTCGCGGCTGCGGCAGCTCGACGGCGCCGTGCTCGTCCGGCAGCGCGGCCAGGGCAGCGAGTTCGACACGCTGCGCGGCTACGTCGACGGCGACGACGTCCGGGCCATCGACTGGCGGGCGACGGCCCGGTCGCGCGACCTCGTCGTCCGGACCTGGCGCCCCGAGCGGGATCGGCACGTCGTCCTGGCCCTGGACACCGGCCGCGCCTCGGCCGCCCGGCTCGGGGACGCGCCCCGCCTCGACCTCGCCCTGGACGCGGCGCTGCTGCTCGGTGCGCTCTGCGCCCGGGCCGGGGACCGGGTCGCCGTGGTCGCCGGCGACGTCCGGATCCGGGCCCGCCTCGCGGCCACCGCGGGACGCAGCCTGCTCCCCGGCCTGGTCGGGGTGCTCGCCCCGCTGCGACCCGCGCTGGTCGAGACCGACCCCCGGTTGCTGGCGAGCCAGGTGCTGCAGCAGGTGTCCCGCCGCTCGCTCGTCGTCCTCTTCAGCTCGCTGGACACCGCCGCCGAGACCGGCCTGCTGCCGGCGGTGCGGCTGCTGGCCGGGCACCACACCGTGGTGGTGGCCTCGCCCGCCGACCCGGCGCTCACCGCGCTGGCAGCCGGACGAGGCGATCCCGCGGCGGTCTATGCGGCTGCGGCGGCAGCCGCCGCCCTGGCCCGGCGGGACCGGGTGGCAGAGCAGGTGCGGGCACTCGGCGGCCGCGTGGTCGACGCCGACGCCGAGCGCTTCGCGTCGCGGGTCGCCGACGCCTATCTCGACCTGAAGGCAGCCGGACGGCTCTGAGACCTGCCGCGACTCCGTGCTGCTCAGCCGGCCGCGCGGTGCCGGCCGGCACCGCCCCGAGCGCGCGGCGGCGGGTAGACGAGCGTCACGTCGATGTCGTCCCACTCCTCGGCCCACGCGCCGGGGTTGGCCCGGCGCAGCTCGTAGAGGGTGTGACGCTGCTCGTCGTAGGTGCCGATCATCCGCGCGACGCCGGGATCGGAGAGCAGCTCCATGACCCGGCACTCGACCGCGCCGCAGCAGCAGCGGGTGCCGCGGAGGTGGTGCAGGTCGTCCAGCTCGGTGAGGATGCCGACGAGCGCCTCGCCGTTCTTGGCGTGGTCGTTGGCGCGGTCGCGGTAGAAGGTGCGCTCGCTGCGGGCGAGCTCGGCGTCGTCGCGGGCGTTCTGCATCGCGTGGCGGTACATCGCGGCGTGGTCGATGTTGCGCAGCCACTCGTCGTCGGTGTGCAGGTAGCAGCGCGCACAGGTCGCCTCACCGAACGGGTCGTCGGGGTCCAGCGCGATGTCCAGATCCAGATCGCAGCAGCGACAGCGGCTGGTTCGCACCCGGTACATGCTCACCTCCCCGCCGGTCCCTGCCGTGCGCCACGGCCTCATCAGGAGTCTCACACGCAGAGCCCCCGGATCGACGGCGATCACGCCGTGTCGAGGCGTCTTCACGCGCCCGCGGGGCGTGGTCGAGCCCGCGTGTGCCGGTAGGCGTAGCGACGCCGTCACGTCCGGTCACGAGAGCTGACCGACGGTGACCGCGACGAGGCTCAGGCGGGGTAGCCGAGCAGCCGGCACGCCTCGCGCAGCGGCGCCGGGACGTCACCCGGCCCCGGCGTCTGACCCGGCGGCCGGATCTCGCCCCGCCGCAGCGTCTCGCTCCAGTCGCCGAGGCCCCGGCGGAACTGGCCGGGGTGCTCCTGCTGCCGGTAGTCCAGCATCTGCTCCTCGAAGGAGAGCCCCAGCCAGTCGCAGACGCCCCGGACCTGCACCTCGGCGTCGGCAGTGAGGTCCTCGTAGCGCAGCACGTGCGCCGCCGGCATGCCGTCGCGCGCGGCGGCGAGCGCGCGGGCGTAGCGGTCGACGCGCTCGTAGTGAGGCTGGACAGGTGCCTCCGGCCGAGACCGGATCAGCGACTCGGCGACCCGCAGCGGGTGTCGGAACAGCAGCAACGGGCGAGCTCGCGGCCAGAACGCGGCGACCCGCTGCCACTGGAAGGTGGTGTTGGGCGTCTTGTCGACGATGATCGACTTACCGGACTCCATCAGCTGGGTGTGCAGGACGCGATCCCAGAGCAGGTTGGCCAGCGTGACCTCGTCCAGCCCGATCTCCCGCATCGCCTTCCCCGCGTTCTTGCGGGTGGGACGGACCTCGAGCGAAGCCAGGTGCAGCTCGTGCGGCGCATGGATCTGCGAGTGGCTGTCCAGGATCATCTGCAGCAATGTCGACCCCGATCGCACCGAGCTCAGCACGAAGACCGGCTCGGGGACGAGCAGCCCGGCGGGTCCGGTCCGGTCGGAGAAGCGGCTGCGCACCGCGGGCGGGAGGTCGGCGGAGCCGTCGTCGGGTGTCCCGGCACCGGGCCGCAGTCGCAGCACTCGCCGCAGCCGTCGTGGCAGGCGCGACGTCTCACGGTCCGAGTGCGGCACGGTGGCGAATTCCCGTCAGCGAATAGGCGGCACAGGGCTCGACCGCCTCCGGTGATCGGCAGAGCCTTGCACCGGGTGTCGATCACCGTAGCGTGTCGGGACCGAGGCGGCCCCGACCCAGGGTCAGCTGGCGGGGCAGTCGTCGCTGCCCGCCGACGGCGCCGTGTCGGCGGCCTCGCCGGCCGCGGCGCGGATCACCAGGGCGGGGACCGCGGCGGTGAAGGGCGAGGAGTGCGAGGTGTACTCGGTGCAGCCGCCCTGGTGACGTCCGCCGATCACCCCCACCACCGTCGACGTGTTCGCGTCCGCGAGCAGCCACGGACTGCCGCTGCTGCCGCCGACGAAGCCGTGACAGTAGAAGGTCGGATGATCGTGCCGCACCCGGACCGGCACCGCGCAGGTGGTGGCGGCGTCGTCGCGTCCGTTGTTGTAGCCGATCACGCGGATGACCGTTCCCGTCGCCGGCGTGGTCCCGATCTGGGCCGCGCCGGTGACCGAGGCGAGGGTGGCGATGCGGCCGCCGATCCTGCGGTCGGCGACCGTCAGCACCGCGAAGTCGTCGGTGGCGCGGGTGTCGCTGCGCCAGGCGTCGGTGACGTACTGACCGGTGACGGTCCAGACCCCGTCCGGCGCCTTGCCCTTGTCGTAGCCGGGGACGAAGGACCAGCCACGAGCCGAGCCCGACAGGCAGTGCGCGGCGGTGAGGATGGTGTCGCCCCGGCTCGACGCGACGACCGTGGCGGTGCAGGTGTGGTTGTGGGCGAGGCCGTCCGGGAAGAGCGGGCCCACCATCGCCTGCTCGGCGTCGAAGGTCGCCGCCGGCATGGCACTGGCGCTGACGCTGCTGGCGCGGCGGCCGGCGACGAGCGTCTCGTCGCGGGCGTGGTGACGGGCCACCACCCCGAGCGTCACCCCCAGGACGAGGACGGCCGCGCCGAGGACCGAGCAGGTCGCCACCGCGCTGCGGGGCCATCGCGTCGGGCTGCGATGCGACTGGCTCATACGGGCTCCTCGCGGACGACCGGTATCGGCGGGGTCGGGGTACCCGGCCGGGTTGCACGCTACCCACCCGCTGCTGGCAGGAGACTCGGCCGCGGCGACACCCCGTCGACTCGTACCCTCGACGGGTGCAGCTCTCCGCCCTCTCGGTCTACCCGGTGAAGTCCTGTCGGGGCACCGATGTCGACGAGGCGGTGGTCGAGCCGTGGGGCCTGACCGGCGACCGGCGCTGGATGCTCGTCGACGACGACGGCGAGGTCGTCACGGCACGGGAGGCACCGCGGCTGCTGCTGGCGGTGCCCCGGACCCGTCCCGACGCTGGCCTCACGGTCGCCGGACCGGGGCTACCCGAGCTGGAGATCGCCGTCCCGGACGGCCACGGCGAGCCGGTGCGCATCTGGAAGAGCGAGCTGACAGCCGTGCCCGCCGCCGCCGAGGCACACCGGTGGTTCGGCGAGCTGCTGGGACGGCCGGTCCGGCTGGTGCACCTGTCCGATCCGACGCAGCGGCCGGTGAGCCCCGTCTTCGCCGACCCGGACGACCGGGTCTCCTTCGCCGACGGCTACCCGCTGCTCGTCACCACGGTGGCCTCGCTCGCGGCCCTCAACGACGCGATCCTGGCCGGGCCGCGTGCCGACGAGGGGCCGCTGCCGATGACCCGCTTCCGCCCCAACGTCGTGGTCGACGGCGGCGAGGCGTGGGCCGAGGACGGCTGGCGCCGCATCCGAATCGGCGACGCCGTCTTCCGCTCGCCGAAGGGCTGCGCCCGCTGCGTCATGACCACCGTCGACCCGTGGGACGCGGGCAAGGGCCGCGAGCCCATCGCGACGCTGGCCCGCATCCGCCGCTTCGACAGCGGCACCTGGTTCGGCATGAACCTGGTGCCCGACACCCCCGGCGTCACCCTGCGGGTCGGCGACGAGGTCGAGGTGCTCGACGCGGTCGCCGACCCGGACGGGCCGCCGCGCTGATCAGTCCGTCTGGCGGTGCTCGTCGTCGTCGTGGCCGCGCGGGATGGCGTCCTTCTCGGCGTGCTTGCTGGTGTCCGGTTCGTCGCCCGGCTTGCCGGGGCTGACCTGCGGGCTGGGCTTCTCGTCCGGCTTGTCGTCGTGAAGCTCATCGGGGCTCGTCATGGCGGCATGGTGCCCGCGCAACCGGGGTAGCCAACGGACATGACGCGATTCGGCTACACCCTCATGACCGAGCAGAGCGGTCCCCGTGAACTCGTCCGCTACGCCAAGGCGGCCGAGGACGCCGGTTTCGACTTCGAGGTCTCCAGCGACCACTACTTCCCCTGGCTGACGTCGATGGGGCACGCGCCCTACGCCTGGTCGGTGCTGGGCGCGGTCGCCCAGGTGACCGAGCGGGTCGAGTTCATGACGTACGTGACCTGCCCGACCGTCCGCTACCACCCGGCGGTCATCGCGCAGAAGGCGGCGACGCTGGGCCTGCTCTCGGACAACCGCTTCACCCTCGGCCTCGGCTCCGGGGAGAACCTCAACGAGCACGTCGTCGGCACCGGCTGGCCGGTGGCCAGGGTGCGGCAGCAGATGCTCATCGAGGCCATGGAGATCATCCGGGCGCTGCACACCGGGGAGCAGACGAGCTGGACCGGCGAGCACTTCTCGGTCGAGTCCGCCAAGATCTGGGACCTGCCCGAGCAGCCCGTGCCCATCGGGGTCGCGGTCTCCGGCGAGTCGTCCATCGAGAAGTTCGCGCCGCTGGCCGATCACCTGGTCGCGGTGCAGCCCGACGGCGAGGCGGTGTCGCAGTGGGACAGCGTCCGGCACGACCTGCAGCTGCCCACCGGACGCAAGATCGGGCAGCTGCCGATCTGCTGGGGCAAGGACAAGAACGCCGCGATCGAGCGGGCGCATGAGCTCTTCCGCTGGTTCGGCGGCGGCTGGAAGGTCAACGCCGACCTCCCCACGCCGGTGGCCTTCGAGGCGGCGAGCCAGTTCGTCCGTCCCGACGACGTCGCCGAGGCCATCGCCTGCGGACCGGATCTGGACGAGATCGCCGAGTCCTTCCGCCCGTTCCTGGACGCCGGCTTCACCGACGTCGCGCTGGTCCAGGTCGGCGACGAGTCGCAGGAGGAGTTCCTGGCCGAGATCGCCGGCCCGCTGCTGGAGAAGCTGCGCGCCCTCTGACAGTCCCGGTTCCGGTTGTGGCGGCCTGACTTGGTATCCCAAGTCAGGCCGCCACAACCGCAAGAGGGGGAAGGATTCGAGCGTGCTCACCGACCTGCGCCGCGCCCTGCTGGACGGCCTCGCCGGGACCGCCGCGATGACGGCCACGACCGCCCTCGAGCGCCGGCTGCGCCCCGGAGCCCGCATCCCCGTCGACTACGACGCCACCGGCCACGTGGTCACCGCGGCGGCCACGGTCCTGCACCGCGACCCGCACAGCCACGCCGGACGCACGGCGCTCTTCCTGCTGGTGCACTGGGGTTACGGCTCCGCGGTGGCGGGCGGGTACCGCGCGCTGCGCCGTGCGGGCTACCGACGCCGGGCCGCCGCGACCCTCTTCTACGCCGGCTGCCAGACCATGGCCATGACGCTCTTCCCCACCCTCGGCGGCACTCCCCCGCCCTGGCGCTGGCGCCGCGGCATCCTCGTCTCGTCGCTGGCGCAGCACGCGGTGTACGTCCTGGCCGTGGCCGCGGTGGACGAGCTCACGGCACCGGAGCGGAGAGCGTGATCGCCGCGTTGATCAAGGCCAGGTGACTGAGCGCCTGCGGCAGGTTGCCGAGGAAGTCCCCGGTGTCGGGATCGATCATCTCCGCCAGCACGCCGGTGTCGTTGGGGGCCACGCGGACGAGCTCGTCCATCAGCTCGCGGGCCTCGTCGGTGCGGCCGCAGAGATGCAGCGCCGAGGCCAGCCAGAACGAGCAGGCGACGAAGGCGCCCTCCTCCTCGGCCGCGCCGGAGAACCGGTACAGGTGGACGCCCCGGCCCAGCTCGTCACGCAGCGCGTCCAGGGTGGCGCTCATCCGTTCGCCGCGGTCGAAGCCGCTGATGGCGTGCAGCAGGATCGAGGCATCCAGCTGCTCGCTGCCCTGGTACCAGACGTAGCTGTTGCGCTCGGGCGACCAGCCGTGCTCGTCCACCCAGGCCCGGATGCGGTCGGCCTCGCTGCGCCACCGGGACGGATCCCCCGGGATCTGACCCAGCTCGGCCAGTTCGACGGCCTTGGTGAGCGCCTGCCAGCAGCCGAGCTTGGAGGTCACGTAGTGCCGCTGCTCGGTGAGCTCCCACATCCCGGCGTCCTTACTCCGCCACCGGTCGCAGGCGATGTCGGCGATCTCGGCGAGTGCCCGCCCGGTCGCGGCGTCGAGGACGTTCCCGTGCTCCACGTAGAGGGCGACGATGCCGAAGAGATCGCCGTAAACCCCGAGCTGCAGCTGATCGCGGGCACGGTTGCCGGAGACGACCGGACCGATACCGCGCCAGCCGGGGACGTCGCGCTCGACCGGATCGAGGAGGTCACCGCCGTCGAGGGGGTACATGACGTGCGGCTCCGGCCCGAGGCGCCGGATCGTGCCGAGCAGCCAGCTGATGGCGGCGTGCGTCTCCTCCCGCAGGCCGAAGCGGAACAGCGCCGTCAGCGAGTAGGTCGCATCGCGGACCCACGCGTAGCGGTAGTCCCAGTTCTTGCCGCCGGCCGGGCTCTCAGGCAGCGAGGTCGTCGCCGCCGCGACCACCGCACCCGTCGGCGCGTAGATCAGGAGTTTGAGCAGTTGTGCGCTTCTGCGGACGTCGTCCTGCCAGGGTCCGTCCCAGTCGAAGACGTCGGACCAGTGCTCCCAGTTGGCGATGGTCCGGTCGATGCCGGCGTCGATCACCTCCGGGTCGGGGAGGAAGAGCGGCTCCTTCCGGGTGGCGACCAGCGCGACGAGGTGGCGTGAGCCCGGCGTGGCGACCAGATCCGCACCCAGCCACGTCTCGTGCTCGTCGACCGCCTCGACGCCGGCGGTACGGACGGCCATCGTCAGGTCATCGACTCGCAGCAGCGGTCCCTGCGAGGTGTGCTGCACGTACGGCGAAGAGGTGTTCAGGCAGGTGCCCGGCCGCACCTCGGCCCGCATCCGGACGCTGCCCTCGATGCCGTCGACCCGGCGGGCGAGCTCGGCCCAGGGCAGCCGGCCGGCGACGCCGGTGTTCATGGCGTCGGTGACCCGCACCCGCCCCGACGCGGTGACGAAGTCGGTGACCAGCACGTTCGTGCGCGGGTGGTAGTCCCGCTCGATGGTGAAGTCCTCGACGGGCGCCAGCGCCAGGTACCCGCCGTTGGTCGCGTCAAGCAGGGCGCCGAAGGCCGGGGCGAGATCGACATCGGGCAACGGCAGCCAGTCGACGCGGCCGTCGCGGGCGATGAGCGCCAGGGTCCGGCCGTCGCCGATGACGGCGTAGGAGCGCAGGTCGGCGTAGCCGTCCTCGTCCCGCGCGCCGCCGTGGTTTGGCCGCGCCTGGCTCACGCCCGGACGCTCACGCCAGGTCGCGCAGTCGCGGCAGCACGGTGTCGCGGTAGAACTCGAAGAATCCCGCCGCCTCGGTGCCCGGCCGCGCCGCCCCCATCTGCTGGATGTAGACGGTGTCCACGCCCGCCTCGGCGTAGGGCTGGAAGGCCTTGACGTGGCGGTCGAGGTCGTTGCCGTAGGCGATGCTGTCGGCGATGTGCTGCTTGGTCACCAGCTCGGCAGCCTGCTCGAAGTGGCGCGGGCTGGAGAGCGTCTGCGCGAGCTCACCGGGGAGGGCGTCGTTGGGCCACAGCGTGTGTGCAGTGCTGATCGCCGTCTCGTCGTCCGGGCCCCAGCAGACCTTGTAGCCGGCGTGGACCGGCTTGCCCTCGCCGCCGGCGTCGCGGAAGGCCTTGATGAGATCCTGCTCGGGCGGGATCGTCACGTAGCCGTCGCCGATCTCGCCTGCCAACGTCGCCGCCCGTGGCCCGAAGCCGCTGATCATGATCGGCGGCGGCGCGTCGGGCAGCGTGTAGATGCGGGCGTTCTCCACCGTGTAGTGCTCACCATGGTGGTCGACGAAGCCGCCACCCCACAGTTCGCGCATCACCTCGACGGACTCGCGGAGCATCGACAGCCGCACCGCGGTGTCGGGCCAACGCGCGCCGGTGACGTGCTCGTTGAGCGCCTCACCGCTGCCGATGCCGAACGAGAAGCGACCCTCGTGCAGGACGCTGCTGGTGGCGGCGGCCTGGGCGATGATCGCCGGGTGGATCCGGATCGTCGGGCAGGTGACGGCGGTCTCGACCGGCAGCGATGTCACCTGCGACAGCGCCCCGATCATCGACCAGACGAAGGCGCTCTGCCCCTGCTCGTCGTTCCAGGGATGGAAGTGGTCGGAGATCCACAGCGCTTCGAAGCCGGCCTCCTCGGCCTGCTTGGCCTGCTGCAGCAGGCTCGCCGGTGTGTACTCCTCGCAGGAGAGGAAATAGCCGATCTTCATGACCGCGAGATCCCCCGCGTGCGGATCCGGGTAACACCGCGTCATGAGCTACAGCAAGGGTGATCGGGTCAGCTGGGGAACCTCGCAGGGTCGCACGCAGGGCGAGGTCGTGGAGAAGAAGACGAAGGAGTTCCAGTTCGAGGGCCGGAAGTTCGACGCCTCCGACGACGAGCCGTACTACATCGTCAAGAGCGAGAAGACCGACGCGAAGGCGGCGCACAAACAGAGCGCGCTGAACAAGCTGTCGTCATGACGGGGACGGCGAGCCAGGCGGTACGTGTCCGGATCTCCGGCGCCGATTTCTACCTGGTCCCCGAGACGGCCGACGGTGCCCACGAGCTGGCCGACCGGCTGACCGCGATGCAGGGCAGCGACCAGACGCTGCGGCTGCGCCCCCGTACCGCCCCCGGCACCGACGGCGAGCAGGACCTCACCGGCAAGGAGGACCCCGGCACGTCCTGGCGCGACGTCCTCGGCGAGGCCATCGGCGAGGTCGAGGTCGTCTCCCCGGACGGTCCGGTCGCCTACTGGCACTGGGCGATCGACGGCGAGGTCGGCTGAGCCTGCCCGGGTCCGGTTGTGGCGGCCTGACGTGCTATCCAACGTCAGGCCGCCACAATCGACAGGGGTCAGCGGTGCGAGCGCTCCAGGAACGCCGCGACATCAGTGGCCCAGCGGCGGGTCTCGGCTGGCGTGAAGATGTGGCCGGCGTCGGCGTACTCGACCACCTCGGCGCCAGGAATGCCGGCGAAGCTGCGTGCCGTGGCCGGCAGGACGATGCGGTCCGCCCCGGCGACGACGACCAGAGTCGGCACCGCGACCTGCGGCAGCAGTCCGGTGACATCGACGCGACTCACCAGCTCGGCGTGCGCGGCGCCGCCGGGCGGGTACCCGGCGGCGATGTCGGCAGCGGCCGCGTCGTCGTCCACCGCAGCGAGCAGGTCGGCGGTCCCGACGGTCAACAGCAGCAGCCGGGACAGCGCGGCCAGGTCGCCCGCGGCGTCCAGGGCTCGCCAGGCGGCGGCGAAGGACCGGGACTGCGCGTCGGCGCGGGCCACGCCGACGGTGAGCACCAGCGCACTGACGTGCTCGGGATGACGCACCGCAGCGGTCACCGCGACGGCCGCCCCCAGCGACAGCCCGAGCACGGGGAACTGGGGGGCCCCGGCAGCGAGGCCGGCCGCCACCACCTGATCGGCCAGGACATCCAGTGACAGCGGCCCGGTCGCGGGTGGTGTCGCGCCAGAGCCCGGAAAGTTGGGCCCGACGAGCCGGCGGGGCAGCCGCTCGGCCAGCGTGGCGAAGTTGGCCTCGACCCCGCCACCAGCGCCGTGCGCGACGGCCATGACGGCTCCGGAGCCCAGGGTGACGACGTCGGTGCCGGTGAGCAGATCGGACGGGTTCGGAATCATGCCGTCGATCGTGGGCGTTGACACCGGCGTCAAGGTCAAGCCCGCTGCGAAGGGGATCACATGCTGATCGGCGAGCTGTCGGCACGGACCGGCGCCAGCGCCCGCTCGTTGCGCTACTACGAGCAGCAGGGTCTGCTGGCCCCGCGCCGGACGTCAGCCGGCTACCGCGCCTATCACGACGAGGACGTGCGACGAGTCCGCCAGATCCGCGCGCTGCTCGCCGCCGGCTTCAGCTCCGGTTCGGTCGCGGCGTTGCTGCCCTGCGTCACGGGCGACGAGCCGGTGGTCCACCTCTGCCCCAGTGTCGAGGCCGAGATGCGCCGGGTGCTGGCGACGATCGACGCCGAGCTGACGACCCTGACCGGGCAGCGCGAGGCCGTCCGCAGCCTGCTGCGCACGCCCTGACCGTTGGCTTCGGTTGTGGCGGCCTGACTTGGGATACCACGTCAGGCCGCCACAACCGGTAGGGGTCAGCGGTCCTCGAGATCGCCCTCGGTCTCGAGGTAGGCCCGGCGCAGGTCCTCCAGGGTCTGCGGATCCGGGGAGTCCCAGAGCTTGCGGTCAGCGGCTTCGAGCAGCCGCTCGGTGATGCCGTGCAGTGCCCACGGGTTGGACTTCTCGAAGAAGGCCCGGGTGTCGGGGTCGTGGACGTAGCTGTCGGTGAGCTTTTCGTACATCCAGTCCTCGACGACACCGGCGGTGGCGTCGTAGCCGAAGAGGTAGTCCACCGTGGCGGCCAGCTCGAAGGCGCCTTTGTAGCCGTGCCGCTTCATAGCGTCGATCCAGCGCGGGTTGGTGACGCGGGCGCGGAAGACGCGGGCCGTCTCCTCCCCCAGCGAGCGGGTCTTCACGCTGTCCGGACGGGTCGAGTCGCCGATGTAGGCCTTCGGCGACCGCCCGGTGAGCGCGCGGACGGTGGCGATCATGCCGCCGTGGTACTGGAAGTAGTCGTCGCTGTCGGCGATGTCGTGCTCGAGCGTGTCGGTGTTGTGGGCGGCGACCGCGATACGGCGGTAGGCAGTCTCCATGTCCCCGCGCGCCTCGCGCCCGTCCAGGCCGCGACCGTAGGCAAAACCGCCCCACGCCGCGTACACCTCGGCCAAGTCGTTGTCATCGCGCCAGTTGCGGGCGTCGATGAGCGGCAGCAGTCCGGCACCGTAGGCGCCCGGCTTCGAGCCGAAGATCCGCGTCGTCGCGCGGCGCTCGTCACCGTGCAGGTCGAGGTCTTTGCGCACATGTGCGCGAACGAAGTTCTGCTCGTCCGGCTCGTCGAGTCCGGCCACCAGCCGGACGGCATCGTCCAGCATGGCGACGACGTGCGGGAAGGCGTCGCGGAAGAAGCCACTGATCCGGACGGTGACGTCGATGCGCGGCCGTCCCAGCTCGTCGAGCGGGATGACCGCCAGATCGCGGACGCGGCGTGAGGCCTCGTCCCACACCGGGCGGACACCGAGCAGCGAGAGCACCTCGGCGATGTCGTCGCCGCTGGTCCGCATCGCCGACGTGCCCCAAGCGCTGAGGCCGACCGACGCCGGGTACTCGCCGGTGTCGGCGAGGTGGCGCTCCAGCAGGGACGTCGCCATCGCCTGCCCGGTCTCCCAGGCCAATCGGGACGGCACGGCACGCGGGTCGACGGTGTAGAAGTTCCGTCCCGTCGGGAGCACGTTGACCAGGCCGCGCAGCGGTGAGCCGCTCGGGCCGGCGGGCACGTAACCGCC
This sequence comes from Jatrophihabitans sp. sgz311053, assembly GCF_056135305.1. NCBI lineage: Bacteria > Bacillati > Actinomycetota > Actinomycetes > Jatrophihabitantales > Jatrophihabitantaceae > Jatrophihabitans > Jatrophihabitans sp. sgz311053. Next base: position 1,784,302 of record NZ_JBWAXP010000001.1, on the reverse strand, counting down.
GTCGAGGGCGTGCAGCACGTGGCTGATCTCGTCGGCCGTCCCGGCCAGCCGCGGGACGACCTCGGTGGCGGCGAAGCGCAGCACGTCGGCGACCGTGCCGGTGGCGAGGCCGTCGACGGCGGCGGGGTCCCAGCCGGCGTCTTCCATGGCCAGCGCCAGCCGGCGCGCCTCGGCCTCGTGGCGGTCGGCATCCGCGGTGGCGGTGCCCGGTCCCTCGACGAGGCCGAGCGCCTCCCGCAGGCCGGGCAGCGAGCGGGTGCCGGCGAACATCTGCCGCGCCCGCAGGATGGCGAGCACGAGGTTGACCCGTGGCTCGCCGGTCGGGGCGGCGCCGAGAACGTGCAGCCCGTCGCGGATCTGCGCGTCCTTGATCTCGCAGAGCCAGCCGTCGACGTGGAGCAGGAAGTCGTCGAACTCGGCGTCGTGCGGCCGATCGGCCAGGCCGAGATCGTGGTCCAGCTTGGCGGCCTGGATCAGCGTCCAGATCTGCGCCCGGATCGCCGGCAGCTTGGCCGGGTCCATGGCCGCGATGTTGGCGTGCTCGTCGAGCAGCTGCTCCAGCCGCGCGATGTCGCCGTAGCTCTCGGCGCGCGCCATGGGCGGGACGAGGTGGTCGACGATCGTCGCGTGCACCCGGCGCTTGGCCTGCGCCCCCTCGCCGGGGTCGTTGACGAGGAAGGGATAGATCAGCGGCAGGTCGCCGATCGCGGCGTCGGTGGCGCAGCCGGCCGACAGCGCTGCCGTCTTGCCCGGCAGCCACTCCAGGTTGCCGTGCTTGCCGACGTGGACCACTGCGTGCGCGCCGAACTCGTCGCGCAGCCAGCGGTAGGCGGCGAGGTAGTGGTGCGACGGCGGCAGGTCGGGGTCGTGGTAGATCGCGACCGGGTTGGCGCCGAAGCCGCGCGGCGGCTGGACCATGACGACGACGTTGCCGCTGCGCAGCGCCGCCAGCACGATGTCACCGTTGTCGGTGTAGAGCTCACCCGGCGGCGGGCCCCAGTGCTCCACCACCCCGTCGCGCAGCTCTGCGTCGAGGGTCGCGAACCACGCGGCGTAGGCGGCCCCGTCGATGCGCACCGGGTTGGCGGCGAGCTGCTCCTCGGTGAGCCAGTTCTCGTCCTGACCGCCGGCGGCGATGAGGGCGTGCATGAGCGGGTCCCCCTCGAGGGGGAGCTCGTCACCGATGTCGTAGCCCGCGGCCCGCAGCGAGGTGAGCAGCGCGACGGTCGAGGCGGGGGTGTCCAGGCCGACGGCGTTGCCGATGCGGGCGTGCTTGGTCGGGTAGGCCGAGAGCATCAGCGCGATGCGCTTCTCGGCGTTCGGGACGTGGGCCAGCCGCGCGTGCTTGACCGCGATTCCCGCGACGCGGTCGCAGCGCTCGGGGTCGGCGGCGTAGCGGGTGAGGCCGTCGGCGCCGATCTCCTTGAACGAGAACGGCACGGTGATGAGCCGGCCGTCGAACTCGGGGATGGCGATCTGGGTGGCGGCGTCGAGCGGGCTGAGGCCGTCGTCGGAGGCCACCCACTCCTCCCGCGACGAGGTGAGGCAGAGCGCCTGCAGGATCGGCACGTCGAGCTGCGCGAGGGCAGCGGCGTCCCAGTCCTCGTCGGCCCCGCCGGCCTGGACCGCCGCCGGCGTGGAACCGCCGGCCGCGAGCACGGTGACGATGACGGCGTCGGCCGCGCGCAGCGTCTCGATCAGCTCGGGCTCGGGCGTGCGCAGCGACGAGCAGAAGATCGGCAGCGCCCGGCCGCCGGCACGCTCGATCGCCCCGGAGAGCTCGTGGACGAAGTCGAGGTTCCCGGAGAGCTGGTGGGCCCGGTAGTAGAGCATCGCGACGGTCGGGCCGGTGGCGTCGGACGCCCGTTCCAGCACGCCCCAGGACGGCATCGGCACCGGCGGTTCGAAGCCCTCGCCGGTCATGAGGACGGTGTCGCTGACGAAGGCGTGCAGGTTCGCCAGGTTGGCCGGACCACCCTCGGCCAGATAGCGGTGCGCCTCGGCGGCGACGCCGACCGGCACGGTCGAGAGCGCCATCAATTCGGCGTTCGGCGTCGTCTCGCCACCCAGGACGATCATGGGCTTGCCCAGCGCCCGGATGCGCGCGAAGCCGGTGCAGAGATCCTCGGGCGAGCCGAGGAGCCGGACGACGATCGCGTCCGCGGCCTCGATGGTCGAGGCGAAGTCGGTGTGCTCGGGACCGCCGTTGGGGCGAGCCGGGTTGGCCAGCCAGTAGTCGGCGCCGCTGGCGCGGGCCGAGAGCAGGTCGGTGTCCGAGGTGGACAGCAGGACGATCACGGCAGCGCGCTCCTCACGCCCGGGTCCGCGCCCGAGCAGGTGGTCATGGCGTACCGGGACAGTTCCTGGCTCGCCCGCGGACGGGCTCACAGTGGCGGGACCGCGCTGGAGTTCCACCAGCTTCCTGCGGTCCGGTACCGGGCCACCCTCTCACACTTCGCGGGGCGCGACCTCTCACACTCCGCGGGGCACGACAGGGGCACCGGCGAGGGATCGGACGTACGATCCTGCGTCGTGTCCACCCCCCGCACCACCCCGGACCGCTGCCCGGGTGCGCTGCGGCTGCACGAGGCGGCGGACGGCTTCCTCGCTCGCGTCCGGCTCCCCGGTGGCCGGATCACGGGCGCCCAGCTCGCCGGGCTGGGCGAGATCGCGGCGGATCTGGGCGCCGGATTCCTGGAGCTCACCAGCCGGGCGAACATCCAGCTGCGGGCCCTGCCGCCCGACTGTGACGTCGCCGAGCGGATCGCCGACCTGGGCCTGCTGCCGAGCCCCACCCACGAGCGGGTGCGCAACATCACCGCCGGTCCCGACCCGGCCCACGACGAGGCGGTCGCCGAACTCGACACCCGGCTGTGCAGCCGCCCCGCCCTGGCCGCGCTGCCGGGACGCTTCCTCTTCGGCATCGGGCCGGCGCGCGATGCGGACGTGATCCTGCACGGTGGCCGGGTCCTCGCGCAGGGGCGTGCGGTCGCGGGCGGGATCACCGAGGCGCTGGACCTCGCCGAGCGCTTCGTCGCCCGCCGCGGCAACCGGTGGCGGCTGGCCGAGGTGACCGAGCCACTGCTGGACGGGCCGGCCACCGAGGTGCCGCCGGTGCCGGATCCGGGCGGTGCCGTCGTCCCGCTGGGGCGGCTGACGGCCGAGCAGACCCGGTCCCTAGCGGGCTTTCCGACCATCGTCGTCACCCCCGGCCGGACGGTGGTGGTCCGGGACGCGGCGGCGGCCGACCTGGCCCGCGCCGGGCTGATCACCGACCCCGGGAGTCCCTGGCGCGGCGTCACCGCCTGCGTCGGCCGGCCACGATGCGCGAAGGCGCTGGCCGACGTCCGCGCCGACGCGGCGGCGTCACTCGACCGGTATCCCGGCCGTCGCGTCCACTGGGCCGGATGCGATCGTGCCTGCGGCCGGACGTCCGACGTCGAGGTCACCATGATCGCGAACGGGAGCGGCTACACCCATGCTTGAGACGAGCTACGACTACGTCACCGACGGCGCGGAGATCTACCGCCGCTCGTTCGCGACGATCCGGGCCGAGGCACGAGTGGACGGCTTCCCCGCCGACGTGGCGCGCGTAGTGGTCCGCATGATCCACTCCTGCGGCATGGTCGACCTCCCCGCGGACGTCGGGTACTCGCCGGGCGTGGTGGCTGCGGCGCGGACGGCGCTGCTCGCCGGCGCCCCCATCCTCTGCGACGCCAAGATGGTGGCCTCGGGCATCACCCGGCCGCGGCTGCCCGCCGGCAACGACGTCGTCTGCACCCTCGATGCCCCGGACGTGCCGGCGCTGGCCAAGGAGCTCGGCACCACCCGCTCGGCCGCCGCGCTGGACCACTGGCTGCCGCTGCTGGACGGCGCCGTCGTCGCCATCGGCAACGCCCCCACGGCGCTCTTCCGGCTGCTGGAGCTGATCGCGGGCGGCGCACCCCGGCCCGCCGCGATCATCGGCATCCCCGTGGGCTTCATCGGCGCCGCCGAGTCCAAGGACGCGCTCGCCGACACCGACCTGGAACACCTGGTCGTCCGGGGCCGGCGCGGGGGCAGCGCGATGACCGTGGCCGCCGTCAACGCGATCGCCTCGGAGGAGGAGTGACGTGAGCGGCACCCTCTACGGCGTGGGGCTCGGCCCAGGCGACCCGGAGCTGGTGACGATGAAGGCCGCCCGCCTCATCGCGGGCGCGGACGTCGTCGCCTACCACTCGGCCCGGCACGGCCGCTCCATCGCCCGCGGCATCGCCGAGCCGTACCTGCGCGACGGCTGCACCGAGGAGCAGCTCGTCTACCCGGTCACCACCGAGACCATCGACCACCCCGGCGGCTACGAGGGTGCGATCGCCGATTTCTACGCCGAGGCCGCGGAGCGGCTGATGGTCCACCTGCGGGCCGGACATGACGTCGTCCTGCTCGCCGAGGGCGACCCGCTCTTCTTCAGCTCCTACATGCACATGCACAAGCGCATCGCGCCGCACTTCCGCACCGAGATCGTCCCCGGCGTCACCTCCATCGCCGCCGCGGCGGCCGCCCTGGGACAGCCGCTGGTGGAGGGTGACGACGTCCTCACCGTGCTGCCCGGCACGCTGCCGCCGGAGGTCCTGGCCGAGCGGCTCGAGCAGACCGACGCCGCCGCGATCATGAAGGTGAGCCGGCACTTCGACGGCATCCAGACCGCCCTGAAGCAGGCCGGCCGCAGCGAGGACGCCTTCTACGTCGAGCGGGCCTCGCACTCCACGCAGCGCACCGCGCGCGCCGGCGACGTCGACCCGAGCACGGTGCCGTACATGTCCGTCGTCCTGGTGCCGGGACACGAGGCACTGCTGCAGCCCTCCGACGCACCGGAGCCGACCCCCACCGAGGGACGGGTCGACGTCGTCGGTCTCGGCCCGGCCGGCCGGGACTGGCTCACCCCGCAGGCCGCCGCCGTCCTCGCCGCGGCCGACGACATCATCGGCTACTCGACCTATGTGGACCGAGTCCCGGTCAACGCCCGGCAGCGGCGCCACGCCAGCGACAACAAGGTCGAGGCCGAGCGGGCCGAGTTCGCCCTCGACCTCGCCCGCCGGGGCCGCCGCGTCGCGGTCGTCTCCTCCGGGGACCCCGGCGTCTTCGCCATGGCCAGCGCGGTGCTGGAGGCGGCGAGCGAGCCCGGCGAGGCCGTGCCGGTGGCGATCGTGCCGGGGCTCACCGCCGCCCAGGCCGTCGCCAGCCGGGCTGGCGCCCCGCTGGGTCACGACTACGCGGTGATCTCGCTCTCCGACCGGCTCAAGCCGTGGTCCGTGGTGGCCGAGCGCCTCGACGCCGCTGCTCGCGCCGACCTCGCGATCGCGATCTACAACCCGGCGTCGCTGACCCGCCGGCAGCAGCTGGCCGACGCGCGGGACGTGCTGCTGCGGCACCGGGCCCCGGAGACCCCGGTGATCGTCGGCCGGGCCGTCGGCGACGAGGCCGAGACCGTCGCGATCACCACCCTGGGCGAGCTGGATCTCGACACCGTGGACATGCGCTGTCTGCTCATCATCGGCTCGTCGCAGACCCGCACCTTCGATGTCGGCGGCCAGCGCCGGGTCTTCACGCCCCGGCGCTATCCCGCGCCCAGCTGACGGCCTGCTCGACCGACTCCACCACCCGGACGCCGGCCGGCAGCGGTGGCCGGTCGACGACGATCACCGGGACGCCGAGCTCGCGCGCGGCGTCGAGCTTGGCCTCGGTGAGGGCACCGCCGCTGTCCTTGGTGACGAGCAGCCGGACCCCGTGCGCCGTCATCAGCCCCCGCTCGCCGGCGACGTCGTAGGGACCTCGGGCGAGCAGCAGCGTGGTCCGCGGCGGCATCGGCACGTCCGGCGGATCGACGGTGCGGACGACGTAGTCGTGATCGCCGTCGGCGGCGAAGGCGGCCAGGTCACGCCGACCGGTGGTGAGGAAGATCGTTCCCGACCCGGCCCCGCGGCAGCTCGCGGCCGCCGCCTCGATGCTCGGAACCCGTCGCCAGTCGTCGCCCGCACGGGCCGTCCAGCCGGGGCGGCGCAGCACGAGCAGCGGCGTCCCGGTCGCCGCGCAGGCCACCGCGGCGTGACGCGAGATGGTGTCGGCGAAGGGGTGGGTGGCGTCCACGACGGCCCTCGGCGCCTCGTCACGCAGGAAGTCGACGAGCCCGGACGTCCCGCCGAAGCCGCCGATGCGCACCTCCCCCAGCGGCAGCGCCGGATTGCTGACGCGGCCGGCCAGCGAGCTCGTCACCTCGATCCCCTCGGCGACGAGCCGGGCCGCGAGCGCGCGCGCCTCCCCCGTCCCGCCGAGCACCAAGATCTGCACGTCGGTGAGACTAGGTCGGTGCGCGAACTGCTCGTCATCGGCATCGGCCCCGGCGACCCGGACCAGATCACGGTCAAGGCGGTCAAGGCGCTCAACCGCGTGGACGTCTTCTTCGTCGTCGACAAGGGCGAGCGCAAGAGCGGCCTGCTCGACGTGCGGGACGAGATCCTGCGCCGCCACGTCACCCGCGAGCACCGCATCGTCACCATCGACGACCCGCCCCGTGATCGGACACCGCCGACGGCCGCCGCCTACGACGCCGCTGTCTCGGCCTGGCACGCCGCCCGCGCCGAGCGCTTCACCGCCGCGCTGGACGAGCTCGGCCCCGACGGTGTCGGTGCCTTCCTGGTCTGGGGCGACCCCGCGCTCTACGACAGCACGCTGCGGGTCATCGACGACATGCTCGCCGGCGGTGCCGAGTTCGACTACGAGGTCATCGCCGGCGTCACCAGCGTGCACGCGCTGACGGCCGCTCACCGGATACCGCTCAACCGCATCGGCGAGCCGATCCACATCACGCCGGCCCGCCGCATCACCGACGGCCTGCCGGACGGACTGGACAGCGCCGTCGTCATGCTCGACCGCGGCTTCACCGCCGCCGGCCTGGACCCCGATCTGCAGATCTTCTGGGGCGCCTACCTCAGCACCCCGGACGAGGTGCTGGTGAGCGGCCGCCTCGGCGACGTCGCCGACAAGATCAGCCGACTTCGCGCAGAACTGCGTGAACAGCACGGCTGGATCATGGACACCTACCTGCTGCGGTCCCGGTCGCAGGAGTAGAGGTGGCTGTCGGCGAAGCCCTCGGCGGCGAGGGCGCGGCCGACGACGATGACCGCGGTCCGCCTCACCCCGGCCTCGTGCACCTGCGCGGCGATCGACGACAGCGTGCCCCGCAGCACCAGTTCGGTCTCCCGGCTGGCCTGCGCAACGACGGCGACGGGGACGTCCGGGCCGTAGGCGGGCAGCAGCGAGGCGACCACCTCGTCGATGGCCTGGACGGCGAGATGCAGCACCATCGTCGTACCGGGTGAGGCGTGCGTGGCGAGGGTCTCGCCGGCGGGCATCGGCGTGGCCCGCTGCGCGAACCGGGTGAGGACGACGCTCTGCGCCACCGTCGGCACCGTGAGTTCGCGCTTCAGCGTCGCCGCCGCGGCGGCGAAGGCGGGGACGCCGGGCGTGACGTCGTAGTCCACTCCGGCGGCGTCGAGCCGGCGGAACTGCTCGGCCATCGCGCTGTAGACCGACGGGTCACCGGAGCAGAGCCGCACCACCTCCTCGCCACGGCCGTCGGCGGCCACCAGCTCGGCGGTGATCTCGTCGAGGGTGAGGTCGCGGGTGTCGACCAGCCGGGCCGTCGGCGGGCAGTGGTCCAGTACCTCGGCCGGGACCAGCGACCCCGCGTACAGGCACACCGAACAGGACGCCAGCAGCCGCTGCGCCCGCAGCGTGATCAGGTCGGCCGCGCCGGGTCCGGCGCCGACGAAATGCACGCTCATCTGCTCGCTCCGCAAGCGTCGCTCGACGCCATCATCTCTTGCTCCACGCCCACTGGGTGACCGGCATGGCGGGGCGCCAGCCGGTGAAACCGCCGACCGCCGACGCCCGCTCCACGTGCAGCCGGGTCAGGGTCCCGCCGTGCTCGGCGTAGGCGGCAGCGAGCACGGTCTCGGTCTCGAGCGTCACCCCGTTGGCGACGAGCCGTCCGCCGGGACGCAGCGCGGCGACGCAGGCCGGGAGCACCCCGTCGTTGCTCACCCCGCCCCCGACGAAGATCGCCTCCGGCTCCGGCAGGCCGGCCAGCGCCTCGGGGGCCCGGCCGGCGACGACCGTCAGCCCCGGCACGCCGAGGCGCTCTGCGTTGCGGACGATCCGCTCGCGGCGGTCCTCGCGGGGCTCGATCGCGACCGCCCGGCAGGACGGATGTGAGCGCAGCCACTCGATGCCGACGCTGCCCGAGCCCGCCCCGACGTCCCAGAGCAGCCAGCCCGGCAACGGCTGCAGCGCGGCCAGCGTCACCGCCCGGATCTCCTGCTTGGTGAGCTGGCCGTCGTGCTCGAAGGCCTCGTCCGGCAGCGCGGCGGTGCGCGACCATGCCGTTGCCCCGGCGTCGACCCGGCACTCGACGGCGACGACGGCGAGCGGGTCGTGCTCGTCGCGACCGTCGGTGATCGTCTCGGCCGGTCCGCCGAGGCGGGCGAGCACGGTGACCTCACTGGACCCGTACCCGGCGTCGGCGAGCACGGCCCGCACGTCGGTGCCCGCGGTCGGCGTCGTCGTCAGCACGAGCAGCCGGCGGCCCGGCGCCAGCGCTGCCCGCAGCGGCGCGAGCGGCCGGTTCACGGCACTGATGACCTCGCACTCGGGCAGCGACCACCCCAGCCGGGCCGCGGCGAGCGAGACCGACGACGGGCTCGGCAGCACGTCCACCTGCTCGGCCCCCAGCAGGCGCACCAGGGTGACGCCGATGCCGTGGAACATCGGGTCGCCGCTGGCCAGCACCACCAGCCGGCGACCGGCGTGCCGTTCGAGCAGCGCGGCGAGACCGGGGTGCAATGGCGTCGGCAGCGGCACCTTCTCGGCCGAGACAAGACCCGCGACGAGCCGCAGCTGGCGTTCGCTGCCCACCACCACCTCGGCGGCGGCGAGCGCCGCCCGGACGCGGGGAGCAAGATCGTCGGCCCCACCCTCGCCGACACCGACGACGGTGACGGGGAGCGGCTCGGACACCGTGCGAGTGTGCCGCACCGCATCGACACCCCTCGTTGTGCCCCGGGCGTCGCTGCCCCTAGGCTGGCCGAGCACTGCAGCGCTGAACCCGGTGGGAATCCGGGACGGTCGCGCCACTGTGAGCCCGCGAGGGCGAGTCAGGTCACGCGCTGCAGCCGCCGCCCATCGACAGGGGACGCTGGATCCCCGAGGAGGCTCACATGAGCAGCACGTCCGCCCCCACCACCGCCGCGACCCCGGTCGTCGTCACGCTGCCCAAGGCTGCCCTGCAGCTGGCCGGCGTCGTCCTCTTCGCGCTGCTGGCGTACTACTTCGTCGGCGTCGACCAGGGCATGACCTCGGTCTTCGGTGACAACACCGCGGTGCACGAGTTCGTGCACGACGCACGCCACTTCCTCGGCTTCCCCTGCCACTGATCGCCGCAGGTCACTCCCCCATGGAGTCGCGCATCATCGTGCGCGGCATGCTCGCCGGCCTCGCCGGCGGCATCGTCGCGTTCCTCTTCGCCCGGATCTTCGCCGAACCGAAGATCCAGGCCGCCATCGACTACGAGGACGGCCGCAGCGCCGCGGAGCACGCCCTCGAAGGTGGCCACGACCACGAGCACACCCACGAGCTCTTCAGCCGTGCCGTCCAGGGCAACCTGGGCATCGGGGTCGGCATCATCGTCTTCGGCATCGCCATGGGCGCCCTCTTCGCGGTGGCCTACTCGATCTGCCTCGGCCGCGTCGGCGGGCTGAAGCCGCGTTCCATCGCGCTGCTCGTCGCCGCCGGCGGTTTCCTCGGCTTCTACCTCGTGCCGTTCGTGAAGTACCCGGCCAACCCGCCGGCGATCGGCCACGAGGAGACGATCAAGGCCAGAGGCGCGCTGTACCTCGTCATGGTCGCGGCGTCGGTGATCCTGCTGATCGCGGCCGTCCGGCTCGGCCAGGTGCTGGCCGCCCGCGTCGGCAACTGGACGGCCTCACTGCTCGCCGGACTGGCGTTCCTCGCCGTCATCGGCGTCCTCATGGCCGTCCTCCCCTCCACCGGTGAGCTCGCCGCCAACCGCGCGGCCGGCTTCGGCAACGTCGGCACCGAGACGCCCTTGCCGCTGCGCAACGCCGCGGGCGACATCGTCTACCCCGGCTTCCCGGCCGATGTGCTCTTCACGTTCCGGCTCTACTCGGTGGGCGCGCAGCTGCTGCTCTGGACCGTCATCGGCCTGGTCTTCGCGCCGCTGGCCGAGCGGCTGCTGCGCCCGGCCCCGCGGCCGGTCGAGTCCCGGACGGGCGACCCTGTCCTGCGCTGAGGAGCTACTGCCCGACGGCGGTGCGCCACAGGTCGTGGCGCGCCACGTCGGGCACGAGCACGCAGTCGTTGCACTTGCCGCCGGCGGGGACGCGATAGAAGAGGCAGCAGTTGTGACGCACGAAGAAGCGCCGGTCGCCAACGGCCTCGTACCGGCCCGCGCCGGCGAGCGGACCCGCGGCCAGCAGTTCGGCGACGACGTCCACCGGGTCGATCATGGTGCCGGTCAGCATCCCCGCCGCGCCGTGCAGCGACGAGGCGAGATTGCCCCACAGCGTCTTGGGCGAGAGCGAGAAGCGCTCGCGATAGGCAGCGAGGACCGGCCCGGCCGTCGAGTCGATCACCAGCTCGACGAGGGCCGCAGCGGCCTCGCCGGCCGTGGCCACCTCGCGCCCCGTCGACGCAGTGATGGCGACCGGCAGCGGACCGCCGTCCTGCGGGCGCCAGTGCACGCTCTCCAGATCCAGGCGGGGCACCACCCCGTCGAGGCAGGCCGTGGCCAGCGCCGGCGCCACCAGCCGCGCCACCACGCCGAGCGAGTTGATCGAGGCGCAGGCGCGCAGCTCGACCTCCGTCCCGGTGCGCCGCGACAGGAAGTCACGGGCGAAGGCCACCCGGTCGGCGAGCGCCGCCGGGTCGGTGACCAGGTCGCGCAGCGGCCGCCAGCCGGCGTCGCCGGCCTCGACCGCAGACTCCGAGGCGAAGTACGCGCCCACCAGCGAGGCACGCGCCAGCGCTGCCTGCAGGTCACCCGTCATGCCGTCAGGGTGCCAAAAGGATGTGAGACCCCGTGAGCCAGTTCCCCTTCACCGCCGTCGTCGGGATGACCGACATGCGGCTGGCGCTCCTGCTCAACGCGGTCTCCCCCGCCATCGGCGGCGTCCTCGTCCGCGGTGAAAAGGGCACCGCGAAGTCGACGGCCGTCCGTGCCCTCACCGCGGTGCTGCCGCAGGTCCGGGTGGTCGACGGCTGCCGCTTCGGCTGCTCCCCCGAGGCCCCCGACCCGCAGTGCCCGGACGGTCCGCACCCGGCCGACGCCTCCGCCGCCACCCGCCCCACCCGCCTCGTCGAGCTGCCGGTCGGATCGACCGAGGACCGGCTCACCGGCTCGCTCGACATCGAGGCTGCCCTGACGCAGGGCGTCACCTCGTTCCGCCCCGGCCTGCTCGCCGCCGCGCACCGCGGCGTCCTCTACGTCGACGAGGTCAACCTGCTCCACGACCATCTCGTCGACCTGCTCCTCGACGCCGCCGCCCTCGGCACCAACTACGTCGAGCGCGACGGCGTCTCGGTGCGGCACGCGGCCCGGTTCCTCCTCGTCGGGACGATGAACCCCGAGGAGGGCGAGCTGCGGCCACAGCTGCTCGACCGCTTCGGACTCACCGTCGAGGTGGCGGCACCGCGCGAGGCAGCGCTGCGGGCCGAGGTGGTGCGGCGCCGGCTCGCCTTCGACGACGATCCCGCCGGCTTCGCCGCCCGCTTCGCCGCCGAGGAGACCGAGCTCGCCGCCCGCATCACCGTGGCTCGGTCCCGGCTGGCGGCGGTGACCCTGCCCGACGCCGAGCTCACCCGGATCGCCGACGTCTGCGCCGCCTTCGACGTGGACGGATTGCGCGCCGACATCGTCATGGCTCGCGCCGCCGCCGCGCACGCCGCCTGGTGCGGCCGGGAGAGCATCACCGCCGACGACGTCCGGGTCGCCGCCCGGCTCGCGCTGCCGCACCGGCGCCGTCGCAATCCCTTCGACGCCCCCGGCCTGGACGAGCAGCAGCTCGAGGATGCGCTGGGCGACACCGGTGACGACGGCGACGACACGCCCCCGGACGGCGGCCCGGACGGCGGTTCACCTCCACCGAGCGAGGGCCCGAACGCCCCCGACAGCAGCCCCGACGACGGTTCACGTGAACCGACAGGTACAGACCAATCCACGGCGACGACATCGCCGCCTGCGGCCTCGCCCGGTGCCGGGACCCAGCCCGCGGCGGCCCCGGCCGACACCTTCCGCACCCGGCGGCTGGAGGCACCCGGCCTCGGCCACGGGTCGGCCGGACGCCGGTCGCGTGCCGAGACCACGACCGGGCGCGTCATCGGCGCCCGACCGCCGTGCGGCCGGGTGCGCCGGCTGCACCCGCTGGCCACCCTCGCCGCCGCCGCGCCGCATCAGCACGCCCGCGGCCGGCAAGGTCCCGGCCTGCTGCTCGCCCGCGACGATCTGCGTGACAGCCGGGTGGAGGGGCGCGAGGCCAACCTGGTGCTCTTCTGCGTCGACGCCAGCGGCTCGATGGCGGCGCGCCGCCGGATGGCCGCGGTGAAGGGTGCGGTGCTCTCGCTGCTGCTCGACGCCTACCAGCGACGCGACAAGATCGGGATGATCGCCTTCCGGGGCGCCGGAGCCGAGCTGCTGCTGCCGCCGACCTCCTCGGTCGAGGCCGGGGCGGCGCGGCTGACCTCGCTGCCGACCGGGGGCCGTACCCCGCTGGAGGCAGGGCTGCTGCAGGCCCACGAGACGCTTCGCCTGGAGCGGCTGCGCGACCCGCAGCGGCGCGCCCTGCTCGTCGTCGTCACCGACGGTCGGCACACCGCCGGCGCCGACCCGGCCCGGGCTGCCGCGCTGCTGCAGCGCAGCGGGGTGGCCGCGATCGTCATCGACTGCGAGTCCGGGCCGGTGCGCCTCGGCATGGCCGGCACGCTGGCCGGACAGCTCTGCGGCGAGGTGCTGCAGCTCGGCGAACTCGTCGCGGGGAGCATCGCCGGTGCCGTCCGGGAACTCCGGCGGGCCGCCTGATGCCACAGGGAGTCCCGGCGGTCGTCCCGGACGACGGCCTCACCACCCGGCAGCGCCGCAACCGACCGCTGCTGATCGTCCACACCGGCGAGATGAAGGGGAAGTCGACCGCCGCCTTCGGTCTTGCGCTGCGCGCCTGGAACCAGGGCTGGGGCGTCGGCGTCTACCAGTTCGTCAAGAGCGCGAAGTGGCGCGTCGGCGAGGAGGCCGCCTTCGCCGCTCTCGGCCGGCTGCACGAGCAGACCGGCGAGGGTGGGCCCGTGGCGTGGCACAAGATGGGCGAGGGCTGGTCGTGGATCCAGCGCGGCCCCACCGACGATCACGAGGCCAACGCCCGCGAGGGGTGGGAGCAGATCAAGCGGGACCTCGCCGCCGAGCGCTTCGGCTGCTACGTCCTCGACGAGTTCACGTACCCGATGAAGTGGGGCTGGGTCGACGTCGCCGATGTCGTCGACGCCCTGACCCATCGGCCGGGACGGCAGCACGTGATCATCACCGGCCGGGACGCGCACCCCGACCTCGTCGCCGCCGCCGATCTCGTCGTCGAGATGACCAAGGTCAAGCACCCGATGGACGCGGGCCAGAAGGGCCAACGAGGCATCGAATGGTGAGCGCATGCTGATCGACATCCCGCGGGTCGTGATCGCGGCCCCCGCCAGCGGCCAGGGCAAGACCTCGGTGGCCACCGGATTGCTGGGCGCCTTCCGTGGCGCCGGCCTCACCGTCTCGCCGCACAAGGTCGGCCCGGACTACATCGACCCCGGCTACCACACGCTTGCCGCCGGGCGGCCGGGACGCAACCTCGACCCGTTCCTCGTCGGGGCGCACCGCATCGCCGGAATGTTCGCCCACGGTGCGCTCACCCCGACGCCGGCGCAGATCGCGGTCGTCGAGGGCGTCATGGGGCTCTTCGACGGGCAGTCGGCCAAGGGCGAGTTCGCCTCGACCGCGCACGTGGCCAAGCTGTTGGACGCGCCGGTGATCCTCGTCGTGGACGTCAGCGGCGCGGCCCGGTCGATCGCCGCGCTGGTCCACGGCTTCGCCACCTTCGACCCGGCTCTGCGCCTCGGCGGCGTCATCGCCAACCGGGTCGGCTCCCCCGCCCACGCCGCCCTGGTGCGCGAGGCGCTGGAGCCGCTGGGGATCCCGCTGCTGGGCACGATCGCCCGCCGGCCGTCGTTGGCCGTCCCGTCACGACACCTGGGGCTGGTCCCGGCCGCCGAGCGCAGCGCCGAGGCCGTCGCCGTCACCGCCGAGCTCGCCGAGGTGGTCCGCGAGGGCGTGGACCTCGAGGCCGTACTCCGGTTGGCACGCTCCGCCCCGCCGTTGCACGCCCGATCGTGGACCGACACGCCGAACAGTTCCTCATCCGGGTCCACGATCGCTCGGGTGGCCGTCGCCGCCGGCCGGGCCTTCACCTTCGGCTACGCCGAGCAGCCCGAGCAGCTGCAGGCCGCCGGGGCCGAGGTGGTGGGCTTCGACCCCCTCACCGACGAGCGCCTGCCCGACGGCGTCACCGGCCTCGTCATCGGCGGTGGTTTTCCCGAGGTGCACGCCGCGGAGCTCACCGCCAATGTGTCGCTGCGGCGCGACATCGCCACTCGCGCGGCCGCGGGGATGCCCATCGCGGCCGAATGCGCAGGTCTGCTCTATCTCGGCCGACGGCTGGACGACCACGACATGTGCGGCGTGCTCGACACCGAGGCCACCATGACCGACTCGCTCACCCTCGGCTACCGGGAGGCGACCGCAGCCACGGCCTCCGTGCTCGCCGACGCCGGCGACGTCGTGCACGGTCACGAGTTCCACCGCACCGCGCTGGTCTCGCGCGGCACCACCGAGCCGGCCTGGCACTGGTCGACGCGCACCGGCGACCCGGTGGCCGACGGCGCCGTCCGCGGCAACGTCCACGCCTCGTACCTGCACCTGAACTGGGCCGGCCGGCCGGGTACCGCCGAACGCTTCGTCGCCGCGTGCCGGCAGGTGGCGACGCCATGAGGGGGACCGACGTCGACCTGTGGCACCACGGTGATCGGGACGTGGTGCCGGGTCTGGTCGACCTCGCGGTCAACGTACGGGCGGCCGGTGCGCCCGACTGGCTCGCCGAGCGCATCCGTGCCGCCGACCTCACCGCCTACCCCGACCAGTCCGCCGCGCTCACCGCCGTCGCGCAGCGCCACGACAGGGAGCCCGGCGAGGTCCTGCTCACCGCCGGTGCGGCCGAGGCCTTCGTCCTCGTGGCCCGGGCGCTGCGACCACTGCGCGCCGTCGTCGTCCACCCGCAGTTCACCGAGCCCGAGGTCGCACTGCGGGCTGCCGGACACGATGTCGACCGGCTCGTCCTCGCCCCGCCGTTCGTCCTCGACCCCGCCGCCGTCCCGGACGACGCCGACCTCGTCGTGCTGGGGAACCCCACCAACCCCACCTCGGTGCTGCACCCCGCGGAGACGATCGCGGCGCTGCTGCGGCCGGGTCGCACCGTGCTCGTGGACGAGGCCTTCGCCGACTGCGTCCCCGGCGAGCCGGAATCGGTCGCCGACGGCGACCTGACCGGCCTCGTCGTCGTCCGCAGCCTCACCAAGACCTGGGGGCTGGCCGGACTGCGTGCCGGCTACGTCCTCGCCGCCGCCGACATGATCGACCGGCTGCGGGCCGCGCAGCCGCCGTGGCCGGTGAGCACCCCCGCCCTGCTGGCCACCGAGCTCTGCTCGCAGCCGACCGCAGTCGCCGAGGCGACCCGCTGGGCCTCGCGCCTCGCCGCGACGCGCGACGACCTGCTGCGGCGGCTCGTCGCGGTCCCCGGCGTGACCGTCACCGCGCCGGCCACCGCGTCCTTCGTGCTGCTCGACGCGGGTCTGCCCGACATCCGCGAGCGGCTGCTCGGCACCGGCTTCGCCGTTCGGCGGGGTGAGACCTTCCCCGGCCTGGGCCCGCAGTGGATCAGGGTCGCGGTGCGGGACGAGCCGGTCTCGGCCGCCTTCTGCGAGGCGCTGCGGACGGTGCTGGCGTGAGTGGCAGGGTCGTCCTCGTCGGCGGCGGCCCCGGCGACCCGGACCTCATCACCGTCCGGGGCCTGGACCGCCTGCTCGCCGCGGACGTCGTCATCGCCGACCGGCTCGCCCCGCTCGCACTGCTGGACCGCCTCGGGCCGGAGGTCCTCGTCATCGACGCCGCCCGTGGCCCGGACAGCCGGACCCTGAGCTACGACGAGATCGTCGAGCTGATGATCGAGCACGCCCGCGCCGGCCGCACCGTCGTGCGCTTCAAGGGCGGCGATCCGTTCGTCTTCGCCCACGGCGCGCAGGAGGTCGCCTCCTGCACCGCTGCCGGCATCGAGGTCGAGGTCGTCCCCGGCGTCAGCAGCGCCACCGGGGCCGCGGTGCTGGCCGGGGTGCCGCTGACCTCCACGGCCGGCGCGGTCGGCTTCACCGTCGTCTCCGGTCACCTGGCCCCGGACGACCCCGACAACCGCCTGGACTGGACGGCGCTCGGCCGGGCCGGGACCACCCTCGTCGTCCTCATGGGCATGCGCCGGCTCCGCGCGATCACCGCCCGGTTGCTGGCCGACGGCGTGGCACCCGAGGTGCGCTGCACCTGCATCGCCGACGCCAGCCTGCCGACGCAGCGGGTCGTGACCGCGCCCCTGCTCGACTTCGCCACCGCGGTCGAAAGCGCAGAGCTGCGCAATCCCGCGGTCATCGTCATCGAGTCAGGGACCGCGCCGCCGCGCAGGCACCGCGTACTCGTCCTCGGCGGCAGCCGCTCGGGGAAGTCCGCGGTGGCCGAGTCCCTCCTCGCCTCCCGCGAGAGTGTCAGCTACGTCGCCACCGCACCGCCGCGTCCCGGCGACGCCGAGTGGGATCGTCGCGTCGCCCGGCACCGGCAGCGGCGTCCCGGCAGCTGGCGCACCGTCGAGACCGGTGACCTCGCCGCCGCACTGCGCGAGCCCGGACCACTGCTGGTGGACAGCGTGACGACGTGGCTGGCGCGAGTCATGGACGAGACCGGTGTCTGGGAAGCCGACGAGCTCACAGCCGCCTTCGCCGACCGGCTCGACGCGGCTGTGGTGGCGTGGGAGCAGACGAGCGACGCCGTCCTCGTCAGCGACGAGGTCGGCTCCGGGATCGTCCCCGCCACCCGCTCCGGACGGCTCTTCCGCGACGCCCTCGGCGAGCTCAACCAGCGGCTGGCCGCCGCCGCCGACGAGGTCCTGCTGGTGACCGCCGGGATCGCCCGCCGGGTGAAGTGATGGGCATCGTGACCGCGCTGGGGCTCTTCACCGTCGTGCCGGTGCCGGCCCGCCCCACCCTCGACGCGGCCGACGCCCGCCGCGCGATGGTCTGGTTTCCCGTGGTCGGGGCCGGGCTCGGCCTGCTCGCCGGCCTGCCGCTCGTCGCGATCAACGCCCTGGCGCCGCACGCCGTCGCCGTCGGCGCCGTCCTCGCCGTCGGGCTGCTCGCCCTGCTCACGCGTGGCCTGCACCTGGACGGCCTCGCCGACACCGCCGACGGTCTCGGCAGCCGGGCACCGGCCGAGCGGGCGTTGGCGATCATGCGACAGTCCGACATCGGTCCCTTCGGCGTCGTCACGCTGATCGTGGTGCTGCTGCTGGACGTCAGCGCGCTGGCCTCGGTGCCGCACGGCAGCTGGGGCGGCTGCGCCGCGCTGGCAGTGGCCGCGATGACGGGGCGGCTGGCGGCGGTCCACGCCACCACGACCGCGCCCGCCCGCCCCGACGGCTTCGGCGCCCTGGTGCACGGCGCCGTCGACCGGACCGCCGCCGCCGTCCTCACTGTCGTCGTCCTCGCCGCCGCGGCGGTGCTGGCCGTCTCGGTCGGTGCCGCCTGGTGGTGGTGGCCGCTCTCGCAGCTCGTCGCGCTCCTCACCGCCGCAGCGCTGCGCCGTCACACCACGCGGCGCCTCGGTGGCACCACCGGCGACGTCTACGGCGCCCTCGTCGAGGTCACGACCATGATCACGCTGGTGGGGACGTGCCTGCGGTGAGGAGTGTGAACGTGCCCGGCTCGTCGAGGACGAAGACCGCGGCGGAGGCGACCTCCACCCAGGGCGCCGCCGCGGGCGCGTGCCCGCACCAGGACCCCAGCGCGAGGCGGATGGTGTCGCCGTGACTCACCAGGACAGCCGTCCGGTCGCGGTACTCGTCGAGGGCGGCGGCGACCCGCTCCGCGACCTCGCGCGCGGACTCCCCGCCGCCGAGGCGGGCCTCCGGATCGGACCAGTCGAAGTCGGCTACGGCCGCCATCCCGGCCGCGCTCGTCATGCCCTCCAGTCGCCCGGCGTGGCGTTCTCGCAGCCGGCGGTCGAGCACGACCGGAGACCCGCCCGCCACGAGCTCGGCCGTCTGCCGGGCCCGGACCTGATCGCTGCTGACGTAGACGTCGATCTGTGGCGTGCGAGCATGGATCAGCTGCCCCGCACGACCGGCCTGGGCACGGCCGGTCTCGGTCAGCGGCGGGTGCATCGTCTGCCCCTGCAGCAGTCCGTCGCGGTTCCACGTCGACTGCCCGTGCCGGACGAGATAGATCACGACCGATGAGCATTCCGCATCCGCCGCGAGCGGCGTGGCCCCGCCCCGTGCCGACCGTCGGCGACCCCACCTCGGCCGCCGAACGCGCCGGCGACCCCACCGGCTGGGCCATGCCCGGCGCGAGCCTGGACGAGGTCATCGCGGCTCGCCGCGACATCCGCCGCTTCCGTCCGGACGACGTCCCCGGCGAGCTGCTCACGGCCGTCCTCGAGGCCGGTCATCGCGCCCCGTCGGTCGGGCACTCGCAGCCCTGGCGCTTTGTGGTCGTCCGTGAGCAGGCGACCCGCGACCGCGCCGCGGCGCTGGCCGACACCGAGCGGCTGCGACAGGCAGAGGGGCTCACCCCGGAGCGCCGCGCCGGCCTGCTGGACCTGCAGCTGGAGGGCATTCGCGAAGCACCCGTCGGCATCGTCGTCGCCTGCGACCGCCGCGCCGAGGCCGGCGGCGTCCTCGGCCGCGCCACCTTCCCGGACAGCGATCTGTGGAGCTGCGCCTGCGCGATCCAGAACATGTGGCTCACCGCGCGCGGGGCCGGCCTCGGCCTGGGCTGGGTGACGCTCTTCCGCCCGGCCGACCTGGCCGGGCTGCTGCACCTGCCCGAGGGCGTCGAGACCCTCGGCTGGCTCTGCCTGGGCTGGCCGGACGAGCGGCCGCCGGCGCCGGGGCTGGAACGCCGCGGCTGGTCCCGACGCGCGCCGCTGGCCGAGGTCGTCTTCGCCGAGCGCTGGCCCGAGGCCGACGCCGCACCCCCACCGTCGCATCTGGCGCCACCGCCGGCCGCGGTCGTCGGCGCCCGTGACGGCGGCGACGACCTGCTCGCCGCCCCCGGCTCGCTCGGGCTGCTCGACGTGACCCTCGACCGCGTCCTCGCGCTGCCGGGATCGCCGCCCCGCTCCGGCACGCTCGTCCTCGCCGCGGCCGACCATCCGGTGGCGGCACTGGGCGTCTCGGCCTACCCGCCCTCGGTGACTGCCGACGTCCTCGCCGCGAGCGAGGCCGGCGAGTCGCTGGCCGCCGTCGCCGCACGGACCGCCGGCCTGCGCCTGCTCGTCCGGCGGGACCGACCGCACCAGCAACAGGGCGACCTGGTGACGGCCGACGCGCTCGCGGCCGCGGACGTGACCGCGCTGCTCACCACCGGTCGCGAACTCGGGACCCTCGCGGCGCGCGACGGCCTCGTCGCCCTCGGTGAGGTCGGCATCGGCAACACCACCGTCGCCGCCGCGCTGACCTGCGCCCTGCTCGGGATCGCAGCGGACGACGCCGGCCGTGTGGTCGGCCTCGGCGCCGGCGCCGACAGCGCCATGCTCGCCCGCAAGACGGAGGTGGTCGCCCGCGCGCTGCGGCGCAGCGGGGCACCGGCCGAGCCTCGTCAGGCACTCGCCGCGCTCGGCGGCCCCGAGTTCGCCCTCCTTGCCGGCGTCACCCTCGGCGCGGCCGCGGCGGGGGTACCGGTGGTCCTGGACGGCCTCGCCACCTCGGTGGCCGCGCTGCTGGCCGTCCGCCTGGACCCGGCCTGCCGCGCCGCGCTGGTCGCGGGTCAACGCAGCCGTGAGCGCGGCCACGGGCTGGTGCTCACCGAGCTGGGGCTCGAGCCGCTGTTGGCGCTCCGGCTCCGCGCCGGGGAGGGGGTCGGCGCCTGCCTGGCCGCCCGGCTGCTGCTCGACGGAGTGCGGCTGCGCCACGAGACGGGACGGACCCGATGAGCCTCTCGACCGGGCTGCTGCTCGGCGCCGCCGTCGACCAGCTCGTCGGCGACCCGCGGCGCGGTCACCCCGTCGCCGCCTTCGGCCGCGCCGCCGGGGCGCTGGAGCAGCGTCTCCACGCCGACAGCCGAGGCCGCGGCGTCCTCTTCACCACGCTCACCGTCGGCGCCACGGTCGCACTCGGCCGGCTGCTGCCCCGCCGCACCCTGGTCGTCGCCGCCGCCAGCTGGAGCGTGCTGGGGGGACGTTCGCTGGCCGCCGAGGGGCTGGCCGTGCGGGATCTGCTCGCCGCCGGTGACCTGCCCGCCGCCCGGCAGCGGCTCACCCACCTCGTCGGCCGTGACACCTCCGTCCTGGACGAGGCCGGGGTGAGCCGCGCGGTGGTCGAGTCGCTGGCCGAGAATGCCTGCGACGCCGTCGTCGCACCGCTGGTCTGGGGCGCGCTGGCAGGGACGCCCGGCCTGCTCGGCTACCGCGCCGTCAACACCCTGGACGCGATGGTGGGACACCGCTCGCCGCGGTACCGGAACTTCGGCTGGGCCTCGGCCCGGCTGGACGATGTCGCCAACCTGCTCCCGGCCCGGCTCACCGCCGTCCTGGTCGCCGCGACCAGCCCCGTCGTCGGGGGCTCCCCGCGCGGCGCCGTCGCCACCGCACGACGGGACGGCCGGCGCCACCCCAGCCCCAACAGCGGCGTCAGCGAGGCCGCCTTCGCCGGTGCGCTGGGGCTGCGGCTCGGCGGTCGCAATGTCTACGCCGGCACGGTGGACGACCGCCCCGTCCTCGGCGACGGCCGCTCCCCCGGGCCGGCCGACATCACCCGCACGGCCCGCCTGCTCCGCGCCGTCACCGTCGCCGCGACCCTGCTCGCCGCCGCCGCTGCCACGCGCCGGAGCGCGGCATGAGCGGCGCACTGCTCGTCGCGGGGACGACCTCGGACGCGGGCAAGAGCGTCGTCACCGCCGGGCTGTGCCGGTGGCTGGCGCGCGAGGGGGTGTCGGTGGCGCCGTTCAAGGCGCAGAACATGGCCCTCAACTCCGCGGTGACTCGCGACGGCGCCGAGATCGGGCGGGCGCAGGCGATGCAGGCGGCGGCCTGCGGCATCGAGCCCGAGGCGATCATGAATCCGGTGCTGCTGAAGCCCGGCAGCGAGACCCGCTCGCAAGTGGTGCTGCTGGGCCGGCCGATCGGCGATGTCGGCGCCATGGACTACCACCGCTTCAAGACCACGCTGCGCGACGCCGTCGCCGACTCGTTGGCGCAGCTTCGCGCAAAATACGACGTCGTCATCTGCGAGGGCGCCGGCAGCCCGGCCGAGATCAACCTGCGCGAGCGCGACATCACCAACATGGGGCTGGCCCGCGCCGCGGACCTGCCGGTGATCGTGGTGGGCGACATCGACCGCGGTGGCGTCTTCGCCGCCCTCTTCGGGACGCTCGCCGTCCTGGACCCCGACGACCAGCGGCACATCGCGGGCTTCGTGATCAACAAGTTCCGCGGCGACCAGCGGCTGCTCGACCCCGGCCTGGCGCAGCTGCAGGCGCTTACCGGCCGTCCCACCTTCGGCGTGCTGCCGTGGCAGCGCGATCTCTGGCTCGACGCCGAGGACTCGCTGGACCTCGACTCGCGGCCCCGGGCCGTGCTGCCGCCGCTCGGCACCCAGACGCTGCGGATCGCGGCGATTCGCTTCCCCCGGCTCTCCAACGTCACCGACCTGGACCCGCTCGCCGCCGAGCCGGGCGTCGCGGTCACGCTGGCCACCGAGCCCGAGCAGCTGGCCGACGCCGACCTCGTCGTGCTCCCCGGCACCCGGGCCACCGTCGACGACCTGGCCTGGCTCCGCTCCGCCGGCCTCGCCACCGCGATCGTCGATCGGGCCGCCGCCGGTGGTCCGGTGCTGGGCATCTGCGGCGGGTACCAGATGCTGGCCCGCACCATCGACGACAGCGTGGAGAGCCGGGCCGGACGGGTGGCGGGGCTCGGCCTTCTCCCCTGCGACGTCCGCTTCGAGACCGCGAAGACCCTGCGCTGGTCCCACGGCAGCGCGCTCGGCGCCGAGGTCACCGGCTACGAGATCCATCACGGCCTCGTCACCGTCGACGACGACCGGCTGCCCTTCCTCGACGGCTGCCGCCGGGAGTCCGTCCGCGGCACCACCTGGCACGGCATCTTCGACAACGACGAGTTCCGCCGCCGCTTCCTGCGCGATCTCGCGCAGACGACCGGGCGGGACTTCGTCGGCGCGGCGGACGTGAACTTCGCCGCGGTGCGGCAACGGCGCTTCGACGTCCTCGCCGATCTGGTGGCCGACCATCTCGACACCGCCGCGATCCGTCGGCTGCTGGATCAGGGCGTGCCGGAAGGCCTGCCGACGGTCACCTCGACGCTGTCGGGCTGATCACGCAGCCGCACCGTCCTCGTCGTGGCGTCGCGGCCGCGCAGCAGCAGGACGCGGTCCTCCTGCCAGTGGCCCGCCTCGTCGGCGGCCACCGCCGTCAGTGACTCCGTCGTCGTGAGGACCCGACCCGGCACCTGCTTGGCCTGGTCGCAGAGCCGGGCTGCGCTGTTCACGGCGTCGCCGATGACGGTGTACTCGAAGCGGTCGGCACCGCCGATGTTGCCGGCCACCGCCTCCCCCGTCGCGACACCGATCCCGGCGTCGATCTCCGCCACCTCGACGGCGAGCCGGGCCGCGATCGCCCGCGCGGCTCGCAGCCCGGCACCGGGGTGGTCGGCGAGCTCGCCGGGCGCGCCGAAGATCGCCAGCGCCGCGTCCCCCATGAACTTGTTGACCAGCCCGTGCTCCCGGCCGACCTCCTCGACGACGATGGCGAAGTAGCGGTTGAGGGTCGCCACCACGTAGTGCGGATCATGGTGCTGCGCGAACGAGGTGGAGCCGGCGAGGTCGACGAAGAGCACCGTCACCGTCCGGGTCTCGCCACCCAGCCGACCGCGGTGGGACGTCGCAGCGGCTGCCACCTCACGCCCGACGTGTCGGCCGAACATGTCGCGGATCTCCTCCCGCTCGCGCAGCCCCGCCACCATGTCGTTGAACCCCGCCTGCAGCCGGCCCAGCTCGCTGCCGTCGAAGACGGTGACCTCGGCGTCGAGATCCCCGCGCCGGACCCGCTCGAGGGCCCGCCGCACCGTCGTCACCGGCGCCACCACCGAGCGGGAGTTGAGCCAGGTCACCAGCAGGCCGAAGACGAGCGCGGTGCCGGAGACCGAGAGCACGATGACGGCCAGACGCTGCTTGGAGATCTCGTCCGAGGCGAGCGCGACGATCCCGGCGAGCACCAGACCGACGACCGGTCCGCCGGTGCCGATGGTCCAGAAGAGCAGTTGCCGGGCCCCGACGCCGACGACCCCGCGGCGCCGCAGCGGTGGGCCGGCGAGCGCGCGGGCCGCCACCGGGCGCAGCGCGAACTCGCCGAGCAGGTAGGTGAGCCCGCTGACCACCGTCCCGCCGATGACGGTGGCGCCACTGATGCCGAGCAGCCAGGAGGGCTGCAGCACCACGGCCAGCGTGTCGAAGACGACCAGGCCGACGACCCACGTGACGGCGTGGCTCGCGGCGAGGGTCCAGGGCAGCCGCAGCGTCCGCCGTCGCTCGCGCTCGCCCGGTTCCCGCTCGTCGAGGAGCCAGCGCGTGGCCTTCAGCGCCACCCGCGTGTTCCAGGTAATCCCGCCCGCCAGAGCGAGGGCGAGGAAGGTGGGCGCGGTGATGGCCAGCGCCGTCCGGAACGCGCCGGTCAACGGCTCGGTCGGGAGTACGAAGGCGGCCAGCGCACCGGTCACCGCGGCACCGGCCAGCTGAGTCGTGACGAGCATGGCCGTGAGCAGCAGCTGCACCCGGACCCGGAGCTGCCGGGGCGACTGGTCGGCAGCTCCGAGCAGCGCGTTACCGAAGGGGCTGCGCCGGCTCACACCCGGCAGCATCCCAGAGTCGGCTCACTCCCGCAGGGTCTGCTCCCGCACCCGGGCGGCCTCCTCGACCCGCTCGCGCTCGCTGTCGTCGAGCTTCTTCGTCGACCGCAGCTCGGCGAAGGGTTCGGTCTCCGGCGGCAGCCCGGCCTGGATGACTCGCTGCCGCTGCGTCTCGGCATTGATCTCGGCGCCGAGCAGGATGGCGATGTTGGTGAGCCACAGCCACACCAGGAAGACGATCACCGTGGCCAGCGAGCCGTAGGTCTTGTTGTACGACCCCGAGAACGACACGTACAGCGCGAAGAGGCCCGAGACGATCAGCCAGGTGACGACGGCGACGACGCCGCCGAGGCTCACCCAGCGGAAGCCCGGCTGCTTGACGTTGGGCGAGGCCCAGTAGAGCAGGCTGAACATGACGCTGACGATGACGAGCAGGATGGGCCACTTGGCGATGTCCCACGCGAGCACGCCGGCGTCCCCGACGCCGAGCGCGCCGCCCACCTTCTCCGCGATCGGCCCGGTGACCACCACGAGGACGGCACTGATCACGAGCAGCACCACCATCGCCAGGGTCAGCGCCAATCGCAGCGGGGCCGTGCGCCAGATGGGGCGCCCCTCGTCCACCTCGTAGATCGAGTTCGTGGCCCGCATGAAGGCGGCGATGTAGCCCGAGGCCGACCAGAGCGCGACCAGCAGACCGATGATGGCGGCGAGGCTCGCGGTGCCGGCCTTGCCCTGCACCTGCTCGATGATCGTCCGCAGGAAGTCACCCACCGAGCTCGGGGCGAGGCTGTCGATGTTCTTCAGCAGCGAATTCGTGGTGTCGCGCCCGAGCAGCCCCAGCACCGAGACCAGGACCAGCAGGCCCGGGAAGAGCGCCAGCACGCCGAAGTAGGTGAGGGCGGCTGCCCGGTCGGTGACGTCGTCGTGCTTGAACTGGCCGACGGCCCGCTTGATCGTGGCCTTCCAGCCCGGCTCCGGGATGTCGCGGGGCGACTCCGGCACGCCGGCAGGATCGGTGTGTCTGCTCATGCCTGCCGAGCTACCCCGGCGACGAGCGGGTAAACAGTCACTCGCCGGAGAACGCAACCGACCCGCCGGGTATGCGAACCGGCATGGACGTCCAGTCACGCCTGCTGCCCGTCGGCCGCCATCGCTTCTCCGCCGACAGCCCCCCGGCCGGTGTGGTGCTCGTGCTCCACGGCGGCGGCGCCCGTCGAGACCGGATGCGTGTCAGCCCCACCCAGCTGTCGGTGCTGCGGATGATCCCGATCGCGCGGCGCCTGGCCCGGACTGGGCGGGGTCGGCTCGCCGTCTTCCGGCTGCTGAACTCCGCGCGCGGCTGGGACGTCTCGCACACGCCGGTCGACGACCTGGACTGGGCCCTCGGCGAGGTGGCGGCCCGGTTCGACGACGACGTCCCGGTGGTGACGGTGGGGCACTCGCTCGGGGGCCGCGCCGCACTGCGGGGTGCGGGACGGGCTGCGATCCGCTGTGCCGTGGCGCTCAACCCCTACGTCCTCGATCAGGACGCCGCCGTGGATGCCGCCGGGCATGCGGTCGTCATCGCACACGGCACCGCGGACCGGATCGCGAGCATCCAGCGATCGCGCCTGGTCGCCGACCGGCTGGCCCGGACCACCGCGGTCTCCTTCACCGAGATCGTGGGCGGCAAGCACGCCATGCTCCGGCACGCGCGCGCCTTCCACCGGGTGGCCGTCGACGCCGTCACCGCACAGCTGCTCGACAACACGCCCGCCACTGAGCCGACCCGCTGAGCCGACCCGCTGAGCCCGCCCGTCAGCCGTGGCCGGGGCGGGCCCGGCGGCGCGCCCACGCCGTGAGGACGGCGCCGCCGACGAGGCCGGCCAGACCGATCCCGATCAGGGTCGAGGTGTCGACGCCGGTGCTCGCCGTGCCGCCGGTCGCCGTCCCCGTCGCAGCCGGCGCTCCGGAGACCCGCCCGGGCGGCACGCTCGCCTCGGGGAGGACGGTCGGCGGCGGCAGCACGGCGAAGTCGATGCTGACCACCCGGGGCAGCCGCACCACGAGGGGTCGCGCCACGACGCGACCGCCGTCGGGGGCAGGACCGACGAGCACCACCCGATAGCTCCCCGGCGTGCGCGGCGCGACGACGGTGACGCGGACGACGCCACGGCGGTCGGCACGCCCGGCTGGTGCCGGCGGTCGGTCGGGCAGGCGCAGCTCCACGGCCGCGCCCGGCGCGAAGCCGCCGCCGACGGCGACAGCCGGCTGACCACCCGAGACCGGTGTCGGGGACGAGACCGCGACGGCGGCGGTGGCGCCCACGGCGGTGGCCGAGAAGGCCACCGAACCGAGGGCGGTCACCAGCCACCGCCGCGTCATGACGTCTCGCTCCGGACGGGGCTGCGCCTCAGCGGGCGCGCGCCGTCACCGTCGCCGAGGTGCCGGCTGCCAGGGTGCTGGTCGCCGCCGCGAGCACGCGGAAGCTGTAGCTCCCCACCCTGCTCAGGGTGCGGGTGAAGACGTAGCCGAGCGTGGTCCGGCGGTTCGGCAGCTTCTGCGTGGCCAACGCCGGGGTGCCGACGGTCCGCCACGAGCGGCCGTTGAGCTGCTGGACGGTGACCCGCTGGCCCTTGGCGCCGGCGGTGACGGTGCCGTACACCCGGACCACCGCCTTCGCCCCGTGCTTCACGCTGGTGGGCGTGACCGCGGCCGCGACCACACGGCTCACCGAGACCGAGCGCACCGCGCTGGTGGCGGCCTTGACCGCGGCCGAACCGGCGTAGCGCCACTGGAACTGCGCGTTGCCGGTGAGCGTCACCCGCGCCGAGACAGCACCCTTGCTCGACGTGGTCGCCTTGGCCACCGCGGCGAACGACGAACCCGGCAGCGAGCGGCGGAAAAGGGTGAGTGGCTGGTTGCCGAGGGTGGCCTTGGTCCGCGCGTTGCTCAGCGTGGCGGTGACCGTGGCGACCGTGCCGTACTTCGCGCTGCCGGGCAGACCGCTGATCGTCACGACGGCGCCGTCCGCGACCGGCGTGACCGTCTGCGACGGGTCGCTGGCGGCGCCGGTCCCTACTGCCGTGCCGGCGAGGACCCGGAAGCGATAGCCGGTGCCGTTGACCAGTCGCGACACCGTCGCGCTGCGGGCCGACCCCGAGGTGCTCGCGGCCGCGGTCCAGGTGGCGCCGTCGGTCGAGGACTGCACCTGGTAGGAGGTGATGGCCGATCCGCCGTCGCTGGCGGGGGCGGTCCAGGTGACGGTGGCCGACTGGTTGCCCGCTGTCGCGGCGACGGCGCTCGGGGCGCCGGGGAGGTCGGCGACGACGTAGCTCTGCGCATCGGAGACCGACCCCGCGAGATCACCGGAGGTCGGCACGAACTGGGCGGTGATGCTGTGCGAGCCCTTGGCCAGCGCCGAGGTGGTGTACTGCGCCGTGCCGCCGGAGACGGCGACCGGCGAACCCAGCGCGGTGCCGCCGTCGGCGAACTGGACACTGCCCGCGGCGTCGGCGGGGCTCACCGTGGCGGTGAAGGTCACGGCCGAGCCGGTGACCTGAGCGCCGGCGGGCGAGGCGGCCAGCGACACCGAGGTCGCGCTGCTCACCACGGCGGGATAGAGCTGGCTCCAGGTACCGGCGGTGGCGTCGTAGCTGATGTCGGTCGACCAGAAGGAGGTCTCCGCACCGACACCCGGGCCGGTGTCGTAGACACGGACCTGCACCGTGTTCGCGTAGCCGGCGGTGCCGTCGGTCTCCACGCTGCCCAGTAGCGCCTTGAGGTTGGCCTCGGCGGCGTTGGCGAAGGCGACGGGACGCTGCCCGAAGCTGTTCAGCGGCGCGGGGTTGGATGACTTGGGGAAGGTGGCCGCCGTCGAGCGGGCCGAGCTGAACCATTCGCTGGTGTCGGGCTGCTTCGAGTTCGGGAAGGCGAAGTAGAGCGTCGCCTTGGTCGTGGCGCGATCGGTCGCGGTGGCGGCCGCGGCGTAGTCGAAGAGGTGGCTGAGGTCGTTGCCGCCGGTGACCTGCTTGCCGGTGGTGTCGTAGAACGACAGCGACCCGTGCGAGTTGGCATCCGGCTCCCAGGCCGGAGTCGTCGCGGCGGCGGCGGGGGTCGCGAACGACAACCCCGCCAGGACGAGGGCAGCCGGCACGAGCCGGGCCACGAGGCGGTACGTCATGTCGGGGCGGGTCCTTCACTGAGCCGAGGGAGTACGGACGTGCTGATGGCGACCACGCTCGCCGCTGTCGCCGACGCGGGCCACGCCGTCGTGCTAACGAGGGATGAACTAGCTGGCCCCGGCCATCAGGTCGGCAGCCGGCCTGACCTGCGGTCTGACATTCCGTCGTGATCCTCAGCCGTCGGTACCGAGCAGCTGCTCCAACAACCCTCCGAGCTGATCGAGCTGGCGCGGGGACAGGGCCGCGAAGGAATTCACGAGGACGCCGTCGACGACAGCAGCTCCCTTGGTCAGCAGGTCAGCTCCCTTCGCCGTCATCCGCAGCCGGACGGCACGACCGGGACCGGCACCGCGCTCGACCAGGCCACGATCGATCATCCGTGTCGCCAGCGTGCCGAAGGCCTGGTCGCTCTGGAAGATCAGCCGGGCCAGATCGTGCAGTGACGAGTCGGGGTTGCGGTCCAGGTGACGCAGGGCGTCCCACTGCACGAGGGTGAGGCCGAGTGGCGCCAGAGCGCCCTCGAGAGCGCGGTGGTGACGGATCTGGGCGCGCTTGATCGACAGCGCGACGTCCTGCACGGAACGGGCCATGAGGCCAACCTACGTCTCGGTAGCGGTTGTCTCAACTTGTTTATATCAACATGTTTATTTAGGGTCGTATCTGACGCAGCCCCCTCGCCCTGCGACCCGCGCCAGTCACGACCTGACAGAAAGAAGGACCAGCCATGAGCACCACCGCCGAACACACCGTCAGCACCCCCACCACCGGCCCCGTCCCGGTGACCGTCCTCGAGCAAGGCGCCGGACATCCGTTCCTGCTGCTGCACGGCGGCGCCGGACCGCAGTCGGTGGCTGCGTTCGCCGACGTGCTCGCCGACACCCGCCCCGCGCGGGTGCTGACCCCGATCCACCCCGGCTTCGGCGGCACCGACCGCCCGGACGCCCTCGCGTCGGTCGCCGACCTCGCCGCGCTCTACCTCGGCTTGCTCGACGAGCTCGACCTCGTCGACGTCACCGTGATCGGCAATTCCCTCGGCGGCTGGGCGGCGGCCGAGATGGCGATGTCGACGAGCTCCCGCATCAGCAGCGTCGTCATCGTCGACGCCGTGGGGCTGACCAGCGACACCGACCCCATCGTCGACTTCTTCAGCCTGGCCATGGACGAGGTCACCGAGCTGAGCTACCACGACCCCGACCGCTTCCGCACCGACCTCACCGCACTGCCCGCCGCCGCTCGGGAACTGATGGCCGGCAACCGTGCGTCCCTGCTCGCCTACGGCGGACGGACGATGACCGACCCCACCCTGCTCGACCGCCTGCCGGCCATCACTCTGCCGACCCTCGTCGTCTGGGGGGCCGCCGACCGCATCGTCGCCCCGAGCCACGGCCTGGCCTACAGCCGAGCCATCCCCGCGGCTCGGTATGACCTCATCGAGGACGCCGGCCATCTGCCCCAGATCGAGACCCCGGAGCGGCTGGCCGACGACATCTGGGCCTTTGCGCGCGGTCAGTGACAGCTTTTGCGCGAATTCGCGTGACACCGCGCGGGCATGCTCAGATGGCGCGCCGGCGCACGACGACCGCACCGGCGGCCAGCACCAGCACGAGGCCGGCCGCGACGAGCCACGGCCAGACGGCCCCGTCGGCCGCGCCGTGCGCGCGCTCGGCGGCGACCGGGCGGGCACCGTCCACGGCCGCCGGGCCGGTCGTCGCCGAGACGTCCGGCGTTGCACTCCGCCCGGCGCTCGCGGAGCCGGCCGCGGCGCTGCCGCGAGAGCTGCTGCGCTGCGCCCGCAGCTGCCGTGCCGACTCCGGCGCCGGCCGCGCGTGGTTCACCTCGAGCCGTGCCGCCGGCAGCGAGTCCAGCTCCACCGAGCGCGCCGAACCCGACGTGCAGTCCACCGGTCCCCCGCCCACCTGCTGCCACCGCGACCCGGTGATCTTCACCAGCAGCGCCGGGTAGCTGCCGCTGTACTGCGGTAGCCCGACGCCGGTGAAGATCATCCGCAGCTGGATGAGCCCCTGCACCTGCGGGGTGTAGGTCCCGGTGAAGTCGCCGAAGGAGGAGTCGATGGCGGTGGCCGCGGCCATCGGGTGCCGGGGGTTGGAGAAGGTCGAGGCGGCCGTCAAGGGCTTGCCCGACCAGTCGTAGGGGTCGACCTGCGGCCGCGGCTGGAAGCCCACGATGGACGCCTTGCCTCGCTGGTAGCCCGCCGGTGCCGGGACCGAGGAGACCGTCTTCCAGGCGAACGGGGTGCCGGCCAGCGCGCCGCCCCGGACCTGGTGACCACTGCGGTCGCAGAAGCCGAGGTACCCCGAGGCATTCGGATCGCTCACCGGCGGTGCCGCCGAGGCGGCGACGGGCCCGGTCAGGGCGACCGCGGCCGAGGCGGCCAGCGACAGCAGGGCGGGGACGAGACGGCGCGAGCTCATGACGGGACTCCGGTGGGTGAGAGGGCGGGAGAATTCCCGGGGCGCGGCCGGTGCCGCGCGGTGTCGGCGCGCCGATGGTGGCGGCGCAGCACCACGGCCCCGGCGGCGGCGACAACGAGGAGGAGGAGCACCACGAGCAGCGACCACGGCACCGCCCAGAAGCCGGTCGTCGAGGAGAAGGCACCGGGCAGGCCGGGGTCCGCGGTCCCCTTCACCACGAGCGGGTAGAGCGAGACGCGCGCGGTGAGCCGCAGCTGCGGCAGCACGTCCGGGACGGTGACCTCGACCTTCGCCGCACCACCGGGCAGCAGCAGCGGCACGTCCGCGGCGCGAGCGCCGTCCTCGCCGAACAGACCGCTCACCGTCACCCGCTGCCGGGCGCCGAGGGCGACGTTGCCGGTGTTGCGGACGGTGTAGCTGACGTGCGCCGATCCGGCGGCGAAGGGAGCGATCCGGCCGGCGTAGGAGGCCGAGAGGTCGCTGACCGAGAGCTGCGGTCGCAGGGTGCCGCTGATCCGGAACGACGCCCGCAGCGCGACCCGCTGCTCGAAGTCGATCAGCTGCCCGCTGCGGTTGCGGACCTTCGCGGTGAGTCCGGCGATGACACCGGCGACGTGGTCACCGGGGGCGGCCGAGGACGGCACGCTGATCTGCAGCGGCACCACCCGCGTCTGTCGCGGCGCGAGGGTGATGGTCGTGGCATTGCTCGGAGTGCGGAGCCGGATCCAGCGCGCCGCATCCGTCGCCTTGACCGAACGCGGCTGGTAGCCGATGCTGCCGTCGGCGTTGGCCGCCGCGTCCGCGGCGTAGAGGGCCAGCGTGGTGCGCCGCGACGACAGGTTCACCACGGCGATGCGGTCGACCAGGGTGGACCCCGGCGAGGCGAGGAAGGTCAGCGCGGAGCGGCCGTCGATGCCGCGGCCGTCGGAGGGCCCGATGCCGAAGCTGGCGTTCTGGCGCGCGGCCGGTGTCGGGCTCGCCACCGGCACGATCGCTGCCGGTTCGGCAGCCGTGGCCGGCGCGGCGACCGTCGCGGGGAGCCCCAACCCGGCCACCAACCCGGCGACCAGCGCGGTCGCCGCCAGGCGTCCGCGCAGAGTGCTCGTCGTCATGCCCGGAAGCCAAGTCGCCGGCCGGGTACGGGCCGGGAACGGATCGTTAACAACGGACGGACGTCCGGCGGGACAGCAGCTGCTGCCCCGCCGAACGTCCGCTGTCGTTCGGCCCTGCGAGATGCCGGCTGGTCAGCCGACGGTGAAGGTGATCGTTCCGGTGAAGAGCCCCGCCTCGGTCGAGGACGGCGCGACGACCGTGAGCGTGCCCTTGAGCGTCACCGTGCCCTGGCCCTTGTCGGCCGTGGCGATAGTGTGCGCCGCGGAGCCGCCCAGGCCCGCGCTGCCGGTGTCGGCGGGGGCGACCGGGTTGGTCGGCACCGCGTTGTCCAGCGTGGTCACCGCGCCGGTGAAGCCGGTGCCCTTGGTGACCTGCAGGCCGGTGAGGCCCACGTTCTGCGCGTTGATGGTGCTGTTGCTGTGCCCCTTGCCGTTGCTGAGCGCGCTGGAGAGTGCCTGCGCCGTCCACGGCAGGTTGCCCGCCCGGGTGTCGGTCACCTTGATGTCGTTGAAGGTGGCCGTCCCGGAGAACTTGCTGGAGTCCGACGCCAGCGCCAGGGTGCCGAGGTCGAGCGGGCTGGCGGCGGTGTACGGCGTGTCGATCACCAGCGTGCCGACGGGCACGGTGGCCTGGATCGGCTGCGGGTCGGTGCACTGCGCACCCGGCTGGGCGCAGGGCGAGCCCTGGGCCGGTGCCGTGGTGAAGGCCTGCGCCGCCGACTGCGACGCCTCGAAGCTGGTGACGTCGGTCGGGCTGAACTTCGCGACGACCGAGTGGGCACCGGCGGCAAAGCCGTTGGCCACGCTCAGCACGTAGGTGCCGGCGCTGGGCGAGGTGACCGTGCCGGCGATGGGCGAGGCGGCACCGTTGTCGTAGAAGGCCACCGTCCCCGAGCCGTTCGGCGTGCTGCCGGGGCCGGTGACGTTCGCCGTCAGCGTCGCCGCGCTGCCCGCGGTGGTGTAGTCGCCACTGACGGCGAGCGTGGTGGTGGTCGGGGTCGCCGGCGGGTTGACCACGAGCGTGGTCGTGCCGCTGGAGGCAGCGTAGTCGGCCGCCGAGGACGGCGTGTACGTGGCGGTGATCGTGTGCGAGCCGGCGCTCAGCGACGACGTCGTCGTCGAGGCCGTGCCGTTGCTGACGGTGACCGGGCCGTTGAGCTGCGTGCTGCCGTCGCTGAACTGGACGGTGCCCGCCCCGCCGCCGGTGACGGTCGCGCTGAGCGTGACGCTGCTGCCGGCGGTGACCGGGTTGGGCGTCGCGGTGACGGCGGTGGAGGTCGACGTGGCGACCTTCGGGTAGACCTGGCTCCAGGTACCTGCCGACGAGTCGAACGCGATGTCGGTGGCCCAGAAGGAGCTCTCGCTGGGCAGTCCCTGGCCGGAGTCCTTGAGTCGCACCTGGATGAGGTCCTTGTACCCGGCGGTGGTGTCCAGCACGGCGCCACCGGCCGCCGCCTTGAGGTTGGCCTCGTTCGCCGCGACCTTGACCGTCGGCTTGCCATTGGCCGCGGCGACCGCGCCGGGCGCGCTCGCCAACGGGAAGGTGGTCGGGCCGGCCGCGGTGACCGTGTACCACTCGGTGGTGTCGGCCTTGTTGTGGTCGGGGAAGCCGAAGAGCAGCGTCGCCTTGGTGGTGGCCCGCTGCGAGGCCGTGGCCGCGACCGCGTAGTCGAAGAGGTGGTTGAGGTTGCTGCCGCCGGTGACCTGCTTGCCGTTGGCGTCGTAGAAGTTGATGGCGCCGTAACCGTCGCTGTTGGCGTCGGGCTCCCAGGGCGGCGTCGACGCGGCCAGCGCCGACGTCGTCCCGAGGAACAGGCCCCCGCCTGTGATCGCGAGAGCCAGGGCTCCGGCGATCTTCCTGTTGCTAAGCTTCACGAGCTTCGTGACCTTTCCGGGTTGGTGAAGTGACTGCGGATCACGCGGGGCGGGTGTGGCGACACCCGCCCCGCGTCGTACGTGTGGGCCCCCGCCCGTGCGGGCTCAGGCGCCCTGGTTGTAGACGTACTTCGGGGTGACACCGGCCGCCGAGATGGCTGCCTGCGCAGCACCCGAGGCGAACCACGGCGCACCGCCGGGGCCGTACTCGGCACCCGTCGTCGGGTCGACGACGCAGGACGACGAGCCCGGCGTCGGGCACGGGTTGTAGAACATCGTCCGCACCCAGTTGAGGTTCGAGCCGGGCTGGAATTTCTTGGTGCTGGCGATGTCGGCGTGACGGAAGTACAGGTACAGGTCACGCACCGGCGCGAAGCCGCCGATGAGCTTGACGTTCGGGGCGAGCGTCGAGGTCGAGCCGGTGCAGGCCGCCGGCGTCGTCGACAGCCCGGACGGCAGCGGGCAGCTGGGGTCCTTGAAGTAACCCGACGGGCTCACCTGGGCGCCGGTGGAGTCCTTGCCGAGGAACAGGTTGAGACGACCGACCGACATCGGCTCGATGGCGTTGGCCGAGTTGCCGGAGCCGTCGATGGCCTCGGGGTCGTTCTCCTCGACGTTGGTGACGCAGCTGCCCAGCGTGGGGTTGCCGATCTGACCGAGGAAGTAGTCACGCGTGCCCGAGCCGGGCTGCGGGATGAGCGGCTTGATGGTGCCGGTGCCCGTGCCGCCGACCTGGTCCCATGTCGTCAGGGTGCAGTTGTAGATGCCGGTGAGCTGGTCCTTGGTCAGCGACGCCGGCGCGTTGGTCGTGGTCGACGAGAGCATCTGCAGCGGGTCGGAGGCGACCGTGACGCTGTCGTAGAGCGTGCCGTCCGGGGTGCGCTTGGACGAGGCGCGGGAGAAGTCGACGAGGTTGCTGATGCTCTTGCCGGTGGTGCGGTTGGTGTCGGCCTTGAGCAGGTTGTATCCGGCACCCGAGCCGTTGGGCCGCTGCGTCGGGCTGAGCCCGGCACGAAGCACCACGGTGGGGTTCAGTGTGCAGGGCGTGTCGGTGTGGGCACTGTTCTGGTTGCCGGTGCCCTGGGTGGTGCCCGAGCCCGGCGCACAGGCGTTCGTGCCGCCCAGACCGCCGGTGCCGTAGGCGAGCCGGCTGTTGGCGTCGGCAGTCGCGTCGACGGAGATGAACTTGTTGCGGACGTTCTGGTTGTAACCCGGGTTACCGGTGTAGTCGCCGTCGGCGGCGAAGTCCACCAGCTGCTGCAGGGTGTCCGAGCCGACGCCGACGACGTCGTTCGGGGTCGGCGCGTAGTCCGCGTGCGCCGCGGTCGGCGTGACGAGCATCGTGGCGGCCACGGCCGCCGCGATGCCGAAGCCGACCTTGATCGACCTTCCGGTCATGAGGCAGTCCTTTCGAGGTGGGTGCTGTGCGCGCTCAGCCTCATGGCCTCACCCCTCGCTCTCAGGTCCCGTCCGGTAACAGGGGATGAACCCGCTGCGCTGAACGTCCCGAGACGGACATTCCCCCTACATCAGGTTGGGCAGCAGCTGCACGGCGGTCTCGCTGGCGCCCCAGAGCGCGGCCAGGACCACCGGTACCGCGACGAGCCAGGTCTGTCGCCGACCCCAGCGGGTCTGCGCCCAGACCCCGGCCACGACCCCGCCGAGCAGCAGCGCCAGCCAGAGCACCAGCGGGAAGAGTGCCGAGGAGTCGGTCTGCATGGCCGTCTCGTACGCCGGCACCGCGGCCGGACGCCCCGACGGCGTCCCGAAGGGCGTGCTCGCCAGCGACGCGTCGACGTAGACGGTGCGCCCGGTCGTCAGCGCCGAGTCCTCGGCCGTCACCAGGGTGAGCCGACCCGCGCCCGCGGCGAGGGTGGCCGGAAACGGGTCGCCCTGACGGCGGACGTCGTCGACGACGTACTTGGCCAGGCCCTCCCCCGTGCGGACGGTGAGGGTGTCGCCGGCCCGCGCGTGGGCGAGGCCGCCGAAGGGACCGCCGAAGAGCGTCGAGCGGCCGTAGACGAGGCTGACGCCGGCCTGACCGGGCAGCGGGGTGTCACGCCGGTGACCGGGACCGCTGGTGAGCTGGTCGGCGGCCGTCCCCTCCACGATCACCTCGTCCCGGATCCCGGCCGACGGCATCGACATCACGCCGACCGGCGCCCCCGGCTCGATCGCGCCGCCGAGCGGGGCGGTGGCCTCGGCGACCTGCTGCCGGAACTGCGCGTAGAGCACGTCCTGGTCGTGGTCGTGGGTGAAGGCGGAGAGCCAGAGGCCGTAGACCACCACCCAGCCGATGAGGAAGGCCAGTGCGGCGGCGGTCCAGGCGACGGCCGCGCCGGTGGTCGAGCGCGGCGCGGGCGCGAAGTCCTGAAGCTGCGGACGGGGCAGGGTGGGCCGCCGTCTCGGCCGGTCGAGCAGCGTCATCGCCGGAAGGCCCTTCGTCCGATGCCGCCGGAGTAGACGGCGACGCCGAGGGACAGCAGTGCCAGCACCAGCAGGATCGGCAGGAGCTTGCCGGCGACGCCGGCGTCGAGTGCGGTCGTCCTGCCCACCGGTGCCGCGTTCGGCTGGGTGACCGGTGCCGAGGACGCCGGCGCCGAGCTGGTCGCCGCAGCCGATGACGTCGGTGTCGTCGGCTGGCTGGCCGGGGAGCCCGGCGCGACCGCGACCGGCGCCGCACCGGAGGTCCCCGGCACGTCGCGGACCGGCGTGACGCGCGGCGCGCGGGTCGGTGGCTGACCGGCACCCTTGCTCGGCTT
The DNA here is from genome assembly GCF_056135305.1 of Jatrophihabitans sp. sgz311053. NCBI lineage: Bacteria > Bacillati > Actinomycetota > Actinomycetes > Jatrophihabitantales > Jatrophihabitantaceae > Jatrophihabitans > Jatrophihabitans sp. sgz311053. The sequence continues at coordinate 1,747,645 of NZ_JBWAXP010000001.1, read as the reverse complement.
GCCGCCCCCCGCCTTGCCGCTCACGTACGGCACGGTGCCGCTCTGCTCGGCCACGGCGCGGGCCGCGGTGGCGGTGTAGTCCGCCAGCGGGGCCAGTGCGCCGGTGAGCGGCAGGTAACCCGGCGGCAGGTCACCGGCACCGTTGCCACGGAGCTGGCCACGGCCGGCGACGAAGCGCAGCAGCTGCCCGTACCGGCCGGCCTCGGCCCGCGAGAGACCCTTCGTCGGGACGTCGATCGACATCAGCACCGTCCCCGGATAGGCGGTCGCGCTGCGCCGCAGTGCCGGGTACGAGACGGGCCAGGTACCCATGGCGTCGTCCGGCCGGAGCAGCCTGCCCGCCGCCAGCAGCGCGGCGTCGGTGGGGGCGACGAAGCGGCGGCCCTCGCCGGTGTCGAACTGGCCGTCGCCGTCACCGGTTCGGGTGGTCTGCAGCGCCGCCGTGTTCAGCTGGTAGCGCTGGGCGTCGGCCAACGACACCAGCCCGAGCAGGAACCGCTGCCCGGCGTTCTGCCGGCCGATGGCCGTCAGCCGCTGGGTCAGCTGGCCGTTGTCCTTGCAGGTCGTCTGCGAGTTCGAGATGTCGAACTGCATGTGCAGTGCCACCGTGGCCGGGTTCGACACCGGCGAGGCCACCAGTGGCAGCCACGGCACCGGGTTCTGGGTCAGGCAGAGATTGGCACCGGTCGGCAGCGTGGCCAGGTGCGTGTCGAGCAGCGGCCAGCTCGGGACGGGGAGCTGGATGCCCCGGTAGGCCTCGTTCACCGTCATGCCCCACGGGTCGGGGTAGCCGTTGAGGAATTCGCGCGCCTCCGGGTCGGCGTCGAGGTACCCGGTGAGCGCGGTCATGAGGTCCGAGTCGCTGGACATCACCTCGAGGGTCGAGGCCGCCTGCAGGTAGTTGGTCTCCGGGATGCCCGGGTTGAGTGCCTGGAACTCCGGGTCGCGCGACATGTCGATGGGGTTGTTGCGCATCCGCGCAAATCCGGAGTAGCGCGCCTCTTTCGTCGTGAAGTCGAGGCAGGTGGCGCAGCTGCGGTAGGACTCGCTGAGCAGTTTGGCGAGCAACCGCGCATTCAGTCTGACCTCGACCGGCTGGCCGTCCGCGCCGTCGATGGTGGCGACAACGGCGAAGCCGGAGACTGCGGCCGGAGCCTGGACCACCGGTTTTCGGAACGCTACCGCGGGCGGTGCCGCCTGGATCGCCGCCTGGATGGAGCCGGTGTCGAGCAGGTTCTTCGCCTGCGGCTCGCTCGTCTGGACGTGACGCAGCGTGTACAGCTTCGGGTCGAGGCAGAAGTGCGGCGCCCACTGCAGGGTCGCCTGCAGCATGGCCTCGGAGCCGTAGGCGTAAACCGAGGTCGCGTTGCCCGAGGTGTCGCAGGCCGCCGCCGACGGCGCGAAGCGCAGCGGGATCGAGATGCGGTTGCGCCAGTTGGAGGCACTCCACCAGAGCTGACCGGTCACCGCGAGATCCGGCGTCTCGCTGGCACCCGGGTTGAGCTCCTCCGGGTCGAAGTGACCGGTCTGGCCGCACTCACTCTGCAGCCGCGGCTGCAGGGCTGCCGGCGGACGCGTACCCGGCGCCATGCCGAGGTCAGGTCCGCTCGCGGTCCCCGCGACGTCGCAGCTCAGCCCCATGATCGGGATCACCACCAGCGAGCACTTCACAGTGTCGCTGCAGCCCAGGGAGGCGTTGGACTCCGCGGTCTGCATGACGAACTTCGTGCTGCCGTCGCCGTTCTTGTCGGCGACGCCGTAGGTCGTGCTCGCCGGCTGCAGCGAGTCCGACGAGTCGGCAGCCTCGGGCGCCATCCCCGCGCAGCCTCGGGAACCGCCGTCGTAGCGCGTGCCGTCGGCCGCGACGAAGGGGACCCAGCGCGAGGCGGTGAGCGGCGAGCAGCCGGCGGGAAGCGGGCTCGGCTGGTTCACCGTGATCGCCCGGTCAGTGGTGGTGGCGTACCGGTCGAGGCGGTACGGCGGGAAGACGGTGCCGGTCTGCGAGTACTGGAACCGCTCACCCGGCGTCTGCGTCCAGCAGGTCTCCGGGCTGATCTGCTGCGCTGCCGGGACGGAGGTCGAGTCGACGCCCCGGCACTGCATCACCACGACCGGGTACTCCTGCTGTGACGCCGTCGGGCCGTCGTTCTTGTCGACGACGATGCCCCCGGTGGGGTGCGCGTTGCGCCAGCTGACGGTGACGGCGTCGCGATCACGCAGCTGTGCGGTGTCGCCGACGGAGACGGTGACCTCCCGCTTCTCGACCGAGACGTCCTTGCCGTCGACCAGATTGATGCGAGAGACGCTCTTCTCGCGCGTGACGGCACTGTCGGAGGGGGCGACGGCGGCCGTGGCGACCGCGGCCCGGGCGGCGGCGGAACGGGGAGCGGGTGGCTGCGCGGTCACCGGCGTGGTGCCGAGCGGGGCGACGAGGGCGACCAGTGCCGCAACGGTCACGATGCGCGGGACGGTGCGGCCGCGGGAGGCGGCACGTGGGCGGTTCATGCCGAGGTCTCCCGGCGGCGGCGGAGCACGAAGAGGTAGAGCACGGGCGGCAGCACCAGGATGACGATGACCTGCAGCAGCGCCAGCGGCCCGAGCAGACCCGTCATGCCGTCACGCCGCGACGAGGCGAGCTCGGCCGGTTCGGCCTGTCCCCCGCCGCCGCTGCCGCCGGCGCCGGTGCCCGTCGTCACCGCCTGCCCGGTCTCCGGGTCGATCTTCGTGGCGCCAGCGCTGGCCCCGGCGGTGGCACCCGCCGCGGCGCCACCAGCGCCGGTCGCGGTCCCACCCGCACCGCCGGTGGTCCGGCCCGCGGTCCCGCCGGCTGCGGCGGGGGTGTTGCTGCCACCGCCGTTGCTGCGCACGCCGCCGGCGCCGTTGTCGTTGTTGCCGGTGCCCACCGCGGGGCTGGTCCCGTCGTCGTTGCACGGCCCGGCGCCCTGCTTGTCGCAGGCCGGCGGCAGCGGGGCGCGCTGCGCGAGTCGGTTCTCCTTCGGGTTCCTCGGGTTGAAGGTCGGGTTGTCGCACTTGGTGGCGTTGCTCTTGCTGATGTCGACCTTGGGATCAGCGGCCTGGAGCTTTCTGGTCTGCTCGAAGCTGGCCTGGACGAGATTGAGCGGCAGCGGCGAGTAGCCGATCGGCCCCATCTCCTTCTGTCCCTCGCAGACCGCGAAGTTCAAATAGTCGGCGAGCGTCTGCCGCTTCGCCGTCGTCATCCGCGGATCGTTCTTGCCGGTCGGGATGAGGAAGTAGGAGTACGACGACATCGGGTAGGCCTGCTTCTCCGGTGCGACGTAGACCTGGCGCAGATCCTGCAGCAGGTAGTTCGGCGAGTTCTTGTCGCGGTTGATGTTGGCGTGGGTGAGGGCCACGGCGACGCTGTACTGGTCGGGCAGCGTGTAATAGCCGGCCTTGTTGAGCAGCTTCGCCACCGGAAATGCCTTGGCGAGCGGGTAGGAGTACTCGTCGTAGCCGATGGCGCCGTTGGCGGCCGCGGAGGAGACGAAGTTCATGACGCCGTCGGAGCCGCTCTGGGCGATGCCCTGGCCGCCGCTGGGTGACGGATAGAACTCGGTGAAGCCGGAACGACCGAAGAAGGGCCGCCAGATGCCGGGGTACTGCGCGTCCAGGTAGGTCGTGAACTGCGCGGTCGAGCCGGACCCCTCGGAGTGGACCACGGGGATGATGGGCAGCGACGGGAACTTCCGGCCGTTGTTGTCCCTGCTGATCTGGGCGTCGTTCCAGTTCCTGATCTTGTAGGTGAAGATCTTGGCCAGCGTCTCGCCCGAGAGCCGCAGGTTGCGCACCAGCTTGCCGCCGACCTTGAGCTGGTACGGGAACGACGTCCCGCCGGCGACGATCGGCTCGTAGGCGAAGTCGCGGCACTTGCCACCGCCGACACAGTTGGTGTCGTCCTCGCCGGTCTGCTTGTTGGTGCCCTGGTAGCCGATGTCGCTGACGGCGAAGTCGGTGATGCCGTTGGCGAAGTCCTTGCGGCCCTGGGCCGAGCCGTTGCCGGTGTAGACGACCTGCAGGCCGTTGGTCTGCACGTCCGAGACCCACTGGTTGACGGCGTTCGCGCTCCACGACGAGCCGGTGCCGTTGATCTGCGCGCGGCTGGGGGCGGCCCCGGCCGGGTGCGTGGTGGTGACGAGCGTGAGCGCGAGGGTGACCGAGCCCGCGGCGAGCAGGCGGAGCCGGCGTGGCGTTGACGTGCGCATGAGGATCCTCAAACCGGAGTGGGGTCAGCGCCCGCGCGACTTGTCGCGAGCGAGGAATCGGGTGGTGACGAAGAGGACGAGGACGAGGAACAGCAGCAGCGTGGCGGCGCCGTACCCCCGGGCGATGTACTGCGGTTGTCCGCTGCGCACCGCCGAGAAGATGAACAGGGGTAGCGAGTTCATGGGGTCGGTCAGCGGGTTCTTGTTGAAGAAGGTCGACGCGCCGGAGACGATCAGCAGCGGCGCCGTCTCGCCGGCGATCCGGGCGATGCCGAGGATCACCGAGGTGGCCAGTCCGGAGCGTGCCGTCGGCAGCACCACGCGCCACACCGTCTGCCACTTCGAGGCACCGAGGGCGAGGCTGGCCTCGCGCAGCCCGCTCGGCACGACCCGCAGCACGACCTCGCCCGAGCGGGCGATGATGGGGATCATGGTGACGGCCAGCGCGAGCGCGGCGGCGAAGCCGGTGCGCTGCCAGCCGAGGCCGATGATGAGGAACGCGTAGACGAACAGGCCCGCCAGGATGTCGGGCAGTGCGGTCATGGCCTCGACGACGGTCCGGGTGATCTTCGCCGCCCTGCCACCGACCTCGGCGATGTAGATGGCGGTGCCGAGACCCAGCGGCAGCGAGATGGCCGTCGCGATGCCGATCTCGATGCCGGAGCCGACGACCGCGTGCAACACGCCGCCCTCGCTCAACGGCGCCGTGGGGCGGACACCGGCCATGTCCTCGGTGTAGAAGTTGGCGTGGGTCAGCGCGGGCATGCCCTTGCTGACGATGAACCAGACGATCCACACCAGCGACGCGCCGATGAGGGCGGCGCCGCTCGTCACGACGGCCGCGGCGAGCCGGGAGACGACGATGGGGCGGGGGTTGCCGAGCGCGCTGACCCCGGCGTAGACCGCCAGGAAGACGAGCCACCAGCAGACCACGAAGCCGAGTGCGCCGCTGAAGGGCAGCAGCTTCTCGTAGCCCAGCCAGGTGAGCGCGAGCGCGGCGGCGATGCTGCCGACGACGCTGCCCAGCTCGTCACCGGTACCGGTGACGATGCGGCGCGGCACGTCCGGTGGTGGCGCGTCGGGGCGCGGTCCTACGGCGACCGGGTCGGCGGCGGACTCGGGGACGGCGCTCTGCTCGGGACGGTCGAGGGTCGATGTCATGGGGACCTCAGATGTCCGTGGCCGAGCCGCTGCGACTGCGGCCGACGAAGACGGCGGCGACGGTGTTGACGCCGAGGGTGATGAGGAAGAGCACGAAGCCCGCGGTGAGCAGGGCCGACAGCTGCGCCGACGTCGCCTCGCCGAAGCGTGAGGCGATGAGAGCCGAGGTGGTCTGCGTCCCCGTGGTCAGCACGTTCAGCTTCAGGTCGTAGGCCGGGGAGATGATGAGCAGGACGGCGATGGTCTCGCCGAGGGCGCGGCCGAGGCCGAGCATGGTGCCACCGATGATGCCGCCGCGGCCGAAGGGCAGCACGACCGTCCGCACCATGCCCCACTTCGTGGACCCCAGCGCGTAGGCGGCTTCCCGCTCGCCGATGGGGGCGAGCGAGAAGACGCCCCGCATGACGGCACAGGACATCGGCATGATCATCATGGCGACGCAGAGGCCGGCGATGAAGGCCGACGAGGTGTACTGCGACGGCGCCCACGAGGCGGCGTCCGGGTCGGTGGAGACCGCGAAGAACGGCAGCCAGCCGAGGTGTTGGCTCAGCCAGCGGGAGAGGTAGATCGCCTGGTCCTGCAGCAGGAAGAAGCCCCAGAGCCCGTAGATGATGCTGGGGATCGCCGCCATCAGATCGACGATCGCAACGAGCGTGGACTTGATCCGCACCGGCGCGTACTCGCTGATGTAGAGCGCGGTCAGCAGCGCCAGCGGGAATCCCACGACGAGCGCGATGACGGCGACCTGGATCGTCCCGACCAGCACCGCGGCGATGCCGACGCGGTCCAGTTCGGGCTGCCACTGCGTCTCGGTGAAGAAGCCGAGCCCGTACCGCTCGAGCGTGGGAATCGACTGGTAACCGAGGAAGACGCCGATCGCGCCGGTGAGCACCAGCACGAACCAGCCGATGCCCCGCGACGCCGCCGCGAAGACGTGGTCCGAGGGTGGCAGCGCCGGGTCGATGCGGCGGGGCGTGTCGACGGCGACCGGGATCGGCTCGGTCGGGTGGTCGTGCTCGTCGTGGCGCGGGTCGAAGAGCGACAGGCTCATCCGAAGCGTCCGTTGACGTAGTCCGAGGTCCGCTCGTCCTGCGGGTCGCTGAAGATCTGCTCGGTCTCGCCGGCCTCGACGATGCCGCCGGGTGTCCCCTGCGCGGCGAGGAAGAAGGCGCACTGCTGCGAGACCCGCGCCGCCTGCTGCATGTTGTGGGTGACGATGACGATGGTGATCTCCGGCGCGAGCTCGGCGATCGTCTCCTCCACGCGGCGGGTGGAGGTGGGGTCCAGGGCCGAGCAGGGTTCGTCCATCAGCAGCACGTCGGGGTCGACGGCGAGCGAGCGGGCGATGCAGAGCCGCTGCTGCTGGCCGCCCGAGAGCGCCGAGCCGGGAGTGTGCAGGCGGTCCTTGACCTCGTTCCAGAGCCCGCCCCGGGTCAGGCAGCGTTCGATGAGGTCGGCGCGGTCGCCGCGCGACACCTTCATGCCGGTCAGCTTCAGCCCGGCGGTGACGTTGTCGGCGATGGACATCGCCGGGAACGGGTTGGGCTTCTGGAACACCATGCCGATGCGGCGCCGGGTCTCGGTGATGCGCTGGCCGGGACCGTAGATGTCGGTACCGTCGAGCAGCACCTCACCGGCGAGCTTGGCGCTCGGCACCGACTCGTGCATCCGGTTGAGGATGCGCAGGAAGGTCGACTTGCCGCAGCCGGAGGGTCCGATCAGCGCAGTGACCGAGCGGGCCGGCATCGTCAGCGAGACCCGGTCCAGGACCTTGGCCGAGCCGAACCAGGCCGACACCGCGCGGGCGTCGAGCTCGGCCGGCTGGCGGCGCGACGCCGGTGGGACGGGCGGGACGGGGGCGTGCTCCATGACGGTCATGCGGTCTCCCGGACGGCAGGGGCGGGGATGGTCCAGCGCGGCGCGCGGCGGCGGCCCGCGGTGTCGGTGACGGTGACGGCGATCCGCGCCGAGGCGAACCGGCCGGCGATGTCGCCGAGGACCTGCTGGCAGCGGATCTGCCGGTCGAAGGAGTTGGTGGCGGCGACGACGACGATCCCGTCCAGCGAGAGCTCCCAGGACCACCGCCCCTGCGGCACCCGCCGGGAGCGGGGCTGCAGCCGGGCGGCAGCCGCCTGCAGCCGGCGGATGTCCTCCCGGCAGGCGCGCTCGTCCACGTAGAGGCGGGTACCACGGGCGGTCTCGCGATTGTTGGGGGCGAGCAGTCGCCAGCTGACACCGGCGCCGCTGCGGTCGGCGAAGAGCTGGATGTGGTGGCTCACGACGTCACCCCCGCGGCGGTGTCGGCAGCGGTACCGGTGGTGGCCTCGGCGGGGACGGCATAGCCGCGCAGCGTCTCGGGGCCGAAGCAGCGCACGGGTCCGTGCTGCGGGTCAGCGCGGCCGGCGACGTCGACGAATTGCGTGAATCCACGCAAACACTCGGTCCGGCGGAGGTAGCGATGGGTGGAGACCGCACTGCCGCCGGGCACGTCCAGACGCCAGTGCCAGTAGGCACCGAGGCGCTCGACCTCCACGCCGAGCTCGACGCCGGCGGCGGGACCGAAGTCGGTCGCGGCTGTGCCCGCCTCGATCACCGCGGGCGAGAGTCCGGCGATGACGGCGGCCGCCGTCGCGCGGCAGGCGGCCAGCCCCGCCGACACCGCTGCAGAGCGGCCGAGCGGTCGGTTGTTGGCCGCCTCCAGGCGCCACGCGAACGGGCTCCGCAGACCCGGGGTGAGGTCGTCGGTCAGGAAGACGAAGCGGGGCGAACGCCGGTCCGGCGGCAAGGGCATGAGGTGCTCCCGAGGAGAGTGCCTGCGGCCTCGGTGGCCGCGGGGGAACACTCACGCCTGAGAGCGCTGTAAGCGTGTCGCGAAGATGAACGACGCACGTGCGCCTCGCTGCTTTCCGCTCGGAGACGGAAACTCGCGACAAAGGTCCGGGCCGGGGACGAGCCGGGCGCCACCGAAGCCGGGTCGAAGGGCCCCTTGCGCGGCGACGAGACGAGTCCCGGCGGCGGGGATGGACCGAGGCTGCGGATCGCGGGCCAGGAGCGCCGTGCCTATCCGTGAGCCGCCCGTTCCAGGGCGCGCTCGCGGACGTCCCGATCGCTGCAGAAGCCGAGCCGGCTCCGCTTCAGACAGAGCAGCCCGAGGAGGCGGCCATCGTCGTCCACGACGGCGAGGCGGCGACCACCACCGGCGTCGAGCCGTCGGCGAGCCTCGGCCAGCGGCAGATCAGCGGTCGCGGTGCGGCCGGCGAGCCGACCGAGGGGCAGGGCGGGGTCGGCGTCGGCGGCACCGGCCAGGTCGTCACGCTCGACGACGGCGAGCAGCCGACCGTCGGAGACGATCACGGCGGCGTGCACGTGGTCGTCGGCGAAGAAGTGGCGCAGCTGCGCCACCCGCACCTCCGGCGTCGCGACCGGGATCTCGGTCAGCATCGCCTCTCCCACGGTCCCCGCGACGAGGGCGCGGTCGTCGCAGGGGCGCATGACCTCAGTCTGCCCCGGTCGGCACGTCGACGCTGTCACGGCCGGGACAGACCGGCGTGACGCTTCGCACGGCGGTAGCTCTCGGCGATCTGCTCGGCCGTCGGGTCGTCGTCCTCGTCGCTGTCGGTGGAGGGATCGTGCTTACGACACGTGGTGAACTTCGTCCCCTCGACGGGGCAGCGGCCCCGCCGCCAGCACCAGCGGGCGTGACAGACCCGCTGCCGGTAGAGCCCGATGAGCCCGCCGACGATGGCGAACTCCCCGAGGTCGGAGCCGAACCCCGACCAGAAGCCGTACCAGGTGCCCGACGTGTCGTTGCTCCCCGTCACGGTCAGGAACCACTGCCAGATCGCGTCCATGACCATCGCCTACCCCACCGGCGGTCACGCGACGCCGACACGATGAAGCCGGCCCGACCTGCCGCAGGTGGGCGGCGGTCGGACCGGCTGTGCGCCATCGGCGCGAAGCCGTGGCGGGTTCAGTTCTTGAAGGCGTCCTTGACGTTCTCGCCAGCGTCCTTGAGGCTCGACTTGGACTGGTCCTTCTTGCCCTCGGCCTCGAGGTCCTTGTTGTCGGTCACGCTGCCGATGGCCTCCTTCGCCTTGCCGACGGCGTCCTCGGCAGCGTTCTTGAGCTTGTCAACGGCACTCATGACAGATCCTCTCTGATCGACTGTCGGGCGGGGTGTCCCGTCCGCTTCGGCCGGGTCGTGTACCGCCCGACACCCGAATGTTTACCCCGTAAACGCCGCCTCAAACCTTCGGTGATGACCAACACAATTGGGTGCGATGCATCCCACTCGGGTCCGGCCGGCCGGGTAGGCAACCGGCGAGACCTAGGGTGAGAGAGCACTCGGCGGACCCCCTTCAGGAGGCGTGATGACCGAACCGACCGCGACCGGCGGCCGGCCCCGGCAGTTCACCGACGACGACATCCTGCGAGCCACCGTCGGCCTCGTCGAGGCCGAAGGCATCGGCCGGCTGACGATGCGACGGCTCGGCAAGGCCCTGGGCGTCGAGGCCATGGCGATCTACCGCTACTTCCCGAGCCGGCAGGAGCTCGTCACCGCCCTGGTCGACTGGGTGGTGCTGGAGACCTCGACCGATCCCGAGCTCCAGTTCGATCACGCCGACGACTGGCGCGACTACCTCGACCGGCTCGCCCACGGCATCCGGCAGATGGCGCTGACCCACCCGCGGGTCTTCCCGCTGATCGCCACCACCCCCACCACCGCGCCGTGGATCCGGCCGCCGATGCGATCGCTGCAGTGGGTCGACGCGTTCCTGGCCGGCCTGCAGGATCACCACTTCCCGCCGTCGGCCGCGGTGACGGTCTACAAGCGTTTCAGCAGCTTCCTGCTCGGACACCTGCTTTTGGAAGTCGCCGCCCTCGACGCCGACCGCGGCCGTCCCGCCGCGCCGGCGGACGAGACCGACGCCGATCGGCGCGTCGCCCGCGCCCAGCGCACCGCCCGCGCCGACGCCGCCGAGGCGGCCATGGCCCACGGCGACGGGCCCGAGGCGGAGGAGATCGTGGCGGCCGCGACCGCAGACCGCGCGCAGGCACTGGCCGACGAGCCCGCGGTGCTCGCCGCCGAACCCGGCGTCGCCGCGGAGACCGCCGCTGCGCAGGACGCGCTACCGTCAGGTTCGACCGGAGCGGCCGAGGCCGACCTCCCCCTCGCCGCCGCGATGCCGGCCGCCGACGGTCCGGACCTCGGCGAGTACCCCCATGTCCGGGAGCTCGCCGGCCTCCTCGCCGCCGACAGTGCTCCGGTCGACTTCGAACGCGATCTGGACCGACTGCTCGACGACATGGCGAGCCTGCGCCGACCCTGACCCGGCCGACGCCCGGCCTACGACACCGATCGGCGGCCCGCGAGCCGGGCGTCGACCGCCTCGGCACTGAGCACCCGGCGCAGCGCCAGCGACGCCGTCCCCCGAACGCCCGAATCGGCCGAATGCGTCGCCGCCACCACCTGCAGGTCCCGGCTGGCCGTGGCCGTCGCGTCCCGGTAGAGCGTCTCGCGCATGCCGGAGACGAGCAGGTCGTAGGCAGGCGCCATGTCCCCGCCGACCACGATGACGGCCGGGTCGAGCAGGGTCACCGCCACGGCCAGCACCTCGCCGACGATCTGACCGCTGCGCCGGATCGCCTGCCGCGCCGCAGCGTCGCCGTCCAGCGCGCGCTGCACGACGTCGCGGACGTGGGTGATGCCGGCCTCGGCGCCACCGAGGTCGCGCACGAGAGCCCAGCCGCCGGCCACCGCCTCGACGCAGCCGGTGTCGCCGCACCGGCACTCCACCCCGGCGGCACCGGCGTACTTCACGTGCCCGATGTCGCCGGCGGCGCCGCGCGCACCGTGCTGCAGCCGACCGCCGGCGACGATGGCGGCGCCGAGACCGGTCGAGGCCTTGAGGATCAGCGCATCGGCGTGGTCAGCCAGGTGCGCGTCGGCCTCGGCGAGGGCGATGACGTTGGTGTCGTTCTCGACGTAGACCGGGACGGCGTCCGCCCCGCCCAGCTCGGCGAAGTACGGCGCGAGCGGCAGTCCGCTCCAGCGTCGCATGATCGGCGAGTCCAGGCTGCTGCCCGCCTCGACATCGACGGTGCCGGGGATGCTGACGCCGACGGCGACGAGCGGCGCGGAGGTGCCGGCCCGCTCGAGCAGGGTGGCGAGCTCGGCGGCGACCTGACGCAGGATGTCGTCGGGGTGGGCGCCGACCTCCCGTCCGGCCTGGTCGATCTCCCCCGCCGCCAGCACCTCGCCGGCGAGGTCGGTGACGCTCAACCGCGTGCGACTGCGGCCGATGGCCGCCGCCGCCACGATGCCGGCACCGTCGTGGAAGCGCAGCCGCACCGGCGGGCGTCCGACGCCGTTGCCGGCCTCCTGCACCTCCAGTACCAGTCCGGCAGCGACGAGAGCGTCGAGGCGGGCCGCCACGGCGGTCCGTGACAGGCCGGTGAGGCGGCCGACGTCCGGGCGGGTCGCCGCGCGACCACTGCGGATCAGCGTCAGCACCTCACCCGCACTCGCCATCCGGACAGCATAGTTTTGCTTGTCGTACACGTAATTTTGCATTTTTAGAGCAGAACTGATGTAGCGTGCGTCACGACGAGAGGAGCGGCCCGTGCCGATCACCGCCATCGACGAGGTCACCGAACGACTCATCGCCCGCAGCGAGACCACCCGGACGGCCTATCTGGCCCGTACCGCCGAGGCAGCCCGCTTCGGCACGTCGCGCAGCCGGCTGGGCTGCGCCAACCTGGCCCACGGCTTCGCCGCCGAGGAGCCCGCCGTCAAGACCGACCTGCGGCGCAGCAGCAAGCCCAACGTCGCCATCGTCACGTCCTACAACGACATGCTCTCGGCCCACCGTCCCTTCGAGGACTATCCGCGCCGGCTCAAGCGGGCCATCGCCGGGGCGGGCGGCATCGCACAGGTCGCCGGGGGCGTCCCGGCCATGTGCGACGGCATCACCCAGGGCCGCGACGGCATGCAGCTGTCGCTCTTCAGCCGGGACGTCATCGCGATGTCCACCGCGATCGCGCTCTCCCACGACATGTTCGACGCCACCGTCATGCTCGGCGTCTGCGACAAGATCGTCCCCGGCCTGCTCATCGGCGCGCTGTCCTTCGGCCATCTGCCGACCGTGCTCGTCCCGTCGGGTCCCATGACGAGCGGCATCCCGAACGGCGAGAAGGCGCGGGTGCGCAAGCTCTTCGAGCGCGGCCTGGTCGACCGCGAGACGCTGCTGGACGCCGAGGCCGCGAGCTACCACGGCCCCGGCACCTGCACCTTCTACGGCACCGCCAACAGCAACCAGCTGCTGATGGAGATCATGGGCCTGCACCTGCCCGGCGCCAGCCTCCCCAACCCCGGCACCGAGCTGCGCGAGGCCCTCACCACCGCCGCCGCGGCCCGGGTCGTCGCCATCGCCAACGACGGCCCCGAGTACACCCCGATCGCGGACGTCGTCGACGAGCGCGCCGTGATCAACGGCTGCGTCGGACTGCTCGCCACCGGCGGGTCGACGAACCACACCATCCACCTCGTGGCCATCGCGCGCGCCGCGGGCATCCAGCTGACCTGGGACGACATCGCCGACCTGGCACGTCACGTCCCCCTGCTCGCCCGCATCTACCCCAACGGCGCGGCGGACGTGAACCACTTCCACGCCGCCGGAGGGATCCCGCTGCTGGTGCGCGAGCTGCTCGACGCGGGCCTGCTGCACGAGGACGTCCGCACCGTCGCCGGTCGCGGGCTGCGGCGCTATACCGAGGAGCCGGTCGTGACCGACACCGGCGTCGCCTGGCGGCCGGGGCCGGCCGTCTCGCTGGACCACGACGTGCTCCGACCGGTCAGCCGCCCCTTCTCCCCCGACGGCGGGATCCGCATCGTCACCGGCAACCTGGGTGCGGCCGTCGTCAAGGTCTCGGCCGTCGCCCCCGAGCACCGGGTCGTCACCGCCCCGGCGCACGTCTTCGACGACGGTGACGAGTTCCTGCGCCAGTTCCGCGCCGGACAGCTCAACCGCGACGCCGTCATCGTGATCAGGCACCAGGGTCCGGCCGCCAACGGCATGCCGGAGCTGCACGGCCTCACCGCCGCACTCGGCGTCATGCAGGACGCTGGCCACCGGGTCGCGCTGGTGACCGACGGCCGGATGTCCGGTGCCTCCGGCGCCATCCCGGCGGCCATCCACGTGACGCCCGAGGCGGCGGCGGGTGGGCCGCTGGCGCGGGTGAGCCACGGTGACCTGGTCACCCTCGACTGCGACGCCGGCACCCTGACGATCCACGTCGACGAGCTCGACCTCGCCGCTCGCCGACCCGCGGCCGGTCCCCCGTCCGAGACCTTCGGCACCGGCCGGGAGCTCTTCGCCGCCTTCCGGGCCCACGTGGGCCCGGCCGACCAGGGCGCCTCCGTCTTCGGCTCCCGTACCCCTGTCCCCTTCGAGCATCGGACCTCCGCATGACCACCACTGCCCCCGCGACCCTGCGACCCGTCGGGCGCAGCGTGCTCGACCTCGCCCCCGTCGTCCCCGTCGTCGTGATCGACGACGCCGCGCAGGCCGTGCCGATGGCCCGAGCGCTCGCCGCGGGTGGTCTGCCCATCGTCGAGGTCACGCTGCGGACCCCCGCCGGCCTGGACGCCATCCGTGCCATCGCCGCCGAGGTCCCGGAGGTGCTCGTCGGGGCGGGGACGGTCTGCAGTCGTGAGCAGGCAGCGGCCGCGGCCGACGCGGGCGCCGGCTTCCTCGTCAGCCCCGGCAGCACGGACCGGCTGCTCGACGCCCTCGCCGAGGTCGGGTTGCCCTTCCTCGCCGGCTGCGCCAGCCCGTCGGACATGATGCGGTTGCTCGAGCGCGGGATCACCGAGGCCAAGCTCTTCCCCGCGACGGCCGTGGGTGGCACCGCGCTGCTGCGCGCCGTGGCCGGACCCCTGCCGCAGCTCCGGTTCTGCCCCACCGGCGGCATCACCGCCGCGACCGCCCCGGACTTCCTGGCGCTGCCCAACGTCGGCTGCGTCGGCGGTACCTGGCTCACCCCGGCGGACGCGCTGCGCTCCGGCGACTGGGACCGGGTCCGCGATCTGGCCCGCGCCGCCTCCGGGCTGTCGGGCCACCACGGCTGATGCCCGGCGGCCCGCCCCGCGCCGCGGGGCAGGCCGGGGGCTCAGTCCCGGACGCGGATGACCAGCACGCAGGTGTCGTCGGCCTGCTCGGGTGAGACCAGCGCTCCGGTGATGGCGTCGCGGGTCTGCTCGGCGCTGGCGTCGACGTCCAGGGCGGTCAGCGTGCGCTCCAGGGCGTCGAATCCGGCGTCGAGGTCGCTGCCGCGCCGCTCGATCAGTCCGTCGGTGTAGAGGACCAGCGTGCTGCCGGGCTGCAGGTCGAGCGTCGCCTGCTCCACGCGGCGGGCGTCGAAGATGCCGACCGGGGAGGTCCGCGCCTCCTCGAGGCGTGCCACGCTGCCGTCGGGAAGGCGGAGCATGGCCGGTAGGTGTCCGGCGGAGGTGTAGGTCACCTTGCGGGTCCCCCCCGCCGCCGACCCCTCGGCCGGGTCGTCGATGAGCAGGTAGAGGACGGTCGCGAACGACGCCGTCCCGAGATCGCGGACGAGCCCGTCGAGCTTGGTGATCACCTGGGCCGGCTCGTGCCCCTCCCAGGCCAGGGTGCGGACCATGGAGCGCAGCTGCCCCATCATCGCCGCCGCCTTCATGTCGTGGCCGATGACGTCGCCGACCGCGGCGCCGATCCACGGGCCGGGCAGCACGACGATGTCGAACCAGTCACCGCCGACGGCGGCGTCGGCGGCCGGGATGTAGCTCGCCGAGATGTCGAAATGTTCCAGCGTGGGCAGATCGGGGAGCATGCTGCGCTGCAGCGTCAGGGCGGCGTCCCGCTCCATCGAGTAGAGCCGGGTGTTGTCCAGGGCCGCGCCGGCGCGCATGGCGAGGTCGGCCAGTGCGGTGACCTCGTCGGGGTCGTCGAAACCGCCGGCCGGCCGCACCATCACCAGCAGTCCGGAGAGCACGCCGCGGGCGAGCATCCGCGCGAAGAGCACGTGGTACTGCTGGTCCTCGGCACCGCCCTCCTCGGCCGGCGCCTCCATCTTGAGGATCAGCGGCCACTGCGTGGCGGGGTTGGTGATGGCCGAGAGCACCTGCCGCTCGCGGGTGGAGAGGAACTCGCGCAGCTCGTCCTCGGTACGCCAGAAGTCCACCCCCACCTTCGCGGGTGCCGCCGCCACGGCGATCTCGGCCAGGGCGCCACCGTCGACGGCCAGCACGGCGCACCAGCCGTCGAAGTGGGAGACGACCAGCGAGGGCAGGTCACTCAGCAGCTCGGCGGCCGAGGAGAGGTAGGAGGTGAGCGCCGCGCCGACGGCCGCGACGGCCCGCTGCCGGGCGCTGCTCGCCTCCGCGCGCTGGACGGCCACCTGCAGCGCACGTTCGGCGTCGACCCGCTCGGTGACGTCGGTCTGCACCCCCACGTGGTGGGTCAGCCTCCCCGCCGCGTCGAATACCGGTGAGATGACGAGGTGATTCCAGAACGCGGTGCCGTCGGCTCGGTAGTTCAGCAGCGTCTCGTTGACCAGCTCGCCGTCGCGCAGGCCCCGGCGGATCCGGGCGACGGTCTCAGCATCGGTGAGAGGCCCTTGCAGCAGGCGGCAGTTTCGGCCGATCACCTCGTCGGCCGGGTAGCCCGTGGTGCGCTCGAAAGCCGGATTGACCCAGACGAGGGGGTCGTCGTCGGCGGTCGCGTCGGAGATCGAGAAGGCCAGCTGGGAGGCGACGACGGCGCGATGTCGCAGGTCGGCCGCGCCGGCCTGCGCCTGCGCCACCGCCGCGGTCTCGCGCAGCGGCAGCAGGACCACCAGCGCCTGCCGGCTCAGCGGCCCCGGCGCCTCGTTCATCGGCGTGCCGATCACCCACAACTGCTCGCGGGCCGCGCTGACGTCCGATCCACGCAGCGCCGTCACCATCTCGCCGTTCACCGGGTGGCCGGCCGCGACCTTGGCCAGCGGAGTTGCCGTCGACTCCAGCTCGTCGCCACTGGCGTCGCGCAGGCCGGCGCGCTCGGACCACTCCGCGACGTCCACGGGGAGGGTGAGCTCCGGCGCCAGCTGCCGGGCCAGGTCGTTGGCGTAGGTCACCTGCGCCCGGTCGAGATCGACCAGCAGCACCGCGGACGGAGAGTCGGCCACGACGCGGGAAAGTGAGGTCGCGCCGAGCTGGTCGGCGACCGCCTCGGTCGGCGGCTCAGCGACGCCGGGCAGCCCGCCGCTGCGCGGGGCTCTCGCATCCGGTGGCACGCAATGATTCTGCCAGCACCGGACGTCCGCGAATAGCCGCCGGCGCTCCGGATCGCGCAGCGGCGCCGACCTCAGAGGTCGAACCGATGCGGGACAGTGTCGTTCGCCTCGTGATATTGGACGAATCCCATGGCGCGGTAGTACGCCAGCCCGGCGGGGTTGTCGGCGCCGATGGTGGCGTCGATGTGCCGGAGCCCCGCTGCTCGCGCCGCGGCCAGCGTGACGGCGAAGAGGCGACGACCCAGCCCGCCGCGGCTGGCATCGGGATGGATGTGGGTCCCGATGATGCCCCAGCCCGGCGTCACACCGTAGGGATTGCCAGCCCATGCGCGCTTCAACGACTGGAACCCCATCACCCGACCCTCCCGCTCGGCGACGGTGCAGGCGATCGAGTGCTCGGTCTCCAGGTAGCGCTCACCGATGAGCGCCACGTCCACCGGGCCGGACCGCAGACCCGCGCGGAAGATCGCGTTCTGCACCTCCGCCAGCCCCTCGGCGTCGGTCGGCAGGGCGGGGCGCAGCTCGGTCACGCCACTATCCTGCCCACCGTCGTCGCCCCGCCGGGCGGGCCCCCGTCACCCGGTGGCGACGGCCCGCTCCTGCGCCCGGGCCGAGAGCAGCAGGTACGCACTCGCCGTCCAGGTGTAGGCGCGGTCGCGCAACCCGGCGCCGGTGATCGCGTCGAAGTTCTCGGCGAAGCCGGAGCGCTCGCAGAGCGCCCGGAACCCGGCGCTGATCTCGTCGGCCAGCTCGACGTGCCCGGCGCGGCGCAGACCGTCCTCGACGAGGACCGTCGACGGCGCCCACACCGGCCCGCGCCAGTAGCCGTCGGCCTCGTAGAACTCCGACTCCGGGTGCTCGGTGGCCAGGCCCGCCGGGGCGAGGTGGGAGCGGATGCCGGCAGCGAGCGTCTCGGCGGTCGCCTCGTCCAGCTCGCCGCCCAGGACCACGGGCATGAGGTCGAGCAGGCTACGGCTGGCGTGCGCGACCCCGCTCCCCGGCTGGCGGGCGACGAAGCGGCCGTCGTGCCACAGCCGGTCGAAGACGGTCTCGCGGAGCTGCTTGCCGGCCAGCGTCCAGCGCGCCACGTCGTCGACCATGCCGAGTTCGTCGGCCAGCCGTGCCAGGGTCCCCAGCTGCAGCACGAGGAAGCAGGAGAGGTCGGCGGACTCGATGACGCGGAACTGCGCAAAAGTGGTGGCGTTGTCCCACCCGCTGTCGTTGCCGTGCTGGTAGTGCGGCAGATCGGTGGCCGTGGCGCGGCGGTGGTCCAGCCAGTAGCCGGTCCAGGAGGAGAGCCGGTCGTAGACCTCGCGCAGCTCGGCGGCGGTCAGCGCCCGTCCCAGGTGGGCTCGCAACTGCTCGAAGGCCCAGCCGTGGATCGGTGGCTTGACGAAGTTGAAGAGCCGCTCCGAGTGCGTCACGGAGTCCGGCAGCGCGCCGGTGCTGTCCTGGTGGTCGAAGATCCCCAGCAGCTGGTCCACGGCGAGGTCGGGGTGACCGGGAGCCAGCGCGATGGCGTTGAAGCAGTGGTCCCAGCTCCAGACCTTGTCCATCCAGTGCTTGCTCATGAGCACGGCCGGCCGGGTGACGAAGCCGAGCGGGCGGACCGTCGCCGACCAGACGGTGTAGGCCGCGAGATCGGCGGCCGGGAACTGCGGTCCCCGGAACGGCGCGGCACGGTCGGCGAACCGCTCGAACTCGGCGGCGACATCGGCGACGAGCGCGTCGAAGTCGCGCGAGCCGACGTACGGGGGGCGCGCCGCCTCGTACTCCTCGACCGCCACCTCCCAGTCGCTCGCCCCGGAGAGGACCACGCCGCGCCTGGCCGACCCCAGCTCCTCGTCGCCGGCGATCTCGATGACCTCGCCGCGCAGCAGGGTGATCCGGTAGCGCAGTCCCGTCTCGTAGAGGGTGTAGACGAAGGCCCCGTCGCGGGGGTCGCGGAAGAAGAAGGGGCCGCTGAACGGGGTCAGCGTGGGCTCGGCGGCGCGCAGCGCGAAGGCGGTGCCCCGGCCGCGGAGCCGGATCGTCTCCACCCCGTCGTACACCGCCTCGACGCTTCCGGTCGCCGTGCGCCACGACAGCACCGAGGCGGTGGCGACGACCTCGGCCGCGACGGGCTCGCCGGCAGCGGTCACCGGCAGCAGCTCGAGCACCGGGTGCAGGCCGTTCTGGTGAGAGACCAGGTGCAGGTGGTCGGCGTAACGGGCGTTGCCCACGACGCGGGAGAGGTTGAACCAGGACCCGTGACAGCTGAAGGGGATCTGGTCGACGGAGAAGGTGGGCACGGACGCGTCCTCGGGTGGGGTGGGGGTCACGCGGATCAGTCCTTCACGGCGCCGGCGGTGACACCGGCGGCGACATAGCGCTGGGCGAGGACGAGCAGGACCGCGGCGGGGACGGAGGCGACGACGGCGGTCGCCATGATCGCGTTCCAGTCCTGGGTGTTGTTGCCGATGTAGTTGTAGATGCCGAGCGTGATCGGGCGGTGCTCGCCGGAGCCGTCCAGCGTCGAGGCGAAGATGAAGTCCGACCACGACCAGAGGAACGTGAAGAGCGAGGCGGTGATGAGGCCGTTGCGGCTCAGCGGCAGGATGACGAGGGCGAAGATCTTCGGCAGGCCGGCCCCGTCGATCCGCGCCGCGCTGATCAGGTCGTCCGGGATGCCGGACATGAAGGCGGTGAGCACCAGCACCGCGAACGGCACCGCGATGGTCGAGTCGGCGAGCACCAGTCCCCACGCCTGACCGGTGAGGTCGAAGGCGACGAAGATGCTGTAGAAGCCCAGCGCCATGATGATGCCGGGGATCATCTGTGCCACCAGCAGCACGAAGTTCAGCGTGCGGGTGCCGCGCGGGCGGAGCTTGGCCAGTGCGAAGGCGGCCGGGGCGGCGATGACCAGGGTGAGCGCCACCGTTCCCAAGCCGACGAGCAGGCTGGTCAGCAGGTAGGGCAGCTGCTCGTGCAGCACCCGGGAGTACCCGTCGAAGGTGGCGGTCGTCGGGAAGAGGTTCGGCGACGAGGTACGCATCAGCCGCGACGGCGTCAGCGAGACGTTGATCATCCAGTAGACGGGGAAGAGCATGATCGCCGTGAGCAGGACGCCCACCACGGTCTTGCTGCGGGACCGGCGCGTGATCATGAGACCTCCTGGCGGCGCTGGACGCGGATGTAACCGAGGCCGGCGACGACGGCCATGAGGATGAGGACGTTGCCCACCGCGGCGCTCGGACCGAAGCGCGGCACGAGGCTGCCGAAGCCCAGCTGGTAGGACCAGGTCGCGAGCGTCGTCGACGAGCCGTCCGGCCCGCCCTTGGTCATCACCCAGATGATGTCGAAGACCTTCAGGGTGTAGACGAAGCCGAGCAGCAGCGTGATCGAGGCGACCGGCCGCAGCAGCGGGAAGGTGACGTACCAGAAGCTCTTCCACGCTCCGGCGCCGTCGAGCGACGCGGCCTCGCGCATCTCGGCCGGAATGGCCTGCAGGCCGCTGTACAGCAGCACCAGGTTGAACGGGATGCCGATCCAGATGTTGGCGAGCAGCACGCTGATCAACGACCAGGTCGGCGAGGTGAGCCAGTCGACGTTCTCGCCGCCGATGCCACGGATCAAGGAGTTGATCACTCCGGACTCGCTGTCGAGCATCCATGCCCAGGTCGAGGCGGAGACGATCAGCGGCAGCAGCCACGGCACGAGGAAGAGCGCGCGCAGCAGCCCACTGAGCCGGAAGTTGTGGGCGAAGAAGACCGCGAGAGCCAGGCCTATCGCGAACTGCACGGCGATCGAGACGAAGGTGAAGATCAGCGTGTGCGTCAGTGCCGGGACGAAGGTCGGATCGTCGAAGATCGCGCGGTAGTTGTCGAAGCCGCTGAACGGGGCACCACCGAAGACGAACGTCCGCACCGTGTAGTCGTGCGTGCTGAGCTCGACGTTCTTGTACATGGGGTAGGCGTAGAACGCGAGCAGGTAGGCCACCAGCGGCAGCAGGAACGCCCACGCCGCGAATCGGGAGCCGACGGCTCGGCCGTGACGAGACGGCCGCCGACGGGCGGGGGACGGTGTCGCACCGTCCCCCGCCGTCGCCGGTTGTCGGGGCTCCACCGTGGTCTCGTGATCGACGAAGGTCATCGCGGTGTCGCCCTTTCGTGTCGGCGGAGGGATTGTGCAGGCGGAGCTCGAACCGGTCGGGTCCGTCAGCGCACGGCCTGCTGGGCGTCGTCCAGGGCCGACTTCACGGACTTCGATCCGCTCAGCGCCGCCTGGACCGCGCCCCACATCGGCTCGGAGATCTTCGGGTACTTCGTGCCGAGGTTGTCGCTGGTGCGGCCCTTGGCGGTCTGGACAGCCGCGACCCACGGCTTGAGGGCCGGGTTCTTGGCCACCTGCTCGGCCTGCACGCTCGTGATCGCCGAGACGTAGGAGAGTGCGGTGTCGGTGGCCAGGACGGTCTTGGCGCTCGTCAGGCAGCTGACGATCTTCGCCGAGGTGGCGTCGGTGCCCTTGTCCTGCTGCACCGGCACGGTGACGAACTCGCCACCGGTGGGGGTTGGCGCGGCCCCGCCGTCCTTGGCCGGGACGGAGATGATGCCGTAGTCCAGGCCGGACTTCTGCGCGCCGGCGAGCTGCCAGGTGCCGTTCTCACCGAAGGCGTAGTCGCCGGAGAGGAACTCCTGCCAGCTCGTCTGCTGGGTGTTGTTGAGGACGCTGTTGGGGGCGTAGCCCTTGTCCAGCCAGCCCTTCCACAGTCCCAGGGCGGACTGCGCGTCCGACGAGGTGAGGTCGGTCAGCTTGGCACCGGAACCCCAGTACCAGGGCAGGAACTGGAAGCTGCCCTCCTCGGTGCCGACGGCGGAGAAGGTGATGCCCTTCTTGCCGGCGGCCTTGACCTTGGCCAGCGCGGCGGTGAGGGAGGCCCAGTCCTTGACCGAGGAGATGTCGACGCCAGCCGCCGAGAGCACCTTCTTGTTGTAGTAGAGCGCGAGGGTGTTGGCGCCGATCGGCACGCCGTACGTCTTCCCGTCCAGCTGGCCCGCGGCGAGGATGTTCGACGCGATCGCGTCGGTGTCGAGCTTGAGGTCCTCGGTGGTGTTGAGGACGCCGCCCTCGGCGAGGGTGGAGACGACCGGGTTGTCGACGACCAGGATGTTGGGCGCCTTGCCCTGCTGGGCGGCGAGCAGCACCTTGTTGACCAGATCGGTGGTGTCGAAGCCGGTCCGCTTGATGGAGACACCGGCCTGCTTGCCGCAGCTGGTGACGGTCTTGACCCAGTCCGAGCTGGCCGTGAACTGCGGGTAGGGGTCCCACACGGTGTACGTGCCGCCGGAACCGGATCCCGAGCCGGAGTCCGACCCCGAGCCGGACGAGCAGGCGGCGGCGGTGACGACGAGCGTGGCAGCGGCGGCGACGGCGCCGGCACGATGCCAGAGACGATGGGAGACCACGGTGGTCCTTCCTGTCGGGAGTGGCCGGCGAGTACGGGTCCGCCCCGCCGCATGCTCATCATCGAACCGGTTCGATGGAGTGCGACGAAACTAACCTCGCCGCCCCGTCCACGCAAGAGCCTGTTGCGTCCCGGTAACTGTTCTGTGACGTGCGGACGACGGCAGTCCCGGACGGAGGGCGACAGATCAGGACGAGGCCGGCCATCTGGCCGTCGAGCCGCGATTGGTGAAGGCCGGGCTGAGCAGTCGCTGCACCATGGGCCGCGCGGGATCGGCGATCATGTCGAGCAGGGCGTCGACGGCGATGTGCCCCATGTCGGCAGCGGGGACGTCGGCGTTGCTGACGGCCGGCCGCAGGGTGGCGGCGAGCGAGTCCGGGGCCACCGCAATGATCGACAGCTCGGTTCCGACGGTCAGGTCGGCCTCGGTCGCCGCGTCGACCAGCCCGCGCAGCGAGCGCTCGTTGATGGTGACGATGGCACTCAGCTCGGGGTCGCGCTGCCGCAGCTCGCGCAGGCACCTGGCGGCGTCGGCGTCGTCGTCCTCGCTGCAGATGACCTGGCCCACGACCTCGCGCGACGTCACGGCCGCCAGGAAGGCCGCCTGCGACAACCGCGCCGAGATGTACCCCAGCTCGTAGAGCTCGGCCGGTCGGTTCACCAGGGCGAGGTGGGTGTGGCCGAGTTCGACGAGCAGATCCACCGCGCGGCGCACCAGGCCGTCGTGATCGAGATCGACCCAGCTGTGGTGCTCGGCCTGCCCGGTGCGGCCGATGGTCACGAAGGGCACCCGGGCGTCGATGAGCGGCTGCACCCGGGGATCGTCGACGCGGGTCTCCATCAGCACCAGGCCGTCCACCCGGCGCTCGCCGACCAGCCGGTCCACGGCGGCCTGCCGGTCGTCGCCGCTCGGCGAGAGCAGGGTGTCGTGATCCCGCTCGGAGGCCGCCTCGGCGACCGCGCCGACGAACTGCAGCTGGGCGGCGCTGAGCCGGTGGTGCAGCGGCGGGATGACCAACCCGATCGTCGAGGTCGTGCCCGACGACAGGGCCCGCGCCGCGGCACTGGGACGGTAGTTCTCCTGCTCCATCACCGCGAAGATGCGCTGCCGCGTGGTCTCGGCGATGGGTCGCTTGCCGCTCAGCGCATAGGAGACCGTGCTGCGCGAGACGCCGGCCCTGCGGGCGATCTCGCCGATATTCACGACAGGCTCCGAGGGGTGCGGGACGGGGTGGGCATCGCAGCTTATTCCCCGGCACCGGCCGGGGACGTGACGTCGACTGCCGGCGGCGAGGCGACCACCTTTGACCGGACCAGCTCGTCAGGTGGGCAGCCGCGGGGGCGCCACCCGTCCCGAGAGCAGGTCGTCGAGCGCCCCCAGCGCGGCACCGAGGACGGCGGCCTGCTCGCCGTGCGCCGAGCGGACCACTTCGGTCACCGCCAGGTCCCGGCTCAGCACGTGGGCGGCGAGCTGAGCGCGGACCGGGTCGACGAGGTAGTCGAAGAGCCGGGCGTAGGCACCGCCGAGGACGACGGCCGGGACGTCGAGGACGTTGACGGCGTCGGCGAGCAACCGGCCCAGGACGTCCCCCGCCCGGCCCAGCGCCTGCTGCGCCCGGCCGTGACCGGCTTCGGCCGCGGCGAGCAGCGCCTCGACCGACTCGACCCTTGCAGCGCGCAGCAACGCGTCGAGGCCAGCGTACTGCTCGAGGCAGCCCCGCGCGCCGCAGCCGCAGCGCGGACCGGCGGGGTCCACCACCGCGTGGCCGAGCTCGCCGGCGAAGCCGCGGGCACCCCGGAAGACCGTGCCACCGAGGACCACGGCGGCACCGACACCCTCCTCGCCGGAGACGTGCAGGAAGTCCGGCCCGACCGTCCCGGCGCGGACCTCGGCCAGCGCGGCGAGGTTCGCCTCGTTGTCGGCGCGCATCGAGAAGTCCAGGGCGGCACCGAGGTCGGCGGCGATGTCGCGACCTTGCCATGCCGGCATGTTGGGCAGCCTGCGGATCCGCTGCGATCGGTCGAGCAGGCCGGGGACGGCGATGGTGCCGTGCGCGATGGTGGCGCCCGCGGAGTCGACCGCCTGCTCGACCACCGTCACCAGCCGCCGCAGCGTGGCGGCCGGCGTCCGCGTCCCGTCCAGCGACACCTGCGCGTGGGCCAGGACGCTGGCGGTGAGGTCCAGCACGACCGCGCTCACCTGCGCCACGCCGAGCTCGACACCCACCACCGCAGGGCCGGCGGGGTCCAGCTCCAGCGGCAGGGCCGGGCGGCCGCGGCCGGTGCCCGTGGGTGCGGCGGTCCGGACGAGCCCGGCCGCGACCAGCTCTTCGACCAGGGAGGAGACCGTCGCGGCGGAGAGTCCCAGCTCGGTGGCGAGGCGCGCCCGGGACCGCCCCGGTCCGGCTGCCACCGCCGCCAGCACCAGGGCGCGATTGTGCCGCCGGACAGCCTGTGACGACGTCGGCGCGGCTCCCGCGGGGGACGGCTCGGGGCGGGCGGGAGCTGTTGGCGGCACTGGCGATACTGCAGGCACTGGCGGCACTGCGGCGTCAGCGGCCGGCGAGGGCGGCGTAGGTGGCATAGCGTTGCCGGATCGCCGGAACCGGCGCCGCCGGGCGTTCCTCGGCGCCACGCCGGGGCCAGGCCGGCAGCTGCGCGTCACCGTGCAGGGCCAGGGCCGCCTGCCGAGCCGCCCCCAGCGCGACGTACTCCGCCGCGGCCGGGACGACGACGCGCGTCCCGAAGATCGTCGGCGCGATCTCCCGCACCGCCCGCGACCGGGTGCCACCACCCACCAGGAGCACGGTGTCGACCCGGGCCGGCAGGGCGTCGACCGCGTCGGCCAGCCCGGCGAGCATTCCCTCGACGGCGGCCCGCGCCAGGTGCGACGGCGTGCAGGTCGCCAGGGACATCCCGTGCAGCGAGCCGCGGGCGTCGGGCAGGTTCGGCGTCCGCTCCCCCTCCAGGTACGGGACGAGGACGAGTCCGTCGGCGCCGGGCGGGGCGTCGAGGGCGAGCTCGTCGAAGCGGCTCTGGTCGACGCCGAGCACGGTCGCCACCGCCTGCAGTACCCGCGCCGCGTTCAGCGTGCAGACCAGCGGGAGGTAGTCCCCCGAGGCGGAGGCGAAGCCGGCGACGATGCCGGTGGCGTCCGCGGCCGGTGCGTCGGCACGCATGCAGGCGACGCCCGAGGTCCCGATCGAGACCAGCACCTCCCCCGGCTGCGCGTCGACACCGAGCGTCGCCCCGGCGTTGTCGCCCGTCCCGGCACCGAGGACGGCCCCGGACGGGGTGCGGCCGGGACTGTCCAGCGGACCGAGGACGGTGGGGAGGGCGACCTCGCGGCCGAGGGCGAGCGAGACCAGGTCGGGGCGCCACTGCCCGCTCGCCGGTGACCAGTAGCCGGTGCCGCTGGCGTCGCCGCGGTCGGTCGTGATGGTCGCCGGGTCGCTGCTGCCGGAGAGCCGCCAGGTCAGCCAGTCATGAGGCAGGCAGACCGAGGCGATCCGCGCCGCGTTCTCCGGCTCGTGACGGGCGAGCCAGCGCAGCTTGGAGATCGTGAAGGACGACACCGGGACCGAGCCGACCGCCTCGGCCCACGCCTGCGGGCCGCCGGCCTCGGCGATCAGCTCCTCGGCCGCCCCGGCGGCCCGGACGTCGTTCCACAGCAGCGCGGGACGGATCACCTCGCCCCGCTCGTCGAGGGCGACGAGGCCGTGCTGCTGCGCGGCGACCGACACCGCGGCGACGTCGTCGAGACCGCCCGCCGCCGCGGCCGCCTGCGAGAGCGCGGCCTCCCAGTCGGCGGGGTCGGCCTCGCGCGCATCGGGGTGCGCGGCCCGTCCCTCGCGGACGACCTCACCGGTGTCGGCATCGACCACGACGACCTTGCACGCCTGCGTGGAGGAGTCGACACCGGCCACGAGCGTCATGTCAGCGGGCCCCGGCCAGGTGCTCGATCGCCAGCTGGTTGAGGCGGACCACGCCGGTGGCGCGGGCGCCGGAGGCGTCGGCGTCGAAGTCCTCGAAGGCGGAGGTGTCGGCGAGCAGTCCGGCGCGGCCGTCCGGGCCGAGGGTCGGCTCGCGCAGCTCGGCCACACCGGCCGCCGCCATCGCCTCGACGACCTCGGCGTCGGCACGGAAGGCCCGGGCACGGTCACGCAGCAGCAGGTAGGTGCGCATGTTGGCCTCGGCGGTGGTCCAGACGCCGGCGACGTCCTCGGTGCGCAGCGGCTTGTAGTCGAAGTGACGCGGGCCGGTGTAGGCCTGGCCACCGCCGGGCGCACCGTGCTCGAGCAGGTCGACGAGGGCGAAGGCGTTGAGCAGGTCGCCGTGGCCGAAGACCAGGTCTTGGTCGTACTTCGGACCGCGCTGCCCGTTGAGGTCCAGGTGGAAGAGCTTGCCGGCCCACAGCGCCTGCGCGATGCCGTGGGCGTAGTTGAGGTTGGCCATCTGCTCATGGCCAACCTCGGGGTTCACGCCGACGATGTCGCCGTGCTCGAGCTGCTCAATGAAGGCGAGCGCGTGACCGACGGTGGGGAGGAAGATGTCGCCGCGAGGCTCGTTGGGCTTGGGCTCCAGCGCGATGCGCAGGCCCAGGTCGTTGTCTTTGATGTGTGCCGCGACGGTGTCGATGCCCTCGCGGTAGCGGTCCAGCGAGGCGGTGAGGTCCTTGGCGAAGTCGCTCTCGGTGCCCTCGCGACCACCCCACATCACGAAGGTCTCGGCGCCGAGCTCGGCGGCGAACTCGGCGTTGCGCAGCAGCTTGCGCAACGCGAAGCGCCGCACCGAGCGGTCGTTGGCGGTGAGCGCGCCTTCCTTGAAGACCGGGTGGGTGAAGAGGTTGGTCGTCACCATCGGCACCACCAGCCCGGTCTCGTCCAGGGCCTTGCGGAAGCGGGCGATGATCGCGTCCCGCTCGGCGGCCGACGAGCCGAAGGGGATGAGGTCGTCGTCGTGGAAGGTGATGCCCCAGGCGCCGAGCTCGGCGAGCCGGTGCACCGCCTCGACCGGGTCCAGGGCCGGCCGGGTGGCGTCACCGAAGGGGTCGCGGGCCTGCCACCCCACCGTCCACAGACCGAAGCTGAAGTGGTCGTCGCGGGTCGGTTCGAGGGTCATGGCGGGCCTTTTCTTCAGTGGGTGAAGTAATTGGCTACGACGCTAACCGATGCCGCCCCCGACCGACAAGTGCGACTCCGCCCGTGATGCCGCGGCCCGGACAGGCGACACGCCCGCCGACGTGCCGGACCCGGTAGACGACGTGCCCGCCGGCGCGGGCCAGGACGCCGCCGCAGGCCAGTACCGCCCGGTCGCGCCGGGTGATGCCGGTGCCCGCCGCGCGGCCGAGGACGACGGCATCCCCCGAGAGCAGGTAGGCACGCAGATCGCGCTGCCAGCGCACGTTGGCGCCGCGATCGACCGCCTGCCGGCCAGTGCCACGGTCCGGGCCGTAGGTGCGGCCGGTGACGTCCACCCAGTTGCGGCACCCGTCGCGCAGGTCGCGGGACAGGACGTCGAGGTCGATCTCCACCATGGGGGTGTCGCTCATGACGCAGCGCACCCCCGCGACCGCGCGCGTCAATCGCGCCGCCCCGCGATAGGGCACGACGACGGTGGTGCCGAGCAGCAGGGTGGCCACCGTGATCGCGGCGGCGGCCGAGGTCACCAGCCACGGCATGGCCGCACCGACGCGCCGCCGCCGCGGGGCGGCTGCGGCGGCGACCGTGAGGGCGAGGGCCAACGCCAGGTAGTCGGTGTAGAAGGCGAACCAGGACGGCGCCGCGAGCAGCACCGCCAGCTGCCCGACCAGCAGCACGAGCGCCGGACGCGCCGGGCGGATCGGCCAGGCGCGCGCCATGAGGGCGCCCAACGCAATCACCACGGCGAGCGCGGCGAGCTGCTGCTCGACCCCGGTGAGCGGCCGGTGCACCGCGGTGATCGAGCTGAGGTCGGCCAGTCGCTGCACCGTCGAGACCGGTCCGTCCGGACGGCCCAGCTGGTCCTGCACGACCGAGGCGATCATCGCCCGCGGTGCCGCGAGGAAGAACGGCAGATCCACCACCGCGAGCGCGGCTACGACACCACCGGCCACCGCAGCCGACGACCGCGCCGACCGGCTCCGCCAGACGTGCCAGGCGAGGACCAGCGCCGCGACGGGGAACCACCAGATCTTCACGCTGACCAACCCGCCCAGTGCGGCCCCACCGAGCAGCGCCGGCCAGGCGGTGGCGTCGCGCTGCGCCCGGAGCAGCAACAGCACGGCGGCGAGCAGCAGCAGGTTGCCCAACGGCTCGAGGCGAGTCAGGTACTCCGCGCCGACCGACCCGAACCACAGTGCGGCGAAGAGGCCGCCCACCGCGGCGGCCCGCCTGCCGAGGCCGAGTCGCCGAGCCACCCGCACCACGAGGACGGCGTTCAGCGCCCCCATCGCGCAGAACGCGAGGGCGGCGACGGTGAAGGCCGCACCGTCGCTGGTCAAACGGGTCAGCGCGGCGAACGGCGTCAGAGCCAGCATCAGGCCGGGGGGATGCACCAGGACGAAGTCCCGATAGGGCAGCCGACCGTGCGTCAGTGCGTCGGCAGCGGCGAAGTAGACGGAGGCGTCGTAGCCGAACCAGCCGTGCAGACCGGCGTGATGGCGCAGCACGACCCCGACGCGCACCAGCAGCGCCGCCAGGAAGACCACCGGCTCGACGGGGATCCGGCGCAGCCGCGCACTCGTCCGCACAGCCCCTCCTCCCTCACGCCACGGTCACTGTGACCGTGCGCCGATGAAGGGACGATGAACGGCAGGGGCGTTCCTCAGCCACTCTCCCGCGATCGGGGAGCGCCGGTCCCGCTGAGCGGGACCGGCGCTCCCCGATCGGGTCAGGTGAGCAGGCGCAGCGGGCGCTCGAGGGCGGTGACGACGTGCGCGAGCCACTGGGCGGCGAGCGCGCCGTCGATCGCGCGGTGGTCGGCCGACAGGGTGAGCGTCAGCGTCGTCGCGGCGACGACGGCACCGTCGCGGACCACCGGTGTCGGCCGCGCCGCACCCACCGCCAGGATGAGCGACTGCGGCGGGTTGATGATCGCGGCGAAGTCGTCGATGCCGTACATGCCGAGGTTGCTGATCGTGGCGACGCCGCCCTCGAGGTCGTGCTGGCGCAGCGTCCCGTCGGCTGCCTGCGCGACGAAGGCCTTCACCCGTGCCGAGATCGCGCTCGGCGTCATCGACTCGACGCCGCGCAGCACCGGCGTCACCAGCCCGCGGGGCGAGGCGATAGCCACGGCGAGCTCGACCGTGTCATGGGTGACGAGCGCGTCGTCGGTCCAGACGACGTTGGCCTCCGGAACGGCGACATAGCCCACCGCCATGGCCCGCACCAGCAGGTCGTTGACCGAGACCTTCGTCGTGGCGACCTCGTTGAGCTGTGCGCGGAGCGCGAGCAGTTCGTCCACCTCGACGGTGCGGGTGAGGTAGAAGTGCGGGACCTGCTGTTTGCTCTGCGTGAGCCGGGCCGCGATCGCCTTCCGGAGCCGGGTGTGCGGCACCGCCGTGCCGGCCGGAGTCGCCGATGGACGGGCGGCGGGCGCCGCGGGAGTCGGTGCCGCGGCTGCTGCCGGTGCAGGCGCCGAGGGGGCGGGTGCCGTGGCCGGCGTCGGTGCCGGCGTCGGTGTCGCAGCCGCCTTGACCGCCTGCTCGACGTCGCGGCGACAGATCCGACCGTTCGGGCCGGTCCCGGTGACATTGTGCGCGTCCAACCCGGCGTCGGCGAGCATCCGCCGGGCCAGCGGCGAGATGAAGAGCCGGCCGCCGGGGCGCGCGCCGCTCGCCGCGCCGGGTTCAGCGACCGCGGCCGGCCCGGAGGCAGCGGCCGCGGCCGGGTCAGTGGTGGACTCCGCCGCCGACGAGGTCGCCGGCTCCGTGGTGGTGCTCGCAGCGAGGTCCTTGGCGGGGAGCTCGGCGGCCTCGGGCACGGTCGCAGCGGGGCCGGCGACGGCCACGCCGAGACGTCGCAGCAACTCGTCGACGTCTTGGTCGCGCTCGGCCTCGGAGCCGAAGAGGGCCAGCGGCGAGCCGACGTCGGCGCGCGCCCCGGCCTCGACCAGCGTGCCGAGCAGGACGGCGTCCTGTTCGGCCTCGACCTCGACGTTGGCCTTGTCGGTCTCGACGACCGCGATGGCGTCGCCGGCCCGGACCGCCGAGCCCGCGGGCACCAGCCATTCGGTGAGGACGACGTCGGTCGCGCCGGCGGCGACCTCGGGAACGGTGAGCAGCTCTGCCATGTCGGGTCCCTATTCCGCGGCGATCGCGCGCAGGGCGCTGACGACTTCCTCGGTGCGGGCGATGGCCGCCCGCTCGAGGACCTTGCTGATGCTGGGTGAGGCCTCGGCGCCGGTCACCCGGTGCACGGGGGCGTCGAGCCAGTCGAAGAGGCGCGACTGGATGGCATCGGCGAGCCAGCCGCCGTAGGAGGTGCCCTTGGCACCCTGCTCGACGATGAGGACCCGATTGGTCTTCCGGACGCTCTGCTCGATGGCGTCCCAGTCCAGCGAGGCGCGGTCCAGCCAGCGCAGGTCGATGAGGTCGGCCGCGATCTCGGTGACCTCGTCGAGCGCCTGTTCGCAGTGCCCCACCATGCTGAGGTAGCTGATGACGGTGAGGTCGTCGCCGGTCCGGCGCAGAGCGGCCTTGCCCACCGGGAGCCGGTAGTCCAGGTCGTCGACCGGTCCGGTTCCCGTCGAGGCGTAGAGGTCGACGTGCTCGAGCACGATCACCGGGTCGTCGCAGGCCAGCGCGGTGTTCATCAGCCCCACGTAGTCGTAGGGGTTGGAGGGCGCCACCACCCGCAGGCCGGGCGCGGTGGTGAGGATGCCCGCGGGGTCCATCGAGTGCTGCGAGCCGTAGCCGGTACCGGCGGCGAGCTTGGAGCGCAGTACGAACGGCACACTGCTCTCGCCGCCGAACATGTGCCGGGCCTTGGCGACCTGGTTGAAGAGCTGGTCGGCTGCGACCCACATGAAGTCGGCGTACATGAACTCGACGACGGGGCGGTACCGACCGTCGAGTGCCATGCCGCCGGCGAGCCCGGCGAAGGCGTTCTCGCTGATGGGCGTGCCGAGCACGCGGTCGGGGTGGTCCTTGAGCGGCTTGCGGGTGGCCCCGTTCGTGCCGCCGCTGAGACCGTCGACGTCCTCGCCCATGACGACGATGCGCTCGTCGGTGGCCATGCGGCGGGCCATCACCTCGCTGACGACGTCGATGAACTTCCGCTCGGCGAGCTCGCCGGTGTACTCGTCGGCCTCCTCGTAGCGGGACCCGTCGAGCTCGGAGAGATCGCCCCGGATGCCGACGTCCACGAAGCCGGGATCGGGCCACCGGTCGGCGACGATGCGTCGCTGTCCCGGCTTGCCACCGGGCAGCGGCTCGAAGAGGGTGTCACCGATGCCGCGCATGACGTCGGCGACGTCCTTGCGGGCGGCCTCGACCTCGTCGAGAGTGACCAGGCCCCGGCCGACGGCGAGCTCCTGCAGCTGCGCGATCGGGTCACGGGCGCGCCACTGCTTCTCCTCGGCTTTGTCGCGGTAGCCGAACGACGAGCCTGGGAACGGGCCGTTCTGGTGGAAGTAGCGGTACAGATCGGCCTCGACGATGGTCGGGCCGTTGCCCGCGCGCATGTGCGCCACGGCCTCGCTCATCGCCGCGTGCACGGCGAGGGTGTCCATGCCGTCCACCCGCCAGCTGGGAATGTTGAAGCCGAGACCGCGGGCCGACAGCCGGGTCTCGGCCGTCGCCTTGGCGACGTGCGTGGAGACGGCGTACTGGTTGTTCTCGATGAAGAAGCAGACCGGCAGCTTCCAGGCCGCGGCGAGGTTGAAGCTCTCCAGCACCGAGCCGATGTTGACGGCGCCGTCGCCGAAGTAGGTCACCGAGACCGCGTCCGATCCTGATTTGCGCATGTTCCACGCAAACCCGGCTGCCTGTGGCACGCCACCGCCGACGATGGCGTTGGTGCCCATCGCGCCGGCCTCGCGCCACTGCAGGTGCATCGACCCGCCCCGGCCCCGACAGAAGCCGTCGGCGAGGCCGCAGATCTCGGCCAGCGTCCGACGCAGCACCTCGTGGACGTCGGGCGTGATCTCGGGCAGGGACCCCGGCTTGGGCTCGAGGACGTGCCCGAACGCCTTGGCCAGGAACTGGTGGTGGCCGCGGTGCGAGCCGTTGATCATGTCGTCCGAGCGCAGCGGCAGGATCGAGCCGATCGCGCCGCCCTCCTGGCCGATGCTCGAGTGCGCGGGGCCGTGCACCAGCGAGGCGCCGGCGAGCTCGAGGACGTACTCCTCGAAGGATCGGATCCAGATGGCGCGACCCAGCAGCTGCCGGACCAGATCGGGGTCGGCGTCGGCCCGATCGCTGTCGTCGAGCTCGAGCTCGACCCACGGCGATGCGGCCGTCAGCGTGCGGCGGGTAGTCACGGGCTGATCTCCTCGACGATGAGATGGATCCGTTCCGGCGCTTCAGTGCGGCGCGGACGGGACAACTGCGGGAACTCTAGCTAGTAATGGATCCATTTGGAAGCCCAGAGCGTGCCGAGGCCAGCTCCAGGAGCAACTCCACGTTCACTGCGCCCGCCGCCAGCTCGCCGTACTCGATGCGCCGTGCCACCTCGACGACGGCGGCATTGACCGGCGTCGTTAGCCCGGTGTCGCGACCGCCGGCGACGACACGGCCGTTGATGTCGCCGACCTCGCTCCGGCGGCCCTTGTGCCAGTCCTGCAGGATCGTCGTGGTCGTCGACGGCAGCACGAAGCCGGTGAGCAGCGTGTCCAGCAGCCGCTCGACCAGCCCCTCCTGCTCGACCACCTGCGCGGCGGTCAGACCGAAGATCGGCAGCACCTGGTAACCGAGCCGCCGGCCCACCGCGAGCGCCTCCTCGCCGGAGCGGATCATGAGCTCGCGCATCCCCGGTGTCGCCGTCGCCTCGAGCATGGGCAGGTCGAGCACCGCGGTCGTGACGAGCGTGGTGCTGTTGCTGACCAGCTTCATCCACTTCGCCGAGCGGATGTCCTCGGCGACCTCGACGGTGCCGGCGCAACGCAGCAGCGAGGCGATCTCCTCCTCGCGCCCCGCGGTGGCGGCGGAGAGGCTGCCGACGGCGAACCAGGAGCGGTCCGGCCCCGAGTGCCGCTCGACGACACCGGGCTCGTACATCGTCGACGAGATCTCGATGACCGCTCCCATGGCCCGGTGCGCACCCACCACCTCGGCGACCACGTCTGCGGTCATGCCGTTCTGCACGCCGACGACGAGGGCGTCCTCGGCCAGGTGCGGCTCGATGAGATGGCAGGCCCACCGGGTGTCGTAGGCCTTCACCAACACCAGGACGACATCGAAGCGTTCGCGCAGCGTCGCCACCTCGCACAGGTGCAGCACGCGGACCGGCGTCACCTCGACCCGGTCGGGCATCTCGATGCGGACGCCGTCACGCCGCATCGCCACCACGTGCTCGGGCCATTGTTCGATGAACGTGACGTCGTGGCCGGCGCGGACCAGGTCGGCGCCGATGGAGGCGCCGTTGGCGCCGGTGCCCAGGACGGCGATGCGCGGTGCGGACATGAGGTCTCCCCTCGAAGATTGTGCTGGACTATGCCAAACGTTTGCAGGCTAGGCTAGGGCGATGATCGCCCATCTGGTCGTCTTCCACTTCGCCGACGACGCCCCTGCCGATCTCGGCGAGGCGCTGGCGGGCGGGCTGCGCGAGCTGACCCGCGACCTGCCCTACTTCGTGCGCTACGAATGCGGTCCCGCCCTCGGCATCCGGCAGGGCGCGGACTTCGGCGTGCTGGCCGTCTGCCGGAGTGCCGAGGACGTCGTGGCCTATCTCGACGACCCCGCCCACGTCGCCTTCGTCCGTGACCGGATGGCGCCCCACCTCGCGTCGCGGCATGCGGTCCAGATCGAGGTTGGAGAATCCTTGGATCCAGAAAGCGCCTAGATAGCTGCTGAATAGAGCTTCACAGGATTGATTGGCTCCATTAGCCTGCGCTCCATGCCACTTCCCGGACTGCGCCGCCTGGACCACATCGGGGTCACGGTGCCCGATCTCGACGAGGCGCACGCCTTCTTCGTCGACGTCCTCGGCTGCGAGTACATGTACACGCTCGGTCCGTTCGAACACGACGACGACTGGATGCAGGTCCATCTCGGAGTCGACCCGCGCGCCGTCATGCGCCGGCTGCACTTCTACCGCTGCGGCGGCGCCGCCGTCTTCGAGGTCTTCCACTACGAGGCGACCGAGCAGGCCGCCGCGCCGCCCCGCAACAGCGACGTGGGCGGTCACCACGTCGCCCTCTACGTCGACGATCTCGATGCCGCGGTGCAATATTTGCAGTCCGCCGGCGTCGACGTGATGGGCGAGCCGACGGTGAGCAAGGGACCGAGCGAGGGTCAGCGCTGGGTCTACTTCCGCGCCCCGTGGGGGATGCAGTTCGAGCTCGTCTCCTATCCCGGTGGCAAGGCCTTCGACCGGCGGTCGAGCTCCTGACCGTCCGTCCCGCCCGGTTGGCCCCACCACGGCGCGGCTCCGGCGGCCGGCCGACCGCGCCCGCGTGGGGCCAACCGCGCCGGCATGGGGCCAACCCGAGCGGAGCGAGGTGGTGGGGTCGCGGGACGCCCCCGAATCCCGGTGCGGCGACATCGCCGGGCACCGCACCGGCGAGTAGCTTCAGCGGACATGACCGCACTCGGCGACACCGACGCGACCTCGGCAGCCTCGGTCGCCAGCGTCCGCATCGCCGATCACCTGCGCGCGGCCATCCTGCGCGGCCAGATCCAGCCGGGTGAGCGCATCCGGCAGGAGGAGGTCGCCGAGCGACTCGGCGCGAGCCGGCTGCCCGTCCGCGAGGCGCTGCGCATCCTCGAGGCCGAGGGGCTCACCGAGAGCCAGGCCAACCGCGGCGCCCGCGTGCCCCGGCTCTCGCGGCACGAGATGGAGGTCATGTACCTCATGCGCGAGCGGCTGGACACGCTGGCGCTGGCCGAGAGCCTGCCGCTGCTCGCCGACGACGACATCGCGCACCTGCGCGACCTGCAGGACCGGATCGAGCGCAACACCGACGTCGGCGAGTTCATCGCCCTCGACCGCGCCTTCCACCTCGACTCCTACGCGCGCTGTCCCATCGACGCGCTGCTGGGCAGCGTCCACCGCCTCTGGAACACGACGCAGCACTACCGTCGCGCCTTCGTGGCGCTGGCCGGCCTGGACCGCATGTGGGTCGTCAACGCCGAGCACCGGCTGCTGCTCGATGCCCTGGAGCGGCGCGACGGCGAGGACGCGCAGCGCGTCCTCGGCGGGCACATCCGCCGGACCCGGATCGAGCTCGTGCAGCATCCGGAGGTGTTCGCCACTGCAAAATCGTGAGACGATATTGCAGTCGTTTGCACACCGGTGCGGACGCACGACCTTTTCGGGAGGGCCACTGTGAGCTCGGGACGTACCCGCTGATGGCGGGCCGATCCGTCACGTTGCAGGATGTCGCCTCCGCGGCGGGCGTGCATGTCGCCACCGCCTCGCGCGCCCTCAACCCGACCACCCGCAGCCTGGTCAACGACGAGACCGCGAGCCGCATCCAGGCCCTCGCCGAGAGCCTGGGCTACCGCACCAACCCGCTCGCGCGCGGGCTGCGGACCAACAAGTCGATGTCCATCGGGGTGCTCGTCCCCGATCTGCAGAACCCGTTCTATCCGCCCATCGTGCGCGGTATCGACGACGAGCTCAGCGCTCACCACTACTTCCCCCTGGTCGCCAACACCGACGGCAATCTCGCCAAGGAGAAGGTCGTCTGGGAGCGGCTGCTCGCCCGCCAGGTCGACGGCTTCATCACCGCGACGGCGCTGATGAACCATCCGCTGATCCGCAAGGCGGCCAAGGACGGCACCAAGCTGGTCCTGGTCAGCCGCACCGTCGCCAATCTCAGCGTCCCGGCGGTGGTCTTCGACGAGGCCGGCGCCATGGACCTGGCGGTGGCGCACCTCGTGGAGCTGGGGCACCGCGAGATCGGGCACGTCGCCGGTCCCGCCGAGGTCTCGATCGGCGTCAACCGGGAGGCCGCCTTCGTCGCCGCCTGCCACCGGCACGGCCTGCCTGTCGGCAACATCGAGGCCGGGAGCGAGCTGACCGAGGCCGAGGGTGAGAAGGCCTGCGGCCGGTTGCTGGCGCGCGCGCCCGGTGTCACCGCCGTCATCGCCGCCAACGACCTGATGGCCCTCGGCTGCCTCGGCGCGATCGCCGCGGCCGGGCGGGTCTGCCCAGACGACATCTCGCTGGTGGGCATCAACGACATGTCGTTCCTGGACCGGGTCAACCCCCCGCTGACCTCGGTCGCGACACCGAAGTACGAGATGGGGCGGAGCGCGGCGCAGCTGCTGCTCTCCCTGCTCGACAGCGACGGCTCGATGCCGGTCGAGGTCCGTCAGCTGCAGGCGCGACTGGTGATGCGCGCCTCGACCGGACCGGCGCCGGAGCCGTCACCGGCGAAGCCGCGGCGCCGCTGACTCCGACGTCCGGATGGTCGACGGCGACCCCGCGGTCCCCGATCAGACCTGCGCGGGAAGCACGTGGTCGCCCCGTTTGTCGGTGCTCAGGCACAGCGAGCAGACGTGAGCGTCGTGGGTGGCGCACGCCGCCATGTCCGGACGCTCGTAGTCCTGGCCGCAGACGTGGCAGGCGAGTTCGACCCCGGACGGGTTGCCCCACGCGTCCTCCATCGGCAGGTCGATGCCGTCGTCGGTGCGGCGCAGGTAGTAGCGGCCCCGGGTGGCGATCGCCAGAATCGGCGGCAGCACCAGCGCCAGCGCGATGGCGACCAGCGGAGAGTACGGCTCGAGGGTCGAGCCGAGTCCGCCGAAGAAGCAGATGACCGAGACACCGGCCGCGATCGCCATCGAACCGAAGCCGACCGGGTTGACCGCGTAGAGCATGCCGCGCCGGAACTCCGGTCGCTTGGGCGACAGTCCGAGCAGGTACTTGTTGATCACGATGTCCGATGCCACGGTGACGACCCACGCCATACCGCAGTTGGCGTAGGAACCCAGCAGGGTGTTCAGGAAGCTGAACATGTCAGCCTCCATCAGGACCAACGCCACTGCGAGGTTGAAGGCGAGGAAGACCAGGCGGCCGGGGTAGTGACGGGTGACGCGGGTGAAGGAGTTGGTCCAGGCCAGCGAGCCCGAGTAGGCGTTGGTCACATTGATCTTGATCTGGCTGATGACCACGAGCGCGACGGCGAGGCCGAGCGCCGCCCAGTGCGGCATGATGTCGCGGTAGATCTCCAGGAACTGGTGCACCGGCTGGTTCGCGACCGCGGCACCGTCGGCCACGTTGGCGATGAGGTACACCGCGAGGAACAGACCGATCACCTGCTTGATCGCGCCGAAGATGACCCAGCCGGGACCGGCAAGGATCATCGCCGTCCACCAGCGGCGGGAGTTCTCCGGCGTGCGCGGCGGCATGAAGCGCAGGTAGTCGATCTGTTCGGCGATCTGCGCGATCAGCGACAGGCAGACGCCGGCGGCGAGCATGACCGATCCGAGGTCGAAGCGGCCGTCGCCCTTCGCGCCGCCGTAGGCGAAGAACGCGTCGACCGAGTCCGGGTGCCGGACGACGAGGTAGACGAACGGCGCGACCATGAGCAGCAGCCACAGCGGCGTGGTCCAGAGCTGGAGCTTCGTCAGCACCTTCATCCCGTAGATCACCAACGGGAAGATGATCAGCGTGGAGGTCGCGTACCCGAGCCACAGCGGCATGTGCAGCCCCAGCTGCAAGCCCTGGGCCATGATCGAGCCCTCGAGGGCGAAGAAGATGAAGGTGAAGGTCGCGAAGATGACGTTGGTGACGACCGAGCCGTAGTAGCCGAACCCGCTGCCGCGGGTGATGAGGTCGAGGTCCAGGTTGTAACGGGCGGCGTAGTACGCCAGCGGCCAGCCGGTCGCGAAGATGACGACGGCGAAGACAGCTATCCCCCACAGGGCGTTCGTGGTGCCGTACGCGATGCCGATGTTGGCACCGATCGCGAAGTCGGCGAGGTAGGCGATGCCGCCGAGCGCCGAGACCGCGACGACGCCCGTACCCCAGCGGCGATAGCTGCGCGGCGCGAACCGGAGCGTGTAGTCCTCGAGCGCGTCCTTCGTCGCGGCGCTCGGGGTCGCGGAATCAGCCGGTGCACCGAGGGTCGAGCTGGCCTGCTCCGTCTCTGTCATGCCGGCTGAACCTAGGAGTCAGATGTTGCTCCGCTGTTGCGACGGTGGGTCCTTCCGCGATCCGGGGTGTTCCGTCACCAGCTCAGCGCGATGTACTTCGACTCGGTGTACTCGAGCATGCCCTCGTGGCCACCCTCGCGGCCCAGGCCGCTCTGCTTGGTGCCGCCGAAGGGGGCCGCCGGATCGGAGACCAGCCCGCGGTTGATGCCGACCATGCCGGAGTCGAAGGCCTCGGCCACCCGCAGCGCCCGGGCCAGGTCGCCGCTGTAGACGTAGGAGACCAGCCCGTACTCGGTGTCGTTGGCCAGTCGCACCGCCTCCTCCTCGGTGTCGAAGGCGACCAGCGGCGCGACCGGACCGAAGATCTCCTCGCGCATCACCGGGGCGTCCACCGGGACGTCGGCGAGGACGGTGGGCGGGTAGAACCAGCCGGTGCCCTCGGGCGCCTCGCCGCCGGTGACGATGCGGGCACCGGCCGCCACGGTCTCGGTCACGAGACCGGCGACCTTGTCGCGGGCGCGGGGGCTCACCAGCGGTCCGAGCCGGACCCCGTCGTCGAGCCCGCTGCCCATCGACTGTGCCGCCATCGCCGCCGCGAACCGCTCGGCAAAGTCGGCCATCACGCTGCGTTCGACGAGGAAGCGGTTCGCCGCGGTGCAGGCCTCGCCGCCGTTGCGCATCTTGGCCACCATCGCCCCCTCGACGGCAGCGTCGAGGTCGGCGTCGGCGAAGACCACGAAGGGCGCGTTGCCGCCGAGCTCCATCGAGCAGCTGACGACGGTCTTCGCCGCCTCGGCCAGCAGGGTGCGGCCGACACCGGTGGAGCCGGTGAAGGAGAGCTTGCGCACCCGGGGGTCGGCGAGCATCGCCGACACCGCGGGTCCCGGACGTTCGGTGGTGACGATGTTGACGACACCGTCGGGGACGCCTGCCTGCTCCAGCAGGCGACCGATCAGCAGCGCCGTCAGCGGCGTCTCGGCCGCGGGCTTGAGCACCACGGTGCAGCCGGCCGCCAGCGCGGGGGCGATCTTGCGCGTCGCCATCGCCGCCGGGAAGTTCCACGGCGTCACCAGCACCGCCACGCCGATCGGCTGGCGCACCACCATGATCCGGTTCGCGCCGTTGGGCGAGGTGGTGAGCTCGCCGGAGAGTCGCACTGCCTCGTCGGCGTACCAGCGGAAGAACTCCGCGGCGTAGCCGACCTCGCCGCGGGCGTCCACCAGCGTCTTGCCGTTCTCCAGGACGATGAGCCGCGCCAGTGCCTCGGCCTGCTCGGTCATGGCGTCGAAGGCGCGGCGCAGGATCTCGGCCCGGTCACGCGGGGAGCGACCCGCCCAGTCGGCGGCGGCGGCCGCGGCCGACTCCACCGCCGCGACGGCGTCGGCGACGTCACCGTCGGCGACCGTGGCCAGCAGACGCTCGGTGGCCGGGTCCAGCACGTCGAAGGTGCCGCCGCTCGCGGCGGGGCGCCACTGGCCGCCGATCACGAGCTCGGTGGGCACGTCGATGCCCACCAGCTCGGCGAGGTCGGTGCCGGTGCCGGTATCGGTTGCGGTCACGCAGATGCTCCTACAGCTCGGGGGGCGCTCGCGCGCGGGTCGACGAGGACCTTGATCGCGGGCGCCTTGCCCGCGGCGATGGGTTCGAGGGCGCCGCTGACCAGGTCGTCCAGCGGCAGGACCACCGGCGCGACGCCGGACCAGCCACCCTTGCGGGCGGCGACCAGATCGACGGCGAGCGGGAAGTCGATCTCGCGCACCATGGCGTTGACGCCGATGAGCTGCTGCTCGCGCAGCGTCATGGTGTTGAGGGTGAGCTCGACCGGCGCCTTCTGGATGCCGACCATGATCACCTTGCCCCCCATGGGGAGCAGGTCGATCGCGGTACGGAGCCCCGCGGCGGTGCCGCTGACCTCGAAGACCACGTCGGCCGATCCGCCGACGGCGTCCCGGACCGCGGCCACATCGGCGTCGTGACCGCCACCGGCCTGGACCGTCGCCGCCGCGCCGAAGCCGTCGGCGATGTCGAGGCGGCCCCGGTCGAGGTCGACGGCGGTGACGGCGTGGCCCTGGTGGGCCAGCGCGTGCACCAGGAAGGCGCCGACGCCGCCGACGCCGATGAGCGCGATGCGGTCGTCGCCGGCCAGTGAGGCCGCCCGGGCGGCGTGCACCGCGATGGACATCGGCTGGCAGAGCGCCGCCTCGTCGGCGTCCAGACCGTGCGCGGCGACGTCCACGCAGCTGGCGACCGGCACCGAGACGTACTCCCCCAGCGCGCCGTGGCGGTGCAGGCCGACGGCCGAGTACCGCTCGCAGCGGTTGGTGAGCCCGACCCGGCAGGCGCGGCAGGCACCGCAGGGCACCGCGCCGCAGCTCGCGACCAGCCGGCCCAGCCAGGCGGCGTCCACGCCGTCGCCGACCCCGACGACGCGTCCGGAGAACTCATGGCCGATCACCATCGGTCCGACGTGGGCGGTCACCGCGTGCGGCGTGTCGATCGGGAAGAGTCCCGGCCCCTTGGACCACTCCGCCGCGTCGGTGCCGCAGACGCCGACGGTGCCGACCTCCAGCAGGACCTCGCCGGGGAGCGCATGCGTCGGTGCCGCCACGGTGTCGATGCGGACGTCGTGGCGACCGTGGAAGACGGCCGCGCGCATCGTCGCCGTCACGAGACCCGCTCCGGGGTCAGCTCGAGTCCGGCGTCGCGGGCCGCGAGCAGCAGCAGCGTGCCGAAGTCCAGCCCGTCGCCGAGCCCGGAGTCGACGAGCCGGGTGTACTGCTCCTCCGTCGCACTGCCGATGGGCATGCTCACGCCACGCTCGGCCGCCTGCTCCAGCGCCAGCCGGAGGTCCTTGCGCTGCCCCTCCGGGGTGAAGGTGGGGGCGAAGTCCAGCTCGACCATGGCGCGGCCCTTGTAGCGGGTGAAGGCCGAGCCGACAGCGCTGTCGTCGACGAAGGACATGAGATCGGCACGCTGCACCCCGCAGGCCTGTGCCAGCACCTGGATCTCGGCCAGCGTCTGCGCGACCACGCCGAGCATCATGTTGGTGCAGAGCTTGATGGTCCGGGCCTGGTGTCCGTCGCCGACGTAGTGCGCGCCGCGACCGATCGCCGCCAGCAGCGGCGTCACCCGGTCGAAGGCCTCCTTCGGTCCGGAGACGGCGAAGAGCAGGTTGCCAGCGCGCACGACGCCCGGGTTCCCGCTGACCGGTGCGGAGAGGTACGCGGTCCCGTGCGCGGCCGCGGCCGCGGCGGCGCGCTGCGAGGCGCCGTCCGAGACCGTCGAGCACTCCAGCCAGACCGCCGGCGGCGTCCCGGCGAAGAGGCCGCCCTCGCCGACGAGGGCGTCGAGCGCGGCGTCGTCGGCCACCATGCTGAAGACGATCTCGCCGCCGGTGGCACCGGGCCGCGACACCGCCGTCGCGCCGGCCGCGACCAGCGGCTCGCAGCGCTCGGGCGTGCGGTTCCAGACCGCGACCGGGTAGCCCGCGGCCAGCAGCCGCTCGGCCATGGGGACGCCCATCCGGCCGGCACCGAGCCAGCCGACGGGCGGCTTCTGGGCTGTCATGATCAGCTCTCCGGGGCCTTGGTGACCTGCGGCCGCCAGTCGCCGCCGAGGTGCGCCTCGGGGATCAGCGGGTGCGACTTGGCCTGCTCCATGAGGTAGTCACGGGTGCGGGTCGCCTCGGCGATGACGCGCTCCTGGTCGATGCCGACCAGCTTGCCGTCACGCTTGACGACCTTGCCCTGCACCAGCACGGTGTCGACGAGACCGGGGTGGCCGCTGTAGACGAGCGCGCCGACGGGGTTGTTCATCGGGCTCAGGCCGAGCGAGTCGGTGCGCACCATGACGAGGTCGGCGAGCTTGCCGGGCGTGATGCTGCCCAGCTTGTCCTCCATACCGATGGCCCGCGCACCCTGCAGCGTCGCGAACTCCAGGACGTCGCGACAGTTGAGCCGCAGCGCCTCCTCCTCGTCCGGCTTGGCGAGGTTGCCGTTGTCGATCGCACGCTGGACGCTGATCGTCGTCTTCATGGCGTTGAACATGTTGCCGCCGTTGGAGACCACCACGTCGATGGAGAGGCTCGGCCGGATGCCGGCGTCGAGCAGGCGTCCGGTGGCGGGCCAGCCGTGGCCCATCTGCGTCTCGATGTCCGCCGAGACCGAGGCGGTGCCACCGGTGTCGGCGATCATCTTGATCTCGTCGTCGCCGATCGTGTT
Source organism: Jatrophihabitans sp. sgz311053 (assembly GCF_056135305.1). NCBI lineage: Bacteria > Bacillati > Actinomycetota > Actinomycetes > Jatrophihabitantales > Jatrophihabitantaceae > Jatrophihabitans > Jatrophihabitans sp. sgz311053. The sequence continues at coordinate 1,705,042 of NZ_JBWAXP010000001.1, read as the reverse complement.
GCAGTGGACGTAGGTGATGTGGTCACCGAGCAGGCCGTGCTTGTCCAGGAAGTGGATCGGGCCGGTCCGTCCCCAGGCGCCGTCGCCGACGTGGACGGTGATGCGGCAGCCGAGCTCCTTGGCCAGCTCCCAGTCGTGCAGCGTCACCTCCGGCGTGGTGAACTGCGGGCCGCGGGCGGCGAAGGCCATCGTCACGAGCTGGTCGTCGGAGCTGAAGTACTTGTCCCGGACGCGCACGGCGTCGCGGGTGTGGTTCAGGCTGCTCGGCGCCTGCCACATGCTGCCGCCGCCACCGTGGGCGAAGACGGCGCGCGAGCCGGAGTCGAAGAGCGCCTGCACCGCGGCGTCCGCGTGCTCGGGGGTCTCCAGGTTGTGCGACCAGTCGAGCAGCGTGGTGATGCCGGAGTCCAGCGCCTCGAGGGTGCCGAGCAGGTTGGCGTTGTAGGTGTCCTCGGGACGGAAGCGGGTCGAGAGGCCGAAGTGCAGGCCGGTGAAGTAGTGCCCCAGCGTCCAGTCCGAGCCGAGGTTGCGCAGCGGCGCCTCCCAGACGTGACGGTGGGTGTCGACGAAGCCGGGGATGACGAGGAAGCCGCGGCCGTCGATGACCTCGGCGCCGGTGCTGTCCAGCTGCGGTCCGACCTCGATGATCTTGCCGTCGGCGATGCGGATGTCGGCGTTCTCGAGGTCACCGAGGGCGGGGTCCATCGTGATCACGGTCGCGCCGGTGATGACGATCGGCGCGGCGGTCTCGCTGGAGTCGGTCATGGTGTGTGCTTCCTTCGCTCTCGTCTCGGACGATGGGGATGATGCCGCTGGGGCGAGTCGGGTGTGGGAGGTCAGGCCGGCGTCGGCGGCGCGGGCACGGGGTGGTCGGTGGTGCCGCCGCGCAGCCGCGCCAGCAGCCCGGGCTTGCGCGGTGCACCGCTCTCCCGGGCCCGGGAGTACGAGCTGGCGGCGATGAGGATCAGCAGGCCGGGCAGCGCGTACTGCCACGCCGGGCCGAGGCCGACGAAACCGGTGGCGGTGCTGATCTCCTGAATGAGCACGACACCGGCGAAGGCGCCGACGAAGGAGCCGCGGCCGCCGAAGATGCTGGCACCGCCCAGGACCACCGCCGAGATGCTCGACAGCGTGTAGTTGGTGCCGAGCGACGGGTCGCCGACACCGACCTGGGCCGAGAGCAGCAGCCCGCCGAAGGCGGCGAAGACGGCGCAGAGCACGTACGCCGCGACGATGGTGGGGTTGACCCGGGCGCCGAGCCGGTGCGCGGTCTCCTCGTCCGAGCCGACCGCCCGCAGCGCCACCCCGAAACGGGTGAAGCGGAGCACGAGCTCGGCGACCACGACGAGCGCGATGACGACGAGGAAGACCACCGGCACCGGACCGACGTCGGTCTGCAGCGCGTCGGTGAAGCCGAGGCTGAGGTAACCGTCCGGGGTGGGGCGCAGCAGCAGCGAGACACCCTGCAGCGCGATGTACATGGCGATGGTGGTGATCACCGGCGTCAGCCCGACGGCCCGCACCAGCAGACCGTTGGTGAGCCCCACACCGGCGCCGACCAGGACGACCACCACGAGGCCGGCGATGAGCGTCCCGGTGCTCTGCCCCTCACCGGCGAAGAAGGACATCACCACCACGGTCAGCCCCATCATCGGCCCGACGGAGAGGTCCACGCCCGCGGTCATCAGCACGATGAGCTGCCCGATGCTGGTGAGGGCCAGCGCCGAGGCGAGGAAGAGCATCTCCTGCAGGTTGCGGCTGCCGAGGAACTCCGAGGAGTGGACGGAGGCGTAGGTCGTCACCGCCGCGATGAGGACGAGCAGGGCGAGGGTCGGGGCGTAGTCACCGGAGAGGAACCGGCGCAGCCGCGGCCGGCGCTTCGCCGCCGTCGCGGTGTGGCTGCGCTGGCGGCCCGCGGTCAGCGCGGTGCCGGTGATGTTGTCCTCGCTGATCTCGTCGCCGACCAGCGTGCGGGCGACCTCGCCGCGGGAGAAGACCAGCACCCGGTCGGCCAGGCCCTGCAGCTCGCGGGCGTCGGAGGAGAGGACGATGACCGCACTGCCGGCCTCGGCGGCCTCGCGCAGCACGCGGTACAGCTCGAGCCGGGCGCCGGCGTCGACGCCGCGGGTGGGCTCGTCGGCCAGCAGCACCTTCGGTCCGGCGGCCAGCGCGCGGGCGAAGAGGACCTTCTGCGCGTTGCCGCCCGACAGCGTCCGGACGGCGACATCGGCCGAGGCGGTCTTGATGCCGAGGTTGTCGATCTCGGCGCGGACCACCTCGTCCTCACGGGAGGCGGAGACGACACCGAGCCGGGAGAGCTTGCCGAGGACGAGGGTGGAGATGTTGCTGCGCACCGGCAGGTCGAGGAAGAGGCCCTCGCTCTGCCGATCGCCGGGCAGGTAGACGATGCCGCCGGCCTGCGCGTGGCTCGGATCGGTGAGCGACACGCGGCGGCCGTCCACCTCGGTCCGGCCGGAGCCGTTGCCGAGGCCGGCGAGGACGCGGATCAGCTCCCGCTGACCGTTGCCCTCCACCCCGGCCAGGCCGAGGATCTCGCCGGCCCGGACGGTGACGTCGACCGGCGAGGCACCGCCGCAGTCGATGCCGGTCGAGGTGAGCAGCACCGGGGCGTCGGCGGCTGCGGGGTTCTTGGCCGGGAACGTCTGCTCGATCGGCCGACCGACGATGAGGTCCAGGATCTGCCGCTCGGAGATGCCGGCGGCGTCGAAGGTCCCGCGGATCTCGCCGTCGCGCAGCACGGTGATGCGCTCGGCGATGCGCTTGACCTCGGGCAGCCGGTGGGAGATGTAGACGACGGCCGTGCCGCGGCCGGTGATCTGGTCGATGAGAGCGAAGAGCTGCTCGGTCTCGGTCTCCGTGAGCGCCTCGGTGGGCTCGTCGAGGATGAGCACCTGCGGCCGGCTGGCCAGTGCCTTGGCGATCTCGAGCTGCTGGCGCTGCGCGGCGGAGAGGTCGGCGACCCGGGTGGCGGGGTCGAAGTCCGCGCCGACGGTGGTGAGCCAGCCGCTGACCCACGCCGCCGACGAGCTCTTCTCCCCCCGCTGCGAGGCGGGGACCGCGTAGCGCAGGTTCTCTTCGGCGGTGAGATCGTCGAGGACGGACGTGTGCTGGTACACCACCGCCAGCCCGAGCTCACGGGCCAGCGCGGGGGCGGCGGAGGTCAGCTCCGCGCCGCCGATCTCGACCCGGCCGGCGTCCGGGGCGTTCGCACCGGCGGCGACCGAGATCAGCGTGGACTTGCCCGCGCCGTTCTCGCCGAGCAGGGCGTGGACCTCGCCCGCCACCACCTCGAACGACACGTCGTTCAGGGCGCGGACGCCCGGATAGGTCTTGGTGACGCCGTGCATCGCCAGGACGGTCTGGCCGGCCATCGTTCCTCCGTGAGCAGTCGAGTGGGTGAGACGGGACGTCGTCACCGGCAGCAGCACTGCCGGTGACGACGCCCCCGGGGACCTCGGGTCAGCTGGCCTTGCCGTAGGTGGTCAGGTCGCTGGCGGTGAGCTGCGCGGAGACGTAGCCCTCAGCAGGCAGCGAGCTGTCGCAGTGCGGCGCCTTGCCGGTGGTGGTGTCGTCGTAGATCGGCAGCTTGTAGATGTCGGGCTCGGTGTTGGTCTTGCCCTGCGCGGCCATGATCGCCTTGCGGGCGGCCACCCGGCCCAGCCAGTTGCGCGTCGAGATCGTCGCGAGCTGGTAGTCGGGGTTGCTGGCCTTCTCCTTGCTGTAACCGCAGCCCAGCGAGTTGTTCTCGAAGGTCGCCATCGGCACCATCTTCTTGCCGGCACTGCTGTAGGCGCGGAGCACGCCGGCGGAGGTGAAGCCGTCGGCGTCGTCGATCACGCCGTCGATCTGCGGGTACTTGGCCAGCAGCGAGGCCATAACCTGCTGCGTCTTGGCGGCGTCCCAGTTGGTGACCGGGAAGTTGTCGTAGCCGGTCAGCAGCTTCATGTTCGGCAGCTTGCTGAAGGAGTCCTTGATGCCGGCGAGGGTGGCGGTGCTGACCGGGTTGCCGGCGGGGCCACCGAGGAAGACCACGTTGCCCTTGTTCTTGAGCGTCTTGGCCATCCAGTTCGCCAGCGTGGTGCCCGCGGCTTGGGTGTCGTAGTCGACGTAGGCGACGTAGTCACGGCCGTCCTGGCCGTCGGGGTTGGCGGCCCACGGCACGACCTTCACGCCGGCCTGCGTGGCCTTGCGGATCGAGGGCAGCTGCGACTTGCCGAAGTCGGGGATCATCACGATGGCGTCGACATTCTGCGCCACCATGGAGTTGATCTGCGAGATCGAGTCCGGCAGGCTGCCGAGCCCGATCTGCACGACCTGGGTGACGTTGCTGCACTTGGCGGCCTCGGAGCGCACCGCGGCCATCGAGGACTTCGACCAGCCGTTGGTGCCGATGCCGTCCTGGATGCCGAGCTTGATCTTCTTGGTGCCGCACCACGAGTTGTCCTTGGACTTGCCGGCGTCGGCGATGATCGCGCTCGCCTCGCTCGCGGTCGCCACCTTCCCGTTGCCCTCGGAGCTGCCGCCCGTGCTGCTGCTGTTCGAGCTGCCGCAGGCACTGGCCAGCGACACCGCGACGATCGCGAGTCCGACGGCGCCGACGGAGCGGCGGGACCTCGCGCGCGATTCGATCATGGTGCGGATTTCCTTTCGGTGGGGTCTTACCGAGTGGTGAGCGGTGATGCGGGGTCTGATGTGCCGTCAGCGCGACAGCGCCGAGGCGGGTGCCGGCTCGGCCGCCGCCGGGGCGGTGGCAGGCGCGGCGGGTCCGGCCGGGCGCCGACGGCCGCGCAATTTGGCGCGCAGCGTCGGGACGAGCCGGGCGATCATGCCGACGGCGATGATCGCGGCGGTGATGATGTTCTGGACGGCGGCCGAGGCACCCATGCCCTGGACGACCTGCTGCAGCTGGATCAGGAAGATCGCGCCGCCGGCGGTGGCGACGACGCTGCCGGCGCCGCCGAGCAACGACGTGCCGCCCAGCACCACCGCAGCGACGGTCGGCAGCAGGTAAGTGTCGCCGACGAGCAGGTTCGGCGTGTTCAGGTAGGAGGCGAGCAGGATCCCGGCGACGGCGTAGGAGAGACCCGCCGCGACATAGGTGACGACGAGGTAGCGGTTGACCCGCAGCCCCGCGGCGCGTGCCGAGCGCTTGTTCGCGCCGACCGCGACGAAGCGGCGGCCGATCACGGTGAAGCGGATGACGCACTGCACCACGATCATGAGCACGACCGCCACGACGGCGACGTTCGGGATGCCCAGCGGGCGGCCGACGGCGAAGTCGTCCAGCACCGGCGGCACGGTCTGGTCGCTCGCGCCCTTCGTGGTCTGCAGCACGGCGGCGTAGAAGAGGGCGTTGACGCCGAGCGTCGCCACCAGCGGCGTCACCCCGAACCGGGTGACCACGACCCCGCAGACGAGCCCGCCGACGGCGCCGACGGCCAGCGCCAGCACGATCCCGAACCATGCCCGCGAGTTCTCGGCGTGGGTGTACTGCGTGACCATCACCGAGGCCAGCGAGATCGAGCCCGGCACCGAGAGGTCCAGGCCGCCCTGCTGGATGACCAGCGTCTGGCCGATCGCGGCGATGGCGAGGATGCCGGCGAAGGCGACCATCGTGAGCAGCGCCCGGTGGCTGAGGCTGCCGCCGGCCAGGAACGGGCTGGCGATCAGCAGCACCGCCAGCGCCGGCCAGATGGCCAGGAACTGGCCCCGTCCGCGCAGTCGCTCGCGCAGCGCACCGCGGCGGGCGCCGTGGTCTGCGGCAGCGTCTCGCTCGGCTGCGGTAGCGGGCATCGAGTGGTCCTCTCGGCTCGGCCGGCCCCCCGGGGCCCTGGTCCGTTCGGTGTGGTGCAAACGATCGCAGCTTTGCGATGGGCGAAACGATAGACGCGACCGACCCAATGTCAATAGCGTGTTGCCGTTGTTTGACAAAGCCGTGACCTGAGCGCTCAGGAACCCCGGTAAAGCGGGACAAAGATCAGGCGAATCGCCTCTCGACACGGGCCGCTGGCGCAGGGCATGATCCGTGGCCACGTGCTACAAACGTTTGCTATCCAAGAGCTGTGACGGCGCCGTGACGCGCAAATCCGGCAACCCGTACCGAACAGGGGATCTCAAGTGGGAATCGCGACCTACGGCTCGAACGCCGTCGACTGGGAGAGCCGGACCGACATGGACCGGCTGCGCCGCGAGCGGCTCGGCCGCCTGCGCGCCGAGCTGGAGCGCTCCGAGCTCGGCGCCCTGCTGAGCTTCGACTTCGCCAACATCCGGTACGCCACGGCGACCCACATCGGGACCTGGGCGATGGACAAGCTCATCCGCTTCGCCCTCGTCCCCCGCGGCGGCGCACCCGTCGTCTGGGACTTCGGCTCCGCGGCGAAGCATCACCAGCTCTACAGCCCGTGGCTGGACAACGAGGACGGCAGCTCCCGCTCGCAGCCCGGCATCTCGACGCTGCGCGGCGCCTTCCACCCCGACGCCGGGATCGCCGACGCCGTCGCCGCCAAGATCGTCGCCGTGCTGGCCGAGCACGGCCTCACCGACGCGCCGATCGGCGTCGACGTCATCGAGCCGCCGGTGCTCTTCGCACTGCAGCGCGCTGGCCTGACGGTGGTGGACGGCCAGCAGGTCTTCCTGGAGGCGCGTCGCATCAAGACCGCCGACGAGATCACGCTGCTGACCCAGGCCGCGTCCATGGTCGACGCCGCCTACGAGGACCTCTACGACTTCCTGCGCGCCGGCGTCCGGGAGAACGAGTGCGTGGGCCTGGTCAGCAAGAAGCTGCTCGACCTCGGCTCGGAGTACGTCGAGGGGGTCAACGCCATCTCGGGCGAGCGCTGCTCGCCCCACCCGCACGTCTACTCCGACCGGCTGATCCGGCCCGGCGACCCCGCCTTCTTCGACATCCTGCACTCCTTCAACGGCTACCGGACCTGCTACTACCGCACCTTCGCGGTGGGGTCGGCCTCGCCGGCGCAGCGGGACAGCTACGTCCGCTGCCGGGAGTACATGGACCAGGCCATCGCCCTGGTCAAGCCCGGCGCGACGACCGCCGACATCGTCTCGGTCTGGCCGACGGCGCAGGAGTTCGGCTTCGACAACGAGGAGGCGGCCTTCGGCCTGCAGTACGGCCACGGCGTCGGGCTCTCCATCTGGGAGAAGCCGATCTTCTCCCGGCTGGTCTCGCTGGACCACCCCGAGACCCTCGAGGTCGGCATGGTCTTCGCGCTGGAGACGTACTGGCCCGGCAAGGACAAGGCGTCGGCCTCCCGCATCGAGGAGGAGCTGGTGGTGACCGAGGACGGCTGCGAGGTCATCACCAAGTTCCCCGCCGAGGAGTTGCTCGTCGCCGGACGTCGCTACTTCGGGGTCAACGGCCTGCTGCCGGCCGTCCGCGAGTCGCAGTCGCACCTCAACCCGCCGCGCGGCGGCGACTCCGCATCATGAGCGGCGACATCACCATCCCCATCCCGGCGCCGGGTCACATGGGCGTCGACTACGAGACCCGGGTCGATTTCGAGCGACTCCGCGCTTATCGCATCGGACGGGCCCAGCAGGCACTGGAAGACAGCGGCTGCGAGGCCATGCTGCTCTTCGACTTCTACAACATCCGCTACGTCACGCAGACCTGGATCGGCGGCGCGCTCGGCGACAAGATGACGCGGTACGCGCTGCTCATCCGCGGGCAGGAGCCCTACCTCTGGGACTTCGGCTCCGCGGTCAAGCATCGTCACCTCTACGCGCCGTGGTTGGAGCGTGAGCGGGTCCGTCCCGGCATGCTGGGGCTCCGCGGGGCCATCGCGCCGGACGCGGGGCTCATGGCGTCGGCCGTCCGCGAGCTCAAGGGGCTGCTCGACGACGCCGGGGTCTCCGGTCCGGTTGCCGTGGACATCGTCGAGCCGCCGTTCCTCTTCGAACTGCAGCGCCAGGGCATCAGCGTCGTCGACGGCCAGCAGCTGATGCTGGACGCCCGCGTCATCAAGTCGGCCGACGAGATCGCGCTGCTGAGCCAGGCCGCCGCGATGGTGGACGGCGTCTACCAGGAGATCGTGGAGATCCTCAAGCCCGGCGTGCGCGAGAACCAGATCGTCGCGCTCGCCAGCCAGCGGCTCTACGACGCGGGCTCCGAGCAGGTCGAGGCGATCAACGCCGTCTCCGGCGAGCGCTGCAACCCGCACCCGCACAACTTCTCCGACCGGATCATCCGGCCGGGCGACCAGGCCTTCTTCGACATCATCCACGCCTACAACGGCTACCGGACCTGCTACTACCGGACCTTCGGCGTCGGGAGCGCCTCGGTGGCGCAGCGCGATGCGTACCAGCAGGCGCGGGAGTGGATGGACGCCGCGATCGACCGGGTGAAGGTCGGCGCCAGCAGTGCCGACATCGCCCGTGCCTTCCCCACCGCCGAGTCGTTCGGCTTCGACAACGAGCTGGCGGCCTTCGGGCTCCAGTTCGCCCACGGCCTCGGACTGGGGCTGCACGAACGGCCCATCATCTCGCGGCTCAACTCGCTCACCGACCCGCTGGAGATCCGCGCCGGCATGGTCTTCGCGGTCGAGACCTACTGCCCGGCCGCCGACGGCATCTCGGCGGCGCGGATCGAGGAGGAGGTCGTCGTCACCGACGCCGGGCCGCAGATCCTCACGAAGTTCCCGGCGGCCGACCTCATCGTCGCCAACGAGTACTGACCCTCCTCCCCTCCCCCCGGGGACGCTGTCCGCCCCTCCCGCACGCGCTCACGTGCGGGAGGGGCGGACAGGTGCGTGACCGGCCGATCGGTCAGCGGGCCAGCAGCAGGTCGAGGTTCTCCGGGCCGGCCTTGAGCTCGCCGTACTCGATCTGGCGGGCGAGCTCGACGGTGACGGCGTTGGCCGGCGCCTCACGCCCGGCGCGGCGCAGCACGTCCACGACCAGGCCGTTGATCTCGTTGACCTCGCTGTGACGGTCCTTGAGCCAGTCCTGCAGCACCGTGGTCTTGGTGTGGGGCAGGGCGAAACCGTCGAAGACGATGTCCAGCATGGCCTCGGTGTAGGTGTCGATGTCCCGGCACGACTCCTCCCCCAGCCCGAGGATGGGGACGAGGCGGTGGCCGTCGGCCAGTGCCGCCTCGGCGGCCTCGCGGGAGGCCTGCAGCATGAACTCGCGCATGCCCGGTGCGGCCATCGCCTCGTGCATCGACAGGTTCAGGACGGCCGTCGGCACCAGCTCGCCGGCGTTGACGACGAGCTTCATCCACTTGGCCGAACGGATGTCGTCGACGACAGCCACCGTGGCGGCCGCGCCGAGGATCTCCGCGACCTCCGGTGCGCGCGCCTGCGTCGCCTCGTGCACCCCGCCCACGGCCAGCCAGGAGCGCGACGGCGGCGTGTGGCGCTCCACGACGCCGGGCTCCCACATCGCCGAGCTGATCTCGACGACGCACCCCAGGGTGCGCTCGGCGCCCATGACGTCGGCAATGATGTCGACGGTCATGCCGTTCTGCATCCCGACGACGAGGCCGTCCTCGGCAACCAGCGGCTTGATCAACTCGCAGGCCCAGCGGGTGTCGTAGGCCTTCATCAGGACGAAGACCAGGTCGAACTGCTCGCGCAGGGTGGCGACGTCGCAGAGGTTGTACGCGCGGACCTCGGTGGTCACCGACTCGTCGGGCATGTCGACCCGGACTCCCCCGGCGCGCATCGCCGCGACATGATCGGGCCACTGCTCAATGAAGGAGACGTCGTGTCCGGCACGGGTGAGGTCCGCCCCCACCCCGGCCCCGTTCGCTCCGGTCCCCAGTACCGCGATACGCGGTCGTGCCATGACAACTCCTCTGTTGGATCCAATCAGGCCAGGCTACGCAGCTTCGGCCCCGTAATGAAGGTCTTACGGATCCAAAATCCGAGAGTCAGGGCTTGAGGTGACCCTCCTGATAGGCACGGACGAGACGTCGCGGCACCCGGATCAGCTCGCCGCCGACCCTGATCGGCACCAGGGGAACCGCGGTCGCCTGCCAGGCGGCCCGGCGATGGCGAGTGCGGCTACGGGACATGCGCCGCTTCGGTACGGCCATGACGATCTCCTTCTCTCGACGGGGTGGTGGACGCCGGGCGCCGCACGCGGTGCAGCACCAGGCGCAACGCGCCGTGTCGGGGCGCGAAGATCCAGCAGAGCAGGAAGGCGGCGGTCGCGACGAGCACGATGGTGCCGCCCGCCGGCAGGTCGATGCTCCAGGAGAGGTACAGGCCGACCACCGTCGCGCCGATCCCGATCAGCGGCGCCAGCAGCATCATCACGCCGAGGCGATCGGTGAGCAGCCGCGCCGCGGCAGCCGGGGTGAGCAGCAGCGCCAGCACGAGGATGTTGCCTATCGTCTGCACGCTGATCACGACCGCGAGCGTCACGATGACGTAGAGGGCGACGTCCAGCCCGAAGACCGGGAGGCCCTGGGCTCGCGCCATCTCACGGTCCAGTGTCACCGCGACGAACTCGCCGTGCAGCAGCAGCGTCACCGCGACCAGCACCGCGCCGGTGAGCGCGACCGTCCGCACGTCGGAGTCGGGGATGCCGGTGATTGAGCCGAAGAGGAACTGCTCGAGCGAGCCGGCATAGCCGGGCGCCAGGCTGATGATCACGATGCCGAGCGCGAAGGAGGCCACCAGGAAGACGCCGATGATGCTGTCCTCCTTGAGCCGACGGTTCTGCGAGAAGACCGCGACGAGGACTGCGGTGACCACACCGGCAACCGCACCGCCGAGCACCAGACTTCCCTGCAGGACGAAGGCGACCGCCAGGCCAGGGAAGACGGCGTGGGTCACGGCATCGCCGATGAAGGCCATGCCTCGCAGCACCACATGGCAGCCGACGACGCCGCAGACCACACTCGACATCGCCGCCACCAGCAGCGCCCGGAGCAGGAAGTCCAGATCGGGATTGCCGAGGTCCTGCACGAACTGCAGCGGGGTCAACACGTCAGCTCACCCCCAGCACGCGCAGCAGCGGGCTGGTGGCGCCGACGTCGAAGGTCCGCATCCAGGGCCGCGGGTCGGTCAGCTCGGCCGGCGCCGCGTCGGCCACGATCGTCCGGTTCAGCAGGCAGAGACGATCGCAGCCGTGCAGTGCGCCGAGCAGGTCGTGGGTTGTCATGAGCACGGCGCGGCCGTCGCGCGCGAGTCCTGCGAAGAGGTCCAGCAGGAGTTCCTGCGTCGGCATGTCGAGGCCGGTGAAGGGCTCGTCCAGCAGCAACAGCTGTGGCGCGGCCGCCAGCGCCCGGGCGACGAGGACACGCTGTCGCTGACCGCCCGAGAGCTGCCCCACCGGACGCCGCCGCAGCCCGGTCATGCCGACCAGCTCCAGGGCCTCGGCGACGGCGACGTGGTCGGCGACGCGCGGCCGGCGCCACCACCCGATCTGCCGGCGGCGACCGGTCAGCACCACGCCCTCGACCGAGATGGGGAAGTCCCAGGCGAACTCGTGGCGCTGCGGCACGTAGCCGGGGGCGCCGGCCACCACCGCGGCTCCGGCGCTGGGTCGGACCAGACCGAGCACAGCCCGCAGCAGCGTCGTCTTGCCGGCGCCGTTGGGGCCGACGAGACCCGCGAACTCGCCGGCAGCGAGGTCGAGGTCCACGTCGTGCAGGACCCGGCGACCGCCGAGCTCGACGGCCAGACCTCGCACCGTCAGCGCGCTCATCCGCGCTCCCCGCCGGTGAGGAGGGCGGCTCGGCGCCGGCGCGACCGTCCCTGCAGCGCGACGATCGCGGCGCCCGCGATCACCGCGGCTGCCACTGCCCCGGCGAGCAACCAGGTCACCGACCCGGAGGTCCGGTCGGCGGAGTCGCTCGAGCCGGCGGCGGCCCCGGCTGCCGAGACGGGTGCGGCGACCGGCGCCGACGCCGACGCCGACGCCGAGCCTGTCGGCCGCGTCGGCGTGGCCGCGAACGAGGCGGGCGTGCCGTCACCCACGGCGAAGCGCAGCGACTGCCGGTCGCTGACCTTGCGGCCGGAGCGCAGCGTCGCCGAGATCTCCAGCTCCACCTGGTAGCTGCCGGGACGGGTGAAGACCCAGTTCGCGTGGGTGTGGGTGTTCGCCTCGACGAAGAGCGGCTGCGGCGTCCGCCGCGCACTGGACCAGAGCAGCTCCGGCGGTCCGCCGGTGCCGGACTGCAGGAAGACGTGCACCGCACCCGGCCCGCGCAGACCCCGGAACGTGAAGGTCGCACCGAGGGCGACGGCGTCGCGGACGGCCGGGTCCCGGGTGTTCCAGCCCGTCCAGACCACACCCCGGCGCTGGGTCTGCGGGATGACGTAGACCTGCCGGCCGCGAGCCTCGCCGAGGAAGGCGTACGGCGCGGAGCGTGGGGCGGTGAGCGCAGCGGCGTCGTGCACCCGGATGACCACGTCGGACGGCCGCCGCCACACCGGCGTGCCGGCACGGTCGTCGTGGATGGCGACCTGCCAGCGGCCGTCCCGCAGCCTCGGTCCGATGTCGAGATGGCCGTCGCCGACGACGACGTGGCCGGCGACGGTGGGCTGCGCGGGGGCGATCGGCTGCGCCGTCCGCGACGCCGCTGCCGGGGGCGCGACCAGGGCCGCGGTGGAGACGATCGCCAGGCAGCAGGCGGTGAGCAGGGGGCGGATCACGACAGGCACTCCCGGATCGAGTCGGCGTTGGCGCGCATCATCTGGACGTAGCTGCGGACCTCGCCGTCGGCATCGGCGTCGAAGCTGTCGCCGTAGATGCGGCAGACCCTGAGCCCTTCGTCTCTGGCGAGGGTGGTCAGCGGCGAGGACCGGGCGGCGAGGTCGGGCTCCAGGAAGACCGCCCGCACTCCGAGACGGCGGACGGTGGCGGCGAGCCGGCGGCGCTCGCCGAGGCCTGGCTCGGTGGCCGGGTTCGGCGTGACGAAGCCGGCGATCCGGAGGTCGTAGGCGTGGGCGAGGTAGCCGAAGGCGTCGTGGGTGGTGACGAGCTGCCGGTCGGCTCGCGGCACCGCCGCGATCGTGCGGCGCACGTAGTCGTCGGTGCGCCGGAGCTCTCGCAGGTAGCGGGCGGCATTGCCGGCGTAGGTCGCCGCGCCGCCGGGGTCCACCCGGCTGAGCTCGTCGCGGATGATCTTGACGTAGGCCATCGCGTTGCCGACGTCCTGCCACAGGTGGGGATCGATCTCGCCGTGCACGTGGGCTCCGAGGACGGCCTGCGGCAGCTCGTAGACGCGGGCGCCCGGCCGGCCGAGGAAGCGGAAGGCGGGATCGCCGCCCACGGCATGGGCCGTCCGGGCCGGCACCTCGACGACCGTCGTGGCGGGGTCGAGGTCACGCTGTCCGTGACGTCCGTCCTGCTCGGTGTCGGTGACCAGCGTCATCCGCCGGGCGTCGAGATCGGCGGTGATGTCCGAGTGCCCGGCCGAGACCACCGTGCGGACGCCGGGCGCGCGGTAGGGGTTGACGCCGACAGCAAAGCTGACGCTCGTCCGCCCGATGTCGACGGGACGGCGGCCCCCGCCGGGGACGAGGCGCGCGCGCAGGTCGAGGCGGTAGCGGCCGGGCTCGGTGAAGGCCCACGTCATGTGGGTGTGGGCATCCGGCGGCAGCGTGGCCGTGTCGTCCGCCCCGCCCTCGTCCCCACCATCGCCGTCGATCCCGTCGTCGTCGATCCCGTCGCCGGAGTCGAAGAAGACGTCCGGTTCACCGAAGCTGCCGGTGAGGTAGCCGACCAGTCGGCCGGGGCCCCGGAACGCGGTGGCCGACAACCGGACGTCCGAGCTGCGGTCGGCGCCGAGCGCGGCGCCGGTGCCGCGGACCCGCAGTCCCAGCCAGGGGGCGTCGAGCGAGACGTTCTCGACCAGCGGGATGAGGTCCGCGGCGTACTTCACCGACTCCTCGGCCAGCGAGACATTTCTCGCGCTCTTGCGCACATTGGCGTCGAGCATCTTGATGAGACTGTGCTGCTCCAGCAGCGCGTAGTTGCTGAAGGCGACGTCGGCGTAGACGACGGCGCGGACGGCGCGCAGGGTCGGCTCGTAGCTGTGCGGGTCGCTGCCTGCGGGCACCAGCGAGGTCACCGCGGCGCGCGCACCGCCGACGTGGCGGGCGAGGTCAGCCAGCAGACCGGTGGTGGTGACGACGTGCACCGGCTTGCCGTCGCCCGGCCCGCCCGCACCGGGGGCGCAGCCGGTGACGGCGAGCGCCCCGGCCAACACCACACTAAGGACGACGGCGGCCCCGGAGCGCGTCACACCCGCCTCCGGCGCCGGCCGGCGAGCAGCAGGACGAGGGCGACAGCGACGAGGCCGAGCCCGGTGGCGAGGGCGTCGATCAGGTCACCGCCGGTGCTGGCGAGGGCGCGCGCCTGCTGCGAGGCGCTCAGCCGGCAGGACTCGCCGCCGGCGGTGCGGCCCACGTAGCGCACGGTCCGGAGACCCGGTGCCGACGCCGCCGGGTCGGCTCGGGCGACGGCGATCGTCAGCGTGGTCGTCCCGCTCCGGGTGCCGCCGTCGCGTAACGGCACCGACTGCGTCAGGGCGAGCCGGTAGGTGCCGGGCCGGGTGAAGGCCCAGTTCGCGTGGGCGTGGACGTTGAGCGGGACCCTTGTCGCCCGCGGGAACCCCGGAGCCGTCCCGAGGACCCGCTCGCGGACACCGCCGAAGACGTCGTCGGTGTAGACCGCGACCCGACCCGGTCCGGTGACGCCGGTGAGGGCGAAGGTGACCGGGCCGGCGGCAGCCGCGCGCAGGGTCGGGTGCTGGGTGTTCCATCCCAGCCACGGCACCCCGGTCCGCTGCGTCTGCGGGATGAGCCACACCGGGGCGCCCTGCCGGCCGAGGAAGCCGTAACCGGCGGGGACCCGGCTGCGGGCGCGTACGCCGACATCGAGGACCACGCCTGCCGGGTCCCGGGAGATCGGCGGATCGGCGCGACCGTCCTCGAGCTCGGCGACGAGCGCAGCCCCCCGGACCGCGGCGCCGAGGTCCAGGTGGCCGTCGGCGACAACCGTGGCCGGCGCCGGCCGGGTCGTCACGATGGGGGTCGCGAGGCAGCGCTCCCGCTGCAGCGCTGACTGATCTCCGGCCGACACCGGGCGCGACACCGGGCGCAACGACACCGGCGCGCCGGGGACGGCTCCGCTGTCGCTGCCGGGGGCCCGGCCGGACGGCCCGGAGCCGCGACCGGCGTCGAGCCCACGGACCTGCGCCGCCGTGCGGCCGCAGTCGGCCGGGGTGACCGTCGTCGCGTCCAGCGCGCCGACGGCGACGAGCAGGGTGGCTTTGCCGGATCCGCCCTTGGGCAGCGCGGTGAAGGTGGAGTCGAGGCAGTAGACCCCGTCGGCGGTGAAGGCCCAGTTGCCGTGGCCGTGGGCCGAATAGCCGAAGGAGCTCCGCCTCGTCCCGTCGAGCAGCACCCTCGGCGTGCCGAACGCCTCGCTCTCGAAGAGCGCGAAGCGTCCCGGCCCGCGGACGGAGTTCAGCGTCCAGCGCACGGAGGTGGCGCCGCCGCGGCTCAGGCCGACGTTCCACCCCGGCCAGAGCAGCCGATCGTCCTGGGTCTGCGGCAGCACCCACACCGGCGCGCCGGCCCGCCCGAGGAATCGGTAGGCACCCGCCGCCGGGACGGAGCTGCGGGCGGCCGGGGCCACCGCGAACGTGACCTTCGCCGGGTCGCGGTCGACGGCGGGTTCGGCGTGGTCGTCGTGCACCGCGACCCGGAGGCCGGCGGCGGTGACGTCGGAGCGGATGTCCACGTGACCGAACCGCAGCACGCTGCGACCGCTGGCCGGTCGCGTGCTCCCCGAGCCGGGCGAGGTCGGGTTCGTGGGTCGGGACGGCGTCGACGAGGCGGCGGTGGGCCGTTGTCCCCGGCCACACGTCGTGACCGTCGCGGGCCGGTCCCCCGCCACCAGGGTGAGCGTCGTGGTGTCGCCGACGGTGGCGCCGTCCGAGGCGCGACGACCGCGCCAGGACATCGCCACGCAGTAGACGCCCGGCGTGTCGAGGTGCAGCTGGAACCGGTTCTCCGAGCGGCCCGGCACCAGGGTGGTGGCCGACGTCGGCGCGGCCGGGGTCGCGAGCAGGATCTGCCGGTTCAGGAAGGCGTCACGTAAGGCGACCCGACCCGGACCGCGCATCCCGGTGATGGCCCAGCTGAGCCGGCCCCGCAGCTGCGACGCCTCCACCCCGAGGGTGTCGATGCCGAGCAGATCCCCGCCGCCGTCGCCGTACTGGTGGAAGGTGTAGAGCCGCCGCCCGACGGGCCCGGCCTGCGGGTAGGGGTTGGCGTCGCGGTCCTGCCGCGCCCGGAAGACGACATCGGCCGGGTCGTAGGCCGTGCCGGGTCCGTCCGGGCGCTCGCGCACGATGCGTGTGACGAGCCGACCATCCGCGGTCATCGACGTGGTGAGCCGGTTCTCGACCGAGGTGCCGCTGCCGTCGGGGCTGCTGGTCAGCTGGAGCACGCCGGCCGGCGCGGTGGCCGGGCTCCGGTGCGGCACCCCGACGGGCGGCGGCTGCCCGGCGCGTCCGCAGGGGGTCACGGTGGCGGGATCGATCTCGTCACCCACCACGACGGTGAGCTGCCGGGTGTCACGCTGCTCGGTGCCCGCCGCATCGGCCAGCTGCAGATCCATGCCGAGGCAGTAGACGCCGGGTGCACTGAAGTCCCAGTTGCGGTGACCGTGCGAGCCCACCGGCAGGTAGGCCCCCTGCGGCAGTCCCTGCCGGGTGCTGAAGGTGGGACCGGCACCACCGGAGACGCTGCCGTTGTTCCACACCGCGACCTCGCCCGGCGGTGGTCCGCCGTCGGCACCGGTGACGCCGGTGATCCGCAGGACCGGGCTGCTGGTCACCCGTTGCGTGATCAGCTCGCCGCCGAAGCCCAGCCAGACGAGGTTGCGGTCGTAGTTCTCCGGGATGCGCCAGGTGGGTGAGCCGGCGGCGCCCAGGAAGCTGGTGTCGACGCCCGCCGACGGCGCCGGGACGGTGGTCCGCGCGCGGTCCGGGATGGTGACGACCGCCGCCTCGAACGGGATCAGCTTCTCGTTGCCGCCCCCGGCCGCGTCGGTCTTGCGCAGCACCAGCGACAGCGGATCGCCACCCCGGAGCACGCCGGCGACGTCGACGTGGCTGCCGGCCCCCAGCACCGTGGTCCCGCCCGTCGGCGGATCGGGATCGGTCGGGTCGGTCGGCTGCTCGCAGGTAGCGGTGGCAGCCAGCTGGTCGGCACTGCGGTCGCCGACGACCACGCGCATCGCGACGGGTGCGCCGCGGACCGTCGCGTTGTCGGCGAAGCGGAGCACCTCGGGACGCATCGTGAGGCAGTAGCTGCCCGCGGCGGCGAAGGCTCCGACGGCGTAGAGCCGCTCGTCCGGCGCGTACACACCGCTGAAGATGTTCGCCACGCCGGCAGGCCGGGAGAGGTCCCAGTTCAGTGCGCGATAGGGCTCGGCCTCGGGATCGTCACGGACGGGGGTGTCCTGATAGAGATAGCTGCGCCCACCGGTCGCCGACAGCAGCCGGATCTCGGGTGCGCGCGCGCCGTCGGCGTACTCGGAGCCGGCTAGGCCCAGCACGACATTGCCGGTGGCCGCGCCGTCAGCGGGGTCGGCGGCCGTCCGGAAGTACGGCGTGCCCTCCGGGCCGAGGAAGGCGTAGAACGAGTCCTCCGGGCCGGGGTCCTCGCCGCCGGGGTCGCGGGCGAAGTCGTCGTGCGGCACCGTCGTGAGTCCCGAGGTCGGCACGTGCACCACGACACGCGCCGGATCGAGGCTCCTGCTGCCGCTCCCGTCGTAGTCGCTGGCGGTGAGCTCCAGCGCGGGCCTGCCGTCGCGCTGGGCGACCCGCAGCATGCCGACCTGGTCGACGACAGTCAGCGGGTCGGCGGCGCGGGCGGCGGGGGGCAGCGTCGGGACGGCGGGGAAGACGGCGGCCGAGACGAAGACGAGAGCAAGGCGGGCGAGGCGGGACATCACAGACTTTCCGGGGGACGACAGGCGGTCGAGGCATCACCGCGTCCCGACGCCGACGAGCGCCGGGACGCGGTGCGCGGGCTCAGCAGTGGCGACCGTCGAGTGACGGTCTGCCGGCGAGCCGGCCGGCGCTCAGCTGACGGCGAAGCGCAGGTTGTCGGTGCTGCTGCGCGCGACGCCGCCGCTGAAGGTCACCGAGGCGGTGATGGGCAGGACGTAGGTGCCGGTCGTGGTGAAGCCCCAACGCCGGTCGGCATGTCCGGTGACGACGATGCCGGTGTTCTTGCCCGACGCCGTGGTGGTGTCGACCTGGGTCTGCGTGCCGCTGGTGTTCGCGTACGCCGCCGCCCGGCCACCGGAGGGCACGGTGGCGGTGCCGCTGCGCTTGAAGGTGACCTGTGGCAGCGTGCCGCTGCAATTGGTGTATCCCACCTCGGCCCCCAGCACCGTGCGAGGCGGCGCCTGGGTCTCGTCCTCGGTGAGGACGCGCACCGGAGCGGTGCCGCCGAACTTGGCGGTGTCGTTGGAGGTCGCGCTGACGCTGGTGCTCGACGTCGCGTCGAAGGTCAGCGTGTCAAGGGTGTACTCGGTCTCAGTGGCGTGGTTCTCGCCCTTGAGCTCGATGGTGCGGGCGGCGCAGTCGACGTTGGCCTTGAGGTCGTAGTGAGCGCCGGCGACGCCGGCCGAGGCCGCCGGGGAGAAGCCGACGAGCAGCGCCGCGGCGGCGCCGGCGACGGCACCCCCGGTGGCGAGCGAGCGGATCGGGGTCAAGCGGGTCATGCGGGTTCCTTTGCTCGATCAGGATGGGCCCGCAGAGCTAATCGTTAATGAAAATCATTGTCAACTTGGATGGGCGCGGCTGCGCGCGAACGGCGGACGAGGCCGCCGCCCCGAGACGGTCAGCCGGCGGCGGTGAACCGGGGGTCGCCGCCAAGACCCTCCCGCGGCGCGCCGAAGGCCGCCCGGACGCCCGCGGCGCGCGCCGCGACGCCGGCCGGCGTGCGGAAGACGGTGGCCACAGCGCGCCCGTCCCCCCTCGTGCCGCCGGACGACTTGCCCCCGCCGAGCTCGGCGAGCGCCCGGCTGCGCAGCTGCACCACCTCGGCCGGCGTCACCTCGAGCTCGGCCGCGAGCTCCGCGGTGGTCCGCTGGTGGCGGTAGTAGCCGTCGACGACGAGCCGCAGGCGCTCGGGCAGCGAGCCCACCGGTGACGGCGCGGGTCCGGCCACCTGGCCGTCGGCCGACGCGCCGAGGTGACCGAGCTCGTCCTCCCGCACCCCAAAGGCCTGGGCCAGCTGAGCGGGGCTGGGCTCCCGGCGCAACGCGGTGGCGACATCGTGCCGAGCCTGGTCGTCGGCCCGCCTCCGCGACGCCGCGGAGCGACTGCTCCGGTCGTCGTCCCGCAGGTGATCGGCGATCGCCGCGTGGATACGCGTAGCGGCGGCACGGACGAACGGGGCGCCCTCCGCCTCGGCGGCACTGCGCGCGGCGAGCAAAAGCCCGAGCACACCCGCCGAGACGAGGTCCCCACGGCTCGTCGCGGCCGGCAGCCGGGTGAGCGCTGCGCGGACGGCATGACCGACCAGCGGCAGGTGGGTGCGCACCAGTTCGTCGCAGTCACGAAGCGGGAGGTCAACAGTCACGGGAACGTCCTTCAGCGGCAGGGGCGCTGCCCACCGGGGCAGCCGACGGCGTCGCCACCAAGAGGCAGCGACCCCCGTCATGTGAAATTTATGTTAGTAACCGTAAGCCGCTGGTTAGGTTGAGGGCAACCGTGTTGTCATGGCGAGCGACGGAATCGTGCGCTATCCGGCTAAGACGAGACACGATCCGGCCGATGATCATGACGAGACGACCTCCACCCCCGGGAGCAGCAGTGACCAGAACACCCCCGCACCGCACCACCCCTCGCCTCTCCGTGGCCGGGTGACGGCGCATGTGCATCACCGTCTCCCACCACTCCGCCGGATGTCGTCCGGCCCGCGGTGACCTCGGCACGGAGCTTCGCTCGGTCATCGCCGATCGCCAGGTGCTCGCCGACGTCACGACGACGCTCACCGCGCTGAGCTCGGCGCTCGGCGGCACGGCCTCCGAGCGCACGGTCGTGGTCCACGACGACCACATCGAGGTGATCGTGGTCGGCGAGGGCAGGCTGCAGTACGGCATCGTCGACACCGCGCCGGTCGGTGAGCGGACGGCCTGCTCGGCCGCCTGACTCGACGAAGCCACCGTCCGGGTAGCACGTGGATGATCACCACGGCTGGCCGGGCACCGCGGACTTTGGCATCCTGGATGTCGGTGGCGCGCGGGTACAGCATCAGCCCGCGGCCCCACGCCGGTGGTGACATCGAGCAGCCGTGGTGGCGCCGCCTGACCCTCGGCGGCCGCGCCGACCGACCGCTGCTCGCCGACCTCGTCGAGGGGCGATCGGAGGTCAGCGGGGAGGCCGCCCGGAAATTCGGCGCCTGACCGATCACGCCCGGTCGAGCTGCACCGTCGGCGGGAACGCGTCCCGCGGCTCACCGCGCGGCTCGCCGCACAGTGGTTCCGGCGGCCTGATCACGGCCGGAAGCGTCACCCTCGCGCGTCGCCGGCCGGTGCCGCCGCGATGATCTCCCGGGCGACCTCGTGCAACCTGCGGCGCGAACTCCGTGCCTGCTCGAGCAGGTGCAGGTAGGCCTGCTCGGCCGTGACGCCCTCGCGCCCGACGAGCAGCCCCACGGCGGTCCCGACCACCTTGCCGGACTCCGGGACGACCGATCCGGTCCGCGCGGTGGCCGTGGCCAGGTGGAGCAGCACCGCCCGCACCTGCGCCGCGCACGACCGGGCCAGCGCCACGGCCTCGACGTCGAAGGCCGCGGCGCGCGATGCATAGAGGTTGAAGGTCAGCCGCCGCTCGGCGATCGGGAACCGGTAGGAGAGCATCGAGCGGATCGCGGTCTGCACCACCACCGCCTCGGCGAAGACCGGCCAGCGACGGTCGTACTCGACGTCCTCGATGTGGACGAAACCCTCGCTCACCGGCGCGAAGGCCCACGGTCCGTCGGCGTGGGCGCACTGCAGGTCGTCGACCAGATAGGTCGCGGGGTCGGTGGTGACCACCGCTCGCGGCTCGCCCGACAGCGGCCATTCGGTGAGCCCGGCGGCGTCACAGCCGGGGACCGTGTCCCGACAGACCTCGACCAGCTGGCGAGCAGCAGCGGCCAGATCCGTTCCCGCATGCACCGCCTCGTGGACAGGCACCATCTGCACGGTGATCTCTGCGTGCGCGTCGAGCCCGCGCAGCCCGGTCGGAATCACAGGCATCAACCCCCTCACCGGCGCGACGCTTCTGCGCGCTCACCGTATGGGGTATCGCAACCCTCGACTGTCGGCAAGAGGCCGCCTCAGGGGCTGGCCGGGGGATCCTCGGCTCGTGCGACCTCCGACCAGTGCGCCTCCATGGCGGCGCGCGCAAATCGGTGCAGGCCGTCGTGTCCGGCAGAAAGCTCACAGCGGACCGGTTCCTTGGCGAACCGGGCACGCGGACTCACGTCCCCACACATTCGCAGGCCCGCCTTTTCGAGAACCTCGGTCATGAAACCGGTTTACACCATATTGCCGGTCGCTACATCCTGTGAGCGCTCACCGAGCCGATACCTTTATCGGATATACACCAAGCGAGAGCGGCGCCGCGCCGTTCGCTCGAGCGCACTGCACGAATGTGCACCGAATGTCGATTACACGCCGTTCTCGATCCACCAGGCCGCGGCCGGCGCTGTCGCCGAAGCGACCCCTCCTCCCGGAATCCTGGGCACGCCGTCTCGTCGACGTTTCGTGGCGCCCGCACTCGCACTTGCACTCGCACAACGGAAGTGCAGCATTGCTCGTCACCCCATAAGGGACGGACGGGAACTGTGCGGTACGTCGCGTAAGCAGGCATCAGCCTCGCGAGGATCGCCCGTACGCCGTATCGCGAATGCCACAGATGATCGTCGCCGCCACGCCGGAGTATGCCCTGCGCGTCGAGCGCTGCCGCGCGCCGGGTCAATGGCAGCGAGCGCCCGATTGCGCAGATCGGCTCAGCGCTTCGGCCGGGGGCGGCGACCCGTACTCGCCATTGTTCGGTATGCCTCGACGTCATCTCCCGGTGACGTCGGCCGATGTTCCGGCAGCGTCAGGCCTTCGGCGCAGCGGCGCGGACTCCGACCACGGCGAGGACGAGACGCGCCAGCTCCGCGTAGGCCTGCGCGTGAGAGAGCCCCGTCCGCGCGGTGATGCCACCGCGCTCGATGGCATCCATGGCCGCCGCCGTAACCTCGCCGAGGAATCGAGCATGGACAAGGTCGAACTCGCCGGACCGCACGCCGTCGTCGACGAGCTGCCGCACCCGCTCGGCAGCGATGTGGGTGTGCCGCTCGTAGCTCTGCCGCGTCACCGCCGTGTCGGCCACGTCGGACAGGAACGCCGGCGACGCCGTGGCCAGCTCGTCGGCGACAGCGAGCAGGTAGGTGTGGAGTCGGGTGCGGGCCGTGCGGCGACTGGCCGTCCGCTCATCGACCCGCTGTGCGGCGCGACGGAAGAAGTGCTCGACGCAGCGGGCGACCAGTTGATCCTTGCTGTCGGCGAGGGCGTAGAGCGTCGACTTCGAGCAGTGCGCGCTGGCGGCGATCTCGTCGAGTCCCAGCGAGCGAAAGCCCTCGGCCAGCAGCAGGTCGACGATCGAGTCGAGGATGGCCTGTTGCCGCGGACTCAGCCCACGCGCACCGGCACCCACCGGCGACCACCCGACCATCGCGCCATCCTCTCAGCCACAACCGCCATGACCCATCTCATCGCGACGAACGTTGAACTGTACTGGCGTACATGCTTCAGTACAGTCGAAAGTCCATCACGACAGGAGCTGAACAGTGGATATCTCAGGTGCCGTCGCCGTCGTCACCGGCGGTGCGTCCGGCCTCGGACTCGCCACGGCGAAGCGGTTGTCGCAGGCCGGCGCCCACGTCGCGGTGATCGACCTGCCGAGCGCCGAGGGCGACAAGGCGGTCGCCGAACTCGCCACCCCCGGCGTCTTCGCCCCCGCCGACGTGACGTCGGAGTCCGAGGTGAGCGCCGCCTTGGACCGCGCCGCGGAGCTCGGCCCGATCCGCGTCGTCGTCAACTGCGCCGGGATCGGCACGCCCGGCCGAGTCATCGGCAAGAACGGCGTGCTGCCGCTGGAGCAGTTCAGCCGCGTCGTCACCGTCAACCTGATCGGCACCTTCAACGTGCTGCGGCTGGCCGCGGAACGGATCCTCAGCCACGAGCCCGTCGGCGAGGAGCGCGGCGTCATCGTCAACACGGCGTCGGTGGCCGCCTTCGAGGGCCAGATCGGACAGGCGGCCTACGCCGCCTCCAAGGGCGGCGTCGTCGGCCTCACCCTCCCCGTGGCTCGCGACCTGGCCGACAAGGCGATCCGGGTCGTCACCATCGCCCCCGGTCTCTTCCTCACCCCGATGCTCGAGGGGCTGCCGCAGGAGGCACAGGACTCCCTCGGCCGGCAGGTGCCGCATCCCAGCCGGCTCGGCGACCCGTCCGAGTACGGCGCACTGGTCGAGCACATCGTCGCCAATCCCATGCTCAACGGCGAGGTCATCCGTCTCGACGGCGCCATCCGCATGGCCCCCCGGTAACAGGAGCGAGCATCGTGGACCGCGGACACTACGACGACGAGCACCTCGCCTTCGGCGAGGCCTTCCGGGCCTTCGCCGACAGACACGTCGTGCCCCGCTACGACCAGTTCGAGGCCGAGGGCATCACCCCGCGCGAGGTCTTCCTCGAGGCGGGCAAGGGCGGCTTCCTGGGGATGCAGGTCCCGGACCGCTTCGGCGGTGGTGGGGTGGCGGACTTCCGCTTCAACCAGATCCTGGACGAGCAGATCGCCGCGGCCGGCATCGGCGGCAGCGGCCTCGGCATCTCGCTGCACAACGACATCTGCCTGCCCTACTTCACCACCCTCACCACCGAGGAGCAGCAGAGCCGCTGGCTGCCCGGCATCGCCTCCGGCGAGCTCATCACCGCGGTGGCCATGACCGAGCCGGGCGCGGGCTCCGACCTCGCCGGCATGCGGACGCGGGCGCGTCGCGACGGCGATCACTACGTCCTCGACGGGGCGAAGACCTTCATCACCAACGGCATCAATGCCGACCTGGTGATCGTCGCCTGCCGCACCGGCGAGGCCGACGACCGTCGTGGCGGGGTCTCCCTGCTGGTGGTGGAGCGGGGCATGCCCGGCTTCGAGCGTGGCCGCAACCTGGACAAGCTCGGCATGCACTCGCAGGACACGGCCGAGCTGTCCTTCGACTCCGTCCGGGTGCCGGTGGACAACCTCCTCGGCGAGGAGGGCCAGGGCTTCGCCTACCTGGCTGCCAAGCTGCCCCAGGAGCGGATCTCCATCGCGATCTCGGCGCTGGCCGAGGCCCGTGCGGCGGTCACCGAGACCATCGCCTACGTCACCGAGCGCACCGCCTTCACGAAACCGGTGTCGTCCTTCCAGAACACCAAGTTCGCGCTCGCCGACATGGCGACCGAGATCGATGTCGCGCAGGCCTTCGTCGACCGGTGCGTCACGCTGCTGTCGTCCGCCGAACTCAGCGTGGCCGACGCGGCCAAGGCCAAGCTGCACTGCACCGAGCTGCAGGGGCGGGTCGTCGACCGCTGCCTGCAGCTGCACGGCGGCTACGGCTACATGAGCGAGTACCGGATCAGCCGCCGCTACGCCGACGCGCGCATCACGCGGATCTACGGCGGCACGAGCGAGATCATGAAGACGGTGATCTCCAAGAGCATGGGGCTCTGAGGCCGCCCGAGCGTCAGACGCCGTCGGCGACGGCGGGCAGCTCCACCACTTGGGCGACGTAGCTCAGCCCGGCGCCGAACCCGACGAGCAGGGCGAGGTCGCCGGCGTGGGCACGACCGGACTGCAGCAGCCGGGTCATGGCGATGGGGATGGAGGCCGCCGACGTGTTGCCCGAGAGCCGCACGTCGTCGGCCACCACCGCATGCGACAGCCCGAGCGCCCTGGCGGCGGCGTCCACGATGCGCAGGTTCGCCTGGTGGGGGACGAAGGCGACGATGTCCGAGAGCAGGACGCCGGCCCGCTCGCAGGCCCGCCGGGCCAGCGGCGGCACCGTCTCCACGGCCCAGCGGAAGACGTCACGGCCGGCCATCCGGAGCAGCCCGGCGTCGTCGCAGCGCAGCACGTCGGCGGCGCCGCCGTCACTGCCGAAGACCGTCGGTCCGATCCCCGCCCGGCCCGACTCGCCGGCGCTCACGACGGCCGCTCCGGCCCCGTCGCCGAAGATGATCGAGGTCCCGAGGTCGGCGGCGTCGACGAGCGAGCTCATGCGTTCGGCCGCCACCACGAGGACGTGGCGGACCGCCCCCTGCCGGATCAGCGCGTCCGCCGTCTGCAGCGCGTAGCCGAAGCCGCTGCACGCGGCGTTCAGATGCATCACCGCCGCCCGCGGGGCGCTCCGGCGCGGGGTGAGGCGCACCGGCTCACCGGCCTCGCCCACGCTGCAGCTCGCGGTGACGACCAGGTCGATCTGCTCGGGACGCAGGCCGGCGGCCCGCACCGCACGATCGGCTGCCCGCTCGGCGAGCCGCCGCACGCCCTCGTCGTCCACGACCCGGCGCAGCTGCTCGATCCCGGTACGGGCGGCGATCCACTCCGGTCCCTTGCCGAAGGATCGGCCGAGCTCGGCGGCGGAGACGACGCCCGGCGGTTGGGCGGCGGAGACGGAGGCCAGCCGGCTTCCGGAGACAGACGAGGACCCGAGCACGAGCACAACCTTCGGTACCGTAGGTAGTAGGAAGCCCTACCTTCTCCGCTACCCCCGGGTAACGCCAACCCGCTCCCGTCGTCCTCAGCATTCCCGGTGCCGCGCGTGGGCAGGCTGTCGAGGAAGGCCCGGTCGGCGGACGCCGCACCGTGGCGTCTGCCGCAGTCGAGGAGCCCCATGTCGCACCGCACCGGCCACACGAATCCGATGATCGGCCTCACCGATCCGTCGCTGGGGCGAGAGGTGAACGCCCCGCACACCCGGCTGGCGCGGGAATCCGTGCCGGCCGAGGTGGCCTACCAGCTCATCCACGACGAGCTGCTGCTCGACGGCAGCGCGCGGCTCAACCTCGCGACCTTCGTCGGCACCTGGATGGAGCCCGAGGCGCACCGGCTCATGGCCGAGTCCATGGACAAGAACATGATCGACAAGGACGAGTACCCACAGACCGCGGCCATCGAGCAGCGCTGCGTCTCGATCCTCGCCGACCTCTGGCACGCCGCGGATCCCGAGCACGCCACGGGCTGCTCCACCACCGGATCGAGCGAGGCCTGCATGCTCGCCGGCATGGCTCTCAAGCGGCGGTGGCAGGCCCGCACCGGGCACGACCCGGCCCGCCGGCCGAATCTCGTCATGGGGGCGAATGTCCAGGTCTGCTGGGAGAAGTTCTGCCGCTACTGGGAGGTGGAGCCCCGCATGATCCCGGTCGAGGGTGACCGGCTGCACCTGGGCGCCGCCGAGGCTGCCGCGGCCTGCGACGAGAACACCATCGGCGTCGTCGCCATCCTGGGCTCGACCTTCGACGGCAGCTACGAGCCGGTCGCCGACATCGCCGCCGCCCTGGACGAGCTCGCCGCGAACGGCGGTCCGGACGTCCCCATCCACGTCGACGGCGCCTCCGGCGGCATGATCGCGCCCTTCCTCGACCCGGACCTCGTCTGGGACTTCCGGCTACCGCGGGTCGCCTCCATCAACACCAGCGGCCACAAGTACGGCCTGGTCTACCCCGGCGTCGGCTGGGCGCTGTGGCGCGACAAGGCGGCCCTGCCCGACGACCTCGTCTTCACCGTCGACTACCTCGGCGGTCAGATGCCGACCTTCGCGCTCAACTTCTCCCGCCCCGGCAGCGAGGTCATCGCGCAGTACTACACCTTCTTCCGTCTCGGCTTCGAGGGATTCCGCGCCGTGCAGCAGGCGTCCCGCGACGTCGCGACCTATCTCGCCGGCGAGGTGGAGGCGATGGGACCGTTCCGCCTCATCACCCGCGGTGACCAGCTGCCGGTCTTCGCCTTCACCACCACCGACGAGATCACCGAGTGGGATGTCTACGCCGTCTCCCGGGGCCTCCGCGAGCACGGCTGGCAGGTACCGGCCTACGCCTTCTGCGAGGATCGGCAGGATCTGAACGTGCTGCGGGTCGTCTGCCGCAACGGCTTCTCCCGCGATCTCGCCGAGCTCTTCCTGGGACACCTGCGCGCCGTGGTCGACGCGCTCGGTGACGACGCCGCGGCAGCCGGACGAACGGGGCCCGCGTCGTTCCACCACTGACGCGCGTTCGCCCGGCGGCCGTGGGCCCGACGCGCAGCCGCCGGGCTACGAGGCGAAGAAGGCATCGAGAGACGCCGTGAGCCGCGCCGCCGTCGCACGCTGCGCTGCCGTCGGGTGCACGGTCGGGAGGGCTGCGAGCTCGGCAAGCTGCGTCGCTTGCTGGCCGTAACGGTGCACGTCGTGCGACAGCGCCCGGAGCGCAGCGTCGAGGAAGAAGTCGCGCTGCCGGGGCGGCGCTTGCCGGCTCGCGATCCAGTCGGGACGGGCCGTGGCCAGCGGATCGACGTCGGTGGAGACCCCGTAGCGGCCGGGCGTGTCGAAGAAGGCGTCGAGGTCGCGGGTCAGCGTCGCCGCACGCCCGCGGTGCACCGTCGCCCCGGCGCCGGAGACGGCGAGGAGGGTGGCGAGCTTCCTCGCGGGGGCCGCGTAACCGGGGCCGGAACGAACCAGCTCGGCGCGGGCCGCCCGCCAGCTCGCCGTCCTCACGGCCGGGGACGGCTGGTCACCCCGGATCCAGTCGGCCTGCGCCCGCGCCAGATGACGCTGCGCTGTCGGCGCGGGTGTCGGCGCGGGTGTCGGCGCGGCCTGCGCCACGTCGGCGGCGGCTGGTGACAT
The DNA here is from genome assembly GCF_056135305.1 of Jatrophihabitans sp. sgz311053. Lineage (NCBI taxonomy): Bacteria > Bacillati > Actinomycetota > Actinomycetes > Jatrophihabitantales > Jatrophihabitantaceae > Jatrophihabitans > Jatrophihabitans sp. sgz311053. The sequence goes on along the minus strand of NZ_JBWAXP010000001.1, from coordinate 1,677,116 downwards.
CGCCACACCCACGGCGGCGAGCACGGTGACGGTCTTTCGCGGCAGACGACGCATGTCGGATCTCCTCTCCCCTTGCGGTGCCACCGGGTGGCTGCACTCCCTTCTGCTGACGGATCCGAGGGCCGTGGCGTTGCGACAGCCGATGTAGACCGCTCAGCTGAGCCTCACAACTGTCGGAGGCTGCCACCGGCTGACATCGGGCCGGCCGGTCGCGGATCGTCGACTCCCTGTCACTGCACCGGCCGCCTGCGGGGGTGCCTCCAGGTCAGGCTTGATACCTCGGTATCCGCTGACCAGGAGGCGAAGATGACGCTGCTCGACGACTCGGCACCCGACACCGGTACGCGCGAGCTGACGGTGCTGGGCGCCTGCCCCCAGGACTGCCCGGACACCTGCGCCATGGTGGTCACCGTCCGGGACGGCGTCGCCGTCGACATCGCGGGGAGCAAGGAGCAGCCGTACACCAACGGCGGGCTCTGCGTGAAGGTCGACAACTACCTCGACCGCGTCTACCACCCCGACCGGGTGCTGTACCCGATGCGCCGCACCGGACCCAAGGGGGCCGGCGAGTTCGAGCGGATCACCTGGGACGAGGCCATCAGCGAGATCGCGACCCGCCTCGGCCAGGTCGCCGACGAGCACGGCGCCGAGGCGATCATGCCCGTCAGCTATCTCGGCACCCAGGGCATCCTCAACGGACTGAACGTCGGCGATCCGTTCTTCAACCGTCTCGGCGCCACCGTGGCCGAGCGCACCTACTGCGACTCCGGCTCCTGCACCGCCTACGCGATGACCATCGGTGACACCGCCGGGGTCGACCCCGAGTCGCTGGTGCACTCCAAGTTCATCCTCATCTGGGCCGCCAACATCATGAGCACGAACCTGCATCTCTGGCCCTACATCGCCGAGGCCAAGAAGCGGGGCGCCAAGGTCGTCGTCGTCGACCCGGTGCGGACCAAGACGGCCCGCCAGGCGAGCCAGCACATCGCGATCCGCCCCGGCACCGACGGCGCGCTGGCGCTGGCGATGATGAACGTGATCATCGCCGAGGGCCTCACCGACGACGACTACATCGCCCGGTACACCGTCGGCTACGACGAGCTGGTCGAGCGGGTGCGGCAGTACACACCGGAGTGGGCGGCGCGCGAGACCGGCATCCCCGCCGAGACCATCACCACCCTGGCCCGCGAGTACGCCACCTCGCAGCCGTCGGTGATCCGGATCGGCGTCGCGGTGGAACGGCACGCCGGCGGCGGCCAGACCGTGCGCGCGCTGTCGTGCCTGCCGGCCCTGGTCGGTGCCTGGCGTCAGCCCGGCGGCGGCATCCTGCAGCTGCCGCTGTGGGCCTTCCCCGTCAACTGGCCGGCCTTCATGCACCCGGAGTTGCAGACGCCGGGCACCCAGGTGGTCAACCAGTTCCTGCTCGGTCAGGCGCTCACCGGCCAGCTCGAGCTCAGGACCCCACTCCATGCCCTGGTCGTCTACAACTCCAACCCGGTCGTCGTGGCGCCGGACCAGGAACTGCTGTTGGCGGGGCTCTCACGCGAGGACCTCTTCACCGTCGTCAGCGAGCAGTTCCTGACTGACACCGCGCGCTACGCCGACATCGTGCTGCCCGCCACGACGCAGCTGGAGCAGGAGGACATCATGTTCTCCTGGGGCCACCTCTACGTGACCTACAACAACCCGTCCATCGCACCGCTGGGCGAGGCGGTCCCCAACACCGAGCTGTTCCGCCGGCTCGCGGCGGCCATGGGCTTCGACGACGACCCTATCTTCACCCGAACGGACGCGGAGATGATCGCCGAGGCCTTCGACTGGTCTGCCCCAGCGATGGCCGGCATCACGGTGGAATCACTGCGCGAGCAGGGCTGGGCCAGGCTCAACGTGCCGCCGGCCGAGGAGTACGCGCCGCACCGGGAGGGGAACTTCCGCACGCCGTCGGGCAAGACCGAGTTCGTCTCGTCCGCCGCGGCCGGCGGCAACTTCGTGGTCCCGCTGTTCCGCCAGGGCTCCAACGACCACCAGCCCGGCCAGCCGGTGGACCCGCTGCCGCACTACATCGCGCCGCGGGAGACCTCCGAGGCCGACCCCGGCCTCGCCGAGAAGTACCCGCTCAACCTCATCTCGCCCAAGTCGCACGCCTTCATCAACTCCAGCTTCGCCAACATCGAGTTCCACCAGAAGGTGCAGAAGCCGGCGACGCTGCTGCTCAACCCCGACGACGCGGCGGCCCGCGGCATCGCCAACGGTGACGTCGTCCGTGCCTTCAACGACCGGGGCAGCGTCGAGCTGCTGGCCAAGGTGGATCAGTCGACGATGTCCGGCGTCACCGTCTGTCACGTCGGCCACTGGCGTTCGGACTCGCTGGGCCTGGCCACGCTGAGCGCGCTGAACCCCACCCGCTTCGCCGATCTCGGCAACGCCCCCACCTTCTCCGACACGCTGATCGAGGTCGCCCTCGTCCGGCCGGCCGCGGCGGGCTGAGCGATGGCCTACGTGATCACCGACGCCTGCATCGACGTCACCGACAAGGCCTGCCGGGAGGAGTGCCCGGTCGACTGCATCTACGAGGGCGACCGGATGCTCTACATCCACCCCGACGAGTGCGTCGACTGCGGCAAGTGCGTGCCCGCCTGCCCCAACGACGCCATCGTCTCGGAGTACAAGCTCCCGGCGGAGAGGGAGCAGTTCCGGGCCGTCGCGGTGGAGTTCTTCCAGACCCACCCGGACGCCGAGAACGGCGCCGAGGAGGTCGGCCCGCTCGGTGGCGACCACCCGGTCGTCACCTCCTGGCCCCGGACGACCGCTTCCGGATGAGCACCGCTGCCACCACGGCCACAGCTGCCGCCGGGACCGCCGAGATCGACGTGGACCTCGTCGTCGTCGGGGCGGGTCCGGTCGGGCTCTATGCCGCGTACTACGCCGGCTTCCGGGGCATGTCGGTGGCCGTCGTCGACGCCCTGGACCACGTGGGCGGGCAGACCGCGGCGATGTACCCGGAGAAGCTGGTCTTCGACGTCGCCGGCTACCCCGCCGTCAAGGGGCAGCAGCTCGTCGACGCGCTGGCCGAGCAGGCCGAGTCCGCCAAGCCCCGGTACGTCCTCGGCGAGCAGGTCGTGGACCTGGTGACCGGACCCGACCACGCCCTGCTGACGACGACCGGCGGCACGGTGCTGCGTGGTCGCGCCGTCCTGCTCGCCGCCGGCATCGGCAGCTTCACGCCGCGCCCGCTGCCGGCGGGCAACGAGTTCACCGGCCGCGGTGTCGTGCACTTCGTCCCGCGACCGGCCGACTACGCCGGCGCCGATGTCGTGGTGGTGGGCGGCGGGGACAGCGCCGTCGACTGGGCGGTCACGCTCGAGCCGGTGGCCCGCAGCGTCACCCTCGTCCACCGCCGGGACAGCTTCCGCGCCCACGAGGCCAGCGTCGCCCGGCTGCGGTCCGGGTCCGTGGAGATCCTGACGCCTGTCGAGGTCACCGCGGTCCACGGCGACCGCGTCGTCGAGGGGGTCTCGCTGACCGACGACGCCGGGCGGACCCTGCACCGCAAGGCCGACGTGGTGGTAGCGGCGCTCGGCTTCAAGGCCGATCTCGGACCGCTGCGGCGGTGGGGGCTGGAGCTGGACCGCCGGCAGGTGGCCGTCGACCGCGCGCAACGCACCTCGCTGCCACGCGTCTTCGCGGCCGGCGACTGCTGCGGGCACCCGGACAAGATCACGCTCATCAGCGTGGGCTTCGGCGAGGCGGCGACGGCCGTCAACCACGCGGCGCCGTTGGTGCAGGCCGGGGCGGCGATTGTCCCCGGCCACTCCAGCGACGCCGGTTTCTGAGACATAGGTCGAGACGAACCGACATCACGATGCCGGAGCCTTCGGCATCGTCGCCCGGGCGGGTCGTGGCGCCCCGACGCCGTCGTGACGGGTCTCAAGACATCCCTGCGCCAGCCGATGGTGAGTGCATGGTGCACTGGCGGCAGACAGAGCATCGCCGTTCTGATGATCACCTCGTGCAGCGTCTGCTCCGCCGGATCGGCCGCGGCGACGGCGACAGCGCGGTCGGCATGGGATGTGCCCTGTTGGTTCTCACCGGGGTGCTGACCACCGTCGCCGCCCCCGTCCTTCACCTCGACAACCAAGGGTGGACGGCCCTCGCCGCCGTCTCCGTGGTGATGGCCGTCGTGACCGGGCTCAGTGTGCTGATCGAGTGGACCAGGTACCCGACCCCGACCCTGCTGCTCTTCCCCGTCGTCGTCTTCGCTGCCTTCACAGCACTCGGCATCACCACCCGCGGGTCGTTCGCGCCACTGTCCGGCTTCTTCACGCTCTGCTACGGCTACGCCGGGCTGACCCAACGCCCGCGCGCCAGCATCGCCCTGGTTGTGCCCTCGTCGGTCGCTCTCGTGGCCGTCTACGGCAAGCTTGATTCCGAGGTGGCGGTCCGGCTCGTCGTTGCCACCAGTGTCTGGATCGTCTTGGCCGAGGTGCTGGCCGGTTTCGTCGCTCGTCAAGCGATGATGGCGGCGTCTTTGCGCGCTGCCGCATTCAGCGACCCGCTCACCGGCTTGGCCAACCGGCGCGACCTCGACGTGCGACTCGCCGCCTGCCAGCCGGGAACCAGCCTCGTCGTCTGCGACCTCGACTACTTCAAGCGCATCAACGACGAGTACGGGCACAGCGCCGGGGACCGAATCCTCATCGACTTCGGAAGCGCCCTTCAGGCCATCTTGCGTGAGGACGACTACTGCGCGCGCTACGGCGGCGAGGAGTTCGTCGTGGTCCTGCCGTCCACCAGTCCCCGGCAGAGCGAGGCCGTGCTCGAAAGACTGCGGTTGCATTGGAAGCTGCTGCAGCCGGACGTCACCTTCTCCGCGGGCATCGCCCAGTGCAGCGACGGCCGCGGCGCCGCACAGAGCCTCGCCGCCGCCGACCGCGCGCTGTATGCCGCGAAGGCGGCCGGACGGGACACGTATCGACACGACCCGGACGGCGGCCGAGACCTCGCGCCAGGGGTGCTCAGGCCAAGTCTCCCAGCCCCGATCAGCGTCGGGGACGGGTAACCGCGCGGGGGTCGCCGGAGAGCTCGCACATCAGCTGGCGGTACTCGCGCGGGCTCATCCCGAACGCCTGCCGAAAGAGCCTGCCGAAGACACCGAGGTCGACGAAGCCCCAGTTCCGCGCGATCTCGCGCAAAGACTTGTCCCGGACGATGCTGCTGCGGATCTCGCGCCGTGCGCCGTGCAGACGACGACTCCGGATGGTCTGGGCGACGGTCTGCTCCCGCGAGGCGAAGAGGCGGTGCAGCTGCCGGGTGGAGACGGAGACCGCCGCCGCCACCCGATCCGGGTTGAGGTCAGGGTCGGCGAGGTGGTTGTCGATGTAGGAATCGGCTGCGGCGAGCAGCGAGGCCGTGCCGGTCCGGGTCGAGGCACCGATGAGATCCGGCAGCGACTGCGCGGCGACCGCGACGAGGTCACCGACGTGATCGGCCACCTGGCCGGCGTGCCCCATGCCGAGCGCGACGTGCTCGTCCACCACGTCGCAGAGCAGGTTGCTCAGCACACGACCCATGCCGGCCTCCGCGCTGAAGGCGCGGGCGGTGGCGTCCCGCGAGATCGCCTCGCTCAGGTTGAAGTCGGCGCGACGCCAGGAATACACCGTCAGCTCCCAACGGGGCGAGTGCGCCGAGGAGCGCAGCTGCCACTCGAAGGGCCGGGAGGTCTCGTAGACGACGAAGTCCCCCGGCCGCAGGGTGGCGGTGCGACCGTCCTGCTCGACGATCGCCGATCCCGAGCGGATGAGGCCGACCTGCAGCAGCGCCTCGCCGTCACGCAGCAGCGAGGCGGTGCGCGAGATGTTCTGATCGACCGACGTCACGGTCGAGACCTGGGCGTGGCCCAGCATGCGACTCTCGACGTCACCCCGGACGTCACCGCCCGTCCGTCCGACGTCGAGGCTGACGAAGTGCTCGCGCAGCACCAGCTGCCAGCCGCGCTCGTCGCGGGCATTGACGTGGGTCTCCGGCGTGAGCTCGTTCAGCACCCGAGAGTCACCCCCTTGCCCCGCATTCCGGTCGTGTCGCGAAGCTAGCCCGCCGCGCTGCTCACCTCAACCCGCCGTCGGGCGAATCGCAGGACGGACGTCGGCCCTGTCCTCAAGGAATAGCAGCGACACGAACGCTGCGGTGGCCGATGACGCGGAGAGTCGAGTTCTCGTCCCTGGTCGTCGCCGACGGAGTCCGGCGCGATGACAGCCTGGACGACCACCCGAGAGGAGGCGTCGCGTTCGTGGAGAGGCTGCCCGTGAGAACTCTGGACCGGCGTGGGCGTCCGCTGCGTGACCTGCGGATCTCGCTGACGGATCGCTGCAACCTCCGGTGCGGTTACTGCATGCCGCGCGCCGTCTTCGGCGCGGACCACCGCTACCTCGGCTCCCCCGAGCTGCTCAGCTACGCCGAGATCGCCGACGTCGTGGCCGCGGCAGTCGGACTGGGCGTCCGGACGGTCCGCCTCACCGGCGGCGAGCCACTGCTGCGGCCGGACGTCCCCGACCTGGTGGCACGGCTGGCGGCCCTCGGCGAGCTGGACCTCGCCATGACCACGAACGGCGTCCTGCTGGCGCGTCACGCTGCCGCACTGCGCGCGGCGGGCCTCGGTCGGCTCACCGTGAGCCTCGACGCCGTCACCGACGCCGCCTTCCGCCGGGCCAGCGACAGCCGGTTCGCCGTCGCGGACGTGCTGGCCGGCATCGAGGCCGCGCGGGCGGCGGGGTTCGCCCAGCTGAAGGTCAACGCCGTCATCCGGCGCGGGATCAACGCCGACCAGGTCGTCCCCCTGGTGGAGCAGTTCCGCGGCAGCGGCGTCGTGCTGCGCTTCATCGAGTTCATGGACGTCGGCAGCACCAACGGCTGGAGCAGCGATCAGGTGGTGCCGATCGCCGAGATCCGCGAGGTCATCGAGCGGCGGTGGCCGGTCGACGAGCTCCCGCCGAACCGCCTCGGCGAGGTGGCGCGGCGGCTGCGGCTACGCGACGGCAGCGCCGAGATCGGCCTCATCGGCTCGGTGTCGGCGCCCTTCTGCGGCACCTGCACCCGGGCCCGCCTCACCGCGGACGGGCAGCTGCACACCTGCCTCTTCTCGACCGGCGGCACCGACCTGCGCGCACTGCTGCGCGGCCCTCGCCGGCCCGGCGATCTGCGCGACTTCCTCGCCGGCCTCTGGGGCGGCCGCGACGACCGCTACTCCGAGCTCCGCGCCCTGGTGGCCGGATCCCGGACGCCGGTCGAGATGTCCTATCTCGGCGGATGAGGGGGAGGTGCTGATCGAGGTGAGCCGACGGGCCACGAGCATCCCTCCCGCAATCCCGAGGGCAGCGACCAGTCCGCGGCAGCTCACCGTCCCGCTCGTCGACGACGTCATGCTGCATCACCCCAAGACCTGGCCGGCCGACCTCGGCCTCGACCAGGCCCGCACGCTGCTCGCCGACGACCATCTGCAGGCGCTGCTGCTCGTGGCGGGACGGCGACTGCTCGGCGTCGTGGTGGCCGAGGACCTGTCGGCGCCACCGGGCACGGCCGACACGGAGCAGGCATCGGTCCTGGCGGTCTCCCGGCTGGCCGGCCGCACCGTCCCGGCCGGGATACCGCTCGCCGTCGCCGATGCCCTGCTGGTCGAGTCGACCTCACGCCGACTCGCGGTGGTCGACGACCGCGGTGACCTGCTGGGTCTGCTGTGCCTCAAGCGGCACCGCCACGGCTACTGCTCGGATGCCGATGTCGCAGCGCGCCGAGCCGCGCGGTCCTGACCGCGAGATCAGCACCGGATCGCCTCAGCGCGGCCTCACGGGCGGCACGGGACTCCCGCGTCGCGCGTCTGCTTTCTTCCTCGATCACCCGGCGAGCGCGGGTGAGCGACAACGGGGGCCCTTAGGATCTCGTCCGTGGCGAGGGTGCGGGTCCGGGACGAGAGCGTGCCCGAGGCCATGGCCCTCGCCGCGGTCGGCGGGTTCCTCGACGCCTACGCGTTCCTCTCCCTCGGCGGCGTCTTCGCCAACGCCCAGACCGGCAACGTGGTGCTCTTCGGCATCGACGCCGGCACCGGCCATTGGGCTGCCGCGCTGCGTCATCTGCCGCCCATCGCCGCCTTCATCGTCGGCATGATCACCGTCGAGGCGCTCGCCCGATCACGTCACCTGCGCTGGCTGGCCCGACCGGCCCGCATCGTCCTCGTCACCGAGTGCGTCGTCTTCACCGTGGTCGGCCTCGTGGCGCTGCCCGATGTCGTGGCCGTGATCCTCGTGGCGTGGGCGGCGACCCTGCAGGTCGGCACCTTCCGCCAGGTGCGCCGGTCGAGCTACAACACCACCTTCACCACCGGGAACCTGCGCTCACTCGTCAGCGAGGCGGCCGGATGGCTGGTCGACCACGACGCCGAGGCCGCAGCTCGGACCCGCGCGTTGCTGGCGGTCGTGCTCTCCTTCGCCGGCGGCGCGCTGCTGGGGGCCCTGGCCGTACGCGCGCTGCACGACCACGCCGTCCTGCTCGTGGTCCCGGTGCTGCTGATCGTGCTCGTCACGATCGCCGTCGCGACCAGCCGCGCCGCGCGGCGAGCGCCCCACGCGGCTGCCTAGCCGCGGTCGGCGGCACTCGGAACGGGGTGAGGACGAGGACGAGCCCGCGCCATCGTCGTGGCCGGGCGAAGCAGACTCGTGGAGCGGGCGACGAGAATCGAACTCGCGTAATCAGTTTGGAAGACTGAGGCTCTACCATTGAGCTACGCCCGCGTGCGGTGGTGCCGCACGAGCAGGATACCGACTGTGCCAATCCGTTCGCCCGGGCGGCTACCGGCTGGCTACGCTCCGCCGGTGCGGGAGATCGGGCGGAAGGCCAGGACGCAGGCGCCGCCACCGCGGATCGTCTACGCCGAGCTGCTGGACCCCGGCAACCGGGAGCGCCGGTCATGGCTGCACCTGCTCGACGACGAGGTCCCGCCGACCGTCACCGTCCTGCGCGCCGGTAGCGAGCTGCAATGGAGCTCGCTCTGGCCGCGGCACCCGCAGGTCGTCGTCCGCTTCGAGGTGTGCCCCGACGGCGGCGACGGCACCCTGCTGATCTGGACGCTGTTCACCGACGGGCCGGAGCCGGGTCCGGCGGCCGTCGGACACCTCCGCAAGCGGATGCAGGAACTGACCAACCGGGACCTGCGACTGAGCTTCGGTCAGTAGGCCTCAGTCCGAGGCCAGCACCGCCAGCGCCAGCGCCTGCATCCCCGAGGCGAGCGCGGTGGTCACCGCGTCGCGCGGCAGCTTCAGCTCGTCGGCGACCTGGTCGCGGGTGCGCCGCTCGAAGTAGACCAGCCGCACCACCCGGCTCTGCGTCGGGTCCAGGCGGCGCAGGGCTCGACGCACGTCGTGGGACCACGACAGCAGTCCGGCCGCCTGGCCGTAGGGATCCGGCACGTCCACAGCATGCCCCGGTGTTGCCCGCAACCCGACCGCTCGTTACCGAGTTGCGACCTGTCAGGTCTCACGGCGGACGCTGGCAAGATGCCCGGTGTGAATCCCTCGCGCCTCACCGGTCCCCCCATGCGTCTGCGGCTCGGCGGTGCCGCGCTGCCGATGGTCGGCCGGGTGCGGATGTACGTCTGCGGCATCACCCCCTACGACGTCACGCACCTCGGCCACGCCGCCACCTACATCTGGGCCGACGCCGTCGAGCGGGTGCTGCGCTGGCACGGCCACACCGTCACCGTCGCGCGCAACGTGACCGACGTCGACGATGTCCTCTTCGCCGAGGCTCGCCGCCGGGGCGAGCCGCACACCATGCTCGCGACGCTGCAGCGCGCCTCCTTCGAGCAGACCATGGCCACCCTGCAGGTCCGCCCGCCGGACCACTCCCCCAGCGCCGCCCAGCACATCGGGCACGTCGTCCAGCTCGCCACCGCGCTGCTCGAGCGGGACGCGGCCTACGAGCGCAACGGCACCGTCTACGCCCGGACCTCCGGTGCCTACGCGCACGTCGGCCTCGACCGCGAGACGGCGCTGAGCCGGGCCACGGAATTCCACGACCACCCCGACGACGCCGACAAGGACGACCCACTGGACGTCGCGGTCTGGCAGGCCGGGTCGGCCGGCGACGACGTCAGCTGGCCCAGCCCCTGGGGCGACGGCCGGCCCGGCTGGCACGCCGAGTGCGCCGCCATGGTGCTGGCACTCTTCGGCCCCACCGTCGACATCCACTGCGGCGGCGGCGACCTCGCCTACCCGCACCACGCCTGCGAGGCGGCGCTGGCCGAGGCGGCGACGGGCGTCGCGCCCTTCGCCCGCAGCTGGCTGCGCGCGGGGATCGTGTCGGTCGGTGGAGCCAAGATGGCGAAATCCACCGGAAACCTCGTGCTGGTCCAGGACCTGCTGCGCGATCACACCCCCGGCGCCGTTCGACTGCTCTGCCTCAACCGGCAGTGGAGCGCACCCTGGGACTACTCCGCCGGCGATCTCGACGCCGCCGAGGCCACCCTCGAGCAGCTCTACGCTGCCGCGGCCAGCCCCGGCTCGGCACCGGGAGCGGCCGCCGTCCCCGCCGCGCTGCTGGACGATCTCGACGTCCCGCGGGCGCTGCAGATCGCGCTCGACGACGGCGGTCAGGCCGCCCGCACCTTCATCGAGTTGCTCGCACTCTCCTGACGGGTAGGCCCTTCTGTGGACGCAACGGCAGAAGGAGACGACAACCTGTGAGTGCAGTTCCCGAAATCCTGCTCAACAACGGCAAGACCATTCCGCAGTTCGGCTTCGGCGTGTTCCAGATCGAACCCAAGGACACCGTCGAGGCGACGCAGCGAGCCTTCGATGCCGGCTATCGCCACATCGACACCGCTCAGATGTACGGCAACGAGCGTGAGGTGGGCGAGGCCGTCGCGAAGTCCGGCATCGACCGCAGTGAGCTGTTCCTGACGAGCAAGCTCAACAACGGCAACCACCGGCCCGAGGACGCCCAGCGCTCCTTCGACGAGACGCTGGAGAAGCTGGGGTCCGATTACGTCGACCTCTTCCTCATCCACTGGCCGCTGCCGACCCGCTACGACGGCGACTTCGTCTCCACGTGGCAGACGCTCGAGGAGTTCTATCGCGAGGGACGCGCCCGCTCGATCGGCGTCTCGAACTTCAACCCGCACCACCTGGGTCGGCTCTTCGCCGAGACCGAGGTCGTCCCCGCGGTCAACCAGATCGAGGTCCACCCGTACCTCACCCAGGACGACGTCCGGGCGTACTGCGGCGAACACCAGATCGCCGTGGAGGCCTGGTCGCCGATCGCGCAGGGCAAGGTCTTGGACGACCCGGTGATCAACTCCATCGCCGAGAAGTACGGCAAGACGGTGGCGCAGGTCGTGCTGCGCTGGCACATCGAGCGCGGTGACATCGTCTTCCCGAAGTCGACGACGCCCGAGCGCATCGTCGAGAACATCTCGATCTTCGACTTCGAGCTCGACGGCGACGACATCGAGACGATCAGCTCGGTGAACAAGAACGAGCGGACCGGCCCCGACCCCGACACGTTCGACTACATCCCCGACTGAGCGGGGCCACGACAGTGGCGAGGGCCGAGTCCGGAGGCGTGCCGGACCCGGCCCTCGTGCGTCGCGCCGACGGGTGCGCAAGGATCGACCCATGTCCGAGTCGGCCGACCCCCAGCGACGGCAGCGCCGTCGCCGTCGTCGCGCCGCAGCCCCGGCCGGCCCGCCGCCGGTAGCCGACCGGGCGACGCCGCCGGCCACCTCGGCCCCGCCGGTGTCCACCTCCGCCGGATCCCGTGCCGCACGTTCCGCCGACCGTCCCCGGCGGCGACAGGACGAGGAGCGAGGCCTGCACGACCTCGCCGGCGCCGGCCCGTCACGGCTGGGAGTGAGCGGTGCGCTGCGCGCCCGCGACGTCAACCGGCCGAACGAGGCTGATCTCGAGGTCGCCGAGCGGGAGATCGTCCTGGTCCGCCGACACTGGCAGCCGCCGTCGTGACCGACCGCGACCTCCCCGCCGGCGCAGCCCGGCCCGGTGACGACGACGCCGCCTGGGCGCCGCGTCGCGCCGCACCGCCGACGGCCGATCCGCCCGCCCTGCTGCCGGGCTACCGCGATGCGGTCGTCGTGGCACGCGGCGGGGACAGCGTCGTCTATCGCGCCCACGAGGAGGAGGTGGGTCGCGACGTCGCGATCAAGGTCGTCGAGCTCGACGACACCCCGGACAACGCCGAGGCGCTGGCGCGGTTCCGCCGCGAGTTGGAGATCACCGTCCGCCTGGGGCGGCAGCACCCGCACATCATGACCGTCCTCGCGGTGGGGACGACCGGCGCGGGCAGGCCCTGCCTGGTCATGGACTACTTCGAACTGGGTTCGCTGCACGACCGCATCCGGGCCCGCGGTCCACTGCCGGTGAGTGAGGTGGTCGCGGCCGGTTCGGTCATCGCCGACGCCCTCGCCTTCGCCCACGACCAGGGCGTCCTTCACCGGGACGTGAAGCCACAGAACGTGCTCGTGCTGCCGACGTCCTGGGTGCTCGCCGACTTCGGACTCGCCCGCGCCATCGACGCCGGTCACTCGGCGTCGCTGGAGCGCTTCTCCTACCGCCACGCCTCGCCGCAGATCCTGGACGGCGAGAAGCCCACCGTCGCCGACGACATCTACTCGCTCGGCTCGACGCTGTTCACCATGCTCGACGGCCGCGCGCCGTTCGCCGCCGACGACCCGGACGAGGACTCCGCGCTCGCCTACCTGCGGCGGGCACGCACCGAGACGCCCCGCACGCTGAGCCGTGACGACGTGCCGGTGAAGCTAGCCGCCGTCGTCGCTCGATGCCTGGCCAAGGCGCGTGAGGACAGGTTCGCCTCGGCCGCCGAGCTCCGCGCGGCACTCGACGCCCTCCCGACCGAGGAGCGCAGCTGGGCGCCTGCCGAGGCGGCAGCGTCTACCGGGGCGACAGCTTCTACCGGGGTGCCGTCCGGGACTCCACCGGCGCCCGTCGCAACCCGCTCGGAGACGTCGTCCGGCCCTGACTCGCCTGTGGACGATGCTTCGTCCCCGGCCATGCCCGTCGAGGGCGCCCCTCCCGAGGCCCCATCTGCCGGGACCGCACCGTCGGGGGCCACACCGTCGGGGGCCACACCGTCGGGGGCCACACCGTCGGGGGCCACACCGTCCGGGGCCACACCGTCCGGGGCCACACCGTCCGGGGCCACACCGTCCGGGGCCACACCGTCGGCAGCTGCCGCCACGGCGAGCCCAGCGGGAGCCGAGGCGCCGGGAGGGGCGGCCGGGTACGAGCCCGTCGCGGTCTCCGCGCTGGCCCACCTGCCGTCGCCGAGCCCAGCGGAGAGCCGGCCCGACGAGGACGCCACCGGGCGTCGTCCCGTGGAACCACCGCCCGCCGAGCCGGACGCAGTGCCTCGCTCGAACCGCCGCTGGTGGGCGCTCACCGGCGTCACTGCCGCCGCGCTGGCCGCGGGCGTGCTGCTCGGCGTGCTGCGCTCGGGTGACGACCAACCCGCCGTCGAGCCCCGGCCCACCCCCACACCGTCGACCTCGGCCTCGACCGCGCCGGTGGTCGTCGTCCCGAGCGTCAGCACGTTGCCGTCCGGGCCGAGCGGCAGTGCGGTCTTCGATCCGCGGCTCGCGCCCGTGATCACCAAGATCGCCCGGACCGACACCCGCGTCGACCTGCGCTGGCGGGTACCCACCGGCAGCACCGCCCCGGTGGTGGTCTTCCTGGACGACGGCGAGGGCCGCCGGGCCCTCACCACCGTGCCGGCCGACCGTCGCGGGGTGACGCTCGCGGCATTCCCGAGCGGCCGGCACTGCCTCCGGCTGGCCGCTGTCTCGACCACGGCAACGGGTGACACCGTCTTCGGGCTGTCGTCCCGCAAGTGCGTCGGCTGAGCGCCACGGCCGATTCACGCCACACCGCTCGATACAGGCTTTCACCGTCGTCAGGTGACGCTGAGGGGGTGGTGGGCGTGGTTGTGGCGTGGGGTTTGGGTGGGGTCGAGCCAGGCTGGTGGGGTCCAGTGGGGTTGTTGGTTGATCATGGTGACGGTCCAGCCTTGCCGGTCTTTCTCGCGGTGGTGGTGTCGGCAGAGCAGGTGACCGTTGTTGATGCTGGTGGGGCCGCCGTCGGTCCAGGCTGTGAGGTGGTCGGCTTCGCACCAGAGGGCGGGCGTGGTGCAGCCGGGGAAGCTGCAGCCGCCGTCGCGGGCGGTGAAGACGAGTCGCTGGTTCTGGGTGAAGAGCCGCTGGGATTGGCCGTAGGCGGCGACCGGGCGGACGGTCCGGAAGATCGTCGAGACCTCCGGCGGCCAGGTGTCGGGTGCGGCATCAGGTGCGGCATCAGGTGCGGCATCAGGTGGGTCGTCGAGTGGGCCGCCGAGTGGGCTGCTAAATGGATTGTCGGGTGGGTCGTCGGTGTCGAAGAGGACAGGCAGGAACCTGGCCTCGCCGCCGGCGATGCGGCTGGCGTCGCTGGTGGGGACGAGGGCGCCGTGACCGGTGCGGACCAGGCCGTGTCCGTCGCGCCACTGCTCGGTGCTGGCGGTGAGGATCACGGTGGCGACGACCCCGTTCACGGTGGGCAGTTCCCCGGCCCGCAGCACCAGCCGCAGCGCGTCGGCGAGTCCGTCGTGCTGCCGCTGCTCCAGCGTCCGGCCATCAGCGACACCCTCGGCTGCCGGTTTCGGCGCGGCGGTGGCGTCCAGCACCGTCAGCAACAGCTCGCCCAATTCAGCCGTCCCCTCGAAACGACCGGTCACTGATCCGTCCGGACGCTGACGCATCGTCAGGCTGCGGCGTCGGTCCCGGTAGTCGACGTCACGCAGGGTGCCGTCCGGGTCGAGGGTGTCGACCAGCCGGCGGGTCACCGTGGCCAGAGTGTCGGGGGTGAACTGGCGGGCCTGCTCGACCAGGAACGTCTCGATCTCGGCCATCCGACCCGCCCCGCCAGCCACCTGACCGGTCTCGTCGACCGCATCGGGGAGCCGGTCGAGGGCATCGGCGATGACGGCGGCATGCCGCGGTGAGATCTGTCCTGACTGCTGCGCGGCGGCCACCTGCGGCAGCAGTGCCGGCAACACCTCACCGCTCAGCGCCTGCCGTGGCGTGAACCGGTCGGCCGCCCTGACCCGCGCCGTGGCCTCGCTGCGCGACAACCGCAGCAGCTGCGACAACAGCACCGACGTCTTCGCGCACCCGTATGCGAACGCGACCCCACGCCGGTCCACCTCGGCCGCGACCCGCTCCTGCACCGGCGCCACCCGCCGCGCCACCGTCTCGACCTCCCGCGCAAACTGCAGCGTCTCCTCATCAGACAACCCGTCCAACGCCGCATCGCCCAGCGCGTCGAGGGCAGCGTGCAACCGAGCCAGCGCCTCGCCGATACCCTCCCCCATACAATCGAGCATATTCGAACATGCCAGTGTTAGCAGTACATTCCGCGTTGGATTCACACCCCGGCGAGCTACTCTCGCGCGATGCGACTACCTTGGCGCACCCCCTTCGGCTTCGACCCGGCTTACCGGGACGAAGCGATGGCCGCGCTGATCAGGTCGCTACAGCGCCAGGGGGCGACGGCGGACTCTGCCCTGCCGGCACTGCAAGGGCTGTACCCGCGCTTCGGCGGGCACGCGAACGTCGAGCAGCTCTTCACGCGTGATCGCGCACTGACCCTCACCGCAGACTCCGCGGCAGTCTGGCGACGCTATTCCGGGAACGAGCTGGGACCGCTGCTGACGACCATGGACCGCAGCGCCTTCCAGGTGATCAACGACAACGGCAGGCAATACTGCCGGCTACTCGGGAAGGCTGGTCAGAGTCTCTGGGTGCATCGCCGGTATGCCGGCGTGGTGAATCAATGGATCTGCGAAGGTCGCGCCTGAAGGCGTCCGGTTCAGGTCCCGCAGAACGTCTGGTAACGCCCGAAGTCGGCGGGCGCGTCGGACTCGAAACGCTCGAGACCAGCTCGCCGGGTGAAGGGGCGCGATATCGCCTCGATCAAGTCGAGCACGGGGCGCAGGTCGCCGTCGTTCGCCGCCGCCAGGGCGGGCTCGATCAGGTGGTTGCGAGGCACGTAGACGGGGTTGGTCGCCGCCAGGACCGCCGCGTCCGGCGCGAGAGCTCGCCAGCGCGCGAGCCAGGCGTCGATGCCGGCGAGGTCCAGGAAGCGTCCGCGTACCGGCTCGGCATCGTCGCGCGCGGCACCGGCGAGGTCGCGGAACAGCCCGGTGTAGTCGACGTGGTCGGCCTGCATGAGGGAGAGCAGCTGCTCGCCCAGCTCGGCCACCACGGCGTCGTCCACGGTCATGGCGAGACCCAGCTTGCGGCGCAAACCGGCGAGGCGGGCCTGCTCGTAGTGGGCGCCGAAGGTCTGCAGGGCGCCGTTGGCGAGCGTGACCGCCGCATCCTGGTCGTCGGCGAGCAGCGGCAGCAGCGCCTCGGCCAGTCGGGCCAGGTTCCACTGGGCGGCGGGCGGCTGGTTCTCGTAGGCGTAGCGCCCCATCCCGTCGATGGAGCTGAAGACGGCTTCGGGATCGTAGTCGTCGAGGAAGGCGCAGGGGCCGTAGTCGATGGTCTCGCCGGAGATGGTCATGTTGTCGGTGTTCATGACGCCGTGGACGAAGCCCAGCAGCATCCACTGCGCGACGAGCGCGGCCTGCGCGGCAATCACGGCCTGCAGCAACCCCAGCGCCGGGTTGTCGGCGGCGGCGAGCTCGGGGTGGTGGCGGGCGATCGCGTAGGTGGTGAGGCGCCCGAGCAGCTCGGCGTCCTGCAACGAGGCGGCGTACTGGAACGTCCCGACCCGCAGATGACTCGCCGCCACCCGAGCCAGGACCGCACCGGGCAGCACCGTCTCGCGCTGCACCGCGCGTCCGGTCGCGACCACGGCCAGCGAGCGGGTGGTCGGGACGCCGAGGGCGTGCATCGACTCACTGAGCACGTACTCGCGCAGCATCGGCCCGACCACGGCGCGGCCGTCGCCGCCACGGGCGAAGGGCGTGCGTCCCGAGCCCTTGAGGTGCAGCTCCCGACCGCTCAGCTCGCCGAGCAGCAGGGCCCGGCCGTCACCCAGACGCGGCGAGTAAGAACCGAACTGGTGCCCCGAGTAGGCCTGCGCGACCGGGACGGTCCCGGCCGGCAGCTCGTTGCCGACCAGGAAGCGCAACCCCTCGGGGCTGCGGAGGAAGGCCGGATCCAGGCCGAGCTCCGCGGCCAGTGGCTCGTTGAGGACGAGCAACTGCGGCTCGGGGGCCGCTTCGGCCCGCCAGGCCAGAGCGAGCTCGGGCAGATCGCGGGCGAACGAGTCGCCGAGACGGGTGACGGTGGCACTCACCGCGTCTACGGTACGACAAGGGCGTGTCTGACGATCCCGTGCTCCGCTCGCGACGAGCGACAACCGTCGGACGGGCCCCTAGGGCGTGTCTGACAATCCCGTGCTCTGCTGCGCGACGCCCGGGCACGCACGCTGCCGCGTTGTCGTCGTCGGCCGTAGCAGGCTACGACCGTCCTCCTCCGCCTTGCATCGCGCGCACCCGACCGCCGCTCGCGACGAGCGAGAATTGTCAGACACGCCCTAGTGGAACCTGTTCTGCGCGGCCTCGATGCCGTCGGTGATGACCGCCTCCACGGCGTCGGCTGCCCGGTCGATCTCGAAGCCGAGATCCTTCCGCTCGGCCGGGGCGAAATCGCGAAGCACGTAGTCGGCGGGATCCTGCCGTCCGGGCGGTCGGCCGATGCCGAAACGCACCCGTGCATAGTCCTTGCCACCGAGCGCCGAGGTGGTGGACCGCAGCCCGTTGTGGCCGCCGTCGCCGCCGCCGCGCTTGATGCGCAGCGTCCCGAAGGGCACGTCCAGTTCGTCGTGGACGACGACTATCCGCTCCAGCGGGATCTTGTAGAAGGCCGCGACGGCCTTCACCGGGCCGCCCGACTCGTTCATGTACGACTTCGGCTTGGCCAGCACCACGGGCAGGCCCGCGAGCCGGCCCTCGACGACGTCGGCGCGACTGCGGTGGCTCTTGAAGGCCCCGCCGACACGCTCGGCGAGCAGGTCGAGGACGAGGAACCCCGCGTTGTGCCGGGTCGTCTCGTACTTCGGGCCGGGGTTGCCGAGGCCGACGACGAGGAATCTGTCGTCGGCCACGGCAGCGAACGGGAGGTCTTACTCGGACTTCTCGGCGTCGGACGACTCGCCCTCGGACTCGCCGCCCTCGGAGTCGCTCTCGTCCGACTCGGGGGCGTCCTCGACGATGCCCAGCTCCTCGGCCGCCTCGGCGACCTCGGCCTCGAGGTCCTCCGCGGTGGGCGCCTCGACGATGGCGAGGACGAGCAGTTCGGGGTCGCTGTCCAGCGTGGCACCGGCCGGCAGGGCGACATCGGCGGCCGTGATCTGGCTGCCGACCTCGAGGCCCTCGATGGAGACCTCGACCTCGGTCGGGATGTTGGTCGCCTCGGCCTCGACGGAGATCGAGGTGTTCTCCTGGTTGAGCAGGCCGCCGGCCACGATCTCGCCGTTGACGGTGATCGGGACGTCGACGGTGACCTTCTCGCCGCGGCGAACGGTCAGCAGGTCGACGTGCTCGAAGTAGCCCTTGATCGGGTGACGCTGGATCGACTTCGGGATGGCCAGCTGCTCGTCGCCGTCCAGGTCGAGGGTCAGCAGGACGTTGGAACCGCCGTTGCGGATCGCGGCGGCGAACTCGCGCGCCGGCAGCGCGACGTGCTTCGGGTCGGCGCCGTGTCCGTAGATGACGGCCGGAACCTTGCCGTCACGGCGTGCGCGGCGCGAAGCACCCTTGCCGAACTCGGTGCGCGTGGCGGCGGACAGTCGGACCTCGGACACAGCAGTACTCCTCGAACGAATCGTCTCTCGGGTTGTCACACTCACGTCGGTGCCTCGGACGCGACGACGCGCATCGACGAGCGACACCGCGTCGATGACGGATCGGTGACGTCGCTGTCGCGATCGCACCGTCCCTCGCCGGGGCAACCTCGTCAGCCTACCCGGTATGCGAGGCCGCGCCGACCACGGGTCCGGTGCGTCCACAGCCCTCACTAGGCTCGGCCGGGTGCCGTCCCGTCCATCCCCCGCGCCGGTGCGGGTGCAGGTCCCGGCCAAGGTGAACCTGCACCTCGGCGTCGGTGCCGCGCGCGAGGACGGCTACCACGACCTCGTCAACGTCTTCCACGCCGTGGACCTCGTCGACGAGGTCGACGTCCACCCCGCCCCGGCGCTCTCCCTCACCACCTCGGGAGAGGGGGCCGAGACGCTGCCCACCGACGCCGGCAACCTGGCGTGGCAGGCCGCCGTCCTGCTGGCCCGGCACGCGGGTGTCGAGGCGGCGGCGCGGCTCGACGTCCGAAAGGCGATCCCCGTTGCCGGCGGCATGGCCGGCGGCTCCGCCGACGCGGCCGCCGCCCTGCTCGCCTGCGCCCGACTCTGGCAGCTGGAGGTCGCGAGCACGGACCTGCTGTCGCTGGCCGCTCGGCTCGGCAGCGATGTCGCCTTCCCCCTTCTCGGCGGTACCGCGGTCGGCACCGGACGGGGTGAGCTGCTGACGAGCGTGCCGACCCGCGGCACGCTGCACTGGGTCTTCGCGATCTCCGACGCCGGCATCTCGGCCGGTGCCGCCTACGCGCGACTCGACGCGATGCGGGCCGACGGCAGCGCGCCACCGCCGCTGGGCGAGCCCACCGCACTGCTGGACGCGCTCGCCGCCGGGGACCTCACCCGGATCGCCGAGCGGCTCGGCAACGACCTGCAACCGGCGGTGCTGACGATCCGCCCGGAACTGGCCGAGACCTTGGCCGCCGGTGCCCGCTCGGGCGCTCTCGCCGGGCTGGTGTCAGGATCGGGACCGACCTGCGCCTTCCTCTGCGAGAGCGCTGCCGCCGCGACCGTGCTCGCCGCGGAGCTCGAGGCGGCCGGCGTCTGCCGCACCGCCCGGCCGGCCTCCGGCCCGGTCGCGGGCGCAACGGTGCTCGATCGATGAGGGTGATCTGATGGCGACGGCAGCCGGGGCCAACCTGGTCAATCTCGAAGAGGTCGGCAAGGCGTACGCCACGACCGTCGTCTTGGACGGCGTCTCGCTCGGCGTGGCGGCGGGCGAGCGCATCGGCATCGTCGGGCGCAACGGCGGCGGCAAGTCGACGCTGCTGAAGTTGATCATCGGCGAGGAGGTCCCGGACAGCGGCCGGGTGACCCGTTCGCGCGACCTGCAGATCGCCCGAGTGACCCAGCGTGGCGAGCTGCCTGCGGGGACGTCGGTGCGACAGGTCGTGGTGGGTGACGCCGCCGAGCACGAGTGGGCCGGGGATGCCGCGATCCGCGCAATCCTGGAGGGTCTCGGCCTGGCCACCGTCGGTCTGGACGCCGACGTCGCCCGCCTCTCCGGCGGCGAGCGGCGGCGGGTGGCGCTGGCCGCCGCGCTCGTCCGCGAGGCAGAGCTGCTCGTCCTGGACGAACCCACCAACCACCTCGACGTCGAGGGCATCACCTGGTTGGCCGACCACCTGCGTCGCCGCAAGGGGGCGCTGCTCGTCGTCACCCACGACCGCTGGTTCCTCGACGCCGTCGTGGACCGGACGTGGGAGATCGCGGACGCGACCGTCCGGCAGTACGACGGCGGGTACGCCGCCTACGTCCTCGCCCGTGCCGAGCGGGCCCGGCAGGCCGACGCCAGCGAGGCGCGGCGACAGAACCTGCTGCGCAAGGAGCTGGCGTGGCTGCGGCGCGGCGCCCCGGCGCGGACGTCCAAGCCACGGTTCCGGATCGAGGCGGCAGAGACCCTCATCGCCGATGTCCCGGAGCCCCGCCAGCGCGTGGAATTGCGCGCACTTGCGCAAAGGCGGCTGGGACGGCAGGTCGTCGACGTCGAGGACGTCGCCGTCACCGTCGGCGGCACCCGCACCCTGCTGGACCACGTCACCTGGCACGTCGGCCCCGGTGACCGCATCGGCGTCATCGGCGTGAACGGTGCCGGCAAGAGCCACCTGCTGCGACTGCTCGCCGGCGAGCTCGAGCCCGACGCCGGCACGGTCCGGATCGGCCAGACCGTCCACGTCGGACATCTGACCCAGGAACTGCACGAGCTGCCGGACGGGCTGCGCGTGCTGGAGGCGGTCAGCGAGGTCCGCACGACCGCCGAGCTCGGCGGGGTCGAGCTCTCGGCCGGACAGCTGGCCGAGCGCTTCGGATTCGACAACTCCCGGCAGTGGACACCGGTGGGCGACCTCTCCGGCGGCGAGCGGCGCCGGCTGCAGCTGCTCCGCCTGCTGCTCGCCCAACCCAACCTGCTGCTGCTGGACGAGCCCACCAACGACCTCGACACCGACACCCTCGCCGCGCTGGAGGATCTGCTCGACGGCTGGGCGGGCACGCTGGTGATCGTCAGCCACGACCGCTACCTGCTCGAACGGGTCTGCGACACCACCGTGGCACTGCTCGGCGACGGCTCGCTCGCCGCGCTGCCCGGTGGTGTGGACGAATACCTTGCCCGCCGCGCGGCGACCACCGCGGCGACGGCCGACAGCGCTGCCGACGAGCGGCGTGAGAAGCGAGGTGACACGAGAGCCGCCCGCAAGGAGCTGGACCGCCTCGAGCGACGGGTCGCTACCCTGCAGAAGAAGGAGGCCACGCTGCACGAGCAGCTGGCCGCTTACGCCACCGACTACGGCAAGGTAGCCGAGCTCGACGCCGAACTGCGCGAGGTCGCCGCCGAACGGGAGCAGACCGAGGAGGCCTGGCTCACGCTAGCCGACGAGCTGGGCTGACCTCGGCCACCTCGACGGTTTTGGCGGCGGACGCTCACATGTGAGCGTCCGCCGCCAAAATCGGAGGGGTTACTTGCTGGTGTCGGTCTCCTCGGCGTCCGGCAGGGCGGCCGGGGTGGTGCCCGACAGGGTCGCCAGCATCTGCCGGACGTTGGTCAGCTGGGCGTTGATCGCGTTGCGCCGCTGGACCGCCGCGGCCAGCTCACGGTCGGACTCGTCCCGGATGCGGTCGGCGCGGGCAGTGGCGTCGGCGATGATCTGCTCGGCGCGCTGCTCGGACTCCGCGGCGATCTGCGCAGCCTTGCGCTGCGAGTCCGCGGCGATGGCGTCCGCCTCGTGACGCGTCTTGGCGACGAGGTCCCGGGCCTCGCTGAGCGCCTGCTCCATCTCGTCGGTGCGCTCCTGGAAGATCTGCTCGGCGGCGTCACGACGCTCCGCGAGGGTCTTCTCGAAGTCCGCCGCGGCCTTGGCGGCCTGCGCACGCTGCTCCTCGTAGACGGCCTCGGCCTCGCCACGACGTGCCATCGCCCGCCGCTCGGCGTCGTCGATCATCTGGTCGGCGCTGCGCTTGGCCTCCTCGACGATGCGGGCGGCCTCCTGGTCGGCGTTGTCGCGCGTCTCGCGCGCGTAGGCATCGGCCTCGGAGCGGCTGCGGGAGCTCTGCTCCTCGGCCTCGGCCAGCTTGCGGTCGACCTCGGCGACGGCCGCGCTGCGCATCTCCTCGGCCTCCTCCTCGGCCATGGCCAAGATGCGTCCGACCCGCTTGCCGAAGTCGTGGAAGGTCGGCTCCGACGGCGGCAGCGGCTTGGCCGCCTGCGCGCTGGCGGCTGCGGCGGCGGCGCGCTTGGACTCCTCGTTCGCCGCCGCGAGCTGCCCCTTCACCGAGTCAAGCTCGCTGGCGAGCTGCTCGGCGCGCGACTTCGCCTCGTCGGCCTGCTGCGACAGCTCCGCGAGGTGGCGGTCGACCTCGTGGGGCTCGTACCCGCGCATGACGGTGCGGAAGGTGCTGTTCGTCTGCTCGCTCATGAGCCTGCTTGCTCGCTTTCGTCGCGTCGTGGCGTCTGCACGGTACTAGGCGCCGGGGCGCCCCGGGGGGTCAGGACTGTCCCGGCCTGGGACGGGCGCTTCCTGCGGCGCGCGCCGGGGCCGGCGCCACCGGCTTGCTCTGCGTCACCGACTGCGCTGCCGGCACGTCGGCCGAGGGTCGGGACGGCTGGTGAGACGGACGCTCGGCCGCAGCGTCACCCGGCTCGCCGGCCGCAGCGTCACCCGGCTCGTGCGACCGGTCGCTTGCCTGCCCAGCCGCGGGCTGAGCCGGTGGGCCACCCGGCGCATCCCGGACCGCCGTCGGCTCCGGCTCGGTGCCGAAGTCGATCTCGATGCGTTGGGCGGAGACGGCCGCCGGCACCGCGGACCCCGCATCCGGCTCGGGCAGGACCGGCGCCCCGCTGCCCGGCTCATTCCCGGCCGCCGACTCGTTCGGCTCATTCCCGCCCGGCTCATTCCTGTCCGACTCGTCCGACTCGTCCCTGCCCGACTCGCCTCCGGCCAGCTCGCCTCCGGCCAGCTCACCTCCGGCCAGCTCGTCCCCGCCCGGCTCGTCCCCGGTCGTCGCAAAGCCAGCCGGCACGTCTCCGGCCGCGGACGCCGTCTTCCCGGCCACCGCGGCAGCCGCCGCCTCGGCGGCCTCCGAGACCGCACCGGCGCCCCCCTGGGCCCGCTCGGCGACGGCGAGCGCGTTGATGACGCCGGAGAGGTCGCTCAGCTGCGCGCTGATCTCGTCGCGGTGCGCGGTGAGCACCGCAACCTCGGCCCGGGCGTCGGCGAGCAGGTTGCGGGCGGTGGTCCGCAGCTCGTCGGCCTCGGCGCGGGCCTCGGTGAGGGTGCGGGCGGCCTCCTGCTTGGCGCTGCGGCGCAGCTCTCGGGTCTCGTTCTGCACCCGTTCGAGATCGGCGGCCGTCTGGGCCCGGATGGCCCGCGCGCCGGCTTCGGCCTCGGCGAGACGGCGCTGGGCACTGTCGTTGGCCCGCTCGGCCTGGACGTCGATGTCGGCGAGGAGGCGCTCCGCCTCGTCCCCGGCCCGCTGCCGGATCTCGGCCGCATCCTGCTCGGCGGCGGCACGCTGGGCGGCGATCTCGGCCGCCGCGGCCTCCCGCTCGCCGGTGAGGCGACGGCGCTGCTCGGCGTCCTCGTTGCGGAGCCGGTCCCGGACCCGCTCGGCGTCGTCGGCGATGGCCTTCGCGATCTGGCTGGCCTCGTCGCGCGCAGCCTGCCGGATCTTCTCGGCGTCGGTCTCGGCAGCGGCCAGCAGATCGGTCATCGTCTGCTTGGTCCAGGCGGTCTGCTCCGCCGCGGCTGCGTTCTCGGCAGCGATGGTTGCGCGCGCCTCGTCGAGCAGCCCGGCCCCACGCTCCCCCGCCTCGGCCACGATCCGCTCGCCCTCGCGACGGGCGTCGGCGAGTGCCCGCTCCGCCTCCTCACGCAGCGTGCCGGCCTGCTTCTCGGCGGCGGCGATGACGTCGGCGGCAGCAGTCTCGGCCTGCTGCTGCTCAGCGTCGCGGCGCTCCTCGAAGGCGCGCCGCAGCTCGGCCAGCTCCTGGTCGAGGCTCCGCTTGGCCTCGTCCCGCGCGGCGGTGGCCTCCTCGTCGCGCTGCCGAGTCCGGGCGTCCAGTTCGGCGCCCCGACTGCGGGCGGCGGCGACGATGGCCTCGGCCTGCTCCCGCAGCACCCGGGAGGCCTCGCGCGCGTCGGCGAGGTCCCGGTCGGCGTCCTGCCGCGCGTCGGCCAGCAACGCATCCGCGGCCGCCTCGGCCCGCTCGGTCACGAGACGGGCCTGCTCCAGCGCGTCGGAGATGATGGCGCCGGCCTCGTCGTGCGCCGCGACGGCATCGAGTGTCACCCGACGCTCCTCGGCGTCGGCCGGATGCGCGTGGCGGCCGGCATCGC
Organism: Jatrophihabitans sp. sgz311053; assembly: GCF_056135305.1. Classification (NCBI taxonomy): domain Bacteria; kingdom Bacillati; phylum Actinomycetota; class Actinomycetes; order Jatrophihabitantales; family Jatrophihabitantaceae; genus Jatrophihabitans; species Jatrophihabitans sp. sgz311053. The sequence goes on along the minus strand of NZ_JBWAXP010000001.1, from coordinate 1,652,374 downwards.
GGCGCGAGTCGCGTCCGGAGCGGTAGGACGCCTCACCCCACGATGACGACGGGACGTCGTTGCCCGGCTGCGGGACATCGGCCTGACCGTTGGCGTCCCCGCCTGCCTCACCCTGCATGGGGGTCATGCTCTCAGGCCGCGTCCGGTCCGGCTACAGGAGTCCGCCGACCGCGGGCGTGCCGAATTCCGCGCCGACTCATGTCTTGCGGCGCCGCAGTGGCCGCGGCTTCTTCTCCAGGTGGGCCAGCCCGTTCCAGCCGAGGTTGACCAGGTGGGCGGCGACCTCCTCGCGCTTGGGCTTGCGCTCCTCGAGCCACCAGGTCCCGGTGACCGCCACCATGCCGACGAGCATCTGCGCGTACATCGGTGCGAGCTTGGTGTCGATGCCACGACGGTTGAACTCGCGCCCGAGGATGTGCTCCACCTGGCTGGCGATGTCGTTGAGCAGCGAGGAGAAGGTGCCGCCGGAGGCACCGGCCCCCGGCGAGTCGCGGCTCAGGATGCGGAAGCCGTCGGTCTCCTCCTCGATGTAGGTGAGCAGGGCCAGCGCGGCCTGCTCGACGAGGTCGTGGGGCTCGCCGGAGTCCAGGGCACGGGTCAGCCGGCCCAGCAGGTCGGCCATCTCGCGGTCGACGACGACGGCGTAGAGCCCTTCCTTGCCGCCGAAGTGCTCGTAGACCACCGGTTTGCTGACGCCGGCCCGCGACGCGATCTCCTCGATCGAGGCGCCGTCGAAGCCCTTCTCGGCGAACAGCGTGCGTCCGATCGACACGAGCTGCTCGCGCCGCTCCTGACCGGTCATGCGGACCCGGGCGCGCCCGGTCGCCTCGCTCATCGACTTGTCCCACTCATCGGAGAGGATGGTCCCATGACCACGGCCGATCTCACCTATGTGAGCTACCTGCGCCTGCCCGAGCTGCTGGACTGCCAGTCCCCGCGCACCGACGCCCACGACGAGCTGCTCTTCGTGATCATCCACCAGGTGTACGAGCTGTGGTTCAAGCAGATCCTGCACGAGGCGGAGCTGCTGCAGCGCCGTTTGGAGGCCGGCGACGCCACCGGCGCCCTCCAGCCGGCACGGCGCATCGCGAAGATCCTCAAGACCATCGTCGGGCAGCTAGACGTGCTGGAGACCATGACACCGCGGCAGTTCGCCGCCTTCCGCCCGGAGCTCGGCGGCTCCAGCGGCTTCCAGTCCGAGCAGTTCCGCGAGCTCGAGGCCGTCCTGGGGCGTCGGGACCTCGACCCCACGCGCGACCCGCGCACCGCTGCCGCCCTGCGCCGCCGTTCGGTCTTCGACTCGCTGCTGCACGGCCTGGCCGCGGTGGGGCACGACGTGCCGACCGCCGCCCTCGAACGGGACCCCGGCGAGCCGTGGCCCGCCGGCGATCCGGACATCCTGGCGCTCCTCGCCGCCCTCTACGCCGACGAGACCGACCCCTTCGTCGGGGTCTGCGAGTCCCTCGTCGACATCGACGAGGGCATCCAGGAATGGCGCTACCGGCACGTCAAGATGGTCGAGCGGATCATCGGCGCGCAGCCCGGCACCGGCGGCTCGGCCGGCGCGGACTACCTGCGCTCCACCCTCTTCCGTCCCGCCTTCGCCGACCTCTGGACGGTGCGCAGTGCCTGAGCAGAACGCGGTGCCTGAGCAGAGCCCGCCGGCGATCACGTCCCGGGAGGCCGCGCTCGCCGCCGACGCCGCCGATCCGCTGGGCTTCCTGCGAGCGCGCTTCGTCCTGCCCGAGGGGATCTGCTACCTGGACGGCAACTCGCTGGGCGCGCTGCCGGTTGCAGTCGGCGAGGCGGTCGCCGACACCGTCGAACGGCAGTGGGGGCGCGACCTCATCCGGTCCTGGAACGTCAACGGCTGGTGGACGCTGCCGGCCAGGGTCGGCGACCGCATCGGCGCCCTCGTCGGGGCCGCGCCCGGCCAGGTCATGTGCGGCGACTCGACGAGCATCCAGCTCTTCCAGGCCCTCACCGCGCTGGTGCGGCTCTCCCCCGGCCGCCGGACCCTGGTCACCGACGGCGGGAACTTCCCGACCGACCAGTACCTCGCCGAGTCGGTCGCCCGCCTGCTCGGGCTCACCCTGGTGCGCGTCTCGCCGCCGGAGCTCGCCTCGGTCCTCACCGACGACGTCGCGGCGGTCTCGTTCAGCGCCGTGGACTACCGCACCGGCGAGCTCTGGGACTCGGCCGGCATCACCGCCGCCGTCCACGACGCCGGCGCGCTCATGCTCTGGGACCTCGCTCACGCGGCCGGAGCGGTGCCCTTCGACCTGGACGCGATCGGCGCGGACGCGGCGGTCGGCTGCTCGTACAAGTACCTCAACGGCGGCCCCGGCGCCCCTGCCTGGCTCTACCTGGCGCAGCGGCACCACGCCGCGGCCGAGCTGCCGCTGACCGGTTGGCAGGGGCACGCCGACCCGTTCGCCCTCGAACCCGGTTACGCCCCCGCCGGCGGCATCGAGCGAGCCCGCATCGGGACGCCTGCCGTGCTCGCCATGCGGTCGCTGGACGCCGCGCTCGACGTCTTCGACGGCGTCTCGATCGCGCAGATCCGTGCCAAGTCGCTGACGCTGACCCAGCTCGTCATCGACTTCGCCGATCGCGAGCTGGCCGGGGTCACCTCGGCGACGCCGCGGGAACCGAGCCGGCGCGGCTCGCAGGTGGCGCTGCGCATCCCGGAGGCCTACGCCGTGACGCAGGCGCTGATCGCCCGCGGCGTCATCGGCGACTTCCGCGAGCCGGACATCCTGCGCCTCGGCTTCGCGGCCCCCTATCTCGGCTTCGCCGAGGTGTGGGACGCGATGACCACGCTGCGCGACGTCCTCACCAGTGGCGAGTACCGCGACCCGCGCTACGCCACGCGGGCCGCCGTCACCTGAGCGTCCTCACCAACGACGGCGGCCCGACACGAGTCTCGTGTCGGGCCGCTGTCCGTGGCGGGTCAGGCCTTGACGCGAAGCTTCTCCAGCCGCTCGGGCTTGGGCCAGCGGACGTCCGTGGCCCAACCCAGCTTCTCGAAGAGCCAGATCGTGCGGGCCGACGAGTCGATCTGGCCGCGGAGCACGCCGTGGCGGGCGGCGGTCGGGTCGGCGTGGTGCATGTTGTGCCAGCTCTCGCCGAAGCTGAGGATCGCCAGCGGCCAGAAGTTGGCGCTCTTGTCCCGAGCGGCGAAGGGACGCTCGCCGATCATGTGGCAGACCGAGTTGATGGACCACGTCACGTGGTGCAGCACGAAGATCCGCACCAGCGAGGCCCAGAAGAACGCCGAGAGCGCGCCGGCCCAGGACATCGTCACCAGGCCACCGATCGCCGCGGGCAGGAAGACCGAGACGAGCACCCACACCGGGAAGAGCTTGTCGATGCGGCTGATGTCCTTGTCGCGCAGCAGGTCCGGCGTGTACTTCTCGCGGTTCGTGTGCTCGAGGTCGAAGAGCCAGCCGATGTGGGCGAACCAGAAGCCCTTGGCCAGGCCGCGCTTGGTCTCACCGAAGCGCCACGGCGAGTGCGGATCGCCCTCCTTGTCGCTGAAGGCGTGGTGGCGGCGGTGGTCGGCGACCCAGCGGATCACCGGACCCTCGATGGCGAGCGAGCCGGCGATGGCCAGCGCTGCCCGCAGCGGCCGGTTGGCCTTGAACGAGCTGTGCGTGAAGAGGCGGTGGTAGCCGACGGTGATGCCGAGCCCGGAGACGACGTAGAAGACGAGCATCAGCACGACGTCGGTCCAGCCCATGCCCCAGCCCCAGGCGACCGGGACGGCGGCGAGGAAGGCGAGGAAGGGAAGGATCACGAAGGCGTAGAGCATGGTCTGCTCCCCGCGCTTCTTCGTTCCCTCGAAGGTCGGCTTCGGCGTGGCGCCGGGGCGCTCGTCGAGCAGGGTCATGGGCAGTGGCTCTTTTCGTTTCGTCGGGGACCGCACGCGAGCGGGCGCGGTATCGGACGGGCTACGGAAGCGTAACTTACGCAAGCGTAGCCAGGCTGTCTGTGAGCACGACATCCTCGCTCAGCGGACGTTGGCATAGGCTGAGCGGCGTTCTGTGGGGGATGGGGTAATCGGCAGCCCGCCGGCCTTTGGAGCCGTGCAGTCTCGGTTCGAGTCCGAGTCCCCCAGCCACAGCGATCCCCACCCGCGCTACGAGAGGTGCTGCCCGCCCGTGCTCGTCCCACCCGCCGCCGTCGTCGTCCTCGCCGCCGGGGAGGGCACCCGCATGCGCTCGCAGGCCACCCCCAAGGTGCTGCACGCCTTCGCCGGCCGCACCATGCTGGGCCACGTGCTGGCGGCGGCCGCGCCGCTGCGCCCGGAGCACGCGGTCGTCGTGGTGGGGCATCGCCGCGACGAGGTCACCGCCCACCTGGCGCAGATCGCACCCGACGCGGTGCCGGTCGTCCAGGCCGAGCAGAACGGCACCGGCCACGCCGCCCGGCTCGCCCTGGCGGCGGTCCCCGGCGACGCCACCGGGACGGTGGTGATCGTCCCCGGTGACGCCCCGTTGCTGACCGAGGCCGCGCTCACAGCCCTGGTCGCCGAGCACCAGTCGTCCGGGGCCGCTGCCACCCTGCTCACCAGCGTGGTCACCGACCCCACCGGCTACGGCCGGGTGGTCCGTGACAGCGACGGCGCCGTACTGCGGGTCGTCGAGCACAAGGACGCCACCCCCGACGAGCTCGGTATCGCCGAGGTCGCCACGAGCGTCTACGCCTTCGACCACTCCCTGCTGCGTGAGGCGGTGACCCGGCTCTCCACCGCCAACGCCCAGGGCGAGGAGTACCTGCCCGACGTCATCGGCATCTTCGCCGCTCAGTCGCGTCCCATCGGTGCCGTCGTCGCACCGGCCGAGGTCACCGCCGGCGTCAACGACCGGGTGCAGCTCGCCGCCGCCCACCGGGCGTACAACCAGCGCCTGCTCGAGGCGCACATGCGCGCCGGCGTGACGGTGACCGACCCCGCGACGACCTGGGTGGACGCCAGCGTCGAGCTCGCCGCGGACGTCACGCTGCGGCCGTCGGTCGAGCTGCGCGGCGCCACCTCGGTCGCCGCCGGCGCGGAGATCGGGCCGGACAGCACGCTCACCGACACCGTGGTCGGCGCCGGCGCCGTCGTCACCCGCACCGTGGCGATCAGCGCCCGGATCGGCGCTCGCGTCACCGTCGGCCCCTTCGCCTACCTCCGGCCGGGCACCGTCCTGGCCGAGGAGGCCCACGTCGGGACCTACGTCGAGCTGAAGAACGCGACCGTCGGACGGGGGTCCAAGGTGCCCCACCTGAGCTACGTCGGCGACGCCACCATCGGCGAGGGCAGCAACATCGGCGCGGCGACGGTCTTCGTCAACTACGACGGGGTCGCCAAGCACCACACCACGGTGGGCGACCACGTCCGGATCGGGTCGGACACGATGATCGTGGCCCCGCGCACCATCGGCGACGGGGCCTACACCGCCGCCGGATCCGTGCTGACCCACGACGTCCCGCCGGGTGCGATGGCCGTCGCCCGCGCGCAGCAGCGCAACGTGGCAGGCTGGGTGCAACGCAAACGAGCCGGGACGCCCGCCGCCGATGCCGCCGCACGTGCTCTCGCCCAGACCGAGCAGGAGAACTGACGATGTCCACGCTCCAGGTCGCCGGCAGCAAGAGTCTCGTGCTGCTCTCGGGCGGCGCCTATCCCGAACTGGCCGACGAGATCGGCCAGTACCTCGGCATCACGGTCACCGAGACCACGCGCCGCGTCTTCGCCAACGGCGAGCTCTTCATCCGGCCCAACGAGTCCGTCCGCGGCACGGACGCCTTCGTCGTCCAGTCGCACACCACACCCATCAACGAATGGGTGATGGAGAGCCTCATCCTCGTCGACGCGCTGAAGCGGGCCTCGGCCAAACGCATCACCGTGGTGGCGCCGTTCTACCCCTACTCGCGCCAGGACAAGAAGCATCGTGGCCGCGAGCCCATCTCGGCCCGCCTGATCGCCGACATGTTCAAGACAGCCGGTGCCGACCGCCTCATGGCCGTCGACCTGCACACCGCGCAGATCCAGGGCTTCTTCGACGGACCCGTCGACCATCTCTTCGCCATGCCGCTGCTCGCCGATCACATCCGCGAGAAGTACGGCGAGCGCGACCTCGTCGTCGTCTCCCCCGACACTGGACGCGTCCGCACGGCCGAGCAGTGGGCTGACGAGCTCGGCGGCCTGGACCTCGCCTTCGTCCACAAGAGCCGCAACATCGACGCCGCCAACGAGGTCGTCGCGAACCGCGTCGTCGGAGAGGTCAGCGGCCGCTGCTGCCTGCTCATCGACGACATGATCGACACCGCGGGCTCGATCTCCAAGGCCGCCGACCTGCTCTTCGACGAGGGCGCGACCGATGTCGTCATCGCCGCGACCCACGGCATCTTCTCCGGCCCGGCCACCGACCGGCTCAAGAACAGCCGGGTGGCCGAGGTCGTCGTCACCAACACGCTGCCCATCACGCCGGAGCAGCAGTTCGACAAGCTGACGGTGCTGTCGATCGCCCCGCTGCTCGCGAAGGCGATTAAGGAGGTCTTCGAGGACGGCTCGGTGACAAGCCTCTTCCAGGGCCGTTCCTAGCCGTTCCTAACCGCCGCTGTCGGCGACGGTGACGCCGATGACGAAGAAGAGCAGCAGCGCACCGAGTCCGACCAGCCCGAGCACGACGCCCGCGATGGCCATGCCGTCGCCGCTCTCGCCCCGCTGCTTGATCTGGCTGCGGGCCACGAGGCCGAAGATCAGCGCGAGCAGGCTGCCCAGCCAGTAGAGCCACAGCACGCCGAGGACCAGCGACGCGATCGCGAGTCCGTTGGTCGCCCGTGGCGCAGGCGGGTAGCCGTACGGCGGTGGGTAGCCGGGCTGCGGCGGATACCCCGGCGGCGGATATCCGGGGGCAGGCGGATATCCGTAGGTCGGGCTCTGACCGGGGTGGGTCGGCGGGCCGTAGGGGTCGGCGGACCAGGCGGGCGGGCCCGGATACGGCTCAGCGCCCGGCGCGGACGGATCGGTCATGTCAGGTCGTGGAGCCGACGAGGGCCACGACCACGATGAGGTAGAAGACCATGATCCCGCCCCAGACGCAGAGCGCGATGATGCCGAACTTCTTCACGCGGTCGGCCTCGCGCTGCGCGCCGGCGATGTCGCCGCGGAAGAGGGCCGGGTCGATGTTCTGCCACGCCGACACCAGCGAGTAGATGGCCAGCGGCCAGAAGAAGAGCCAGTTGACGACGAACCACCCCACCGGCTTCTGCACCGCCCCCATCGCGGGGTACGGCGCCGGCGGGTAGCCGGGCTGACCGTAGGGCTGCTGACCATACGGCTGCTGCCCGTACTGCCCCTGCTGCCCGTACGGCTGCTGGCCATACGGCTGCTGCCCGTAGGCGGGCTGCCCGTACTGCCCCTGCTGCCCGTACTGCCCGTAGGAGGGCTGGCCGGACGACGACTGCTGACCCGGCTGCTGCCCGGAGGGCTGCTGGCCGGGCTGCTGCCAGGAGGGCTGCTGGCCGGGCTGCTGACCGTAGGGCTGCTGCGGGTACGTCACGGTGAGTTCCTCCGTCAGGGCCGCGTGGCGGCCAAACGCGCGAAATCGATGACGGACAGGGTCTCACCCCGCGCGCCCGGATCGATACCCGCCTCGCGCAGCGCCGTCTCGGCGGCGGGCGCGGAGCCCGCCCAGGACGACAACGCCGCACGCAGCGTCTTGCGTCGCTGGGCGAAGGCGGCGTCCACGACGGCGAAGACGTCCGCCCGCGTCGCCGAGGTCGGCGGCGGTTCGCGGACCAACAGCCGCACCAGACCGGAGTCCACGTTGGGGACGGGCCAGAAGACGGCCCGCGGCACCGCACCGGCACGGCTCGTCTCGGCGAACCAGGCGGCCTTGACGCTGGGCACGCCGTAGACCTTGCTACCCGGCGCGGCGGCCAGCCGGTCGGCCACCTCCGCCTGCACCATCACCAGCCCACGGCGCAGCGAGGGCAGCGTGGTGAGCAGGTGCAGCACGACCGGCACCGCCACGTTGTACGGCAAGTTGGCGACCAGGGCGGTGGGTGCGGCCCCCGGCAGCTCGGTCGTGCGCAGCGCGTCGCCCGTGACCGTGATCAGCTCTGCCTCGGGGCAGCGCTGCGCCACCGTCTCCGGCAGCGCGGCGGCGAGCACCGGATCGATCTCCAGCGCCGTCACCGGATGTCCGGCGGCGAGCAGTCCCAGGGTCAGCGACCCCAGCCCGGGGCCCACCTCGAGGACGCGCTCACCGGGTTCCAGCTCGGCGGTGCGGACGATGCGCCGGATGGTGTTGGGGTCGTGGAGGAAGTTCTGGCCGAGCTGCTTGGTCGGGCGGACACCGAGCCGGCCGGCCAGCGTGCGGATCTCGGCCGGGCCGAGGAGCGGATCGGTCACGTCCCGGTGGGGCGCGAGAGCGTGGCGAGCGCCAGCGAGGCGTAGAGCGCGGCGCCGGTGGGCAGGACACCCTCGTCGAAGTGCGCGAACGGCGAGTGGTTGTAGGGCGCGGCATCCGGGTCGACGCCCGGCGCGCACGCCCCGAGGAAGGCCATGGCGCCGGGGACGGCGTCGAGCACGCGGGAGAAGTCCTCGGAGCCGGTGTGCGGGTTCGGCATGATCATGGCGGCCGGCTCGCCCAGCAGCTCGGCGGCGGTGGCCCCCAGCAGATCGGTCATCCCCGCGTCGTTCACGGTCACCGGGTACAGCGACTCGTACTCGACCTCGGCACGCAGCCCGTGAGCCTCGGCGATGCCGCGGACCAGGCGAACCGCCTTCTCGCTCATCGCCGCCTGGTGCGCGGCCGAGAACGAGCGGACCGTCGCCTGGAACTCGGCACGCTCGGGGATGATGTTGTGCTGCGTGCCGGCGTGGAGGTTGCCCACCGTGACCACGACCGGGTCGAAGACGTCGAACTGTCGGGTGACCAACGTCTGCAGCGCCGTGATGATCTCGGCCGTCACCGCGACGGGATCCTGCGCCCGATGCGGGTTGGACGCGTGCCCGCCGGTGCCGATCACCGTGACGTGCAGGGTGTCGGCGGCGGCGAGCATGGGCCCCGGTCGCAGCGCCACCACGCCGTTCGGCACGGTCGAGGAGGTGACGTGCAGGAAGAAGGCGGCCTCGGGGCGCGGACCGGCGACCTCGAGGATGCCGTCGGCGATCATGTGTCCGGCGCCGTCGTAGCCCTCCTCCCCGGGCTGGAACATGAAGATCACGTCCCCGGCGAGCGCGTCACGCCGGGCGGCGAGCAGCCGGGCGGCGCCGATCAGCATCGTCGTGTGGAGGTCGTGGCCGCAGGCGTGCATGGTGCCGGTGGTGGCAGCGAAGTCCAGCCCGGTCTGCTCGGCGAGCGGCAGGCCGTCCATGTCGGCCCGCAGCAGCACCGAGCGCTCACCCGTCCCCCCGGCACCACCGCGCAGGACGGCCGCGACCGACCCGAGGCCGGCGCGGCCGGTCGTGATCTCCAGCGGGAGGCCGTCGAGCTCACGCAGGACGCGCTCCTGCGTCCTCGGCAGCTCCAGGCCCAGTTCGGGGTGGCGGTGCAGATCCCGGCGCAGCGCGACCAGCTCGTCGGACTGCCCCCGGGCGTCGTCGAGCACGGCGCTCACAGCTCCGCCTCGAAGGCACGTACCGCGGCCACGAAACGGTCGGGCTGGACCAGGTGCGGATAGTGACCGTCACCGTCCCAGACCTCGACGGTCGCACCGGGAACGAGCGAGCTCAGCCAGGCGGCGTAGTCCGGGCCGGGGTCGATGCCGAAGAGGGAGAGATACGGCACCCGGACCGCGCGCGCCGTGGCCGACACCGCGGCGCTGACCTCGTCGGCGGTGTGGTCCAGCAGCAGCGACCAGGTGCCGAGGACGACGTCCTGGCGAGGCGCCCGCAGCCGCGACAGCCGTCCGAACTCCTCGTCGCCGAGGCGTCCCCGCAGGCCGTCGAAGAGCGCGGTGATGACCTCGCCGAAGGCGTCGCCCCGCAGCGCCGGTTCGGCCTGCTTGAGCTGGTCCTGCAGCGAGGCGAGGTCCAGCGACTGGTCGACGTTGACCACCCCGCGGGTCGGATAGGCCGCGGCGTAGGCGGTGGCGACGGTCCCGCCGAGCGAGTGACCGACGACGAGCGGGACCTCGTCACCGACCAGCGGCGCGAGGTCGGCGGCGTAGTCGGCGAGCCCGTACGCCTCCCCGGCCGGCGACTCACCGTGCCCGCGCAGATCGACCCGCAGCACGGTGTGGTCGTGCGCCAGCTCGTTGGTCAGCGGGTCCCAGGACCGCCGATCCTCGGTGATGCCGTGCAGCAGGACCAGCAGTGGTCCGGTACCGCGGCGGTCGTGGGCGAGCTCGAGGACGTCAGGTGCCACCCGACGACCCTAGCCCCCGACCGATCAGTAGTAGTGGTTCGCGTTCCAGAAGCTCAGCGCGCCGCAGGGGGTGTCGTAGCGGGCGGCGATGTAGCCCAGGCCCCACTTGATCTGCGTCTCCGCGCTGGTCTGCCAGTCCGGCCCGGCGGAGGCCATCTTGGAGCCGGGGAGGGCCTGCGGGATGCCGTAGGCACCGCTGCCGGAGTTCTCGGCCGTGACGCGCCAACCGCTCTCGCGGTTCCACATCTCGACGAGGCAGCTGTACTGGTCGTCGCCCCAGCCGCGCTGCGCCGCCAGTTGCTTCGCGATCGCCTTGGCCGAGCCGGGGCTCGGCGTCGGGGCCATGGCGGCGAGGGCGACCTTCTTGGTGCCGACAGCCAGGATCCGGGTCCGCGGCGCGGTCAGCGTCACCGTCTTGACCTTGCGGGAGGCCGACTTCTTGCCGTCGACGGTGGTGATGACGTACGTGACCTGGGCCTTGCCGTTGCGGCCGGGCCGGATGACCTTCGTGGCGCCCTTGCGCAGGTCGCCGTCGTTCTTGCGGGTCGTGGCGTAGTCGAGGTCGACGGTGCGCGTCAGCGTCTTCTGCGCGACCCGCTGGATCACGATGGTCTGACCCTGGGCGGTCGCGGCGCTCGGCGCCACCGAGAGCCGGTCGTCGCCGTCGACGCGGACCGCGATGGTGGCCAGCAGCCGCGCCACGGTCGGCTCGGTGGTGCTGACCGTCTCGCGCTGGCCGTCGTGGACCACGGTGACGACACGGGGGGTCCGGATGGCGATGGCGGTGGGGTCGAGCGGGAGCCGCCGGGAGCGCGAGACGGAGACGAAGTCGCTGTCGGAGTAACCCAGCTGCGCGAGCGCCACTGCGACGGTGGGGGCGGTCGTCCAGATGGACTGCGCCTTGCCGTCGACGTTGAGGTGCAGCAGCCGGGCCCGGTTGACGACCACCTTCATGCCGTCCTTGACCGAGGTCGTGGTGGACGGGGCGACGAGGTCGCGCTGCTTGACCTTGAGGCCCTGGTCGGAGAGCAGCGCGCCGACGTCACTGGCGGTGGTGGAGACCGTCCGGGCCTTGCCGTCGACGGTCAGGGTGACGCTCTTGTCGACCGACATCCACACGACCGGGGCGGCCACGAGGCCGGCCAGGACGGCGCCGTAGAGGCCGTACTTCACACTTCGCAGCACGGTGAAAGGGCTCCTCGAGCTCTGTCGTCAGTGGGGGTGGTCGGTCACGAAACAGTAACGGACCGCCGGCGGCAGGGCGCAGGGACCCTGGTCCCGCCGGAATGATCTTTGGGACCGGACTTACAGCCGTGCGCCACAGACGGGCCACGGGCTGGAGCCGCGGCTGTTGTAGAGCTTGGTCGCGATGTCGATCTGCTCCTCACGGCTGGCGAGGTCGGCGCGCGGGGCGTACTTGCCGCCACCGTTGGCCAGCCAGGTGCCGGAGTCGAACTGCAGGCCGCCGTAGAAGCCGTTGCCGGTGTTGATGTGCCAGTTGCCGCCGGCCTCGCACTGGGCCATGGCGTCCCAGTTCAGGCCGTTGTTCTGCAGCTTGCGCACCTTGGTGCCGTACTTGACCACCTGCTCGCGCGCCTCGCGCGTCGTGGTCCGGGAGAGCACTTTGCTCGACGTGCGCTTGCCGTCGACGTAGACGATCGAGTAGGTGACCCGCTCGGCGCCTTCGCGCCCCTTGCGCACCACCTGCGACTCGCCCTTGTACATCGACTTGTCGCTGACGCGGTTGACGGTGAAGTCGACGCTCTCGCTCCGCACCACCTGCTTGGTCTCGACCCGCTGCACCCGGACGCGCAGCCCGTCGGTGAGCGGGGTGTCCAGGGCCGGCGTGACGCGGTCCTCCGCGCCGAGGGTGATGTCGAGGTTGACCAGCAGGTCGCGGACCGTGCTCGCGGTGGAGACCGCGTCGGCGGTGCGCTTGTCGTGGATCACGGCGACGTCCTTGGGCGCGCGCATGACGATCGACGTGGTCGCGTCCACCGGGAGGCGCTTGGAACGGGAGACCGAGACGAAGTTCGCCTGCGAGTAGCCCAGCGCGGAGAGCGCCTGCGCGACGGTGGGCGCCGTGGTCCAGACGCTGCGCGGCTTGCCGTCCACGACCAGCTTCAGCAGCCGGCCCTGTTTCAGGACGATCTTGGTGCCGTCCTTGATCGCGGTGTCGGGGCTCGGCGCGACGAGGTCGTGCGCGTTGATCTTGTAGCCGGCGTCGGCCAGGACACCGCGCACGTTGTCGGCTTGGGCGTCGACGGTGCGGCTCTTGCCGTCCACCACCAGCGTCACGGGGGTCCCGCCCGCGGTGGCGAAGGCGGCGGTTCCGCCGACGATGCCCGCGAGGACCGCCCCGTACAGGCCGTACTTGAGACTGCGACGCACGTACTCACTCCCGTGGATGTCGGGCATCCGTTAGCCCGGCTCGTTGGTCACGACAACGTAACGAGAGCCCACGACCGAGTCCAAAACCCCATGCCGGCGATCTGTCCGTTTCGCGTGATTCGCGGCATGTTTGCGCTCGAAGCCGACCGGCAACGCTTCCGGTGACGCACCGTGTCCGGCAAGGTTCGAGCGGCACTTGAGACAGTGACGCGACGCGCCCCGGTCGCGGGGCTTGGAGCAGTTCGCCGTTGCGACGGGTGCAGCCCTCGGGCAGCACTCTTCAGACGCACGGCGCGTGCCTAACAGTTGCCCGTCGGCGACTTTTGTGACTCACCTCACATTGGACGCCGTATCAGCGCGTCGTGATCCCGAACACGCGCTCGGCCGTGGCCGCCATCACGGCGGCGAGTGCATCGGGGTCGTGCCCGCCGGCGGCCGCCAGACCCCGCAGCGTCAGGGGTAGCAACCGGGGCGCGTTGGGGCGGCCCCGGTGCGGATGCGGGGTCAGGAACGGCGCGTCGGTCTCCACCAGCAGGTGCTCGGCCGGTACGACCCCCGCAGCCTCACGCAGCTCCGGCGCGTTGCGGAAGGTCACCACGCCGGGGAAGGAGAGCACGTACCCCGCCGCGACGCACTCCCGCGCCATGGCCGCGTCACCGGAGAAGGCATGGAAGACCACCTGCGCCGGCGGTCCCTCCTCCCGCAGGATGCGCAGCACGTCGGCGTGGGCCTCCCGGTCGTGGATCATCAGCGGCAGTCCGGTGGCCTTGGCCAGCTCGATGTGCCGTCGGAAGTGCCGCTGCTGGTCAGCCGGCTCGGTGCGGTCCCAGTAGTAGTCCAGCCCGGTCTCGCCGACGGCGACGACTTTGGGGTGCCCGGCGAGCCGCTCCAGCTCGGCATAGCCGTCCTCGTCGAGGTCCGCGACCTCCGTCGGATGCACCGCGACGGCGGCGTAGACGTCGGGATGGCCGTCGGCGGCGGCGACGCACCACCGCGAGGAGGCCACCGTGTCCCCCACCGTGACGGCCGCGACGACGCCCACCTCGCGCGCCGCGGCCATCTGCGTCGCGACGAAGGCGGCGTCGGGCGCGAGCCCTGCCCGCTGCGCCATCGCGTCCAGGTGCGTGTGAGCGTCCAGGACGGGCGTGCGCAGCGGCTCCGGGGAGGGCGGCGGCTGGTCAGTCCGCGGGGGCAAGGCGCTCGAGCTCCTCGGCCACGACCTTGGGGTCGAGCTTGGTGAAGACCGGCGTCGGTGCGGCCAGCGGCCGTCCCACCTCGATCGGCCGCGACTCCCAGCGGGCGCCGGTGTCGTAGTCCCCGGTGAGCACCGAGTAGCTCGGCGAGCCCGCCGCGGTGGGCTCGTCCACCTCGACGAGCTCAGGCATCCCGGCCCAGCGCTCCTCACCGCGCAGCAACGCGTGGATCTTCGTCGAGGAGGAGGGCAGGAACGGCGTCAGCAGCGTCTTGGCGTCGTCCACCACCTGCAGCGCCACGTGCAGGACGGAGGCCATCCGCTCGGGGTCGGCGTTCTTCAGCTTCCAGGGCTCCATGTCGGACAGGTACTTGTTGGCAGCGCTGACGATGCCCATGGCCTCGCCGACGGCAGCCTTCTGCCGGGAGCGCGCCAGCAACTCGCCGATGGAGGCGAAGGCATTGCGCGAGGTCGCCAGCAGCGCGTGGTCGGCGTCGGTCAGCTCCCCCGGCGCCGGGATCGCGCCGAGGTTCTTGGCCGTCATCGAGATGGTGCGGTTCACCAGGTTGCCCCAGCCACCGACGAGCTCGTCGTTGTTGCGGCGGACGAACTCGGCCCAGGTGAAGTCGGTGTCCTGGTTCTCCGGTCCGGCGACGGCGAGGTAGTAGCGCAGCGCGTCGGCGTCGTAGCGCGAGAGCACGTCGCCCACGTAGATGACGACGCCCCGCGAGGAGGAGAACTTCTTCCCCTCCATGGTGAGGAACTCGCTGGAGACGACCTCGTGGGGTCGGTCCAAGGCTCCCAGCGACCCCGGCTCGCCGCCCTTAGCGCCGATCCCCGAGTAGCCGAAGAGCATCGCCGGCCAGATCTCGCTGTGGAAGACGATGTTGTCCTTGCCCATGAAGTAGTAGGCGCGGGCCTCCGGGTTCTGCCACCAGGCTCGCCAGGCCTCCGGGTCGCCGCTGCGCTGCGCCCACTCGATGGAGGCCGAGAGGTAGCCGATGACGGCGTCGAACCAGACGTAGATCTTCTTGTCCGAGCGGTCACGCCAGGCGTCCAGCGGGATCGGCACGCCCCATTCCAGGTCGCGGGTGATCGCGCGGGGCTTGAGGTCGTCGAGCAGGTTGAGGCTGAACCGCTGCACGTTGGGGCGCCAGTGGTCCTGCTTCTTCAGCCAGTCGGCCAGCACCTCACCGAAGGCCGGGAGGTCCAGGAAGTAGTGCTCGGTCTCGACGAACTTCGGCGTCTCGCCGTTGATACGGCTCGTGGGGTTGATGAGGTCGACCGGATCGAGCTGGTTGCCGCAGTTGTCGCACTGGTCCCCGCGGGCCGACGGGTAGTGGCAGATCGGGCACTCGCCCTCGATGTAGCGATCGGGCAACGTCCGCCCGGTGGAGGGGCTCACCGCGCCGAGCTGGGTCTGCGGGAAGATGTAGCCGTTCTTGAGCAGGCCCAGGAAGAGCTCCTGGACGACCGCGTAGTGGTTGCGCGTGGTCGTCCGGGTGAAGAGGTCGTAGCTGAGCCCCAGGTTCTGCAGATCCTTGGCGATGACCAGCGCGTTGCGGTCGGCCAGCTCGCGGGCGCTGACGCCCTCGTTGTCGGCCTGCACCTGGATCGGCGTGCCGTGCTCGTCGGTACCGCTGACCATCAGCACCTTGTTCCCCGCCATCCGCTGGTAGCGGCTGAAGACGTCGGACGGGACGCCGAAGCCGGCGACATGTCCGATGTGGCGCGGGCCGTTGGCATACGGCCACGCGACGGCGGTGAGGATATGGTCGGTCACGGGTCAAGCGTAGTGAGGCGACCTCAGCCGTTCTTCGCCGCGACGACAGCGGCGTAGACATCCCGCTTGCGCAGCCCGGTGTCCCGGGCCACGTCGGCGATGGCGTCCTTGCGTGACACCCCGGCGCGCTCGCGGACGGCGACGGCCGCGGCGAGGTCGTCCGGCGTGGCGTCGACCTCCCGCTCCGGGGCGCCGGCCACGACGAGGGTGATCTCCCCGCGGACCTCGCCGGTCGCCCAGTCGGCGAGGTCGGCCAGGCTGCCCCGGACGACCTCCTCGTGGGTCTTGGTGAGCTCGCGGCAGACCGCGGCGCGGCGGTCCGCGCCGAAGGCGGCGCGCAGGTCGGCCAGGGCCTCGGCCGTCCGGTGCGGCGCCTCGAAGAAGACCAGGGTGCGGCGTTCGGCGGCCAGTGCGTCCAGCGCGCGGCGCCGGTCCCCGGACTTGCGCGGCAGGAAGCCCTCGAAGCAGAAGCGGTCCACCGGCAGCCCGGAGACGGCCAGCGCGGTCGTCACCGCGGAGGGGCCGGGCAGGCAGGTCACCTCGATCTCGTCGGCGACGGCGGCCGAGACGAGGCGGTAACCGGGGTCGGAGACCGAAGGCATGCCCGCGTCGGTCACCACCAGCACATCGGCACCGCCCCGCAGCAGCTCGAGCAGCTGGGGCACCCGGCCGGTCTCGTTGCCGTCGAAGAAGGAGACGATCCGCCCCGTCGGGGTGACCTCGAGGTCTCGGCAGAGCCGCTGCAGCCGCCGGGTGTCCTCGGCGGCGATCACCGCCGTGACGGCGAGCGCGTCCCGCAGCCGCGCCGAGGCGTCGCCGGGGCGGCCCAGCGGCGTCGCGGCCAGCAGCACCCGTCCCGGCTCGACCATGGCGCGCACCCTATTCCCCCAGCGGGCAGCCCCTACTATCGAGCGCGTGACGGCGACCCTCGAGGCTCCCGCGGACGGCGCGGGTGAGCCGCCGGCGGCCCCGGCACCACGGCCGCGGCGCCCCGTACCCGGACCGCTCGCCGCCTGGCACGACCCGAGGCCGGGCCTCGGCTGGCTGATGACGGCCGTCGTCGCCCTGCTCGCCGGGCTGACGCGGTTCTGGGCGCTCGGTTCGCCGCCCGGTCTCAACGCGATCCCCAAGAACGGCATGCAGTTCGACGAGGTCTACTACGCCGTCGAGGCCCAGGAGATCCTGCGCTACGGCTACGAGGACAACCGCGGCTACATGTTCATCGTCCACCCGCCACTGGGGAAGTGGCTCATCGCAGCGTCGGAGTGGCTGCTGGGCGGGCGGGACTCGACCGAGAACCTCACCAACTCCCTCGGCTGGCGGATAGCGCCGGCGATCGTCGGCACGCTCGCGGTCGTCATCGTGGCGCGCACCGTCCGGCGGATGATGCGCTCGACCCTCTTCGGCGGTATCGCCGGCGTGCTGATGGCGCTCGAGGGGCTCTCGCTGGTGCTCTCGCGCACCGCGATCCTGGACATCTTCCTGCAGTTCTTCGTCATCGCGGCCTTCGCCGCCCTCGTCGTCGATCGGGACCGGATGCGGGCTCGCCTCGGCGAGCTCGTCGCCGACGGCGCGGACCTCAGCCAGGGCGGCGTGCCGAGCCTCGGCCCCCGGCCGTGGCGGCTGCTCGGCGGGGTGCTGCTGGGGCTGGCCTGTGGCGTGAAATGGTCGGCGCTGTCGTTCTTCCTCATCTTCGCGATCATGTCGCTGGTCTGGGACCGCGCCGCGTTGAAGTCCGCCGGGGTGCGGCGGCCGCTGCGCAGTTGGCTGCGCCGGGCGGTGTTGCCCGGTCTCGGCTCGCTGCTGGCGGCTCCGGTCGCGGCCTACCTCTTCACCTGGCTGGGATGGTTCACCGGCGAGAACGCCTGGAACCGGCACTGGGCCGACAGCCACGGCACCTCGGCCAAGCTGCTGGGCGTCATCCCCTTCAACTGGGGGTGGGTACCGGGGCCGATCAGGTCGCTGGGCGACTACCACCTCAACGCCTACCGCTTCCACGAGGGGCTGGACAGCCCGCACGCCTACCAGTCCAACCCGTGGTCCTGGCTGGTGCTCGGCCGCCCGGTGAGCTTCTACTACGACGGCTCGCAGAGCGGCTGCGGTGCGTCGTCCTGCTCGCGGGCGGTGCTGCTGATCGGGACGCCGCTGCTGTGGTGGGCCTTCGTACCCATGCTGTTGTGGCTGGCCTGGCACTGGCTCACCACCCGCGACTGGCGCGCCGGCGCGATCTGGTTCGCCTTCGCCGCCGGCTGGCTGGTCTGGTTCCAGAATCTGGACCGCACCATGTTCCTCTTCTACATGGCCCCGCTGGTCCCGTTCCTGGTCATCGGGCTGACCCTGGCCCTGGGGGTGGTGCTCGGCCCCGCCGTCCGCCCCGGTCCCGCCGATCGGGTCCTCGCTGCGCGGCGGCGTCGCACGTGGGGGACGGCGGCGCTGGCGGGTTACCTCGCGCTGGTCGTCGCGGATTTCGCCTGGATGTGGCCGCTCTTCACCGGTGGCCTGTTGACCTACGACGTGTGGCACGCGCATATGTGGCTGCCCTCGTGGGTATGAGGACCAAATCAGGACCGCCAGTTCTCAGGAGGAAACCCATATGAGCCTCGCCGCCAAGGTGCGTCGTGCTCCGCTGCGCGCCGTCACGGGCGCCTTCATCCTCAACTCCGGCATCGGGAAGTTGAGCGCGGACGAGGAGACCGCGACGCAGCTGCACGGTCTGGCCAGCGGCACCTACGGGTTCCTCGGCAAGATCGATCCGAAGCTGTTCGTCAAGGGCGTCGCCGTCGGCGAGCTCGCCGTTGGCGGTGCGCTGCTGGCCCCGGTCGTCTCGCCGGTGATCGCCGGCGCCGCCCTCGCGGGCTTCTCCGCGTCGCTGCTCAACATCTACGTCAACACGCCGGGCATGCACGACGACAAGTTCCGGCCGACCCAGCAGGGCCTACCGATCGCCAAGGACGTCTGGATGCTCGGCATCGGTGTCGGCCTCGTGGCCGACGGGGTGCTGTCCCCGGCGCACGACAAGAAGGTCGAGCTCAGCGCGACCGTCCACGAGAAGCTCAGCCGTCGCCAGCGTCGCAAGGCCCGTAAGGCCGCGCGCAAGTCCGGCGCCGAGGCGTTGGAGCTCGCCCGTCACCGGCAGCAGGATCTCAACAAGAAGGCCAGCAAGGCGCTGAAGAAGGCGCAGAAGAAGGCCACGAAGTCCGACGCCGGCAAGCGGGCGCTGCAGGCCTCGGAGGACGCCGCCAAGCGGCTGGCCGACAAGCGTGACGAGCTGGCGCCGGTCGTCGCCAAGCAGGCCGAGCGCGCCCGGGCGAAGGCCGAGGACGTCTACGAGACCGTCGCTCCGGTCGTCGCCGAACGAGCGAAGCAGGCCCGCGACACCGCGGTGGATCTCTACGACCAGTACGCGCCGGTCGTGGCCGACCGTGCCAAGGACGCCGCCGACCGCGCCCGCGGCACCGCCACCGAGCTCTACGGCGAGTACGCCCCGGCCGTCACCGACCGCGCCAAGGACCTCGGCCGGCAGGCTCGCGAGACGGCTCCGGTCGTCGCCGACCGCGCCCGTGTTGTCGCCAAGGACGCCGCCAAGCAGGCCCGCACCGCCGCCGCGGACTGGTACGACGACGCCAGCACCATCGCCGAGAAGAAGGCCAAGCAGACTCGCCGGGCGGCCAAGAAGACGGCGAAGAAGCAGTTCAAGCAGGCCAACAAGGCCACCCAGCAGCAGCTCAAGCAGGTGCGCAAGAAGGTCGCCTGAGCCTCGACAGTTCGTCGCGGGTTCCCACGAGAGCCTCCCGATGGTGTGATCGGTTGCAGACCGTCCACCGCCGGGAGGCTCTCGCGTGTACTACCCCTTGACCGTCCGCGACTTCATCGATCGCGCCGTCACCACCTATCCCGATCGCATCGGCGTCGTCGACGAGCCCGACCAGCCCGCGCCGAGCCTCGGCGAGCTCAGCTACCGCCGGATGGCCGAGCTGGCCGCGGCGCAGGCGGCCAAGTTGGACTCGCTCGGCGTCGGCGAAGGCGGCCGGGTCGCCTTCGTCAGCGAGAACTCCGCGCGGCTGCTGACATCCTTCTACGGTGTCTCCGGCTACGGCCGCGTCCTCGTCCCGATCAACTTCCGCCTCAGCCACGCCGAGATCCGCTACATCGTCGGGCACAGCGGCGCCGACGTGGTCTACGTCGATCCGGCGCACCGAGACGTCCTCGCCGACCTGGACGTGACGCACAAGTTCGTCCTGGGCGACGACGACGACCTGTACCTGCCCGGTGTGGCACCGGCGCCGTGGCGGGAGCCGGACGAGGCCGCCACCGCCACCATCAACTACACCTCCGGCACCACCGCACGCCCCAAGGGCGTGCAGCTGACCCACCGCAACAACTGGCTCAACGCCACCGTCTTCGGCCTCCACGTCACCGCGAGCGACCGGGACGTCTACCTGCACACGCTGCCGCAGTTCCACGCCAACGGCTGGGGTATGCCCTTCGCCATGACCGGCGTCGGGGCCAAGCACGTCATCCTGCGCAAGGTCGACGGCACCGAGATCCTGCGACGGATCGACCGGCACGGCGTCACCGTGATGTGCGCGGCGCCGGCGGTCATCGCGGCCGCCCTCGACGCCGCGCCCGACTGGTCCGGCGAGATCCCCGGTCGCGACCGGCTCCGCATCATCGCCGCCGGCGCCCCGCCGCCCACCCGAACGATCGAACGCGTCCTGGACGAGCTGGGCTGGGAGTTCATCCAGATCTACGGCCTCACCGAGACCTCCCCGCTCGTCACCGTCAACCGGCAGCGGGCCGAATGGGACGAGCTCGACACCCACGAGCGGGCCCGCCGCCTCGGCCGCGCCGGGACGCCGGCCCTCGGCGTCCGGGTCATGATCGACAACGACGGCGAGGTGCTGACGCAGTCCAACCACAATCTGGACGGCTACTGGGAGCAGCCCGACGCGACGGCCGAGGCGCAGGCCGGCAACTGGTTCCACACCGGCGACGGCGGCAGCTTCGACGACGGCTACCTGACGATCTCGGACCGCAAGAAGGACGTCATCATCAGCGGCGGGGAGAACGTCTCGTCCATCGAGGTGGAGGACGCCCTCATGTCCCACCCGGCGGTCAGGGAGGTCGCCGTCATCGGCATCCCGGACGAGAAGTGGGGCGAGCTGGTGACCGCCCTCGTCGTCACCGACGGCTCGGAGGTGTCGGCCGACGCCCTCATCACGCACTGTCGCACCGTGCTGGCCGGCTACAAGTGCCCCAAGCGGGTGGACTTCGTCGACGAGCTGCCCCGCACGGCGACCGGCAAGCTGCAGAAGTTCAAGCTGCGCGAGCAGTTCTGGTCCGGCCGCGAGCGGCAGGTGAACTGAGGCGCGGTCCGACCAGATCGAGCCCCAGCGCGATCGTCAGCATCACGCCGACGCCGAGACAGGTACCGCCGAGGGTGTCGGTGGCGTAGTGGTAGTCGTTGCGGACCAGCCCGACGGCGGCGAATGCGCTCCAGACGGCGACCAGGAGGCCGGCGGCCAGCTTGACCTTGGCCGCCGCCCCGCTCGCCAGCAGCGGGATCAGCAGCAGCATGAGCGCGCAGACGAGCCCCGTCTGGTGGCCGCTGGGATAGGCGTAGCCGGCCTTGACCGCTCCACCGGAGGCCACCTCCACCGCGCCGTACAGCCGGTCGAAACCGGGCTTGAGAACGTGGGACTCGAGGACCAGGCCGGCAGCCGGGCCGACGACGCCGAGGACGGCGAGGTCCCACCGGCCGACGAGGGCGGCCCCGATCACGACCACCGCGCAGAGGCCGATGCTGAGTGCCGGTTCGGAGAGCGCCAGCGTCACCTGGCTGAAGCCTGTCCCCGTGTGGGCGAAGAGCCAGCTGTGGACGTCAGCGTCGAAGCGGGTCGGATCACGGCTGTCACGCAGGAACCACCCCATGACCAGCAGCACGGCCCAGGCCAGGACCGCGACGACGCCTCCCCACCTGCTCCGCGGCACCAGGCGAGCCCGCGATCTCCCGTGCGGCGCGGCGTCCATAGCGGCGATGGTCGCAGAGTCGGCCTGGCGATTGCCGATGGACGTGCGCCGCGCCACTGTTCGGCCCGCCGCCCGTGCAACGCGGGTAGGCGAAGAGACGAGGCGTCGTCGCGACGTCGCGCGATCCGGCTCTCGACCGTCCATCCGACGATTCGACTGACGATTCGACTGACTACTCAACAAGGAGTGGATTACGTGCAGATCCCGCGCATCGACCCCAAGAACGCGGCCGGACTGATCGACAAGGTCGTCGGTCTCGGCCAGGAACTCGTGGGCACCGTCCTGGACCGCGAGCGGCTGACCAAGGCCGGTCAGATCCGGCAGGAGATGGGCACCGAGAAGCTGAAGGCCGTGAAGGCGCAGGCCGAGGCCGAGGGGCATCGGGCCAAGGCGAAGGCAGCCGAGTCCCAGCAGGCCTCGGCGCAGAAGGTCAAGGAGGCGGCGAACTGATGGGTATCGGCGAGACGATCAAGGGAGCGGTCAAGAGCACCGTCGGCGACGCGGTCGACGACGAGAAGCTCCAGGCCGAGGGCGAGGCCCAGCAGAGCAAGGGCCAGGAGGAGACCGAGGCCAACGAGGCGCAGGCCGAGGCGCAGGCGCACGAGAAGAAGGCAGAGGCGCTCGAGAAGGAACTCAAGGGTCTGCAGGACTGACCTCACGCTGTACCGGGGCCCGGACACCGCTCGGTGTCCGGGCCTCGTCGTCCCCCGGATCGTCCGCGGTCAGGACTTCGCGTCGAGCTGCTCGATGGCGGCGACCACGCGCTCGCAGCAGCGACCGTCACGGGTCGGGAAGGCGCGGGCGGCACGACCGTCGTAGTCGGGTCCGGCCGAGTAGGACGGATCGGCGGCGATCCGCGTGACGGCCGCGACGGTGTCGTCCAAGGTCGTGGTCACCGGACCGAAACCGTCGCGGGCGTAGTCGTAGTAGCCCTTGACCCCGACGTGGCCGCCGCCGAAGACGGTCTCGGCGTCGAACTGGTAGTACACGACCGGGGCGTCGAGGTATCCGGCGTTGAAGGCCTGCGACGAGTAGTCGGTGACCATCAGCGCCGTCCGCGCGAGCAGCTGCTGGATGTCCGTGCCGGCGTAGGTCAGCGGCTCCACCCACGACGGCAGGTCCAGCCGGCCGAGGACGGGCTGGATGTTGGGATGCGGCAGGAAGCCCAGCCGCAGTCCGCGCGCGGCCAGCGCGTCGCGGATCCGCTCGTCACGCAGGAATGCCAGCCAGTGCCGGGCGTAGTCCGTCTCGACGAAGTCGTCGACCACGGTGCGGGGTTGGTCGTCGGCCTCGCGCGGGCTGAGCCAGATCCGCCAGGTGGGGCAGACGAGGACGAGATCCCGCTCGGCGACCGGCCGGGACAGTGAGCGCAGCCGGTCGAAACGGGGCAGGCCGGAGAGCACGACCTCCTTGTCGGTGTAGACGTACCCGGTGCCGTCACCGGCGATCGAGTCGTACTCGTCCTGCGTGCTCGTCACGAAGACGTCGATGGCCTTGCTGTTGAGCCACCGCGACAGGTCGTCCTTGATCACGCCGTGCTGCAGGAACGTGAAGCTCCAGGTGGGGCGGGTCAGCCGCAGGATCTCCGCGGGCTTGCGGACCGCTGCCTCGGTGTGGGACGCCACGAAGTGCCGGCAGTTGAGCATGAGCAGCTTCCAGCGGGTGGAGCCGTGGGCGACGAGATGGTCGTAGCCGTCGTCCTTCAACCGACGCCAGTCCGGGCTGTTCTCGTCCAGGACGAACCAGGCGTTGATGTCCTTGCGCTCGTCGCGCAGATAGCGGAACAGCCGCTCGCCGTTGTCGTCCGCGGCGGGGATGCGGTCCATGATGACCCACGCGTCGGCGAAGGTGCGTCGCACCAGCCGGCTCCGCGCGAGGCGCACCAGGCTCTCGTCCTTCGTCGCCAGCGCCGCCGTCTTCGTCGCGCCGGTCCAGGTGCGCAGGGTGTAGGGACGTACCGAGGTGCGCTCGGGCTCGGGCCACTCCCCCCGCATCACGACCGCGGTGCCGTTCAGTCGCAACCGCACCGCGCCGCGGACGGGCACCCAGGCGATGCGCTCGTTTATCAGGACGCTGCCGAAGTACTCGTGGACCCGCACCTTGCCGTGGACCACGTCGACCGGCCGGCCGTCGGAGACGAACTGCTCGGTGGGCGGGGTCCCGCGGTAGCGGTAGCCGACGCGCACCAGCTTCTTACGAGCGTCGTAACCGGTGACGGCGGCGTACCCGGCCACCCAGTCGTCGTCGGTGAGGTGAAGCAAGATGTCCCGCCACACCGAGTCGAAGCGGCGCACCGCGAAGGCCGCCACGACCTGCGGATCGAGTAATTGCGCGATCTCACGCAATGTCCGGACGAACTCGGCGCCGACCGCTCCCCTGGCTGCGGTGGGCGACGCGCTCATCGCCGCCTCGGCTCCGAAGTAGTACGACAGCTCGTAGAGCACGAAGTTCTGCAGCCACTCCGGCGCGTACCCGTCCGCCGTCGCCGACTCCCGCAGCAGTGCCAGGTAGCCGTGTCGCGGCACGACCCGGTAGCGCGCCGGATCCAGCAGGCTGGTCTGCAGCGTCGACGAGCTGTCCGCCCGCTTGCGATAGAGGTAGCGCGCGGACTTGAGGAAGGCGACCCGCGAGACGCCGGCCCGCAGCAGGTAGCGCGAGCAGAAGTGGCCGTCCTCGAAGTTGGGTCGGATCCGGTCGTCGAAGGCAATATCGTGCTCGCGCAGGACGGCGGTCCGGAAGAAGGCCGCCGGCGCCGAGCCGTGGAAGAAGTCCGGCGCCAGGTCGAGGTCGACGACCCGATCCCCGTCGAACATCCGCCGCAGCGGGTGCTCGTCACGCTCTGCCCCCGTCGCGTCGTCGAGCAGGATGCGGTGGGTGGCGACGAGGGAGACGTCGGGGTCCCGGCTCAGGGCGGCGTCCACCACGGCGAGGTAGTCCGGCGCCACCAGATCGTCCGGGTCGAGGTACGTGATCCACTCCCCCGTGGCGTGTGTCGTGCCGAGGTTGCGCGCCGAGCCCTGCCCGCCGTTGTCCTTGCTCAGCACCGTCACCAGCTCGGGCCGCCGCTGCTGCCAAGCCCGCAGGACGGCCAGCGAGTCGTCCCGCGAGCCGTCGTCCACGACCACGACCTGCACCCGGTCGAGCGGGAAGGTCTGTGCCTCGATCGAGCGGATGTAGTCCGGCAGGTAGCGCGCCACGTCGTACACCGCGCTGACGATCGAGAACCGCGGCTCGGATCCCTTGTCCACCATTCCTGACGTGACCTCTCCCGCCTGCGACCTTTCCCGCGACAGTACCGGCGGCGGTCGGACGGGCCGCGCCAGGCAGGCGCCCGCAGGCGGTCAGCCGTCAGACCGGAGAGCCCGCGGCCACCGGCGACTCGACCGCGGCGACCTCCTGCTCGGGCTGCGGTGAGGCGGCGAGCTCGGCGTAGCGCTCCGGCCGGGTCCGGCGCAGTACCGCGGCATAAACCACTCCGAGCACCGTCGTCGCCACGAAGACCCACGGCAGCGCGTTGATCACCGGGTTGGTGGTCCCGGTGAGCAGGTCGAACTTGTCGACCAGCAGTCCGGCGGCGATGCTGAGGCCGACGGCGCCGACGAGCGGCGCCAGCACCGTCTTGAGCAGCGAACGGTCGGGACGGCGCCAGAAGAAGCCGACCACGGCGAAGCCCGCCGCGGCCTGCAGCAGCACGATCCCCAGGGTGCCGAGACCGAGCAGCGTCGTGGCGAGGCTGGTGTATGGGTCGAGCCCGGCGAGCGCGAAGGCGCCGGCGACCACGACCATGACCACCAGGTGGACGATCGCGGTCCGATGCGGCGAGTGATGGCGCGGATGGGCCTGCCCGAACCACGCCGGGAGCACGCGCTCGCGGCCCAGCACGAAGGTGTACCGGTTGGCAGCGTTGTGCAGCGCGAGGGTGGCCGCGAGCAGGCTGGTGCAGAGCAGCACCTGCATCACCGTCGTGAAGTCGGACGAGACGTACCGGGTGCTGATCGAGAAGAAGAGGTCACCCAGCTGCGTCCCGGCGACCTCGCGGAGCCGGTCCTCACCGGTGGCGCCGACCGCCACCCAGCTGGTGAGCGCGTAGAAGCCGGCGATGACGATCACCGACAGGTAGGTGGCCAGCGGCACGCTGCGCCGCGGGTTCTTGGTCTCCTCGCCGTAGAGCGCCGCGGACTCGAAGCCGATGAAGGACATGAAGGCGAACATCATGGTGACGCCCACCGCCCCGCTGAAGACGTTGTCCGGCGAGATCGAGTTGAGCGGCAGGGTGTGGCCGCCGCCCTTGGCGAGGACGGCGACGTCCACGACGACCAGGACGCCGATCTCGGCGACCATCAGGGCGGCGAGCACGCGAGCCGAGAGGTCGATCTGGCGGTAGGCCAGGACGCCCAGCAGCAGTACCGCGCCGCCCGACCACACCTCCCACGGCACGTCCAGCCCGTGCGACAGGGCCGTGATGTGGGCGAAGTACCCGAAGGCGCCCAGCAGACCGATGGCGGCAGCGTTGTAGGCCACCACGGCGGCGAAGCCGCCGGCCAGCGCGACGGGTCGGCCCAGGCCGAGCGAGAGATAGGTGTAGAAGCCACCGGCGTTGACGATGCGGCGACTCATGGCGGCGTAACCCACCGCGAAGCAGAGCAGTACCAGGCCTGCGAAGAGGAACATGCCGGGGACGCCGACACCGTTACCGAGTGCGAAGGCCAGCGGGACCGTGCCGACGACCGCGGCCAGGGGCGCCGCGGCCGCGACGACGAGGAGCACGATGCGAGGCGTGGTCAGCGAGCCGCGCAGCTCGCCGCCGGCGGGCGGGGTGTCGCCGCGCGGTGTGACACCGCCGGCCGACGAGGTGGTCGTGTCGATCATGACGGGATCTCCGGTTCGGGGTGTGGGAACGGGACGGCGGGGACTGGCGGTGTGGCGGGGGTCGAGCTCAGCGGCCGGCCGGCTCGAGGCTGCCGCGGACGTCCTCGGTGACCTCGAGGAGGTAGTCGGCCACCTCCCGGTAGGACTGCACGAAGCCGACCTCGTAGTACGGGATCTGCTTGCGCTCGCAGAAGTCGCGGACGATCAGTCGCGTCCGGCCGAGGTTCATCTGCGGCATGGTCGGGAAGAGGTGGTGCTCCACCTGGTAGTTCAGACCGCCGAAGAGGAAGTCCACCAGCGGCGACGGCGTGATGTTGCGCGAGGTGAGGACCTGCCGGTCGAGCCAGTCGAGCGTCTCCTCGTCCGAGCGGACCGGCATCCCCTTGTGGTTCGGGGCGAAGATCATGCCGAAGTAGACGCCGAGCACGGCCTGCTGGACGAAGACGAAGGCCACGGCCTGCAGCGGGGTCAGGATCCAGAAGACGCAGCCGAGGAAGATCGCGGCGTGGGCGACGAGAAGGGCGACCTCGGTGCGCGGATGCTTGACCAGGCCGGCCTTCGCCGCCTTGTAGCCGATCTTGTGGAGCTTGAGACCCTCGAAGACGAGGAGCACGAAGAAGAGCACCCGCTGGTGACGGACGATGAACTTGCCGCGGCGGCTGCGCTTCGCGTACTGCGAGACGTGGAAGATCACGGTCCGGCGGCCGATGTCCGGGTCGTTCTCCAGGTGGTTGGGGAAGCTGTGGTGGCGATTGTGGTGGTTGACCCACCACTCGTAGCTCACGCCGTTGATCAGGTTCGCGTGCACCCGGCCGACGGCGGTGGCCAGCCGCTTGTCCCGGAACATGGCCTTGTGCGCGGCGTCGTGCCACAGGAACGCGCTCTGCCCCCCGCAGAGCCCCATCCAGACGGCGACGAAGAGCTGCCACCACGACGCGCCGAGGGTGAAGAACGCCGCGAGTCCGGCGATGATCATGGCGGTGTTCACCACGAGCTTGAGCACGTACCGGCCGGGCCGCAGGTCGAGCAGGCCCTCCGCACGCACCAGGGCGTTCAGCTCGGCGAAGCGGTTGCCGGTCTCCTTGACGTGCGACCGGTCGAAGGCCAGCCGGTCGGGCAGCGTGGCGACGGGGGCGGCCGACGGCGGCTCCCCGTCGGAAGACGGTGCGGGCGCGTTCATCTGCATGGCGGGCTCCTGGGCGAGGACGGCGAAGGTTGCGGAGGCGTCGAAGGTGGGAATTGGCGGACGGTTCCGGGGCTGCCGGGCGAGGTCGAGGCCTCGCCGCGAGCCTGACGACCGGGGCTGATCGGCGCCTGACACCGGACTGATCGGTGGGGTGCGCCGGGCGCCGTCGGCGTCGCTACTGCGGCAGGTTGTCGTGCCGGAAGCGGGGTGGGCTCCCCGAGGCGAGGCTCGCCAGCGTCCGCGCCACGACGTCGCGGGTACGGGAAGGCTCGATGATCTCGTCGACCGACATGCGTTCGGCCGCCACCGTCGGTGCGACGGCCTGCTCCCGGTAGCGCTGGACGAGCTCGTCGCGCCGGGACGGATCGGCGGCCAGCTCGCGACGGAAGATGATGTCGACCGCGCCGTCGACCCCCATCACCGCCAGCTCGGCGCCGGGCCAGGCGAAGACCGCGTCGGCGCCCAGCGACTTGGAGTTCATGACGATGTAGGCGCCGCCGTAGGCCTTGCGCAGCACCACGGTCACCCGCGGCACGGTCGCCTCGGCGAAGGCGTAGAGCAGCTTGGCTCCCTTGCGGATCACGCCGTCGTACTCCTGCGCCGTGCCGGGCAGGAAGCCGGGTGTGTCGACCAGGGTCACCAGCGGCAGTCCGAAGGCGTCGCAGAGACGGACGAAGCGTGCCGCCTTCTCCGCGGCGCGGATGTCGAGCGTGCCGGCCATCCGCTGCGGTTGGTTGGCCACCACGCCGACCGGACAGCCCCGGACGCGGGCGAACCCGATGACGATGTTGCGCGCGAAGCGGGGCTGCAACTGCAGGAAGCTCCCGCGGTCGACGACACCGTCGATGACACCGCAGACGTCGTAGACCTTGCGCGGGTCCCCCGGCACCGCCGGCATCGCCAGGGCCTCCCCCGGCACCGCGAGCGGGAGCTCGTCCCAGCACGAGGAGGGCAGGTAGCTCAGCACCCGGCGAGCGAGGGCGATCGCGGCGTCCTCGTCGTCGGCCTCGAGGTGGACCACGCCCGAGCGACGGGCATGGACATCGCTGCCGCCGAGCTCGTCGGCGGTGATGTCCTCGGCGGTGACGGCCTTGACCACCTTCGGTCCGGTGAGGAACATCTGCGCGCGGGAACGCTGCATGATCACGATGTCGGTGAGCGCGGGCGAGTAGACCGCCCCGCCGGCACAGGGGCCGAGGACGACCGACACCTGGGGCACGCGACCGCTTAGTGCCACGTTGGCTCGGAAGATCGAGCCGTAGCCGTCCAGCGCGCCGGTGCCCTCCTGGATACGGGCGCCGCCGGAGTCCAGGAGACCGACGACCGGCGAGCGCGACCGCTCCGCCCACTCGCAGGTGCGGCGGATCTTGGCGGCATGGGTCTCGCCCAACGAGCCGCCCAGCGCGGCCGCCGACTGCGCGAAGAGCGCGACGGTGCGGCCGTCGACCGCCCCGATCCCGGTGATCACGCCGTCACCGGCAGGTCGCTTGTGGTGCAGGTCGAAGGCGGTGCTCTGATGCTTGGCACCGCTGCCGAGCTCGAGGAAGGTGCCGGCGTCGAGCAGCGCGGTCACCCGCTCGGCAGCCGGGCGGCGTGGCGGTTCGGGCTCCTCCCGGGGCACCGCGGGCCGGCCGGCCGCGGCGACCGCGGCGGCGGCAGCCTCGTGCAGCAGGGCGTCGGTGTCGGCGCGATCGGCGGTGTGGGCGGTCATGCTGCGGTCACCACCAGCACTGCGTTGTGCCCCCCGAAGCCGAGCGAGTTGCTGACGGCGACGTCGACCCGACCGGTGACGGGCGCGGTGGCGATGTTGACCTCGGCCTCGACATCGGCGTCGACGAGGTTGGCCGTGGGCGGGACGAGCGCATGCTCGACGCTGAGGCAGGCGAAGGCGGCCTCGGCGGCGCCGGCGGCGCCGAAGAGGTGGCCGGTGACGCCCTTGGTCGAGCTGACGACCGGTCCGTGTGGCATGGATCGTGCGACCAGCGCGGCCTCGACGGCGTCGTTGAGCCGGGTCGAGGTGCCGTGGGCGTTCACGTGCTGGACCTCTGCCGTCCCGACACCGGCATCGTCGAGGGCGCGCCGCAGCGCGAGCTCGATGCCGGTGCCGGCGGGCTCCGGCGAGGTGATGTGGTGGGCGTCGGTGCTCGCACCGTAGCCGGCGACCAGGCTGCGGACCCGCGCGCGGCGCGCGGTCGCATCGGCACGGCGTTCCAGGACGAGGACGGTCGCGCCCTCGCCGGCGACGAAACCGTCACGGTGACGGTCGAAGGGGCGCGAGGCGGTGCCGGGATCGTCGGAGCGACCCGAGAGCGCGCCCATGCGGGCGAACCCGGTCATCACCAACGGGGTGATCATGGCGTCGGTGCCACCGGCCAGCACGATGTCGCAGCGATCGAGCAGCAGCAGGTCGCGCGCCAGGCCGATGGCATCGGTCCCGGAGGCGCAGGCGGTGGCGATGACACGGCTGGGGCCCCGGATGCCGAGGTCGATGGCGACCTGGCCGGCGCACATGTTGGGCAGCTGCATGGGCAGCAGCAGGGCCGAGACGAGGGTGGCTCGCTCCTCGACCAGGACGCGGTGCTGCCGCTCCACGGTGCCGGGGCCGCCGTCGGCGCAGCCGAGGACGATGCCGACCCGGGCCCCGTCCCACGCCTTCGGGTCGAGTCCGGCGTCCCGCACCGCCTCGCGAGCGGCGACGACGGCGAACTGGGTGAAGCGATCCATCCGGCGAGCCTGACGCGGATCCAGCAGCTCGTCCGGCTCGACGGGCACCCGGGCGCTGAAGTCGACCGGGAGCCCGGCCAGCGCCGGGTCGGTCCGGGCCGTGGACCGGCCGGCGAGCACGTTCGTCCAACACTCAGCGGTGGTCGCCCCGGCCGGGGTGTACATCCCGATGCCGGTCACCGCGACCGGGGCGGCCGACATCAGCCCGCGGCAGCGATGCGGCCGGCGATCAGCTCGACGACGGCCGACAGCGCACCCGCCTCGGAGAGCTCGTCGTCGGTGACCCGGGCGCCGAGCTCCTGCTCGACGATGTCGGCGAGCTCCACGACGTCCAGCGAATCGAGGTCGTGCTCGTGGAGGCTGCGCCCGAGGTCGATGTCGGCCTCGGGGACGTGGAACTTCTCCTGCAGGACCGAGCGCAGCACGGCCAGCGTGGTGGTCGCGGCGTCGGCGGTGGTGTCGGTGGTAGCGGTCATGATCGTCTGCTCCTTGCTCGGTGGGTGATCCGGTGGGTGATCCGGTGGGTGTGGTGGGCTGATGTGCGGTGCTGCCTCAGGCGGCGTCGCCGATCTCGCAGTGCGGGACGACCTCGGGCCAGGTGAGGGTCCCGGCGCCCCAGGTGACGCCGCCGCCGAAGGCGGTGAGCAGCACCCGCTGCCCCGCGGCGAGGGCACCCGTCGCCGCCGACTCGGCGAGCAGCAGCGGGACGGAGGCGGCGGCGGTGTTGCCGACCCGGGAGATGTTGGAGAGCACCGACGCCGCCTCCAGGCCGAGGCCCTCGGCGACGGCGGTGCAGATACGGGAGTTGGCCTGGTGAGCCACCAGCCGGTCCACGTCGGCGACACCCCACCCGGCCCGCTCGAGGGCGGTGCGGGCACTGCCGGACATCCGCGCCACCGCATACCGGTAGACCTCGCCGCCGACCATGCGGAACCAGCGATCGGCCGCCTCCGTCTCCACCCCGTCGACCCGGTCGCGGATGCCGCCGCCGGGGACGGTGATCAGGTGCGACATCTCGCCGTCGCTGCCGAGCACCAGGGGTCCGATGGCACCGGGCTCGTCGGCGTGACCGGCCCGCAGGACGAGCGCGCCGGCCCCGTCGCCGAAGATGACGCGGGTGCTGCGATCGGTCGGATCGGTGAGCGCGGAGAAGGTCTCCGCCCCGATCACCAGCACGCGACCGGCGGCGCCGGCGGCGATCAGTCCGGCGGCACTGGCCAGGGCGTAGAGGAACCCGGTGCAGACGGCGGAGACATCCCACGCCGGCACCCCGGTCAGCCCCAGCCGCGACGCGACGTCCGGCGCCGTCGCCGGGCAGATCCGGTCGGGCGTCGTCGTGGCGAGCACGACGGCGTCGACGTCCACGCCGTCCGCGGACTTCAGCGCGAGCTCGCCTGCGCGGGTGGCGAGGTCACCGGTCGACGTGCCGGGCTCGACCCAGTGCCGGGTGCCGATCCCGGTGCGGGACCGGATCCACTCGTCGGAGGTGTCGAGCGTGCGGGCCAGGTCGCCGTTGGTGACCCGCCTGCCCGGCAGGTACGACCCGACGCCGCAGACCACGGCGCTGCGCTGACCCGGTGGGGTGGTCACCGGCTGTGGCCCCCGCCCAGCACGCCGGGCAGCCCCATGTAGGCCATCCGGGCCTCGGCCATCTGGTCGGTCCAGCGTTCGGCGATGTCGTAGCGCTCCTGGGGCGTGGTGTCGATCATGCGACACCCCGGGAAGAGTTCGTAGTCACCGATGAGGTCGGCGTGCTGCGCCATGCCCTGTTGGAAGAGCTCCTCACGCGCCATCACGTACTTCTTGTCCGGCACGCGGTCCCAGAGTTCGACGCCCGCGTCGAGGATCTCGAGCAGCCGGGGCCGGTACTCCGGGTGCGCCAGCAGGTGGTCGCGGATGATCGAGCTCCCCACCGTCAGGTGGCGAATCTCGTCGATGGCTGCGCCCCGGGCGATCTCGCTGGCCGCCGGATCCAGCGGGTCCCACTTCCGCTCGCTCAACTCGGCGGCCGGAGCGAGGACACCCTCGATGACGATGGTGAAGACGGCGACGCCGCCGATGAAGTCGTGCTCGTCCCGGACGATCTGCAGCGCGAACTCCTCGACCGGGTCGAGCACCTCCGCGCAGTAGGTACGGCCCATCTCGGCGATGTCGGCCAGCAGCGTGTCGGCGGGATGGCCCATGTCGACGAGGTGGTTGCGGAACACCATCGAGTGGCGCGCCTCGTCGATCAGCTGCGTCGCGTAGAAGTCCATCTCGGGGATGCCGGGGGCCTCGGCCACGTAGGAGGCGAGAATGCGGGTCGCCTTCTCCTCGGCCAGCGAACGGTAGGCCAGCTCGGTCGACAACGACTCCCGCAGCGGACCGGGGACGGTCATGTGGGCCGGGGTGGGCGTGCCCCGCAGGTAGCCGGTGGCGGTGCGGCCGCGCAGCGTGCCCGCGGCCACCGAGCCGAACCAGTAGGGCAGGTCGCAGTCGGCGACGGAGAGCTCGAGCGTCATGGCGCCGTCGAGCAGGCCGGGGGCGGTGTCCCAGTCGGCCTCGGTGGCGACCGGGGCGTCGGCGGTCTCCGGGCGGGCGGCCGCCGGCGGCGCGGCAGGCAGGGTGTCGGTCATCGCAGGGCCTCCTCGGGGGCGGTGGTGTCGGCGGTGCTGGTGAGGGAGTCGACCGCCTCGGGAGCGGTCTTCGGGGCGTGCTCGGGTGCGCCGTACTGCTCCAGCCGATCGGAGACGGCGGCGAAGACGGGGTGGGTGGCCGGCTCGAAGGAGACCGAGAACGGCTTGAGGAAGTTGCCGAAGAGACCGCGGTCGCCGAAGAGGTGGAAAGGGACGAC
Source organism: Jatrophihabitans sp. sgz311053 (assembly GCF_056135305.1). Lineage (NCBI taxonomy): Bacteria > Bacillati > Actinomycetota > Actinomycetes > Jatrophihabitantales > Jatrophihabitantaceae > Jatrophihabitans > Jatrophihabitans sp. sgz311053. The sequence goes on along the minus strand of NZ_JBWAXP010000001.1, from coordinate 1,619,002 downwards.
CAGGAAGGCCCACTGCCAGCCGAAGGCCAGGCCCCACACCCCGACGACCACGGTCTGCGTGATGAGCGAGTGCATCGTGTTGTAGAGGACGTAGTAACCCTTGGCGATCCGCTTGGTCTTGCTGCGATGCCAGGCGATGGCGCCGGGGAAGTACCCGATGACGTCGATGTAGAAGAAGAGGAAGAGCGCCACCGCCCAGTTGATCTCACCGATGTTGACGATCAACAGCGCGGTGGCGATCAGCCAGAGGAAGAGGTACTCGGCGCGGTGCAGGGAGAAGGTGGTCCGCGTCTCGAAGCGGTTGGCCTGGTCCATCGCCGATCACACCCCTGCCGGGGAGGCGGGGGCGCCGTTCTGCCGGGCGAGCAGATCGGTGAGCAGGTCGGATTCGACCTCGAGCCTGACGTCGGCGAAGAGTCCCGCCACCGACCAGGCCACCGTCTCCTTGATCACCCGCGCGGCGATGGGGTCGAGGATCGACTCCAGGCTGGCGATGCCGAAGTCGAACTCGGCCTCGAAGCGGAGCTCGGTCCCGTCGCCCTCGGCGATCATGGACCAGGAGCCGGCGAAGGTGTCGAAGTCGCCGTCGGTCTGGACGAAGGTGAAGCCGCTGTGGTCGGCGGCGAAGACCTCCTCCTCCTCCCAGGTCAGCAGGCCGCTGCGGAAGTGCAGCTCCCAGCTCGACTCGCCCACCGGCTCGGGGAGGGTGCGCTGCACGCTCACCGCGGCGACGTGCGGCGCGAGCTTGCGGAAGCGCTCGAACTTGATCACCTCCGCGAAGACCTCATGGGGCTGTCGGGACGGGATGTGCGCGGTCAGTTCCACTCGACGCATCGGGTACTACCACCTCTCCGGGATGCTGGCCCGGCGCGCCACCAGGTCCTTGGTGGCGCCGTCCAGGGCGGTGAGCAGGAAATCGGTCTCGGCAGGCGTCAGCGTCGCCGGCGGCGTGAACCGGACGGTCGCGCTGCCGTTCATGCTGTGGTTGGCCACCACGCCGTGGTTGAACAGTTCGATGAGCAGCTCGCCGGCGATGCCCGCCTCGACGAACTCGACGCCGACGAGCAGTCCCACGCCGCGGACGTCGGCGACCAGCTCACCGCAGTTGCGGCGGACGATCTGCTCGATCGCCGGCAGCAGCCGGTGGCCCAGCTCGGCCGCGCGGCTGACGAGGCGGTCTTGCTTGACCGCCTCGATGGCTCCCACCACGGCGGCCATGAGGATGGGGGCGCCGGAGAAGGTGCCGGTGTGCAGGTAGGGGTCCTTGTCGAAGGGACGGAACACCTTGCGGCTGGCGACGGCCGCCGAGACCGGCAGGACGCCGCCGCCCAGCGCCTTGCCCGCCAGCAGGACGTCGGGGGTCACCCCGGCGAGGTCGGCGCCCCACCACTCGCCGAGCCGGCCCATGCCGGTCTGCACCTCGTCGAGGATGAAGAAGCCGCCGTGCTCGGCGCAGGCTGCCGCGATCCGGCGCAGGTAGTCCGCCGGCGGGATGATGACGCCACCCTCGCCCTGCACCGGTTCCACGATCACGCAGACCTCGCCCGGGTGCGCCCGCAGCTCGGCCTCGATGGCGTCGGCGTCGCCGTAGGGCACGTGCGTCACGTCGGGCAGGAGGGGCCGGAAGGGCGCCTGGTAGACGTCTTTGCCGGTCGCCGACAGTGCCCCGAGCGACTTGCCGTGGTAGCCACCGACCGTCGAGACGATGCGGCGGAAGCCGTGGGCACGCGCCAGCTTGAGTCCGGTCTCGACCGCCTCGGCGCCGGAGAGGGCGAAGTGCACGCGGTCCATGCCCTCGGGCGTGACCGAGCAGAGCGCCTCGGCGGCCAGCGCGACCTGCGGTTCGAGCAGGATGCGGGTGGCGATCGGGTGCGTCTCGAGCTGCCGTCGCACGTGCGCCATCACCACGGGGTGCCGGGCACCCATGGTGTAGACGCCGTAGCCACCGCAGTTGAGGAACGTCTCGCCGTCGGAGGTCCGCAGCGACGCACCCTCGGAGAAGGTCTCCATGTGGGTGCCGAAGAGCTCGGCCAGCGTCGCGCGACCCTTGCTCAGATGGGTGCGGTACAGGTTCAGGATGTGACGGGTCTCGGGCTGGTCACCGGCCTGGAGCGCCGGTGGCTGCCCGACGCGCGCCGGGGCGGGCGCGGGATCGATGAGGGTCATCGCAACTGCCTTTCCGAAGCCGGGTCGAGGGTGGTGTCGCTCGGGACGGCTCAGCCGAGCTGAAGCGGGGCGCCGGCGACATAGTCGAGCAGCGGCTGCGCCGCGCTGGATCGCGAGGGCGGGTGGAAGGCCAGCGCGCGGACCGCCGAGCTGAGGTAGGCGGTGTCCGGCGAGCCGATGAAGCTCATGCCGCCGAGCAGCTCCACGCCCAGATCGGTGGCGCGCGCGAGTGCTCCCTGCATGGCGTAGCGGGCCACCAGGACGGCCGCGACGGCGTCGTCGCCGGTCAGCCCGTCGTCCACCGAGCGGGCCACGCCCTCGAGCAGGGCGAGGGCGGACTCCAGCTCGACGACGACCTGCGCCCGCTCGGCAACGCTGCCCTTGGCCCGCTGGACCAGGTCGGCGACGAGCGCACCCGCCGCGCCGGCGTAGACCGAGCTGATCAGCATGACGAACCAGACGAAGCCCGCGGTCTGCAGGTCGTCCAGGCGGTGCGGATCGTCCGGCTGCGAACGGATGATGGCCGCGTCGGGAACGCGGACCCCCGTCAAGCGCACCTCGTCGCTCTCGGCGGCGGCGAGCACCTCCGTGGCCCAGAACGGGTGGACGGAGATCCCGGCCGCGTCGGCCGGCACGAGGGCGAGCGCGAGCGTCGGCTCGCCACCGTCGGCACCGGGCACCGCCACGCTGGCGGTGAGCAGATCCATGGAGCCGGAGAGGCTGCAGGGCTTCTTCGAGCCGTCGAGCACCCACTCGTCGCCGTCGGCGCGGGCCGTGACGCTGGGCGCGAGGATGTTCTGGTTGGTACGACCCTCCGACCAGCCCGAGGCAAGCAGCAGCCGGTCCGGGACGATGCGGCGCATGACGCCGAGCTGCGCGTCCGTGAGCCGGTCGGCGGTGTCGGCGAGGGCGAAGAGCATCCCGACGGTGAAGTGATGCATGCAGACCGCGGCGCCGAGCGAGGGCGAGTAGGACGAGAGTCCGCGCATCACCCGGCTCGCGTCCAGCGCCGAGGCCTCCGCGCCGCCGAAGGCCTCGGGGACGAGCAGGCCGCCCCCGTCGGCCTTGCGGAACATGTCGACGACCGGGCTGCCGACCGCCTCGCGCTCGCGCAGCGCGATGCCCTCGAGGTCGGCGCAGAGACCGGGGTGAAACTTCTCGCAGGCCTGGCGAGCGAGGTCCAGTGAACGCATCGGTCGTTCCTTTCCAGTGGTCGGTGGGGGGAGCTGCTGTCAGACGTCGAAGACGGCGTCGCGGGGCCGTACCGCGTCGGCGATGCTCACGCCCTGCAGGTGCGACGTCTTCAAGATCGGGTAGTTGGCCTCGCCGAAGGCCCCGCCGGTGAGGCCGGTGCCACCGTGGGTCGGCAGGAAGGGCAGGAAGCCGATGTGCGAGTCGTTGATCTTCAACAGACCGCCGTGCCGGACGCCGGCGAGGAAGGTGTCGACGACGGCGGGGTCACTCGTCCAGAGCGAGTTGCGCAGGCCGTACTCGTTGTCGTCCACGAAGGCGACGACCAGGTCCAGGAGCACCTCGTCGGGGGCGGCCTCGGGGACGACCAGCGGCAGCAGCGGGTAGAAGGTCTCGTGGCGGACGACGTCCAGCTGCCGCGCCCCTGTGAGGCCGGCGACCCGCAACACCGTCGGCTGCAGGAAGACGCCGGTCTCCGAGGGCGTGCCGTCCACTTCGGTTCGGCGGCCGCCGCAGACCAGCTCGGCACCGCCGGCCAGGGCCTGGTCGAGCTGGGCGAAGAAGCGCTCGGTCCGCCGCACCGGCGACAGCAGGGTGTCGGGGGCATCCGGGTAGCCGGGACGGATCTCGGCGGCGATGGCGGCGACGAGACGCGCCGTCAGGTCGTCGGCGATGTCGGGATGCACGACGACGTACTTCGGGACCATGCAGATCTGTCCCGAGCCGAAGAAGCACTCGGTGATCGCCTCGACGGCCAGGTCGAGGTCCGCGTCGTGCCAGACCACCAGACCGTCGTTGCCGGCCAGCTCGAGGATCGGCTTCTTGCCCTGCGCCAGGCAGCGCGCCTGCAGATCGAGACCCTCGGCGCTGTCGCCGATGAAGAAGATGTCGTCGACGTCCGGGTGCGCCAGCCAGCGGTCGATCATGCGGCGCGGCTGGCCGCAGAGGACGTTGAGCGTGCCGGGCGGGGCCCCGAGCTCGTCCAGCAGCGGGGCGACGACGTCCCGCATCAGGTACATCGTGCTGAGCGCGATACTGCGCGGCGCCCGCACGACCGCGGTGTTGCCGGCCATGAGGGCGAGGACGGTGAGCCCGGAGCTGGGCGCCGGCGCGTTCTGCGGCGGGTTGACGCAGACGACACCGTCGGGGACGCGCCGCACGATGAGGCGACGGTTGCCGAGCTGCCGCTCGACGTACATCTGCTCCTCGTACCAGGCGAGGCTCTCGTCGCTGAAGATCTGGAGGAGGCAGGTGAGCTCCCACTGCGCCAGCCGGCGCGGATGGCCCTCGCTCACGACCATGTCGACGAACTCCTCGCGGCGCCGGAGCAGCTCTTCGCGGAAGCGCCGGCCCAGCAGCATGCGAGTCGCGAGCGGAGTGGTCGCCCACGTGCCGGCTGCGGCGGCGGCCGCGTCGACCGCGGCGTCGATCTCCTCGTCGGCAGCGGCCGCGACCCGGCCGGCGACGTAGGGGTGGTTCAGTTCCGGCGAGTTCGGGTCCTTCTCCAGCCGCCGCTTCAGACGGGCGCTGGTGAAGACGTCCTCGAGCAGCGAGCGCGCGGTCAGCGTGTAGACCCAGCCGCCGGCCGGCAGGTCGCGCCCGCCGACGTAGGACCGGTACTCCCGAACTGCGCCGATGCGGCCGGCGGCCTCCTCGACAGCGTCCTCGACGGTGTGCTCGATGATCATCGCTGTCCTTCGCTCGGGCCGGGTTCCGCTCGATTACGTGTCGATGCTCGGCCGCAGCTCTGACTGCCGCCTGACACCCTCCTGACTGCCGCCGGGACTACTCGCCGACGGCGTGGTGGCGGAGCGTGTCGCTGGGTGCGATGTCCTTTCGAGCGACTCCGCGCAAATCAGCGTCACTCACGGCGGCGCCGGTCAGCGCGGCGTCGATCAAGGCCCCCAGCTCGTCGGCGGCCACATCGGACAGGGCGCGCAGCGCCACCGCGACCGCGGGATCCCCGCCGTTGGCGACGAACTTGTCGTGCACCAGCGCGGCATGGCGTTGCCTGGTGTCCTCGCCGATGGCGCCGAGCGGGATGTCGCGGGCACGCTGCAGCACCACGCCGTCACGCAGCACGACCCGTAGCCGGGCCGGGGTGGCCTTCTCCGCCCGCGTGAAGTCGGTGACGGCTCGGGTCGGCGCGTCGCCACAGCCGTCGTCGTCGCCGTAGCCGTCGTCGTCGTCGCCGCCATGGCTGTCGAGCTCGATGTCGAAGCGACGAGCCAGCACGGCGAGCCACTCCCGGCCGGCCGCGCCGGCATCCCGCACCGCCTGTCCGAAGGGCGCCGTCGAGGCGAGCAGTCGCCGCGTCATCTCCGGGTCGTGTCGCAGCGTGACGCGCTCGGCGAGCTGCCAGCGCTGCGGGTCCTGCAGTGCCGGCGCGGCATAGTCGGCGACGGTGAGGTCGCCGTGCAACAGCGCGGTGGCCACGGCGTAGGGCGCGGTGAGCAGCAGCGAGCTCAGCGGCGCGGCCGGCCCGGCCACGTAGCTCTCGGCGCGTCGGCCGGCGTAGGTGGTGTACGCCGACGCCGTGACCTCGACGCGGTCGATCTCCGCGGCCCGGAGCGGACGGCCGGCGGCGGCGCACTCGGCGTGCAGCTCGAGGGCGCAGTCCACCGCCGCGTCCACGCCGGGACCGCCGGGTCGCAGCTTGAACGACTGCGTCTCGGTGTGCCAGCGAGTGCCGAGGCCGGCGGTGACGGCGGCCGGACAGGGGACCTCGGCGACCGAGGCGAGGAAGCCTTCGGGGTGCTCGAGCAGGTCCGGCGCGGCGCGCAGACCGGCATGCGCCGCGTCGCAGGCGGCGAGGCCGGCGAGGACCGGGGCGTAGGTGTGGACGAGCTTCGCGTCGCTGCCGAAGAAACCGTGCGACACCGGCGCGGCGGGGGCGGCGAGGGCGAGGCCCAGGGCGTCGACCCAGACGCCGGCCGGCGCCCGTTCGGCGGCGAGCCGGGCCGCCACCGCGGCGACGAGGTAGCTGTGCAGCGCCATCTGGCCCCGCAGCGGGCCCAGCGTTGCTGCCGCGGTGATCCGGCCGGCGACCTCGTCGGCCACCACGACGGCACGGAGCAGCTCGCGACCGTTCAGCCGCAGGGCCCGGGCGTAGGCGAGGGACACCGGCACGCTGGCCGGGCCGAGGTGGCCGGCGTAGGCAGTGTCGTCCAGGTTCAGCCACGACCCCAGCACCGACATCGCCGCCGCGGCGCGCTGCGGATCGGGTTGGCGGGGATGCCCGTAGGCCCGGAGCAGGCCGAGCCCCGCGGGGTGCCGCATCCCTCCGCGCGTCGCCGCGAGCTGCGAGACGACCTGGCTGACCGCGAACTCGACGACTCGGTCGGGGATGTCGTCGTAGTCGAGTTCGGCAGCCCACGTGCCGAGCTGCTCGAGCAGCGGGCTCACCCCGACGCCTCACCCGAGCCTGCGAAACCGGGTGCCGCCGGGTGGCAGATCACCGGCACCGAACCGGGCATGACGGTGATGGTGAACTGGTCCCATTCGAGCGGGGTCGACTCGCCGTCGTGCTCGTAGGCCAGCGGCTGGCCGTCGGTCCGCAGCACGGTGACGGTACGTCCGCGGGCGTAGACCGCGTCCGAGAGCTGAACATGCGCACCGTTGCGCAAAAGCTCCGGCAGCTGCGCCATCGGGGTGGCGTCGCCCACGACGCAGACGTCGAGCAGCTGATCGTCCAGCTGCGAGTGGGGCATGACCTGGTACGCGCCGCCGCGGAAACGACCACCGCCCACGTTGACGAGGGAGGTGGGGCCCTCGTGCACGACGTCGCCGTCGACCAGTACCCGTCCGGGATAGGGGACGGTGCGCTCGACGGCCAGGTCCAGTGCGAGGCGGTACCGCTCCCGGCCGGTGGCGCCGACCTCGGCGGCGTACCGCAGGCAGGCCTCGATGAGACCGGAGCCGGCACCCAGCAGGACGGCACAGTCCAGTTCGACGAGCCAGGCCACGTCCAGCTGGCGGCGCGCGGCGCGACCGCCGAGGGCGCTGTCCAGCGCGGCCTCCCACGGCAACTGGCCCCAGTGCGCGCGATAGTTCGAGTTCCCCGTGCCGCCGGGCATGACGAGCAGGTCCGGACGACCGACGCAGCGCCAGGTGAGTCCCTCCACGACCTCGCGGACGGTGCCGTCGCCGCCGACGGCGATCACCACGTCGACGCCTGCGGCCGCGGCGGCCGCCGCCAGCTGCTCGGCGCCACCGGCCGCTTCGGTGAACTCCATGCGCAGCTCGCCGACATGCCGCGCCGCGATCTCCTCGATGCGCCGCACCACCTCGTCGGTGACCGACCCGGCCACGGGGTTGACGATCACCACCGCCCGCGCCACGGGACGCGGCGGGGTCTCCGGCGCCGTCGCCGCGGCCCCGACGGTCGCTGCCGGCGACTCCGCTGCGGGGGTCACCGCTGCAGGGGTCACCGCACCCGGCGCGAGCGGCACGGCCGGCGCGGCGCCGTTGGGTGACACGGGTGATGGTGGCGCGGGTGGCTCTGTCGGCTCGGCGCCGTTCGGGCCGCTGAGAACCGAGAGGGAAGAGGGGGACGTCGCGGGCTCGCGAACCATGTGGGGCTCCGTCAGGGCACTGGTTCGGCGCGTTCACCGAACGGTGGCGGGGGCTGGCCGCGGCCCTGGCCACTGTGCGCCGGACCCCGGGTGGGAGCCACGCTAGGAAGCACCGCTGACGCTGTCCTGACAGCGTCAGCGCAGGTGGTCATGCGGCCTTCGCCGCTCGGGCGTTCCCAACGGAGTGGCTCAGTTGGTTGCGTGAAATTCTTCGGGGCGTCATCGGAGAACGATCACAGCAGACCGATATGTCCAATTTGGGATACCTCCGCCAGAACTGCCCGCGATCGAGCCGTCGGAGTCAAGAGGGCCGTACCGGTCTTCACCTCCACCTATTGAGATGATCCGCCGTCTTCGAACCCGTCAATCCGGACCTTCGGGATTGTTCGCCGCCCGGCGATATGAAAAAAAGCTCCTGCCCGGCCGACGGCGGCCCGCCGAGAACGCAGACGCCGCCCGGCGACGACGAACCGCCGACGAGCAGGAGCAGCTGATGACCCTCACGCACCCGACCTCACCTGAGACCGACGCCCCGCCGGCCACCGCCGCCGATGCGCTGGCCGCCATCCGCGCCTACACCGACAGTGACAACCCGAGCGCCTTCCTCGCCGTCAGCGAGGGCAACCGCTACTTCACGTCGCCGGGCGTGCCGGGGCTGGTGGTGTACCGCAGCGCCGGCAACTACGACGTCCAGTTCGGCGGTCCCTTTACGGCACCGGAGCACTACACCGAGCTCCTCGACGCCTTCACCGCGCGCAGCGTCGCCGCGCGTCGTGACGTCGTGGCGATCCAGCTGCAGCGGCGTGACGCCGAGCTCTACGCCGGCGCCGGCTTCACCGTGAACCAGATCGGCGGCTCCTACGCCATCGACCTGTCCCGGTTCACGCTCGCCGGCACCAAGTACATGCAGCTGCGCAACAAGATCAAGCGGGCGCACCGCTCCGGACTCGTGATCCGCGAGGTGCCCCAGCCCGAGTGGGACAGCGCGATGCGCGAGCTCGATGCCGTCTGGCTCAGGGACAAGGGCGACGAGGTCAAGGAGCTGGAGTACCTGGTCGGGCAGTACGGCGGCGTGATGCAGGAGCACCGTCGCCTCTTCGTCGGGACCATCGACGACCAACTCGCCGGTTACATCTCTTACTCCCCCGTCTACGGATCCCGAGCCGGCTGGATGCACGATCTGAGCCGCCGGATCCCCGACCGCACGCCCGGCATCATGGAGGCCATCAACAAGGCGGCGATCGACACCTTCATCGCCGAGGGCGTGGCCTGGCTCCACTTCGGCTTCACGCCCTTCACCAGCCTCGCCGAGAGCGTCGAGATGCCGAACGCCAGTCCCGGCTTCGCCGCCCTGATGGCCCTGCTCTGGGAGCACGGCGCCGAGGTCTACCCGGCCCAGACGCAGCTGGCCTACAAGCAGAAGTGGACCCAGCACCTCGTGCTGCCGGAGTACATCGCCTTCCACGGCGAGGCCGACATCAGCGGCCTCGTCCACGTCTTCCGCGCCGCCGGCGCACTCTGACCACCGACCCCGGGGAGCCATCGTCATGACGACCGCCACCACCACCGACGCCACCACCACCGACGCCACCGAGACCACACCGGAGCTCAGCCCGGAACAACAGCTGGCCTTCGGCCTGCTCGAGGGGTTCGTCGCCATCTGTCACGCGCCCGACGACACCGCGGTGCGCGACGGTGTCAACACCCGCCTCGCCGAGCTCGACGCCCTGCTCGCCGCACGCTGATCCGATCACCACGCTGACCCGATCACCACGCTGACCCGATCACCACGCCGGCGCAGTCGCCGGCCGTGACTCCGCTTCGTCGCTCGCCCGCCGGAGCCGCTGCACCATCCGACGGCGCACCACCGCTCCCGGCCGACTCCGCCCGGGCCGCATCCCGGTCCCGCCGCACTCGACCCCCGTGCCCGCTGCCTCCAGCAAGGACGACACCGTGACCGCACCTGCCCACTCCCCCCTCCGCGAGGAGCTCATCGACGTGACTGCCGACGACGGAGATCCCGATCTCGGTAGTGCCCCGCTGACGTTCCGTGTCCTCGGCTCGCTGTCGTACCTGCAGCGCGGACGTCCGATCGAGATCTGCGGCGCCAGCCAGCGCGCCCTGCTCGCCACGCTGCTCGCCGCCGAGGGGCGTTCGGTCTCGACCGGCGCCCTCATCGCCGAGCTGTGGGGCGAGGAGCCCCCGACCACGGCCGAGAACTCGTTGCAGGCCCACGTGAGCCGGCTGCGCCGCAAGCTGCACGGCGGTGGTCAGGACGGCGTGCAGCTGGCGTGCCTGCCGAGCGGCTACCGGCTGATGGTGGTCGCCGAGCAGATCGACGTCGTGGTGTTCCAGCGCGCCGTGACGCGCGCGCGGCTCTGCGACGACGCCACGGCCGAGCCGCTGCTGCGATCGGCGCTGACGCTCTGGAACGGCGACGTCTTCGGCGGCGAGGTGGGCGGGCCGCTCTGCCGAGCCGCGACCGCGCGCTACGAGGCGGCCGGCACCCTCGCCCACGAGATGCTGGTGGACCTCCGGCTGCGCTCGGGCCAGCACGAGAGCGTCCTGCCCCAGCTCGCAGAGCTGACGTTGAACCAGCCGCTCAACGAGCGCTTCTGCGAACAGCTGATGGTGGCGCTGTACCGCAGCGGACGGCAGACCGAGGCGCTCTCGACCTACCAGGCCATCCGCGCCCGGCTGGGCGACGAGCTCGGCGTGGACCCGTCCCCCTCGCTGCAGCGCCTGGAGGGCGCGATCCTGCGCCACGACGCCCTCGTCGGCCCCGGTGGCGAGCACACCTCGCTGCGGGCGTCATGAGGCGTCGTCACTGATCACCGCATCCACCGACCCCGCGTGACCGAGCGGGGACCTCGTCTCGAGGTCCCCGCTCGGCTGCTGTCCGAGTAGCCGCGCTGCTAACCGGCCGACTGCACGCTCTGCAGGCTGGTGACGATCGCGATCCGCTTCGGTGGCGCATCGCCGCCGTCGCGGACGTTGACCAGCTCCGACTGCACGGCGATGGTCGTCCGCCCGACGTGCAGCGGCCGGCTGGTCGCCTGCACCTCGCCCTCGCGGACGGCGCCGAACCAGGTGGCGTTGAGCGAGATCGTCGCCGTCGTCGCCCGCGGCGGCAGGTTGAGGAAGGCGCAGACCGCGGCGACGGTGTCGGCCAGCCCCAGCAGGGCGCCGCCGTGCAGCAGGCCGCCGGCGGTGCAGCGCTCCGGCGTCCACGCCAGCCGGCCGACCACCTCGTCGGCGGCAGCGGTCTCCAGCTCGATTCCCGCCCGGACGGCGAACGGCATCAGGGCCAGCAGCTCGGCCGGCGTCGGGGTCGGGGTCGTGCTGCTCATCGGCTCACCTCTGTCCGTCGATCTCTCGCGTCGCCGAGCCACGCTGCCCGCATCACGCGGTGCCGGTCAAGCGGCCGAGGTGGCGCGCGAAGTCCGAGGTGACCGCAGCTGCGTGCGCGTCGATGAAGAAGTGGCCGCCGGGGAACTCGCTGTGTCCGAGATAGGCGGCGCTGCGTCCCGGCCAGGCGCTCATCGCGTCGGGACGCTCCATGAGCGGGTCGGAACGGCCGCCGTAGGAGGCGATCGGGCAGTCGACCACCGCGCCGTCGTCGACGTAGGCGGCGGCGACGGCGAGATCGGCGCGCAGAGCCGGGATCACCAGGGCCAGCATCTCCGGGTTGTCGTAGATCTCCGCGGGGAACGAGCCGAGCCGCTTGATCCACTCGATCATCTCGGCCTCGGACATGTGCACCTGCTCGTAGGTCGGCGCGAAGAAGCCCTCGGGCGACCAGCCGGACATCCCCAGCAGCGCCGGTCCCCGCTCCCCCATCGCCTGGATGCGTGCGGTCAGCCGATAGGCCAGCTGCGCCCCGAGGCAGTGCCCGAAGAAGGCGTACGGCCGGTCGTCGACCTCGTCCAGGACGGCCTCCAGCAGCGCGTCGAAGAGCGGGTCCCACTCGGTGTAGGTCTGCTCGCTACGCCGGTGGTGCCGGCCGGGGAGAGTCACCGCCTGGGACGAGATCGACGGCGGCAGCAGCTGCGGCCAGTCCCGGTAGATGATCGCGCCGCTGCCGGCGTGCGGGAAGAGCAGCAGTCGGGTCGGTGCCGAGTCGGCCGCCTCGACCGGTTCGAACCAGTGCCCCTCGGACGTGGGGGTGGCGACGAGCGACTGCTGCATCGCCAGGGTGGTGGTGGCCTGCATGGTGGGTGCCTCCGGAGACGGGATGACGACGGGTCGGGAGATCAGGACGACGCCAGGTCGGCGGCGCCGACGGTGGCGGCGGGAGCGAGTGCACGCAGTGCCGGCAGCACCTCGGCGGCGAGCCGGTCCAGCTGCCGGGCGGGTTCGAGGGAGCCGATGCGCAGGACCACGTGGCGGGCCCCCGCCGCCACGTAGTCGGCGAGCCACGCGACGCACTGCTCCGCGCTCCCCCAGCCGTAGGCCTGGATCGAGGCCATGGTCTCGAGGTCCCGGCCGTAGTAGGCGCGCAGGTAGCGATCCAGCTCGGTGCGCGCGGCGGCGGCGTCGGGGTTGACGCAGAGGGTTGCGTAGAGCGACGGCACCACGGCGTCTGCGGCACGGCCCCGAGCCGCCAACCGGTCGGCGAGGCCGGCCGCGGCGCTGTCGTAGTCCGCCGCGGTGGGCAGGAACGGTAGCCAGCCGTCGTAGCTCGCGGCGACGCGGTCCAGCACGGCCGGGGTGCCGCTCCCGGCGAGCCACACCGGCGGCCCGACGGAGCGGGGCGGCTGCGGCAGCCGGTCGATGCCGCCGACGGTGAAGAACCGTCCCTCGTGATCGGTGTCCTGTCCCGCCCAGGCGGCGCGCCAGAGCGCCACCGTCTCGTCGAGACGCCCGGCGCGGCGGTCGAAGGGAAGCCCCAGCGCGGCGAACTCCGCCTCGGTCTCGGGGATGGGGAACCCCGACCCCACGCCCGCCACGAGACGGTCGCCGCTGACGTGGGCCAGGCTGGCGAGCAGGTGAGCACCCACGGCCGGGTGACGCAGGATCGCCGTCCAGGCCGCGGTGCCGACTCCGATGCTGGTGGTGGCCGCCGCGGCCGCGGCGAGGACGAGCAACGGGTCCAGCCGCGGCCGGGCCAGGACGGAGTCGCCGGCCCAGACCGAGTCGAAGCCGAGCTCCTCGGCCCGTTGCGCGAAGCGGACCAGCGCCGGCCCGTCGAGACGGCCGGTCATCGCCTGCTCCCGGGTGGGGAGCAGCACGCCGACGCCGACGCCACCGGCCGCGGCCCTGGCTGAGCTGGTCATGCCGCACCCCCGGCGGTGAGCTGCGCGCGGACCTCGCGACGCAGCACTTTCCCTGACGGATTGCGTGGCAGCGCCTCGACCCAGGTGACCCCGGTGGGGATCTTGAACGACGCCAGCGAGGTGGCCAGGAACGTGGCGAGCTCGCGGGCCGTCGGCCGCTCGTCCCCGGCCGGGACGACGGCGGCGTGGACACGGTCGCCGAGTTCGGGGTCGGGCAGCGCGACGACGGCGACGTCGGCGATCGCCGGATGCTGCCGGAGCTCCCGCTCGACCTCGGCGGGATAGACGTTCTGACCGGCCACGATGATCGTGTCGGCGATGCGATCGCAGAGGTAGAGGTAGCCGTCGGCATCGAGGTAACCGGCGTCGCCCATGTGCAGCCACCCGTCGCGCAGCGTCTCCGCCGTCGCCTCCGGACGCCGCCAGTAGCCCAGCATTTTCGCCGGCGTCCAGACCCGCACCTGGCCGATCTCGCCGACCGGGAGCACGCGTCCGGTCACGTCGACGATCTGCACCTCGTTGCCCGGGCAGGCTCGACCGACCGACCGCAACCGCGGATTGCCGACCTCGTGCTCGGCCGGCGGCAGACAGACCGCGACGCTGCCGGCCTCGGTGCTGGAGTAGATCTGCACCAGCTCGCAGCCGAATCGTTCCCGGCAGCGGACGAGCAGATCCTCCGGCATCGGGGCAGCCCCGTAGGCGACCTTGCGGAGTGCGGCGAAGGTCTCCGGGCCAGCGCGCCGCTCGGCCAGGATCATGCCGAGCATCGCCGGTGCGGCGAAGGTGGTCGTCACCCCGTGCTCGGCCATCAGCCGGACCGCCAGCTGCGGTTCGAAGGCGCGCATCAGCACGCTGGTGGCACCGGCGACATACCCATGCATGAACCAGCCGATCCCCGCGATACCCAGTCCCGGCAGCGAGATGAGGTTGACGTCGTCGGCCAGCCAGTCGAGCCACGCCACGCCCTGCCGCGCCGAGGCGGCGGGCAGCGTGAAGAAGCTGCGGTGCGCCAGCACGACGCCCTTCGGCAGTCCGGTGGTGCCCGAGGTGTAGATCTGCACCACCGGGTCGTCCGGGCTCATTTGCGCCCCCGGAGGCGATGCAGCGGCGTCGGAGTCGGCGTCGGCGTCGGCGTCGGCGTACCAGGCGCGCAGCCCCGCGCCGTGGTCGTCTCTGTCGAGACCACCGTCGGCAGCATTCTCGACACCACCGTCGGCACCAGCGTCGACACCGCCGTCGGGGCGGTCGAGCGTCACCACCGGCACCGCGGCGGTGACGGCGGCGCGGAACTCGGACTCGGCGAAGACGAGCACCGCCCCGGAGTCCGAGAGCACGTGCGCGACCTCGGGTGCGGTCAGTCGCCAGTTCACCGGGACGAGGACGGCGCCCACCGCGGCGCAGGCCAGGATGGCCGTGTAATAGTGCTCGGACTCGCGAGCCAGGTAGGCGACGCGGTCACCGCCGCCGACGCCGTCGCGCCGGAGCGCGGCGGCGATCCGGCGGCTGCGCGCGTACACCTCGCCGAAGGTCACGACCCGGTCCTCGCAGACGATGGCCGGGTGGTCCCGTCGGTCGACGGCCCGCGCCGCCGCCGCGTGGGCGAGGGTCCAGTCCTGCTCGCAGCGGACGTCCGGGGCGAGGGTGTCGCCGGCCAGGTCCACAGTCCCGGCGCTCATCGCGCAGCCCCCGTCTCGGACGAGGCCGTCACGCCGGTGAGCGCCGTCGTCACGAAGCTCGTCATCGCGGTGATGGTGGGGTGGTCGAAGGCCAGCGACGCCGGCAGGCTCAGCCCGAGGGCACGGTCCAGGCCGGACTTGACCTCCATCGACATCAGCGAGTCCAGGCCGAAGGTGCGGACCTCCGCGTCCGGATCGAGGACGCTGCTGTCGTCCAGATGCAGGGCTTTGCCGACACCGTCGCGGACCATGCCGGCCACCCGGATCACGAGCTGGTCGTGCGGCAGTGCCAGCAGCTCCGAGAGGTCGACGCCCACCGCGGCGCGCGGCGCGGCGACGGCCCGGAAGAGTGGATGGTCCACGGCGGCCGCAGCCGAGACGCGGTCCCAGTCGAAACTGCCTACCACGTGCGCGCCGGAAGCGGTGAGCAGCTCCCGCAGCGCCCGCAGCCCCCGGTGCGGGGAGAAGAAGTTGATGCCGCCCCGGCCGATCTCGGCGGTGAGGCCGGCGTCGAGACGTGCCGACATCCCCAGCGACGCCCAGGCTCCCCAGCTCAGTGCCACACCCGGCAGCCCGGCCGCCGCCCGCCATTCGGCAAGGGCCTCGAGGTAGGTGCTGCCCGCGGCGTAGTGCGCCTGGGTGACGCCGCCGATCACGCCGGCGATCGAGGAGTAGAAGGCGAGGAACTCCAGCTCGGGCAGGTCACGGGTCGCCTCGTGCACCGCCCATGCCCCGAACATCTTCGGCGCCAGGTGCTCGGCGACGGCCGGCCAGTCGAGCTGCGCCACCAGATCCTTGCCGACCGCACCGGCGGCGTGGACGATGCCGGCGACGGGTGGGCCGTCCCCGGCCACGCCCGCCAGCAGCTGACCGACCGCCCCCGGCGCCCCGATGTCGGCGGCGACGATGCGGATGCGGGCCCGGTCCCGAAGTGACGCCAGCAGGCCCTCGACCTCGGCCGTGACCCGTCCGCTGCGGCTGACCAGGACGAGCTCACGCGCCCCGCAGGCGACGAGCTCCGCGGCCGAGGCGACGCCCAGCCCGCCGAGGCCGCCGAGGATCACGTAGCTCCGGTCGGCGCGCAGGCGGCGGGGGGTGACGCGACGGCCGGCGGTGGCGTCGGCCGGCAGCAGCCGGCGGACGAGCCGCCGCCCGTGCCGGTACGCGATGCGGTACTCCGCCGTCTCCGGGCGGGCGAGCTCCGCGGCAAGGGCGGCCGTCTCGACATCCGCCGCCGCGTCCAACTCCGCGTCCAGGTCCAGGAGCGTCGGCCGCAGCTGCGGCATCTCGTTGAGCAGGGTGCTGCCGAAGCCCCAGAGCGCGCTGGCGGCCAGGCCCGATCCGTTGCCGATCGGGTCGCCCTCGACCCGCTGCGCCCCGCGGGTGATCAGCCACAGCCGTACCCGACGCGACGCGAGAGCGGCGACGACGCCGAGCAGCTCGGCGATGTTGCGCTCCGCCTCGGCCCGCACGCCGGCCTCGGTGGGGGCCGCGGTGTCACCGTGCCAGGCCCAGCAGACATCGGTGACGCCGTCGTCCACGAGGCGAGCGATCTCCGCGCTGAGCTCCGTGGCGTCGGCGGCGATGCCACGACGGCTCACACGCAGCCCGGGCCGCTCGTCGAGACCGGGCGCGAGCCTGTCGGAGAGCAGCAGCACGTGCCGGACAGGGGCGACGCCGGCGGCCTCGTCGCTGTCGACCCAGTGCTGGCGGTGGACGAACCGCTCCCGGCCGGACGGATCGTCCGGCGCGGTGAGGGTGACGCCGTCCAGCGCGGCGACCGGACCGCGGTCGTCGGCGAGGGTGCAGGCGAACCGTCGCTGTCCGTCGACATCGGACGGCACCGGACGAGCGGTGAGGTGGAGCTCGGTACCGCGCGGCTTGCGCCACATCCGCAGCCGCTCCACGGCCGTGACGCGGCAGGCGGGGCCGTCCAACGAGGTCGCCCCCAGGGCGAGCAGCGCCGCCTCCACCGTGTCGACCGGCAGGTGCTCGTGCGGACGCGGCCGCCGCGCCGGCAGCTGAACCCGCACCACCCCGTCCGAGGCGATGGTGATCGACGTGGGCACCGGCAGGGGGGTGCCGTACTCCCGTCCCACCGCGGCGAGGTCGACTGCGAGGTCGGCACCCGCCACGGTGATGGACCCCGGGTCGGGCAGGGGCGTGTCCGGATCGCCGGCGGGCGGCATGGTGACGGCCGTCGTGGTGTCGAGGGTGGCGCTCAGGTGCAGCCGGCGCTCGTCGCCGACTGTCGAGAAGACCTCGATCCCGGTGTCGGTCAGCCGGGTGCACAGCTCGGCCGGGAGCGTGACCGCTTCGTGGACGACGAGGTCCTCGACGGTGGCGCCGGTGTGCCCGAGGCAGGCGTCCTGCGCGGCCAGCACCACCTCGAGCAGGGCCGTGAACGGCAGCTGCGACGTGGTCTCGTCGTCCTCGACGCCGCCACCGCGCAGCTCCTCGACCGGGGCGGCGGTGGCAGCGGAGGCAGCGCTCAGCGAGATCTCGAACTCGCCGAGCACGGGGGCGTCGGCCGTCACCGCCGCACCGAGCAGCGGATGCGCCCCCGGCACGGACTCGACGGGGCCGGAGCCGGTTGGCGTCGGCAACCAGAACCGGCTGCGCTGGAACGGGTAGGTGGGCAGCGTGACGTGCGAGGCCGGGTCGTCGGCGTGGACGCCGTCCCAGTCGACCCGGCCGCCGGCCTGGTAGAACTCGCCCAGGGCCCGCACCAGCGGCAGCGTGGAGTCGGCCTCCCGGCGACGCAGGCTCGTGATCCAGACGTGGTCCTCGGCGGGCACCGCCTGGCGGGCGAGCGCGGTGAGGGCGGACGAGGGCCCGATCTCGATCACGGCATGGCGGCCACGCCGCAACGCGGCCCGGGCGCCGTCCATGAAGAGCACCGGCGACCCGATGTGCCCTACCCAGTAGTCGGGGTCGGCCGCCTGCGCGGCCCGCAGCGCCGTACCGGTCACGTTCGAGATGAGCGACATCTCCGGCGCGCCGAACTCGACGTCGGCCAGCACCGCCCGGAACTCCTCGTAGACCTCGGCCATGAGGGGCGAGTGGAAGGCGTGCGACACCGCGAGCGCCTCCACGCGGTGACCATCGGCGCGCAGGGAGGCGGCGAGCTCGGCCAGCGCCCCGGCGGCACCCGAGACCACGGTCTGCCGGGGGGCGTTCACCGCGGCCACCGCGAGATCGGCGTGGCCCGCGAGCGCCTCCTCGATCTCCGCCGACGATGCGTTCACCGCGATCATCCCGCCCGGTGTCGTCACCGACTGCATGAGACGTCCCCGCGCGGCGACGACCCGCACCGCGTCGGGCAGCGAGAAGACCCCGGCCACGGTGGCGGCGGTGAGCTCACCGATGCTGTGGCCGGCGACGACGCTCGGCCGCACGCCCCACGAGGCCCAGAGCCGGGCCAGCGCCAGTTCGAGGACGAAGAGCGCGGGCTGGGTGTAGGCCGTCTCGTCGATCGCCTCGAGACCCTCGCCGTGCCCGAGGAGCAGGTCGCGCACCGAGCGCTCCAGGTGCGGCGCGAAGAGCGCCTCACACTCCTCGACGGTCTCCCGGAAGGCGCTGAACCGCTCGTAGGCAGCGGCACCCATCCCGGCGTACTGCGTCCCCTGGCCGCCGAAGAAGAAGGCGATCCGGCGCAGTCCCGAGGTACTCGCCGTCGGCAGCTCCGCCAGCGACCGGTCGAGCGCGCCGACGAGGCCGTCGCGGTCGACGGCGGTCAGGGCCACCCGGTGAGCGAAGTGCGCGCGTCCGGTGTTGGCGGCGGCGCAGACGGCCGGGACCTCCAGCTCCGGACGCTCGGTCACGTGGTCGCGGAGCTGCTCGAGCCGCGCGCGCAGGGCCGGGACGCTCCGTGCCGAGACGGCGAGGACGCCGGGGCGGGGATGTTGCGGGGCAGCGATGTCCCCGTCCAGCTGCCCGGCGGCCGTCGGCGACGGTTCCGGTGCCTGCTCGAGGACGGCTGCCCCGATGGCACCGGCGAATCCGAAGCTGTTCACCACGGCACGGCGGACCGGAGCGTCCCACGGGCGCGCCTCGGTGGGGATCTCGATCGGATAGCGATCCCACGGGATGCGGGCGGACGGCGTCGCCAGGTTGAGGTGCCGGAAGATCGTCCGCTCGCGGAGCTGCCCGATGACCTTGATCAGCCCGACCACGCCCGACGCGGGCTCCATGTGGCCGAGATTGGTCTTCACCGAGCCGACGATCAGCGGATCCTCGGCCGTGTGGGATGCGGCGAAGACGTCGTTGATGCCGCCGAGCTCGATCGGATCTCCCAGCGGGGTGCCGGTCCCGTGCGCCTCGACGTACTGGATGTCGCCGGCGGTCACACCGGCGGCGGCGAGCGCCCGCTGCATCACCAGGGTCTGCGCGTTGCCGTTCGGCACCGTGAGTCCCGCGCTCTCACCGTCCTGCCCGATGGCGGTGCCGCGGATGACTGCGAGCACCCGGTCGCCGTCGGCGACGGCCGACGAGAGCCGCTTCAACACCAGCATCCCGCAGCCCTCGGCGCGGACGTAACCGTCGGCCGCATCGTCGAAGGTCTTGCACAGCGCGTCCGGGGCCAGCATCTGCGCGTGGGAGAACATCACCGTGATGCGCGGATGGTGGATCGCGTTGACGCCGCCGCAGAGCGCGATGTCGGTCTCGCCGGCACGCAGGCCGCCGACGGCCATGTGCAGGGCCGTGAGGGAGGACGAGCAGGCGGTGTCGACGGTCGCGCTGGGTCCGCGCCAGCCGAGGAAGTAGGAGAGTCGCCCCGACATCGGGAACATGGTGATGCCGGCGGCGAGGTGCCCGTCGAGGTCGGGATAGTCCAGCCCGTCCAGCTCCAGGGCGTAGTCGATGGAGCTCGCACCGACGTAGACGCTGCCGTTCCCGCGCCGCAGCGGGGTCGGATCGATCCCGGCGTGCTCGAGTGCCTGCCACGCCGTCTCGAGCACCATGCGCTGCTGCGGGTCGATGTACTGGGCCTCCTTCGGCGAGATGTTGAAGAAGGCTGCGTCGAAGTCGTCGATGCGATCGAGGAAGCCGCCGCCGACGGTGGCGATCTTGCCGGCCTCGCCGGGCTGCGTCGGGGTGAAGGCGTCGACGTCCCAGCGATCGGTCGGGAGCGGGACGATGCCGGACCTGCCCGCTGCCAGGAAGGCGACGTAGTCGTCGAAGCTGTGGCAGCCGCCGGGGAAGCGCAGGCCGACGCCGACGACGGCGATCGGTTCTGCGTTCGGGTCGACGCTCGGATCGGTGGCAGCGTGGGCGGCGGTGCTCATCGCGTACCGACCAGACCGCTGATCACACCGTCGAGGTGCGCGACGAGGGCGTCGACGGTGGCGCAGTCGAAGAGCGTCGCCGCCTCGATGTCCAGATCGAGCTGCTGTTCCAGGCGCTGTCGCAGCTGGGCCAGCCGCGCCGACGTCAGCCCCAGCGCCGCGTACGTGACGTCGGTGGGGATCGGGTCGTCGGCGGCGGCCGCGGTGAGCGACCGAACCTGACGGACGATCAGATCCTCGAGGGCCTCGTAACGCGCGTAGCCGGCCTCGTGGGCGAGGTCGCGGGCGCTGAGGACGGGGACAGCTCGGGCATCGGCCATGGGGCGCACCTTCCGGACGGCGGCATCGGACGTTCCCAGGGCATCACCGCCCGCTGACCCGGTGCTGACTGCCGGATGACCTCGCCGTCGCCGGGGCGCGCGGGGATGCGGTACTGCGGGCCGCGGCCGGCAGGAGACGCCGCGGCGGCGGGCCGTCCGGGGAGCCAGCGGGCGGGCTCGCCCCGTCCCCGGGACTCCGCGGCGCGCGCCGACTGCCGGCTGTCACCGCGGCGGGTGGCCGGCTCGGCGGGCGAGGGCGGTCGGACGTCCTCCAGGCCGCTGCGATCCACGGCCGCCGCCCGCAGCACCGCTGTCCAGGCGGCCTCGCTGCCGTTGCCCAGCTGCTCGCGGACCCGCTCGTCCACCGCCTTCCACAGCCCCCGTGCGGTCCACTCGACGAAACGCCGGTGCGCCGTGGGTGAGGTGACGCCGAAGATGCCGGGCAGGGCACGCCAGGAACATCCGCTCGTCAGCACGAACGTGATGGCGGTGAAGACGGCTCGGTCGTCCGCCCGGGGCCGGCCGCCGCCCTGCGGCCGCGAACGACCCTTCGGCAGCAGGGGCTCCACGACATCCCACAGCTCGTCGGTCACCAGACGCTTGGCCAGGCCTTCACCGTTCACCCCGTACTCCCGTCTCTGCCGCGGAGCCACGCTGCGACCCGCCGCGCGACGACGCCGCGACGGTGATCGCCGGCAGCCGCGCATCCGGTGCAACGCGACGGGAGGAGGCGATCGGCCGAGGCCCTGCCGGATCACCGCACACGCTGCTGCCGTGAGGCTCGGCCCGAGACTAAGCGGGCGGCCAGAGGTTCGGAATAAGTCGACCTGCGACGGCGCGAAATATTACCTGGCAGGTCATGCAAGCCGGACCGGAGCGTGCCCGACGGCCCAATGATTACCACGCAGGTAATCGACTTCGGCAAACGCGCACGGCACTGTCGGTGTCGCACTCACACACTCGCATTTACCGCACCGAAGGGGAAATGACATGAGCGATCTCAAGTCCGTCGTCGACCGCTACGTCGACGTGTGGAACGAGACCGACGCCGGCGCCCGGCGCGCCAAGATCGACGAGCTCCTCGCCGAGGACGCCACCTACATCGACCCGCTGGCCTCGGTGGCCGGCCGCGACGGCTTCGACGCCGTCGTGGGTGGCGCCCAGGAGCAGTTCCAGGGGCTCACCTTCGTCGCTGGTCAGGTCTTCGACGCCCATCACAACGTCGTGCGCTTCACCTGGGACCTCGTCCCCGCGCCCGGCGCCGACCCGATCGTGATCGGCTTCGACGTTGCCACGGTGAACGACGCCGGTCAGATCACCGCCGTGACGGGCTTCATCGACAAGATGCCCGCGGCCGCCTGACGCGCCACACCCGTGAGGGCGGCCCGGCGCAGCCGGGGCGTCGCCAGCGCCGCCGTAGCACCTCGCTGCGGCGGCGCTTCACGTCCGGGCAGGAGCACCCCGCCCGAGCAGCGCCGATCTCCCCGTCGTCCGGCAGGACCCAGCAGCTCCGAGCAGCTCCGCGGGCCTCAGGCGGGGATGGAGGTGGCCTGACCGCGGCGGCCGTCGGCGAGGTCGCGCAGCATCGCTGCGCTGGCGTCATCGGCGGGGAAGAACGCCTCGATCGTCAACTCGTGGACGGTGATGTCGCGTGGCGTGCCGAAGGTCGTGATCGTGCTGAACAGCGACAGCACCTGATCACCGCGGCGCAGCCGCATCGGCACGACGACGTCGGTGGCGACGCCCCCAGACGCCGCCGAGTCGAGGTCACCGCCGGCGGGACAGCGCGGCGAGGCATAGCCCGGACCGTGCGTGGGATACGCCGCGAGCTCGCGGTAGAGGGCGTCCATGCTCTCGTCGCCGGGTGCCGTGCGCATCTGCCGGGCCAGCCTGGAGAGGACGTTCTCCCGCCATTGCGGCAGGTTGAGGACGTCCGGCGCCAGCCCGTCCGGGTGCAGGCTCAGTCGAAGCATGTTGCAGGGTGCGGCGCGCAGCGGCGCGGGGACATCCTCGAGGAGCGCGGAGAGCGCCTGGTTCGCCTCCACCAGATTCCACATCCGGTCGACGACCAGGGCGGGGAAGGGATCGTGGCCTTCGAGCACCTTGCTGATGGCGGTGCGGACGACGGCCATGGCCGGGTCGTCGAGAGCCTGCTCGGTGTAGTTCGGTGCGTAACCGGCGGCCAGCAGCATCTCGTTCTGACCGCGCAGCGAGACGTCCAGCGCGGAGGCCAGCCGCAGCACGAGGACGCGGCTCGGCCTGGCCCGGCCGTTTTCCACGAAGCTGAGATGGCGTGGCGAGATGTCCACGTCGCCGGCGAGCGCGGATTGCGTTACTCCGCGCCGAGCACGCCATTCTCGCAGAATATCTCCGAATAGATATTGTTGCTGCGTCGGCCGATTCATCAATTTCCCCGGAGCTATTGAGCGAACGATGACAGCGAATTGCAGAGCGAGCCGGACGGCCGAGCGCGTCGACCGGACGGATGCCACCGGCGACCCGCCGGCCGGCTCCGTCGATCCGGTGGCGCGCCGAGCTGCGATGGCACTCGTCGGCCATCATGATCGCCAACGATGGCAAAAGGTAGCAGCTCCGGACGGATGCGGGCGAACGTTGCTTCATGATTCATAACGCGTACTCCTGACGTCGCGAGGACGTCGGCGGCGGCGGGAGCTCGTGCAGCATCCGAACCGTGATCTCGTTGCTCGGCAGGAACGCGATGATGCGCAGCCCGCTGCCGTCGCCAGCCGGCAGGGCCGTGCCGGTCGCCAACAACGACAGCGTGTCGCCGCCGTACCGCAGGCGGAGCGGGATGCCGGTCGAATCGACGTCCGCACGACCCGTAACCGGAGCCGAGGGGCGGCCGGCCGCTGCCTCCGACGGTGCGGCGTCGACGGCCCGCAGCAGGTCCCGGAACGGCAGCGGGGTGCGCGCGTCCCGATCGCCACGGCCGGGGTCGCCGCCCGGTGGCCGCCCCGCCCGAACGCCCGACGCCTCACGCACAGCGGCCTCGACGAGGTTGGGACGCCAGGCGGCACGCCAGCCCTCGACCTCGACGACCCGTGAGCTGATCCCGTTCGGGTGCAGTGCCAGCCGGAGCAGGTTCGACTGCAGGGCGAGCCACCCGGCCGAGAGCCCCATCGTGAGAACGGCGAAGGCCGCACTGGTGGCCACGATGTTCCAGTCGGCGTCGACCGCGGCCGCCGGATAGGGACGCAGACCGGCCAAGATCAATCGGACCAGCTCACCGGTGCCCGACGCGAACATCGGATCGTCCTCGGGACGATGGAAGTAGACCGGCGTGGACCGCCGCCGAACCCGGTAACGCTCCCCCACCGGCGGACCCAGCGCCTTGACCGTCCGCAGGAAGGTGGTGGCCCCGGCCGGCAGGTCTGCCACCTCGACGTCGACGACCCAGGTGTCCCCGAGCCCCGGCTCCTCTCGGCGGTGTGGACCCGGCTCACCCGCCGGCGACGGCTTCACGGGCGACCCCCGTCCGGAGGAAGGCCAGGACATCGGCCGACAGCTGCGCCGCGTGGGTGGCGAAGAGACCGTGGGCTGCGTCGGGGTACACCAGCGTCTCGGCGCCGGGAAGCAGCTGCGCGGTGCGCTCGCCGCAGAGCGGCCACGGCGCACCCTGATCGGCGTCGCCGTGCACGATCAGGGTCGGGACGTCGACTTTGCGCGTCTCTGCGCGGAGGTCGGTGCTGAAGAGCGTGCGATAGATCTCCAGCGCCGCTCGGGCCGAGCAGTCCAGCGCCATCCGCACGACCCACTGCGCATAGTCGGGCGAGACGGCGTCGGCTCCGAAGAAGTGGGGCACCAGCTCGCTCACCCAACGCGGCCGGTCGGCGACCATGAGCTCGGCGATCTCGTCGAAGAGACCCGGCGGCAGGCCGTCCGGATTGTCGGCCGCCTGCATCATGAACGGCGTCGTCGATGCCACCAGCATCAGCTGGTCGACCCGGCCACTGCCGTGGCGAGCCAGGTAGCTGACCGCCTCACCCCCGCCGACGGCGTAGCCGAGCAGCGCCGCGTTGCGCAGGTCCAGCTGCTCCAGGACGTCGGCGAGGTCGTCGGCGAGTGTCTCGTAGTCGTAGCCGTCCCACGGCCGGTCCGAACGGCCGCAGCCCCGACGGTCGTAGGCAACCGCTCGGAACCCCTGCAGGGCGAGCCCGGTGGCGAGGTCCTCCCACATGCGGGAGTCCATCATCGCGGTGCCCAGCAGGATGACCGGGCGCCCCGCTCCCCAGTCCTCGTAGTGCAGCTCGACGCCGTGACGTGTCGTCAGCCTGCTCATCGTGATCTCCTCCCGGAGAGGTGTTCTGTCGTGACCCCGCGGCGGACGACGGTCCGCCGCGGGGCTCGTGGGCAGCGGGCCCGCTCAGCCGCGGGAGCGGGGCAGGAACTCCGCGATCACCGCGGCCAACACGGCGCAGCCGATGAGCGGCAGCAGGCCGATCTGGAAGGCGTGCGGGTAGTCGGTGGCGAGGTCGCCGGCGCCGAGGACCGGGTAGAAGACGGCCCCGGCGATCGTGACACCGATGGCTGCGCCGCCCTCCTGAGCGGTGTTGACCGCGCCGGAGGCCGAGGCCGCGTGCTCCGGATCGGTCCCGGAGAGCACGATGTTGGTCAGCGGTCCGGTCGTCATGCCCATGCCGAGGCCGGCGAGCACGAGGCCGGGGATGAGCCAGGTGACGGAGCCGTCGACACCGATGCGGGAGACGGTGAAGAGCACCAGGCCGTAGCCGAGGGCGACGGTCAGCGGTCCGAGCACGACCAGTTTGGTGCCGAGCCGCTGGGCCAGCGAGATGGAGGCCAGCGAGCTGCCGAAGTAGCCGGCGCCGGCAGCCATGAAGAGGCTTCCGGACTCCAGGGCCGACAGCCCCCGCCCCTGCTGGACGAAGAGCGCGAAGAGGAAGAAGAACGACCCCATCGCCAGGAAGTAGACGAAGGTCGCCGCCAGTCCGACGGAGAAGCTGCGGCTCCGGAACAGGGCCGGCGAGATGAGCGGGTGCCCGTCCTTGCGGTCCTTGCGCCGCAGGTGCAGGACCGTGACGTCGGCCAGGATGACTGCCAGGATCAGGCCGCCCCACGACCAGACCGGCCAACCCTGTTCGCGACCCTCCACCAGGCATCCGACGATCAGCGCCAGCACGGCCGTGACGAGCAGCGCGCCCACCACGTCCAGCTTGGCCTTGGGGTCTCGGGCGGGCTTCGGCAGCACCTTGGTCACGAGCGCCAGCGCGACAAGACCGATAGGGACGTTGATCAAGAACACCGAGCGCCAGTCACTGCCGGCGATGTCGGCGCTGATGAGGCCGCCGCCGATGATCTGACCGAAGACGCCGGCGAGGCCGAGGACCAGTCCGTAGACGGTGAAGGCTTTGGCGCGATGCACACCGGTGTAGGCGACGCTCACGATGCCGAGCACCTGCGGCACGAGGATCGCCGCGCCGATGCCCTGCACGATCCGGGCGATGACGAGGAACTCCGCCGTCGGCGCGAGCCCGCAGGCCAGTGACGCCGCAGTGAACAGCGCCAGGCCGATGGCGAAGAGACGTCGCCGGCCGAAGAGATCGCCCAACCGTCCACAGGCGATGAGCCCGGCGGTGAAGGCGACGCCGTACCCGGCGATCACCAGTTCGATCTCCGAACGGCTCGCGCCGAGGTCGCCCTGGATCGACGGGACGGCGACATTGACGATGAAGTAGTCGAGGACGGTGACGAAGCTGCCGACCAGCACGAGCGCGAGCGCGCCCCACCGGACCACGGCGGGTGGGTCAGCCGGACCGGCCGGGACCGGCGTGGCGGTGACCGGTCCCGCCTCCATCTCTAGGGACATGACGTGCCTTTCTCTGGTGGGGTTGCCCGCGGGGTGACGGGCGTGGGAGGACGGGCTACCAACGCACCGGCAGCTCTTCGACGCCGAAGAAGACGGTGCCGGTCCGGAACAGCGGTTCCGGGTCGGCGACGGCCAGGCAGAGGGTGGGGAAGCGCTCGAACAGCGACCGCAGGGCGAGCTCCTGTTCGAGGCGGGCGAGCGGTGCCCCCTGACAGAAGTGGGGGCCCCGGCCCCACTGCAGGTGCCGGCCCGAGTCCCGGTCCAGGCGGAGGCGATCGGGGTCGGCGAAGACGGCAGCGTCGTGATTGGCCGAGGGGATCGAGATGACGACCGCATCGCCGGCCGACATCGACACGCCGCCCAGCTCGAGGTCGACGGTGACCTGGCGCAGGATGGCGTCCTGCGAGATCGACCAGAACCGCATCGCCTCCTCGACGTAGGTCGGGATCAGCTCACCGTCGTCGGCCAGGACCCGGCGGCGGAGGTCGTCGTCGAGCAGCAGGCTCAGCACGTCCAGGGCGAGCTGGTTCGTCGTCGTCTCGTGTCCGGCGACGAGCACCAGTCGGGCGATGCCGACGAGCTCGTCGGCCGTCACCTCGCCGGTCGCCAGATAGGTCCGGGCTGCCCGGCTGAGCAGGTCGTCGCCGGGTTCGGCGAGCTTGGCGTGGACCAGGCCGAGGAGGTAGTCGTTCATCTTCAGATAGGCAGCCAGGCTCGCCTGCGGGTCGTCCTGCCCGAGGATCGTGCGGGTGAGTCGGACGAAGTCGACGGTGTCGTCGGCCGGGACCCCCAGGACGTCAGCGATGATCGTCGTCGGCAGCCGGCGGGTGAAGAGCTCCTGGAGATCGGCTTCGCGCGGCTGCTCGGCCAGCTCGTCCAGCAGTTCGTCGACGCGAGCCTGCACGCTGGGCCGCACGGCACGCACCCGGCGTGCGGTGAACTCGGTGGCGATCATGCCTCGCAGCCGCTGGTGCTCGGGGTCGTCCATGCGCAGGAACGAGCTGGGACGGTCGCCCGGTGGCAGCTGGATGCGGACCGGTGCGCCGGGGCGGAGTTCGTCAGCACTGAACCGCGGATCGCTGAGAGCTGTCGACACGTCCTCGTAGGAGGTGACGAGCCAGGCCCGGCGCGACTCCGTGGCAATTCCGGGGAGCCGGACCGGGCAGGCGGCGCCGGCACGCAACTGGTCCAGCAATTCCGGTGGCCGGCCGTCCGGGGTTCGGACGAACGGCCACTCCAGGACAGTCTCGGCGGCGTCGAGCAGGCTGGCGGACATCGGACTTCCTCTCGGTCGGCGGAACGCGGGGGTGAGCAGGCGCGAGCGGCGGGTCAGCTCTCGGGCAGGCCCAGGCTGCGGGCCGTCCAGCGCGTCGCATGGACGAAGAAGGCGCCGGGATCCTCGGCAATGCCGGCCACGTGACCGTGCACCTCGAAGCCGAGCATCCCGTGCAGCTGAGTCCAGGCGACGACCATGCCGATCACGACGTCGCGAGGCAGCCCGGAGAGCAGCCCGGCCGACAAGGTGTCGATGGTGCCGCCGAGCTCGGCCGATTCCTCGACCTGGACCGGCCGGTCGGCGAGGGTTCCGTCCGCGACGGCGTCACGCAGGACGGTCGTGAGGGCGACGACGGTGCGGGCGCCGGCGGCCATCGTCTCCTCCGGGGCCACGAAGCCGGGGACCGGCGGGCCCCAGATCAGGCTGTAGTCCGCCGGCCGCGCCAGCGCCCACTCGCGGACGCCGAGGCAGATCGCCGACCAGCGCTGCGCCGGGGCGAGGTGGGACGACGCGGCAGCCGCCGCCTCGGCGGCGTCGCTCATGTCGTGATAGGCGCGCAGCACGAGCGCCCCGAGCAGGGCATCGGAGTCCGGGAAGGAGGCGGCGACGGACTCGGCGTCCAGACCGGCCAGTCCGGCCACCCGCTCGGGTGAGAGATCGAGGGCGAAGCGCGTGGTCAACAGCGACCGGAGCGTCTCGTCGAGGTCGTCGAGGGTGGCGCCGCGGTCGGGCCGGGTGCTCGTCGTCATGCCGTTCACCCTGGGTGAGCGACGGCGGCGGGTCGATTACCTACGGAGTAAAAATCGGGGCGATCTCGACGGGGCCGGTCAGGCACGTGGCAGGAGGGCAACACGCGAAAGCGGCGGGGACCGGGGGCTCAGACACCGGTCCCCGCCGCGATCGTTGTCGGACGGACGTTGCGGAGAGGGCAGGATTCGAACCTGCGTGAGTCCAGAAGAACTCCTCTTCACCCAAGGGTGCAGATCCCGCTAGGCCACTACGGGGACCTCTCCATGCGATGTTCAGTTGTCGATCTGGTGTTTCTCGCCGCTCTCGCTTGGCGATGAACAGAGCTTGCGCCGCCGTCCTGACCGGCCCCTGACATCGCCCTGACACCGGCCCGGACCGGGTCCCGACGACGCCGTGAACGCTCGGCGACAGCGCTCCGAATGTCCTTGATGCCCCGTAGGCTGCCTTCGTCTGCTTCTCGCGGCCCCGTCGCGGGCAGCCCCAGGGAGGTTCCGTGGCCGTCAAGACCACATCCGTCGGTTCAGAGTCCGACTACGAGTTCGGCGACCTGTTGCGCGAGTGGCGTGAGAACCGCAAGCTCTCGCAGCTGGACCTCGCCAGCCGCACGGAGGTCTCGACGCGGCATCTGAGCTTCATCGAGACCGGGCGGTCGACACCGAGCCGCAGCCTGGTGCTCCGCCTGGCCGCTCAGCTCGACGTCCCGCTCCGCGCCCGGAACCGCCTGCTCTTCGCCGCCGGCTTCGCGCCGATGTACTCCGAGACCTCGCTGGAGCAGCCCCGGCTGAGCATGGTGCGCGAGGCAGTGGGCAAGGTGCTGGCCGGTCACGACCCGTACCCGGCTCTGGTGGTGGACCGCTCCTGGAACCTGATCATGGCGAACTCCAGCGCGCAGATGCTCCTGGCGGGCGCGCCGCCGGAGTTGCTGGAGCCGCCGGTGAACGTGCTGCGCTTCAGCCTCCACCCCCAGGGCCTCGCCCCCCGCATCCGCAACCTGCCCGAGTGGCGGGCGCACATCCTGGAGCGGCTGGAGTTCCAGATCCGCGAGACCGCCGACCCCGGCCTGATCACGCTGCACGACGAGCTGCTCGCCCTCAGCGGCTCCGGTGCCGACGAGACGGACGAGGAGATCGAGACCGCCGACGTGGTGGTGCCGCTGCGCCTGGCGATGGGGGACGACGAGCTGTCGCTCTTCAGCACCGTGACGACCTTCGGCACCCCACGGGACGTCACCGTCCAGGAGCTCTCCATCGAGAGCTTCTTCCCTGCCGATGCCGAGACCGCGCGGATCCTGCAGCAGCGCGCCGGCTGAGGGGCGAGGCGAGCCTTCCTGTCCCTGATCCCTGGTTGCGCCAGCGACCGTCGTTGGAGTGACCGGCAAACCAGGTAGCCACCCCGGCGTCAATGAGCCGCAACGCCACCAGTGCCACGCGAGGGGTCTAGGCCCTCCGCTCGCGCAAGGCGTCAAGCACGTAGTCCAAGACCACATCGGAATCTCGGTCAGGATTGTCCAGCACTCGATCCAGCCCGCGCTCCGATACGCCACGCCTCACGGTGAGTCGAACGAGTTCGTCGCTGGGTAGCTCCGCCAGAGCGGCGCGCGCCTCAGCGCGCGCGGAGCTGCTTTCGGGATACGAAACGAACCGTTCGAGAATACGATCCACTTGAGCCGTGTGGGCCAGCAATGCCAGCCAAGTGGCCGTCAAGCCCACTACCGTGGCAACGGCAAGAATGATCACCGATACGCCGAAACCCGCACTGGGCGTGATCGCCGCGACCGCTCCGATCGACAGCAACGCTCCCACGATAAAGATTCCGGCATTGCCTCTGACGATCGAGATCATAGCGCCCCGTCTCCCCGGTCCCGGTGTTGCCATTACTGACCCTCAGTAGAAGTTCACGCCGGCGCTGACGGCCGTAATGATAATGATGAGGGAGAACACGTTGGCCACGATCAGCCCCTGTTTGCGGCGCAACTTGCCCGTAATCGGATCGGTACCCACCCAGCGGATGTACACAGGCAAGACGCCAAGGCCGAGGACAGCGCACCCGAGCAAGACCCCGGTCTGATATCCAGTCAGTTGTCCGTCTGAATCGGGCAACTTCAATGCGAAGACGCCGAACGCAACCAGAACGTTCGTCGTCCAGTCTGACCATAACCCGATGTCATCCCACTCGAGAGGACGCGGAGCGGCGCCGGGCGAGTCCCGCCGCGAAGCCACCTTCAAGAGGAGTTGGATGACGGAGGCTCCTAAGAGCACGGACAGACTGACGAGTATCGCGACCAGCACCTTCAAGTCTGAACCCTTTGCAGCGACCCGGGTCGTTCGGCCGTACGCCGCTCGACATGAAAGCCGAATTCTTCCACTTTTCGGTCACCTCGCACCGGTCCGCAGCCCCTCGTTCGCCCGAGTCCGGGAACGACGGCGCGGAGACGTCAGAAGATCCGTGGTGTCGGAACCGGTCCGTCGCACGCAACTAGGGCGTGTCTGACGATTCTCGCTCGTCGCGAGCGGCGGTCGGGTGCGCGCGATGTAAGGCGGAGGAGGACGGTCGTAGCCTGCTACGGCCGACGACGACAACGCGGCAGCGTGCGTGCCCGGGCGTCGCGCAGCAGAGCACGGATTGTCAGACACGCCCTAGCACTCGGCCGAAGCGGCCCACGAAAGACAGCGGCCCGCGGCCCGAACACTGCCGGCAGGACCGGCATCCGGCGTGCCGGAGGAAGCTCGCCTCAAAACTTGTGGAGCTGAGGGGAGTCGAACCCCTGACCCCCTCGATGCGAACGAGGTGCGCTACCAGACTGCGCCACAGCCCCTGACCAGCTCGCGACCGTGCCGCGAACCGCAGTCAACACTAGCAGCCACGCACGATCGCCTTGCTGCAACCTCGGTCGATCACGGAGTGGCTGCGCCCTGCTCCCGCTCGAAACGGCTCGGCACGGGAAAGTAGCGCTCCAGCCAGCTGGCGGCGAAGGCCTGCTGCTCCGGGGTGACAGCGTCGTCGTCGTTGAGGCAGAAGACGTCCCGGTCACGTCGACGGGCCAGTCGCTTCAGCTCGGCCGTCGCGCCGGGCCGGTGCAGCTCGACGTAGCTGTAGCCGATGCGGCCGGGGACAGCGCGGCCGGTGAGGTAGGCGTAGTAGTGGTGCAGCCACGAGTTCGGCTCGATGTCCGTGGCCGAGCGGAACTGGTTGCCGATGGTGATGCGGAACTGCTCGGCGTACCGCTCCTCCAGCTCCCGCATCACCGAGCGCTGCTGCGGCACCGGGGAGTGATAGAAGATGTTGGTCGGCGCTCGTCCGAAGTCCCGGTGCAGCAGGTCGGCGACGTTGCGGCGAGCCGCCTCGAAGGACCGCGAACCGCCGTCGTCGGCGAAGCCCAGGCTCAGCCGGGAGAGGAAGAACCGGGAGAGGCCGTTCGCCTCGAAGAAGAGGTGGGGCGTGACCTCGCGGCCGAAGAAGACGTCGTCGTTGAGATAGAGGTAGTGCTCGGCAAGCCCGTCGATGTGGTGCAGCCGAGCGCCGATGGCGTGCGAGTTGAAGGTGGGCAACCTCCCTTCGTCGCCGAAGATGTCGCGGTGGTCGACGAGGGTGAGACCGGGGGCCTCGACGTCCAGCCAGGACGGCACCTGCCCGTCGGTGACGAGGAAGACTCGCCGCACCCACGGGGCGTACTGCCCGAGCGAGCGCAGCGCGTACCTCAGCTCGCCGCCGTCGCGGAAGCGGGCGGCCGTGTCGGCGTCCGCCTCGGGCGCGCCAGTGCCGAGCGCAGCCGCCTTGCGCGCCTGCCAGGCCGGGTCGGCGCCGTCGACCCAGAGGTAGACCGCGTCCACGGGGAAGGTCACGTCGAAGACGTGCGGCGCAGTGAAGACCTCGAGCGTGGCGACCGCGGCGTCGTCGACCGTGATCGTCGCCGGTTGCCGTCGCGAGGCGGCGACGGTGGCGGCGCGCGCGTTCGGCGTGGGGGCGAGCAGCCGCTGCTGCTCGTCCGTCCGCCATCGCTCGACGCGACACGCCCACTCCGAGGCGAGCACCTGCCCACCGGGTCGCGGGGCGACCGGCCGGAAGACGTCGACATCGTCCTGGGCGCGGAGCGCGGCGACGAGCTCGGGGACGACGGTAGCGGCGCTCCAGCGGGTGTAGGTGTTCCGGGTGCGGGCGCCCACGCCGCCGTAGACCGGCTCGCGGCGACCCAGCTCGACCAGTCCGGTGACGAAGTGCTGCCACTGCGCGTCGGCGACGCCGACACGGAAGGTGAGGCGCTCCGGCTCGGGGACGAGGAAGTACGGCACGCCCGCCGCGTCGCAGGCCCGGACCACGAGGTCCAGGTTGGCCCGGGCCGCCGATCGACCGGTGGCGGCGGGATCGATCTCGACGACGGTCAGGCGCTTGTGGTGCCAGGTCAGGGTGCGCCGGGGCGTCCCGCCCTGGACGCGGAAGGGCAACCGCCGACGCAGCCACGCCCGCTCCAGCCGGTCCAGGACAGCCGCCCCCGGCCGGCCGGCCAGGCGCGCGGCGGGCGTCAGGCGAGGCAGCTGCGGCCAGGTCTCACGGACGTCGTCGACCGAACCGGCAGAGCGACTGACCGTCTTGCGTTCGACTGGTGTCCCGACCACCGGGTGAGACTAGCTACCTGACAGCGTCAGCTGGCGCGCCGCTGCAGCGCCGGTGCGGCGTCCTCGCTGTAGAGACCGGTGAGGTCGATGGTGTCCATGCTGTGCAGCTCGATGTCGTCGTCGTCGATGCGGACCACGGTGGCCGGCGCCTCGTCGAAGCGGGCGACCTGCTCGGTCGCGTCGTAACCGGCGGGCCGGCGCGACGCGGCGCGCTGCTGGCGGTTCTCGCGACGCGAGCGGTCGCGCAGCGCCTGATTCCGCAGGAACATCAGGTAACCGGCGAAGCCGACCAGGAACGGCAGCGCGAGCAGCCACATCAGTCCGCCGATCGCCAGCGCGGCGATCACGAAGACGAGACTGCCGCCGGCGAGGGTGGTCAGCGAGCGACGGCGTCGGGCCAGCATCGCGGCACGGGCCTCGGAGAGTTCCGAGCGGTCGGGTGGGTACATCAACGCCTCCTGGGCGGCGGGCACGGGCCGGCGTGCCGCGGCGACGGGCTGCGGGGACCTGGCGGCTGAGGGGGTGGCGGCGCCGGCGGCGACGGGCTCGCGGACCGGCTGCGACCGGCGGGTGACGAAGACGTCGGGGTTCTCCACCGGGCGACCGCCGGCGGCGGCCCGACGGCCCAGCGCGCGCATGCCCTGACCCCACTCGGCCACGGAGCGGTCACGCTTCATCTCGTCGTTGCGGCGAAAGATCATGGGGATGACCACGATCGACCAGAGGACGACGAGGATGACCACGGTCATCATCGGCGATGGCACATCGCACCTCCAGTTTCAGCAGTCACACCAGTAACACCGGCCAGACCCAAAGTTAGTGAGCCCGGGCGGTCCCGGCCCGTACGTCAGACGGCGTGTCGTCCAAAACCCTCAGGTTGAGGTTGAGAAAGGTCTTTCAGTCGGTGCGGCTGACCGCGCGCCAGGTCGGTACCGGCGGCAACCTGGGCAGCCGGGAGAGCATGCTCGCGCCTCTCAGCTCCTCGACGGTGATGGCGAAGGCGGCGTGGTCACGCCAGGCGCCGTCGATGTCGAGGAAGCGCTCGTAGTAGCCCTCCCGGCGCAGTCCGAGCTTCTCCACGACCCGCAGGCTCGCCTTGTTCTCGGGACGGATGTCGATCTCGACGCGGTGCATGCCGACGTGGGCGAAGCAGTGGTCTATGACGAGCGCCACCGCGGTGGGGGTGACATTGCGCCCCGCGACGGCCGAGTCCACCCAGTACCCGATGGTGCACGAGCGCAGCGCCCCGTGGACCACGTTCGAGACGTTCACCTGCCCGACGAGGCGACCGCCGTAGAGGACGACGAACGGCAGCATCATCCCGCGCCGTGCCGCCACCTTCAGCGACGAGTGCAGGCTCGGCCAGGCCCCGACGGCGTTGCGGTCCTGCCAGGCGTGCGGCGAGCTCGGCTCCCACGGCGCGAGCCACTGCTCGTTGCGCAGCCGGACCTCGCTCCACATCCGCGCGTCGCGCAGGCGGGGCGGGCGCAGCTCGACGGGCCCCGCGGCCGGCCGCGCGGGCCAGCCGGGAGTTCGGGGAGCCACCCGTCCTTCCTAGTGCACGCGGCGGCAGTGTGCGCGACGGGTCGCGTCTACGCGGTCGGTCACCGGTTGGCCAACAGCAGCGGGATGACCGTCACCTGCTGCCCGGCGCGGAGCTCGGTGACCTCCTCCTCCAGCACGACCAGGCAGTTGGAGAGCGCCAGCGACGCGAGCAGGTGCGACCCCGGCCCGCCGACGAAGGAGACGCTGTACCCGCCGGCCGACTCGCGGTGCAACACCCCGCGCCGGTACTGCCGCACCCCGTGCGGACTGGTGGCGCCCTCGAGCGCGGTGGCCTTGACGGTGGCGCGTTGCAGGCTGCGCTTGCCGAGCAGCTTGCGGATCGCCGGCCGGACGAAAGCCTCGAACGAGACCAGGCTGCTCACCGGGTTGCCGGGGAGGCAGAAGATCGGCACCTTGTCGCCGAGATGGCCGAAACCCTGCGGCTTGCCGGGCTGCATCGCCACCTTGGTGAACTCGACGGTGCCGATCTCGCTGAGCGCCTCCTTCACCACGTCGTAGGCGCCCATGCTGACGCCGCCGGTGGTGACGAGGATGTCGGCGCGCAGCAGCTGGTTCTCCAGCGCGTCGAGCAGCGCCGAGTGGTCGTCGGGGACGATGCCGATGCGCCGCGCGTCGGCGCCGGCGTCCCGGGCCGCCGCGGCGATCATGTAGCTGTTGGAGTCGATGACCTCGCCGAAGGAGGGCCGGCGTCCCACCTCGATGAGCTCGCTACCGGTGGAGAGGATCGTCACCCGCGGCCGCGGCCGGACGATCACCCGATCCCGGCCGAGGGCTGCGAGCAGGGCCAGCTGCTGCGGCCCCAGCGCGGCACCGGCCCCGAGGGCGGGGGCGTCGGCGGCGAGATCCTCCCCGGCGCGGCGGACGAACTCGCCGGTGCGTACCGGACGGTGGACGGCGACCCGGGCCAGGCCTCGGTCGGTGTCCTCCAGCGGGATGACGGCGTCGGCGCCGGCCGGCAGCGGCGCGCCGGTCATGATCCGCATGGCCAGACCGGGACCCATCCCCGAGCGCGCCTTCGCGCCGGCAGCGACATCGCCGACGACCTGCAGGACGGTCGGGTCCACGGGGTTGCTGTCACGGGTGTCGATGGCGCGGACCGCGTAGCCGTCCATGGCGGAGTTGTCGAAGCTGGGCAGCGGGAAGTCGGAGCTGACGTTCTCGGCCAGCAGCAGCCCCTGCGCGTCGAGCAGCGTCAGCTCGATGGGATCCATCGAGCCGATACCGTCCAAGACGATCGCCAGGTGCTCGTCCACCGTGCGCAGTCGGTCCCCGGCCACGCCTCACACCCCTTGCTGGTCGCCGCTGATCGCCGGCGCGGGTTCGCGCTGCCGATCCGAACGCCGACCAGCTAAGCACGTTGGGCCCGTCCTACCGGCGCGGACAGGCGGCGGCTCGGCGGAATTGCATGGAAAGATTCGATCCTGTGAGTGCAGAGCACCTGGCCGCCGCCGTCTCCCGTATGCGCGAGGCGGACGTCCCGGCCGAGGCCATCGCCACCTTCGAGCGCAACTACCGGATCGTCGAATCCGGTGAATCGGGCTTGATCGCCGAGGAGACGATCGAGCCGATCACCGAGCTACCGGCGCTCGAGGAGCTGCCGGCCGAGGTCGATCGGGAGGCGTTGTCGGCCACGGTGATGGTCCGGCTCAATGGCGGGCTGGGGACCTCCATGGGGCTCGACACCGCCAAGACCCTGCTTCGAGTCAAGGACGGGCTCACCTTCCTCGACATCATCGCGCGGCAGACGCTGGCCTTCCGCGAGCGGCACGGCGTGGCGCTGCCGGTGATCTTCATGAACAGCTTCCGCACCCGGCAGCCGACGCTGGACGCGCTCGCCGCCTATCCCGACCTCGCCGTCGACGGCCTGCCGCTGGACTTCCTGCAGAGCCGCGAACCCAAGCTGCGCGCCGACGACCTCGCCCCCGTCGACTGGCCGACGGATCCGTCGCTGGAGTGGTGCCCGCCAGGGCATGGCGACCTCTTCGGTTCGCTGCGCTCGTCGGGTCTGCTCGATCGACTGCTGTCGGCCGGCTTCCGGTACGCCCTCTGCTCCAACGCCGACAACCTGGGGTCGGTCGTCGACCCGCGGCTGGTGTCGTGGCTGGCCGCGAGCGGCGCGCCGATGGTCTCCGAGACCTGCGTCCGGACGCCGGCCGAGCGCAAGGGCGGACATCTGGCGATGCGGCGCTCGGACGGCCGGCTGATCCTGCGCGAGACCGCGCAGACCTCCGACGAGGACGCCGCGGCCATGCAGGACCTCACCCGGCACCGCTTCTTCAACACCAACAACGTCTGGCTGGATCTGCGCGCCGTCGCCGTCGAGCTCGACCGCAACGGTGGCGTCCTGGAGCTGCCGATCATCCGCAACGCCAAGACCGTCGACCCGTCGGACCCCCGCTCGACGCCGGTGGTCCAGATCGAGTCGGCGATGGGGTCGGCCATCGGCACCTTCGACGGCGCACGGGCCGTCGTCGCCGGCCGGGACCGCTTCGTCCCGGTGAAGACCACCGACGACCTGCTGCTGCTGCGCAGCGACGTCTTCACCCTCGACGACGACTACCGGCTGCAGGCCACAGCCGACCCGCAGCCGCTGGTGAGCCTGGACAAGGACCACTTCAAGCTCGTCCGGGACTTCGACGCTCGCTTCCCGGCCGGCCCGCCGTCGCTCGTCGCCGCCGCCTCGCTCACCGTCGCGGGCGAGGTGACCTTCGGCGCGGACGTCCGGGTCGTCGGCGACGTGTCGGTCGCGGCCGCCGACTTCCCCGATGGCCGCGTGCCCGACGGCACCACACTGGGGTCGTGACCGCCGAGGTCGGTGGGGACGCCGGGGACGCCGGGGACAAGGCCACCCTGCGGCGCCGGCTGGCCGCCGCTCGGCGGGCACTGCCGGAGCCGGATCGCGAGGCTGCGCGGCAGGCGGTGGCCGGTCACGTCCTGGCGCGCGCCGGGCAGTGGTCCGTGGTGGCGGCGTACGAGCCGATGCCGACCGAGCCGGGCTCGGCGGAACTCCTTGCCGCGCTCGTCGCCGGCGGCGTACGGGTCCTGGTGCCGATCACCATGACCGATCGGGACCTGGACTGGGCGTGGTGGCGACCCGGCGGTTCACGTGAACCGTTGGGCCTGGATGCGGTGGGTGCCGCCGACGCGGTCTTGGTCCCAGCCTTCGCCGTCGCCCCGGACGGCACGCGTCTCGGGCGCGGAGGCGGCTCCTACGACCGGGCCCTGCCGCGCTGCCGGCCGGGGGTGCCGCTGGTGGCGCTGCTCTTCGACGGCGAGCTGCTGAGCCGGTTGCCCGGTGACGAGTGGGACGTACCGGTGACCGCTGCGGTCACCCCGGCAGGCTGGCGCGACCTCGGCGTCGCAGCCTCGGGTTAGCAGTCGTAAGCTGGGAGTGCCAGGTCGCAGCCCCGGAGGATCACCCGACGATGCCCACGTACCAGTACGCCTGCACCAACACCGAGTGCGGTAACCGCTTCGAACTCGTCCAGTCCTTCACCGATCCCGCCGCGAGCGAATGCCCCGTCTGCGGCAGCCCGGTGCGGAAGGTCTACGGCTCGGTCGGCGTCGTCTTCAAGGGCTCAGGTTTTTACCGCAACGACAGCCGCTCGCAGAACAGCTCGTCGACCGCCGCCACCAAGGAGTCGTCGTCGAGCAAGGAGTCGAGCTCGTCGTCGGAGTCCTCGTCCAGTTCGTCGTCGAGCTCGGCGTCGTCCTCGGGCTCGTCTGCCTCCCCTGCCTCGTCGAGCTCGCCGGCCGCGAGCAGCAGCTCGTCCTCGGGCAAGGCCGCCTCGTCGGCCTGATCCACCACCAGGACACGCTGTAGCAGGACGCACCGACACATCGGCGCGGAGCATCCACACTCGGGCGTGTCGTCCACAGCCGGTCGTGACGACGCCCCGCGACGGTCCCGCGACTCCTAGCGTCGCGGCATGCCCTGGGACTCGATACGCCTGACGCTCTCCCGGATCGGGACGCGGTGGCGGGTGGCGGCTGCGGCGACGTGCCTGCTGCTGGCGGGGGTGAGCGCGCTGACCGGTCGGGTCGGGCGCGCCCCGGCGCGGGCGCCTGCCGCCGTCGTCGTGGCCGCACGTGAGTTGGGCGCCGGGCACCGGCTCGGGGCGGGCGACCTGCGCCTGTCCCACCGCGTCCGCGGTATCACGGGGACGGTGAGCTCCCCCCGCCGCCTGCTGGGGCGCCTCCTGGCCGGGGCCGTGCTGCGAGACGAGCCAGTCACCGTCACCCGGTTGCTCGACAACGGCCTGACCCGCGGGTTGGCGGCCGGCAGCGCCGCCGTGCCGGTCGATGTCGGCACCGACGTCCGTGGCGTGGTGCGGGCCGGTGGACGCGTGGACCTGCTTGCGGTGGCGAGGCGTGACGAATTGCCAGACGAATCGCCGCCTGACGGGGCGACGGACCGGGCCCCGCGGGCGATCCGACTCGCGGGCCGGGTGCTCGTGCTCGCGGTGCTGCCTCCGGACGCCGGCGGTGGTGGCTGCCGCCTGGTGCTGGCCCTCCACCGGGACGAGGCGGTGCGGATCAGCGGTGCTCGAAGTGTCGGAGTGTTCCAGGTTGTCGCGTTACCCCCTTAGGGTCTGACGCAGTGACGGCTGCCCGAGCCGTCGTCCCACTCCGGAGAACAGCATGCTCAAGGGTTTCAAGGACTTCATCCTGCGCGGCAACATCGTCGAGCTGGCGGTGGCGTTCGTCATCGGCGCTGCCTTCGCCAAGGTGGTGCAGGACTTCGTCGGCGCGATCATCACCCCGTTGGTCAACGCCCTGCCGGGTTCCAAGGTCGACGGCTTCGGCTTCTCGCTGCGCGGCGGCGATCTCAAAACCAAGACGTTCATCGACTTCTCGACGATCATCAACTCCCTGATCACCTTCGTGGCGAC
The DNA here is from genome assembly GCF_056135305.1 of Jatrophihabitans sp. sgz311053. Lineage (NCBI taxonomy): Bacteria > Bacillati > Actinomycetota > Actinomycetes > Jatrophihabitantales > Jatrophihabitantaceae > Jatrophihabitans > Jatrophihabitans sp. sgz311053. The sequence continues at coordinate 1,579,569 of NZ_JBWAXP010000001.1, read as the reverse complement.
CGCGGCGGTGGTGTACTTCGTCCTCGTGGTGCCGATGAACAAGGTGCAGGAGCGCCGGGCGCTGAAGACGGCCAAGGGCGAGCCGGACCCCACCCCGAAGGCCGAGGACATCCAGCTGCTGGAGCAGATCCGCGACCTGCTGGCGGAGAACAAGAAGTCGCTCTGAGCCCTAGGGGATTCGGCGGGGACGCCCGAGCGCGCCGCGACTCAGTCGCCGTGGTGCGGCGGGCGTTCCCGCCGGTACCACTCCTCGTCGCGCTCGCCGGCACGCTCGGAGCGTTCGTCGCCCCAGCCCACGTCGGAGTCGTCACGAGAGCGGGACGGCAGCACGGGCTCGTCGTCCCGGTCCGGGGCGGCCGGACGACGCGGCGTCTCCCCGGTCACGGGCAGTTCACCCACTCGTCGGTGCCGTCGTCGAAGGTCTGTCGCTTCCAGATCGGCAGCCGCGCCTTGACCTCGTCCACTAGCCGGGCGCAGGCAGCGAACGCCTGACCACGGTGCGCGGTGGCGACCGCGGCGACCAAGGCCACGTCGCCGATCCGCAGTGACCCGATCCGGTGGCTCACGGCCACGGCGAGGACGGCGGGGTCGTCGGCGATCTCGTCGGCGACCTCGCGGATGATCCGGGTCGCGGTCGGGTGGCCTTCGTAGTCCAGGTCGACGACGGTACGGCCGTGGTCGTGATCCCGGACGACCCCCTGGAAGACGACGTGCGCGCCCGCGGTGGGGAGGGCGACGGCTCGCTCGTGGGCGAGCAGATCCAGCGGTGTGTCGGTGACGACGGCGATCCGGACCTTCGGCTCGCGGGACGCAGCCGCGCCGGCACCGTCGTCGTGGACCTGGGCCTCGGCGAGTCGCAGCAGCGGATCAGGGATGGGGTCGGTCATCAGACGCCTCCGCCGGGTCGATGGTCGCCGCCGCCGAGCTGGTCGACGGCGTGGTCGAGCAGGGGTCCGAGCACGGCGAGGCCGTCCTTCACCCCGCCGGGCGATCCCGGCAGCGTGACGACGAGGGCGGCCCCGATGGTCCCGGCGACGCCGCGCGACAGCACCGAGGTCGGCACGCGGTCGCGCGAGACGGCTCGCAAGGTCTCGGCGATGCCGGGCACCTGGCGTTCCAGCAGCGGCCCGATCGCCTCCGGTGTGACGTCGGTGGGCGTCATGCCGGTGCCGCCGGTGGTGATGACCGCTCGGGCGCCGGCGGCGAGTGCCGCGGTGACCGCGTCCCGGATCTGCCCGACCTCGTCGGGGACGATGCGGCGCAGCACGATCTCGTGCCCCATCCCGCTGAGCCCCGCGACGAGCATCTCGCCGCTGTCGTCAGCGCGTTCGCCGCTCGCCGATCGATTCGAGCAGGTGATGACGGCGGCCTTCACGACGCGTGCCAGGGTCCGGACCGGCCGCCGTCCTTGCTCAGCAGCCGGACGTCGGTCAGCCGCGCCCCGCGATCGACGGCCTTCACCATGTCGTAGAGGGCGAGCCCGGCGGTGACCACGCTGGTCAGCGCCTCCATCTCGACTCCGGTGCGGTCGGCGGTGCGCGTGGTCGCGGTGATGGTCACGCCGGTCTCGTCCAGCTCGAGGTCCACGCTCACGCCGTGCAGTGCCACGGGATGGCAGAGCGGGACCAGATCCGGCGTCCGTTTGGCCGCGGCGATGCCGGCGATGCGCGCCACGGCGAGGGCGTCGCCCTTGGGCAGGCCGTCGCGCCGCAGCAGGCCGATGACCTCGGCGGTCGTCTCGAAGCGACCCGTCGCCGAGGCGGTGCGGGTGGTGACGTCCTTGGCCGAGACGTCGACCATCCGCGCTGCGCCCTGCTCGTCGACGTGGGTCAGGGCCGCGGCGGTGGGGTGGGGGGCAGTCTCGGAAGCCACCCGCCGACAGTAGCGGCCAGCGGGCACGCGGCGGCCCTTGCGGGCATCATGGCCGGGTGTCCGTTCCCCCGCACGACCGTCCCCGCCCGTCCCCGGAGACGCCGTCGCCCGCGCCGGCGGACTCGCCGGCGGGGCGTGGTCGACGGCCGCTGCTGATCGTGCTGGCCGTGGCGGTCCTGGTCGCAGCGGTGCTGGCCGTCGTCGCCGTCCGGCGCAACTCCTCCGACAGCGACGCGGGCAGCACCCCGGACGGCGCGGCGTCGATCACGGCCGCCGACGGGGTGGGGCTGGCCGCGCTGGTCACCCAGCCCACCGGCGGCGGCCGTCACCCGCTCGTGGTGATGCCGGCCAGCTACAACGCCGACCGCACCGAGTACGTCGCGGTGGCCAAGACCCTCACCGCGGCCGGGTTCGTGACGGTCTCCTACACCCAGCGCGGTTTCAAGGACTCCGGCGGCGAGGTGGACCTCGCCGGCGAGAAGACCCGGGCCGACGCACGGACGGTGATCGACTGGGCACTGCGCCACACCGCCGCCGACCCGACGCGGATCGGGATGCTCGGGGTCTCCTACGGCGGCGGGATCTCGCTGCTCACCGCAGCCGCGGACCGCCGGGTGCGTGCCGTGGTGGCGCTGAGCACCTGGACGGACCTCGCCGCCGCCCTGGACACCAACCGCACCGCGAACGCCATCGGCCTCAACGGGCTGCTGACGGTGCCGCGGGCGGCGCCGGAACTGACGGAGCTCGCCGCCCGGCTGCGAGTGAACCCGGTCGACAACGGCCCCCGCTTCGACCGCTTCGCCCGGCCCCGCTCCCCCGTCACGTATCTGGATCAGCTGAACCGCAATCGTCCGGCCATCATGATCGGCAACGGCTGGGAGGATTCGCTGCTGACCCCGGCGCCCCTGGTCGGGTTCTTCGACCGGCTCACCACGCCGAAGCGATTGCAGCTCTCGCTCGGTGATCACACCGGCCCCGAGCAGCCGCTGCTCGCCGGCCGGCGCAGCGCGCTGGGTGACGCCGCCTACGCCTGGCTCGAGCACTACCTGGGCGGCAAGGACAACGGCATCGACGAGCAGCAGCCGGTCCAGCTGCAGGACGTCACCACCAAGCAGCTCGCGGGGTTCCGGTCCTGGCCCGCGCCCGGCCGCATCACCCAGTCACTGGCCGCCCCGACGCCGGCGGCGGTGTCGATCGTGCCCTCGGCCTCGGCGTGGCAGGCGTCCCTGACGGTGGGACAGGACTCGGGTGCGCAGATCGGGGGCAGCCAGTTCGTGGCGCCGGACAAGTACGTGCTGCCCTTCACCTCGGTGGCCGGGCTCTCCCCGGACCGCGCCTTCGTCTGGGCCGCGGGACCGACAGGTTCGCCGGCGCGGGTGTTGGGCTCGGTGACGTACCGGCTGTCGGTCGCCGCGAACGCCCCCGCCGTGTCGCTGTACGCCTACCTCTACGACACCGCACCGGGCGGGGTCGGTCGGCTGATGGCGATGACGCCGGTGACGGTGACGGGACTGAGTGGCGGAACGGCCAAGCGAGTGAACGTGCAGCTCGAACCGATCGACTGGACGCTGCCGGCCGGGCACCAGCTCGCCCTGGTGATCGACACGGTCGAGCCGTGGTGGTCACAGGCGGCACCGGCCGGCACGCGAGTCACGGTCTCCTCCACCGCTGCGGCGCCGGCGTCGATCAGCGTCCCGATCGGCTGAGGCGATGCCTCAGGCCGAGGCGCGCAACCCGGGCAGCTGATCGCGACGCGCGATCATCTCCTCGCGCGGGACGCCGGTCATCTCCGACAGGGCAGTGAGGGTGCGACTCCAGCCCCGCGCCTGGTCACGGCCGCCGTCGGCGGCAACAGCGCAGAGGACGGCTGCGGTCCAGGCCGCAGCATCCGCGGCGTCGGTGACGATCAGCTCGTCGGCCAGTGCCGCCGCCTGCTCGACCCGCCGGCCGCCCCATTCCCAGGCCGCGATCCGCTGCGCGTTCTCCCGCACCGACAGCGCGGGATCGAAGCGCGGCCGCGCCGCCGTCTCCTCCGCGAGGAAGTACCGACGGGAACCGGAGCGCGTCGTCATCACATGAGGGTCAACGGCGGCTGTTGCCCCGAGGTTGCGCGGGTGTTCCATCGGGCCGGAGTGATCAGCGTCTCGCCGCACGACCCGGTAGCCTCGCAGGGTCCCCGCCCTCGTAGCTCAGGGGATAGAGCACCGCTCTCCTAAAGCGGGTGTCACAGGTTCGAATCCTGTCGGGGGCACGTTGGCGAGACGCAGGATGGGCTCGGCACGCGCCTTGGGCCAACGGTCTAACCGAGGGCTCGGGCGAGACATGTCTAGCTAGGACTTCGTCAGAACCGAGCGGTGGCCATGTGCAACGGCTGGGTCCTCGAAAGCCGCGAAATCGACGAAGTCACCCCACCGTGCTCACAATGAAGCCTTGCTGACGGTCACGACTGACTGGCCGAAACATCGATCGGAACCCAGCGCAAGGCCCCGCTGAGCGGCGGCGAGTGGTATGCACCCATCTTCTATGCCGCCTCGTCGGTACGCAGCGAAGCCGAGACCAGGCACCACATGGCCCTCGCAGGCCCGAGAAGTCGGGTCAGGTTCGGAATCCCACCATTCCGCGCCGAAGGTGCCGCTCGGCTCGCGCCGGTCTTGCCCTGACAGATACACGCATATAGATTTGGTCCAGCCATGCTGAGAATACGCTTACAACAGGTAAGCGTCAGTGATGCACAGAAGGGTGGCCGCAATGTCGCATCGGGGCGTCACAAGGGTATTAGCCGGCGCGGCGGTGTCCCTCATGACCATCGCGCTTTCATTCGGATGGCCGTCTTCGGCCAGTGCCAACACCATTTGCGGCGACAGCGGTTGCGGACGTTTTTACACTATTTATAAGTACGCAGGCGGCAGTAGCACCGTCGTGGAGTACACCAGTCAGTACGAGTGGATGACCGAGAGTTCGGCAGGCCACCTGCGCGGCTATAGAGGCACCTCCGCGTACACGCAGATGGCCGTGGGCGATAAAACAAATTATTTCCAGGTCCTGGTCACTTTCCAAGGGGGGCACCAAGTGGCCTCGACCGGCTCCAGTAACGGCCAGGACGGCTGGATCTTTGAGTATCGGGCGAATAGCTGTACGGGTGCGGTCAGAGGCATCGTCGAAACCGAAGCCGAGGCGTGGAGAGACTTCCTCGACCAGAGCACTCGGGTCGTCTCCCAGATAGGGGGCCTTTACGAGGTGGGGCTCTACTCCTTCGCCGGGAATCACACGGCGGTGAAACGACCAGAATGCTGAGCCGAGCGGTCAACCGTCCCGCCCTCACGAGGGCGGGACGGTTGACGATCTCGGGCTGCGAGAAAGTGCTCGCGGGACAAACGAGAGCGATGACCACGCCTGCTCAACACAACAACGTCCCCAGAGCCGGCAGACCGATTGATCGAGCTCGGCACGGGCAGTCGGACGCTCGCGAAACGTCCGCCCGGTAGGGGCCGTGACGTGATGACCTCGACCTGACACCGGCCACCCAAAGCAGTCGCACATTGGCCGCGCCAATGGTTCATAGGTCGAGCACTCGCCCAAACCTGGTGCCACACGTTCGAATCCTGTCGGGGCCACGTCGCGAGGCCTCACAGCGGCCTACGGCCCTACCCGCCCTGACGCCCGCCGGCCAGCGGTCGGACGCGAGGAAACTCCGCACCCGCGATGTGGGTACAGGGCTTCGCGGTCCGTCAGATCAGCTCCCCTCGCGGAAGTTACACACGTGTCATCACGCGCCACAAGAGTCCGGCACACAACGGCCGGCGCTGCTAGCGTCCGCACGTGACCCGGATCTTCAGCGCGCTCTGCATCCTGTCGGCCGCGGTGGCCGCCCTGGCGTCCACACCGTCGCAGAACGGAGCGCGGGCGGTGACAGCGCAGCCCGCATCGCAGCCGGCCGCCTGCGTCAAGCAGGTCGACGACTTCCAGTACGCCAATCCCAGCCCGGCGCAGGAGCAGCTGACGGCGACGACGCTCTCGTGCCGCAGCGGCGCACCGTGGGTGCTCACCATCCATGGCGGGTCGTGGATCAACGGCACGCGCGCCTCTGTCCAGGACGCGGTCGACATGTTCTACGGCGCGGGCTGGCAGGTCTTCAACATGGAGTACCGCCGCGGCTCGAGCGTGACGTGGGACCAGCAGAAGAACGACGTCAACGCGGCGCTCAACTGGATCATGGCCCATACCTCGACCTTCGGCCTGGACCCCGATCACGGCACCGTCTACGGCTTCAGCGCCGGCGGCCACATGGCACAGTTCGCCGCGGGCCACGCCGGCGTCTCCAGCATCGTCAGCGCCTCCGGTGTGCTGCGACCCCAGACCGTGACCAGCGGCTGCGGCACCGGCGGACTCTGCGACCGTGAGGCCGCGATGATGGGCTGCACCTACGCGCAGGCGACACCGGGCTCGCAGTGCCTGACCAATTGGCGCGCCTTCATGCCCGAGACGCGTCTCGCCGCCGGGATGCCGCCGGTGTACATGGCGATGGGCGACGACGACACCGTCGTCCCGCAGTCGACGCCAGACGAGTACGCCTCGTTGCTCGCGGCGAAGGGCATCGGCAGCGTCGTCAAGCACGTGCCGGGCGTCGGGCACGCCTCCTCGGTGCTCATCGACGGCGGCTCGCGGGCCTACGCGCTGCGGCAGTGGATCGTCGCCCAGTGGTGACCCCAGCCCGCCCGTCGCACCACTGACGAAGCCGGGTCACGACCGCCGCGGCACCTCCTCCACGACGCTCTCCCCGGACCCCGGCCGCGACTCCCAGCGCCACGACTCGTGTGAGCGGAGCCGGCCATCGGCCAGTAGTTCCAGGCGGGCGGTGCAGTGGCCACCGCTACTCGTGCCGTCGGCCGAGACGTGGACGTAGCGGAAGTCCAGCAGGTCGCCGCATCGGGTCCCGGCGAGGCGACCGAGCCGGATCTCGCCGCCGGCGTACTCCGCCCAGATCAACCCGTCGCGCTCGTGATAGCTGAACGAGGTCGCGGCGTCCACCTCGCCGTCGCCGGAGTTGCTGACACCGACGAGGGTGCGGCCGTCGAGGCTGGGGATCATGCCGCCATCGAAGCAGCCGCGCCGCGAGCCTTCAGGGCAGCTCGCCGAAGGTCCGGACGTAGGAGGCGATGTGCGCTGCGGGCTCGTCGAGTTCGAGGACGGCGAGGTCGATCAGCTCGACCGCCTCGGTGAGGCTGCACCCCTGCCCCGTGGCCAGGAGCACTACTGCCGTCTTGTACCTGCGGGCGTGTTCTTCGAGCATGCTCACGGGTTCGCAGCCGCCCGTGCCGCCGGTTCCGGCCCGGCCGGTATGCGTCACGGTCACGTCAGAACGGGATGTCGGCCCTCGGCACCTTCGGCACGAGGGCGGCGATCACGCCGGGGACGGCGAGCCAGCGTGGCAGGCCCTCGTAGAGGATGACCTTGCCCGAGGTCATGAGCGAGGCCGCCAGCGCGCGTTCCGGGTCGGCCCAGCCGAGGACGTTCATGAGCCCGACGTGGCCGAAGGCACGGTCGGCGTGCTGGCCGAAGATGGACAGCCGCTCGGCGCCGAGCATGTAGCCCGCGCCGTAACGCACCGGCAGTCCGCCCAACCCCAGATCGGGTTCGAGGTGGGCCGAGGTCGTGGTGGCCCCGCGCAGCGACTCCGGCCGCAGCACCTGCACCCCGTCCAGCGTGCCGCCGTGGGCCAGGACGTCGTAGAAGCGAGCGGTCTCCTCGGCGGTGCTCACGACATTGGCCGACGGGATGACGCCGGTGAGGAATCGCGGGTCCCCGGACATCGTGACGACCTCACTCAGCGAGGCACCCAGGACCCGCGACACGTACGTCGAGATCGGCGGCAGCAGCACCGGGCCCGTCCGATAGGACGGCGCGACGAGCCCGACGTCAGCCGGGGCGACCCCGTAGTTGGACCACCGGAAGCCCAGCGGATCGAGGACGAGCTCGGCCAGGTGCTCACGCAGGCTCCGGCCGGTGGCACCGAGCACGACCTCTTCCAGCACGAACCCGCCGCTCACCGCGTGGTAGATCAGCCGGCTGCCCGGCCGCGCCACCGGCCGCATCCGGCTCATCGTGTCGCGGATGAAGTCCGGGTCGGCGAGCCGGCCCAGATCGGTCGCGCCCCGCGGCAGGAACGGCACGCCGGCCCGGTGACCGAGCACGTGTCGGATCGTCGTGTTGGCCTTACCCCGTTGTCCGTAGCCCTCGACATAGTCGGCGACGCGATCGTCCAGACCGAAGTGGCCGCGCTCGGCCAGCGCGTGGACGACGGTGGCGGTGAAGCCCTTCGACGCGGAGAAGATGCAGTAGGGCGTCTCCGGCCGGGCCAGCACCTTCTCCGCGTCCGGCGGATCGGACGGGCCGTTGCCCCACGCATGGCCGATGGCCCGGTTGACCACGACCGTGCCGTGGCGACGCACGGTGAGGACGACGGACGGGTGGACCCCCGTGCGGTACAGCGCGACGGCGGCGCGCCACATCCGCTCGACGTCCCGCTGGCGCAGCCCCGCCGAGGCCGGGTCCGCCTCGACGCCGATGGTGGTGACGGCGTCGAGGTCACGCGGGAGGCGGATCCGCGCGTCCGCCCAGCGGGGCACGACGCCGCGATACGGCGTGCGGCGACGGACGAGTGTGGTGTCGATCAGGGCAACGTTAGGGGTTCCCGGCCGGCTCGTCGCGTTGCGCCGCGCGTCAGCCGACGCGCCGCATCCGGCGGATGGTGAGCCCGCCGTCGTCGAGCAGCTCGCCCAGCCGCGCGGCGAAGGCGGCCAGGTGCGGTGCGGCGAGGTGCGCGTCCAGCTTCTCCGCCGAGGTCCAGTTCTCGTAGAAGGCGAACTCGTCGGGGTTCTCGACGCCCTGGTGCAGGTCGTAGTTGACGCAGCCGTCCTCGGCGACGGTGAGCGGGACGAGCTCCTGCAGCGCCTGCTTGAGCTCGTCGCGCCTGCCCGGTGCCGCCGTCATCGTGGCCACGACGGTGAGCAGGTCCCGGTTGTCGTCGGTAGGGGTGGGCATGGCGACTCCTCGCGGCAGCTGACAGGTTCTCACCCAACGTATTGCACGCAATCGACCGGCCACAACGGATAGGTTCGTGGCATGACCGTCCGCCGCGACCTGGCCGAGTCGATGGCCGATGCCGCGGCGGCTTGGCTCGAGCTGCTGGACGCCGACCAGCGTGCGACGGCCGTCGGTGCGGTGCCGGCGGACGACGCCACCGACGACGAACGTCGCCGCTGGTTCTACACGCCCACCGACCACGGCGGGCTCACGCTGCACGAGCAGCGGCCGGCCCAGCAACGGGCCGCGATGCGCCTGGTCGCCACCGGACTCTCCGAGGCCGGCTACGTCACGGTGGCGACGACGATGGGGCTGGAGAACGTCCTGGACCGGGTCGAGGACTTCACCGTCCGCTTCGACCGGGAGCGGGGCCGGGATCCCGGCATGTACTACCTGCGGGTCTTCGGCGAATCCGGTGGCGAGCGACCCTGGGGTTGGCGCTTCGGCGGGCACCACGTCTCGCTGAACAACCTGGTCGTCGACGGCGAGCTCGTGGCCGTCACCCCCTGCTTCATGGGGGCCGATCCGGCGAGCTCTCCGCTGCTCGGTGGCGCGGTCAACCGACCGCTCGGCCGCGTCGAGGACCTCGCCCGACAGCTGGTGGCTTCGCTGTCGCCGCCGCTGCGTCAGCGAGCGGTCGTGCTCGACAAGGCGCCCTCGGACTTCGTCACCGCCAACCGCACCACGGTTGCCGAGGGCAACCGGGTGATCCCGCTCGCGGGCATCTGGCGCACCGAGCGCTTCCGCGACGACGAGGAGCAGGACAAGCTGCAGGATCTCAGCGACCGCATCGACGCCGCGGCCGACTACGACGAGGCCGACCACACCGCCGTCGAGTACACCGAGCAGCCTAAGGGAGTGCCGGCCGCCGAACTCGACGCGGACCAGCGGGCCACGCTGCGCGCGCTGCTCGACACCTACTTCCTGCGGGTGCCCGACGGCCTCGCGCCGGACTACGACGAGACCGCTCTGGACGCCGTCCACGTGGCCTGGGCCGGCTCGCTGGAGCCCGGCGCGCCGAACTACTACCGCCTCCAGGGACCGAGCCTGCTCATCGAATGGGACAACACCCAGCGCGACGCCAACCACGCTCACTCGGTGTGGCGTGATCCCGGCACCGACTTCGGCCTCGACGTGCTGGCCCGGCATCACGCCGAGCACCGGCACCGGACCCGGTAGGTTGATCTCCGGCCGTTTTCGCAGGAGTCGGGAGGTGTGGTGACGGCAGCAGAGCAGGAGTCCGACGCCGACATCCTCGCCGCCGAGCTCGCGCTCGAACAGGCCCACGTCACCCGGCTCTACGAGTTGCGCGACCGGTTGCTGGCCGAGGCGCAGCAGTCGCTGGCCCGGACGGCGCGCAGCGGCACCGTCGGGACCCCCGGCGCCCGGGCCGAGCGGGACGCCTTCATGCGGCTCTACGGCGAGCGGGTGCGGACGCTGGAGAACGTCGAGGCGCGGATGTGCTTCGGCCGCCTCGACCTGGCCGGCGGCGAGCGGCGCTACGTGGGACGGATCGGGCTCTCGGACGCCGACGACGCCGGCGAGCGCCACGAGCTGCTCGTCGACTGGCGCGCCCCCGCCGCCGAGCCGTTCTACCAGGCGACGGCGGCCCGTCCGGAGAACGTGTTGCGGCGGCGACAGATCGCCACCACCCGGCGTCGGGTCACCGGCATCCAGGACGAAGTGCTGGACCTCGAGGGCTTCGAGGCCGCCGGGGTGGACGGCGGGCATGCCGTCCTCGGCGAAGGGGCGCTGTACGCCAGCCTGGACGCCGCCCGCGGGCCGCGGATGCGCGACATCGTCGCCACCATCCAGGGTGACCAGGACGCTGTCATCCGCGCTCCGCTCGCCGGCGTGCTCGTGGTCCAGGGCGGTCCCGGCACCGGTAAGACCGCGGTGGCGCTGCACCGCACCGCCTTCCTGCTCTACGCCAATCGCGAGCGCATCGCCCGCTCGGGCGTGCTGCTCGTCGGCCCCAACCGCGTCTTCCTGCGCTACATCGACCAGGTGCTCCCCGCACTCGGCGAGGCCGACGCGGTGGTGATGTCCACGCCCGGCGAGCTGTATCACGGCGTCGTCGCGACGGCAGCCGAGCCGGCCGAGGTGGTCGCACTCAAGGGCGATCTGCGCATGGCGAAGGTCATCGCCGAGGCGGTACGGCGCCGGCAGCGCCTGATCGACTCCGGCCGCCCCCTGGACATCGAGGGCACCGTCATCCGGCTGCAGCCGCGGTACGTCCGCGAGGCACGAGAGGCCGCCCGGCGGACGCGGGCACCGCACAACGTCGCTCGTCGCACCTTCGTCTCCGTGGTGATGAAGCACCTGCTGCGCGTCCTGGCCGAGGCGCGGGGGGTGGACGTCGACGACGACTCGCGGCCGGGACTGCTGAGTGAGCTGTACGCGGCACGGGACGTCCGCCGCGAGCTGAACCTGTGCTGGCCGCCGCTGCCACCCGAGCGCCTGCTGCGTGATCTCTACGCCCGGCCGGAGCTGTTGGCCGAGGCGGGCGGACGACTGAGCCGAGACGAGCGGGCACTGCTGCGCCGCGACCGCGACGCCCCCTGGACGCCGGCCGACGTCCCGCTGCTCGACGAGGCCGCCGAGCTGCTCGGCGCCGACGAGACCGCCGGCGCGACGGCGGCCGCCGCGCGCGCCGAGGCCGACCGCCGGGCCGAGGTCGAGTACGCCCGACAGGTGCAGGACACCTTCGGTGGCGCCGGGTTCGGCACGGCCGAGCAGCTGGCCAGCCGCTACGCCGCCAGCCGCTCGGCGACCAGCGTCGCCGAGCAGGCCGACACCGACCGCACCTGGGCCTTCGGACACGTCGTCGTCGACGAGGCCCAGGAGCTCTCACCGATGGCGTGGCGGCTGCTGATGCGGCGCTGCCCGTCGCGCTCCTTCACCGTCGTCGGCGATGTCGCGCAGACCGGCTCCGCCGCGGGCGCGTCGTCCTGGGGGGAGGTCTTCGAGCCGCACGTCGGCGACCGCTGGCGTCAGGCCGAGCTCACCGTCAACTACCGCACCCCCGAGCAGGTGATGGACCTCGCCGCCGCGGTGCTGCGGGCCGCCGGCTCGTCGGTGCAGGCCCCGACCTCGGCGCGGGTGGGTCGCCACGAGCCCCGCTTCACCCGACTGGACGAGTCGCCGTACGCCACCACCGCGCTCGCCGCGATCGTCGAGCAGGAGTGGCGCGACGCGGGCGCGGGCACGGTCGCGGTGATTACCTCTGCCGCGGGCCATCACGACAGCGCCACCGCCATCGCCGAGGCGCTGCCCGAGGGCATCGTCACGGCAGACTCGAACGCGCTCGGCTCGCCGGTGTCGGTACTGACGGTCGCGCAGGCCAAGGGTTTGGAGTTCGACACCGTGGTGATCGTCGAGCCGGCCCGCATCGTGGCCGAGTCGGCGCGCGGTCTCAACGACCTCTACGTCGCGCTCACCCGCCCCACGCAGCGGCTGCACGTGGTGCATCACGAGGCGCTGCCGGCCGGGCTCGCGCCGTCCTGACCGACGACCGCCGCCTGACCCACGCCCGCAGCCTGACCCACGCCCGCAGCCACGCCTGCGCGGGGGCGGCCGGCGTCAGTCCGCCTCCGGACGCACCAGGCGGTTGAGCAGCGACACCCCGGCAGCGGTGACGAGGTCACGGTCCTGGGTCATCGCGTAGCGGAACCGACGCTCGTCCTCGGGTCCGTCGTCGCCGAGGTCCTGCGCGGTGAGCGCGACCGCCGTCTGCGCCCCGAGGACGATGATCGCCCACTCGTCGAGGAGCGGATCGCCCGGCGCCAGCGCCGCACCGTGGACGCGGGGCGCCGGCTCCGCCGGCATGCCCTCACCCAGCACCAGGACCAGTGGCGAGGTCGCGGCGTAGCGGCCGTAGCGGGCAAGGAAATCGTGGCGAGCCCGGGAGCGACGGACCTGCGTCGCCAGCACGATCGGGGCGTCGCCCATCTCGTCGATCTGCCGCTCGACATCGTCGCTGAGCCGCCGGAGCACGTTCCCGCGGCAGATCCGGTAACCACGCCGCTCACTGAGCAGCCGGAACGGCGTCTCGGCACGCGGCAGTTCCGGCAACGGCCGTGGCCGGAAGACCGCGTGCGCCGGCTGCAGGCTGCCGGGGCGTCCGAAGAGATACCCCTGCCCCAGCCCGGCCCCGATCTCGAGCGCCCGCTCCAGGTGCTCCTCGGTCTCGATCCCCTCGGCGATGACGGTCGCCCCGGTCCGCTCGCAGTAGGCCGAGACGTCGCGCAACGTCCGGGCGGCGGCACTGTCGATGGACCGTTGCACGAAGCCGAGATCGAGCTTGACCAGGTCGGGGCGGATGAACTCCAGCATGGCCAGCGAGTCGGGGTTGGCACCGAGGTCGTCGACCGCGATCAGCCAGCCGACGTCGCGGGCCTCCTTCACCGCGAGCAGCAACGCCGCCGCGTCGTCGAGGATCTTGCGCTCGGTGATCTCGAGGACGATCCGCAACGTCCGGGCGGCGTAGCGCCACAGCGAGGTGTCCAACCCCACCGTCGAGCGCAGCGACGACACCGGCTCCACGTTGACGAAGAGCAGGGTGTCGCCGTCGATGCCGGCATCGAGAGCGGTGCGGACCGCGGCGTTGCGGCAGGCGTAGTCCAGGTCGGCGATGCGGTCGGTCCGCTCGGCCGCCCGGAAGAGGTCGGCCGTCGCGCCGACCGAGGCCGGCCATCGCGCCAGCGCCTCGTACCCGACCGCCGGCGCCGCCGTGGAGCCGAGGTCCACCACCGGCTGGAAGAGCACGGTGGGTGGAGCGGCTGCGAGCGCGCGGTCCACCAGTTCGGTGGCCTCGGGAGCAGGCCGCGACATGAGAGGAATGTTAGACGGCCGGTCCCGCCGCGAGGCAGGACCGGCCGTCAGGTGGTGCGAAGACGATCAGCCTTCGAGCTCGTCGGCGTCGGCCTTCGCCAGCTCGGTCTCGGTGGTGATGCCGTCGGCCTCACGCTTGGAGACGTCGGCCCACTTCTCGTCGCTCGAGGTCTGCTCGTTGACCTGCTCGACCATCTCCTCGTCGGAGATACCGTCGCCGGCCTTCTTGGTCTCTGCCATTACTGCCTCCAGTGTCGGTGGTGCTCGTAAGGCGGTACCCCGATCAATGCCTCAGCGAACGAGGACGGTGACGATCGCCGCGACGACGCCGGCACCGGCGAGCCCGAGCCGGAGCCGGGCGGAGTCCCACGGCCGGCCGGCATCGAGGGAGAGCCGACCCGCCCCGGTCAGGGTGAGCCCGAGCGCGACGAGGGCGAGCAGCAGCGGGTACTCGTAGCCGTTGTCCTGGCTGAAGAAGGCGTTGTTCGCACCGTCGGCGGCCACCGACGCGGCACCGGCCATGGTGGCGATGAGGGACGCCCCGCCCAGCGCGGTGCCGAGGCCGAGCACGAGCAGCAAGCCGCCGCCGAACTCGGCCAGGCCGCCGAGCACGGCGAAGAGGGTGCCCGGCTCGAATCCGGCCGAGGCGAAGAACTTGGCGGTGCCGTCGATCCCGTTTCCGCCGAACCAGCCGAAGAGCTTCTGCGCGCCGTGCGCCATGAAGACGAGGCCGGCGGCGACCCGGAGAACGAGCAGGCCGACATCGGTGGTGGTGGCGGTGCTGCGAGACGTGCTGCTCGCGGAGGTCTCGCTGATCGGGCGATCGCTGACGGAGGTGGTCATGAGGGAGTCACTCCTTGGTCGAATGGCTGAACACTCAATCAAGGACACGGTTGCCGGCTCCGTCCGGTTCATATCGGTCCGGGTGGCTTTGCACACATGTCACACAGCCCCGCGCTCCGGTTGTGGCGGCAGCGGCTCGGATACGGCGCTCTGCCGCCACAACCGTCGGCCGGCGGTCAGTGCGCGGTGGCCTTCTCCGCGCCGGCGCCGGTGAGGCTGCGGACCTCCATCTCGGCCGCCTTCTCACGGGTGGAGGCCGAGCGACTGGTCAGCGTCCCCACGACGGCCAGCAGGAAGGAGAGCGGGATGGTGACGATGCCGGGGTTGTCCAGACCGAACCAGTGGAAGTCGACGGCGGGGTCGGTGATCATGGACGTGCTCTTGCCGTCCGGACCGGCGGGCTTGCCCGAGACCACCGGCGAGAAGACGATGAGGATCAGGCAGGACGCCAGTCCGCCGTACATGCTCCAGAGCGCGCCGCGGGTGTTGAAGCGCGGCCAGAACAGCGAGAAGAGGATCGTCGGGAGGTTGGCGCTGGCCGCGATCGCGAAGGCGAGCGCGACCAGGAAGGCGACGTTCTGACCGTTGGCCGCGATACCGCCGGCGATGGCCACCATGCCGATCACCACCACCGTGATGCGCGCGACCCGCACCTCGCCCGCGCTGCTCACCTGGCCACGCTTGATCACGTTGTTGTAGATGTCGTGGGCGAAGGACGCGCTCGCGGTGATCGTCAGACCGGCGACGACCGCGAGGATGGTCGCGAAGGCGACGGCGGCGATGATCCCCAGCAGGAAGGTCCCGCCGAGCTCGAAGGCCAGCAGCGGCGCGGCGGAGTTGGCCTTGCCGGGGGCGCCCGCGATCGATTCCGGACCGACGATGGCCCCGGCGCCGTAGCCGATGACGAGGGTGAAGAGGTAGAAGATGCCGATGAGCCAGATGGCCCAGACCACCGACCGCCGGGCCTCCTTGGCCGAGGGCACCGTGTAGAAGCGCATCAGGACGTGCGGCAACCCGGCGGTGCCGAGGACGAGCGCGAGCCCGAGGGAGAGGAAGTCCAGCTTGGACAGTCCGCTCAGGCCGTACTGCGCACCCGGGTTGAGTAGCGCCTCACCCCTGCTGCCGTCCGCATTCACCGCCGCCCCGAGCAGCTCGCTGATGTTGAAGCCGTACTTGCCGAGGACCCAGACCGTCATCACGGCGGCACCGACGATGAGCAGCGCGGCCTTGATGATCTGCACCCAGGTGGTTCCCCGCATGCCGCCGACGAGGACGTAGCCGATCATGAGCACGCCGACGATGGCGATCACCAGCGCCTGACCGGCCTTGTCCTCAATGCCGAGCAGCAGCGCGACCAGCCCGCCGGCGCCGGCCATCTGCGCGAGCAGGTAGAAGAGGCTGACGACCAGCGTCGAGAGTCCGGCGGCGGCACGCACGGGGCGCTGGGCGAGGCGGAAGGAGAGGACGTCGGCCATGGTGAAGCGGCCGGTGT
This sequence comes from Jatrophihabitans sp. sgz311053, assembly GCF_056135305.1. NCBI lineage: Bacteria > Bacillati > Actinomycetota > Actinomycetes > Jatrophihabitantales > Jatrophihabitantaceae > Jatrophihabitans > Jatrophihabitans sp. sgz311053. The sequence goes on along the minus strand of NZ_JBWAXP010000001.1, from coordinate 1,563,446 downwards.
TGCGCAGCAGCTCGGCCACGAGCAGCAGCGCGACCAGCCACGCGACGAGGAAGCCGATGGAGTAGAGGAAGCCGTCGTAACCGAAGAGTGCGATCGCCCCGGCAATGCCGAGGAAGCTCGCCGCCGAGAGGTAGTCGCCGGCCAGCGCGATGCCGTTCTGCGGGCCCGTGAAGTTCCGCCCGCCGGCGTAGAACTCGCTCGCCCCCGCCTTCTTGCGCGAGACGCGCAAAACGATCACGAGCGTCACCACGACGAAGACCGCGAAGATCGTGATGTTGACGCCGGGCTCGCCGATCTCGGCAGCGGTGACGGCGGCCTCGGCCCTCATCGGCCCGCCTCGCCCTCGGCCGACTCGGGCAGGTGAACCCGTCGCGCCAGCTCCTCGGCGGCGGGGTCGAATCTCCGATCGGCCCAGCGCCGGTAGGCCATGGTGATCGCGAAGGTCGAGACGAACTGCAGCAGGCCGATGAGCAGGCCGAGGTGCACGTTGCCGAAGACCTCGGTGGACATGAACTCCACCGCGTAGTTCGAGAGCAGGACGTAGACCAGGTACCAGCCCAGGAAGAGCGCCGACATCGGGAAGACGAAGCGCCGGAAGGTGCGCCGCAGCGCATCGAACTCGGGTGAATTAGCGACGTCGACGTACGTCTCCGGAGCAGGCTCCGGAGACCGTTTCGCACCGCTGACGACGGGTTCGGGCACCGCTGCCTCCCATGACCGGGTATGAGCCAGATCACTGCAATGCACCGTATTTAGCTGTGCTGCAGCTGTGACCCCCTCGGGCGGCGGCCTTCCAGGAGCCGGGAGTAGAGCGCGACGTGCGCCGTGGCGGCGGCCGACCAGCTGTGCCGTCGGGCCAGTGCCGTCCCGGCGGCAGCGTGCCGGTTCGGCGAGGACGTGGCCTCGCGCAGGCCCGCGGCGATGCCGGCGGGGTCGGCGGCGAAGGTGACGGCACCGTCGAAGACCTCCCGCAGCACGGGCAGATCCCGCATCACCACCGGTACCTCGGCGGCCAGCGCCTCCATCGCGGCCAGACCGAAGCCCTCCTTGACCGACGGGAAGGCGAAGGCGGCGGCCGCCGCGACGTAACCGGGAAGATCGTCCTCGGCCACCGGCCCCAGGACCACCGGTTCGACGCCGAGCTCCGTGGCACGGGCGAAGACCCGGTCGCGGTAGTCCCGGTAGTCGAAGAGCGTCTCTCCGCCGGCGATCACCAGCCGCAGTCCGGGGTCAGCGGTGGCCAGCAGGGCCATGGCCTCGACGAGGTCCAGGGTGCCCTTGCGCGGTTCGATCCCGCCGACAGCGAGGACGTAGCGCCCGAGCTCGTCGCGGCGACGGTCCCGCTCGACGGCGGGGACGCCGGCGAAACGCTCGGCGGCGACGCCGTTCGGGATCACAGTGGCCTCGATGCCCCATCCCGCGCGGACCTCGCCGGCCACCGCCGCCGAGACGCAGACGTGCGCGAACGGGGTGACGAGAGCCCGCTCGTGGCAGGCGGCGAGCTCGGGGGTGGTGAAGGTGTCGAGGTGGTGCACGGTCCGCACGCAGCGCGGTACGGCGTTGGCGCTGATGCAGTCCTGGGCGTGGACGAGGTCGTACTCCGCCGGGTCGACGGCCGCCCGCAGCGCGTCGATGGAGCGCAGGATGCGCGCGCCCACGCTCTCCCCGGCCCGGTCAGGGAAGGGGACCAGCCGGATCCCGACCGACCGATCCACCGGCCGGTAGAAGCCGGTGTCGCCGCCCCGCGCGAGGCTCCACACGTCCACCGACACGTCCTGCGCCGCCAGCGCCTCGGCCAGCGCGAGCGTGTGGACCACCCCGCCCCGGGGACGGGTCGAGTAGGTCAGCAGCGCGATCCGCACTCACTTCTCCGCGTACAGGTCAGGGCGGCGCTCGCGCAGGTGATGCAGGACGAGGCGGGCCCGGGCGATCTCGGCGTCCACGTCGAGCTCGGCGACGGCGAGACCGGCCTTCGCCCAGGTCCGGGCCAGTACCTCGCCGCCGGGTCCGACGATCTTGGACTGCCCCAGGAACCGCAGTCCACCGAGCGTCCCGGTCTGGTTCGCCGAGGCCCACACCACCTGGTTCTCGGCGGCGCGGGCGCAGTCGTAGAGGTCGAAGAGCCGTGACTGCCGGTCCTGCGCCATGCGCGGCGCGCGCTGAGTCAGGCTGGCCGGCCACGCGCAGAGACAGGCGATGACGCGGGCCTCGTCCAGAGCCAGGGTGCGGGCGGCCTCGGGGAAGGTCTTGTCGTAGTCGATGAGCATGCCCAGGCGGCCGACCGGCGTGTCGAACGCCTCGATGACGCTGCCGGTCGAGTAGACCAGCGACTCCCCCGGCGGTTGATGGACCTTGCGGTACCGACCCAGCACGCCGTCGCCGTGCAGGCAGACGGCGGCATTCCAGCGCTGCCCGTCGGAGAGCTCCGAGTAGCCCAGGCAGACCACGAGGTCGCTGGCCATGGCGCAGATCTGCGCAAAGATCTCCGCATCCGGAGCCAACGCCGGCGGCAGCGCGTCCGGATCCGGTGACCGCAGATCGGCCAGGTAGCCACCCAGCGCGGCGTGTGGCAGCACCAGCAGCGAGCTGTCGACCTTCTTCGCCGCGTCGATCGCCGTGCCGATCCGCTCCAGCGACCGCGCGAGGTCGCGTCCGAAGTGCGCCGACGCGGCGGCGAGCCGTACCGCCGTCATGGTGCCGCGACGGCTTCGATCACGTGACGCGCGACGTGCTCGGCGTCCCGCTCGATGCCGGCGAAGCGGCCGGATCCCCAGGTGTGCAGCCAGGGCAGTCCGACGAAGGAGAGGCCGGCCACCGGGGTGATGCCGCGCAGGTGCTGCGGATGTCCCGCCCCGTCGAAGACGGGGGCGTGCAGCCAGCTGTAGTCGCGGGTGAAACCGGTCGCCCACACCACGCCGGCGAGGTCGGCTCCGCTCAGCTGCGAGCCCCGGTAGCCGTCCGGTCGCCATACCGGTTCGTAGCGTGAGGGCGGTTCGGTCACGGCGATGCCGCGGGCGGCGATGTGGTCGTCAATCAGCTGGTTGATGCCGTTGTACACCGCGTCCGCGGCGTCGAGGTTGCGTTCGAGGTCGTCGGCGAAGCGGAGCACACCGTCGTCGATCCCGCTGAGCCGGCCGTGCAGCGTCATGCCCTCCGTCGCGAAACGCCGCAGGTCGATGTCCCGCCCGCCGTCGCGGCCGGTGACGTAGTGGTTGGTGCGGTCCTGCGTCCGCTCGGCGACCGGCTTGTCGGTGACGGGCTTGTCGTAATGGCCGGTGTCCTGCATCCACGCGATGACGTCCCGTCCCCGGTAGCGCCGGGCGAAGCGGGGTGCCCGCCCGACGGCGAGATGCACGTCTCGGCCGGCCAGCAGCAGATCCTCGGCGATCTGCGCGCCGGACTGACCCGTGCCGACCACGAGGACCGGTCCGGCCGGGAACTGCTCGGGGTTGCGGTAGGCCGAGGAGTGGAGCTGCACCACCGAGGCCGGGAGCGCCTCGGCGGCGCGCGGGACGGCGGGGCGGTGGTAACCGCCCGTCGCCACCACCACCTGACCTGCCCGCATCGCCCCGACGGACGTCTCCACGTCGAAGCCGCCATCGGCCCTCAGTCGCACGGAGGTGACAGTGGTGTGTTCGCGCAGCGGCGGGTCGAAGGAGGCGACGTAGCCGTCGAGCCAGGCCACGACCTCCTTGCCGACCATGAAGCCGTCGGGGTCGGGACCGCGGTAGTGGTAGCCGGGCAGCCGGCACTGCCAGTTCGGGGTGACGAGGCAGAAGGTGTCCCAGCGCTGGTCGGACCACGCGTGCATCCGGGTGTCACGCTCCAGGACGACGTGGTCGACCCCGCTGCCGGTGAGGTACCAGCTCACGGCCAGACCGGCCTGGCCGCCGCCGACGACGACGACGTCGTGGGCTTCGACGCTCACGCCCCCACCCCCGCCAGTCCGTAGACATCGGCACGGCGGTCACGCAGGTGGAACATCCCACCGCCGCGGGCCCGCTGCAGCATGTCGTCGAGATTCACGTCGGCGTAGGCGACGCCAGCGCTGGTCCCGGTGGTGGCCAGCACGTCGCCGCCGACGTCGACGATCTTGGCGCTGGCGACGAAACGGAGCGAGCCGAAGGAGCCCGCCTGGTTGGCCGAGACCCAGAGCAGCTGGTTCTCCAGCGCGCGAGCCTGGTCGAAGAGGTCGAAGCGACGAGTCCAGCGGTCTCCGGCCAGGTCGGGCGCGGCGTTGGTCCGGGCCGCGGGCCATGCCGACATGCACGCCACGATCTCGGCGCCGTCCAGCGCCAGCGCCCGGGCCGCCTCGGGGAACGCCTTGTCGTAACAGATCATCATGCCGAGCCGCCCCACGGGAGTGTCGAAGGCGGCGAAGCGGTCACCGGCGGCGTAGGAGGCACCCTCCCCCAGCGGCTGGTGGACCTTGCGGTGCACGCCGAGCACCCCGTCGCCGGTGACGGCGACCGCGGTGTTGTACCGGGTGCCGCCGTCGGATTCGCACAGTCCGGCGGTGACCACGACGTCACCGGCGATCGCGCAGAGCTGCGCAATCTCGGGCCCGTCCAGATCGAGGGCGGGCGGCAACGGGACGTCCCCGCCACCCAGGTCGGCGAGGTAGCCGCCGAGTGTCGCCTCGGGCAGGACGACGAGGCGCGTGCCCCGTGCTCTGGCCTCGGCGACGATGACGCGAATGCGCGCGAAAGCGGCCTCGAGGTCGCGGCCGAAGTTGTCGGCCACCGCAGCCACGGTGAGGGTCATGAGGTTCCTCCGCTCGCGGGTCCGAGCCCGGTGACATCGGCCGGGACACCGGGGGTGGTCTCGCCGTCCGGCCAGCGCAGTGCCACGCCGGCCCCGGTGACGAGGTCGCCGCAGCGGGCGCTGACGGCGGGTCCGGCCTGGACGGCCGGGGCGTCGGGGTGGTCGGCGGTGAGCATGCCGAAGCCGGGGAAGCAGCCGAGCCAGTCGGCGGTGAGGGCGTCGGCGGGGGTCGGGACCGCCGCGACGTCCAGCACGGCACCGCAGCCACTCGCCTCGGCCAGCATGCCGAGGGTGCCGACGACGCCGGCCATGCTGACGTCCTTGGCCGCGGCAGGACGGCTGCGCGCAACGGCCGAACCCATGGCCTGCAGCTCGGCGGTGCGGCGGGAGGTGGTGGAGTCCCACTGCCGTCCGGTGTGACCCGGTCGCCAGCTACCGGCGAGGTCCGCCGTCAGCGTGACGGCATGGCCGGGACGGCCACCGCCGGCCGGCACCGGGTGATCGGTGCGGCCGAGGGCGGTGATGCTCAATGCGGCGGGGACGCCGAACTGGGTGTGCCCGCCGAGGACAGGGACGTCCCAGGCGCGGGCGGCGGCCCGGATCCCGGAGAGCACCCGCGCGGCGAACGACGCGTCACGCGCGCCGACGGCGTCGAGCAGCCCCACGGGATCGGCGCCCATCGCGGCGAGGTCGTTGACGTTGACGAGGACGCCGCACCACCCTGCCCACTCCGGGTCGCGCTCGACCAGAGCCGGGACGATGGCGTCGCAGGCGGCGACCAGATCGCTGCCGGGCACGGGTGCACCGTCGTCGCCGACGAAACCCGCGCCGCCCGGGTTCAGGCCGTGCAGCAGCGCGCCGAGCGGGGACTTGGTGGCCCGCGCCTGTGCGGCGAAGCGCTCGATCGGCCACCGCATCCGGACGTGCGCCCGGCCGGCCAGGATCACCGGGTGCCGCGACTGCCAGCCGAGCAGCGCGAAGAGGTGCTCGTGCGCTGCCTGCACGTCGGCCTCGAAACGCAGCGCGCCGAGCCGCTCGGCATGAGCACAGGCCGCGCGGATGAGCGCGGACCCGACGCCGGCCGCGCCGCGGACGCCGGGCGCGACGACCAGTCGCGAGCCGTGCCACCAGCCGAGGTCCGGGGTGGTGGCGGGGGCCAGCCGCACGCCGCCGACGACGTGGCCGGCCAGGTCACGTGCGACCAGGACCACCAGCCGGGGATCGTCGTCGATGTCGTCACCGTCGCTGCCGGCGAAGAGCCCCTGCTCGACGACGAAGGCCTCCTGCCGCAGTCGCCGGTAGTCCTCACGCGCCGCCCGCTCCGCCGCGACCTCGACGGTCACACCCCGGCGCGGCGGCGTGGCGACATCGGTCCCGATGAGCACGGCACCCAGTACCTCGGTCACGGCACTCACCCGCCCGCCGTCGACAGCGCACTGCAGGCACCGCAGGCCGCACAGCCTGCTTTCTGCTCGGAGCCGCGCATACCGGCGGCGGCCAGCAGCTCCCCGACCCGAGCGGTCACGTCGGCCACCAGCCACGACGGCGGCGCCGGCACCCGGTCGACATCGGTGGCCAGTGTCCCGGCGATCGGGCGGTACGGGACGACGAACGGGTAGACACCCATGTCAATGAGGCGCCCGGCCCCGGCCACCAGCTCGTCGGGGTCCTCACCGAGGCCGACGATGAGGTAGGTCGAGACCTGGTTGCGCCCGAAGACCCGGACGGCCTCGCGCCACGCCGCCTCGTACTCGGCCATCGGCACCGAGCCCTTGCCGGGCATCCAGCGACGGCGGACGGTGTCGTCCAGGGACTCGACGTGGATGCCGATGCTGGCCGCACCCGCCTCCCGCAGCTCGGCGATCGTGCTGAGATCCGCCGGCGGCTCGAGCTGCACCTGCACCGGCAGGCCGGGGACGGCCGCGACCACTGCCGCGACACAGCGGGCGAGGTGCCGTGCCCCCCGGTCCCGGCCGTTGGAGGTGCCGGTGGTCATGACGACCTGCCGGATCCCGTCCAACCGGACGGCCGCCTCGGCGACCTCGGCCAGCTGCGCCGGGGTCTTGACCGCGGTGGTGCTGCCCTGCGCCAGCGACTCCTCGATGGCGCAGAAGCGGCAGCGCTCGGCCTCGTCGTAACGGATGCAGGTCTGGACGACGGTGGTGGCCAGGACGTCCTTGCCGTGCAGCCGCGCGATCTTCTCGTACGGCACCCCGTCGGCGGTGGCGAGGTCGTAGAAGGCGGGCCGGGCGATGGGCTCGACGTCCAGACCGAGGTCTGCGCCACCGAGCATGAGGCGACCGCCACGCACCCGGTACTTGCTCGTCGGCACGATCGGCAGCGCCGCCCCGACACCGCCGAGCAGGACGTGACCGTCGTCGGACGGCCCCGCCCCGGCGCGGCGGTGGACCGGCGCGTCCACCGCCACGCCGTGCTCGGCGAGCTCGGCTCGCAGGCAGGTGCTCGTCATGATCAGAGCAGGAAGTTGGACTGGATGATGGCGCCCTTGTTGGCGTAGTGGATCACCGCGTCCTGCACGTCCAGCGGGTGCGTCGGGATGATCCCGGCGATGAGGTCCTCTTCCCGCATGCCGTGCAGCGCCATCCCGAACCGACAGCAGTAGACGGTGCCACCCTCGGCGATGAAGGTCTCCAGCGCCTTGTTGATGTTGGTCTCGCCGGGGAAGGCGTCGTCACCGGTGGTGGGGAAGCCGCGGTTGGCGTTGCAGTTGATCGCGCCCGGACCGTAGAAGTAGAGCGCGGACTCGAAGCCCTTGCGCAGTGCCCGGGTCGCCTGCAGGATCGCCACGAAGCTCACCGACGACTCGTGGGCGATGGCGTGGACGAGGCCGAACCACGCCTGCCCCTCCGATGCCTGGTAGTCAGGGAAGACCTTCGTGCCGCCGTAGAGGTTGCTGCCCTTGGCCAGCGACGGGTGCGGGATCTCCTCGCGGGACTTCTCGGCGTTCTCGGCGACGGTGGGGTCGGCGATGGTGGTGGTCATGCGATCTCCTTGGTGGTGGATGGGTCAGCCGTAGAGGGCATCGAAGTTGTCGGTGAAGGCGTGGCGGGCGAACTCCCCGTCGCCGGCCGCGGCGGCCAGCCGGGCGTGCTCCCCGGTCCAGTCCCCCCACGGCTCGTCGCTGGCGAAGAGGACTCGGTCGGCGCCCAGGCCGCGGGCGTCGATCTCGGCGGCGAGCCAGCGGGGGGCGAAGCCGATGGCCCAGCTGGTGTCGGTGTAGACCCGCTTGCCAGCGCTGATCCAGTCGAAGAAGCGGCCGCCGATGAGCTTGATGTGCCCGCTCATCCCGCCGCCGAGGTGGACCAGGTGCAGTCGGACGTCGTCGGCGTAGCGCTCCACGAGCGTCCCGACCTGGTCGATGTCCGACGCCGCGCCCGGCGAGGTGTGGATGTGGACGGTGAGGTCGTGGTCGCGCGCCGCCGCGAAGAGCCGGTCGAGCTGGAGCAGGCAGTCGGGGTCGGTCGCCGAGCCGCCGAGCAGGAAGGTGGTCTTGAGGGCACGGACACCCTCCTCGCCGGCGAGGGCGAGCGCCGTGGTGTTCAGGTCGGCGTCCTGCGGCCGGGGCGAGACGAAGAGTCCGGCGCGGATGCGGTCGTCGTGCTGCGCCGCCTCGATGACCAGCTCGTTGAGGGCGAAGGACTCCGCGACCTCCGGCACGCCGTAGTTGGGCAGCACCAGGCACCGCTCGGTGCCCTCGCGGTCCAGGTCGGCGATCAGCTCAGCGATGGTGGCCCGCGCGGTGGTGTCGGGGTTCACCGGCGGTCCGCCGTAGAACGGCCAGGACGGCAGCACCCCGAGATGGCGGTGCGCGTCGTTCACCCCGGCTGGCATGGGACCAGTCAAGGCCGCCGGCGTTTCACCGATGGTTACTTTCGGAACAAATCCGCGTGTCCGATATAGCGCCGATGTTTCAGCGCAGCGACACGTGCGCCGCCGACCGAGAGGAGATCCGAGTGCTGCGGCCCGCGTATCCGCTCTCGATCTCTCATGCCGGAGCAGCGAGCGCTCGCCGCACCGTCGTCACACCGCGGGAGGTGACGGGGCGCCCCAGCGCGCGCTCCAACGTCGGTGTCGCGAAGCTCTCCCGGTCGCGCTCGTTCCGCGAGACAGCCCAGCCGGGCCCGGCGGCGACCACCTCGCAGCGCCGCCCGACGAGCGGAAGCGTGGGCAGCGGGCCGGCGCCGAGGGCGCTGAACTCCCACCGCGCGTCGTCCTCGGGGACGGCCGTCAGCGCCAGGCGCACGGCCGCCAGCTCCAGGACGTGGCCGACGTCATCCCAGGGCGACTCCGCCCGGAGTGCCGCCACCGCGGCCGCGGTGCAGCCGGCCGGATCGTCGGCCACGAAGACGACGGTGCCGTTGCCGCGCACCGTCCTCACCTCCCGCCCGCCCGACGCGACGAAGGCGGCGGCGAGCTGCGCGGTGTCGGGGTTGCCGCGCTGACCCTGGTTGAGGTTGCGCAGGAGGGCGAGCGCGGCGGTCACGAGGGCATGGGACGCGGGCGTGGCTCGTCCTTGGCATCCGCCCCGGAGACGATGGCCCCGACGTCGACCACCCGCGCATCGGCCGCGGCGATCTGGTCGTTGACGGTCCGTTGCACCTGCGCGGCGATCTGCTCCTCGATCTTGCCCGCCCGGCCGAGCATCCCGGCGAGGTTGTCGGCGGCCTGCAGCGCAACGGTGATGTCCGCGGCCTCGACGGGTGGGATGTCGATCACGATGCGGACCGCGTCGGCCGGCCGCGGCGTGGCACGTAGCTGCGCGGTGATCTCGGCGCGGTAGCGGTGGACGCGACCGAGCAGCTCGACACCGAGGTCGAGGTGCAGCGGCAGCACCACGGTGAAGGTCGGCTCGGCGGCGCCGGTCGCCGGCGGGGTGACCGCCGGCAGGTCGACGGTGCCGGTGGCCCGGACGGTCGCCATGCCGCCCGGCCCCACCCTGAGCGGTCCGATCTCCATCGTCCGGCCGGCGAGCGACCCGAAGCCGCTGGTGACGCGCTCGGTGGTGACGGCCCGGCGGACGAACTGGCGGCCGAACTCCCCGTCGTCCACCCAGCGCAGTGCCGTCGGCGCGGGACGCCGGGGCGAGCCGTCGATCCGGGAGGCGATGTCGATGGTGCGCGCCTGCCGCGAGGACGACCCGCGCAGGACGTTGGTGATCTGCTTGGCCACCTGCCGCCGGACCTCGTCGGTGACGGCCCCGGGCAGGCCGCCGACGACTCCGCTCACGGCGGCACCGAGGCCGCGGCCGCGGACCCGGATGCGCACGTCGGCCGCCCGCACCGGCGCGGCATCGATGTAGAGGAAGAGCCGGTCGGCGGGACGGGGCGTCAGCAGCAGGTCGATCTCCAGCTCGGCCTGCACCCGCGAGACGGCGCCGAGCTTGACGGTGAGGTCCAGGGTGGCAGGCACGGTCACCGCGAAGGACCGCAGCTGCGGGTCGGCGAGACGCACCTGCGGGGTGCCCAGCCGACCTCCGGCCTCGAGGCTGGTGAGCGGGATGGGCGAGTACGGCCCGAAGCGCAGCTCCCGGCGCGCGAGCGAGGCCAGCGCCGCGGTGACCCGCTCGACGCTGACGGCCAGGCGACGGAAGTCCGCCCCGAACCGCGCGTACGGCACCAGCTCCACCTCAGGTCTGCTCACGCCCGAAGTCTTCACGATTCGGGAGCGCCAGTCCCGCTGAGCGGGACTGACACTCCCGGATCGTGGCGTCAGAGGGCGGCGGCGAGGCGGGTGCCCTGGTCGATGGCCCGCTTGGCGTCCAGCTCGGCGGCGATGTCGGCGCCACCGATGACATGGACCCGCGCGCCGGTGCCGGTGAGCGCGTCGGCCAGCTCCCGCCGGGACTCCTGCCCGACGCAGACGACGATGTCGTCCACCTCAAGCAGGCGCGGGGTTTCCTCAACCGTGACATGCAGTCCGGCGTCGTCGATGCGGTCGTATGTGACCCCCCTGATCGTCTCGACGCCGCGATGGGCCAGCGTGCTCCGGTGCACCCAGCCGCTGGTCTTGCCGAGGCCGGCGCCGACCTTCGTGCTCTTGCGCTGCAGCAGGTACACCTGCCGCGGCGACGCCTCCCGCTCGGCGGTGACGAGACCACCCGGAGCCGTGGCCGGATCCCCGACGCCCCACTCCCGCTGCCACTGCTCGCGCGTCTGCGGCTCGCTCGTCGAGCCGCTGTGCGTCAGGAACTCGCCGACGTCGAAGCCGATGCCGCCCGCCCCGATGACGGCGACACGACGTCCCACTGTGGCCGCCCCGCTGATCACGTCGGCGTAGGAATGGACGTTCGGACGGTCGGCGCCGGGGATGGCGATCCGGCGCGGGGTCACCCCGGTGGCGACGACGATGTCGTCCCAGCCGGTGGCGAGCTCGCCGGCCGCCACCCGGTGACCGAGGTGGACCTTCACCCCCAGCACCTCCAGCCGGCGGGTGAAGTAGCGCAGCGTCTCGGCGAACTCCTCCTTGCCCGGGATGCGGCGGGCGAGCTGGAACTGCCCGCCGAGCTCAGCCTCGGCCTCGAAGAGCTCGACGTCGTGGCCACGCTCGGCGGCGGCGGTGGCCGCGGCGAGCCCGGCCGGCCCGGCTCCGACGACCGCGACCCGGCGAGCACGCGACACCGGCCGCAGCACCAGCTCGGTCTCGTGACCGGCCCTCGGGTTGACCAGGCAGCTGGCGATCTTGTGCTTGAAGGTGTGGTCCAGGCAGGCCTGGTTGCAGGCGATGCAGGTGTTGATCTCGTCGACGCGATCGCCCTCGGCCTTGCGCACCCACTCCGGGTCGGCGAGGAACGGCCGGGCGAGAGAGACCATGTCGGCGTCCCCGTCGGCGAGGATCTGCTCGGCCGTCTCGGGCATGTTGATGCGGTTGGAGGCGATCACCGGGATCGAGACCTCGGGCCGCAGTTTGCCGGTGACCCAGCTGAAGGCCGCCCGCGGCACGGAGGTCACGATGGTCGGCACCCTCGCCTCGTGCCAGCCGATGCCGGTGTTGATCATGGTGGCGCCGGCGGCCTCGATCTCGTGGGCGAGGGCGACGGTCTCGTCCCAGCTCTGGCCGTCCTCGACGAGGTCGAGCAGCGACATCCGGTAGACGATGACGAAGTCGTCGCCGGCGGCGGCCCGGGCCTTGCGGACGATCTCGGTCGGGAACCGGCGGCGGTTCGCCGAGGTCCCGCCCCACTCGTCGTCGCGCCGGTTCACCCGCGCGGTGAGGAACTGGTTGATGAGGTAGCCCTCGCTGCCCATGATCTCGACGCCGTCGTAGCCCGCCTGCCGGGCAAGCTCGGCCGAGTGAGCGAAGTCGTCGATCGTCCGACGCACCTCGCGCGCCGACATGCCCCGCGCGCGGAACGGCGTGATGGGCGACTTCGAGGCCGACGCCGTCGCGCTCAGCGGGTGGTAGCTGTAACGGCCGGCGTGCAGCAGCTGCAGCGCGATCCGCCCGCCGTTGTCGTGGACGGCGTCGGTGATCTGCCGGTGGCGCGAGACCTCGCGCGCGGTGGTGAGCTTGCCGGCCAGGGGCAGCAGCCAGCCGGTCCGGTTGACGCCGAATCCGCCGGTGACGATGAGCCCCACCCCGCCGCGGGCCCGCTCGGCGTAGAACTCGGCCAGCTTCGACAGGTTCTTGGGCCGGTCCTCGAGCCCGGTGTGCATGGATCCCATCAGCACCCGGTTCGGCAGTGTGGTGAAGCCGAGGTCGAGCGGGGCGAGCAGGTGCGGGTAGCGGGTCACGTCTCCTCCGGGAGTTCCAGGTGTGCGATGACCTCGTCGCACCAGGCGACGAAGCCGCGTTCGAGTTCGATGCCGCCGCGCAGCACCAGCCACTGGTGCAGCGGGGTGCCGCGCAGCGCGGCCGGGTCGGCGAACTCGTCCTTCTCGTTCTCCAGGTAGAAGGCGAGCCGCTCGGCGTGGACGTCACGGTGCCGCCGGACCTCGGCCGCCACCGCCCGCGGGTCACCGTGCGCAGCACCGCGGATCTTGACGGCGAGATCGGAACGCGCCGTCTCCAGCGGGGCCGGGCGGGGCAGCCAGGCGGCCAGTTCCGTCCGACCCTCGTCGGTCACCTCGTAGACCTTCTTGTCCGGACGCCCCTCCTGCGCGACGGCCGTCGAGGCCACCCAGCCGTCGTCCTCCATCCGCGCCAGCACCTTGTAGACCTGCTGGTGCGTGGCCGTCCAGAACCGGCCGACGGACTTGTCGAAGCGGCGCGCGAGGTCGTAACCGGTGCTCGCCCGCTCGGCGAGCGCCACCAGGATCGCGTGCTCCAGCGCCACACGACGGACTCTAGCTATGCAACTGGTTGCACTGCAACCACGCGACGAATCAGGGGGCGCCGCCGGGCTCGTTGTCGCCGAGAACCCGCAGGATGTTGCGATGGGTCAGCGCCGCCAGCTCACCCTCCGACCAGCCCCGGCCGTGCAGCTCGTCGAGCAGCACCGGATAGGTCGAGACGTCCGACAGGCCGTCGGGCAGCTGATCACAGCCGTCGTAGTCGCCACCGAGGCCGACGTGCTCGAGACCGGCGACCTCGCGGACGTGCTCGACGTGATCGGCGACGTCCGCCACCGTTGCCGTGGGCCGGGGGGTCGTCTCGGCGAGGCGCAGCGCCGCCGCGTCCAGGACGTCGAGGTCACGCGGATCCTCGCCCCGCGCCCGCACCCTCGCGCGCAGCTCGTCGTACCAGTCGGCACAGGCCTGCGAGACGAAGCCGGGGACGAAGGTGACCATGCAGACGCCGCCGTTGCCGGCGAGCGTCGTCAGGACGTCGTCCGGGACGTTGCGCGGATGGTCGGTGACGGCGCGCGCGGAGGAGTGGCTGAAGATCACGGGCTTCGCTGTCGTCGCCAAGGCGTCCCGCATCGTCGTCGCCGCGACGTGCGACAGATCGACCAGCATGCCGAGCCGGTTCATCTCCCGCACCACGTCGCGCCCGAACTCCGACAGCCCGCCCACGGCGGGGACGTCGGTGGCCGAGTCGGCCCATGGCACGTTGTCGTTGTGCGTCAGCGTCAGGTACCGGACGCCCAGGGCATGCAGCGTCCGCAAGACCGCCAGGGACGAGTCGATGGAGTGGCCGCCCTCGGCGCCGAGCAACGAGGCGATCCGTCCGTCGCGCCAGGCCTGTTCGACATCGGCCGCCGTGAGCGCCAGCGCGAGCTGCTCGGGATAATGCGCGATCATGCGCAAAGTGAAGTCGATCTGCTCCAGCGTCTCGGTGACGCCCATGCGGCACGGGACGTACACCGACCAGAACTGCGCGGCCACACCGCCGCGTCGCAGCCGCACCAGATCGGTGTGGGTCCGCGACTGGTCGGTGTCCAGAGGGTAGTCGTCGAGGTCGTAGCCGTTGAGCAGGCGCATCGCCCACGGCAGGTCGTTGTGCCCGTCGACGATGCGCATCGTGGCGGTCACACCGCGAGGCTCTCGCTCGGCGCGAGGTGGGTGAACTCGACGCCGTAGTCGCCCCCGATGCGGCCCAGGTGGCCCTCGACCATGTTCCGACCGATGTCGGTCAACAGGCTGTCGTGCAGGTTGATCGCCCGGCGCGCGCGCACCGCCACCACGAAGTCGATCACCTCCGACAGCTTGGACCACGGCGCGTGGAGGGGGGCGAGCAGCGTGTCCACGGCGGCGGTGGGGACGTCGAAGGAGTCGCCGGGGTGATAGACCTGCTCGTCGATCAGGTACCCGACGTTGGCGATCACCGGGATCGACGGGTGGATCACCGCGTGTTGCCCACCGACGGTCTGCACCCCGAAGCCGCCGGCCTCGAAGGTCTGCCCCGGCTCGCTGACGGTGACACGGTCACCGAGTTCCAGCTGGGCGGCAACGGACGCCGGCGCCCAGACGGCGAGGTGGGAGTCCCGCTCCACCGCTGCCCGGAGCTTGTCGACGTCCAGGTGATCGGGGTGCTCGTGGGTGATCAGCACAGCCCGGACACCGTCGAGCGCGGCATCCACCTCGCTGAAGACACCGGGGTCGAGGACGAGCGAGCGGTCACCGTCGTCGAGGCGGACGCAGGAATGGGTGTACTTCGTCAGCTGCACGCCCTCGACCCTAGCCCGGTCAGACGGTGGCGGGACCGTCGAGTTCTGCCGGCGGCGCGGCCTCCTCGGAGGCGTGCATCGCGGCCTCCTCGGCGCTGGCCGCGTACCCGGCCCGGCCCACGTCGGTGGCGATCTCGTCCTTCTCCTCGTCCGGGTGCGCGCCCTCGTCCGGCGCCAGCAGGCGTCCCACCCGCTCGTCCTCGTCGGCGCGGTCGAGATCGGCCTCGCTGACCTCAGGGACCTCCTCGGCCAGCTTGGCGTCCAGGGACTCGCCCTCGCGGGCCTCCTCGGCCGTGTCGCCGCGCCACGCCTTGTTCTCCCGGTCGGGCGGGTTGTAGCCGGCATCCATCGGGTCGTCGGTGTTGTCGCCGGTGAGCGTGTCCGACGGGTCAGGCTGGTCGCGATCGACGACCACGCCGTCGTAGAGGTCGTCGGAATCGTTGCTACGCGGTGAACTCATGCCATCGGCCTTCCCGCTTATCGATCCGCTGTCACGGGCAGGCTCGCGGGTGTGACCTCCGTGCTGTGGTTCCGGCGCGACCTGCGCCTCCGTGACAACCCCGCGCTGCACGAGGCAGCCAAGGACGGTCCGGTCGTGGCGCTCTTCGTCCTGGATCAGAAGCTGCTGAAGCCGGCCGGCGCCCCGCGCACGGCCTTCCTCTACGGCGCGCTCCGCGCGCTGGCTGCCGACCTGGAGAAGGCCGGCGGGCAGCTGGTGATCCGCCGGGGCGATCCGGTCAACGCCGTGCCGAAGGTGGCCCGCGAGGTCGGTGCGTCCTCGGTGCACGTCGCGGCGGACTTCGGCCCGTACGGCAAGGCCCGCGACGAGGCCGTGGAGAAGGAGCTGGCGAGCACCGGCGAGGGCGTCCCGCTCGTGCGCACCGGCTCGCCCTACGCCATCGCCCCCGGCCGGGTGGTGAAGAACGACGGCACGCCGTACAAGGTCTACACGCCGTTCTACCGCGCCTGGCTCGACCACGGCTGGCGCGACCCGGCCACGACGATCACCGGTCGCGTCGACTGGCACGCCGAGCTGGACTCCACCGACATCCCGGCCGATCCCAAGCTGCCCGAGGATCTCGAGCTCCCCGAGCCCGGTGAGGCGGCCGCGCTCAAGGCGTGGAAGGCCTACAAGGACAAGGGCATCCTCGCCAAGTACGGCGACGACCGGAACCGGCCGGACCTCGACCGCACCTCACGCATGTCGGTCTATCTCAAGTACGGCTGCATCCACCCGCGCACCCTGCTGGCGGATCTGAGCCGCACCGACGAGACCTACCGCAAGGAGCTGGCCTGGCGCGACTTCTACGCGATGATCCTGCACCACTTCCCCGACTCGGCGCGTGAGTACTTCCAGCCGCAGCTGGCGAAGCTGGAGTACGCGCGAGCGGACTCGGATGCCTTCGACGCCTGGCGCGAGGGGCGCACCGGCTTCCCCATCGTGGACGCCGGCATGCGGCAGCTGCTGGGCGAGGGCTGGATCCACAACCGGGTGCGGATGATCGTCGCCTCCTTCCTGGTGAAGGATCTGCACATCGAATGGCAGCACGGGGCTCGCCACTTCATGCAGCACCTGGTGGACGGCGACCTCGCCTCGAACCAGCACGGCTGGCAGTGGACGGCCGGCAGCGGCACCGACGCGTCCCCGTTCTTCCGTGTCTTCAACCCGGTGACGCAGGGCCTGAAGTTCGACCCGGACGGCGGCTACGTCCGCCGCTGGATCCCCGAGCTGCGCGGGGTCGACGGCAAGGCTGCCCACGAGCCGTGGGATCTGCCGGACGGCCTACCCGACGGATACGCGACACGCATCGTCGATCACGCCGCCGAACGCCGCGAAGCCCTCGAGCGTTATGGCAAGATTAAGTCCTGACGTCGCAGGCAGGGGGGCCGGCGGCGCGATCGGGGGATCGTCAGATGTTCGTTCTGCTGCTCGTGCTCGGGGGAACCGCAGTCGCCATGGCGCTGCTGGTGCTCTTCGGCAACTATCTCTTCGAGGACAACTGCACCCGCATGCCCCGCGGCAGTGCGCGAGGCCCGGTCGATGCGCCGGCGGCACCGGCTGCCGATCCGCTCTGGCGCACCCTGGTGGATCCGTCCGAGGCCGACAACCGGGCCCGCGCGAGCCGGCCCTTCGTCGCGGCCTACGCCCGTGCGATGACCGCGACGGTCGACGACTCTCGCGCCGCCTGACCGCCGCGGTCCACGCCCCGCCGCCGGACCGGGTCAGTCCGCAGGACCCCCGGCCAGCGTGACGGTGGCGGTGTGCTGCTTCCCGGCCGTGTCGGTCCAGTGCAGCGACACCCGGTCACCGGGCTGGTGCTTGCCCAGCGCCGTCTTCAGACCGGCCGCGTTCGTCACCGACGTGCCACCGACGGCGGTGATCACCGAGCCCGGTGTGATGCCGGCAGCCGCCGCGGGACCGCCGTCGAGCAGCGTGCTCACCGCGGCGCCGGAGGCGGTGGAGTTGGCGACGCCCACGCCGAGGAAGGCCGGCAGTCCGATGTGCACCGAGGAGGTCTCGATCCCGGACTCGATCTGCCGGGCGATGCTCAGGGCGTGGTCGATCGGGATGGCGTAACCCTGCGAGGTGACCCCCTGCGTGCCGTTCGTGCTCGACGCAGCGGTGTCGATGCCGACGATAGTGCCGTTCGCGTCGTAGAGGGGCCCGCCGGAGTCGCCCGCCACGATGGCGGCGTCGGTCTGGATGAGACCGCTCAGGTTCTCGGCGTTGCCGCCGGTCTCGTCGCTGGCCGTGATGGAGCGCTGCAGCGCGGTCACCTTGCCCGACACCTGGGTCAGCGATCCCGTGCCGCCGGCGTTGCCGACACCGGTCACCTTGTCGCCCACCCCGAGCTGCTTCACGTCGGAGGTGTCGCCCACCTTGGCGGTGGTGAGGCCGGAGGCGTTCTTCAGCTGCAGCACCGCGACGTCGTCGGTCGGGTCCGTGCCGACCACCTTGGCCGCGTAGGACTTGCCGGTCGACTCGTCGGTCACGGTCACCGACGTGGCCCCGTCGATGACGTGGTTGTTGGTGAGCACCTCGCCGCCACTGGTGAGGATCATCCCGGTGCCGGCGCTCTCGGCGTTCTGGTACTTCAGCACCGAGGTGATGGTGACGATGCCCCGCTGCTGTGTGCTGCTCGCCGCCGTCCCGGTGCCCTGCGTCTGCGAGCCCTGGCCCTGTTGTCCCGGGAAGAGACCGGGGAACGGATCGGGGATCTGCAGGGTGCCGCCGCCGGTGTTCCCGTTGCCGTTCTCGCCGCCGGTGCCGGTGCTGCCGGAGCCGGAGCCGAAGAGCGAGCTGCCGTCGGCCTGCCGACCCGCGGTCGTGTCGGACCTGGTGGCCTGGCCGATCTCGATCCCGGAGACGACCAGGGCCGCGGCGAGGACCGCTGCCCCGACACCCAGCAGGGCGCGGCGACCGCCCGAGCCCCGGTGCGGCGGTGGCTGCTGCGGCGGCCCGTAGGCCCCGATCGGCGCGGTCCACTGGTAGCCGGCCCATCCCGACGGGGGCGGCTGCTGCGGGTAGGCGTACCGCGGGTCGTGCGGGTACTGCGGGTACCCCGCGTACGGGTCGTACGGGGTGCCCATGGGGCGCTGGTGCTCCGGCTGCGAGGCGCCGGACTCGGGTTCGGAGGTGGTCATGTCGCCAGGACACGCCCGCTGGCAAGAGATGCGCTGAGCGAAAACCATGCTTTTCCTATGAGGGCCGGCAACGCTTGCGGGCATTTTCTCAGCTCCGTCCGCTTCGGCCGGTCAGGGCGCCGGCAGCTCCACGCCTGCGACCACGTCGGCGACCGTCCGGCCGTGCAGTTCACGAGCAATGGCGCGGGCGACATCGTCCTGCAGGTCGCCGAGGAGCCTGTCGACGACGCGGCCGACCGGGCACTGCGGGCTCGGTCCGTGCGAGGCGAGGACGGGATCGTCACCCTGCACCAGAGCCCAGACCTCGTCGAAGTGGATGCCGCTGGCAGCGCGCGCCAGCTCCCAGCCGCCGCCGGCGCCCGGCCGTGAGCGCAGCAGCCCCGCCTCGCGCAGCGGTCCGAGGACGCGGCGGATGTGCACCGGGTTGACGTTGACACTGCCGGCTAGCTCGTCGGAGCTGACGGCACGACCGGCACCCGCGCCGGCGAGATAGACCAGGACGTGCGCCGCCACCGCGAACTGGGTGTTGGTGCGGCTGGTCACGAATCCCATCTTGCCTTATCGCAACCGGTATGGCTACGGTTGATTCGTAACAGCAACAGCTACGATTGGATGGACGATGACCACCTACGCGATCACCGGTGCCTCGGGCCAGCTCGGCCGCCTCGCCGCCGAGAACCTCCTCACCCGCGCCGGCGCGGACGACCATGTCGTCCTGCTGACGCGCGACCCGGCCAAGCTTGCCGACCTCGCCGCCCGTGGCGCCGACGTCCGCGCTGCCGACTTCGACCGCCCCGAGACCCTGGCCGACGCCTTCGCCGGGGTGCAGCGGGTCCTGCTCGTCTCCACCGACGCCGTCGGCGCCCGGGTCGAGGGGCACAAGGCTGCCATCGACGCCGCGGTCGCGGCCGGTGTCGAGCGCATCGCCTACACCTCGCTGGCCGGCGCGGCGGAGCAGAACCCCGCCGCGGTCACCGCGGACCACCTCGCCACCGAGGCGCACCTGCAGGCCAGCGGCACCGGCTGGACCCTGCTGCGCAACAACCTCTACGCCGACATGCAGGTCGACGTCGTGAAGCAGGCGGCGGCGACCGGGCAACTCGTCACCAACGTCGGCGCCGGACGCACCGCCTACGTCACGCGGGCCGACTGCGCCGCGGCCGGCGTGGGTGCCCTGCTCTCCGACGACGCCGCGGTCGTCGACGCCGCCATCGAGATCAGCGGACCGCAGGCCCTCGGCACCAAGGACCTCGCCGAGCTCGCCGCCGGCATCGCCGGCAAGGCGGTCGAGGTGGTGGACGTCGACGACGCCGCCTACATCGCCGGGCTCGTCCAGCACGCCGGCCTCCCCGAGGCCGTCGCGCAGTTGCTCGCCTCCTTCGGCACCGCCGCCCGCGAGGGCTACCTCGACGTGGTCTCCGACGCCGTCCGGGACCTGGGTGGGGTCGAGCCGACGCCCGTCTCCGCCCTGCTCTGACGCGGTCGTGGCGGCTGACGCTCGGATACGAGCGTCAGCCGCCACCACCGGGGGACGGGGTCGACGGCAGGATGCGGCCCCGCACCTCACCGAGCGTGACGCCGTTCGCCGCGCGGTAACGCAGGACGACCTCGTCACCGTCGAGGAGGAATGTCCGCCGCTCCCCCGCAACCTCGAAGGGTTCCGCGCCACCCCACGACAGCTCCAACAGGCAGCCGCGCTGCTCGGGCGCCGGGCCCGAGATCGTGCCGGAGGCGTAGAGATCGCCGACGCGCAAGGACGCACCGTTGACCGTCATGTGCGCCAGCATCTGTGCCGGCGACCAGTACATGTGCCGGTAGTTGGGCCGCGCGACCACGTGCCCGTTCAGCTCGACCTCGATGGCGATGTCGAAGCCGTAGGCACCGTCCTGGTGCAGGTAGTCCAGGACGGCCGGTTGCTGCGTCGGCAGCGGCAGTCGGGCAGCGTCGAGGGCGGCCAGCGGGGTGACCCAGGCCGAGATGCTCGTGGCGAAGGACTTGCCGAGGTTGGGGCCGAGCGGCACGTACTCCCATGCCTGGATGTCTCGCGCGGACCAGTCGTTGAGGCCCACGACGCCGAAGACCGTCTCCCCGAAGTCCCCCGTCCCCGCGCTCTCGCCCAGCGGCAGGGACCGGCCTACGACGAAGCCGAGCTCGGCCTCGATGTCGAGCCGGAGGCTGGGACCGAAAGCCGGAGCCTCGTCGCCGGGCGTCCTGCGCTGTCCCTTCGGCCGGTGGATGTCGGTACCCGACACGACGATCGACCCGGCCCGGCCGTGATAGCTCACCGGCAGATGCCGCCAGTTCGGGGTGAGCGGCTCGGCCTCGGGACGGAAGATCCGTCCGACGTTGGTGGCGTGGTCCAGCGAGGCGTAGTAGTCGACGTAGTCGGCCACCTCGAAGGGCAGTCGCAGCCGCACGTCCGGCAGCGGGATCAGCTCGTCTGCCGGCAGGGTCCGCACCCAGGCCCGGACGTCGTCCCAGACCTGCTTGCCCGCCGCGAGCAGCGGGTTCAGGGCAGCGACGGCAAAGAACGGCACCCACTCCGGACGCGTCGCCTGCGCCGCGGCGGCGAGGTCCAGGACACCGTCGCCGAGTCGGACACCGACGCGCCAGTCGGTGTCGGCGGTCGCGAAGACCCCGTACGGCAGGTGGTCCGGGCCGAAACCGTCGTCTCGAAGCACGCCTCATCTCACCAGGCTCCGCCGCGATCGGCGAGCACGGCCTCCCGAGCCGCATTTCCGCAGGCGCCGCTGTTGTACGGTGTATAGGACTCAGCGTTCGACCGTGAGAGGCAGGCTATGTCTACCGTCACCACCGCCGTCGTCTGCTCCGAGCTCACCTTCGCCTGGCCCGACGGCGAGACCGTCTTCGAGGACTTCTCGGCCGTCTTCGGAACCGGCCGCAGCGGCCTCATCGGCGTCAACGGTTCGGGCAAGTCGACGCTGTTGCGGCTGATCGCCGGCGAGCTGACGCCGGCCAGCGGGACCGTCGCGGTGCACGGCACGCTGCAGTACCTGCCGCAGGACGTGTCCCTCGACGCCGGAACCACCGTCGAGCGTGCCCTCGGTGTCCACGACGTCCGCGTGGCGCTACGCGCGATCGAGGCCGGCGACGCGAGCGAGGCGAACTTTGCCATCGTCGGCGACGACTGGGACGTCGACGAGCGCGCCCGGGCCACCCTGGACCGCCTCGGCCTGACCGACGTCGAGCTCGACCGCCGCATCGGAGAACTCTCCGGCGGACAGTCGGTGCTGCTGTGCCTGGCCGCCCGGCTGATGGCCTCCCCGGACGTCCTGCTGCTCGACGAGCCCACCAACAACCTCGACCGGGACGCCAGAGAGCGGCTCTACGAGGCCGTCCGCACCTGGCACGGAACGATGGTGATCGTCAGCCACGACCGCGAGCTGCTCCAGCTCGTGGACCAGATCTGCGATCTGCGCGACGGCGAGCTGCTGCGTTACGGCGGCAACTTCGCCGACTACGAGGCCGCCGTGGCCCAGGAGCAGGAGGCCGCGGAGCGCATGGTCCGCGTCGCCGAGCAGGATCTGCGCCGGCAGAAGCGGGAGCTCAGCGACGCCCGCATCAAGCTCGACCGACGCCTGCGGTACGGGCAGAAGATGTACGACACCAAGCGCGAACCGCGGGCGGTGATGAAGGAGCGCAAGCGGCAGGCGCAGGTCTCAGCCGGCAAGCACCGCAACATGCACCTGGAGAAGCTGGAGGAGGCGAAACACCGCGTCGCCGACACCGAGGAGGCCCTGCGCGACGACGACGAGATCCGAGTCGACCTACCCGAGACCGACGTCCCGGCCGGGCGGACCATCCTGACCCTGAAGGGGTTGACGACGCGCTGCCAGCAGCCGACCGACCTCATCGTGCGCGGCCCGGAACGCATCGCGCTCGTCGGCGGCAACGGCGCCGGCAAGAGCACACTGCTCGACACCGTCGCCGGCCGCCTCGAGCCGCTGGGCGGCAGCGTGGACGTCGCCGCGGCCATTCGATACCTGCCCCAGCGGCTCGACATCCTCGACCCGGACCGCTCCGTCGTGGCGAACGTCGCGCAGTTCGCGCCGTCGGCGAGCGACAACGACATCCGGGCGCGTCTGGCCCGATTCCTCTTCAAGGGCAGGCGCGCCGACCAGCTCGTCTCGACCCTCTCCGGCGGCGAGCGCTTCCGCGCCACGCTGGCGGCGCTGCTGCTCTCCGAACCGCCGCCGAACCTGCTGCTGCTCGACGAACCGACCAACAATCTCGACCTGGCCAGCGTGCGCGAGCTCGGCGTCTCCCTCGATGCGTACCAGGGCGCCCTGATCGTGGCGAGCCACGACCTGCCGTTCCTGCGCGAGCTCGACATCACGCGATGGCTGCGGCTGGAGGATGGCGTGCTCCGCGAGTCCGATCCGTTGTAGTTCGTCGAGCAAGTGCGCGACGATCTGCGGCATGGCCGCCTCCGGATTACTGACCGGCAAGACCGTCCTCGTCACCGGCGCGAGCAGCGGCATCGGCGCCGCAGCGGCACGGCTCTTCGTGGCCGAGGGCGCCAACGTCGTGCTCGCCGCTCGGCGCACGGCTGAGCTCGCGGTCCTCGTCGACGAACTCGGTCCCGACCGGGCCGAAGCCGTCGGCACCGACGTCACCCGACGTGCCGATGTCGAGGCCGCCGTGCAACGCGCGGTCGCCCGCTTCGGCGGCCTGGACGGAGCCTTCAACAACGCCGGCTTCGGGGCCGAGCAGATCCGGCTGCACGAGTTCCCCGACGAGCTGTACGACCAGATCATGGACGTCAACGTCCGCGGGGTCTTCCACTGCCTGCGCGCCGAACTCGCCGTGATGAGCGCGGTCGGACGCGGGGCCATCGTCAACACCAGCAGTGTGGGCGGCGTGGTGGCCACCCCGGTCGCGGCGGCCTACATCGCGTCCAAGCACGCGGTCATCGGTCTCACGAAGGCCGCCGCCGTCGAGTACGCCCCCCACGGCATCCGGGTCAACGCCATCGCCCCGGGCACCACCCGCAGCGAGATGATGGTGCAGTGGTTCGAGCGCAATCCGGGCGTGGAGGCCGCCCTGCACGCGGCCACCCCGCAGCGTCGCACCGCCGAGGGCGCCGAGATTGCCCATGCCGCGGCCTGGCTGCTCAGCGATCGGGCGTCGTTCACCACCGGTGAGACCCTCGTCGTCGACGGCGGTTTCACCGTCGTCTGACCGGCTCGCCGCTCACACCGGGCCGGACAGCCGACACTCGAAGACCGGCAGGTCGGCCTGCAGCGCGACAACGCGGAGGCTCTGCTCGCCGCCGCCGACGACTCGATCGCCCGCTCGCAGGTCACATGGCGTGTCGTGCTCCACGTAGCGCAGGAAGGCGACATCGAGCCGGGTCGGGGCGAACCGGACCCCCGCGCCGACCGCCGATGCGACCTGCCGCGCCGCCTCACACAGCACCATTCCGGGGACGTGGTCGCAGGCGTGGTCGAACAGATCGGGATTGTCCGGGTCGACCCGCAGCCTCCAGACCCCCGGTTCGCGCCCCCGCGAGAGCACGACGTCGCGCTCGGCAGAGCGCCCCACCAGCGCCGGAGCCAGCGCCGGGGCCAGCTCGCCGGAGCAGACCGCCGCGCCGAAACGCTCGCCGCGCAACCGCCGGTACAACGCCGCGCTCACGCAGTCGAACTGCGCCGACCCGACCCCGATGGTCACCGCGCCGGTGCGGAAGCGCGCGACGTAGCGCATGCCGGCCAGGCGCCGCGCCCGGTACCGGATGTCATGGCACTCCAGGTCCACCCGGACGTCGGCCGGTCCGGCGCCGTCGGGCAGAGCAGCCACGTCGAGCTCGTAGTCGAGCGTGTGCAGGATGAACTGGTGGCCCAACGGGACGCCGAAGCGTGCATGGGCCACCAGGATGCCCGCCTGGCGGAGTGACTCGGCGGCCAGCAACGGGTCGTGCCTGCCACTCGCGGGCGCGTAGAAGTCGTGGTGTCCGGGCCACCGGACGGTGACCTCGCACCGCGTGTCGCCGCAGCTCCGCCAGTCGAGGGGGAGCACGAGCCCGCGCCCGGTGCGGTGCACGAGCTCGCGCGGCACGCCGGTCACCGCGCCGCCCACGGCCGGCACGGGTGCGCCGACAGCACGAAGCCGACGGCGCCGGCACGCCCGCCGCTCGCACCTGCGTGCACCACGTCGCGACCGTACCGTCGCCAGATAGGGTTCGAGAAACATCAGGGGGACCCACCGTCTGCCGTGGGAGGTTCGTGCGCGTGGCTGCCGAGTCCGGCCGGCAACCCCTGCAGGCCCGCGCCGTCCACACCCGGGCCACCATCCTTCGCGCGGCCGCTTCGGTCTTCGCCGAGGTCGGGTATCAGGCCGCCTCCCTCAACGAGATCATGCAGCGGGCGAAGGTCACCAAGGGCGCGATGTACTTCCACTTCGCGTCCAAGGCCGAGCTGGCCCGCGAGGTGCTGCGCAACCAGACGTCGGGCGTCGTCCCTCCGGCGGCGGAGTCGGCACTGCAGTCGCTGATCGACCTGAGCCTGCATGTCGCGCACCTGATGCAGACCGACCCGATCGTGCAGTCCGGTGCCCGGTTGAGCCTGGACGAGGGCACCGAGGACTTCTCCGAGCTGGCTCCGTTCGGCGACTGGGCCGCGATGTGCGAGCGGCTCCTGATCCAGGGCCGCGACGACGGCGAGGTGCGGGCCGACATCGAGCCGCGGGAGACCGCCGAGCTGATCGTGGGGGCTTTCACCGGCTTGCAGATGCTGTCGCGCATCGAGACAGGTCGAGCCGACCTCCCCCACCGGATCAGCACGATGTGGCGGCACCTGCTGCCCGCGATCGCCACCGGTGCCCGCGCAGGTGGCCTTCGGCTCGAGGGGAGCCACGGTGCCAGCCTGCCGGGCGAGGAGAGCCATCACGGGAAAAGCTCTACACAGTAGAGTCTTCTACGCTGTACAGTGCTCGACGAAGGATCTCCCGTACCCCTCTGTCCTAGGAGTCCCGTCGTGTCCGAACTCGACACCGGCACACCGGCCCCCGGCAGTGCGGCCGACACCGTGCGTCACCGTCGCCCCGACCGCTGGGTCATCCTGGCGGCCGTCTGCCTGGCCCAGATCGTCGTCCTGCTCGACAACACCGTCCTGAACCTCGCCATCCCCGAGCTCAACCGCGACCTCGGTGCGTCCACGGCCGACATCCAGTGGATGATCAACGCCTACGCCCTCGTCCAGTCGGGTCTCCTGCTCATCGCCGGCACCACGGCCGACCGCTACGGCCGCAAGCGGGCCCTGCTCGTCGGTCTCACCCTGTTCGGTACCGGATCGCTGTTCGCGGCACTGGCCAACTCCCCGGCACAGGTCATCGCGGCCCGCGCCGGCATGGGCGTCGGCGGAGCGTTGATCATGACCACCACGCTGGCCGTCATCATGCACACGTTCGACGACGACGAGCGGCCCATGGCCATCGGCATCTGGGGCGCGGTGAGCTCGGTCGGCTTCGCCGGCGGCCCGGTACTCGGCGGCGTCCTGCTCAGTCACTTCTGGTGGGGATCGATCTTCCTGATCAACGTCCCGGTGGCTCTGATCAGCGCGCTGGTCGCAGCCAAGCTCATCCCCGAAATCAAGCACCCGGCCGGCCGACCCGACTTCGTCGGCGCGCTGCTGTCGATCGTGGGCATGACCGGTGTCGTCTACGCGATTATCGGGGGGCCCGGCGACGGCTGGACCTCCGGGATCGTGCTCGGCGCAGCAGCCATCGGCATCATCGGCCTGATCGCGTTCGTGCTCTGGGAACTGCACGTCGACGACCCGATGCTGGACATGTCCTTCTTCGCCAATGCTCGGTTCAACGGGGCGATCGCCGGCGGCCTGCTGGTGGCGTTCGGCATGGCGGGCTCGCTCTTCCTGCTCACCCAACAGCTGCAGCTGGTGCTCAACTACAGCCCCCTGGAGGCGGGGCTGCGGACCGTACCGTTGGCCGGGATCATCGTCGTGCTCAACCTGCGCGGGGTGAGCGTCAAGGTGCTCAAACGGATCGGTTCAGCGGCGACCATCGCTCTCGGCATGACAGCCCTCGCCGTCGGGTTGTGCCTGCTGGCCGTGCTCGGCCGTCCGGGCAACAGCTACCTCGGCATCCTGGTCGGGCTGCTGGTGATGGGCACCGGCATCTCGCTCGCCATGCCCGCCATGGTGAACGCGATCATGAGCTCCATCCCGGTCGAGAAGGCCGGCGTCGGGGCCGGGGTCCAGGGCACTCTCACCGAGTTCGGCGGCGGGATCGGCGTCGCCGTGCTCGGCGCCGTGCTCAGCGCCCAGTTCATCGCCCGACAGCCCGACCTCGGCGGCTCCAAGCCCGGCTCGCTGGCCGACGCGCTCGCCTCGGTCACCGATGCCGATACCATCGTCCGGATCCACAATGCCTTCGCCGACGGCGTCCAGATCAGCCAGCTGGTCGGGGCGACGGCGGTGTTCGCCGGGGGCCTGCTCGCCGGGTTCCTGCTCCACCGGGCGAACAGCAGGGCGACCGGCGCGCCGGCGCCGGCCGCGGATCGCGATCCGGCGCTGGTCGACTGACCGGCCCGGGCGTACCGACGACACCACCTACCTGTCCCCGGCCAACAGGTCCGGGGACAGGTAGGGCATGCCGAGCAAGGGACGTGCGGGAGATCGCATGAGTGTCTGGTTGACCCCGGACCGGAAGGTCCGCAGCCGGACCGAGGGGCCCGGCGCCGGCACCCTCAGCCCGGACAAGATCGTGACCGCGGCCATCCGGCTACTCGACGCCCATGGCGTCAACGACTTCTCGATGCGACGGCTGGCGACCGAGCTGGGCGTGACGCCCATGTCGGTGTACTGGCACGTCGCCAACAAGGACGATCTGCTCGAGCTCGCACTCGACGCCGTGTCGGCGGAGATCGACGTGGAGCCCGCGCCGGGGCAGGACTGGTCCGAGGAGCTGCGCTCGCTGGTGACCGCGTGGCGACGCACCATGATCACGCACCCCTGGGCGATCCGATGCCTCGGCGACTACCTCAACATCGGTCCGCACAGCCTGCGGGTCACCGCCCGCGCGCAGGACGCGATCCAGCGCTCGCCGCTGTCGGAGGCCGATCGTTCCGCCGCGCTCGCGGCGATCTTCCAGTACGCCTACGGATTCGTGGCGATGGAGGTCCGCTGGATCGACTACGCGCGGCAGTCGAATGCCACGACCGACGAGTACCTGGCCCTGCTGTCGGAGCAGATGCGCACCGACGGCGGGCCGCAGCCGGGCGGAGTGCTGGCCCGCAGCGACGAGACCGGCATCCAGCAGGTACGCGACCGGGACTTCGATCAGGCGCTGAGCTGGTTGCTCGCCGGCATCAACGGGACCGCGCCGTCGTCGTCGCGGTAGAGCAGGACGGTGCGGTCCCGTTGATGCCGCCTCAGCTGGCGGGCCGGCCGCCGATGCCCCAGTGCGCAGGCGACACCCCGGTCAGCGTGACCCAGGTCTGGGGCCGGATCGACTCGCCGAAGACGTCCACCACAGCCTGGGTGATCCGCTCGATGAGTTCGGCGTCGTTGCCGTCGTCCAGGCGGCGGTCGAAGATCTTGACGTCGATGAAGGGCATACGACTCCTCTAGACAGCGGTGCGCGATCGGGTGAGCGCGGTCGTGACGGCGTCGACGAGATAGTCGACCTGATCATCGGTGAGCGACGGGTGGCAGGGCAGGCTGAGCTGCTCCTCGAACCAGAGCCGCTCGGCGACCGGGCACTCACCCGCCCGGTGCCCGCGGGCACGCCACTCGGGCAGGAGGTGGAGCGGGAAGTACCGCAGCTGCACCTCCACCCCCATCCGGTCCAGGCTGCGCACGACGTCCTCGCGCATCTGCGCGCCGCCGCCGAGGAACGCGGTGTAGAGGTGGTACGCGTGCACGTTGCCCGCCTCCGGGACCTGCAGTCGGACGTCCGGGACGTCACGCAGTGCGTCGTCGAGCCGACGCGCGATCGAACCACGTCGCGACGTGAAGCCGGGCAGGGCATCGAGCTGGGTCAGACCTACCGCGGCAGCGGCCTCGGACATCGTCGCGTTGGTGCCTGCGCTGCGCAGGTCCAGCACCGTCCGCCGGTAGACGTGCTCGGAGAACCGCATCCAGGGCAGCACTCCGGGAACGTCGTCGGCGTCGGCGCCCCGCTCGGCGAAGACGCCGTCGATCTCGTTGCCGCGCATGCGCTCGACGCGCGCTGCCCAGTCCGAGCGCTGCATGGTGATCATGCCGCCCTCGCCGAGGGTGGTGATGTTCTTGGACGAGTGAAAGCTGAAGCAGCCGATGTCGGCCAGCGAGCCGGGCGCCCGGTCGCGGTACATCGCGCCGATGGCGTGGGCGCAGTCCTCGACGACGACGATGCCGCGCGGGGCCGCGATCGCCATGATCCGATCCATGTCGGCCGGGTACCCGCCGTAGTGCGTGACCAGGACGGCGCGGGTGCGGTCGCTGACCAGTGCCTCCAGGGCGTCCGGGTCGAGGTTGAGGGTGTCGGGTCGGACGTCACAGAACCTAACGTCCACGTCGTACTCCAGCAGCGGCTGCGCCGTGGCCTGGAAGGTCTGCGGGGTGGCGATGACCTCGTCACCGGGCGCCAGGTCGAGCAGGCGGACCGCCATCTCGAGCGCGACCGTCCCACTGGTCGTCGTCAGGGCGTACCGCGAGCCGACGAGGTCGGCGAACGCGTCCTCGAACCGTTGGCGCCACCGACCGGCCGACAGCGGTTCCTGCGAGCGCAGCACTTCGAGCAGGGCGGCGGCGTCGGCGTCACCGAGGATCGACCCCCGACGCTGGAACGGCACGCGATGCCCGGCCGGCGACCCTTGAATCATCGGGTTCAGCCGGCGTCGACCGGCTCGGCGACGCGCGCTGCCAGCCGAGCCTTGAGTGCGTTCTTGTCGACCTTGTTCAGCCCGGTCAGCGGCAGCTCGGGCACGAGTTCGACGCGATCGGGCAGCTTGTAGTCGGCCACTCCCCGGGCGCGCAGGAAACGACGTAGCGCCGCGAGCGGGACGTCCACCTCGTCGTCGGCCGGGACGGCGAAGGCGTAGACGAGCTCGCCCAGCACGTCGTCGAGCATGGGGACCACCGCGGCCTGTTGCAGATCCGGATGTGCGGTCAGGTGCGATTCGACCTCGGTCGCCGACACCTTGTACCCGCCGCGGATCACGACGTCCTTGATGCGGCCCTCGATCACGATCTCCCCGCTCGGGAGCTGCCGCACGAGATCACCCGACCGGTAGAAGCCGTCGTCGGTGAAGGCCTTCGCGTTGTGCTCCGGAGCCCGGTAGTAGCCCTGCAGCGTGTACGGGCCGCGGGTGAGCAGTTCGCCGATCTGTCCCGGTGCGACCACGGCGCCCTCGGTGTCGACGACACGAATCTCGTCGGCAGGCGAGATGGCGCGCCCCTGCGTGGTGAGGACGAGGTGGTCCGGGTCGTCCAGCCGGGTGACCGTCAGCAGTCCCTCGGCCATACCGAAGACCTGCTGCAGGCGCACCCCCAGCTCGGGTTCGATGCGAGCGGCCACCTCGTCGTGCAACTTGGCACTGCCGATCTGCAGGAGCCGCAGGCTGGAGATGTCCGACGCGACAGCCCCCGCCGCGGCGTCGAGCCACAGGTGGGCGATGGTGGGGATCAGCGACGTCATCGTCACGCCGTCGCGCTCGACGAGCGGGAAGCAGTGGTCCGGTGCCGGACGGGCGGCGAAGACGACGCGTCCGCCGCGGCTGAGGACGCCGATGATCCCCGGGCACCCCCACGGGAAGTTGAACTCCACGGGCAGGACGGCGAGATAGACGGTGTCCGCATCCACCTCGCAGATGTCGGCCAAGGTGTCGGCTTGATAGGCGTAGTCGTTGTGGGTGCGCGGGATCAGCTTGGGCAGCGCCGTCGTCCCTCCGGACAGCAGGAAGAAGGCGACGTCACCGGGGTCGGGGTCGGGGAAGTCCCGGCCGGGGGTCGCGGCCAGGTCGGCGAGTCGGTCGACGCCGTCGGCCGGATCGGGCAGGTTGCCGGAGACGACGAGGACGCGCAGGTCGGCGTGCTGGCGCCGCAGCTCGTGGGCCAGCGGACCCAGCTCGCTCTCGCGCCCGGAGGTCGAGAAGACGTAGCCGACCGCGCCGGAGATGCCGATGAGGTGGCCGAGCTCGTTGGCCCGGTAGGACGGCAGCGCGAAGACCGGCAGCGCACCGATCCGGAACAGCGCGAAGCAGACGGCGACGAACTCGTGGCTGTTGGGCAGCTGCACGACGATCCGGTCGCCGGCCCGGATGCCGCGCGCCGCGAAGCCGGCGGCCAACCGGTCACAGCGGGCGTCGAGCTCGGCGTACGTGAGGCTCGTCCCGTCGGCATCGATGAGGGCCGTCCGGTCACCGTAGGCGGCCGACCAGTCGCGCAGCAGCGATCCGAGGCTCCGGTCGGTCCAGTAGCCCTCGACCCGGTAACGCTCGGCCGTCTCGGCAGGCCACGCGACGCATCCGTCCAACATCGGAACACCTCTCTGCGAGCAACTCCGGTCATGGTGGCCGACCTCGATGACAACCGGCTGATTCGCACCTGACCACGCTCGCTATCACCGCCACATCAGGACGGCATCAGCCGGCTGCGTCACTCTCGTCGGCAACGCAGTCAGCAGACGCAGGTCAGGACCGGCCGCGCGACGACGCCATCACGACGCCACTGGGAGGGTCCGTTGGACACCTGGGTGATCACCGCTCGGGACATCGCGACCATGCTCGAGCTCGCCGGCCGGGACGCGGTCATGGACCGGGTGATCGACCGGGTGCACGACGGGATGGTCGATGTCGGCGAGGGTCGACGCGAGCTGTCCCCGCTGCGCGGCGGCTTCGTCCGCGACGAGCCCGCGGCCGGCGTGTGGGAGTGGATGCCGCACCGCCACGCAGGCGACAGCATCACCCTCAAGGCGGTCGCGTACAGCCCGGCCAACCCCGCGACGTTCGGGCTGCCGACCATCCTGGGGACAGTCCTGCGCTTCGACGACGCGACCGGCGCCCTGACGGCGCTGTCGGACGGTGTGCTGCTCACCGCGATCAGGACCGGCGCCGCCTCAGCGGTCGCGGCGCGACTGCTGGCGCACCCAGACAGCACTGTCGTCGGACTGATCGGAGCGGGAGCCCAGGCCGTGACGCAGTTGCACGGGCTGTGCCGGGTGCGTCCGGTCCGCCGAGTGCTCGTCCACGACATCGACCCCACCCGGGCGGCGTCGTTCGTCCGGCGGGCGGCCTTCCTGGGCCTCGAGATCGAGGTGGCGTCGGCGAGCCGCATCGCGTCGGAGTCCGACATCGTCGCGACTGCCACCTCGGTGCCGGTGGGCGATGGGCCCGTCCTGCCCGACGTGAGCGGACGCGAGCACCTTCACGTGAACGCCGTCGGGTCGGACCTGCAGGGCAAGACCGAGCTGTCCCCCGGGCTGCTGCGACGTGCCGTCGTCGTGCCCGATCACCCCGAGCAGTGCCGCCGCGAGGGCGAGCTGCAGCAGTGCTCGGAGGCCGAGATCGGACCGTCGCTGGCGCAGCTGTGCGCACAACCGGATCATGCCTCGGCGCTGCAGGGCCGTCCCACCGTCTTCGACTCCACGGGCATGGCCCTGGAGGACCACCTGGCCATGGAGGTGCTGCTCGAGATCGCCGCCGAACACGATCTCGGACGTCGCCTGCAGCTGGAGCACCATCCGTCGGACCATCTCGACCCGTACTCGTTCCCGCCGGAGTCGGTGCCCACCGGCCGCGACAGACCCCTGACCACACCTCCCCGGACAACAACAGCGGTCGTTGGTGGCCGCTCCCTGGCGAAGGAGCTCCGATGACGGCCGCCCCCGGCACAGCCCCCGCACCGTCGGTCACCGACGGTGGCTGGCAACTGTTCGACTGGTTGCGCACCATGCGCGACGAACACCCCGTCCACGAGGACCAGTACGGCGTCTTCCACGTCTACCGCTACGCCGACGTGCGGACCGTCTCCAACGACTACGGGACGTACTCCTCGGACCTCTCCCGGCTGCGCCCGGACTCGGACGCCCTGAGCGAGCAGATCCTGTCGGTGATCGACCCGCCGATGCATCGCCGGCTGCGAACCCTGGTCAGCCAGGCCTTCACCGCACGCGCCGTCGCCGCGCTCGAGCCCCGCATCGTCGAGATCGCCGAAGAGCTGCTCGACCGGGTCGAGGGCGATTCCTTCGACCTCGTCCGCGACTTCGCCTACCCGCTGCCGGTGATCGTCATCGCCGAGCTCCTGGGCGTCCCCGCGGAGGACCGGGTCCTGTTCCGGACGTGGTCTGAGCAGATGCTGTCGGTCCAGGTCGACGACGCCGTCGACATGCAGTTCGGCGACGACGCCGGCGAGGACTACGAGGAGAAGGTGCGGCGCCCGCTGCGCGAGCTGCACGCCTACCTGCAGGCGCACGTGGACGACCGCCGCGCGCGTCCCACCAGCGACCTCATCTCAGGTCTCATCGCTGCCACTGACGACGGCGAGCGATTGACCGACCAGCAGATCGTCGAGTTCGCGGCCCTGCTGCTGATGGCCGGTCACGTCTCGACGTCGATGATGCTCAGCAACGCGGTGCAGAGCCTGGAGGAGAACCCCGGCATCGCCGCCGAGGTGCGCGCCGACCGCAGTCTGCTCGGCGCCGTGGTCGAGGAGACGATGCGCTTCCGCTCCCCCATCACGATCATGGCCCGGGTCACGACCACCGACACCGTGCTCGCCGGCATCCCGATTCCGGCCGGGCGGATGGTGACGCCCTCGGTGCTGTCGGCCAACCACGACGAGCGACACTTCCCCGATCCCGACCGCTTCGACATCACCCGCGGCTCGTCCCAGCAACTGGCGTTCGGCCACGGGATCCACTACTGCCTCGGCGCGCCGCTGGCTCGTATGGAGGGGCGCCTGGCCCTGGACGCCCTGCTCGGCCGCTTCGCCGACCTGCGCATCGACCCCGACGCAGAGATCGCCTACCACCACCAGGGCCTGTTCGGTGCCCGGGCGCTGCCGGTCCTGGTGCGCCACTGACCAACTGACGCACGGCGTTAACCGGCTAAGGTCTAGACCTGCAAACCGACCGCCCGGTATCTTTTGTCTCGTTTGCCGAGTGAGACACCTGGGGGGATCACCGACATGGCACCGAACGGCACACTCGTCCGCGAGGAACCGGGCACGACGCACGGGATCGACATCGAGGTGCTCGGGACGTTCAAGGTGAGCCTGGGGGGCGAGTCGTTGGTGCCCACGGCCCCGAAGCCGCGGCAGGTGCTCGCCACCCTCAGCGCCCATGCCGACGAGACCGTGCCGGTCGCCACGCTCTACCGGGAGCTCTGGGGCGACGAGTTGCCGCACAGCGCCCGCAACACCCTGCAGACCCACGTGCTGCACCTGCGGGAGCACATCGCCGACGTGCTCTCGCGACTCGGCGACCACCGTGGCCCCAAAGAGGTCCTCGCGACCCTGCCGGGCGGGTACCGGTTGTTCACCGGGGCCGGCGCGGTCGACGCCCGCCAGTTCGAGCAGGCCGCCGGCGCCGGCTACCGCGCGATCGCCGAACGCGACGCACACGGCGGTTCCCGCCTGCTCGGCAGCGCGCTGGCGGTGTGGCGCGGTCCGGCCTTCGCCGACGTCCAGTGCGGGGAGGTCCTCACCATGGAGGCCCGACGGCTGGACGAGGCACGCCTCTGCGCTGCCGAGGAGCACGTCGCCGCGCAACTGGCCCTCGGCCGGCACCGCGAGGTCATCTCGCTGCTGACGGTCCTCACCAACGAGCACCCCACGCACGAGGCTCTCCACCTCCAGCTCATGGAGGCACTGCGCAGCTCCGGCCGCCGCGGTGAGGCCCTCCTCACCTATCAGCGGCTGCGCGCCGTCCTGGTCGGACGCCTCGGCCTCGAGCCGGGCCACGCGCTGCAGCAGCTTCACCGCGCAATCCTCGACGGGTGCGCCGTCAAGGACGCCCCGACCCTCGCCCTGGGCGCGACCGGCTGACCGACGTCATCCCCGCGGAGGGGGACGTCCACGGGTCACCTCCCCCGCACGGATGAAGAGTCTGCCCCTCCGACGCCCCGGCCGCGCCGTCACCTCCCCCGAAAGAGGGAGGCCGCCCCGCGGCAAGAGCCGCCCCACGACCGATGCGCGCCACGGTGCTCGCGCCGGAGCATTGATTCCACGTGTCGCGTGACTGCACGTGTCGTCGGACCGCAGACGACTACCGACCGATCGAGGGAGAGCTCCGTGGTGCACGCCGCAGCACCGCACGACACCTCACCCTCGCGCGAGGCAACTGCTCCGGACGCAGTCGTGCCGCGCGCGGCACGGTCCCGGATCCTGCGGTCCGGCGGGCGGATCCCCGACGACCGACGCCGGGCACTGCTCGAGGTGATGATGACCTCGCGCGAGTGCGACCGCCGCTCGGGCATCATGCTGCGCCAAGGCAAGGCGTGGTTCCACATCTCCTCGGCCGGCCACGAGGCCTTGGCCGCGGCGGTGCTGCCGCTGCGCCCGGACGATCTGCTGGCCCCGCACTACCGGGACCGTGCCCTGCTGCTCGCCCGGGGCATGGACGTCGTCGCCCAGGCCCGCGACCTCATGGGCAAGGCCGAGTCGCACTCGGCCGGGCGTGCGATGAGCTCGCACTTCTCCCATCCGGACGGACACGTGCTGTCGCTGGCCAGCCCCACGGCCAGCCAGTGCCTGCCGGCGGTGGGGGCGGCCTGGTCGTCGGCGCTGCGGGGCGAGGACTCGGTCACGCTCTGCTCAGTGGGCGAGGCATCGACCCGACAGGGCGAATTCCTCGAAGCGCTCGCCTTCGCCCGCGAGCACCGGCTGCCGACAGTCTTCCTGGTCTCGGACAATGGCTATGGCGTCAGCAGCCCCACCGAGCACAACTCCACCTGGCAGCTCGGCATGCTGCCCGACGAGATCACCACCCTGGTCGACGGAGCCGATCCCGACGAGGTGCACTCGGCCACCGAACGCGCCGTCGTCCGGGCCCGGAGCGGCGGGGGGCCGACCGTCCTGTGGTGCGTCTGCGACCGGCTCGACTCCCACACCTCCTCCGACGACCATCGCCGCTACCGGCCGAGCTCGGAGATCGCGGCGATGCACGACCCGGTCGCCGCATTCGCCCGGCGACTGCAGGACGAGGGCGTCATCGACGACCGGTGGCTCGCCGACACCACCCGGCGACTGGCCACCGACATCGAACGCGTCTACGAAGAGGTTGCCGACGAGCCGGTGGCCGACACCGGCCGGGTTGGTGAGCATCTCTTCGCCGCGACACCGGTGGTCCTGCCCGAGCGGATCGACGAGCCGGACGCCCCGCCGACGACGATCGTGGCGGCGGTGAACCACGGTCTCGCCGAGGGACTTCGCCACGACCCGCGCCTGATCGTCTTCGGCGAGGACATCGAGGACCCCAAGGGCGGCGTCTTCGGCTTCACGAAGGGCCTGGGGGCCGTCGCGCCCGAGCGGGTGCTGAACTCCCCGCTGGCCGAGGCGACCATCGTCGGCGCCGCCGTCGGACTCGCCGCGACCGGAATGCGCCCGGTGGTGGAGCTGCAGTTCATCGACTTCGCCGGCCCTGCCTGGAACCAGCTGAGCACCCACGTCGGCACCCTCCGCTGGCGCAGCGTCTCCCGGTGGCGCTGCCCGCTCGTCATCTACGCGCCATGGGGCGGGTACCTGCCCGGCGGCGGTCCCTGGCACAGCCAGAGCAACGAGAGCCTCTTCACCCATCTGCCCGGCCTGCGCGTCGTGGTCCCCTCGACGCCGGCCGACACGCTGGCAGCCTTCCGTGACTCCCTGGCCGCCGAGGACCCCACCCTCATCCTGCTGCCCAAACACCTGATGCGGGTCGAGCACCCCTCGCAGCCCGTCGCCCCCGCCGGCGGTGACCGCGCGGCGAGCACGCTCGGGGCACGGATCGTCCGGAGGGGTTCCGCCGTCACGGTGGTGACCTGGGGCAATGGCGTCGAGCTGGCCCACCACGCGGCCGATCGGCTCGCCGACGAGGGCGCCGACATCGAGATCCTCGACCTGCGCTGGCTCGTCCCGTTGCACCTGGACGCGGTGCGCGAGTCGCTGCGGCGTACGGGTCGGCTCGTGGTCGTGCAGGAGGATGCTCGCACCAGCAGCTTCGGTGGCGGGCTGGTCGCCCAGCTGCTCTGCGGCGACGACGACTTCTACTCGCTGCTGGCCCCACCTCGACTCGTCAGTCGCGACGACGTCCACGTCCCCTTCCACCCCGACCTCGAGTCGGCCGTGCTCCCCGATGTCGACGACGTGGTCGCGGCCGTGCGGAGCGTGCTCGCATGAGCGCCACCGGCACCGAGATCGTGCTGCCCCGCTTCGGCGAGGGCATCACGACGGCCCGCGTCGTCGCCCTGTGCAAGGAACCCGGCGACACGGTTGCCAAGGACGAGGTGCTCTACGAGGTCGAGCACGACAAGGCAGTCGTCGAGATCGAGTCCCCCGTCGCCGGTGTCCTGACCGAGTGGCTCGTGGCCGAGGACCAGCGCGTCCCGATCGGCACTGTGATCGCGAGGATCGGCACCGCAGTCGATGCCGGTGCAGCCGAGTCAGCCGAGTCAGCCGACGCAGCCGAGTCAGCCGAGTCAGCCGAGTCAGCCGAGTCAGCCGAGTCAGCCGACTGGCGTACGCCTCCCCCGCCCGCGCCACGCCGGGTCCCGCCCGCAACCCGAGCCCGGGCGCGCACGCTGGGCATCGACCCCGCGGTCTTCGACCGCATTCCGGCGCGGGGATCGTTCCTGGCCCCGGCCGACCTGGACGCCTGGCTCGCCGGTCGGCGACTCGATGACGGGAGCACCGGCGGGGACGGCCCCGCGGCCGACACCACAGCCGACACCGACACCACAGCCGAATCCGACACCGCCGCCGAATCCGACACCACCGCCGACGCCGATCACCGCGACGACACGCAGAGCCTCCGCCAGCAGTCGCTCAACCGCAGCATGCTCGGTGCGGCGGGGGCGGCCGTCCCGGCCATGATCGCCGTCGAGGTCGCCGAGTCGACGGTCGCCGCCGCGGTGGCCGCCCACGCCGCGGCCGTCGCCGGCATCGCGACAGTGCCGGCCGCGATCGCCCACCACGCCGCCCTCGCGTCGACCGGCCTGGACTGGACCCGCAGCCGCCGTGTCGACACCGAGCGAGTTCGCACCTACCGGCACCTCGACCTCGGTTTCGCCTGCACCACGGAGGCCCGGGACCTCACCGTCGGGGTCGTCCGTGCCGCGGACACACTGGATGCGGCCGGCTTCGACGCCGCCTACGCTGGGGCCCTCGAACGGGCTCTGGCCGGCGCGGGCGGCGCCGACGAACGCGTCACGCTGATCGTCTCCTACCTCGGCGAGGACGGCCCGGTACTCGCGACGCCGGTCGTCGTCCCCCCGTCCGTCGCCACCCTCTTCGTCGGCGCGCCCACCGCTGCCGGGGTCCGCAACCTCGTCCTCGTCTTCGACCACACCGTCGCCAACGGTGTCGACGCCGCTGCTTACCTCGCCGCTGTGACGGCGTCGCTGCAGTCGGCGTTGCCAGAGTCGGCGTCGCCGCAGTCGGCCCCTGCCGAGGTGGGCCGCCCGACCTCGGCGCGCGACGAGGGCGCGGTGCGGGCCGGGCTGCATCGGCTTGCCGAGGAGATCGCGGGGCACGCCGTCGACCCCGCCCAGCCGCTCGGCGAGCAGGGTTTCGACTCGGCCCGTGCCGTCACGCTGGCGCGGCGGGTCGCCACCGACTTCCACGCGCCGGTGCCGGTGACCATGCTCTGGCGTCACCCCACCGTCCATGCCATCGCCGAGCACGTGCTCGATGTCCGGGACCCGGCCGCGGTCTGCCACGACACGTCCGGTGAGGCACCGGAAGCTCCGGCCGGCCCGACCGGCGCGACGGCGATCATCGGGATGTCGTGCCGATTCCCCGGCGCTGCTGACGTCGAAGAGTTCTGGCAGGTGCTGGAGCGCGTCGAGCAGCACATCGATCGCCCGGCACCGCACCGCACCGGACGTCCGACCGCGGCGACCTCCCGAGCAGCCTTGCTACCCCGCATCGACGAGTTCGACGCCCCGTTCTTCGGGATCACCGCCCGCCAGGCGAGCGCGATGGACCCGCAGCAGCGGCTGCTGCTGGAGCTGAGCTGGCACGCGCTCGAGCATGCCGGGCTGGACCCCGATGCCCTCGACGCGAGCAACACCGGCGTCTTCGTGGCCGCATGCAGTTACGACTACCGCGAGCAGGTCGTCCGTCACGGGAAGCCGGACGGGTACGCGACAGTTGGGACGTTCCCTGCCTTCCTGGCCAACCGCGTGTCGCACCACTACAACTTCACCGGGCCGAGCATCACCGTCGACACAGCCTGCTCCGGAGCGTTGACCGCGCTCGCCCTCGCTGAGGCCGCGCTCGCCCGTGGCGACTGCGACCTCGCCCTCGTCGGCGCGGCAAACCTGCTCAGCAACGACTTCAACGACGCCGCTTTCGCCTCCGCCGGCATGACCTCCGAGGCCGGGCACAGCCTGGTCTTCGACGCCGCCGCCGACGGTTTCGTCCGTGGCGAGGGGGCAGGCTGGGTCGTGCTGCGCCGCCTGGCGGACGCCAACGCGGGCGACGACCCGATCCTGGCCGTCATTCGCGCAACATCGCTCAATCACGGCGGACGCGCCGCCTCGCTCACTGCCCCGAACCCGGTCGCGCAGAGCGCCCTGATCCGAACTGCCCTGGACCGCGCCGGCCTGGACGCATCCGAACTGGGGTTCCTCGAAGCGCACGGCACCGGTACCCCGCTGGGTGATCCGATCGAGCTGGCGGCCATCACCGAGGTGCTGGCCGGTGCGCGGTCGGCAGCCGGACCGCGGGGTCGGCTCTGGATCGGATCGGCCAAGGCCAACATCGGGCACCTCGAGGGAGCTGCGGGCCTGGCCGGGCTCATCAAGACCGTGCAGGTGCTGCGTCACGGTCGCATCCCCGGCACGGCTGGCCTCGCCACTCTGAACCCTGCCCTGGACCCCGCCGGGACCCCGGTGTCGATCAGCGAGCGCACCCGGGACTGGCCGACCGACGGCCAGCCGCGTCGCGCCGCGGTGAGTGCCTTCGGCTTCGGCGGCAGCAACGCGCACGTGGTACTCGAGCAGGCCCCCACGGAGCCAGTGGCGGTCGAGCGATCCGACCCCGGCGCCCGCGTCTTCCCACTCTCCGCAGCCGGCCCAAGCGCCCTGCGACGACTCGCGGGCGAGCTGGCCGACCACGTCGATGCCGTGGCGCGGACGAGCCTTGCTGCGATCGCGTGGACGCTGCAGTCCGGGCGACGTTCGCTCGCCGAGCGTGCCGTGGTCGTCGCCGGGGACCGGGGTGCGCTGGTCGCCGGTCTGCGTGCCCTGGCCGCCGGCGCTCCGATCGCACCGGAGATCGACGATCCGACCGTGAGCGCGTGGCTGGCCGGCGGTGAGGCCGCGTGGACGAAGCTGTGGACGACCTCCGCTCGACCTCGGCGCGTCCCACTGGTCGGCTATCCGTTCGACCGGCAGCGGTACTGGCTGCCTGACGCGGCGCCCGATCGACCTACCGATTCCGACGCCGATGCTGCCGGGCTCCCGGCCGGCCACGTGCTGCTCGACCACCGTGTCGGCGGACGTCGGGTGGCCCCCGCCGCCGCCCTCGTCGAAGCCCTGGCCGCCACCGGCGGGGCGATCGAGCTGGGCGACCTGCGTTTCCGCACGCCGGTCTCCACCGATCACGGGCTGCAGGTCGTCCGGCGGGTCGACGCGTCAGGCCGGATCGACCTCGTCGACACCGACGGGGCGGTGCCGGCGTCGGCCCGACCACTCGAGCTGCGCTCCGACGAGCCGCTGACCGCGCCGCAGGACTCCGCCGGCACCGACATCGACATCGACGCCGTCATCGTGGGCAACGGCATCGAGGTGGGACCGGCGTACCGCGTCCTGCACGACGCCAGCCGCTCCGGCGACACCCTGCGTGCCGGAGTGCGTGCCCCCGACGGGGACCACCGCACCCAGCGGACGGCCTGGCTGGACGCCTGCCTGCAGGCGGCCTGCGGCCTGCTCGACGAGTCGCGCGGACATGTCTGCGCGCGCATCGCCGAACTTGCCTGGAGCGGCACGGTGCCCGATTCGGCCCGGATCCACGCCCGAGCGCGGCAACGCACCACCGGCAGGCTGGTCGTCGACATCGACGTCTCCTCGGCGACCGCCGGGAGCCTCGTGCTGCGGGCCCGCGGGGTCGAGCTGATGACCTCGACGCCCGGGGTCCGGCCCGCCACCGACGCTGCGGAACGGGTCGCTGCGGCACGGGTTGCTGCGGCACCCGTCTCTTCGGCACCCGTCTCTTCGGCACCCGTCTCTTCGGCACCCGACTCCTCGGCACCCGACTCCTCGGCACCCGACTCCTCGGCACCCGTCTCCTCGGCACCCGACGCGGTCCGAGTTCTCACCCCGTCCTGGCGACCGGTGACGATGCCGTCGGCACAGGGCCGGGCAGAGCGACCCTGCGTGGTGCTGCACGACCGGGAGAGCCGCGCCCTCGCCGGTCGAACCGGCGGCCGGGAGTCGCGGCTGATCGACATCGGCGACGCACCGGCGCTGCGGGGTCGCCTCGACGAGGCACTCGACGCCCTCGGCCGGGGGGCACGCCCGTCCGGCGACGGCGTCGTGCCCGTCGTGCCCGTCGTGCTGGTCGTCCCCGGCGGCCGATGGGACGACGACGAGGAGGGTCTGACCGCCGCCCGTGGCTGGGTCGCTGCGGTGCTGGCCCTGGGCCAAGCCCTGGCGGCGCGACACGACCACGGCGGTTACGAGGTGCTGCTCGTCACCACCGGCAGCGCATCCGCCGACGGCGTGGTCACGCCCGGTGCGGCGCTGCAGGGCCTGCTGCTCGGCGCGGTCCGGAGCCTGCCTCGCGAGCTGCCCGGCCTGCGTGTCGCCGCCGTCGACCTGGCCCCGGACCGGCTCTGCGACGGCGACCACGACTCCTCCGGCGACTTGGCCCTTGCCCTCGCCGTCGAGGGCGCCGAGACGGTGGCGCGGGTATCGGTCCGCAACGGCGTCGTGCACCGTGAGGTGTTCGAGCAGGGCGGCCGGCGACAGGCGGACGACCTCGCGCCCGAGACCACGTCGGAGCCCCGGGTCGGGGGATGCCACGTGATCATCGGCGGCGCCGGAGGGATCGGCGCGGAGCTGGCCCGGCACCTCGCACGCGACGGCGGCACCTCCTTGCTGCTCGCCGGTCGACGGCGTCCGGATTCGGCCGTGGACGAGCTGTGCAGCGACCTCCGTGCGCTGGGCGCACGGGTTCGCTACGTGGTCGCCGACCTCGACGAACCCGGCTCGATCGAGCACGTTCTCGAGACCTGTCGTCGCGAGTTCGGCGCCCCTGACACCGTCGTGCTGACGGTGGGTTCGACCGTCGACGGTCTGCTCGGCACCCTCGGCGAGGCCGAGGTCGAGGCCCTCGTGGCCGGCAAGGTCCGCGGCGCCGTCGCGTTGCGGAAAGCGACCGACGGCCCGGACGCCCCGACCCTCGTGCTCTTCTCGTCGGTGGCCGGACTCTTCGGCAGCGTCGGCGGGTTCGCCTACGCTGCGGCGAACTCCTTCCTCGATCACTACGCCGAGGCACTGCACGCCGCAGGCCGGCGGGTGCGGGTCTTCGACTGGGGCCTGTGGGACGGCGTGGGCCTCGCCCGGCGCTACGGCACGCACGTGCACCGGCAGTACCCGGGCATCACTGCCTTCTCCGCCTCGGACGGCCTGGCCGCCTACGACGACGGCCTGACCGCGGCGCAGGTGCAGGCGGTCGTCGTCAGCGGAACACCGCGCCTGCTGGACGAGCTCTCCGAGCCCGCCGTCGCCGGGGCTCCGGAGAGCGAGGCGGCGGCACACCGGCTCGAGCAGTACGCCCGGGACGCTCTCGCCGCACGTATGGCGTCGTGGCGCGCCGACACCGCTGCCGGCCACCACGCCGACGCGGCGGCGTTCCTCGCCTCTCGACCCGTGCATCCGCGGCACCGGCGGTTGACCGGCGCGATGCTGCCGATGCTCGCCGGGGTGGTGGACCCGCCGTCGGCCGACGACCTGCGCCGCAGCCGCGCCGAGCTGCTGGCAGCGGCGCCGGATCTGCTTGGCCACCTGGAGCTGCTCGACCGCGCCCTCGCCGCCTATCCCGACCTGCTCGAGGGCGACGCGCAGGCCACCGACGTCCTCTTCCCGGACGGGTCCCTGGAGGCGGTCGCCGCCGTCTACAGCGGCAATCGGCTCTTCGAACCGGCCAACGCCCGCGCTGCCGAGCAGGTGGGGCAGCTGGCCGCCGAGCGGATCGCCCGGGGCGACACGACGGTGCGCATCCTGGAGATCGGCGCCGGGGTCGGGGCCACCACCGGCGCGGTGCTCGACGAGCTGGACCGCCGTGGCATCGACGACGTCGACTACCTGATCACGGACGTGTCGCCGGCCTTCCTGCGCCGGACCGGGCGGCGGTTCGCCGGCCGGGTGCGCACCGCCGTCCTCGACATCGAGCAGCACCCCGACGAGCAGGACCTCACCGGCACCGGGTTCGACATCGTGGTGGCCAGCAACGTGCTGCACGCCACCGCCGACCTCGTCGCGACGCTGGACCATGTCGCCGCGCT
This sequence comes from Jatrophihabitans sp. sgz311053, assembly GCF_056135305.1. NCBI lineage: Bacteria > Bacillati > Actinomycetota > Actinomycetes > Jatrophihabitantales > Jatrophihabitantaceae > Jatrophihabitans > Jatrophihabitans sp. sgz311053. The sequence goes on along the minus strand of NZ_JBWAXP010000001.1, from coordinate 1,520,308 downwards.
CCTGCACGAGGACGCCGCCCTCGTCCTCGTCGAGATGACCAGCCCGGCTGCGGTGTACACGCTCACCTTCGGCCTCACCGACGGCTGGTGGCGGGCCACCGACCCGGCGCGCCGGCAGCCCGACGGGCCGCTGCTCGACGTCCCGCGCTGGCGCGCGCTCTTCACCGACGCCGGCTGGGCGCCACCGGCTGTCCGGGAGTCGACGCGGGGCCCGGGCGCACTGGCCGTGTTGACGTGCCGGCCCGCAGTCCGGGATCTACCGGCACCACAATCCCCGTCACCGGGACATCCCGATCCGCGCATCGTCGAGCGGCTGCGAGAGCTCGTCCGCGACATCACCGCCGCGTCGGCAGCGGCCGCCATCCCCACGGACGTCGCCTGGCAGGAGCTCGGTGTCGACTCGTTGCTCAACCTGGAACTCACCCGCGCGGTGAGCGCGGAGTTCGGCACCCTGTCACGCACCGCCCTCTTCGAGCACCGCACGATCGACGCGCTGGCCAGGTCGTTGTCGGCCCCGGCACCCGCCCCGCCCGCACCTGCCCCGCCCGCATCCGCCTCGCCGGCGCCATCCTCACCTGCACCCGCAGCCGCAGCACCCGCGCCAACGGTGTCGACCTCACCGCAGCCCGTCGTGGTGCGCGAGCGGACAGTCACCCCGACGCGGACCGCGATCGACGCACCCGTCGCGGTCATCGGCCTGGCCGGCCGGTACCCCGGCGCGTCCGACCTGGACAGTTTCTGGCGCCTGCTGCGCGACGGCCGGCACGCCGCGACCGAGGTCCCCGCGGAGCGCTGGGACTGGCGCGCGGCGCGCACCCGCGACGGCGGCTACGCACGCTGGGGCTGCTTCCTCGACGACGTCCACGACTTCGACGCCGAGCTGTTCCGCATCACCCGCCACGACGCGACAGCGATGGACCCGCAGGAGCGGCTGTTCCTGCAGACCTCCCACGACGCGGTCGAATTCGCGGGGTACTCACGAGACCAGCTGTCGGGCAGGACCGGCCTGCGCGTGGGCGTCTTCGCCGGCGTCACCTCGACCAGCGCGCTGCTGGCCCAGCACGACGCCCGGCTCGCCGGAGCCGACAACCCCGAGTACGCCGTGAGCGCCGCGGCCTCGGTGGCCAACCGCGTCTCGCATGCCCTGGACCTCGCCGGTCCCAGCCTCACCGTCGACACGATGTGCTCGTCCTCGCTGACCGCACTCCACCTCGCCTGCCGAGCGTTGCAGGCCGACGACGCCGACATCGCCCTGGCCGGCGGCGTGAACCTCTACCTGCACCCGGACCGCTTCGCCGGGCTCTGCGCCTTGGGAATGCCCTCCCGCGGCGACCGGACCCGCACCTTCGGCGCCGACGCCGACGGCTTCGTCCCCGGCGAGGGCGTCGGCGTGCTGGTGCTGAAGACCCTGGCTGCGGCCGAGGCCGACGGCGACACCATCCATGCGGTGATCCGGGGCACGGGCATCAACCACGGCGGCGGCACGGGCGGTTACACCGTGCCCAACCCGAACGCCCAGGCCGCGGTCGTCGCCTCGACGCTGCGGCGATCCGGTGTCGACCCGTCCCGTATCGACTACGTCGAGGCGCACGGAACAGGCACCGCCCTCGGCGATCCGGTCGAGCTGCGCGGGTTGGCGCTGGCCCTCGCCGGTCGGGACCGCACCGCACCGCTGCGGCTGGGGTCGGTCAAGACCAACATCGGTCACGGTGAGGCCGCCGCGGGGGTGGCAGGCCTGACCAAGGTGCTGCTGCAGCTGCGCCACCGAACCCTGGCAGCCTCGTTGCACGCCGAGCACCTCAACCCGGACCTCGACCTGGCCGGGCTCGGCGCGGTCGTCCAGCGCGAGGCCGTCGCGTGGCGCGAACGGCAGGACAGGGACGGCGAACCCCAGCCGCGGTGCGCGGTCGTGAACTCCTTCGGCGCGGGCGGGGCCAACGCCACCGTCGTGGTCGAGCAGTACCTGCCCTCGCCCGGCATCGCACCCCGGCCGTCCGACACTGCAGGGTCCGTGGTCGTGCCGCTCTCGGCCCCGGACGAGGCGCGGCTGCGGCTGCTCGCCGAGCGGTTGGCGCCGGTCCTCTCCGGTGCCGCCGGCGAGACGGCCTACACCGCCGAAGCTGCCCCGTCGGACGTCGCCTACACCCTCACCACGGGCCGCCGGAACTTCCCGGCCCGCGCGGCGATCGTCGCCGACGACCGCGCCGGCACCGTCGCTGCGCTGGACGCCCTGGCCGCCGGACGAGCCCATCCCGCCCTCGTCACCGTCGCCGCCGACGACGACCCGCTCGAGCTGCGCCGGTGGCTGGCCGACGGCACCGTCCCGGACGTACCGACCACCGGCCGGCGGGTCAACCTGCCCCCCACCCCGGCAGCCGGACGCCATGTCGGTCTCCCCGCCCCGCCCACGCCGCTCGACGGACACCGCACTGCCCGGTTGCCGCTGATCCGGTCGGTCTCGGTCGACGCGGTCCGCACCGCCGCGGCGACCTTCGGAGCCGGATCACGCTGGCTGGCCGAGCATGTGGTCGACGGGTCCGCCGTCCTGCCCGCAGCGGTGAGCACCGAGATCCTCCTCGAGGCCTTGTCGGTCGCGGACGTGTCCCCGTACACCCATGATCTGCGCGACCTCGTCTGGCCGGCCCCGGGCACCGGACTGCCGCTGACGGTGACTGCCGAGCTCGCCGCGCCCGACGGCGACGGCGCGAGGCGGATCGTCGTGGACGCCGGCGGGACCGACCCGGTGGCCACCGCCCGGGCCTACCCGCGCCGCGGCGCCGACACCGCCCTGGTCGACACCCGGTACCGGATCCGGGAACTCCGCCGCCGGCTGCAATGCAATCCAGTCGAGATCGATGCGTTCTACCGGGCCTTCCGCGACCACGGCCTGGATCACGGTCGGCTCTACCGCACCGTGCGCGCCGTCGGCGCCAGCGACGACGAACTCACCGCCGAGCTCCACACCGACGACGACCCCGACGGCCGGCACGTCCTGCACCCGTCCCTGCTCGACGGTGCCTGCCAGGCTGCGGCCTGGCTCGCGCTGCAGGACGGCACCGCCGGTCGGGGACGTCCGCGGCCGGTGGGCATAGCGCGGCTCGCACTGTCGGGCCCGGTCTCGGGCTCCGCCCCCGTGATCGCACATGTCCGTCGTGGCGTCAGTCCGCTGGTCTTCGACATCGTCGTCGTGGACACCGATGGTGTCGTGCTCGCCGAGCTGGACGGCTTCCGGATCACCCTCGGCCGGCTTCCGGATGCCCGGCCGCCGAAGACGGAGGCCGCGGCCGTTGTGCCGCGGGCCTGCTCGACGTCCGCGACCGACGATCCGATCGTGGCCTACCTGCCGCGATGGGAGCCGGCCCCGGCGCTCGCGGCCCGGCCCGGCCCGCTCTGGACTGTCGGTGGAGCGCATCCCGAGGCCGACGTGCAGCTCGGTCTCGACGAGGTCTTGGCGGGTGCCGCCGACCCGGACGGCGACGGCGACGGCGGGACGGGTGACATGACCCGCCTCGTCCGGGCGCACGGCGTCCCCGCGACCATTCTCGTCGACCTCACCGGCGGTCCTGCCGGTCACTGGTTCGGCGTCGTGCCGGGTACCCCGGGTGACGTCGAGGCGGAGTGGACTCGGTTCCGCGACGGCGCCGCCTCCGTGCTGTTCGACCTGCTGCGGCGACTCGTGCGCACCCGGCAGCTGGACGGCACGCACGTCACCGTCGCCCTTCCCGCGGACGCCGTCACCCTGCTGCCGGCCGCGCACAGCCTGCTGCGCACCGTGCAGGCCGAGACCGGACGCCTGCGCCTGCGCCTGGTCGGTCTCGACCCCGCCTGGCGCGAGTCGGACCCGGTGGCAGCCGCCCGGGCCACGCTGGCGGAAGCCCGGTCGGCCGGTTCGGCCGCCACCGGGTCGGGCGGCGTGGACTGGTTCGATCTCTCGCTCGGACGCCGGCAACGACGGGTACTCGTGCCGGCCGGCTCGCCGGGCACTGCCGCACGATGGCGTGCCGACGGCACGTACCTGCTCATCGGCGGAGCCGGCGGGTTGGGTCGGCAGCTCGCGCGCCTGCTGCGCGCAGCCTGCCCGCAGGCTCAGATCGTCCTCACCGGACGGAGCGCGAACCCCGACCTCGCCGAGCTGCGGGGCATCGACGGCATCGACTACCGGCAGTGCGACGCCACCGACCCGATCGCCATGGCGACCCTGGCGGCCGAGTTCGGCACCGACCAGGTCCGGTCGGTGATCGTCTGCACCGGTGTCCTGCGCGACGGGTTCCTACGCTGCAAGACCGCGGCCGACATCGCCGAGGTCTGCCGGGCCAAGGTCCTCGTCGCCGCCTCGGTCGACGCCGCCTTCGCCGACCACGAGTTGGACTCTTTCGTGCTCGTCGGGTCGCTTGCCACCGTGGTCGGCAACGAAGGACAGTCCGACTACGCCTTCGCCAACGGTTTCCTCGACGGGTTCGCCCTGGCCCGCGCCGGCTGGGTACACGCCGGGGACCGGCGAGGCGCCACGCTGTCAGTGGCCCTGCCGCTGGTCGCCGACGCAGGCATGGCGCCGCCCAGCGTGGTCGTCGAGCACCTGCGCCGCACGCACGGGCTCGTCCCCGCGTCGACCCGATCGTTGGCCGCGCACGCCCTGCCCTGGTTGGGCGGTCCCGACTCGCAGGTCGCGCTCGTCGCCGGGGACCAGCAGCGGTTCGGCGCGAGTGTGGGCATCCCGACCACCGACGACCTCGGCGGTGCCGACGTCGCTGCCCCCGCCGGCTCGCTCGGGTCGGAGAGCGCGGAAGCGGCGGAAGCGGAGGCGGCCGTCCCGTCGCGTGACGACGACCCGAAGGCGGCCCTCGTCGCCTATCTCACCGGCCGACTGGCACTGGCCATCGGCCTCCCCGTCGACGAGATCGATCCGCTGCGGAATCTGACCGACCTGGGCGTCGAATCCCTGGCGATGATGCGGCTGGGCCGGCTGCTCGAGGACGATCTGGCCCACCTGCCCACCGCCCTCCTGCTCGACAGCGCCACGCTCGACGAGCTTGCCGACGCCTTACTGCGGGATTACCGCGAGCGCCTGGTCGGCGTGCTCGCGACGGCCGTCCCCGCCGTCACCGCGACCCGGGTCGAGACCGGGTCCCGCACCCCCGCTGCGACCGGCCTGCGCTTGCCGCTCCCGCTGCCCGATCGGCTCGTCGGCTACTGGGCGGCCGAGCAGTCCGCCGTCGACGCGGCGGTCTACACCGTGGCGTTCACCCGCGAGCTGGACGCCGATGTCGACGTGGCTCTGCTGCGCGCCGCACTGGCCGACGTGGTCGCCCGGCACCCGGTCCTGGAATGCCGGATCCGGCCGGTGGACGGCGTGCTCGCGCTGACCGCCGCGGCACCTCCGGAACTGGTCGAGCGCACGGTGGAACCGGCCGAGCTCGACGCGGCCGTCCGCGCCCGCGCCGATGCCCCCGTCGACCTCGGCGCCGGTCCCCTGCTGCAGCTGGTGTTGTGGCGGGCCGGGCAGCGTCGGCTGCTGCAGGTGCTGACCCACCACATCGCCGTCGACGGACGGTCAGCGGAGCTGCTCGACGTGGAGCTGCGGCACGCCTACGCCGCACGCGTCGGACGGGCCCCGATGCCGTCGCGTCCCGAGCCGACGCCGCTGGACGTGCTCGTCGCCCGCGAAGCCGCGGAGCTCAGCGACGACGCCGGGGCGAGCGAGCGGTCCTGGCGGCAGCGCCTCGACGGCCTGCGCGCTCAGCCACCCTTCCCGGCCTCGACGAACCGCGGCGGCAGCGCGGCCGCCTACGACTACCGACTGCCGGCTGAGTTCGGACGCCGCGTCGCCGAGCTGGCGAGCGCCGCCGGGGTGACCCCGTTCAGCGTGGTGCTCGCCCTGGTCTCGGCCGCCCTGACACGGACCACGGGCGTCCACACGTTCACCGTCGCCGTTCCGGTGGACCTGCGCCGCGACGCGGCGTCCGACGACACCATCGGCTGCCTGGTCAACACCGTCCCGCTGCGTATCGACGTGCCCGCCGCGGGGCCGGTGACCGGCTGGTTGCACGAGCTCCACGACGAGGTCCGCGGCGCCGTGGCTCACGCGCGTCTGCCCTTCCCGCGGCTACTGGATCTCGTGCGAGAGGCCGGCGGGGACAGCGCCGTCCCCCGGGTCACTCTGGCCTACCAGAACTGGCGACGCGATCCGGCCACCGCCGACCTGGCGGCGCCGTTCGGCGCCCTGACCCACCACCGCGGACAGCGCGGCGAGTTCGACCTCGGCCTGGAGATCACCGACACCGCCGACGGCGTCACCATCGTGGCCAATCATCGCCTCGACGCCCTCGACCGGGAGGCGGTCGACCGCATTGTGGAGACGATGCGGCGGACGGTCGGGCTGCTCGGCACCGGAACCCGCGATGTCGCCGGGCTCCTCACGCCCACCGCAGGCACCCTCGTCGGTGCGGTCGCGGACTCGATCGCGCGGAACCCGCACCGGGTCGCCGTCGAGGACGACGAACGGGAACTCAGCTACGCCGAACTCGACGCCGTGGCCGATCGGATCGCCGCCCGGGTGGACGCCGCCGCGCCTGCCGGCGCGCCCGTCGCCGTGCTCGTCGAGCGGGACGCGTGGCTGCCGGCGACGCTGCTGGCGATCATGCGCTCCGGCCGGCCGTACGTGCCGCTGGACGAGTCCTACCCGGCCGACCGGCTCGCCCTGGTGCTCGCCGCCTCCGGCTGCGAACTCGCGGTGACCTGCCCGACGCTGGCGCACCTGCTGCCCGACACCCTGCAGACCCTGGACGTCCGGGCCGCCGGCAGCGAGGACCCGGCGACCCCTGCCATCACCGCCGCGGGGCCCACGCCGGAGGACCCGGCGTACGTGATGTTCACGTCCGGCAGCACCGGCACGCCGAAGGGCGTCGTGGTCACGCACGGCAATGTCGTGCACACGCTCACCGCGGTCGCGGAACGGATCGCCACGGGTCCCGACGACCGGCTGCTGGCCGTCACGACCGCCTGCTTCGACATCTCGGTGCTCGAGCTGTTCCTGCCCCTGCTGAACGGCTCGACGGTCGTGGTGGCACGGCGTCGCGATGTCGTCGACGCACGGCGCCTCGCCACCCTGGTGGACGACCGCCGCATCACGACCATGCAGGCCACTCCGTCAGGGTGGCAGCTGCTCCTCGACGGCGGCTGGACCGGACGGCAAGGGCTCACCGCGCTGTGTGGGGGCGAGGCGCTGCCCGTCGCGCTCGCCCGCGACCTGGTTGCCCGCACCGGCAGCCTGTGGAACGTCTACGGCCCGACCGAGACCACCATCTGGTCCACCATCGCACTGATCGGTGCGGACGACGTCGTCCATCTCGGCGAACCGATCGGGGCCACCGACCTCGTCCTGGTCGACGAGCACGGCGCGGTGTCGTCGACGGCCGGTGAACTCTGGATCGGCGGCGCCGGCGTCAGCCGGGGTTACTGGCGGGCCGACGACCTCACCGCGGCCCGTTTCGGGCGCCATCCCGGCGCACCCGAGGCCGGTGGCCGCTACTACCGCACCGGCGACCTCGTCCGTCGCGACGGCGACGGACGCCTGCTGTTCCTCGGCCGCGCCGACGCTCAGGTGAAGATCCGCGGGCACCGGGTGGAGCTGGGCGAGATCGAGGCCTGCTTGGAGGCGCACCCGTCGGTGTCGCGCGCCGTGGTCTGCCTGCGCGACTCCGGTCCGGCCCCCCTCGTCGCGGTCGTGACCGCGCCGAGTGGCACGGCCGTTGCGGACGCCCGGACGCTGCGCGACTTCGCCGCGACTCGCCTGGCCGACTGGATGCTCCCCGACCGGGTGATGCCGGTGCAGCACCTGCCCACGACCCCCAACGGCAAGGTCGACCGCCGCGCCATCGCCGGCATGGTTGCCGCGAGCGGACCGGCAGCCGAACCGGCATCTCCCGCGCCGAGCGCGGATACCCGATCCCAGATCGACGCTGCGGTACGGCGGGCATGGGCCGACCTGCTCGAGCTCACCGAGGTTCCCGCCGACCGTCGGTTCTTCGACCTGGGCGGCAACTCGCTGCTGCTCGGCCGGCTCTTCGCGCGGATCGACCAGGTCTACCCGTCCCGACTCGAACTCACCGACCTGTTCGCTCACCCCACTCTCGCCGACCAGATCGACCTGCTGACGGAACGCTGCACCCCGGCGTGCGGCGGGTCGTCCCACCACCCGCCCGCCGGCGCACCTGCCTCGAGCCCGCGCCCGTCCGCGCCGGGCGGTCGATCGTCCCGCGGCGCCCGGCGCCGGGCCCTGCGAAGCGGAGACCAGCCATGACCTCAGCACCGCCGCGCCCTGCCACGGGCAGCGCCGAGCAGAACGACGGTGACGACGACAGCTACGACGACGCCATCGCCGTGGTCGGCCTCTCCTGCCGTTTCGGGGAGGCCGGCTCGGCCGAGCGCCTCTGGGACCTCCTCACTGCCGGGACCGGTGCGGTACGCCGACACAGCCGCAGCGAGCTGGCCGCGATGGGGCACCCCGCACGCGTCCAGGATCACCCGTCGTTCCTGCCCGTCGGCGTCGCCCTCCCCGACGCCGACGCCTTCGATGCCGACTTCTTCGGATACAGCCGGGTCCACGCGGAATGGCTGGATCCCCAGCAGCGCATCCTGCTCGAGAACTCGTGGCACGCCCTCGAGGACGCCGGGTACGCCCCGGACCGCACCGGCTTGCACACGGCGGCCTACGTGTCGGTCGGTCAGCCGAGCACACCGCGGGTCGGCATCACCGGACTCGACGCCGCCGGCATGGTGCGGTTCAGCTCATCGGACAAGGACTTCGCCGCGACCCGGATCTCGTTCAAGCTCGGGCTGACCGGGCCGAGCCTGACCGTCCAGACCGCGTGTTCCAGCGGACTGGTCGCCGTCCACCTGGCCAGCGAGAGCCTGCTCAACGACGAGTGCGACCTCGCCCTGGTCGCGGCGTCCTCGCTGCACTTCCCCCAGGCGGGATACCTGGCCGCGCCGGAGATGATCCTCTCCCCGAGCGGGGCGTGCCGTCCCTTCGACGACGACGCCGACGGCACCGTCTTCGGCAACGGCACCGCCGCGGTCGTCCTGCGCCGCTTGGCCGACGCCGTGGCCGACGGCGACCCCGTCCGCGCCATCATCCGCGGCAGCGCCGTCAACAACGACGGCGCCCGCAAGATGGACTTCCACGCGCCGTCGCAGGCCGGGCAACGGGCCGTGCTGGCCGAGGCGCTGAGCGTCGCGCGAGTCGACCCCGCCACGGTCGGTTTCATCGAGGCGCACGGCACCGGCACTCCCTTGGGCGATCCGATCGAGTTCGCCGCCCTGCAAGAGGTGTACGGCGACATCGAGCGCGCCGCCCCGGCCGCGGTCGGTTCGGTGAAGGGCGCGATCGGCCACCTGAACACCGCCGCCGGCATCGCCGGGCTGATCAAGGCCGTCCTCTGCCTGGAGCACGGCACGGTGCCGGCCCAGCAGCCGTTCACGACCCCCAACCGGGCGATCGCCGACGCCGTCGGGTTACGGATCGCCGACGGGACACCCGGCTGGCCGCTGGCCGACGGGCCCCGCCGGGCTGCGGTCAGCTCCTTCGGGATCGGTGGCACGAACGCACACGTCGTGCTGGAACAGGCCCCGGAGACGACACCGGCCATCCTCTCGGGCGAGGCCCGCCGGTACTGGGTGCCCGTCTCGGCCCACGACGAGGACGCCCTCCGTCGTCACTGCCGGGCGCTGGCGCAGTGGCTCGAAGCGCACCCGGCAACCGACTACCTCGCCGTGGTGCAGACCCTGCGTCACGGCCGCAGCCATCGCCGCGTCCGCCTCGCCGTGGCGGCGCACGACCCGGCCGAGCTGGCCGCCCTGCTCCGGGCGCGAGCCGACGCCGAAGCCGGCCTCGGCTCCGTCCCGGACGACGCCGCCGTGGCCGGCTGGGTGGCAGGGGCGCGAGCCTGGCCCGACGACGGACCCGGCAGCGAGGCCGAGTGCGGCCGACGGCGCGCGCACCTGCCCGGCTACCCCTTCGCACGGCAGCGCTGGCCGCTGCCGTGGGCCGAGGGCGACGCCCCAGGGACCGCCCCCGTCCAGACCGACGACCCCACGACCGACGACCCCACGACCGACCTGCGCGTCGACGCCGGATCCGCTCTCGTCGCCGACCACGTCGTGGCCGGCGTCCCTGTCCTGCCCGCAGCCGCGCAGCTGCAGCTCGCGCTCGATCGTGCCGTGGCGACGACACCCGGCGTCACCGGCCTGACCGATGTCGTCTTCGGTGAGCCGGTTCGCGTGGTCGACGCGCTCCTGGTCACCGCGGACCTCGCCGGCGACCAGGTGACGGTCTCGTCCCGGCCCGCGGACGGCGGGGCGTCCACCGACCACGCCACCGCCCGGGTACGTCTCGGGGAACCGGAGCGCGCCGAACCGCTGGACCTCGCCGACCGCACCACCCGCTATCCCCACGCGGAGCCACCCGAGGGCCTCTACCGCTACTTCACCGAGCACGGCGTCGCCTACGGACCGGCGTTCACCGTCCTGGCCGAACTGCGGCACGGTCCCGACGGTGTGCTGGCCCGGGTGCGCTCGACGCGAGCGTCGACCCGCAGTGTCTCGCCGTACATCGTCGACGGCGCCCTGCAGTCGGTCGTCGGTCTCGTCGCGCGCGACGGCCGGTCCGACGAGACCTACATCCCGTTCGCCGTGGACGACATCCAGGTGGTCGCGCCGCTCCCCGACGAGGTGTGGGTCCAGGTCCGGCAGGCGCCGCTGTCCGGCAGCGGCCGCCGGGTGCGCAAGTACGACGTCCGGATCGTCGATGAGCACGGGGCGCCCCTGCTGACCCTCATCGGACTCGCGCTGCGTCCGCTGCCGGCGACACGCCCCGAACTGCCCGCCGACACCCATGTCCTCACGTCGACCACCAGGGTCGTGCCGGCGCCCGCCGAACTCCACCCGATCACCCCCGTCCGGGCGGCGCCGGTCGTGAGCATCGACGGACCGGCCCACCCCGACGCCGCCGTCCACCTCAGCGCCGGCCCCGACCTCGCTGCTCTCGCCGCCCGGGTCGTCGCTGCAGCGGGTGACACCGGACCGGTCCGCCTCGTGTGGACGACGCCACCGGACGACCGGGGCGTCGAGACCGCGGTCCGGGTGACCGGGCTGCTGCGCGAACTGCTCCGGCCGCTCGCCCGGCGCGGGCTGCACCTCCTCCTGCCCTGGCCCGCCGACGATCCCGCGGCGGCCGTCGTCGGCGCCGGGTTGGCCGCGCTCGCCCGCTCCGTGGCCGCCGAGAACCCTCGCGTCCTCGTCGCCACGCTGGGCCTCCACGCCGGAGCAGACCGGCACGCCGCCACCGACGTCGCACTCGCGGCGCTGGCGGCCGGGACGGCCCCTCCGGGCGCCATGGAGGTCGACGACAGAGGCGTCCTCACGACGCAGCAGCTCGGCGAACGGCCGTACCCGAGCATGGCCCCGTCGGTGCTGCGCGACGGTGGCCGGTACTGGATCACCGGCCTGGGCGGCCTGGCCCTCCGTCTCGCCGAGCACCTGCTCACCGTCCACCGCGCCCGTGTCGTCCTGAGCGGGCGGCGCGCGGCCGGCACCGCCTACGACGCGGAGCTGCGCCGCATGCAACGCCTGGCCGCCGAGCACGGTGGCTCGGTCGAGCACCTTCCGCTCGATGTGAGCGACGATCACGCGGTCGCCGCCGCCGCGGCCACGCTGCATCGCGACGACGACCCCGTCCGCGGCGTCTTCCATCTGGCCGGATCGCTCCGGGACTCCTACGTGCTGCGCAAGGACCCGGACGACGTGCGCGAGGTCGTCGGCGGGAAGCTGTCCGGCACCCGGGCCCTCGACGCGGCGACCGCGCACTGGCCGCTGGACGCCTTCGTGGTGTTCGGGTCGATCTCCGCAGCGCTCGGCAGCCCGGGCCAGTCCGACTACGCCTACGCCAACGCCGCCGCGACCGAGGTCGTGCGACAGCGGGCCGCCGACCCGACGCGGCAGGGGCGTTCCCTCGCCGTTGCCTGGCCCTACTGGGCCGAGGGCGGCATGCAGCTCGGCCCCGTCGGGGAGGCAGCCCTGGCCGAAGCGGGCGGCACCGGCCTTCCGACCGACACCGGCCTGCACCTGCTCGAGCGCCTGCTCGCCGACGGGACGATGTCCCGCGGCACGGTGTCTCCCGTCGTCCTCTGCGGCGACCGCGCCCGCCTGGTCCAGAGCTTCCCGCAGCTGTCGGCCGCGCCGGATGTCGCCCCGCCGGTCGGGCCGACCGACCCGCCCGCCACCGACTCCGACGCGCTCCGAGCCGCGGTGCTGGCCGAGGTGACCGCGTGCGTCGCCCGGGTTACCCGCACGCCGGCCGACGAGGTCGCAGCCGACCTCCTCTTCGACGACCTGGGTATCGACTCCCTGCTCGCGATCCAGGTCGTCGACGCCCTCCGGAAACGTTTCGGTGCGCTCTCGCGCACCCTGCTCTTCGAGTGCCGGTCGGTCGGCGAGGTCGCCGACCACCTGCTCGAGACCGCCGCCGAGCACTGCGCCGCCCTCCTGCCCGAGCTGCCGTCAGCCGCGCCGGTTGAGGCTCCAGACGGAGCGCCGACGGGAGCGTCAACCGGCGCACCGGACGGCGCACCGGACGATGCGCCGCACGGAGCACCGCACGGAGCACCGCACGGAGCACCGCACGGAGCACCGCACGGAGCACCGCACGGAGCACCGGTGGGAGGATCAACCGAGGCGCCGCACGACCGCACCGTCGACCCTCGCGCCATCGCCATCATCGGCATCGCCGGACGGTTTCCGCAGGCGGCCGACCTGGACGCGCTGTGGCGGAACCTGCTCGAGGGGCGCGACAGCATCGTCGAGGTCCCGGCCGACCGCTGGGATGCCGACGCCCTCTACGACACCGACCGGACCCGACCGGACCGGACCTACACCAGGTGGGGCGGCTTCCTGGACGCCGTTCAGGACTTCGACGCCGCCCTGTTCCGCATCTCCCCCCGCGAGGCCGGGATCATCGATCCCCAGGCCCGGCTGTTCCTCGAGACGTGCTGGTCGGCCCTGGACGACGCCGGCTACGCACCCGAGCAACTCGGCGCCGGCAGCGACCCGGTCCGCCGCCGCGATGTCGGGGTCTTCGTCGGCGCGATGTACGGCGAGTACCAGCTGCACGAGGCGGAGGAGCGGCTGCGCGGCAACCCGGTGCTCACCGACAGCGCCTACTGGTCGATCGCGAACCGCGTGTCGTACTTCTTCGACTTCCAGGGCCCGAGCATGGCCGTCGACACCGCCTGCTCGTCCGCGCTCACCGCGATCCATCTCGCCGTGGAGTCGCTGCGCAGCGGGTCGTCGGCCGTCGCCATCGCCGGCGGGGTGAACGTCTCGATCCACCCGAACAAGTACCTGATGCTGGGCCAGGGCCGCTTCGCCTCCAGCGATGGCCGGTGTCGCAGCTTCGGCGCCGGCGGTGACGGCTACGTCCCCGGCGAGGGGGTCGGCGCTGTGGTACTCAAGCCGCTGGCTGACGCGCTGCGCGACGGCGACCACATCCACGGCGTCATCCGGGGCAGCGCCGCCAACCACGGCGGACGGACCAACGGCTACACCGTCCCCAATCCCCGCGCCCAGGCCGACCTGATCACCAAGGCCCTGCGTGACGCGAAGCTGAGCGCCGGCGACCTGGACTACGTGGAGGCCCACGGCACCGGCACCTCCCTCGGGGACCCGATCGAGATCCGCGGCCTGGCCACCGCCTTCGCCCGCGACGGTGTCGGAGCGCAGGCACGTGTTCCGATCGGATCGGTGAAGTCGAACGTCGGGCACCTGGAGTCTGCGGCCGGGATCGTCGCCCTGGCCAAGGTGCTGTTGCAGCTGCGGCACCGCACCCTCGTCCCGTCGCTGCACGCGAGCCCGCCCAATCCCGAGATCGACTTCGACGAGGTGCCGTTCCGGGTGCAGCAGGAGGTCGGGGACTGGACGCCGGCGCGAGCCGACCAACCATTGCGCGCCGGTATCAGCTCCTTTGGCGCCGGTGGGGCCAACGCACACCTCGTCGTCGAGGAGGCGCCGCCCCGAGCCGCACGTGACATCGGCACCGACACCGACGTCGTGCTGCTGCTGTCGGCCCGTTCCGACCGCGCCCTGGCCGACTACGCCCGGGTCCTGCACGGCGCGCTGCTCGAAGCCCGCGACAACGGCCGGGCCCCGGAGCTCATCGACATCGCGTACACCTTCGCCGTGGGCCGGGCCGATCTGGCGCAGCGTGTCGCCGTCGGCGCCCGGACGCTGGACGACCTCCTCGCCGGGCTCGCCGGACTCACCGATCCCGAGACCGTCCGCGCCGCTCCCGTCCCGGACGGGGTGAACCGCCACCAGGTCGCGGCCTGGCTCGACGGCAAGCGGATCGATCGGCTCCGCGCCAGCGGCGCCGGCCCCGATGCCCGCCGGATCCCGCTGCCGGGTTACCCCTTCGAACGGGTCCGCTGCTGGTACGACCTGCAGCTGGCGCGCCTCGACGAACCCCGCGACGAGGCCCCACCCGGTCAGGCGCGTCACCACCTCCGTGACTTCGGCCGCGTCCCTGCGCGGACGCGACAGCAGCACGGCCCCGATGACTCTCCTGCCGATCCCGGCACTGCCCTGCCCCACTCCGCCACCCACCCCGAAGAACACCAGGAGGACGCCGTGACCCGTCCGGGAACGGTTTCGCTGCGCACCCTGCGGCGCGACCCCCTCGAGACCGCATCGCCGGTCCCGACGCCACCGACGGCTCCGGGCGACATCGCACCGTCGGCCCCGACACCCCCAGCGACGGCTCCGGCCGCCACCGAACTGCCGGCAGCGATCCCGGCCACCGCCGCAACCCCGAGCGACCTGCTCGACGGACACGCCGCCGAGCAGGTCGCCGAGCAGGTCTACGAGCGGGTCTACGGACGGCTCTGCGACGTGCTCTACCTCGAACGCGACGCGCTGGACACCGGCCAGACCTTCCTCGACCTCGGGGTCGACTCGATCCTGGGTGTCGAGTTCGTCTCCGCCGTGAACAAGTCCTGCGGCACCGACGTCAAGGCCACCGCGCTCTACGAGTTCGCGACTCCCGAGGCCTTCGCCGCACACGTGGCGGAGCAGGTCGACTCCCCGCCAACACCACCGACAGCACCGACAGCCGCCCCGAGCACGCCGTCAGCGGCAGCACCGGCAGCCGTCCCGAGCACGCCGTCGGCGGCCGGACCGACCGCCGACCCGGTGGCGGAGCAGATCGCCCGCCTGCTGGACGACGTTCGCGCCGAGCGGCTGAGCCTCGACGACGCCGCCCTGGCCCTGGAACGCATCCGTTCCTGATCACGACCCACCAGCCCCGTAGCGCCAGGAGGAACCATGCCCACGACCCCGACCCGTGACGACGTCTTCGAGATCGTCCGCCGCAACCTCATCGAGGTGCTGCCCGAGCTGTCGCCCGAGCAGATCACGCGCACGTCGAGCATGCGTGACCTCGGCGCGAACTCGCTCGACCGCACCGACGTCGTGCTCGCCAGTCAGGAGGACCTGGGGATCCGGGTCCCGGCCCGGGCCTTCGCCGAGGTCTCGGACATCGACTCGCTCGTCACGACCCTGCACGCCCACCTGGGATGAGCGAACCGATCGGTGGCCGGCCACCGTCGTCACCGGTCGTGGTGACGGCGGCCTCGGTGCTGTCCCCGATCGGCGACGACCTCGCCACCTTCGCCGCCGCGCTGCTCGCCGGACGAAGCGGGGTCGTCCTGGACGACGGCGCCGACCAGTCCGCCCCCGCGGCGACCCTGGACGGGTTCGAGGTGCGGCAGTGGGCCGCTCGGCACCTCGCCGACGACCCTGCCACGGCCGAGCAGCTCTGCCGGCTCGCCTCCCGGCTGCCGCTGCCCGCGCGCACCGCGGCCTGCGTGGCGCTCGTCGCCGTCCGCGACGCTGGCCTGCCCACCGTGACGGAGCCGGCCGTCGCAGCCCGCACCGGCATCGTCGGCGCGGGCAGCAACCTGGCGCTGGCCCACAGCGCGGCGGCCGTGCTCGCGCACGCCGGACACGGCGGACGGCTGCGCGCGTCGTACGCGCTCACCCACCTCGACAACGACGTCATCGGCACGGTCGCCGAGGTCACCGGAATCACCGGCGAGGGTTGGACCGTCGGCGCCGCCTCGGCGAGCGGCACGGTCGCCCTCGTCCAGGCCGTCCGCGCCATCGCCTCCGGGGCCCTCGACCACGTCCTGGTGGTGGCGCCGGCCGTCCGGCTCTCCGCTGCGGCCCGCGAGGCCTTCCGGCTCAGCGGGGCTATGGCGTGGGAGCACTTCCGCGACCGACCCGGCAGCATGTGCCGCCCCTTCGACACCCGCCGGCAGGGCTTCGTGGCCGGCGAGGGCGCCGCCGCCCTCGTCCTCGAGACGGCGGCCGCCGCTCAGTCCCGCGGGGCGAGCGCACTGGCCGTGATCGCCGGCCACGGGCAGCGGCTGGACGCCCGTCGCGGGACCGCGCCGGACGCCGACGGCGAGGTGGCGGCCATGCGCGCCGCTATCGCCACGGCCGGTCTGACCCCGGCGGAGATCGACTACGTCAACGCCCACGGCACCGGTTCCGAGCTGGGCGACGCCACCGAGGCGCGCGCACTGCGCAGGGTCTTCGACGGCGCCACCCCGATGATCAACTCCACCAAACCCCTCACCGGGCACTGCCTCGGTGCCGCCGGCCTCGTCGAGGCCGTGGCGTGCATCGCGCAGCTGCGCGCCGGCGCTTGCCATCCCAACCCGAACCTGGACGCACCCCTCGACGACCAGCTGCACTTCGTCGGCCGCGAGGCGGTGCACCGTCCACTGCGCACAGCCCTGTCCACCAGCGTGGGATTCGGTGGCGTCAACGCTGCTGTCGTCCTGCGCGCAGCCACCACCGGGAAGTCCAGATGAGAAACGTCGGCATCGAAGCACTGAACGTCTACTGCGCCCGTACCTACGTCGACGTCGCCGAACTCTTCGCCGCCCGCGGTCTGGACGACGCCCGCATGGACAACCTGATGATGCAGCGCAAGAGCGTGGCGCTGCACTGTGAGGACGCCGTCTCGTTCGCGGTGAACGCGGCCACACCGCTGGTGGACGCCCTCTCCGAGGACGAGCGCGCGCGCATCGAGCTGGTCGTCGTCGGCACCGAGTCCGGCCTGGACTTCGGCAAGTCGCTGGCCACCTACGTCCACGACCAGCTGGGGTTGCCACGCACCTGCCGGCTCTTCGAGGTGAAGCAGGCCTGTTACAGCGGCACGGCCGCGCTCCAGATGGCAGCCGCCGTCATCGGCGCCGGGCCGCACGACGGCGCCAAGGCGCTGGTCATCGCCAGCGACGTCGCCCGACCCGTCCCGCACACCTACGTCGAGCCCAGCCAGGGCGCCGGGGCCGTCGCGATGCTGATCAGCGACGACCCGCGTGTCGCCGTCCTCGACCCCGGCGCCAACGGCCTGCACAGCTACGAGGTGATGGACACCTGCCGGCCGGACCCGGCCATCGAGGCAGGCGACGCTGACCTGTCGCTGCTGAGCTACATCGATTGCCTGACCGGTTCCTTCACCGACTACTCGGCCAAGGTCGGCGGCGCCGACCTGATCGCGGATCTCGATCTGCTCGCCATGCACACCCCGTTCCCCGGCATGGTCAAGGGCGCGCACCGAGCCGTGCTGCGGCGGCTCAAGCGGACGACTCCCGCCGCGATCGAGGACGACTTCGTCCGGCGTCTCGCCCCGTCGATCATCTATCCCCAGCAGGTCGGCAACGTCTACGCAGGCACCGTCTTCCTGGCCCTGGCCAGCACCATCCAGCACGCCCCGATCGACGGCGAGCGCCGCATCGGCATCTTCTCCTACGGCTCGGGATGCTCGTCGGAGTTCTTCAGCGCCGTCGTGTCGCCGCAGTCACAGCAGGTGCTGAGTGGCATGCGGATCGGGGAGCAGCTGGCCGGGCGGCATCACCTGGCCATCGACGAGTACGACGAGCTGCTCGCCGCGACCGCCGAGCTCGGCTTCGGCACCCGCGACTTCGACCTCGACCTCGATCGCTTCCCGCAGATCATGAAGTCGGCCGTCGGGTCCTCGGGAGGTCGGACGCTGCTGCTCGAGGCCGTCCGCGGTTACCACCGCGAGTACGTCTGGGTGGGCGCCTGACCATGTCGCCCCTCACCATCGTCCGGGGCCGGGGGGTCGTCCGGGTCGAGCTGGACCGGCCCGAGGCCGGCAATCCGCTGACCCCGGAACTCCTCGACGCCCTCACCGGCGCCCTGAGCAACGCCGAGCAGGACCCCGACTGCCGGGTTCTCGTGCTGAGCGCCCGCGGTGCCCGGTTCTGCGTCGGCACCGATCTGTCCGACGGAGCACCGCCGGCCACGCGACTGCAGGCGGCGTCCAGCGACGGGGAAGCGTTGCCGTACTGGCACCTGCTCGAACGGCTCGCGTCGGGGCCGCTGGTGACCGTTGCCCTCGTCGATGGCACCGCCACGGCCGGCGGCGTCGGACTGGCCTGCGCCTGTGATCTCGTCCTCGCCGGCGAGAACGCCCGGTTCCGGCTCACCGAGACCCTCGTCGGGCTCGTCCCGGCCATGGCCCTGCCCTTCGTCGCACGCCGCATCGGCGAGCAACGCGCCTTCACCGCCGCCCTGCTCACGGAGTCCTTCGACCCCGCCGCCGCCCTCGCCTGCGGGCTCGCCGACCGCGCCGACGGCCCGGCCGAGACCATGCTGCGCCAGACGCTCGTGGCCCTCGGCCGTCTCGACCGTGACACGGCTGCCGCGCTCAAGGCCTTCCGCACCCGGCTGCACCCGCGCGACGCCGATCTCGGTCCGGACGCCTCGGCGCTGCTGCTCGACCGCCTCGCCGACGCCGGGGTCCGTGCGCGGCTCGACCGCCTCGCCGACGCGCAGGTGCTGCGATGACGGGCGGGTCCCCGATCGGAGTCGAGACCGGCGGTGCTGTCGCCGTCGTCACCATGGCCGACCGCGAAGGGCGCAACACCTTCACCCCGGAGTTCACCGGCGGCCTGGTGACGGCCATGGCGCAGGCCGTGGCCGCGCCGACGACCAGAGTCGTCCTCGTCCGAGGGCTGCCGGAGCTTTTCTGTGCCGGCGGCACCCAGCGCGAGCTGCGGGCCTTCGCCGACGGCCGCGGCAGCTTCGACACCGACGACTTCTTCCGGGAGTTCGCCCGCTGCCCACTGCCGGTGGTCGCCTCGGTGCAGGGCCACGCCATCGGCGGTGGACTCGTCCTCGCCCTCTACGCCGACCTGGCCGTCTTCAGCCTCCGCTCGGTCTACGCGGCGAACTTCATGCGGTACGGATTCACACCCGGCATGGGTGCCACCGATGTGTTGCCGCGCAAGCTCGGCCGAGTGCTGGGCACCGAACTGCTCTGGAGCGCCCGCAATTACCGCGGCGCTGAGCTGGCCCGCCGCCACGCCCCTCTCGACATCGTCGCCCACGACGAGGTCCCGGCTCGGGCCCTCGAACTCGCCGAGTCCGTCGCGGCCGCCCCGCGGACCTCGCTCGAACTGCTGAAGGCCGAACTGTCCGGTGAGCTGCTGCGCAGCACCACCGACGCCATCGCCGCCGAGGCCCGGATGCATCGGACGACGTTCCGCCTGCCCGAGGTCGCGCAGCGCATTCGCGAGGCCTACGGCCGGCCCCCTGCCCCGACGACGACAGAGGCGACGCACTGATGGACGCACGAGACATCCTGGCCAGGTTCCGGGCCGGCACACTCGACCGCGACGATGCGACGACCCTGCTCGCCCTCGCGCGTCACCGCACCTCGGCACCGACCCCGGCACCGACCACGGCACAGGCCGCGACGCAGGCCTCGACACCGGCCTCGACACCGGCCTCGACACCGGCCTCGACACCGGCCTCTGCCCCGGCACTCGAACCCGCGGCCGAGTCGGCCGCGAAGAGCGATCCCGCCACGATGCCCATGACGATGCCGATCGCGATCATCGGCTACAGCTCCCGGTTCCCGCAGGCCGACGACGCCGAGGCATTCCGGGCAATGCTGCTGGCCGGCACCGACACCGTCACCGAGGTACCGCCCTCTCGGTGGAACGTCACCGAGCACTACGACGCGAACCCGGCTGCCGAGGGCAGGTCGGTCTCCAAATGGGGTGCGTTCGTCGACGACGCCGACTGCTTCGACGCCGAGTTCTTCGGCATGAACCCGCGCGAGGCCGAGCTCACCGACCCGCAGGCCCGGCTGTTCCTCGAGCAGGCATGGCGAGCCCTCGAGCACGCCGGGCTGCGCCCCTCGCAGCTCGCCCGCGCCCGGTGCGGCGTCTATGCGGGCGTGATGATGAACGACTACCGCGACGTCATCGAGCGGCACAGCATGTTCGCTCGACTGCCGCAGGTCATGCAGGGCAACTCGAACTCCATGCTGGCGGCCCGCATCGCCTACCAGCTCGACCTGCGGGGCCCGGTGGCGACGCTGGACACCGCTTGCTCGTCGTCGCTGACCGCCCTGCACCTGGCCTGCCAGGCGCTGCGACTGGGCGATGCGGACCTCATGGTCGTCGGCGGCGTCACGCTCTACCTGACCGAGCTGCCGCACGTGTACATGAGCCGGGCCGGCATGCTGTCGCCCACCGGGCGATGCCGGCCGTTCGACGCCGCGGCCGACGGCATCGTCCCCGGTGAGGGGTGCGCGGCCGTCGTGCTGAAACCCCTGGCGGCCGCGCTGCGCGACGGCGATCCCGTCCATGCCGTCGTCCGCGCGTCCGGCATCAACCAGGACGGACGCACCAACGGCATCACCGCCCCCAACGTGCACGCCCAGGCCGACCTGTTGGCGTCGACGCTGCATCGCCACGGCATCGACCCTGCCTCGATCGACTACGTCGAGTGCCACGGCACCGGGACGCCGCTGGGTGACCCCATCGAGATCGACGCGCTGAACCGGGTCTTCGCCGCCGGCCGGGCGCGCGGGACGCTGCCCATCGGCTCAGTCAAGGGCAACATCGGGCACACCTCGGCCGCGGCCGGGCTCGCCGGTCTGCTCAAAGCCATCAGCGTGGTGGAGACCGGCACAGTGCCGCCCTCGCTGCATGTCCAGCGCCTCAACCCCCGCCTCGACCTGGATGCCGGCCCGCTCCGGATCGCCACCGGATGCGAGGAGCTCGCCCGCCCCGCCGGGCGCGGTCTGCGGGCCACCGTCAGCTCCTTCGGCTTCAGCGGCAGCAACGCCGTGGTCGTGATCGAGCAGGCACCGCCGACCACCGCCGAGCAGGCACCGGAGCGTCCCGTGCTGATCGCGCTCTCCGGCCGGGCGCCGGCGGCAGTGGCGGATCGGGCCAGGGAACTGGCCCGCCGGTTGCGGCGTCCCGGCACCGCCATCGACCTGGCCGCGATCGCGCACACGTTGGGCTGCGCGCGCGACCACCACCGCATCCGGGTCGCGTTGCTCGTCACCACCGGCGCGGAATTGCTGGAGTCGTTGGATCTGCTCGCCGCCGGTGCAGCCGACCCCAGGCGCCTCGGCGAGGCTGCTCCGGGCCGAGCCACCCACACCGAGGCACCGTCACGGGCGCTGCGTGCCGCGCAGCAGGAGCTGGCCACCCGCCTGGCGGCCTCGCTCACCGAAGAGCCGTCCGTCGCCGAGCTGCGCGCGCTGGGACAGCTCTATGTCCAGGGCGTGGACCTCGACTGGGAGACTGTCGCGCCCGGCGGCCCGCACCGCCGGCTCTCCCTGCCCGGCTACGCCTTCGGCCGGGACCGCCACTGGGTCACGACGCCCGATGCACCGACACCGGCACCGACACCGGCACCGGCACCGACACCGGCACCGGCACCGGCACCGGCACCGCAGTCCACGCTCCCGGCCGAGGACCTCGTGCTGCAGCGTCCGGACTGGATCGCCGCCCCGCTGCCGCCCGTCCCGGCCCCTGCCGCCGCGGCGACGCTCGTGTACGGCCCGGCCGGCGTGCTGGACGGCATCGCACCTGCCGGCGCGGTCGCCGTGCGCGACGCAGCGGCTGCGGGCAGTGCCGTCGCCGATGCCGTCGCGGCCGGCGCCGACAGGCTCACCGCACTCGTCGCCGTGCCGGCCGCCGACGAGGACGGCGCGCAGCTGTTCGGCGTCCTGCGGGCGATGCTGCGCGCGCTGTCCGACCGGCGTCTGCACCTCGTCCTCGTCACCGACGACGCCGTTTCGGCCCGGGCCGGCGGGGCGCTGGTGCAGTCGCTGCGTCAGGAGAACCCGCGGCTCACCGGGCGGGCCGCGCTCGTGGGCCGCGATGACTCCCGGTGTGGCGCCGCGCTCGCGGCGGAACTCGCGGCGACCGCCGCCGAACACGGCCATCTCGTCGACCTGCGCGGCCCCGGCCGGCTGCGCGCCACCGTCTCCGCTGCACCGCGGCCTCCCGCGGCTCGCCCTCGGCCCGCACCGCTGGTCCACCTGGTGACCGGCGGGGCCGGTGGTGTCGGCCGGGCACTGGCACGGCGGCTCGCGTACGGCGGCGACTCGGTCGTGCTCTGCGGCCGGACGCCGCACGACCGGCTCCCCAGCGATGTGCGTGACGAGCTCGACCGGCTACCCGGCACGCGCTACACCGTCGCCGACATCACCGATCCCGCCGCGGCGGAGGCCCTGGTCGCCGATGTGGTGGCCGTCGAAGGCACCCTGAACCGCGTCTATC
The DNA here is from genome assembly GCF_056135305.1 of Jatrophihabitans sp. sgz311053. Taxonomy (NCBI): domain Bacteria; kingdom Bacillati; phylum Actinomycetota; class Actinomycetes; order Jatrophihabitantales; family Jatrophihabitantaceae; genus Jatrophihabitans; species Jatrophihabitans sp. sgz311053. Next base: position 1,497,638 of record NZ_JBWAXP010000001.1, on the reverse strand, counting down.
ACGCCGCCGGGGTGATCCGGGACTCGTATCTGATCCGCAAGGACCCGGCCGACGTCCGCGCGGTGCTGGCGGCGAAGACGGCCGGTGCCCGGGCCCTGGACCGCGCCACCGCGGATCTCGAGCTGGACAGCTTCGTCCTCTTCTCGTCGGTCGCCGCGGTGACCGGCAACCTGGGGCAGTCCGACTACGCCTTTGCCAACGCCCACCTCGACGGTCTCGCCGCGCAACGGGCCGGTGAGGTCGCGGCCGGACGGCGCCACGGACGCACCCTCTCGGTGCAGTGGCCGCTCTGGGACGTGCCGGGGATGACGGTGCCCGAACCCGTGCTCACCGTCGTCTCGGAGACGACCGGGATGCGACCGCTGCCGGCCGACACCGCCCTCGACCTGCTGGAGAACCTGCTGGCCGACGACGCCACGACCGACCCGATCGTCTCGATCTTCGTCGGCGATCGGCAGCGCTGGCAGGCCCATCTGGCAGCTCACCACCTGCTCGCTCCCGACGCACCGGATGCCAGGCTCGTCGCAGCCCCGACCACGGCACCGGGAGCCTCCGAGGCGTCGGGGGCACCTGCACCGGGCGCGTCACCGGGGCAGGACCGGGCGGCCGTGGTGGCCCGCGTCAGGGCGACGGTCGCCGAGGCGGTGGGACGTCCGGTGCAGACCATCCGTGACGAGCACTCGCTCGCCGACCTCGGCCTGGACTCGCTGATGATCCGTACCGTGTCCGCCCGGCTCAGCGCCGCGCTGGGACCAGTCGGCCCGGAGGTGCTCTTCGGGGCCGGACACCTGGGCGACGTCGTCGATCATCTGCTCGCGACCGCTGACGCGGCGCCGGAACAGAGCCTCGCCGTCGCCGAGACGCCGGCCCCCGCAACGACCCCACTGCGAGCCGCGCCGCTGACACCGGCGCCGACACCGGCGCCGAGATCGGCGGCCAGCGTGAGGACGCAGCAGCGGAGCGTCACCCCGGCGGGGTCGTCTGCGGAGGCCTTCGCGATCGTGGGGTTGAGCGGCCGCTACCCGCAGGCCCCGGACCTCGACGCGTTCTGGGACAACGTGAGTCGTGGCGTCGACACCGTGAGCGCCCTGCCCGCCGACCGATGGGAGGACGGCACCGTCCACGCCGACGGCCACTTCCTGGACGATGTCGACGCCTTCGACCCCGACTTCTTCGGGTTCCCGACCCGCGACGCCACGCTGCTCGACCCGCAGGAGCGACTCTTCCTCGAGACGGCCTGGCAGGCGCTGGAGGACGCCGGCTGCACCGGCGAGCGGCTCGACCACCTGCGCTCCGAGGACGGTGTCGCCCGCAGCGTCGGGGTCTTCGCGGCCGTCACGGCGAGCGACTACCAGCTGCTGGGAGCGCAACGCTGGCACGCGGGCGACCGCGACGTCCCCAGCGGGCAGTACTGGAGCCTGCCCAACCGGTTGTCGTACCTGCTGGATCTGCGGGGACCGAGCCAGCCCGTCGACACCGCGTGCTCCTCGTCGCTGGTCGCGCTGCACCTCGCAGTGGACGCGCTGCGGCGGGGCGAGTGCGCGGCCGCGCTGGTGGGCGCGGTCAACCTCTACCTCCACCCCTCACGGCTGCACATGCTCGCCCGTTCCGGCTTCCTCGCCCCGGACGGCCGGTGCCGCAGCTTCGGCACCGGCGGCGGCGGCTTCGGCCCCGGTGAGGGCGTCGGCGCCGTGGTCGTCAAAGCCCTGGATCGTGCGCTGGCCGACGGCGACACCGTCCACGCCGTCATCCGGGGCAGCGCCGTCTCCCACGGCGGACGCTCGACGGCCTTCACCGCCCCCAGCACGACCGCGCAGGCGGCCGTGCTGCGCCGGGCGCTGGCCCGGTCCGAGGTCGACCCCGGCACCGTCACCTACGTCGAGGCGCACGGGACGGGCACCGAGCTCGGGGATCCGGTCGAGGTCGCCGCGCTGCGTGCGGCCTACGGCGACACCGGCACGCCGTGTGCGCTCGGTTCGGTCAAGTCGCTGATCGGGCACGGCGAATCGGTGGCCGGTCTGGCGGCCCTCACCAAGGTGATCCTCCAGCTGCGCCACCGTGTCATCGCCCCGACGCTCCACGCCGACCCGGTCAACCCGCTGCTCGACCTCGCCGCCACGCGCTTCGTCCTCCCCGCATCGGTCCGCGAGTGGCCGGTGCTGCACGACACCGACGGCACGCCCTTGCCGCGTCGTGCGGGAATCAGCAGCTTCGGCGCGGGCGGAGTGAACGCGCACGTGATCGTCGAGGAGTTCACCCCGACGACAGCCCCGACAGCCCCGACGGGTCCGACCGGCCCGCAGCTCGTGCTGCTCTCCGCCCCCAGCCGACCCCACCTGGTCGCCAGCGCCGATCGGCTGGTCGACTCGCTGCGGCGAGACCCGTCCCCGTCCCTGGCCGACCTCGCCCACAGTCTCCGTACCGGTCGTCGGCACGCCGACCACCGGCTCGCGGTCGTCGCCTCCGACATCGCCGACCTCACCGCCGGACTCACCGCCTTCGTGCGCGACGACGCCGCCGGCGAGAGCGTCCACGTCGGGTCCGTCGGGGGCGAGGTCGGACCGGCGCGCTCGCTCGCCGGCCTGGCCGAGACCGACCGGTTCCTCGCCAGCCTCTGGGCCGGTGGGCGCCTGCACCAGCTTGCCGCGCTGTGGGTCAGCGGTCTGGACATCGGCGGGCCGGCCCTCCCCGGACGGATGATCCCGGTCGCCACCAGCGCCTTCCTGCGCCGCCGCTTCTGGCTCGGTCGCGCTGCCGAGCCCCCCATCGTCGCTCCTGCGCCCGCGCTGGTGGGTCACCCGGCCCGGCACCTGCCGCCACAGCCGCAGCAGACGACGCCCCCCGTCCCGCAGCGCCCGTGCCCGCCCGACACTGCCCGCGATGCCGCCCGCGATACCGACCCCGGTACCGCCCGCGCTGTCGACCCCGCTGTCGACCCCGCTGTCGACCCCGCGGTCGACCCCACCGCCGGGGAGCTGCTGGCCGAGCTGTCCGGCCTCGTCGCCGACCTGGTGGCCGCGGGCACGGACGCGGTCGACACCGAGACCGGGCTGCTCGACCTCGGCATCGACTCGATCAATCTGATGAATCTTCGGTTCCAGATCGGCGAGCGCTACGGGACGACCATCCCGCTGCGCAGGCTGAGCGAGGCCAGCGTCGCCGAACTCGCCCGCCAGCTGGCCGGTTCGAAGGAGGTGGCGACCCATGTGTGACCTCGTTCCCCGTGTCCCGCCCCACCGCAGGAGGAGCAGCTCGTGACGACACGTACCGAAGCCGGCACCCCGTTCGAGTTGAGCGAGATCCAGCAGGCCCTGCTCGTCGCCCGGGTCTCGGACGGCAGCGCGGGAAGCACCCACGTCCACCTCGAGTTCGAGGTCGACCGCCTGGACCGGGCGCGGCTGGACCGGGCCTGGAACGCGGTGCTCACCACCACCGACATGCTGCGCGCGCGCATCACCGTCGACGGACTGCAGGTCATCCAGCCGCAGGTCCCGGAGCAGCACATCGAGTGGCTCGACCTCGGTCACGCCGAGCCGCACGAGGTGACGGCCGCGCTGGCCGAGCTGCGAGCGCGCGGGGCCGCCGACCTCGATCCGTTCCGCTGGCCCCTCTTCGCGGTGCGCGCCGTCGCGCTGCCCTCGGGCCGCGACCGGGTGCTGCTCGACGTCAGCGAGTTGATCGCCGACGGTCCCAGCGTGTCGGTGCTGCTGCAGGACTGGTACGGCGCCTACCGCACCGGACAAGCCCCGGTCGCGCCCGGCGTCGATTTCCCGCAGTACCTGGAGCGCACGACCGTTGCACCGAGCCCCCGGTCGGTCGCGTACTGGCGCGACGCGCTGGCAGACGCAGACCTCGATGCCGCACTGCGTCCCGCCGGACACGACGGCGACGCCACCGCCGTCCCTCCGGCGTACGCGCGGCAGGTGACGACGCTCGCCGCCGGCGACTGGGCGGCAGTCTCGCGCACCGCCCGCCGTGCCGGTGCCACCCCCTCGGCGCTGCTGCTGGCGCTCACGACCGGTGTCCTGGACGTCGAGACGACCCGGCGCGCCACACCGCTGCCGGACGTGCTGCCCGTCATCCTCACGACCTACAACCGCCAGCCGGTGCATCCGGACGTCCCCCGGCTCGTCGGGCCCATGATCTCCACGTCGGTCTACCTGGCCCCCCGGACGACCGGTGACCTGAGCGAACGGCTCGCCACCATCCAGGACCGGTTGTGGAGCGACCTCGAACACGGCGACGTCAGCGGCGTGCGGGTCCTGCGGGACCACCGCCGGCGAACGCGGTCGGCCGCTGCGGCCCAGCCGCGCACCGTCTTCACCAGCCTGCTGGGCAGCATCGCCGACCACCACGACGGTGACCCCGCTAACTGGGCGCAGCACGTCGACCTCGCCGCGTCGGCGACCCGGACCGCCGCCGTCCACCTCGAGATCTGCGCGCAGGAACGCGACGGCGCCCTGCACCTGAGCTGGGACCACCGCGTCGACACCGTCGAACCCGACCTCGTCGAGGCCGTCGCCGACCGCGTCCACGCCCTGCTCACCGCCCTCGCCCGCGACCCGGACACGGCCCTGTCCACCCCGCTGGCGGGCCCGGAGCCGACCCTGCCGCCGACCCTGCCGGCCGCGCCTTGCCATCTGCCGCTCACCGCGATCCAGACCGCCTACCTCGTCGGCCGCGTGACGCAGGGCGAGAGTTCCAGCGTGTGTCAGCAGTTCCTGCTGCCCCGGGTCGACCCGGAGCAATTCCGCGCGCACTGGGCCCGCCTGGTCCGGCATCACCCGATGCTGCGCGCGACCGTCGATCCCGACGGCACGCTGCGGGTGGACGATTCGTGCGTCCCGGACGCCGGTGTGACGGTGCGCGACCTGCGCGAGCAGCCGGCCGACGCGGCTGGCGTTGCGGCCGAAGCCAGAGGACGGCTGCAGGCCACCGCGCCGGCCCTCGGGTCCGCTCCGCTGCATCGCCTGGAGCTGGCCCTGCTCGCCGACGGCACGGCCGTGCTGTCGGTACTGCTCGACGCGCTGCTGGCCGATGCTCGTAGCTACGCGATGCTGCTCGGCCAGCTATTCGCCCTGCTGCGCGGGGCGGACGTGCCCCTCGAACCGTCGGCCGACCCGCGCGCCCACCTCGTGGCCCGCGGCGCCGCAGCCGGCGGCGACGAGCAGCGGCTCCGGCTCGCCCGGCAGCAGTGGCGCGCGCAGTTCGACATCCTGCCGGCCGGGCCGGCCCTGGCCACGACCGGCATCGGCCGACAGCGCGTCCACCGCCGGGCCGACATCGGGTCGTGGCGCGCGCTCGTGGACAGGGCGGCCGCCATCGGCGTCCCTGCGGACATGGTGCTGCTGACCGCCTACACCGACCGGGTGAGCACTCTCGCTGCCGACGACTACACCGTCACCGTGGTCTCCTGGGATCGTCCGGACGACGTTCCCGGCGCAGCCGGCATGGTGGCCGACTTCACCGGCCTGGCGTGGGTCACCGTCGACGCCACCCTGCCCGTCGACTTCGCTGCCCGGGCTCGCGAACTGTGGTCCCGCGTCCGCGCCCAGCTCGACCGCGGCGCGGTCGTCCCCGGTCTGCCCGAGCTGCGTCGCAGGATCATGCGCGAACGTGGCGAGTTCGCGCTGCCGGTGGTCTTCACCCGGGTCGCCGAACTCGACCCCGGACTCGCCATGGGCGAGGTGCGGCTGCTCGACAGCCAGTCGCAGACCGTCGGCGTCGCTCTGGACCACGTGCCGATGCTCGACGGCGACCGGCTCATCGCTCAGTGGGACGCCCTCGACGGCGCGGTGGACCCGTCCTGGTTGGAGCAGAACTTCGCCGATTATTGCGCAACCGTGCGCGAATTCGTTGATGCCGACGGCATCGACGCCGATGTCGACCCCGATGCCGACGCCGGGGACTCCCTCGGCGCGTCACTCACCGCGTCCTTCACCCGGCACGCCGACGAGGAGGCACTGATCGCGGGCGGCACCACGACGACCTACCGCGAGTTGGACGAGCGCACCGCGCGTATAGCCCATCGCCTGCGCGAGCTCGCCGGACCGTCCGGCGGGCACGTCGCGGTGCTCCTCGAACGCGGCGACACCCTGGTGCACGCGCTGGTGGCCGCCGTCCGCGCCGGCCTGCCCTACGTCCCGGTCGACGTCTCCGCGCCTGCGGACCGGGTCGGCTTCCTGCTCGCCGACAGCGAAGCACGGGTGCTGGTCACCGACCGGGGCCACGCCGGGCTCGCCCCGGCCGGCTGCGCCGTCCTGTGCCTGGACGATCCGGCCGTCCGGGCCGAGCTGGAGCACCGGCCGGCCACGCCGCCGGACTCCCCCGCCGGCGGGCAGGACCCCGTCTACACGATCTATACCTCCGGCACGTCCGGACGTCCCAAGGGTTGCCGCAACACCCACGCCGGGGTGGTCAACCGGCTGCGGTGGATGCAGGACGAATTCCCCGTCGCCCCCGGCGACCGGATCGTCCAGAAGACCCCGTGCTCCTTCGACGTCTCGGTCTGGGAATTCTTCTGGCCGCTGCTCACCGGGGCGGCCATCGTCGTGGCGCGGCCGGGCGGACACCAGGACCCTGCCTACCTCGCGACCCTCGTCCGCGACGAGCGGGTCAGTGTCATGCACTTCGTGCCGTCGATGCTCGACCTGTTCGTGCGCGAACCCCTCAGCGCGGCATGCACCAGCCTGCGTCACGTCTTCGCCAGCGGCGAGGCGTTGCCGGCGAAGACCATGCACCGGTTCTTCGCCGTCATGCCGTCCGCGGTCGAGCTCCACAACCTCTACGGCCCCACCGAGGCCGCCGTGGACGTCACCCGGTGGACCTGTCGCCGGGACTGGACCGAGAGCACGCTGCCGATCGGGACACCGGTCGCCAACACCCGCATCCATCTCGTGGACGACGACCTGCGTCGGGTCGAGCCCGGAGAGACCGGCGAGATCGTCATCGCCGGCGTGCAGGTCGCGCTCGGGTATCACCACCGTCCCGAGCTCACCGCGGAGAAGTTCATCGCCTCGCCGTGGGACGACGAACCGTCGCCGCGCCTCTACCGCACCGGTGACCTCGGTCGCCTCGACGCCGACGGGCTGCTGCGTTACCTCGGCCGCAACGACGATCAGGTCAAGGTGCGGGGCATGCGCGTCGAGCCGCAGGAGATCGAGGCCGCCCTGGACGGAGTGCCCGGGGTCACCGGCGCAGCCGTCGTTGTCGTGACCGATCCGGACACCGACGAGCGGGAGCTCGCCGCGGTGCTGACCGTCTCGCCCGGTGCCGCCACGCCGACGCTGGCCGACCTCCGGCGCGTCGCGGCCCGGCACCTGCCGGCCGCACTCGTGCCGTCCCGGTCGGTCGTCGTCGACCGCTTGCCGCTGAACCCCAACGGCAAGCTCGACCGCGCCGCCGCCGCGCTGCTCGCCACGCCGTCGCCCACCAGGCCCCGTGCGGAGAGCCCGGCCCCCGGGCCGAGCCCCCTCCCGGTCGGCCGCGACGTGGCCGTCGCCGAACCAGACCCGACACCCGTCACCAAACCGAACCCGACCGCCGTCGCCGAACCGAACCCCACCGCCGTCGCCGCGATCGCCGCCGAGGTCATCGGGCTCGACACCGTCGATCTCGACGCCGACCTCTTCGATCTCGGTGCCACCTCGTTCTCGATGATCCGGCTGGCGCAGCTGATCGACGAACGCCTCGGGACGGCCGTACCCGTCGACGTCCTGCTCTCCTCACCGACTCCTCGGCACATCGCCGCCGCCTGCACGTCCACGGCCGACCCGATGCCGACATCGGTGCCCGACCCGACGGCCGGAAGGAGCGCCGATGCGACGGCGGCACCGGTGGCCGGCCGCGCCGCGCCGGCCACCACCGGCCCCGATGTCCGCATCGCCTTCGACCCCGAGGCCAAGGCCGCGTTCAAAGCCGCCCGCCACGCCGAGCGCATCCTGCCAGTCGATCGCCGCCGACAGGCGCTGCCCGCCGTCGCCGGGGACGATCCGCTCGAACTCTTCGATGCGACATCCTTCCGGACGTTCGCCGAAGCGCCGATGGACGCGGGACCACTGCTGGACCTGCTCGCCACCGTGACGTGGGGCCGTCTCGACGCTCCGAAGCGGCGGTACGGATCGGCCGGCGGCCTGTACCCCGTCCAGGTCTACGTCTGCGTCCGTCCCGGCGCGGTGACGGATCTGGCCGGCGGTCTGTACTACGTCGACCCCGCCGGACGCACGCTCGTGGAGGTCGACGGCGAGCTCGGTCTCGACACCGAGCAGCACGTGTTCCACAACCGCGGCCTGGTCGAGGCGAGCGCCTTCGCAATCTTCCTGGTCTCGACGCCGTCGGCCATCGCCCCGGTCTACGGCCAGGCCAATGCCGAGCGCTTCGCGCTGATCGAGGCCGGCCAGCTCGCCCAGCTCCTCGCGACGCGGGCCCCCGGCCTCGGCCTCGGCACGTGCGCGATCGGCGAGATGAACTTCGATGCTGTTCGGGACCGCTTCGACCTGCAACCGGACCAGGAGCTGCTGCTCTCGCTGTGGGGCGGAGCGCTGGATGGCGCCACCCTCGAGCGTCGCGCGTCCCTCGCCACCCTCGCCTCCGGTGCAGCGATCGCCACCGAGCCCGCGATCGCCACCGAACCGGAAGTCGCCGCGGTCGACGAGCGAGCGGTCGCGATCATCGGTTACGCCGCGGATCTGCCCGGTGCCGACGACCTCGACGCCCTGGACGCTCTGCTCGCAGCGGCCGGGACGGCGATCGGCCCCATACCGGCCGACCGCGGGCTTCCCGTGCCCATGGACGGTCCGGCCGGGTGCCGCATCGGCGGTTACCTGGCCGATGCCGGGCGCACCGAACTCGACACCCTCGCGCTCTCGGCCCCGGACGCCGTCGCCGTCGACCCGCAGGAGCGGCTGCTCGTCGGGGTCGTGCGCCGCTGCCTCGACGATGCCGCCATGACCCCCGCCCAGCTCGCCGCCGGAGGCCGGGTCGGCGTCTTCGCCGGAACCATGTGGCACGACCACGCACAGCACGGCGTCGACGCGCGGGCGGCCGGACGGCCGGGCACCTTCGCCACCCGGGCCGGCCTGGCGCACCGGGTGTCGCACCGGTTCGGCCTCACCGGACCCAGCACCGTGCTCGACTCCGGCTGCGTCTCCGGCCTGGCCGCCGTCGAGGCCGCGATGGCCGCACTGCGCTCGGGTTCCTGTGACCTCGCCGTCGCGGCCGGGGCGAACCTGGTGCTGCACGCCGACCACCTGGACGTGCTCGCCCGGATGGGCCTGCTCGCCGACGACCCCGACTCCTGCGCCTTCACCGCGCAGGCGAGCGGGTGGCTCGTCGGCGAGGGCGTCGGAGCCGTGCTGCTCAAGCCGCTCGACGCCGCCCGGCGCGACGGCGACCCCATCCATGCGGTGCTGCGAGGCGGTGCGCTGGCGCACTCCGGACGGACTCGCACATTCGGCATCCCGGACCCGGCAGGCCTCGAGCAGGTGATGCGCGCCGCCATCGCCGACGCGGGCCTGGCACCGGTCGACATCGGCTACGTCGAGGCTGCTGCGGCCGGGGCCGGCCTCGGCGATGCGCTCGAATACGCCGCTGTCGCGCGCCTCGTTGACGAGCGGGACGACACACCGCTGCCCGTCGGTTCGGTCAAGCCCGGCACCGGTCATCTGGAGGCAGCGTCGGTCTTCGCCCAGCTGGGGAAGGTGATCGCGCAGTTCCGCCGCGACACCCCGTACCCGACGCGCCTGACCGGTCCGGTCAACCCGGCCCTCACCGATCGGCGAGCCGCCCTCGCTGACGGCCGGACCGGATGGCGCACGGCCGACGGCCGACCGCGCCGAGCCCTCGTCAACGGGGTGGCCGGGGGCGGCTCGTGCGGCAGTCTCGTGGTCGAGGCGCCACCGCCACCGCCCGCCGACACCGGCAGCGTGCGAGTGCTGGCTCTCTCCGCCGATACCGGCGAGCTGCTCGCCCGCTATGCCGACCGGCTCGCCGAGACGCTCGGCCGGCGTCCGGACCTCGGCCTGGACGCGGTCGCCGACACCCTGCGCCACGGTCGCGTCGACCGGTCCGTGCGGGCCATCGTGGTCACCGACCGCGCCGGTGCCACCGACCGGTTGCGCGGCCTCGCGCAGGCGCTGCGGACCGGCCGGACAACGGCACCGGACGCGACCACCCTGACCCCTGACCCCGCCGAGCATGCGACCGCGGAACGCTGGCTGGCCGGGGAGGAGGTCGCCTGGCCGGAACAGACCTCCGGCCGGGCGCAACGAGTCTCGCTGCCGGCGGTCCCGGTGGCGACGGTGGCAGTGGCCCTCGACGGCGCCGTCGCGGCGGCCGACACTCGCCCTGCGGACCACACCGTCACCCCGTCATCGGCCACGGGAGCAGACACCGAGTCCGCCACCGAGACTGCCACCGAGTCGACACCCTTCGACCGACTGGCCACCGTCGTGGCCGAGGTCGCCAGCATCCCCGCGACCAGCCTGTCGCCCCGGCAGAACCTGCTCGATCTCGGCATCGACAGCCGGCAGCTGCTGCACATCACGACCCAAGTCGCCGCCTCGGGAGGACGACGCATACCCATGGAAAGCTTCTTCACCGTCGACGATCTCGCTGAACTCGCCGCGACCGCCTTCCCTTCCGAAGGGACCGTGCGATGACGTGCGTCGTGATGTTCCCCGGCCAGGGCGCGCAGCAGCGTGGCATGGGCGCCGACCTCTTCGGTCGCTTCCCCGAGCTCGTCGCCGAGGCCGACGCCATTCTCGGTGACGACATTGCGCGGCTCTGCATCGACGACCCCGACGACCGGCTCGACGACACCCGGTGGACGCAGCCGGCGATGTACGTCGTCAACGCGCTGGCCTTCCGGGCCGCACGGGAAGACGGGTTGGTCGCCGACGTCGCCGTGGGCCACAGTCTGGGCGAGTACAACGCGCTGGAGGCTGCCGGGGTCTTCGGGTTCGGCGATGGACTGCGCCTCGTGGCGGCCCGAGCGGCAGCGATGGCCGCGATCACCGGTGGCGGGATGAGCGCGGTGATCGGGATGCCGGAGTCGACGCTTCGCTTCCTGCTGCTGCGAGCCGGCTTCGGCACGCTCGAGCCGGCCAACCTCAACACCGCGACGCAGATCGTGCTGGCCGGTCCCGGCGAGGACCTCGACGACGTGACCCAGATCCTCGAGGACGCGGGGGCGCGGATGGTCCGCCGCCTCGCGGTCAGCGGGCCGTTCCACTCGACGCTGATGGCCCCCGCAGCTCGCGCGGTGGAGCCGACGATCCGCGCGACCGGCTTCGCGACGCCCACCATCCCGGTGCTGGCGAATCGCACGGGCGACACGTACACCCCGGCGACCACCGCCGACCTCCTCGTCGAGCAGATCGACCACCCGGTGCTATGGCACCGCACCGTCGCGCGTCTGCTGGACGACGACCCCGACACCGACTTCGTCGAGATCGGCACGAGCCGGGTACTGGCCGGGCTCCTGCGACAGATCCGGCGTGAACGCAGCATCGGAGCAGCGGCATGACCCGCGTCCCCGGCACCGCCACGGTGCCTCGCCCCGTCACCGACCCCACCCTGCGGGTCTTCGTCTTCCACCACGCCGGCGGGTCCCACCTCACTTTCCGGGACTGGCCCCGACACTTCCCCGCCGACTGGGAGATCGTCCTGCTCGACGCTCCCGGCCGCGGCCGCCTCGCAGACCTGCCCTCCTGCCGGGACGCCGACGAGTTGGTGGACGTGTTCCGGGACGAGGTGCTGCTGTCGGCGACGCGACCGTTCGCCTTCATCGGACACAGCATGGGCGGCCTCATAGCCCACGAGCTGACCGCGCGGCTGGCGCGGGAGGGTCTGCCGACGCCGGTGTGGCTCGGGCTCTCGGCGCGGGGAGCGCCACGCGCGCAGGGTGAGGGCACCGAGCGATGGCGGCTGCCGGATGCCGACCTGCGCGACCACCTGCACCGGATGGGAGGGACTCCTGCGGTCGTGCTCGACGACCCCGACCTGTGGGACATGCTGGCTCCGCTGATCCGGGCCGACCTGCGGGTGGTCGAGTCGTGGCGCCCGCGCCCGGACGCCGGACCCGTCCCTGTCCCGCTCTCGGTCTTCGGCGGTACCCGCGACATCGTGGTGCCGGTCGACCGGCTGCTCGACTGGGAACAGCACGCAACCCGCTGGCAGGGCGCCCACCTCTACGACGGGGACCACTTCTATTTCCAGTCCCGCCCCGGTGAGGTGGTGGCGGCGATGGTCGAGAAGATCCGCCACGCCCTGTCGGCGACGTCGCCGGGTAGCCGCCGGTGACCGCACGTCATCTCCGAGTCGAGGACCTCGTCCGGGTCCGCGGCACCCGAACCGTCCTGAACGGGGTGACGCTGACCGTCTCGGCCGGCGAACGTCTCGGCCTGATCGGCGAGAACGGCGTGGGCAAGTCAACCCTCCTCGCCACGCTGGCCGGGGTGGAGCCGCCCGACTCGGGCACGGTGCACGTCGCTCTAGACGAGGCCGAGATCGGGTACCTGCCGCAGGAGCCGTCCTTCCCTGCCGACTGGACCTTCGCCGAGGCCCTCGCCCACGCGCGTCGCGGTGTCGATCGGCTGGCCGACCGGATGCGCGAGCTCGAGCAGTCGATGGCCACGGCCGACGGCGCCGAGCTGTCGGCGCTGACCGACGAGTACGGCCAGGTCCAGGAGGAGTTCGCCGACCGGGGTGGGTGGCACTTCGAGGCGCGGGTCGCCGAGGTGCTCGACGTGCTCGGGCTCGGCGGACTCCCCACCGACCGGCCCGTCGACCGGTTCTCCGGCGGCGAGCGGGCGCGCCTGGCCCTGGCCGTCCTGCTGCTCGGCGAACCCGGCGCCCTGCTGCTCGACGAGCCCACCAACCACCTCGACGACGACGCGGTCGACTGGCTGGGGCGGTGGATCGCCGGCTTCCGCGGCCCGTGCCTGATCGCCAGCCACGACCGCGACCTGCTCGACACGGCGGTGACCGGAATCGTCGACCTGGACGGCCCACGGGGCAGCGTGACGCTCTACGGCGGCGGGTACGGCGACTATCTCTCGACCCAGCGGGCCGCGCGGCGCCGTTGGGAGCAGGCGCACCGGGACTGGCTCGCCGCCTGCGCCGACGCGGCGACCAGGCTGGCCGGTGCCGACCGGGCAGCCACGGATTACCGGCCCCGACGCGACAACGCCAAGATGAACTACGACATGCGGGGCGCGGGCGCGCAGGCCGCCGTGGCGCGGAACGTGCGATCGGCTCGCGCCGAGATCGACCGGCTACACCGCGACCCCGTGCCGGCGCCGCCCCCGCCGCTGCGCTTCGGCCCCGACGCGGTCACCGGCGCAGGTCCCGACAACGCAGGTCCCGACAACGCAGGTCCCGACAACGCAGGTCCCGACGGCGCGGCGCTGCTCGTGGCCGAACCGTGTCGCACCGACACCGGCATCGAGTTGCCCGGACTGACCCTGGCCGGCCGGGACCGGATCGTCGTGGTCGGCCCCAACGGCTCGGGTAAGTCGACCTTCCTGCGCCTGCTGGCCGGGGTGGAGACGGCCGCACGCGGGACGGTGTGGCGCCGTCCGGGCGTCAGGGTCGGCCTGCTGCGTCAGGACAGCGTCGTCGACGACCCGACCCGCCTGCTGCGCTCGGCGTACGCGCGCGCCACCGGTACGGCTGAGGACGACGCCGGCGAGGCGCTGCTGGCACTCGGGCTCTTCCGGCCGGCCGACCTGGACGTCGCTGTGGGGTCGCTCAGCAGCGGGCAGCGCCGTCGCCTGGACCTCGCCGTCCTGGTGACGGGCCGCCCGGACGTGCTGCTCCTGGACGAACCCACCAATCACCTCAGCCTGGCGCTCGTCGCCGATCTGGAGGCCGCGATCGAGCAGTTCGCCGGGCCGGTCGTGACGGTCACCCACGACCGCCGGTTCCGCGCCTCGGCGGGCACCACCATCAGCCTCTGAGGATCGACCTCACGCCGTGACGGCGACGTCGGCCGGGCGTCCCGTGAGGTCGGCGGAACGACCGGCGAGGCGGCACAGGGCTTCCATTCGGCGGGTGAGGTCGCGGTGCTGCCGGGCCAGGTCACCCAGGTCGCGCTGCAGGTCGGCGATCTCGGCGGCGAGGGGTTGCCGCGCGTCGAACGGGCTCTCGGCGGCCGTCTCCACCGACGGGCGGACGCGGCCCCGGCGCGCGGGCGCACCCCGCTCCGCGGGCGATCCGACCGGAGCGTCGAGCTCGGGATCGTGCTCGAGGACGGCGCGCAGCCGGGCCCGCAGCGCCGGCCCGGGCTCCATGCCCAGCTCACCGCTGAGATGGCCGCGGGCTCGCTCGTAGATTCCGAGTGCCTCGGCCTGGCGGTGCGACCGGTACAGCGCGAGCATCAGCAGGTCGTAGAGACGCTCACGTAGCGGGTTGGCCGCGACGAGGTCCTCCAGGTCGGCGATGACGTCGGCGTGCCGGCCGGTCCGGAGGCTGACGTCGAAGAGCGTCTCCAGGGCCTGCAACCGACCCTCGTCGAGCTGGGTCGCGTCGGCCCGGCAGATGGCGCCGGTGCACCCCGCCAGGGCCGGACCGTGCCAGAGATCCAGCGCGCCGCGCAGCACCTGCAGGGCTCGCTCGGGGTCGTCGTGCGCCAGCGCCCGTCCCTCCGAGGACATGCGCAGGAAGCGGGCTGCGTCGGTGGCCTCCGGACCGGCGTGCAGCACGTAACCGAGCGGATGGGTGAGCACCCGCGGTGCGGCGGGCCCGCCCGCGGTCTCCAGCAGCCGACGCAGCCGGACCACGTGAGCCTGCAGCGCGTTGGCGGCATTGGCCGGCGGGTCGTCACCCCAGAGCTCGTTCACGAGCTGTCCGGCAGTCACCGGACGTCCCATCCGCACGACGAGCGCGCCGAGCAGCGCCCGCTGCTTGGCCCCCTTGGGCGACACTGCCGGCCGACCGTTCTCGTGCAGCTCGATCGGTCCGAGGATTCGGATCTGCATACGTCCACCAATCTGTGGGGATGTGACGTCGGTCAGTCGAAGCGGTTCGGGTCGAGGAAGTCGATGCGCATGTCGGGGGCGTGGCCGACGACCAGGTCGGCGACGAGCTGGCCCACCGCGGGCGAGTGCTTGAAGCCGTGGCTGCAGCAGCCGCCGGCGATCACCACGCGCGGATCGGCGCGCGGACGGCCGATCAGGAACTGACCGTCCGGGGTCTGGGAGTAGGGCGAGACCGATACCCGGACGGGCTCGTCGGGCAGTGCGGGCAGATGCCGACGGGTCTGCTCGGCACACGCCGTCCAGTCCGCCGGTCCGATCGATCGGTCGAGTTCCTCGACCACCACCCGCTCGAAGTGGACGCCGACATCCTCCAGTCCCAGCTTGACCAGCGAGCTTCCCGGCAGCCGGCCGTGGCCCCAGAGGACCTCGCCGCTGTCGAGCTCGCGCATGAACACCGGCATGCTGGCCAGCTCGAAGCGATCGTCCGCGGGATCCGGGGTGTACCAGGTGACCGGCATCCGGATCGTCTCCAGCGCCAGCCCGTCGACGAGCTGATCCAGCCAGGGACCGACGCAGAGCACGACCTGACGGACCCGCAGTTCGCTGAGGCCGGTCGAGAGGGTGACGCCGCGAGGGTCACTGTCGAAGGCGAGCACGCGCGTGTCGGTCAGCACGCGCGCCCCGAGGTCGACGGCCCGGCTGACGGCGGCGTGGATGGTGCCCTCGGCCCGGACGACGCCGGCCTGCGGCTCCAGCAGAGCGACGTGGCCGGCCGGGACGTCGGCATGGGCGGGCATGGCCGCGGCAAGCCTCGGGGCGTCGAGCAGCCGGTAGTCCAGGTCGTGGGTGCGGGCCGCGGCGAGGGCTCCCCCGACGATCGCTCCGTCAGGCGGGCCGATGAGCGCAGCACCACTGCCGACCATCAGCTCGACACCGGTGCGCCGCTCGAGTTCACGCCACAGCTGCGCCGAACGCTGCGCCATCGGTACGAGATCGGGGTGTTCCAGGCAGGCCGTGCGGAACATCCGGGTGCCGCCGTACGACGATCCATGGACGTTGCCCAACCCGTAGCGCTCGATGCCGATCACCGAGACCCCGGCCTCGGCGAGCCGCCACAGCGCGCACGCGCCCCAGGCGCCGAGGCCGACGACGGCGACATCGGCGTGGAAGTGAGAGGCCGTCATCGTCGGACCGTTCAGGCGACGCCGGCACCGAGCGCGGCGCCGGTGACGGAGCCTGACATCGAGCCGGAGAACCGCGGCGCGACCTCCGAGGCGAAGAGCTCCATGGCGCGGCGGGCGCGGTGATGCGGCAGATGACCGGGATTGAACTGCAGGCTCAGGCAGATGTCGGAGCCATACCAGTCCCTGATCTCCCCGATCTGCCCGGCGACGTCCTCGACGGTGCCGGCGAGCACCTTGCGCTCGGCCAGCGACCGATCGAAGTCGTAGGTCTTGACCTTGTCCACGAATTTCTCGTATCCGGGGTACGCAGCGCTGCGCGCGGTGGCCCAGCCGGCCACCGCGTCAGCCATCCGGGCGACGTAGTTGTGCTCGTTCTCCCGGGCGTCGGACAGCACGACCTCGGCGTCCTCGCCCAGGTAGCAGGTGTACTTGACCTGGATGCGGCCCGGCCCGTCGTGCCCGGCTTCGGCGCGAGCCGCCCGATAGCCGGCGATCATCGCGGTCAGTCCCTCCCGAGAGGTCACCGACGGGACGACCTGCAGGTGGTGACCGGCACGACCTGCCGCCGCACAGGACTCCGGGCTCGTGGCCGAGGCGACGAAGATCGGTGGGTGCGGCTGCTGCAGCGGGCGCGGATAGCTGGTAAACGGGCCGAAGCGGTGGTGCTCTCCCTCGAAAACGACATCACGGCCGGTCCACAGCGCCACGCACGCCTCGATGCCTTCGTCGAAGCGGGAGCGACTGGAATCGAGAGAGACGCCGAACGCCTCGAACTCCGTGGGCAGGAACGCGCGGCCGAAGCCGACGTCCAGGCGACCACCCGAGAGGTTGTCCAGCATCGCCAGGGAGGCCGCGAGCTGGATCGGCTGAGCGAAGGCCGCGATGACTGCGCCGGTGGTGACGCGGATCCGAGTCGTCCGCGCCGCCACGGCGCTCAGGAAGGCGATCGGGTCCGGGCTGTACCCCCCGTAGGGCGATCCGAAGTGTTCGACGATCTGGACGTGCTCGAACCCCAACCGGTCGGCGTCCGCGGCCAGCTCGAGGGCTTGCGCGTAGTAACGGTCGGCACTCAGGCGCGCAGGATCGACAACCGGAAAGAAATTGACGCCGAATTCCATGGACCCTCCAGAGGTCGCTCGAGTGGGTTGACCGTCCGAATATGTTTCGGCGCTCAACGATCTGTCGTTGCGGCAATCGTCACCAGAAGTTGTCAGCTCGACCCGACGGCGTCCCGTCCGAGTTCCCGGCCGTCCTGGACACATCGCCACCAGCCGGCCAGCGTGGGGTCGAGCCAGAGGTCCTTCTCCTCGAGCCGGATCCCGTGCTCGGCGGCGGCCGAGACGACGTGCATGACCGTGAGGGAATGGGCGCCGTGATCGATGAGGTCCTCGTCGTCACCGGGCAGCTCGGCGACCGATCGACGCATGCTTCGGGCCACGACCTCGCGGAGCCGCTGCACCCCGAAGTCCTCGTCCGTGCCCTCATTGCCACGGTTCGGTCCTGGTGTTCGGTCATGGTCGGACATGGCTCGGAAATTAGCAGGAAATTGCGTCAGAACACCCCGTCGGCCGCGATTCCCTCGGCAATTGTGTGCATTACTGAGGACGCAGTAGAAGTCCGCTTGAAACGCACTTGAGGCCCACTAGGAATCAGTATTGGACGCCACCCGCGGGCCCTTACCCTGCCGATGACTCCCCAGTGCAGTGAGGTGCTTCGTGGACCGTTCCAGCAACGTCCGGACGCTCCGGACCGACATCCGTCTGCTCCCCCCGGCACCGTCGGCGACCTCGCTCGACGGGCCTGCTCCGACGCCGCTCCGTCCCGCCGTCGCCGGCTCGGTGACGCGGGTTTTCGTGCTGGCCCACGACGCTCTGGTGCGCACCGGCATGCGGGCGATGCTCGCCGGAGCGGCAACCGTCGAGGTCGTCGGCGACGGTGAGATCGAGCCGCGGGCCCAAGCCGAGCTGCTGAGCAGCGCACCGGACGTGCTGGTGCTGCACGACGCGGCGCTGGTGCAGCAGGCACGCCTGATGATCGAGCACCTCGACCCGATCCCCCGCATCGTCGTCGTGGGCGGCGACGCACGCCCCGACGACCGGCACTGCGTCCACGGTCTGCTCCCGGCCAGCGTGGCCGGCGCGCAGCTCGCAGCCGCCATCGAGCTGGCCAGCTCCGGCTACCGGGTGCTGCGCGACGACATCGACCCCGACGTCGGCCCCGAGGCAGCCGTCGCGGTTGCGGACGAGGACGAGACCCGGCCAGCCGCAGCCGCCGGCACGGCCGCACGGCGGGTCACCACCGGCGCCTCGATCGCGGCGCTCACCGACCGCGAGCGGGAGGTGCTCGTCGGGATCGCGAGCGGCCTGAGCAACGCCGGCATCGCCGCCGAGCTCACCGTGTCCGAGCACACGGTGAAGTCCCATGTCCGCAGCGTGCTGCACAAGCTGGACCTGCCCAACCGCGTCCACGCCGTCATCCACGCCTACGAGTCCGGCCTGCGCTGAGCGCCCGGACCGCCGCAGCGACCGCGCGCAGCGACGACCCGCAGCGACCACCCCACGACGACACGGAACGAGGGACCACGATGCCGGCCGCCGAGACCCCGCTGCTCGACCTCACCGACGCGCAGCTCGGTATCTGGTTCGCACAGGCGGCCGACCCGAGCGGCACCACCTATCTGGGCGCGGACCGGATCGAGCTCAGCGGGCCCCTCGATCCGGACCGTTTCGTCGCGGCCGTCGAGACCGCCATCGCCTCGTCGGCGGCGGTACGCGCCAGGATCGAAGTCTCCGACGACGGCACCATCGCTCAGCGGCTGCTGCCTGCCGGCGTCGGCTCGACGGCGACCGAGTGCCTCGACGTCAGCGCCGCCGACGACCCGGTCGCGGCGGCCGAGGCTGCCGCCCACCGGCTGCTGGACACCCCGCTGCGCCCGGACACCGACCCCCTACTGCGCAGCCTGCTCGTCACCGTCGGTCCGCAACTGCACCACTGGATCCTCGCCGTCCACCACATCGCGCTGGACGGCCGCGGCATGGCGACGTTCGTGGACCGGGTGGCGGCCGCGTACTCAGTAGGCCCGAACCCGTCGGGTCCGGGCCCGACCGGCGTCGCGTCGTCCGACGAGGACCTGCTCGCCGAGCTGCTCGCGGCCGGGGTCGCCTACCGGGCCGACGCTGCCTTCGAGGCCGACGCGCGGTTCTGGCGCGCGGCCTGCGCCGGTAGCCCGGAGACACCGCTCGCTGCTGCTCCCGCGGCGGTGCCCGACTCAGCGGCCGGGAGCATCCACCGCGTCGAGACCGTCCTCGGCGCACCCGTGACCGCCGGACTCGAGCGCGTCGCCCGTCACTCGGGCACCGCCCGTCCCGTCGCGGTGGTGGCCGCGGCGGCCCTGCACACGCAACGGCTGCTGAGCACCGACCGGGCCGCCGTCGGCCTGGCGGTCCCCGGCCGGCGCAGCCGGGCCACCCGGAGCCTGCCCGCCATGACCGCGGGTGTGCTGCCCGTCGTGGTCGACGCGTCGCCGGCGCGGCGGCTGGACCTGCTGGTCGCCGAGGTTCGGGACGCGGTCGAAGGCCTGCTGGCCCATCAGCGTTACCCGCAGGCCGAACTGCGGCGAGACCTCGGACGACTCGGTGACCGCGAGGCGATGCACCCGGTCACGATCGACGTCCAACCGCGGCGCCCCGACCCCGACTTCGCCGGGCTCGGGGCGGTGGTCCGGACGTTGCGCACCGGTCCTGTCGACGCCGTCAAGATCACCGTCCGCGACCTGCCCGACGACCGGTTGCAGGTGCTGGTCGAGGGCAGCGCCGGTCAGCTCGATCACGCCGCGACGCGGAGCCACCTCGAGCGCTTCGTCCGCGTCCTCACCGCCCTCGCCGAGGCTGCTGCCGATCCGGCGGCGCACCTGCTCGGCGCCATCCCGCCGCCGACAGGTGCTGCCCGTCCGCAGGCCGCCGCGGCAACCGACGCCCTGCCGCTGCCCCTCGCGGCCTTCGCCGCGCAGGTGCGGCGCCAGCCGGACCGGACGGCCGTCGTGGCCGACGACGGCACCCTCACCTACGCGGAGCTCAACGCCCGCGCGAACCGGGTCGCACACCTCCTCGCCGCGCGCGGGGCCGGGCCGGGGTCGCTGGTGGCGATCGCCCTGCCTCGCGGCGTCGAGCTCGTCGTCGCCGTCCTCGGCGTGCTCAAGTCCGGCGCGGCCTATCTGCCGCTCGACCCCGACTACCCGACCCAGCGGCTGCGCACCATGATCGCCGACGCCGACCCCGTCGTGATCCTGGGTCGCGGCCCGGCATCCGACCACCCGGTCGGTGCCCCCGACAACGGAACCGGCGGCGGCACCGACGGCGACACCGACGGCGGTACGGACGTCGCCGCGCGCTGGGTCGATCTGACCGACCTCGCGGTCGCCGGGTGCCCCGACGATGATCCCGATGTCGCCGTCGATCCGCTCTCGACCGCCTACGTGATCTACACCAGCGGTAGCACCGGACGTCCCAAGGGGGTCTGCATCCCGCACCGGAACATCGCCGCCCTCTTCGCGAGCTGCCGGGAGCAGATCGACTTCGGCCCGGCCGACGTGTGGACGATGTTCCATTCCTACGCCTTCGACTTCTCGGTCTGGGAGCTGTGGGGACCGCTGCTGCACGGCGGCACCCTGGTCGTCGTCCCCTACCTCACGAGCCGTTCGCCCGCGGCGACGCGACAGCTGCTGGTCGACCACGGCGTCACCGTGCTGAGCCAGACCCCGACGGCGCTCTACCAGCTGCTCGCGGCCGGCGATCTGCCGTCCTCGGTGCGGCACGTCGTGCTCGGCGGCGAGGCGCTCGACCCCACCCGCCTGGACAGCTGGCTGCACTCGACCCGGCGCCGTCCGACCGTGTCGAACATGTACGGCATCACCGAGACCACGGTGCACGTCACGCACACCGTGGTGCGACCCGGCCGGTCCCGCGCCGACATCGGCGGCCCGCTCGCCCATCTCGACACCCACGTGCTCGACGCCGCGCTCTGCCCGGTTCCGGACGGCTTCGCCGGCGAGCTCTACGTGACCGGTGCCGGCCTGGCCCACGGCTACCTGAACCGGCCGGGTCTCACCGCGACGCGGTTCGTGGCCGCGCCGTCGGGTGAGCGCATGTACCGGACCGGCGATGTCGTGCGCCGACGCCCCGACGGCGGGCTGGACTACCTCGGACGCGCGGACCGGCAGGTGAAGGTGCGCGGGTTCCGCATCGAGCTGGGCGAGGTCGAGGCCGCACTGGCCGGCTGCCCCGGCGTCGCCGACTCGGCCGTGCTGGCCCGCGAGGACGCGGGCGCCGGAGCGAGCCTGGCCGCCTACGTCGTCCCGGCCGCCGGGGCGCGGTCCGACATCGCCGCCTGGCGCGACCTGTTGCGTACCGTGCTCCCGCCAGCGTCGGTGCCGACGTCGTTCACGGTGCTGGACGCGCTGCCGATGGACGCCAACGGCAAGCTGGACCGCGCCGGCCTGGCTGCACTGCCCGACGACGGCCGCGACGCCGCGCGCGGGGGCGAGCCGGCGCCCGCGAGCGGAGACGACCGGGGCGTCCTGCTGCGCCGGCTCTTCGCGCGCGTGCTCGGTCGCGACGACGTCGCCCCGGACGACAACTTCTTCGACCTCGGCGGCCACTCGCTGCTCGCGACCCGCCTGCTCGCGGCCGCCCGCGTCGAGCTGTCCCTCGAGATCGGCATCGGCGACCTCTTCGACCACCCCACCCCGGCCGGGCTGCTCGCCGCGGCCGGCGACGCGCGCGAGCCGCGCCCAGCGCTGCGCCCGGCGGCCCCCGACGCCCCGTTCACCATGACCGCGGCGCAGCGGCGCATGTGGGTCCTGCGGGAGGTGCACGGCCCGGCTCCGACCTACAACATGCCCGTCGCCCTCCGGCTGTCCGGCGAACTGGACCGCTCCGCCCTGGACGCCGCCCTCCGCGCCCTGCTCGACCGGCACCCGATCCTGCGCACCGTGTACCGGGGTGAGAACGGCGACCCGGTCGTGCTGCCGGTGCCGCCCCGCCTGCTACGCACCGCCGAGGCCGACGAGCAGTCCCTGCCCGCTGCGCTGCGTGCCGCGGCTCGCGAGCCGTTCGACCTGCGCGCCGAGCTGCCGATGCGGGCGCAGCTGTTCGCGCTGGGTCCGCACGAGCACGTCCTGCTGTTGCTCATCCACCACATCGCCGGGGACGGGTGGTCGCTCATCCCGCTCTTCGACGATCTCGGCGACCTCTACCGCGACCTCCTGCGCGACGACACGCCGCCCGCTCGCACGGCCCCCGCGCTGGAGTACCGCGACGTCGCGGCCTGGCAGCCGGAGCTGCTCGGCGACGAGACCGATCCGCCGAGCCGGGCCGCTCGTCAGCTGGCCTTCTGGCGCCAGGCTCTGGACGGCATGCCCGGCCAGCTGGACCTGCCCTACGACCGGGCCCGGCCGCCGGTGGCCCGACACCGCGGCGGGTCGCTGCCGCTGCGCATCGACACCCTGCTGCACCGCCGGCTGGACAGGCTGGCACGGCAGCACGGATCGACGGTGTACATGGTGATGCAGGCCGCCCTGGCGGCCCTGCTCGACCGGCTGGGCGCCGGCACCGACATTCCCATCGGCTGCCCGGCCGCGGGTCGCTCGGACCGCGCCATGGACGACCTCGTCGGCTTCTTCATCAACCCGGTCGTACTGCGCGCCGACACCTCGGGCAACCCGCGGTTCACGGAGCTGCTCGGCCGGGTGCGAAGCACGGCGCTGGCCGCGTACGCCCATCAGGACGTCCCCTTCGACCGCGTCGTCGAACACGTCCGTCCGGGACGCGCCGGTGCGCAGCACCCGCTGTTCCAGGTCGTGCTGTCCTACCAGGACTTCGAGCCGACCCCGGCGCTGGAGGGGCTCGTGGTCGGGCGCGAACCGCTGGACTTCGGCGTCGCGAAGTTCGACCTCACCATCAACCTCGTCGACCACCGGGACGCCACCGGTCTCCCGGCCGGCATCGACGGCGACCTGGAGTTCGACCAGGACCTGTTCGACCGCGAGACCGCGGCGGGCATCGTCACGCGGCTGCTCGCCCTGCTCGCCGCGGTAGCCGACGACCCCGACCTGCGCATCGGCTCGGTCGACCTGGTCGACGCTCGCGAACGGGCCCGACTGCTCACGGAGTGCAACGACACCGCCGCCCCCATCCCGGCTGCCGGCATGGCCGCGTGCTTCGCCGAGCAGGTGCGCGCCACCCCGGACGCCATCGCGGTACAGGCCGACGACGGCACCCGCCTCACCTATCGCGAGCTGGACGCGCGAGCCGGACGTCTCGCCGATTGGCTCGCCGCCCACGGCGTCGGCGCGGAGTCCGCGGTCGCGGTGTTGCAGCAGCGATCGGTGCATCTCGTCGTCTCGCTCCTCGCCGTCCTCAAGGCCGGCGGGTATTACGTGCCGCTCAACACACGCTTTCCCCCGGCGCGCATGGCCCTCATCCTCGGCGAGGTGGGCGCCGAGGTGCTGCTCACCGACCGCCGCACCGACTCGGACTTCGACTGCGCGTCGTGGTCGGGCCGGACGGCCGTGGTCGTCGTCGACGGCAGTGACGAGACGGCCACCGTCCCCCGTGCCGCCCGACCCGAGGTCGTCCCGGCGCAGCTCGCCTACGTGATGTACACCTCGGGCTCGACCGGTGAGCCCAAGGGCGTGGCCATCACCCAGCACAACATGGTCGCCTTCGCCGCCGACCGCTGCTGGGAGACCGGCCACCAGCGGCGGGTGCTGTTGAACTCGCCGTACTCGTTCGACACGTCGCAGTACGAGTTGTGGGTGCCGCTGCTCTCGGGCGGCACCGTCGTCGTCGGCCCGCCGGGCGATCTCGACACCGACACGCTGCGCCGCCTGATCGCCGAGCACGCCGTCACCTCGCTCTGGCTCACCAGCGGCGTCTTCAACCTGATGGCCGAGGAGAGCCCGGACTGCTTCCGCGGTGTGGGCGAGGTCTGGACCGGCGGTGACGTCGTCGCACCGACGGCCGTCGAGCGGGTGCTGGCCGCATCCCCGGACACCGTCGTCGTGGACGGCTACGGCCCGACCGAGTCGACGACCTTCACCACCCACCACCACATGCGCGCACCGTGGATCGCGCCCCCCACCGTGCCGATCGGCACCCCGCTGGACAACACCACCTGCCACGTCCTGGACGAGCGGCTGAACCTGGTGCCGGTCGGCGTCCGGGGTGAGCTCTACATCGGCGGGGAGGGTCTGGCCCGCGGTTACCTGCAGCGACCGCGACTCACCGCCGAGCGCTTCGTCGCTGATCCCTTCGGCGACCCGGGCGCACGGCTGTACCGCACCGGTGATCTCGTCCGCCGCCGCCACGACGGCGTCCTCGAGTTCCTCGGACGCATCGACGACCAGGTCAAGGTCCGCGGGTTCCGCATCGAGCTCGGCGAGATCGAGTCGGTGCTCGCCCGCCGACCGGGAGTGGCCCAGGCCGCGGTCATCGTCCGCAGCGACGAGCCGGGTGAGAAGCGGCTCGTCGGCTACGTGGTCGCCGACGGCTCGGCCGCCCTTGAGGAACAGGCACTGCGCGGCGGCGTGGGCGAGTCACTGCCCGACTACATGGTGCCGGCGGCGATCGTGGTGCTGGAGCGGTTGCCGCTCACTGCCAACGGCAAACTCGATCGCCGCGCGCTCCCGGCGCCCGCATTCGCCGCCGGCAGCGACCGCCGCTCGCCCCGCAACGAGACCGAGCAGCAGCTGCACGACGCGTTCGCCACGGTTCTGCGGCGCACCGATTTCGGGATCGACGACGGCTTCTTCGATCTGGGCGGCGACAGCATCATGGCCATTCAGCTCGCCGGCAGGGTGCGGCGCGCGCACCTCGAGCTCGGCGCGGCCCAGGTCTTCGCGCACCGCACGGTGGCCGAGCTGGCCCGCGTCGTCGTGCCACTGCCCATCGACATCGCCGAGACCGAGACCGAGGCCGACGAGCCGGTCGGCGAGATCGCCCCCACGCCGATGCTGCGCTGGCTCGCCGGCCGGGGCGGGCCGCTCCGTGGCGTCAGCCAGTCGCTGCGGTTCACCGTCCCGCCAGCGGCGTCCGAGGCGACCGTCGTCGGGGCCCTGCAGACCCTGGCCGGGCACCACGACCTGCTGCGCGCACAGCTGACCGACTCCGGTCCCGACGGCCCCGGCGTCGTCGTCCGAGCCTCGGTGGACGCCGCCGGCTGGCTGCGCACCGTCGACCTGCGCGACACCGAATCGCACGAGCGCGAGCGCCTCGTGACCGAGCACACCGCCGCCGCACTGGCCCGCCTGGACCCGACCGAGGACATGGTCCAGGCTGTCTGGTTCGACGCCGGTCCGGACGGCCCCGGCACGCTGCTGCTCGTCGTCCACCACCTCGCGGTCGACGGCGTCTCCTGGCGGGTCCTGCTCCCCGACCTCGCCGAGGCCTGGGCCGCCCGGGCCGAGGACCGTCGGCCCGAGCTGCCGACTCGGAGCCGCTCGTTCCGGTCCTGGGCCGCATCGCTGGCCGACGACGCCGCCCGGCGGGCCGCGGCCGGTGAGACCGAGCGATGGCTCGATCTGCTCGATGGACCGACGGCGCCGATCGCCGGTGGCCCGAGTGACCCGGCTCGCGACACCGAGGGGACCGCGGTCCGGCTCGTCCGCACCGTCTCCGCGGACCTCACCTCGGCGTTGCTGATCGACCTGCCGTCGGCGTACCACGCGAAGGTCGACGACGTCCTGCTCACCGCGCTCGCCCTAGCCGTGGCCCGGTTGCGACGCCGTCCCGGCGCGCCGCGTGGGTCACGACGCTCCGGCCTGCTGGTCGATCTCGAGGGCCACGGTCGCGGCGACGGTGCGGACCTCGCCCGGACCGTCGGCTGGTTCACCAGCCTGTATCCCGCCCGCCTGGACCTCGCCGGTATCGACGTGCAGGACGCGTTCGCGGCCGGGCCGGCGTGCGGTCAGGCGATCAAGGCCGTGAAAGAGCAGATCCGCGCAATTCCGGACGGCGGCCTCGGTTACGGCCGGCTGCGCCACCTGCACCCGGCCTCCGGTGGCCGGCTGGCCGCGCTCCCCCAGCCCGACCTCGGCTTCAACTACCTGGGGCGGTTCACCGGTTCGGCGCAGACACCCTTCGCCGCCGCTCCGGACGCCTCGGCACTGGGCGCCGGCGCCGACCTCAACCTGCCGTTGGCCCACGCCGTCGAGCTGAACTGCTTCGCCGCCGAGGACGCGACGACCGGACGTCCGGTGCTGCAGGCGATGTGGAGCAGCGCCGGCCGCATCTTCGCCGGCTCCGCGCTCGCCGAGCTCGCCGAGCTGTGGGAAGCGGCCCTGACCGCCCTGGACCGGCACGCGGCACAGGGCGACGCGGGCGGACGCACCCCGTCCGACCTGGCCCTGGTGTCGATGGACCAGTCCCAGATCGAGCGACTCGAAGCCATGTGGAAGGTGAACCCATGACCCCCCGCGCCATTGCGGAGGTGCTGCCGCTCGCTCCGCTCCAGGAGGGGTTGCTCTTCCAGCTCGGTCTGACGGCTGCCGAGGCCGAGACCGATCCGTCGACGCCCGACCCCTACACGGTGCAGCTCTCGCTGGACCTCGACGGCCCGATCCGCATCGACGTGCTGCGACGGTCGCTGACGACCCTGCTGCGCCGGCACCCGAACCTGCGGGCCGGGTTCTGGCAGGACACGATGGACGAGCCGGTGCAGTTCGTCCCCACCGCGATCGAGGTGCCCTTCGAGCTGCTCGACCTGCGGGCCGATCCCGACCCCGCAGCGCGGCTGGACCGCATCGTCGCCGACGACCGGGCCCGCCGCTTCGACCCGCTGCAGCCGCCGCTGTTCCGCGTCACGCTGGTCGTGTTGGGCGAGCAGCGGCATCGCCTGCTCATCACCACCCACCACCTCGTCCTGGACGGCTGGTCGATGCCGCTGCTGCTGGGCGAGTTCTTCGCGCTCTACGGGGCCGACGGCGACGACGCGACGTTGCCGATCGTCACGCCCTATCGCGAGTACCTCGGCTGGCTGGCCGGACTGGACCGGAGCAAGTCCGAGGACGCCTGGCGCGACTACCTCGGCGACCTGGAGTCCCCGACGCTGGCCGGTCCGCTCGGCGACGCCCCGCCGGCGCAGGACTGGTTCGAGCTCGACGAGCCGACCACCGCGGCGATCGCCGCGACGGCACGGGCCCACGGGCTCACCCTGAACACCGTGGTCCAAGGGTGCTGGGCGACCGTGCTCGGCCACCTCACCGGCGCCGACGACGTCGTCTTCGGTGCCACTGTCTCCAACCGGCCGCCCGAGATCCCCGGCATCGACACCACCATCGGGACCTTCATCAACACCGTCCCGGTGCGGGTCGCGCTGACACCCATGCGCACACTGTCCGACCTGCTGGCCCGCCTGCAGGACGAGCAGTCGGCCCTCATCGACCACCGGCACCTGCCGGTGGCCCGGATCCAGCAGGCCGCCGGACGCGGCACCCTCTTCGACAGCCTCCTGGTCTTCGAGAACTATCCGCTGGATCAGGACGTCCTCACCGCTCGGGCCGGCGGGTTGCGGCTCACCGAACTCGCCGTCGGCGACGGCACCCACTACCCGCTGGCGCTGCTGGTCATCCCGGGCCGACGGCTGCGCCTCCGGCTGGATCACCGCCTCGGCGCCGCGGCGGCCGACGTGCTCGACACGCTGCGCCGCGTGCTCGCCGAGTTCGCCGCGCGTCCGGACACCAGACTCGGCTCACTCACGCTGCTCACCCCGGACGACGCCGCCCGCGCGATCGCGGCCGGGGTCGCCGACCGTCCCGCGGACGTCCCGTGGCGAGGTCCGGCGCAACGCTTCGCCGACCAGGCTCGCAGCACCCCGGAGGCCGTGGCGCTGCGAGCCCCGGATGCCACCCTCAGCTACCGGGAGCTGCACGCTGCCGTCCGCGACCTGGCCGCCCGGCTGAGCCATCGCGGCGTGGGCCCGGAGTCGATCGTCGCCGTGCAGCTCAGCCGGTCCAGCCGGCTCGTCACCGCGCTGCTCGCCGTGCTCGAGTGCGGGGCTGCCTACCTGCCGCTGGACCCCGACTACCCCGCCGAACGCATCGAGGCGATGATCGCCGATGCGCGGCCGACGCTGGTGCTGACCGAGGACGTGTTCGCCGAGCTGGCAGCCGAACTGGCGGCCGGACAGGCGGCCGCGGACTCGGTGCCGCCCGCACCGGTCGGACCACTGCACCCGGCCTACGTCATGTACACCTCGGGCTCGACCGGGCGCCCCAAGGCCGTCGTCATGCCGGCCGGGGCGTTGGTGAACCTGCTGAGCGAGCACGCCCGCGTCGTGCCCGCGGACGACGACGCGGTCGTGGCCCAGTTCGCCTCCCTCAGCTTCGACGTGGCGTCCCAGGAGATCCTGTCGGCCCTGCTCACCGGGCGGACCCTGGCCGTTCCCGACGACGCCACTCGTCGGGACGCTGCGGCCTTGGCTCGATGGCTGGCCGGTGAGGGCGTGACCGAGCTCTACGCCCCCACCCTGGTGCTGCACGCGGTAGGCGAGGCCGCCCTCGAACTCGACCTGCAGCTGCCGTCTCTGCGGCACGTCGTGCAGGCCGGGGAGCGACTGCAGATCAGTGACCCGGTGCGGGCACTGTGCACGGGTGCCGTCGCATACGCACAGCTGCACAACCACTACGGGCCAGCCGAGACACACGTCGTCACCGCCACCGCCGTCGACGCGACCGGCACCCGGACGCCGGGCATCGGCACGCCGTTGCGCGGCACCGGCAACTACGTCCTGGACCGCTGCCTGCGTCCTGTCCCGGTCGGCACCGCGGGCGAGCTGTACCTCGCCGGCGTGCAGCAGGCCCGGGGTTACCTGCACCGCAGCGCCGAGACCGCCGCCCGGTTCGTGGCCGATCCGTACGCGACGACCCCGGGCGCGCGGATGTACCGCAGTGGCGACCTGGTTCGGCGCACCGCCGACGGTGCCCTGGAATTCCTGGGACGCACCGACGACCAGGTGAAGATCCGCGGAATCCGGGTCGAGCCCGGCGAGGTCGAGACCGTCCTGGCCGCACGTCCTGACCTCGCCGGCGCAGCCGTCATCGCGCGCGATACCGGCGCGGGCAACCGCACCCTGGTCGCCTACGTCGTCGGCGTCCCCGGCGTGCACCCCGACCCCGTGCGGCTGCGGGCCGACCTCGCCGCCGTGTTGCCCGACCACCTCGTCCCCACCGCCATCGTGCCGGTCCCTGCCCTCCCGCGCACCGCCAACGGCAAGCTCGACCGGGCCGCGCTGCCGGCGCCCGTGTCCACCGCCACGGCCGGGCTGCCGCGCTCACCGCGCGAGGAGGTCCTCTGCGCGCTCTTCGCCGACGTGCTCGGTCGCACGGTCCCGGTCGGCGTCCACGACGATTTCTTCGACCTCGGCGGCCACTCCCTGCTCGCGACCCGACTGACCGCCCGGCTGCGCAGCGTGCTGGGCACCGAACTCACGGTCCGCGACCTCTTCGACCGCCCCACCCCCGCCGGGCTCGCCGGCCTGCTCGACGACCGCGCCTCGACACGCCCGCCACTGAGCCGTGCCGAGCGTCCGGCGGTACTGCCGCTGTCGTTCGCGCAGCGCCGGCTGTGGTTCCTCAACCGGCTGGACGGGCCGAACTCGACGTACAACATCCCCACGGCCCTGCGCCTCACCGGTGCTCTGCGCGTCGAGGCCCTGCAGCAGGCGCTCGCCGACTGCCTCGCCGCCCACGAGATCCTGCGCACCACCTACCCGGCCGTCGACGGAGAGCCGCACCAGCTGGTGCACCCCGTTCCCGACCGGGCCCCGGCGCTCGCCGTCGAGGAGATCGCCCCCGGCGAGCTGCCGGGCCGGCTCGCCGAGCTGGCCGCCGTCGTCTACGACCTCGCCGTCGACCTGCCGCTGCGCCCGACGCTGCTGCGGCTCTCGGACAACGAGCACGTGCTGATGCTCGTGCTGCACCACATCGCCGGTGACGGATGGTCCATCGGCACGCTGCTCGACGATCTGAACCGCGCTTACACGCGCCGGCAGGCCGGCGAGGAGCCCACGAGCGGGCCCGGGTCGGAGCCGGCCGGCACGAGCGTGCAGTACGCCGACTACGCCCTGTGGCAACGCCGACTGCTCGGCTCCGAGGACGACCGGACCAGTCTGATGACCGAGCAGCTGGACTACTGGCGCGAGCAGCTGGCCGAGCTGCCCGAGGGCCTGCGCCTGCCCACGGACCGGTCCCGTCCCGACTCGGCCCGACACCGCGGCTCGACCCTCGCCTTCCGAGCCGACCCGGCGCTCACCGCCCGGCTGGACGCGCTGGCGAAGGGCTGCGACGCCAGCCTCTTCATGGTGCTGCACGCCGCCTTCGCTGCCCTGTTGAGCCGCGTGGGCGCGGGCACCGACATCCCCATCGGCAGCCCCATCGCCGGACGCACCGACGACGCGCTCGAGGATCTGGTCGGCTTCTTCGTCAACACGTTGGTGCTGCGGGTCGACACGTCGGGCAACCCGACCTTCCGTGAGCTGATCGGCCGAGTCCGGGAGACGGACCTCGCCGCCTACGCACACCAGGACCTTCCCTTCGACAAGCTCGTCGAGGCGGTGAACCCCGCGCGCAGCCACGCCCGCAACCCGCTGTTCCAGGTGCTGCTGGCCTATCAGTCCGCGCCCCGGACCGAGCCCGTGCTCGCCGATCTGGAGGTCGCCGTCGAGCCGGTGCAGGTCGGGTTCGCCAAGTTCGATCTGGCGCTGGCCCTGGCCCGCCGTATCGCTCCCTGCGCGGACGGCACCGGCGCCGCCGAGCTGCACGGCGACTGGGAGTACGACACCGACCTCTTCGAGCGGGAGAGCGTCCGGGCGCTGAGCGAGCGCTTCACGATGCTGCTCGCGGCCGTCTGCGCCGACCCCGACGCCCGCATCGGCGACGTCGACGTGCTGCCCGACGAGGAGTACGACCGCGTCGTCCACGACTGGAACGACACCGGCAGCGACACCGAGACCGACGCCGGTGCCGGGACGACCTGGCCGGAGCTGTTCGCACGCCGTGTCCGGGAGACCCCGCACGCCGATGCGCTGCGGTACGAGGGCACGACGATCAGCTACGCCGAGCTCGACGCCCGCAGCGACCGCCTCGCGCGGACGCTGCTCGCCCGCGGCGTCGGTCGCGGCGACCGGGTGGCGCTGTGCCTGCCACGGTCCCCGGAGCTGATCTGCGCCCTCGTGGCCGTGCTGAAGACCGGGGCAGCGTACGTGCCGATCGACCCGGACTACCCGCAGGCTCGCATCGCTCACCTGCTGGCCGACAGCAGCCCGCGCCTGGTGCTCACCACGGCCACGCTCGCCGGCGGGCTACCCGCCGAGGCCGCCGTCATGATCGTCGCAGCCTCCGACCGGGGCGCCGTGACTCACGACCTCGGCGAGGCGGAGCCCGCCGTCGCCGCAGCCGGCCCGCACCCCCGCGACGCCGCCTATGTCGTCTACACCTCGGGCTCGACCGGACGCCCGAAGGGTGTGATGGTCGAGCACCGCAACATCGTCGCCAACCTGGTTCCGCTGATCGAGCGCTTCGGCCTGGGCCCCGGCCGCCGCGTCCTGCAGCTGGCCGCGATCGGCTTCGACGCCGCCGCCTGGGAGATCACGCTGGCCCTGCTCTCCGGTAGCGCCCTCACGCTGGCCCCCGCCGACCGGCTCCGACCCGGGGCAGCACTGGCCGATCTCGTCGGTGAGACCGCAACGGACTTCGTCACCATCACCCCGAGCGCCCTCGCCGCCATGGGCAGCCACACCTTCGCCGACGACGTCACCCTCGTGATCGCCGGCGAGGCCGGCACTGCCGAGCTCCTCGCCCGGTGGGCGCCCGGCCGCGAGATGTACGACGCCTACGGCCCCACCGAGGCCACCGTCTGCACGACGGTGAGCGACACCCTGGTCGACCCGGCGACCCCGCCGATCGGACGTCCGGTGGCGCACGCGCGCACCTACGTCCTGGACGACCGGCTGCAGCCGGTCGGCGTCGGGGTCGTCGGCGAGCTCTACCTGGCCGGCGGCGGCATCGCGCGGGGTTACCTGGGTCGGCCCGGTCTGACCGCGCAGCGCTTCGTCGCCGACCTCTTCGGTCCCGCCGGCTCGCGGATGTACCGCTCGGGCGACCTGGCCCGGTGGCGCGCCGACGGCCAGCTGGACTACCTGGGCCGGGCTGACGAGCAGGTCAAGGTGCGAGGCGTCCGCATCGAACCGGGCGAGGTCGAAGCCGTGCTCGGCACTGTCCCTGGCGTCGAGCGGGCTGTCGTCACCACGGTCGAGCACCGCGGCGAACCACGGCTGGTCGGCTACCTGGTGCCCGGTCCGGCGACCGACGAGGGCGACGGCCGCGACCTCGACGGCGAGGACGCCCGGCTCGCGGTCTGGCGCACGACCTACGACGAGCACTACCGCGACACCGGCACCGCCGCCGGCGACGACTTCACCGGCTGGAACTCCAGCTACACCGGCCGTCCGCTGCCGGAGGCCGAGATGGCCGAGTGGCGACAGGCCAGCGTCGATCTCATCAGCCGGCACGCCGGGTCGACCGTGCTCGAGATCGGCTGCGGCACCGGCCTGGTGCTCACCCGGATCGCCCCGACCTGCGCCGAGTACGTCGGCACCGACATCTCGGCCGCTGTCATCGAGCGCCTGCGTCGGCACGTGGCCGCCGATCCCGCGCTCGTCGACCGGGTCACCCTGGACGCGCGCCCCGCGCACGACCTCGCCGGCCTGCCGACCGGACGGTTCGACACCATCGTCCTGAACTCGGTGGTGCAGTACTTCCCCAGCGCCGACTACCTGGCCGACCTGCTCGGCAACCTGGTGCCGCTCCTGAGCCCGACCGGGCGCATCGTCCTCGGCGACGTCCGCAATCTGGCCTCGCTGGCAACATTCCGCACCGCGGTCGAGCTGCGCCGGGGCAGTGAGTTCGACACCGCGAGCACCGTCGCCGCGCGGGTCACACGCAGCCTTGCCGACGAACCGGAGCTGCTGTTGGACCCCGCCTGGTTCGGCGCCGACCGCATGGCCGCGCTCGGCCTGCCGGGCGTCGAGCTACGGGTGCGTCGGGGTGCCCGGCACAACGAGATGACCCGGCACCGCTACGACGTGGTGCTCCACAGCGTCGAACCGACGCGCGCGAGCACCGTCGACCTCGCCTGGCGGCCGGAGTTCGACGACCCGGCCGCCTTCGCGCTGGCCGTGGTGGAGGCCCGGACTCAGCCCCAGGACGCGATCCGCGTGACCGGCGCGCCCGACACCCGGCAGCAGCACGAGACGACTGCCCGCGCGCTGCTGCTCGACGGGGACGCCGAGGCCGCGCGGCGCGCCCTCGACGCCGTGCCCACCGGCGCGTGGCCCGACCCCGAGGCCGTCGCGACCTGGGCCGCGGACCATGGCCTGGACGTCGCCGTCATGCCCTCCGCGACACCGGGTCGGATCGACATCGAAGTGGCGGCGCCCGGTCGTGCCGCGTCCGCGCGACCCGCCCGTCCGGCCGACCCGGCCCGGCCACTGGCCAACGTCCCCGGCGGCAAGCCGGCCGACGACCTGCCCGCCCGTGCGGCCGCGGCCTGCCGCACCGCCCTACCCGCCGGTCTGGTGCCGTCGGCCATCCTCGTGCTCGACGCGCTGCCGCTCACCCCGAACGGCAAGCTCGACCGGGCGGCCCTCCCCACGCCGGACTGGGACGTCCGCGCGGTCGGGGCCCAGCCCGTCGGTGAGCGGCAGCAGATCCTGTGCTCGCTCTTCGCCGAACTGCTGGGCCTGTCCCGAGTGGGTGCCGACCGCGACTTCTTCGACCTCGGCGGACACTCGCTGCTCGCCACCCGCCTGGTCAGCAGGGTCCGCAGCGTCTTCGGCGTGGACGTCTCGGTGCGGGACCTGTTCGCTGCACCCACCGTCGCCGCCTTCGCCGAGTGCGTCGGCGCGGCCCAGGGCAGTCGACCCAGCCTGACCCGTCGGCCGCGGCCGGCGCGGCCACCGCTGTCGTTCGCCCAACTGCGCCTGTGGTTCCTGCGCCAGCTCGAGGGCCCCTCGGCGACCTACAACATCCCGATGAGCCTGCGCCTGCGCGGCCGGCTCGACGTCGACGCCCTGCGCGCGGCCGTCACCGACGTGACCGTTCGCCACGAGTCCCTGCGCACGCTGCTGCCGTCCGACGACGACGGCGTGCCCTACCAGGACGTCGTGGCCGCCGAGGACGTCGCCATCGCCTGCCCCTTCGTCCCGGTCGCCGAGGACGACCTCGAGGCCGCGGTGGACCGCGCCGCCCGGCTGCCCTTCGACCCGGCACACGACCTGCCCATCCGCGCCACCGTCTTCGGCGTGGGTCCCGAGGAGCATGTCCTGCTGCTGGTGCTCAATCACGTGGCCGGCGACGGCTGGTCGTGGCGCCCGCTGGCCCGGGACCTCTCCACGGCTTACGCCGCCCGGCTCGCCGGCACCGCGCCGACCTGGCCGGACCTGCCCGTGCAGTACGTCGACTACGCCCTGTGGCAGCGCGAGCTGCTCGGGGCCGAGGATGATGCCGACAGCCTGGCCGCCGGCCAGCTGGCCTACTGGCGCGAGGCCCTGCGGGGCATTCCCGAGGCCCTGGACCTGCCCACCGACCGGCCGCGCCCGTCGATACCGAGCCACCGTGGCGCGACAGTGCGCTTCGAGGTGCCGGCCAGCGTCCATCGCGCCCTGAACGCCGTCGCCGCCGACTCCCGGGCGACCCTGTTCATGACCCTGCAGGCCGCCTTCGCGACCCTGCTCGAACAGCACGGCGCGG
This sequence comes from Jatrophihabitans sp. sgz311053, assembly GCF_056135305.1. Taxonomy (NCBI): domain Bacteria; kingdom Bacillati; phylum Actinomycetota; class Actinomycetes; order Jatrophihabitantales; family Jatrophihabitantaceae; genus Jatrophihabitans; species Jatrophihabitans sp. sgz311053. The sequence continues at coordinate 1,462,674 of NZ_JBWAXP010000001.1, read as the reverse complement.
GCAACGACATCCCGATCGGCAGCCCCGTCGCCGGCAGGTCGAGCGAGGCCGTCGACGACCTCGTCGGCTTCTTCGTGAACACTCTCGTGCTCCGCACCGACCTCGCCGGAGCCCCGACCTTCCGCGACCTGCTCGCAAGGGTGCGGGAGACGGCCCTGGCCGCCTACGCCCACCAGGACGTGCCGTTCGAGAAGGTCGTCGAGCATCTGCGGCCGCAGCGCTCGATGTCACACCCGCCGCTGTTCCAGGTGATGTTCTCCTACATCGACGGCACCGGTCCGCTCACCTTCGACGGTGTCGAGGTCGCCACCGCCCCGGTCGACGTCGGCATCGCGAAGTTCGACCTGCACCTGTCCATGTCGGCCGAGGTCGACTCCGACGGGGCCCCGGCGGGCATCGACGCGGCGCTCGAGTACAGCTCCGACCTGTTCGACCACGCCACCGTCGCCGCGCTCGCGGACCGCTTCGGGCAGCTGCTCGCCGCGCTGGCCACCGACCCCGACCGTCGCCTCTGCGACCTCCCCGCCGCGGCCCCGGACGAGGTGCGGGCGGCGCTCGCCGCCGGCGCGGGGCAGCCGCCGGTCGCGGCGGCGGACGACCGGGTGCATGCCCTGCTGGAGGCGCAGGCCGCGCTCACCCCGGACGCCACCGCCGTCGTCTTCGAGGAGAGCAGCCTCTCCTACGCCGAACTGCACCGCCGGGCTGACACGCTCGCTCGTGCTCTCGTCGCCCGGGGCGCCGGGCCGGAGCAGGTGGTCGCGGTCGCGATGCCGCGCTCGGCAGAGCTGGTCGTGGCGATCCTGGCCGTGATCAAGACCGGCGCGGCCTACCTGCCCGTCGACTGCGAGTACCCGGCTGCGCGGGTGACCCAGATGCTGTCGGACGCACGACCGCTCTGCGTGCTGAGCAACGTCGGAGCCTGCGACGGCATCCCGACCGAGATTCCGCTCGTCGCTGTCGGTAGCGCCGACGCCCCGGTCGACCCCACCGCCCCGCTCACCGACGACGAGCGCACCGCCCCGATCCGCCTCGCCAACCCGGCGTACGTCGTCTACACCTCGGGCTCCACCGGGGTGCCGAAGGCCGTCGTCATGCCGGGTGCGGGTCTGTCCAACCTGCTGCGCTGGCACATCCGCCGCTTCCCGGCCGCGACCGGGGTGCGGACGGCCCAGTTCACCGCGATCGGCTTCGACTTCTCGGTCCAGGAGATCCTGGCGCCGCTGGGGAGCGGACGCACCCTCGTGCTGCCGACCGAACCGACCCGCCGCAGCGCCGACCTGCTGGTCGGCTGGCTGCAGCGGCACGACGTCGCCGAGCTGTTCGCCCCCAACCTGGTCATCGAGGCTCTGATCGAGGCCGCCGGGCGGACCGGGCACCAGCTTCCCGCGCTGACCGATGTCTTCCAGGGGGGTGAGGCTCTCTCGACGGCCGCCGCCACACGCCGCTTCTTCGCCTCCGGACGCACGCTGCACAACGTCTACGGTCCGGCGGAGACCCATGCCGTCACCACGGCGACGATGCCGGCCCGGGTCGACACCTGGCCCGGCATCGCCCCGCTCGGCGAGAGCGTGGACGGCGCCGTCGTCCGCCTGCTCGACGCTCATCTGCGACCGGTCCCCGACGGCGTGCCCGGCGAGCTCTACCTCGCCGGAGACGGGGTGGCACGGGGCTATCGGGGTCGTCCGGAGCTGACCGCCGCGCGCTTCGTCGCCGATCCTTTCGGGCCTCCGGGGTCACGGATGTACCGCACCGGTGACCGGGCCCGGCGCCTCCGCTCCGGAGCACTGGAGTACCTCGGCCGCAGCGACGACCAGGTGAAGATCCAGGGGTTCCGGGTCGAGCTCGGCGAGGTCGAGGCCGCGCTCGGCGCGCTGCCGGGCGTCGGACGCGCCGCGGTGGTCGGCCGCCGGGAGGCGACCGGAACACGTCTGGTCGGTTACGTGGTTCCCGCCCCCGACACCGCTGCCTGCGACCCGCTGCAGCTTCGCGCCGAGCTGGCGACCACGCTGCCGGGTTTCATGGTGCCTTCGGTCGTGGTGGTCGTCGACGAGTTCGCCCGCACGGCCAACGGCAAGCTCGACATCGCCGCCCTGCCGGACCCCGCCCCCGTCGGTCCGGCTCGACTGCCGCGCAACGACGACGAGCGGTCGCTCGCCGCGCTCTTCGGCGAGATCCTGCAGGTGTCGGACGTCGGCATCGACGACGGGTTCTTCGACCTCGGCGGGCACTCGCTGCTCGCCACCCGGCTGCTGGCCCGCATCCGGTCGACACTGCAGGTCGACCTCGCACTGCGCGACCTGTTCGAGGCTCCGACGATCGCGCAGCTGAGCACCAGGATGCGCCGGGCGGCCTCCGGTCGACGGAGCGCCCCGGAAGCCGGCTCCCGCCCCGATCGGTTGCCGCTGTCGTTCGGCCAGGAACGGCTGTGGTTCCTGGACCGAGTCACCGGCCCCGACCCGACCTACAACCTGCCGATCGCGATGCGGCTGGAGGGGTCACTCGACGTCGAGGCGCTCGCCCTCGCTCTCGACGATGTCGTCGCCCGGCACGAGGTGCTGCGGACTCTGATCGACGAGGTCGACGGCTCGGGCACCCAGATCGTGGTGCCGGCCGAGCAGGCGCGGCCGGTCTTCGAGTGCGTGGACGTCACGCCCGACACCCTCGAGCCGGCCTTGCGCGCCGCCGCCGGCCACTGCTTCGACCTGGCCCGCGATCTGCCGATCCGAGCGATGCTGCTGCGCGAGTCCGAGCAGCGGCATGTCCTCGTGCTGGTCGTGCACCACATCGCCGCCGACGGCTGGTCGCTCGCCCCGCTCGGCCGCGACCTGAGCGTCGCCTACGCGGCACGCCACGCTGGTGGCCGACCGGACTTCGCCCCGCTGCCGCTGCAGTACGCGGACTTCGCACTGTGGCAGCGCCGCGCCGTGCACGACCTCGATGCCCAGCGCGCCTTCTGGGCCCGCACGTTGCAGGGTCTGCCCGCGGCCCTGGAACTCCCCGGCACCCATCAGCCGGTGCCCGCAGTCGAGGGTGCGGGACGGGCCATCCTGCGCACGGTTCCGGCCGCCGTGCATGCCGACCTGCTGCGGATCGCACGCGAGGCCGACGCCACCGTCTTCATGGTGCTGCAGGCGGCCCTGTCGGCGCTGCTCACCAGGCTGGGCGCCGGCACGGACATCCCTCTGGGCACGCCGGTGGCCGGGCGCACCTCCGACACCCTGGACGAGTTGGTCGGGCTGTTCATCAACCCGGTCGTCCTACGCACCGACACGAGCGGGACCCCGAGCCTGCACGAGCTGCTCGGCCGCGCCCGCGACACCGCCCTCGCCGCGTTCGACAACCAGGACCTGCCCTTCGAGCACATCGTCAGCGACCTCGCGCCGACCAGGTCGACCACGCGGCACCCGCTCTTCCAGGTGCTGCTGGCGCTGCAGAACGCGCCTGCGGGCGCCCTCGACCTGCCGGGGGTCACGGCGACGCCGGTGATGGTCGACCTCGACATCGCCAAGTTCGACCTCACCGTCAACGCCGTCGAACGCCGGGACGCCGATGGTCGGCCCGGCGGTATCGAGACGATGCTGGAGTACCGCACCGACCTGTTCCACCCGATGATCGCCGAGGCCGTGATCGACGGGCTCGTCCAGCTGCTGACGGCCGCGGCGGCCGAGCCACACCGTCCGCTGGCCGACCTCCCGGTGCTGGCCGCCGACCTGAGCGGACGCGTGCTGCACGAGTGGAACGACACCATCGCACCCGGCAGGGAGACTGCCCGCTCGGTACCCGACCTCTTCGCCGAGCAGGTGCGGCTCACCCCCGACGCGATCGCCGTCGTCGACGGCGAGCGGGAACTCACCTACGCCGAGGTGGCAGCCTGCGCCGACCGACTCACCCGGCGGCTCGTGCGCGCCGGGATCGGGACCGAGGACCGCGTGGCGATCCTGCAGCGACGCTCCGCCGAGCTGGTGATCTCCACCCTCGCCGTCCTGGGCGCAGGTGCCGTGTACGTCCCGCTGCACGACCGGCACCCCGCGGCACGGTGGCGGCAGGTGGTCGCGGCCACCGGCGCTCGACTGCTGCTCACCGACGACGTCTCCGCCGAGCGGGTGCCCGCCGACGTCACCGACGGCGCACGCGTGCCCCGCTGGTCGATCGGACCCGCCGACCTGGTCGTCGCCGATCCGACAGCCGCCGACATCACCGACCCGGCCACCCCCCGTCCTCGCCACATCGCGCCGGAGCAGCTTGCCTACCTGATGTTCACCTCCGGCTCGACGGGCGAGCCGAAGGGCATCGGCATCACCCACCACGACGTCATCGCCCTGGCCGTCGACCCGTGCTGGGAGCCGGGGCCGGACGCTCGGGTGCTCATGCACTCCCCGTTCGCCTTCGACATCTCGACCTACGAGCTCTGGAGTCCGCTGCTGTCCGGGGGCCGTATCGTCGTCGCACCCGCCGGCGAGCTGGACGGTGACGTGCTGCGTCGCATGGCCGCCGAGCACGGCGTCACCTCCCTGCTGGTGACTGCCGGCTTGTTCGGGGTCATCGCCGACGAGACCCCGGACGCCTTCGACGGCATCGGCCAGGTGTGGACCGGCGGCGATGTCGTCCCCGCCGGCGCGGTACGGGCCGTGCTCGCCGCGAGCCCGACGACGGTGGTCAAGGTGCTCTACGGCCCGACCGAGATCACCCTGGGCTGCACGTGGCGAGGCTTCGCTGCCGGTGACGTCGTCGCCGACAGCGTGCCCATCGGATCTCCGCTCTCCGACACCCGTGCCTATGTGCTGGACGACCGACTGCAACTCGTCCCACCGGGCGCGCCCGGCTCGCTGTACATCGCCGGCGCCGGGCTCGCCCGCGGGTACTGGCAACAGCCGCAGCTCACCGCAGAACGGTTCGTCCCCGACCCGTTCGCCACCGACTTCGGCGACGGCGGCGCTCGGATGTACCGCACGGGTGACCTCGCCCGGTGGAACGCCGACGGAGTGCTGGAGTTTCTCGGCCGGGACGACGACCAGGTCAAGATCCGCGGCTTCCGCATCGAACCCTCGGAGGTGCAGGCCGCGCTCGCCGCCCACCCCGACGTCAGCGGAGCCGCTGTGGCCGTTCACCGTGGCCCCGCCGGCGATCCGTCCGTGGTCGGGTACGTGGTGGACGGACCGTCGCTGGACCTGGCCCGGCTGCGCGCCGACCTGGAGCAGTCCCTGCCCGACTACCTCGTTCCCGCAACCTTCGTGGTGCTGGCCGAACTACCCCTCACCGCCAACGGCAAGCTCGACCGCGCCGCGTTGCCGACCCCCGACTGGGATCGGCGTGGTGACGATGGAGACAGGCGGCTGCCACGCACGCCACACGAGGACGTCCTGGCCGGCCTCTTCGCCGACGTACTGGGGTTGTCGACCGCTGTCGGTATCGACGACAGCTTCTTCGATCTCGGCGGACACTCCGTGCTGGCGCTGCGGCTGGTGAGCCGCATCCGGGCCACGCTCGGGATCGAGCTGAGCGTGGCTGAGCTGTTCGACACCCCGACCGTCGCCGGGTTGAGCGCCCGCGCGGCCGGTGGGGCACCTGCCGGTGACCCGTTGGGCGTGATGCTCGCGCTGCGCACCGGCGGCTCCCGCCCGCCGCTGTTCTGCGTGCACCCGGCCGGTGGGTTCGGGTGGATCTACGCCGGGCTGCTGCGCGCCCTGCCGGCCGACCAGCCGGTGTACGCGCTCCAGGCGCGGGGGTTGCTGCCCGGCGACGAGCTCGCCGACAGCATCGACTCGATGGTCGCCGACTACGCCGACCAGGTCCGGCGCATCAACCCCGACGGTCCGTACCGGCTGCTCGGCTGGTCCTTCGGTGGGCTCGTCGCGCACGCCCTCGCCGCACGGCTGCAGGCGCTCGGCGGCGACGTCGACCTGCTGGCCGTCCTGGACGCCTACCCCGGCACCTTCGACGCCGACTACGGCGAGGTCGGCGAGCAGCAGGTGCTCGCGATCCTGTTGAACGCCGCGGGGCTGGACCGGGCCACCGAATTCGGCCCGGCGGATCTGGAACGAGGTCCGGTCATGGACCGCCTGCGCGACACCGGTTCGGCGGTCGCGGGCCTCGACGACGACGCCGTGGACAGGCTGATCGCGGTGTTCGTCAACAACACGTCCCTGCTCGCGGACTTCTCGCCCACCGTCGTCGATGCCGACCTGCACTTCTTCGGCGCCCATCACGACCCCGCCGAGGGCGACTTCGACCCGTCCGCCTGGCAGGCCCATGCCCGCGGCCAGGTGCACGTCACGCGGCTCGACACCGACCACGCCGGCATTGCCCGGCCTGCGGCCCTGGCCGAGATCGGGCACCGGCTGCTGACCGAGGACCTGCTGTCCACGACGAGACGAACGGACGTGACCACGTGACCACCACTGCCGACCAGTATCGGACCTCCTTCCGGGCCGGCTCGTGCGATGACTTCGGCGCCGAGTGGGCCGCCGTGCGCGATGTGCTGCGACGCGAACGCGAGACCGTCGACCTGTTGCCGTCCTCGGTCCGGCGCGATGCGGGCGAGAGCGCGCGGGCGGCGCAGGCGCACGCGATGGGACGCCGGGCGCGTCGCCGGTTCCTCGCCCGGCACGCCGGCACCGTCCATGCCGAGCTGACCGACGGGCACCGGCACGCGCTCGGGTTCGACGAGATCGCCGCGGCTGCCGTGGACGTCTTCCCGGGACTGCTTCCCGAACCAGCCCAGATGGCCGCCGACGCCGCCCTGCCGCAGCGAGAGAAAGAGGGCTGGGAGATCGACCAGGGCCTCTTCTTCCACGCCCTGCTCGACGACGACGTCGCCGGCCCACACCTGCTCCGGGCGATGCTGCGCCCCACCCCGGCCGCCCTCGATCGGCAGGCGGAATTTGCTCGGACCGGTCACGTCGACACCGGTCTGTGCCGGGTCACGCGAACCGATGGCATCTCGATCGTCGAATTCGCAAATCTGCGCTATCTCAACGCCGAGGACGACGACGCCGTCGCGGGCCTGGAGACCTGCACCGACCTGGTGCTGCTGGATCCCGCCACCCATGTCGGCGTGCTGCGCGGCGCGTCGATGACCCACCCGTCCTACACCGGGCGCCGCGTCTTCAACGCGGGCATCAACCTGACAACCCTCTTCGACGGCGGCATCTCGCTGCTCGGCTTCCTGCTACGGCGCGAGGCGGGATACATCTCGAAGTTCACCCGCGGCCTGGCCGTCGACGACGAGCTGGCGGGCGGACCCGCCGACGGGTCCTGCGGAGACCGCTGGTGGCCCGCAGCGGACAAGCCCTGGGTCGCGGCCGTCGACTCGTTCGCCGTGGGCGGCGGCATGCAGATCCTGCCGCAGTTCGACCGCGTGGTGGCCGCCGAGGACTCCTGGTTCTCCCTCCCGGCTCTGGACGAGGGCTTGGTGCCCGGCCTGGCCAACCTGCGGATGCCCCGCGTACTCGGCGCCCGCCTGGCCCGCGACTTCATCGTCGGGGGACGACGCGCCACGGCCGGCTCGCCGGAGGGACGCCTGCTGGTCGACGACGCCGTGCCGGCCGAGCACGTCGACGCGGCCGTCCTGACGGCAGCCCAGCGGCTGGACAACCCCGCCGTGCTCGCCAACCGGCGGATGGTGCACTTCGGCGAGGAACCCCCCGAGCTCTTTCGGCGTTACCTGGCCCGCTACGCCCTCGAACAGGCCTATCGGCTGTACAGCCCCGACCTCGTCGAGAAGTTGGAGCGCACCTGGATCCAGCGACGCGAACGCCGTGCCGCCGCCGGACGTGCAGGGTGATCACCGGCGAGGTGCTGCGCTGCCGCCGTCCGCGCACCGAGGGCGTCCGGCTCGTCGCCTGTCCGCACGGCGGCGGCTCGGCCACTGCGTTCCACCCGTGGGACGGCCTGCTGCCCGACGATGTCGAGCTGCATGCCGTGCAGTACCCGGGGCGCGGTGACCGCGCGCACCATCCTCTCGCCCGCGACGTGCGCAGCCTGGCGGCCGAGGCGGCCGGCGCCGTCGCGACTCTCTCCGACCGGCCGGTCGCGATCTACGGTCACAGCATGGGCGCCCTGGTGGCATTCCACCTGGCGCGCATGCTCACCGACACGGGTCATCGGGTCGTCTCGCTGACGGTGTCGGGGCTGCCCGGCCCCGATGTCCTGCGACCGACGACGGTCCACTCGGGCTCCGAGGACGACGTGCTCGCCGAGCTGCGGCGCCTCGGCGGCGTTCCGGCGGAGCTGCTGGACGATCCCGACCTGCGAGCGATGATCCTCTCCTCGACGCGCGCCGACTACTGCCTCGTTGAGACCTATGAGCCACGCCCGCGCGAACGGGTCGACGTGCCACTGTCCGTGCATCGCGGACTCGACGATGCCGAGCTGACGGCCGACGAGGCCGTGGCCTGGGCCGACGTGACGGATCGGCCCATCGTCACCCACACCTTCGCCGGCGACCACTTCCACCCCTACCTCGACCCGACGCCCGTCGTCACGGCCCTGGTCCACGACATCGCAGCCGCGGCCGGCCCGATGCCGCCGGCTCGTCAGGCCTACGTCAGGCCCGTCGCAGAGTCGGGCGACATCATCGACACACCCAGCCGAACCGAGGAGCTCCGATGAACAATCCCTTCGACGACGCCGAAGCCACCTTCCTGGTCCTGGTCAACGACGAGCGGCAGTACTCACTGTGGCCGTCGTTCGCAGCCGTTCCCGCGGGCTGGACCGTCGAGCTCGAGGCCACCGACCGGGAGACAGCGCTGCACCACATCGAGACGGTGTGGACGGACATGCGACCGGCCAGCCTGGTGGCCGCGATGGCGGCCGACGGCGCGACGATGTGAGCATGCCGGCCGGCCCGCTCGCCGACACGATGACCGCCCGCAGCGACCCCGACCGCATCGTGCTCTCCGCCGACGACCTGCACGCCTCGCTCAGCGACCCGGCCCTGGAGTCGATGACGCTGCTCAACGACATCAGCGGCCGCTATCCCGGGGCAGTGACCTTCGCGGCGGGGCGTCCGACCGAGGAGCCGTTGCACCCGGACTCGCTGCACCGGCACCTCGACCTGTTCATCGACCACCTGCGCACGGTGCGCGGGCTGGACGAGCGTCAGATCGTCACCACGCTGTTCCAGTACGGCGACACCAAGGGCATCATCCGCGATCTCGTCGCCGAACACCTGCGCATCGACGAGGGCATCGACGCCGACCCCGACTGCATCGTCGTGACCACCGGTTGCCAGGAAGCCATGGTGCTGCTGCTGCGCGCGCTGCGTCGCGGCCCCGACGATGTCGTGCTCGCCGCCAGCCCCACCTACGTCGGCTTCACCGGTGCCGCCCGGATCACCGAGACCACCGTCTGGCCGGTGCGCGAAGACGCCACCGGGCTCGACACCGACGACCTCGTCCGTCAGATCGGCCGCGCCAGGGCCGCCGGACGTCTCCCCCGCGCCTGCTACGTCGTCCCGGACTTCGCCAACCCCGGTGGGTCCGTGCTCGACGAGCAGGCTCGCGCCCGGTTGCTCGACATCGCCGACACGCACGACCTGCTGCTGCTCGAGGACAACCCGTACTCGATGTTCCACGAGCCCGGCGCCCGGCCACGCACCCTCAAGGCAGCCGACACCCGCGGGCGGGTCGTCTACCTCGGCTCGTTCGCCAAGACGGCGTATCCCGGTGCGCGGATCGCCTACGTCCTGGCGGACCAGCCGGTGAGCTCCGGCGGGGTGCTGGCCGACCTGCTCGGGCGGATCAAGAGCATGCTGACCCTCAACACCTCGTCGATCTCGCAGGCTGTCATCGGCGGTCTGCTGCTCGAGAACGGCTGCAGCGTGCAGCGGGCCAGCGAGGTCTCGGCCGGCATCCACCGCCGTAACCGACTGCTGCTTCGCGACGGCCTGGTCGCCTGTTTCGGCGGCCGCACCGACGTCTCGTGGACGATTCCCGAGGGCGGCATGTTCGCCGTCCTCACCGTCCCGTTCCGCGCCGACGACGCCGCGCTCGAGGTCTCGGCCCGCAGGTACGGCGTGCTGTGGACCCCGATGAGCCACTTCTACGCCGGACGGGGCGGGCACCACCAGATCCGCCTGTCCTTCGGCGGCCAACGTCCGTGCGACATGGAGCGCGGCCTGGACAGGCTCGCGCATTTCGTCGACGAGTACCGCGACCACGCTCGACAGGAGTCCGCGTCATGACCGCAGTCGCCGCGCACCCCGCCGCCGGACCCACCGCCGCCACGGTCGCGATGACGGCCGAGCAGCTCGGCCTGCTGCATCAGCACCGCGTCGACCCCGAGGCCGCGCCGTACCACGTCATGCTCGTGCTCGACCTGCGCGGCCGGCTCGACGCGGACCGGCTCCGGGCAGCCCTCGTCACCGTGGTCCAACGGCACGAGCTGCTCGGTGCCGTCGTCACCGACGACGACCACGGTGTCCCGCACTTCACGCTGCGGCCGCACTGGTGTCCGCCGCTGACCGTCAGGGAGTCCCCGCTGCCAAGCGACGGTCCCGGCGCGAGCGTCGACCAGGAGTTGCTGCGGACGATGGCCGGCGAGCCGCTCGACCTCGAGGCGGACGCCACGATGCGGGCCACCCTGCTGCGCCACGGCGCCGACCACCACACCCTCGTGCTGGTCGTCCACCACCTCGTGATCGACGGCGAGTCGAGCGCGATCGTCCTGCGTGACCTGCTGACCGCCTACGAGCGGGGTGGCATCGACACGCCCGCACCCGGCCGCTGGGCCGACTACGTCACCGAGCGCGACGCGCTGGACGACGAGACCCGCGGCGAGCTGGAGCGGTACTGGCGCGAGCGCATCGCCCACGCCGACCTCACCCTGGACCTGCCCCTGGACGACCCGACCCATGGGCTCGACACGACGGCCGGTGCCGGTCACGTGCCCGTCCGTCTCGGGCCCGATCTCACCGCCGCCATCAACCGGTTCGCTCAGCGCCACCGTGTCGTCCGCACCGCCGTCCTGCTCGCCGCCTACCTGCGCGCCCTGCAGACGTACTCGCGGCAGGCCCGGCCGACGGTCGGGGTTCCGCTCGGCCTGCGTGGCCCGGCGCACGCCGATGCGGTCGGTTACTTCGTGCGCACCGTGCTCGTCGGCGTCACCGCACCGTCGGACGCGAACGAGGGGGCCGACGCCACACCACCGTGCGGCACCGCAGCGGAACACGTCCGCGCGGTGCAGTCGGACCTCGTGCGCGCGATCGACCACTCGGCGCTGCCGTTCCCGCGGATCGTCGGACAACTCCCGACCGCCGCGCCGCGGGCAGACGCCTTCGACTGCACGTTCGTCCTGCACAGCTGGGCCGACCGCACGGTCGCCGCTCGGGACGGCATCGTCCTGGCCGACGGAGTGCGTGCCCGCTGGCTCCCCGACACCCCCGTCCGCGGCTCCGGACTGATGACGCTGGAACTGCACGACGGTGTCGACACCGTGGCGGGGCTGCTGCGCTACGACGCGTCGGCCATCGAAGCGGCCACGGCCACGGCCTTCGTCGACCACTTGCACGCGCTGCTGGAACAGTTCGTGGCGAGCCCCGACGCACCGCTGTCCGAACTGACGGGGCTGAGTCCGGGCGCACGGTCCGAGCTGGCCGTGCTGGACGCGGTCGAGCGCCCTCTGGTCGCCGACGACGTCAACACCCTCTTCGCCCGGCAGGTGGCCTCGGCCCCGGAGCGCATCGCGGTGGAGTTCGGGGATCGGACCTGGACCTACGCCGAGTTCGACGAGCGGATCGGGCTGTACGCCGCGGGGCTCGCGGCCCGGGGCGTGGTGGCCGGTGACCGGGTCGGTCTGCTCGTGCCGCGTTCGGACGACGCCGTGGCCGTCATTCTCGCCATCCTGCGTCTCGGCGCGGCCTACGTGCCCTTCAGCGCCTCACACCCGGCGGCCCGCCGGCAGCACATCGTGACCAGCAGCGAGATGACGCTGGCGGTGGTGGCCGGCGAGACCGCCGACGCGCTGCCCGACGGGGTCCGGTCCGTCCACCTGGACCGGCTGCTCGACGGCGCGCCGGCCGTCGCGCCCGCCGCCGTCGACGGTGCGTGCACGCTGCACGTGCTGTACACCTCCGGGTCGACCGGCGTGCCGAAGGGCGTGGCCCTGAGCCACCGCGTCCTGGCGGCGGATGCGCTCGCCGCCCAGCGGCACTTCGGGATCGGCGCGGAGGACGCGATGCTTCTCAAGGCGCCGTTCACCTTCGACGTCAGCGCCCACGAGATGTTCGTCCCCCTCGTCTCCGGTGGGCGCCTCGTCGTCGCCCCGCCCGACGCCGAGGCCGACGCCGACCTGCTGCTCGACACCCTGATCACGCACCGCGTCACGCTGCTGCACGTCGTCCCCTCGCAGCTCCGTCTGCTCGTGGAGACCGGACGCCTGGAGACGGCGCGGACGCTGCATACGATCGTCAGCACCGGCGAGTCGCTGCCCAACGAGCTGCGCCAGGCGGCCGAGGCCGCGACACCGGCCCGGCTGCACAACGCCTACGGACCGACCGAGACCTCCTACAGCACCGTGTTCTCCTGGCCGCGCGGTGACGAGCGGGTCTGGACCCGGCGGGCCGAGGTCCCGATCGGCATCCCCTTCGACAACATCGGCTGCCACGTCCTGGACGCTCACGGTCGTCCGCTGCCACCCGGCGCGCCCGGCGAGCTGTGGATCAGCGGCGCGACCGTCTCCGACGGGTACGTCGGAGATCCGCAGGGCACTGCAGACCGCTACCGCCGGCTGCCCCTCGGCCCGGCCGGTCAGCCCCTGCTCGCCTACCGCACCGGTGACCTCGTCCGGCTGCTGCCCGAGGTCGGACTCACGCATCTCGGCCGGCTGGACGACCAGGTCAAGATCAACGGCAACCGGGTCGAGCTCGGCGAGGTCCGCGCCGCGCTGCGCGCGCTGCCCGGGGTCCAGGACGCCACCGTCGGTGTCTCGGTACATGCCGCGGGAAGCACCCAGCTCGAGGCCTGGCTGGTGGCCCCGACGCTCGACCTGCGCGAGGCACGCCACCGTCTCGCCGCAGCCCTGCCGTCACACATGGTCCCGGCCCGGCTGCACCCGGTCGCGCGTATCCCGCTGCTGGCCAACGGCAAGACCGACCGCCAGGCCCTCGCCGCCGCCGTCACCACCACCGCCGTCACCACCACCGCCGTCACCACCGCCGCCGTCACCACCGCCGCCGGCACCACCGCCGCCGGCACCACCACCGCCGGCACCACCACCGCCGGCACCACCACCGCCGGCACGGCCACCGCCGCTGCCCCGGAGCCGCTGCCCGAGCCGGCTGCTGCCAGCGACGCCGCGACGATGGCTGCGCCCGAAGCCACACCGGACGCGGCACCGGCCGAGGGACCCCCACCGGCCGCAGTGCTGGACATCCTGCGGAGCATCTGGTCCGACCTGCTCGGGGTCGACGACGACGACGCGCACTTCTTCGAGGTGGGGGGCGACTCGATCCTCGCCATGCAGCTGACCTCCCGGCTGCGCCGTGCCGGGGTCACGCTAGCGACCAAGGCGCTCTACCACCACCCGGTGCTGGCCGACCTGGCCCGACACCTGGCCGGGACCGCCATCCCCGTGACCACCGCGACTCCGGCCGTGACGCCCGAACCCCGACGGTCCGCCTCGCCCGCCCCGGCCGTGGCCGCGGCGCTGGCCCCCGTGCAGTCCTGGTTCTTCCGCAACATCCACACCGACCGACACCAGTGGAACCAGTCGGTGCTGCTGGAACTCACTGCTCCGATCGACACCGGCGCCCTGCGCCTGGCGCTGCAGGCGGTGGTCGCGGCCCACCCGGCGCTGTCGGCCCGGTTCACGGCGCCGCAGGCCGGGCACGCCGGGGCGATGATTTCCGAACATCCCTTCGCCCGCTCCGCTCCCCGCGACATCCTCCGGGTTCACGACCCGGTCCGCGGTGTCCACGGCCATCCCGACGGCCCCGACGGTCTCGGCGGTCTCGACGGCCCCGACGGTCTCGACGCGCTCTTCGAGGACGCCGAGGCCAGCCTAGATCCGCTCTCCGGCGTGCATGTGCGCGCTGTCCTCGCCCGGTGCGACCCCGGCCCGGACCTGCTGCTCATCGCCGTCCACCACCTGGTGATGGACGGCGTCTCGTGGCGGGTCGTGCTCGAGGACCTCGACTCGGCACTGCGCAGCCTGGCCCGCGAGGAGCTGCCGGCCCTGCCCGAGGAGGATCTGGGCTACGCGGCCTGGGTACGGGGACTGCGGCATCTCGCCGACGATCCGTCGCTCGGCGCCTACTGGCGCGACTTGTGCCGGCGGCGACGGGCCTCCGGTGGCCTGCTGCTCACCACTCCCGCGCCGGACGAACGAGCGATCCGCCGGGTCGAGTTCTCGCTCGATCCGGCCGCGACCGCGCAGCTCATCGGTGCTGTGCCGGCCGGCCTCGAGATGCCCGTACATCAGGTGATGACCGCGGCGTTCGCGCTCGCCCTCAGCCGGTGGCGGGGCAGCGACACCGTTACCTTCGATGTGGAGACCCACGGCCGGCACGGCCACGACGACCTGTACCGGACGGTCGGCTGGTTCACCTCGATCCATCCCGTGGTCGTCACCGCCGACCGCGCGGCCGCGGCCCGCGACTTTGTCGCGCGCGCCGGCGTCGAACTCGCCGCCGTCCCCGAGGGCGGCGTCAGCTTCGGGGCGTGTCGAGAGTTCGCGTCCGACGCCGAGCTGCGGCGCGACCTGCGCGACCTCGCCCCCGCCCTGGCCTGCTTCAACTACTACGGCCAGGCCGATCAGCTCGGCACCGGCGAGCTGTTCCGCATGTCGAGCCGGCCCATCCCGCGGGAGCATTCGGCGCGCTGCGAGCGGGTCTACGCCCTCGAGGTGTACGGCATCGTCCACGACGGTCGTCTGCGCACCGGGCTGACCTGGGTACCGAGCCCGCACGACGGGGTGGACGAGGACTCCGTCGACGCGCTGGTGACTCAGCTGCGCATGGTGTTGGCCGAGCTGTCCGGTGCCGCGGCCGCCTCCATCGTGGCCGAAGACATCCGCACGGCGGGGCGTGCTCCGGACCCCGCACCTGACCCTCGACTGGTCGTGGCGGCCACCCCGGCCCAGGAGGGGCTGCTGCTGGACGCGCTTGCCCACCCCGGCACCGGGCGCTACGTGGAGCAGCTCTTCTGGACGTGGGACGGCCCGCTGGACGCCGACCGCTTCCGCGAGGCCTGGGCCACCGTCTTCGCCCGCGAGGCGGTGCTGCGATCGTCGTTCTCGTGGACCGGTGGCCCGCAGCTGGTCGTGCACGATCACGTCGAACCAGAGATCCGGGTATGCGACGGAGACATCGCCGACTGGGACCGGCTGCGGGAGCGGGAACGACTGCAGGGCTTCGCGCTGGACCGTCCCGGACTGCTGCGGCTGGCCGTGATGCGCGACGGCGGAGACGGTCACGAGCACCGAGCCCGGGTGCTGCTGACCTTCCACCACGCCCTGCTCGACGGGTGGAGCGTCTCGCAGCTGATTCAGGACTTCTACCGCGCCTACCTCGACCGAGCCCCGCGCCCGGAACGGGACCGGCGACCCGACATCCGAGACCATCGCGCCTGGCTCGACGCGCAGGACGATCAGGCTGCCCGGCAGTTCTGGTCCACCGCCCTGCCCTCGGGCGATCTCGCGCTGCTTCCGGCGGTCACGGGTGACCCCACGGGCCAGACCGGCTCGGGACGAGTCCGGGCTCGCCTGGACGCCGCCGACGCCCGGACCCTGCACACCTGGACGGCACGCCGGTCGGCGACCGAGAGCACCGCCGTCCACGCTGCGTGGGCGCTGCTGCTGGCCCGCGCGGCACAGTCGACCGCGCGTGACGTGGCCGTCTGCTTCGGCACCACCGTCTCCGGCCGGCGCATCGATCTCGACGGTGTCGAGCAGATCCGTGGACTGCTCATGAACTCACTGCCCGTCGGCGTCGTCGTCGACCGCGACGCGACACCGGTCGATCTGCTCGCCGACGTCCGCGACCACCTGCTCGACAGTTCGGCTTACGAGTGGGTGGCCACCGGTCAGATCCACCAGTGGACCGGCCGAGCGCCGACGGACCGGCTGATCGAGAGCCTGGTGGTGTTCGAGAACTACCCCCGGTCGGCCGAGGGCCTGCACGACGACCTCGTCACCCTGGGCATCGAGGTCGGATTGCCCGATTCGGTGGGATCGCAGACCGCGTACGCCGTCACCCTGCTCGCCTACCGCGATGTCGACGACAGCCTGGTGCTCGACGTCGTCCACGACCGGGCGCGGCTGGCCGACGCCGAGGCGCAGCACCTCGCCGACCAGTGCCGGGACCTGCTTCGGACCTTGCCCGGAGCGGGGGACACCCCGATCGACACGCTTCTGACCTCGGTCGATGCCGATCATCTGCCGCGGATGGCCCCGGCCACCGCGCCGGTGGCCAGCACCGGGTCGGCTGAGGACCAGTGGCCGGACACCGAGCACGCCGACCTCGTCCGGACCGCCTGGCGGCAGACCTTCGGCACCGACGAGGTGCGAGCCGCCGACCACTTCTTCGATGTCGGCGGTCACTCGCTGCTGGCCATGAAGCTGTTGCGCGACCTCTCCGAGCTCACCGGCCGAACCCTCCGGCTGGACGACCTGCTCGCCCACCCGACGGCCGGACGCCTCGCTGCGCTGCTGGCCGAGGCGCCGGAGACTGCGGTCGGTCTCGAGATGGCGGTCCAACTGCGTCCGGCGACCCGGGCCGGCGCCGGCACGCTCGTCCTGGTCCACCCGCCCGGCGGCGAGATCGCCTGCTACGTGCCGCTGGCCAATGCCTACCCGGGGCCGCAGCGGATCCTCGCCCTGCGCGATCCGCGGGCCGGCGCCGCCAACCCGCCACACCTCACCGTGGCCGAACTCGCCGCCACCCATCTCGCGTCGGTCCAGGCCGAACTCGACGCCGGCGAACCGATCTGGTTCAGCGGCTTCTCCGGAGGCGGGGTGCTGGCCTACGAGATGGCCCGGCAGGTCGAGGCCGACCGGGGACGCGCCGTGCCCGCCTTGCTCATCGACGCCGGCGCCCCCGATGGCGACCTCACCGACGCCGATGCCGACGGGTCGTTCCACGCGGCGCTGCGCGCGGTGGTCGAACGCCGCGCGACCGGAGAGACCGGAGAGCGGTCCGACACCACGGCCGAGCCCGCGGACGCGACCGACTACCTCACCGAGCTGGCCCACATCGCCGACTGGATGCAGGCCACCGGCGAGGGTGACCCGCTGGAGCTCATGCGGGACAGCGTCGAGGCGATCCAGCGCTACCGACCCGAGCCCTACGCCGGACCCGTCACCGTGCTGCGAGCCGCCGATGCTGGATTCGGGCGCGGCACCGCCTACGACGAGTCCGACCGCTTCCACCACCGGTTCGCGCTGGGTTGGGAGGATCACTGTCCGGACCTGCGCGCGCAGGCGGTGCCCGGCAACCACGTGACGATGATGACCGGGGACAACTCGGCCGTGCTGGCCCGGACCCTGGCCGAACTCACCGTTCGCAGCGGCTGACCCGCCGGGTGCTGCCGCATGGCTACTTCAGCAGGTTGCGGGCCATCACCATGCGGTTGATCTGGTTGGTGCCCTCGTAGATCTGGGTGATCTTGGCGTCGCGCATCATCCGCTCGACGGGGAAGTCCATGGTGTAGCCGGCGCCGCCGAAGAGCTGGACCGCGTCGGTGGTGACCGACATGGCCGTGTCGGAGGCGAAGACCTTGGCTGCGGACGAGGTGAAGGTCAGGTTCGGCTCGTTGCGCTCGGCTCGGGCGGCGGCGGCGTAGACGAGCTGGCGGGCGGCCTCGATGCGCATCGCCATGTCGGCGAGCATGAACTGCACGCCCTGGAAGTCGGCGATGGCCTTGCCGAACTGGCGCCGCTCCTTGACGTAGGCGATCGACGCGTCGAGCGCACCCTGGGCGATGCCGAGGGCCTGCGAGCCGATGGTGAGACGGGTGTGGTCGAGCGTGCGGAGTGCTGTCTTGAAGCCGGTGCCGGGCTCGCCGACGATGCGGTCGCGCGGGATGGTGCAGTCCTCGAAGTGGATCTCGCACGTGGGACTGCCCTTGATGCCGAGCTTGCGCTCCTTGCTGCCGACCGAGAAGCCGGGGTCGTCCTTGTGGACGACGAAGGCCGAGATGCCGTTGGCGCCCTTGCCGGGCTCGGTCACGGCCATGACGGTGTAGAACGTCGAGACGCCGGCGTTGCTGATCCACGCCTTCGTGCCGTTCAGCACCCAGTGGTCACCGTCGAGGACGGCCCGGGTGCGCATCGACGCAGCGTCCGAACCGGCCTCCCGCTCGCTCAAGGCGTAGCTGAACATGCCCTCGCCCTCGGCCAGCGGGACGAGGACCTCCTTCTTCAGCGCGTCGGAACCGGAGAGGATCACCGGCTGCGAGCCGAGCTTGTTGACGGCCGGGATGAGGGAGGACGACGCGCAGACCCGCGCGATCTCCTCCACCACGATGGCCGCCGACACCGCGTCGGCCCCCATGCCGCCGTACTCCTCGGGCACGTGGACGGCATGGAAGCCCGCCCTGACCAACGCCTCGAGCACGTCGTACGGGAACTCCCCCGTCTCGTCGATCTCGGCGGCCCGCGGCGCGATGCGGTCCTCGGCGAGCTCGCGCACCGCCTGCCGCAGCATCCGCTGCTCGTCGGTGAGCTGGTACTGGTCGAAATCCGGATTGCCGATGCCCATGACTCGATACTAGGACGTCCTACTGTTTCGCCGGCGTCATGCACGGGTGGTGCGCAATGTAAATTTGGTGTTAGCTAGTGATGCATGCCTTGGCCAAGGAGGGCCCATGACCGCCATCGCCTCACCGCCGGAGCACCCGGCGCGGCCCGCGTTCGCGCAGAGACCGCCGTCGCCAGCGCCGGTCATCGGCCCGCACGCCGTCGTCGCCGCCCCGCCCCGCGAGCGCGCCGGCGGCTTCCTCCGGCCGCGAGTGGTCTGGTCGAGCATCGTCGCGGTCGTCGCGGTCGAGTTCCTCGTACTGCACCTCATCCACGCGCACATCCAGTCCACCGGCCTGGCCGACCTGCTGTACGTGGTGCTGCTCAGCGCCGCCACCGTCGGATGGACGCTGTGGTTCCAGCGTCTCGTGCGCCGCCACCGGCGGGCGGAGCACGACCAGACGGCCGAGCGGGCCGCCACCGACGGTGCCCAGCGGCTCGCGGCCCTGGTCCAGCGCTCGGCCGACCTCATCCTGGTCTGCGACGCGAGCGGAGTGATCACCTACGCCAGCCCCTCCACCCGTTCCGTGCTGGGCGTAAGTCCCGAGCACCTCGTCGACACCTACTACGACGACCTCGTCGCCCCCGCGGACCGCCTCGGGTTGAGCCGGGTCGTCTACCTCACCGAGACCGGGGAGGAGAACAGCATCTCGGCACGGCTGCGCTCGGCGACCGGCCACGAGTTCGACGTGGAAGGCACTGTGGCCAACCGCACCGACGATCCGGCCGTCGGCGGCACGGTCATCACGCTGCGCGACGTCACCGAGCGCAAGCGGCTCGAACGCGAGCTGACCCGACAGGCTCTGCACGACTCGCTCACCAACCTGGCCAACCGTCGCCTCTTCACCGACCGGCTCGCTCACGCCCTGCAGACGCGACTCGGTGACACCAAGCGGCAGGTGGCGATCATCTTCTGCGACCTCGACGACTTCAAAGCCGTCAACGACTGCCTCGGCCACGGCGTGGGCGACACCGTGCTGCAGGAGTTCGCACTCCGCGCCGCCGAGATCGTACGTCCCGGCGACACGGTGGCCCGGCTCGGCGGCGACGAGTTCGCGGTGCTGCTCGACGACCTGGACGTCACCGGGGCCCTCGCCGTCGCCGAACGACTGCTCGCCAGCTTCAACCGACCGATGGACCTCGCCGGCTACATGGTGCGACTCGGCATGAGCGTCGGAGTCGCGGCGACCGTGGCCGACGACTCCGACGGCGTCGAGCTGCTGCGGGCCGCCGACGTGGCGATGTACCTGGCCAAGAGCCGCGGGCGCGGCAACATCCAGGTCCACGACGCGACGCTGGAGCGCGATGCCCTCGACCGGCTCGCGCTGCGCGCCGAACTGCAGGCTGCCCTCGACGACGGCGACATCGTGCCGCACTTCCAACCGGTCGTGGAGCTGGAGACCGGCGCCATCGTCGGCTTCGAGGCGCTGGCCCGGTGGATCCGACCGGACGAGATCGTCGGGCCGTCCCGCTTCGTGCCGGTCGCCGAGGAGACCGGGCTAATCCACGCCCTCGGCCGGGCCGTCCTCACCGAGGCCTGTCGGGCCGGGGTGCGGTTCCTTCGGATCGCCGGGCGTCCGCTGGACATGTCCGTGAACATCACGGTGCAGCAGCTGATGCGCCCGGACTTCCCCGACGAGGTGCTCGCCGTCCTCGCGACCACGGCCTTCCCCGCCGAGCAGCTGGTCCTCGAGATCACCGAGAGCATGCTGGCGAGCGGTATCGACGCCGTCCGGAACAATCTGGCCACGCTGCGGCACCACGGCGTCCGCATCGCCATTGACGACTTCGGGACCGGCTTCAGCTCCCTGTCCTACCTGCGCACGCTGCCGGTCGACACCCTCAAGATCGACAAGTCGTTCCTGGACAACGTCACCCGCGACCCGCACGACGCCGCCGTCGCGGCCGCCGTCATCGCCATCGGTGCCGCGGTCGAGCTGACGGTCGTCGCCGAGGGCGTCGAGCTCGCCGAGCAGGTGCGGTGGCTCGGCCGGACGGACTGCGATCGCGCGCAGGGCTTCCTCTGGTCGTCGGCCCGAGACGAGGCGGCGACCGCGGCCAGCCTGCTGGACGGCCTCGCGGTGTACCCGGTGCGGTAATCTCGCGACGAGCCGTGACTGGCGCTTCAGGTGGACGCGACCACCGGGGAGCGGCTCGGCAGCACCCGCCGCGCGCCTGGGCTCACCGAAGATCGAACCGACGGAGGCCCCTTCATGTCACAGCCCTTCGACGCCGCCACCGCCTCGCGGGCCTATCAGGCCGCGCTGCAGGTCATCGAGTCCGTCGAACCGACGGTCGCGGGCGCGATCCGCGGCGAACTCGCCGACCAGCGTGGCTCGCTCAAGCTCATCGCGAGCGAGAACTACGCCTCGCCGGCCACCCTGCTCACCATGGGCACGTGGCTCTCGGACAAGTACGCCGAGGGCACCGTGGGACACCGGTTCTACGCAGCCTGCCAGAACATCGACACCGTCGAGCAGGTCGCGGCCGACCACGCCAAGGCCCTCTTCGGCGCTCCGCACGCCTACGTCCAGCCGCACTCGGGCATCGATGCCAACCTCGTCGCCTTCTGGGCGATCCTGGCCACCAAGCTGGAGTCGCCGGCACTCGCCGAGGCCGGCGCCAAGCACGTCAACGACCTCACCGAGGCCGACTGGCAGCAGCTGCGGCGGGCGATGGGCAACCAGCGCGCACTCGGCATGTCGCTGGACGCCGGCGGCCACCTGACGCACGGGTTCCGTCCCAACATCAGCGGCAAGATGTTCGAGCAGTCGTCCTACGGCACCGACCCCGAGACGGGGCTGCTCGACTACGACGCCGTTCGCGCAACGGCGCGCGAATTCAAGCCGCTGGTGCTCATCGCCGGCTACTCGGCCTACCCCCGCAAGGTGAACTTCGCCAAGATGCGCGAGATCGCCGACGAGGTCGGGGCCGTGCTGATGGTCGACATGGCGCACTTCGCCGGCCTCGTCGCGGGCAAGGTCTTCACCGGCGACTTCGACCCGGTGCCGCACGCGCACATCGTCACCACGACCACCCACAAGTCACTGCGCGGGCCGCGCGGTGGCATGGTGCTGAGCCAGCCCGAGTTCGCCGACGCCGTCGACCGCGGCTGCCCGATGGTGCTCGGTGGTCCGATGGGGCACGTCATGGCCGCGAAGGCCGTCGCCTTCGCCGAGGCCCGGCAGGACTCCTTCCGCAGCTACGCGCAGAACGTCGCGGACAACGCCGTCGCCCTCGCCGAGGGACTCACCAAGCGGGGCGTCACGCTGGTCACCGGCGGCACCGAGAACCACCTGGTCCTGCTCGACGTCTCCAGCTTCGGCATCACCGGTCGGCAGGCGGAGTCTGCCCTGCTGGACTCGGGCATCGTCACCAACCGCAACGCGATCCCCCGGGATCCGAACGGGGCCTGGTACACCTCCGGCGTCCGCATCGGCACGCCCGCGCTCACCTCACGGGGCTTCGGCACGGCCGAGTTCGACCGGGTCGCCGAGCTCATCACCGACGTCCTGTCCAACACCACCCCCACCGCGGCGGCGAGCGGCGGCGCGTCCAAGGCGAAGTACACCATCGCCGACGGCGTCGCCGGCAAGGTCCAGTCCGCCGCCGACGAGCTGCTCGAGGCCAACCCGCTGTACCCGGGCCTGGAGCTGTAGCGCGCCCGGCCTCAGGTCGGGACGCTGGACTCCTCGACGTCGGGGAGCTCCAGCGGCCAGCTCGCGGGGTCGGCGGCGGCGTCCCGGAGCGCACCGAGGCACGCCGGCCAGATCGTCTCCTCGGTGGCAGCGAGCTCGGGGCCGGTCCACCAGCGCTGACCGAGGACCGTCAGCTGCTCGTCGGCGGTGAAACCGCTCGTGTCGACCTCGAACTCGCTGGTGCGGACGACGACGTAGGTGTCCTCGGAGTGGATGATCTTGTCGCTGTAGCCGTGCGTGACGCGGACCCTGGCGACCGGGCCGTGCACGTCGGCGGCGCTGACGACCAGCCCGGTCTCCTCCTGCAGCTCGCGGACGGCGGCAGCCACGACGTCCTCGCCGGGGTCGATGCCGCCGCCGGGCGTCATCCACCAGCGAAAGCCCGGGTGGTCGGCCGGGAGTCCCTGGTCGCTGTCATGCATCAGGAAGAGCCGGTCACGCTCGTCCAGCAGCAGCACGCGGACGGTCCGGCGGGAACGAATCGGGCGGTCTGTCGGCGTGACGTCCACGGCTTCGAGTCTCGCGCACACTAGCGTCGGCCCCGACGACAGGGGGCTTCGATGCTGCAGACCGACGTCCCGGACGCGGCTCCCGCGTACCGGCCCCGGGCCGTGCTGCACGCCGCCCGGGTGATGATCGCCATCGCCGCCGTGAACCTCGTCGCGCTGATCGTCTTCGTCCTGACGATCGACGACGTCCGGCGACTGCTGCGTGACGCCACCCCGACGCCGTCGCCGGCCAGCGTCGACACCGCGGTCCGCATCACGGTGCTCGGCTACGTCGCCTTCATCGTCGCCCTGCCACTACTGACCCGCCACGTCACCCGCGGTCGCAACTGGGCGCGTATCGCCACCTGGCTGCTCGCCGCCTTCGGCATCGTGACGACGCTGCAGCGGCTCGGACGGCATCAGCCCAGCCCGTCGCGGGTGCTCGACGTCCTCGCCTTCGTCCTGGACCTCGGCGTCGTGGCCCTGCTCGCGGCCCGGCCGAGCAACAGCTGGTACCGCTCCGGCTGACCCGGCCGGCGGCATGCCACGATCGGGGGATGCCACTCGACCCGCAGATCGCCGCCCTGTTGCAGATGATGGAAGCCGCCGGCAACCCGGCGCTGTCGGAGGGCACGCCGGCGCAGGCACGCGCCGGGCTGCGCACCCTGCTGGTCGACCTCCGCGACCCCGCCTCCGTCGTGCCGGTCGGCGCCGTGGACGAACGCGAGATCGCGGGTGTCCGGTCGCGGATCTACCGGCCCGAGGGCGAGGGGGCCGTCCCCACCATCGTCTTCCTCCACGGCGGCGGGTTCGTCATCGGCGACCTCGACACCCACGACAACAGCTGCCGGCGCCTGGTCCGCGACACCGGCGCCGTGGTCGTGAGCCTGGACTACCCGCTCGCGCCGGAGAATCGCTTCCCCGCCGCGGGGGACGCCTGCTACGCGGCACTGCAGTACGTCGCCGGTCACATCCAGGAGTTCGGCGGCGACGCCCGCGCCGTGGCGGTGGGCGGCGACAGCGCCGGCGGCAACCTCGCCGCTGTCTGCGCGCAGCAGGCGGCGCGGGACGGACTGCCGCTGGCCGCCCAGCTGCTGGTCTATCCGGCCGTGGACCTGCTCGGTGAGTACGGCTCGCGCACCGAGAACGCGACCGGTTACTTCCTGACGATGGACGACATGCACTGGTTCGCGGCCAACTATCTCGGTGTCGCCGATCCGGACGACCCGGCGGTGGCCGGGCTCGCCACCGACCCCCGGCTCTCACCGCTGCACGGCGACCTGTCCGGGCTGGCCCCGGCGGTGGTGGCCACCGCCGAGTTCGATCCGTTGCGCGACGAGGGCGACGCCTACGCCGCCGCGCTGGCCGGGGCCGGGGTCCGGGTCGCGCACCGGCAGTTCGCCGGTCTCATCCACGGCTTCTACGGCATGGAGGCCTTCAGCTCCGGTGCCGCCGAGGCCACTGCCTGGATCAACGCCGAGCTGGCGACGCTGCTCGCGCACGACTGACCCGTCCCCGCCGTGATCCACAGGCGGTTCCGGTCGTCAGCGCGACCGGAACCGCCTCTCGATCACGCGTAGGGCGAGACGGTGACACCGGCGCCGCCGCCCTCGGGATGGGCGTGCCACTCGTAGACCGGCACGCCCCGGACGAAGACCCGCAGCGCTCGGCTCATCACGTCCAACGGATCGCCGTCCCAGATGACGACGTCCCCGTCGAGTCCCGGTCGCAGGCTGCCCACCCGCTCGTCGAGGCCCATGATCTGCGCCGGGTTGACCGTGATGGCACGTAGCGCGTCGTCGCGGGTCATGCCCTCCTTCACCGCCAGCGTGGCCTGGTGGACCAGGAAGTTGATCGGGACCACCGGGTGGTCGGTGGTGATGGCCACCCGCACCCCGGCGCGGGCCAGCCGGCCGGGGGTGGCGATGGTCCGCTCCCGCAGCTCGACCTTGGACCTCGTGGTGAAGAGCGGGCCGACGACGCACGGGATGTCGCGCTCGGCCAGCAGGTCCGCGATCAGATGACCCTCGGTGGCGTGGTTGACGATCAGCCGGTAGCCGAACTCGTCGGCCAGCCGCAGCGCGGTGGCGATGTCGTCGGCGCGGTGGCTGTGCTGGCTCCACGGCAGCTCGCCGTCGAGGACCCGCACCAGCACCTCGCTGGTGGGGTCCCGGTCGAAGGGCTTCCCCTCGGCCGCGGCCGCGTCGCGCCGGGCGCGGTAGTCCTGCGCGCGGAGGAAGGCCTCGCGGATGACCGCGGCGATGCCCTGGCGGGTCGACGGGGTCTGCTTGCGCTCGCCGTAGATGCGCTTGGGGTTCTCGCCGAGCGCGCTCTTCACCGAGGCCGGCGCCTTGATCACCATCTCGTCCACGACGCGGCCCCAGGTCTTGAGAGCCACCGTCTGTCCGCCGATGGGGTTGCCGCTGCCCGGCTTGACCACCACGGAGGTCACCCCGCCGGCCAACGCGTCCCGGAAACCGAGGTCGGCCGGGTTGATGGCGTCGAGGGCGCGGAACCGGGCGCCGTTGGGGTCGGTCATCTCGTTGGTGTCGTTACCGGCCCACCCCTGCGCCTCCTCGTCGATGCCGACGTGGCCGTGCGCCTCGACGAAGCCCGGCAGCACCCAGCGTCCGGTGGCGTCGACGACCTCGACCCCGTCCGGGACCGCGACGTCCGGCCCCACCTCGGTGATGACCCCGTCCACCACCAAGACCGTGCCGGCGTCGTGGACCGCGCCGTCACCCACGACGACGCGGCCCCCGACGATCGCGGCCGTCCCCACTGCGCTGTATGCCATGACGTCACTCAATCACGCAGCGTGGCGGCGAAGGTCGCAGGCCGGGGCGAAGCGGACCCGACTCGTCGCCACGGGTGACCGAAAGACCCTGTCCGGCGGCCGCGCTCGGGTCTACCTTTCCCCCACCATGGCTGAGCGTGAGCGCACGTCTGGTGACGTGATGGAACTGCGGGTGCACGGCGTCTCGGGCACGCCGCCGGAAGACCTGCTCGATCGGCAGTCCGTCGCCCGGGTGGCGGGCGACCGCATCGCCGGCTTCTACCGGCCGCGGCTCGCGGCCGAACGTCGCGACGGCGCGCCGGACCCATTCTCCCCGGCCCGTCCGGAGGCACCCGAGCTGCACTCGTACAACTGGGGCGGGCTCACCTCCGGCACCGCGGCCCGCGCGCTCTGGCTGCTGCTGCTCCCGCTGACCCTGGTCAACGTCGCGCCCCGCGCCCGGCCCGGCGGTCCGTCGGCTACCGACCTCTCGACGCGGTGGCTCTGGTTCACCTGCCGCCTGCTGGCCCTCGCCCTCACCTGCCTCTACGTGGTGACCGGCATCGGCGTCGGGATGGACCTCGTCTCCTGGCAGTGCAGTGGCGGCAGCAGCTGCAGCGGCGCGGCGCCGGACGTCGTCTTCCACGACCTCTCCGCCGCGAACCGGTTCTCCATCGAGCACATGCTGCTGCTCGGCATGCTCGTGCCGGTGGCGCAGCTGGCCGTCATCGCCCTCGTCGCCAAGCGCACCACCGACCGCTACGAGAAGACGGTGGTCGAGTTCGGCGAGGAGGAGCAGGCGGCACTGCGGGCCACACCGACGCCGCGGCGCCCGGCCGAGCTGCCGCTGGAGTCACCGAACATGTGGCGCAATGCCGTCCCGGTCCAGCGCCTGCGCACCCTGCACCTGCAGGTCGGCGCGGCGCTGGTGCTGTGGAGTGCCATCGCCACCACCGGCGCCCTCGTCTGGGCTGTGGTACCCGCCGCTGTCGTCGGCTACGCGCTCGTGGCGCTGTGGTCCCACTCGTTCAGTGCCCACGCCGAATCCGAGGCGTGGCGGCGCGCCGCGCTCGCGGTGTGGGGTGTTCTCGGCGTGGCAGCGGCGGTCCAGCTCGGCGGGCTGGCGATCATGCACCGCTGGGTGGACGAACGCTGGCTCACCACGCTGGCCGGCTCGACCGCGACCTCGCCCGGCAGCCCCGCGACGGCCACCGCGCTGCGGCGCACGCCGCTGAACGGCCTGCCCTACTTCACCGGCACCGTGCTGTGGACCAGCGCCGCCGCGATCGCCGCGCTCGTCGCCGTCGTGGTCGTGGTGTGGCGGATGCGCGCCGCCGGTTTCGCCCCACCGGGCGAGACCGGAGCGCACCGGGCCATCCGAGCGCCGCTCGGCGGCTGGGGGACCGCCGCCTTCGCCGCGCTGGGAACCTTCTTCGCCGCCACCTTCAGCGCCGGGACCTACATGTACGCCGCGACGTGGCTCGACACGGGCTCGCTGCGGCCGAGCTATCGCGAGATCGGGTACTCCTACGTGCACTTCGAGGTGCCCGCCGTCGTCGCCAGCGCGAACCTCGCCTTCACCTTCGCCGCGGCCTCCCTGCTGCTGATCCTCGTCGTGGCCGCGGCGAGCGTCCTCTATCGCTGGGCGTGGCGTCCCGGCGGCGAGGCCTACCTGGACGCCGACTACGGCGATGACACTCGACGCGACCCCGCCCGCGCGATGGCGATCCGCCGGGCCATGCTCTTCGGCCGGCTGGTGGACGAGGCGAGCAGCGTCATCGGCGCCCTGGTCGTCGTCGGCGCCCTCATCGTGGCGTGGTTCGGCGGGCACCTCGCGGCGGGCGGTGGACGAGCCCCGGAGTCGGTCATCGGCGGTATCGCCGACGGTTGGCTCTCCGCGCAGGCCCTGGGCGCGGTGGGCACCTACCTGGCCGTCTTCACCCTGCTCGGCCTCGTCTCGCTCGGCGCACTCGCCTTCCGGACACCGGCGGTGCGGCGGACGGTCGGGATCCTCTGGGACGTCGCCGCCTTCTGGCCCCGGCTCTGCCACCCGCTGGCGGCGCCCTGCTACGCCGAGCGGACCGTCCCCGACGTCGTCACCTACGTCTCGGCCTACCGGGTGCGGCACGAAGACCATGGCGTCGTCCTAGCTGCGCACAGCCAGGGCACCGTCATCAGCGCCGCGGTGATCAAGCAGCTCGCCACCTGGGACGCCCGGACTCCCGGCTCGGTGCGCGTGCTGCCGCAGCTGGCCTTCCTCTCCTTCGGCTGCGTGCTGCGACGGCTCTACGGCCGCTTCTTCCCCGCCTACTTCGGCCCGGCGCGGCTGTACGAGGTCGAGGTCCAGCTCGGCGGCGGGGACCAGGGGCCGCCGCGCTGGATCAACCTGTGGCGCTACACCGACTATCTGGGCGGTCAGGTCACCGCCGGCCCCGCGCAGGTCGTCGCGACACGGGCGGCGACCCCCACGGTGCCGGTGCTGGGCGAAGTGCCGCTGGCCGGTCCGCCCGACTGGGAATGGCACTGCCCGGATCCGCCCTCGTTCGGCCCGCGCCCCGGCGACACGACCTACGCCGATCCCGGCCGGCACTCGAACTTCTGGGCCGACGAGTCGGGCTACTTCCAGCTCGCCGCGGCCGAACTGGCGGCGCGAGTCCGACGGCCCTGACGGCAACGAGGAGGACGGCGTGGCGGAGCAGCTGCGCGAGAGACGGTTCGGCCGCGGCGCCGCCCGGCATGTCGGCGGGGACAACAGGATCTCGCCAGCGCCGGCTCAGGTGCTGACGGCGACCCCGAGCGGGTTGGCCGAGTAGCCGTAGAAGATCGGCGAGAGCGATCCCACGCCGAGCCGCTTCTGGACGAGCTCGCCGAGGACGTCGAACGGGTTGTTGACGCCGGGGACGTCGCCGTCGTCCAGGGTGGTGCTGCTGAGCTTGGTCCAGGCGCCGAAGACGCCGCTGCGGGCGAGGCCGCCGCCGAGCAGCCACATCAGGCTGCCGTGACCGTGATCGGTGCCGCCGCTGGCGTTCATGCCCACGCGCCGGCCGAACTCGGTCATCACGGCCACCGTCACCCGCTTGCGCCGGTCGGGGCCGAGATCGGTCATGAAGGACTGCAGGCAGCGGGCGACGTAGTCCAGATTGCTGTCCAGGTCGCTGATCTCGTCGGTGTGGGTGTCCCAGCCGCCGATGTCCACGGTGGCGACCTGCAGCCCCACCTCGGACCGCAGGATGCCGGCGAGGTCCTTCAGCGAGGTGGCGAAGCTGCCGGTGGGGTAGGTGACCGTGGTCGCCGGCTGCGCGCGCACGGTCGCCGCCGTGGCGAGGGCGGCCATGGTGGTGGGGACGTCCTGGCCGAGGAAGCCCGACATCCCCCGGTACAGCTCGGTCACCGCCTGCTGGGACTGTGGCCGGATCGAGTCCCAGCCGGGGAAGACGAAGTCGGCGATGGACGACAGCGTCAGCGACTCGGCCGGGCCGGAGAGCGAGACCGGTCGGGCGTTCCCCTCGGCCACCGCACGGAAGGTCGTGCCGGGTCCGAGGGCCTCCAGCACCCGTTCGAGCCAGCCCGAGGACGAGGTGTTCGAGCCGCCCTTCTCCAGCCACTGCTGGGCCTGGAAGTGGCTGCGGGTGATGCCGCCCTGCGAGCAGCCCGGGACGAAGGCGAGCTCACCGGTGGCCCAGAGCGAGTCGTAGAGCGGCTGCAGCTTCTTGTTCATGCCCCAGCCGGGCGAGTTGCCCATCGGGATGAGGTTGGCCTCCCCCAGCACCAGGCCGGAGCGGACCGTCTTGAGGTAGTCCAGGCCGAGGTCCGACGAACTCGGCTGCACGATCCGCAGGCCGTCGGCCGCACCGCGGAGGAAGACCACGATCAGCGTGCGGTCGTCGGTCGACGGCGCGGCGGCGTAGGCCGCGCGGGTGGTCACCAGCTGCGAGGCCATCGCGGCGACACCCACCATGCCGGCGCCGGCGAGGAACCGCCGCCGCGTCCAGCCGCCCGTACCCCAGGCCTCGTCCTGCGCCACGAGGTCGGCTCTCACCCGATCAGCTCGCGTCTGCAGCGCGCACTCGATGTCACCGGTGTCAGTCATGGTCGTCCGATCAGCGCAGGGCGTGGTGAGGGCCGTCGAGGACGATGGCCGCGAGCGGGTAGGCGTTCCAGCGCAGGTTCGACCTGGTCAGCAGGGTCGAGGCCGGCTCGTTGAGGAAGGTCTGCAACGCCGCCTTGTGGGTCGCCGACCACGTCATCCCGGTCAGCCGCCGGGTGAGCATGTCGATGGCCTGACCGCTGGTGGTGGCACCGGTCCAGAAGGTGGTGATGTCGACGTCGCGCAACCCGTCCCACCAGCCGCCGGCGAAGCCCAGGTGATGCGACCAGGTGTTGAGCAGGGTCCCGGCCGAGCGCCAGGCCGAGGCGACGTCGGGGTAGCCGTTCGGCGCCGGCCACTGCAGCGGGCAGTTGCCCATCCGGTCCGACAGCCAGCTCAGCGTGTTCAGCGCCGGCGTCCAGCTGTCGACGCCGACGCCGAGGATCCGCAGCGTGGCGATCATGTTCTCGGCGGGACGGCGCACCTTCTTGCCGCGGGACTGCCAGAACTCCGTCGAGCGCAGGATGGTCGAGACCATCGGCAGGATCTGGGTGCGGTTGTCCAGGTAGGCCTGCGCCACCGCGTTGACGAGGTCGGTGGACGGCGTGTCGGAGACGAACCGGACGCAGAGCTTGCGGGCGAGGTTCTGCGCCGTCCAGGGGTGGGCGGCGAGATAGCGCAGCAGGTCGTCGCCGGCCCGCTCGCCGCCGGGCGCGGAGCTGTTGGCGTGGCTGAAACCGAGGACCTGCACCCGACCGGTCGGGTGGATGCTGCCGTCGTAGACGTAGTTGAAGCTGCTGGTGAAGGTGCGTCCGGTGAGCAGCCGCGCAGCGTTCTTGACGTCGCTCTCGCTGTAGCGCAGCCCGACCGTGTGCAGCTCCAGGAGTTCGCGGCCGTAGTTCTCGTTGATCGCGGCCTTGGTCGACTGACCGAGGTTGAGGTAGGTGAGCATCGCCGGGTGCTTGGACGAGGCCAGCAGCATGTTGGTGAACGACCCCGTCGCGTACCGGCGGATCACCTCGCGGTCGTAGGCGTGGCGGGTGCACCAGAGGTCGCTGTTCTTGTTCTGCACGTTGAGGTGGTTGCTGAAGAAGTCGACGAGCACCTCGTAGAGCTGCGACGGGCTCCAGCCCTGCAGCCCGAGCGTTACCCGGGTGAGCTGATCCATGGCGTCCCAGCCGTACTCGCGTCCGTTGGCCTTCAGCCACTGCCGGACGTCGTAGGGCGACTGGGTGAGCAGCGGCCCCTGCGCGGCGAGGGCGCGATGGGCCGAGTAGCCGGGGAAGCGCTGGGCGCGCGAGACCATCAGCTGGTACCAGGCGTCGGGACCGTTGCGCGCGACGTAGGCGCGGCTGGCGGCGGTCGGGCCGAAGCTGAACCGGGACAGCAGGTGGTTGACCGGGTCCCAGACCAGGGGCGCGACCGCGGTCCGCGAAGCCGCGTTCATCGCTGCGGCGATGGTGGGGTAGATGCGGGCGGTCATGGGCGGGGACGAGCCTTCCGTTCCGGCCGGACATCCCGCTCCCGGCCTGCGACGCTCCCCGCGCTTACGTGAGGTTAGCGTGAGGTCGGACGCGGCGCCAGGGGGCTGGCGTAGGACGGCGCGTCGATGGATATGACAAGGGCATGAGCTCAGCAGAGGCAACCGCCACCATCGGCGTCACCGGACTCGCGGTCATGGGCCGCAACCTGGCCCGCAATCTGGCCCGCAACGGGCACACCGTCGCGCTGCACAACCGCACCCACGCCCGCACCGAGAAGCTGGTGGCCGACCACGGTGACGAGGGCACCTTCGTCCCGTCCGAGCAGCTCGAAGACTTCGTCAACTCCATCGAGAAGCCGCGCGCCATCATCATCATGGTCAAGGCCGGCGATCCGACCGACGCGGTGATCGAGGAACTCGTCCCGCTGCTCGACGAGGGCGACATCATCGTCGACTGCGGCAACGCCCACTACGCCGACACCCGACGGCGCGAGGCTTCGCTCAGCGAGAAGGGACTGCACTTCGTCGGCTGCGGCGTCTCCGGCGGCGAGGTGGGCGCACTGGAAGGCCCGTCGATCATGCCTGGCGGCTCGAAGCATGCCTGGGACCGCCTCGGCCCGATCTTCCGCTCCATCGCCGCCGAGGTGGACGGCGAGCCCTGCTGCGTCCACGTCGGGCCGGACGGCGCGGGCCACTTCGTCAAGATGGTCCACAACGGCATCGAGTACGCCGACATGCAGCTCATCGCCGAGGCCTACGACCTGCTCCGCGAGGGGCTGGACGCCACGCCCGGCGAGATCGCCGACATCTTCCGCACCTGGAACGAGGGCGACCTCGAGAGCTTCCTCATCGAGATCACGGCCGATGTGCTGAGCCACACCGACGACGTCAGCGGCAAGCCGCTGGTGGACGTCATCCTCGACCAGGCCGAGCAGAAGGGCACCGGACGCTGGACAGTGCAGAGCGCGCTGGACCTCGGCGTCCCCATCACCGGCATCGCCGAGGCGACCTTCGCCCGGGCGCTGTCGGGCCACGCCGAGCAGCGGCAGCCCGCCCGCGAGGCCTTCGGCAGCGAGACCACGTCACTGGACGTCAGCGACCGCGACGCCTTCGTCGAGGACGTCCGGCTGGCGCTCTACGCCTCCAAGGTGGTCGCCTACGCGCAGGGCTTCGACCAGATCAAGGCCGGCAGCGTCGAGTACGACTGGAACGTGGACCCCGGCGCCATGGCCATGATCTGGCGTGGCGGCTGCATCATTCGGGCCCGGTTCCTGAACCGCATCCACGACGCCTACGGCGAGAACAGCGAGCTGCCCTCGCTGCTGGTCGCCCCCTACTTCACCGACGCGGTGAAGAACGGCCTGGACGCCTGGCGTCGCATCGTCTCGACGGCGTCGTTGGCCGGCATCCCCGTCCCGGCCTTCGCGTCGTCGCTGTCGTACTTCGACGGCCTGCGCCGCGACCGCCTGCCCGCGGCCTTGATCCAGGGACTGCGGGACAACTTCGGCGCGCACACCTACAAGCGGATCGACGGCGACGGGTCGTTCCACGTGGAGTGGGCCGGCGACGGCAAGCAGCACGACGCCTGAGGGCCTCGGCGCGGCGGGAATCAGGCGTCCGGCCGATGGTCCCGAATGTGAGGTCACAGTGACCTTTCGGGCGAAATTCGTGGCACCCTACCTGCCGTGGCCACTCCTGACCGGCGCGAGCGTCTAGTCCTGCTACGGCGTCGCCTGCGGTACCGCTTCGACCTCGCGCTCGCCCGCGGTCCCATCGTCGTGGTCGGCTACCTCGGCCTGGTCATGCTCGCGATCATCGTCTTCGCGGCGATGACGCAGACCCTGCTCGGCCTCACCGGCGTCAACGGCGACACCAAGGGCCTGCGCTTCGACGAGGCCTTCTGGCAGTCGATGCTGCGGGTGCTCGACACCGGCACCATGGCCTCCGACACGCACTGGGCGACCCGGCTGCTGAGCCTCTTCGTCACGCTGTCGGGCATCTTCCTGGCCGGGTCGCTCATCGGCCTCATCGCCAGCGCGGTCGACCAGAAGGTGGAACAACTGCGCAAGGGTCGGGGCGCGGTCTTCGAGGAAGGGCACACGCTCATCCTCGGCTGGTCGCCGCGGCTGCCCGTCGTCCTCAGCGAGCTCATCGAGGCCAACGCCAACCACGAGCACCAGGTCGTCGTCGTCCTCGCCGATCGGCCCGCCGACGAGATGGAGGACGACCTGCGCCGCTCCGTCGGCAACCGGCGCACCACCCGCATCGTCTGCCGCACCGGCAGCCCCACCGTCGTGGCGGACTTGCACCTGGTGCACCTGGAGAAGGCCCGGTCGGTGGTCATCCTCAGCGGTGAGGACGGCGACGCCGAGGTCGTGAAGACCTTCCTCGCCGTCCGCTCGGTGGACCCCCACTTCGAGCGGACCCGGCTCGTCGCGGAGCTGCGCGACGCCGAGTACGCGGCCACGCTGCGCGCCCTCACCGGGCGCCGCATCGGCACCGTCTGCGCCGACGAGGTCATCAGCCAGGTGACCGCCCAGGCCTGTTACCAGAGCGGCTTGGCGGCGGTCTTCCGGGACCTGCTCGACTTCGACGGCGACGAGTTCTACTTCCAGGCCGTCCCGGAGCTGGTCGGCCACACCTTCTTCGACGCGGCCGGGGCCTTCGAGCGCGCCAGCGTGGTCGGCCTGCACCGCGAGGGCCGCGTCATGCTCAACCCGTCGCCGAACGCCCGGATCGAGCTCGGCGACGAGATCATCGCCGTCGCCAGCGACGACGACCAGGTCGTCTTCACCGGCTTCGCCGGGGTGGCGGCCGGACGGGTGGACGGCGGCGGCGTGGCCACCGCCCGGTCGCACATCGCCGTCGTCGGCTGGAGCACCTTCGGCTTCGCGGTGCTGCGCGAGCTCGACCAGTTCCTGGCCGAGGGCTCCACCATCCACCTGCTCGTCGACCCGGTGCTCTGCCCGCCCGAGAGCATCGAGCTGCCGCAGTACGACCACTGCAAGGTGAACGTCTTCGCACTCCCCGACGGTCCCGAGGCGGTGCTGGCCCGGCTGGGACGCGAGAGCTACGAGCAGATGATCGTGCTCTGCTACCGCGACCAGCTCAGCGTCACCGACGCCGACACCCGCTCCATGCTGACCCTGCTGGCCCTCAACCGGGCCTGGGCGGGACGGTCGAGCCGGCCCCGGGTCGTGGCCGAGCTGCTCGACGGCGCCAACGTGCCGCTCGCCGAGACGACCGGGGTGGACGACTTCATCGTCAGCGACGAGCTCTCCAGTCTCATGCTGGCCCAGCTCTCCGAGCGGCTCGAGCTGCAGGAGGTCTTCGCGGAGCTCTTCAACGCCGCCGGGTGCTACCTGTCGCTGCAGCCGGCACGCTTCCTGGCCCCGGCCGGCCCCACGACCTTCGGCGTCGTCGTCGCCACCGCGATGGTCCATGGCGCCTGCGCCATCGGCTACCGCCTCGCCGGGTCGCCGGCGGTCCTCAACCCGGCGAAGTCCACGCCGCTCACGCTGGGTCCGGACGACGAGGTCCTCGTCATCGCTGGCCGGGCCTCCCGTCCGAAGCCGCCGACCCCCAACCGCGACCACGCCGCGTCGGCCCTCGTCCTGGAACCCGTGGGCGGCCCCGAGGTCTTCGGCCCCACCGTCCTAGACCGGCAGCAGGCCCCCCGCATCACCGACGCACCCCGCCCGGACGGCATGGCCGCCCTCAACGGGGAGAACCGGGTACTGCCCAATGCCGGTGGGCGGCACTCGCGGTCCTGAGGGGCGGGCGCCCTCCTCACGACACGTTCAGACGCCCGCCCCGCGCGCCGAGTGGACGCATCCTCTGCGCGCCGAGTGGTCGAAATGAGCGCCCAGTGGTCGCTGGTCAGGCGACCACTGGGGCAGGAAATCGACCACTCGGCGCCTGAGGGAGGCTCACTCGCCTGTGGGCAACTCCACGTGACCACCGAAGGCCTGCCGCATGGCCGACAGCAGCTTGTCGGCGTAGACGGCCTCGCCCCGTGAGGAGAAGCGGGCGAACAGTGACGCGGCGAGGACCGGGGTGGGGACGCCCTCGTCGATGCCGGCCTTGATCGTCCAGCGGCCCTCGCCGGAGTCCGAGACGCGGCCGGCGATGCCGTCGAGGTTCGGGTTGCCGTGCAGCGCGCCGGCGGTGAGGTCCAGCAGCCAGGAGGCGACGACCGAGCCGCGGCGCCAGACCTCGGTGACCTTCGCCAGGTCCAGGTCGTACTGGTAGTACTGCGGCTGGTCCAGCGGGGTCTCCTCCGCCGAGTGCGACTGCTCCTTGGACCCGGCGTTGGCCTTGGCCAGCACGTTGAGGCCCTCCGCGTAGGCGGCCATCA
Source organism: Jatrophihabitans sp. sgz311053 (assembly GCF_056135305.1). NCBI lineage: Bacteria > Bacillati > Actinomycetota > Actinomycetes > Jatrophihabitantales > Jatrophihabitantaceae > Jatrophihabitans > Jatrophihabitans sp. sgz311053. Next base: position 1,427,053 of record NZ_JBWAXP010000001.1, on the reverse strand, counting down.
TGCCGTACTCGATGCCGTTGTGGACCATCTTCACGAAGTGGCCCGACCCGGCCGGGCCGCAGTGCAGGTAGCCCTGCTCCTCCGGCGCCGGGTCGCCCTTGCGGCCGGGCGTCCGCTCGACGTCACCGACGCCGGGGGCGATGGAGGCGAAGAGCGGCTCGCAGTGCTGGTAAGCCTCCTCGTTGCCGCCGATCATCAGGCAGTAGCCGCGCTCCAGACCCCAGACACCGCCGCTGGTGCCGACGTCGAGGTAGTGGATGCCGCGCCCGGCCAGCGCGGCGGCGCGGTCGAAGTCCTCGCGGTAGTTGGAGTTGCCGCCATTGATGATGATGTCGCCGGAGTCGAGCAGCTCGGCGAGCTCCTGCACCACCTTGTCGGTGATGCCGGCCGGGATCATCACCCACGCGACACGGGGCGTCTCGAGCTTGGCGACGAAGTCCTTGAGCGAGTCCGAGCCGACGGCGCCGTCCTTGACGAGTTCGGCGACGGTGTCGGCGTTGGTGTCGTAGGCGACGGCGGTGTGGCCGTCGCGCATGATGCGCCGGACGATGTTGGCGCCCATCCGGCCGAGGCCGATCATTCCGAGTTGCATGTCAGGACTCCTTCGTGCTGCGCGCGGACCGGTACCGGCGGATGAGGGCGTTGGTGGAACTGTCGTGCTGCAGATCGGGCTCGTCGGACGACGAGAGCTCGGCGGCGACCTTCTTGGCCAGCACCTTGCCCAACTCGACGCCCCACTGGTCGAAGCTGTTCACCGACCAGATCGTGCCCTGGGTGAAGACGGAGTGCTCGTAGAGGGCCACCAACGCGCCGAGGGCGTGCGGCGTGAGCCGGTCCACGAGCAGCGTGTTGGACGGCCGGTTGCCCTCGAAGACGCGGTGCGGGACCAGCGACTCGTCCGTCCCCTCGGCGCGGACCTCCTCGGCGGTCTTGCCGAAGGCCAGCGCCTCAGTCTGCGCGAAGACGTTGGCCGTTAGCAGGTCGTGGTGCTCGCCGAGCGGGTTGAGCGAGTGCAGGAAGCCGATGAAGTCGGCGGGGATGAGCAGCGTCCCCTGGTGGATCAGCTGGTAGAAGCTGTGCTGCCCGTTCGTCCCCGGCTCGCCCCAGTAGACCGGGCCGGTGGCGTAGTCGACCTGCTCGCCGGCGAGGGTGACGTGCTTGCCGTTGGACTCCATCGTGAGCTGCTGCAGGTAGGCCGGGAAGCGCTTGAGGTACTGGTCGTAGGGCAGCACCGCCTGCGTCTGGGCACCGAAGAAGTCGACGTACCAGACCGTCAGCAGCCCCAGCAGCACCGGCAGGTTCTGCTCGAACGGCGCCGTCCGGAAGTGCTCGTCCATGGCGTGGAAGCCGTCGAGCAGCTCCCGGAAGCCGTCCGGTCCGATGGCCAGCATCGTCGACAGCCCGATGGCGGAGTCCATCGAGTAGCGGCCGCCGACCCAGTCCCAGAAGCCGAACATGTTCATGACGTCGATGCCGAACTCGCTCACCGCGTCGCTGTTGGTCGAGACGGCGACGAAGTGCTTCGCGATGGCCGAACGGTCCTCCAGCGTGGCGAGCAGCCAGTCGCGGGCCGTCTCGGCGTTGGTCATCGTCTCCAGCGTCGTGAACGTCTTGGACGAGACGATGAAGAGCGTCTCGGCGGGGTCGAGGTCGCGCGTGGCCTCGGCGAAGTCCGTCCCGTCGACGTTGGAGACGAAGCGGAAGGTGAGCTCACGGGTCGAGTAGTGCCGCAGCGCCTCGTAGGCCATCACCGGGCCGAGATCGGAGCCGCCGATCCCGATGTTGACGATGTTGCGGATCGGCTTGCCGGTGTGTCCCAGCCAGCGGCCGGCCCGCACCCGGTCGGCGAACTCCGCCATCCGACCCAGCACCTCGTGGACGGCGGGGACGACGTCCACCCCGTCGACGGCGATGCGCTCGTTCCGTGGCGCCCGCAACGCCACGTGCAGCACGGCCCGGTCCTCGGTGGTGTTGATCTTCTCGCCGGCGAACATGGCGTCGATCCGCTCGCGCAGCCCCGACTCGTCGGCCAGCTGCCGCAGCAGCCGCAGCGTCTCGTCGGTGACCCGGTTCTTGGAATAGTCCAGGAAGATCCCCACCGCCTCGGCGGTCAGCCGCTCCCCGCGAGTGGGGTCGTCGGCGAAGAGCTCGCGCAGGTGCGCCGATTCGACCTCCCGGAAGTGCTGCTGGAGGGCGGTCCAGGCGGGGCGTTGCGTCAGCGGCGGGATGGAAGCCATAAGCCATGCGTACCAGACCGGCGTGACGGGCAAACGGCGCCAGTTAGCCTCTTCGCATGAGCGAGCGGCCACGCCTGTCCGTCATCGGCACCGGGTACCTCGGCGCGACCCATGCGGTGTGCATGGTCGAGCTGGGGTACGAGGTCATCGGCCTGGACGTCGACAGCGCCAAGATCGACCAGCTCAGGGCCGGAAAAGTCCCTTTCTTCGAGCCCGAACTGCCGGAACTGCTGGAGAAGCACGTCAACGGCGGCCGGCTGCACTTCACGACCGACTACCGCGAGGTCGCCGAGTTCGCCGACGTCCACTTCGTCTGCGTCGGCACCCCGCAGCGGGCCGGTGAGCTCGCCGCCGACATGACCTACGTCGAGTCGGCCTTCAGCTCGCTCGCGCCGCACCTCACCCGGCAGGCGCTGGTCGTGGGCAAGTCCACGGTCCCCGCCGGCACCGCGGCGCGGATGGAGACCCTGCTCAAGCAGCTGGCTCCGCATCCGGAGGTCGAGCTGGCCTGGAACCCCGAGTTCCTGCGTGAGGGCTTCGCCGTCCAGGACACGCTGCGCCCCGACCGGCTCGTCTTCGGCGTCCAGAGCGACTGGTCGGAGAAGGCCATCCGCGCCGCCTTCGAGCCGGTCATCAAGGCCGGCACCCCCGTCGTCGTCACCGACTTCGCGACCGCGGAGCTGGTCAAGGTGGCGGCGAACTCCTTCCTCGCCACCAAGATCTCGTTCATCAACGCGATGGCCGAGGTCTGCGAGACCACCGGCGCCGACGTCACCAAGCTCGCCGAGGCCATCGGCCACGACGTCCGCATCGGCCGCCGCTTCCTCAACGCCGGCCTCGGCTTCGGCGGGGGCTGCCTGCCCAAGGACATCCGTGCCTTCATCGCCCGGGCCGGTGAGCTGGGCGTCGACCAGGCCGTCTCGTTCCTGCACGAGGTCGACAAGATCAACCAGCGCCGCCGCGCCCGCACCGTCGAGCTCGGTCTGGACCTGCTCGACGGCAGCTACCGCGGCGCGAAGGTCGCCGCGCTCGGCGCCGCCTTCAAGCCCAACTCCGACGACATCCGCGACTCCCCCGCGCTCGACGTCGCCGCCGCCATCGGCCGTCGCGAGGGCGCGGTCACCATCTACGACCCCGAGGCACTGGCCACCGCGAGGGCCAAGCACCCCGAGCTGACGTACGCGACCTCGCTGGAGGACGCCCTCGACCAGGCCGACATCGTCTTCCTCCTCACCGAATGGGACGAGTTCAAGTACATGCACCCCGGTGTCGTCGGCAAGCTGGTGAGCCAGCGCAAGATCGTGGACGGCCGCAACGTGCTCGACCCGGCGCAGTGGCGCGCCGCGGGCTGGCAGTACCGCGCGCTCGGCCGCCCCTGAGCCGATGCCGCAGCGCTGGGTGATCGGGGCGGTCGCCGCCGTCCTGCTGGGCACCTCGCTGACCGGCTGCGCCGACGACGGCAGCCGCCGGCAACCCGCCCCGTCGCCCACCACCAGCGTGGTGGGCAGCGGACGTTTCGTCTTCCCACTGGGGCACGGGGCGCAGCTGCGCGCCTGGACCCTGGCCGGACGCCGAAACGCGCCGTGGCTGCTGTACGTCCATGGCGGATCGTGGCTCTCCGGCCGGGCGGACTCCCCCACCGCCGCGATGTTCGCCGCCCGACTGCTGCCTCGCGGTTACCAGGTCTTCTCCGTCGAGTACCGGCTCAGCCAGGTGGCCCGCTGGCCCGCGCAGCGGGTGGACGTCGCCGCCGCGGTCGACCGCATCCGAGCCGATGCCGCCGGCCTCGGCGTCTCGCCCGAGCGTGGTGTCCTCATCGGCGAGTCCGCCGGCGGTCACCTCGCCGCCGTGGAGGGGACGCGGGGCAGGGTGGCGGGCGTCGTCGACCTGGCCGGGGTGGCGGACCCGCTCGCCGCGCTGCGGGCGCCCTTCCGGCCGCTGCGCCGGGCGGCGGTCCAGCTGGTCGGCTGCCTGCCCACCGTCTGCGCGTCCCGATGGCAGGACACCCGCGTGGTCACCCATCTCTCCGCCCGGACGCCGCCGTTCCTCGTCCTGCACTCGCTGCGCGACCCGGTGGTGCCGGCCGCCATGTCACGCCAGCTGGCCTCGGCCCTGCGCGCAGCCGGACGTCCGGTGACCCTGGGGATCGTCCCCGGCAGCAATCACAAGGCGCTGGTGCAGCCCGGCGTGCTGAGCCAGGTGCTGGCCTTCGCCGACCGGGTCACGGCAGCAGGCTGATCCGGACCGCCAGGAACTGGTCGGGGCTGGCCTCGAGCACCCGGCGGCGTGGATCCTTGACCTCCAGCCAGGGCCCGGTCGGTTCGAGGTGGGACAGCCGGCGATCGGCCAGCACCGCGCGGACGGCGTCGCGGTCGCCCCCGGCGACGACACCGTCGAGGGTGGCCTCGGCCAGTACCCCGGCCGCACCGTCGGCCGCCGCCGCGAAGGCCGCGGCCGCCTGGTTCGCCCGCCGCCGGGCGTAACGCTGCTGCGACCACCCGCCGGCCTTGGTGGTGCCCTGCACGTAGCTCGATCCGGTCTTGGACGCCACCAGCTCGGCACCGTCGAAGACGCCGGCGGCGTAGCCGCCCCGGCGCACCAGCAGGACCCCGATCCGGCGCCGGCGGGTGACGTGCTCGACGAGGGAGCCGGCCAGCGGCGGGAACGGGACCTCGATCCAGGCACGGTCACCGTCGGCGCCGGTGAGCTCCACCCACTCCGGGGACTCCGTCTCGGTCACCTCGCCGTGTCGCTCGGCGAAGCCGGCGAGCCAGCGCTCGACACGTGCGGCGGCGACGGTCACCCGTCGGGCGTCCAGGGGTGGGCTCATGACGTCAGGATGCCGTGGGAGGTGCCGACGACGCACCGGCGAGCGGGATCTCCAGCGCCGCCGCCCCCGACTCCGCCGGCGCGTCGGCCCGGTCGCCGAGCCGGACGAGGGCGATGCCGGCGAGGACGACGGCGGCGCCGACGAGCTGCAGGCCGGACGGCTGCTGACTCAACAGCAGCCAGGCGAAGAGGATGGCGAAGACGACCTCGGCCAGCCCGACGAAGGAGGCAACCCTGGCCCCCAGCCGGCGGGCGGCGGCGATCCCGGTCGTGTACGCGGCGAGGGTGGCGATGAGGGCGACGCCGACGGCGGGCACCACCCAGCTGACGGTCTGCCCTGCGAGCCGGGCGTCCGCGGCGCTCGTACGGAAGGAGATGACGCCGACCGCGGCGCAGGCAGCGAGAACGGTCACGCCGAGCACCATGCCGGCCCAGGCCATGGCGATCGGGTGCACCTCGTCGTCGGCGCGCGCGGAGAGGACGAAGTAGGTCGCGAGGCCGGCCGCCGCGCTCAGCCCCCAGCAGACGCCAACGAGATCCACTCGCTGCGGTCCGGTGAGGTCCAGGACCAGCACCAGCCCGACGAGCGCGACGGCGCCGCCGGCCATCGTCAACCGGGACGGCCGCTGCCCGTGGCGGGCCCACATCCACAGCACGACCAGCAGCGTCCCGCAGTACTCGAGCAGCAGCGCCACCCCGACCGAGAGATGCTGGATGGCGTTGAAGAAGAAGAGCTGGCAGCCGGCAATGGCGACGACACCGTAGGTCGCGACGGCCCGCGCACTGCGCCGGAGCTGGGCCCAGCGGCCGCGCAGCACGATCAACGCCGGCACCGTGAGCATCAGCGCGGCGAACCCGATGCGGGTGATGACCGCGCCACCCGGGCTCCAGCCCGACGCCATCAGCGAGTTGGCGAACGAGCCGGCCGTGCCGAAGGTGGCGGCGGAGATCGCCGCGATGCCGAGGCCGACGGTCGTCTGGTTGCCGCGCACGGGGCCTCCATCGCGTAAGGAGCTAAGCTACGAACGCTCGTGACGCTAGCGGCGGGACCTGAAAGGAGTCAAGGTGCTTTTTGCTCATGACACCGAGGTCGCGCTCGCCGCTGCGGCAGCGCTGGTCAACACCGAGGACGACGGCGGCTTGGACACCGTCGCCGAGCTCGCCGACTTCGTGACCCAGTGGGGCTGGACCGGCGCGCATCGCCGCAGCCGGGCCGAGCTGGAGGCTGTCCGGGCACTGCGCCCACGGCTGCGGGCGGTGTGGGGAGCCGAGGTCGACCAGGCCGTCGAGATCACCAACGCGCTGCTGCGGGAGGCGTCGGCGCTGCCGCAGCTGGTGGCCCACGACGGCTGGGACTACCACCTGCACGCGACGAGCTCCGAGGCGCCACTCGCCGACCGGATGGCCGTGGAGGCGGCGATGGCCTTCGTCGACGTCATCCGGATGGGCGAGCTGGGGCGGCTGCGGATCTGTGCCGCGGACGACTGCTCGTCCGTGCTCGTGGACCTCTCCAAGAACCGCTCCCGCAAGTTCTGCGAGGGCGGCTGCGGCAACCGCGCCCACGTCGCGGCCTACCGCGCCCGGCAGCGCGGTTGACTCAGCTGGTGATGTCCTTGCGGTCGAAGCGCAGGAACGCCAGGCCGAGGAAGACTGCAATGTAGACCAGCGCCACCCCGGTGCCGCGGATCATGTCGTCGTAGACCGTGGGGGACGACAGCGCCGCCGTCCAGGAGTAGTCCCAGTGCGCGAGCAGGTAGTTGCGGACGACGCCGAGTGCGGTGATCTCGTCCAGGATGTTGCTGATCACGGTGAACATCACCGCACCGCCGACCGCACCGAGCGGGTTGTCGACCAGCGTGCTGAAGAAGAACGCCATCGCGGCGACGCCGAGCAGCTGAACGCTGACGTACCCGACGATGACCAGCATCGTCTCCAGCGTCGAGCCGTCGCCGCCGACCGTCCCGCCCAGCGGCGAGACGGCCGGGCCGAAGCCGAAGAAGAGCCCGCCGATGAGGTAGGACCACACCGGCAGCAGCAGCGTCGCCGCCACGCACATCACAGCCGCGACGGCGAGCTTCTGCCGCAGCAGCCGGGCACGCGGCACCGGCTGGGCCAGCAGGTAGCGCAGCGACGACCAGCTCGCCTCGCTCGACACCGTGTCGCCGGCGAAGAGCGCCACCACCACGACGAGCAGGAAGCCCACCGCGGCGAAGAGGGTGAAGAGCGCGAAGTTCGTGCCGCCGGCCGTCGCCAGCCCGACCAGCTGCGGCGCGCCGTTGGTGTCCACCGACTCGCCACCGAACTGGAAGACCAACGCGATGATCAGCGGCAGCGCCAGCAGCAGCCCGAAGGCCACCTGCGTCCGCCGCCGCTTCACCTGCCGCACGAACTCGACCCGGAACCGCAACGTGCGGTGCGGGTTGTAACTGTGCGGACGCTCGGGATCCAGCACCGCCAGCCGGTCGTGGACGCCGCGGTGGGTCGCCGCCACCTTGGACCGTTCCCGGTCCGTCGACCGCACGGGCCGACCCAGGGCGCCGTTCGGGCTCGGTTCGACGCGGGGGTCAGCCATCGACGTTCACTTCCTCACCGATGAGTTCCAGGAAGACGTCCTCGAGCGAACGCCGGGCGGGGACGAGCTGGGCATCGACACCGTTGCGAGCCAGGATCTCGGCGGCCTGCGCCGGGTCGGCGACCGACAGCTGCGCGCCGTCGGTGCCCGAGATCTCGTCGACCGAACCCGCCGACACCACGCGCCCCTTGTGCATGACGACGACGTGGGTACAGGTCTGCTCGACCTCGGAGAGCAGGTGGCTGGAGACGACCACGGTGCGGCCGGTCTCCGCGTACTGCTTCATGACCTCGCGCATCTCGGCGATCTGCGGCGGGTCGAGGCCGTTGGTGGGTTCGTCGAGGACGAGCAGCTCCGGCAGGCCGAGCATCGCCTGCGCGATGCCGAGCCGCTGCCGCATGCCCTGGCTGTACGTCCCGACGCGGCGATCCACCGAGCCGCCGAGGCCGGCGATGTCCAGCGCGACGGAGAACTCCGCCTCGTGCTCGGGACGTCCGGTGGCGGCCCAGTAGAGGCGGAGGTTCTCCCGACCGGTGAGGTGCGGCAGGAAGCCCGGGCCCTCGATGAACGAGCCGAGCCGCGACAGCACCGGGGCGCCGGGCGCGATTCGCTGACCGAAGACGTAGAGCTCGCCCTCGGTGGCGGTGATGAGGCCGACCAGCACCCGCAGCGCGGTGGTCTTGCCGGCACCGTTGGGGCCGAGCAGGCCGACGACCTGGCCCTTCTCGACGGTGAAGCTGATGCCGTCGACGGCGCGGTAGCCGCCGGCGTACTCCTTCACCAGCCCGCGGACCACGACCGGCGTGTCGAAGAGCGACGGGTCAGGCTTGAGCACCTGCCGGCGACGACGGAAGATCAACCCGACGAGGGCGGCGACGAGGGCGCAGGCACCGAGGCCGAACCACAGCCAGCCCAGCGGATAGCCGCCGCCGACCTCGCGGCCCTCGGCGGTCGGGACGCTCACCGCCGTGCGATTCTGCGGCAGCGAGATCGTGTAGGTGCGGGCGTTGCTCGGACCGGCGTAGGCGAAGTCCGAGGCGCTGACGGTGAGGGCGAGCCGGTGGCCACGCAGCACCTTCTGCACCACGGTGGGCAGCCGGACCGTGACGGTGCGCGGCGTACCCGGCTGCAGCCCGGTCACCTTGATCGGCGACACCAGTTGCGACGGCAGCGTCGCCGACGAGCCGTCCACGTCGCGCAGCCCGACGAAGAGCACGGCGTCCGTGGCGCTCTGCGAGGTGACGGTGATCGGCACGGTCGACTGGCCGACGATGGGCACGGCGTCGCTGAGCTCATCGGAGGTGAAGACCGCCGTCTGACCCGGCGCGGACGGTAGCAGGGCCAGCGCCTGGTCGAAGCGGGACGAGATCCCGCCGAGGCCGGGGATGCTGGTGATCACGGCCGGCACGCCGCCGGCGGGAGAGGTGATCTGCTGCGGAGCGCCGGCGATCGACACCGACCGTCGGTCGACCTTCGTCCCCTCGATCCCCGGATAACCGGAGGTCTGCAGCGTGGCCGGCACCGACTCGTCGTCCTCGGCGTTGACCGAACCGTTCTCGTCGTTGTAGTCGAAGGGCTGCGCGCCCTTCAAGTTGTCGCCGGCGAAGACCTTGTCGAACCACGAGATGGCGTTCGCGGTGGCCACCCCGCCACCGGCCGCCGCGTTGTCGTGGCCTCCGGCGCGCCAGTCGACCGAGACCGGAGCGCCGTTGGCGGCGATGCCGCGGGCGTTGGCGTCGGCCTCGCTAAGCGGGAAGAGCGAGTCCTGCACTCCCTGCGTGAGCTGCGTGGGGACGCGGATCCGACTGATGACCGACGACGGGCTGGCGTCCTCGACGAGACGCCGCAGCGCGCTCGTCGGGGCCCCGGCCGCCGCCGACTGCTGGTAGGCCTGGCAGACGTCGGCGGCGAAGCGGCCACAGGACGAGGTGCCGGCCGGGGCGGCGGATCGGCTTCGTCCGGACGAACCGAGCGCGGCCAGCCCACCCTGACGCTGTGACCCGAAGCCGTTGCCGAAGAGCTGGCCGACCCAGAGCTTCTTGAAGGGACCGGCGGCGGAGCCGGCGAAGTTGGGGAAGAAGGCGTTCTCGAGGTTGTTCCAGGTGATGTCCGCGGCGACGGCATCCACCCGGCGGTCGTAGCCGGCCAGCAGCAGCGACAGGCCACCGCCGTACGAGGAGCCCGCGGCGGCCACCTCGGGGTCATTACCCTTCTTGCGGACCTCGGGCAGCGTCGCGAGGTAGCTCACCATTCGCCGCATGTCGGCCACCTCGTACTTCGGCGAGGCGAAGTGGATCTTGCCGCCGGAGCCTCCGAAGCCGCGCGGGGTGTAGGTCAGCACGACGTAGCCCGCCTCGGCGTACTGCCGAGCGGTGCCGTCCATGCCGTCAGCGGTGCCGCCGAAACCGGGAGTCAGCAGGACGGCCGGCGCCGGCCGCTGTTCGGGGAGGTACAGGTACGCCTCGAGCCGGACGCCCTGGCCGTCGGGCTCGGGCACCCCGACCTGCGTCTGCGAGATCTTGCGGACGTCAGGGTCCGATGTCGCGACCGAGACCACCGTGATGGCGGCGAGCGCCACGACCACCGCCCCGAGCAGGGCGAGGACTTTTCGGGAGCGCAGGCGCTGGCGGACGGCGCCGAGGTCAGGCATCCGGCCACTGTACGGAGATCAGCTGTGCGCAGTCTTCCGGGTTGACCCCCGGTTACGCCGCCGCCGGCTCAGGGTTCCAGGCGCTGCTGCAACGCCTCGTTCTTGGCCGTCGCGGTGTCGGCGAGGCCGGCTCGGAAGGCGTCCATCCGGGCGGCCAGCTCGGGGTCGTGGGCGGCGAGGATGCGCACCGCGAGCAGTCCGGCGTTGCGCGCGCCGCCGATGGAGACCGTCGCCACGGGGACGCCGGCGGGCATCTGGACGATGGAGAGCAGCGAGTCCATGCCGTCGAGGTACTTCAGCGGGACGGGCACGCCGATCACCGGCAGCGAGGTCAGCGACGCCACCATCCCCGGCAGGTGCGCCGCTCCCCCGGCGCCGGCGATGATCACCTTCAGCCCGCGGCCGGCCGCCTGCTTGGCGTACTCCACCATCCCCTCGGGCGTCCGGTGGGCCGAGACCACGCGCACCTCGTGCGCGACTCGGAACTCGTCGAGGGCCTCGTGGGCGGCGGACATCACGGTGAAGTCCGAGTCGGACCCCATGATGATCCCGACGTCAGTCATGACCGGGTCCTCCGAACCTCAGGTACTGCGCGGCCTCGGCAGCGCGGCGGCGAACGGTGTCGAGGTCGTCACCGAGAGCGGTGACGTGTCCGACCTTGCGGCCGGGACGGAACTGCTTGCCGTAGAGGTGCAGCTTCACCTCCGGCCAGTGCGCCATGAAGTGGTGCACCCGCTCGTCGAGGGCCGGCTCGACGTCGTCGGGGCCGCCGAGCAGGTTGACCATCACCGTCCATGGCGCGGTGGGGGCGGTCGAGCCCAGCGGGTAGTCGAGGACGGCACGCAGGTGCTGCTCGAACTGTGAGGTCCGGGCGCCCTCGATGCTCCAGTGCCCGGAGTTGTGGGGCCGCATGGCGAGCTCGTTCACCACCAGGCCGGCAGCGGTGACGAAGAGCTCGACGGCCAGCACCCCGGTCACCCCCAGCTCACTGGCGACCCGCAGTGCGAGCGACTGGGCCTTCTCGGCGAGCTCGGGGTCCAGGTCGGGCGCCGGGGCGATGACCTCGACGCAGATGCCGTCGCGTTGCACGGTCTCCACGACCGGCCAGGCCGCACCCTGCCCGAACGGCGAGCGGGCGACGACCGCCGCGACCTCGCGCACGATCGCCACCTTCTCCTCGGCGAGCAGCCGCGTCCCCGAGGCGAGGACGTCGGCGGCCTCGGCGACGGAGTCCACCACCCAGACGCCCTTGCCGTCGTAGCCGCCGGAGGCCGCCTTCAGGACCAGGGGCCAGCCAACCTCGTTGCCGAAGGCCGCCAACTCGGCCGCGTCGGCGACGGCGGTCCAGCGCGGGCAGGGCAGCCCGAGCCCGGTGAGGCGCTCGCGCATGGCCAGCTTGTCCTGGGCGAAGCGCAGCGCGGCCGAACCCGGCTGGACGTTGACGCCGTCGGCCTCCAGCGCGACCAGGTGCTCGTTCGGCACGTGCTCGTGGTCGAAGGTGACGACGTCCTTGCCGGCGGCGAAGCGGCGCAGGTCGTCCAGCGAGCGGTAGCTGCCCACCTCCACCTCGTGCGCCACGAGGGCGGCGCCGTCGTCGGGGGTGTCGGCCAGCAGCGCCACCGACTGGCCCAGCGCGATGGCGGCCTGATGGGTCATCCGGGCCAGCTGGCCGGCGCCGACCACGCCGACGACGGGCAGACCGGTGCGTTCGTCCACGGACGGCAGCCTACTGACCGGGGCGGCCGGAGCCGGAGCCTCCTGGCCAATCGCTGGGCGACGAGCCGTGGCGGTGCCGTCGCCGGTCTATTCTTCTGCCACCATGACCTCACTACGCCCCTCGTCGCTCCGCGAACGCCTGCGGGGGTCGTACCGGGTCCTCGCCAAGGAGATCGCCGCCTTCGGCGTGATCGGTGCGCTCGCCTTCGTCATCGACGTGGGGCTGTTTACGCTGCTGACCTCGGCCTGGCATGCGGCACTGAAGGCCAAGACGGTCTCGACCATCGTCTCGACGACCTTCGCCTACTTCGGCAACCGGCACCTCTCGTTCTCCCACCGCGCGCGCACGGGAATCGGCCGCGAAACCGCCTATTTCTTCGGTATCAACGGCATCACCCTGGCGTTCTCACTGGCTGTGATCGGCCTCTTCGTGTACCCGCTCGGTTTCAGCCACAACAGCTCGGTCGTCTTCGTGGTGAACCTGGTGACGATCGGTCTGGGCACTCTCTTCCGCTTCTGGGCCTACAAGCGGTTCGTCTTCCTCCACCCGGATCGGGTGCACGCCAAGAACGTCGACCTGGACGTCGAACTGGCCGAGTAGCGCTACCCGCCCTCACCGATGTCGGTCTCGAAGGCCTCGTAGACGAGGTCCGCGCCACGCTGGCGATGTCGGACGAGATGCCCCAGCAGCCGGGTCGCGCGGTCACGGAGAGCGTCGACGTCACCCTCGCGACACGGCGCGGCCGAGTCCGCCACCAGCGAGGCGATCTCACCGGCCAGCTCGCCATGCTCGGCGGTGAGAGCGGCCACCGCGTTCGCCAGCCGGACATCACCACCGAGGATGGACTGGTGCAGGCCCTCCGGACCCTCGGTGACCTCGACGTGGGCGGCGAAGTCGCCGGCCAGGGTGACGAGGGCGTCGTGGACCGTCTCGCCCCACACCACCTCGCGTCCGGAGGCCGGCGCGGCCAGCGTGATCTCCAGCAGGTTGAGCGTGCCCCGCAGTTCGACGCGCCGCGCGCGGACCGCGTCGAGTTCGGCAGGGGTGTCGGTGACTGTGCTGTCGTGATCCATCGGTGCCCACCTCTTCCGGTGACGACGGGAGGTCCATGGTGAACCGTCGGTGCGGTCACGTCCATGCCCGGCGCGAGGCATGTTCGTCGTTGTCCCGGCGTTCCCCCTTCCTCCTGCCATGCTGAACCGATGCCCGAACCCCTGCAGCCCCGGCTCGGCTCCGAGATCGGCAGGCTGCGGCACGTCGTGACCCATCGCCCCGGTCGCGAACTGGACCGCCTGACGCCGAGCAACATCCACGGCCTGCTCTTCGACGACGTCCCGTGGGCCGACCGGGCCCGCGACGAGCACGACGCCTTCGTCGAGGTGCTGGCGAGCCGCGGGGCGACCGTCCACCGCTTCGCCGACCTGCTCACCGGCGCCCTCGACACCCCGGACGGTCGCGACTTCGTCGTGGAGCGCACCTGCACCCCGGAGCGGTTCGGCGTCCAGATGGCGCGGCGGCTGCGTGACCTCTTCGACGACGTCGACGCCCGGACCCTTGCCGGCCTGCTCATCGGCGGCGTGCTCAAGTCCGACCTGAGCTTCGCCACCCCGGTCGGACTGCACTGGCAGTCACTCGGGCCGGACGATCTCGTCCTGCCGCCGCTGCCGAACACGCTCTTCCAGCGCGACAACTCGGCATGGATCAACAACGGCGTCACCGTCAACCCCATGGCCAAGCTGGCCCGGCAGCGGGAGTCCGTCCACACCCGGGCGGTGTATCGCTACCACCCGCTGCTGCGCGAGGCGGACTTCACGTTCTTCTACGGCGACGACGACCGAGACCACCGACCCGCCACGCTGGAGGGCGGCGACGTGCTCGTCCTCAGCGAGGACGTCGTCCTCGTCGGCATGGGCGAGCGGACGACCCCGGCGGCGGTGGAGCTGCTCGCCCGCCGGCTCTTCGAGACCGGCTCCGCACAGGAGGTGCTCGCCGTGGACATCCCCGCCGCCCGCGCCACCATGCACCTGGACACGGTGCTGACCATGGTCGATGTCGCCACCTTCGTCGCCTACCCGATGCTGGACCTCGCCGCGCTCCGCGCCTGGCGTCTCACCCCGGCCGACGGGCCGGGGGAACCGCTGCGGGTCGAGCCGGCCGGCAACCTCGTCCAGGCGCTCGCCCTGGCGCTGCAGGTCGACCGGGTCACCGTGCTCCGCGCCGGCGACGACCCCCGCGCCGCCGAACGGGAGCAGTGGAGCGACGGCAACAACTACTTCGCCCTCGAGCCCGGCGTCGTGGTCGGCTACGACCGCAACGTCGTCACCAACGCGCTGCTCGACAAGCACGGCATCGAGGTGCTCGCGGTCTCCGGCGGCGAGCTGGGCCGTGGTCGCGGCGGCGCCCGGTGCATGACCTGCCCCATCGTGCGGGATCCGCTGCCCGGTCAGTCCTGATCGGCTGCCCGGCCCAGCAGGACGGCCCGCTCGGCGTCGTTGCCGCAGAGCTCGGCGGCGCGCCGGAACTCCGCCGCCGCCTCGGCGCCTCGCCCCAGCCGGGCCAGGACGTCGCCCCGCACCGCCGGCAGCAGGTGATAGCCGCGCAGCACGGAGAGGTCGGCCGCAGCGAGGTCGTCGACGATCCCCAGCGCCTCGGTCGGGTCACCGGCCATGGCGACGGCGACGGCCCGGTTGAGCTCGACGATCGGGGACTCGGTGACGTCCACGAGGTCGCCGTAGAGCTCGGCGATCCGCAGCCAGTCGGTCTCGACGGCCCGCGGCGCCCGGGCGTGGCAGGCGGCGATGGCGGCCTGCAGCACGTAGCGGCCGCGCGGGTCGAGCGCCTCGGCCCGGTCCAGTGCGCCGAGGGCGTGGGTGATGAGGGTGCGGTCCCAACGGGAGCGGTCCTGCTCGAGCAGCCGGACCGGCGAGCCGTCGGCCGCGGTCCGGGCCCGGAGTCGGGAAGCCTGCAGCTCGAGCAGGGCCACCAGCCCGTGCGCCTCCGCCTCGCCCGGCGCCACGGCGGCGAGCATGCGAGCCAGCCGCATCGCCTCCTCGCAGAGCACCGGCCTGGTCAGCGCCGTACCGGAGGAGGCCGCGTACCCCTCGTTGAAGATCAGGTAGACGACCTCCAGCACCGAGTCGAGCCGGGCGGCGAGCTCGTCGCCCGTCGGCGTCTCGAAGGGGACGCCGGCCGTGGCGAGGGCCTTCTTCGCCCGGGTGATGCGGGCCGCCATCGTCGGCACCGGCACCAGGAAGGCCCGCGCGATCTCGTCGGTGGTCAGTCCACCGATCATGCGCAGCGTCAACGCCACCCGCGCCTCGGCGGCGAGCACCGGGTGACAGGCGGTGAAGATCAACCGGAGCGTGTCGTCGGCCAGCGTCGGGCCCCGGTCGAGATCCAGCTCGTCGTACGGATCGACGGTGTCCTGCTGCTCGCGCCCCACCTCGGCCAGCTTGCGCTGGTACGTGACGTCGCGACGCACGCCGTCGACCCAGCGGCGCCGGGCGACCGACATCAGCCACGCCCCCGGATTGTCCGGGACACCTGCCGCGGGCCACTGCTCCAGCGCGGCGACGAGGGCGTCCTGGGCGAGGTCCTCCGCCAGCGGCACGTCGCGGGTGGCGCGGGCGAGTCCGGCCACGATCCGGACGGCCTCGATCCGCCAGATCGCGGCGATCCGGCGGTCGAGGTCGGCGTGCGTCACGGCCGCGTCAGGACTGCGCCCGGGTCTCGATGGTCTCGCGCAGCGCCTGCTCCTGCGCCTGCATCTCGGGCGTGAACTCGTCGCCGAAGTCGGTCAGCTCGAAGATGGGACGCACCTCGACCTCGCCGTCGACGAAGGGCACCCGCTGGGCCCACTCCATCGCCTCGTCCAGGGAGGAGACCTCCCAGATCCAGAACCCGGAGACGAGCTCCTTGGTCTCGGCGAAGGGGCCGTCCACCACCGTCGCCTTCTTGTCGCTGAACCGCACCCGCTTGCCCTTCGAGCTGGGAGTGATGCCGTCCGCGGCGAGGATGATGCCGGCCGCGGCGAGCTCGGCGTTGAAGCGCCCCATCTCGTTGAGCTCCTCGGTCGTGGGCATGCGGCCGGCTTCGCTGTCCTCGGTGGCCTTGACGATGACCATCACGCGCATCGGATTCTCCTGTCGTCTCGGGCGGGCCCGCTGCCCTGCCTCACCCTGGCGTCGAACGGGCCGCGCCGGAATCGACAGGCTAGACAAGAAATCTCGATCAGAGTTGGACGGCGTCGATCGCTCGGTAGATCCGCTTCTCGCTCACCGGCCGCGGCGTCCCCAGCTGCTGGGCCCAGAGGCTCACCCGCAGCTCCTCGATCTGCCGGGCGATGTCCCGGACGTCAGGCGCCTGCGCCCGGATCGGTGGCAGCGCCCGGACCAGCTCGTCGTAGGCGTCGCGGACGGCGTGGACCCGCAGCATCCGGCCACGGTCGGTCTCGACGTCACGGGGCAGCAGCTCCAGGCGCCGGCTGATGGCGGTGACGTAGCGGGCCGCGTCGCGCAGGTGCGCCGCACCGATCCGGGTGACGAAGCCGACCGGCAGCAATCGGCGGAACTGCTCGCGGATGTCGGTGATCGCCTCGGCCTGCGACCTCGGCGGATCGGTTGGCAGCGCGAGCCGGACGTCGTGAGCTGCAGCGAGGACGTCCTCCACCCGCCGGACGATGTCGACCGTCGTCACCACCAGCTCCGTCGCCACCTTGTCGCGCAGCTGCGCAAAATCAGACCGGCGCCATACCGGCGCCGCGACCAGCGAGTCGATCGCCGCGTCGGCGGCGTCCTCGATCAGCGCGGCGAGCGAACCGTCCGGGTTGGCGCCCAGCACCAGTCGCGCCCGGGTCCCCAGCGAGCGCTCGACCGCCTTGGCCGGGGACGGCAGCGAGAGCCGCAGCAGCCGGCGGATGCCGGCGGGCATGGCGGCGGCCTGCTCGGCCTCGGTCGCGCAGACGCGGACGGCCACCCCGCCGGTCTCGTCGACCAGGGCCGGGAAACCGCGGACGGTGTGGGCACCGCTCGTCCGCTCCACACTGCGGGGCAGCTCGGCCAGGTCCGCCGGCCAGTCGGTGAGTCCGGAGCGTTCGAGCTCCCCGGCGACGGCCGCCGCCACCGCGGCCCGGACCGGCGCGGCGAGCTGCTCCTGCAGCGCGGTGAGGTCCTTGCCGCGGGCCACCACCTCGCCGGCGTCGTCCTCGACGGCGAAGCTCACCCGCAGGTGGGACGGGATCTTGTCGAGGTCGAAGGCGTCGAGCGGGACGAGGACGCCGGTGCGCCGCTGCAACTCGCGCTGCAGACCCGGCAGCAACGGTTCCTGGCCGGGTTGCAACTCGGCGAGCACGGCGCGGGCGGTGTCGGGGATCGGCACGAAACTGCGCCGCAGCTCCTTCGGCAGCGCCCGCAGCAGCGCGACGACCAGCTCTTCGCGCAGCGCCGGCACCTGCCACGCGAACTCCTCACCGCCGAGCCGCGCCAGCACGTCGACGGGGACGTGAACAGTGACGCCGTCGTCGTCGGCGCCCGGCTCGAAGCGATAGGTGACGGGCAGCGCCAGGTCACCGGCCTGCCACTCGTCGAGGGTCTCGGTGTCGTCGCCGTCGTCGCGAAGCAGGTCGTCGCGGGTCAGCGTCAGCAGCTCGGGCGTCGTGTGCCGCTGCTTCTTCCACCACGCGTCGAAGTGGCGCTGCGAGACGACGCCAGCGGGGACGCGCTGGTCGTACCAGGTGAAGAGCTCGTCGTCGGTGAGCAGCAGGTCGCGGCGGCGGGCACGTTCCTCCAGTTCCTCCAGCTCGGCACGCAACGCCTGGTTGTCACGGAAGAAGTGATGCCGGGTCGTCCAGTCACCCTCGACGAGCGCGTGCCGGACGAAGAGCTCCCGCGCCTCCTCGGGGTCCACCGTCGAGTAGCCCACGCGCCGACGCGGGACGAGCGGCAGCCCGTAGAGGGTGACCCGCTCGTACGCCATGACGGCGCCGCGCTTGGCGTCCCAGTGCGGCTCGCTGTACGTGCGCTGCACGAGCGGACCCGCCACGCGCTCGACGGTGTCGGGGTCGACGCGGGCCGCGACCCGTCCGAAGAGCCGGGAGGTCTCGACCAGATCGGCGACCACGATCCAGCGCGGCGGCCTCTTGGTCAGCACCGAACCCGGCGCGAGGACGAAGCGCGAGTTCCGGGCGCCGAGGTAGTCCCGGTTGTCACCCTCGCGGACGCCGACATGTCCGAGCAGCCCGGCCAGCAGCGCGGCGTGGACGCGGTCGGCAGGGGCGGGTTCGTCCTGCTCGACGACATCGATACTTCGCGCGATCGTGCGCAATTGACCGACGAGGTCCTGCCACTCGCGCACCCGCAGGTAGTGCAGGAACTCGTCACGGCACATCCGGCGGAACGCGTTGCCCGAACGCTCCCGGCGCTGCTCGCGGATGTAGTTCCAGAGGTTCAGCAGCGAGACGAAGTCCGAGTGCTCGTCGGCGAAGCGGGCGTGCTTGGCGCGAGCAGCCTCCTCGCGATCGGTGGGGCGTTCCCGCGGGTCGGGGATCGAGAGCGCGGCGGCGAGGACGAGCACCTCGCGCACGCAGCCCTCATCCGCCGCGGCGAGGATCATCCGGCCGAGGCGCGGATCCACCGGCAGCTGCGCCAGCCGCCGCCCGGTGGGCGTCAGCGCGCCCTCGCCGTCGAAGGCGCCCAGCTCCTGCAGCAGCTGGAGGCCGTCACGCACGCTGCGTCGGTCGGGCGGGTCGAGGAACGGGAAGTCCGCCATCTCTCCCAGCTGCAGCGCCGCCATCTGCAGCATCACCGACGCGAGGTTGGTGCGCAGGATCTCCGGATCGGTGTAGCGCGGCCGCGCCTCGAAGTCGTCCTGTGAGTACAGCCGGATGCAGATGCCGTCCGCGACCCGGCCGCAGCGACCGGCCCGCTGGGCGGCGGAGGCCTGCGAGACCGGCTCGATGGGCAGCCGCTGGACCTTCGTCCGCCGCGAATACCGCGAGATGCGGGCGGTGCCGGGGTCGACGACGTACCGGATCCCCGGCACCGTCAGCGAGGTCTCGGCGACGTTGGTGGCGAGCACGACCCGCCGCCGCGCCGTCGACGGCTGGAAGACCTTCTGCTGCTCGGCTGTGCCCAGTCGCGCGTAGAGCGGCAGCACCTCGGTGTCACGCAGCTCGGCGAGCGCCTCGGCAGTGTCCCGGATCTCGCGCTCTCCGGAGAGGAAGACCAGCACGTCACCGGGTGCCTCGGCCTCGAGCTCGCGCACCGCGTCGACGATGGCCTCGGTGGGGTCGCGGGTCTCGGTGCGGACGATCTCGTGGTCGGGATCGTCGGGATCGTCGTCGTCGCCGACCACCGGCTGTTCGAGCGGGCGGTACCGGATCTCGACGGGATAGGTGCGTCCCGAGACCTCGACGATGGGGGCGGGGGCGCCGTCGGAACCGGCGAAGTGGGCGGCGAAGCGCTCGGGCTCGATCGTGGCGCTGGTGACGACGACTTTGAGGTCGGGACGCCGCGGCAGCAGCTGCTTGAGGTACCCGAGCAGGAAGTCGATGTTGAGGCTGCGCTCGTGGGCCTCGTCGAGGATCAGCGTGTCGTAGCGCAGCAGCCGGCGGTCGCGCTGCATCTCGGCGAGCAGGATGCCGTCGGTCATCAGCTTCACCAACGTGCGGTCGCTCACCTCGTCGGTGAACCGCACGGTGTAGCCGACGGTGTCGCCCAGCGGCGAGCCCACCTCGTCGGCGATGCGCTGCGCGACGGTCCGCGCGGCGAGCCGCCGCGGTTGGGTGTGACCGATGGTGCCGCGGACGCCACGCCCCAGCTCGAGACAGATCTTGGGCAGCTGGGTCGTCTTCCCCGAGCCGGTCTCCCCCGCCACGACGACGACCTGATGATCTCGAATCGCGGCGGCGATGTCGTCGCGCTTGGCGCTGACGGGCAGATCCGGGTAGCGGATCTCGGGAACGGCCAGCCGGCGGGTCTCGACCAGACCCTCGCCCCGCGCGATCTGGGCGGCGAGCTGCTCGCGGAGCCGCGGGTTGTCCCGTCGGCGCAGGCCGTCGAGGCGGCGACGGAGGCGGTCGGCGTCGCGGAGCGTCACCCCGTCGAGCCGGGCGCGCAGCTCGGCAGCTGACGGTGGTGCGGACACTCGATCCAGCCTAGGCGGTGCCCGCCAGTCGGATCGGGAACAGCAGCAGCTCGCGCTCCGAACACAGCCGGTTCGGTCCCATGGGCCGGCCGAGGACAGAGGTGATGAGGTCGGCTGGCGCAAAATCGGTGAATCGGACGGCGACGCCGTTCATGATGTCGGTGCGCCGAGCAGCGCGCGAACGTACGCGACGGACACTGCCTCGACGCGCGCGCTCGGCACGGCGGCCTGCATCGCACGCACGGCGAGTTGCACGCCGACGCCGTTGCGCCGGCCGAACATCGCCTCGAGATGACCCAGGGCGGCCTGTGTGACCGGCCCCGCTATCACGTCACCGATGAGGCGGTTCATCGCCAACCGAACCTCGGCCGGATCGGAGAACTGCATGAGCCGGATGACATCGGCGGCATCCTTGTCAGACAACCGGTCGGTTTTCAGCCGATCCTGCAGCTTGTGCGCCTTGGCAACGAGAAGTGCCGCAACACCGGCTACCCGGGCCACCACCTGATCCGTGTCGCCGGCGTCGAGCGAACTGATCGTGATGGGCGAGTGATCGATCAGCGCGGCTTCGAGACCGACTGCGCGTCGCGCCGCCTGCTTGCCGTGCGCGGGCAACCTGGCACCACGCCGTCCTCCTCCAGCGACCGCATCGGGGACGATCAGGTCGACGGGCACCTCGAAGGTGGTCTCTGCGACCTTGGTCGTGGCGACCCAGATGCCGGGTTCGACGTGCCCTTGCCGAGTGCGCTTGAGCTCGAAGCCGGCGGCGCGCATCGCGGCCTCCAAGGCGGGCTCATCGCCGAGGCTGTCGGGATCGAGGGCGAGGTCGCCGTCTGTGGTGTACGGGGCGATCGTCGCGTCGAGATCGAGCGTGCCGGTGTGGAGGTAGACGGCCTGGGCACCGGCCACGACGACGGCACCGCTGTGAGCGGCAAGGGTCTTCAAGGCATGCAACAAAACTCGCCGCGCAGCGATGTACGCAGGCGCGGGTGGGTGAGATCCGGTCATCGTGTCGGCCCTGCCCCGTAGCGAGGCAGCTCGCCGAGCGACTCGGCGCGCCAGGTCTCCTCGTGGGCGCTCATCCAGTCCAACACTGCAGCACCCTCGGCCGGCATGCGGCCATTGCCGGCCAGACAGTCCATCGCGACTTGCGCTGGCGCGACGTAGGTGATGCCGTCCCTCATTTCGACGCTGTCCCACACCACTGGATCTGGCGGCGCCAACAGGACTACGTCGGCGCCCGCATCGGCAGGCAGGAGTCGCAGGCTGTCAACAACCGCTCGGAAGTCGGCCGCGTAGACCGCCAGCAACGCTGGCGCTGCAATCGGCTCCAGCCGAGCGGCGGCGAACGATCCGGTGACCGCGGTCGGCCGGTCTACCTGCGCGAGCTGTGCCAGCGCCGTCTTGGCTCCGGCGGGGGCGATGAAGGTTGCAGCTCCGCGAGTCCGAAGCAGACTGGCGTGAGCCGCGTACTGCTCGATCAGTCGCACGTAGTCGACGGCCTTCACCCGTCCGCGGCCCTCACGCTGCACGAGCGCCTCGCGGTCCAGGGTCTCCAAGAGGCGGGAGACATATCCGGGAGTGAGACCAGACTTGTCTGCCAGTTCTCGGACACCGTACGGCGGAATGGCCTCGGCCAGCACCCGAACGAGCCGCCCGGTCTTCGCTCCGCGAAGTCCCGCGGCGCGAGCCTTGGGAGCCGGATCCTTTGCTGCGCCGTCGACCCGGATGAACACCGGCGGGTTCTCGAGCCGGATGAGGCAGTTGCCGGTCAGGTCGAGATAGTTGGCCCCGCGCGCTCTGATGATCTCGCGTGCACGCGGGCTGAGCCAAGGCGCCACGAGCAACAGGCCGACGTGGGCGAGCGTCGCCAGCCGTTGCTGAGTGTCCAGCAGTCGCTCGACGTCTCGGGGCGTGAAGGCTGCCTTGGCCTCGACAGACAGCGTCGCCTGAGCATTCTGCGTCTCGATGGTGATGAGTCCGTCGATCTGGTGGATGACCCCTGCCGACCGGGATGGGACCGTGCGGGGCTGCCGTTCTGCCTTGAAGCCCGACCCGAGGACGGCGTTGAGCCAATCGATCGCCTGATCGACGAGATGTTCCTCGGAACCCGCGTTTCCCAACATGGTAAACGTGATGCTAGCGCCCGTTGTTTACTACTTCAAGCTTGTTTACCAAGTCGCGAAACTCGCAATACGAGGAAACATCCGACGCCGGCTGACCCCCGCCGGGGCGACCGCACGAGCCAGCGTGGCTCGGCAACTCAGCGAACCCGGCGATGCGTTCGCTCGGGGCCCACCAGGCGGTGGGACACGGCGCACGTCGGCGAACCGTTCGCCGAGGTGCGGCATGGGTACATCGAGGCCATGACCGAACCGACCGACCAGGACATCCCGGTCGAGCCGCACGAGGGGCTCGACGCCAACAACAATCCCGACGCCAAGGCGGCCGAGGACCGTATCCAGCCGCTGCAGCGCTCGACGGGCGGCGAAGGACCGCCGCCCACCGACGCACCCGCCGCCGGCGAGGCGCCGACCGTCGAGGGGACCGGCGCCGGCGACGCCCTCGCCGGCGTCCGGATCAGCGACGAAGATGCCGCTCACGCGGTCGAGCCGGACGACTCCGGCACCCGCTAACGCTGCTGCGAGTACGCGACGAGCCGCTCGGCCACCTCGGCCGGGCGGCTCTTCGCCACCAGGTGCCCGCCGGGCATGACGTCGGCCTCGATGCCGAGGCGTTCGCGGGCCACCCTGAGCTGGAAGTCCCGCGGGAAGAGCCGGTCGTCCGCCCCGACCAAGACGTGGAGCGGCACCTCGGGCCACGCCCGGAATGCGCAGGGCTGCGCGAAAGGGGTGTCCGACGGCGAACGGTCCCCGCCGACCATGGCGGCTCGTACCGCCGCCGGGATGTCGTGCAGGAAGTAGAAGTCCATCGCGTCGGGATTGTCGAAGCCGCCCTCGTGCCCCAGCCGCCGGTCCGACTCGGCCATCGCCTCGCCCGAGGCGGTCGCCACGAACCACTCGCCCGGCGTCTCCCCCGGCTGCGGGATCATGGCGTTGACCAGCACGATGGCCCGCAGCTGATCCCGCTTGCGCACCATCGGCGCGGTGAAGCCGCCCATCGACTGAGCCACCAGGACGACGTCCCGGTGCTCGCCGATGGCCTCGTCGGTGATCGCCGCGTACTCGGGCAGCCCGAGCGCGGGATCGTCGCCCGCGATCTCCACCGCGAGTCCGGTGTGCCCGCGCACCGCGAGCTCCGCCACCACCTCGGACCAGTACATCGTGCCGGCGCCCCCGGCACCGGGCACCAACACGAACGTCACCATGTTCACACCGTAGACATCGCGCGCCCTACCCGCCATCGTCGGCAGTCAATCGAGGTGACTAGTTGATCACGGATTCCGACATTTCGGTCGATCCGCGATATCGTTAGCCAAGCTAACTGAATCTCGGACCACGAAGGAGTGGCGCTCATGTGCGGAATTGCCGGCTGGATCGACTTCGGCACCGACCTGCGGACCCGGCGGTCGACCGCCGAGGCGATGACCAGGACCATGGCCGACCGCGGCCCCGACGCCGAGGGGTTGTACCTGCGCGAACACGCCGCGCTGGGCCACCGCCGGCTGTCGGTCATCGACCTCGAGACCGGCGACCAGCCGATGTCGGTGGACAAGCGCACCGGCGAGTTCCTGCGCTGGCAGGACGGCGCCCGATCCGACGAACTTGCCATGGTCTACAGCGGCGAGACCTACAACTTCCGCGAGATCCGTGACGAGCTGGCCGCGGCCGGGGTCCACTTCGCCACCCGCAGTGACACCGAGGTCGTCCTCGCCGCCCACCGACAGTGGGGCCCGCGCGCCGTCGAGCGCTTCAACGGCATGTTCGCCTACGCGATCTGGGACGAGGCCGCGCAGCAACTGTTGCTCGTCCGCGACCGTCTCGGCATCAAGCCGCTGTACTACTACCCGACGCAGCACGGCGTCCTCTTCGGTTCCGAGCCCAAGGCCATCCTGGCCAACCCGCTCGCCGAGCGTGTCGTGGACGAGGACGGCCTGCGCAAGGTCTTCGGCTTCGTGGCCGTCCCCGGCGAGACGCCGTTCCGCGGCATGAAGGAGGTCACGCCCGGCCACGTCGTCCGCATCGACCGCAACGGCGTCCACGACGAGACCTACTGGACGCTTCCCGGCTACGAGCACACCGACGATCTCGACACCACCATCGGCACCGTCCGGGACCTGCTGCTCGACACCGCGAACCGGCAGCTCATCGCCGACGTCCCGCTCTGCACGCTGCTCTCCGGTGGACTGGACTCGTCGGCGCTCACCGCGCTGGCGGCCGAGAAGCTGCGCGATGCCGGGGCCGGTCCGGTGCGCTCGTTCTCGGTGGACTTCAGCGGATACACCGACAACTTTAAGGCCGACGACCTGCGTGGCACGCCGGATCAGCCCTACGTCATCGACGTCGCCCAGCACGTCGCTGCCGACCACCGCACCATCGAGCTGGACAACGCCGCACTGCTCGATCCGGCCGCCCGGCACGCCGTCCTGCACGCCCGCGACCTGCCCAGCCTCGGCGAGATGGACACCTCGCTGTACCTGCTCTTCAAGGCCGTCCGCGAGCAGTCGACCGTGGCGCTGTCCGGCGAGTCGGCCGACGAGGTCTTCGGCGGCTACAAGGAGTTCCACGACCACGACGCCATCTACTCCGGTTCGTTCCCGTGGCTGCACGGTTCGATGAGCCGGCGCATGATCCAGCCGCAGCTGATCGCCGAGCCGATCGCCAAGGCGCTGGAGCTGCCGCAGTACCTCGCCGACGAGTACGCCACCGCGCTGGCGAACGTGCCGCGGGTCGAGGGGCAGACCGGGCACGAGGCCCGGATGCGCGAGGTCTGCTACCTCTACCTGACCCGGTTCCTGCCCAACCTGCTCGACCGCAAGGACCGGATGAGCATGGCCGTCGGGCTCGAGGTTCGCGTGCCCTTCTGCGACCACCGCCTCGTCGAGTACGTCTTCAACACGCCGTGGGCGATGAAGACCTTCGACGGCCGCGAGAAGTCGCTGCTGCGCGCCGCGACCAAGCACCTGCTGCCCGAGTCGGTGGTCCAGCGCGTGAAGAGCCCGTACCCGCAGACGCAGGACCCCGGTTACGTCGCCGCCACGTCGGCCGAGCTGCTGCGCCGCGTGGACGACGACAGCTCCGCCGTCCACCGCCTCGCCGACCTCGATCAGGTCCGCGAGCTCGCCGCCTCACCCGACACGAGCAAGCAGATGCCCGTCGACCGACTGCTGTTCATCGACGACTGGCTGCGTGACTACGACGTCGCCCTGGACGTCTGATCCTCGGCCGCGTCACCGAGGACTGGCCTCGGCCCGCCGATGGCGGGCAAGCACGGCCACGACTGCCGCCGCGACACCTCCGACCAGGGTTGCGGCGGCAGCCGTCGTCCAGCGGTCCGGCGAGGTGACCGACTGGCCGCGCAGCGCCTGCCAGAGCACGAGGCCGAAGGCGCCGGCGTACCCACCGGAGGCGACCTGCAGCAGCCGCAGCCGGGTCTGCTCGTCCTGGCGTCGCAGACCCGGCAGCAGGGCGAGCCCGGCAGCGAGCAGCGGCAGCACCTGCAGCGCGTGCATGCCGACGAAGTGGGGCACGCGGAGGTCCCCGCCGCTGGTGTCCCAGCCGAGCACCGGCAGCACGTGCCCGGCCCCGACCGAACCGACGTTGTGGCCGCCGATGGCCGCCGACCCCGGACCCTGCCCGGACCGCGGGGTGACCATCAGGAAGCCGACGGCCATGCCGGCCAGGCTGATCGCCACGCCGAACCGCAACGCCCACCGCAGGGCGGGGTCACCGGACGGCGATTGCCGCAGCAGGGCGACGGCTACCGCGATGGTGGCGACGAAGATGACCACCGCCAGCCCGCCCATGGCCGCGTAGACGGCAGCGTCGACGGGGGTGGAGACGTTGAAGTGGCTGCGCCGTCCCCGGGCGGCCTGGAGCAGGACGGCCAGCATCTCCCCCGCCGCGGCGACGGCGATGATCGTGCCCGCCCTGCGAGCCAGGCGCGCACCCCGCGAGTCGTCCAACCGCGAGGTCAACCAGGCCAGGGTGCCGGCGTAGACCGCGAAGGAGACCGAGAACTTCAGGGGCTTGGCCCACACCGAGACCCCGTCGAGCAGGCGCGGATCCACCGCGTATCCGATGCCGCAGCCGACGCCGGTGATCGCCATAGCCCCTGCGAAGACCGCCAGGGGGCGATGCCACCGCGCTGCCTGACCGAACTCTTCGAACATGATCGCCTCCACTGCCGCCGATGTTGGTTTACAGGTGTTTAGTTGCCCGTCCGGGTGCACATCTAAACACCTGTAAAGTCGACCGGGTGACAGTGGGACCGAAGGACCGACCGCGGCGCAGCGGTCGGGGCACAGAGCTGCGGACGGCCATCCTGGACGCGGCGAGCAAGATCCTGGAGGAGACCGGCAGCGACGACGCGCTGACACTGCGGGCCATCGCCCGGCGAGCCGGCGTCACGGCACCGGCCATCTACGGCCACTTCGCCGATCGCGACGACATCCGGCGCGAGGTCATCACCGGCACCTTCGCCGAGCTGGCCGCGACACTGGCCGAGGCCACCGCCGCAGGCCCGCCCGACCCGGCCGAGGCCCTGCGCCACGTCTGCCTGGCCTATCTCGACTTCGCCGCTCGGCAGCCCCACCACTACCGGGTGCTCTTCGAGCGCCATCGCCTCGACGGGACCGCGCAGCAGGCCGACGACGTGAGCCAGGTACCGGGGGCGGACGCGTTCGGGGTGCTATTCGCGGCGACCAGGGCCTATCTGGAGAGCGGGCCGGACCCCGATCAGGACGCCACGCTCGCCACCACCCGCATCTGGGTCGGACTCCACGGCCAGGCGACGCTGCGCGCGAGCCTGCCGTGGTTCCCCTGGCCCGATCGTGACGCGCTCGCCGAGGACATGGTGCTGCGACTGGTGGGGCCGCCCCCGACGGCGCCGCGGCGAGCGCACCCGCAGGACGGCGACACGCCGGAGCCGGATTGACGCAATCGAACGCCTGTTCGATGATTGACTGATGCTGGACGTTGCCATCCGCAAGCCCGACGGATCGTCGGTCGTCGACTGGCAACGGTACGGCCTCCGGACGGCACCGCCGCTGCCGGTGGCCGACGCCCTGCGCACCGTGCTGCCCGACGGGCTGCGGCGGGGCAGCACGGTGAGCGTCAGCGGCTCGGTGTCGCTGGTCTACGCCCTCCTCGGTGCCGCCTCGGCCGGCGGCGCGTGGTGCGCCCTGGTCGGCTTCCCGCGGATCAGCGCCGAGGCGGCCGCCGGGTACGGCGTCGATCTGCGGCGACTCGCCCTGGTCCCCGCCGCCGACGCGGGATGGACCACGGCGGTGGGCGCGCTGCTGGATGCCGTCGACGTCGTCGTCGCCCGTCCGCCGGTGGGGCGCCGGTCGCTGCCCCCCGGTGACGTCCGCCGCCTGGCTGCCCGGGCCCGCAGCAAGGACGCCGTGCTCATGCCCTTCGTCGGCGCCGCCACCACCTCGTGGCCGGGTGCGGATGTCCGGCTGCGAGCCGAGGGCGGCGCCTGGCTCGGCATCGGTGACGGCACCGGGCGGCTGCGGGCCCGGCGGGTCACCGTCTCCGCCGCCGGCCGTGGCACCTCCGCCCGGCCGCGCTCGGCCGACCTGCTGCTCCCGGCCCCCGGCGGTGGTCTGGCCGCAGCCGAGCCGCTCGCCCCCGTCATCGACCTCGCCGGGTGACCATGACTGTCACCGACCACGCCACCCGTCGCATCTCGATCTGGTGCCCCGACTGGCCGGTCACCACCGCCAGGGTCGACGCCGGCCGCCGCGCCGACGAGCCGCTGGCCGTCGTCACCGCCAACCGGGTGGTCGCCTGCTCGCAGGTCGCCCGCGATCACGGCGTCCGGCGCGGGTTGCGACGCCGGGAGGCTCAGGGACGCTGCCCCGACCTCGTCGTCCTCGGCCGCGACGAGGCGGCCGAGGCGCGGGTCTTCGAACCGGTCGTCGCGGCGCTGGAGGCCATCGCCCCCGGCGTGGAGATCACCCGGCCGGGACTGGCCGCCATCGGCGTGCGCGGTCCCACCCGGTACTTCGGTGGCGAGACCGGCGTGTTGCAGGCGCTGTCCCGCGGGGTGGCCGGCATCCCCGCCCTGAACGGCGCCGATCTGCTCATCGGCATCGCCGACGGCAGCTTCGCCGCCGAGCAGGCGGCACGGCGCGGCATGGTCGTGGAACCGGGTGACTCTCCCGCCTTTCTGGAGAGCCTGCCCGTCGAGACGCTCGACCCGAGCGGGACCTCGCCGTTGATCGACCTGCTCACGCGGCTGGGCATCCGGACCCTCGGCGCCTTCGCCGCCCTCCCCGCCCGCGACGTGTTGGCCCGCTTCGGCCCGGAGGGGATGTGGGCGCACCGGCAGGCCGGCGGCGTCGACGACCGTCCCGTCAGCGGGCGCCGCCCGCCGGTCGAGTTCACCGTCACCCTCGATCTCGAACCCCCTGTCGACCGGGTCGACACGGTGGCGTTCTCGGCCCGTGGTCTGGCCGAGCAGTTCGTCCTCGACCTCGCTGCCCACGGCCTGGCCTGTTCCTGCCTCGAGCTGCAGGCGCTGAGCGAGAACGGCGAGGAGACGGTGCGCCGATGGCGGCACGCCGGGGTGATGGGCGCCGCCGACGTCCTGGACCGGGTCCGCTGGCAGCTCGAGGGCTGGTTGTCCGGGGCGCACCGACCCACCGGTGGGATCATCCGGCTCGTCCTCGTCCCCCTCGAGGTCGTCCCCACAGGGGCGCACCAGCAGGCACTGTGGGGCGGGCAGGGTGACGACGACGAACGCGCCGCCCGTGCCCTGGCCCGGGTGCAGACCCTGCTCGGACACGGCTCGGTGCTCTCCCCCGTCCTCGACGGTGGCCGCGACCCGAGCCAGCGGACGCGGTTGGTGCCCTGGGGTGACGAACCGCTGCCGCTGCGCTCGCCCGAACAGCCCTGGCCCGGCCAGCTGCCCGCACCGGCACCTTCGGTCCTGCTGGACCCACCGCGACCGGCCCAGCTGCTCGACGCCGCCCGGCGCCCGGTCACTGTCACCGAGCGCGGCGCGATGCCGGCACCGCCGGCGTACTTCGGCTTCGAGCGCGACGTCGCCGCCGTCACCTCGTGGGCCGGTCCCTGGCCGGTGGACGAGCGCTGGTGGGCCGGCGCGGAGGCACGCCGCGTGGTCCGGTGCCAAGTCGTGGACGTCCACGGCCGGGCCTACCTCGTCGTGGGCACCATGACGGCCGAGGGTGCCCGCTGGCAGGTCGAGGCGGTGTACGACTGACCCGCTACCCCTGGTACCACCAGCCCACGAAGGACGACAGCCCCCAGCCGAAGACCGTCCAGTCGTGCGATCCGCTACGGGAGACGGCCCGCGTCTTCACGCCGGCCTTGACCAGCAGCGGCCGGACGATCTTCATGTCCCGCACGATCTTCGCGTCACCGCGTCCCCACGAGAGCTCGCCCCGGGTGGTCGGGTACCGGTGCCGCCGCAGCAGCACGGTCGGGTCGTGGGCGTCGAAGGCGGCGGCGCTGCCGCCGAAGAGGATGCGAATGGTCCGGGCGCGGTCGTCGTCGTTGCCGACGGTGGGCCGCGCCAGCCCCGAGATGTCGTCGAAGGTCTGCCAGATCGCCGGATGCCGCAGCGCGAGCATGAGCGCACACGTGCCGCCCTCGGAGAGACCGCCGATGGCGAAGGAGGTGCGGCCGGTCCGCACCGGGAGGTTGCCGCGGATCCACCGCGGGACATCGACGCTGAGGTACTTCTCGACATCACCGGAGCGCTTGTCGACACACTCGGTATCGGCTGCGTGCGTGCCGTTCTCGTCCACCACGACGACGACCGGCGCCCGCCCACCGTGCCGAGCCGCGAGCGCGGACATGGTCTGCACGAGGCGCCCCCGCTCGGTCCAATTGGACGGCGAGCCCGGCGTGCCGATGAGCAGCTCGAGGACGGGGAAGCGGTACGACGGGTGCGACCGGGCCGCCGGCGGAATCCAGACCAGTGCCGGCCGGGCACGGAAGTGCGAGGTCGTGCCGGGAATGGCGTGGCTGCTCAGACCCGCCGCCGCCACCGACCTGGCCACCGGCGAGGAGGTGATGGCCGCCTGCGCCGGGCGGGACGCCCCCGCGTCCCGCCCGGCGCTGGTGTCGTGCCTCGGCCGCGCCGACGACCCGCTGCCCGAGGTGAGCACCGAGGCCGCCACCGCGGCGACGGAGAGCCCCACGCCCACCGCCAGCGCGACCCGCCCCTTCCGTACCGTCACGCGTGGTGGCCCGTCAGGCGCGCCAGCAGGGTCGGCCGGACGACGAAGGCCTCCGCCTCCAGCGCGGCGAGCGCCACCCGCGGCACGTCCCGCATCCGCGGGTAGCAGAAGAAGCGGGGCTCCCACTGCGGTCCGAACTTGTCGTTGAACTTGTAGAGCGACTCGATCTGGTACCAGCGCGAGGCGACCAGCAGCACCCACCGCCACCCGCGCAGCACCGGGCCGGCGCCGATCCGCTCGCCGCGGGCCAGGGCGTCGCGGAAGACCGCGAAGTTCAGCGAGATCCGCTTCACGCCGAGCGCCGAGCAGCCCAGCGCGAGCTCGGCGATCATCAGCTCGTTGAGGCCGTTGTCGGCCTTGCGATCACGGCGCATGAGGTCCAGGGAGAGCCCGTCCTTGCCCCACGGCACGAAGTTGAGCAGGCCGCGGACCTCGCCGTTCTGGCGTGCCGTGACCACGACGCACTGGTCGTCGGCCTCGTCGCCGAAGCGCGACAGCGCCATCGAGAAACCGCGCTCGACGCTGTCGGTGCGCCAGCGCTCCGCCGCCTCGGCGAGCTCGCGTCGTTCGTCGGCCGGGATGTCGGCGCTGCGCCGGATGACGACCTCGTAGCCGTTGCGCTGCAGCCGGGCGCAGGCCTGCCGGGTGTCGCGCATGCTGCGACCGGCCAGCGAGAAGGAGGCGACGTCCAAGATGGCCTCGTCGCCGAGGGCCAACGCCCGCATGCCGCACTCGCGCTGCAGGATGCTGGCGCCCAGCTCGCTGCTGCCCATGGCCGCCGGGACCCAACCCTGCTGCTCGGTCAGCTCGCGGAACGCCGAGAGCGCACCGGGCCATGCCTCGGGATCACCCAGCGGGTCTCCGCTGATCAAGGCGACGCCGTCGAGCACCCGGAAGGTGACCGCAGCCTTGCCGGACGCCGACCAGACCACTGACTTGTCGCGCCGCAGCGCAAAGTAGCCGAGCGAGTCGCGCGTGCCCTGCTTGACCAGCAGCTCCCGCAGCCGCTGCTCGTCCGACGCGTCGAGCGTGGGCGGCTCCGCCGCCGGGCGCAGCGCGACGACCAGCGACAGCGCCAGGGTGAGCAGGGCCGAGAGCAGGACCGTGGCGTGCACGAGATCGGCGTAGTAGTCGGAGCTAATCGGAATGGTGCCGCCGAGGCCGACGGCCGAGGCCGCCACCTCGCCGAGCCGCTGGCCCCAGCCGACGTGACCGGGCACGTGGCCGGGCAGGACGAGCAGCAGCATGCCGTAGCCGAAGGTGAAGACGATGCCCTGCCAGAGGATGCGGAAGGCGATGCGCTTGCCACGGGCACCCGTGCGGGCGGTGAAGGCGGAGCGACGCACGATCAGACCGATGAAGAGCCCCGCGACCAGCAGCGTGGTGACGATCCGGACCTCGTGCCGCACCACCTCGGTCGCCAGGACGCAGGCGCAGGTGATGACGGCGAGCCGCCAGGCCACCCGCCGTCGCTGCCGCAGCCCCCGGGCCAGGCGGAGCAGGAAGATGCCCGCAACGAGACCGACGGCTCGCGCTGCGGCACCGGCCGGGGCGGGGACGACCACGGTGGAGATCGAGTGCACCCGCCAGTCGCGAGGCACCAGGACATCGGCCAGCAGCAACAGTCCGGTGATCACCGTGACCAGGGCCAGCGCGGCGGGCGTGGGGCGCGCGGGGCCGCGCTCGTCGTCATCGCGCGGGGTCACTGTTCGGCTCCTCATCGCGCCGAGGCTGAGCGTCACGACCGTGGTCCTTTCGAGGCGGTGGTGCGGGTGGGGTGGGTGGAGGGGACAGCCGAGGGATGCGCCGTGGCCGAGGGACGCGCCGAGGACGGGCTCGCGCTCGACGGGACGGCCGACGGTGCGAGGTGGTGGGCCGTGGCGCCACCGCTGACGGGCATGCTCGGGCGGTGGGACGGCCGCAGCGGCAGCAGCGTGTGACGGGCGTGCTTCGTGTCGACCGACGGCGGTTGCGTGACCGGCAGCGTGGTCTCCTGCGCGGCGCCCGCGACCGGGAACTGGTGTCGCAGCGCCGGCGGTGCGAGCTGCGTCCACATCCACGCGAGCAGCGGCGGCAGCGAGGCGCGCCAAGCGTAGAAGTTGTGTCCGGCACCAGGCTCACGATCGAAGGTGACCTGCTCGATGCCGTGCAGCGCCCGGATGAAGGCGCGAGCACCGTTGATGTCCTCGGCCACCCCGGTGCCGGCCGAGATCCAGAACGACGGCACCGGCGCGGACCGCGTGGTGAGCGCTGCGGCGAGGGCGAGCGGGTCGTTCGCGCGCTCGGCCTGCCGGTTGTCGTGCAGGGCCGCCGCGGCAGGGCCGTCCTGCGGGCGGTAGTAGGCGTCCATCAGGCCCGCGGCGCCGAAGTCGGCAGGGTGGCGCAGCGCGAGATTGGCCGAGCAGTACCCGCCGGAGGAGAACCCGGCGATGCCCCACTCGGCGGGGTCGGTGGCGGCCCGGAAGTGTGCCAGCACATCGGCGCGGACGTCCTGCGTGACGTAGGTGTCGTCCTTGGCGCCCGGCGCGTCGACGCACTCCTCGAAGCGGTTGCCGTCGCTGATGTCGGGCATCACGAAGATCATCGGGCCGGCCTGCCGGTACTCCAGCAGGTGGTGCGCGAGCGCCACGAGCTGCAGCTGCACCGGGTACTGCGACGGCGAGCCGGGCGTGCCGTGGGTCAGCTCGACGACGGGGAAGCGGGTGTGGGCGTAGCGCGCCTGGAAGTACTGCGGCGGCAGGTAAACCAGGCCCTCGCGGTTGATGCCGGAGCGGGCTCCGCGAAACATCACCGACTCAAGGGTGCCCTGTCCCAGCTGCGAGGTGCCGCGGTCGGAGACCTGGCTGACGAAGGTGGCATCGCCGCCGCCGAAGTCGTCAGCCAGCTGACCCCAGCTGGTGTAGTAGCCGTAGTAGTCGTTGACCGCGACAGCTCCCACTCCGATGGCGAGGACGAAGGCGAGGGTCGCCCCCGTGGCCTTCCACCACCACCGCCCGTCACGGGCAGCCAGGTACAGAGCTGCGCCGGTGACCAGCACGAGCACGACGACGAGCAATACCGAATCGGGTTCCACGGCCCCTCCTGCACGAATGTCGCGTCATCGCGACGGAGGGAACTCTCGTGCAGAGCAGGTGTGAGGAAGCCGAACGGCTCAGTTGCTTCTTCGTCGTCTCACGACATCAGCGTCGCCGCCACCGTGGCGCCGAGCTCGAAGCACGCCTCGCGGGCCGCCTTGTCGACCCCGCCGGTGATCACCACCGGCTCCACCGCCCGTCGCCAGCCCAGACCGGTCGTGATCGACTCGGCGGCCCGGACCGCGCCGGCGGCGTCGTTGTTGCCGTGAACCCAGAGCCCGTAGGGGGCACCGGGCTTCTCCGTCAGGGTCGGGTAGTAGACGCCGTCGAAGAAGTGCTTCATCGCCCCGGAGAGGTAGCCGATGTTGGCCGGGGTGCCGAGCAGGAACCCGTCGGCCTCGAGCACCTCGACGGCCGAGGCGACGAGCGCCGGACGGGTCCGCACCTCCACGCCCTCGATGCCGTCGGCCTTGGTTCCGGCCAGCACAGCCTCCAGCAGCTCCCGGGTGGCGGGTGAGGGCGTGTGGTGGACGACGAGCAGAACCGCCATCCTCAGTCCTCGAGCTTGAAACCGACCTTCAGCCCCACCTGAACGTGCGCGACGGCGCCGTCCTCGATGTGCCCGCGGATCTCGGTGACCTCGAACCAGTCGAGGCCGCGCAGCGTCTGCGCGGCGCGACCGATCGCGCCCTTGATCGCGTCGTCGACGCCGGTCTCGGACGTTCCGACGATCTCGGTGACGCGGTAGGTGTTGTCGGCCATGACTGCCTCCTGTGGTGGGAATCCTCCCTCTGGTCCTCCCCGCCCGTGGCCCGATGTTCACCCGATCGCGGCAGACTGCCCGGGTGACGCCGCCCGCTCCTCGCCTGAGCCGACGTCTCGGCATGGTCGACGCGACGACGGTGGGCCTCGGCGCCATGCTCGGCGCCGGTGTCTTCGCGGCCTTCGGCCCCGCCGCGCGCGCGGCAGGAGCGGGGCTGTTGCTGGCACTGGCCGTCGCCGCCGTGGTCGCGTACTGCAACGCGATCTCCTCGGCACGGTTGGCGGCACGCCACCCCGAGTCCGGAGGGACCTACGTCTACGGCCGGCGCCGGCTCGGCCCGTTCTGGGGACATCTGGCCGGCTGGTCCTTCGTGGTGGGCAAGACGGCCAGCTGCGCGGCGATGGCCTTGACCTTCGCCGCCTACGCCGTCCCGTCCCACCCCCGACCGGCTGCGGTCGTGGCGGTGGTCGCGCTCACCGCGCTGTCGGTGTCGGGCGTGCAGCGGACCATGATCGTCACCCGGGTCGTCGTGGTCGTCGTGCTGCTCGTCCTTGCCGCCGTGGTGGTCGTCTGCTTGCTGGGCGCGACGGCGCCGGGCAGCCGGCTCGACCCGTTCCCCGGCGGTGGGGTCCGCGGCGTCCTGCAGGCGGCCGGGTTCCTCTTCTTCGCCTTCGCCGGCTACGCCCGGCTGGCCACCCTCAGCGAGGAGGTCCGCGACCCGGCCCGCACCATCCCCCGCGCCGTCCGAATCGCGCTCACCCTCACGCTGACGGTGTACGCCCTCGTCGCCGTGGCGGTGCTCGCGGCCGCCGGGGCACCGGCGCTGGCCGGCTCCCCCGCGCCGCTGCGTACGGCGGTCGAGGCCGCCGGAGCAGGCGCCATGGCGCCCGTGGTCCGTGTCGGCGCGGCGCTCGCGGCGCTGGGTTCGTTGCTCGCCCTGCTCCTCGGCGTCTCGCGCACCACGCTCGCCATGGCCCGCGACCGTCACCTGCCCCACCGGTTGGCCGGCGTGGACGACCGCCGCGGGACGCCTCGCAACGCCGAGATCGCCGTCGCCGCGGTGGTGGTGCTGCTGGTGCTCGTCTGGGACGTCCGCGCCGCGATCGGTTTCTCGTCCTTCGGCGTGCTCCTCTACTACGCGGTGGCCAACGCCAGTGCGGCAACCCTGCGCAGCGACGAGGAGCCGCCACCCCGCTGGGTCCCGGCCCTCGGCCTCATCGGCTGCGCCGTGCTCGCCGCGAACCTGCCGATGACGAGTGTGCTGGGCGGCGCACTGGTCGTCGGGCTCGGCGCCGTCGGGTACGTCGCGACCTCGCGGGCGCGGCGCCATGGCTGACAGGCACCGACGGCACTAGGTTCTCGCGCATGTTCGGGATCATTCGGCCGTGCCGAAATCGCCTCGGCCCCGAGCTGCGGCGCGACTGGCTGGCCCACCTGTGCGGACTCTGTCTGGCGCTGCGTGACGAGCACGGCCAGGCCGCGCGGCTGGTGACCAACTACGACGCCCTCGTCGTCTCGGTCCTGGTCGAGGCGCAGCTCGGCCGGGCAGGCGGGCGACGCACCGCGGGACCCTGCGCGCTGCGCGGCATGCATCGCGCCTCGGTGGCCCGCGGTGACGGCGCCCGGCTCGCCGCCGCCGTCTCGCTCTTGCTCGCCTCCGCCCGGCTGCGTGATCATGTCGAGGACGGTGACCTCGCCGGCCGGCTCCGCGAACGGGTGGGCAGCGGAGTCGCCGACCGCTTGGCCCTCGCCGGTGCGGCCACCGCTACCACGGTCGCGCTGGACAGCCGGGCCCTGCTCGAGACCGTCGCGGCGCAGGCCGGCGTCGAGGTCTCGCCGACGTCCCTGCTGGACGTCACCGCGCCGACCGAGGCGGCGACCGCCCTCGCCTTCCGGCACACCGCGGTCGTGGCCGGACGGCCCGGAAACGAAGCGCCGCTGGCCGAGGCGGGTCGGCTCTTCGGACGGCTGGCCCACCTGCTCGACGCCGTCGAGGACCTCCACGCCGACCGCGCCGCGGGCGCCTGGAATCCGATCGACGCCCTCGGCCTGACTCCGGACGAGGTCCGCCGGCACTGCGACGACGCCGTCCTCGGCGTCCGACTCGCCCTCTGCGAGGTCGACGTCGTCGATGGACAGCTGGTCCACAAGCTCCTCGTCCACGAGCTGGATGCCGCGGTCCGGCGGGCCTTCGGCCACGCCGGGGAGCCGCAGCCGCCACCGCTCACCCCACCGCTCCCACCGGAGCAGCAGCCGCCGAGCCGGCCGGGGTGGGAGGCGCCACCGGCGGCGAAGCCCAAGGGCCCCGTCGCCGGCTGCCTCGCCTCTCTCGTCGCCTGCGGCACCTGTCAGGCCTGTTCGCAGAACTCCTCCGACCTGGACGAGGAGGAGAAGCGGGGATTCTGCGACCGCATCTGCGGCTGGTGCGACTGCTGCAGTTCGTGCGGAGACTGTCCGGACTGTTGCGATTGCTGC
This sequence comes from Jatrophihabitans sp. sgz311053, assembly GCF_056135305.1. Taxonomy (NCBI): domain Bacteria; kingdom Bacillati; phylum Actinomycetota; class Actinomycetes; order Jatrophihabitantales; family Jatrophihabitantaceae; genus Jatrophihabitans; species Jatrophihabitans sp. sgz311053. Next base: position 1,390,261 of record NZ_JBWAXP010000001.1, on the reverse strand, counting down.
AACTGCTGCGATTGCTAGCCGGGCCGCTGGCGAACCACTCCGCCGCGGTCTCGCACCGGGTATCGTCCGCGGCGTGTCGTTGACGGTCGTGGTCACCCGCGACTACGACGACGTGCCCAGCTGCTTCGAGAAGTACGAGCTGGGGACGCGCTGGCGGGTCAACGGCGGCAATCTCGAGGTCTTCGTCGGCACCACGCTCGCCGCGCTGTACCCCTCCGGCAACTGGGTCTCCGTCTTTGCCGACGACGCCATGCAGCTGTTCCAGGGCGGCGCGCTGCCGGACTACAGCACGATGCCGCGCGTGGACCGTCCGTCGCGGCCGACCGTCAGCTCGGACGGACCGGCGGACGGCGACGCCGCAGTCGGCAGCACCGGGGAGACCGGTCCGCTGCCCGCGGACGACGTCTCGGAACACCACATCTCCCGGTCCCGGCCCAGCGGGGTCGTCGAGGATCCGATGTACGGCCCCGGGGGTCTCCACGAGCAGTACGGCAGCCGCCCCGGCGGGGGTTCGAGCCCCGACATCATCGCCGGCGAGGACGTCGCCGCCGCCCGCGCGGCGATGCTGCCGGTCTCGTTCCGGCCGCGCACTTACCGGACGGCCACGCCGGCGAAGAAGTCCCCCGTCGGACCCCGACTGCTGCCGATCAAGCTGCGGATGAAGCGGTTCCGTCAGGCCACCGCGAGCGACGCCCCGGCCGAGAGCGCCGCACCACGGATGATGCCGGTGCAGCTGCGGACGACCACGTACCGCGCCGCCCGCACACAGCCGGACGACGGCGCCGCGCAGTCAGGTGCCCCAGAGCACGACCCGCAGCACGACCCGCGGCCAGACGCGCCGCCGTCGGACGACGCCACCGGCTGAGGCTCAGCGCGGCAGGCGACGCCTGCGGCTCGCGGCAACGAGATCCGGCACGGTCGCGAACTTCGCCGCCGGCCGACCGTGGGACTTCCCCCGCGCCTGTTCGGCGGCGAGGATCCGCCGCAACCCCTCGCCGTCCACCACGTCCACCCCGGCCCGGCCGACCAGCCGCGCCAGCGCCTTGGCCCCACCCTTGCCGCGCGGCAGCCTCCCCGCGACGGCGTCGTCGAGCAGGGTGCGGACCGTCTCGGCCGCGTCGGTGCGGTTGTCGCCGATACCGCCGGACGACCCGCGCTTGCACCAGCCCACCGCATAGGCCCCGGCGACGCCGGCGACCCGTCCGGCCTCGTGGGGCACGACGCCCGCCGCCGCGTCGAAGGGCAGGCCCGGCACCGGACGTCCGCCGTAGCCGATGGAGGTGACGACCAGCCCGCAGTCGAGCTCGTCACCGTCAGCGAGGCGGACCGCCGTCACGCGACCGTTGCCGGTCAGCTCCGCCACCGTGGTGTGGAAGCGCAGCACGATGCGGCGCCCCAGCGCAGGCGTGCCGCCGTCGGGGCGTACCCGGCGCAGCGGTTGCAGCAGCCCGGCCTTGCTCCCCGGCGCCGCGGCGTCGATGGCGTCGCCAGTGCGCGGATCGCGGTCGTCCACCACGAGTTCGACATCGTGCTCGTCACTCAGCTCGCGCAGCGCCAGCAGCTCCGGCGCCGAGTAGGCGGCGTCCTCGGGTCCGCGCCGGGCGAGCAGCACCACCTCGCGGACGGGACGACCCTGGAGCGCCGACAGCGCATGGTCGGCGATGTCGGTCCCGGCGAGCGCGGCGGGGTCGGAGCTCAGGATGCGCGCGACGTCCAGCGCCACGTTGCCGTTGCCCACCACGACCGCGCGATCGTGATCGAGGCTGACGGCATCGGCGGGGACGTCGGGATGCGCGTTGTACCAGCCGACGAGGTCAGGCGCGGTGACGCAGCCGCGGAGCTCCTCGCCGGGGACGCCCAACTGCTTTCCGACCGAGGCTCCGACGGCATAGATCACGGCGTCGAAGTGCTCGGCAAGCTGAGCGACGCTCACCGCGGTGCCGACGTCCACGCCGAGCAGCATGCGCACTCGCGGATGCGCGTAGAGCCGGGCGAAGGTGTGGCCGATGCGCTTGGTGCCGGGGTGGTCGGGCGCGACGCCGTAGCGGACGAGCCCGCCGGCCACCGGCAACCGGTCGATCAGCGTGACGGTGGACTGCGTGTGCAGCAGCAGCAGTTCGGCGGCGTACATGCCCGCCGGACCCGTGCCGACGACGGCGACGTCCAGGCCGGCGAAGTCGCTCGGCAAAGACCAGTCGAAGGTCGGGTTGTCCCACGTGCGGAAGAGCGGCCCGGAGGCGGGCGCGACCGGGACATCGGCGAAGTGGTCGGCGTTGAGCTGGATGTAGATGCGCTCGGGCCCGCGCAGCGTGTCCGCCGGGACGATGGCATCGACCGGGCAGGCGTCGGCACAGGCACCGCAGTCGATGCAGGCCCGCGGGTCGACGTAGAGCATCGGCTCGTCAGCGAACCCCTGCTCCGGCGGGGCCGGGTGAATGCAGTTGACCGGGCACGCCGTGACGCAGGAGGCGTCTTTGCAGCAGTTCTGCGTGATGACGTACGGCATTTAGAGCAGATTCGCGCGCTTGTACAACGCCTTCGCCGGTGCCGTCAGCAGGCCGGCCGACTCGAGGAACTCCATGAGGCCGCGGCAGCTGGAGCGCAGCAGGGCCTTGTAGTGCTCGTTCGCGGCGGCCTCCCGCTTGGCGCGCTGGACGTCCAGCCCGGCCTGCTCGTAGACCTCGTCGCTGACCATGCTGGTGACGATGAAGTAGGCGGCGAGGGCGACGAGCAGGGCGCTGCTGTGGCGACGGGCGCGGCTCACCCCGGCCATCCGGTCGACGACCTCCTGCCGGGCGAACTTCATGTGTCGCGATTCCTCGACGACGTGGATGTTGTTGATCGTCCGCACGAAGGGCGCCACGCGCTCGTCGCGCATCCAGTCGCGCTGCATGACGTCGAGGACCTCCTCGGCGACGAGGATCGCGGCGTAGGCGGCCTCACCCCAGGCGATGGTCTTGAAGATTCGACCGAGCTCGACCACGGCCCGCTTCGGCATGTAGGCCGGCGCGTTCAACTTCTCCGCGCCGCGGGCGAACATGATCGAGTGCCGGCACTCGTCGGCGATCTCGGTGAGCGCCCACTGGAACTCGGCGGAGGTCCGGTCCTTGGCGTAGACGTCGCGCAGCATCATCTGCTGCAGGATGATCTCGAACCAGATCCCGGTGCTGGCGACGCAGGCCGACTCCTGCCGGGTCAGCTCGGCGCGCTGCGCCTCGGTGAGCTCGTCCCAGTAGGACGTCCCGTAGAGCGTCGACCACTCGGGGCTGGCACCGTGATGGCTCGGATCCAGCGGGGTCTCCCAGTCGACCTCCAGCCGCGGGTCGTAGGAGAGTTGCGCACTGGAGCCGAGCAGGCGGGCGGCGACGTCGTCGGTCGAGGGCGCGCCGGTGCCGGCGGTGGTGCTGGTGTCGCGGTCCATGAGGGTCATCGCGTCTCCCTGGCTCACTCGGGACGGGCGTACCTGTGACTTGACGTGATAGGTACCCGAGATGACGAGTATGTATCACGGCCCGTCACAGCTACAACCCCCCGAGCGACGCTGGTCACGCCAGCTGGCCGCCACTGAGCGTGGACCTACGGACCACCGCGATCAGCTGGCCCCGTCGGCGTTGCCGAACTTGTCGCGCTTCGGTTCTCCCGTCTCGGCGATGTGCTCGCGGTTCTCCCGCTCGTCGTCGCCCACCTCGGGAAGGTGGCGACCACCCGCGTCGCGGTCGTCGGGGTTCGCGGGCTCGTCGTGGTCGGTGCGGTTCGTGCTCATGGGGCCTCCTCGGGCGGTGGTGCCCCGGCACGGGTTCGGCCGGCGGTCCGGGCGGTGGGCGCGGACCGTGATCCCAGGGTGCCCCGCTGTCGGGAAGCCGGAACCGCAGGCAGCACACGGCCAGCCGCCTATGACGACCACGACGAGGTGATGTGATCAGCCGATGGTGATCGAGCTGGAACAGCCGAGCGCATCCCGACTCGGCGAGGTAATCGACATCCTCCGCAGCTGGCAGCGTGAGAATGCGCCGATCCAGCTGCACCCGGGCGATCTTGGCTGGGCCTGGCGATCCGGCGCGGACCAGCTGGGGGCTGCCCTGCGCCTCTGGAGCTGGCACGGCGACATCGTCGCGATCGGATTACTCGACGGGCCGGAGGTGCTGCGCACCACCGTGGCACCGGCGATGTGGCGAAGCGACGAGCTGGCTCGACGCGTCGTCGCCGACGTCTCCGATCCGGACCGCGGCGTGCTGCCATCGGGAAGTGCGGCCATCGAGGCCCCCGACGGGAGCCGAGTGAAGGAACTGTTGCGGGCTCACGGCTGGAGCGAGGGTGAGTCGTGGACGCCGCTGCGCCTGGACCTCGGCTCGCCCGACCCGCGACCGCCACTGCCACTGCAGGTCGAGGTCGTCGCCTCGACCGATCAGCTGTCCGAGTGCACGGCCGTGCATCGCTCGGCGTGGGGCAACCCGCAATTCACCGACGAGAGGTGGCAGATCATGGCAGCCGGGCCGGCCTTCGCCGAGGCCCGGTGCCTTCTCGCCCGCGATTCGGCCGGGGTGGCGGTGGCGACGCTGACGGTGTGGTCATCCGGCCCCGGGAGGCCGGCTCTGATCGAACCGCTGGGGGTACACGCCGACCACCGACACCGCGGCTACGGGACCCTGGATCTGCCGGGCCGCCGCCACCCGGCTGCGGGAGATGGGCTCGACCAGCGTTCAGGTCTGCACCCCCAGCTCGCTGCCGAACGCCATCGCCACCTACGAGTCGGCTGGCTTCGTGCGGCTACCGCCGCGACTGGACCTCCAGCGAGAGCAGGCCGATGAGGCGGCGCGGTTCGGTGAAGGCCCCGGGCGCTTCGACGTCTGACGCCCGGCGGGCCGGACCGCGGCGTGCCATAGTGGCCCGCATGGTGTTCGACATGAATATCGGGGGCGGCAAGTCGATCTTCACCCGCTCGCACGCCCGTGTGAACGAGGTCGACGCCGAGCTGCGGGACAAGCACACCGGCGAGCCGGCCGAGGACATCGCGCCGATCGCCGTCCTCGCCCTCCGGCGCATCGGCGTCAGCCTCTCCGAAGCGGAGATGGTCGCCTACGCCCGGGCGATCTCGCACGACGAGGAGTTCCAGTTCCGGCTCACCTGACCGATGTGCAGATTTAGAACACCCGTTCTATGCTCGACCGGTGGGTTGGGAGAATCCGGAGATCCCCTGGCGGGAGCTCGAGCGGCGGCTGTCGGGGCGTCCCGAGCCACCGGCCCGCAAGGTTCCGCTCGGCCCGCTCCCGCGGGGTGACGGCGGCGACTCCCCCGCCTGGTCGCGGAAACGGGACGCCTACGAGGCGACGCCGGTGGCCCGCCCGACAACGGCGGTGCCGTACGCGGAACTGCACGCGCACTCCTCGTTCAGTTTCCTCGACGGCGCCTCCTCGCCCGAGGAGCTGGTGGAGGAGGCCGTCGCCCTCGGGCTGGAGTCGCTGACCCTCACCGACCACGACGGCGTCTACGGCCTGGTCCGCTTCGCCGAGGCCGCGAGCGCGCACGGGCTGGCCGCGGGCTACGGCGCGGAGCTCTCGCTCGACACCCCCGTGGCCCGGACCCGCTCCGAGGCCGACCTGGCCGTGCGGGTCGGCAACCCCGATCCGCCCGGCACCCATCTGCTCGCCCTCGCCCGCGGCCCCGAGGGCTACACCCGGCTCTCCCGCGCGATCGGCCAGGCGCACCTGCGCGGCGGCGCCAAGGGCCGGCCGCGCTACGACGACGTCGAGGCGCTGGCCGAGGCGGCCGCGGGGCACTGGCTCGTCCTCACCGGCTGCCGCAAGGGTGCGGTGCGCCGTGCCCTGGACCGTGACGGCGAGGCCGGTGCGCGGCGCGCACTGGACCGGCTCGTACAGAGCTTCGGCCGCGACAACGTCGCCGTCGAGCTCACCTACGAGCTGGATCCGCTGGCCGACGAGCGCTACGAGGTGCTCGCGGCGCTGGCCGGCGAGTTCCGGCTGCCCCTGGTGGCCACCACCGCTGCGCACTACCACGGTCCGCCGCGCCGGCCCCTGGCCACCGCCATGGCCGCCGTCCGCGCCCGCAGCAGCCTGGACGAGATCGACGGGTGGTTGCCGGCATGGTCCGGGCAGCACCTGCGCTCGGGGGACGAGATGGCCACCCGCTTCGCCCGCTGGCCCGATGCCGTCCGCAACGCCGCCCGGCTCGGCGGCGAGATCACCTTCCCGCTGCGGCTGATCGCCCCTGACCTCCCGCCCTTCCCGTGCGAGGACGGCCTGGACGAGATGTCCTACCTGCGCAAGCTCGCCTACGACGGCGCGACGATGCGGTTCGGCGGCCAGCCGCACGAGGCCAAGGCCTACGAGATGATCGAGCACGAGCTGGAGATCATCGAACAGCTCCACTTCCCGGGTTACTTCCTCGTCGTCTGGGACATCGCCCGCTTCTGCCGCGAGAACGGCATCCTCTGCCAGGGCCGGGGCAGCGCCGCGAACTCCGCAGTCTGTTACGCCCTGCAGATCACTGCGGTCGACCCGGTCTTCTACGGCCTCATGTTCGAGCGCTTCCTCGCCCCCGAGCGCGCCGAGCCGCCGGACATCGACATCGACATCGAGTCCGACCGGCGCGAGGAGGCCATCCAGTACGTCTACCGGCGCCACGGCCGCGAGCATGCCGCGCAGGTCGCCAACGTCATCACCTACCGCCCCAAGTCCGCGGTCCGCGACGTCGCCAAGGCACTCGGCTACTCCCAAGGCCAGCAGGACGCCTGGAGCAAGGAGATCGAGCAGGGCTACTACTGGGCCTACACCCCCAGCCACCCGCAGGCGGGGAACATCCCGCAGCCCACCGCCCTGCCCGACCGCGAGGGCGTTCCGGAGAGCATCGACACCGTCCCGGCCGACATCCCCGCCCCGGTCCTCGCCCTTGCCGCCGAGCTGCAGAACACCCCGCGACATCTGGGCATCCACTCCGGCGGCATGGTGATGTGCGACCGCCCCGTCATCGACGTCTGTCCCGTCGAGTGGGGACGCATGGCCGACCGCACCGTGCTGCAGTGGGACAAGGACGACTGCGCCGACATCGGCCTGGTCAAGTTCGACCTGCTCGGCCTCGGCATGCTCTCGGCGATCAGGTACTGCTTCGACCTGATCACCGAGCACCACGGCGTCACCTACGAGCTGGCGACCATCCCCAAGGAGGCGCCCTGCGTCTACGCGATGCTGCAGCGGGCCGACTCGGTCGGCGTCTTCCAGGTCGAGTCCCGCGCCCAGATGGCGACACTGCCGCGGCTCAAACCCGATCGCTTCTACGACCTGGCGTGCGAGGTCGCCCTCATCCGTCCCGGACCCATCCAGGGCGACTCGGTGCATCCCTTCATCCGCCGCAAGAACGGCGACGAACCGGTCTCGTACCCACATCCGCGCCTGAAACCCGCGCTGGAACGGACCTTCGGCATCCCGCTCTTCCAGGAACAGCTCATGCAGATCGCGGTCGGCGTCGCCGACTTCTCCCCCGCCGAGGCAGACACGCTGCGCCGGGCCATGGGCTCCAAGCGCGGTCACGACAAGATCGAGGCGATGCGCAAGCGGCTCTACGAGGGCATGGAGCGCAACGGCATCGCCGGCGAGGTCGCCGACCAGATCTTCGAGCGGATCCGCGCTTTCGCCTCCTTCGGCTTCGCCGAGTCGCACTCGATCTCGTTCGCGCTACTCGTCTACGCCTCCTCCTGGCTCAAACTGCACTATCCCGCGGCCTTTTGCGCAGCTCTGATCAATGCGCAGCCGATGGGGTTCTACTCGTCGCAGTCGCTCGTCCACGACGCGAAGCGGCACGGCGTCGAGGTCCGCGGCCCGTCACTGGAACACTCCCTGGCCGGCGCGTCGCTCGAAGCGGCCGACGGTCCGTCGCAGTGCGCGTGCCTGGACGCTCCGCAGCCGGCGGTCCGCCTCGGGCTCGGCTCGGTCCGGACGATCGGCGACGACCTGGCGGAGGCCATCGTGGCCGAGCGGACGCGCGGGATGTTCGCCTCCATGGCCGACCTCTCCCGTCGAGTGGGCCTGAGCGCCGAGCAGGTGGAGGCGCTCGCCACCGCCGGCGCCTTCGCCTGCTTCGACGCCGACCGCCGCAACGCGCTCTGGGGTGCCGGTGCGGCCGCCACCGCACGTCCCGGCCAGCTGGACCTCGCCGTCTTCGACGAGGCCGCGCCGGCGCAGCTGCCCACCATGACCGAGCCCGAACAGCTCATCGCCGACATGTGGGCCACCGGCGTCACCCCGACGACCTATCCGACGGCGCTGATCCGGCCGCGGCTGGCCGCCCGCGGCATCATCACCGCCCGCGATCTGCGCGCGATCCCGAACCACACCCGGGTGCTCGTGGGCGGGGTCGTCACCCACCGGCAGCGTCCCGCGACCGCGCGCGGCGTCACCTTCATCAACCTCGAGGACGAGACCGGCATGGTGAACGTGATCGTCGACGAGATCGTCTGGCAGAAGTACCGGCGCGTCGCCCGCGAATCGGGCGGGCTGCTCATCCGTGGCATGCTGGAGAACACCAAGGACGGCGTGATCAACGTCCTCGCCGAGAAGCTGGAGCGCCTCAACCTCGGCCTGCGCAACCAGTCGCGGGACTTCCGGTGAGCGACGCGCTCCGTTGGCCGACCACCCGCGACGAGTCACCCGGCCTCTTCTCGACCGAGGAGCTCCTGGTGCCCGAACTCGGCACCGGACGCATGTCGGGTCTGGAGTTCCTGCACGTGACGGCCAAGTCGATCCTCAACCACGTGCCGGACGGCTCGCGGGCACCGACCAACTGGACGATCAACGTCTACCGCGGCTGCAGTCATGCGTGCTCCTATTGCCTGGCAGGGGACACCCTGGTCCTCATGGCGAACGGACGCACGAAGGTCATCTCGCAGATCCGGCCCGGCGATCGCGTGTACGGCACCGTTCGCAGCCGTTCCTACCGTCGCTACGCCCCGACGACGGTGCGCGACCAGTGGCGCACGATGCGTCGTGCGTACCGGGTGACCCTGGCCGATGGCACCACCCTTGTCGCCAGCGGCGACCACCGTTTCCTGACCGAACGCGGCTGGAAGCACGTCACGAACGCAGCCGCACCAGCGCAGCGGCCGCATCTGACGACGCGGAACTCCCTCTTGGGGCTCGGCACACTCCCCGCCACACCGACGGAGACCTCGGCCTACCGACGTGGCTATCTGACGGGAATGATTCGTGGGGATGCGCACCTCGGCTCGTACCAGTACGAACGTCCGGGTCGTTCTCACGGAACAGTGCACCGATTCCGACTCGCACTCGTCGACTATGAACCCCTCGAGCGGTCGCGACGCTTCCTACTCGATGAGCTCGGTATCGCGACCACCACCTTTACCTTCAGCCCGGCTACATCCACACGTCGTCCGCTCGATGCCATCCGGACGTCGCGCGAAGCCGACGTTCGCGCGCTCGTCAGCGCCATCGCATGGCCAGGCCAACCTGACCCGGAGTGGCGACGAGGATTCCTCGCCGGCGTCTTCGACGCTGAGGGCTCGCACTCGCGTGGGGTCCTGCGCATCAGCAACGCCGACCCGGACATGCTTCGCCAGACGATGGACGCCGCGGCATCGTTCGGCTTCGACGTCGTACTCGACGTGCCGAAGGCGAACGGCGTCAGAACCGTTCGGCTTCGCGGCGGCCTCCGCGAGCGGGTTCGGTTCTTCCTCCTCACCGATCCGGCCACCACTCGCAAGCGGGTCGTCGACCACGTAGCCATCAAGACCGACGCCGACCTGCGAGTGGTCGGGGTCGAAGACCTCGGCGTCGACATCCCGATGTACGACATCAGCACCGACACCGGTGACTTCATCGCCAATGGGGTTGTCAGTCACAACTGCTTCGCCCGCCCCACGCACGAATACCTCGGCCTGAACCTCGGCCGCGACTTCGACCGGCGCATCGTGGTCAAGATCAACGCGGTCGAGAAGCTGCGGGCCGAACTCGCCCGGCCGTCGTGGCGCAACGAGGCGGTGGCGATGGGCACCAACACCGATCCGTACCAGCGCGCGGAGGCGAAGTACCGGCTCACCCGCGGCGTGCTGCAGGCGCTGACCGAGCGGGGCACACCGTTCTCCATCCTCACCAAGTCCCCGCTCGTCACCCGCGACCTCGACGTGCTGACCGAGGCCGCAGCCAGGCAACCGGTGCAGGTCAACTTCTCCCTCGGCACGCTGGACCAGCAGATCTGGCGGGCGAGCGAGCCGGGGACTCCGAACCCGCGACGGCGGGTGGCGGCGATGGCAGAGCTGGCTGCCGCCGGCGTCCGGACCGGGGCCCTCGTCGCGCCCGTCCTCCCCGGCCTCAGCGACTCACCGGCACAGCTGCGCGAGGTGGTCACCGCCATCGACGATGCCGGCGGGCGGCTGCTCGGCATCAGCGCGCTCTACCTGCGCGGCGGGGTGCGCGAGCACTTCCTGGACTGGCTGCGCGGCGCCTTCCCGGAGCAGTACGCCTCCTACCTGCGGCGGTACCCGGGTGGCGGCGCCGGAACGTACGCGCCCCCGCGCTACCTCGACGAGCTCTACGAGCGCGCCGGGGTGCACCGGAACCGCAGCAGCAGCCGTGAGATCCGCCGAGGCCTGGCGCCTGAGGCCGCACTGCGGCAAGGTGGGCCCACGCACTCGACCTGAGCGAGAGGTGACCACCGTGAACATCTCCGACCTGCTCCGCCGCAAGAGCCACGATCGAGCCGCCGTCGTCACGATCGCCCCGTCCGATCCCGTCACCACGCTCCTCGCGACCCTCGCCGAGCACAACGTGGGCGCGTTGCTGGCCGTGGACGAGGCCGGCGTCGCCGGGATCGTCTCCGAACGCGATGTCGTACGCCGCATCGCCCGCGACGGCGCGGGCATCCTGCAGCGGCCGGTGGCCGACATCATGACCACCACCGTCGTCAGCTGCAGCAGCGGTGACGACGTCCACCGCGTCGCCGAGGCCATGACCGAGCGGCGCATCCGCCACATGCCCGTCATCGACGACGGCTCGCTGATCGGCATCGTCTCCATCGGTGACGTCGTGGCCGCCCGCATCGCCCAGCTGGAGCAGGACCGGCAGCAGCTGGAGCAGTACATCGCCGGCTGAGGTTGGCTCGCTTCAGTCCCGGGTAACCCGGCCGATGGTGCTGCCGGCGCCATCACACCAGTCACACGGATAACGGACACGCGATGTACGAGACGCACGGGCCTGTGCTCGACGCGCTGCGCCATCGCGGGTTCGACGTCTCCGCCATCGTCGCCGCCGTCGAGCTGGCCAACCAGACCGGCCGGCCGCTCCGCGACGTCCTCGTCGACCAGGGCACGGTGACCGAGGTCGAGCTCGCCGAGGTGCTCGCCGATGCCTACGGCATCGAGAGCGTCGACCTGTCGACCTATCCCCTCGACCCCGCCGCGGTGAGCGCCATCCCGCTGACGCTCTCGCGCCGGCATCGGGTGCTCGGCATCGCCATCGAGCGCGGCGAGCTCGTGGTGGCGCTCTCCGATCCCGGTGACGTCCTCGCCCTCGACGACGTCCGCGCCTCCACGGGCATGCCGGTCCGGCCGGTGTCGGTGGCCCGCGACGAGCTCATCAAGATGCTGGACCGCTACCAGCGCGCCGAGAACGACCTCGACGAGGTCGAGTCCAACGACGAGGACGACAAGCTCGACGTGGTCGTCACGGCAGACGCCGAGGACGCGCCCATCGTCCGCTACGTCAACTCGCTCATCGAGCAGGCCATCCAGAACCGGGCCTCGGACATGCACCTGGAGCCCACTGACGGCGACCTGCGGGTGCGTTTCCGCATCGACGGCGTGCTGCACGAGATCGACACCGTGCCCCGCACCGCGCAGTCGGCGCTCATCAGCCGACTGAAGATCATGTCCGGGGTGGACATCACCGAGCGACGGGTCCCGCAGAACGGTCGTATCACCATGAACCTCGGCGGTCGCAGTGTCGACCTCCGCGTCGCGACGCTGCCCACGGTGTGGGGCGAGAAGATCGTGCTCCGGGTGCTCGACACCGGCGGCGTCGACCTGGACCTCGAACGCCTCGGCTTCACCGACGAGAACTACGACCGCTTCGTCGGCTCCCTGAAGAAGCCCCACGGCATGGTGCTGGTGACCGGCCCGACCGGCTCGGGGAAGTCCACGACGCTCTACGCGGCGCTGAACACGATCAGCAGCCCCGAGGTCAACGTCATCACGGTCGAGGATCCAGTCGAGTACCGGCTGCCGGGCGTCAACCAGGTGCAGGTCAACCACAAGGCGGGCCTCACCTTCGCCGCGGTGCTGCCGGCCATCCTGCGCTCCGACCCCGACGTCGTGCTCATCGGCGAGATCCGCGATCGCACCACTGCCCAGCTCGCCATCGAGGCATCGCTGACCGGCCACCTCGTGCTCTCCACGCTGCACACCAACGACGCACCGTCGGCCGTCACCCGCCTGGTGGAGATGGGCATCGAGCCCTTCCTGGTCGGCTCGTCGCTGGACAGCGTGATGGCGCAGCGACTGGCCCGGCGGCTCTGCACCTGGTGCAAGGAGGCGTACACGCCGACACCGGCGGAGCTGACGGCGTCCCGCTGGCCGGCGGAGCTGCTCGGCCACCCCACCCAGCTCTACCGGCCCACCGGCTGCCGCTCGTGTGCCAACACCGGCTACCGCGGCCGGATCGCCCTGCACGAGGTCATGCCGGTCACCGAAGAGGTCGAGCGTCTCGCCGTCGCGCGGGCGTCGGCCAACGAGATCCAGCACGTTGCGCTGGACCAGGGCATGTGGCTGCTGCGCTACGACGGACTGCGCAAGGCCGCCCTCGGCGAGACGTCGCTCGCCGAGGTGCTCCGCGTCGCCGTCTGACGGCGCGTCGCCGGTTACCGCCCTACTCAGGTCGGCGGGTCCCGCCAACGACCAAGGGACCGCGCGGTGACGGACCAAGGTCCCGGATCACCCTTCGCTTCGTCCGGATTCTCCGGCTTCCAGCCGTTAAATGCGCGTGAAGAAGACTGGTGCAACCTCTTGAAGCGTTAGATCTGCGTGTGTAAGTTCTGCGTTAGGTCTTGCTCACGTCTGGCGCGAAAGGAGGCGACGATGACCACTCCCCGCACCTCGTGGGACGCGTCGCCGCTCCCCGCGCCCCACCCGGCAACCGGCTACTCGCAGCCCGGCTACCCGACACCGAACTTCCCACCGCCGGGCTACCCGCAGCCGGGCTACCCGCCGGCGCCGAGCTACCAGCCCCACCCGGTCGACACCGGGTACGACTTCGGCCACCACACCAGCACCGCCGCGCCGAGCCCGGTGCCCGCGCCCGTCCCGCCGGCCGCCGTCAGCCGCGTCGACCGGTCGGACGCCCGCCGCTCGCTTGACACCATGCTCACCACGATGGTCCGCAGCGGCGGCTCGGACCTGCATCTCACCGTCGGGGTGCCGCCGGTGATGCGGCTGCACGGCGACCTGAACCCGCTGGCCGGCTGGGCGGTCCTGGAGCCCAAGGACACCGACGCGATCGTCCGCTGCGTCGTGGACGACCAGCAGTGGGCCCGCTTCGAGGCCGACCTCGAGTTCGACCTGGCCTACAGCCTGCCGGACGTCTCCCGCTTCCGGATCAACCTGTTCCAGCAGCGCAACAGCTACGGCGCGGTCATGCGCTCGATCCCGCACGAGATCAAGGCGCTGCACGACCTCGGCATCCCCGAGCAGATCGCCCGCTTCGCCAGCCTGCCGCGTGGCCTGGTCCTCGTCACCGGGCCGACCGGCTCGGGCAAGACGACCACGCTCGCCGCACTGCTGGACCTCGCCAACCGGACCCGGCGTGACCACATCGTCACGATCGAGGACCCGATCGAGTTCATGCACCAGCACAAGCGGTGCGTCGTCAACCAGCGCGAGCTCGGCGTCGACACCCACGGCTTCGCCGACGCCCTCAAGCACGTGCTGCGGCAGGACCCCGACATCATCCTGGTCGGCGAGATGCGGGACCTCGAGACGGTCTCGACGGCGCTGACCGCGGCCGAGACCGGCCACCTCGTGCTCGCCACCCTGCACACGCAGTCGGCCGCGCAGACCATCGACCGCGTCATCGACATGTTCCCGGCGCACCAGCAGCAGGAGATCCGAGCGCAGCTCTCCACAGCGCTGCAGGGCGTGGTCACCCAGTCGCTGGCCCGCCGTCCCGACGGCTCCGGCCGCACCGTGATCTGCGAGGTCATGTTCGCGACCGCCGCGATCCGCAACCTGATCCGCGAGGGCAAGAACCACCAGATCCCCTCCTTCATGCAGTCCTCCGGAGGCGACGGCATGCTGACCTTCGACGCCCACCTGGCCGAGCGCGTCCGCGAGGGTGCCGTCGGTTACGAGCAGGCACTGACGCTCTGCCACGCCCCCGAGGAGTTCCGTCGGCTCGCAGGACGTGCCTCGTGAGCGCCCCGACGAAGGCCAAGGCAGCCAAGGACAAGACCTTCGCCTTCGAGGCCGTCGACACGAAGGGCAAGCGGAGCAAGGGCACGCTGGAGGCCCGCGACGAGACCGCGGTCGCGTCGGCCCTCAAGGCGCAGGGCGTCACCCCGCTGTTCATCCAGCAGTCCGGTGTCGGCCTGCAGCGCGAGATCAAGCTCCCCGGCCTCGGCCCCAAGGTCGGCCTGAAGGACCTCGCCATCTTCTCTCGGCAGTTCGCGACGATGGCCTCGTCGGGGCTGTCCCTGCTGCGCTCGCTCACCATTCTCGAGGAGCAGACCGACAACCAGGTCCTGGCCCAGGCCATCCGGGACGTCCGCCGCGACATCGAGACCGGCCAGTCGATGTCGCAGGCCATGGCCAAGCACGACAAGATCTTCCCGGTCATTATGGTCGCGATGATCAAGGCCGGCGAGACCGGCGGCTTCCTCGACCAGGCCCTGGAACGACTGGCGCAGAACTTCGAGAAGGACGCCAACCTCCGGGCCAAGATCAAGTCGGCCATGACCTACCCGGTCATCGTCATCTGCTTCAGCCTGCTCATGATCACCGGCGTCCTGCTCTTCATCGTCCCCATCTTCGAGAAGATGTTCGCCAACCTGGGTGGCAAGCTGCCGCTGCCGACCCAGATCATGGTGACGCTGTCGCACAACGCGCTCTGGATCCTGCCGCTTGCCGGCGCCATCACTTTCGCCTGCGTCCGGGCCTTCAAAAAGAAACTGAAGTCCGACGAGCAATGGCGGCTGAAGTTCGACGCCCTCAAGCTGCGCGTCCCCGTCTTCGGCAAGCTCTTCACCAAGATCGCGATCAGTCGCTTCTCCCGCAACCTCGGCACCCTGCTCGGCGTCGGCGTCCCCGTGATGCAGGCTCTGGACGTCGTCGGTGGCACGACCGGCAACGCGGTGATCGGTGCCGCGATGAAGGACGTCGCCAACGCGGTGAAGCAGGGTCAGCCGATGTCGGCACCGCTGTCGCACCACGAGGTCTTCCCGCAGATGGTGGTGCAGATGATCGAGGTCGGCGAGGAGACCGGCCAGATCAGCGCGATGCTCGACAAGATCTCCGACTTCTACGACCACGAGGTGGAGACCGCCACCGAGTCGCTGACCGCCGCCATCGAACCGCTCATGGTCGTGGTGATGGGCGCACTCGTCGGCGTCATGGTCATCTGCCTCTACCTGCCGATGTTCTCCATCTACCAGAACATCGGCAACCAATAGCAAGGCCCATCACCGAACTTCCGTGCCCAGCACGGAGACGGCCCGTCCCCGCCGGCCGACCCTCCGGTCCTCGCCCCCGAGTTCCGGACAACCCCCCGCAGAGTCCCGGAGGCTCACCATGTACGACAAGCTGATCGGCAAGTACCACGACCTCAAGGCCAAGCGCGACAACGGCGAGGGTGGCTTCACCCTCATCGAGCTGCTCGTCGTCGTCGTGATCATCGGCATCCTCATCGCCATCGCGATCCCGCTCTACCTGAACTACCAGAGGGGCGCCAACGACAAGTCCTCGCAGAGCGACCTGCGCGCCGCCGTCTCGGCCCTGCAGCAGTGCTACAGCGAGAACGGCAACAGCTACCCCACCGCGCTGGTCGACACCGCCGCCACCCCCGCCGCCCTGTCGAGCCTGACCAACGTCACCGGCGCCTTCCAGTTCCAGTGCGGCTCCGCCGGCTCCTACCAGTACGAGCGCGTCAACCTCTCCGATGGCACCCACCTGCACTTCGCCAACAGCGGCGGCACCGTCACCATGACGACCTGGAACCCCGACGGCAAGAAGAACGCCGACACCACCGGCAACAACTACAGCTACAACAGCAACGCCGGCGGCGTCATCAAGTAGCACCAGCTCCACCACAGGTGGCCGCGGGCGACATCGTCGCTCGCGGCCACCCGGGAGGGCCTTCGACGTCCGCGCCGTCCCCCACGCGCGGCGCCGGTCCAGCTCAGGGCCGGCCCCCGGTTCACCTCCCCCGATGAACCGGTTCTTCCCCGCACGAGTCTCCGGAGGCTCACACCATGTCCCGCACCCCGTTCGACACGCTGATCGGCAAGTACCACGACCTCAAGGCCAAGCGCGACAACGGCGAGGGTGGCTTCACCCTCATCGAGCTGCTCGTCGTCGTCGTGATCATCGGCATCCTCATCGCCATCGCGATCCCGCTCTACCTGAACTACCAGAGGGGCGCCAACGACAAGTCCTCGCAGAGCGACCTGCGCGCCGCCGTCTCGGCCCTGCAGCAGTGCTACAGCGAGAACGGCAACAGCTACCCCACCGCGCTGGTCGACACCGCCGCCACCCCCGCCGCCCTGTCGAGCCTGACCGACGTCACCGGCGCCTTCCAGTTCCAGTGCGGCTCCGCCGGCTCCTACCAGTACGAGCGCGTCAACCTCTCCGATGGCACCCACCTGCACTTCGCCAACAGCGGCGGCGCCGTCACCATGACGACCTGGAACCCCGACGGCAAGAAGAACGCCGACACCACCGGCAACAACTACAGCTACAACAGCAACGCCGGCGGCGTCATCAAGTAATGCCTCCGCTCGGGGTGGGACGCGACCGGCGTCCCACCCCGATCGGCCGGCGTCTGCCGGCTCCCAACTCCACATCCCCACTTCTGCGATGGAGGTGACCCATGCCCCCCACCCGGGTCCGTCCCCGACTCCGTCGAGTTGACCGAAGTGACGACCGCGGCTTCACGACGTTGGAGGCGCTGGTCGCCTTCACCCTGCTCGCCACCGTGGCGGCGGCGTCGGTCACCGCGACCGTCAACGCCACCACGACCTCGAAGACCAGCACCGACCGTGTCACCGCTGCCAACCTGGCGCAGCGCGATCTGCAGTCGGCGCGCGCTCTGCGCTTCCCCAACTACCCCCGGGCCACCGGCCCGACGGCCATGTCGGTCAACGGCACCACCTACACGCTGACCCGTTCGGTCAGCATCAAGCGATCGGACGACAGCGTCATCGGCGCCTGCCCGGCCACGCCGAACTTTTCGGCCCGGCCCTACATGATCGTGACCACCACCGTCACCTGGCCACCCGCCAAGGCGGCCGACCGGGTGGTCGTCGCGACGGAGCTGGCGTGCTGACCCGGCTGCGCGCGGTGCGGATGGGGCACCGCGCGCCCGGGCAGCGACGCCTTGGCGACGACGCCGGCACGACCCTCATCGAACTCATGGTGGGCATGACCCTGATGGCCATCTTCGGCGCGGTCGCTCTCTCCTTCTTCATCGTCAGTTCCCGGCAGACCGACCGCGTCGGCGAGGAGAGCATGGTGGGTGCCGACGCGCGAGTGGCGATCGAGAGCATCGGCAGCCTGCTGCGCTACGCCGACACGCCCACCGCCCGCGCCGGGTTCCCCACCGGTCGCTTCGAGGTGCTCACCCCGTACCGGGTCGTCTTCTACAGCAACCTCAACGCCGCGAGCCGCAGCGGGTCGACCACCCGGACGCCGCCGACGAAGATCGACATCTCGATCGTGAACGGCCAGCTCGTGGAGAAGACCTACGCGCCCAAGATCGCCTACACCACCTATCCCTCGCCCTACGACTACACGACGAACTACCCCGACCCGTCGAAGCCGACCTCGACCGTCACGCTCTTGCGTGCCATCGCGAACGACACTCTGAAGTCGCCCGTCCCGGTGTTCACCTACTGCACGAGCGCGACCGAGCCCGCGACGCAGTGCACGCCAGCCATGACCGCCAGCAGCGTTGCCGCGGTGGGGATTCAGCTGATCGCCCCCGGCAAGACCGGCACTACCGTGCAGCGACTGTCGTCCACCGTCGCCATCACCGGGGCGACGTCATGACCTCCCGGTTGCACGAGACCCTCCGCCGTCGGCGGGCCGGCGACGGCGAGGGCGGTTTCGCGCTGATCTTCGCACTGCTCGTCACCACCCTCGTCACGCTGGGAGTGGCCGCCGCCCTCGCCGCTGTCGTGCCCAACATCAGCGAAGCCAAGAACAGCGAGGACGCCCTGGCCGCGACCGAGGCCGCCCGCTCCGGCGTCGACGACGTCATCGCCTATCTGGTCAGCCTGCCGTGGTGCCGGTCGCAGTCACGGGTCTGCCCCGACGCGTTGGGCGCCAGCAGCAACAACGTCAGTAACCAGACCCGACCCTCCCTCGGGACCGCGCAGTCGTACTCGTGGACCACCGCGAAGAACGTGACGTCGGACGGTTATGTCCGCGTCACCTCGACCGGACGCTCGCACGACGTCACGCGCACCGTTGTCGCTGACCTCTCGCTGCAGCCGAGCATCCTCTCCTATGGCTACTACTCCGACTACGAATCGTTCGCCCCGGCCTTCCTCAATGGCTACTACACGCCCGGTCGCAAGATCTACCTCTCCGACAGCGGCATCTACGGCAACGTGTCGTCGTCCTACCGGTACAACAACTCCTCGGTACCGCGTTACGTGACCTGGGCCGGCCCGGACACCACCGGCCCCGACACCGCGGCGAACTGCGGCCAGCACTGGTACTACGAGTCGGCGTCGTCGCCCGGGCGCAATGCCAATGGCTCGGATTACGGCGAGGACGGCCGGCTCGGCGCCACCTCGAGCCTCAGCAGCGGCACCAGCGTCACCCGCAGTGGCGGCTGCGACCTGGTCTTCAGCTCGTCGATGGTGCAGGACGGCAAGACCTTCACCCGCGACGCCCTGCTCAGCAACGGCAGCGGGCCGCGCTTCAACCAGCCCGTCTACACGATGTGGGGTTACGACGACCAGGACGCGAAGCGCTACACCAACCCGCAGCCACCCCCCGGTCAGAACTACCGCGGCACGACGATGACCAACACCACGAACTTCCCCACCGTCGCCGCGGCGGATCTGCAGCTGGACGCGACGATCGGCCAGGACGGCGTCCCCAAGAACGCCTGCGTCTACAGCGGCCCGACGCGCGTCAAGCTCAACGGCGACGGCACCGCCACCATCACCAGCCCGCGCACCAATGCCAGGAACACCGATTCGAGCAGCGGCTGCTACCCCACCGTGGACATCAGCAGCGACGGCGTCCGGAACTTCACCCTCGACTACACGAAGTACGGCAGCGGCGCGATCGTCGTCCGCAACAAGGGCACCGCGCCCAGCGGCGGGTGGCCGGCGAACCCCACCAAGGCGACGCAGACGCCGAGCGCAACCAACGAGGTCTTCTGGGTGCCGTCGACGGACGTTCCCAGCGACGTCACCAAGCACGACGACAGCTCCGCGATCGGGGCCGCCTGCTCGACGAGCGTGCTCTACTCGGCCGGCGCCTCGAAGCCCTGCGCCTGGACCAACCTGGGCACGGCCACGGACGCGACGACCTCGACCGGGTGGCTGTCGTACACCAAGACCAGCTGCGGCAGCGCCACCGCAACGAACCGGCAGCTCTTCGAATGCGAGTACAACCAGCTGGGGCCCAGCCTGTCACCGAGCGTCACCCAGACCGGCGGCGCCTATCAGGCCGTCCGGAACGCCATCGTCGCCGACGTGGCCCCCGCCAGCTGCGTCACCGGCACGAGCGCCGACCAGGCCGCCTGCTTGGTCAACGCCGCCAACGCCCGTCTGGCCAAGGCCAATGTCGCCGGCAGCCGGCGCTACGTTGCCACGGCCACGGTCGGCACGCCGACGCCGGTCTCGACCACGACCGGCTCCATTGCCAAGAGTGGCACCGGCGCCGACACGTTCTTCACGATGCCGACCCCGGCGACCGAGACGCTGACGGCGACGCCGATCACGCTCACCGTCAAGCGCCAGGTCTACTCCGGCGGGTCGTGGAGCTCCGGCACCCCGGCGTTCAGCTTCACCGTCACACAGTCGGACTACACCTACACCCCGCCGAGCGGCGTCAGCTACTTCCCCAACCCCAAGGACGTCACCGAGTACAACACCGGCACCACCGCCAGCGGTGCCTACGCCGGCTCCGGCGGCAGCAACCAGCCCGGCGACCTGTACGTCGACGGAGCGAACAAGGGCAAGCTCAGCCTCGTCGCCGACAACGACGTGATCATCACCGGCGACATCACCAACCCCACCGGCTACACCCCGGACACCGACGCGGTCTCGATCGCCGCCGGCCAGAACGTGCGCAACTACCACCCGGTGAGCTGCGTCGACCAGGACGCCACCGACATCAACAACACCAGCCCCGGCTGGTGCCCCAACGACATCACCGGACTGACCTCGAGCTCCAACTCGCTGATCACGAACGGCGGTTACGCCAGTGCCCACCCTGCCGAGCAGTACCGCAACATGGCGAGCCCGGCGAACAGGACCATCGAGGCCGCCGTCTTCGCCCTCTCCGGCTCGCTGCGAACCGACAACTACAACCGCGGCGACTACGTCGGCTACCTGAACATCAAGGGCGGCGTCTACCAGTCCTTCCGCGGCGGAAACGGTGTCATCTCCGGATCGGTCAACCTCAGCGGGACGACGCTGCAGTACACGTACGTCGACCTGCAGCGTGCCGAGTTGCCGTACGTGCCGCCGGCCACCAGCGGCAACTACGCCCGCCCGTGGGACATCGTCAGCCTCTCCGCGGGCACGAATCCGCCGGCGTCGCCATGACCTGCCCCTCTGCCGTTCGCGCCCCCCACACCCCCCACCCCGCCGAAGGAGCCTGAGATGGCTGCCCCCCTGATCGCCGGCCTCGACCTCGGGGCCACCACCGTTCGCGCGGTGGAGGTGAAACGCACCAAGAACCGTCCGATGATCGAACGCTTCGAACAGCTCGCCATGCCCCCCGGCGCCGTGGTCGGCGGCGTCGTCAGGGACCCCAAGGCCGTGACCGCCACACTGAAGCAGCTGCGCGGCGGCAAGGCGCTGTCGTCCGGTTCGGTCGCCCTCGCCGTCAGCCACACCCAGGTGGTGGTGCGGGAGATCGAGATCGCCAACCTCCCCGAAGCCGAGAGGCGCCGCGCGCTGCCGCACCAGGTTCGCGACGTCCTGCCGCTGCCGGTGGACGACGCCATCCTCGACTTCTTCCCGCTCGAGGACGCCGGGAGCGGCGACGGGCGCAAGGGTCGCCGCGGCAAGGACAAGACCGGCGCGGCGACCCGCAAGGACACCGTTCGCGGTCTGCTGACCGCGGCACCCCGCGAGGCCGTTGCCGACACCGTCGAGGCGGTGGAGCGCGCCGGACTGCACGTCGAGCGGGTGGACCTCGCCTGCTTCGCCGTCCTCCGCGCGGTCGCCGCGGCGACGAACGGCGCCGAGGCCGTCGTCGACATCGGCGCCAACACGACCCTCTTCGTGATCCACGTCGGGGGCGTCCCGCAGATCGTCCGGACGATTCCGCGAGGCGGGGACGAGATCACCGCGCTGCTCAGCCGTCGGCTCAACCTCTCCATGCCCGATGCCGAGCAGCACAAGTGCCAGGTCGGGCTCACCGGCATGCTGGGGCCCGACCACGCCGAGGCGATGGACGAGGCCGTCCGGCCGCTCGTCAACGAGATCCGCAGCTCGATCGGCTACTTCGCCAAGAGCCAACCCGACAGCGTCGTCTCGCGGATGACGCTCGTCGGCGGCGGCTCCCGGCTGCGTGGCCTCACCGAGACCCTCGGCGGCCTGGTCGGCGTCCCGACGTCACTCGGCAACCCGCTGCAGTACGTGGGCTACGCCCGTCGAGGCAGCGGGCACGACGCCCTGAGCCACTACCGCTCCGCGGCCGCGGTGTCGGTCGGCCTCACCCTGGGGGTGGCGTCGTGACCGCCACCACCGGCGGCGCGCCTCGTACCGCCCGCACCATGCCGCTGCGGGATCTCACTGCGGCGACCGCGGCACCGGTGGCGACCGTCCGCGCGAACCTGATGCCGCCGGAGGTCATCGGCAAGCGGCGGTTGACCTGGCTGCGCCGCCGGCTGGCCGTCGCGCTCGTCGCGCTGCTGGTGCTCGTCGGGGTCGGTTACGGCCTGGCCCGGCAGCAGACCAGCTCCTCGCAGGACGAGCTCGACGCCACCCGGCAGCAGACCAGCCAGCTCGACAATCGCGTCCGCGGGTACCAGGCCATCGTCCAGACGCAGGCTCAGATCGCCCAGCTGCGAGTCCAGCTCGGCGCAGTGATGACCAGCGACATCGAGTGGCGCAGGCTGCTGGCCTCCCTCGACGCCGCCGCGCCGGCCGGGGTGTCGATCCTGCAGTTCTCCGGCAAGCTCGCCGGCGCGAACGATGCCGCGACCGACGCCGACACCGCGCTGCTGCCGGCCGGGACGACACTGGCCGGCTCCCTCGACCTCGCCGGCACCACCCGCGACTACCGCTCGGTGGCCGCCTTCGTCGATGCCCTGGGCCGCATTCCCGGCTTCGTCCGGGTCAAGCCGAGCAATGTCATCGTCAGCGGCGGCAAGGGGACCTTCGCCATCGAGATCTCGATGAGCTCGCGGGTCTTCAGTGGCCGCTTCACCCCGAAGGTGGGCAAGTGATGGGTACTCAGCAACGGGAACGGCTGCACCTGATCGGTGCCGGCGTGCTCGCCCTCGTCATCGCCCTCGTCGGCTGGTTCCTGCTCATCTCCCCCCAGCGGGACGAGACCGCCGACATCCAGTCGCAGACCGCGGACGCGCAGCTGACCAACACCACGCTGCAGTCGCGGGTGACCCAGCTCAGCGGCGAGCAGGCCAAGGCCGGGCAGTACCGGGCCGCGCTCGCCGCCGCGCGGACGGCGCTGCCGAGCAGTACCGGGGCCTCGGCCTTCCTGCGCCAGCTGCAGTCGCTCGCCGCCACGACCCGGACCGCGGTCACCTCCGTCAACGTCGGCGACCCGACACCGGTGAGCGCGGCACCGGCACCGGCGACCGCCCCGTCGGCGACGGCATCCTCCGCGTCGCCCTCGGCGAACACGCCCGCGGCGGGCCAGGCCGGCGGATCGGCGAGCGGAATCCTGCAGCTGCCCCTCACCGCCACCGTCTCCGGCCGCGACGTCGCGCTGAGTCGATTCCTCGGCCGCCTCCAGGACGCCTCGAACACCCGGGCGGTCCTGCTCACATCGGTGACCCGCGCGAAGGGCACGGGCGGGACGAGCTCACTGCAGCTGTCCATGACGGCCTTCGTCGCGCCAGCGAGCGGTGGGGCCGCCACGACACCCACCCCCGGGGGTCGCTGACCTGTATCGCGGCGGGCACGCCCCGCCCACGAGCACGCGCCGCCGGGCGCGTGTCGGACTGGCAACGCACTCATCGGCCGGGGGGCCCGTCACTGCTGCGCCAGTCCGACAACCGTTCCGAGGTCATCCTCGGAACACACGGCGGCCGGAGCCGCGAATCACGTCGTCTGACCGGGGGGCCGGGGACGACGGGGAGAACATTCGCCGCTCCGGCCGTCGTGCTGTCCGCATCCCGCAACTTGACACCGATTGTATGTTGCCGAGATCCCACGTAAAATCTGTGTGAACCAAGTGCTCACCTGCCGGTTGTGAGCGACCTATCGAGAGGCCCTCCGTGACCCGCGCACCCCGCCTCCGCCCCGCCCGCTCCGCGCGGCCCGGGTCCGGTCGGCTGCGTCGACGGCGGCGGATACGCGGTGGTGTCGCGGTCGTGGCGGCGCTCGCGCTGCTGGCCGGCAGCCTCTCCCGCGGCGCAGACGCCGTCAGCGCGCCGGGCGACGGTTCGAGTGAGGCGAAGGCCGCTGCCGTCACCACCGGGACGCAGCTGACCCTGACGTCGAAGGTGTCGCTGCTCGGTGGCCTGCTCGGCACCGACACCATCACCGGGCCCCTCACCAGCTCCGTGGTGACGCCGCTGGTGAACGCGTTGCTCGCCCTGCCGAACACCGTGACGACCCAGCTCGCCAACGCCCTGGTCGGCGTGGGGCTCGCGGCGCAGAGCAGCGACGGCCAGCAGCCGCGTCCCAGCAGCGGCTACCCCACCTGCGGTCAGCGCGGCTGGGACGCGAGCAACTGCTTCGGCCCCCTGCTGCCCGCCGTCGCCGCACCCCCCGCGGTCGTCCTGACCACCGGCGCCACGCAGGGGTACGCCACCGGCGATGCCGCCGGGTACACGGCGAGCGCGCGGGTGGCGAACCCCAACCTCACCCTGCTCGGCTTTCCCGTCGGCGACCTCGGCGTCATCGGGTCCTCGGCATCGTGCGCCACGACGCCGACCAGCTGCGCCGCCACCCAGTCGCTCAGCGGCAGCTCGCTGCTGCAGGACCGGTTGACACTGTCGCTGGCCCAGGGCGGCGGGATCATCGCCAAGATCGGCGGCGTCGTCGTGCCCGCGGTGGGGCAGACGATCACGGTCGCCGGCTTCGGCGTCAACGTCAAGGTGGACGGCAACCTCGTCACCCTCACCGTCACCCTCGGCCTGTCGCAGCTGCTCGCCGCCACCGGGTTGAACAACCTGCTCTCCGCGGCCTCGGGGCTGGGCGTCCTCACCGACGACGGCACCGCCGCGACCATGACCATCAGGCTCGGTCCGGGCGCCCTCTCGCAGTCCAGCCCCGCCTCGGCCTGGGGTCTGGCCGTCACCGCCGACCTCGCCGTTGCGGTGAAGCTCAAGCTGCTGAGCCTGCTGGGCGTCCCGCTCGCCAGCGTCACCGTCACCAGCGGGACGAACCCCGGCGGCCTGGTCGATCTCAAGCTCGCCTACACCGCCGCCACCGCCGGCTCGCTGCAGCCCGGCTGGATCCCCCCTGCCCTCGTCTGAGCCGGAGAGGAGACCGGAATGACCTGCACCGTGCCAGTCCCGCGCCACCGGCCGGGGACGCCCGCCGGCATGCTCTCGCGGCGCGCGCACGGTGCCCACGCCGACGCCGGCTTCACCCTCATCGAGGCCATCGTCTCGCTGACCCTCTTCGTCATCGTGGCGGCCGCGGCCGTGCTCGCGCTCGTCACCGGGGTCAAGGGCAACAACGACACCGCCGACCGGGTCACCGCCGCCCAGCTGGCGCAGCAGGAGACCGACCGCGCCCGCGCGATGTCCAAGGCGTCCCTGACGGCCGCGCCCAGCGTCTCGGCCCAGCAGACAGTCGGCGGCAAGACCTTCACGGTGACCCGCACCGTCAGCTACCCCGACCAGCGTTGCCTGGCCGCGACCGCCACGGTGGCCCCCGGCGACGAGTCCGTCCGCAAGATCGCCGTCAGCGTCACGGTCACCCCGCCCGGCGCCGCCGGCCGCGTGGTCCGCATGGACTCGGTGATCGCATGCTGACCGGGGTGCTGCGGCGGGCCCGCAGCGGCGGCGCCGACGCCGGCATCAGCCTCACCGAGCTGCTCGTCTCGATGTCGCTGATGTCGATAGCCGGGGCCCTCGCCCTCACCATGCTCGTCACCACGGCCGACACCACGGACCGCACCGCCGACGGCAGCCTGAGCACCGCGGCCGCCCGCACCACGATGAGCGCCTGGACCGACCTGCTGCAGGTCGCCGTCGTCCCGTCGGCCGACCCCGCCGACCGGGGCCTCAGCGTGACGCCGACCTCGGTGTCGTTCAACGCCCAGCTCGGCAACCTGCCCGCCTGCACCGACAGCTGCACCACGACCGCCACCACGCGCGTCACGCTGCAGCTGCGGGGCGACCAGCTCGTGCAGACGCTGACGCGCAACGGCTCGGCCGACACGCTGGTGCAGGTCGCCGAGGGGGCGTCGCTGCTGCCGGCTACCGGCGGCACGCCGGCCTGCCTGTTCCGGCCGTACCTCGCCGACGGCACCGCTCTGGACTGCACCGCCCTGCTCACCGCCGCGAGCGCCGCCGTGACGCGCGTCGACCTGGCCTTCCGGGTGACCCCGCGTACGGGCGGCGTGCGGACCTTCACCTCGAGCGCCAAGCTGCCCGGCGGTGCGACGTGAGCCGGCTCGCTGCCCGCCGGGGGCGTCCCAGCGTTGCCGACGACGGCGGCTTCGCCCTGCTCTTCGTGCTCTTCGTCGGCACGATGGTCATGCTCGGCACCGCCACCATGCTCACCGTCGTCACGAACAACGTCCGGCCGGCCCGGGCGAGCCAGGACAACTACGCCGCCCTCGCGGCCGCGCAGTCCGGCATCCAGGATTACCTCGCCCAGCTCAACGCCCACTGCCGCAGCGTCAGCATCCAGGCCTGCGAGTGGCTGCGGACCAACCCGACGCTCACCGCGTCCATCGGCGCCCAGACCTACTCGGTCACCGCGCTCAACAACACCCGCTACCTCGACGCCAACGGCGGCACCGTCCGCGTGGTGTCGACCGGACGCGCCAACGGTGCCAACGGCGCGACCCGCAGCCTCACCGCCGACCTGTCGGGCAAGCCGAGCGTGCTGCGCTTCACCTACTTCTCCAACTACGAGACGCTGGGCACGGCCTTCCTGCGCTCGTACTACCGCGACCGCACCATCACGCTCTCGGACCCGACGACGGCGGCGGCGGTGGGGCTGCCGGCGCGGTCCGTCGTCCACTGGAACGGGACGGCGAGCGCACCGGCGGACGGTTACACCGACACCGTCTGCGACGCCCTCTACTACGACGACCCGAGCAACCCCGTCGCCCTCGGTGGCAGGGGACGCGGCAGCGTCAGCGCCGGTCGCACCGGGCTCGCGCCGGGAACCGACTTCAGCGAGGACGGCTACACCCTGGCCGCCGATCCGATCACCGGCGTCCTTCCCGGGCTCTCGCAACGCACCACCATCTCCCGCGACGCCCCCTGCGAGGTTCGGTTCAGCAAGGGCGCGCGCTTCACCGGTCCGGTCTACAGCCGCGACGCGCTCTACCTGACCAACGGCGAGGTGGGGTCGACCAGCGGGCCGTCCTTCACGGTGCCCGACGCCGAGACGCTGCCGCCGGCCGCCACCGGCTGGTCGACGGCGTCCCGTCCGGCGGTCGGCGACGCGACCGCGCCCTACCGGACCGACCCCCTGCTCGGCGGCACCCCCGTCACCAGCTCCGGCCGGCAGGCTGTCGCCACGTTCTCGCAGCAGCTGAGCCTGCCGGCCACGGCCGACCCGGTCGCCGACTGCACCTACAGCGGGCCTACCCGGATCGTCCTCGCCGGCAGCAACGCCACCATCACCAGCCCGCTCACCACCGGCGTCGCGGGGAGCACCTGCTACACCCCGGCGACCTCCGGTACGGGCGTGCAGGCGAGCGTCCCCGTCACCGCCACCACGATCAAGATCCGGGACGCCGGGACCCCCGGCTCGGGGATGGCGCCGTCCTTTCCCGGCCTGGCCCTCGGCAGCGGCGGCGACATCACCAGCTACTCGACCTCCGCCGGCGACGCCTACGTGCAGGGCACGTTGAGCAGCGGCCGGCTCAGCCTCGTCGCCACCCACGACATCGTCGTCACCGGCGACGTCACCACCACCAGGACCGTCGGCACCAACTCCGCCGGCGAGCGGTCCTGGACCGGCGGCGCCGCCATCGACCTCGTCGCCGTGAACGACGTCCGGATCTATCACCCGGTCGCCTGCGCTGCCGGCAGCCCGACGGACGGCTACTGCCCCAACGACATCAGCGGGCTCTACTCGAACGCCGAGAGCAAGCTGGTCGCGCGCTCCGACGGCACTCTGAAGGCGACGCACCCGTCGCGGCAGTACCAGAACCTCGGCGCCACCGGTGACCGCCGGATCGAGGCCGCGGTGATGGCGCTCAGCGGCTCCGTGCGTGTCGACAACTTCAACCGTGGCAGCGCGCTGGGGACGCTCGTCGTCGACGGCGGCGTCTACATGAACCACCGGGGCGCCGTCGGGCAGCTCTGGGAGGTTCCGACGACCGCGATCTCGACCAGCCGACCGTCGTCGGGCTACTCGCTGCGCGTCGACTACCTCAGCTACGCCTCGGCCGGACTGCCCTTCGTCCCCGTGCTGGACAACGGCGCCGGCGCCGCCTCGCCGTGGACCATCCTCAATGTCTCGTCCGGGAGCCCGCGGTGACAGTCGACGAACTCGCCCGCTGGCTGCCGGTGGCGCTCGCGGCCGTCCTGGGGCTGGCGATCGGCTCCTTCCTCAACGTGGTCATCCACCGCGTGCCGCGCGAGGAGTCGGTGGTCTCGCCGCCCTCGCACTGTCCCGGCTGCGACACCCCGATCCGGGGTCGGCACAACGTGCCGGTGCTGAGCTGGCTGGTGCTGCGGGGCCGCTGCGCGTCGTGCCGGCTGCCGATCAGCATGCGGTATCCGCTGGTGGAGCTGATCACGGCCGCGCTCTTCGTCGCCGTCGTGCTCCGCTTCGGGGTCTCGGCCGAGGTCCCGGCCTATCTGTACCTCACCGGTGTCGCCGTCTCGCTGGCCATGATCGACCTGGACCTGCGCCGGCTGCCGGACGTCATCGTGCTGCCTTCCTACGTCGTGGCCTCGGCCCTGCTGCTGCCGGCCGGCGCCGTCGGCGGGGACTGGCACCCCACCCTGCGGGCGCTCGTCGGCGCGGTCGGCTTCGGCCTGGCCGTCTTCACCATGGCGCTCGCCGCCCCCTTCGCCGTCGCGCCCGGTCACGCCAAACTCGCCGGCCTGCTGGGGATGTACCTGGGCTGGCTGTCCTGGTCGACCCTGGTCACCGGCCTGATCGTGATGGTGATCGTCGTCGCCGTGGCGGGCGTGGCGGGTGTCGCGGGCATCGCCGGGATCGGTGCCGCGCCGAGGCGACGTCCCACGGTCGCCCCCACCGCCTTCGCCCCTGCCGGCCCTGCTGCCCCCGCCGCCGTCGTCGCCGCGCGTCCGGCCACCGTCCCCGTCGGCGCGGCCCTCATCGCCGGCACCGTCCTCGTCGTCCTCGCCGCCGCCCCGCTCCTCGCGTGGTCCGGCTCGCTGTTCGCCGTCTGATCGTCCGGACCGAAGGAGAATCCTCATGGCAGCCACCACCGTCGTCGGCCTGGACATCGGGTCCACGTCGATCCGTGCCGTCGAGGCGACCACCGCCAAGGAGCGACCGCTGGTCACCCGGTTCGGGCAGCGCGTGCTCCCCGCCGAGGCCGTCGTGGGCGGTGTCGTGAAGGACGACAAGGCCGTCACCTCGGCACTGCGAGCGCTCTGGGCCGAGCACGACTTCTCCACCCGCAACGTCGTCCTCGGGGTCACCCACCAGCAGGTGGTGGTCCGCGAGTTCGACGTCCCCCGGCTGCCGGCCAAGGAGCTGCGCCAAGCGCTGCCGTTCCTCGCCCGTGACGTCCTGCCGCTGCCGGTAGACGAGGCGGCACTGGATTTCTATCCGTTGCAGCCGGCCCCCGCCGACGGCAGGGACACCGTGGCCGGCCTCATCGTGGCGGCGCCGAAACGGGCCGTGATCGACATCGTCCGCGCCGTCGAGGCGGCGGGGCTGCCCGTCGTGCAGGTCGACCTCGCCTCGTTCGCGGTGCTGCGTGCCTGCGCCCATCTCGCGCAGGACACCGAGGCCGTCGTCGACCTCGGCGCCAACAGCACCAGCATCGTGATCCACACCGACGGCGTCCCGCAGATCGTCCGGACCATCCCCCGCGGCGGCGACGAGATCACCGCCCAGCTCGCCACCCGGCTGGGCCTCGCCACGGCTGACGCGGAGCGGGTGAAGCGGCGCCACGGGCTGCGGCCACTCTCCGACACGGCGGCGCGCACGGTCGACGGCATCGACCTGACCGAGACCCCGGCGATCATCGCCGAGGCACTGCGACCGCTGATCGTGGAGGTCCGCGGTTCGCTCAACTACTTCCGGTCCGCGCATCCGGCGAACCGCGTCGTCCGGCTGGCGCTGGTCGGCGGCGCCTCCCTGCTGCCGGGCCTCGCCGACGAGCTGACGCGAGCCGTAAGCATCCCGACCTTCCTCTCCGACCCACTGCAGCGCATCGCACGACCCCGCAAGGCCCAGCAGCAGGGACAGGTCGACGCGCTGGGTCGCTTCCGTTCGGCCGCCGCCGTCTCCATCGGCCTGACGTTGGGAGCAGCCTGATGACCGCCGTCACCGACCGCGCCGCCGACCACGCTCCCGAGCCGGCGGTCGCCGCGGAGCAGGGCTGCGCGCCACGCTTCGTCCCGGTCCGGGTCAACCTGCTGCCGGACGAGATCGCCGCGGGCCGCCGCACCGACATCGTCCGGCGCCGGGTGATCATCGGCATCGCCGCCCTCGTCGCCGTCCTGGTCGGGGCCTACGGCGGTTCGTGGTGGCAGACCCACTCGGCACAGAACGGGCTGGACGAGGCGCGCCGGGCGCAGACGGCGCTGCAGCAGCAGACCGGTCGTTATGCCCCGCTGGTCACCGACAAGGCGGCCACCGCGACGATCCAGAACCGGCTGCGGCAGCTCATGGCGACCGACGTGACGTGGAGCGACCTGCTCGCCACGCTGCGCCGGACCGCACCGGCCGGGGTCGCGATCACCCAGGTCGACGCCGCCGTCACCGGCGCGAGCAGCACCGCTCAGACGGACCCGCTCGACACCTCGGGGCTGCAGCAGATCGGATCGCTCGCGCTCACCGGGACCGCCCGCGACAAGGACAGGGTCGCCGACTTCGCCGACGCGCTCGCCAAGGTGACGGGCTTCGGCACCCCCGCCATCACCAGCGTCACCAAGGCCGACGGCGGCAGCACCTGGCAGATGACCGTCCCGGTCACCGCCGAGGCCCTGAGCGGGCGCTACCAGAGCAAGGGAG
Organism: Jatrophihabitans sp. sgz311053; assembly: GCF_056135305.1. Taxonomy (NCBI): domain Bacteria; kingdom Bacillati; phylum Actinomycetota; class Actinomycetes; order Jatrophihabitantales; family Jatrophihabitantaceae; genus Jatrophihabitans; species Jatrophihabitans sp. sgz311053. Next base: position 1,359,295 of record NZ_JBWAXP010000001.1, on the reverse strand, counting down.
GCAAGTGATGTCGGCATCTCGCTCGCCGCAGGAGCGGCGCTGGATCGCCGGCGGCATCGTCGCGGCGATCGCGGTCGCCGTCCTCGGCTGGGTCCTGCTCGTCTCACCACAGCGTGCCGAGACCACCAGCATCAAGGGGCAGGCCGCCGACGTGCGCCAGACCAACCTGGCCTGGCAGGCCAAGCTCTCGACGCTGCGCAACGAGAGCCGGGACATGACCACGGTGCGGAGCGCACTGCAGGCGGCGCAGCGGGCGCTGCCGGACACCGGCGGCGTGCCGGACTTCCTTCGCTCCCTGCAGGTCCTCGGCAACCGCACCGGGACCGACGTCGTCTCGCTGGCCGTGGGCGCGCCGGTGGACATGTCGACGGTGGCCGGTGGCACGCCCGCCGCTGCGTCGACCAGTCCCGCGCCGGCCTCGTCGCCGACGGCGTCGGCGGGCGTACCCGCGGCGGGCAGCCTCGCCGGTGTCTACGGCCTCACCATCACCGCACAGGTCAACGGCCCCTCCGCGCGACTTGACTCGTTCTTGCGCAAACTGCAGACCGAGCAGCCGCGCGCCGTCCTCATCACCCACATGGTCCGCGGCAGCGCCGAGGGCGGCGCGACCTCGCTGCAGCTCACCATGCAGGCCTTCGTCGCACCGAGCGCCGCCGCCGAGCGCACGCAGCTCTCGCAGGCCGCCGGGCGCTGAGACCGGCTGCCGGCGTCTCAGCGGTCGGGATGGTCCTCCCGGCCCCGGTAGCCGGCCGGCGGGTTGCCGTACGCCGATCGCGCGCGGCGGTCGGCGTCCTCCTCGATCAAGCGGTTGAGCAGCTGCTGGACCTGATCAGAGCGTGGCACGTTCTTCAGCGTCTCCTGCCCGTGCTCCCCGGCGGACTCGATGGTGAGGGTGCCGGCGCGGACCAGACGGTCCCAGAGCGACTGGCTGAACGCGACGTCGCTGATCCGCTGCAGCGAGATGTCCCGGCCGACGTGGTGCAGCACGCCGCGCCGGATCAGCACGCGATGCGTGGTGAAGACGTAGTGCGTGGTGCGCCAGCGAATCCAGGGCGCGAAGGTGAGCCAGAGCAGCAGGATGACCGCGAGGACGAGGACGCCGACGGTCACCACGGTGCGGCCGGTGCCGTGGTGCGGCGCCAGGGCGATGCCGGCACCGGCGCCGGCACCGATCGCCACCAACCAGAACGTCGCGGGTACCAGCGTGATCCAGTGCGGGTGCAGGTGCTCGACGACGCGCTCGTCGTCGGCGAGCAGCTTCTCGGGATACCCCATGGACGACCGCCTCCTGCGACCCGGCATCGGCGAGCCGGGAGTGGCCGCAGGCTATCCGATCGCGGGGCGCAGGTGCTCGACGTCGCCGGCCGTCACGACCCGGTCGACGCCGTCGACCGTGACGACGAGGTGTCCCCGGTCGTCGATGTCGCGAGCGGTGCCGGTCACGACCTCTCCCTGGCCCAAGGTGACCCGGACCGGTTCTCCGAGCGTCCCGCAGCGTTCCCGGTACCCCGCGGCGAGGCCGCAGGCGGCGGCATCACCGTGGCAGTCGTCCCACTGGGCCAGTCGCGCGTCCAGGCGCCGCGCCACCGCGATCACCAGCTGGGTCGGGGTCACCTCGGCGCCGGCGAGGGCCAGTGACGTGGCTGCCACCCCGGCGGGGAGCTCCTCGGCCGTGGTGGAGACGTTGGCGCCGACCCCGATGACGACGGCGTCCTCGACCGACTGGGCCAGGATCCCCGCGAACTTCGCGCCCGCCAGCTGCGCGTCGTTGGGCCACTTGAGCGTCGGCTGCAGGCCGGTCAGCTCCGTCACCGCCTCGCAGACCGCGACCCCGGCGAGCAGCGGCAGCCAGCCGCGGGCTGCCAGCGGCGCGGCGGGCCGGACGAGGAAGGAGGCCGTCATCCCGGCTCGGGGCGGTGAGCTCCAGACCCGGTCGAAGCGTCCCCGGCCGGCGTTCTGGAAGTCGGCGGCGAGCAGGGTGCGGTCGGCGGCGGCGGGCCGGGCCAGCAGGTCGGCGTTCGTGGACGCCGTCTCGGCGACCGTCTCGACGCTGCTCCAGCGATCTCCCAGGGCGGCGCGGATGGCCTCGACGTCCAGCGGCGGGCGGTCCATCGCCCCACCGTAACCGGGTCGCGCGGCGAGATCGGTCACCTCACGGCCGTAGCGCACCGTCGCGCCGATTAGAGTCCAAGGCCATGACCGCCGACGCCGTCGAGTCCCCGGACTCCGCACCCGACATCCACACCACGGCCGGCAAGCTGGCCGATCTCGAGCGCCGCTACGACGAGGCGGTCCACGCCGGCTCCGCGCGCGCGGTGGAGAAGCAGCACGCCAAGGGCAAGATGACGGCCCGCGAGCGCATCCACGCGCTGCTCGACGAGGGCTCCTTCATGGAGTTCGACGAGTTCGCCCGGCACCGCTCGACCAACTTCGGCATGGAGCAGAACAAGCCCTACGGTGACGGCGTCGTCACCGGCGCCGGCACCGTCGACGGCCGTCCGGTCGCCGTCTTCAGCCAGGACGTCACCGTCTTCGGCGGCGCGCTCGGCCAGGTCTACGGCGAGAAGATCGTCAAGGTGCTGGACTTCGCCATGAAGACGGGCTGCCCGGTCGTCGGCATCAACGAGGGTGGTGGCGCCCGCATCCAGGAAGGCGTCGTCTCCCTCGGCCTCTACGGCGAGATCTTCCACCGCACGGTGCGGGCCTCCGGCGTGATCCCGCAGATCTCGCTGATCATGGGCGCGGCGGCCGGCGGGCACGTCTACTCCCCGGCCCTGACCGACTTCATCGTCATGGTCGACCAGACCTCGCAGATGTTCATCACCGGCCCGGACGTGGTCAAGACCGTCACGGGCGAGGACGTCACGCTCGAGGAGCTGGGCGGCGCCCGCACCCACAACACCAAGAGCGGCAACGCGCACTACCTCGGCAGCGACGAGGACGACGCCATCGGCTATGTGAAGTCGCTGCTGTCGTTCCTGCCGTCGAACAACCTCGACCCGGTGCCGGTCTTCGCCACCGAGGTCACCGACACGATCGACGAGGACGACGCCGTCCTGGACAGCTTCATCCCGGACTCGGCGAACACGCCCTACGACATGCACGAGGTCATCAACCACCTGCTCGACGACGGCGACTTCCTCGAGGTCCACGAGCTCTTCGCGCAGAACATCATCGTCGGCTTCGGTCGTATCGAGGGCTATCCGGTGGGCATCGTGGCCAACCAGCCGATGCAGTTCGCCGGCTGCCTGGACATCGACGCCTCGGAGAAGGCAGCGCGCTTCGTCCGCACCTGCGACGCCTTCAACATCCCGGTGCTGACTCTCGTCGACGTCCCCGGCTTCCTGCCCGGTGTCGAGCAGGAGCACACCGGCATCATCCGTCGCGGCGCGAAGCTGATCTACGCCTACAGCGAGGCGACGGTCCCCAAGGTCACCGTCATCACCCGCAAGGCCTTCGGTGGCGCCTACGACGTGATGGGGTCCAAGCACCTCGGCGCCGACATCAACCTCGCCTGGCCCTCGGCGCAGATCGCCGTCATGGGCGCCCAGGGCGCGGTGAACATCCTGCACCGCAAGAAGCTCGCGGCCGCCGACGATCCGGAGCAGGTGCGGGTCGAGCTGACGCAGGAGTACGAGGACACCCTGCTCAACCCCTACCTCGCCGCCGACCGCGGTTACGTCGACGCGGTGATCAAGCCGTCCGCCACCCGGTCGTACGTGATCCGCGCGCTGCGGATGCTGCGCAACAAGCGCGAGACGCTGCCGCCCAAGAAGCACGGGAACATCCCGCTCTAACCGCTGCGACGACGGGACGACATCATGAGCGACGAGACCAGGCCCGTGCTGCGCATCGTGCGCGGGGACGCAAGCCCCGAGGACCTCGCCGTCCTCACCGCGCTGGTGAGCGTGGCCGGCACCGGCGGCGAGGAGGAGCAGCCTCGCGAGCGCCGTGGCGGCTGGAACGATCCTGCCTGGCAGCTGCGTCGGCAGGTCTACCCCGGCCCGAACGGCTGGCGCGGCGCCCTCTGACGACCGATCGGGGAGCGCTGATCCCGCTGAGCGGGATCAGCGCTCCCCGATCCAGTCAGTGGAGGGTCGCGACCGCACCCCAGGTAGCGGCGGTCGCGGCCGAGACGAGTCGGTAGCTCCCCGGCCGGTGCGTGAAGCGGACCGTGCCGTCGCGGGCCGTGCGGGCGCGGGCCACCGTCGTCCAGTGCCCGTCCCGGTGCCGCTGCAGCATCACCGGCGTCCCGGCCGAGCGGCGCTTACCGTCTGCGGTCCAGCGCCGCAGCGTGGCGCGACTGGTCGTCGCCGAGCCGCGGACCGCACCAAAGGACGCGCCGTACTTCACCACCACCGACGTGCTGCGCCAGCTGGCGGGGATGCGCTCCTCGTCGCGGTCGTAGGCCTGCACGTCGCCGCTGCGGATGGTGTACCGGCCCGGCCGGTCGAGGTCGCGGTAGAGGTCGATCTGCTCGCGGTCGCCGAAGCGGTCCCAGCGCTGGCTCTCTCCGTCCCGGCCCGGCCCGACGAGCGCGGCCGTGGCGCCGTTGTCGAAGCTGCCCGCCCGGCAGCCGGCGGTGCCCAGCAGCTGCGGCCGGAGCACCACGTGACGGGTGAGGGTGACACGGGCCGGCATCGCCGCCCAGGCCACGCAACGCTCCGCTGCCGCGGCCGCGCCGCCCCCCGATGTCACCACGGCGGTGCCACCGGCGATGAGGACCAGAGCGACGCCGACGGCTGCGACAGGGGCACCAGGGGCGACAGCACGGGTGGTGCGATGACGACGCGGCATGACGGGCCCTTCGAGATACGTGGGACGTGCTGTACCTCGAAGCTAACGAGCGGCTCGGACCGCCATGGCGCCAACGTCACCGCCGTCACCGTGCTGCTGCTCACGACGTGACCGGCGCCTCGCCGCGAGCCCAGTCGCGCGCCGGCCCGACGGCCGGGTGTAGCGAGCCGGGTCAGCGGCCGGTGTAGGTGGCCTTGCCCGGACCGTCCCGCAGGAACGAGGCGACGGCGTTCTGCAGATCCTCGGTGCCGAAGAGCGCGCCGCTGACCAGCGGCGTCACCTCGTCGGCTGCCCGGGTGCCGCCGGCCAACTGCGCGCGGACGATGGTCTTCGTCGCGGCGTGGGCGCGGGTAGGACCCTCGGCGATCCGGCGCGCGAAGGCCCGCGCGGCCTCGGCGAAGCCGTCGTCGGGGAGCACCCGGTTGACGACGTTCCAGCGCTCGAGGGTGGCGGCGTCGAAGAGCTCGCCGGTGTAGATCAGCTCGCGGGCGCGCGCCGGTCCGGCCCGCTCGACCAGGCGCTGCGGGCCACCCATGGACGGGGTCAGCCCCACCACGATCTCGACCAGGCCGAAGCGCGCCGACTCGGCGGCCAGCAGCAGGTCACAGGCCAGCGAGATCTCGAAGGCCGCGGTGAGGCAGAGCGCGTGCGCCGCGAAGACCGTCGGGAAGGGCAGGTTCTCCAGCTCGTGGATCATGGTGAACCAGTCCGCCCAGAGCGCCGCCCCCGTCACCGGGTCGAGCTCGGCGAAGAGGTTGACGTCCACCCCGCCGGAGACGGCCCGGCCCTCGGCGCGGATGAGCAGGCCACGGACGTCGTCGGCCGTCGCCACCGCGTGGATCGCCTCGCGCAGCGCCTCGACCATGGCCCGGTCGAAGAGGTTCAGCGGCGGGGCGGCGAGGGTGATGACGGCGAGCGGACCGTCGTGGTCGAGCGTCACAGGGCTGGTCATCCCCGCAGGCTAACGAGCCCGGCGCGGCGGCGGACCACCGTGGTGACCACCGTCGCCGCCAGCGCCGCCGTGTAGATCCACACGTCGACGTCGGCGTGCACCAGGTAACAGCAGGTCGCGGCGAAGACCACCGGCAGCCACTCCACGGCGCCGGTGAGGGCCACGAGAGCGAGCAGCAGCGTGGCGTACCAGCCGTAGGTCGGCGTCGTCACGAGGAAGGCGACCCCGACAACCACCACGGCGCTCTGCTCGGGATGCGCCCGGGAGCCCCGCAGCCACGCCCACAACCCGACGGCCGCGAGCGCCAGGACCCCCACGGCGCGGCCGGCGGTCTCGCCGAGCAAGGCGCCCAGCAACTGCACGCTGTGCTCGTCGTTCTCGCGCAGGTAGCCGGGCAGGTAGCCGATGACGTCGGCGCCGACGGCGGCCACGTGCGGCACATAGGAGAGCGCGACGGTCGCCAGGGCGATCGGCAGCACCCGCCAGTCGCGCCGCATGAGCGCGGGCAGGACGAGCGCCGGGTAGAGCTTCACCGCCGTGGCCGCCCCCACGAGCACACCGCGGACCATCGCCCCCCGCGCCGTGGTGAACGCGAGCACGACCAGCAGCACGCCGAGCCAGTCGATGTGGGCGTTGTTACCCAGGTCGACGATGACGATCGGGCACCACGACCACAACGCTGCCCGCCACGGGGGACCGCGGCGCAGCAGCAGCCATCCCACCGCGAGCAGGCCCAGGGTGGCGGCGAGCTGCAGCGGCAGGTGGTTGCCGTGACCGCCGAAGGAGAGGATCCGGATCGCCGTGAACGCGCCCTCGGCGACCGGTGGGTAGACCGTCCGGACGGTGGGGCGGTTGATCTGCGTCGAACCGCCGTCGAACTGCCAGACGTAGCGGCCGGGCGGGCCGAAGACTCCCGGCTCGCGCAGGTGGGCGAGCTCGGGGGCGGCCGGCGGGTAGCGGTAGGGGTCGATGCCGGCGAGCTGGACCTTGCCGTCCCACATGTAGCGGTAGTCGTCGTCGGACGTGGACGGCGGATGCGCCAGGGCGATGACGGCGAGGGCGGCGCTGCCACCGAGGACGACCGCGACCGCCCGACGCCCGGTCACGCCGGTCCGCCGCAGCAGCCAGACGGAGAGCAGCCACAGCGGCGTCGTCGCCATCAGCAGTGCCACCGCGTGGTTCTGGTCCCTGCCCCGCTCGACGTACCCGAGCAGCCACGCGTAGAAAATGCCCTGCACGACGAGGAGGCCGACGAGACATCCCGTTGCCGCACGCCTCGTCACGGAACCGAGCATGCCTCACGCGACGGACTGTTCATGAAACCCGTGCCGCCGAGAGGATTGCTGATCATGTCGATCCGTTCGGACTCGCCGCCACGGCTGTGGCCCCGCTTCACCAGCCCGCTGCGCTCGGTCGCGGTCACCGCTCGGGTCGGACGCCTGCTGGGCATTGCCTTCGGGATCTGCTTCGTCACCGGCATGCTGAGTCACTACCAGTACCACCCATGGGGGTGGCTGCCCGAGCCTGCGATCCCGGTCTGGGGCTACCGCCTCACCCAGGGACTGCACGTGCTCACCGGCACCATCGCCATCCCGCTGCTGCTGGTGAAGCTCTGGTCGGTGTACCCCAAGCTCTTCGCGTGGCCGGTGGCGCTGGGACCCAAGAAGGCGCTGGAGCGGCTCTCCATCGCCCTGCTCGTCGCCTCGGCACTCGTCGAGCTCGTGACCGGGTACTTCAACGTCCTGAACTGGTACCCGTGGTCCTGGGACTTCGTCCCGGTCCACCGCTTCCTCGGCTACGTGGCGATCGGGTCGATCCTGCTGCACGTCGCCGTCAAGCTGCCCGACATCCGCCGCGGACTGCGGGCCCGGCTGGCCGAGGCGCCGGTCCTCACCGAACGCGACGACGCCGAAGAGGCTGTCGACGCTGGTGACACCGACGGGACCCTCACTCCCGCTGCCGAGCCCGCCGGCATCTCGCGGCGCGGGGTCCTGCTCGCCACCGGCGGCGGGATCGGGCTGATCGCCGTCACCGCCGCCGGGCAGAGCGTCACCCCGCTGGCCCCGGTCGGGCTCTTCGCCGTGCGGCGGCAGCGCGACGCGCCGGAGCAGGACGTCCCGGTGAACCGCACCGCCGACCAGGCGGGGGTGCTCACCCTCGCCCGCGACCCCGGCTGGCGGCTCACCGTGGTCGGCGACCGGACGCTGGCCTACTCCCTCGCCGAGGTCGAGCAGCTGGCGGCCGCGCAGGGACGGGAGGCGAGCTACCCGATCGCCTGCGTCGAGGGCTGGAGCGTCGGCGCCGACTGGCGCGGACTCTCGCTGTCCCGCCTGGTGCGGCTGGTGGGCGGCGACGACGGGTCGCGGGTCAAGGTCGTCTCGCTCGAGCCGAAGGGGTCCTACAACGTTTCCTACGTCGACGGCCCGCAGGTGGGCGAGGCGTTGCTGGCGACCCACCTCAACGGCACCCGGCTCACGCTGGACCACGGCTACCCGTTGCGCCTCATCGCGCCGAACCGTGCCGGCGTGCTGAACACCAAATGGCTGACCCGCGTGGAGGTGCAGTGATGAGGGGACGGCTGCTGTTCGCGGTGCCCGGCGTGGCGCTGATCGCCTTCGGACTCTTCCGGCTGCTGACCCAGATCCCCGGCGAGGACCTGCTGCTGCTCGCGGTCTGGCTCGTCGCGGCCGTCGTGCTGCACGATGCCGTCCTCTCGCCGGTGGTGGTGGGTGTCGGCTGGGCGACCCATCGGCTGGTGCCGCCCCGGGCCCGCCGCTTCGTCCAGGGTGGACTGATCGCGGCCGCGCTGATCACGGTCATCGCGCTGCCGCTGATCCACCGCCAGGGCTCGCAGCCGGCGAGCAAGGGGATCCTGCAGCAGGACTACACCCGGAACCTGGCGATCGCCCTGGGAGCCGTGCTCGCGGTGACGCTCGTCGGGTACCTGACCGCGGTGGTCCGTGCTCGGTCCGGCCAGCGGCTTGATCAGCGAGCGAGCACCACGAACGTCCGTCCACCGGACGACCAGGACTCCACGCAGCGGTAGCCGGTGCGAGCGGCGAAGTGCAGCAGTGACCGCTCGCTCACCACCGCCCAGTCGAACTCGGGCCCGACGGGCGCGCCGCCCTCGGTGAAGCGGACGGTCTGCACCGCCGTCTCCTCGTCAGGGGCGAGGCCGCCGTCGAGACCAGCGCCGAGAGCATCGGCGATGCCGTCATCGAGATCGTCGTTCCTGCCGTCCTCGGGCGACCCGGAGGTCTCGACGATGAGCCGGCCGCCGGGAGCGAGCAGGGTGGCGACGCGATTGAGCAGCCGCACCGGGTCGCCGCCGATTCCCACGTTGCCGTCGAGTAGCAGGACGGTGGCCCAGCGCCCCTCGCCGGGCAGCGCGCCGAAGACGCTGCGCAGCAGGGCGGGCATGCCCATGCCGCGCGTCAGCTCGACCGCCGTCTCGGCGATGTCCACCCCGAGAGTAAAGATGCCGCGCGCGTGCAGTGAGGAGACGAAGCGGCCGGGGCCGCAACCCACGTCCAGGACCGGACCTTCGCAGCGCCGCACCACGGTGAGGTCGGCGGCGTCGGCCGGACCGAGCCATCGGGCGACGTCCAGCGCCACCTGCCGGCCGGTCGCGGTCTGCAGCGCGAGCGGGCCCGCGGTGCGCAGCGCGGTCTCGTACGGCGCGAGGGCTCCGAGCTCCATCAGCGCGCCCGCGCGACGGCGTCGGTCCGGGCCAGCGCGGCAGCGAATCGCCCGGCGGGTGACACTGCGGCTACCTCGTGTGCGGTGTCGACGGTGTCGACGTCGGTGAGGTCGTCGAGCAGCTGCACCCGCAGCCCCGCTTCGGCGAGCCGGCGGTACTGATCGGCACCGGTCCGGTCGGTCGACATGGGGACACCGTCGATCGCGGCGGCGGCGATCTCCGGGTCGCGGAATCCGATGACCCAGAAGCCACCGTCGCGGGCCAGGCCCAGGCAGGCGTCGTACTGCTGCGGATCCCACGCCAGCAGCTGCTCCGGGCGCAGCTGGGGGGTGTCCATGCCGACCAGGACGGCCGGGCCGGGGCTGGCGGCCGCCGCCGTGAAGGCAGCGCCGAGACGGAGATCCAGCCCGCCGGACGGCTGCGCCACGACCTCCCAGCCCGGCGGGACCCACCCGGCGGGATCACCGTCGAAGGCGAGCAGGTGCCGTCGAGCCGGCACGCGCCCGACGGCCTCCAGCGTGTCGTGGAGCGCGGCGGCGGCGACGTCCGCAGCCTCGCCCGGGGTCAGCGGCGGGGTCAGCCGAGTCTTCACGCGGCCGGGGACGGGCTGCTTGGCGATGACGATGACGGTCCCGAGAGTCGTCTCGTTGGCGGTCGTCACCGGGCCAGCACCGCGCTCATGTCCTGGACGGCGCGGGCGGTGCCCCGCACCGTGCCCGTCACCTTGGATCGCCCCGATCGGCGCCGGTAGGCCACGTCGTGCGCGACGATGTTCCATCCCGCATCGGCGGCCCGGACCACCGTCTCGACCGGGTATCCGCTCCGACGGTCGGCGAGGCCGAGACCGAGCAACGGCTCCCGACGGGCCACCCGCAGCGGGCCGATGTCGCGCAGATCAGTGCCGGTCCGTGCCCGGACCCGCCGGGCGAGCTCGATGTTGGCCACGCGTGCGTGAAGCGGCATCGCGCCACGCTCGGGGCGACGCCGTCCCACCACGAGGTCGGCCCCGGAGCGCAGCCGCTCCACCATGGCGACGACCTCGCCGGGGTCCAGCGAGGCGTCGCAGTCACAGACGGCGACGTACTCGGACCGAGCCGCCACCAGTCCGGCGTGGCAAGCGGCGCCGTAACCGCGCTGCTCACACGTCACCACCTGCGCGCCCAGCCTGCGGGCCAGCTCGGGGGAACCGTCCTGCGAGCCGTTGTCGACGACGATCGCACGGGCGCCCGCGGGGATGCGGTCAAGCACCCAGGGCAAGGCCTCGGCCTCGTCCAGGCACGGCAGGACGACGTCGAGACTCATGTCGATCGCCATACCCACAGTTCTCGGTGAGCCACCCTGCCGGTTTCAGGCGGTGTCCCGAGCCACCCCCGCTCGCCGCCCCCGCTGGCCGCCCCCGCTCGCCGCCCCCGCTCGCCGCCCCAGCTCGCCGCCCCCGCTCGCCGCCCCAGCTCGCCGCCCCCGCTCGCCGCCCCCGCTCGCCGCCACCACTCGCCGCCCCCGCCTACCGTCACCGGTGGCCACCGCTTGCCTTTACCGGCTCCAGCTCGCTCCCGTCCCGTCCGCCGTCGCCGGCTCAGTCACCGTCACCGTCACCGTCGGATTCGTCTCCGGCCTCGCCGTCCCCGGCCCCACCCCGCCCTCTTTTGGTCCCCGTGTTCTGCACCCGAATTCGGGTGCAGAACACGGGGCGCGAAAAGGGTGGTGCCGAGGTCAGCGAAGCGGGGTCGCCACATGGGGGCACCGGCTCCGCCGTGCCGTCTCGGGATCGGGGATTTCTCGAGGCCGCGGTCAACGGGCTGCGGGCTGCGGGCTGCGGGCTGCGGGCTGCGGGCTGCGGGCTGCGGGCTGCGGGCTGCGGGCTGCGGGCTGCGGGCTGCGGGCTGCGGAGGTGATCAGATCCGGGCGAGCTCGGCCGTGCCGTCGGCGAAGTCGACCTGCGGGCGCCAGCCAAGCTCCTCGCGCAGCCGGGACGAATCCGCGGTGATGTGCCGGACGTCGCCGAGCCGGTAGCTCCCGGTGACCACCGGGCGGGGACCGTCGAGCGCGGTGGCGAGCGCGGTGGCCAGGTCCCCGACGGTGCGGGGGGTTCCCGAGCCGACGTTGAAGGCCCGGACTCCCTGCCGATGCTGCTCGGCCGCGGCGACCACGGCGGTGGCGATGTCCCGGACGTGGACGAAGTCGCGGCGCATCGCCCCGTCCTCGTTGACGGTGGGTGCCTCGCCACGGCGCAGGGCCGAGAGGAAGATCGCCGCCACCCCCGCGTACGGGGTGTCGGCCGGCAGTCCGGGGCCGTAGACATTGTGGAAGCGGAGCGACGCGACGCTGCCGCCCGTCGCGCGCGCCCAGGCCGAGGCCAGCTGCTCCTGCGCGAGCTTGCTGACGGCGTAGGCGTTGCGCGGGTCGGTCGCCGCCTGCTCGGTCACCAGCGCCGGGGCCAGCGGGGCACCGCAGACGGGGCACGGCGGCTCGAAGTTCCCCGCGTCCAGCTCGGCCGGGTCGCGCGGACCCGGCGTGACGAGTCCGTGCTCGGGACAGGCACCGAGCCCCTCGCCGTAGACCACCATCGAGCTGGCGAGCACCAGCCGCGACACCCCGCGCCGCGCCATCGCCGCGAGCAGGACCGCGGTGCCGTGCACGTTCGAGTCGGCGTAGTCGGGGAGGTCCTGGACGTCCACCCCGAGCCCGACCTTGGCCGCGAGATGGATCACCACGTCGATCCCGTCGAGCGCAGCCTCGACCGCCTCAGGATTGCGCACATCTGCGCGAACGAGGCCGTCGATCCGCGGCGGCTCACCTCGGTGGACGTCCGGACGCAACGAATCGAGCACGACAACGTCGTGGTCGGTCAGCGCCGAACGCACGTGGGTCCCGATGAAGCCGGCCCCGCCGGTGAGCAGGATCCTCATCGGCCCGGTGACCCTTGGCCGGCTCTGCAGACGGCGCTCACGGCAGAACGTGGGAGGCGGGATAGCCGGAGGTGTCGCCGCAGACGCAGTCGTCCTGTCGGGCGGGGAGCGCCCCCAGCGTGTCGATCAGCAGGTCACGCAGCCGCGGCAGGTTCTCCGCAAAGGCCGCCAGGACCTCGGCGTGGGTGACGCCCTCGCCGGCCTCGACCCCGGCGTCGAGATCGGTGACGAGCGCAAGCGTCGTGTAGCAGAGCGCGAGCTCTCGGGCCAGGCCCGCCTCGGGCATCGCCGTCATGCCGATGATCGACCAGCCGTGGGACTGGAACTCCCGGGACTCGGCGCGGGAGGAGAAGCGCGGCCCGTTCACCACGACGAGGGTGCCGCCGTCGTGCGGCGCGGGGTCGGCCGCCACTGCTGCAGCCCGGCCGCGCGGGCAGTACGGGTCGGCGAAGGCGGCGTGACCGACACCCGCGCCATCCTCGAAGAGGGTGTGGGGTCGGCCATGGGTGCGGTCGGCGAGCTGATCGGGGACCACGAGCGTCCCCGTCGGCAGCGAGGTGGTGAGCGAGCCAACCGCCGAGAGCGAGACGACCTGTCGGACGCCGAGTGAGCGCAGCGCCCAGAGGTTCGCGCGATACGGCACCACGTGAGGGGCGAAGCGGTGTCCCGCGCCATGGCGGGGCAGGAAGGCCACCCGTCGGCCGGCGAGCTCCCCCAGCGTGACCGGTTCACTGGGCTCGCCGTACGGCGTCTCGACCGGCCGGGACTCCGGGTCGTCCAACAGCGAGTAGAAGCCCGAGCCGCCGATAACCCCGATGGGTTCGTCGGCGGCAGTGGTCGCGGGAGAGGTCATGGCCGCCACGCTAGTGGCGCGAGGCCGGCCGGGCGTCGCAGCGGGGCCGGTAGCGTGGCCGGCATGGGGATGCGCTTCGTGCTGGCCTCGGCCTCGCCCGCTCGGCTCGCCACCCTGCGTGCCGCCGGGCTCGCCCCTGAGGTGGTCGTCAGCGGCGTCGACGAGGAGGCCATCATCGCCGCCTCGACGGCCGAGCTCACGCTGCGCCGGGCCACGGCCAAGGCCCGGGCGGTGGCCGCCGACCAGGTCGGTCCGGGGGCGCTGGTCCTCGGCTGCGACTCGATGCTGGACCTCGACGGCCAGCCGCTCGGCAAGCCGGGCACCGCCGCGGAGGCGACGGCTCGATGGCGCGCGATGCGGGGTCGCAGCGGCACCCTCTGGACCGGCCACCACCTCATCGACACCGGGACCGGGGCGGAGGCGACCCGGCAGGTCGGGACCACCGTCCGCTTCGCCGAGATCACGGACGAGGAGATTGCCGACTACGTCGGCAGCGGCGAGCCGCTGCACGTGGCCGGCGCCTTCACCGTCGACGGCCTCGGCGGCTGGTTCGTGGCGGCGGTCGACGGCGACCATCACAACGTCGTCGGCGTCTCGCTGCCCGTGGTCCGCTCGATGCTGCGCGACCTCGGCCGCAGCCTGGCCGACCTCGGCTATCCCTCGGTCGCCTCGACCGGCTGAGGCCGCCGTCGCTCGGCGGTGCCGTCGAGCGCACCCTCCGTCTCGTCGGCAAGGTCGCGCGTGATGTTGCTGTCCCCCGCGCTCTCAGTCGCGTCGCCGCCCGCCGGGCGCACCGCCGCGTCGCCCGCTGCGTCCACCACCGTGTCGCCCGCCCCGTCGGTCGAGGTCCCGGTCGCGGTCCCGGTCGCGGTCCCGGTCGCGGTCCCGGTCGAGGTCCCGGTCGAGGTCCCGACCATGATCCCGTCCGGGGTGTCGGCCTCCGGGGTGTCAGCGGCGGCCGGACGTGGCCGGGGATTGGGCAGGCTCGGCAGGTGCGTGGGCAGGCTCGGCAGCTCCGCCACCGCTCGGGCCACCTCGGTGAGCCGACGGGGTAGCGACGGCGAGGACGAGCGGGGAGCGTCGACGGTGCGGAAGCTGTGGGTCAACGCCTCCCGGCCGCGCAGCCGCAGCGACTTGCCCCGCACCCAGTGCGCCCGCTCCTGATCGGTCGCGGCCTCGACGGTGCCCTCACTGGCCAGGATGCGGCCGTCGACGCGCTTGGCCAGATCCGTCAGCCGGGAAGCCTCGTTCACGGCGTCACCGATGACGGTGTACTCCAGCCGGCTGGGCGCGCCGATCTGGCCGGCGATGACCTGCCCGGACGCGACCCCGATACCGACCTCCAGCTCACCCATCTCGTGCACCCGGTCCCGGATCGCCCGCGCGGTGCGCAGCGCCGCGGAGGCGGCGTCGGGGATCTCCGCGGGGGCGCCGAAGACGCAGAGGGCGGCGTCGCCCTCGAACTTGTTGAGCAGGCCACCGCTGCCCTCGACCTCGTCGACGACGACGGCGAAGAAGCGGTTCAGCATGTCGACGAAGTCGGCCGGTTCGGTGAGTCGGGTGAGCTTGGTCGAGCCGGTGATGTCGACGAAGAGCGCGACCACATTGCGGGACTCACCGCTGAGCGTGACGCCGGTGCTGATGGCCTCGGCCGCCACGGCGGGTCCGACGTGCCTGCCGAAGAGATCGGTGACCCGGTCGCGTTCGCGCAGACCCGCCACCATCTCGTTGAAGCCGTTCTGCACCAGGCCGATCTCGCCGGGGTCGTCCGGCTCCAGGGCGACGTCGAGGCTGCCCTCGGCGACCCGGTTCAGGGCGTCGACGACACCGCGCAGGGGCGTGCCGATGGCGCGGGCGATGAGGATGGTCGACGTGCCGCCGACGATGATCGCGATGGCGACGACGACGAGGGCGATCCCCACGGAGTTGCGCCGTCCCGGCGGCACCACCAGCACGAGGACGAGCCCCACCAGCGGCAGCCCGCTGGTCAGGACCCAGTTGACCAGCAGCCGCCATCGCACCCCGAAGACCGGGGTGTCGGCCGGCGGCACCGCCGCCAGCGACAATCGCGCGATCTGCTGGTTCACCCGCCCCATGACCAGGTAGGTCAGACCCGCGGAGACCAACCCGCCGACGACGACCCCGCCGCCGAGGCCCAGCGAGGTCCGCACGCCGACGCCGACGACGGCCGCCACCGTCGCCATGACGATCGCCCCCAGCGTCCAGAGCGCGGCCGTGATGATGGCGAGGTCCAGCGGCATGCGCAGCGCGCGCCGCGCCTCGTCGAGATCGGGACTGTCACCGCGCAGCAGCCACCGCAGGGTGCGGCGGTGCACCAGCGTCGCCAGGCTCACGCCGGCGACGACGCTCAGCCCGGTGAGGACGAAGGCCGTCGTGGTCAGCGTGCTGATCTGCTCCTCGGGGACCTGCGCGTTCATCGCGATCACCAGCAGGCCGATCACCACGACGCCGATGACGTTCATGCCGACGCCGAGCACGGTGATGCCGAGGACGGTGCGCAGCACGAACGGCACGTTGGCCGCGACATGCGACACCTCGATGGGGTCGAGCACCGGCTCCTCGCGCGACGCGTGGTCCGGCGTGCTCACCCCTGCATTCTGCCGCACCGGCCCACCCTCGGCCCGGCGAAAGCCGATCAGGTGCCCCGCGCGCCGGAGGTCCTGCGCAACGCGGCGCGCCGCACCTGCCGCCAGCGGCGATAGGGGTCCTCGACGGCCTCCGGACGCGGTGCCATGACGGCCAGCACCGCCGCCAGCTCCTCGGCCGTCGCCCCGCCGCGGACGCGGATGTCGTGGGCACTCATACCGGCGGCACGCCGTGATGCTTGCCGGCGACGTCCCTGGTCTTGCCGGCCAGCGCCCGGTAGCGGCTGACCAGCTGACCGCGCAGCTCCCCCGGCGTGACGATGCCGTCGATGACGAGGTCAGCGGCCAGGCGCAGGATGTCGACGTCCTGCTCGTACTCGGCACGCTTCACGGCGACGAACTCCTGCCGCTGCGTCTCGTCGGGCAGCGCGGCGATCTTGTTGGCGTAGACGGCGTTGATCGCCGCCTGCGGCCCCATGATCGCGATCTTGGCCGTGGGGAGTGCCAGGCAGACGTCCGGGGCGAAGCCCGGCCCGGCCATCGCGTAGAGCCCCGCCCCGTAGGCCTTGCGGACGATCACAGACACCTGCGGGACGGTCGCCTCCGAGACGGCCGTGATCATCTTCGCACCGTGCCGGATGATGCCCTGCCGCTCCACCTCGCTGCCGATCATGAAACCGGGGACGTCGGCGAGATAGAGCAGCGGGACGTTGAAGGCGTCACAGAGCCAGATGAAGCGGGCGCACTTGTCGGCCGAATCGGTGAAGAGCACACCACCGCGCACCATGGAGTTGTTGGCGACGATGCCCACCGGCTGTCCGTCGATGCGGGCAAAGCCCACCACGACCTCGGCGGCGAAGAGCGGTTTCACCTCGAAGAACGAGTCGGCGTCGACGAGGCCATCGATGATCTCGTGCATGTCGAAGGGCACCGACTCCTCGGCCGGCACCGCGTCGTCGGCGAGCTCGGCCGCCGGCGGCTCCGCCGCCGCCTCGGGCGCCGGCTCGCGCCAGCAGGTCGGCAGGTAGTCGAAGAAGAGCCGGGCCTGCTCGAGGGCGTCGGCGTCGTCGACGGCGAGGTTGTCGCCGCAGCCGGAGATCGTGGCGTGCATCCGGGCGCCGCCCATCTCCTCCAGCGTGACCTTCTCCCCCACCACCATCTCGGCCATCCGTGGCGAGCCGAGGTACATCGAGGCATTCCCCTCGACCATGACGACGAAGTCGCAGAACGCCGGGATGTAGGCACCACCGGCGGCCGACGGCCCGAAGAGGCAGCAGATCTGCGGCACCTTGCCCGAGAGCGCGACCTGGTTGTGGAAGATCCGTCCCGCGCCGCGGCGACCGGGGAACATCTCCACCTGATCGGTGATGCGGCCACCGCCGGAGTCGATGAGCCAGAAGATCGGCAGTTCCTCGACCAACGCCCGCTCGGTGATCCGGATGATCTTCTCCACCGTGCGGGCGCCCCAAGACCCCGCCTTGACGCTGGGGTCGTTGGCCACGACGAGGGCGGGACGACCGTCCACCGCGAGCTGGCCGGTGACGACGGCATCGGCCGGCAGATCACCGGCCAGGGCATTGGCGAGCTGACCGTCCTCGACGAAGCTGCCCTCGTCGGCCAGCAGCGCGATGCGCTCGCGGACGTAGAGCTTGCCCTGCTCGGCCAGCTTGTCGGCGGCCTTCGGCGTCGGCGCGAGCGTCGCCTGCCGCGCGGCGGCGATCTCGTCGGGGGTGCTCACCATGGTCAGGAGACCGGCAGTCCCAGGCCGCGGGCGATGAGCATCCGCTGGACCTCCGAGGTCCCCTCGCCGATCTCCAGGATCTTGGCGTCGCGGTAGAAGCGGGCGACCGGGTACTCCTCCATGAAGCCGTTGCCGCCGAAGACCTGGGTGGCGACCCGGGTGGCGGCCACCGCGGCCTCGGTGGCGTACAGCTTGGCGATCGAGGCCGCCTGCTTCAGCTCGGCGCGGGGTCGGCCGGCGTCCTTGAGCCATGCCGCCTTGTACGTCAGCAGCCGGGCTGCCTCGACCGAGACGGCGAGGTCGCTGAGGGAGAAGGCCACCCCCTGCCGCGACCCGATCGGCGCGCCGAAGGTGGTGCGCTCCTTGGCGTAGGCGAGCGAGAGGTCCAGGCACCCCTGCGCGAGGCCGACGGCGAGTGCGGCGATGGCGATCCGGCCGTCGTCGAGGACCGCGAGGAACTGCCGGAAGCCGTCGCCGCGGCGCCCGAGCAGGTTCGCCTCGGGCACCCGGCAGCCGTCGAAGGTGAGGCCGTGGGTGTCGGAGATGTGCCAGCCGAGCTTGTCGTAGGCGGGCTCGACGGTGAAGCCCGGCGTTCCCGACGGGACGATGATCGAGCTGATCTCGTCCTCACCGGTCCTGGCGGTGACGGTGACCAGCGAGGTGATGTCGGTGCCGGAGTTCGTGATGAACGCCTTGGCCCCGTCGATCACCCACTCCCCGCTGTCCAGCACCGCGCGGGTACGACTCGCGCCGGCGTCGGAGCCCGCCTCGGGCTCGGTGAGGCCGAACCCCGCCAGCGCCCGGCCGGCGACGAGGTCGGGCAGCCACTGCTGCTTCTGCTCCTCGGTGCCGTAGGTGAGGATCGGGTTGATGCCCAGGCCGACGGCGGCCTCCAGGGTGATGCCGATCGACTGGTCCACCCGGCCGAGCTCCTCGATGGCCACGCAGAGCGAGGTGAAGTCGCCGTCGCTGCCGCCGTACTCCCCGGGGACGTGGATTCCGAAGAGGCCGAGCTCACCCATGCCGCGGACGATCTCCAGCGGCAGGTGGTGGTCGCGGTCCCACTGCGCGACGCCGGGAGCGACCTCGCGCTCGGCGAAGTCCCGCACGACCTTGCGGAAGGTCTCGTGCTCGCTGCTCAGTTCGAAGCTCATCCCGGCTCCTTGACGTTAACGTAAAGGTACGGCCACGATAGCCGGATGGGCAGCGCCGGCACCACCCCGCCGGCACGCACCTGGACCGTCGGCGAGCTCGCCGCCGAGCTCGGCGTCACCACCCGCACCCTGCGCCACTACGAGGCCGAGGGCCTGCTCACGCCGCGCCGCAGCGGCAGTAACCGGGTCTACGACGACCGGGACCGGACCCGACTGCTGCTCATCCTGCGGGGACGTCGCTTCGGCATGTCCCTGGCGGAGTGCCGCGAGATCGTCGACATGTACGACGGCGCCGAGAGCTCCGAGCGGCGCCAGCTCACCACCCTGCTCACCCGGCTGGACGAGATCGCCGCCGAGCTGCGTCGCCGGCAGGCCGACCTGGCCCGCACCCTCGCCGAGGTCGACGACGTCGCCACCCGCTGTCGCGACCGGCTCGCCGAACTGCACTGACCGGCCGGGGCGACCGCGCCGGCCTCCGGCGGGGTCCCGATCGAGCGGCCCGAAGGTCATGACCGCGCCGGGACCGAGGTCCCGCTCGCGACAGTCCCACGACCCGTCCCGTTCGCGACCTTCGGACAGTTTGCCGCGGCCGTACGCCCGATTTGAGGGACTTAGCGCGCGGCATTGCGTCTCCGCCCTGTCCCATGTTAGTTTTGTGTGAGCACAAGCCGAGCGAGCATTGCGGGACGTTCGGCCCACGCGGGGACAGGCCATACGGCCGGCTTCCGCGTAGGTCCACTCCGCGGGTTCCGGTCGTCAGACACGACTGGACGACCCATGCTTCCCACCTTGCTCACACCGCGTTCCCGGCGAGTCGCCGCCGGCCTGCTCGGCCTGACCCTCGCGGCCGGAGTGGCCACCGCCGCCGCCCCCGCCGACGCGAAGGCGCTGCACCGCGCGAAGGCCAGCGCGGCTGCCCAGATGACCGCCAGCGTCCAGCGGACGGCAGCCGCCACGTTCCGGGCCACGGTGGTCGCCACCGTTCCCGGCGGGACCCATGCCCCGATCCGCGTCACGCAGTCGGCACGCGCCGCCCGAACCATGACCTCGGCGGCCTCGGCCACCGGCCGCACCACCGCGAGCGCCACCGGGATCACCCGCGCCAAGGCCCGCGCCAAGGCAAAGACGCTGGCGACCTCCCGCGCGCGGGCCCTCGCCCACCGCCGCGCCGTCGCCCGTGCCGCCAGCGCCGCCGCCGCCAAGGCGCGCCACGCAGCCACCAGCGCGGCTCGCGCCGACGCCGTCCGCAAGGCCACCGCGGCCGCCCTGGACGAGGCGCGGACGGCCGCCCCCGGCTCCACACCGACCACCGCCGTCATCTCCGCCGATCCGGTCACCGCCCCCTGCGGCGGCGCCGTCGCCCCCACCACCGACGGGCGGGCGCTCACCTGCACCTTCGACGACGAGTTCTCCGGCACGGCGCTGGACACGAGCAAGTGGTCGGCGGTGACCACGGCCGGCTCCGGGTTCCGCAACAACCCCAAGGAGTGCATGGTCGACTCGCCGCAGACGATCCAGGTCTCCGACGGCACCCTCAAGCTGCGTACCGTCCCCGCGCCGAACTACTCCTGCGGCACGAAGGGCCTGACTCAGTTCCTCAGCGGCTCCGTCTCGACCATCGGCAAGTTCTCGCAGGCGTACGGCTCGTACTCGATCCGCGCCAAGTTCCCGGCCGCCACCGTGGCGGGGCTGCACTCGGCGCTGTGGATGTGGCCGAACAACCAGGCGAAGTACCGGGCGTGGCCGATGTCCGGCGAGATCGACATCGCCGAGCGGTACAGCAAGTATCCGGACCGGAGCATCCCGTACCTGCACTACGTCTACGCGCCGAGCACCGCCAAGCTGAGCTCGTACACCGGTTCGGCGACCACCGGCTACGGCATGACCGGCAGCAACGTGGCGACGAACAACTACTGCATCCAGCCCGACCCGACCGCCTTCCACACCTACACCATGACGTGGAAGCCGGGTCAGATCGCGATCGCCTTCGACGGCAAGAACTGCGTGACGAACAATTACTCGGCGCTGAACCTGCCGAGCGGGGCGCCGTTCGACCAGCCCTTCTTCATGATCCTCACGCAGGCGCTCGGCGCTCCGAACACCGCCAACGCGCCGACGGCCGCGACCCCGCAGAACGCGACCACCGAGATCGACTGGGTGCGCGCCTGGAAGTGACGGGGCCATGACTTGCGGGTGAGCCACCCTGCCGGGGGGCGACACGCCTTCGGGGGCGGAGACCGGGAACGGTAATCTGCCGCCGACGGCGTGTCGAGGGTGGTTCACCCGCTTTGACCGTGCGCCGCGCTCGCTGTGCCGAGATCCGATACCTAGGAGGCCGCACGTGCAGAAGGTGCTCATCGCCAACCGTGGCGAGATCGCCGTCCGGGTGATCCGCGCTTGCCGCGACGCCGGATACACCTCGGTCGCGGTCTACGCCGATCCCGACCGCGACGCCCTGCACGTCAAGGTGGCCGACGAGGCCTTCGCCCTCGGCGGCAACACGCCCGGCGAGTCCTACCTGGACATCGCCAAGGTGATCGACGCCTGCCAGAAGTCCGGGGCCGACGCCGTCCACCCGGGTTACGGGTTCCTGTCGGAGAACGCCGAGTTCGCGCAGGCCGTCATCGACGCCGGGCTCACCTGGATCGGGCCGTCGCCGCAGTCGATCAAGGATCTCGGCGACAAGGCCGTTGCCCGGCACATCGCCGAACGTGCCGGCGCCCCGCTCGTCGCTGGCACCAAGGACCCGGTCTCCGGCGCGGCCGAGGTCGTCGCCTTCGCCGAGGAGCACGGCCTGCCCATCGCGATCAAGGCCGTCTACGGCGGTGGTGGCCGCGGCATGAAGATCGCCCGTGAGATGAGCGAGGTCGAGGAGTTCTACGACTCCGCCGTCCGCGAGGCCATCTCGGCCTTCGGTCGCGGCGAGTGCTTCGTCGAGCGTTACCTGGACCGCTCCCGCCACGTCGAGGCGCAGGTGCTGGCTGACCAGCACGGCAACGTCATCGTCGTCGGCACCCGCGACTGCTCGCTGCAGCGCCGTAACCAGAAGCTGGTCGAGGAGGCGCCCGCGCCGTACCTCACCGACGAGCAGCGCGCCCGCATCCACCAGTCGGCCAAGGACATCTGCCGCGAGGCCAACTACTACGGCGCCGGCACCGTCGAGTACCTCGTCGGCAACGACGGCGTGATCAGCTTCCTCGAGGTCAACACCCGCCTGCAGGTCGAGCACCCCGTGACCGAGGAGACCAGCGGCATCGACCTGGTCCGCGAGCAGTTCCGCATCGCCGAGGGCGAGAAGCTGCGCTTCACCGAGGACCCGGCGCCCCGCGGACACTCCTTCGAGTTCCGAATCAACGGCGAGGACCCCGGCCGCAACTTCCTGCCCGCACCGGGCACCGTCACCGAGTACCACGAGCCCGCCGGCCCCGGCGTCCGCGTGGACTCCGGCATCGAGGGGCGCTCGGTCATCGGCGGGGCGTTCGACTCGCTGCTGGCCAAGCTCATCGTCACCGGCGAGAACCGGCTCGAGGCGCTGGCCCGTGCCCGCCGCGCCCTCGACGAGTACGTCGTCGAGGGCATGGCGACGGCCATCCCGTTCCACCGTGCCGTCGTCCGCGACCCGGCCTTCGCCACCAGCGACGACGAGCCCTTCACCATCTTCACCCGCTGGATCGAGACCGAGTTCGACAACCAGATCCCGCCCTTCGGCGGTGGCGCCGGAGCCGAGGACGAGGCCGCACCGCGCGAGACCGTCGTGGTCGAGGTGGGTGGCAAGCGCCTCGAGGTGTCATTGCCCGCCGGTTTCGGTGCCGGCGGCGGGGGCGGCGGCCCGGCCCGCAAGGCCGCGCCGAAGCGTTCGGCGGGCAAGAAGGCCGGCGCTGCGGCCTCCGGCGACTCGCTCACCGCACCGATGCAGGGCACCATCGTCAAGCTCGCCGTCGCCGACGGTGACACCGTCGAGGCCGGTCAGGCCGTCGTCGTCCTCGAGGCCATGAAGATGGAGCAGCCCATCACCGCCCACAAGGCCGGCACCGTCACCGGCCTCAAGGCCGAGGTCGGCGCGGTCGTCACCGCCGGCAGCGTCATCTGCGACATCAAGGACGCCGCCGAGTAGTCCGCCACGAGATCGACAGGGCTGCGGCCCGGCGCGCAAAGTCCGGGTCGCCCCTGCCGATGTCCGCTTTCTCCCCGGCGCCGGCCGGTTGGCGCGGCGCGTCAGTGACATCCGCGGTAGGGACCCGCCCCGTTGCGGTTACATCTGTCGGTGAAGATCGACTCGCGGGGGCGGTGCCGGTGACGGGAATGTTCAGGCTGCAGGTGGCGGGGCGTTGCGACCTCGTCGCCTCCGAGGCGTACCGGTTCGAACGGCGCGTCTTCGAACACTCCTACGGCGTCGCTCCCGAGGCCCACGATCTCGAGTTCGCCGCCTTCAACGAGCGGTCGGTCTTCGTCTCGGTCACCGACCCGCTGGACAACGTCGTCGGTCACATGCGGCTGATCTACCCCGGCCCTGACCCCGTGGCCGAGCCGGTGAAGACCGTGGTCGAGGCGGCGCTCTCGCCGTGGTTCCTCGATGTCGGACGATCAGTGCGGGCGGCCGGCATCGATCTCAGCCGGGCCTGGGACGTCGGGACGCTCGCCGTCGAGCGGTCGATCGGCCGGCAGCGGTCGGTCGTGCTGGCAGCGCTGTACCACGCACTGGTTCAGCTGGCCGCCATCAACGACGTGCGCCATCTGCTCATGACCGTCGACGAACGGGTGCGCAGCACGCTGCGGGTCGTCGGGCTGCCCACCTCCGCACTGCCGGGGGCCCGGCCGCTGGCCTGGTGCGGCTCGGCGGCGAGCACGCCGGCCTGGGGCAACTGCGACGACATGCTCATGCACCAGCAGCGGCACAATCCCGATGCCCACCGCCTCATCACCCTCGGCGTCGGGCTCGGCGAGGTCGCGCTGCCGTCCGAGGCGGCGGCCTACCGGCTCGACTCGCTCGGCCCATTCGCGGTACCCACCGCGTCCGTGCCTGCCTGACCGCTCAGCGCCGCCGGCGGGGGCGTACCGAACGACGTCCAGGAATCGGCCCACTGCTCCACGAGATCCGGCGGGAGCGGCCGGGTGAAGTGATAGCCCTGCATGACGTCGACGCCCATCGCGACCAGCGCCGCCGCGGTGGCGGCGTCCTCGACACCTTCGGCGACCACCCGCATGCCGAGGGCGTGAGCGAGTCGGACCGTCGAGTCGACGATGGTGGCCGCGCGCGGGTCGTCCACCATGGAGGCGACGAACGACCGGTCGATCTTGAGCTCGTCCACCGGCAGGTCGCGCAGGTAGGCCAGCGAGGAGAAGCCGGTCCCGTAATCGTCGATGGAGGTCTGCAGCCCCGCCGCCCGCGCGTCGGCGAGCACGGCGCGGGCCCGGCCGGGGTCGGAGACGAAGAGGTCCTCGGTGACCTCGATGACGAAGTGCGACGCCGGCAGCCCCGAGCTCTCGGCGACCCCGAGCAGGTACCGCACGAAGCTGCCGCTCAGCAGCTCCGGTGGAGCGCAGTTCAGCGCGATGCGGACGTTCCAGCCGCGATCGTGCCAGCGCCGCATGTCCTCGACGGTGTGGCGGATGACGGTCTCGCCGAGCTGCGACATCAGGCCGGTGCCCCGCACTGTGGCGAGGAAGGCCTCCGGGGACTCGGTGGACCCGCTCGGGTGCTGCCACCGCACGAGCGCCTCGATGCCGACGATGGACTGGTCGGCGGCGTCGATCTGCGGCTGGTAGTGGACGAGGAACTGGTCCTGGGCCATCGCGCGGCGGACCTCCTCCACTAGCCGGAGCCGACGGCGGGTGAAGTCGTCGCTGTCCGGCTCGTAGAGGGCGATGCCGGAGGCGTTGGCCTTTGCCTGGTACATCGCGATGTCGGCGCGGCGCAGCATGGCCGACCCGCTGGTGTCCTCGGGTGTGCGGGACGTGATGCCGATCGAGGCGTCCACGACGATCTCGATGCCGTCGACGGAGTCGGGGCGCTGCACCTCGTCGAGGGCGGTCCGCGCCACCTCGAAGAGCTCCAGCTCCTCCGAGGTCGGCACGATGAGCGCGAACTCGTCGCCGCCGAGCCTGGCCACCAGCACCGAGCGGGGCAGCACGTCGCGCATCCGGGCCGCGGTGGTGCGTAGGATCGCGTCGCCGAAGTCGTGACCGAGGGAGTCGTTGATCTCCTTGAAGCCGTCGAGGTCCATGATCAGCAGGCCGAAGGGCTGCCCGCCTGCCAGCGCCTCGGTGAGGCGCATGTTGATCGCCCGACGGTTGGGCAGGCCGGTGAGGTCGTCGGTCTGCGCCAGCTCGATGGCACTGGCGGCGGTGTTCGCGTCGCGCAGCGCGATCAGTAGGCGCGTGCCGGTGACGAGCAGGGCCGCCGCGGCGACGAGCTCGATGGCCAGGCCGAGCTCGAGCGCCGGTCCGATCAGCAGGACGGTGATGGCGGCGACGGCCGAGAGCGCCAGGATCGGCGCCGGCACCTGCCCCGGCGCGCGGAGCCGGGGCGGGCGGGGCGCCACGGCGGCGGCGACGATGAGGGCGAACCCGGTACCCCAGAGCGTCACGGTGACCACGGTGGAGCCGGTGCTGCCCTGGACGACCCGGCTGGCGAAGGTGACGTCGGCGATGGCCAGCAGCGCGAAGCCGGCGACGAACATGACGCTGCGCCGGTTCTTGGCGCGTACCCGGAGCGCGACCTGGGCGGCGACGAGGCCGGCGAGCGCGAGGTCGAGGACCGGGTAGAGCAGCGCCACCCACGCCGCGACCTTGTTGCCGCCGAGCACCAGGGCCACGAACGGGCCGGCCGCGCAGGCGCTGCCGGCGCAGACGATCGCCGCATCCAGGGAGGCGGCGAGCGTGCGGGCGGGGCGCTGATCGAGGTCGAGGACGAGATACATGGCGAGCAGGCCGTAGCTGGCGAGGAAGAGCATCTCGCCGGGGGCGAGGTGGGTCGCCCCGCCGGAGAGGTCGTGGTGCTGCAACGAGGCCGATTCGACGCACCAGAGGCCGAGTCCGGCGAGGGCGAGCAGGAACGGCATCCGTCGGGCGGGCCAGCGCAGTGCGGCGATGAGCAGCCGGGCGCAGAGGCCGCCGAAGAACACGAGGCAGAACCAGGTAACCGCAGTGCGGTCGGGCTGCATCTTGATGCCGTTGACCGCGAAGTTGACGCCGACACCCAGGGGCAGCAGCAGCCACACCAGTCGCGCGAGAACCCGGTCGGCTCGCTGCATGTCCTCGAATACCCCCGTCTGCGTGGTCCTCCCCGGTACGTGCCATCGGCAGCGAGGCCAGGGACTTGAGCGGCCGGCGGACACCCGTTGCGCTCAAGGTACTGGCGCCACGGTCGATGTCAGGGGGCATGAGGTGGTCAACAGCTTTCACCCCGCGCGATCCCGCGTTCGCGAAGCGGCTCGTCGCCGTCCTCACGATTGCGGCGGCCACGGTGACGCTGACCACGATGCTGCTCGGCCTGGAGCCGGACGCGGGTGGCAGCAACGAGGTCGCCATCATCGGGCCGCTGCTCGTGGTGGCCTGCGCGGGCGCCATCGTGCTGACGCCCGAGCCACCGGCCTGGCTGTGGGCCGCCTACCCGTTCGGCGGCATCACGGCGATAGTGGCCGCGGATCTGGCCACGCGCGACGCCGGGGTCACGGCGCAGATCTTCTTCGTCTTCCCCACCCTCTACGCCGGCGGACAGCTGCGCCGGCCCGGGGCGGTGGCCGTCACCGCCGCGGCGGTGGCCGGCCAGCTGACGGTGACCTTCTGGCTGCTGCCGGTCCGCGAGGCGATCCGGGACTCCGGCTATGTCACCTGTGCGCTCATCACCTCCGCGCTGCTGCTGCTGCGGGCGGGCGAGCGCGTCGAGAGGCTGGTGACCAAGCTGCGGGAGCAGGCCGCGATCGACCCGCTGACCGGTCTGGTGACCCGACGCGTGCTCGACTCGGCGGCCAGCTCGGCCCTGGAGAGCGCCGCCAGCAACGGCGGTACCGCGCTGCTGATCGTCGACATCGACCACTTCAAGTCCGTGAACGATGTCCACGGTCACCTGGCCGGCGACCTCGTGCTGAAGCAGGTGTCGAACGTCCTCGACGGGCTCGGTCGGCGCACCGACGTCGTCAGCCGGATGGGGGGCGACGAGTTCGCCATCCTGCTCGCCGGCTGCACCCTTGCCGCGGCCGAGGAGCGGGCCCGCGCCGTGGTGCACCGCATCCGCGCGCTCCGGGTCGACGTCGACGCCGTCTCGATGGCGCGGGGCGATCACCCCACCGTCCTCACCGTCACCGCGTCGGTGGGCCTGGCCCACCTGCCCACCCATGCCCGCGACGTGCTCGCGCTGTACCAGGCGGCCGATGTCTCGCTCTACCGCGCCAAGCGGGGCGGCCGCGACCGCTGCGCCGACCTGCAGCTCGACCCGGCCTGAGGCAGCCGGCATCTCGCTCGACCGGCACCTCGCTCGACCGGCATCTCGCTCGACCGGCGACGCGCTCAGTCGCGGACCCAGTCGAAGCTGAGGCCGACGGCATGCCGCCAGTCGGCGTGCCGGCGCTCACGCTCGGCCGGGGCCAGCTCCGGCGTCCACTGCGCGGCGCGATGCCAGTTGCGACGCAGTCCCTGCAGGTCGGGCCAGAACCCCACCGAGAGCCCGGCGGCGTAGGCGGCCCCCAGCGAGACCGTCTCGGTCGTCATCGACCGGACCACGGGGACGTCCAGGACATCGGCCAGCAGCTGCATCAGCAGGTTGTTGGAGGTCATGCCGCCGTCCACGATGAGGGTCTGCAGCGGCGCCGAGGTCGCCTGGTTCATCGCGTCGACGACGTCCTTGGTCTGCCAGGCCGTGGCTTCGAGGACGGCGCGGGCGAGGTGGCCCTTGGTGATGTAGCCGGTGAGCCCCGCGATGATCCCGCGCGCGCTCGGCTGCCAGTGGGGAGCGAAGAGACCGGAGAAGGCGGGGACGACATAGCAACCACCGGTGTCGGCCACCGTCCGGGCCAGCGTCTCGATCTCGGCGGCGGTCTCGACCATGCCGAGACTGTCCCGGAACCACTGCACCAGCGCGCCGGTCACCGCGATGGAGCCCTCGATCGCGTAGACGGCGCCCTCGCCCGGCAGCTGGTAGGCGACCGTCGGCAGCATGCCGTTGACCGGCAGCACGACCTCCCGGCCGACGTTGAGGAGCACGAAGCTGCCGGTGCCGAGCGTGCACTTGGCCTGGCCGGGGTCGAAGGCGGTCTGCCCGAAGAGGGCGGCCTGCTGATCCCCCAGGGCTGCCGCCACGGGGACGCCCGCGATCGGACCCCCGGCGACGCCGAAGGTCTGCGCCGAGGGCCGGACCGCGGGCAGCAGCTCCGGCGGCACGTCGAAGAAGTCGAGCAGCCACGGGTCCCAGTCCAGGGTGCGCAGGTCCATGAGCATCGTGCGACTGGCGTTCGTGACGTCGGTGACGTGGGCGCCGCCGTCGACGCCACCGGTGAGGTTCCAGATCAGCCAGCTCTCCATGGTTCCGAAGAGCAGCTCCCCGGCCCGGGCCCGCGCGGCGATGCCGGGCTCGCGATCCAGCAGCCAGCGCAGCCTGGGCGCGGAGAAGTAGGCCGACATCGGCAGCCCGCTGCGTGCCGCCACCTCTGCGGCGTGCGGCCCGGCAGCCAGCTCCGCGGCCAGCTGCTGGGAGCGGGTGTCCTGCCAGCTGATCGCCCGCCGTACCGGGCGTCCGGTGGCACGCTCCCAGAGGACGAAGGTCTCGCGCTGGTTGGCGATGCCGAGCGCCGCGACGTCCTCGGCTCGTGCCCCCGACTCGGCCATCACGTTCTCGATCGCCCGCTGCGTGTTACGCCAGATCTCGGCGGCGTCGTGCTCCACGTGACCGGGCTGCGGGAAGTACTGCCGGTGTTCCAGCTGGCCGACCGACACCGCGTGCCCCGCCTGGTCGAAGAGGATGGCGCGCGTCGAGGTGGTCCCCTGGTCGACGGCCAGGACGAAGCGGGCGCTGCTCATCGCGGCGCCGTGCTGCGCCGGCGCAGCACCTCCGCACGGCTGGCGGCGAGCTCGATGGCGATGTGACGGGCACACTCGGTGACGCGCTCGACCACGTCGGCGGCGGGGAAGCTGCGGCCGGCACCCAGGGCGTCGGGATGGGCCATCACGCCGACCGCCGCCACCACCATGCCCCCCGCGCCGCGGACGGGGGCCGCGACCCCGGCGCGACCGTGCCGGAACTCGTCGCAGTCGGTGGCGACGCCGGTCGCACGGACCTGACGCAGCTCCGCGGCCAGTGCCGCCGGGTCGGTGAGGGTCCGGTGGGTGAGCCGCCGCGGCGCCCGGGGTGCCAGCGACGGACTGAAGGCGAGCAGCGCCTTGCCCAGTGCGGTGGCGTGAGCCGGCAGCAGCACGCCGACCTCGCTGCGCTGCGGCGTGCCGTCCGGCCGGAAGACGTGATGGACCACCTCGACGTCGCGTTCGGTACGGCCGGCGCCGTCGCGCGACAGCACCCCCACCAGCACGGCGTGCCCGGTCCGGGCGGCCAGCGGATCGGCCCAGTTCATCGAGCGCGCCCGCACCTCGTTCGGGTCGAGGTAGGCCGACCGCAGACCCGTGCTCGCCTCGGCCAGCCGGTAGCGCCCCGTGCTCTCGTCCTGGACGGCGAAGCCGACGTCGACAAGGGTGCGGACGATGCCGTGGGTCGTGCCCTTGGCCAGGTGTAGCGCGGCGGCGAGCTCGCCGAGGGTCAGCTCACCCGGCGGCGCCGCCAGCAGTCGCAATGCGGCAGCGGCCCGCTCGATCGACTGGATGAGACCGGGCATGCGCCGCACCCTAGTCGCCGCGCACAGCAAACGTTCGGCATTGTCGAACGGTTGTGGTTGTCGCCATGTGACACCGCTCATAACGTCGAGCGTCAGACGTGCCGGGCGACACCGACCCGCACGTCCGCGAACGCACTCGACGACGAGGGGAGCAGCGGCATGGTGGACGACACGGCGCGACGGGACAGGGAGGTGGAGCTGCCCTCGGCGACGGAGTACGTCCCGACGACCAAGGCGGAGTTCGCCGCCGAGTTCTTCGGGACGCTCATCCTCATCCTCATCGGCTGCGCGGTGGTGGCCCAGGTCTCGGCCGGCGGTAGCGGCCTGGGTGATCACGACTCCATCAGCTGGGCCTGGGGCTTCGGCGTCATGCTCGGCGTCTTCGTCGCCGGACGGATCAGCGGCGCGCATCTCAATCCGGCGGTGACCGTCGCCCTGGCGGCCTTCCAGGGCTTTCCGGCCCGCAAGATCGCGCCGTACGTGGTCGCGCAGTTCCTCGGGGCGTTCATCGCCGCGCTGCTGGTGCGGTGGAACTACACCGAGGTGCTGGCCAAGTTCGACCCCACTCACACCATCAAGTCGCAGGGCGTCTTCTCCACGCTGCCGGGCAACGGCGGACTCCCGGTGAGCGAGTACGGCGCGCTGCGCGACCAGATCATCGGCACCGCCATCCTGGTGTTCCTGATCTTCGCCATCACCGACGTCCGCAACAGCCCGCCGCTGGCCAACCTCTCCCCGTTCATCATCGGCCTGCTCGTCGTCGCGATCGGCATGGCGTGGGGCACCAACGCCGGCTACGCCATCAATCCCGCCCGCGATTTCGGGCCCCGGCTCGCCTCCTTCTTCACCGGCTACGGCGGAGCGATGCGCGACCAGTACGGGAACCTCTACTTCTGGGTGCCCATCGTCGGCCCACTGCTCGGCGGTCTCGTCGGCGGCGCGCTCTACAAGTTCGGCGTGAGCCGCTTCCTGCCCCGCGCCGCCAACGACGCGGCCTGACCCACCACCTGCTCGGAAAGGATCGACTCACCATGGCGGACTTCGTCGGCGCAATCGACCAGGGCACGACCAGTACCCGATTCATGATCTTCGACCACGGCGGCAACGAGGTGGCGAGGCACCAGCTCGAGCACGAGCAGATCCTGCCGCAGGCCGGCTGGGTCGAGCACAACCCGGTGGAGATCTGGGACCGCTCCCGCTCGGTGATCCAGTCCGCCCTCACCAAGGCGAACCTGGAGCCGTCGGATCTGGCGGCGATGGGCATCACCAACCAGCGCGAGACCACCGTCGTCTGGAACCGCAAGACCGGCCGGCCGTACTACAACGCCATCGTCTGGCAGGACACCCGCACCGACCGCATCGCCTCGAAGCTGGAACGCGACGGCCACGGCGACACCATCCGCCGCAAGGCCGGCCTGCCGCCGGCGACGTACTTCTCCGGCGGCAAGATCCAGTGGATCCTGGAGAACGTCGACGGGGTCCGCGAGGCGGCCGAGCGCGGCGACGCGATCTTCGGCAACACCGACACCTGGCTGCTGTGGAACCTCACCGGCGGCCCGGAGGGCGGCGTCCACGTCACCGACCCCACCAACGCCTCGCGCACCATGCTCATGGACCTCGAGACCCTCGACTGGGACGACGAGCTGCTCGCGCTCTTCGACATCCCGCGGCAGATGCTCCCCGAGATCAAGCCGTCCTCCTGCGCCGAGGGTTACGGCGAGACCAGCATCGCCGCCTTCCGCGGCATCAAGCTCACCGGTGACCTCGGCGACCAGCAGGCCGCCATGTTCGGCCAGGTCTGCTTCGCCCCGGGCGAGGCCAAGAACACCTACGGCACCGGCAACTTCCTGCTGCTCAACACCGGTACCGAGCTCGTCCGCAGCGAGAACGGGTTGCTCACCACCGTCTGCTACAAGATCGGCGACGACGCCCCGGTGTACGCGCTCGAGGGCTCGATCGCGGTCACCGGCTCGGCGGTGCAGTGGCTGCGCGACCAGCTCGGCATCATCTCCGGCGCCTCCGAGATCGAGGGGCTCGCCCGGCGCGTCGAGGACAACGGCGGCGTCTACTTCGTCCCGGCCTTCTCCGGTCTCTTCGCACCCTACTGGCGCTCGGACGCCCGTGGCGCCATCGTCGGGCTCTCGCGCTACAACACCAACGCCCACCTGGCCCGGGCGACGCTGGAGTCGATCTGCTACCAGAGCCGCGCGGTCTCCGAGGCGATGGAGGCGGACTCGAAGGTCCACGTCGACGTCC
The DNA here is from genome assembly GCF_056135305.1 of Jatrophihabitans sp. sgz311053. Classification (NCBI taxonomy): domain Bacteria; kingdom Bacillati; phylum Actinomycetota; class Actinomycetes; order Jatrophihabitantales; family Jatrophihabitantaceae; genus Jatrophihabitans; species Jatrophihabitans sp. sgz311053. The sequence continues at coordinate 1,327,507 of NZ_JBWAXP010000001.1, read as the reverse complement.
TCAAGGTCGACGGTGGCGTCACCGTCAACGAGCTCTGCATGCAGCTGCAGGCCGACATCCTCGGGGTCCCCGTCAGCCGCCCGGTCGTGGCCGAGACGACCGCCCTCGGTGCCGCCTACGCCGCCGGCCTCGCCGTCGGGTTCTGGAAGAACACCGATGAGTTGCGCGAGAACTGGAACGAGTCGAAGCGCTGGGAGCCGGAATGGTCCGAGGAGCAGCGGCGCGACGGTTACGCGGGGTGGCAGAAAGCGGTGGAACGCACCCTCGACTGGGTGGATGTGGACTGAGCGGGCGGGAAGGCTGAGAACGTGACTGGCACCGAATTCACCCTGGGACCGGACGACCGCGCGCATGCCCTGGAGCGCATGCGCACCGAGGAGCTCGACGTCCTCATCATCGGCGGCGGCGTCGTGGGCACGGGTGCCGCGCTGGATGCTGTGACCCGCGGCCTCACCGTCGGCCTCATCGAGGCGCGGGACTACGCCTCCGGCACGTCGAGCCGGTCGACGAAGCTCTTCCACGGCGGGCTGCGCTACCTCGAGCAGTTCGACTTCCACCTCGTCTTCGAGGCGCTCAAGGAACGCGGCCTGGTGCTCAACCGGCTCTGCCCGCACCTGGCCAAGCCGGTGCCGCTCATCTACCCGCTGGAGAACTGGTTCGATCGCGCCTACGTCGGCATGGGCATCGGCGTCTACGACGTCATGGGCGGCGGTCGCGGCGTCCCGCACCACATGAAGCACCTGGGCAAGCGCAAGACGATGCAGTCGTTCCCGTCGGGCAAGGGGACGGCGATCCGGGGCGCGATCCGCTTCTACGAGGGGCAGGTCGACGACGCCCGCCACACCATGATGCTGGCCCGGACCGCCGCCCACTTCGGCGCCTACTGCGCCAACAGCACGCGGGCGGTCGGCTTCCTGCGCGAGGGTGAGCGGGTCGTCGGTGTCCGGGTCAAGGACCTCGAGGGCGGCGACGAGTTCGACATCCGGGCGCAGCAGGTCATCAACGCCGCCGGTGTCTGGACCGACGAGATCCAGCAGATGGTGGGCGGCCGCGGCCAGTTCCGGGTGCGGGCCTCCAAGGGCGTGCACGTGGTGATCCCGCGGAACCGGATCAACTCCGCCACCGGCATCATCGCCCGGACGGCCAAGAGCGTGCTCTTCATCGTGCCGTGGGGCAGCCATTGGATCGTCGGCACCACCGACACCGACTGGGACCTCGACCTCGCGCACCCCGCCGCCAGCCAGCAGGACATCGACTACCTGCTGGAGCAGGCGAACCGGCTGCTGGCCGACCCGCTCACCCGCGAGGACGTCGTCGGCGTCTACGCCGGGCTGCGGCCGCTGCTGGCGGGCGAATCGGACTCGACCTCCAAGCTGTCACGGGAACACGCGGTCTCCTCCCCGGTGCGCGGCCTCACCGTCATCGCCGGCGGTAAGTACACGACCTACCGCGTGATGGCCAAGGACGCCGTCGACTTCGCCGTCCACGACACCGAACGCAAGCTGCCGGAGTCGATCACCGAGAACGTCCCGCTGGTCGGGGCCGACGGCTACCACGCGCTGTGGAACTCGCGGCGCCTCATCGCCTCCCGCACCGGACTGCGGGTGGGACAGGTGGAGCACCTGCTCGGCCGCTACGGCTCGCTGATCGACGAGGTGCTGGCGCTGGTGGAGGAGCGGCCGGAGCTCGCCGAGGAGCTGCCGGGGGCACCGGAGTACCTCAAGGTCGAGGCGCTCTACGGCGCGACGCACGAGGGCGCCCGCCATCTGGAGGACATCCTCACCCGGCGCACCCGGATCTCGATCGAGGTCCCGGACCGGGGCGTGGAAGCCGCCCCGCACGTCGCCGAGCTGATCGCGCCGGTGCTGGGCTGGGACGCCGACACCGTCGCCCGCGAGCTGGAGCACTACGTCCAGCGGGTCGCCGCCGAGCGCGAGTCACAGCACCAGGCCGACGACCAGACCGCGGACTCCGCGCGCCTCGGCGCCCCGGACGTCCGGATGGGCGCCGCCACCTGATCCCGCCTTCCTCGGCGAGTTGGTCGAAATCCGGGGGGATTTTCGACCAACTCGCCGAGGGAGCGGTACAGGGTGGTCACCGCTGGAAGCGGCCCACCAGGTCCTGCAGTTCGGTGCTCATCCCGGCGAGCCCATTCGCCGTCGCCTGTGATTGCTGGGCGTGCTCGGTGGTCTTGCGCGCGATCACCTCGACGCTGCCGATGGAGCGAGAGATGTCGGCAGAACCGGTAGCTGCTTCGGTCACCTGCTGACTGATCTGGGCGGCGGTCACGTTCTGCTCCTCGACCGCGCCGGCGATGGAGATCTGGAACTGGCTGATCTGCGAGATCACCTCGACAACCCCGGCGATGGTCTCGGAGACGGACTGGCTGTCGTCCTGGATCCGCTTGATGCGCTGCGTGATGTCCGCGGTGGCCGAGGCGGTCTGCTCGGCGAGGTTCTTGACCTCGCTGGCGACGACCGCGAACCCGCGGCCCGCCTCACCGGCGCGCGACGCCTCGATCGTCGCGTTCAGGGCCAGCAGGTTGGTCTGGTCGGCCACCGATCGGATGAGCTTGATGACGTCGGTGATCTCGGCGGTCGAGCGGGCCAGCTGGGACACCGTGCTGGTGGTGCTCATGGCGAGGTCGCTCGCCGACGACGCGACCCGGGCCGCCTCGGATGCGCTCTTGGCGATGTCGTTGATCGACGCCCCGAACTGGGTCGAGGCGGCGGCCACACCGGTGACGTGCTCCCTGACGATCTCGGCCGCACCCGCGACCGATTCGGCCTGCGTCGTCGTCTCGTCCGCGGCGGTGGAGATGGAGGTACTCGCCGCCGACATCTGCCGGCTCGCCGTCGTCAACTGCTCGGCGTGCTCGCCGATCTCGCCGATGGTGGCGCGCAGGGTGTCGGTGGCCGTGCTCAGCGCGCGACCGATGTCGCCGAACTCGTCCCGCCCGTCGGGCATCGACCGCGCCCGGACATCGCCGACGGCGAGCGCACGGACCGCGTCGACCGTGCGGCGAGCGTCCCGCCGCGTCACCACGACGGTGGCGACCGTGAACCACAGCGCGGCGAGCAGGCTGACCAGGGTGATGGCGAGAATCAGGTAGAACTGACTCTCGAAACCGTCGATGCGCGCCTGCAACAGCCTGTCAAGCGCTGTCGTTCCGGCCCCGGCGTTCGCGACGGTTGCCGCACCGAGGGCGCTCACGTCCACCGTCTTGCGGCCGGACAAGTCAGCGGCAAGCGCGCCGCGAAGGCCCTGCGCGGCGGTCGCGATAGGACGCAGCTGCTCCAGACGGGATTCGAGATCTGCCTGCGACGTGTGAGTGACGGCGGACTTCCAGTCCGACCGGAGCGCCGACGTCGCGGAGGCGATCTTGCCGGCCAGGACGGCCCGCGCCGCGATATCCTCGTCGGTGGGGGTGCCCGACGGCGGAACGGCGGCGGACGCCGCTGCGCTGAGCACCGAAGGCAGCTGGACCAGTAGGGAGTCCATGACGTAGAAGGAGTCGAGATCGGGGTCGAGCAGCAGGTTCGACTGGTTTCCCACCGCGACGATCAGCTCGGTCAGCTTGCCGGCGAGGTCAGCTCGACCGGCCGCGGAGGTGGTGTTCGCCGCCGCGTTGACCTTCGCCATCACGGACGCCAGGTCGAGATCCGGGTGATCGCGGACAGAGCGGGCCAGCGCGGCGAGGTCGACCGGCCGGTCCGAGAGGGTTCCCGCGAGCGCGAGCAGCGCTGGGCGCAGGACCGAGGCCCCGTCCCGCTCCTTGTCGGCGAAGGCGATCTGCGAGTTGCTCTTGGACAGGTAGGCCTGGCCGAGGACGCAGGTGGGGATCATCAGGACGACGACGAGGATCACCAGCCTGGCCTTGACGGTCAGGCGTGCGATCACGGCCTTGCCCGGGGCCAGGAGAGTGTTCGCGAAGGCGGTCATCGACCGCGGGGAGGTGGCGTCGTCGCCGGGCATGGCATCACTCTCGTCGTTGCCGAATTGCGTACAACCTTTCATCGGCAACGCTCAGCTGCGAATGAAGCACTTCGCCTCGCGAATATTCTTCGGATCGGCTGACGAGCCGATCAGGGGGTGCGTCGGGCGGAGATCCGCGCGATCATCTCCGCCCGGCGCCGGGCCAGCGTGGCCATCTCGTCAGTACGCCGCCGGATCTCAGTGGTGTCGGTGCCGGGAGTGAAGACCATGGCCCAGCCGGTCTCGGCCTCCAGCTCGGGGACCCGCTCGACGATGTCGTCCTGCGCGACGTGGTGGGTGCCGGAGAAGGCGTGACCGTCGTCGACGATGGCAACCAGGACGTGACCCTCGGGGACGTCGGGCAGCGCGGCGACGATGATCTCGGCGTGCTCGGCGAAGACGCCGGCCGCCTTGGCCTTGCCGAGCGCGGCCTCGCGGGCCTCGGGCGAGTAGTCACCGTGGTTGACAGTCATGTCGGAGCCTCTAATCCAAGTCGTCGTGGAGCATGAGTTGCCGCGCCGCCTCGGCCACCGAGCCGGACAGTGACGGGTAGACGCCGACGGTGGCGGCGAGGTGGTTGACCGTCAGCGAGCGCTGGACGGCGAAGGTGACGGGGAAGATCAGCTCCGAGGCACCGGGGGCGACGATCACCGCGCCGATCACCGCGCCGGTGGCGGCACGGCAGTAGAGCTTGACGAAGCCGTCGTCGTGCCCCTGCATCTTGGCGCGGGCGTTGCCGGCCAGCGGCAGCTTGACGATCCGTGCCGGGACCTCGCCCGAGGCCACCTTCGAGTACGGGATGCCGACGGTGGCGATCTCCGGATGGGTGAAGATGTTGGCCGCCACCGTCTTGAGGCGCAGCGGGGCCACCGCCTCACCGAGGGCGTGCCACATCGCGATGCGGCCCTGCATGCCAGCGACCGAGGCGAGCAGCAGCACGCCGGTGCAGTCACCGGCGGCGTAGACCGACGGCACGGAGGTCCGCGACACCCGGTCGACGACGATGAAGCCGTTGCCGTCCACCTCGACCCCGGCGTGTTCGAGCCCGAGCCCGGCGGTGTTCGGCACCGACCCGACGCACATCAGCGCGTGCGATCCGCGCACGCTCCGGCCGTCGACGAGCTCCACCTCGACGCCGTCGCGGTCGCGGCGCACCGCCGCCGCCCGCGCCTGCTTCACCAGGGTGCCGCCGCGGCGGGTGAAGACCTGCTCGATGACGTCGGCGGCATCGGGGTCCTCGCCGGGGAGCACGCGATCACGGCTGGAGACGAGCGTCACGGGCACGCCGGCCTCGCTGTACCCGCTGGCGAATTCGGCGCCGGTGACGCCGGAGCCGATGACGATCAGGTGCTCGGGGACCTCGGTGAGGTCGTAGACGTCGCGCCAGGAGAGGATCCGTTCGCCGTCGGGCTCCGCGCCCGGCAGCACCCGCGGCGTGCCGCCGGTGGCGAGCAGGACGACGTCGGCCTCGATCGTCTCGCGGACGCTGCCGTCCGCGGCGACGACCTCGATGCGGTGCACCCGGCCGTGCTGCTCCTCGGCGAAGCGGCCGCTGCCCTCCAGCACGGTGACCCCGTCGCGGCGCAGCCGGTCGGCGATGTCGGCGGACTGCTGCCGGGCGAGGTCCTTGATCCGCTGGTTGGCCGCGGCGAAGTCCATGTGGACCTCGCCGCCGCCGAGGCTGACGCCGACGCGCGGCGCGTCCCGCAGCGCCGTGATCCGGTCGCTGGTGGAGATCAGCGTCTTGCTCGGGACGCAGTCGGTGAGGACGCAGGCTCCGCCGATGCCGTCGCGATCGACCACGGTGACCGCGGCCCCGAGCTGGGCGGCGACGAGCGCGGACTCGTAACCGGCCGGGCCGCCGCCGATGACGACGATGCGGGTGTCGCTGTCGTGTCCTGTCACGCTGACATTGTCCCCGTGCCGGGCCGGGGCTCGGTACGCTCCCCCCAATGACAGATGTGAGCATCCGATGAGGGAGCGCACAGCATGAGCATCGCGGGCGGGCTGTACGCCGCGTACGGCTCCAACATGGACCCCGAACAGATGCTGGAGCGGTGTCCCCACTCCCCCGCGGCCGGCACGGGATGGTTGCGCGGCTGGCGGATGACCTTCGGCGGCGAGGAGCTGGGCTGGGACGGCTCGCTGCCGATGATCGTCCCCGATCCCGACTCCGCGGTCTTCGTTGCGCTCTACGACGTCTCGCCCCGGGACTGGAAGACGCTGGACTACTGGGAGGCTGCCGACACCGGCCTCTACAACCGCATCAAGCTCCGCGTCGACACCCTTGACGGCGAGGTGCTGGCCAACTTCTACGTGCTGGACGGTTTCGAGGGCGGGCTGCCGTCGGCCCGGATGATCGGCCTGATCGCGGACGCCGCCGAGGCAGCCGGCGCCCCCGCCGACTACGTCGAGGCGATGCGGAACCGCGAGTGCCGCTCGCTCGGGGAGTGACCGCCGCGCGCCGGGCGACTGGACATCCGTCAGCCCCGCGGGACGACCTGCGTCACCCCCGAGACCATCAGACCCGTGGCGCCCGCGGCGAGGCCCGCGTCCGCCTGCCCCCGGTTGGCGACGACGAAGGCGAAGATCCGCTTCCCGGTGGCCCGCACCGTCCGCCACTGCTCCGCCGACGCGTTCCACGGGACGCCGATCATGTCGTAGACGCCCTGCGTCCGCGCGAACGACGACATCGCCGACGGGTAGTAGTAGCCCCACGTCCGGTAGCCGCGGGCTCGGGCAGCGGCGGCCACCGCCGTCGCCGGGCCGTCGGACTTCACCAGGAAGCGGGACGGCCCGCCGTAGCGGTCCAGCAGGTCCAGCAGCGCGTCGGCGTCCCGACCGGACTTGTCGTCGACGACGACCACCCGGTCCCGCGCCACCCGGTCCAGCACGGTCTGCTGCAATCGGGACATGGGCTGGTCGCCGACCGTGGAGCGCAGCGTCGACAGCTCGGCCCAGTCGGTATCGGCGACGACGAGATCGCGGCCGAAGACCTGCTCGGTGGTGGCATCCTCCGAGGCGACCCACACCCCGTCCCGGCTCCGGCGCACCGAGACCTCGAGGGCCAGCGACGGGCTCCACGCCGCAGCGTTCTCGTACGCCAGCGGCGAGGCGACGGGCCAATCCGCGTCGCCGCCGTGGTGGGCTATCCGCGCCACCGGCTCGGAGAGCCAGTGCTGCAGCGGCGTCACCTCGCTGGCCCGAGCCGATCCCTCCCGGCGGATCGCGTCGACCGCCCCCGCCAGGCAGACCGCGATCAGCAACATCACCAGCACGACGGGGAGGCGGTGACGGCGGTGCAGCGGCACGAGGACGGCGGCCATGCGGCCAGTGTGAGCGCAGGATCGATACTGCGACAGCGACGCCACCGGCCCGTTCTCAGAAGTTCGGCGACGAGACACCGCACGGCCTGCCCGGGCAGGCACGACCCCGAAGGACAGCCATGACATCCGGTCGCCTGACCTCCGGTCGCCGGTCCCGGCTGCAGCCGTGGGCGGTGTCGCGCCTGCCTGCCGCGTTGCTGCTCGCCTCGCTGCTCGCCTTCGCCGTGCTGCAGATCGTCGGACCGCGGCTCCCGCTCGGCGACCTGCACATCTACCGGCAGGAGGGCGCGGCCGTCGTGGACGGTCGCTGGCTGTACGGGCCGTTGCCGGGGGTGGACGGGCTGGCAACGTACCCGCCCTTCGCGGCGATCTGCTTCGTGCCGCTCACCGCCCTGCCCATGACCGTGGACGGCATCCTGGTCTCCGGGGCGTCGCTCGTCGTGCTGGGAGTCATCTGCCTGCGCTGTGCGCGCCGCGCGGTACCGGCGGCAGAGGTGTTCGCAGTGGCCGCCGGCTGTGTCGCGCTGACGCTCTGGAGCGAACCGGTCCACAAGACCCTCGACTACGGCCAGGTGAACCTCTTCCTGGTCGGGCTGGTGCTCTGGGATTTCCTCGGCCGGAGGCCGGCCCTGCGCGGAATGGGCGTCGGGCTGGCAATCGGCATCAAGGTCACGCCGGGCGTCTTCGTCCTCTACTACCTGTGCCTGCGGCAGTGGCGGGCCGCGCTGACCGCGCTCGCGACCTTCGCCCTCACCCTGGCCGTCTCCCTGCTCTACGACCGGCGGGCGACGGTCGGCTACTGGACGGACTACCTCTTCTCCAACAAACGCGTCGGCAACGAGCGGGGCGTGGCCAACCAGTCGGTCCACGGTCTGCTCACGCGGCTCTTCGGCGTCGACCTGCCGGCGAGCGTGAACTGGCTGGTCATCGCGGTGGTGCTGGGCAGCGGGCTGGCGCTCGGCACGGCGGCGTACGCCCGCATCTCGCCGCTGTGGGGGCTCGCCACGGTGGCGGTCACCGGCCTGCTCTGCTCGCCGATCTCGTGGAGCCACCACTGGGCCTGGTGGGCGGTGATCGCCGTCGTGACGGTGCGGCGCTCGCCGCTGCTCTTCCTGCTCGGCTGCGTGAGCTTCCAGTCCTACGTCGTCTGGTGGCTGCGGACCGGCGACGGCTCGCCGCTGACACCCACGTGGCGACCGGACCTGCTGCTGGCATCGAACAGCTACGTCGTCTTCGGCCTGGTCTTCCTGGCCTGGACCTGGCGCACGCTCCGGCGACAGCAGAGCGAGGGCTCGTCGTCAGCCGGCGTCGCGCAGCCGGACAGGGCGGGGGCCTGACCGACCGGGGCAGGCGACGTCAGCGAGCGCCGGCGGCAGTGAGGGCGGTCCGGGCCAGGGCGACGGTGTAGCGGACACCGACGGCCAGAGCCGCCTCGTCGATGTCGAAGGTGCCCTGGTGCAGATCGAAGGCCGGGCCACCCGGACGCCGGACACCGAGGCGGGCCAGCGCACCGGGGAGGCTGTCGAGGTACCAGGCGAAGTCCTCACCGCCCATGCTCTGCTCGGTGTCGACGAGGGCGGCCGGACCGAGCGCGGAGACCACCGCACCCCGCTGCAGATCGGCGGCGGCGGGATCGTTGACGACCGGCGGCACCCCGACGGTGTAGGTCGTCGTCGCGGCCACGCCGAGCGGGGCCACGAGCTCGTCGACCAGGGCGCGGACCAACGGCTCCGCGGCGGCCCAGGCATCCCGGTCGAAGACGCGCAGCGTGCCCCGGAGGCGGCCGGACATCGGGATCGCGTTCGCGGCGCGCCCGGCCTGGACCGAACCCCACACCAGCGACATCGCCGCCCGCGGGTCGACGCGGCGTGACAGCACGCCGGGCAACTCGGTGATGAGCCGGCCCGCGGCGTAGACCACGTCCTGGGTCAGATGCGGCCGCGCGGTGTGCCCGCCGGTGCCGGTGAGGGTGACCTCGAGCTGGTCGCAGGCTGCGGTGATCGGTCCGGTCCGCACCCCGACCGTCCCGGTCTCGAGGCGGGGATCGCAGTGCAGCGCGAAGATCTGCCGCGCCCCGGTCAGCACCCCGGAGCGCAGCACCTGCGGCGCCCCGCCGGGCACCGTCTCCTCCGCGGGCTGGAAGACCAGCCGCACCCGGCCCGTGCTCGGTGGCGCGGCGGCGAGCTCCCGCGCCGCGGCCAGCAGGATCGCGGTGTGCGCGTCGTGACCGCAGCCGTGACACATCCCCTCGACCGTCGAGCGGTAGGCCACTGCCTTCTCGTCGGCCAGCGGCAACGCGTCGATGTCGGCCCGCAGCGCGATCACCGGCTCCCCGGCGCCGACGTCGCAGACCGCACCGGTCCCACCCGGCAGCACCTGCGGCGCCAGTCCGACGGCGCGCAGCTGTCCCACGATCAGGTCGGTGGTGCGGTGCTCGGCGAAGGCGAGCTCGGGGTGCGCGTGCAGCTCCCGCCGCAGCGCGACGACGTCGAGGGGCTCGAGCTGTTCGGCTGCGCTCACAGCTCCAGCCCGTCTCGCAGCTCGGCGATCAGCAGGTCGACGACCGGCTCCAGCTTGCCCTCGTGCGCCGCGGCGTGGGCACGCTGCCGCTGGTAGCTGGCGCCCCGCTCGATGAGCCGAGGAATGGCCTCGAGCTCGGCGGTGCAGTCGAGCCGGCGGGCGATGGGCAGCAGGTCGTCCACGAGGTCGGTGATCGCGGTCGTCACCGGCTGGACGCGGCCGGTGTTGTCCACCACGATCTCGGCGTCCAGGCCGTAGCGCGCCGCGCGCCACTTGTTCTCCCGCACCAGCCACGGCCGCGGCTCGGGCAGCTGGTAGCCGTCGTCCAGCTGGCGGTCGAAGCGCTCCACGAGGCACTGCGCGAGCGCGGCGACACAGCTGATCTCGTCCAGGGACGGCAAGCCGTCGCAGATGCGCAGCTCCACCGTGCCGAAGTTGGGGTGGGGGCGGATGTCCCACCACACCTCGCGGATCGATTCGATCGCGTGGGAGTGGATCAGGATGTCCATGTAGCGCTCGAACTCGTCCCAGCCGCCGAGCTGGTACGGCAGCCCGGCCGTGGGCAGCGCCTCGAAGACCTTGGACCGGTAGGAGGCCAGGCCGGTGTCCGAGCCGATCCAGTAGGGCGAGGAGGCCGACAGCGAGAGGAAGTGCGGCAGGTAGGCGAGCAGTCCGTTGACGATGGGGATGGCCTTCTCGGGGGCCCGGATGCCGCAGTGGACGTGGACACCGAAGATCTGCAGCTGCCGCGCCAGCCACTGGTTCCGGTCGATGAGGGAGTGGTAGCGGTCGGTGTCGGTGATGCGCTGTGTCGACCAGTCGGTGATCGGATGCGTTCCGCTGCACATCAGCCCGACGTTGCGGGCGGCGGCCGGGCCCTGCAGCTCGGCGATGGTCCCGGCGAGGTCGGCGCGGGCCTCGGCGACGGTCTGGCAGACGCCGGTGATCACCTCGACGCAGGACTGGAACAGCTCGTGCTTGGCCTTCGGATGCTCGCCGTCGCCTTCGGCCGAGATCTCGGCCAGCAGCGCGTCCGAGGCCCCGGTGAGCTCGCGGGTGTCGAGGTCGACGAGCTCGAGCTCCCACTCGACCCCCAGGCTCGTACGCTGCGACGGCGAGAAGTCGATGTGCATCCCGCTGACTTTAGGCGCTGGCCCCGTAGGGTGGGTGGTGGTGCGCCGGGAAGTCTGGTCGGCAGTGACACTTCCCGACCCTCGAAGGACGCCACCGTGCCGCAGCCGCTGCGCCTCTTCGCCCGAGGCTCGACCGACGAGTCACGCCGGATCGCCGACGTCCTGCGCGGCGAGACCACCGGTGGCGTGCTGCTGCTGGCCGCGGCCCTCGTCGCCCTGGTCTGGGCCAACAGCCCGCTCGCCGACTCCTACGAGCGACTGCGCGATCTCCGGGTGGGACCGTCCGCGCTGCACCTGGACCTGAGCCTCGGCACCTGGGCCGCCGACGGCCTGCTGGCGATCTTCTTCTTCGTCGCGGGGCTCGAGCTGAAGCAGGAGTTCGTCGCCGGCGACCTGCGCGATCCCCGGCGGGCGGCGCTCCCGGTCGCGGCCGCGGTCGGCGGCATGGCGACCCCGGCGTTGATCTTCGTCGTGGTGAACCTGCTCGCCGACGGCGACCTCACCGGCTGGGCGATCCCTACCGCCACGGACATCGCCTTCGCCGTCGCCGTGCTAGCCGTGCTGGGCACGCACCTGCCGTCCGGCCTGCGGACCTTCCTGCTGACGCTCGCCATCGTGGACGATCTGCTGGCGATCACGATCATCGCCATCTTCTACACGCGGGAACTGCACCTGCTCTGGTTCGTGGCGGCGCTGGTCCCGATCGCGCTCTTCGGTGTGCTGGTGCAGCGGCGGGTGCGCAGTCCGTGGTTGTTGCTGCCGCTGGCCGTCGTCGCGTGGGTACTGGTCCACGAGTCGGGGGTGCACGCAACGGTCGCGGGGGTGCTGCTGGCGTTCACCGTGCCGGTGGTGCGGCGCGATCGCGACCCGGAGCGACCCGGCCTGGCCCGTCACCTCGAGCACCGGCTGCGGCCGCTCTCGGCCGGCCTGGCGGTGCCGGTCTTCGCCTTCTTCGCCGCCGGGGTCGCGGTCGGCGGCTGGTCCGGGTTGGGCGACGCGCTGAGCGACCCCGTCGCCCTCGGGGTGATCGCCGGGCTGGTGATCGGCAAGACCGTCGGCATCTCGGCCTCAACGTGGCTGCTGGCGCGCTTCACCCGCGCCGAGCTGGACGACGAGCTCGCGTGGGTGGACGTGATCGGCATGGCCGCCCTGGCGGGGATCGGCTTCACCGTCTCGCTGCTGATCGGTGAGCTGGCCTACGGCGCGGGCAGCGCCGCCGGGGAGCACGTCACCGTCGGCGTCCTCGTCGGATCGCTGCTGGCCGTGGCCTCGGCGGCGGGGATCCTGCGGGTGCGTAACCGGGTGTACCGCCGGATGTGCGAGCGCGAAAGCTGATCGTCACCCGCCGTTAATCCTGCGGGCGCGCTGTGTCCGGGTCGACTGTGAGAACGGGTACACGGCGCCATGACTGTCCGTTTCGTCCCGACCGACGTCCGTACAGTCATGATCAGGTACCGCGCCCGGCGATCCCGGGGCGGTGCCCTTTCCGTCTCGGAAGGAGATCGGAGTGCAGTTCACCGGATTCGAGCTGGACAACACCCGGCGCCGCATCCTGGCCCGACTGGCCGGTGTCGTCACCGGGGCCGCCGTCGCCCTCACCTTCGTCCAGTTCAGCGCCGCCCGCCGGCGCGAGGGTCAGCCCGACTGATCGCGGTCGAGGGCGGCGAGAATGCGCTCCGCCGCCTGATCCGGGGTGAGCTGCTCGTCCCGGACGGCCGCTTCGGCCTGCTGGACGGCCTCGCGCACACCCGCGGCCTGCAGCCGGGCGAGCAGACGGTCCCGGACGAGGTCGCGGGTCCAGGCGACGAGCTGTTCGCTGCGCTTGCGGTCGAAGCCGCCCCGCTCGTCGAGCCACTCCCGGTGACGCCGGACGTGCTTCCAGACCCGGTCCAGGTGGAGGTTGTGCAGCCCGCTGCAGGTGACGACCGGCGTCTGCCAGTCGTCGTCCGGACCGCGCAGGAAGCGCAGCGCGGCCGACAGCTCCCGGCCGGCTCGCTCGGACTCCGTCTCGTGCTGCTCGTCGGCCTTGTTGACGGCGATGACGTCGGCGAGTTCCAGGATGCCGCGCTTCATGCCCTGCAGCTGGTCACCCGTTCGCGCAAGAGTGAGAAAAAGGAAGGTGTCCACCATGTCGGCGACGACGTACTCGCTCTGCCCCACGCCGACGGTCTCGACGAGGACGACGTCGTAACCGGCCGCCTCCATCACGAGCATCGTCTCGCGGGTCGCCTTCGCCACGCCGCCCAGCGTCCCCGCCGAGGGCGAGGGGCGGACGAAGGCGTTGTCGTCCGCGCTGAGCCGGGCCATCCGGGTCTTGTCGCCGAGGATGGAACCGCCGGTTCGGCCGGACGAGGGGTCGACGGCCAGCACGGCCACCCGGTGGCCCTCGGCGATGAGGTTGACGCCGAGCTGGTCGATGAAGGTGGACTTGCCGACGCCGGGGACACCGCTGATGCCGATGCGATCGGCGCCGCCGGTCTCCGGCAGCAGCTCGGCGAGCAGCTGCTGGGCGAGCTCACCGTGATCGGCACGGCGCGACTCGACGAGCGTGATCGCCCGCGCAATCGCCGCCCGTCGCCCCGCCCGGACGCCCTCGGCCAGCTCGGGCACGGAGACCTTCACCATCGCGTTCGTCCTGTTGAGTGGGCCATGGTCAGCTCAGTGGGCCGATCTATCGGCCCACTCGCGCGATATCGGCCCACTCAACCGGCGGGGGCGGAGTCGGCCAGGGCATCGCGCAGCTTGCCGAGCAGCTCCAACGAGGCCTCCGCGATGACCGTGCCGGGTGGATAGATCGCGGCGGCGCCGGCCTCGCGCAGCGCGTCGAAGTCACCGGGCGGGATCACCCCGCCGACGACGATCATGATGTCGTCACGGCCCTGCTCGGCGAGCGCGTCCCGCAGCTCCGGCACCAGCGTCAGGTGACCGGCGGCCAGCGAGTTGACGCCCACCACGTGGACGTCCGCCTCGACGGCCTGCCGCGCGACCTCGGCCGGCGTTTGGAACAGCGGGCCCACGTCCACGTCGAAGCCGAGGTCGGCGAAGGCGGTGGCGAGGACCTTCTGGCCGCGGTCATGGCCGTCCTGTCCCATCTTGGCCATGAGGATGCGGGGCCGGCGACCCTGCTCGTCGGCGAACTCGTCGGTGGCGGCACGCGCCTGCTCGATCAGCTCCACCTCGGCCCCGGCCTCCTCGCGATAGACGCCGGAGATCGTCCGGATCGTCGCCTGGTGCCGACCGTAGACCTTCTCCAGCGCGTCGCTGATCTCACCGACCGTGGCCTTGGCGCGGGCGGCGTCGATGGCCAGGGCCAGCAGGTTGCCGCCCCGCTCGGCGGCGTGGGTGAGCGCGGTGAGCGTGGCCTCGACCTCGTCGGCGTTGCGCTCGGCCCGCAGCCGCTGCAGCTTCTCGGTCTGCTCCCGGCGCACCCCGGCGTTGTCGACCTTGAGGACGTCGAGGTCGTCCTCCTGCGCGAGCCGGTACTTGTTGACGCCGATGAGCGGCTGGCGTCCGGAGTCGATCCGCGCCTGAGTGCGCGCCGCCGCCTCCTCGATGCGCAGCTTCGGCAGACCCTGGTCGATGGCCTTGGCCATGCCGCCAGCCTCCTCGACCTCGGTGATGTGCGCCCAGGCCCGCCGGGCGAGGTCGTAGGTCAGCTTCTCGACGTAGGCCGACCCACCCCACGGGTCGATGACGCGCGTCGTCCCCGATTCCTGCTGCAGCAGCAGCTGGGTGTTGCGCGCGATGCGGGCGCTGAAGTCGGTCGGCAGCGCCAGCGCCTCGTCGAGGGCGTTGGTGTGCAACGACTGCGTGTGACCCTGCGTCGCCGCCATGGCTTCGATGCAGGTGCGGGTGACGTTGTTGAAGACGTCCTGCGCGGTGAGCGACCAGCCCGAGGTCTGCGAGTGGGTGCGCAGCGACAGCGACTTGTCGCTCTTCGGGTCGAACTGGCTGACGAGCTTGGCCCAGAGCAAGCGCCCCGCCCGCAGCTTCGCGACCTCCATGAAGAAGTTCATGCCGATGGCCCAGAAGAAGCTCAGTCGCGGCGCGAACTTGTCGATGTCCAGACCGGCCTCCAGGCCGGCACGGATGTACTCGACGCCGTCGGCGAGGGTGTACGCGAGCTCCAGGTCAGCCGTCGCGCCGGCCTCCTGGATGTGGTAGCCGGAGATCGAGATCGAGTTGAACTTCGGCATGTGCTGCGACGTGAACTCGAAGATGTCGCTGATGATCCGCATCGACGGCTGCGGCGGGTAGATGTAGGTGTTGCGGACCATGAACTCCTTGAGGATGTCGTTCTGGATCGTCCCCGTGAGCTGCTCCGGCTTGACCCCCTGCTCCTCGGCCGCGACGACGTAGAGCGCCAGCACCGGCAGCACCGCGCCGTTCATGGTCATCGAGACGCTCATCCGGTCCAGCGGGATGCCGTCGAAGAGCTGCCGCATGTCGTAGATCGAGTCGATGGCGACGCCGGCCATGCCCACGTCACCGGTGACGCGAGGGTTGTCGCTGTCGTAACCGCGATGCGTCGGCAGGTCGAAGGCGATGGAGAGCCCCTTCTGCCCCATCGCGAGGTTGCGGCGGTAGAAGGCGTTGGACTCCGCCGCCGTCGAGAAGCCGGCGTACTGCCGGATCGTCCAGGGCTGGTTGACGTACATCGTCGGGTACGGACCACGCAGGAACGGCTTGATGCCGGGGTAGGTGCGCAGCGTGTCCAGCTCACCGAGATCGGCCGCCGTGTAGAGCGGGGCGACGTCGATGCCCTCGGGGGTCTGCCAGGCCGATGCGGTGACCTCCGGCGTCGAGGCCGGGATGTCACCCAGCGTCGCGTCGCCGAAATCGGGGATGCTCATGCGCTCACTCCCAGCTCGTCGAAGGCCTCTCGCAACACGGCGACCGCGTCGCAGCCGGCGAAGATGGTCGCGTCGACCCCGTCGTGGTCGCCCTTGCCGGCCAGCCAGATCCGGCTGGCCCCCGCCTCGCGCAGCGCTGCGGCGGCGGGTGCGGCCTCCTCGGCGTAGACCTTGTCCGACGAGCAGAGACAGGCGATCTTTGCGCCGGACTGCGCAAAGTCCTCGACCGGGCCGGTCACGCAGGAGAATCCGCCGGCCTGGAAGAGGTTGGCGGCGAAGCCGGCGCGCGCGCTGTGGACCGCCGGCGGTCCGAGCGTGGCGAGGAAGACGACGGGACGCTCCGGCTGCCCGTCGGCCAGATCGCGCAGCTGCTCGAAGGCCTCGGCGTAGCGCAGCTGCGGCAGCAGCCCGCCCCCGACCGACGACGGCCAGGCGGTGCGCGTCACGGGCGCCTCATCGATGAAGGCGAACTCGCTGACACCGGTGATGGGGGCACGGCGGTGGGCGATGTCGTCGGCGCGACGGCCCCGGACCTCGGCGACCATCGCCTCGAGCGAGCCGTCGCGCAGCTGCGCGAGCGCGCCGCCGCCCCGCTCGATGCCGGTGAAGACCGACCACGCCGCCTCGGCGAGCTGGTCGGTGAGCGACTCGACGAACCAGGAGCCGCCGGCCGGATCGGCGACCCGGGCCAGCGAGGACTCGTCGTGCAGCACGGCCGAGGTGTTGCGGGCGATGCGGCGGCTGAAGTCGTCCGGCAGCCCGATGGCGTGGTCGAAGGGCAGCACCGTGATCGCGTCGGCACCGCCGACGGCCGCGGCGAAGCAGCCGATGGTGCCGCGCAGCAGGTTGACCCACGGGTCGCGCTGGGTGAGGACCGCCTCGGCGGTCACCGCGTGCTGGTACTGCCCGCGCCGCGTCTCGGCGGCACCGCTGAGCTCGGCGACGCGGTCCCAGAGCCGCCGGGCCGCCCGCAGCTTGGCGATGGACGGGAACTGCTCGGCCGTCACCGCGAAGCGGAAGTCGATGAGGGCGAGGGCGTCGTCCACGGCGAACCCGCCGTCGACCAACGCCCGCAGGTAGGCGACCCCGACGGCGGTGGCGATGCCGAGCTCCTGCGCGTCGCTGGCCCCGGCGCGGTGGTAGACGCCGGCATCGACCGTGGCGACGCGCAGGCCGGTGCCGGCCGCCCGGCCGGCGAGATCGGCGAGGGAGGCGAGGTCGGGCTCGGCACCGTCTCGCGCCAGCGCGCCGATCGGATCGTCACCCAGCGAGCCGGCGAGCCGAGCACGTTCCACCCCCCGCTCGTCGGCGAGGGCCAGCAGCGCGTCGGCGGCGGCGACGGTGTCGGCACCGGCGTCCAGGACGATCGGCGCCAGCTCCAGGTAGACGTCCTTCAGGGCGGCCGGGAGGTCGGCGACCGCCAGGCCGCGGTCGCCGACGACGAGCCACAGCGAGGTGGCGCCGGTCTCGAGGTCGTTGAGGACGGCGGCGTTGGTCCGGGCGGCGTCGGGGTCGGCGTGCCGGGTGCGGACGTCCCAGCCGGGTGCGGCGGTGCCGCCGTCGGGATCGTCGCCGGTGTCGGTGAGGGCGACCGGGCCCCGGACGAACGGCGGCCGGCCGGGCGCACCCACCAGCGGTGGCGCGTCGTCGGCGGTGTACAGCGGGGCGATCGTGATGCCGTCGTAGCTGCGGTACGCCAGTGCCGCCTCGGGGTCGCTCGCCTCGGCCGCGCCGGACTTGGCGAGGACGGCGGAGACCAGAGCGCGCCAGGCGTCCCGGTCGGGCGTCGGGAAGTCGGCGGCGAGGGCGAGAGTTGACGGTGCGGCCGGCTCGTCGGGCATTCTCTGGACTCTAGGGGCCGGACCCGCCCGGGGCGATGTCGACGTGGGCGATGTCGCAACCCGCCGTTCGCCGGGGGTTACGCGTCAGTAGGTCTGCTCCACCCGAGAGCCTCAGGCCTCGTCGATGCCGAAGACCGGGGCGAGCCCGGCGATGGTGACGGTGCGCCGAGCCGCCGCGGGGACGGCCTCGAGGCGCAGGCCCTTGCCGAGTTCCTCGGCGTGGTTGCGCAGGTCGATCCAGCAGCCGATTCCGGTGGAGTCAACGAAGGTCAGGCCCGCCAGATCCAGGACCAGCGTCCGGCACGACGGCTCGGCGAGCTCGGAGAGTGCCGAGTCGCGCAGCGTGGGCACGGTGGCCAGGTCGAGGTCACCGTCCAGGCTCAACGTGACGGCGCCACCGTCGTCGCCGTGCTCACGGCGGGCACTGAGGGACAGTGAACTCACGGTCCTACTGTGGCACAGTCACCGATGGAGGCGTCGCAACGACGGCAGGCGTGGGTGGAGGACGAGACGACGTGGCAGCGCCGCTCGAACGGGAGTTCGTCGCCGACGAACACACTCCCACCGCCGCTCGCGTCTACGTCAACGCGGTGATCGCCGGCCTGCTGCCCGCGGCGCTGCCCGACACCCTGCGCGACGACATCGAGCTCGTGATCAGCGAACTGGTCACCAACGCCGTCCGGGCCGCGAGCCCGACCGTGCGCGTCGCCGTCTCCCACGAGCGGCGGCGGCTGGTGCTGCGAGTCGAGGACGAGGGCACCGGCTGGCCGCAGCCGCGCGACGCCGGTATCCACGACACGAACGGTCGTGGGCTGGCTCTGGTCAGCGCGCTCTGCACCTCGTGGGGCGTCACCCTCAGCGCCCCCGGCCGCAAGATCGTCTGGGCCGAGCTGGCCCTCCCGGACTGACCGTTCCGACTGACCGCCCCGGCGGGACGCCCGCGGACAGAGCTCGTGGACAGAGCCGGTTCACAGCTGGCTCACCGTGGACTGCCACCACCGTCGCGCAGGGTGGAGTCATGGGCACACGGACAGACCCGGCGCAGGCGGCATCGCGGCCGTCCTCGCTGACGCCCCGCGAGTACGCCCAGCTCCGCGTCATGCTCCACCAGCAGCAGGAGTTCCGCCGGGAGCAGCTCGCGGCACTGACCCGGCCAGGTACACCCGGCCGGTTCGGCAGCGCGGACGACGAGGTGGCGGCCTCACTGGCCGCGGGCGCGCGGGCCGCGCTCCGGGACGTCCGCGCCGCGCTCGAGCGGATGGCCACCGGCCGCTACGGCCGGTGCACCCGCTGTGATGCGGCCATCGGCCGCGAACGACTCGAGATCCTTCCGCAGGTGGCGATGTGCATGACGTGCCAACGACAAGTCACGACGAGCACGCACGCCGCCCCCGACGCCGCCGGTAGGGGTGCCGGCGCAGTCGCGGTCAGGGCCGCCGGGAACGGCCACGCGGAGGATTGAGGGAGGGCCCCGGCGATGACAAGGCCGGGGCCCGGTCACGCCCGCCGACCCACGCTGCCGCCCCCCGCGGCGCGAGTAGGGTCGGCGGGCGTGACCGGAACACCGATCGACGCCGAGACCGCCGACCCGGCGAGCGCAGCAGCTGCCGCAGCCGCCGCCCTGGCCGAGCGCACCGGCGTGGCCCGCCACGACGTCGCCATCGTCCTGGGCTCGGGGTGGGTGCCGGCCGTCGAGGTCCTGGGCACCCCGAGCGCGGACTTCCCTGTCACCGAGCTGCCCGGCTTCCTGCCGCCCGCTGTCGAGGGTCACGCCGGCCGGGTGCGCTCCATCGACGTGCAGGGCGTGCGCGTCCTCGCCTTCCTCGGACGGACGCACCTCTACGAGGGTCGCGGCGTCGCACCGGTCGTCCACGGCGTCCGGACGGCCGCTGCCGCCGGCTGCCGGGTCGTGGTGCTCACTAACGCCTGTGGCGGCCTCGCGCCGGGACTGTCCGTGGGCGATCCGGTGCTGCTGCGCGACCACCTCAACCTCACCGGCCGCACCCCGCTCGTCGGGCCGCGCTTCGTGGACCTCTCCGACGTCTACGCCGCCCGGCTGCGCGACCTGGTGCACGAGATCGCGCCCGAGATCGCCGAAGGCGTCTACGCCCAGTTCCCCGGCCCGCAGTACGAGACGCCGGCCGAGGTGCGGATGGCCGGCGTGCTCGGCGCCGACCTCGTCGGCATGTCGACGGTGCTCGAAGCGGTCGCCGCCCACGCCGAGGGGTGCGAGATCCTCGGCATCTCGCTGGTCACCAACCTCGCCGCCGGCCTGGGTGACGCGTTGGATCACGAGGAGGTCCTCGCCGTCGGCAAGGCGTCGGCCACCCGGATGGGCGAGCTGCTGAGCCGGGTCATCCCCCGGCTCTAGCCGACCCGTGACCGTCCTGCTCACCGGCGCCGCCGGCAGCATCGGCTCGGTGCTGCGCGCCGGCCTGCCCGCGCTCGGCTGGCAGCTCCGCACGCTGGACCGCGTCGGGGTCCCGGACGCCGGGCCCGGCGACGTCACCGGCGAGCTCACCGACGCCGCCGCCGTCGACCGCGCCGTCGCCGGCTGCGCCGCCGTCGTGCACCTGGCCGGCATCCCCACCGAAGCGCCGTGGCCGCGACTGCGCGAGGCGAACGTCGACGGGCTGATGACGCTCTTCGAGGCCGTCCGCCGGCACGGCGTGCCGCGGGTCGTCTTCGCGTCGTCCAATCACGCCACCGGCTTCACCCCGAACGCCCCGGAGCTGCCGGCCGACGTCGCGCCACGGCCGGACACCCTCTACGGGCTGACCAAGGTCTTCGGCGAGGCCCTCGGGCGGTATCACCACGACCGGTACGGCACCGCCGTGGCCTGCCTGCGGATCGGCACCTTCGCCTCGCGCCCCACCGACGTCCGGTCGCTGGCGACCTGGCTCTCGCCGGACGACTGCGTCCGCCTCGTCGACGCCTGCCTGCGCAGTCCCGACCTCGGCTACGAGCTGGTCTGGGGCGTCTCGGCCAACACCCGCCGCAGCTGGGACCTCGGCCCCGGCCGGCGCCTGGGCTACGAGCCGCACGACGACGCCGAGCAGTACGCCGACCTGGTCACCGACGCGCCGCGCGACTCCGACCGGCTTGTCGGCGGCCGCTTCACCGAGGACGCCGAGACCGCCGTCGATGGTGATATCGCTATCGACAGCGACATCGACCGCACCGAGAGGGACTGAGGGACATGACGCTGCGCGACGAGGTGCGGGCGTGGATCGACGACGAGGTCGACCCGGCCGCCGCGGCTGAGCTGCAGAGACTGCTCGACGCGGGTGACGAGACCGAGCTGGCCGACCGCTTCGCCGGCCCGCTGACCTTCGGCACCGCGGGTCTGCGGGGGCCGCTGCGCGCCGGTCCGAACGGCATGAACCGGGCGGTGGTGCGCCGGGCTGCCGCCGGCCTCGCGGCCTGGCTCGTCGAGCGGGGGGACGCCGGCAGGCCGGTGGTGGTGGGTTACGACGCGCGCCACGGCTCGGCGGACTTCGCCCACGACTCGGCACGCATCCTCGCCGCCGCCGGGTTCGCCGCGTCGGTGCTGCCGCGGGTGCTGCCCACGCCCGTCCTCGCCTTCGCGGTACAGCACCTCGGCGCCGCCGCGGGAATCATGGTCACCGCGTCGCACAACCCGCCGCAGGACAACGGCTACAAGGTGTACGCCGGCGACGGTGCGCAGATCGTCCCGCCGGCGGACCGGGAGATCGAGGCGGCGATCCGGGCCGTGGGACCGACGCGCCAGATCGCGCTCGCCGACGACCACGACGTGCTCGACGACGAGGTGGTGGACGCCTATGTCGCCGCCGTGGCGGGGCTGGCCGGGGACAGCCGCCGGGATCTGTCCATCGTCCACACCGCCATGCACGGGGTCGGCACCGAGACACTGCAGGCCGTCTTCAGCCGCGCCGGTTTCGAGGTCGAGCCGGTGCCCCAGCAACGCGACCCCGACCCCGACTTCCCCACCGTCGCCTTCCCGAACCCGGAGGAGCCCGGCGCCCTGGACCTCGCCCTGGAGCTCGCGCGCGAGCGCGACGCCGATCTCGTGCTGGCCAACGATCCGGACGCCGACCGCTGCGCGGCTGCGGTGCCGGGGCCCGATGGCTGGCAGATGCTGCGCGGCGACGAGGTGGGGGTGCTGCTCGCCGACGCCATGCTGCGCGCCGGCGTCCGGGGCACCTACGCCACCACCATCGTCTCCTCCTCGCTGCTCGGCGTGCTGGCTGCGGCGCACGGCGCCGGCTACGCCGAGACGCTCACCGGGTTCAAGTGGATCTCGCGGGCCGCGCCGGACCTCGTCTACGGGTACGAGGAGGCACTCGGCTACGCCGTCGCCCCGGATCTCGTGCGGGACAAGGACGGCATCAGCGCCGCACTGCGCCTGGCCGTCCTCGCCGCGGAGCTGAAGCGGGCCGGCTCGTCGCTGCGCGCCCGGCTGGACGAGCTGGCCGCCGAGCACGGTCGCTACGTCACCGACCAGGTCTCGGTGCGTGTGGCGCAGCTGTCCGTCATCGCCGACACCATGTCGCGGCTGCGCGCCGAGCCACCGACGACGCTCCTCGGCCGTGCGGTCACCGTCGAGGAGCTGCTGCCGGCCACCGACGGGTTGCGCTGGCGCGTCGACGGCGGCCGGGTCGTCGTCCGGCCGTCGGGCACCGAACCGAAGCTCAAGGCCTATCTGGAGGTGGTCGAGCCGTCGGGCTCGGCCGCCACGGCCGCCGCCACCCTGGCCCGGCTGCGCGACGAGGTGGCGGCGCTGGTCGGGTGAGCGGCGAACGGCGTCAGCCGGTGGGGACGAGCCCGCCGGTGCGCCACTGCGTCCAGCTGACGTTCCAGTCGCCGTAGCCCTGCCCCACCTGCAGGGTGGGGCCGTCGGCGTTGGGGTACTGGACGACGTCGCCGACGCGGGTCTGCCGGTAGAGCTTCCCCGCGTCGCCGGGCAGCATGTTGGTGCAGCCGTTGGACGAGTCGACGCCCCGATCGATGTTCTTGACGTTCCACGGCGCAGCGTGCAGGTACTCGCCGCTGTAGGTGAGTCGCTGCGTGAACCGCACCGCCGGCTCGTAGTAGCCGGGCCCCCGCATCGGGACGGCCCGCCCCTTCTCCATGATCACCTTGATGCCGCGCGTCGTCGGGGTCGATTCCGACCCCAGCGACACCTTGAAGGTGTCGATGCTGCGACCGTCGCTGGTGACGCTGAGCCGGTGACGCTGGTCGTCGACGGTGAGGATGGTGCGGGCGCCGATGCGGAAGTCCAGCGAGGCGAGCTTGCCGTCGCTGCGCAGCCCGTCGCCGAGCGGGGTCCCCGCCGCCGGGAACTGCACGTGGATCTGGCTGTGCGCCGGCCAGTACTGCTGCGGTCGCAGGTGTCCCTCGATGGGACCGCGGCCGGCCTTGGAACGCTGGAAGTACCAGGCCACCGCCAGCGGCTTGCCGTTCGCCGTCGCCTTCGTCGCGGCCTGGAAGGCGCGGGCATCGGTGATCCGCTTCGAGAAGTAGGCGATGACGGGCATGCCGACGCCGTAGGTGTCGCCGTCGGCGTTGAGGGTGGTGATGCGCACCGCGTTCGCGGCGGCGATCGGACCACCGCTCGTACGGTCCCCGCTCGGTCCGGCCGCGACCTGCTGCGAGCCGTCGTCGCTCACCACGACCGCGGTGACACCTGCGGCCACCGCGAGGACGGCAGCGGCGGCGGCCAGCGGCGCCCACCACCGCGTCCGCGGCGATCTCGCAGAGGACGGGGAGAGCTCGAGACGGGAGGCTGACGTGGCCCGCGACGGGTCGGCGAAGCGGGGCAGCGGCGGGGCAGCGTGGTCGTCGAGGGCCCCGCGAGCCCGCGCATCGAAGGCCTCGGCGAGCAGCCGTGCCAGGTCGTCGTCGGTCATGACCCCTCCCCCAGCGTGCTGCGCAGGGTCTTCTGCAGTGACGCCATGCCGCGGCTGGCCGCCGACTTCACGGCGCCGTTGGAGATCCCGAGGGTCTCGGCAATCTCCCGCTCGGAGAGCCCCGACCAGTACCGCAGGATCAGCACCTCGCGCTGGTGCCGCGGCAGTGCGCGGACGGCCTGGAGGGCGGCCCGGTGCTCGTCGCGCAGCAGGACGTCGTCGTCGGCCCCCGCCGTCGCCTCAGGCTCGGCGACCTTGAGGTGCTTGCGGACGGTCTGCCGGCGGCGCAGCACCGAACGCGACAGGTTCACGACCGAGGTCCGGAGGTAACCCAGCGCCGCATCGGGATCCCGGAGCGCCCCGGAGCGCTTGTGGAAGGCGACGAAGGCGTCCTGGACGACATCCTCGGCGCTGGCGACGTCATCGACCATGAGGGTCGCCAACCGCACGAGATAGCGCCAGTGCGCCTGGTAGAGGGCGTTGAGGTCGACGCCGGGGGCCGCCGGAGCAGGGGGCGTCTCGCGCACCCGGTGCTCGTCGGCGGTCACGGGGACCAAGGTTGTCACAAGGGAAGGACGTCCGGCGCCGCCGCGGGGTTGCCTTGCCGGGCACCATGATCAGGTGAGTCCTGCATCTCGTCCCCCGTCCGGACCTCGCGTCGAGCCCGGCCCCGGCCGGGAGTCGGTCTGGGACTACCCCCGGCCGCCGGCCTGCGTCCCGTCCGAGCGGCACGTGATCGTCCGGGCCGGCGATGTCGTCGTCGCGGACTCACGGCGGGCGCATCGCGTCCTGGAGACCAGCCACCCGCCGACCTGGTACCTGCCGCGTGCCGATGTCGACGCCGCACTGCTGCGCCCCTCGACGCGCGGCGGCTCGATGTGCGAGTGGAAGGGCGAGGCCACCTACTGGGACGTCGTCCTGCCCGACCGGGTGATCGAGGCGCAGGCCTGGTCCTACGAGCGGCCGGTCCCCCGCTTCGCCGCGATCGCCGGGGCGCTGACCTTCTACCCGTCGGCCTTCGCCTGCTCCGTGGACGGCGAGGCCGTCCGGCCGCAGGAGGGCGGCTTCTACGGCGGCTGGATCACCGACGATGTCGTGGGTCCGTTCAAGGGCGGGCCGGGCACGTGGGGCTGGTGAGGCGGCTCGGCGCGGTGCTGGCCGCCGTCGTGCTGGCCGGCTGCGCGTCGGGGTCCGTGGCCGACGCCCGTCCCGCGGTGCGACTGCCGCCGAAGGCGGGGGTGGCCGACTACCAGCTCGGCGGCTCGTACCCGCCGGTGACGCAGGTCCGCATCGTCGACCGCGACCGCAGCTCCCGGCCGGTCGGAGGCCGCTACAACATCTGCTACGTCAACGCCTTCCAGACCCAGCCGGACGAGAACAGGTTCTGGACGGCGAAGCACGCCTCGCTGCTGCTGCGGGTCGGCGGCCGGCTGGTGCAGGACCCCAACTGGCCCGGCGAGCACATCCTCGACACCTCGACCGCGGCGAAGCGGAAGGCCCTGCTGCGCATCGTCGGCGGCTGGTTCGACGGCTGCGCCAAGCGCGGCTTCGACGCCGTCGAGCCGGACAACCTCGACTCCTGGACGCGGCGCGGCGTGCGGGGCGCGATCACCCGTGCCGACAATCTCGCCTTCGCAGGCGCCCTCGTGAAGCGAGCGCACGCCCGCGGCCTGGCCATCGCGCAGAAGAACACCGTCGAGGTCTCGCGGCAGGCCCGGCGCCTCGGCTTCGACTTCGCCGTGGCCGAGGAGTGCGAGGTCTACCGGGAGTGCGGCGGCTACACCAGGTACTACGGGTCGCGTGTGATCGAGATCGAGTACAGCGACACCCCGCGCTCGGCCTACAGCCGAGCCTGCGCGCAGCGGCACGGGCGGATGTCCATCCTGCTCCGTGACCGGGACGTCGTCCCGCGTGGGCACCGGGGATACGTCTTCCGGTACTGCTGACGTGCGAGCGTCCGGACCCGCTGACGTGGCCCACCGAGTCGACGGTCCGGACCCGCTAACGCGGCCCACCGAGCCGACGGTTCGGATCCGCTAGCGCGGTCCGAACTGCCGGTCGCCGGCGTCACCGAGGCCAGGGACGATGTAGGCGTTCTCGTTCAGGCGCTCGTCGATGCTGGCGGTGAAGAGCCGGATCGGTAGCCCCGACGCCTCGAGCGCTGCGTGCCCCTCCGGGGCGACGAGGGCGCAGACCACGGTGAGCTCGGTGGCACCGCGCTCGGCGAGCAGGTGCAGGCAGTGCAGCAGCGAACCACCGGTCGCGAGCATCGGGTCCAGGACGAACACCGGCCGTCCGGCCAGCGACTCCGGCAGCGAGGCCATGTACGGCGTCGGCTCGTGGGTCCGCTCGTCGCGAGCCAGGCCGACGAAGCCCATCTGCGACTCCGGCAGCAGGTTGAAGGCGGCCTCGGCCATCCCGAGGCCGGCACGCAGCACCGGCACCAGCAGCGGCGGGTTGGCGATGGCCGTCCCCGTCGTCGCCGAGACCGGTGTCTCGATCGGGATGCCGGCGGGCTCGAGGTCGCGGGCCGCCTCGTAGACGAGCAGGGTGGCCAGCTCACGAAGGGCCGCGCGGAACTCGGCGTTGCTGCTGGTCTTGTCGCGCATCACGGTCAGCCGCGCCTGGACGATGGGGTGTTCGACGACGCTGGTCTGCATGCCCCGACCCTATGACCTGGCTTCGGCGTCGGGTCTGGGTGCGTCCGGGCTCGCGGCCTAGACTGGCCGAAATGACGACCCTGGCTGCCCCCGACCTGGCCGGCGCGGCTCGCGACGACGCGACGCTGCGCCGCTTCCTGCACGGTCTGCCCGGCGTGGACCAGGTCGGCGCCGAAGGGCGTGCTACCTCGCTCGCCACGCGCAGCATCAAGACCACGGCCAAGGCGTGGGCCATCGACACCGCGATCTCGATGGTGGACCTCACCACGCTGGAGGGCGCCGACACGCCCGGCAAGGTCCGCTCGCTCTGCGCCAAGGCCCGGCGCCCCGATCCGGCCGACCCGGCGACCCCGGCGGTCGCCGCCGTCTGCGTCTACCCGGATCTGGTCGCCACCGCCGTCGAGGCGCTGCGCGGATCGGCGGTGCAGATCGCCGCGGTGGCCACCGCCTTCCCCTCCGGCCGGGCCTCGCTGGCGACCAAGCTCGTGGACGTCCGCGAGGCCGTCGCCGCCGGCGCGACCGAGATCGACATGGTGATCGACCGGGGCGCTTTCCTCGCCGGGCGCTACCTGCAGGTCTACGAGGAGATCGTCGCGGTCAAGGCCGAGTGCGGCGACGCGCACCTGAAGGTCATCCTCGAGACCGGCGAGCTGACCACCCTGGACAACGCCCGTCGGGCGTCGTGGCTGGCCCTGCTGGCCGGGGGCGACTTCATCAAGACCTCCACCGGCAAGGTCTCGCCCGCGGCGACCGCGCCGGTGGCGCTGGTGATGCTGGAGGCGGTCCGTGACTTCGCCGCCGCGACCGGCGAGCGCCGCGGCGTGAAGCTCGCCGGCGGCATCCGCACCACCAAGGAGGCGGTGCGCTTCCTGGTCATGGTCAACGAGGTGGCCGGCGACGACTGGCTCGACCCGGACCTGTTCCGCTTCGGCGCCTCCAGCCTGCTCAACGATCTGCTGCAGCAGCGGCACAAGCTGACGACCGGCAGCTACGACGGACCCGACTACGTGAGTGTTGACTGATGGCCAAGTTCGAGTACGCGCCCGCCCCCGAGTCGCGTGACATCGCGCGGCTCAAGCCGAGCTACCAGATCTTCGTCGACGGGCAGTTCCGCGACGGCGCGGGCGAGGCGATCAAGACGATCGACCCCGCCGACGAGCAGCCGCTGGCCGAGGTCGCCGAAGCCGGCCCGTCCGACGTGCAGGACGCCGTGCGGGCCGCGCGGCGGGCCTTCGACGGGCCGTGGTCGGCGATGTCCGGGGCGGAGCGGGGCAAGTACCTCTTCCGCATCGCCCGCGCGATCCAGGAGCGGGGCCGCGAACTCGCGGTCCTGGAGTCGCTGGACAACGGCAAGCCCATCCGGGAGTCGCGTGACGTCGACATCCCCACCGCAGCCGCGCACTTCTTCTACTACGCCGGCTGGGCGGACAAGCTCGGCTACGCCGGCTTCGGCCCCGCGCCGCGTCCGCTCGGCGTGGCCGGCCAGGTCATCCCGTGGAACTTCCCGCTGCTCATGGCGGCCTGGAAGATCGCGCCGGCGCTGGCGACCGGCAACACCGTGGTCCTCAAGCCCGCCGAGACGACGCCGCTCACTGCCCTGGTCCTGGCCGAGATCATCGCCGAGGCCGACCTGCCGCCGGGCGTGGTGAACATCCTCGCCGGTGGTCCTGCCATCGGCCAGGCCATCGTCGAGCACGACGATGTCGACAAGATCGCCTTCACCGGCTCCACCGAGGTCGGCAAGATCATCCAGCGGTCGGTCGCCGGGACCGGCAAGAAGGTCACCCTCGAACTGGGCGGCAAGGCGGCCAACATCGTCTTCGACGACGCCCCGCTGGACCAGGCCGTCGAGGGCATCGTCAACGGCATCTTCTTCAATCAGGGTCAGGTCTGCTGCGCGGGGTCGCGGCTGCTGGTCCAGGAGTCCGTCGCCGACGAGCTGGTCGACGCGTTGAAGCGGCGTCTCGGCACGCTGCGCGTCGGACACCCGCTGGACAAGAACACCGACGTCGGGGCCATCAACTCCGGCGAGCAATTGGCGCGGATCCGCGCATTGACCGACGCCGGCGAGGCGGAAGGGGCGACGCGCTGGTCCCCGCCGTGCGACCTGCCCGATCGCGGTTTCTGGTTCCCGCCCACCGTCTTCACCGACGTGACCCAGGCGCATCGCATCGCGCAGGACGAGATCTTCGGTCCGGTGCTCTCGGTGCTGACCTTCCGCACCCCGGATGAGGCGATCGCGAAGGCCAACAACACGCCCTACGGCCTCTCGGCCGGTGTCTGGACGGAGAAGGGCTCGCGCATCCTCGCCATGGCCGCCAAGCTCCGCGCCGGCGTGGTGTGGGCCAACACCTTCAACCGTTTCGACCCCACCGCTCCGTTCGGTGGTTACAAGGAGTCCGGCTTTGGTCGCGAGGGCGGCCGGCACGGGCTGGAGGCGTACCTCGATGTCTGAGCGATCGAGTGGACGGCTGGACGTCCGCAAGACCTACAAGCTCTACGTGGGCGGCAAGTTCCCCCGCTCGGAGTCCGGCCGGTCCTACCCGGTGACGGACGGCGAGGGCGCGCTGCTCGCCCATGCCGCGCATGCCTCCCGCAAGGACGTCCGCGACGCAGTCGTCGCTGCCCGCGGCGCCTTCGGAGCCTGGTCCGGCGCCACCGCCTACAACCGGGGACAGGTGCTGTATCGGGTCGCCGAGGTGCTCGAGGGTCGCCGGGAGCAGTTCGTCGCCGAGCTCACCGCCGGCGAGGGACTGTCGGCCGCGCGCGCCGCGGCGCAGGTGGACACCGCCATCGACCGGTGGGTGCACTACGCCGGGTGGACGGACAAGTACGCCCAGGTCGCCGGCTCCACCAATCCAGTCGCCGGCCCCTACTTCACGTTCACGCTGCCCGAGCCGA
Source organism: Jatrophihabitans sp. sgz311053 (assembly GCF_056135305.1). Classification (NCBI taxonomy): domain Bacteria; kingdom Bacillati; phylum Actinomycetota; class Actinomycetes; order Jatrophihabitantales; family Jatrophihabitantaceae; genus Jatrophihabitans; species Jatrophihabitans sp. sgz311053. The sequence continues at coordinate 1,298,407 of NZ_JBWAXP010000001.1, read as the reverse complement.
CCGGGGTGGTGGGCGTGCTCGCCCCGCAGGACTCCTCCCTGCTCGGGCTCGTCTCCGTCGTCGCGCCCGTCATCGCCATGGGCAACACCGCCGTGGTCGTCGCGGCCGAGCGTCGGCCGCTCCCCGCGGTGACGCTGGGCGAGGTCCTGGCGACCTCCGATCTCCCCGGCGGCGTGGTCAACCTGCTCACCGGGTTCACCGCCGAGCTGGCGCCCTGGCTGGCTTCGCACCGCGACGTCAACGCCCTCGACCTCACCGGCGCCGCGCCGGAGGACCGCGCCGCCCTGCAGCGCACCGCCGCTGACAACGTCAAACGGGTCTTCGTCCCACGAAGCGCGTCCTTCGACGGCGACCCCGGCCTCACCCGGCTGGCGGCGTTCACCGAGTCCAAGACCGTCTGGCACCCGGTCGGGGTCTGACGACTCAGGTCGCGTCGTCCCAGACGTAGCCGACTTCGTGGCTCTCCGGGTCGGGAATGATCTGGTATTGCCGGCGGCGGTGATACCAGATGTGTTCGGGCACGTCGCTGTTCAGCCAGGCGATGCGGTGCCAACCCCACCAGTCGTCGAAGTAGCTGGGCTTACCGCGCCAGCTCAAGTGAGCGGGCAGGTGACGTCCCGCAGCGTCCCGGATGCGGTCGTGCTCCTCGTCGACGATCAAGGGCCGCCCCCGGAGATCGACGAGAACCAGCCCGAAGCCCGCCGCCGCCAAGAGCTGGACGAAGAGCGGCAGCTGCGGCCCCCGCCGGCTGTTCTCCGCTCGGGCGATCGTCTGCTGCGGGACGCCGGCCCGTGCCGCAAGCTCGCGCTGGCTCAATCGTCGCTGCCGCCGCGCCGCCCGCACCCACGCGCCCCCGTCGATCATCCCCCCGGCTGTCATTGCCTCAGTGTCCCGCGTCGAAGCACTCGCTTCCGGCGCAGACGCCTGCCTGTGGACAACCTCCCGGGCACTGGCACTGGCACACCGCTTCGCGCGCGATGGTGACTTGACAGCGATTCAGAGTCAGGGCGACTCTCGCGCGCGATGGTGACTTGACACCAATTCGGAGTCAGGGCGACTCTTCCGCGCGATGGTGACTTGATCCGCTTTCAGGGTCAGCACCCGTGACTCACTTTCGCTGTCAAATCACCATCGACCGCGCAGGCGTCCGTGACCCACTTTCGCTGTCAAGTCACCATCGACCGCGCAGGCGTCCGTGACCCGCTTTCGCTGTCAAGTCACCATCGACCGCAATTGGGACCCCGTCCCGAGCTCGACCGGTGCCGCCGTCGTGCTTGCTGTCGGCTGGGGAGGCGGGCCGGGGCACCGACAACCCCGGTAAGTTGCGGGGCATGACGTCCATGGCCGCCGCCATCATCCCGATCACCCTCACGGTCAACGACCGCACCGGCATCACGCTGTATGCGCCGCCGTGGGAGGACGAGGACGGCGATGAGTGGCAGGGTTTCCTCGGTGACGGCGCGAAGATCCTGCTGTACCCGAACACTGCTGATCTTGCCGCCTTCATCGCGTCGGGCGAGGAGAACGACCTCTCCGATCACCCGGGGTGGGGCCAGATCCTGAAGGCCACGCCGGACGAGCTGCGCCCGGCGAGCGAGGACCGCTACGACCTCGACGCCGTCTACGAGTGGGCCGGGGGCGAACCGGACCCGATGAACGTGTCGCAGCTCGCCAACATCGTCGACATGGTCGGCCGCATCGCCGACTGCTGCGACGACGGCAAGCTCCGCAGGTTGGTCGAAGGGACGCCTGCCTTCGTCGATCTCGTCGACGAGGACAACACCTACCAGGGGCGGGACGGCCGCAAGCGCTGGAACGAGCTCGGCGACACGATCGCCGACTCGTGGGAGCGGGCGCTCAAGCGCGTCGAGGACTGGCTGAACTGGCAGGGCGACTTCAGCGCCAACGACCTCGACGAGGACGACTCGGTCTGGGCGCGGGTCGGTGCCGAGCCGATCGAGCTGCGCTTCGCCGACGCCACGCTGCTCACCGTCCGCGGCGAGCTGGTGGTCGACGCCCCGGCCGACGCCGACGACGAGGAGGACGTCGAGTACGTCGACGTCGAGTTCCTCGGCAGCGATCAGCACATCGTCGTCTTCAGCGAGGTGAGCGACCTCGCCCGCTTCTGTCGCGAGGCCACGGAGCACCGTCTCACCCGGCTGCCCGGCTGGCGTGACCTTGCCGACGTCGCGGACGACGACGAGTTCGCACCCGCCGAGGACGCGGCCTACGACCTGCGCAAGCCGTCCTCGGTGGGCGCCGAGATCCTGCGCGAGCTCGCCGAGTTCTGTGGGCTGGGCGCCGACACCGACGTCCTGGACGGGGCCACCGTGGACAAGGACGACTGGAACACGCTCGTCGCCGAGGTCCGCACCTGCCTGCGCGACGAGAGCAGCTGACGGAACACCGTCCCTGGCCGCGGTGTTGTGGCCGATATGGAGCAGTTGCCGCCCGTTCCACTGTCCGTCCTCGATCTCGCCCCCGTTGCCGAGGGCGTCACCTCCGGTGACGCCCTGCGCGCGACCATCGCCACTGCGCAACGGGCTGAGGAGCTGGGTTTCAGCCGCTTCTGGGTCGCCGAGCACCACAGCATGCCGGGCATCGCCAGCAGCGCGCCGGCGGTCCTGATCGGCGCGATCGCGGGGGCGACGACGCGGATCCGCGTCGGCTCCGGTGGCGTCATGCTGCCGAACCACGCGCCACTGGCCGTCGCCGAGCAGTTCGGCACGCTCGCCGCGCTGTACCCGGGCCGCATCGACCTCGGCCTCGGTCGCGCCCCCGGCAGCGATCCGCTGACCGCCCACGCGCTCCGTCGCGGCGCGGACCTGCAGGCCGACACCTTCCCCGAGGAGCTCGGCGAGCTGGCCGCCTTCCTCGCCGACGACTTCCCCGCCGACCACATGTACCGCAACCGGGTACGGGCCGTGCCGACCGGCGATCTGCAGCCGCCGCTGTGGCTGCTCGGGTCCAGCCTCTTCAGTGCCGAGCTGGCCGGGCTGCTGGGCCTGCCCTTCGCCTTCGCCCATCACTTCAGCGGCGGGCACACGCTCCCCGCGCTCGAGCGTTACCGCGCTGCCTTCCGCGAAGGCGGGTTGCTGACCAAGCCGTACGCGATGGTCACCGCCCAGGTCGTCTGCGCCCCCACCGACGAGGAGGCCGACCGTCTCGCCCTCCCCTCGGCACTGTCGTTCCTGCGGCTGCGGCAGGGCAATCCGGGCAAGCTCCCGAGCCCGGAGCAGGCCGCGCAGTACCCCTGGTCGCCGGCGGAGCAGAACTTCGTGCGCGAACGGCGGCTCGGGCAGGCCGTCGGCTCGCCCGAGACCGTCCGCGGAGCGCTGGCCGACCTGCTCCGGGCGACCGAGGCCGACGAGCTGATGATCACGACTCAGGTCTACGACATCGCCGACCGGACCCGATCGTTGGAGCTGACCCGCGAGCTCTTCGCCGACGTGCCGCTGGGGCTGCAGCAGGGCTGATCTCCGTCGGCGTTCTAGGGTCGGGGAATGCGTCGACGTCGCCTGGCCGTGCTCGCTGTCGCCCTGGTCGCCGTCGGGGCGTCTGCCTGCTCGTCCGACGGGGGCGGGTCGAGCAGCGCACCGCCAGCGCCCACCGGCTCGGCGACGCCGCCGATCACGCGGGCGCCGAGCAGCACGGTGACCTCCTCGGCGCCGTCGACCGCCACTGCGGCGCCGTCGGCCTCCGCCACCGCGCCGAGCTCGACGGCGGCGCGCGTGCTGGCGAGCATGAGCCTCCGGCAGCGTGTCGGACAACTGATCATGATCGACTGCCCGAGCACGGGGGTCACGGCCGCCACCCGCACGGCGCTGACCCGCGACGACGTCGGCTCGGTGATCCTCGACGGCACCACGCAGTCCGGGCGCAGCGCAGTCTCCGGCGTGACCAGCGCGCTCCGGTCGCTCGCCGGAGGCAAGACCGGACTCTTCATCGCCACCGACCAGGAGGGAGGCCTGGTCCAGCGGCTGCAGGGACAGGGCTTCGACCGGATCCCCAGCGGCGTCGAGCAGGGCCGACTCTCGCCCGCGGCGCTGCGCTCCGACGCCCGCTCGTGGGGCCGCCAACTGCGCGGGGCCGGGGTGAACGTCAACCTCGCACCCGTGCTGGACGTCGTCCCGGCCGGGGGTGGTGCCAACCCGCCGATCGGGGACCTCGACCGGCAGTACGGCTCGACCCCCGCGACCGTCACGTCGCACGGCCTGGCCTTCGCCGCCGGCATGACGGCAGCCGGCGTCGTGCCGGTCGTCAAGCACTTCCCGGGCCTCGGCCGCGTCACCGGCAACACCGATGTCGCCAGCGGAGTCACGGACACGGTGACGACCGCCGACGACCCGGACCTCGCCCCGTTCCGGGCCGCGGTGAGGGCAGGCGTGCCCTTCGTGATGATGTCCACGGCGATCTACAGCCGTATCGACCCCGGCACGCCGGCAGCCTTCAGCAGGCGGATCGTCACCGGATTGCTCCGCGACCAGCTCGGCTTCCGCGGCGTCGTCATCAGCGACGACCTCGGCGCCGCCGACCAGGTCAGCGCCTACTCCCCCGGCCAGCGCGCCGTCCGCTTCGTCCGGGCCGGTGGCGACGTCGTCCTCAGCGTCGTCGGCAGCCAGTCCGGCGAGCTCACCTCGGCCTTGGTCGCCGAGGCCAAGTCCGACCGCAGCTTCCGCGCGCGGGTCGACGCCGCAGCGCTACGGGTGCTGTCGGCCAAGCAGGCGGCCGGGCTCCTCGGCTGAGAAGCATCCGACGGCGTGCAGCGCTGTCGGAGGTCAGCGCGCCACGACCACCACGGAGAGCAGCACGTCGAAGTCCCGGACCGGGTGGCCGTCGCCGTCGACGAGGACCCAGTAGGCGGCGTACGTGGCGGCGACCGAGGGCAGGACGAGATCCAGGCTGACGCTGACCTCCGCGCCGACGGCGCAGTCGGGTACGGCTGACCACGGCTGACTCCGGATGAGGCGCGGGCCGCCGAGGGCTCCGATCCGCACGAGCCGCCACCCCGCCCAGGGTTGCGACCCGATGTTGCGCAGCGTCCAGGCCGCCCGCAGTGTGGCGCCCGCCGTCGCGATGCGCCCGAACGGGATGCTGCCGCCGACGACCTCGTAGCGCCGGGGCTCCGCAGGGCCGGCGCCTCGCCGCGGGCGGCTCGTCCGGTCAGGACCGCGCACGCCGCGCGCCTCGGCGTAGATGCTGAGCAGCAGGCCGTCGCCGCCGAGGGCGTTGTCGTACCACTCGACGAGGTGACGGTTGGGCCGCGCCTTCCCGGTCTCGATCTGGGAGAGCGTTCCCCGCCCGGTGCCCGAACGCGCCTCGGCCTGGCGCAGCGAGACGCCCGCCGACCGGCGCAGCAGACGCATGGTCGCGCTCAACTCGGCCCAGAGGTCAGGCACGAGGGCCACCGTGGGCCCCAGTTCGCCGCCGGCTCTCGAGCGGCGACGGGAGGCCCCCGATGCCTACCGTCACCATCCCCCCTCGGAGCTCGAGCCGGCGGCGATTCCGGCGCAACACGACTATGCGCGGCGCGTGCGCACGGTGGGTGATCGACAGCCGTTTCCGTACAAGCCCGTACGAGCCCGTACGGTCCGGATGAGGTTATTGCCCCACTTGTCCCTAGCCTGCGACGGCTTCGGCCGCTTCCGGCAGAATCGCAGCGTGAGCGGTCCGACCCCCGACCCGAGTTCCGTGATGACGCGCGACGACTTCGCGGCCGGACTCTCGGAGCTGCGGCGGCGCGCCGATCGCTCCATCCGCGAGCTCAGCCGGCTCACCGACATCCCGTCGGCCACCCTCGGCGGGTACTTCAGTGGCCGCAACCTGCCCCAGCCGGGCCAGATCGGCCGGCTCCGCGCTGTGCTGGCCGCCTGCGGACTGGCCGAGGACGACATCGAGGCCTGGCTGGAGGCAGCCGACCGTGCCCGCGCGACACCGGCGCAGGACCGCGCCCGGGGAGCGGCGCCCTACCCGGGGCTGACCTCCTACGACATCAACGACGCGCAGACGTTCTTCGGACGCACCCGCGAGACCGAGCGCATCGTCGAGCGGCTGAACGAGCGGCGCCGCGCCGGCGTCCGGGGCGGCCTGCTCGCCGTCGTCGGACCGTCCGGCTCGGGCAAGACCTCGCTGCTGCGTGCCGGGGTCGCCGCGGCCCTGGCCGGCGACGACTCCTGGAGCTGTGTCGTCCGCACCCCGACGGCCACCCCGCTTCCCGTCCTCGATGCGGCGCTGACCGCCTTCGGGGACGGCACGCCGGTCCTCGTGCTGGACCAGTTCGAAGAGGTCTTCACCTCCGTCGCCGACGCGGATCGGCCCTTCGTCCTCGACCGGCTCGCCGAGATCTCGGCGGAGACGGTCGTCGTGCTCGGCATGCGAGCCGACTTCTACGCCGTCGCCGCCCGCGAGCCGGTGCTCGTCCCGGCCCTGCAGGACGAGCAGTTCCTGCTCGGTCCGCTCGCCCCCGACGACCTGCGCCAGGCCATCGAAGGTCCGGCGACCGTTGCCGGGCTCACCGTCGAACCCGCGCTGCTCGGTGTCGTCCTGGCCGCGATGGCGCCGCGGGACGCATCGGGTGCCGGGCACGATCCGGGCGCGCTGCCGCTGCTGTCGCATGCGCTGCGGGCGGCGTGGCAGCGGGGCAAGAGCACAGTGCTCACCCTGGCCGACTACCAGGAGGCCGGGGGTATCGACGGGGCCGTCGCGCGCACCGCCGAAGAGGCCTACGGCCGGCTCAACCCCGCTCAGCAGCACCTCGCGCGGGGACTACTGCTGCGCCTGGTCAACATCGACGATGTCGCGGTGACGCGCCGCCGGATCGGCGGGGCTGAGCTGGCCGCGCTGCGCGCCGCCGACTTCGGGCCCGTCATCGACGAGTTCGTCGCTCAGCGGCTGCTCACCGCGGGCGCGGACAGCGTCGAGGTCAGTCACGAGGCCCTGCTGGCGGCCTGGCCGCGGCTGCGGTCCTGGCTGGACGAGGACCGCCTCGAGCTCGCGCTGCACCGCCAGGTGACCGAGGCGGCCAACGCCTGGGCCGATGCCGGGCGGGACGACACGTTGCTGCCGCGGGGCACCCGGCTGGACGCCGCCGCCGAGCTGCTCGACCGGACGTCGACGCGTACCCCGCTGACCAGCCTGGAGCGCGAGTTCGTCACGGCCGCGGTCACCGCCCGCGACGCGCAGCTGCTCGCCGAGCGGCGCCGCACCCGCTCACTGCGGCGCCTGCTGGCTGCGGTCGCGGTGCTCTTCCTCGTCGCCTCGGGGCTGGCGGTCTCGGCGTTCCGGGCCCGGTCGTCGGCCGATGAGGCCCAGCGTGACGCGGCCTCCTCGCGGGACAACGCGCTCTCCGGCCAGCTCGCGCTGCAGTCGCGGGAGCTCCGCGCCACGGACCCCGCGATGGCCCAGCAGTTCGCGCTGGCGGCGTACCGGACCGCTCCCACCCCGGCGGCCCGGGCAGCTCTGATGGAGACCTCGGCTGCCCCCGTCGTCACCCGTCGCCTCGGCGCCGCGGGCCCCACGCCGCTGGCGGTCTCCCCGGACAGTGCCATCGTGGCCGTGGGTGGTGCCGACGGCGTGGTCCGGCTCTTCCGTACCTCGCCCGGCGACCTCGCACCGCTGGCCACCCTCCCGGCCGCGGACGACCGCCGTGACCCGGTCACCGCGGTGGCGTGGCTCGACGCCCGCACGGTCCTGGCCGGTAACGCCGGTCGGCTGCAGCTCTGGGATGTCAGCCGACCCGCCAAGCCGTCGCGCGCCGGCGACGTCGCCCTCGCTTCCGACCTCGTGCCGGCCGCCATCACCGTCGCCCCCGGCAACCCCGAGATCATGGTCGGCGGCGCCGGCGAGCGGCCGCTGCAGGCCTTCGACCTGCGTGACCGGCAGCGACCGCGGCCGGGTGACGTGCCGGCGGTCCTGGCCTCGGCGGTGCCGAAGGGCGGCGAGCTCTACTCGCTGGCCTGGAGCCCGGACGGCCGGTACCTGGCCGCCGGCGGCGACTTCGACCGGCTGCTGCTCCTCGACACGCGCGGCAGTGGTGCGCTACGGCGGATCGAGACCGGCGCACACCGGCAGCTGGCGCTCCGCTTCGTCGCCGGCCAAGGCGGCGACCGGCTCTACGTCGGCGACAGCCAGGGCGTCGTCAGCCGGATCGACCCGGCCGATGGTCGCCGGGTGGCGCAGGGTCGGGTCACCGCGGCCGGGTGGGCGCAGGCCATCGCCGTCTCCCCCGACGGCGGGACGGTCGCCGTCGGGTACGGCGACAGCATCCTGCGCCGTTTCGACGCCGGGACGCTGGCGCTGCGCGGCGGACAGCGAACCCCGAAGGAGGTCGTCGGCGCCGCCTACGTCGATGGCGGCTCGGCGGTCGTCCTCACCTGCACCGACGGCGCGACCTACCTGCTGCCGGCCGCCGGCGACCGGGTGCCGACGCCCGCGACGACCTACAACCTCTCCTTCGACCGCGGCGGCAACCGGCTGCTCGCCATCACCAGCGGCGACGGTGGCGGCGGGCGCATCTGGGACATCCGCGGCGCGACGCCGACTGCGATCACACCGTTCTTCCGCATGACCGACCGCGACGACGGTGCCAGCGGGGGCGGGGCGCTCAGCCCGGACGGCCGTCTCGCCGCCCTCAACAACTTCGGCGGACAGGTGCAGCTCTTCGACCTGCGCCGGGCAGCTGCGCCCCGACCGTGGGCGGCCCCGTTCCAGGCCGCGAAGGAACTGGTCGAGTCACTGTCGTTCAGCCCGGACGGGTCGGTGCTGGCCCTGGCCAGCGACGACAAGAGCCTCTCGCTGTGGGACGTCAGGCAGGCCGCCCGACCGCAGCTGCTCTCCCGGGTCTCCGGCTCCGGCGAGCTCTACGACGTCACCTGGAGTCCGGACGGCCGGCTCGTGGCCGTGACGGGCAACGCCGGCGTGGTCTCGCTCTGGTCGGTGGCCGACCGGCGCGCGCCGACGCTGCGGGCACGGCTGCCGGTGCTGGCCGAGAGCGGCGGCGGAGTCGCCTTCAGCCGGGACGGCCGGCTGCTCGCCGCCTCGGGATCCGGCGGCCGCACCCGCGTCTGGGAGCTCGACTCGGCCGTCCCCCGTCCGCTCGGCAAGCCCTTCGTCGGCCCCACCGACGCGGCGAACGGCGTCAGCTTCAGCCCGGACGGCCGGCTGCTCGCCGTCTCCAGCAACGACGCCACGGTGCGGATCTACCAGGTCCGGGGACGGGAGCGGACGGCGCAGGTCACCCTCGACGCCGGCGGTCCCGCCTTCGCCGCCCGGTTCAGTCCCGACGGCCGGCACCTGGTCGGGAGCGGCCGCGCCGACTCCGCGCCGGTCTGGACCGTCGACCTCGCCGCCACCGCACGCATGCTCTGCGCCCGCGGTGGTGACGCGCTGACCCGCGCCGAGTGGGCGCGCTACGTCCCGGACGCCTCCTACGTCGCCCCCTGCGGCTGAGGCACCCGGTGGGCGACCCCGGTCAGGCCTGCAGCCGGGCGTAGCCGGGCTTGATGAGGGAGTTGATGATGGTGAGGCGCTCGTCGAAGCCGATGAAGGCGCTCTTCATGGCGTTGACGGTGAACCACTGCAGGTCGGCCCAGGTGTAGTTGAAGGCGTCGGCCAGCAGCGACATCTCGCGCGTCATCGAGGTCTGGCTCATCAGCCGGTTGTCCGTGTTGACGGTGACCCGGAACTGCAGCCGTCGCAGCATGCCGATCGGGTGCTCCTCGATCGAGTTCGCCGCCCCGGTCTGGACGTTGGACGACGGGCAGAGCTCCAGCGGGATGCGCTTGTCGCGGACGTACCGGGCGAGCCGGCCGAGCTTGCCGCCCGCGGTGATGTCGTCGACGATGCGGACGCCGTGGCCCAGCCGATCGGCACCGCACCACTGCAGCGCCTCCCAGATGGACGGCAGCCCGAAGGCCTCACCGGCGTGGATGGTGAAGTGCGCGTTCTCGCGCCGCAGGTACTCGAAGGCGTCGAGGTGGCGGGTGGGCGGGAAGCCCGCCTCGGCGCCGGCGATGTCGAAGCCGACCACACCGTCGTCGCGGTACTGCACGGCCAGCTCGGCGATCTCCCGGGAACGCGCGGCATGGCGCATCGCCGTGGCCAGGGCGACGGCGCGGATGGTGTGCCCCTCGGCGGCCGCCGCGGCCTCGCCCTGCCGGAACCCGGCGAGGACGGCCTCGACGACCTGTTCCAGGCTGAGCCCGCCGTCGGTGTGCTGCTCGGGCGCCCAGCGGATCTCGGCGTAGACGACACCGTCGGCGGCGAGGTCCTCGACCGCCTCGCGGGCGACCCGGGTGAGCCCCTCGACGGTCTGCATCACGGCCACGGTGTGCGAGAACGTCTCCAGGTAGCGCTCCAGCGAGCCGGAGGTGCAGGCCGCGCGGAACCACTCCGCGAGCCCTGCGACGTCCGTCGTCGGCAGCGCCTCGTAGCCGATGCGCTGGGCCAGATCGATGATGGTGGCCGGCCGCAGGCCGCCGTCGAGGTGGTCGTGCAGCAGCACCTTCGGTGCCTGGCGGATGTTCTCGACGGTGAGCGGCGCGGGCATGCGCTCACCGTATCCGCCCCGCGGGTGCCGAGCGGGCCGGGTCGGGAAAAGTAGAGTCGCCCCCGTGAGCGACGGCGACCGCAAGTACCACATCGGTTTCGGCAAGGCCGACCTCCCGGAGGGCGCGACGACCGTCCTGCTCAGCGGCGACCCGGACCGGTCGCGGCTGATCGCGGAGAAGTACCTGCGCGACGGCCGGGTGCTGGCCCGCAACCGCGGGCTGGACGCCTTCGTCGGTACCCTGCCCGGCGGGGCGCCGGTGATCTGCGCGACGAGCGGGATGGGGGCGCCGTCGCTGAGCATCGTCGTCAACGAGCTGGTGTCGCTCGGCGTCGAGACCGTCATCCGCATCGGCACGGCCGGCTCGATCCAGGACTCGGTCCGGGCCGGGCAGGTGGTGATCGCCTCCGGCGCCGTCACCAATCAGGGCGCGGCGGCCGACATCGCGCCGACGGCGTTCCCCGCCGTCGCCGACCCGTTCGTCACGGTCGGGCTCGCCGAGGCCGCAACCCGGATCGGCGCCGCGCACCATGTCGGGGTCATGGCCTCGACCGACACCTTCTTCGAGGGGCAGGAGCGCTTCGAGTCCTCGGCCAACCCGCATCTGATCCGTCGGCAGCGCGGCATGATCGAGGAATACGTCCACCTCAACGTGCTGGGCTTCGAGATGGAGGCCGGGACGCTCTTCACCATGGGTGTCGTCTACGGCTTCGCCGCGGGCTGCGTCTGCGGCATCGTCGCGCAGCGCTCCGAGGCCGAGGCGCCGGATCTCAGCCTCAAGGACACCGCAGTCGGCAACGCCATCCGCGTTGCGATCGAGGCGGCCGACGCGCGGACGAGCGAGGCTAGCCGTAGGAGATAATTTCGAATGTCTTCTGATTTATGTATGCCGACGAGCCGGCATTCAAGTAAGTCTGCTTTCCGTAGGCAGTGGGTCCAGATGCGATCGTCCGACATCCGCCTGCCGTACACGCTTGAGCCCGCAACCCGTAGGCCTTGTCGGGACCCGAGGTGCAAAGCACAGTCGCTTGGTGTCCGTCCGGAGATCGCGTGATCCCATAACACGTGAACGCTGCGGCCGCGTCAGCTTCGGGAGCGGAGGCGAAACAAAAGCTGCTGCTGGCCACAAGTACAGCAAGAAAGAGACGACCCACCGTCATTGCAATGCCTCCCAACTAGATTTGGTGGGGGACGTTACTGCAATACGGGGGAATTCGAAACTCAGGCGTCAGCCAAGATTTTCGCGCCCGAACGCCATCGGCAGGACCTCAATCATCTGCTTGATCCCCTCAGGGGTGTCGAGTAGCAGGTCGGGACCACCGTGCTCCCACAGCAGCTGCCGGCACCGGCCGCAGGGCATCAGCACGTCGCCGTGCGAGTCGACGCAGGCGAAGGCGACGAGGGATCCACCGCCGGAGGCGTGGAGCGCGGACACCAGCCCGCACTCGGCGCAGAGTCCCACCCCGTACGACGCGTTCTCCACGTTGCAGCCCACGACCGTCCGGCCGTCGTCCACGAGCGCCGCGGCGCCCACCGGGTACTGCGAGTAGGGGGCGTAGGCGTTGCCCATGGCTTCCAAGGCAGCGCGACGCAGCCCGGACCAGTCGATGGTGCTCATTGTCATCCCTTGACGTAGGGCTCGCCGTCGGCCGCGGGGGCCCGTACCCGTCCGACGAACCCGGCCACGGCGACGATGGTGACGATGTAGGGCGCCATGGACAGGAACGACGACGGCACGGTGACCGGCGGCGCGATGATGCCGAGCAGGATCTGCAGCTGATCGGTGAACCCGAACAGCAGCGCGGCGGCGATCGCCCCGCGCGGGCTCCAGCGCCCGAAGATCACCGCTGCGAGCGCGATGAATCCCTTGCCGGACGAGATGTTGCTGTTGAACTGCCCCGAGCCGCCGATGGTCAGCGCCGCACCCGCGAGACCGGCGATCAATCCGCCGAGCAGTACGTTGCGGTAGCGGATGCGATTGACCCGGATTCCGACGGTGTCCGCCGCCTTCGGGTGCTCGCCGACCGCGCGGGTCCGCAGTCCCCAGCGGGTACGGAAGAGGCCGATCTGCACCGCCACCACGAGCCCGTAGGTCAGGTACACGATGATGTTGACGTTGAAGAGCGCCTGACCGAAGACGGGGATGTTGCTCAGCAACGGAATCTTGATCGGCGAGAGCGTCGCCCCGGCGTTGTACGAGTTCTGGTCGTCCTGCATGAACGAGTGGTAGCCCAGGTTGGTCAGGCCCAGCGCGAAGGTGTTGAGCACGACGCCGAGGACGACCTGGTTGACCAGGAAGCGGATGGCGAAGAGCGCGAGCAGCAGTCCCATCAGCGCCCCGCCCAGGATGGCGCCGAGCAAGCCGACGCCGAGGTTCCCGGCAGACGAGGCGAAGAAGGCGCCGGCGAAGGCCCCCAGCAGCATCTGCCCCTCGATCGCGACGTTGATGACGCCCGACCGCTCGCAGACGATGCCGGCGAGGGCTCCGAGGATGTACGGGATCGAGGCCGCGACCGAGTTGCTGACAAGGCCGGTGATGTTGACGTCCGTGTTCGGCGAGCCGGTCGCCGCCCAGATGATGAAGGCGAAGATGAAGAGCAGGACGGAGACGGCGAGCGCCCACTGCATCTGCAGCTTGGTGTATCCGCGGGCCAGCTGCCCGACGCCGAGGAGCATGACGACCACGCCCATCGCCATGGCGACGCCGCCGCCGGGGATACGCACCACCGGGATCATCCATCGGTCGCCGCCCTGCGAGAACGCCAGGCTGGCGTTGCCGTTCTTGGCGCCCACCCCCCAGGCCACGAAGATCACCAGCCCGGTGAGGACGAAGCCCAGACCGGTGAGCAGCTGCTTGCGTCGCGACAGTGGCGGTTCCTCGACCTCGTGTGCAGCGACCTCCGGTCCGTCCGGAGCCTGCGCGTCGGACATCGTGGCGGTCATCCGTTCCACCCCTTCGCCAGAACGCTGGCTCCGGTGCCGGCGCGGGCCGCCCGCAGCCGGAACATGCCGCGAATCAGGGCCGGAGCTGCGACGAAGAGCACGATCATCGGCTGGATCACCGAGACCACGTCGGAGGGGGTCGTGGTCTCCGAGTTCATGACCACGCCGCCGGCCCGGAACGCGCCGAAGAGCAGGCCGGCCAGCACCGTTCCCACCGGGGTTGCCTGCCCGAGCAGAGCCACGGTGATGCCGTCGAAACCGAACCCGGCGTCGATGTCCTGCGTCACGACGTGACGGGTGCCGAGCACCTGCGAGACGCCGATGAGGCCGGCGAGCGCGCCTGAGATCAGCATGACCTTGACGAAACCGCGCTCGACGTTCATGCCGGCGGTGCGGGCGGCGAAGGCGTTGGCGCCGATCGCCCTGATGCTGAAGCCCAGGGTCGAACGGGAGAGCAGCCACCAGCAGAAGACGGCGGCGAGGAGCGCGATGATCAGACCGAAGTGCACCTGGTCGAACAGATGGGGCAGCTGCGCCGACGAGTCGATCGGTGAACTGATGGCCTCGGTGGAATTCGCGGCCTGGAAACCGTTCAGCGTGAGCAGGTAACCGAGCAGGTAGTAGGCCACGTAGTTGAGCATGATCGTCGAGATGACTTCGTGAACACCGGCGCGCGCCTTGAGCACGCCCACCAGCCCGCCCCAGAACGCCCCGCCGACGATGCCGGCAGCGATGGCGACCAGAACATGGAGGCCGGCCGGCAGATGCCAGGCGAAACCGACGTAGCCCGAGCAGATCGCGCCGAAGATGATCTGGCCCTGCACGCCGATGTTGAAGAGACCGGCGCGGAAGGCGACACCGACGGCCAGGCCGCCGAGGATAAGCGGTGCCGCGTTGAGCAGCGTCCCGGAGATGGGCTCGAAGACGCCGACGCCGCCGTTGGAGTACAGCGAATCGGTGTCGAAGACCGAGCCGCGGAACAGGGCGGAGTAGCCGGCCGAGATGGCGGACCAGGCCCGGCTGAAGGTGTCGCCCGGCGAGGCCGTGAAGTAGCCCAGCGCCTCACGGGTCGGCGCATCGGCGATGGCGATGAGCAGCGCCCCGAAGACGAGCGCCACCAGGAACGCGAGGATGGTGACGACGACCTGGTTGCCGTAGAGGTAGGCGTCGAGCAGTCGTCGACCGAGTGACGGCCGCGCCGGTTCGGACGGCTCCGGCGCCGGCTCGGCCGGGGCGGGTGACTTGTCGAGCATGGACATCTAGAGCACGCCCCCTGTCTCGGGATTGGCCGCCGCGGCGCTGAGCGGCGTCGCCTCGGCCCGGGCCTCGGCCACGCTGCTGCCGGCCATGAGCATGCCGATCTGCTCGGCCGGCGTCCCACCGGGGACCTCACCGGCCACGCCGCCGCGGTACATGACGGCGATGCGGTCAGCCAGGCCGAGCACCTCGTCCAGTTCGGTCGAGATGAGGACGACGGCGGTGCCCTTGTCCCGCTCCTCCACGATGCGACGGTGCACGAACTCGATGGAGCCGACGTCCAGTCCCCGCGTGGGCTGGGCGACGATGAGCAGCTTCAGCGGCCGCGACAGCTCGCGGGCGAGAACGACCTTCTGCTGATTTCCGCCGGAGAGCGTGCTTCCCGCCGCGTTCGGGTTCGCCGGCCGGACGTCGAACTCCGTCACACGATGCGCGGCGTTCTTGGCGATCTCGTCCAGCTGCAGATTGCCGGCCTTGGCGAACGGCGGACGCCGGACCATGTCCAGCACGAGGTTCTCCGCCACGGTGAAGCTGCCGACGAGACCGTCGTGCAGCCTGTCCTCGGGGACGTAGCCGACGCCGAGTTCCAGGACACCGGCGGTGTCGAGCGACGCGACCTGCGTGCCGTTGATCGCGATGCTGCCGCTGGTCGGCGTGCGCAGTCCGACGAGGGCCTCGGTGAGTTCGGTCTGACCATTGCCCTGGACGCCGGCGATCGCGTAGATCTCCCCGGCCCGGACCGAGAGGGAGACGTCGTCGACGAGGACGACGCCCTGGTCGTCGACGATCCGCAGCTTGTCGACCTCGAGCACCGGTTCCTTGGGCTCGGCCGGTTGCTTGTCCACGAGCAGTTTGACGGGGCGTCCCACCATCAACGCGGCGAGCTCGGCCGTCGAGGCGCTCGGCTCGGCACTGCCGACGACCTTGCCGCGGCGGATGACCGTGATGCGGTCGGCGATGGCGCGGACCTCGTGCAGCTTGTGACTGATGAAGACGATGGAGGTGCCGCTGTCGCGCAGCGATCGGATGACCGTGATCAGCTCTTCGGTCTCCTGCGGCGTCAGGACGGCGGTTGGCTCGTCGAGCACCAACAGCTTGGCGTCGCGGCTCAGGGCCTTGAGGATCTCGACGCGCTGTTGGACGCCGACGGGAAGGTCCTCGACCAACGCGTCGGGCGGCACGTCAAGACCGAAACGCTCCGAGATCTCCACGAGTTCGCGGCGGGCGCGGCGGCGGGAGAGGAAGTTCGCCTTGACGTGCTCGTGGCCGAGCATGACGTTCTCGGTGACGGTGAAGACCGGGATGAGCATGAAGTGCTGGTGCACCATGCCGATGCCCGCGCGCATCGCATCGCCCGGTCCGTCGAAGACGACAGGCTTGTCGTCGACCAGGATCTGCCCCTCGTCCGGCCGATACAGGCCGTAGAGGACATTCATCAGCGTTGACTTTCCGGCGCCGTTCTCGCCGAGCAACGCATGGATCTCACCGGGTTCGACGACGAGGTCGACGCCGTCGTTCGCGGTCAACGAGCCGAAGCGCTTGGTGATGCCTCGCAGCTCGAGCTTCACTGCTGGTGGTCCACGGGTGGTTCTCCCCTTGTCACGACCGGACGGGCGGGGCGGCGACGCGGTGGCGTCGCCGGACCCCGCCCGGAACGGTCGGGCCTAACTCGTCGCGCTCAGGCGGACGGCTGGCTCTTGGAGGTGATCTTGATCTTGCCGGAGGCGATGTCGGACTTCACCTGGTTCAGCTCGGAGGTGAGGCTGGCAGGCACCTTGGAGGCGAACTGGTGGTAGCTCGCCAGGCCGGTGCCGTTGTTCGCCAGGTTGCCGACGTAGGAACCAGTCGGGAACGTGCCGCCAGCGGCCTTCTCCACGTACTCCTGCACGGCACCGCTCAGGTTCTTGGTGACCGAGGTGATGAAGTACTTGCAGTACTGCGACGCCGACACGCAGCCGTCGGTGTCCACCCAGATCACGTTGGCCTTGCCGCCCGAGGCCTGCGCCGCGGCGCCAGCACCGAGACCCGCGCCACCGGCGACCGGGAAGATGATGTCCGCACCCTGCTGAACGAAGGTCTGGCTGATCTGCTTGCCCTTGTTCTGGTCGGTGAACGACTGCGAGAACGTGCCCGCCTTGGGCTTGTTCTCGTTCCAACCGAGCACCTGGACGTTCTTGCTCTTCTGCTTGTTGTAGTACTGGACGCCCTCCCAGAAGCCGTCCATGTAGATGGTCACCGGCGGGATGTTGAGACCACCCCACGTCGCGACCTTGCCCGTCTTCGTCATTCCCGCAGCGAGGTACCCACCGAGGAAGGCGCCCTGCGCGGTGTTGAACTGCAGGCCGTAGACGTTGCTGCCGGACGACGGGGCGTCGACCTCGGCGAACTGGGACTTGGGGTTGGCAGCGGCGACGCTCTTGACCGCGTCGGCCATCAGACCACCGACGGCGATGACGGTGTTGCAGCCCTTCTGGACCTCTGCCTTGAGGTTGGGCGTGTAGTCGTTGCCCGAGTTCGACGGGATGTAGCTGATCGAGATGTTCGAGTTCTTCTTGTTCGCGGCCTGCAGACCTGCGTAGGACGACTCGTTGAAGGACTTGTCGTCGACGCCGCCGGTGTCGAGCACCATGCAGGCCTTGAACTTGGCGCCGGTCGCGCTGCCCGTACCGGACGCACCGCCGGACTTCGACTCGTCGCTCGGCTTGCTGCCACACGCGGCCAGCATGAGCGCAGTGATCGCGCACCCGGCCACCGCGGCCGTCAACCGAATCGATCGCATAGAGCTACTCCTCTGTTACAGGCCCGGACGACAGGTGCGCGAGGGGTGGTAGCGAACCGCCGGGCAATCGCGGACCTCGGGAGCCTAACCCCCACCGGGCGGCCTCGGATTCGCCGCCACGATCGTCACGCGATCGTTGCCTAGACCGGTTGTCATCGGTCACACCAGCGCCGCGTTCACCTCGGTGGCGACGAAGCGGACGAAGTCCGCGAGCGGGTACGGGTCGTCACCGACGGCGTGCAGCGCGACGTGAGTGGCGCCCGCCCCGGCGAATTCCCGGACCTGCTCCGCGACCGCGGTGGCGGGCTGCCGGTCGGCAATCGTCACGAAGACGACGACGTCGCCCTGCCGGCCGCTGGCCCGCCGCCCGGCATCAAGGGGGTCGCGTGCCTCCAGCAGGTCCTCCGGCTGGGTGCTGCCGGTCAGGATGACGCCGTCGCCCAGCTCGGTCGCGAGCTGCAGGGTCTTCGGCTTGACGGCCCCCACCAGCAGCGGCGGCGCGGGGTCGGGCGGGTAGTCCAGGGCGACGTCGTCCAACCTCACGTAGCGACCGGCAGTGGTGACCCGCTCACCGTGCAGCAGCGCGCGCAGCGCGGTCGTGTACTCGCGCAGCAGCGTCATCGGCGAGTCGACACGCGCACCCACCTGCGCCATCCAGTCGAGGACGCCGTGCCCGACGCCGGGGACGATCCGGCCGGGGAAGAGCCGCTCCAGGGTGGCGAGCTCCATCGCGGTGAGCGCGACGTTGCGCAGCGGGACGGGGAGCAGGCCGATCCCGACCTGCAGGCGCTGCGTCCACGCCAGCACCGCCGCGGCGGCAGCGATGCCGCTCTCGAAGAAGCAGTCCTCCCACAGCCACAGCTGGTCGAGCCCGGCGTCGTCGGCCGCGGTCGCGACGGCACGCAGCTGCTCGGGCGGCTGGTCGGGCGGGAAGATCACGCCGAGGGTGGTCATGCCCGGGATCCTGCCGTCCGGGACCGACAACGGTGCCGGCGGCGGACTCACCGAGGCACCCTCGTCGCCTGCCGCGCTCGTCACACCGTCCCGTCCCGCCCTGCCGTCCCGCCCTGCCGTCCCGCCCTGCCGTCCCGCCCTGCCGTCCCGCCCTGCCGTCCCGCCCTGCCGTCCCGCCCTGCCGTCCCGCCCTGCCGTCCCGCCCTGCCGTCCCGCTGATCAACTTGTACTTTGCGTCGTTCCGACAGCGGAAAGCACAACTTGATCACGGGGAGCAAGACGCATCGATCGATGCATGAGAACCAGCTGTGCGGCGGCCTGCTGTTCACCGCCCCGTCGTTGACCTCTCAGTGCGACATTTCGGACTATCGACACATGACTACCTCACGGAACGGACACGGACGTATCTTCACCCGACGTCGCAGCGTCGCTGACGTGGAGGCTCCACCGGCCTCGGTCTGGGCGCGACGATCAGCCGCAGCCACCGCCGCACTCGCCACGATGATCGGCGTTGCGCTCGCCAACCCCGGTTCGGCGGTGGCCGATCCGGTCTCGGCGCAACAGCCCGCCTCGCCGAGCCTCTCCGACGAATTGGGCCTGCCCGGCGTCGATGGCGCGGCCGACCCCGCCGGCCCGGCGCCCTCGCTGCCCAGCCTGCCGGCGTCGCCGCACACCGTGCAGATCCGGGGAACGGTGAGCGGGTGGTGGGGCGGAACCGCACAGTTCACCGTCGACCCGGACCACCGCCAGGTCTCCGTCGGACTGGGCCCGGTGCTGACCACGCAGCCGAAGGCGGAGATCGGCATGACCACGGGCGGTTCGTTGCCCAAGGAGGGGCCCACCGTCTCGGCGCAGGTCGGCGCGGGGGACAACACCGTCGGCGTGACCGTCGGCCCGGACGGCAGCGTCGGCACCTACACCGACCGCAGCGCGAGGGTCACCTCGGCGATCCCGCTGGGACCGGTACGCAACAGCATCAAGGAGAGCACCAGCGCGGACGGGACGACCACCACGTCGGAGTCGAGCAAGATCGGCTTCACGCCGCCGTACACCGGCAAGCTGCCGGACGCCAAGCTGCAGCTGGAGAACAACTGGACGTTCTCGGTCAGCGACGACATGATGCTCGCGATCAACGCCCTCCTCGGCCTCCCTGACACGCCGGCACAGGCCGCGCTGCGGGAGCAGAACCGGCAGCAGGCCGTGCAGTCGGACGCCCTCGGGCTGCCTGGTGTCCCGTCACCGGCTCCGGCGCCCCCCGCCGTCGAGACGCCGGTCGACACCACCACGCCCGCCGTCGAGACGCCGGTCGACACCACCACGCCCGCCGACACCCCGGTCGACACCGCCCCGCCCGCCGACACGCCCGTCGACACTGCGCCGCCGGCCGACACGCCGGTCGACACCACCACCCCCGCCGACACGCCGGTCGACACTGCCCCGCCGGCCGCGGACACGCCGGTCGACACCACCACCCCGGCCGACACGCCGGTCGACACTGCCCCGCCGGCCGACACCACCCCGGCCGACACGCCGGTCGACACTGCCCCGCCGGCCGACACCACCCCGGCCGACACCCCGGTCGACACCACCACCACGCCCGACACCACCACCCCGGCCGACACCACCACCCCGGCCGACACCACCCCGCCCGACACCGCCCCGCCCGCCGACACGCCCGTCGACACCGCCCCGCCCGCCGACACGCCCGTCGACACTGCCCCGCCCGCCGACACGCCGGTCGACACCACCCCGCCCGCAGACACCCCGGCCGACACCACCCCGCCCGCAGACACCCCGGCCGACACCACCCCGCCCGACACCACCCCGGCCGACACCACCCCGGCCGACACCACCCCGGCCGACACCACCCCGCCCGCAGACACCCCGGCCGACACCACCACGCCCGACACCACCACGCCCGACACCACCACGGCCGACACCACCACGGCCGACACCACCCCGGCCGACACCACCACGCCCGACACCACCACGCCCGACACCACCACGCCCGACACCACCCCGGCCGACACCGCGCCCGCAGCGGCGGCGCCCGTTGCGGCGGCGCCCGTTGCGGCACCGGTGGCGGCTCCGGTGGCGGCTCCGCCCGCCATCGAGCAGCCGGCGGTGTCGGCTCCGGCGGTCCCCGCACCGGCGATCGCCGAGCCCAGCACCCCGGAGATCTCGACTCCGGAGATCTCGACCCCTGATCCGGTGTCGTCCAGCACCGGCGTCAACCCGAACACGCCCGCAGAGGTCGACCCGAACGGATCCGGGTCGTCAGAACTGAACACCGGGTCGTCCGACCTGGGCGGGTCCAGCGACCTGGGCGGGTCCAGCGACCTCGGCGGGTCCAGCGACCTCGGCGGGTCCAGCGACCTCGGCGGGTCCAGCGACCTCGGCGGGTCCAGCGACCTCGGCGGTGCCGACGCCGGCTCCTCCGGCGAGTAAGCCTCCCCACTCATCATCAACAGGCGGTTGTGGTCGCTATGACGACCACAACCGCCTGTTGATCACCAGCCTCAGCGCGCGACCCGTCGATCACCGTCCGGTGCGGGACATCAACGCGGGACCTCAGCGCGAGGTGAGATCCCCCAGCCGGGACCGCCAGCGGGCGACCTCCTCGGCGACCCGCTCGGGCGACGTGCCCCCGAGACTGCGCCGGGAGTGGACCGAGTCCGTCACGCCGAGGACGGTGAAGACGTCGTCGGTGATGCGCTCGTCCACGCCCTGCATCTGCTCCAGCGTCAACTCGGCCAACGTCGCATCGTGCTCGTCGGCCAGCCGCACCAGCCGTCCCGTCACGTGGTGCGCCTCGCGGAACGGCATGCCGAGCGCGCGCACCAGCCAGTCGGCGAGGTCGGTGGCGGTGGCGTGGGCCGAGCCAGCGGCAGCGGCCATCTTCTCGGGCTTGGCGACGAGGTCGCCCACCATCCCGACCATGGCCTTAAGGCAGAGCTCGAAGGTGTCGGCCGCGTCGAAGGTGGCCTCCTTGTCCTCCTGCATGTCCTTGGAGAACGTCAGCGGCAGCGCCTTCATCACCGTCAGCAGTCCCACCAGGTGGCCGTGCACCCGGCCGACCTTGCCGCGCACCAGCTCGGCGGCGTCCGGATTGCGCTTCTGCGGCATGATCGACGACCCCGTCGTCCACGCGTCCGACAGCTCGACGAAGCCGAACTGCGGCGACATCCAGAGCACGATCTCCTCGGCCAGCCGGGACAGGTGCGTCATGGCCAGCGACGCCGAGGCGAGGTATTCGAGCGCGAAGTCACGGTCGGAGACAGCGTCGAGCGAGTTGTGCATCGGCCCGGCGAAACCGAGCAGCTCGGCCGTCCGCTCCCGGTCGATGGGGAAGCTCGTCCCGGCCAGCGCTGCGGCACCCAGCGGCGCCTCGTTCATCCGCGCCCGAGCGTCGGACAACCGCCCATGGTCACGGCCGAACATCTCGACGTAGGCCATCAGGTGGTGGCCGAAGGAGACCGGCTGCGCACTCTGCAGGTGCGTGTAGCCAGGCATGATCGTCGCGGCATGGTTCTCCGCGTGATCTAGCAGCGCGAAGATCAACTGCTGCAGCAGGTCCAGCGCACGGTCCTCGGCGTCACGCACCCACAGCCGGAAGCTCGTCGCCACCTGGTCGTTGCGGCTGCGCGCGGTGTGCAGCCGCCCCGCGGCCGGACCGATGAGCTCGCCGAGGCGCGCCTCGATGTTCATGTGGATGTCCTCGAGGGCGACCGAGAACGGGAAGTCCCCCGCGGCGATCTCGGCCCGGACCGACTCCAGCCCTGTGAGGATGGCCTCGGCGTCGTCGGCCGGGATGATGCCCTGCTCGCGCAGCATCGTGGCGTGGGCGACGGAGTTGTCGAGATCCTGCATCGCCATGCGCCGGTCGAAGCCGATGGAGGCGTTGATCTGCTCCATGACCTCGGCGAGATCGGCCCCGAAGCGTCCGCGGAGCAGACCGCCGCCCGTGCCGCCGTCGTCGACCATCGGTGTTACCGCCTACCTGTCAGAGGGACGCCGCGCCGCCGCAGAGCTCCGGCACAAACGAGGTGCGAATCTACCGGACCCCGCCCTCGCGACCGCCAGGGCGGAGCCTCAGGCCTCCAGCAGCGACCAGAAGTAGTGCAGGTCCACCAGCGGCACGTCGGCCTCCCCGGACTGGTCCCAGCTCAGCTCTTCCCAGCGGCGCCAGAGCTCGACCAGCTCAGCCTGCAGCTCCCGCTGTTGCGCCAGGGTGAGCCGGAGCGATCCCCGGGCCAGGACGGTCTCGGGCGAGTCCGCGCCGTCGTCGCCGACCTGGCTACGAGCCTCCAGCCGCTGCACCATCCGCGCCCGCATCGGGCCGAGCTGGGCGTCGATCACGGCGGCCCGAGCGGCGGGGTCGGTGAGCCCGCTCGCCACGATGTCATAGACCTCGGCGGGCGCCTCCCAGAGCCGCTGGCGGCCGTCCACCTCGCCGCCGGCACGCTGCACCAGGCCGTGCCGCTCCAGCTCACGCAGGTGGTAGCTCATCGAGCTGGGGCTGACCCCCGCCCCCTCCGACAGGTCGGTGGCGGTAGCCCGGCGCTGGGTGGTGAAGAGATCGTCGAAGGCCGCGAACCGGGCCGGCAGCGCCAGGCACTGGAACTGCTCGACCCGGTCCAGGACGAGCACCCGCGGCTTCGGCGTGCGCAGCTCGACCACCTCCGTGACGGACACTACTGCGCGCGGCCTCCGCCGAGGGTGCGTCCGCCCGCGTTCCGGGTCGTCACGACCTGCGACCGCGCACCCGCCGCGCCCTGC
Organism: Jatrophihabitans sp. sgz311053; assembly: GCF_056135305.1. Lineage (NCBI taxonomy): Bacteria > Bacillati > Actinomycetota > Actinomycetes > Jatrophihabitantales > Jatrophihabitantaceae > Jatrophihabitans > Jatrophihabitans sp. sgz311053. The sequence goes on along the minus strand of NZ_JBWAXP010000001.1, from coordinate 1,275,149 downwards.
AGGTGCAGGACGAGCAGCTTCGGCAGGGCGGTGCCGCGACGGTGCACGGTGACGTACCCGGCCCGGTCGGCGAAGAGTGCGGCGCCGTTACCGCTGCGCGCGGCCGAGCCGAACCAGACGGTGGGGCGGTAGACGTCGAACTTCACCGTGGCGGTGCTGTCGACGGTGTAGTCGGGGGTGGCCTTGGACCGTCCGGGGGCGTAGTAGGACGACGTCGCCACCTTGTACGCGATGGTGGTCGCCTTGGTCCCCTTCGTGTACCCGAGCGCGGCCAGCGACACCGGCAGGACCATGACATTGGTGTCGAAGACGTTGGTGTCGACGTTGCCGGCCAGACCATTCACCGGACGCTGGTCGACAATCGCGCCGGTCGCCATGTCGAACGTGGTCGCGAACGGCTGGTCGATGCCGGGCGAGAACGTCACCGTGGTGACGAAGTCGGTGATGCCATCGCCGTTGACGTCGAGGTAGACCGACGGCGTGCTGCTCGGCACCAGGCTCCCCCACTGACCGTCCATCTGGATACCGAAGCTGAGCATGCCCTTGGACGGGTCCCGCAGCTGCGGAGCCGTGCTCGAGGCTCCCACCGCGCGGATGTCGACCGAGGCGAGGGTGTGCTTCGCCGTCCCCGCCGGGAAGCTCTCCCGCGGGTCGCTGGTGCCGAACTGCATCGGCGCGAGCAGCGAGGCGTAGCGACCGGTGCCGCTGCCCTGCGAGACGCCCCGTCCGGTGAGCCGCAGCTGCCCTGTCGTGGCCCGCTTGCCGAAGGTCACGGCGGAGGCAGTGGTCTTGGAGACGGGCTTGGGGGCGGCGAAGACGGCAACGCGGAGGTTGGGCTGCCCCTTGTCACGGGCGGTCAGCTGGACCACGCCGGAGGCGTCCGGGACGAACTGCCGCGCGACACCGGACTGCGTTGCCTGCATCGTCGGTTCGAGGACGCGGCGCAGCGTGGCCGCGTTCGGGATGGAGAGCGTGACGGAGAAGCTCGCCTGGCCGCGGGCCGGCACGGTGACCGAGCTGCGCGACAGCGTGTACGTCACGCCCGGCAGCGCGGACCGCGACCGGTAGCTGAGGCCGAAGCTCCGCGTCGCCGATCCGGTGTTGCGGACGGTGAAGGGCAGGGTGCGGACGAACTTCCGGTCCACCTCGACGACACCGAAGGAGCCGGTGACCAGGCCGGGGTCGACCTTACTGGCCACGAGCACCTGGTTGGTCACCGCCGCGGCGGCGTCAACCCGACCGGTGCCGGCACGTGCCGGGGCGTACGCGATCGGCGATTGACCCCCGGTGGTGATGTCGTGGTTGGCGGCGTTCATGACGTCGGTCTTGACGTCGGAGGCCTTCCAGGTCGGGTGGGCCTGCTTCACCAGCGCGGCGATGCCCGCGACGAGCGGCGAGGCCATGGAGGTGCCCGACAGTACGAGCGACTTGGTGCCGGTGCCGTTACCGGCCGAGACGATGCTCTCGCCGGGGGCGCTGACGTCGGGCTTGACGATGTCGTCGAACGAGCCGTGCAGACCCCGCGACGAGAACGACGCGAGGGTGTCGGCCAGCCGCGGGTCGTCCGCGCCGACGACGCCGGCCCGGGTGGGGTCGAGGGTGACGCGCAGGGTGCCGGCGGCGAGCGCCGGGGCGAGTGCGTTGGTCGTCTTGGCCGTCATCTGCAGGCCCGGCAGGTCACCGTCACCGGCGATGCCGCCGTCGAAGATGTCGTCGGTCGAGGTGAGCAGGACCCCCGCCGCACCCGCGGCTGCGGCGTTCTGCCAGCGCGGCGCGGAGCCGCAGGCGCGGTTCTCGTCGGCCCAGGTCAGCCAGACGATCTTGCCCGCGATCGTGGCGGCGTCGGCGCTGCTGAAGGCCTGGCAGCCGTCCCGGTCCGCGGCCGGCTGCACGACGTCAGCCGTCGCGCCGATGCTCGACTGGTTGAGCGAGTACTGGCCGACCCACGGGTTCTTCGCGGCGAGCGAGCTCGGAGCGTCGACGGAGAAGGCGTCCTGGACGACGTGCCCGCTGGAGCTGGCGGCGACGGCGAGGGCGTCGGCGGTGTTGCCGGGGCTACCGGCGACATCGGTGAGGTCGCCGGCGTTGCCGGCCGCGAGCACCGGCAGCACGCCGGCGGCGACCAGCGCCTGCAGCTTGGCGTTGTCCGGGTCGTCGGGGGCGCCGTAGTTGCTGCCGAGCGAGAGGTTGACGACGTCGATCCGGGTGCCGCCGGCGATGGCCGCGCCGATCCAGTCCAGCGCGGCGCCGGTGAGGTCGGTGGAGCCGCCGTTGTCGCCGAAGACCTTGAGGGCGTAGACGCCTGCGCCGGGGGCAGCACCCGGACCGACGGCCATCGTCTTCAGCGTGGCCGCGTCCAGCGTGCGGTAGTCGCCGCGGAAGGTGGTGCCCTGCGCGGTGACGCCGTAGCCGACAGCCGTGCCGGTCACGTGCGTGCCGTGGTTGCCGCCGGGTCCGTCGAGGGGGTTGGCGTCCGGCACCGGGTAGGGGTCGTACGCCGTCGGATTGGTGGAGTCGGCGTTGTAGTGGGCACCGGCGAAGTCGTAGCCGCCGAGGAACTTCTCCGGGTCGTACCAGGCCGGGTTCGGCGCCGCCGTGCTGGCCAGCGCCTGCTCGTAGGCCGCCGTCGTCCCGGGACCGCCGAAGTCGGCGTGGGTGTAGTCCATGCCGGTGTCGATCACCGCGACGTGGACGCCGGCGCCGGTCCGGCCGGTCTGCTGCCACACCTTGAGTGCCTGCGTGAACGCATCGGACGCGGCGTTGGCCGGTGTCGCGCCGCCGGCGGGGGAACCCGGTGCGTCGCTGGCGGTCCGGGTGACCAGCGGGGTCACCGACACCACGGACGGGTTCGCCGCCAGCCGCCGCAGCGCAGCCACGTCGGCGAAGACCGCGACGCCCGGCACCGTGTAACGGCTGGTGTAGAGCACGCTGCTCTTCGGGTCCTCGGCGCGGACCGCCGCACGGACCTGCGTCGCCGCGCCGGTGATCTGCGCGACCCGCGCCGCCACCGGCGCCTTCGCGGCCTGCACCGCCGCCCGCGACACGGTTCGGCCCGCGCGGACACCGGCGGCCGCGGCGACGGCGAGGCCGCCGTTACCGGAGAGCCGCACGAAGGCGGCGATGCGTCCGGTGCGACCGGCGAGGGCGGCGACCGGGTTGCTCGCCGGATGCCGGCTCGCCGCGGCGAAGCCGACGCCGGGGAGCGACGGGGTGGCCGCGGCGGCGGGGCTGACGGCACCGGTCACGCCGACGACCGCGGTGAGGGCAACCCCCGCTGCGAGAGCACGACGGCGAGAAGAGGGGCAGGACGGCATGGCGAGGCCTTTCTGGCCGGGTGGGACGAGCCGGGTGGGACGAGCAGAGTGGGACGACGAACCGGCGCGCCGACGGACGGCGCGGCCGCGGGAAGCGTCAGGCGGTGACGACGAGCGGTGCGGAGAGGTGTCCGCCGCTGAAGAAGACCTCGACGAGGTACCGGCCGGCCGGCTGCGGCCGGGCGAAGACGGCGCGGAACCGCGCGGTGCCGTCGTCGTCGACCGTGCTCGACAGCATCATCGAACCCTCGGGTGCCTGGCCGTCACGCAGCGCCGGGAAGTGCAGGTCCGGAGCAGTCACCGACAGGTTGACGAAGGAGCCGGCGGGGGCGTTGCTGACGAAGACGACCGCGCCCTTGCCGTCGGTGTTCGCATCGGCTGCGGTGAGCAGGCCGGGCGAGACCGCGAGCGCCGCGTTCGGGGGGTAGTTGCCCGCGGCGTCGGTGAGGATGAAGGTTCCCGAGACGGTGTTGCCGGTGACTCGCGAGATCGCCGTCATCCGGTAGGTGCCGAGGGGAAGGCTGCCGTTGGCCCGCAGCGTGTCCTTGTAGCGCCCCTCACCGTTGCTCCGGACCGTGCCGATCGGCGCGACCGCACCGAGCGGCGTCGAGATGGTGACGTCCATGGCGTCGAAGGCGCCGACGCCAGCGATCTGCCACGGCAGCGGAGTCGCGCGCAGCGCCGCTTCGCTGAGCTTGCGCGGCGAGAACGTCAACGAGCCCTTGCTCGTCCGGGGCTTGCCGTTGGTGACCCGGTAGGTCGCCGAGCCGTAGGCGCCGGATTGCGCGATGACGCTCAAAATCCAGTCGCCGGTGGGGATCGCGACGGTGGCCGACCCCAACGCGTAGCGGAAGGTGCCGGTCGCGTCGGCGTAGAGCACCTGATCCCCGGCCACCGCCTGTCCCGAGCCGTCGGGACCGAAGAGGTTGACGAAGAGCCGCTCGTGCGGCGCGAGGCCGTAGGCGGTGAGGGTGATCGGCGTGCGGATGAACTGGTCCTGGCTGATCGTCGTGGGCGAGGTGGAGACCCGCAGCGTCTGCAGGGCGTTGGCCGTCACCGTCAGCGAGGCCGTGGCGATCCGCCCGCTGCGCTGGCCGGTGGCGCGCAGCTGGTGGACGCCGACAGGGGCGCCGTTGGTCTCGGTCCGGTAGACGTGGTCGAGCCGGCCGTCGGCATCGGCGGCGACCGTCTCGTAGGTGAGCTTCCGGCCGCTCGGCGCGGTGTCGGTGACGACGACCGGCTCACCCGGTGCGAAGCCGGTGCCGGTCACCTCCACCCCGGTCGACCAGTAGGTGTAGGTCTCGATCGACGACGGCGAGACGGTGATGTCGGCCGTGTCGGCGGCCGGGGCGGCGAAGGCGAGGCGCGCGCCCTTCACGGTCGGGGCGGCCGCCGTGGACGTGGCCTTCCCCAACGTCCAGGACGTCGGCTTGGCGGCGGCCGGCGCGGTCGCGGCCGGCTTGCTCGCCATGGGAGCCGGGGCCGTAGCCGTGGCGGGGGCCGCGACGCCCGCGGTCGCCGCCAGCATCGTGGCCACGACGACAACTGTCCTTCTGATCACGGGGTTTCCTCTGCTCGACGACCACCGGGTGCGACGGTGACGCTAACCGAGAACGACGAGACGTGAAAGCCCCTTTGACATTTTTCCGCGTGTCACCCGGCCGGTTCCGCGGCCGGCGGCGCGAGGGCGTCCCAGAGCGTGGCGACGAAGAGCAGCAGGGTCAGCAGGTGCACGCCGGTGCACCAGAGGCAGATCGCCTCGACGCGGAAGAGCTCGACGTAGACGAGCCAGAAGACGAAGATCACCCCGATGCCCGCACCGGCGGCCCGGCCGACGAGCACTGGCCGCGTCCGAACCGGAACGAGCAGGGCTGCGATCGCGACCACGAAGAAGATCAACCCGAGCAGTGCCACCGGGATGCCGGCGATGACGCCATAGCTGCTCTCGGTGACCTTCTCGCAGTTCACCGTGGCACTGGCCGGGCAGGCCAGCGTGGTCGAGCCGGTGTAGTGCTCGATCGTGAGGTAGATCGACAACGCCAGCCCGGCGACGGCGGTGACGAGCGCGACCATGCGAGCCCCGCTGGGCCGAACCGTCGTCACGTCGAGCCGAGCCTGGCGGCCGCGGCGGTCACCCCGGCGGCAGAGCAGACCGTGGCGGGCTTTCCGCCGGTCACCCGGCAGATGGCTGCGGTGAGGACGTTCGCCGTGCCGTCGACGGCCTTGGCGATGGCGCTCTGCGGGTCCTTCAGCGCCGCCGCGATCTGCTCGTGGCTCTTGCCGGCGAGCACCTGCGGGTCGTAGCTGGCCCCGCTGAGGACGTACCGACCGCCGATGTCCATGAACGGGATCGCACCCTTGCTGGAGACGTAGGGCGGCGCGTTGTACTTCTCGACCAGGGTGTTCTCGGCAGCGGTGAGCTTGTCGAGCGTGGCGTAGGTGTCGCCGTCCACCTGGTTGCTCTGCAGCTCCTTGCCGGTGAAGCTGACGACGTCACTGCGGTAGCTCGCGCCATGGAAGGTGAGCGTGGCGGTGTTGGGATAGACGTCGCTCGGCGAGGACGCCGTCTGACCGAGGCCGGTGAAGGTGCCGAAGCGGGAGAGCGCCACCGTCACGGCCCAGCGCTCGGCGGCGCAGAACGGGCAGTACTCGGCGCCGACGTAGAGGACACTCGGCTTGCCGTCGGCGGTGAGCGCGGGGGCCGAGATGGCCTTGGGCAGCGTCCGCACCGTGCCGGCGCCGATCTGGTTCAGCGTGGCGGCCGGAACGGAGGTCACGTCGGCGACGACGGAGTTGTTCGCCGCGGCGGCCCGCTGCCCGGACTTCGGACCGGTGTCGACGGCGAGGCGGACCACGACGAGGATCGCCAGCACCAGCACGACGGCCGCGCCGATCGAACCGACGACGACGAGACGGCGCCGCCGGTGGGCCTGCTCGATGCGGGCGCGGGCGGCGGCGGCCCGCTCGGCCGACGCGCGCTGCGTCGCCGCCGTGGGCTTGCTGCCACCCGGTCGGCCCTGCTTGCTCTTGCTCACGTGCCCTCCTCGCTCGGCTCTTCACCCCCACAGTCGCCCGGGCCGCCTGTTAAGTTCCGGGCGAGACCGGCTTCACAGGCCACGGGCGGACGGCGGCGGACCTCGTCATGGCGGGGAATCGTCCACCGGCTGCCCGGCGACCGCCTCGACATCACGGAAGAGGCGGTCGACCAGCCAGGCGACGACCTCGTCGAGATCGAGGTCGTCGCGCGTCAACACCTGCTCGGTGCAGACATCCAGGCCGGCGACCCAGCTCAGCAGGGCGAGATCGACCATGGGGCTGCGCGGGGCCGGCAGCCCGACGATGTCGGCGACGACGGCGACCCCGTCACGCCGCGCCTCCTCGACCATGGTCCGGACCTCGCTGCGACTCATCGGCCCGCCGCGCATCAGCGCCAGATAGGCGTCCCGCCGCTGCCGGGCGAACTCGATGTGGCGCCGGGCGAAGCCCGTCATCCGGCCACGGGGGGTCGTCTCGGTCAGGCGCGGCCACTGGAAGTCGCGCAGCTCGTCGAGCATGAGCCGCAGCGCCTCGGTCGTGACGGCCCACTTGTCGCTGAAGTAGTAGAAGAGCAGGCCGTGGGAGACCCCGGCGCGGTCGGCGATGTCGGCGACGTTCACCTCGTCGAAGGGCCGCTCCCCGGCGAGTTCGATGGCGGCGTCGACGATGGCGCGGCGCCGGTCGACACGGGGCTTGTCGACGCGGGGCTTGTCGACGCGGGGCTTGTCGACGCGAGGCTTGTCGACGCGAGGCTTGTCGACACGGGGCCTGCCGCCACCGGAGTTGTTGACGACGGGTTCGTCGGCAACGGGAGTGTCGACACGGCGCCGACGCGTCCGCGCCGCCGGGGTGCGCGGTTCGGTCGTCACGGGGCAACGGTAGGCGATCCGGACCCGACCGCTTGCTCCTGATTCGCCGTCAAAGAATTTGACTGAAAATCAAAACGCTGCCTACGCTCGGGTCACCGACGACAGGAGCTCCCGTGGTCACGCACCTCGCCCGATTTCGCCCCGCCAGCGCGACGGCGGACGACGCGGTGGCGCTCTGGGGCGTGGTCCACGGCGAGACCATCGCCCCGCTCCAGGGCGAGTACGCCACCACCGGGGAGCTCATCGAGCACGGCGAGGCGGATTGGCGCAGCCGCAGCACCGAGCCCGGCACGGTCGCGATCGGAGACGTCCACCTGCTCTCCCCCGTCACGACGCCGTGTCGCGTGATGTGCCAGGGCGTCAACTACCGCGAGCACGCGATCGAGTCCGGGATGGACCCCGACGCCCGCAGCTTCAACCTCTTCTTCGACAAGACCGACGCCGCCGTCACGGGCCCGAGCGATCCGGTGGTGCGTCCCGCGCACGTGCGGCTGCTCGACTACGAGATCGAGCTGGCCCTCGTCCTGCGCACGCAGGTGCGGGAGGCGGTGACCGTCACCGCCGCGAACCTGGCCGACTACGTGGCCGGGGTGACGATCGCGAACGACCTCTCGGCCCGCGACGTGCAGCTCCCGCAGGGACAGTTCCTCAAGGGCAAGAGCTACCGCGGCTTCTGTCCCGTCGGCCCGTACCTGGCGCTGCTCGACCCGGACGAGATGGGCCTGATCGACGAGCTGGATCTGCACCTGGAGGTCAACGGCGAGACGCGGCAGCGCGACTCCAGCGCGAACCTGCTCTGGAAGCCGGCCGAGACCCTCACCGAGCTCAGCACCTTCTGCGACCTGGACCCCGGCGATCTGCTGCTGACGGGGACACCGTCAGGCATCACGGCCTCCTCGCCGCCGCCACTGGTCCGGCGGATCGCGACGGCGCTGCTGAGCGAGCAGCAGCTGTGGCGGGCCTTCGTCAAGCGGCAGCAGGGCCGGCCCTACCTGGCGCCGGGCGATGTCGTCACGGCGAGCATCAGCCACCCCGACGGCCTCGTCGAGCTGGGCACGCAGCGCACCACCATCGTCGGTCCGCCGACGATCTGACGACGAGAACCGGAAGGACGATCATGGTGGAGACGAACCGCACGGCCGAACGCGAGCCGGGGGCGCCGGACAAGGCCCCGGACTTCCTGGCGCACTGGGTCGTCAAGACGGCGCGACGCGACGAGATGGCCGACTGGTACGGCAAGGTCTTCGGCGCCCGGATCGTGCACCGGGACAAGGAGCTGACGTTCCTCACCTGGGACCACGAGCACCACCGCCTGGCGCTCGTCGGTGTTCCGGGGTTCGTGAAGTACCTCTTCCCGCTGGCCCGGTACAAGCGCAAGGTCTACGGCGTCGATCACCTGGCCGTGCAGTTCCTCTCCCTGGAGAAGCTGCTCCTCACCTACGAACGCCTCAAGGGGCTCGGCATCGACCCGGTCTGGGCGATCAACCACGGCCCCACGACCTCGCTCTACTACGAGGACCCGGACGGCATCCGCCTGGAGTTCCAGGTCGACAACTTCCCCACCATCGAGCAGACCGCGGCGTTCTTCGGTACCGCGGAGTTCGAGAAGAACCCCATCGGGACGCTCTTCGACCCCGACTACCTGCTGCTGCGCCTCAAGCGCGGTGACGACCCGGCGGAGCTGCTCGTCCCCGGCGCCGGGACGCCTCCCGGTCAGAAGCTGCGCACCAACAAGCGGACGCTGACCTGGAAGACGCTGTGAGCGAGCCGGCCGCGCGGGTGGTTGTCGTCGGCGCCGGGGCGGCCGGCTCGACGATCGCCCTGCTGCTGGCCCGGTACGGCATTGCCACCACGGTGCTCGAACGCCGCACCACCCCGCTGGAGCACCCGGCCGCGCACGTCGTCAACGCCACCTCGCTGGAGACCTGGGAGCGGATCGACCCCGACCTCGCCGCCGCGATCGCCGCCGAGAGTCCGCCGTTGGAGGAGATCCGGACGATCCGCTGGGCCTCGCGGGTCGGTGACGCCATCGCCGACCTGGACTTCCTCACCGGGGACCCCGAGGAGCTCGCCCTCGTCCGGACGTTCAGCACCTACCTGCGCTCGCACGTCGGGCAGCACCTGCTGATGCCGAAGCTCTGGGACGCGCTCGAGCGCGAACCGCTCGTCGACTTCCGTCGCGGCATCACGGTCGACGGCCTGGCCCACTCCCACGACGGCTCCGTCCTCGTCTCCGAGCAGTCGGGGCGGACTCACGTCGGCAGGTTCGCGGTGGCTGCCGACGGCGCCCACAGCGGACTGCGCGAGGGCGCGGGGATCACGCTGGACGGTCCGGTCCTGGCTCACATGGGCAGCGCCTTCCTGCATGCGCCGGGCCTCTACGCGCCGGGTGAGAATCGCCCGCTGCTGACCTGGATCTACCAGCCCGACTTCGCCGGCGTCCTCATCGCCCACGCCGACGACTGCTACATCCTCATGACCGTCTACCTCCATCCGGGACAGGAGATCGCCCGCTCGCCGCGGAGCTACTGGCAGCGCCTGGTGCCGAAGGTGCTGGGCCGTGACGACGTGACGATCCGCTCGACCGGCACCTGGACGATGACCTCGCAGCTGGCCACCCGCTTCCGCGACCGGGGACTGCTGCTGGTCGGCGACGCGGCCCACCGCTTCCCGCACACGGGCGGCTTCGGTCTCAACAGCGGCGTCCAGGACGCCGAGAACCTGGTGTGGAAGCTGCACGCGGTGCTGCGCGAGGGAGCCGATCCGGCGCTGCTGGACAGCTACGAGGAGGAGCGGCGACCGGTCGTCACCCGCTTCGCCGAGTACAGCGTCCGCAACCACTTCAAGCTCGACGAGGTGACCCGACCCTTCGGGGTCTCGAACAAGGCGCTGTATGACGCCACCCGCGTGGTAGCCAGACCACCGCTGTCCTGGCTGCCGCGCCAGCTGGCGGCGCCGGTCCTGGAGCGCGCGACCCGGCTGCAGCTCGGTCGGACGGCCGGTCTGGATCCGTCCTCGCGTCGCAGCGAGCGACTGCGACAGCATGTCCGGGACGCCGTGCCCGGCCAGATCGAGCACTTCGTCGCCACCGGTCTGGAGTTCGGCTACGGCTACACCGGCAGCCTCACCGCGACCGAGCCCGGTGAGCCGCGCCGGGTCGGCGACGGTATCCGCCACCACGTCCCGACGACCTGGCCGGGGTACCGGCTCCCGCACGTCCCGGTGCTGGACGAGGGCCGCAGCGTCCCGGTCCGGAGGCTCGTCCGCAACAGCGGCCTGACGCTGCTCACCTTCGACGCCGAAGGTTGGGGGCGGCACCTCGCCGACCTCCCCGTCCTGGTCGCCGTCCGGCAGCTCGCGGTGGCGGACGACCTGCCGTCGTCGATCGCGGACCGGCTGGAGATCGGCCCGGTCGGGGCCGTGGTGGTCCGCCCGGACACGCATGTCGTCTGGCGCGCTCGTGACGGCGCTGACTCGGCAGGGGCGAGTCTCGTGTCTTTTCTGCGGGAGGCGTGGGCGCGGTACTGGCCGGCAGGGATGGCCGCCACCCCGGGCTGACCGTCGACTCGGGTCAGAGCCGGGCGGCCGTCCGCACGAGTCCTGCCACCGCCGGCGACGTGCTGTGCGGTGGCCAGGCGATGACCGTCGTGACCGGCGGCGCGTCGGAGAGCGGGACGACGGCGAGGCCGTCGCGCAGGTTGACGCGGGCGGACTCCGGCAGCACGAGGGCGGTCCGCCCCAGCCGGACGAGCTGCAGCACCTGGGTCAGGTCCCGCAGCTCGGGACCGGGACCCTCGGGATAGCTGCCGTCGATTCTCGGCCAGCGCGGCGGCGGGAGGTCCGGGATGGAGCGCGCCTCGGCCTCCGTCATGGCGGCACGGGTGCTGGCGGGATGGCCCGAGGGGAGGACGACGATCTGGTCCTCCACCGTCAGCACGTCGGTGTCGAAGCCGCTGAGGTCGTCGAAGGGGTCGTGCAGGATCGCGACATCGGCACGGCCGTCGCGCAGCATCAGCGCCTGGTGGCCGGGGGCGCTGAGGACGACCTCGACGTGGACGGCGTCGGGCTCGGTGGCGTAGGCGTCCAGCAGCTTGGCCATGATCTCGCTGGACGCTCCCGCCTTGGCGGTGAGGACGAGCGAGGGTCGGTCGCCGTCCTGGACGCTGCGGCGGGTGCGCCGCTCGGCCGCCTCCATCGCCGCCAGCGCGACCCGCGCCTCCCGCAGCAGCACCTCGCCGGGGGCGGTGAGCGTGACGCCGTGCGGGGTGCGGTCGAAGAGCCGGGCGTCGAGGCGCCGTTCGAGTTGCGCGATCGCGCGGGAGAGCGGCGGCTGCGCCATCTGCAGCCGTTCGGCGGCGCGGCTGACATTCGCCGCCTCGGCGACGGCGACGAAGTAGCGCAGCTCGCGGGCCTCCATGCCGTCGAGCCTACGTCGCGTGCCATACCCGTGGGGTATCGCCGGCGACCCGATCGGTCTTGGCCGCCTGCGGGGGCGGCGACGCAGGATCGAGTCATGAGCGAGAAGAAGACGGCGCTGGTCACCGGCGCCAACAAGGGAATCGGGTACGAGATCGCGGCCGGCCTGGCCCGGTTGGGCTTCCGCGTCGGCGTCGGCGCACGGAATGCGGGGCGGCGGGAGGCGGCGGTCGAGAAGCTGCGGGCCGCAGGTCTGGACGTCTTCGGCGTCCCGCTCGACGTCACCGACGACGCCAGCGTCGCTGCCGCTGCCGAGCTGATCGAGCGCGAGGGCGGCCTGGACGTGCTCGTCAACAACGCCGCGATCACCGGCGGCTCGCCGCAGGAGCCGTCCAAGGCCACGGCCGAACAGATCCTGCGGACGGTCGACACGAACGTCGTCGGGGTCGTCCGGGTCACCAACGCGATGCTGCCGCTGCTGCGCCGGTCCGCGTCGCCGCGCATCGTCAACGTGTCGAGCACGGTCGGGTCCATGGCGTTGCAGACGGCACAGCCGGAGGCGGTCGGCCCGATCTCGGCGGTGTACTCACCGACGAAGGCGTACCTGAACGCGATCACGATCCACTACGCCAAGGAACTCGCCGACACCAACATCCTCATCAACGCTGGCTGCCCCGGCTACGTCGCCACCGACCTCAACGGCCACCAGGGTTTCCGGACACCGGAGCAGGGTGCCGCCGTCTTCCTGGAGCTGGCCACCCTCCCGGACGGTGGGCCGTCCGGAACCTTCGGGGACGAGAGCGGTCCGCAGCCCTGGTGATCCCGGCCTACTCGCGAGTGGTCGATTCATCCCCTGAGTGGTCACGGTTCCGCGACCACTCAGGGTCCGCGCCGACCACTCGCCGGCGGCGAGCGTCACGCGGGCGATCCGGGTCGGTTGCGACTCAGTCGAAGTTAACTAGACCGGGGGCCGAAGCCCTCAGCCGAAGGCTCGGTGGTCGCGTGGTCAGACAGACACCGCGTCGCACTAAACGCATTCGCAGGAGGAGATCGTGGTTCCTTAAGCCGGAATCGTTCCTATTTAGGGCCTCCGCGAGCGACTGCCCGGCTTTCCACGCTTGGGCGACCTACTCTCCGGATTCCTTAGTCGGCTGAGTCATAGGTTGCGGTGCCTCCGTGTCGACCATTGGGGGATTGCGGACCCCGAATGGCACGTGGACGCTCGGCGCCGCGTCGGCGGTTGTCCTCAGATGCGGTAGCTGGTCGTCGAAGAAGATGTGCGGCTTTAGCACTTGAACGATCCGCCCCTTGTCGATCCCGCCAAGGAAGAACGCGTCGTTCACAGTCACTCCCCAGGATTTGAGGCTCATTACCGCTCGCTCGTGGGCTGGTGCGTCCCGCGCGGTGACGATAGAAACGCGAAGACGCGGATCGTATGTGTTGTCTACCTCCGCGCGCGTGTTCTCGATCCTCTGTATGTCATTGATCTTGGTCAGTAGGCCGTGCAGTGGACCAGGGTCGAGAGGGGTGGCGAAGTTGGTCGCCTCGTTCTCACGGAACGAGGCGAGATCGCCCTCGGCGTAGACCCGTTCGGCGGCATCGTCGGCCAGAACGCCGTCGAAGTCGAAAGCTATTCGAAGGTCATCAGTGCCGTCGTCAGCAGAGGCTGCACCGAGAACTTGACCTGCCGGAAATCCGGCCCGTACGGCGTCCCGTACGTCGTCGCCGTTCCCCGACAAGAACAGCGACATGTTCAGCACCGGGATGTAGGCGTGTGGTGACTGACCTTGCGTGAAGATCGCGCGCGACATGCCTAGCCCGTGGGAGCGGATCGACCGCATCACTCGCAAGCCCGTGTCAGGGTCATTGTGGGAGAGAACGATTACTTCAACCAAGGACTCTGACGGAGACTCGGCAAGATCGTTGAGTGAGAGCAGCCGCCGTATGAAAGGAAACGCGACACCAGGCTGCAGCGTGTCGTCAAGGTGCGCTTCCTGGTACTGCCGGTAGGCGTCCTCGCCCTGCTCACGAAAGACCGCGTCGCTTTCCTCTAGGTCGAACAGAGCGCTGGAGGCGACCCCGATCACCAACCGATCAGACAGCTCGTACGGCACAGCAAAGCCTCCTGTTGAACCGGGATGGCGCGAACGCTAGTTGCCGAACCTCGGAACCGTCGGAGCGACCCGCACCGCCGTGAGCAACGGTTGTGATGCGGTTCGACAGTCTTCGACGTGGCAGAGTGTGGGCGTGCACGCTCTGTCCAGTGACGCTTGGGAGCTGTTCTGGGAGTTCACGAGAGAGCGGCAATCTATCTACGAGCGTCGCGTAGCCGGTCAGTCTCCACCGTGGACTGACGACCCGATACTGGATCGCTGGCGGTTCACGAACGTGTTCCGTGCCGCGGACCGTGTCAGCCAATACCTGATCCGGACCGTCATCTACGCCGGTGATCCTGACCCGCGAGAGACGCTGTTCCGGGTGCTGCTGTTCAAGTGGTTCAACCGGATCGGAACTTGGGAGCTGCTCGAACGGGAGTTAGGTCGGGTGGCGTTTCGCTCATTTGACCTGAACGCTGCCGATCGTGTCCTTCGCGATGCGCAAACTCGTGGCGAGCGGATCTACTCGGCAGCCTATATAGTGCCGCCTTCCGCGATCCACCCGCGGCCGAAACACTTGGGACACCTACGCTTGATTGCCCACCTGATGGAGTCGGGTCTGGCGGAGCGGGTTGTTAGCAGTGCCTCGTTGGAAGACCTATACCGAATCTTGCTGGCGTGCCCAGGCATGGGCCCGTTCCTCGCGTTTCAGTTCGCCATAGATATCAACTACTCCACGTTGACCGACCATGACGAAGACGAGTTCGTCGTCGCGGGGCCGGGCGCTCTGGACGGCTTGTCCAAGGTGTGGTCCGGCGCCCCAGCCAAGGACGCAACCCAACTGATCCGGCAAACCGCAGCAGAGCAGCATGATCAGCTTGGCATCGACGGTCGACCCTTCACTGGCTTGTGGGGGAGACCGTTGAAGCTGATTGATTGTCAGAACCTGTACTGCGAGATCAGCAAGTACCTTCGAGGCGCCCGTCCGGACATCGCCGGACGCTCCGGACGAACTCGGATAAAGCAGCGCTTCGTTAGCACAAAAGTACGCGAGACTGTCCCTGAGCCGTTCTTCCCGCCGAAATGGGGGCTCAACGTGCCGCAGCGATCAACCTAACGAGTCGATGGGTTCGTCCGGGAGCAGGTGTCCGCAAACGGTCGCGAGCTTGACACCAAACACGAGAATGTCGGCGACACGGGTGACGGTCAGGTCAGTGTCGATGCCGGTGCCGTCAACGTGGTCTTGGAAGTACCAGGCCAGCTTCCCGAGATGCTGCGTGTAATGCCTCAACTGGTCGAGCTTCGACAGGCCATTCACGTCTGGGTGGTAGGTGCCGTCGTGCTGCGCCTGGCATCTCTGCAGGTCACGCCAAGTCTTGGACAGCGGCACCTGCTCGGCTGCGTCGAAGGCACCTGATCCGGCAATCGGATGGCGGTGCTCAATCGCGGAGAGCCGGTCGGCGTACACGCCTACGGGGTCGAGGCGTTGCACGCGAAGCACTCCTGCGGCGAGAAGACGCAGACGCTCACTCGACTCAACGATGACGGTTCGATCGGCGGCCTCGTTGTGCTCTGCCCGGTCGCAGAACTGCGCTAGCCGACCGTTGGCGGTAACCAGCGCCTGAACGATCGTGGCCTGATCGTGGTCCATGTCACCCCTCATCGTGCTCATGCCTTCCAATGTATCGGCGCTGGTCGGCGTGGACTGGAACGCGGCCGGAGCACGCGGTGAAAATCTCGTCACCGGTCGCGATGGGCACGCCTACGACAGGTCGTCGAAGAGTTTCTCGACGCGCGGGATCCGGCGGGCGAGCTTACCTTTGAGAGATTTGTATGCATCCGCGGCGTTCTTGGTCTCGTCGGCGCGGTCCATCGTGTAGGTCTGCGCGGCCTCGTCGAGGTTCATCAAGGCGTCGAAGAAATCGTTGCGGAGGCCCCCACGACCCCCGTACGTAGCGCGGGCGGACTCCAGGAAGTCGGCTACGACCTTGATGCCGCGAACTGGCACTGGCGCACCGTCGGTGGGGCTTTGCTGGCTGGTCGGTACCCAGTCCAGGAGGTAGCGCCTGAGCGTTGCGAGGCTGGCTGATCGCCTGGGAGCACGCGGATCGAAGATGGCCATCGCAAGAACCCTCAACTCGTTCTCGTCGCGCCACGCAACTCGATCGATCTCAGGAACGTTGACCTTCGGGACCTTTCCGCTGAATACCGCCACATTCGTGATCGTGGTAATGGACCCGGCGCGAGCTGAGTCCTTGCCAAGTTTTTCCAGAACCTCGGCCTGCAATCGTGCAATCTCGGCAACGTTGATCGGCCACCAATACCGCATCTCTTGCTTCCGGAAATACGCGGTGCAGTCAAGCCTGTCATTCCGGAGTTGAAACTGGACAAGGCTGAACGATGGAAACTCTGCGCGACTAATCTGCCCGTCCGGTGAAGCAAAATCGCCTACTGGATCGACCAAAACCGCAACGGCTCGGGTGGTGTCAGCGTTGGCCAGCGCGTCTACAGCGTGCGCGATCTGGTCGCACCCAGAGCTTCTGTAGTCCTTGAGGCGCTGCCCGTGAGTGAAGGGTTTTCCGTCAGCGAAATCGGCGTCCTGCCACCAGTCGACCAACTCCCCAAACCATTCCACCCGATCGTCGACTTCGTCGGGCCATGGGTAGGTGGCGGGGGGATTCAGGGCGGTCGAGCCGTCGATGATGGTGCACAGCAACGGTTGGTCCATCCCACGTCCGTTGCTGGCGGAGATCTCGACCAGTCGCTCGTGAACGTCGGAGGCACTCTGGCCGGACACTATTCGCGAAGCGGGAGCGGTGACACGTCGAACCGGCACAGGATCGCTGGGCCTGATGTTGGCGTCGGCAAGTTTGGCAGGCGTACTTGGGACCCTGACGCTGGAAACCGTGACACTACGAAGGGTTGGCAGCGTCGAGTTGACCTCGACGAGCTTGGCGATCTCCTGATCGACACCCTGCATGCCGCCGATGGTTCCGCAAGACGCGACGAGAGCTTCGTAGACGCCATGGTTTTCGTCGCGTAGCGCGAGCGGCATCGTGCCCTCGACATGCTTGTGTCCGTGCAAGACCACATCGGCGTGCATCGCTCCGAGGAACCGGAGGACTGCACCCAGGTTCGCGAACGATTCGAACGGCTTCGCCTCCTCCTCGGGAGTAACGGGGAGAAGGTGATGATGCATGGCCACGAACAGGACCTTTGAGGTGTTGTGTAGCCGGTCAACAATATCGCTTAGCGCGGTCACCTGGTTAGGCGACAGCCGGGGCATGTCGTAGGTACGCACTCTCTTGATCGCGCGAGCAAGATCGTCGTTGATGACGCCAGCATCGATCAAGTGATCCAGGCTCGATTGCGCATCTTCCGCGAAGGGCTCCACCACGCCGCAGTAGTCAGCGCTGTTGACAGCCAAGATCATGAAGTCGTCACCCTCAAGGTACGGGTGCGCGCTGTTCTTGGGCGACCCGCCGGAGGCGTAGTCGATCCCGTCCAGCAGCGGCGTCACGTATCCCTGGTCTCGGATCTTCTTGATGAAGTTCTCGTACCGCTCCGGTGAGCCTTGAGCCGTGTACCAGGCGACGTCATGATTGCCAGGCACGACAACGATCCGTCCGCGCTCCGGCAAGGCCTCGCCGAGCTGTCCCAGCAATTCCGGCAACCGCTCGAAGCCGTCAGGACGCGATTGAGTGGTGATATCACCAGTGATCACGATCGCGTCGAGCGACTCGTCACGAGCAGCGAGACGCTTTCCAAGCGCGCTGAGCGTGGTCTTCAGATGGCGAAGCCGCGTGACCCGGTTGCCTTCATCGATCGCTTCTATCTTGTAGTCGCCGACCTCATCCTCGGACGATTCGTTGCCGAGGTGCAGGTCGGATAAGTGCAGGATGCGGGACACACCCATAGTTGTAGCGGATGCAAGGGTTCTTGTCTCGAAGGTCGGGCCAACAGATCAACCTTAAGGCAGGCGGCGTGCCGTAGCCTCTACTCCCCATGGGCCGCGGCATAGGACGCCCAGCAGCGCCGATGGCACCGCCATTCTGGTACCAGTTTCGTCGCCGCGGTTGAGGCACGCCGCCCTCGGCGGATTGCCGCGTCCCGCGTGTCCAGCCATTGGAGCATCGTCCAACCTTCGAGCCATGACACCTCCTCTTGGGAGCCGTCAGAGGGTTCCGCGTCTTTGCTCAACTGAACCGACAGGAGTTTTCCGCGCGCGAAATGACGCCCCATCCCGGCTGTTCAACCAAAGTGACGAGTCACATCCCGCGCGCGAGCGCGAACAAAGCCAATAGCCTGCCGGTGCCGTACTCGCGTGCTCCTGGTCCATCCACAGCATCGCATCTCCCGGCAGCATGGAGGCCCGGCGGTGGGTCTCACCGCAGCGGGACCCACCGCCGATTGGATACCGGCGACATCTGACGCTCCGCCGTTTGAAACCGGAGGTACATCCAGCATTTCAGAGGTGGAAAAGGCCAAGACACATGCGGCCGGCACCGAAGTGCAGACCGCCAGCGAGTTTGTTAGCGACGCATGTCAAGCACTCAAGTGCCGACAACTCAAGCGGCTAGGTGAAGCAAAATCGGCGATATGCGCGTCACGTATGCGGCCGCCACCGCGCCGGGTCCTGGTTCTACCCGACCACGCCTGAGGTTCCGCGTACCCCACCGGGCCAACCCGCAGACGGTTGATCCCCTCGCCGAAGGGACAGCAGCGCACGAACCCCCAGCCCACCGATGATCGTCCCGAGCGTCAACGAGACGATCACCAGCACCAAGTGCACACCGAAGAACGCGGTCATGCCGTCGTCCCAGGAGCGCTTGTCGGCCCAGATGTTCTTCAGGAACGTCGGCCAGATGATCCAGGACCAGACGCCGAAGGCGATGAGGAACCAGGCGACGCGCTTCGAGACGACCATCCCTGCAGTATGCGCAGGCCGTCGACGCGGCTACGTCCGCCACCCGCCGATCGCACGACTCGCTCCCCCTTGCGCGGAGAACGCACGTTCTCTAGGCTGATCCCACCGGAGAACGTTCGTTCTCCCGATGAGAGGACAGACACCATGGGCTCCATCCGCGTCGGCGACGAGAACTCCACCCCGATCGAGCTGCACTACGAGGACCACGGCACCGGCCAGCCTGTCGTGCTGATCCACGGATATCCGCTCAGCGGTGTCAGCTGGGAGAGGCAGTCCCGCGAGCTGCTCGCCGCCGGTTACCGCGTCATCACCTACGACCGGCGCGGTTTCGGTGAGTCGACGAAGGTGGGGACGGGCTACGACTACGACACCTTCGCCGCCGACCTGAACGTCGTCCTCGACACCCTCGATCTCCGCGATGTCATCCTCGTCGGCTTCTCGATGGGCACCGGCGAGCTCGCCCGCTACATCCGCAATCACGGCTCCGAGCGGATCGCCAAGCTCGCCTTCCTCGCCTCGCTGGAGCCGTACCTCGTGCAGCGCGACGACAACCCCGAGGGCGTGCCGCAGGACGTCTTCGACGGCATCATCGACGCCGCCCGCGCCGACCGGTACTCGTGGTTCACCTCGTTCTTCACGAACTTCTACAACCTCGACGACACGCTCGGGTCCCGCATCAGCGAGGAGGCAGTCCGCGCCAGCTGGAACACCGCGGCGGGAAGCGCACCCGTGGCGGCCTACGCCGTCGTCCCGACGTGGATCGAGGACTTCCGCCCCGATGTCGAGGCCGTCCGCGACGCCGCCCTCCCCACGCTGATCCTGCACGGGACCGCCGACCAGATCCTGCCCATCGACGCCACCGCGCGCCGCTTCCGCGACCTGGTCCCCGCGGCCACCTACGTCGAGGTGGACGGCGCGCCCCACGGCCTGCTCTGGACCCATGCCGACGAGGTCAACACCGCCCTGCTCGACTTCGTGCGGGCCTGATCGAGCGGGGCCTGCGGACACCGCGGGCCCCGCCCGGGCGCTTCGGTACCTTGACCACCATGGCGGACCCCGACGTGCGCCGTCGCATCGTCGACGCGGCGGATCGTCTCTTCTACGCCAACGGGATCAGCAAGGTCGGCATGGACGCGGTCCGCGACGATGCCGGGCTCTCCCTCAAGGCGATCTACCGCGAGTTTCCCTCCAAAGAAGACCTCGTGCTCGCGGTCCTGGAACGGCGTCACGAACTGTG
Organism: Jatrophihabitans sp. sgz311053; assembly: GCF_056135305.1. Lineage (NCBI taxonomy): Bacteria > Bacillati > Actinomycetota > Actinomycetes > Jatrophihabitantales > Jatrophihabitantaceae > Jatrophihabitans > Jatrophihabitans sp. sgz311053. The sequence continues at coordinate 1,255,254 of NZ_JBWAXP010000001.1, read as the reverse complement.
GGCGACGGGCATCCAGCGGGCCGCCATCGGCATCATCGACCCTCGCGCACGGCTGCTCGCGATCTACGACCACCTCGCCGAGTGGTTCGGCGAGAGCGACTTCCGTGGGTGTGGCTTCATCAACGCCTTCGGCGAACTCGGCGCGGCCCATCCCCGCGTCGCCGAGGCTGTGCGGGCGCACAAGCAGTCCTTCCAGGATTACGTGGACGGACTCGTCACCGAGGCGGGTGGCCCGCCCTCACTCGGCGTCCAGCTCGCCATCCTCGCCGAAGGCGCCCAGACCACGGCCGCGATTGCCGGGACGCCTGACCCGGCCGTCGCCGCTCGCGCGGCGGCGGCGGTCCTGATCGGCGCGGCGACGCCGGCGCACGCTTGACCAGTCGACAGCGCCCGGTTGTCAGCGCGAGTCCACGATCCGCCGCATCTTGCCCAGGGACCGCTCGATGCTGTCCGGCTCGGTGACGACCACGGCAGTGGTGACACCGATCGTGTTCTTGATCAGCGTCCGCAGCTGGAGACCAGCGTCGGCCGCGACGTCAGCGGCGGCGTCCACCCGGCGTTCGACGTGGACGGCCAGCTCGTCCAACCTCCCCGAACGGGACAGATGCAGCTGGAAGTGCGGCGAAAGCGCGGGCGTGCGCAAAATCAGTTCCTCGATCTGAGTCGGGAAGAGGTTGACGCCGCGCAGGATGATCATGTCGTCCGTGCGCCCGGTGATCTTGTCCATCCGGCGCATGGGACGGGCCGTCCCCGGCCGCAGCGTGGTGAGGTCCCGCGTCCGGTACCGGACCACCGGCATCGCCTGCTTGGTCAGGGACGTGAAGACCAGCTCGCCCTCCTCACCGTCGGGCAGCACCTCACCGGTGAGCGGGTCGACGACCTCGGGGTAGAAGTGGTCCTCCCAGATGTGCAGGCCGTCCTTGGTCTCGACGCACTCCTGCGCGACACCGGGGCCCATCACCTCCGACAGGCCGTAGATGTCGGTGGCGTCGATGCCGACGCGGGCCTCCATCTCGGCGCGCATCTCGTTGGTCCACGGCTCGGCGCCGAAGATGCCGTACTTCAGCGAGCAGTCGGCCGGGTCCATCCCCTGCCGCTCCATCTCGTCGACGACGGCGAGCATGTACGACGGCGTCACCATGATCACGTCGGGGCGGAAGTCGCGGATGAGCATCACCTGCCGCTCCGTCATGCCACCCGAGACGGGCACGACGGTGCAGCCGAGCCGCTCCGCGCCGTAGTGCGCCCCCAACCCACCGGTGAAGAGGCCGTAACCGTAGGCGTTGTGCAGCACGTGTCCCGGACGTCCGCCGGCGGCGCGGATCGAGCGCGCCATCACCGTGGCCCAGGTGTCGATGTCGTCGGCGGTGTAGCCGACCACGGTGGGGCGGCCCGTCGTCCCGGACGAGGCGTGCACCCGCACCACCTGCTCGCGCGGCACGGCGAACATCCCGAACGGGTAGTTGTCGCGCAGGTCCGCCTTGGCAGTGAAGGGGAACTTCGCCAGATCCGCCAGCCCGCGGCAGTCGTCCGGATGGACCCCGGCCGCCTCGAACGCCGCCCGGTAGTGCGGCACGTTGTCGTAGGCGTGGCGCAGCGACCACTGCAACCGGGACAGCTGCAGCGCGCGCAGCTCGTCGGTCGAAGCCCGCTCGATCGGGTCAAGACCCTCAGGCGTCGAAGTCAACGGTGACCTCCTCGGTGACGGGGACGGCCTGGCAGGTGAGGACGTAGCCGGCGGCGACCTCGTCGTCCTCCAGCGCGAAGTTGCGGCGCATCGACACCTCACCCGACGTGCATAGCGCCCGGCACGTCCCGCAGACCCCGCCCTTGCAGGCGAACGGCAGGTCGGGGCGGGATTTCTGCGCGCCGTCCAGAACGGTCGTCCCCGGCGGGAGGGTGAGGCTGGACGAGCGGCCGTCCAAGACGATCGTCACCTGCGCGCCATCCCCGACCGGTGCCTCGACGTGGCTGGCCTCGACCGGGGGCTCGTCGCCGACCCAGAACAGCTCGCGGTGGATGCGACCGCGGTCGACACCGAACTCGGTGAGGACGTCCACGGCCCCGGTGACCATCGCGAACGGACCGCAGAGCCACCAGTGGTCCACGGCGGCGACGTCCACCGTGACCGGCAGCAGCGTCCGCAGCCGTTCGGCGTCCAGCCGACCGTTGAAGAGCTCGACCTCCTGCGCCTCGCGCGAGAGCACGTGGACGAGCCGCATCCGCGCGGGGTCCGCGTCCTTCAGGTCGGCGACCTCGTCGGCGAACATCACGGTGTCACTGCGGCGGTTGCCGTAGAGCAGCGTCACCGTCGACTCGGCGTGCGCGGCGAGCGCGGAGGCGGCAATCGAGAGCATCGGCGTGATGCCCGAGCCTGCCGCGATGAGCACGTGATGTCCCGGCGTCGCGAGATCGGGGGTGAACGACCCGGACGGCGGCTGCACCTCGACGGTGTCGCCGGCCCGCAGCTCCCGGACCAGCCAGCCCGAGACGTGCCCGCCGGCCACCTCGCGGACGCCGATCCGCGGCGCCGCGCCGACCGGGGCGCAGATCGAGTACGAGCGCCGCTCCTCGCCCCGGCGGACGGTGAGCGTCTGCCCGGCGCGGAAGGCGAAGTCGCCCGCCGCCTCGTCCGGGACGGCGAAGGTGACGGCGGCCGCGTCGTCGGTGAGCCGGTCGACGCGGGCCACCGTGAGTGGGCGGAAATCGGTGCGAGTCACAGCGTCTTGAATCCCTCGAACGGCTCGTCGCAGGCCTCGCAGCGGAAGAGCGACTTGCAGGCGGTGGCGCCGAACTCGGCCGAGCGGCGGGTGCGGTCCGAGCCACAGCGCGGGCAGGACGGCGTTGGCGGCAGGCCCAGCGTCAGCGGCACCGGGCCGGTGCGCGGCCCCACCGACGAGGGCGGGGCGATGCCTGCCTCGGCCAGCTTGCGCCGGCCCTCGGCGGTGATCCAGTCGCTGCTCCACGCCGGGGCGAGCTGCGCCCGGACCTCGACCTGCTCGTAGCCGGCCCGCTGCAGCCGGCGCCGGACGTCCGCGCTGATCTCGCGCATCGCGGGACAGCCGCTGTAGGTAGGAGTGATCGTGGCGACGACGGTCCCATCGACGACGGTGACATCGCGCAGGATGCCGAGATCGGCCACCGTCACCATCGGCAGCTCGGGGTCCGGGGTGGCGGCGGCGACGTCCCACGCGGTGACGGTCGCGGTCACCGTCGCGGTCACCATGTCGCGTCCGGGAGCTGGCGCGCCACGGACTGCAGCTCGGCCAGCACGTATCCCAGCGCCTCGGTGTGGACGCCCTGCCGTCCCGCCCGGCCACCGACTGCGGCCAGCGGCGCGGCGGTGGGGCGATCGAGCTGCGCGGTGGCGAGGACGATGTCGAGCACCGCGTCCACCGCGGCCGGTTCGACCAGGGCGAGGGCGTCGGGGTCCGGGGCGAAGACCTCGCCGAGCAGCGGCCAGACGTCGTCCATGGCCTGCTGCATCCGCTGGTGCGAGAGCTCCGTCCCGTCACCGAGGCGGACGACCCACTGCGCGGCGTAGTCGCGGTGGTACGTGAGCTCCTTGACGCCCTTCTCCGCGATGGCAGCGAGCACCGGATCGGGGCAGCGCGTCAGCTCCTCGAAGAGCGCCAGCCGCCACGAGGCGACGAGCAGCAGCCGTCCGACGAGGTCGGCGAAGTTCTCGTCCGCCCGCTCGACGAGCCGGACGTTGCGGAACTCCGGCTCGGTCCGCAGGAAGGCAAGATCATCCTCGCTGCGGCCCAGGATGCCGCCGGCGCGGGCCAGCAGCATCCGCGCCTGGCCGAGGAGGTCCAGGGCGATGTTGGCGATCGCCGTCTCCTCCTCCAGCTCCGGCATCCGCGTCATCCACTGCTGCAGCCGGTGGCTGTAGATCAGCGCGTCGTCGCCGAGGGCGAGGCAGAAGCGGGCGAGCGCGTCGGCGTCCACCCCCTCGGGAACAGAGGTGTCGATGCCCTCGAGCGGATCGGTGAAGCCGGTACCGAAGGCCCAGCGGTCGCCGTCGTCGTCCGCGCCGAGCAGGTCGTACGGGTTGTCGTCGTTCATGGTTGTTCGACCTCCTTGGGGCCGCTCGCTCCGCTCGGGCCCGGCGTCGGCCGAGCCGCTCCTCCCGTCGCGGCCTGTGCTTCCTGGCTCTTCGCGCGAGCGCTCATCGAAGTGCTCACATGTGCGGGACGTCGTCGGGGATGTCGTAGAACGTCGGGTGGCGGTACACCTTGTCGCCGGCCGGGGCGAAGAACGGGTCCTTCTCGTCCGGGCTCGAGGCGGTGATGTCGGCCGAGGCGACGACCCAGATCGAGACACCCTCGTTGCGGCGGGTGTAGAGATCCCGCGCGTGGTGCAGCGCCATCTGCGGATCGGCCGCATGCAGCGACCCGACGTGGACGTGATTCAGTCCACGCTTGCCGCGCAGGAAGACCTCGTACAGCGGCCATCCACTCCCCGGCGTGTAGGCCTCTTGTCTGGCCCGCTCGCTCCGCTCGGGGCCGTCCTGCGAGTCCTGTGCAAGCTCGCTGCGCTCGCGCACCGCCGGGCTCTTCGCGCGAGCGCTCATCGCGTTGTCACTCACCTCCGGGCTCCCTTCGCGGCATGGGCGGCCGCCGCGTCGCGGACCCACTGCCCCTCCTCGTGAGCGCGGCGGCGGTGTTCCAGCCGCTGCGCATTGCACGGACCGTTGCCCTTCAGCACGGCCTTGAACTCGTCCCAGTCGATGGCGCCGAAGTCGTAGTGACCCCGTGCCTCGTTCCAGCGCAGCTCCGGGTCCGGCAGCGTGACGCCGAGCTTCTCGGCCTGCGGCACGGACATGTCGACGAAGCGCTGCCGCAGCTCGTCGTTGGTGTGCCGCTTGATGCCCCACGCCATCGACTGCTCGGTGTTGGGCGAGTCGGCGTCGGGCGGGCCGAACATCATCAGCGACGGCCACCAGAACCGGTTCGTCGCCTCCTGGACCATCGCCCGCTGCGCCTCGGTGCCCCGCATCATCGTCATCAGCAGCTCGTAACCCTGCCGCTGATGGAACGACTCCTCCTTGCAGACGCGAATCATGGCGCGCGCGTAGGGACCGTAGGACGACCGGCAGAGCGGCACCTGATTGCAGATGGCCGCGCCGTCGACGAGCCACCCGATCACGCCGACATCGGCGAAGCTCAGCGTCGGGTAGTTGAAGATCGACGAGTACTTCTGCCGGCTGGTGATCAACTTCTGCGTCATGTCCTCGCGGTCGGCGCCAAGGGTCTCGGCAGCGCTGTAGAGGTACATGCCGTGGCCGGCCTCGTCCTGCACCTTCGCCAGCAGGATCGCCTTGCGCCGCAGCGACGGCGCCCGGGTGATCCAGTTGCCCTCGGGCTGCATGCCGATGATCTCCGAATGCGCGTGCTGCGCGATCTGCCGGATCATCGTCTTGCGGTAGCCCTCGGGCATCCAGTCGCGCGGCTCGACGCGTGAGTGGACGATCACATCCTCGAAGTACGAATCTCGATCTGGACCGCTCGCTCCGCTCGGGTCCGTCTCGAGCTTCGTGCGCAAGCTCGCTGTCGCTCGCGCGCTCGAGGGCTCTTCGCGCGAGCGCTCATCGCGTTGTGGTCCGGTCATGACTCGCCCCACTCCTTCGCGACCATGGTCAGCACGTCGTAGGTGGCGACCGTCGCGTCGTCCTGGTTGGTGACGACGGCGTCCCAGCGGACCTCGCCGTACTCCCCCGGCCGCGGGCTGATCTGCTTGCAGGTGAGCGTCACCGTCATCGCGTCGCCGAGCTTGAGCGGCGTGACGAAGCGCAGGTTGTCGATGCCGTAGTTCGCCAGCACCGGCCCGAAGTCCGGCTGGACGAAGAGCCCCGCCGCGAACGAGACGATCAGGTAGCCGTGCGCGACCCGGGTGCCGAAGAACGGGTTCTTCGCGGCATCCGCCTCAGAGGTGTGGGCGTAGAAGGTGTCGCCGGTGAACTCGGCGAAGTGCGCGACGTCCGCCTCGGTCACCACCCGGGGTCCGCCGATGACGGTGTCGCCGATCTGCAGCTCCGCCAGCGACTTGGTGAAGGGGTGCGGGCCGCCGATGGTGCGCGGGGCGCCGGGCGTCCAACGGCCGGTGATGGCCTGCTGCATCCGCGGCGAGGCCTGGACGGCCGTCCGCTGCAGGTGGTGGAACACCCCGCGCATGCCGCCCATCTCCTCACCGCCACCGGCGCGTCCGGGGCCACCGTGGACGAGCATCGGCAGCGGCGAGCCATGCCCGGTCGACTCCGGCGCGGCGGCACCGTCCAGGACGAGCAGCCGGCCGTGCCAGTGGGCGGTGCCGAGCACGACGTCACGGGCGAAGTCCGGGTCGTCGGTGACGATCGACCCCGCGAGCGAGCCCTTGCCGAGGCCGGCCAGCTCGATGACGTCCGCGGTGTCGCTGTACGGGATGAGGGTGCTGACCGGGCCGAAGGCCTCGACCTCGTGCAGCTCGGGACGGCGGCTCTCGGCGGCCTGCAGCAGCACCGGCGAGAGGAAGGCGCCGCGCTCGACGTCCGCGCCGACGACCTCGACCTGCTCCGGGTCGCCGAAGACGATCGTCGCGTTGGCCTGCAGTGCCTTGAGCGAGCGGCGGACCTCCTCGCGCTGTTCGAGCGAGGCCAGCGCCCCCATCCGCACCGACTCGTCGGCCGGGTTGCCGACGACGACCTTGGCCAGCCGCGCCGCCGCCGCCTCGGCGACGGCGTCCACCACCGTCGCCGGGACGAACGCCCGCCGGATTGCGGTGCACTTCTGCCCGGCCTTGGTCGTCATCTCGACGACGAGCTGCTTGACGTAGCGGTCGAAGGCCGGTGAGCCGGCCACGGCGTCCGGGCCGAGCACGGACATGTTCAGCGAGTCGGCCTCGGCGTTGAACCGCACCGAGCGCGCCACCACGTTCGGGTGGGACCGCAGCCGCTGCGCAGTCGAGGCCGAGCCGGTGAAGCCGAGCAGGTCCTGCTCGGTGAGGTGGTCGAGCAGGTCCCCGGCCGAACCGTTGACGAGCTGCAGGGCCCCCTCGGGCAGCAGCCCGGACTCCAGGATCAGCTCGACGACCCGGGCGGTGAGGTACCCGGTCTGCGAGCCGGGCTTGATGAGCGACGGGACGCCGGCGATGACGGCCGGGGCCAGCTTCTCCAGCGGACCCCAGACGGGGAAGTTGAAGGCGTTGATCTGGACGGCCACGCCGCGCAGCGAGGTGAGGACGTGCTGGCCGAGGAACTGCCCACCCTTGCCCAGCTGCTCCAGCGGCGCCTCGACGACGATGCGGTCGTTGGGCAGCTCGCGCTTGGCCTTGCTGGCGTAGCTCAGCAGCACGCCGATGCCGCCGTCGATGTCGAACTTGGAGTCCCCGAGCGTGGCGCCGGTGCGGAAGGAGAGCTGGTACAGCTCGTCGCGGTGCTCGCGGAGCATCAGGCCGACGGCCTTGAGCTGCGCGGCGCGCTCGTGGAAGGTCAGCTCCCGCAGCGCGGCGCCCCCGGTCGTCCGGCCCCACTGCAGGGCGGCGGCGAAATCAACCCCGTCGGAGGAAACCCGGGCGACCTCGTCACCGGTGACGGCATCGCGCACCGGATCACCGTCGGCCGGGGCGACCCAGCGGCCGCCGACGTAGCTGCGCAGTACTGCCATGCCGAGCTCCCTCGCATCATTACAGACCGATCGTTCAGTAAGTTACGCTACCGCCATGGCCGAGTCGAGGGGCACGTCGGACGCACAGCTTCCCCAGAGCGTCGCGGCGATGATGGCCGACGACGAGGCCTCCCGGTGGCTCGGCATGGAGGTCCTGACGTGCGGCCCGGGCACGGCGCGGGTGGCCATGACCGTCACGGCGTCGCACTGCAACGGCTACGCGATCGCCCACGGTGGGCTCGTCTTCGCCCTCGCCGACACCGCCTTTGCCTGCGCCTGCAACAGCCACGGTCCGGTGACGGTGGCGGCGGGTGCCGACATCACCTTCGTCGCGCCGGCCCGTGCGGGCGACGTCCTCGTCGCGGAGGCCACCGAGCGCACCAGCTTCGGCCGCTCCGGGATCTACGACGTCACCGTCCGCCGCGGCGACGACGTCATCGCCGAGTTCCGCGGCCGCAGCCACCGGCTCGCGAAGTCCCCGGCGTGACCGCCGCCCGCCGGCCGGGGCGCCCCGGTTACGACCTCGAAGGCCTGCTCGCGGTCGCCGTCGAGGTCTTCAACGAGCGCGGCTACGACGGCACGAGCATGGAGGATCTCGCCAAGCGGCTCGGCATCGCCAAGTCCGCCATCTACCACCACGTGACGAGCAAGGAGCAGCTGCTGCGGCTCTCCCTGGACCGCGCCCTCGACGGCCTCTTCGCGGTCGCCGACGAGGTGCGCGCCACCGACGCACCCGCGGTGGTCCAGCTCGAGAGTCTGGTCCGCGGGTCGGTCCGCGTCCTGCAGCGCGAGCTCCCCCACGTCACGCTGCTGCTGCGCGTGCGCGGCAACACCGCCACCGAGCGCGACGCGCTGGAGCGCCGCCGCCGCTTCGATCGCTTCGCCGCGGAGCTCGTCCGCCAGGCCGAGGCCGACGGCGACCTCCGCGCCGAGCTCAGCCCGACGATGACGGCCCACCTGCTCTTCGGTCTCGTGAACTCGCTCGTCGAGTGGTACCGGCCGGGACGCTCCGGCACCTCCGGCGACGCCCTCGCCGACGCCATCGTCAGCTTCGCCTTCGCCGGCCTGACCCCGCGGATCGTGGACCCCAACGCCGAATAGTTCGGCGTGTCAGTCCACGGTCGCTGCGATCTGACAACGCCGGATTCTCGGGCCTGACAGCGCCTGACGGACAACCGGGGAGAACTCCACCTTTCGGACAGCTCGGGCACCGGTCCAGAGTGAGCGCGCTCCACACCGCTCACCTCGGAGGTCCCGTGAAGGTCCGCAACCTGGCCGTCCTGGCCGTCGCCTCGCTCGTTCCCCTCGTCGCCGGCCACGCCCCGGCCGTCGCGGCCCTGCCCACGGTCGACATGGAGGCGACGGTCAAGGCGGCCCAGATCGACCCTCGTCGCGCCGACGACACCCAGACCCCCGGCGCGCACGACAGCGTGCTGCTCGTCGAGCAGGCGCTGCGCGCCAAGGGCCTGCTCGCGGCGCAGTGGGTCGACGGCTACTTCGGCACCGAGACCGTGGCCGCCTACGCGAAGTACCAGCAGTCCCTCGGTTACAGCGGCCTCGCCGCCAACGGACTGCCGGGGACGACCTCACTCACCAAGCTCGGCAGCAACCGCTTCACCGTCACCCGGACCATCGGCCCCGGCACCAAGACCACCCTGGACGGCAAGACCGTCAACACCCGCACCAAGGCGATGCTCACCGAAGCCGAGCGACTCCTCGGCCGCGACCTGACCCTCGACCAGGGGTCGTACAACCCCGGCGGCGACCCGACGTCGGCCGGCACCCACGACGGCGGCGGCGTCGTCGACATCAACGTCGACGGCATGAGCAACGCCACCAAGACCACCGTCGTGCGAGCGCTGCGCAAGGTCGGATTCGCGGCGTGGTCGAGGACCCCGAGCCAGGGTGACTGGCCGTACCACATCCACGCCGCCGCGATCAGCGACACGGATCTGTCCAGCCAGGCGCAGCACCAGATCGGCGACTACTACCTCGGCATGAACGGCCTGGCCAACCGCGCCGCCGACGACGGTCCCGCGGTCTCCCCCATCCGCACCTGGGAGGAGTACCAGCGCGCCTGACCCGCCCCGCACCCGACACACCTCACCCCGACCGAGAGGCAAGACCATGAAGATCTCCACCCGAGCGGCCTCGCTGGCCGTCGCCGCCGCTGCCGTGGCGGCCCCGATGCTCACCTTCGCCAGCCCGGCGCAGGCGGCCGCCCGCGACGGCGTCTGCGACAGCGGCGAGTTCTGCTACTACTACAACTCCGACAACGCCGGCTCGATCTCGGACTTCGCCAGCTCCGAGGACGACTACGGCACGACGCAGCCCAGCTGCTACGAGTTCAAGGGTGCCGGCAACGGCCAGGGGCAGTGCATCAAGAACAACGCCGCCTCGGTCTGGAACCGCACCGGCAAGACGGTCACCGTCTACTACAACAGCGGCTACGCGGGCACCTCGCAGAGCTTCGCCGCCGGCGCCAAGACCAACCTCAACGCGACGATGAAGAACGAGAACGCGTCGCACATGATCGGCGGCTCGACCAGCGGCGACAGCTGCACCTACCGCGGCAACAACCCGAATACCTGCGCGCAGGCCGTCGCCTGGGCCAACAACCACCTCGGCACCACGAACAGCGCCTACTACGGGGCCTGCGACCACTACGTCGGTGTCGCCTACGGCTGGTCCAACAGCGGCTCGACGACCGCCTACGTCCACTGGACGCAGGTCCCGTCGACCTACAAGCACGCCGGGGACCGCACCGTCCCGGCCGGCGGCCTCGCCTTCTTCAAGGGCGGCTCCACCGGGGCCGGTCACGTCATGATCTCGCTCGGCGGCGGCCAGTTCGCCTCGACCGACGTCGGTTCGGACGGCCGCTACAGCCCGAACCACTACAACAAGACGACGATCGCGACGATCGAGTCCAGCTTCAACGAGACCTACCTCGGCTGGACCCAGCCCTGGTTCAACCACTGAGCCGGGACGGTTGATCACGATGACGAAAAAGAAGATCTTCTCGTCCCTGCTCGCCACCTCCGGCCTGCTCGTGACCGGCCTGGCCGTGGCCCAGCCGGCCCTGGCGGCCGCCCGCGACGGGCACTGCGACAGCGGCGAGTTCTGCTACTACTACAACTCCGGCAACGCCGGGTCGATCTCGGACTTCACCACGTCCATCGACGACTACGGCACCAGCCAGCCCAGCTGCTACGACTTCAAGGGCAGCGGTAACGGCAAGGGGCTCTGCGTCAAGAACAACGCGGCCTCGGTCTGGAACCGGACGAGCAAGAGCGTCACCGTCTACTACAACAGCGGGTACGGCGGCTCGTCGCAGACCTTCGCCTCCGGCGCCAAGGGCAATCTCAGCAGCACGCTGAAGAACAACAACGCCGCGCACCGGATCGGCGCGAGCAGCGGCGGCGGAGCCCAGACCCCGCGCAACGACTACGACGGCAACGCCCGGGGTTTCGCACAGAACAACTGCACCTCCTTCGCGGCATGGCGCGTCGCCTCCCGCACCTCGCGCACCGGATTCAAGAACAGCTATCGGGGTCAGGTCTTCGGCAACGCCGAGCACTGGGACGATGCCGCTCGCGCCGCCGGCATCACGGTGAACAAGACGCCGAAGGTCGGCGCCATCGCGGTCAACGACATCCACGTGCAGAGCTCGAGCGGCATCCGCTACGGCCACGTCGCGTACATCAACAAGGTCTACAGCGACGGCTCGTTCGACGTCGAGGAATACAACTGGAACGTCAGCCACGGCTACGGGACGCGGTCCCACATGCGGGTCAGCAACGTCGACCCGAACTTCCAGTGGATCATCCACTTCTAGGACAGGGACTGACCCATGCGATCACGATTCACCACCCTCGCCGCGACGCTGGCCACGCTGGCACTTGCGGCCCTCGGGACGGTTGTCCTGGCCCAGCCGGCGGCGGCAGCCGCTCGTGACGGCGTCTGCGACAGCGGCGAGTTCTGTTACTACTACAACAGCGACAACGCGGGGTCCGTCTCGGACTTCACCGACTCGCTGGACGACTACGGCGCCACCCAGCCCAGCTGCTACGAGTTCAAGAGCTCGGGTAACGGGCAGGGCGTCTGCGTCAAGAACAACGCGGCCTCGGTGTGGAACCGCACCGGGCACACCGTCCGGGTCTACTTCAACAGCAACTTCGCCGGCGCCACCCAGGACTTCGCCGCCGGCGCCAAGGCGAACTTGAACTCGACGCTGAAGAACAACAACGCCTCGCATCAGATCCTCGGCGGTGGCGACAGTGGCGGTGGGGGCTGCTCGTCCGACGGGTCGAACAGCACGCTGCCCAGCAGCATCCTGGTGTACCGGGTCTCGCTCGGCCGGGTCGACCGGGTGGACTTCAAGACCTACGTCAAGAACGTCCTGCCCAACGAGTGGGTCAGCAGCTGGCCCGCCGAGTCGCTCAAGGCCGGCGCCATGGCGGTCAAGAGCTTCGGCTGGTGGTGGGCGCTGCACTCCACCCGCAAGACCTCCGGCGGTGCCTGCTTCGACGTCTACGACAACACCTCGAGCCAGGTCTACAAGCCGGGCTCGGCGGTGGCCAGCACCAGCAACGCCGTCGACGCGACCTGGGGCACCCGCATGACCCGCAGCGGCGGCATCCTGCAGGCGCACTACTGCTCCACCAGCACCGCCTGCGGCGCCTGGGTCGACGGTGACTGGATGTCGCAGTACGGCTCCCGCGACAAGGCGAACGCGGGCTCCGGCTACCAGGCCATCCTGCGGGCGTACTACGACGGGATCTCGCTGGCGTCCTGACCCGCGGCAGCCCCACGGGCCGTCCGTCGCGTCGTGCGACGGGCGGCCCGTCGGCGTCTCCGGGGACCGTTTTGTTCTGCTTCGGACGCACATGCGATATACCCTCGCTGTCGACAGCGACGGCCCGGCGGGCCGCCGGAGGGACGGAGCGTGAGGATGCGCGACGGCGCAGAGGTGATCGGCGATCGCAGGGCCGCGGCCGTCACCGGATTCGCCGCCGCGTTGCGCACCCTGCGCGAGGCGGCCGGCAACCCGTCCTTCCGGGAGATGTCCGGTCGCTCGCGCGCCATCTCCCACACCACGCTGCACGAAGCCGCCCGCGGCCACCGGCTGCCGAGCTGGCCCACCGTCGTCGAGTTCGTCAAGGCCTGCGACGGCGATCCCGCCGCCTTCCGGCAGCAGTGGGAAGAGGCCGACCGGGCGCTACGCGAGCCTCCGCCCTCGGACGAGAGGCCCGCCACCGAGCCCGCAGCCGACCTCACCGCTGACGTCGCGGAGCCGGCGACGGAGCCGGCCGAGGACGATGCCGCCGGCATCGCGGAGGTCCCGCCCGTCGCCACCGCGCCGTCCCGACGCCGTCGCCTGCTTCCGGTCGGCCTGGCCGTGGCCGCCGTCGTCGGCATCGCGGGCGGCATCGTCGCGCTGACCGCCGGGTCGGACGACCGGCAGCCGGCGCGCCGGCCGTCGGTCGCCGAGGTGGCCCCGGCGGCAGACGACTGTCCGCGGCTGCAGCGCAACCCGCCACCGGCCCCGCCGCGGCACCCCGGCGACCACGGGCGCTTCATCACCGACGTCACCTATCCCGACTGCAGCCATGTCGCGCGCGGCTCCACGTTCCTCAAGGTGTGGCGGTTCAAGAACGCCGGCAGCGTGCCGTGGCGCGACTACTCGCTGCACCGCGTCGACCCGGCCCGCCGCGGCACCTGCCAGACCATCACCGACGTCCCCATCGCCACGACCTCGCCCGGCCAGATGGTGGACGTCCGCACCGAGGTCACCGCTCCCCCGAACCGCGGCTTCTGTTACGCGCGGTTCCGGATCGTGGACGCCGCGGGCGCAGACGCCTTCCCCGCCGGACGCTCCATCACCTTCCAGGTCTTCGTCGACTAGCCAGCACGACGAACGGCGCCGCACAAGTCCGCGACGCGGTGGGACAGGCCACCTCGAACAGGTGCGCATCGGCCGTTTCCTGCCGGACATGTCGTTCGTTCTTCCGGGTACCGCCCAAGCTTAGGAGGAACCTGTGGATCTCGGTTGTCGCCGGACGAGGGTCGCGCTCAGCGCGGCCGCGCTCCTCGCCACCCTCGTCGTGCCGGCCGTCGGCGCACGTGCGGATGACGCCCCAACCCTCACCGTCACCCAGAACGTCCTGCCCGGTCTGGCCAACGCCACCGACCTCGGCACCGCGCCGGCGACGACGCCGCTGTCGCTCACCGTCACCCTGGCGCGACCTGACGTCGCCGCCGAGAAGGCCTTCATCGCCGCCGCGCACGACCCGTCCAGCTCGTCCTACGGTCAGTTCCTGACACCGGACGAGTTCGCCGCCCGCTTCGGCGTCCCCGCCGACCGCCGTTCGGCGGTGACCTCGTTCCTCACCGGCGGCGGGCTCACCGTGGACGGCGTCTCGACGGCGGGCGACGTCGTCTCGGTGCACGGCACCGCCGCGCAGGTCGGCAGCCTCTTCCGGACGACCTTCCACTCCTACTCGCTGGACGGGACGAGCTTCGTCGCCAACACCTCGGCGCCGGTGCTGCCGTACGCGCTCGGGATCACCAACGTCCTCGGCCTGAACACGCTGCAGAAGTACTCCGTGCCGGCCAAGGCGCAGACATCGCAGAGCGGCTGCACCGCCGGCACCTGCACCGGCGGGACCACGCCCTCGGACCTGTGGAGCGTCTACCAGCAGCCGCCGGCCTACCGCGGCAAGGGACAGTCGGTCGCGGTCTTCGGCGAGGGCCAGACCGCCGGCGTCATCTCCGACCTGCGCGCCTTCGAGGCGCACTTCGGCCTGCCGCAGGTGCCGGTGAGCGTCGTCCACCCCAAGGGTGACACTGATTTCAGCGACAACGCCGGCAGCGTCGAGTGGAACATCGACACCCAGGGCTCGACGGGGATGGCGCCGGATGCCTCCCAGCTCAAGCTCTACTTCGGCTCCGATCTCTCCGATGCCGACGTCGCCCGGGTCTTTAGCCAGTTCACCGACGACACCTTCGGTCCGAAGCAGGCCTCGGCCAGCTACGGCGAGTGCGAGACGATCCCGGTCGTCAGCCCGATCGCAGGGACGCCGCTGCTCAACCCCTCGCTGCCGATCGGACAGGGGCTGGGCAACAACAGCGACTACACGCTGGACCAGATCACCCGGCAGGCAGCCGCCGAGGGCAAGACGATCTTCGTCTCGACCGGCGACACCGGCTCCTCCTGCCCGGTCGTCTTCGCCCCCGTCATCGGGGCCGGCAACGGCGTCGTGAACCAGGGGGTGCCGGTCACCAACTCGCCGGCCTCGCTGCCCTACGTCACCGCCGTCGGCGGCACCGTCCTCTACACCGACGGCGCCGGTCACCGGGCCCGCGAGTACGGCTGGGCCTTCAGCGGTGGCGGCTCGACGCTCTTCACGCCGGCGCCGGACTACCAGCGCGGGACGCCGGGCCTGAGCCTGGACTGCGTCACTGACCCGCTCACCGTCTGCCGCGGCATCGCCGACGTCTCGGCGCAGTCCGGTGACGTCCTCGGCAACGGTTACGACATCGTCGAAGGCGGCACCTTCACCGACGGTGGCGGTGGCGGGACATCGCTGTCGGCGCCGCTCTGGCAGGGCATGTGGGCGCGGGTGCAGTCCGCCAGCACGCGGCGCGGCGGCAACGGCTTCGCCAACTACGCGCTGTACCGGGTGGGCAAGGCCCCGACGAGCTACGCCCGCGACTTCTTCGACGTCTCCTCGACCGACCCGGCGACCGGCCTGCCCGCCAGCAACGGCGCGTACGCCACCCAGCCGGGCTGGGACTACGTCACCGGCTTCGGAACGCCGAAGGTCTCGGGCCTGATCTGCGACATCGACGGTCGCTGCTAAGCCGACCCGACGCGAGCCGCGCCCCCGTCCGTCACGCGGACGGGGGCGCGGTGCATCACGGATGGCTGCGGGCTGAGAGCTCTCCGGCGGGTCGGTCCCCGGAGCGTCCGGACGCGGCACCTACCCTCGACCGAGTGCGAGCGCAGCGACGACGAGGACGGACGGCCGTCGGTACGGTCTCGGCCGCGATGCTCGCGCTGACGCTGACGACGGGCCCGGCCGCGGCGATCCCCGTCCCGCCGCCGGCACCGAGCCCCACCGACAGCGGAAACTCCCCCGCGGCACCGGACCCCCGGCCGCCGCGCGGCGGGCTGGACCCGCAGGGCCGTCCGGTCGGCGGCGAGCGGCTGCTGAGCCGCAAGACCGTCCTGCCCGCGGGGGCGCCCGCGCTGCCGGAGAACCTCACCGCCCGGGCGTGGATGGTCACCGACCTCGACACCGGCCGGATCATCGCCGCGCGCGACGCCCACGGCCGCTACCAGCCGGCCAGCATCCAGAAGGTGCTCACCACCGTCACCCTGCTGCCGCACCTGCCCGGCTCGCGGACGGTGACCGTCTCACGCCGCTCGGCCGAGACCGAGGGCTCGCACGCGGGACTCATCGGCGGTGGCCGCTACACGATCGACGACCTCTTCGAGGGACTGCTGCTCGTCTCGGGCAACGACTGCGCCGAGGCGCTCGCCGCCGCCGCGGGCGGACGCGCCACGACGGTCGCCATGATGAACGCCAAGGCCCGCGAGCTCGGCGCCTACGACACCTTCGTGCAGACGCCGTCCGGGCTGGACGGTTGGCAGCAGCTCACCAGCGCCTACGACATGACCCTGGTGCTGCGTGCGGCGCTGGCCCAGCCCCGCTTCCTCGCCTACGACCGGGTGGCCAAGACCTCGCTGCCGTTCCAGAAGATCGTCGGCAAGGTGACGCTCTACAACCAGAACGAGCAGTTCCTCCAGACGGTGAAGGGCGCGCTCGCGGCGAAGACCGGATACACCGACGCCGCGCAACACACCTTCCTGGGCGCGATCGAACGGGGCGGTCACCGCTACGGCGTCGTCCTGCTCCGTGCGCAGCGCTGGCCGGACGACCAGTGGGTCCAGGCGCGACACCTCGTCGACTGGGCCCGGAAGCTGCCCGCCACCGCCCGGGTCGGCACCCTCGCGACGCCGCCGCGGAAGCCCGCGTCGGCATCGCCGTCGGCCGGGGCGGACCGGACGTCGCCTGCCGCTGCCGCCCGCCGCGACGGCGGTGGGGGTGGTGGCGTCCCGATCTGGGCCCAGCTCGCCATCGCCGCCGCGCTCCTCGCCGGTGTCCTCGGGGCCTCGCGGCTGGTGGGGCGCCGCCGCTGACGTCGCCCGCGTCGCCTCCCGCGTCGTCTCAGTCGCGCTCGCGCGATCGGGTGGCGGCCCAGGTCGCGACGGCACCGGCAACGGCACCGGCCCCGACGAGACCGGCACCGACCGTCGCCGGCCGGACCGCCGGCCGCTCCTCCTCCGGCTCCTCAGCGGCGACCGCGGTGACGGGCATGATCGGGACGCTGTTGGCGGTGCGGTCTGCGGTGTTCCCGGTGGCCATCCACGCGCAGGAGAAGAGCATGAAGCGCACCACGAGCTGGATCCAGACCAGCACCGCGACGATGCCGGCGAACGGACCCGCGGTGGGGCTGTCCGCGGTGTGCGCGATGGTGAAGGTCCCGACGATCTTGAGGATTTCGAAGCCGACCGAGGCCAGCAGCGCGCCCTGAATGCCCGTCCGCCGGTCGACGGTGACGTCGGGCAGCCGTACCAGCAGCCAGAAGAAGACGACCGAGTCGCCCACCACGGCGATGGCGATGCCGAGGATCTTCAGCACCACCCCCGCGCCGGGCACGTCACCGAAGCCGACGGCGCGCAGCAGCTGGTCGGTGAGCGAGGTGCCGATGACGGTGAGGCCGAGCGAGACGATCAGGCCCAGGCCCAGGCCGCCGAGCACCAGCAGGTTGGCGCCCCGTTCGGCCAGGAAGTTCCGCTGCGGCTTGACCCGCCCCCAGACCGCGTCGATGGCCTCGCGCAGGTTGCCGATCCAGCCCAGCCCGGTGAGCAGGACGCCGGCCAGGCCGACCAGACCGACGCCGGTCCGCTTGTCGATGGCGGTCTGCACCGCCTCGCTCAGGGTCTGCCCGAACTGCCCCGGTACCTCGTCGGTGATGCGGTTGAAGAGGTCGGCCTCGGCGCCGGGGTGGGCGCTGAGCACGAACCCGGTGACCGACACCGCCAACAGCAGCAGCGGGAAGAGCGCGAGGAAGCTGAAGTAGGTGATCGCCCCGGCGTACTGGTTGCCGTGGTTGCGGGTCAGCAGCTGGTAGGCCTCGACCACGTGGCGGATCCAGCGATACCGGTCCTGCACGCGCTGCCACCGGCTCTTCGCCTCGTCGACCCCGGCCTGGACGTTCATGACCTCGGTGGTACCCGGCTGAGGCCGTCCGTTAGCCGCCGGTGCCGAGCGGGAAAGGCGAGCGCCACTGCCAGCTGCCGTCGGCATCGCGGGAGAAGAGCACGATGCTCTCGACAGTGAAGCGGGCCACGTAGCCGCTCAGCCCCTCGTAGGCCTCGTCCAGCCCGGCGTCGGAGATGCCGTGGGCCACGGTGACGTGCGGGTGGTACGGGAAGTCCAGCTCACGCTCCAGCGGACCGCGGCGGATGGCACGCTCCAGCAGCTCGCACTGCGAGACGCCGTTGGCGACCTGGATGAAGACCACCGGCGAGAGCGGACGGAACGTCCCCGTCCCCGAGAGGTGCATCGAGAACGGCGCGGACGCCGCGGCGGCCTGCCGCAGGTGCTCCTCGACCGCCGGCAGCTCCCCGGCCGGGACCGGCGTCGGGGGCAGCAGCGTGACGTGCGGGAAGACCAGGTCCGCGGCGGGGTCGCCGACCTGGCGGCGCCAGTTGGTCAGGACGGTGGCGTGCGGCTGCGGGATCGCGACGGCGACCCCGATGATCACGGCATCGTCGGCGTCCGCGTCGGCGGTCCCGCTCACGAGATCGGCGGGACGAAACCGACCCGCTGGAAGACGTCCCGGACCGTCTCGGCGGCGATCGGACGGGCGCGCTCGGCACCGCGCGCCAGCACGCGATCCAGCTCGGCGGGATCGGCCATGTACTCGGCGTACCGGGAGGCGAAGGGCTCGGCGAAGGCGACGACGGCGTCGGCCACCGCCCCCTTCAGCGCCCCGTAACCCTGCCCGGCCAGGCCCGCGGCGACGCTCTCGGGGTCGGAGTCGGTGACGGCGGCGAGGATGGCCAGCAGGTTCGACACGCCCGGCTTGGCCTGCGGGTCGTACCGGATCTCGGTCTCGGAGTCGGTCGTCGCCCGCTTGATCTTCTTCGTCAGCGTCTTCGCGTCGTCGGTGAGGTTCAGCGTGCCGGCGTCGGGCAGCGACTTGCTCATCTTCGACGTCGGGTCCTGCAGGTCCAGGATCCGGGCCGCCGCCTTAGGGATGTAGGCGTCCGGCACCACGAAGGTCTCGCCGTAGCGGCCGTTGAAGCGCTGCGCCAGGTTGCGGGTGAGCTCGACGTGCTGGCGCTGGTCCTCGCCCACCGGCACCAGGTTGGCCTGGTAGATCAGGATGTCGGCGGCCTGCAGGATCGGGTAGGTCAGCAGCCCGACGCTCACCGACTCGCCGCGGGACGACTTGTCCTTGTACTGCGTCATCCGCTTGGCCTCACCCTCACCGGTGAAGCACTCGAGCACCCAGGACAGCTCGGTGTGACCGGTGACCTGGCTCTGCAGGAAGATCGCGCTGCGCTCGGGATCCACCCCGGCGGCCAGCAGCTGCGCCGCGGCACCCCGGCTGCGCTCGGTGAGGACCGCCGGCTCCGGCGGGTTGAGCGTGATCGCGTGCAGGTCGGCGAGGAAGTAGAAGACGTCGTACGGCTCGTCCTGCAGCTTGGCCCACTGCTGCAGCGCCCCGATGTAGTTGCCGAGGTGGTAGGACGCGGACGTCGGCTGGATGCCGGACAGCACGCGCGGGCGGGACGCGGCGGCAGGACTCACGCGCTCGATTCTTCCACTGGCCTCGAAGCGGCTTGCGACGCCGTCGGCGTGAGCCGGACCCGCGCCGCCCGCCGGCCCTCCACCCGGACGACGGTGACCGCCATGCCCTCGGCCGAGACGGTGTCACCCGGCTGCGGCAGCCGGCCGAGCTCTGCCATGATCCAGCCGCCGAGGGTCGAGTAGGGGCCCTCGGGCAGCGTCACGCCGGAGACCTCCTCGACCTCGTCTAGGTTGAGCAGCCCCGCCACCTCGATCTCGCCGCTGGCCAGCCGGGAGCTGGGCGCGGCGTCGGGATCCCACTCGTCCCTGATGTCACCGACGACCTCCTCGATGAGGTCCTCGAGGGTGACGATGCCGTCGGTGCCGCCGTACTCGTCGACGACGATGGCGAGGTGGTGGCCCTCGCGCCGCATCTCCGACATCGCGGCGAGGACGTGCTTGCTGCCCGGCAACGCCTTCACCTCGCGGACGAGGCCGGCGATCGTCGCCTCGTCGTCGTGCCGGACGGCCGGCAGCAGCAGGTCGCGGATGTGCAGGAAGCCGACGACGTCGTCGTGATGACGGCCGGTGACGGGATAGCGCGAGTGCGGGCTCTCGGCGGCGATCTTGGCGGCGCGGCGCAGCGACATCGTCGCCTCGAGGAAGGTCACCTCGGTCCGAGGCACCATCACCTCGTCGATAGCCCGCTCGCCGGCGGCGAAGACGTCGTCGATGAGCGTTCGCTCGTCGCTGCCGAGGGTCTCGTGGGCCGCCACCAGACCGCGCAGCTCCTCGTCGGTGATGGGGGCGCGACTGGCCTGCGGGTCACCCCCGAGCAGCCGCACCACCCCGTTGGTGGAGCGGGAGAGCAGCCAGATGACGGGACGGAAGATCTTGGCGATCCGCTCCAGCGGCGGGGCGAAGAAGACAGCGGCGCCTTCGGCACGCTGCAGGCCGAGCCGTTTGGGCGCGAGCTCCCCCACGACGAGTGTCACGAAGGAGATCACCAGCGTCACCCCGACGACGCCGGTCGCGGCGGCGAGGCCGTCGCTCCACCCGTACCCGACGAGGAACTCCTTCACCTCGTCGGAGATCGTCACCGCGCCGAAGGCCGAGGAGAGCAGCGCCGTGGACGTGACGCCGATCTGGACGGCGGCCAGGAATCGGTTGGGGTCGCCCACGAGGCGGGCCACCGCGGCTCCCCGCCGGCCGGACGCGGCCAGCGCCCGCACCTGCCCCTCGCGCAGGGAGACCAACGCGATCTCGGCCGCGACGAAGAGTCCCTCGATGAGGATGAGCAGGAAGACGATGCCGATGTTCAGCCACAGCTCGCCCACCGGGTCAGTCTAGGGAGCGCGACGCCCCCGTGGGCTCACGCCGTGGCGGCGCGAACGCCCTTGACCGCCCGGATCTTCTGGCGGTCGAAGCGGGTGATCGTGGCCGCCGGCTGGCTGCCGCGCAGCAGCACCTCGGCGACGAAGCGCGGGTTGTCGGTCATCGGTACGTGCCCGACGCCGCGCATGGTGAGGTGGTCGGCGAACGGCAGCACGCGGCGAGCCTGCTCGGCCTGCCAGGGCGGCAGCACCATGTCGCGGGCAGCCCACGAGATCGTCACCGGCACGTCGATCGGGATCTCACCCTGGAACGGCTCGGCGGCGGCGAGCAGCGTGCGCAGCGCCGGCCGGGCGCGCAGGAAGCCGCGGATGTCGCCGGCGGCCTGATCCACCGAGACCCGCGACGGGTGGGCGGTGAGGATGCCGTACATGACCTTGCGACCAGCACGGCTGCGGGCCAGCAGCTCGGCGCGCGGGCCGACCCGGTCCAGGACGCGACAGGCGTTGGAGAAGATCTGCTTGGTGTAGCCGAACTCGGCACCGTTGCGCCAGAATCCCGCCGGCGACAGCGCCGTGACCGAGCGGGCGTGACCGTTGGCCCCGGCGTACAGCGCCACCAGACCGCCGAGCGAGTTGCCGGCGACGTGGGGACGGTCCAGGCCGAGCTCGTCGAGGAAGAGCTTGAACTCGTCGCGCAGGGCGTCCGGCACCGTGCGACCGGCGAGGTCCAGGTCGGGGCTCTCCCCATGGCCCGGCAGGTCGACGAGGATGACCTCGCGCTCCTCGGCCAGGGCGTCGAGAACGGGATACCAGGCCTGCCTGCGGTGGGTCACCCCGTGCACCAGCACGAGCGGTTCGCCGTGCCCGTGACGCTCGTGAGCAAGCACGGCGCATCCCTTCGTCGATGGCTGGGGACATCCAGAGGTAACGAGCAAGTTACCCGGGTGACACCGACTTACGCGTGACCGCGATCACATCGTGACAGATTGTTACATCTACCGGACGGAATCGGTTCGACGTGTGTCCGATCGGGGCGGGCTCGTACCGAAGGTCCGGCGCTTCTAGGGTGCAGGAATGACCACTGATGCCGGGGTTCCCGACGCCGCGCGCCCCACCCCCTCGCGCCCCGCCAGTCCGATCGACGCCCTCGCCGACGGCTATCTCGACCGCTTCGCTGAGCTGGAGCCGCTCTGGGCCACCCAGGCGGGCGTGAGCGGTCACGACCACCGCATGCCCGACCTCTCGCCGGACGGGCTCGCCGAGCTCAGCGCACTGCGACGCGAGACCCTCACCGCCCTCGCCGCCGCGGCGGCTCCGGCCGACGACGTCGACCGGGTCACCGTCGCCGCCCTGCGGGAGCAGCTCGAGACCGAGGAGGCGCTGCACGAAGCGCGGCTCGACGCCGCCACGCTGAACAACATCGACTCACCCGTCCAACGGCTGCGCGACGTCTTCGACCTCATGTCCACGGCCACCGCGGACGACTGGGCCACCATCGCCACCCGCCTCTCGGCGATTCCGCAGGCGGTCGCCGGGTACCGGCAGTCCCTGCTCGCGGCCGCGGACGCCGGCGCGGCCCCGGCGCGGCGCCAGGTCCGCATCGGCGCCGAGCAGAGCGACGCCAACGCCGGCAGCGAGGGCTTCTTCGCCCGCTTCGCCCGCGATGCCGCCGCCGACGAGGGGGAGCTGCCGGACTCCGTCCGCCGCGACCTCACCGCCGGCGCGGCGGCGGCAGCCGCCGCCTACGGCGAGCTGGCGGCCTTCTTCCGCGACGAGATGATGCCGCGCGCCCGCGACGAGGACCCGGTCGGACGGGAGCGCTACGCGCTGCACTCCCGCTCGTTCCTCGGCACCCGCATCGACCTGGACGAGACCTACGCGTGGGGCCAGGAGGAGCTGGCCCGCATCGCCGCGGAGATGGCGGCGACGGCGCAGCGCATCGTCCCCGGCGGGACGGTCGCCGATGCGGTGGCTCATCTGGACACCGACCCGGACTACCTGCTCGACGGCACCGACGCGCTGCGCGAGTGGATGCAGACGACGGCCGACGAGGCGACCGCCGCGCTGGCCGGCACGCACTTCGACATCCCGGACGAGATCCGGCGCATCGAGTGCATGATCGCGCCGACCCAGCAGGGCGGGATCTACTACACCGGACCGTCGGAGGACCTCACCACCCGGCCGGGTCGGATGTGGTGGTCCGTGCCGAAGGGCGTCACCCGGTTCGGCACCTGGCGCGAGCGCACCACCGTCTACCACGAGGGCGTCCCCGGACATCACCTGCAGATTGCGCAGACGGCCTACCGTCGCGCCCTGCTCAACCGGTGGCGGCGACTGGGGTCCTGGGTCAGCGGCCACGGGGAGGGCTGGGCCCTCTACGCCGAGAAGCTGATGGCCGACCTGGGCTTCCTCGACGACCCGGCCGATCATCTCGGCATGCTCGACGGGCAGTCGATGCGCGCGGCCCGGGTCGTCCTGGACATCGGCATCCACTGCGAGCTCCCCGCCCCGGCCGAGGTCGGCGGCGGACGGTGGGACTACGAGAAGGCCTGGCGCTTCCTGGACGCCCACGCCGGCATGGCCGAGGGCTTCCTGCGCTTCGAGCTGGACCGCTACCTCGGCTGGCCGGGCCAGGCGCCGTCCTACAAGCTCGGTGAGCGCTTCTGGCTGCAGCTGCGCGACGAGGCCCGCACCGCCGCCGGCGACGACTTCGACCTCAAGGCCTTCCACCGCCGGGCCCTGGACGTCGGGTCGGTCGGCCTCGACGCGCTCCGGCTCGGCGTCCTGGGCTGACCCCTCCCCCGCCCCCTCCCCCGCCGCGATTCGGGAGCGTTAGTCCCGCTGAGCGGGACTAACGCTCCCGAATCGCGGCGGGGGAGGGCCCTGTGGACAACCACCGCTGCGTCCGACGCTGATACGGCACCCTGTCGCGCATGCCGTGGTGGGAGATTGCCGAGTCGCAGGCGGGCATGGTGTCCCACCCGCAGCTGCGGACGGCAGGCCTGTCGGGGTCGGCCATCCAGCGACTCGTCGACTCCGGGGAACTGGTGCCGTTCTGTCGCAGCGTCTACCGGGCGGGGGCAGCTCCGCTGACCCACCACGCCCGGCTCCACGGTGCCACGCTCGCCACCGGGGGACTGATCAGTTTCGCCACCGCCGGCCAGCTCTGGGGACTTCGCGACGACGGCGGTGCGGTCCACGTCACGATCCCGCACTCTCGCCGCGTCGCGCGCCCGCCCGGCGCCGTTTTACACCGAGTACCTGTTCCGCCGGGCGAGCGCGCGGCGCGCAGCGGCGTCGCCATCACCAGCCGAACCTGGACGACGCTCGACCTCGTGGCGTCGCTGCCGCCGTGGCACGTCGGCCAGTTCGCAGACCGCGCCGTACAACGCGGCTGGCTGACGGCGGCCGACATCGACCGGCGCCTACGCCGCCAGCCGGGACGAACGGGGAACCGGCAGCTCCGCCTCGTCGCGGCCACGCTCGCCGACGGCGCTGCCGCGCACTCCGAGCGCGTCCTGCACCGGCTCATCCGGTCGGCCGGCATCTCGGGGTGGGCGCCGAATCATCCGATCTGGGTGGACGGCGAGCTGGTGGCTGTCGTCGATGTCGCGCTGCCACGACAGCGGGTGGCCATCGAGGTCGACGGCATGGCGTTCCACACCGACCCCGAGCGGTTCCAGCGTGACCGGCACCGCCAGAACGAGCTGGTAGCCCTCGGCTGGACCGTCGTCCGCTTCACCTGGGCGGATCTCACCGAGCGTCCCGGCTACGTGGTCGCCGTCCTGCGCCGATTCGGGAGCGTTAGTCCCGCTGAGCGGGACTAACGCTCCCGAATCGCGGGGAGGTCAGAGGTCGGCGACGTCCGCCTGCTTGGCGCGGACGGCCTCGGCGGCCTCCTTGAGGCCGGCGAGCTCGGAGTCGGTGAGGTCGCGCTCGACGATCTTCTTGACGCCCTCGCGGCCGATCTCGGCCTCGACACCGAGGTAGACGCCGCTGATGCCGTACTCGCCGTCGACCCAGGCGCAGACCGGGATGGTCTTGCCGGAGTCCTCGATGACGGCCTTGGCCATGCGGGCCGCGGCGGCGGACGGCGCGTAGTACGCCGAGCCGGTCTTGAGCAGCGCGACGACCTCGGCCCCACCGTTGCGGGTCCGGGTCACGAGCTCCTCGATCTTGTCGGCGGCCATGACGTCGGCCAGCGGCTTGCCGTCGACGAAGCAGGCGGACGGGACCGGGACCATGGTGTCGCCGTGCGAGCCGAGGGTGAGGGTCTGCACCGAGCCGACCGGCACGCCGAGCTCGGT
Source organism: Jatrophihabitans sp. sgz311053 (assembly GCF_056135305.1). Taxonomy (NCBI): domain Bacteria; kingdom Bacillati; phylum Actinomycetota; class Actinomycetes; order Jatrophihabitantales; family Jatrophihabitantaceae; genus Jatrophihabitans; species Jatrophihabitans sp. sgz311053. The sequence continues at coordinate 1,230,103 of NZ_JBWAXP010000001.1, read as the reverse complement.
CGCGACGTTGTTGGTGAAGCGCGCGGTGTCCAGGACACCGGCCTGACCGAAGACGCGGTCCTTGGGGAACTGCGAGGCCAGCTGGGCCAGCGCGGTCATCTCGTCCAACGGGTTGGAGACGATGATGATGACGGCGTTCGGCGAGTGCTTGGCGATGTTCTCGGCAACGCCACGGACGATCTTGGCGTTGACCTCGAGCAGGTCCATGCGGCTCATGCCGGGCTTGCGCGGCAGGCCCGCGGTGACGACGACGACGTCGGAGTTCGCGGTGGCCTCGTAGCCGTCGCCCTCAGGCGTTGTGGTGGCACCGACGACGGTGGTCTCGAAGCCCTCGACGGGGCGCGACTGGTTGAGGTCGAGCGCCAGACCCTCGGGCTTGCCCTCGACGATGTCGGTGAGCACCACGGTCTCGAACACGTCGTACTCGGCGAGCCGCTGCGCGGTCGTCGATCCGTAGAACCCGGCTCCTACGACGGTCACCTTGCCGTGACGGTCAGCCATTGACTTCTCCCTCGAACTCTCGGCGGTATCTGCTTTCGCAGGCTAGCCCGGACCGGCCTCAGCTCCGCAGCCGGATGTCCACCGCGAGCACCACGCCACCGAGCACGAGGAAGAGCAGGCTGTCCGCCGTCCGGCCCCGCACGGCCAGGAAACCCACCCGAAGGGTGGGCAGGAAGAGCCGCAGCAGGCCGGCGGCAACCGCGGTCAGCGCCAGGACGGCCAGGCCACCACGCCACCGCTCCGGCTGCACCAGCAGCAGCAGGAAGCCCACTGCCAGACCAGCCAGGACGGCGACGAAGGCGGCCTGTTCGACCAGCCACCGCCACCATCGGGCCGCCAAATCAGGACCGTTCGGCGAGAGCACGCTCCGCGGCCTCGACCACATTGGACAGCAGCATGGCGCGCGTCATCGGTCCCACCCCGCCGGGGTTGGGGCTGAGCCAGCCCGCGACCTCGGCCACGTCGGCGGCGACATCGCCGGCGATCTTGCCGTCCACGCGGCTGACGCCGGCGTCCAGGACGGCGGCGCCGGGCTTGACCATGTCGGCCGTGATGAGCGAGGGCGACCCCGCCGCGGCGACGACGACATCGGCCTCGCGGACCGCCGCCGCCAGGTCACGGGTGCCGGTGTGGCAGATCGTCACGGTGGCGTTCTCACTGCGACGGGTGAGCATGAGCGCCAGCGGCCGCCCCACCGTGATGCCGCGGCCGACGACGACGACCCGGGCTCCGGCCAAGGGCACGTCGTAGCGCCGCAGCAGCTCGATGATGCCGGTGGGCGTGCACGGCAGCGGCGCGGATTTGCCCAGCACCAGCCAGCCGAGGTTGACCGGGTGGAGCCCGTCGACGTCCTTGACGGGGTCGACGGCCGAGAGGATGGCGAACTCGTCCAGACCGGTGGGCTGCTGCACGAGGAAGGCGGTGCAGGCCGGATCGGCGTTGAGCTGCCCGACGACCGCCTCGACCTCGGCCTGGGTAGTGCCGGCCGGCAGGTCGTGCCGGATGCTGGCGACGCCGATCTCGGCGCAGTCCTTGTGCTTGGCGTTGACGTACCAGCGGCTGCCGGGATCGTCGCCGACCAGGACGGTCCCGAGTCCCGGCTGCAGCCCCGCCGCGGTGAGAGCCGCGACCCGTTCCTTGAGCTCGGTCTTGATCGCGGCCAGGGTCGCCGCGCCGTCCAGTGTCGTCGCCACCACGCCCTGCATAGTGCCAGCATCGCCGTCCGTTGCGGCGAGCACCGCCGGGTCAGCCGATGACGACACCGAAGACGGCCGCGAAGGCGAGCGCGTGCTCGACATCGATCCGGGCCCCGCGCAGATCAGCCCGGCGGGGGTCGAAGCCGTCCAGCCGCGCGCCGCGCAGGTCGGCGTCACGCAGCACCGTGCCCCCCAGCCGCACCCCGCGCAGATCGGCACCGCTGAGGTCGCAGCCGGTGAGGTTCGCGTCGACGAGGTTCGCCTCGGCGAGTCGCGTGTTAGCCAGCATCCGCCCCGTGAGGACGACGCCGCCCAGCGCGGCGGAGCTGAGGTCGCAGTCGGTGAAGGTGGCGTCGCGCAGCTGCGCGCCGACGAAGGAGGAGCCGGTGAGCTTGCAGCCGGTGAAGGCGGCGCCGGTGAGCCGGGCGTCGTCGAAGCTGCAGGCGACGAGCGCGGTGCTCTCGTGACGCGAGAGGGTCAACCGTGCGGCGGAGAAATCGCACCGGACGAAGGAGCAGTCGACGGTGCGCAGCTCCTCCAGATCGGCCTCGGTGAAGTCCTCGTCCTCGAACTCGCGGGCCGTCCAGGTCTCGCCGGGGGCGTCGAAGGGTGCGCTCACGCCGGCGATGCTGCCACCAGGCCCCGACAGCGCCGAACGGCCGCCCGGTGAAGACCGGACGGCCGTTCAGTGAGGGTGGTGAAGCAGCTCAGGCCGTACGCCGGCGGAGCACCAGGGCGAGGATCGCCGCGACCAGGGCGACGCCCATTCCCGCCGCGCCCAGGACGGCGCCGATGCCCACGCTGCCGGTGACATCGATACCGGACTGGTTGGTGAGCTTGTCCGCGTCGCTCTTCGCGGCACCGATGGCCGCGATCCCCAACACGAGTCCGAGGGCCGAGACCACCAGCGCCACGATGCTCACCCACAGCCGCCCCTTGCGCACGGCGATGAGCAGGCCGAGCACGAGCGCCACGACGCCGAGCACGATGATCGTCTTGCCGGCATTGCCGGGGGTCAGCGCGGTGGCGTCGATCCTCCCCGAGGCCTTCTCGGAGCCGAGCCCGGTGAAGCTGTAGGACCCGCCGTCGACGGTGATCTTCTCGTACTGCAGCAGCGTGCCGACGGCCGCGACCAGGGCGCCGAGGGCAAGCAGCAGACCGGTCCAGGTCGCGGAGACCTTCGGTCCCGGCGCGGCTGGCGGGGGCGGTACCGACGCAGTGCCGGGCGGGGGCGGGTAACTCATGGACGGTCTCCGATCGTCGACGGGGGGGTTGAGCGTCGCCGGACCTTAAGGGAGATTTACTCGACGACGCCAGTGGCCGCGTACGATTTACGCGCTTTTGCGCGAAAGACCGGTCGCGCGGGGCGCGCCTGCCCGTCCTTGCTCGTCGCGAGCGTCACGCAGCGGAGCGTGGGACGGGGAGACGCGCCCTACGTCACGATGTCGTCGGCGGCGGGGGTGGCGTGTAGCCGCCCTGCTGCGGCGGTGTGCCGTACCCGCCCTGCTGCGGCGGCGTGCCGTACCCGCCCTGCTGCGGCGGCGTGCCGTACCCGCCCTGCTGCGGCGGGCTGTACCCCAGCGGGGTCCCGTAGCCCTGCGGCTGGCCGGAGCCCTGCGGCTGGCCGGAGCCCTGCGGCTGGCCGGAGCCCTGCGGCTGGCCGTAACCCTGCGGCTGGCCGTAACCCGGTCCTGGCTGGCCGTAGCCCTGCGCCGGGCCACCACCGGGACCGCCGGCCGCCGGCTTGGTGCGCATCGTCAGCATGAGCGCACCGCCGATCAGCGCGAGCACCGAGGCGGCCGCGGTGAGGAAGAAGCCGAGCTGCGGACCCCGGCCGAGATCGATGTTGGTCACGCCGCTCTGCCGCAGCAGTGACTCGAAGTCACCCCAGTCCTTCTCCCCCTGCGGCGTCTCGAACTTGTACTGCGACTTGAGCAGGAAGAAGGCGACGATGCAGACCACGATGCCGACGCCGCCCGCGATCAGCGCCGCGCGGGCGGCGCCCACGACGGGACCGGAGGAGCCGGTCTCGAAGCGGGAGACGCTCCGGCCCAGCAGGAGCAGCAGCACGCCGATCCCGACGGCGACGAGCAGGATGGGACCGACGAGGCCGATCTTGCCGTCGTCCCACGCGTGCACGGCCGAGTCAGCCGAGTCCGACTCGGTCCGTCCCTGGAAGGTGGCGGTCAGCTCGGGCCGGAACCACGGCGCGAAGAGGCCCACCAGCGCCAGGATGCCGGCGAGCGGGACGAGCCACGCCGTGACGGGCGGCTTCTCCACGATCCGGTGGGCCGCAGCGGGCGGGGGCGGCGGGTACGCGCCACCGGGCGGGGGCGGCGGGTACGCGCCGGGCGGCGGGGGTGGCGGCGGGGTGCTGGTCACGGGGTCCTTCCGATGCTGTGAACGGGGTGAGCAAGCCGAACGTGCCGTACCTACCCCCACACGCGCAAGCCGGGAGGGCGGGCACCACTGCCCGGCGGTCAGTGCGCGAAGTGGCGGGTGCCGCTGAAGTAGAGCGTGATCCCGGCGGCCTCGGCTGCCGCGACGACCTCGTCGTCCCGGATGGAGCCGCCCGGCTCGACGATGGCCTTAACACCGGCATCGATGAGCACCTGTGCGCCGTCGGCGAAGGGGAAGAACGCATCCGAGGCCGCGACCGAGCCGGCGGCCCGCTCGCCTGCCCGCGAGACCGCGAGCCGGCAGGAGTCGACGCGGTTGACCTGACCCATGCCGACGCCGACGGTCGCGCCGTCGTGGGCGAGCAGGATCGCGTTGGACTTCACCGCGCGCACCGCGCGCCAGGCGAACCGCAGATCGCGCAGCGTGGCCTCGTCGGCGGCGGCGCCGGCCTTGAGCTCCCAGCGGGACGGGTCGTCGCCGGGGGCGTCGATGCCGTCGGCGGTCTGCAGCAGCATGCCGCCGGAAATCGGACGACGTTCCAGACCGGGACCGGCCGGACGCGGCTTGGCGATGAGGATGCGGGTGTTCTTCCGCTTGGAGAGCCGCGCCAGAGCGTCGGGCTCGTAGGCCGGGGCGACGACGACCTCGGTGAGCACCTTCGCGATCTGCTCGCAGAACTGGTCGGTGACGGTGCCGTTGGTGGCGATGACGCCGCCGTAGGCGCTCACCGGATCGCAGTCGTGAGCCTTGCGATGGGCGTCGGCGATGTCGGTGCCGACGGCGATGCCGCAGGGGTTGGCGTGCTTGATGATGGCGACGCACGGCTCGTCGAAGTCGTAGGCGGCCCGGTAGGCGGCGTCGGCGTCGACGTAGTTGTTGTAGCTCATCTCGGCGCCACTGACCTGCTCGGCGTTGGCGAGGCCCTCCTCGCTGCCGGGGGTGACGTAGAGAGCCGCCTTCTGGTGCGGGTTCTCGCCGTAGCGCAGCACCGCAGCGCGCTCGTAGTCGGCGGCGATCCAGCCGGGGAAGCCGCTGGACGTGCCGGCGTGCTCGTCGTCCGGGGCGACGGTGTCGCCGAGCCAGGAGGCCACCGCGATGTCGTAGGAGGCGGTGTGCCGGAACGCTTCGCGGGCGTACTGCTGCCGCTCGGCCAGCTCGAAGCCGCCGGCGCCGACCGCGGTGAGGACGTCCGCGTATCGCTCGGGCGAGGTGACGACGGCGACCGAGCCGTGGTTCTTGGCGCTGGCCCGGACCATCGCCGGGCCGCCGATGTCGATCTGCTCGATGACCTCCGGCGCCGACGCCCCGGAGGCGACGGTCTCGCGGAAGGGGTAGAGGTTGACGACCAGCAGCTGGAAGGACTGGATGCCCAACCCCTCGATCGTCTCCAGGTGCGAGGCGTCGTTCTGGTCGGCCAGCAGGCCGGCATGCACGTGCGGGTGCAGCGTCTTCACCCGCCCGCCCAGGATCTCCGGGAAGCCGGTGACCTCGTCCACCGCGGTCACCGGGACGCCGAGGTCACGGATGCGGGCGGCGGTCGACCCGGTCGAGACGATCTCGACACCGGCGTCGTGCAGACCGCGGGCGAGGTCGTCCAGCCCGGTCTTGTCGTACACGCTGACGAGCGCGCGGCGGACGGCGATCTTGGTCATGACGAGGGCCCTTCCGAAGGTGGCGAGACGAGATCGAGCAGGGTGCGGACGTAGAGGGGTTTTTCGGCGGCCTGGACACGCTCGCGCAGCGAGTCCTCGTCGTCGCCGGGATGGACGGGGACGCTGACCTGCGCGATCACCGGACCGGTGTCGACGCCCTCGTCCACCCAGTGGACGGTGACGCCGGTGGTGCTCGCGCCCGCGGCCAGCGCGTCGCGGATGGCGTGCGCGCCGGGGAAGGCCGGGAGCAGCGCCGGATGCGTGTTGACGATCCGGAAGCGCCCGACGACACCGGCGTCGAGGATGCGCATGAAGCCGGCGAGGACGACGAGGTCGGGCTCGTGCGCGGCTACCGCCGCCTCGAGGGCGCGGTTCCAGGCGGGACGGTCGGGATGCTCGGCCGGCGCGACGGCGAAGGTCGACACCTCGGCGTCCCGCGCCCGCTCCAGGGCACGGCAGCCCGGCCGGTCGCTGCCGACGGCCACCACCAGGGGGCGTAGCCGCGGTTCGTCGAGGATGGCCTGGAGGGTGCTACCGCTTCCCGAGGCGAGGACGACGACGCGGCGCGGCACCGGACAACACTATCCGGCCCGCCGTGGCCGCCTGCCGGCCTCGTCCCGGTCGCGCTCGGAGCGGTCCCCGTCGCTGTCGTCGCTGACGTCGCCGTAGTCCTCGACGGAGGTCAGGGCGCTGAGGGTCTCCCGCAGGGACGGCCGGTCAGGGCGCTCCGAGCTCCGGAGGCGCTCCACCCCCGCGCGGAGGCCGAGGAGCACCGCCGCCGCGATTCCGGTCCAGAGCGCGGCCACGAGGCCGAACTGCCACGGCGAGGCCCCGACGACGTGGAGCCGGCCGCTGCCGACGCCCCCGCCGCCCTGCCAGGCGAGCAACGCGCCGAGCACCGCCGTGCCGACAAGTCCCGCTCCGAGGGTGCGCCAGCGGTCGGCGGACGATGCGGCGCGCCCGGCCAGCACGGCCACCACCGTTCCTGCGGCGATCGGGGTGACCACGGCGAGCAGCCACCCCGGCGCCGTCCCTCCCGGACCGCTCGGCAGCGCTGCCAGCAGCGGGAACGCGGGAACGAGCCCGGTGGTGGAGCCGGTCAGCGACACCGTCGTCCCCGCGCCGACGGCGAAGCCGGCGCCGGAGAGGTACGCCGCCCCGGCGAGTGCGGCGTTGGGCGCGGCGAGCACGCCCAGCACCAGGACGGGGACCCCGGACCAGCCTCCCCCCACCTGGCGGGAGATCTCGACGGCCTGTTCCCGGTGGACGATCAGCGAGCCGCCCACCAGCAGGGCGCCCGCGGCCACCTGGACCGCCAGCGCGGCCACGGCACACCGCCAGGCGGTACCGAGCCACACGGGCAGCAGGCCGTCGCGGACCTCGGTCACGGCGGGGTGCCGCAGCAGGACCGACCCGGCCGCGAGCGCGCCGAGCAGCAGCCCCGCGAGGAGGGCACCCGGTACCGACGCACCGGAGGTCCCCAGATCGGAGATCGCCGCGAGCAGCCCACAGGCCACGGAGAATGCGCAGCTCTGCGCCAACAGGGCAAGGCCGAGGGAACGGAGGTCGGCGCCACCGTCGCTGCGCTCGTCGGCTGCGGCCAGCACCGCTCCGGCGGCCCGGCGGATGACGAGGACGACGAGCACCGTCAGTCCCAGCGGGACGAAGGCGGTCGGCACGCCGTCGACGGTGACCCCGCCGTGGACTCCGGCGAGGAAGGTGATCACGCCGGCGCGGATCGCCGATCCGGCACTGCCCGAGCCCCCCGAGGCCGGCAGCCACAGCACGGCGACAACGCCGATGGCAATGACGCTGCTGACCAGGGCGCCCGCCAGTCCCGCCCAGGCGGCGAGCAACGGGAGCGGGCGCGTCGGCGACCCGGTGAGGCGAGTCGACGAGCGCGGGGCGGGCATCCGTCCAGGCTGACAAATCGCGGCCGGGAACGGGGAACGACGCGCCGATGCCGGGACGCTGCACAGCGTCCCGGCATCGGATGGTGCCGTCGGTGCGACGGGTTACTGGTTGCTGCTGTATCCCGGCGGCGGGTTCTGCCCGTAACCCGGCGGTGGGTTCTGCGACGGCGGCTGGCTGTACCCCGGCGGCGGACCCTGCTGCGACGGCGGCGGGGTGTAGGTCGGCCGCTGGAAGGTGGTGCGCTCGTCCGGACCGGACTCGAGGGGCGTGTCGTCGTCCCCGCCGGAGGTCGGCAGCGCCGCGGTCGAGCCGGCACCCGACTGTGTCGCACCGGGGTCCGAGCCAGCGTCCGAACCGGAGTCAGACGACGCGCCGTGGCCAGAGGGGCCCGGCTCGCCGCGGGTGAAGGCGTCACCTGCCGGTGAACCGGACTGCGTCGGCCGGCTGAAGTCCGAGGACGGGCCCTGCGACGACGGCGGCGGACCGTAACCCGCGGGCGGGCCCTGGGGCGGCGGACCGTAACCCGCCGCGGGACCCTGCTGCGACGGCGGACCGTACCCGCCACCGGGGGCACCGTAGCCACCCTGCGGCTGGCCGTAGCCACCCTGCGAGGCACCCGGCTGGCCGTAGCCGCCCTGCGGACCGAAGCCGCCCTGGCCCTGACCCGGGCTGCCGCCCTTGAGCGCGGCCGAGAGGTTCCCGCCGTTCTTCTGGAACGCGAGGAAGGACGCGACGGCCCCGGCGATGATCAGGATCAGGACGATCCAGTACGAGAAACCGTGCCCGTCGTCGATGTAGCGGCTGTACTCGTCATCGCTGATGTTGTCCGGCGCGCTGCTGATGTTCGGGACGACGAACAGCGCGATCAGGGTCATCACGGCGCCCAGCGCGTAGCCGCCGAGCGCGACGAGTCGAGCCGGGGCCGGGAGCTTGACCTGCGGCGCGAAGACCGTGACTGCGACGGCAGCGGCCGCGACCAGGGCGAGCAGCACTCCGAACCAGCCGAAGAAGCCGTGCCACGCGCTCTCCGACTCCGACTGGCCGCTGGAGAACTGACCCTTGGCGTCGTAGGAGTAGTACTCGAAGAAGGAGAAGATGAGCGCCAGCACTCCGGCGCCGATGGCCGCCCAGTCCAGCGGGTTCACCGCTGGGAAGTTGACGCCGCCACTCTGGCCGGGACCTGCCTGACCGGGGCCGTAACCGGGCTGGCCGTAACCACCCTGCTGCGGCGGCGGACCGTAACCGCCAGGCTGGCCGTAGCCACCCTGCCGCGGCGGACCGTAACCACCACCCTGCTGCGGCTGGGAGGCGGGCTGACCGTAACCACCCTGCTGCGGCGGCGGACCGTAGCCACCACCCTGCTGCGGCTGACCGTAACCACCCTGCTGCGGCGGCGAACCGTAACCGCCACCCTGCTGCGGCTGGCCGTAGCCACCCTGCTGCGGCGGCGAACCGTAGCCACCGCCGGGCGGACCACTGGGCGGGCCACTCGGCGGGCCTCCAGGCGAACCGTAGGTCATCGCACCGTTCCTCTCTGCCATGCGGGCAGCGAATGTTCGCGCTGTCGTACTGATGATCGTTCTCGGCCCGACCCTAGGGCACCGGGTGGGCTCTGTCCGCTTTACCCACGGGGAGTGCTCCCCGAACCGGGGTCGATCCCAGCGCGGCGATCTGGCGGCCTCGACGACGAACGCGCGAAGGCCGGGACACCCACGGTGTCCCGGCCTTCGTCAGCGGACTTACACGCATCGACGCGCAATGTCCGCGATGTCGTTCGTTACTGCGGCGGGCCGTAGCCGGGCGGGGGCGGCGGCGTGCCACCGGCCGGCGGCGGGGGCTGCTGGCCGGGGTACTGGCCGGGCTGTCCGGGGTGCTGACCGGGGTGCTGGCCGGGGTTGATGCCACCCTGCGGGCCGTAGCCGCCGACGTTGGGCACCTTGCCCTCGAGCTTGCCCGGCAGCTTGCCGCCGGTGGCCTGGAAGCGCATCAGCGACAGCACGAGGCCGGCGATGATGACGATGAGGCTGGCCCAGTAGCCGAAGCCGCGGCCGGTGTCGACACCGGCGATGCCCTGGTCGTCGTAGCCGTTGAGGAACATCGCCAGGATCACGAAGAGCGTGGCGGCGGCGAAGAGGCCCAGACCGAGCTTGCGGCCGGGGACCGGCAGGTTGACCTGCGGGGCGAAGAGCGCGATGGCCACGGCGGCGGCACCGGCCATGGCGAGCAGGGTCGAGGCCCAGCCGAAGAAGCCCGACCACGCGGTGGAGCTCTCGCTCACCTCGCCACCGAAGCGGCCGAGGTTCGCGCTGACCGTGTAGTACGGGAAGAGCGAGAAGATGAACGCGAGCACACCCGCGCCCACGATTCCCCAGTCGAGCGGGTTGACCGTCTTCGGGTCGAACTTGGCCGGGGGTCCGCCGGCGCCGGGGGGCGGGGGCGGAGGCTGGTACGTCATGACTTCTCCTAGCGGTGACTGTTCCTGATGAAGTACTGAAAATCCACGCTAGCGTTCCCACCGGGACGGGGGAACCAAGCACGCCGGGAAAGACCGGGTTCGGCCCCGGGCAGCTCTCCCCGCCGGCCGGGCATACCGGTCCGAAACGGACGAACGCCGCCGGAAATCGGTCCCGATGACCGTTCCGGCGGCGTCCGTGCGTCGCTGTGTCGTTGCTCAGAACATGATCAGCCCAGGATCTCGCGCATCAGCTGCGCCGTCTCCGACGGCGTCTTGCCGACCTTGACCCCGGCGGCCTCGAGGGCCTCCTTCTTCGCCTGCGCGGTGCCCGACGAGCCGGAGACGATGGCACCGGCGTGGCCCATCGTCTTGCCCTCCGGGGCGGTGAAGCCCGCGACGTAGCCGACGACGGGCTTGGTGACGTTCTCCTTGATGTAGGCCGCCGCCCGCTCCTCGGCGTCGCCGCCGATCTCGCCGATCATGACGATCGCCTTGGTCTCCGGGTCCTTCTCGAAGGCCTCGAGGGCGTCGATGTGCGTCGTGCCGATGATCGGGTCACCGCCGATGCCGATGGCGGTGGAGAAGCCGTAGTCCTTGAGCTCGTACATCATCTGGTAGGTCAGCGTGCCGGACTTCGAGACCAGGCCGATCGGGCCCTTGCCCGCGATGGTGTGCGGCGTGATGCCGGCCAGCGACTCGCCCGGCGTGATGATGCCGGGACAGTTCGGACCGATCATCCGGGTGCTCTTGCCGTCCAGGTAGGACCAGATCTCGGCGGTGTCCTGCACCGGCACGCCCTCGGTGATGACCACGAGCAGGCCGATGCCGGCGTCGATGGCCTCGATGCAGGCGTCCTTGGTGAAGGCCGGCGGGACGAAGACGACCGAGACGTCGGCGCCGGTCTCCTTCATCGCCTCCTCGACGGTGCCGTAGACCGGCAGCGACTTGCCGGCGAGCTCGACCTGCGTGCCGGCCTTGCGGGCGTTGACGCCGCCGACGATGGTGCTGCCGGATTCGAGCATGAGCGTGGTGTGCTTCGACCCCATCCCGCCCGTGATGCCCTGGACGATGATCTTGGAGTCCTTATTGAGGTAGATCGACATCTGCGTCAGCCCTTCGATGCCAGCTCGGCGGCCTTGTCGGCCGCGCCGTCCATGGTGTCGACCTGCGTCACGAGCGGGTGGTTCAGCTCGTTCAGGATCGCGCGACCCTTGTCGACGTTGTTGCCGTCGAGGCGGACGACCAGCGGCTTGGTGGCCTGGTCGCCGAGGATCTCGAGCGCGCCCTTGATGCCGTTGGCGACCTCGTCGCAGGCGGTGATGCCACCGAAGACGTTGACGAAGACGCTCTTGACCTGGCTGTCGCCGAGGATGACGTCCAGGCCGTCGGCCATGACCTGCGCGTTGGCGCCGCCGCCGATGTCCAGGAAGTTGGCCGGCTTCACGCCGCCGTGCTTCTCGCCGGCGTAGGCGACGACGTCCAGGGTGCTCATGACGAGCCCGGCGCCGTTGCCGATGATGCCGACCTCGCCGTCGAGCTTGACGTAGTTGAGGTGCTTCTCCTTGGCCTTCAGCTCCAGCGGGTCAGTGGCGCTGAGGTCGTAGAACTCGGTGTTCTTCGGCTGCCGGAAGTCGGCGTTGTCGTCCAGGCTGACCTTGCCGTCGAGGGCGACGATGCTGCCGTCGCCGACCTTGGCCAGCGGGTTGACCTCGACCAGCGTGGCGTCCTGCTTGACGAAGACGTCCCAGAGCTTGACGAGCACGTCGGCGACCGGGGCGATCAGGTCGTCGGGGAACTTGGCGGCGCGGGCGATCTCCTCGGCCTTGGCCTGGTCGACACCCTGGATCGCGTCGACGGGCACCTTGGCCAGCGCCTCGGGCCGCTCCACGGCGAGCTGCTCGATCTCCATGCCGCCCTCGTAGGAGGCCATGGCCAGGAAGGTCCGGTTCGAGCGGTCCAGCAGGTAGGAGACGTAGTACTCCTCCTTGATGTCCGCGCCGGGGTCGACGAGGACGCGGTGCACGGTGTGCCCCTTGATGTCCATGCCCAGGATCTGCTCGGCGCTGGCCTTCGCGTCGTCCGGGGTCTTGGCCACCTTGACGCCGCCGGCCTTGCCGCGGCCACCGATCTTCACCTGCGCCTTGACGACGGTCACCCCGCCGATGCGCTCGGCGATCGCCTTGGCCTCGTCGGCGTTCTCGGTGACCTCACCGAGGCTCACGGGGACGCCGTGCTCCTTGAACAGCTGCTTGGCTTGATACTCGAACAGATCCACGCTGGCACGTCCTCATCGACAGTTCTCTTATCGGGGTCCAACTTTCCGACCCTAGCCACCCCGGCTCGCGCGGGGTCGCGCGCTGAGACCGGGTTCACGCGGTGGCAGCTGCCTTCGCAACCTAGACCCGGAGGCTCAGCCGGGCTCGATCAGGTGGTCCCGCAGCCACTGCCCGGGCCGTTCGGCGGGTAGCTGCGCGACCGTTGCCACGAGCACGTCGGCGGCGTCCTGCTCCGCCAGTGCCGCGGTCACCGACTCGACCAGACCGGGATCGGCGAGCAGGAGGGCGTCGGCGTCCTCGTGGACGGCGGCGCGGGCCGCCTCCGACGCCGAGGCGGGCTCGCCTATCAGCACCACCTCGATCCCGGCGTCACGCAGCGCCCGCGCGGGTCCCTGGTCCTCGGGGGGCCCGGCCACGACGACACGCAGCGACGCTGTCACCCCTCCGAGCCTAGGACGCGCCCGGTTGGCCCCACTCGAGCGCGGCTCGAGGCGGCGTCGGACCGCGGTCCCATGGGGCCAACCCGGCCAGCGGCCGGGCTGGCCGGCGGGCTCAGGACGGCGCCGCGGTCGGCAGCGACACGAAGGTCAGGCCGCGGTCGAGCAGGGCGGGGATGACCCGGCGCAGCGCCCGGTAGGTCTCGTCCCGGTCACCGCCGCCGTCGTGGCACAGGATGATGTCGCGCGGACGGGCGGTGAGCATGGTGCGAGTGATGGCCGCCGTCCCCGGCAGCGACCAGTCGGCGGGGTCGACGTCCCAGCCCAGCGGCATCATCCGCTGCCGCGCGAGCTCGGCGAACAGCGCCGACCCCCAGGTGCCGCCCGGCGCCCGGAACTGGGTGGGCAGCCGGCCCGTGGCGTGGCCGATCGCGTGGCTGGTGCGCTCGATCTCACTCCGGATCCGCGCGGCGGGCCGGTAGGTGAGCTGCTCGTCGTGGGTCCAGGTGTGGTTGGCGATGACGTGACCGTGGTCGGCGACGTCCCGCACCAGCCCCCGGTTCGCCGGCACCTGCCGGCCGATCATGCAGAAGGTGGCGGTGACGCCGTGGCGGGCGAAGAGCGCCAGGTACTTCGGCGTCCACTCCGGGCTCGGACCGTCGTCGACGGTGAGCATCACGGCGCGATGCGGGAAGCGGCTGCTCGGCACCCGGCGCTCGAAGTCGGTGATGCTGCTGACCGGCTCGTGCCAGCGTCTGGTCCAGGCCGCGGGGCGAGCCGGCGCCGGGCGCGGCACCGGGCGGGCCGCTGCCGTCCTGGCCGAGGCGGCCGGCGAGAAAGCCGACGTCGGAGCATCCCCGTGGGACGGCCACGTCCCGACCGTCACCGCCCCTGCCGTCGCCAGGCCCGCCAGCAGCGCCCGCCGCCTCGTGATCTCCATCGTCCCGCTCCCCCGTCACGGGGGCCCCGGCCGGGCCCCGTCGAGAGGATGACGCGAGTACCCGCCGTCGTGTTGCAGGCCGAGGTCGTCAGCTCAGGGCCGGATCACAGCTTCTGCACCGGCGCGTAGCGCAGCATCAGCCACTTCAGCCCGGTGTCGCCACCGAAGTCGATCTGGGCCTGCGATCCCTCACCGCTGCCGCGGGTTGCCACCACCGACCCCATGCCGAACTGGTCGTGGGTGACACGGTCGCCGACGTCCAGCGAGGGGATGGCGCGGTTGCCGACGCCACCGCGGGCTCGACCCGAGGCCGCCAGCTGCTCCTGCGCCGAGCGCCGGGGCCGCGACTTGTAGCCGTGGTCGCCGTGGCGACCGGGTGGGTCGTCGCCGTACGGGTCGACGAAGGGTGTCCGCTCGACCGCGCCGGACCACTCGGCCAGCTCGCCGGGCACCTCGTCGAGGAAGCGCGACGGCGGGTTCCACTGCGGCGCACCCCAGGCCGAGCGCGACAGCGCCCGCGACAGGTAGAGGCGCTGCTCGGCGCGGGTGATGCCGACGTATGCCAGGCGACGCTCCTCGGCCATCTCGCCGGGGTCGCCGAGGGAGCGCATGTGCGGGAAGACGCCGTCCTCGAGTCCGGTGAGGAAGACGACCGGGAACTCCAACCCCTTGGCGGTGTGGAGCGTCATCAGCGTGACGACGCCGCCGTCGGAGTCCGGGATCGAGTCGGCGTCGGCCACCAGCGACACCTGCTCGAGGAAGGCGTCGAGGGTGGGTTCCTCGTCGATTGCGGCGCGCTGCTCCTCGAACTCGCGGGCGACGTTGATCAGCTCGCGCAGGTTGTCGACGCGGGACTCGTCCTGCGGGTCGCGGGAGGCCTCCAGCTCGCGGAGGTAGCCGGTGCGGTCGAGGACCGCCTCCAGGATGGCGCCGGGGACGCCGTCGGGGCCGGCCGCCATGCCCCGCAGCTCGGTCATGAGCTCGGTGAAACCCTGGATGGCGCTGCGCGAACGAGCCGCGAGGCCGGGGACGACATCGGCCCGCTCGAGAGCTGCGGCGAACGGGATGCGCTCCTGCTCGGCGAAGATCTCCACGCAGGCCTCGGCGCGGTCACCGATGCCCCGCCGTGGCGTGTTGAGGATGCGACGCAGCGAGACGACATCGGCGGGATTGGCGATGACGCGCAGGTAAGCCAGCGCGTCGCGGACCTCCTTGCGCTCGTAGAAGCGGACGCCGCCGACGACGCGGTACGGCAGCCCCACCCGGATGAAGACCTCTTCGAAGACGCGTGATTGCGCGTTGGTGCGATAAAAGATCGCGACATCCTGCGGCTTGGCGGCACCGGCGTCGCCGAGCTCGTCGATGCGCTGCGCCACCCAGGCGGCCTCGTCGTGCTCGTTCTCGGCGACGTAGCCGGCGATCTTCTCGCCCTGCCCCGCGTCGGACCACAGGTTCTTCGGCCGGCGGTCGGCGTTGCGGGAGATGACCGCGTTGGCCGCGTTCAGGATCGTCTGCGTCGAGCGGTAGTTCTGCTCCAGCAGGATCGTGGTGGCGTCCGGGTAGTCGCGCTCGAACTCCAGGATGTTGCGGATCGAGGCGCCGCGGAAGGCGTAGATCGACTGGTCGGCGTCACCCACCACCGCCAGCTCGGCCGGCTCGTACGGGGCGTTCGGCTCCGGCATCGTCAGCTCGCGCACCAACATGTACTGCGCGTGGTTGGTGTCCTGGTACTCGTCGACCATCACGTGCCGGAACCGGCGGCGGTAGTGGTCGGCGACGTCGGGGTGACTCTGCAGCAGCCGCACCGAGGTCATGATCAGGTCGTCGAAGTCCAGGGCGTGGGCCTCGCGCAGCCGCGTCTGGTAGCGCAGGTAGACGTCGGCCAGCGCCTTCTCGGCCTGTCCGCTGGCCTTGTCGGCCCACATCTGCGGCGTGACGAGTTCGTTCTTGAGGTTGCTGATCTGCGCCGACAGTGACCGGGCCGGGTACCGCTTGGCGTCCAGCTCCAGCTCCCGCGCCACCAGGGTGAGCAGCCGCCGGGAGTCGTCGGCGTCGTAGATCGAGAAGGAGGTCTTCAGGTCCAGGTTCTTGGCCTCGGCGCGCAGCAGCCGGACGCACATCGAGTGGAAGGTCGAGACCCACATCGCCTTGGCCCTGGCCCCCACCAGGGCGGCGACGCGGTTCTTCATCTCGCCCGCGGCCTTGTTGGTGAAGGTGATGGCGAGGATCTGGCCGGGCGTTGCACCCCGCTCGGAGAGCAGGTAGGCGACGCGATGGGTGAGCACCCGGGTCTTGCCCGAGCCGGCGCCGGCCACGATGAGCAGCGGACCGCCCTCGTGGACCACGGCGGCGCGCTGCTGCGAATTGAGGCCGTCGAGCAGGCTGTGCGGCTTGCCGGCCGTGCGGTCTGGGGTGAAGAGGGCGGGCTGACTCATCGCCGGTCCAGCCTACGTCGGGACGCCGACAGCGCTCGGTTGCCCACAGGACCGGATCCGTGCAACCATGCCCCTGTGTCCAGCAGCGCGCGATTTTTCTACGGGTACCGACCGGTGCCCGTCGTTGCTGGCTGAAGTTCGACCATCCAACGCCCCGGGCCGGTGCCCGGGGCGTTTTGCGTGTCCGGGACCGGCCGCCGTCCGAGAAGAGGAACCATGACCGTCACCGAGACCGCCACCACCGCCGACGCCGTCGACTCCATCCGGGTGCTCCGCACCCAGATCGACAGCCTGGACGAGGCCATCCTCCGGCTCATCGTCGAGCGGGCCAAGCTCTCGACCCGCGTGCAGACCGCCCGCATGAACGCCGGCGGCACCCGCGTCGAGCTCGGCCGGGAGCGGGTCATCCGCGACACCTACCGGGGCGCCCTGGGCCAGCAGGGGCCCGAGCTCGCCGACGCCGTCCTGGCCGTCTGCCGCGGCGCGCGCTGAGGCTGGCTCAGAGCATCCGGCGGTCCGCCGCCCAGCGCGTCAGCTGATGCCGGTTGGACAGCTGCAGCTTGCGCAGCACGTTCGAGGCGTGCGTCTCGACCGTCTTCACCGAGATGAACAGCTCCGCGGCGATCTCCTTGTAGGCGTAGCCGCGGGCGAGCAGCCGGAGCACCTCCTTCTCCCGCGGGGTGAGCTGATCCATCTCGGGGTCGACCGACGGCACCACCGGCGCCCCCCGGAACGCCTCCAGCACGAAACCGGCCAGCCGCGGGCTGAAGACGGCGTCACCGTCGGCGACCCGCTCGATGGCGTCGGCGAGATCCGTCGCCGAGATCGTCTTGGTGACGTAGCCGCTGGCCCCGGCGCGGATGACGGCGATGACGTCCTCGGCGGCGTCGGAGACCGACAGCGCCAGGAAGCGGGTCTTGGGCAGCGTGTCGCCCACCCCCTCCAGGACGGCCAGCCCGCCGCCGTCGGGCATGTGGACGTCGAGCAGCACGACATCGGGACGCCGGGCGGAGATCACCGCGAGCGCCTCGTCGACCGATCCGGCCTCGCCGACGACCTCCACCCGCTCCCCCAGTTCGGCACGCACACCGGCACGGAACATGCCGTGGTCGTCGACCAGCACCACCCTCGTCATGACACCTGCTCCTCCGTCGTCGCGCGCGGCGCGGCCGGCCGCGGCATGGTGATGGCGACCTCGGTGCCGCTGCCGGGCTGCGAGCGCAGCCGGACCTCGCCGCCGTGCCGCTCGACCCGGCCGATGATCGAACCACGCACGCCCTGCCGGTCGGCGGCGACGTCCTCGATGGCGAAGCCGCTGCCGCGGTCCTTGACGAAGACGGTCACCTCCTCGGCCTCGATCTCGGCGTAGAGCGAGATGTCGGCGACGCCGGAGTGCTTGGCCGCGTTGACCATCGCCTCGCGGGCGGCCGCCGCGACCGCGGTGAGCCGGTCGTCCAGTTCGGCCTCCCCGACCACGACGACCTCGACGTTCACCGCGTAGGCGTCCTCGACCTCGCCGGCCAGCGAGCGGAGCCGGTCGGCGAAGTGACCGGCGGCCGGTGTCGCGTAGAGGATGCTGCGCAGGTCACGCTCCTGACCCCGGGCCAGCCGCGCCACCTCCCGCGGCGAGTCGGCGTTGCGCTGGATCAGCGCGAGGGTCTGCAGGACGGAGTCGTGCAGCTGGGCAGCGATGTCGGCGCGCTCCTGGCTGCGGACGCGCTCCTCCCGCTCGGCCGACAGCTGCGTCACCAACCGCATCCACCAGGGCCCGGTGATGAGGGCGACACCGACGACCGCCACCACGACCGCGATGAAGCCGTCCCGCAGCGCGGTGACGTCGGCGCGGGCCAGGACCAGCACGCCGCCGGCGACCACCAGCGCGGCCCCGGCCAGCAGCCGCAGCCGACCGAGGCGGTCGTCCGAACCGGCCAGCAGCGACGTCCGCGAGAGGGTCAGCAGCCGGGAGCGGTCGACGTCCGAGGCCTGCCGCCAGATCAGCGCGCCGCCGAGGCAGGCGAGCATGGCGGGCAGCACGAGCCCGGCGTGCGGCAGCGTCGAGCCGGCGATGCCGACGACGCTCATCGCGAGGATCACCGCGAGGACGGTCTCGAGCAGCCGTCCCGTCCGCGGCCGGGTCGGCGGGGCGTCGACCGGCAGGACGATGAAGAAGACGAAGTAGAGGGCGACGCCGAGGCCGCTGGCGAAGGCGAGCGCGACGAAGGCAGCCCGGACGTACTTGACCGGCAGCCCCACGTGATCGGCGATGCCACGGGCGACGCCGAAGATCACGCCGGTGTCCGGCCGGCGCTTCAGCCGGTGCACGGGTGCCGCGGTCGTCGTCACTCGACCATGATTGCGGGCATGGCCGGTCGCGCGCATCCGGATGCTCCCCGAGGGTCCGGTTCAGGGTCTGCTTCAGGGGGCTGCCCGATGCCCTGGCACCAGCCGGCACGAGACCGTCGTCGGCATGACCACGACTGACACCCCGACCGACGTGCCCACCGACCTCCCGCCCCCGCCCGGTCCACCGCCGGCACCTCCGCGCGTGCTGCGGCGCAGCCGGAGCGACCGCGTCGCCGCCGGCGTCTCCGGTGGCCTCGGCGACTACTTCGGCGTCGACCCCGTCCTCTTTCGCGTCCTGTTCGCCGTCTCGGCCTTCTTCGGTGGCGCGGGCATCCTGGCGTACCTGGTCGCGTGGGCGGCGATCCCCGAGACGGGCACCGAGCGGGCGCCGATCGACGGGATGATCGCCGAGCTGCGACGCCGCGGCATCTCGCCGTGGGTGGTGGCCGTGGGCGCGGGCCTGCTGCTGTGGCTGGTCTCCTTCAGCTGGTGGGCGCCGGGACCGTTCGTCCCCATCGTCGCCGTCGTGGTGATCTTCGCGATCATCTTCGGCCGGCGCGACCTGCAGGGCCGGCAACCGGATGCCGGTGACGGGCGGGTCGACCTCACCAAGCCGGCGACCGCGCAGCCGGGGTCCCCGGCCGGGCCGGCCTGGCTGGACGAGGGGCGCGCCTGGTTCGACGAAGCTCGAGAGGCGTCGCGACGTCGTCGCCGCCGGGCGTTGCCGGTGAAACTAACAGCGCTCGGCGTGCTGGTGGTGACGCTCGCGGTGCTCGCGGCCGTCGACGCGACCACCGGCATCGCCCTGCCGGTCTACCTCTGGGTCACCCTGGGCATCGTCGGCGTCGCCCTGCTCACGGGCATAGCACTGCGGCGGACCCCGTGGGGTCTGACCGCCCTGCTCGTGATCGCCGGCGCCGGGCTGGTGGCCTTCGCCGGGAGCCACGCCAGCCTGCACGACGGCGTCGGCACGCGTGACTGGAAGCCGACGGTCCGCCCCGCAACGCAGTACCGCCTCGCCATCGGCAAGGGCGTCCTGGACCTGCGAAACCTGCCCGAGCAGGCGACGCCACGCACGATTCACGTCACGATGGCCGTCGGGCAGGTCCGGGTCCTCACAAGGCGCGACGCCAACGTGGCCTTCAGCGCCAAGGTCCGCTTCGGCCTGGTCGAGACCCGTGAGGGCTCGACGGTGAAGATCAGCGCGAGTGGCAGCGACCCTGGTTACGACGTCCCGGCCCCCACCGGCGCGACCGGTGCTCGGACGACCGTGGTCGTCCAGCTGGCCGACGGCTACGTCGAACTGGCCCGCGACTGACGCCGGGCGTCTCCGCCCGGCGGAGGCTGGGGCGTGTCCGACCCGGCCGGGCTCGGCGCAGACCCTAGAGTGACGGGCGTGACCGGCGGCAGGTGGCGCGTCGTCGACCTCTTCTCCGGCGGCGGCGGGATGAGCTACGGCTTCGCGGCACATCCGTCCTTCGAGGTGGTCGCCGCCGCGGACGCGCAGCTGGGCAAGCCGAGCAGCCGGCGCGGGTCGCTGGGATGCAACGACACCTACGAGTTGAACATCGGGATCCGGCCGAGACAGGTGGATCTGGCGGCGGTGGCGCCGGCGGAGCTCGCCGACGTGCTGGAGCTGGACGGGCCGGTGGACGTGCTCGCCGCGTGCCCGCCCTGCACAGGCTTCAGTCGGACCAACGCCCGCAACCACCTGGTCGACGACGCCCGCAACAGCCTCGTCGGCCGGGTGGCCCGCTTCGCGGCCGCGCTGCAGCCGCGGGTGATCGTGATGGAGAACGCGCGGGAGCTGCTCACCGGCAACTTCGGCCATCACTTCCGGCTGCTGCGGGACGCGCTGACCGAGCAGGGTTATGCGGTGCACGCCGAGGCGCATCTGCTCACCCGTTTCGGACTGCCGCAGCTACGCGAGCGCGCCGTCGTCGTCGCCGCCCGCGGGCCGTTGCACAGCCTGGACGAGCTGTGGTCCGGTCACGTCGTCGACCCCGCCGCGGTGACGGTCCGCCGCGCGATCGGTGCGTTGCCGCCGGTCGCGGCAGGCGAGGTCCACCCGGACGATCCCGCGCACCTCGCGCCCCGCTTCGGCTCGGCCGCTACCCGCGCTCGTATCGCCGCGATCCCGCACGACGGCGGCTCGTGGCGCGACCTGCTGGCCACCGCTCGACTCCGTCGTCATCTGACGCCGGCGATGCTGGACCTCGCTCGGCGCAACAAGCTCGGCAGCCACCCGGACGTCTACGGCCGCGCCCGCTGGGACGCGCCGATGGCCACCATCAAGCGCGAGTGCGGGCACGTCGGCAATGGCCGGTACAGCCACCCGGAGCAGGACCGGCTGCTGACTTTGCGCGAGATGGCGATAATCAACGGGTTCCCGGCGGACTACCGGTTCGGCGGGCGCAGTCTCGTCAACCGCTACCGGCATGTGGGCGACGCCGTGCCGCCGCTGATCAGCCACCAGCTGGCGGGATTGACGTCCTGGATGCTCTGCGGGATCCGGCCGTCGTTGCCGTCGCTGATCCTGCCCGGCACCCACCTGCGGGCCGACGACATCCTCCCCGCCGCCCCCGTCGCGGCGTGAGCCGGGCGCGGCCACCCGCCTCGAGCGAGGCCAGGGCGTGCAACATGCGTGCGGTCCGGCGTCGCGACACGAAACCCGAATGGCGGCTCCGGCGAGCCCTGCACGCGGCCGGGTTGCGCTACCGGGTGGACCTGCGACTGCGCTTCGACGACGGCGCCGTGCGTCCCGACGTGGTCTTCACCCGTGCGCGGGTCGCCGTCTTCGTGGACAGCTGCTTCTGGCACCGCTGTCCCGAGCACGGCACCGCCCCCGCCACCAATGCCGACTGGTGGCGCGAGAAGCTCGATCGGAACGCAGCCCGCGACGAGGAGTCCGATGCCCTGCTGCACCGCCACGGCTGGCGCGTCGTCCGGGCCTGGGAGCACGAGCCGACCGAGCGGACCGTCGCCCGGGTGCGGGCGGCCCTCAGCGGGGAACGCGAGCCGTAGAGACGGTCGCCGGGTCGTCCGAGACGATGTAGACGATGTGCGGCCGCGGCACCTTCGGACGGATCGACGGCGGGACCAGCACCAGCTCGGCGGCCTGGCCCGGCCGGAGCGTCCGAGGCCCGAAGACCTGCCGCAGGAACGGTCCGAACTTGGCTCCGGTGTCCGTGGTGACGTGGGGCGTGACGTCGTGGTCGCTGGTGTTGCGGACGAAGACCGAGAGCGAGCGCAGCAGCTTCGAGTTGGCGGCCCGCACCTCGACGGCGTCGACCTGCACCCGCAGCGGCGCCGGGGTGAGCATCGCGGCGGCGGCCAGCCCCACCACCGCGACGGCCGCGGCGCCGGGGACCACCCAGCGTGGCAGCCGGCCGAAGCGCAGCGGCCGTGCGGCGGCGAAGTCCGTGCCGCTGGTCGCGGCGGCGGCGAAGACAAGCGGCAGCGCGGTGTTGTAGTACAGCGTCTGGGCGCGCATCGAAGCCCAGAGCGCGATGAACGGCAGGACGACGGCGCCGGCCCCGAGCAGCCGGGGCCAGGACGCCGTCGCCACGAGCAGGCCGGCGAAGACGACCACGGCAGCCACCGACCAGTAGCCCAGTTGCCCGCCGCCGCCGACCACGCGCAGCGTCAGGTTGGGCAGGCCGGGGCCGTTGAACATGGCGTGTTGCAGCAGCGGGTCGGTGATGCCGCGCAGCCAGAGGTGAGGTGCGACCACCACGAAGGGCAGGTTGACCACCGCGAAGGCGGCAAGTGCTGTACCGCCGAGCCGCAGCACCACCAGGGCGGCCGGACGGCGGTCCAGCTCGCCTCGCCGCGCCCGCCACACCACCACGAGCAGGAACGGCGCCACGAACCAGGCGAGCTGCTGCGTGGCCAGTGCCAGCCCCAGCGCTGTGCCCTGCAGCAGACCGCGACGCCCCAGCTCGCCGCCCCGGCCGATCCGGGCCGAGCGGTGACAGGCGACGACGAGCAGCGGGATCATCAGCGCCGCCGGGTACGCCATCGCGGCCAGGAAGGGCATCACGGTGATGGTCCCGACGGCCGGCACGACGAGGCCGCGTCGCGCGACCGGGAGCACCCGGTAGAGGATCGCCGCGGTTGCGAGCATCGACAGCGTCATCAGCAGGATGGGGGCACGCTCGCTGCCGACGAGCCGGGCCAGCCCGCCGCCGAGCACCGCCGACAGCGGCGGGTAGCCGAAACGGCCGGGATGGCTGCCGTCCAGCAGCAGCGTGGGGACGCGCGCGACCTGCGCCGACCAGTCACCGGCGTAGGGGTTGTGCCCGTGCGCCACCGCCTGGATGGCGCGGTACATGATCACGCTCTCGTCCACCGCGTAGTGCGGATGCCACAGCGGCGGAGCGATCCGGACCATAGTGACACCCAGCGCCAACACGATGAGGCCGGCGTCGACCAGCACCAGGGTGCGCCGGCGGCGGGCGCCCAGGACCACCGCGACCGTCACCAGCAGCAGCGGGAAGACCGCGCCGAAGGCGGTGCCACCGGCGGGGCTGCCGACAACCAGGGTGCTCCAGGCGCCGCCGACGAAGTAGAGCAGCGAGATCGCGGCGAGCAGTGTGACGACCCGGTGCTCCGGTGTGGGGGCCGCCGGCGTCACGAGGTGGGCGGGAGTCTGGACGGCCCCGCCCGCGTCGTCCGCCGCCGCGTCGTGCGCCGCCGGGGTGCTCGGGCCGGATCGCGCGGCACGGACGAGGGTCATGACGGCACGGTCCGACCGGCCCCCGACGTGACGGCGACGGGGACGTGAACAACCGGCGACGGCCACGCATCTCGCAGCCGCCGGCTCTCACCGGCTTCTTCGCGCGCGGCGGCCGCACCACGCCAAGGCAGGGACGCGGTCAGGCTACGTCGAGACGTCAGAGATCATCGTCAGCCCTCCGACACTCGGCCGCAGCCTCGTTGAAGACCCGCGGCCCGCACGGTGTCCAACTGGTCATCTCCGACGCTCACGCCGGGCTGAAGGCCGCGATCGAGGCAGTGCTGCTCGGCGCGGCCTGGCAGCGCTGCCGGGTGCATTTCCTGCGCAACGTGCTCGCCCAGGTCCCCAAGGGCCACGCCGAGATGGTCGCCGCCGATCCGCACCGTGTTCGCCCAGCCCGACGCCGAGCATGTCCGCGCCCAACTTGACGTGATCGCCGGCATGCTCGGCCGCCAGTTCAGCAAAGTCGAAACGATGCTTCGCGAGGCGGCCGATGACGTCACCGCGTTCGCCGACTTCCCTGTCAGCCACTGGAAGAAGATCTGGTCGACCAACCCGCTGGAACGGGTGAACAGGAAGATCAAGCGCCGCACCGACGTCGTCGGCGTGTTCCCCAACCCCGCCGCGCTGCTCCGCCTGGCCAGCTCGGTGCTAGTCGAGACCCACGACCAGTGGCAGGTCAGCGACCGCCGCTACCTGTCCGAAACCTCGATAGATCTGCTCAACAAGACCACCACCGGCACCGAGGAGGTGGTCCCACCAGCGTTGCTCACGGCATGATCTTAAACGACTTACTGACCCGACCACGATGAAGGCCAGTTACACCACCGGACGGGACGTCACCAGAGACCGCCATCGAACGCGGCAGGTACGGCAGGTTCGTCGTCCAAGCGCCACGGCTCACCTCTCGGATTGGTCGTGTCCTGCCGCTGACACGGGACTCGTACAAGTGACGGATCTGGACGCGCCGTAGTGGCGTTCGTCGGCCCCTCCCGAGCGGTCGCGTGACCAACCCTCCAAAACGACTGCGGCATCGACTGCGCACACCGGCAGGACGACTGACCGAGAGAACTATATGGCCAGGCGCCGCCGTGCAGCAACTCGACGACCCCGCGATGGCCAACCGTTTTGGGAAGGCGGCCACCGTGGCGCGATCAAATTTCGACCCAGACGCCGACAGGATTGAATGGTCATCGAGCGAAGGCCGGACCAGCCTGGCGACCTTCACGAGTGCGTGCGGCTTCACCCTGATCGAGGTCGTCCAGCCCCGCAAGGTCACTCATCGAAGAGGACCGCCAGCACATCAATGAACCAATGGGCAGTTGAGTAGCGCTCCGTCGTCGGCGATAGGCCTGGGCATCGCACCGACCTGCTGGCTGCTTATGCATTCAGATTCGTTCTCGCCCCTCAAACTGCTGAGAATCACTCAGCCGAGAGTTGCCGCATCCACCTGCGGCCGCCTTTAGTCGTCCCGGAACGCCCGCCTTGCGGAGCAGATCACCGACATGACTTGTGATGCCGATGTTTCCGTGGACGAGGATCCCGGCACATCGCTCAGCCGCTTTCGGTAGCAGATCGCGCAAACTGTCCAAACCGTCGTCGCTATAAAAGTCAATCCACTCGGCAGCGTCACCCTGACTCAGCACACGCGTGCCGGCAAAGAAGTGCCTGGCGATGTGCATCTGCACGACCCAAGCCTTTCGGCCATCGTGAGCCCATTCGAGCCTGACGGGCCCGAGCACCTCGCGCGCGCGCCGAGCGAGCGCCTGGACGTCCTCCGTGACGTTGCCCGGCAGGTCCGCCGGCGCCGCTTCGCCCACCATGAATGCGTCACCCGAACCTTGGAGGCCTTGAACAAAATCGTCACCAGCTCCGACCGGCATCGTGGCACCGGACCAAAGCGCGTCGACTCCCTCTTGAGCAAGTACAGCGGAGATCTCGGTTCCCGATGGATCCTCTGCGGCGAGCAATGCGTAGGGGTCCGTCCAGTAAGGCACCGTCGTGTACTTGCCGGGTGCCTGCTCAGACGGACAGGTACGCAGCCATGTGTCGCCTGTGCCGGTCGGCACACCGAACGTGAACGGTGCAACGCGTCGACCTATGACCGACGTGCGCGGGACAGGCAGATCGAGGCAGTGGGCCATCAGCAGGCCGTAAGCCTTGTCGCCGAGGTGGTGGCTGAATCGATTGGGCCAGACGTTGGGCGCCTCGACCTGCACACCCTCAGTCTCGTCTCCCGCCTCCCACCAAATCGTGTGGGTTCGCCGATAGCCGACTCTGCGTGGATGGATCGAAAACTCGAGACGTATCGACCGGTCATCCGGGACATCGGGCTCGAATCCATAAACCAACCTGAGTAAGCGTGTGGCGATGGCGTGGGGCAACGCGGCCGTGCCCTGCTCTTCGACGATGCGGGGGGTTGCGTTCGGGCCGAACTCCACGACACCGCCCAGCACAACGCCTGACACACCCCCGTCTCGCACGTCAATGGTCTCGTTGACGATCGTGTAGTAGCCCCGCGCGGCAAGCGCGGTCACCAACCTCATGACCTCACCGGGCTCAGTCAGGCCGTAATGGAATGGGCACCCCTTATCCCGGTCTAGCAAAAAACTGCGCACGTTCACGCTGCGAGCGACCGACGCCGCCAAGAGTGCTTCGACTGCCCGACGAGGCGTAGACACATCGACCTCAGCCAGTGAGTCCACACGAAACCGTCTGACCACAGGGCTGACTCCGGGAGCGAAACTCACGAACCGGGCAACGTTGCCACGGTCGGCCAGCTGATCTAGTCGATCATCCTTGAGCAAGTTTGCTTCCACCACATCCGACCTCATCGGCTGCCGACTGCACCGACTTGAGCAAGATCATCGAGCGAAGCCAGGGCGGATCGCTGCGCGGCGGCGTCGAGACCACTGTCCTCGATGTCGTTCACGGCTTGTGTCAACGCCTTGCAAGCGGTCCCCGGCGTGATAACGCTCAGCTCAGAGTCGAGGGTTGGCAGGCCACCTGACCGCGCCGCCGCATACTCCAGAGCGCATCCGCTGCTGTACGGCCATCCGTCAGCGAAGATCACCGTAGTCACGAACCTGTCAATCACTTCCACCCAGAACCGGTGGTAGTCCGGCTGACTCCAACCCGGAATGGAGTCCAAGCGAGTCGGATCGATGACGGGCGCCCGGAACGCCGCCTCGACTCGGTCAACGAGCGGGCGCACCGCGCTTATGTTCTTCTCCATCACAGCTTTCAAGGCACGCCGATGCGTCGCCTCGTCTGAGCGCTCAGGAACCGAACTCGCCCGCCACCACCGCACGAACTCAGGACCCGTGGTGATCGGCGTGCTGACATAAACGGCCCTGCGGGCCCCGTGCAGCACCGTGTCGATCGCGTCGACCAGGATCCGAGCCTGACCAGTAGCTTCCTGTTCAGTCCAGCTCGCCGGTCGGGCTGACTGGAGAACATCCGCGATGCCGCCGCCAGCAGAGATGGGCATGTCGCTCCTCGGATCGCTTGAGACGTGCCTCGTGCACGGACACTACAGAGCATTGTCCTCGGACCACCGACAAGTTGCCGAGACGCGGGGCGTGGCGGCGCTATCCTGCCGATCATGTCGTCCTCGCCGCCCACCGATGACGCCTCGGCTACAGGCAGTGAAGAGCCGGTGAGCGGTCCCGGCGATGCCGCTGACCCCTGCGATCCCGCCGGCCCCCCGGAAGCGGCTGGGCCTCGCGACCCGGCTGACCCCCCGGAAGCGGCTGACCCCGGAGACCCCGGAGACCCCGGAGACCCCGGAGACCCCGGAGACCCCACCGACCCCGGCGGCTTTCGGGGATCGACTGACCCCGACGACGACAAGGCCGTAGACGCGCTCTTGAGGTTTAC
This sequence comes from Jatrophihabitans sp. sgz311053, assembly GCF_056135305.1. Taxonomy (NCBI): domain Bacteria; kingdom Bacillati; phylum Actinomycetota; class Actinomycetes; order Jatrophihabitantales; family Jatrophihabitantaceae; genus Jatrophihabitans; species Jatrophihabitans sp. sgz311053. The sequence continues at coordinate 1,202,937 of NZ_JBWAXP010000001.1, read as the reverse complement.
CTATCAGGAGGTACTGGACGCAACTAAGCACCAGGACGACAAGATCAACCGACTGCTCAGCGCTATCGCGTTTCTGACCGCAGGCTCACTGGCCCTAGGGAATTTGGACGCAGCGGCTGGCATACGAACGCGTTTCGCCCTAGGTGACGGCGTTAGCCCCCCGCTAGGGCTTGTGGTGCTTGGTGTCTTCCTGGTCGGCGTCGTTGCTTCGGTAGTCATGCTGATCACCAGCCTGACAACTCCTCTTCGGTACCCCGGCGGGACGAAGTCGGCGATGCCGCCGATCAGATACGCAGGCAAAGTAGGCACGGTCAGCCCCATCTACTTCACAGAGATTGCGAGTAGCTCGCCGCAAGAGTGGTACCGCAAGTGGGATGGCTCCGCGTCCGAGCTCATCCGTGAACGGCGCGGCGCCCTCGTGCGCGAGACACACAACCTCGCTGTGCGTACCGATTTCAAGTACCAGCAGACGAAGGAAGCCGTCGCCGTACTTACGTTCGCGCTGCTGTCATTGGCACTGTCGGTCATCTTGGTTATTCGCGGGATCACGGCCAGTCCGGCGAGCGGGGACGCCACCGCGCCGGTTCCGATCGGCACAACGACCCGGACCTTGCTTGGCCTCACGTTAGGCGGGTACGTCGCCCTCCACCTATTCGCGGTTGCCCGAGAACGGCGACAGACAGTCGTCGAACGAGCCAGCTTCGGTAGCGGTGTCGGTTTCAAGATGCGGACCTCCGCACGGATTGCAAGCCCACTTGCGGTGGCTACCGTTCCCGCCATCTTCGTCGCCGTCCCATTCTCGCCAACTTTGACATGGGGCATCGTTGCGGTACTCCTTCCAGCGCTAGCCGCAGGGGTATTCGCGGCCGGACTTCCCTGGGTGCGAGAAAAGGAACAAGGGGAAAGCATCCGGCGGCAGAACCGAGCGTTTGTTGGCGTAGCACGGCCAGCGGACGACAGCGAGAGGCAGCGCGAACAGCAGAATCGCAGGTTGGCGAACCTATCGATCATCGCGAGCGTCGTGGCAGTTGCATACATGGTTGTTGGCGTCACTAGCGCAGTGGCGCACCACTACTGGATCCAACTTACCGCCGCGTACGGGGCTGGCGCAGTGTTGTTACTAGCGGCGCTCATCCAATCGACACGCACTCGTCGTCAGCAGGTAGAGAAGTGGCTCAAGCGGTCCTAGCTCCGCGATGATGACGACGTATCGCCACGTGACGCCACTGGCCGGACCCGAGAACTGATCCATTTGGGACGGCGAGAGTCGATCAACAATGGGTGGCGGCTGCAGGATAGACCGCTAGGCCCCGGTCGCCGAGCGAGCTGTGCCTTTGGCCGTGGTTGTAGTCTTCTTTGCAGTCGCCGATGACGACCCGCGCCTGGGCCAGACTTTGTCAGCATCGCTGGTGCGCACGACGGACGGCCTCGGCTCGGAGGCGCATCTGCTCCTCCGAGCATTAGCAGTTCACGCGTGCTCTTTAGCGTCTCGGCTCGACGCGCATAGTCCCAGGTCAGCACCTCTCAGAGGAAGTCGTTCTCTCGCTCGCGTTCTGAGAAGAACCCCATGCTCTCGGCCACCCGTTGATGTTGGCACGCCCAGGCGGCTCGGACTCAAAGGGATTCCCCGAGTACGACCGATGCTAATCTGACCCTGCAATTTCGGGGTCTCCCGCTCGGTCTACTCCCACTCGATGGTGCCCGGCGGCTTGGACGTGACGTCCAGGACGACCCGGTTCACCTCGCGGACCTCGTTGGTGATGCGGGTGCTGATCTTCTCCAGGACCTCGTAGGGAACCCGGGTCCAGTCGGCGGTCATGGCGTCCTCGCTGGAGACCGGCCGCAGCACGATCGGGTGGCCGTAGGTGCGCCCGTCGCCCTGGACGCCCACCGAACGGACGTCGGCGAGGAGCACGACCGGGCACTGCCAGATGTCACGGTCCAGGCCGGCGGCGGAGAGCTCGGCGCGGGCGATGGCGTCGGCGCGGCGCAGGATCTCCAGCCGCTCGGCGTCGACGGCGCCGACGATTCGGATCGCGAGGCCGGGGCCGGGGAAGGGCTGGCGCCACACCATCTCCGGCGGCAGGCCGAGCTGCTCGCCGACGCGGCGGACCTCGTCCTTGAAGAGCGTGCGCAGCGGCTCGACCAGCGCGAACTGCAGATCGTCGGGCAGTCCGCCGACGTTGTGGTGGCTCTTGATGTTGGCCGCACCCTCGCCGCCGCCGGACTCGACGACGTCCGGGTAGAGCGTGCCCTGCACGAGGAAGTCGACGGCCTCCCCCTCGGCCACGATCTCGCGCGCGGCTGCCTCGAAGCAGCGGATGAACTCGCGCCCGATGATCTTGCGCTTGGTCTCCGGGTCGCTGACGCCGGCGAGCGCGGAGAGGAACTGCTCGGTGGCGTCCACGACCTTGAGCTTGACGCCGGTGGCGGCGACGAAGTCCCGCTCGACCTGCTCGGCCTCGCCGGCCCGCAGCAGGCCGTGGTCGACGAAGACGCAGGTGAGCTGATCGCCGATCGCCCGCTGGACGAGGGCGCCGGCGACGGCCGAGTCGACGCCGCCGGAGAGGGCGCAGATGACCTGCTTGCCGCCGACCTGGGACCGGATGGCCTCGACCTGGTCGTCGATGATGTTGGCCTCGGTCCACGACGGCCGCAGCCCGGCGATGTCGTGCAGGAAGTGCGTCAGCATGGCCTGGCCGTGCTCGGTGTGCAGCACCTCGGGGTGGAACTGGACGCCGGCCAGCCGCCGGTCCACGTGCTCGAAGGCGGCGACCGGTGCACCGGTGGTGGCGGCGGTGACGGTGAAGCCGTCCGGCGGCCGGGTCACGGCATCACCGTGGCTCATCCACACCTGCTGTGCCGGTGGCAGCCCCCGCAGCAGCACGCCGGGATCGACGACGGTCAGCCCGGTGCGGCCGAACTCCGAGCCGCCGGTGTGCGCGACCTCGCCGCCGAGGGCGAGCGTCATGGATTGGAAGCCGTAGCAGATCCCGAAGACGGGGACGTCGGCGTCGAAGAGGGCCGGGTCGGTGCGGGGTGCGCCGTCGACGTAGACCGAGGACGGCCCACCGGAGAGGATGATCGCCTTCGGCTTGCGGGCCAGCATCTGCTCGACCGGCATGCTGCTCGGCACGATCTCGGAGTAGACGTGCGCCTCGCGGACGCGCCGCGCGATCAGCTGGGCGTACTGAGCGCCGTAGTCGACGACGAGAACGAGGTCCTGGTCCACGCGCAGAGTCTAGAGAAGCCGGACGGTCACCAGGGGTACTGGTAGCCGGTGAGCTCCTCGCCGACGTGCCACAGCCGGCGGGCCAGCTTCTCGTCCGCGGCCGCCGGCGAGGGCCGCGCCCGCCCCACCGGTCCGCGGGTCTCGCCGAAGCGCTGCGGTCCGGTGTAGGAGCCGGGCTCGGCGACGGTCGCGGCGTAGAGCACCGGCCGCGCACCTGCCGTCGGGGACTGGGTGGCCAGCCGCAGCAGCGGTGGCGCGACGATCCGGACCACCGCGCTGGCGCCCATCCCCTGCCGGCTGGTGAAGAGCCGGGTCGCCGAGACGCCGGGGTGGGCAGCGGTCGAGGTGACGCTCGAGTCCCGCTCGGCGAGCTCGCGCTGCAGCTGCAGCGCGAAGAGCAGGTTGGCGAGCTTGGAGTTGCCGTATGCCTGCTGGGCGTCGTAGGGGCCGGCGTTGCCGTCCAGCACGGACTCGTCGCCACTGCGGTGCGCGATCGAGCTGACGGTGACCACCCGCGCGCTGCCGGCGGCGGTCAGCGCGGGCAGCAGCATGCCGGTGAGGACGAAGTGGCCGAGGTGGTTCACCCCGAACTGCAGCTCGAAGCCGTCGACGGTGCTGGCGCGACGGGGCGGCGCCATCACGCCGGCGTTGTTGATCAGCAGGTCCAGCGGCCCGCTCCAGCCGTCGGCGAAGGCGTGGACCGAGGCCATGTCGGCGAGGTCGAGGACGGCCGGCTCGGCGAGGTGACCGGCCGCAGTCAGCTCCGCCGCGGCCGTGGCGACGGCGCTCTCGTTCCGTCCCGCCAGCACCACCCGGGCACCGTGTCGGGCGAGCGCGCGAGCCGCCTGCCGCCCGATGCCGGAATTCGCTCCGGTGATCACGGCTGTCCGGCCGCTGAGATCCGGCAGGTCCTCCGCGGTCCACGCCATCCCTCGAACGTACGCGCGTCCTCACCTGCTCGGCAGGGGCTGGTCACCACAATGGGCGCATGAGCTCCGACGGGATCCGCACCAGGGTGTGGCGCAACGGCACCCTGGAACGGGAGAACTTCCCCTTCGAGGAGGTCTCGGACTACCTCGAACAGCCCGACACCCTCGTCTGGGCCGATCTCGTCTCACCCGACGAGGCGACCGTCTGCCAGCTCGCCGAGGAGCTCAGCCTCGACCAGCACGCGGTCGAGGACGCCCTGGCCGAGAAGGAGCGTCCGAAGGCCACACGGTTCGCGACCCACCTCTTCGTCACGGCGTACACCGTCACGACGACACCCGAGGGCCAGCTGGCGGTCGGACGGTTCTCGGTGTTCTGCACCCACCAGGGATTCGTCACGGTCCGTCTGGACGACAGCATCGACATCGACTCCGTCATCCGCCGCTGGGACGAGAACGACGACCTGCTCAAGTACGGCTCGCGGGCGCTGCTGCACGGGTTGCTGGACCAGGTCGTCGACGACTACTTCGTCCGCGTGCAGTCACTGGACGACGAGATCGAGGAGATCGAGGACGTCCTCTTCGACGACGCGGCGAGCTCGCCGCGCGAGGTCTCGCACCGGACCTTCGTGCTGCGACGCTCCCTGGTGCAGGCCCGCCGCGCCATCCTGCCGATGCGGGAGGTGGTCAACACCGTCAGCCGTCGCGCCACCGCCGACGACCGTTCCCCCGATCTCGCGCCGTACTACGACGATCTCTACGACCACGTGCTGCGCGCCTCGGAGTGGACCGACTCGCTGCGGGACATGGTGACGTCCATCTTCGAGACCAACATGCAGCTGGCCGACAACCGCATGAACACGATCATGAAGAAGCTGACGGCGTGGGCGGCGATCATCGCGGTACCGACCGCCGTGACCGGCTACTTCGGCCAGAACGTGCCCTACCCCGGTTTCTCGCAGCACTGGGGGTTCTGGCTGAGCACGGTGGTGATGGTCGTCATCGCGGTCGCCCTCTATCTCTCCTTCAAGAAACGCGACTGGTTCTGAGGAGCGCGCGAACCCGCGGTCGGCTGCCGGAGCCGCCATGTGACACTGGAGGAGACGACATGCGACGCCGAGGCGGGGGGCCGATGACACGACGACGCGTGCGGCGGCCCGGTGCTGACGGCGGTCGGGCCGGCGTTGGCCGACGCGGACAGGGGCCGGGGCCGCTGGTCCTGCTGCTCGTCGTCGTCGCGCTCGCCGCCGCGGTCGCCGCGATCACCACCCCCGGCTGGACCACCACCGTGCTGGCCGTCGCCGCCGCGATCGCCTTCGCCCTCGTCGCCGCGTGGCAGCTCGGGGCCCACAGCGCCGGTCCGACGGTGGTCCCGCTGCCTGACGCCGAGCCCGACGTCCCCCGCACCGACCTCATCGCCGCGGTCTCGCACGACCTGCGCACGCCGCTGGCCACGATCGGGGCGTACGTCGAACTGCTGGAGGCCGGCGACGCCGGCGAGCTCAGCGGCGAGATGAGGCAGATGCTCGACGTCGTCGAGGAGAACGTGCAGCGCGCCTACGCCCTCGCCGACGACCTGGTCGAGCTGCGGGGCGTCGACACCGCCAGGCACGAGTCGGTGCGGTTGGCCGATGTCGTGGACCGGGCCGTCCGCGCGCTCGGTCCGGTGGCCCACAGTCGGCAGCTGACGCTCCAGGTGGAGTCCGCCCTGGGTGAGGCGCGGGTCGTCGGCAACGCCGTTGCGCTGGACCGCGTGCTGGTCAACCTCCTCACCAACGCAGTCAAGTTCACGCCCGAGCGCGGCACCATCACGCTGCGCGCCGGCATGGAGCAGGGCAGTGCCGTGATCACGGTGACCGACACCGGCGCCGGCATCCCGCTGCGCGAGCAGCAGCGGATCTTCGAGCGCTACTACCGCGCCGACAGTGCCCGCGCCGACCGCGTCCCCGGCTCCGGACTGGGGCTGGCGATCGTCCGCGAGCTCGTCGCCCAGCACGGCGGCACGGTCAAGGTGACCTCCCGGCCGGGGCACGGCGCCACCTTCACGCTGCGGCTGCCCGCGCTGGCGGCCGCGGCCTGATTCAGGCGGACGTGCCGGCGCGACGCTTCTCGTCGCTTGCGCCGGCGTCGGTGTCCGCACCGATGTCCGTGTCGGCGTCGATGTCGATGGAGGTGAGGGCGAACTCGCCCGCCGCGCCCAGCGCCTCGTCCTCGGCGAGGGCACGGGCGGACAGCGGCCGTCCCGCCTTCGGCATCGCGAAGGTCATCAGCAAGGCGCTGACGGCGAAGAAGCCGGCACCGAGCAGGAACACCAGCCGGTAGGCGCTCTCGGACGGCAGGGCGAGCGGTCCGGCCGGGGTGGCGTGCGTGACGACCTCGGAGGCGAGGATGGTGACGACCAGGGCACTGCCGATGGCGCCGCCGACGGTCCGCATGATCGAGTTGATCGAGTTGGCGATGCCGGTCTCGTGATGGGCCACCGAGGCGACGAGCAGTGCAGGCATGGCGGCATAGGCCACCGCGATCGAGACGTTCGCGATCAGCAGTGCAGCCACCACCTCGCCGCGCGCGCTGTGCAGGAAGGCGAGCCCGAGCATGCCGACGATGCCGATGCCGCAGGCCAGCACGAGTACGCGGCGCGGCCCCAGCGCCGCGACGAGCCGCCCCGCGATCGGTCCGGCCACCAGGCCAGCGAGCGCGCCGGGGAGCATGAAGACGACGCTCGTCTCCAGCGTCGAGGCGGTGAAGCCGAAGCCGGTGAGTGCCTCGGGGCTCTGCACGAAGTAGGTGGCGCCGACGAAGACGGCGAACATGCCGAAGCCGACGCAGAGCGCGGTGAGGTTGGTGACCAGGACAGGACGGCGTCCCAGCAGGGCCGGCGAGACGAGCGGGGTCCGCGTCCGTCGCTGCAGCGCGACGAAGCCGACGAGCAGCACCACCGCGGCCACGAAGAGGGTGATGACACGCAGCGAGCTCCAGCCCCACTCGTGTCCCTGCGAGACCGGTAGCAGCAGCGCCACCAGTCCGGCCGACAGCACCACGGCACCGAGGTAGTCGACGCGGCCACCCTGACCGGGGCGGCCCGGCAGCAGCCGCGTGACGAGGGCGAGAACGACGACGGTGAGCACCGTGCAGAGCCAGAAGACGCGGCGGTAGTCCGCGTCGCCGCGGGTGAGGAGCCCGGTCGCCACCAGCGCGAGGCCGCTGCCGACGCCCAGGCCGGACGCGGTGATCGCCATGGCGCCGGTGAGCCGTGCCGGCGGCAACTCGGTGCGCAAGACCGAGATTGCCAGCGGGAAGAGGCCGAAGCTGAAGCCCTGCAGCGCGCGGGCAACGATGAGCAGGCCGATGGAGTGCGTGGTGGCGGCGAGCAGGCTGCCGGCCAGCGTCAGCACGAGCGCGGCGATCAGCACCGGCTTCTGACCACGGACGTCGCCGAGCCGGCCGAGCAGCGGCGTCACCGCCGACGCCGTGAGCATCGTCGCCGTCGTCACCCAGCCGGTCGCGGTGACACCGGCGTGCAGCTGCGTGCCGATCTGCGGCAGCACGGGGATCACCACCGACTGGATCGCCGAGAGCAGCAACACCGCCACGGCCGCTGTCGCGGTGATGGCGGCGGGTGAGGCGGTGCGGGTGGGAGCGAGCCGCGGGCTGGGCTCGGCGGCGCGAAGCGAGGTCACCCGGCGACGGTAGACCAATAATTGACATCGTGTCGATTTTTGCCGACGTGATGTCGATCGCGCTGCGTCCCCGCGGGACACCGGGCTACTCTCGGCCGCGTGACCGCAGCGCAGACCGACGACGCCGCCGGGGTACGACGGCGCGGCGGCCGCAGCAAGGGCGATCGTCGCGAGGCCCAGATCCTCGACGCGGCCCGCGCGCTGCTCCGGCAACGTCCCTTCGGCGCCGTCACCATCGACGATCTCGCCTCGGCCGCGGGGATCTCGCGCACCGGCTTCTACTTCTACTTCCCGACCAAGCAGGCCGTCCTCGCCGCGCTCATCGAGCAGGTCTGGGCCGACTTCGGCGCGACCCATGCCTGGTTCGACACCGACGGACCCTCACCGAGCGTCCTGCGCGAGCAGGTGACCGCCGTCCTGGCCGTCTGGCGCGAGCACGGCCCCGTGCTGGCCTGCACCCTCGCCGCGGACGACGAGCGCTACCCGCCCCTCGAGCAGTTCGCCAGCCGGGCACGGAGCCGGTTCGTCGACGGCCTCGCAGCCAAGATCCACCGCGACCGCGCCGCCGGTGACGCCCCGGAGGGAATCGACGCGACCACGCTGGCCGAGCTCGTCCTCGACCTGCGCGACGCCCGGATGGCGCGCGTGACCAGCGAGACCGGCGATGCCGCCGTCACCACCGACCGGGACGCCGAGCACGCCGTGGACGACGTGGTCGAGGCCGTGCTGCGGCTGGTCTACGGCCGCTGGGGCTGAGCCCTTCTTTGCTTCGGGTGTTCTGCACCCGAATTCGGGTGCAGAACACCCGAAGCAAAAAAGGTCTGTCTTCCGGGCGGTCCCCGTTGCCGGACCTCGGGCGATGGCCGGTCGGCCAGCCGCAGCGCCCCGGGGCCGGGTCCGCCCGAAGGCCGGGTCCGGCCCCGAGGCCGGGTCGCGCTCCGAGCTCCGGGCGGGGAGAGGGTCACGCCAGGCTGGGCAGCACTCCGGTCCAGTTCGCGGCAGCGGCGAGCCGCTCGGCCGGGACCTCGCGGTATTCGGTGAGGCGTTGCCGGGCCACCCGACCCGGCAGGCCGGAGACGATCTCGTTCAGCTGGGCGACGGTCTTGGCCGAACCGTGCTGGGACCCCGCCATCCGGCTGATCGTCTCTTCCATCAGGGTGCCGCCGAGGTCGTTGACGCCGCCGGCGAGGACCTGCCGGCAGCCGTCGACGCCGAGCTTGACCCACGAGCACTGGATGTTGTCGATACGGCCGTGGAGCAGGATGCGCGCCATCGCGTGCACGACCCGGTTCTCGCGATGGGTCGGTCCGGGACGGGCGACACCTGCCAGGTAGATCGGCGCGTTGGTGTGGATGAACGGCAGGCCGACGAACTCGGTGAAGCCACCGGTGCGGTCCTGAATTCTCGCAAGAGTGCGAAAATGTCCTAGCCAGTGCGCGGGGTTGTCGACGTGGCCATACATCATCGTCGACGACGACCGGAGCCCCACCTCGTGCGCGGTCGTCACCACGTCGATCCACTCCGACGCCGGCAGCTTGCCCTTCGTCAGCAGCCATCGGACGTCGTCGTCCAGGATCTCGGCGGCCGTCCCCGGGATGGTGTCGAGGCCGGCGTCCTTGGCCGTCTGCAGCCACTCCCGCACCGACAGCCCCGTCCGCGCGGCGCCGTTGACGATCTCCATCGGGCTGAAGGCGTGGACGTGCATCTGCGGCACCGCCTGCTTCACAGCACGGACGATGTCGAAGTACGCCGTGCCGGGCATGTCGGGGTGGATACCGCCCTGCATGCAGACCTCGGTGGCGCCCAGCTCCCACGCCTCGCGGGCGCGGCCGGCGAGCTCGTCCATCGACAGGGTGTACGCGTCGGCGTCGGTCCGCCGTTGCGCGAAGGCGCAGAAGCGGCACCCGGTGTAGCAGACGTTGGTGAAGTTGATGTTCCGGTTCACCACGTAGGTGACGTCGTCGCCGTTGACCGAGGCGCGCAGCGAGTCGGCCAGTGCCGCCACCGCGTCCAGCTCGGGGCCGTCGGCGTGCAGCAGCGCCAGCGCCTCGTCGTCGCTGATGCCGGCCGGGTCGCGCTCGGCTGAGCGCAGCGCCGCCGCCACGTCGGCGTCGAGCCGGACGGGCGCGGTCGTGCCGGAGTATCCGGAGGACGTCTCGATGCGCACGGCAGCCTCGGCCACCGTGGCCCAGTCGCCGTAGACCGAGTCGAAGTCCTCGCGCCGATCCGAGGTCCGTCCCTCGCTGTCGATCGCGGTGTGCAGGTCGGTACGCCCCGAGGAGGCGTCCCACACCTCCTCCGGCTCCTGCCAGGGGCGGCCCGTCACCTCGGCGTCGGCCCGCGCCAAGCCGTCGGGTCCCGCGAGCGCCTGCACGTGCGGCATCACCCGGGGATCGAGCCACGGCTCCCCCGCCGTGACGTAGGGCGGGTAGACCGTGAGCCGCTCCACCAGCTCGAAGCCCGCCTCGGCTGATCGGGCAGCGAGCTCGTCGATCTGGGGCCACGGCCGCTCGGGGTTGACGTGGTCCGGGGTGAGCGGGGAGACGCCACCCCAGTCGTCGATCCCGGCCCCCAGCAGCAGCCGGTACTCCTCGCCGATGAGGTTCGGCGGCGCCTGGATGCGCATCCGCGGGCCGAGCACCAGTCGCGTCACCGCGACGGTCGCGGCGAGCTCGGCAATCTCGGCGTCGGGCATCCGGGCCATCGCCGTGTCGGGCTTGGCGCGGAAGTTCTGGACGATGACCTCCTGGATGCCGCCGTAGGCGCGTGCCACGCGGCGGATCGCGAAGATCGACTCGACCCGGTCGGCGACGGTCTCGCCGATGCCGATGAGGATGCCGGTGGTGAAGGGGACGTTCGAGCGGCCGGCGTCCTCGAGCACCCGCAGCCGGACGGCGGGGTCCTTGTCTGGCGAACCCCGGTGGGCGCCGTTGTCGAAGACCTCGCGCGAGGTCGTCTCCAGCATCATCCCCATCGACGGCGCGACTGGCTTGAGGCGCTGGAAGTCCGCCCAGCTCAGCACGCCCGGGTTCAGGTGGGGCAGCAGGCCGGTCTTCTCGAGGACCATGATCGCCATGGCGCGGACGTAGGCGAGTGTGGAGTCGTAGCCGTGCGCGTCCAACCATTCGCGGGCCTGCGGCCAGCGGTCCTCGGGGCGGTCGCCCAGCGTGAAGAGCGCCTCCTTGCAGCCCAACGCCGCGCCCTGCTCGGCGATGGCGAGGACCTCGTCCGGGCTGAGGAACATCGACTCGAGCTTGTGCGGCGCGGTCGCGAAGGTGCAGTAGTGGCAACGGTCGCGGCAGAGTCTGGTCAGCGGGACGAAGACCTTGCGCGAGTAGGTGACGACACCGGGACGGCCGGCGTCGGCCAGTCCCTGGTCGCGGACCCGCGCTGCGGAGGCGCAGAGGTCGACGAGCGCGTCGCCGCGGGCGCCGAGAAGGATCTCGGCCTCGGCGGCGTCGAGGGCGACGCCGTCACGGGCGCGACGCAGAGCGCGGCGCATGCCGCTGGACAGCTCGGAAGTCACGGTGCTCCTGCAGAATTCGGCGACTTCCGCCTCGTCGATCACGTCCGGGCCCCTGTCGGACGGACTTCCCGTCCGGGCCCGCCGCCCACGTTACAACGCGCGGAGCCTCGGCAGGATCTCGTCGCCGTAGAGCTTGAGGAACTTGGCCTGGTCGGGGCCGGGGGCGTGGAAGACGAGGTGGTTGAAACCGAGGTCGAGGTAGGTCTTGATCTTGTCGACGTGCTCGTCGGGATCGGTCGAGACGATGAAGCGCTTGGCGGTCTGCTCGACGCTCAGCGCGTCGGCCAGTCGCTGCATCTCCACCGGGTCCTCGACGCCGGACTTCTGCTCCGGCGTCAGCCCCAGCGCGCCCCAGAAGTGGGTGGCCTTCATGGCCTCGTCCCGGTCGTGGTCGAAGCTCACCTTGACCTCGATCATCATGTCGATGTCGGCCGTCGAGCGCCCGGCCTTCTCGGCGCCCTCGGCGATGGCCGGCATCAGCGTGTCGGTGTAGAGGGCCGGGTCCTTGCCGGAGGTGGTGATCCACCCGTCGCCCTGCCGGCCGGCGAAACGCGTCGCGGCGGGGCCGGAGGAGGCGAGCCAGATCGGGACCTCCTGCTCCGGACGGTCGTAGATGGTCGCCTTGTCCGTGGAGTAGTAGTCGCCCTCGAAGGTGACGCGCTCGCCGTGCCAGAGCTCGCGGATGAGCTTGACTGCCTCGCGGAAGCGGGCGAAGCGCTCCTTGCCGTCGGGCCACTCCACCCCGAGCGGCACCTCGTTCATCGACTCGCCGCTGCCCATGCCGAGGATCACGCGTCCCGGATAGAGACAGCCCAGCGTCGCGAAGGCCTGCGCCACGATCCCCGGGTGGTAGCGGAAGGTCGGCGTCAGCACCGAGGTCCCCATGGTGATCCGCTCCGTGCGAGCGCCCAGCGCACCCAGCCAGGTCATCGCGAAGGGCGCGTGACCCCCGTCGTGCCGCCAGGGCTGCAGGTGATCACTGATGAAGACGGAGTCGAAGCCGTTCTCCTCGGCGAGCACGCCGTAGTCCAGCAGCTCGCGCGGGGCGAACTGCTCGTTGGACGCCTTGTAACCGAGCTTGAGTTCCCTGGCCATGGTGATGTCAGCGCTCCCCGGTGACGATCAATTCCGCGCGTTGGAATTCCTTCAGAGTGCTGTACCCGCACTTGCCCATGACGCGCCGTACCGCGCCGAAGACGTTCTGCTCGCCGGACGGGTCATCGGTCGGGCCCAGCAGCAGCTGCTCCAGCGACGGCCGCTCGTCGGCGAAGGCGAGGTCCACCACGGCCGAGCGCGGCACCCGCGGGTGCGCGGCGGTCGCGTCCCAGTAACGGCCTTTGCCCGGTGACTCCGCCGCCGCGGCCAGCGGCTCACCGAGCATGACTGCGTCGGCGCCGCAGGCCAAGGCCTTGGCGACGTCTCCGCCCGTGGCGAGATCGCCGTAGGCGACCAGGTGCACGTACCGTCCACCGGTCTCGTCCAGGTAGTCCCGGCGCGCGGCGGCGGCGTCGATGAGCGCGGTGGCCATGGGGACGTCGATCCCGAGCATCGAGTGCGTGGTGGAGCCCAGGTGCGCGCCGTAGCCGATGATCACGCCGGCGGCGCCGGTACGCATGAGATGCAGTGCGGTCTGGTAGTTCGAGACTCCGCCGACCAGCACGGGGACGTCGAGGTCGGCGATGAAGGTCTTGAGGTTCAGGCCGGAGGCGTCGTCGGCCATCACGTGCTCGGCCGAGATCACGGTGCCCTGGATGACGAGCAGGTCGATGCCCGCGGCCAGCGCGTGGGGCGCCAGCTCGGCGGTGTGCTGCGGCGAGAGCCGGACCGCCACCCGCACACCCGAGGCCCGCAGCTGGGCGATGCGCTGACGCAGCAACTCGGGAACCACCGGTGCGGCGTAGACCCGCTGCAGCTCGGCGGTGTCGCCGGGGAGCCGATCCAGCTGCGCGGCAGCATCCTCGTAACGGGCCCAGAGTCCCTCGCCGTCCAGCACGGCCAGACCGCCGAGGCGCTCGATCTCGACCGCCGTCTCCGGGGAGACGACCGCGTCCGACGGCGCGGCGACGAAGGGCAGCTCGAAGGCGTGCGCGTCCATCTGCCAGGAGGTCGACACCATCGCCGAGCCCCGGGTGCGCCGGGTGGGCACGAGGGCGATCTCGCTGAGGTGGTAGCCGCGGCGCGCGCTGCGGCCCAGGCCGATCTCGACGGTCTCGGGCATGCGTCCGAGTGTGCCGTACCCCACCGTCGGTGCTCGCAGCGGCCGGAGACGGGACCAACGGCTGCCGGACGCGGGTCGTCCTGCAGACGGTGCGGTCGATGTGGACCGGCAAGGTGAGCAGGTCTCACCAGCGTCGCGGTTCGGGGGAACCGGAATCGTCGGTGCGGCGATCACCCCCGAACGCCCGACATCCCCGAGGTCGACTTGTGACCGCAGCGCCCGACCGAACGCCCCACGTGAGCGCTCGCCAGGCTCCGCGCAGCCCGCGAGGTCCCGGCCGCTCGCGTCGTCCCTATGCCGGTCTCGACGGCAACCAGGTCACCGGGACCCTCGCCCACCCGACCTCCGAGACGGCCCGGCTGCGCCGGCTGATCGAGGCGCAGGCCGTCATCGCCAGCGACCTGTCGCTCACCGACGTGCTGACGCGCATCGTCGGGGCGGCCTGCGAGCTGGCCGGCGCCCGCTACGGAGCCCTCGGCGCCATCGGCCCCGGCGAGCGGATCGAGCAGCTGGTGCAAAGCAACTACGGCACCGATCCCTGCCACGACCCGGCCGAGGCGTTCCGGCCCGAGGGCGTGAGTTTCCTCGTCGTCCCCATCGTCGCGCGCGGCGAGACCGTCGGCGAGATCTACCTCGCCGATCCGCTGCACGGCGCCTTCACCGACGACGACCGCGACCTGGTCAGCGCGCTGGCCGTCACCGCCGGCAGCGCCATCGTCAACGCCCGGCTCTACGAGCAGACCCGGCGGACCGCCGAGTGGTCGCGCTCGTCGCACGACATCACCCGCGCCCTGCTCGCCGAGGCCGATGTCGACCTCGTCCTGGAGATCGTCTCCCAGGCGCTGAGCGCCGCCGGGGCCGACACCGGGTTGCTCGCCCTCCCCGGCCAGGACGGCGTGCTCCGCGCCGTGAAGACGGTCGGGCTCGGTGCCGGACGCTTCCGCAACTGGGTCTTCGACCCCGAGCGGTCCCGATTGGCCGCCCTGCTGGTGGCCGGCGAGCGCGTACTGCGCCCCGACTTCCCGGCCGTGACCAGCCCCACCTTCGACAACGCCGAGAACTTCGGTCCGGTGCTGGTCGCCCCGCTGTCGGACGCCAAGGGCGTGCGGGGCTCGCTGCTGCTGCTGCGGACCGCCGACCGGCAGCCCTTCACCGCCGACGACCTGGCACAGCTGGCGTCCTTCGCCGACCAGGTCGCGCTGGCCCTCGAGCTCGACGACACCCGTAGCGACGGGGCGCGGCTGCGCGAGCTGCAGCTGCGTCACCAGCTCGCCCAGGATCTGTCGGACAACGTCATCCAGCGGCTCTTCGCCACCGGCATGGGACTGCACAGCCTCGCCGCCCTGGACGGGCTGCCCGCGGGCGTCGGCGAGCGGCTGTCGCGTCACGTCAGCGACCTGGACGACACGATCGACGAGGTGCGGGAACGCGTCTTCGGGTTGCGCAACGGGGCCGAGGACTCACCTCCGGTACCGCGCTTCCCCCGCGTCGGGCCCGCTGTCCGCCAGGGGTAAGGGACGAAGCGGACGTCCGGCGGTAGCCTGCGGCAGGCGGTTCGACGTCGCGCCGTACCCCCTGCGGATCGACACGAACCCTCGCGCTGACTAGGTTCGTGACGATGCCCTCACGGGCGCACCACACCGGGCAGAGCGACCCGTACGCTTTCGCCGGAAGCACCCAGAGGAGACCTCGAACCATGACGGCAGCGGATTCGACGACGTCGGTGACGCGCATCTTCCTGCTCGACGACCACGAGATCGTGCGTCGCGGTCTGGCCGAGCTGCTCAACAGCGTCGAGGACTTCGAGGTCGTCGGTGAGGCCGGGACCGTCGCCGAGGCACTGCGCCGCATCCCGGCCGTCGCCCCCGATGTCGCCATCCTGGACGGCCGCCTCCCCGACGGCAGCGGCATCGAGGTCTGCCGCACCGTCCGCGAGGAGCAGCCGAATGTCCGCTGCCTCATCCTCACCTCCTACGACGACGACGAGGCGATCTTCGCCGCCGTGCTCGCCGGTGCCGCCGGGTACGTCCTGAAGCAGATCCGCGGCTCGAACCTCATCGACGCCGTCCGCCAGGTCGCCGCCGGCCAGTCGCTGCTCGACCCGTCGGTCACCGATCGCGTGCTGCGCCGCATCCGCGAGGGCAAGCAGGAGGACGCGCGCCTGGCGTCCCTGAACGCGCAGGAGCGCAAGATCCTCGCGCTCATCGCCGAGGGCCTCACCAACCGGCAGATCGGCGAGCGCCTCTTCCTCGCCGAGAAGACGGTGAAGAACAACGTCTCCAGCCTGCTCGCCAAGCTCGGCATGCAGCGTCGCACCCAGGCCGCCGTCTTCGGCGCCAACCTCAAGGACACGCCCGAGAGCTTCTGACCCGCTGTTCTTGATCCGCCGGTAACGAGCTCGCCTGGCCCGCTCCCTGCGCCGCCCTCGCCCGTTTGCACCTGGCAGCGTCGCCAACGCCCAGCTGCAGGGGGCCGATAGCAGCGCTTCGGGGTGCAAACCGGGGACGCACGCGAGGGGTGACGCGGCCGAGCCCTCCGGGCGAGGGGTGACGCGGCCGAGCCCTCCGGGCGAGGGGTGACGCGGCCGAGCCCTCCGGGCGAGGGCGGGTCAGCCCCGAGCCCGCCTGCGCGACGGCGAACGAAATGAGCCGAGTTTGCGCGCGGATCGAAGGACGGCCCCGAACGCAGTGAGCGGGCCAGACAAGATCCGTACCGGCGGAAGGGCACGGCGAGGGGTGCCGCGGCCGAGCCCTCCGGGCGAGGGTGGGTCAGCCCCGACCCCGCCTGCGCGACGGCGAACGGAGTGAGCCGAACTCGCGCGCGGATCGAAGGACGGCCCCGAACGCGGTGAGCGGGCCAGACAAGATCCGTACCAGGCGGAGCAATTAGGCCGAGTAGTTGGGCGCTTCCACCGTCATCTGGATGTCGTGGGGGTGCGACTCCTTCAGGCTGGCCTGCGTGATGCGGACGAACTGGCCGCGGTCGGCGAGCTCGCCGACGGTCCGGGCGCCGACGTAGAACATGGACTGCCGCAGCCCGCCGATGAGCTGGTGGACCACCGCCGAGAGCGGACCGCGATAGGCGACGCGCCCCTCGATGCCCTCGGGGACGAGCTTGTCGTCGCTGGTGACCTCGGCCTGGAAGTAGCGGTCCTTGGAGTAGGACTTCTTGCCGCGCGAGCTCATCGCACCGAGCGAACCCATGCCGCGGTAGCTCTTGAACTGCTTGCCGTTGACGAAGATCAGGTCACCCGGCGACTCGTCACAGCCGGCGAGCAGCGAGCCGACCATGACGGTGTCGGCGCCGGCGACGATGGCCTTGGCGATGTCGCCGCTGTACTGCAGTCCGCCGTCGGCGATCACCGGGACGCCCGCGGGCTTGCAGGCGCGGGCGGCCTCGTAGACGGCGGTGATCTGCGGCGCGCCGACACCGGTGACGATGCGGGTGGTGCAGATGGACCCCGGCCCCACGCCGACCTTCACCGCGTCGGCGCCGGCGTCGACGAAGGCCTGCGCGCCGGAGCGGGTGGCCACGTTGCCCCCGATCACCTGGACGTGCCTGGTGGCCGGATCGGACTTCAGCCGGGCGACCATGTCCAGCAGCAGCCGGACGTGCCCGTGCGCGGTGTCGGCCACGAGGACGTCCACGCCGGCGTCGATGAGGGTGGTGGCGCGCTCCCAGGCGTCGCCGAAGTAACCGATGGCCGCCCCGACCATCAGCCGGCCGTGGGCGTCCTTGCTCGCGTTCGGGAACTGCTCGGACTTCACGAAGTCCTTGACGGTGATGAGCCCGGCAAGGCGCCCCTCGGCGTCCACCAGCGGCAGTCGCTCGCGCTTGTGCTGCCGCAGGATCGCGGTGGCCTCGTCGTGACCGATCTCGACCGGCGCGGTGATGAGCGGCGTCGGCGTCATCACCTCGTTCACCTTGGTGCTGGCCCACTCGCCCACCGGCACGAAGCGCAGGTCGCGGTTGGTGATGATGCCCAGCAGCCGCTGGTCGCCGTCCACCACGGGCAGGCCGGAGATGCGGTACTCGCCGCAGACCTCGTCCAGCTCCTCGAGGGTGGCGTCCGGGCCGATGGTGACCGGGTTGGGGATGCGACCGGTCTGCGTCCGCTTTACCAGGTCGACCTGTCGGGCCTGGTCGTCGATGGAGAGGTTGCGGTGCAGCACGCCGATGCCGCCCTCGCGCGCCATGGCGATCGCCATCCGCGCCTCGGTGACGGTGTCCATCGCGGCCGACAACAGCGGCACGGCGATGTCGATCTCGCGGGTCAACCGCGCGGTGGTGTCGACCTCGCTGGGGATGACGTCGGTCTCGCCGGGTATCAGCAGCACGTCGTCGTAGGTGAGCCCGACGGCCGCGAACTTGGCCGGCAGACCGGCGGACAGATCGTCGGACGAGAAGTCGTCAGGCAACGAGAACTCCCTGTGCTGGCCGGGTGTTCGCCGCGGAGCGCGTCGAAACGCCATCGTACGCAGCGGCCGGCAGCGTCCCGTGCTCGTGGTGCCAGCTCTGTGAGCCGGTTGGCGCGGCGGGGCCTTCGGGAATTACCGTGGGCCGCGTGACCGAAGCGACCGGTG
This sequence comes from Jatrophihabitans sp. sgz311053, assembly GCF_056135305.1. Classification (NCBI taxonomy): domain Bacteria; kingdom Bacillati; phylum Actinomycetota; class Actinomycetes; order Jatrophihabitantales; family Jatrophihabitantaceae; genus Jatrophihabitans; species Jatrophihabitans sp. sgz311053. The sequence continues at coordinate 1,184,772 of NZ_JBWAXP010000001.1, read as the reverse complement.
CCCGATGAACCTCGACGACGGCCCGCTGGACCCCTTCCTGGGGGACCCGGACGACCCGGCGTCACTGCTCGACGGTGACGAGCCGCCGGCCCCGCTGAGCGACGACGAACGGGCCGATGTCCTGGCCGACCTCACCGACCTCGGCGCGTTCCGCAGCGTCCTGGAGCCGCAGGGCGTCGACGGCATCGTGGTCGACTGCGGCGACTGCGGCGAGCAGCACTTCTTCGGCTGGGACCTCATGGCCGCCAACCTGCGTGCCCTGCTCGGCGAGGGACGCACCCACGTCCACGAGCCGGCTTTCGCCCCCGACCCGCACGCCTACGTCACCTGGGACTACGCCCGCGGCTACGCCGACGCCGTGGACGCGCTCACCGAGCGCGCCTGACCCGGCCGCGGCTCGACTGCCGCGGCGCCTCCCCCGGGCACACGTTCGTCCGGATCGCCGGCTTTTGTCCCCTCAGGTGTTGCTCACCGGACCGAATCTCGTGTAGCCGCCGTTACCTTTGGCCCGGTCGCTCTTTGGACTCCCCAGACGGACCACGCATGCGGGTGCGTGGTCCCCGGAGTCCGGAAGGACGAACAGCCATGGCCGAGATTCGACGGCTCCCCGCCCCGCGCGAGGGCGACTGGGACTGGCAGGTCGATGCCGCCTGCCGCGGCAAGGACACCGCCACCTTCTATCACCCGGAGAACGAGCGCGGCCCCTCACGCGCACGCCGCGAGATGCAGGCCAAGGCCGTCTGCTCGGGCTGCCCCGTGGTCCAGAACTGCCTGCGCTGGGCACTGGCGGCCCGTGAGCCCTACGGCGTCTGGGGCGGCCTCTCGGTCGAGGAGCGCGAGCAGCTGCTCACCAAGCAGTCCGCCTGATCCACCCGCACCACCAGCTGCGGCCGCTGCCGGTTCGGCCCACCCCTCGTTTCCGCTGCCCTCTCGGCGCTACAGTCGACGCCTGAACGATTGTTCAGATGTCAACAAGGGAGGCGGCCGTGGCGACACCGATCACCGTGGACGACTGCGACGTCCGCGTCGTGGACGCCGAGCGGGTCCGCGACGTCAGGGCGGCCATGCCGGGCGAGGAGGTCGTCCGGGACGCCGCCGACGTCTTCGCGCTGCTGGGTGATCCCGGCCGGCTGCGGCTCGTCATCGCCCTGCTCGAGGGCGGCGAGCTCTGCGTCTGCGACATCGCCGCCGCGACGGGACAGAGCGAGAGCGGCGTCAGCCACGCGCTGCGGCTGCTGCGGGCGCACCGGATCGTCTCGGTGAGCCGGCGCGGCCGCATGGCCTATTACCGGCTCGAGGACGCCCACGTCCGGATGCTGCTGGACATCGGCATGACGCACACGCAGGACGAGGGTGCGTGATGAGCCGCGCACACGACCACAGCGACCACGGCAAGAGCGGGACCGGGCACCACGGCCACTCCCACGGCGTCGCCGCCGACGCGGACCGCCGCTACCTCGTCGTCGCGCTGGCCCTGCTCGGCGGCTTCCTCGTCACCGAGGTCGTGGTGGCGATCGCCTCCGGCTCGCTGGCCCTGCTCTCCGACGCCGGTCACATGCTCTCCGACGTCGGCGCCATCGCCGGGTCGCTATGGGCGATGCGGCTCGCGGCGCGGCCGGCCGCCGGCGCCTGGACCTACGGCCTCAAGCGCGCGGAGATCCTCTCGGCCGCCGGCAACGGCATCACGCTGCTCGTCGTCAGCGCGCTCATCGCCTTCGAGGCGGTGCAGCGGCTGGCCGATCCGCCCCCCGTGGCGGGGCTGGCGGTGCTGGTGGTCGCCCTCGTCGGCGTGGCCGTCAACATCGCCGCCACTGCCGTGCTGGCACGGGCCAACCGGACGAGCCTCAACGTCGAGGGTGCGTACCAGCACGTGCTGACCGACCTCTACGCCTTCATCGGCACGGCCGTCGCCGGTGTCGTCATCCTTCTCACCGGGTGGACCCGGGCCGACGCCATCGCCTCGCTGCTGGTGGTGGCGCTGATGCTCCGAGCCGCGTGGAGCCTGCTGCGCGACTCCGGCCGGGTGCTGCTCGAGGCCGCGCCCGAGCACGTCGACCTCGACGAGCTGCGCGACCACCTGCTCGGCAACGACCACGTGCTCGACGTCCACGACCTGCACGTCTGGACCGTGACCTCCAACCTGCCGGCGCTCTCGGCCCACGTCGTCGTGGAGAAGGAGTGCTTCACCGACGGCCACGCCCCGCAGATCCTCGACACGCTGCAGACCTGCCTCACCGGGCACTTCGACGTCGAGCACTCCACCTTCCAGCTCGAGCCCGCCGGACACGTCGAGCACGAGGCCGAGCTGCACTGACACCCGCTGACGACAGCGGCCCCGCAGCGAGTCGCTGCGGGGCCGTCGTCGTGTGGTGCGTCAGTGCGAGTGGCCGTGACCGTGGCCGTGGGAGTGGCCGTGACCGTGGCCGTCGTCCTCCGGCTCGGCGGGCTTCTCGACGATGGCGGACTGCGTCGAGAGCACCAGCGAGGCGACCGAGGCGGCGTTGGAGAGCGCAGCCTTGGTGACCTTCACCGGGTCGACGACGCCGGCCTCGAGCAGGTTGCCGTACTCGCCGGTCGCGGCGTTGAGGCCGTGGTTGGCCTCGAGCTCGCGAACCTTGGCGACGACGACGTAACCCTCGTCGCCGGCGTTCTGCGCGATCCAGCGCAGCGGCTCGACCAGGCCCGTGCGGACGACCGCGACACCGGTCGCCTCGTCGCCGGAGAGTCCCAGGTCGCCCTCGAGGGCGCTCGAGGCGTGGACGAGAGCAGCACCGCCACCGGCGATGATGCCCTCTTCGACCGCGGCGCGGGTGGCCGAGATGGCGTCCTCGATGCGGTGCTTGCGCTCCTTCATCTCGACCTCGGTGGCCGCGCCGACCTTGATGACGCCGACGCCGCCGGCGAGCTTGGCCAGCCGCTCCTGCAGCTTCTCGCGGTCCCAGTCGGAGTCGGTCTCCTCGATCTCGCGACGGATCTGCGCGACCCGGGCGTCGATCTCGCTCTGCGCGGCCGAGCCGTGGGTCACCGTGGTGGTGTCCTTGGTGACGACGACGCGGCCGGCGGTGCCGAGCGACTCCAGGCCGACCTGGTCGAGCTTGAGGCCGACCTCGGGGGCCACGACCTCGGCACCGGTGACGATGGCGAGGTCCTGCAGGAACGCCTTGCGGCGGTCACCGAAGAACGGCGCCTTGACCGCGACGGCGGTGAAGGTCTTGCGGATCGAGTTGACGACCAGCGTGGAGAGCGCCTCGCCGTCGACGTCCTCGGCCACGATGACCAGCGGCTTGCCGGCCCGCGCCACCTTCTCCAGCAGCGGCAGCAGGTCGCTGACCGCGGAGATCTTCTGCGTGGTGATGAGCAGGTACGGGTCGTCGAAGGCCGCCTCGGAGGCGTCGGCGTCGGTGACGAAGTACGGGCTGATGTAGCCCTTGTCGAACTGCATGCCCTCGGTGAACTCGAGCTCGGTGTTCATCGTCTGGGCTTCCTCGACGGTGATGACACCGTCCTTGCCGACCTTGGTGAAGGCCTCGGCGATGAGGCCGCCGATGACGGCGTCCTGGGCCGAGATGGTCGCGACGTGCGCGATCTCCTTCTCGCCGTTGACCGGCTGGGCCGCCTTGTCCAGCGCGCCGTTGACGGCCTCGACGGCGGCGTCCATGCCGCGCTTGAGGGCCGTCGGGTTGGCACCGGCGGCGACGTTCTTCAGGCCGGCGTTGACCAGCGCCTGGGCCAGCACGGTGGCGGTGGTGGTGCCGTCGCCGGCGATGTCGTTGGTCTTGGTCGCCACCGACTTCGCCAGCTGGGCGCCGAGGTTCTCGTACGGGTCGTCCAGCTCGATGTCACGGGCGATGGTGACGCCGTCGTTGGTGATGGTGGGCGCGCCGAACGACTTCGAGAGCACCACGTTGCGGCCCTTGGGGCCGAGGGTGACCTTGACGGCGTTCGCGAGCTTGTCGACACCGCGCTCGAGCGCGCGGCGGGCGTCCTCGTCGAAGCTGAGGGTCTTCGCCATGATTCTTCCTTCCTGAGCGAGTGAGGGCACAACCGAAACGCCCCGGCGCACGCGGGTGCGCGGCCGGGGCGGTGACGGAGGCGGTCCTACTTCTCGATGATGGCGAGGACGTCGCGGGCAGAGAGGACCAGGTAGTCCTCCCCGCCGTAGCGAACCTCGGTGCCGCCGTACTTGCTGTAGAGCACGACGTCGCCCACGGCGACGTCCAGCGGGACGCGGTTGCCGTTGTCGTCGACACGGCCCGGGCCCACGGCGAGGACGGTGCCCTCCTGCGGCTTCTCCTTGGCGGTGTCCGGGATGACGATGCCGGACGCGGTGGTGGTCTCGGCCTCGTTCGTCTGGACGACGATGCGGTCCTCGAGCGGCTTGATGCTGACCTTGGTGGCGGTCACGGTATGGCTCCCCTTCGCGATGAAGTCAGTTCACTAAGTAGCTAGTGGTCGGGGGCGGCTGCCGTCGCGGGGATCAGCCTCCTCCTGATTGGCACTCTAACGCGGTGAGTGCCAGCGTGTCGACGCCGGGTCTGGCCCGCGACGATCGTGGACCGAAACGCCGAACTGTTCGGCGTGTCGGTCCACGATCGGGTGGGTCAGGTGAAGCGGGCCGCCCGCCAGGACTTCCCCGCGTCGGTGGAGGTGTAGATGGTGCGGCCGTCGGCGGCGATGGCGTGCACGACCTGCGCCGACGCGAAGCCGAGGTAGGTCAGCTGCCCCACGTCGGCGGCACGACGGAAGGTCGCGCCACCGTCGGTGGTGCGGTACGTGTCGTCCGAGCTCACCAGCAGCGTCTCGGCACTCGCGGCGCCGAAGGCGGTGATGTCACCGGCGCCGAGTGCGGCGGCCTCGGCCGTGAAGGTCGCGCCGTCGTCGGTGGAGATCGCGACGGACTGCGCACCCCCGGTCCGGGCCCGGCACACCACCGCGACGGACCCGTCCGCAGCGGTCGTGAGCGCGACCGAGTCGACCTCGCCGCCGGTCTGCGGACACGGCTCGCCCAACCTGCCCCAGCTGCGGCCCCCGTCGTCGGAGGACCACAGCGACGAGGTCGCGCGACCGGCACCACCGGCCGGGTTCCCGTACTCCAGCAGGTAGGCCTGGCTGCCGGTGCGGGAGAGAGCCACGCCGTCGCCGGCGCCGGCCGGGCCGGGCAGGTCGACGCCCTTCCAGGAGGTCGACCCGACGTCGCTGACCTGCACCCGGTAGTCACAGCCGGGCGGGCACTGCGCGGCGTCGCTGCTGACGCGGATCACGGTGCCGTCCAGCGTCTCGAGCGCGTCCGCGCCGCCGGGGAGCCGCTGCCAGCTCTGCGCCCCGTCGGTGGTGAGGAAGAGCGCGTCCCGGCCGAAGGCGTAGCCGATGTCGTCGGTGGCGAAGCGGAGGTCGGTCACGCACGGACCGGCGCAGCCACGGACACCGGGGACCTGGAACGGGGTGTTGGGGCGCCCCTTCCAGCTCAGCCCGCCGTCGTCGGTGTGCAGCAGCGCCGTGCAGCGCCCGGAGGTCTGCAGGCAGTCGGCCGAGCCCAGGGCCCAGCCGTTGCCGCCGCCGGTGAAGGTGATCGCGGCGACGCGGACGTTGGTCAGCGTCGGGACGGTGATGCGCCGGGCCTGGCTCGACAGCGGGGACGGCTGCGCCGAGCTGCTGCTCTCCACCGAGTTCAGCGCGGACGACGGCGGCCCCGTCGTCGGGGCGGGCGAGGTCGTGGCCGGCTGCTCGGCGACCGGCCGGTCGGGACCGTCCTGGCCGGAGCGGGCGATCCCCAGCGCGATCCCGGCCACCGCGACCACCGCCGCGGCGACGGCCATGAGCCGTAACCAGGGGAGCTCGGTGCGACGACGCCGGCGGTGCGTCCTGCTGCCGGCGGCCCCGGTGCGGGCGAGGACACGCGCGGCGACGAGGTCCCCCGCCGGGGCCCGTTCGGCCTGTTCGGCCAGCCGTCGCCGCAGCTCGGCGACGTGCGCGTCGTGATCGTGTTCGGTCATGATGTCCTCCCCGCGAGCGGCGGGTCGAGGCGGTCGCGCAGGGTTGCGAGACCGCGGCTGACGAGGCTGCGGACCGTGCCGACCCGACAGCCGAGCGCATCGGCGGTGTCGCGGTCGTCGAGATCCTCGAAGAAGCGCAGCACGAGTGCCGCACGCTGCCGGTCGGGGAGGCCGGCCAGGATGTCGGTGAGCTGGTCGCGATCGGCGATCCGCCCGAACGGGTCGTGGTCGTCGATCTGGTCGGGGACGTCGGCGAAGGCCAGCTCGCGCCGCGACGCCCGCCGCGTGGTGTTGACGAAGGCGTTGGACAGCGATCGGCGCACGTAGGCCAGCGGGACGTCCGCCGCCTGCACCCTGTCCCACTTCGGATACAGCCGGACGAGGGTGTCCTGGACGAGCTCCTCGGCGCCCTGCGCACTGCCGGTCAGCAGATACGCGGTACGCAGCAACGCCGGGGTGTTGTCTCTGACGAATGCGCTGAACTCGGTGTCGTCACTGACACCGGCCCCTCGGTCCACGTGCACGGCCTCCACATACGAGTTGACAGCGCCGGGGCCGCGCGCGTTGCACCGCGAGGAAAATTTCAGGAAATCTCGACGTACCCGGTCTCGCCCCGCCGCCAGACGACCCGACCCTCCCCCGGCTGCGGCACGCCCTCGGCCTGCAGCGCACGCCATTGCGGGCGGTGCCAGGTCGTGAGCGGCAGCGCCTGCACCTGCTGGACATAGCCGGGCCGCTGCGAGGCGGGGAGCTTGTCCAGGACGCGCTGAAGATCGGCGGCGGTGATGCTATCGCCCTCGCGCAGGGTGAAGGCGGCGACGAGCACCTCCTCGCCGGAGTCGTCGCGGACGCCGTAGGAGACGACGAGGTCCACCGCGGGGACACCGCCGAGCGCGAACCGCACGCCGGAGGGGACGGCCGGACCGGACGCGGTGTGGACGACCTCGGCCGCCGAGCCCGCCAGCCACAGGTCGCCGTGCTCGTCGCGCAGGAAGAGGTCCCCGGTCGAGCGCCAGGCGTCGCCGGGCTCGAAGACGCCGCGCAGCGGCACGCCGGCGTAGGCGTCACCCGGTCGCACCCGGCTCAACAGCAGTCCGAGCTCGTCGGTGGCGCACTCGCGGGCCAGACCGTGGTCGTCGGTGACGAGCCGGCCGACCTCCAGGTCGTAGGCGGCGACCTTCACCTCCGCGGTGCCGGGCAGCGGACGTCCCATGGAGCCGGGGGCGCGGCCGGTGACGTTGGCCAGGATGGTCTCGCCTTCGGCCGAGGCGTAGAACTCCAGCACCTTGGTGGTCGGGAAGCGTTCGGTGACACGGCGCCACAGGTTGCGGGGCATGCCGGAGCCGATGAACATCCGGATCGGGTGGTACTGCTCGGCCGGGTGCGGCGGCGCGTTGACGACCTCCCGCAGCGAGGCCCAGGTGTAGGAGACGTGGGTGGCGCCGTAGCGGCGGACCTCGGTCCAGAAGGTGTCCGGGTCGTGGTCGCTGGCCATGGCGAAGCGGGCGCCGCTGGCCACGGCGCCGCCGATGCTCATCAACAGCGCCGAGGAGTGGTAGATCGGCGTCGTCGAGAAGATGGTGTCGCCGGGGCGCAGCGAGGCGGCCGAGGCCGTTCCGAGGGCCGACAGCGCCCACCGCCGGTTGGTGATGTGCAGCGCCTTGGTGCCGGTGCCCTCGCCGGTGAAGAGGACGAAGGCGACGTCGCCCGCGCGGTGCGGGTTCGGGCTGTACCAGGCCGGCAGCGCCACCTCGTCGGGGTCGATGCGCTCCATGTCCACGGCGTCGGGGTGCACCTCGCGCCATTCGCCGCCACCGCCGAGCACCGCCCAGCTGACGTTCTCGATCTTGTCGATCAGCTCGGTGTGCTCGGGGTCGCTGATCACCCACGTGGCGCGACCCAGCTCCACCTCGCGGGCCACGTCGGCGTCCGGACGCAGCAGCACCGCGGTGGCGCCGAGCCGGCTGAGCGCGGCGAGCAGAGTGAAGGCCGAGGGACGCGTCCGCATGAGGACGCCCACCCGGTCGCCCTGCCGCACGCCGATGCTGGTGAGGCCCTTGACGACGTTGTCCACGCGGGCCTTGACGTCGTGCTGCCGGTGCGCGCGGTCGCCGAAGAGGAAGGCGATGTCGCCCGGCGCGCGCCGGGCCTGCTCGTCCAGCAGCAGGCCGAGGGAGATGCGCGTGGAGGGTTCCAGCTGCTGGATCCGGGCGAGCTTGGGCAGCTGCGCCGGCGCCTCGCGGGCGACGCTGCGGGCCAGGTTGGTCGCCCGTCGCACGTTGCCCACCACGGCGCGGCCCAGGCCGATGGAGAGCTCGGTCGCCTGCGCGAGTGCGGTGGCGGCGGTGGTAGGACGCAGCGTGCGGGAGGTGTCCACCGTGTCGGCCATGACGATGCTGTCGGGCAGCGTCCGGCTTCCCGAGCGCCAGGCGACCCAGTCGGCGACGGCCGGCCAGGTGATGGTGGTGGCGTTGCTGCCGACGACGAGGCCGAAGTGACCGGCGTTGATGGTCACCTCGTAGACCTCGGCGCGCGGCGCGGCGCGGCGGATGGCGCGAGCCGAGTCGGGGTGGCCGAAGGTGTCCGAGGTCCCGATGACGGTGAGCACCGGCAGGTCGATGTCGGCCAGCGTGACCAGCTCGTCGTCGATGACGAAGCCGCCCTGCAGCATGCGGTTGTGGGCGACGAACTGCTCCAGCAGCTCGGCGATGGCAGGACCGGAGTACGCCGTCCAGCCGCGGCTGTCCAGGAACTGGCGCTGCTTCTCGCGCGGCAGCAGGGCGTCGCGATCGTGAAGCTGCAGCAGGAACTGGATCCGCCCCTGGATGGACTTGGCCGGGGTCAGCGCCTTGAAGCCCAGCCGGATGAACCAGCTCGGCACCGCGCGGCTGCGCAGCAGCCCCGAGTCCACGATGTCGCGGGCCAGGCGGGCTGCCACGTCCGGCGCCACCGGGATCGGCAGCGGCGCGGTGGTGTCTACCGGGGAGCCGAAGGTCACCAGGGAGTCGATGTCCTTGCCGCGGCGGTAGGCGGCGGTCTGGTAGGCGAACATGCCGCCCTGCGAATAGCCGGAGAGGACCACCTTGGCGCCGGCAGCGGACGCGACGAAGTCCACCGCCTCGCTGACGGCCAGGATGTGGTCGGTGAGGTTGCGCTCCAGCCCACCGGGCTCGTGGCCGGGGTCGCCGAAGTCGATGACCCAGGGGTCGATGCCCGCCTCGTGCAGGGCCGCGACCGCTGACGTCGCCGGCGAGACGTCCCAGACCTCGGCCGTCATCATCAGCGGCGGCACCAGCAGGATCGGCATGGCGCCGGCGGGGACGTCGTCGGGGAAGTAGTGCCGCAGCCGGTAGATGTTCTTCTCGGCGACGACCGCGAACGGCGACTCCTCGTCGTCGGTCTCCAGCCCGCCGAAGCGGACGACCTCGGCGACGTTGCGCGCGGTGTGGGTGACGCGCTTGGCGTACTTCGCGGCGGCGCCGGGGAGGGCGACGACACCACCCCGGCGGGGGCGTGCGACGTCCTTGCTGCTGCTCTCCTCGGATTTCGCCACACACCGACTCTGCTAGGCGAGCGGGCCCGGGGCAAGCCGGTGTGCGGAGCTGCTCAGAGCATGCCTCAGCGGACGCGCTCGAAGGGCCACGCGTGCGGTGGCCGGGCCATGAGCTCGGCGGGGGCGTCGGGCAGTCCCTGCCCGGTGGGGTCGATGACGACGACCCGATCGTCCGCGCTGCGGTACACCCGCGCAGCGGCCGGCGCGTGCTCGACCGCGTACGCCAGCAGCTCGGAGGCACGGCCGGGGAGCGCCTTCGCCTCCCACATCACCGTCCGGCCGGCGCGATTCACCGCTTCTCCCCGTCCGTCTCGCGAGGTGCCGTCACCCCGTCCGTCTCGCGTGGCGCCATCTCCCCGCCCGTCCCGCGTGGCGCCGTCACCCCACCCGTCCCGCGTGGCGCCGTCACCCCACCCGTCTCGCGAGTGGTCGATTTCCGGCCCGAGTGGTCGCCCCGGGGGCGACCACTCGGGTCCGGAATCGACCACTCGGCGCGGGGGGCGGGCACAGCGTCAGGGGCATGCAGGGGGCCGGGGGTGGGAGCCGAGTCGAGCAGAGCGTGGGACGTCACGACAGCTGCGCCTTCTCCAGCTCCACGGTAGGGATGGCTGAGAAATCGGGGTGCGAGGGCGTCGCGCCGTCGCGGACGAGCAGGTCGCCGATGGCGGCGATCATGGCGCCGTTGTCGGTGCAGAGCCGCATCGGCGGGATGCGCAGCTCGATGCCGGCGACCTCGCAGCGCTCGGCGGCGAGCGCCCGGATCCGGCTGTTGGCCGCGACGCCGCCGACGATGACGAGGGTCTCGACGTCCTGGTCACGGCAGGCCCGCAGCGCCTTCGTCGTGAGGACGTCGGCGACCGCCTCCTGGAACGACGCGGCGACGTCCTCGGCGCTGACGTCGGGATGCGCCTCGACGTAGCGCGCCACGGCCGTCTTCAGCCCCGAGAAGGAGAAGCCCAGCGGCGGGTCGTTGCGACCCGTGAGCGGGCGGGGGAAGCGGATGGCCTCGGGGTCGCCGGCCTTGGCCGCCTTGTCGATGGACGGACCGCCGGGGTACGGCAGTCCGATCAGCCGGGCGACCTTGTCGAAGGCCTCGCCGGCGGCGTCGTCGACGGTGTCGGAGAGGTGGACGATCGGGGTCCGGACCAGGTCCCGGACGCCCAGCAGCGAGGTGTGCCCGCCGGAGACGATGAGGCCGACCGAGCGCTCCGGCAGCGGGCCGTGCTCCAGGGTGTCAGCGGCGGCGTGGCCGGCGAGGTGGTGCACGCCGTAGAGCGGGACGCCGAGCGCCAGCGAGTACGCCTTGGCCGCGGCGACGCCGACGTGCAGTGCGGTCGCCAGTCCCGGACCGGCGGTGACGGCGACCGCGCCGACGTCGTGCAGCGTGATGCCGGCGTTCTCCAGCGCCCGGTGCACGGTCGGGACCATCGCCTGCACGTGCGCCCGCGCGGCGATCTCCGGGACGACCCCGCCGAAGCGGGCATGCTGGTCCATGCTGCTGGCCAGCGCGTCGCCGAGCAGCACGCCGTCCTGCACGAAGCCGACGCCGGTCTCGTCGCAGGACGTCTCGATCCCCATCACGATGGTCACGACGCAAGCTCCTTCCGCATGGTCAGCGCGTCCACGCGGCCGTTCTCGTAATAGCCGCGGCGCACGCCGACGCGGGTGAAGCCGTCGCTCTCGTACAGCGCGATCGCGGCGTCGTTGTCCTGCCGGACCTCCAGGAAGGCCTCGACCGCGCCGCGACGCGTCGCCTCGGCCAGCAGCTCGGTGAGCAGCCGGCGTCCGATGCCGCGGCGACGGGCCGCCGGAACGGTGCCGACGGTGAGGATCTCGGCCGTGGCGTCGGAGGGCTCGCCGAGCACCATGACCCCGGCCCAGCCGAGCAGGCCGCCGTCGTCCTCGGCAGCGACGTAGTAGCGGGTGCGGGTGTCGGCGAGTTCGCCGCGGTAGCCGCTGCCGCTCCACGCCTCGGGGCCGAACATCTCGCGCTCGAAGGGCAGCAGCGCATCGACGTGCGCGCCCGTCATCGCCACGATGCGGACCGTCGTCACGCCGTCACCGGCTTCGGTGCACCCGGCACCACGGCGTCCGGCCGCCGCAGGTACATCGGGTCGAGCACCTCGCCCGGCGCGCCGGCGACGACGCGGTCGAGCGCCAGGCCGACGAGGGCGACGGGGTCCGGGTAGCGCTCGCTGCGGCGCGGCAGCTGCGGCCAGAGGTCCTGGTAGAGCTCGCCGCCGGCGCCGGCGATGGCGGAGACCCCCGCGAGGTCGATGTCGGCCGGCCGCGCCACGGCGGGTGGCGTCAGGCGGGCGCCCGCGCGGTAGCGCGCCCAGTAGACCTCGCGCCGGCGGGCATCGGTGGCGACGAGCAGCTCGGGCTCGTCCGCGGCGGCGACGCCGAGGGCGTCCAGCGAGCAGACGCCGTAGCTCGGGACCCCAACCGCGTCGGCGATCGCGGCGGCGGTGACCAGCCCCACCCGCAGTCCGGTGAAGGGTCCGGGGCCGAGACCGGCGACGACGGCGCCGAGCTCGGCGGCCGCGATCCCGGCGTCGCCGAGACAGTCGGCGATCGCGGGCGAGAGGAGCTCACCGTGACCGCGGGCGGCCAGCGGGGCACGTTCCGCGGCGAGGGTGACCTCGGTGCGGTCGTGGGCGCGCTCGACGAGCACGATCCCGGCCGTCACGGCCGGCGACGAGGTGTCGATGGCGAGGACGTACACGCCGACCAGCCTATTCAGAGACCCAGCGAGGCGAGTCGCTGCGCCCAGTCGCCGCCGTGCGGGGTGAGGGTGACGGTGCGCTCCTCGGAGTCGGCCGCGCGGCTCAGCGACACCGCCAGATGCGACTCGGCGAGCTGCTCGGCGATGCCCGCCCCCCACTCGACGGCGGTGACCACGCCGGCGGCGTCGACGTCGAGGTCCAGGTCGTCGACCTCGGCCAGCGAGCCGAGGCGGTAGGCGTCGACGTGGACCAGCGTGATGCCGCCGTCGGCCTGCGGGGGGTGCACCCGGGCGATGACGAAGGTGGGCGAGACGACGTGACCGCGGACGCCCAGCCCCGCACCGATCCCCTGGACCAACGCTGTCTTGCCCGCGCCGAGGGGGCCGTCCAGGATGATCAGATCGCCGCGCCGCAGCACCCCGGCCAGCCGGCGACCGAGGTCGTGGGTGTCGGCGGCGGTGGGCAGCCCGAGCGTCTTACCCGTCATGTGGACGGGACGGCCGGGTCCGAGCATGGGGCTCACGCCTGCTCCGTGTAGGTGCGGGTCACGCGCGGTCCGATGCGGGTGACGATCTCGTAATCGATGGTGCCCGCGGCCTCGGCCCAGTCCCGCGCGGTGGCCTCACCGCGGCTGCCCGGACCGAAGAGGACGACCTCGTCGCCGGGGGCGACCTCGGTGTCACCGACGTCGATGACGATCTGGTCCATGCAGACCCGGCCCGCGACGGTGGTCCGGTGGCCGTTGATCCAGACCGGGCCGACCCGCGACGCGTGCCGCGGCACGCCGTCGGCGTAGCCGAGCGGGACCAGGACCAGCGTGGTCTCGCGGGCGGTGACGTGCTCGTGGCCGTAGGAGACCCCCTCGCCGGCCGCCACCCGCTTCACCGAGGCAGCCGCCGCCCGCAGCGTCATCACCGGGGTGAGGCCGAAGTCGCCGGGGACCGGCGGCAGACCGTAGACGGCGATGCCGGGGCGGACGAGGTCGAAGTGCGCCGCCGGCAGGGTGAGGGTCGCGGCCGAGTTGGCGAGGTGTTTCAGCGGGACGTCGAGGCCGGCGCGCTCGGCGACGGCGACGGCGTCGCCGAAGGCCTCGATCTGCTTGGCGATCGTGGGGTGACCGGGTTCGTCGGCGTAGGCGAAGTGGCTCCAGATGCCGACGGCCTCGACCTCGCCGGCCGCTCGGGCCCGCGCCACCGCAGCGACCACTCCCGGCCAGTCGGTCCTGTACGCGCCGTTGCGCGAGAGCCCGGTGTCGATCTTGAGGTGGATCCGGGCGGTTCGGCCGGCGGCTGCGGCACGGACGGCGTCCAGCTGCCAGTTGCTCGACACCGACAGGTCGATGTCGGCGGCGATCGCGCGGGCGACCGTGTCGGCCTCGCCCGGCGTCCAGAGCCAGGACAGCAGTGGCGCCGTGATGCCCGCGGCCCGCAGCGCGAGGGCCTCGTCGACGATGGCGGTCCCCAGCCAGGTCGCCCCGCCGGCCAGCGCGGCCCGGGCGGAGGGCACCAGCCCGTGCCCGTAGCCGTCGGCCTTCACCACGGCCATGACCTCGGCGGGCGTCCCGGCCTTCAGCGCGGCGACATTCGCGCGGAGGGCGGCGAGGTCGACGTGAGCTTCGGTGCGGAGCACGCGGTCGAGTATCTCGCAGGTCAGTCCTGCGCGACCGTCCGGAGGGCGGGCCGGACGGCGTGCAGCACATCGACGGCCGACGGCGGACCGTCGGTCGCGGCGAGTTGGCCGGCGACGCCGTGGACATAGGCGGCGACGGCGGCGGCCTCCGGTGCATCGAGGCCGGAGGCGAGCAGCGAGCCGAGCAGGCCACTCAGGACGTCGCCGCTGCCGGCGGTCCCGAGCCACGGGGTGCCGGTGCGGTTGATCCAGGCGCGGCCGTCCGGCGCGGCGACGATCGTCGCATTGCCCTTCAGCAGGACGGTCGCGCCGAGCTCGCGAGCCGCCGCCCTGGCCGAGCCGAGCCGATCCGCCGACGACTCGCCGACCAGGCGCGCGAACTCACCGTCGTGCGGCGTGAGGACGGTGGGTGCGTCGCGTCGCAGCAGCTCGCGGTGCTGCGAGACCAGCGTGATGCCGTCGGCGTCCACGATCACCGGACGGTCGGTGTCCAGGACCGCCGCGAGCAGGTCACGGGCAGCGTCGTCGGTCCCCATGCCGGGGCCGGCCACCCAGGCCTGCACGTGCAGGTCGGCGGGGTCGGCCCCCGCCTGGACCACGACCTCGGGGTACGCGGCGCGGATCGCGTCGGCGGCGGTCCCGGCGTAGCGGATCATCCCGGCGCCGCCGCTGATCGCCGAGCCGGTGCAGAGGACGCCGGCACCGCCGTAGGCCGAGCTGCCGGCGATGACGCCGAGGACCCCGCGGGTGTACTTGTTGTCGGTCGCGGCGGGGGTGGGCAGTAGCGCGGCGACGTCCGCGGCCTCGAGCACCCGGACCTCCGGCTCCGGCAGCGTCGCCTCCAGGCCGATGTCCACCAGTCGCAGCTCGCCGACGTGCTCTGCTCCCGAGCCGGTGATCAGGCCGGGCTTGAGGGCGCCGAAGGTGACGGTGACGTCGGCCCGCACCGCCTCGCCGGTGACGGCGCCGGTGTCGGTCGCCACGCCGGACGGAACGTCCACGGCGACGGTGAGGGTGTCGCGAGCGGCTGCCGCGAGGGGCACCGCGTCGTCTCGCAGGCCGCCCGAGCCGCCGATGCCGACGATGCCGTCCAGGACGAGGTCGGCGGCAGCGACCACCGCCGGATCAGCGTCGACGACGCGACCGCCGGCCGCGCGCAGGGCGGCGAGACCGCCGGCGTGCGCCTTCTCCGGTGCCAGCAGGACGGCCTGCACCTGGGCGCCCCCGGCGGCGAGCTGCGCCCCGGCGAAGAGGGCGTCACCCCCGTTGTTACCGGCCCCGGCCAGGACGACCACGCGGGCGCCGTAGTTGCGGGGCAGCAGCCGGCGGCACTCCACCGCCAGTCCGGTGGCGGCGCGCGCCATCAGAGCCCCCTCCGGCGACTGCGCCATCAGGGCGGCTTCGGCCGCACGGATCTGGTCGACGCCGTAGACACCTCGCACGCGGCTGTTCCTACCCGGATCGAGGTCAGTCGGACGGCTCAGTCGGATTCGGCGATCACGGTGGCGCTGGCAACGCCGGCGTCGTGGGTCAGGCTGACGTGCCAGCGGGTGACGCCGAGGGCCTCGGCCCGCTCCGCCACCGTCCCGCGGACCTCGATACCGGGCCGGCCACGCGCGTCGCAGACGATCTCGGCGTCGGTCCAGAGCATGCCGCCACCGGCGCCGAGGGCCTTGGCCAGCGCCTCCTTCGCCGCGAACCGGGCTGCCAGCGACGCCACGCTGCGCGCCGACCCGGAGGAGGTCACCTGCTCGGCCGCGGTGAAGAGCCGCTCGGCCAGCCCGGGCGTGCGCTCCAGCGCTGCGCCGAACCGCTCGATCGAGCAGACGTCGACCCCGAGACCGATGATCATGCGCGCGAGCTCCCGTCGACGATCATGCGCCGATCACGGGGCTGATCATGCGCGCGGCGAGGCTGCGGCGGGTTCGCCGGGGGCCGGGGCGTAGTCGGAGAGGTGACCGGGAAAGGCAGACTTGCCGGGGTTGAGATAGGCGTAGGCGTTGTTGACCGCAGTGGCGACCTCGCCGAAGCCGGTGGCGATGAGCTTCACCTTGCCCTCGTAGTCCACGATGTCGCCGGCGGCGTAGATGCCGGGGACCGAGGTCTGTCCGGTGGTGCTGGTCATGATCTGCCGCTTCCGGATGTCGATGCCCCACTCCATCAGCGGCCCCAAGTTCGCGGTGAAGCCGAGCGCGGCGACGAGCCGGTCGCAGGTGATCGTGACGGGCTCGTCGTCGCCGGCCACCGTCACCTCGACCGAGCTGACGTCCGGGTCGCCGTGAACGGCCGAGATCTGGGCGTCGGTCAGCACCCGCACCGACGACTGCCGCAGCAGCTCGACGGAATGCTGGTGGGCCCGGAACTCGCCGCGCCGGTGGACGACGGTGACCGAGCGTCCGATCGGCTCGAGCATGAGCGCCCAGTCCAGGGCGCTGTCACCCCCGCCGACCACCACGATGTCGCGGTCGGCGTAGGCCTGCGGCTCGGGGACGAAGTGGACCAGACCCCGACCCAGGTACTCCGAGCCCGTCGGCAGCGGGCGGGGCGTGAAAGTGCCGATCCCCCCGGTGATGACGATCGCGCGGCACTCGATGCGGTGGCCCGTCGCGGTGGTGACGGCGAAGCCGCCTGACCCGTCGTCGGTGGAGCCTCGCTCCAGCCCCACCGCCTGGTGGCCCAGCAGGTAATGCGGGTCGAAGGGTGCCGCCTGCTGCAGCAGGTTGTCGACCAGCTCACGTCCCCTGATGGCCGGGAAGCCCGCGACGTCGAAGATGGCCTTCTCCGGATACATGGCCGTGATCTGCCCGCCCGGCTCCTCCAGCGAGTCGAGCACTGCCGTCGACAGCGTTCGCACGCCGGCGTAGTAGGCGCCGAAAAGCCCGACCGGGCCTGCTCCGACGATGAGCAGATCGACCGATTTCACCGAGGCGCTGGTCACACCGGCGACTCTAGCGTCGCCGGCGCCCGATTCGGCCACCTTCGGCCCGACCCTCAGCGGCCGCGCCGCTCCCCACGCGGCCCCTACGAAGGACCCGGTGTTCTGCACCCGCATCCGGGTGCAAGTCGCCGGTGTTCTGCACCCGCATCCGGGTGCAAGTCGCCGGTGTTCTGCACCCGCATCCGGGTGCAGAACACCCGAACGGAAAAAGGGGGCGTCCGCGGTCTCGGCGCGGCCGGACCTTCCCGCTACCGGACCAGGTTTCTACTCGACGGTGACGGACTTCGCCAGGTTGCGGGGCTTGTCGATGTCGTAGCCGCGGGCTGAGGCGATCTCGGCGGCCAGCACCTGCAGCGGCACGGTGGCGACGAAGGGCGACAGCAGGGTGGGCACCCGCGGCACCTCGATGAAGTCGGCGGCGACGGCGCGCGCCTCGTCGTCGGTCGCCTCGCTGATGACGATGGTCCGGGCGCCGCGGGCCTTGATCTCGGCCACGTTGGAGAGCATCTTCTGGTGCAGCGTCGGCCGGCCGTGCGGCGAGGGCATGACGACGACGACCGGGAGGTCGTCCTCGATGAGCGCGATGGGACCGTGCTTGAGCTCGCCGGCGGGGAAGCCCTCGGCGTGCATGTAGGCGAGCTCCTTGAGCTTGAGCGCACCCTCGAGCGCGACCGGGTAGCCGATGTGTCGGCCGAGGAAGAGCACCGCCTGCGACGACGCGATCTCCCGGGCCAGCTCACGCACCGGGTCCATGGTCTTGAGCACCTCGGCGATGGCGTCGGGCATCGAGCAGAGCGCGTCGTACTCCCGGATCACCTCGTCGCCGTACTTCGTGCCACGGGCCTGGGCCAGCGCGAGCCCCACCAGCTCGACGGCGGCCACCTGGGCCAGGAAGGTCTTGGTCGCCGCCACGCCGATCTCCGGTCCGGCGTGGGTGTAGAGCACCGCATCGGACTCCCGCGGGATCTGCGCACCGTTGGTGTTGCAGATCGCCAGCACCTTGGCCTTCTGCTCCACGGCGTAGCGCACCGCCTCCAGCGTGTCCGCGGTCTCGCCGGACTGGCTGATGGGGACGACGAGTGTCTGCCGGTCCAGGACCGGGTCGCGGTAGCGGAACTCCGAGGCCATCTCGACCTCGACGGGGACCCGGGTCCAGTGCTCGATGGCCTGCTTGCCGATGAGCCCGGAGTGGTACGCGGTGCCACAGGCGACGATGAAGACCTTGTCGATGTCGCGCAGCTCCTGCTGGTCGAGGCGCTGCTCGTCGAGCACGATCTGCCCCCCGACGAGGTGCCCGAGCAGGGTGTCGCGGACGGCCTGCGGCTGCTCGTCCATCTCCTTGAGCATGAAGTGGTCGTAGCCGCCCTTCTCGGCGGCGGTGAGGTCCCACGAGATGGTGAAGGGCGTCCCCTCGGCGGGGGCCCCGGTGAAGTCGGTGATCGTGTAGCCGTCGCGCCGGATCTCGACGACCTGGTTCTGCGCCAGCTCGACGGCCTCACGGGTGTACTCGATGAAGGCGGCGACGTCGCTGCCCAGGAAGGTCTCGCCGTCGCCCACGCCGAGGACGAGCGGCGAGTTGCGGCGGGCCGCCACCACGACGTCGGGCTGCTCGGCGTCGAGGACGACGAGGGTGAAGGCTCCGTGTAGCCGCCGGCAGACGGCGCGGAGCGCGTCGGCCAGGGACTCCGTGCCGCCCCGCAGCTCGGCGGCCACCAGATGGGCCACCGTCTCGGTGTCGGTGTCGCTGACCAGCTCCACGCCGGCCGCCTCGAGCTCGGTCCGCAGCTGCGCGTAGTTCTCGATGATCCCGTTGTGCACCACCGCGACCCGTCCGGAGGTGTCGGTGTGCGGGTGGGCGTTGCGGTCGTTGGGCCGGCCGTGGGTGGCCCAGCGCGTGTGGCCCATCCCGGTCGTCCCGGTGATGGCGTGCGCCGCCAGCTCCTTGTCCAGGTTCTCGATCCGGCCCGCCTTCTTGGCGACCTGCAGGCCGTCAGGACCGATGATCGCGACGCCGGAGCTGTCGTAACCGCGATACTCGAGGCGACGCAGCCCCTCGACCACGACCTCCAGGGACGGCCGGTGGCCTACGTATCCGACGATTCCGCACATGGCCGGAAGCGTAACCGCGCCCTCACGGCGAGGGGCTCTCCGTCGGGCTCGGCGTGCCCGATGTCGCGCTGCCGGTGTCGTTTCCGGGCGCCGCCGAGGTGGTCCCGGACGGCGTCGCGGTCGTGCTGCCGGCGGTGGGGCTGGGCGTGGTCGTGGTCGTGGCCGGCGTGGCCGTCTGGGTCACCGTCGGCGTCGTCATGACCACCTTCGGCGTCACCGTCACCGTCACAGTCGGCGCGGGTGCACGGCCGCCGCCCCCGATCGAGGTCCCGGTCCCGTTGTCGCCCCGCAGGATGTCGGTGAGCGGGCGCCCGAAGGCCAGCTCGACGGTCGTCACGACCGCCATCACGAAGAGGAAGAGGCCGAGGGCGAGGATCGCGATCCGCTTCCAGGCGCGGCGGCTGAAGGCGGCAGGCGAGACCGGACCCTCCGGCGGGACGGGCGAGGGTCGCGCGGCGGGCAGGACGGGCTCGCGCTCCGGGTCTTCCTCGCTCGTCTCGGGCGCGTCGCTCACCGGCAGCACCACCGTCGGCGACGCGGGGTCGGCCTTGCCGACCACCGGCAGCACCGGCAGCACGTCCAGCACCCGGCTCTGCGTCGTCTTCAGCGACTGGTTGTAGACGGCGTTGCCGATCGCCGTGATCATGCTGAAGACCGCCGCGCCGATCAGCGTGCCGCTGATCGAGAAGAACGACAGGATGACGGTCGCGGTGATCGAGGCGAAGCCCGCGGCGGCGATCTGCGTCCATGAGAGTCCGAACCGCGTCTCCTTGCTCGACTTCGCGTCCTCGGTCCGGGCAGGCAAGGTGCGTGTCGAAGTCATGGCGCCCTCCAGCATCCCAACGTCTCTCAGGAGCTAAACCGGAGCGCTCACCGGCCTTTAAGACGGGTCACCGACACGCCGCATCGGGCGTGTCCTACGGTGCAGCAGTGCAGAGCGACGAGCGTCACGCCTGGGAACGGCCGGGCGCCTTCGAGGTCGCTCCGGGCATCCACCGGATCCCGCTGCCCCTGCCCAACGACGGTCTCAAGGCGGTGAACGTCTACGCCGTCGTCGACGGCGACGACGTCGTCTGCATCGACGCCGGCTGGGCCCTGACGGAGTCCCGCGAGCTCTTCGAGAAGTCGCTGGCCGGCCTCGGCTTCGGCCTGGACCAGGTTCGCGAGTTCCTCTGCACGCACCACCACCGCGACCACTACACCCAGGCCGTCGCAATCCGGCGCACGCTGGGCACGACCGTCCGTCTGGGCGAGGGCGAGCGCGAGAGCTTCGAGATGATGCGGGGCCTCGGCGACGAGCACCCGGACGTCCCCCGACTGCTGGCCGCGGGCGCCGTGGAGCTGGCCCGGACGCTGGCAGAGCTGCACGACACCTGGGACCTCACCGACTACGAGGACCCCGACACCTGGCTCACCGACGGCGTCGACCTGCCGCTGCGTACCCGCACGCTCCGCGTGATCGCCACCCCCGGCCACACCCGCGGCCACGTCGTCTTCCACGACGTCGGCCACGGCCTGCTCTTCGCCGGCGACCACGTGCTGCCGCACATCACCCCATCCCTCGGCGTCGAGCTGAACCGCCCACCCTCACCGCTGCGCGACTACCTCTCCTCGCTGGAGCTCGTCCGGGCGCTGCCGGACGCGCGGCTGCTGCCCGCGCACGGCCCCGTCTCGGTGAGCGTCCACCAGCGCATCGACGAGCTGCTCGACCACCACGCGCGCCGGCTGGACGAGACCGAGGCGGCGGTGCGGGCGGGGGCCAGCAGCGGTGACGACGTGGCTCGGGCGCTGGGGTGGACGCGGCGACGGCGACGCTTCGACGAGCTGGACTTTTTCAACCAGCTGCTTGCGGTGCAGGAGACGATGGCCCACCTCTTCGTCCTCGACGAGCGCGGGCGACTCGATTCACAGCGAGACGAGACCGGAATCATTCGCTTCTCGGCGGCCTGATGTGACAAAGTTAGGCAATGCTAACCTCACTGGCGCAGGCTGAGCTGGTTCGGGACGACCGTCCGCCCTACCGACCCTTTCGCGTCCAGGTGGCGGCCAAACGCCCGGTGAGCCCGCACTTCACCAGGGTCACCTTCACCGGCGCGGACCTCGACCTCTTCGGTCGGGACGGCCTGGACCAGCGCATCAAGCTGCTGCTCCCGCCGAGCGGCGCGACGCGCGTCCCGGAGATCGTCGACACCGCGGACTGGTACTCGTCCTGGCTCGGCATGCCGGACGAGCAGCGCCCGCCTCTACGGACCTACACCGTCCGCGCCGTCCGGCCCGAGAGCCGCGAGCTCGACGTCGACTTCGTCATCCACCCCGACCACGGGCCGAACGGGCACGTCGACGGCCCGGCTGCCCGCTGGCTGGCCGGCGCCGGCGTGGGGGACGAGATCGTCATCGTCGGCCCCGACGTCCGCAGCCTGCACTCGGCCAGCGGCATCGACTGGCGTCCGGGCCCCGCCGAGGTCTTCCTGCTGGCCGGCGACGAGACCGCCGTCCCCGCCATCGCCGGCATCCTCGCCTCGCTGCAGCCGCATCATCGCGTCACCGTCCTCGTCGAGGTCCCCGACACCGCCGACGCGCAGCCACTGCCGACCGCCGCCCGCGCGGAGGTCCGCTGGCTGACCCGCGACCCCGCGGACCGGGGTGGCCGACTCTGCGCCGCCGTCGCCCAGTGGGCCTCGGCCAACCCCGAGATCATCCGCGCCGCGGCCGCCAGCGTGGCCCAGCCGCTCGAGGACGTCGATGTCGACACCGAGCTGCTCTGGGACTCGCCGGAGGAGACGGCGGGCCGCTTCCACGCCTGGCTCGCCGGCGAGGCCGCCATGATCAAGAAGCTGCGGCGGCTGCTCGTCACTGACGCCGGCGTCGACCGCAAGCGGGTCGCCTTCATGGGTTACTGGCGGCACGGGCGCGCCGAGCAGAACTGAGCCATGAGCACGACTCTCGGCACCAGGAAGCCGGCACCGGTGGCGACGCCGGGGAGACGGCACCTGCGCCGACCCGTGGGGTTGGCGCTCTGCGCTGCGCTGGTGCTGGTCGCCTGCGCGCTCAGCCTCGCGCTCGGGGCGCGCAGCATCGCCCCCGGCGAGGTCTGGCACGCCCTCGTCGATCCCGCCTCACCCTTCGCCGAGATCGTCCGCGGCCTGCGCGTGCCCCGGACGCTGACCGCGCTCGCCGCCGGGGTCGCCCTGGGACTGGCGGGCACCGTGATGCAGGGCGTCACCCGCAATCCGCTGGCCGACCCCGGCCTGCTGGGCGTCAACGCCGGTGCCTCGCTGCTCGTCATCGCCGCTATCACCTGGTTCGGGATCGCCAGCCCGCTCGGCTACGTCTGGTTCGGCTTCCTCGGCGCGGCGCTGGCCACCCTGCTCGTCTACGCCATCGCCTCGCGCGGGCCCGGCGGCGCGACACCGTTCCGGCTCGCGCTGGCCGGCGCGGCCGTCACCGCCGCAGCGACCTCGCTGGTCACCCTCGTCCTGCTCACCAGCCGGACGACGCTGGCACAGTTCCGCTTCTGGTCGGTGGGGTCATTGGCCGACCCCGACCCGACCAGCCTCGCCACCGTCACGCCGTTCCTGCTCCTCGGCGCGGTGCTGGCCTTCGCCGGCGGCCGGACCATGAACGCCCTCGCCCTCGGCGAGGACGCCGCCCGCGGCCTCGGCCAGGACCTGCGCCGCGCCCGGCTCGTGCTGGGAGCAGCGATCATCCTGCTCTGCGGTTCGGCGACGGCGCTGGCCGGACCGCTCGCCTTCGTCGGGCTCACCGTCACCCACATCGCCCGCCGCCTCGCCGGCACCGACTACCGCTGGACGCTGGCCTATGCCGCCCTGCTCGGCCCCGCCATGCTGCTGCTCGCTGACGTCATCGGCCGTCTCGTGGCGCGCCCCGGCGAGCTGGAGGCCGGCATCGTCGTCGCCTTCCTGGGCGCGCCGGTGATGATCGCGCTGGTTCGCCGGGGTCAGGTGCCCGTCCGATGACACTGCTGACCGGACGACCCGACCCTGCCGCGGAGGCCGTCGCGGCGGTCCGCCGGCCCCGGCTGGCCCGCCGGCGCCGCTACACGCTCCTCGTCGGCGGCCTGGTCGTCGCCATCGTCGCGCTGGCCACCGTGGACCTCAGCGCCGGGGATCTCACGGTCTCCGCGCCGGACATCGTCCGGGTCCTGCTCGGGGACGGCACGAAGCTCACCGACTTCCTCATCCTGGACCTCCGGCTGCCCCGCGTGGTGCTGGCGGTGACCGCCGGCGCTGCCCTGGCGCTGGCCGGCGCGATCTTCCAGTCGCTGCTGCACAACCCGCTGGCGAGCCCGGACATCCTCGGCATCACCGGCGGCGCGAGCGTGGGCATCGCCGTCGGCACCCTGCTGCTGGGCTGGTCCGGGCTGGCCCTCTCCGGACTCGCGGCCGCGGGGGCGATCGCGGTCTCCGTGGCGATCTACCTGCTGGCGTGGGACGGCACCCTGGCCGGCAATCGCTTCGTCCTCGTCGGCATCGGCGCCGCCTTCGTCGTCTCCTCCGTTCTCGGCTACCTCCTCACCCGAGCCGACATCCAGCAGGCCCAGGTCGCCCTCGGCGCGCTGGTCGGCGGCGTCGGCAACGCGACGTGGGCCGGCAACGCCATCGCGGCGGTGAGCCTCGCCGTCCTGCTCGTGGCCGTGGTGATCGTCGCGCCGTCGCTGCGCATCCTGCAGCTCGGCGACGAGACCGCCAACGGCCTCGGCGTCCCCGCCGACGGACGCCGCCGCCTGCTGCTCGGGCTCGCCGTCCTGCTCGCCGCCGCCGGGGTCGCCGGCGCCGGTCCGCTCGCCTTCGTCGCCTTCATGTCGGGGCCGATCGCTCGCCGGCTGCTCCGGGACGGTTCGCCGGCCCTCGTCCCGGCCGCGCTCACCGGCTCGCTGCTGGTGCTGTTGGCCGACGTGGTCTCGGTGCATCTCGTCCCCGGCGGGGCACAGCTGCCGGCCGGGGTCCTCACCGGCGCCATCGGCGCGCCCTACCTGCTCTGGCTGCTTGCCGTCGGAACACGCACCTCGGGAGGATCCTCGTGAGCCACGCCCGTCCCCATGAGCTCCGGGCCGCCGGGCTCAGCCTCGGCTATGACGACCGGCGGGTGGTCGACGAGCTGGATCTCGACGTCCCCGGCGGACGCATCACCGTCATCGCCGGCCCGAACGCCTGCGGCAAGTCGACCCTGCTGCGCGGGCTCGGCCGGCTGCTGCGCCCCAGCGCCGGCCAGGTCGTCCTCGACGGCAGCGACATCCACACGCTCAAGACCAAGGACGTGGCCCGCACGCTGGGGTTGCTACCGCAGCAGCCGGTGGCCCCGGACGGCATCACCGTGGCCGAGCTGGTGGGGCGGGGCCGGCACCCCCATCAGAGCTGGTTCTCGGCGTGGTCGGGCTCCGACGACACCGTGGTCGCCGACGCCCTCGCCGCCACCAGCACCCTGGACCTCGCCGACCGGTCGGTCGACGCGCTCTCCGGCGGACAGCGGCAGCGCGTCTGGATCGCTATGGCGCTGGCGCAGCAGACCGACATCCTGCTGCTGGACGAGCCGACGACCTTCCTCGACCTCACCCACCAGATCGAGGTGCTCGACCTGCTCGCCGACCTCAACCGCGAGCGCGGGACGACGATCGTGATGGTCCTGCACGACCTCAACCTGGCCGCCCGCTACGCCCACCACATCTGCCTGATGCGGGCCGGCCGGCTGATCCGCGGCGGCACCCCGGCCGAGGTGGTGACGGCCGAGACGATCCGCGAGACCTTCGGCCTCGACAGCCTGGTCGTCGACGACCCGGTGACCGGGGCCCCGATGGTCGTCCCGATGGGGCGGCTGCACCGCGCCGTCAACGTCAAGATAGGTTAGCCTCACCTAACCCTTCGAGAGGACGAGTTCATGCCCCGCCCCCTCCCGCGCACCCGCCGCGCCCGCCTCGCCACCGTCCTGGTGGCCCTCGCCGCGCTCGTCGTCGCCGGTTGTTCGACGTCCAAGACGGACGACGGCCCCACCAACACCGCGGCCGCCGACACCGGCGCCTTCCCCGTCACCATGAAGCACGCCCTCGGCACGACCACCATCAAGGCGGCGCCCAAGCGCGTCGTCACCCTCGGCTGGGGTGTCACCGAGGCCGCCCTCGCGGTCGGCGTCGTCCCGACCGCCATGGAGTACCAGGCCTACGCCGGTGGCTCCGACGGCGTGCTGCCGTGGGTCGAGAAGAAGATCAACTCCCTCGGCGTGAAGATGCCGACGGTGCTGCCGCAGACGACCGAGGCGCCCGCCTACGACGCGATCCGCAAGGCCAACCCGGACCTCATCCTGGCCACCTACAGCGGCATCACGGCCGAGCAGTACAAGACGCTGAGCCAGATCGCCCCCACCGTCGCGTACACCGGCCAGCCGTACACCACCCCGTGGCGCACCAACATCCAGCAGGTGGCCAAGGCCCTGGGCCGCTCGGCCGAGGGCGCCAGGGTCATCGCCGGCCTGGACAAGGACATCTCCACCGCGGCCGCCGCCCACCCCGAGCTCAAGGGCAAGACCCTGGCCGCCGTCCTGCCGGTGAAGGGGACGTTCTACGTCTACCGCGCCGCCGACGCCCGCGTGGACTTCCTGCTCGACCTCGGCCCGGTCATCGCCCCGAGCGTGGACAAGCTCGCCAACGGCGACTCGTCGTTCTACTACACGCTCAGCACCGAGAAGCTCGGCGAGCTCAGCAGCGACATCCTGGTCACCTACTTCGACACCCAGGCCCAGGCCAACGACTTCCTGAGCAAGGGCTACGCCAAGGCCATCCCGGCCGTCAAGCGCGGCGCCGTCGCCAACGTGGTCGGGGTGGAGAACGTCTCGGCCATCTCGCCGCCCACCGCGCTCTCGCTGCCGGACGCACTGCCGAGCATCGTCGCGAAGCTCTCGGCGGCGGCGAAGAAGTCCGCCGCCGCGTAGTCCCGCACGAACACCAGCGGACGCACCTGCACCACCACCCCCCACCACAACTCGCGAGTGGTCGAATTCTGCCCCCAGTGGTCGCCGCCTCGGCGACCACTGGGCGGCACATTCGACCACTCGCGGTACTTAAAGGGTCAGACGGCGCCGACGACGTCGGCGAGGCGTCGGGCGTGGGCGTCGGCGTCGTCCTGGGTGCCGGCCTCGACCATGACCCGGACCAGCGGCTCGGTGCCGGAGGGGCGCAGCAGCACCCGGCCGCCGTCGCCGAGTTCGGCCTCGACCGCGGCGACCGCGGCGGCCACATCGGTGGACGCCGCCACCGCGGCCCGGTCGCTCACCTTGACGTTGACGAGGGTCTGCGGCAGCCGCTGGACCACCGCAGCGAGCTCGGCCAGGGAGGATGCGGTCCCGGTCATCCGGGCCATGACGTGCAGCGCGGTGAGCAGGCCGTCGCCGGTGGTGGCAGCGTCGGAGAAGACCAGGTGCCCGCTCTGCTCGCCACCGAGGCTCAGTCCCTCCGCGCGGAGCGCCTCGAGGACGTAGCGGTCCCCCACGGCTGTCGTCCGCACCGTGATGCCGGCGTCGCGCATCGCGTGGTGGAAGCCGAGATTGCTCATGACCGTGGCCACCACGGTGTCGCTGCGCAGCGTCCCGGCCTCCCGCAGCGCCAGGGCACAGATGGCCAGCAGCTGATCGCCGTCCACCACCTCGCCGTGGGCATCGACGGCCAGGCACCGGTCGGCGTCGCCGTCGTGGGCGATGCCGAGGTCGGCGCCGTGCGCGCGGACCGCGGCCTGCAGCACGTCCAGATGTGTCGAGCCCACACCGTCGTTGATGTTGAGCCCGTCCGGGCTGGCCCCGATGGCGGTGACCTTCGCGCCGGCAGCGGCGTAGAGCGCCGGGGCGACGTGCGAGGCCGCGCCGTGGGCGCAGTCGACGACGACGTGCAGGCCGTCGAGGCGGGCGGGCTGCGCGGCGAGCAGGTGCGCGATGTAGCGGTCGGCGGCGTCAGCGGCGGACCGGACCCTGCCGATGCCGGCGCCTGTCGGCCGGCGCGCGGGACCGGCCGACACCGCGGCCTCGATCTCGGCCTCGAGGTCATCGGCCAGCTTGTGGCCGCCACGGGCGAAGAGCTTAATGCCGTTGTCCGGCATGGCGTTGTGCGACGCCGACAGCACGACCCCGAGATCGGCGTCGTAGGCCGCGGTGAGGAACGCGACCGCCGGCGTCGGCTGCACCCCGACCAGCAGCACGTCTGCGCCGGCGGAGGTCAACCCCGCCACGACGGCCCCTTCGAGCATCTCGCCGCTGGCGCGCGGGTCGCGTCCCACCACCGCCACCGGGCGGTGGGACGCGGCGCCGTCATCGCTGTGAGCCACGAGCACGCGTGCAGCGGCCGAGGCCACCGCGAGCGCGAGCTCCGGGGTCAGATCCGCATTGGCCAGGCCGCGGACCCCGTCGGTTCCGAAAAGCTTCGAGCTCACCTGCATCGGCCTCCTGGAGGACCACTCGCTCCGCTCGGGTCCGGCGTCGGCCGATTCCGCTCCTGACGTGGCGGACGAGGTTCCTGGTTCGCTCCGCAAACGTTGCTCAGCGCTTGCTGTACTGCGGTGCCTTGCGGGCCTTCTTCAGGCCGTACTTCTTGCGCTCCTTGGCCCGCGGGTCACGGGTGAGGAAGCCGGCCTTCTTCAGGGCCGGACGGTCGTCGGGCTCGAGGCCGATCAGCGCACGGGCGATGGCCAGGCGCAGCGCACCGGCCTGACCGCTGACGCCGCCACCGGTGAGGGTCGCGATGACGTCGAACTGGTCTTCCTTCTCCAGGGTCACGAACGGCTCCTTGATGAGCTGCTGGTGCACCTTGTTGGGGAAGTAGGCCTCGATCGTGCGGCCGTTGAGCTTGAACTCGCCGGTGCCGGGGACGAGGCGAACGCGGACGATCGCCTCCTTACGGCGGCCGACGACGGGAGCTGCACTACCGGGAGCGGTCATTACTGCGACACCTGCTTGATCTCGAACGGCTGCGGCTTCTGGGCCGCGTGCGGGTGGTCCGGGCCTGCGTAGACCTTCAGCTTCTTCAGCTGGGCGCGGCCGAGGCTGTTCTTGGGGAGCATGCCGCGGACGGCGAGCTCGACGAGCCGCTCGGGGCGGCGCTCCAGCAGGTCGGCGACGGTGACCTGCTTCAGGCCACCGGGGTGACCCGAGTGGCGGTAGCGCAGCTCGCCCAGCTTGCTGGGAGCCACGGCGACCTTGTCGGCGTTGACGATGACGACGAAGTCGCCGGTGTCGACGTGGTTGGCGAAGGTCGGCTTGTGCTTGCCGCGCAACAGGGTGGCGGCCTGGCTGGCCAGGCGGCCGAGGACGATGTCGTTGGCGTCGATGACGTGCCAGTGACGCTCGATGTCCCCCGGACGCGGGGAGTAGGTGCCGCTGCGGGCACTGCGGGACGGCATGGTGCTGCCTTTCGGTCGGTCTTCACGCGGATGCGCCCCCGCGGTCACGAGGGACCCCGGGGCATGGCCGGGGCGCGCGAGGATCGCACGCCAGGGTCCGAGGCTACCGGCTCCCCTTCGCCGCGACCAAATCCAGGCGGCTCGTCTACGCTGACGGCACCCGGGCGACCCCGCCGGGGGCCACGGGAGTACCGATGAAGCTGAGTTCGCGCGCCGTCCTGGAACGGGTCGGCTGGGTGCCGTTCGCCTGCCTCATCGTCGCCGTCATCGTCGCCTCCATCGCCGGAATCGCCTGGAACACCTCGCCCTACTACGGCCACAAGAAGGCCACCGTGGTGGCGGCGACGCCGTCGGCCAAGCCGGTCCCCTCGGCCACCGGGACCTACGGCATCTCGCTCGCGCCGACCCGTATCACCATCCCTCGCCTCAAGGCCACGGCGCCCATCGTCAAGGTCGCGACCGAGCCCAACGGCGAGCTCGAGATCCCCGAGAATCCGAAGATCGTCGGCTGGTGGAGCCCCGGCGCCCGTCCCGGCGCGTCGAAGGGCACGGCCGTCATCGCCGGCCACATCAACTTCCGCGGGGTGCAGGGAACGCTGGGCTCGATCGGCAAGCTACGCACCGGCGACGCCGTCGACGTCTACGGCAAGTACAACGCCAGCAGCCGCAAGGTCACCTTCCGGGTGACGGCGGTGCGGACGTACCACAAGACCTCGCTGCCCTACCGCGAGATCTTCGACCAGAAGATCGCCGGCCGGATCGCCCTCGTCACCTGCGGCGGTCCCTTCGACGCCTCCACCGGCAACTACCTCGACAACATCGTCGTCTACGGCGTCCCGGTCAGCGCGTCGACCGCCTGACCGCCCCCGTCCGGACGGCGTCGGCGAGCCCTGCGCAGTCCGCAGCGGTGAGCGTCAGGTTGGGGTGCCGCAGCACGCCGAACGGGTCGATGCCGCGGATCGGACGGACGAAGTCCAGCTGGACGCCGGCCCGCGAGTTCGTCGCGAAGGTCAGGCCCCGATCGGTGATCCCGAGTCGCGCCGGCCCCGCCGTCTTCACGAAGAGGTACGGCCCCGTCAGGAACACCCGCGCCACGTTGGCCAGCTCCGTCTCGACCCGCCACGGTCCGAACCGTGCCCGCAGCCACCCGTCCGCGACGCTGATCCCGGTGGTCGCCGGTGAGATCCCGAACGGCCGCGACGCTACGGCGTAGCGGCGTTCGAAGGCGAAGGCGAAGTCGAGGTCGAAGGTCTCGTCGGCGGCACTCACCCCGGCGGTCTACCCGCGGATCACCGGGCGCGCTGCACCCGGGTCTCGTCGAAGACCGGCTCGTCGGACTCCCGCACCCGGCCGTCGGCGCCGAAGACGAGGAACCGATCGAAGGAGCGTGCGAACCAGCGGTCGTGGGTGACGGCGACGACGGTCCCCTCGAAGCGCTCCAGCGCCTCCTCCAACGCCTCGGCGCTGAGGACGTCGAGGTTGTCGGTGGGCTCGTCGAGCAGCAGCAGCGTCACGCCGCCGAGCTCCAGCAGCAGGATCTGGAAGCGCGCCTGCTGGCCGCCGGAGAGCGTGCCGAAGCGCTGCTCGGCCTGGCTGCCGAGTCCGTAGCGCCGCAGCAGCGCCATCGCCGCCCCGCGGTCGACGCCGCGGCGCCCCTCGTCGCCGTCCCAGAGCAGCTCGAGCAGGGTGCGCGCCAGCCAGGTGGGGTGCGAGTGCGTCTGCGCGAAGAGCCCCGGCACGACGCGCGCGCCGAGCCGCCAGCTGCCGGTGTGGGCGACGTCCTCACCACCGAGCAGCCGCAGGAAGTGCGACTTGCCCGCGCCGTTGGCGCCGAGCACCCCGACCCGCTCGCCGAAGAAGATCTCGGTGTCGAAGGGCTGCATCAGCCCGGTGAGCTCGAGGCGCTCGCAGGTCACGCTGCGCACCCCGGTCCGGCCGCCCCGGATGCGCATGGCGACCTTCTCGTCCTCGGGCTTGTCCGGGGGCGGACCCTCGGCCTCGTAGCGCTCCAGCCGCCGGGCCATCACGCGGTACTTCTGGGCCATGTCCTCGCTGATGCGGGCCTGGATCTTCAGCGTGTTCACGAGGTCCTTGAGGCGTGCATGCTCCTCGTCCCAGCGCCGGCGCAGCTCGGCCATCCGCTCGTGACGGGCCGCGCGCGCCTCGTGGTACGAGGCGAAGCCGCCGCCGTGTGTCCAGGTCGTGCCGCCCTCGACCGTGATCACGCGGTCGGCGACGGTGGCCAGCAGCTCCCGGTCGTGGCTGACGAAGAGGACGGTCTTCGGCGTCTCGCGCAGCCGCTGCTCCAGCCAGCGCTTGCCGGGGACGTCGAGGTAGTTGTCGGGCTCGTCGAGCAGCAGCACCTCGTCCGGCCCGCGGAGCAGCAGCTCCAGCGCGAGCCGCTTCTGCTCGCCACCGCTGAGCGTGGCGAGCTCGCGGTACTTGCAGCGGTCGAAGGGCACGCCCAGCGCGGCGACGGTGACGACGTCCCAGAGCACCTCGGCGTCGTAACCGCCGGCGTCACCCCACTCGGCGATGGCGTGCGCGTAGGCCAGCTGGGTGGCCTCGTCGTCGACCTCCATCATCGCGAGCTCGGCGGCCTGCAGCGCCTGCCACGCCCGCTCGACCGGCGGGGCGCTGATCGAGACGAGGAAGTCCTGCACCGTCGTCTCGTCGCGCACCGAGCCGATGAACTGCCGCATCACCCCGACGCCGCCGGCGCGGCTGATGGTCCCGGACTGCGGCTGCTCGTCGCCGGCCACCATCCGTAACAGGGTCGTCTTGCCCGCCCCGTTCGCGCCGACCAGCGCCGCCTTGGCGCCGTCGCCGACCCGGAAGCCGGCATCGGCCAGCAGCACCCTGCCGTCGGCGAGGACGTGCCCCACCCCGGCGACCTCCACGTATCCCACCCGCACAGTCTCCCGGCCGACACCATGTCGGCGCATCCGGATTCCGCCACCCGCCGTCGAACAGCCGAGCCACCGCCGAGCCACCGCCGAGCCGTCGAAGGAGACGCAGAGCACAATCGAGCCATGGCCGACCTGCAGCAGCTCGTCGCGGCGCTCCCCGACGGGGCCGTGATCACCGACGCCGACATCGTCGCCGGCTACCGGCAGGACTGGGCCCGCGACCCCGACGCCGGGACCCCGCTCGCCGTGGTCCGGGCCGGCAGCACCGACGACGTGCAGGCGACGATGCGCTGGGCCACCGAACACCGCGTGCCGGTGGTCCCGCGCGGCGCCGGATCGAGCCTCTCCGGCGGCTCGACCGCGGTGGACGGCGGCATCACGCTCTCCACCGAGCGGATGCGGACGATCACCATCGACCCGGTGACCCGGGTCGCCGTCGTCCAGCCCGGCGCCCTCAACGCCGAGGTGAAGCAGGCGGCCGCGGCGGCCGGCTTCTGGTACCCGCCGGACCCGTCGTCCTTCGAGATCTGCTCCATCGGCGGCAACGCCGCCACCAACGCCGGCGGCCTCTGCTGCGTGAAGTACGGCGTCACCACCGACTACGTCCTCGGCATGCAGGTCGTCCTCGCCGACGGGACGGCCGTCCGCCTCGGCGGGCCGCGCCTGAAGGACGTCGCCGGACTGTCGCTGACGAAGCTCTTCGTGGGCTCCGAGGGCACGCTCGGCGTCATCACCGAGCTGACGCTCCGACTGCTGCCGACTCCGCCGCCGGCCTCGACGCTGGTGGCGATGTTCCCCAGCGTCGAGCTCGCCGCCGACGCCGTCGTCGCGATCACCGCCGGCATTCGTCCGGCCATGCTGGAGCTGATGGACAACGGCAGCATCAACGCCGTCGAGGACCATCTGAAGATGGGGCTGGACCGGAGCGTCGGCGCGCTGCTGCTCGCCCGTTCGGACGCCCCCGGCGCGGCCGCCGGAGTCGAGATCGAGGCGATCCGAGCGGCCTGCGAGAAGCACGGCGCACAGGACGTCTTCACCACCGACGACCCGGCCGAGGGCGAGGCCTTCGCCGTCGCCCGCCGGGCCGCCTTCCCTGCGATGGAGGCCTTCGGGGCGCTGCTGCTCGAGGACGTCGGGGTGGCGGTGCCGGAGCTGCCCGCCCTGGTCCACGGCATCGGGGAGATCGCTCGGCGCCACGACACCCGCATCGTCGTGGTGGCGCACGCCGGGGACGGCAACACCCACCCGATCATCGCCTACGACCCCGCCGACACCGCCGCCGAGGCGCGCGCCCGGCTCGCCTTCGGCGAGGTCATGGACCTGGCGCTCTCCCTCGGCGGGACCATCACCGGCGAGCACGGCGTCGGGCGGCTCAAGGCGCCGAGGCTGGGCGACCAGCTTGGTCCCGAGGTCATGGCATTGACCCGTCGCATCAAGGACGCCCTGGACCCCGACGGCATCCTCAACCCCGGCGTCGTCCTGGGCGCCACCGACTGAGCGGACCGCGGCGCCCGGCATACTCGCCCCGTGACCGCCACGGGTGTGCTGCTGCTCGTGGCGGGGGTCGCCGCGATCGCCGACTGGGTCGCGGTGGGGCGCCACGCCGTCACCGCCGAGCGCATCTGCAAGCCGCTGACGCTCGCCCTGCTCGTCGCCGCGGCGGCGAGCACCGATCTCGGCGAGGCCAAACCCTTCGTCATCGTCGCCCTCGCCTTCGGGCTGGTCGGCGACGTCGCGATCATGCTCGCGGCGCCGCGCGGCGCGGACCTTCCCTTCGCGGTAGGACTCGGCGCCTTCCTGCTCGGCCACGTCGCCTACGGCGTCGGTTTCGCGCTGGTCGGGCTGCACCTGCTGCCCCTGCTCGGTGGCCTGCTCGTCGCCGCCGGCATCGGCGGGCTCATCCTGCCCGCGGTGCTGCGTCGCCTCGACAGCCCTGCGCTGGTCGCGGCCGTGGGTGGCTACTCGCTGGCCGTCGGGGCCATGGCCGCGCTGGCGGCCGGGACGCAGCTGCTGCTCGTCGCCCTCGGTGGTGTGCTCTTCGTCGTCTCGGACGCCGTGCTGGCGCGTGAGCGGTTCGCCACCGCACTGCCCCGCAGTCCTCTCGTCGTGGCCGTGACTTACCACCTGGCGCAGTTCGGCATCGTGATCGGCCTGCTCGTTCACGCGACATAGTGACGCAGGTCGCACTACGGTGCAGGGTGTGGCGGACTTCGACTTCATCGTGATCGGTGCCGGCTCGGCCGGCTGCGTCCTCGCCGATCGGCTCAGTGCCGATCCCACCGTGCGTGTCGCGGTGGTCGAGGCCGGGCCGCCGGACCGCAAGCTGGAGATCAAGCTCCCGGCGGGCTTCCCGAAGCTCTTCCACACCAAGTACGACTGGGATCTCTTCACCACGTCCCAGCCCGAGCTGAAGGCCCGCGAGCTCTACTGGCCGCGTGGCAGGACGCTCGGCGGCTCGTCCTCGCTGAACGCGCAGATGTGGGTCCGTGGCGCGCGCGCGGACTACGACGGCTGGGCCGAGACGGCGCCGGGGTGGTCGTACGCCGACGTGCTGCCCTACTTCCACCGCGCCGAGCACCGGGTGGGCAGCAACACCCACGACGTCTATGGCGTCGGCGGCCCGCTGCACATCGAGGAGCTGCGCGATCCGCACCCGCTGCGGTCCACGTTCTTCGAGGCCTGCGCCGAGCTCGGCCACCGCCGGCTGGCCGAGCTCAACGAGCCCGACATCGCCGGGTACGCCCCGACTCCGGTCACCCAGAAGCGCGGCCGGCGCTGGTCGGCAGCCGACGGCTACCTGCGCCGCGCGCTCAAGCGGGACAACGTCACGCTGCTGACCGACACCCTCACCGAGAAGATCGTCCTCACCGGCGACCGCGCCACCGGTGTCGTCGTCAAGCCCGCCAAGGGATCCCGGCAGACCCTCACGGCGGCCCGGGAGGTGCTGCTGTCGGCCGGTGCCGTGCACTCGCCGCACCTGCTGCAGCTCTCGGGCATCGGCGACCCCGACGTACTCGCGGCCGCCGGCGTCCAGACGACCGTCGCTCACGCAGGCGTTGGCCGCGGCCTGCAGGACCACCTCTCGGCGCCGATGGTCATGTTCACCCGCGAGGCCAACACGCTGGTCGACGCCGAGAAGCCGAAGGAGCTGCTGGACTTCGTGCTGCGGCGTCGCGGCATGCTGACGTCCAACGTCGGTGAGGCCGTGCTCTTCGGCCGCTCCGAGCCCGGCCTGGAGCACCCCGATCTGGAGTTCATCTTCGCGCCGGTGCCCTTCATCAACCACGGCCAGGACGAGCCCGCCGGCCACGGCATCACCATCGGCGTCATCTTGCTGCAGCCGGAGTCGTCGGGCTCGGTGACGATCCACTCCGCCGACCCGACCCGGCCGCCGGTGATCGAGCCCGGCTACCTCTCCGACAGCCGTGACCTGGATCGGCTGGTCTCGGGCGCCAAGCAAGCCCGGGACCTCTTCGGGACGACCGCATTGCGCAACGACGTCACCGACCCGATGCTGCCCACCGCGGAGCAGCTCGACATCACCGAGCACGTCCGGGCGACGGCCGAGACGCTCTACCACCCCACCGGCACCTGCCGCATGGGCAGCGACGACGCCTCGGTGGTCGATCCCGAGCTACGCGTCCGCGGCGTCGAGGGACTGCGGGTCGTCGACGCCTCGGTGATGCCCCGGATCATCCGTGGTCACACCCACGCGCCGACCGTGATGATCGCCGAGCGGGCAGCGGACCTGGTCCGCGGCTGACCCGTCGCCGACTCTA
Organism: Jatrophihabitans sp. sgz311053; assembly: GCF_056135305.1. NCBI lineage: Bacteria > Bacillati > Actinomycetota > Actinomycetes > Jatrophihabitantales > Jatrophihabitantaceae > Jatrophihabitans > Jatrophihabitans sp. sgz311053. The sequence continues at coordinate 1,149,741 of NZ_JBWAXP010000001.1, read as the reverse complement.
GGCTCGGACCCATGCCGCGCCGTCCGAACCGTGCCGTCCCCGTCGTCGTCGTGCCGGGATGGCACGGCTCCGGTGAGGGGCACTGGCAGACCTGGCTGGAGGACGAGCTGCGTGCGGCCGGTCGTGACACCATCCGGCCGGAGGTGAGCGACTGGGAGCGTCCCGACCTCATCGAGTGGCTGGCGGCGCTGCGGGCCGCCCTGGCCCCGCTTCCCGCCGATGGCTTCGACGTCGTCGCGCACTCGCTCGGTGCCGTCCTCTGGCTGCACCACACCGCCGATCCGCAGGGTCCCCGACCGGCGCGGGTCGCGCTCGTCTCGCCGCCGTCACCGGCCGTGGACTACGCCGAGATCGCCGAGTTCCTGCCGCCGCCGCTGGACGTCGACGCCGTCCGCGCCGCGGCCGACGGCACCGTGCTGGTAGCCGGGAGCGACGACCCGTACCTGCCCGAGGGCGTGGCCGCGGCCTACGGTGTCCCGCTGAAGATGGCCACCACCATCGTCGAGGCCGGCGGGCACCTCACCACCGACTCCGGATACGGCGAGTGGCCGGCGATGCTGTCATGGTGCAACCGGGACAACCTCGCGTTCTTCTGAGGCGCGCGGCGCCGGGGTCCAGCCCGGCGGGGCGAAGACGTATCCCAGGCGCTCCCGCCAGCTGTGGCTGCGGCGGACGTCGCGGGCGATGGCCCCGTACTCGTGGTACTGCAGCCGGAACGGGTTGAAGCTGTCGATGTTCTTCGTCAGCCCGTAGGTCGGGCGGTGCGCCTCCTCGGCGTAGCTGCCGAAGAGCCGATCCCAGACGATGAGGATGCCGGCGTAGTTCTTGTCCAGGTACTCCCGGTCCGAGGCGTGGTGCACCCGGTGGTGCGACGGGGTGTTGAAGACGAACTCCACCGGTCGCCACATCCGGTCGATGCGCTCGGTGTGGACGAAGAACTGGAAGATGAGGTTGCACGAGAAGACCGTGAAGATCAGCCACGGCGGGATCCCGAGCAGCGGCAGCGGCGTCCAGAAGAGCAGTTCGCCCCACGGGTTCCACTTCTGCCGTAGTGCCGTGGAGAGGTTGAAGCGCTGGCTGTTGTGGTGCGCCTGGTGGGCGGCCCACATGATGCGCACCCGGTGCGAGGCTCGGTGGTACAGGTACCAGATGAGGTCGACGAGCAGGAAGGCCAGCACCCAGGTGGCCCAGTGGTGTGAGTCCAGCTTCAGCGGCGTGAGCACGTAGAGCGCGGCGTAGCCGAGCAGGGCCGCCAGCCGGGCAGTGCCGTTGATGAGCACCGAGCCCAGCCCCATGATCAGGTTCGTGCGAGTGTCCCTGACCTCGTAACCGCCGGCACCGGCCTCCTCCTCGTCCAGCAGGCGCAGCGCCAGCAGCTCCAGCCCCATGAAGATCGCGAAGACCGGGATCGCGAAGACGACCGGATCATGCAGGTTCTCGGTGAAGGACACCAGCCACCTCCGTCGAACTGACCTTTGAGTCACTTACCGTAGGGTAAGATCGCCGCCGTGTCTACCGCCATCGGGACGAAGGGCGTGCCCCGCCCCGAGCGCGAGGCACAGATCGTCACCGCCGCCGTCGGCGAGTTCGCGCGGCGCGGCTACGCCGGCGCGTCGATGGTGGAGATCGCCGCCCTTGCCGGCATCTCCAAGCCGCTGATCTACCAGTACTTCGGCTCCAAGGACGGCCTCTTCCTCGCCTGCCTGCACAGCGTTGCCGGCGGCCTGCGGGCCCGGCTCGACGACGCCGAGCTGGCGGTGGACGACACCGTCGCCTCCCGGATCTACCCGCTGCGCGCCGTCTTCGAGGCCCTCGCGCCGCAGCGCGAGGCCTGGCGGCTGCTCTTCGACTCGACCCTGCCGCCGGCGGGCCCCATCGCCCGCGCCGTCACGGACTACCGCGCGCATCTGCAGGAGCTGGCCGCCAGCGGTTCGGCCCGCTTCCTCGCCGCCCGGGGGATCCGCAGCCGCAAGGACGCCTCGGCCCTCACCGCCGTCTGGATGGGGCTGGTCGGCTCGCTGGTCGAGTGGTGGCTCGATCATCCGGACGAGTCCGCCGCCGCGATGGTGGCCCGCTGCGAGCGGCTCCTCGGCGCCATCCTCACCTGAGCGGCGATCGTGGACCGACACGCCGAACATGACGGCAGGTGAGTCCACGATCGGCGGCGGTCAGTCCCGGCGCGCCCTCGCCTGCTCGGCGCGGGCGGCGAGCTCGTGGTCGGCGGGATAGCCAACCTCGACCAGCGTCAGCCCGTGCGCAGGGGCGACGGTGACGTCGTTGGCCCGCTGCCCCAGCGTCAGCAGCGAGGCCGGCCACTCGACGGGGCGTCGCCCCTCCCCCACCGCGACGAGCGCCCCCATCAGCGAGCGGACCATCGAATGGCAGAAGGCGTCGGCGACGAGGGTGGCCACGATCCGGCCGTCGCGCCGGGCGACATCGAAGGAGAGCAGGGTCCGCGTCGTGGTGGCGCCCTCGCGGCGCTTGCAGAACGCCGCGAAGTCGTTGAGGCCGACCAGCCCTGCTGCCGCCCGGGCCATCGCCTCGACGTCCAGCGGGCGGGGCCAGGCCACGACGTGACCGCGCTGCAACGGCGGCGCGCCGGCCGGATCGTCGGTGAGGTGGTACTCGTAGCGCCGCCACAGCGCGCCGAAGCGGGCATCGAACGCCGCCGGCACCGTCCGGACCGCTGTCACCCGGACGTCAGCAGGCAGGGCGCGGTTCAGCCGCCGCGCGTCCGGGAGCAGCGGCAGGTCGGCGTGAACCACCTGCCCTGTGGCATGGACGCCGGCATCGGTGCGGCCGGCGACGGTGAGCGCCACCGACGGCAGCCGCAGCACGGTGGCGAGGACCTCCTCGAGGACCCCCTGCACGGTGCGCCGCTCCGGCTGACGGGCCCAGCCGGAGAAATCCGAGCCGTCGTAAGAGACGTCGAGGCGGACCCGCCGGAGCGGGCCCGCCTCGATCGTGCTGTCGTGCAGGAGTTACTTCTTGTCGTCGGCCGCGCCGGTGCCCTCGGCGTTGTCGGCATCGGAGGACGCGTCCTCGGCGTTGGCCTCCTGGCCACCGGCCTCCGGCTCGCCACCCAGCGTCTCCTCCTGGGCCTCCGCCGCCTCCTCGGCCTCCTCGCCGGAGAGCCCGATGGCGGCCAGACCCTCGTCGGAGTCGTCCGCGTCGTCGTCGCGAGCGTCCTCGGCAGCGACCGCGGCCGCGGTGGCCGACTCAGCCTTCGCGTCCTCGGCGATCTCCTTGGTGCGTCCGGTCGGCGCCTTCGACGGCGCGGTCTTGGTGCCCCGCGCCTTCTCCGCCTCGGCGACGATCGACTTGAGCTCCTCGACGAGCTCGATGACGGCCATCGGCGCGTTGTCGCCCTTACGCGGGTTGGTCTTGATGATCCGCGTGTAGCCACCGGGGCGGTTGGCCATCTTCGGCCCGATCTCGGCGAAGAGCTTGTGCACGACGTCCTTGTCCCGGACGACCGTCATGACCTGACGGCGGGCGTGCAGATCGCCGCGCTTGGCGAAGGTGATCAGCCGCTCGGCCAGCGGACGGAGCCGCTTGGCCTTGGCCTCGGTGGTGGTGATGCGATCGTGCTCGAACAGCTGGGTGGCCAGGTTGGCCAGCAGCAGCCGCTCGTGAGCCGGACCGCCGCCGAGGCGGGGACCCTTGGTGGGCGTGGGCATATGGTGAGCCTTTCTCTGCGACCGGGCGCCGTGTCAGGTACGCCGGCCGTCGGGTGATGGGTGGTGAGAGCTGGTTAGAGCTGCTCGGTCTCGGCGAAGTCCTGGTCCTCGGTGAAGTCGTCGTCACCGTAGGACTCGACCGAACTCGGCAGCGCGAATCCGGGCGGGCTGTCCTTGAGCGCCAGGCCCAGGCCGTGGAGCTTGACCTTGACCTCGTCGATGGACTTCGAGCCGAAGTTGCGGATGTCGAGCAGGTCGGCCTCGCTGCGTCCCACGAGCTCACCCACGGTGTGGATGCCCTCGCGCTTGAGGCAGTTGTAGGACCGGACGGTCAGGTCGAGGTCCTCGATCGGCATCGAGAAGGCGGCCAGGTCGGCGACCTCGGTCGGCGAGGGGCCGACGTCGATGCCCTCGGCCTCGTCGTTGAGCTCCTTGAAGAGCCCGAAGAGCTCGACGAGGGTGTGACCGGCCGAGGCGACGGCGTCGCGGGGGCTGATCGAGCTCTTGGTCTCGACGTCGACCACGAGGCGGTCGAAGTCGGTGCGCTGCTCGACACGGGTGGCCTCGACGTTGTAGGTCACCTTGAGCACCGGCGAGTAGATCGAGTCGACCGGGATGCGGCCGATCTCCTGGCCGGGCTGCTTGTTCTGCGTGGCGGTGACGTAACCGCGGCCCCGCTCGACGACCAGCTCGATCTCGAGCCGGCCCTTCTTGTTGATGGTGGCGATGTGCAGGTCCGGGTTGTGGACCGTGACACCGGCCGGCGGCGCGATGTCGGCGGCCGTGACGGCGCCGGGGCCCTGCTTGCGCAGGTACATGACGACCGGCTCGTCGCTCTCGGAGCTGACGACCAGCTCCTTGAGGTTCAGGATGATGTCGGTGACATCCTCCTTGACGCCCTCGACGGTCGTGAACTCGTGCAGCACGCCGTCGATGCGGATGCTGGTGACGGCCGCGCCGGGGATGGACGAGAGCAGGGTGCGCCGCAGCGAGTTGCCGAGCGTGTAGCCGAAGCCCGGCTCCAGGGGCTCGATGACAAACTTGGAGCGGCTCTCCGAGATGGATTCCTCGCTGAGCGAGGGGCGCTGAGAGATCAGCACAGGGTTTCTCCTTGGGTTCGTGGACGACCGCTATATGACGTCCGACGGGGGTGGTGCACCGTCCGGGCCGTGCGAGACGGCCCGGACGGGTCAGGCCTACTTCGAGTAGAGCTCGACGATCAGCTGCTCCTGCAGCGGGATGTCGATCTGCGCACGCACCGGCAGCGAGTGGACGAGCACCCGCAGCGTGTTCGGCACGACCTGCAGCCACGCGGGAACCGGGCGCTCGCCCTGGGTCTCGCGGGCGATGAGGAACGGCGTGGTCTCCAGCGACTTGGGCTTCACGTCGATGATGTCGTACGGCGTGACGCGGAAGCTGGGGATGTCGACCTTCTGGCCGTTGACCAGGAAGTGGCCGTGGCTGACCAGCTGCCGGGCCTGACGGCGGGTGCGGGCAAGGCCGGCGCGGTAGACGACGTTGTCCAGCCGCGACTCCAGGATCTGCAGCAGGTTGTCACCCGTCTTGCCCTGGCCGCGGTTGGCCTCCTCGTAGTAACGGCGAAACTGCTTCTCCAGCACGCCGTAGCTGTACTTCGCCTTCTGCTTCTCCTGCAGCTGCAGCAGGTACTCGCTCTGCTTGATGCGCGAGCGGCCGTGCTGGCCGGGCGGGTACGGGCGACGCTCAAAGCTGGCGTCACCGCCGACCAGGTCGACGTTGAGCCGGCGCGAGATACGCGTGGCGGGTCCGGTGTAACGAGCCATGATTCAGTCTCCCCTCAGACCCGACGGCGCTTCGGCGGACGGCAGCCGTTGTGCGGCTGCGGCGTGACGTCGGCGATGTTGCCGACCTCGAGGCCGGCGGCGGTCAGCGAGCGGATCGCCGTCTCGCGACCCGAACCCGGGCCCTTGACGAAGACGTCGACCTTCTTGACGCCGTGCTCCTGGGCCTTGCGGGCGGCGTTCTCGGCGGCCATCTGCGCCGCGAACGGCGTGGACTTGCGCGAGCCCTTGAACCCGACGTGCCCCGCCGAGGCCCAGCTCAGGACGTTGCCCTGCGGGTCGGTGATCGAGACGATCGTGTTGTTGAACGTGGACTTGATGTGGGCCTGGCCGAAGGTGACGTTCTTCTTCTCCTTGCGGCGGACCTTCTTGGCTGCGCCCTTGCGCGCGGGACCCGGCATTACTTCTTACCTGCCTTCTTCTTGCCCGCGATGGTCTTCTTCGGACCCTTGCGCGTGCGGGCGTTCGTCTTGGTGCGCTGACCGTGGACGGGCAGGCCGCGACGGTGCCGCAGCCCCTCGTAGCAGCCGATCTCGACCTTGCGGCGGATGTCGGCGGCGACCTCGCGACGGAGGTCACCCTCGACGCGGTAGTTCGCGTCGATGTGGTCGCGCAGCTTGACGATGTCGGCCTCGACGAGGTCGCGGACGCGGACGTCCGGGCTCACGCCGGTCGCCTCGAGCGTCTCCTTCGCGCGGGTACGGCCCATGCCGTAGATGTAGGTGAGTGCGATCTCCAGCCGCTTCTCGCGGGGGAGGTCCACGCCGGAAAGACGTGCCATACGGGCGGTGCTCCTGATTCTGTTGTGTCGAAGGTGTCGGTGCGCGTCCGTCCCACACCCGCCCGGGTGAGGGCTCCGGCCTTCGTCCGGAGGTGGTAGCCGTTCGGAGGAACGACGACAGGTACGCGCGTGAGACCGGGTCGGATGACCCTGTCAACTGCGATCGGCAGGTACTAGCCCTGCCGCTGCTTGTGACGCAGGTTGTCGCAGATGACCATGACGCGGCCGTTACGACGGATGACCTTGCACTTGTCGCAGATCGGCTTGACGCTCGGCTTGACCTTCACGGTCGTGGCCCCTTCTTGCTCGTGAAGCGGTGGACTACTTGTAGCGGTAGACGATGCGGCCGCGGGTCAGGTCGTAGGGCGAGAGCTCCACGACGACCCGGTCCTCGGGAAGGATGCGGATGTAGTGCTGCCGCATCTTGCCGCTGATGTGGGCGAGCACCTTGTGGCCGTTGGTCAGTTCCACACGGAACATCGCGTTCGGCAACGGCTCGACCACGCGACCTTCGACCTCGATGGCGCCTTCCTTCTTGGCCATGACCTCCGCTTTTCGTCTGCTGCTCGGTACTGCGGGCAGGCGGGAATCCGCCGCTCGATGCTGCTCGGCGCGTCGTAGGGACCCGTCCTCCCTCCGCGGCCACAGCGGAGAACGGGAGGACGGCGTGCGCCAACGTTGCAGTCTACCGAGTACGTGGCCCAGTCTCCAAAACGCGGTCCGGGACCGGCTCGATCGGACTGAAGAAGAGTCCGGGAGGGCAGCCCAGCGCCCGCTCCAGCGCCTCCGCGGTGGCGCTCGAACACCGGCGTCGCCGACCGCTGAGCAGGTGGTTCAGCGTGGCATGACCGACGCCCGCAGCCGCGGCGAGCTGCCGCTGCGACAGGCCGAGCAGGCGCACGTAGGCACGCAGTGCCTGCACGTCACGCACCTGCATCTGCACCGAGACCGCCCCCTCCGTAGCGAAATCGGGGCGAATGTAGCGCACACGTCTGTCATTTCGTCCGACATCATCCACAGCTCGAGTCTGACGCCTGCGCGGTGGCTGCGCAGCCCGTTCTCGACACCAGGCAAAGCGGCACCTTCGTGGCGATAGTGTCTGCACCGTGGCTGCAATGTTGTCGAGGCTCGAGTCGACGCCGGCCGACGCACCGGGCGCGGTCTCGTGAGCGCGCTCTCCGATCTGCTCACGGCCGCGAACACCCGCGGCCTCTCGGCACGATCGGTCTCCCGCGAGGCGCAGCTGCGCGGGCACACGCTGAACCACGACACCGCAGCTCGCTACCTGCGTGGCGCCCACGGCGTCCCTGACGAGGCGACGCTGCGTGCCTTCGCCGACGTCTTCGAGGTGCCGATGACGCGGCTGCGCGCCGCGGCGGACCTGCCGTCCGAGCTGGTCGAGCCGTACGAGCCGCCGCCGGAGTCGAGCCGACTCACCCGCAGGCAGCGGCGCGCCGTGGACGAGATCATCCGGGCCATGCTCGATCCGGCTCCGTCGCGCCGACAGGCGGCGCGACGCGGTGAGCCCGACCGGCCCACGACGGAGTCACCGTCCACCGAGACCGCGCCGGCCGAGCAGGCAACGCGCTCCGACGCGGACCCGAGCCCGTCGTCCGAGAACCCGCCCGGCAGCCGCAACGCCTGAGTCCCAGACGTCCACCGCTCTCGTCCACAGGCTTTTCCACAACCAGCCACGGCCGCGCTCACTCTCGTCGGACCCCCTCGCAAGGGTCGGCACATGCCCCCTTCCGCGCACCCTGAGTTGTCCTACGACCCGTGGCAGGACCTCGCGACGAACTGGCCCGAGGTCACCGTCCACATCAGTCCGCTACCCGGCGACCTGCTCGGCCTCGTCCGCTACCCGGTCATCGTGCTGCGCGCCGGCTCCACGGCCTCCCAGCGCCGGTGCACGCTCGCCCACGAGATCGTGCACCTCGAGCGCGGCGTGCTGCCCTGGGACGAGTGGCCCTCGTCGGCCCACCGCGCCCGAGAAGAACTCCAGGTCGAGCGCATCGCCGCATCGCGCCTCATACCGCTGCACGACCTTGCCCGCGCCGCCCGCGAGCTGGGGCCGGGCGCCTCGTCTACTGCCCTGGCCCGGGCCCTGGAGGTCGATCGCCAGCTGCTCGCCGCCCGCCTGGAGTCCCTGACCTCCGACGAACGCCGGGCGATCGAAGTGGCGGCGAGCGATGACTTCGCCGCCGCGTGACATCGAATATCCACAAGCCCGCTTTAGCGCACTTGACACCCAAATCGGGCATCTGCATTCTTTTCCTGTCCGAAGATGTCGGACGTCGTATCAGAAAGGAGACAGCGAATGCGTTCATCCCGTTCCGAGGTCGCCGAAGTCGGCGACGCTCGCGTCATCGTCTCGATCCAGGACGGCAAGCTCCTGCCCACCGCCGACACCGGCGCCTGCTGCTCGTGCTCCTGCTCGTGCAGCAGCTCGAGCCGGCCGCGGTAGGGGCGGACCCATGCTGCTGCCCGGTGCACGATTGGTGGAGACACCAGACGCGCTGCACGTCTACACCGGCCGTCGGCTGGTGAGCTTCGAGGTGACCGAAGACGCCACGCGGGTAGCGCTGCGGCGGGCGTGCACCGGGCAGCGTCACGAGACCGACGACGACGGCGACCGCGACGCGTGGGCCCTGCTCGACCGCCTCGGGCTCGTCGCGCCCGCCGGAGGAGTGACCCCGCCCGGCGGGATCGCGGCGGAGTACTCCGCCACGGTCTCCTACGGACCGCCCGACCTACCTGCCATCGGCGAACGCCTCTCCGACTCGACGGTCTATGTGCTCGCCGCCGACGAGGCGCCCGTGACGATGCTGCGCGAATCCGGCCTGCGGTGCGTTCGACTCGACGACGTCGGGGCGATCGACGACCTGGACGCCGAACGTTCCGTCGTCCTGGCCGTCGACCGCGACGACGAGCCCGGCACCCTCCTCGCGCTGGTCAATCTCTTTACGCTCGACACCGGCGTCCCCTGGCTGCCCATCACGGCCTATGACGGCGCCGCCGTCCGGGTCGGGCCGTTGATCCTGCCGGGGACCACTGCCTGCTACGCCTGCCTGTTGCGGCGGCTCGCTGCCAACAGCTCGTACGCCGACATGTATTCGTTGCTCGCCGGCACGCCGGCAGCGCCGACCCCGCAGGCACTGCGGTCCTGGTCCTACAGCACCGCGAGCCTGGTGCTGCTGCACTGGCTCGGCAATCGCAACGAACAGCTCCCCGGCCAGCTCTTCACGCTCGATCCGGCGCTGCTGCAGGTGCGACGCGCCAGGGTCTTCCGCGTCCCGCGCTGCGGCGTCTGCGCACCCCCGGACCACGTCCTGACCGCCGCGCCCTGGGAGCCCGCCCGTGACTACTGAACACCGCTCCCCCCGGCCGCGGCCGGCCTTCACCGGGGCCACCGCGATCCTTCCCCCGGTGGGCGTCCTCGCCGACGGTCATCCGCACGACGCGGTGGTCTCCGAGGATGTGGGGCTGGTGCACGCGGCGACGCCGGGGGTCACTCGCTGGGACCATCCCCGACTCGCACCGGCATTCACCGTCCTCGCCGACACGCTCCCGATCTTCGGTGACTCCCTCGACGCGCGGCCCGGCGGTCTCGCCGCCGATCCGGCCGCGGCCCGGCACGCCGCGATCGGCGAAGCGGTGGAGCGTTACTCCGCACTGCACGTCCCCCTCACACGGGTCCGCCGCGCTCGCGTCGACGAGCTCTCCGGACCGGTCGCCGAGCCGGAGTGGCTGGCCGGGAGCAGCGAGCGACCTGCCGTCCACTGGATCGAGGGCGTCGCTCTCCGACCCGGCCTGACCGCGCGGCGCGCCAGCGTCGCAGCCAGCCGCGCCCTGCTCACTAACCTCGACCGGCGCGCACCGCTCCTCCCGCCGACCTCGTCGGGGTTGGCGAGCCACACCGATCCGTGGCGAGCACTCGGCAGCGGTCTCACCGAGCTCGTCGAGCGGGACGCGTTCATGCGCACGTGGCTGTCCCGCTCCGCGCCGGTTCCGCTCGAGACCGCCCTGCAGTGGCGAGAGGACGACGGCCGCAGGGTGCACTTCGATCGCGCCGTCGAGACCTACCGGCTCTTCGCGGTGGAGTCGGTTGTGGGCATCCCGGTCGTCCTCGCCGTTGCGTGGGGCGCTGCGGGCCAGCCGGCGGTCGCGGTGGGGGCGGCCGCGGCCCTCGATCTTGCTCGCGCCTGCCGTCGCGCACTCGTCGAGTGCTTCCAGACCTTTCACTGGGCACTGCACCTGCGGGCCGAGGGCAGAGCCATCCCGGCTGATCCCACTGCACTGCACGACTTCGACGACCACGTGACCTACTACCTCGACCCGTCACGGCGCCGAGCCTTCGACTTCCTGCTCGACACCGACCGCCCCGCCCGCTCCGTGGACCTCGACGCTCCCGCCCCGGAATCGTCACCGGCCGATCGCGTCCGCACCCTCGTCCGGCGCATCGACGACGCCGGGCTGATGGCCTTCGCCGTGGACGTCACCGCTCCCGACGTGCGGGAGGCTGGCCTCTGGGTGATCCGCGCCGCGGTCCCGGGCCTGTACCCGCTCCACCCCGGCACCCTGACCCGGTTGGCTCGCCCGCTGCTCGGCGACATTGAGCTCAACCCCGACCCCCACCCGTTCCCGTGACAGCCATGCCATTCGACCGGCCGGGTTCGCCGGTGGTGCCGCGCTTCGAGGCGTCGAGCCGCGACTACGCCCGCGATCCGCGCGGACCGCTCTCCGATCCCGACGAGGAGTCGAGCGACTGGGCCGAGGAATACCACGAGGCGAGCAAGATGCACGCCGCATTCCCCTCGGCGGCGCTGGGTCCCGGCGGACAGGAGCTCGTCACCTCACCCACCGCCCGGCTGGCCTTGGGACGCAAGGCCTTGGCCTTCACCGGGCCGACGACGGCGCTGCCACCACCGGCCGAGATCGTGACGGACCTGGTCTCGCTGTCCCGGGATCGCCGTAGCGGCCTGCCCGAGGAGTGCGGCGAGGTCTCGCTCAAACAGCTGTCGACACTCCTCGCCTGCAGCGCGGCGACGATTCCGGGGCGGCCGGATCAGCGGGTCAATCCCTCCGCGGGCGCGCTGTACCCGCTCGATCTCGTCGTGGTGGCGCATGCCGTGCCGGGGCTCGCGCCGGGCGCGTACCTGTACGAGCCGGTGACGCATGCGCTCCTGCCGCGGCTCGACGTCGATCCTCGCCGCTTCCACCTCGACGCCGGGGAGAATCTCTTCATCCCGCCGCTTCCGGCGGTGACCATCGCGGTCGTGGCGACGTTCGCACGGAGCCGGACGAAGTACGGCCTTCGCGGATACCGATTCGCGCTCCTCGAGGCGGGGCACGTCGCCCACGCTGCCCTGCTCGGCGCGACCGCCATGGGTATGGCGACCCAGCCCTGGGGTGGCTTCATCGACGACGCGGTGCATCGGCACCTAGAGCTCGACGGCCTCGACAGGGCGTGTCTGTACCTGGTCGCGTTCTCCGGCGGTGCCGGGTGACGCCATCTGCCCCTCGCCTCGCTCCGCGGCTGATGGCAGCCGTCGTCCTGCTCGCCGGTCACCGGCGCGTGGCGGCTCGGTTCGAGACCGGCCGGTGCCGCCGGCCCGCCATGACGGCCGGCCTGCTGCTCGCCACCGCCGCACCCGCGGTTGCGGTTGCTCGCGTCAGTCCCAGGGCGCAGTGGTGGTGGCCAACCTCCGGCATCGGCACGGCGTGGCTGCTGGGCTGGATCTCTGCCGGCGTGGTGGTGGAGGAGGTGCTCTGGCGCGGTCCACTGCTCGTCGCACGCCGTGGACCGCTGCGGTGGGTCGCCGCCGCGGCCAGCGCCGCCGGGTTCAGCGCCCTCCACCTCCGCCGCGACGGTGCCACGTCAGCCGCGGTCCACGTGCCGAACACCCTCGGCTGGACGGCGGCGACACTGCTGACCGGCCAGCTCGGTCCCGCCGCCGCGGCCCACACCGCGTACAACATCGCAGCCCACGGCTTGCGCGCTCGCCAGACGCAGGAGGTTCGGTCATGACGGACGATCTGATCGAGGTCGTCGGTGTCACCAAGGCGCTGGCCGGACGCATTATCCTCGACGACATCAGTTTCAGCTGTCCGGCGGGGGCGGTCACCGCACTGCTCGGTCCCAACGGCGCCGGCAAGAGCACGACGGTCGGCCTGGTGTGCGGTACCCGTCGGATCGACTCGGGCAGCGTCGTCGTCGCCGGCGAACCAGCCGGCAGTGCAGCCGCCCGCTCGCTCGTCGCGCTCGCGCCGCAGGAGATCGGCTTTCCGCCCGCGCTCGGCGTCGACACGTGTCTCGCCCTGGTGCGCGGACAGCGACGGACGAGCCGCTATTCGGGCGAGGACGCCGACATCCTCGACCGGCTCGGGGTCGCCGGCCTCGCAGGTCGACGGATTGGCGGGCTGAGCGGGGGGCAGCGTCGCCGGCTTGCCCTCGCGCTGGCGCTGCTGGCCGCCCCACCGGTGCTGGTGCTCGACGAGGCGACGACCAACCTCGACGAGCAGTACCGGGCGCGGACCTGGGAGCTGCTGCGAGAGCACGGCGCTCGGGGCGGCTGCGTCCTGGTCACCAGTCACATCCTCGCCGACATCGACCGCCACGCCGACCGCGTAGTGACCCTCGCCGACGGACACGTCACCTTCGCCGGTGGCCTGGACGAGGTGCGCGGGCGCCTCGGTGGGTACAGCGTGGAGCTCGCGGTGCCCCCGGCCGAGCGTGCGGCGAGCATCGAGTTGACGGCTGCGCGATCCGAGGTCGAGCCACTGCCGGCGCCGCCGGGGCGGCTGCGGTGGCACACCCACGATCCCGCCGGTCTTGTCGCGGCGCTGCAGACGGCGGGCCTGACCATCAGCGAGCTTGTAGTGGGTCCGGTACCGCTGGCCGACGTCCTGGAATTCAGCGGAGACGAGGTCGCTGCCGGCGTCGGGGAGGAGCAAGGCCGATGAGGTGGGTGCTGCTGAATGCGCGGACGCAGTGGGACGAGCTCATCCACCTGCCCGCGGTGACGGTGCCGTCCCTGGCGCTGCCCTTGGTCACGTACGTGATCTTCGGTGCGCCGACGGTGAACGGCTCATCGGCGATCGCGGCCGGGACCCTGGTCGGCTACGGCGCCTTCGCCTTGCTGGGCATCGTCATGTTCCAGTTCGGGGTCGGCATCGCCGTCGAACGCGAGTCGGCGTGGGAGCGCTTCCTGCGGACGCTGCCTTCCGGGGCAGGTCATCGCTTCGGCGCGCGGCTGCTGGTGGCCGCCGGCTTCGGCGTGGGGGCGCTCCTGCCGCTCTGTGTCTGCGCGTCGCTGCTCACGCCGGTCTCGCTCGACCTGGCCACCTGGATGCGGGTGGGCGTGAGCCTGCTGGTGGGGTCGATTCCCCTCGGCCTGCTGGGGTTGATGCTCGGGTACCTGCTCTCCGAACGCGGCGCGGTGCCGGTCACCAACCTGCTCTACCTCCCGCTCTCCTACGCCGGCGGACTCTTCGGCACGCCGCCGCAGTCGCTCCCCTCGGTCGTCGCCTCGGTGTCGCCCTGGCTGCCCACCCGGCAGTGGTCGGACCTGCTCACCGAATGGGGGCTGCGCAACTCCTGGCCGAGCCATCAGGTGCTCGCCCTCGCCTGCTACACCGTCCTCTTCGCGGTCTTGGCCGCGGTCGGCTACCGGCGGGACGAACACCGGCAGTACCGGTGAAGGTCGTCGGCTCAGGCGGCAGCGGCAGAGAGCTGCACACCCCGCGCGGCCAGCTCGGCCCGGCCGCCGTCGAGCGCGGTGAGCACCCACGGTCCGTCGTCGAGCAGGGCGACGGTGTGCTCCCAGTGGGCGGCGTACGAGCCGTCGACGGTCGTGACGGTCCAGCCGTCCTCGAGCTCCCGGGCCTCCGGGTCGCCGAGAGTCACCATCGGCTCGATGGCGAGCGCCATACCCGGCACCAGCTTGGGACCCCGGCCGGCCTTGCCGTAGTTCAAGACGTGCGGCTCCATGTGCATCTCGGAGCCGATGCCGTGGCCGCCGTAATTGGCGACGATGCCGTACGGCCCCGCCTGCCGGATCGACGTCTCCACCGCGTGCGAGATGTCGGTCAGCCGGCCACCGGCGCGGACGGCGGCGATGCCGTCCCACATGGAGGCCTCGCAGACCTGCGACAGCCGCGCGACATCAGCAGCGACCTCACCCACGGCCACGGACATCGCCGAGTCACCGTGCCAGCCGTCCACGATGGCGCCGAAGTCGATCGAGATGAGGTCACCGTCGGCCAGCTTCTCCTGCGACGACGGGATGCCGTGGACGATGCGGTCGTTCACCGACGCGCAGATCACGGCGGGGAAGCCGTGGTAGTTCAGGAAGGACGGCGTCGCGCCGGCCTCCCGCAGCACGCCGCGCGCGATCTCGTCCAGGTCGGCGGTCGAGACACCGGGCGCCGCCGCCTCGCGCATGGCCGCCAGACCCCGCGCGACGACGAGACCGGCCTCGCGCATGATCGCGATCTGCTCCGGCGTCTTGATCTGGATCCGCTCGGTTCTGCGCATGTCAGCCCGCGTACGGCGTGAGTGCGGCGATGGCCCGCTCGGTGATGTCCTCCACTGCGCCCAGGGCGTCGATGGACTCCAGCAGGCCGCGCTCGCGATAGAAGTCGATCAGCGGCGCCGTCTGCTGGGCGTAGACATCGAGGCGGTGGCGGACCGTCTCGGGCTTGTCGTCGTCCCGCTGGTACAGCTCGCCGCCGCAGCGGTCGCAGACGTTCGGCGTGCTCGGCGCGTCGTACTCCAGATGCCAGACGTGGCCGCACTGCTTGCAGGTGCGTCGGCCGGAGAGCCGGCGAACAACCTCCTCGAAGTCGACCTCCAGATCGAGCACCACCGACAGCGGCGAACCGATCGCGTCGAGGATGTCGGTGAGGACGCCGGCCTGGGCGACATTGCGCGGGAAGCCGTCGAGCAGGAAGCCCTCGGCGGCGTCGGGCTCGGCGAGCCGGTCCTTCACCATCGCGTTGGTGACCTCGTCGGGGACCAGGTCGCCGGCATCCATGTACTTCTTGGCCTGGCGGCCGAGCTCGGTCCCGCCGGAGACATTGGCGCGGAAGATGTCGCCGGTCGAGATCTTGGGGATGCCGAAGTGCTGGGCGATGAATTCGGCCTGCGTGCCCTTACCCGCGCCCGGTGGGCCGACGAGCACCAGCCTCAACGGAGGAAGCCTTCGTAGTTGCGCTGCATGAGTTGGCTCTCGATCTGCTTCACCGTGTCCAGACCCACGCCCACCATGATCAGCACCGCGGTCCCGCCGAAGGGGAAGTTCTGGTTGTTACCGCTGGTGAGGTTGAAGAAGAAGCTCGGCAGGACGGCGATGAAGCCCAGATACAGCGACCCCGGGAAGGTCAGCCGGGACAGGACGAACTGCAGGTACTCGGCCGTGGGACGTCCCGGTCGAATACCCGGGATGAAGCCGCCGTACTTCTTCATGTCGTCGGCCCGCTCGACGGGGTCGAAGGTGATGCCGACGTAGAAGTAGGCGAAGAAGATGATCAGCAGGAAGTACACCGTCAGGTAGATGGGGTCCGTCTGCGTCAGCAGGTGCTGGTTGACCCATCGGGCGAATCCGGTGTTGGAGTTGCTGCTCGTGAGCTGGCTGATCAGCTGCGGGATGTACAGCAGCGACGAGGCGAAGATGACCGGGATGATGCCGGCCTGGTTCACCTTCAGCGGCAGATAGGTCGAGGTGCCGCCGTACTGGCGTCGGCCGACCATCCGTTTCGCGTACTGCACCGGGATCCGCCGTTGCGCCTGCTCGACGAAGACCACGGCCACGATGATGGCCAGCCCCAGGGCCAGGATCAGGGTGAAGATGAAGCCGCCGGCGTTCTGCAGGATGACGCGACCCTCGGACGGGATGCGCGCAGCGATGGAGGTGAACATCAGCACGGACATGCCGTTGCCGACACC
Organism: Jatrophihabitans sp. sgz311053; assembly: GCF_056135305.1. Taxonomy (NCBI): domain Bacteria; kingdom Bacillati; phylum Actinomycetota; class Actinomycetes; order Jatrophihabitantales; family Jatrophihabitantaceae; genus Jatrophihabitans; species Jatrophihabitans sp. sgz311053. The sequence goes on along the minus strand of NZ_JBWAXP010000001.1, from coordinate 1,133,514 downwards.
CCGGTCGGTGATGAGCTCGCCCAGCCACATGATGACGGCGGTACCGGCGGTCATCGTGATGACCATGGTCGCCAGCGTCCACACGTCCTGCTTGTAGAGGATGTTCTGGCTGCAGCCCTGGAAGAGCTGCCCCGAGCGGGCGAGGGCGATGAAGCCCGTGGACTGCAGGATGGCCAGGCCGATGGTGAGGTACCGGCTGTACTGGGTCAGCTTGTTCTGACCCGACTGGCCTTCCTTCTTCAGCTGCTCGAAGCGCGGGATGACCACGACGAGCAGCTGGATGATGATGCTCGCGGTGATGTACGGCATGATGCCGAGCGCGAAGACGGCGAGCTTGAGCAGCGCGCCACCGGAGAAGAGATTGATCAGCGAGTAGACGTCACGGTTCTGCCCGGCCTCGGCGGCGTTGAGGCAGGCGTTGATCGCCGAGGTGTTGGTGTTCGGCGTCGGGATCGACGCACCCAACCGGTACAGCGCGATCAGGGCGAGCGTGAAGAGGATCTTCTTCCGCAGATCAGGCGTGCGGAAGGCCGATGCGAACGCCCTGAGCACTGGTCCTCCTGCTGGACTGCTGTCGTGGGTTCGGGCCCTCGTTCCGGCCGGCACCGTGACGGTGCACGGCCCGGCTGGGCCCGCGGAACACCGGGAGGCTCCCGGCGAACCGCCTCACTCTATGCGTTCGCGCGCCGGGGCGCTGCGGCCGGGACCGTGACGGTCGGCGGCTGCGGCACTCCGGCGCGCGGGACGGCTAGTGGGCGGTGACGCTACCGCCGGCGGCGGTGATCTTCTCGCGGGCGGAACCGGAGAAGGCGTCGGCGGTGACATCGAGCTTGACGGTCAGCTCGCCGTTGCCGAGGACCTTGACCGGCTCGCCCTTGCGGACGGCGCCCTTGGCGACGAGCTCGTCGACACCGACGGTGCCGCCCTCGGGGAAGAGCGAGGCGAGCTGGGCCACGTTGACGACCTGGAAGGCCACCTTGTTGCGCGGCTTGAAGCCCTTCAGCTTCGGCAGCCGCATGTGGATCGGCGTCGCGCCACCCTCGAAACCGAACGGCACCTGGTAGCGCGCGCCCGTGCCCTTGGTACCGCGGCCGGCCGTCTTGCCCTTCGAGCCCTCACCACGACCCACACGGGTCTTCTTGGTGTGCGAGCCCGGTGCCGGCTTCAGGTGGTGAACCTTGAGCGTGCCAGCCATGTCAGTCGACCTCCTCGACCGTCACGAGGTGAGTGACGGTGTTGACCATGCCGCGGATCTCGGGCCGGTCCTCCTTGACGACGGTGTCGTGCATCCGCTTGAGACCCAGCGACCGCAGCGTGTCCTTCTGGTTCTGCTTGTAGCCGATGCCCGACTTCGTCTGCGTGATCTTGAGCTGCTTGGCCATGACGTCAGACTCCCTGGCCGGCGCGCGCACGCAGCATGCCTGCGGGGGCGACGTCCTCGAGCGGCAGGCCACGGCGGGCCGCCACCTCTTCGGGACGCACCAGGCCCTTCAGGGCGGTGATGGTGGCGTGCACGATGTTGATCGGGTTGTCCGAGCCGAGCGACTTGGAGAGCACGTCGTGGATGCCCGCGCACTCGAGGACCGCGCGCACCGGACCACCGGCGATGACGCCGGTACCGGGGCTGGCGGGCTTGAGCAGCACGACGCCGGCCGCGGCCTCGCCCTGGATCGGGTGCGGGATCGTCGACTGGATCCGCGGGACCTTGAAGAAGTTCTTCTTGGCCTCCTCGACACCCTTGGCGATGGCGGCCGGAACCTCCTTGGCCTTGCCGTAGCCGACACCCACGGTGCCGTCGCCGTCGCCGACGATCACCAGCGCGGTGAAGCTGAAGCGCCGACCGCCCTTGACGACCTTGGCGACGCGGTTGATGGTTACGACACGCTCGAGGTGCGTGCTCTTCTCCGGGGCGTTGCCGCCACGGCCGCCGTCACGACGGTCACGCCGGTCGCCACGACCGCCGCCGCCCTGCTCGTTGCCGCCGGGTCCACCGGTACGGCCACGCTGAGGTCCGGGCATGTCAGAACTCCAATCCAGCGTCACGGGCGGCGTCGGCGAAGGCCGCGATCCGCCCGGTGTAGGTGTTGCCGCCACGGTCGAAGACGACCTTGGTCACGCCGGCCGCCTTGGCCGCCTCGGCGAGGGTCGTGCCCAGGGCCTTGGCCTGCGCGGTCTTGTCGCCGTCGGTGGCCTTGAAGGTCGAGGCCGAGGCGAGCGTGACGCCCTTGGCATCGTCGACGACCTGCACGAAGAGGTGTCGCGCCGAGCGGGTCACGATGAGGCGGGGACGCTCGGCGGTGCCGACGACCTTCTTCCGCAGCCGGAAGTGGCGCCGCGAACGGGCCGCCCGGCGCTTGGCCGAGATGTTGGCCGAGCTGCGGGCCTGACGGGTGATGGTGGATGCAGCCATTACTTCTTTCCTGCCTTACCGGCCTTGCGGCGGATGACCTCGCCCGCGTAACGGACGCCCTTGCCCTTGTACGGGTCGGGCTTGCGCAGCTTGCGGATCTTGGCGGCGACCTCGCCGACCTGCTGCTTGTCGATGCCCTCGACGCTGAAGCGGGTCGGGGCCTCGACGCGGAACGTGATGCCCTCGGGCGCCTTGACCGCGACCGGGTGCGAGTAGCCGAGCGCGAACTCGAGGTCACTGCCCTTGGCGGTGACGCGGTAACCGGTACCGGTGATCTCGAGCTTCTTGACGTAGCCCTCGGTCACACCGACCACCATGTTGGCGATCAGGGTGCGCGACAGGCCGTGCAGCGCCTTCGACTCACGCTCGTCGTTGGGGCGGTCGACGACGATGGTGCCGTCCTCGCCCTTGCTGACGGTGATGGGCGTGGCCACGGTGTGGCTCAGGGTGCCCTTGGGCCCCTTCACGGTGACGTCCTGGCCGGCGACGGTGACATCGACGCCTGACGGCACGGCGACGGGAAGCCGTCCGATTCGACTCATTGGAAGCTCTCCCTTACCAGACGTAGGCGAGGACTTCGCCGCCCACGCCACGCTTCGCGGCCTGCTTGTCGGTCAGCAGGCCGGACGACGTCGAGATGATCGCGGTACCCAGGCCACCGAGTACGCGCGGCAGTCCGGTGGACTTGGCGTACACCCGCAGGCCGGGCTTGGACACGCGCCGGACACCGGCGATGCTGCGCTCACGGTTCGGGCCGTACTTCAGCTCGAGCGTGAGGACACGGCCCACCTGGCCCTCCGGGGCCTCGGTGATCTTGAAGCCGGCGATGTAGCCCTCCTGCTTCAGGATCTCGGCGATGTGCCCCTTGAGCTTGGAGTGCGGCATGTCGACGGTGTCGTGGTAGGCCGTGTTGCCGTTGCGGACGCGCGTCAGCATGTCCGCGATGGGGTCGGTCATGGTCATGATGTGTTCTTCTTTCTCGCCCTGGTTCCCCGCCGGATCATCGGCCGGGCCTGTGGCGAAGGAGGATTACCAGGAGGACTTGGTGACGCCGGGGAGCTCGCCCGCGTGGGCCATCTCGCGCAGGCAGATACGGCAGAGGCCGAACTTGCGGTAGACCGAGTGCGCGCGCCCGCAGCGCTGGCAACGGGTGTAGCCGCGCACGGCGAACTTGGGCTTGGCAGCCGCCTTCTGCTTCAGAGCGGTCTTGGCCATGTCAGTTCTCCTTGAACGGGAAGCCGAGCGCCCGCAGCAGGGCGCGTCCCTCGTCGTCGTTGGTGGCGGTGGTGACCACGGTGATGTCCATGCCACGCTGCCGGTCGATCGAGTCGGGGTCGATCTCGTGGAACATCGACTGCTCGGTCAGGCCGAAGGTGTAGTTGCCGTTGCCGTCGAACTGACGGTCGGACAGGCCGCGGAAGTCGCGGATGCGGGGCAGCGCCAGCGAGAGCAGGCGGTCCAGGAACTCCCACATCCGGTCGCCGCGCAGGGTGACCTTCGCGCCGATCGGCATGCCCTCACGCAGCTTGAACTGCGCGATGGACTTGCGGGCGCGCTGCACCAGCGGCTTCTGACCGGTGATGAGGGTCAGGTCGCGGACGGCTCCGTCCATGAGCTTGCTGTCCTTGGCCGCCTGGCCGACACCCATGTTGACGACGATCTTCGTCAGGCCGGGGACCTGCATCGGATTGGCGAAGGAGAACTCCTTCGTCAGCGCCGGGACGATCTCGTCGCGGTAACGCGTCTTGAGGCGAGGCGTGGGGACCTCGGTAGCCGCGGTCATCAGATGTCCTTCCCGGAGCGGCGGGACACGCGCACGTTGCGGCCGCTCTCCTCGTCACGCCGGTAGCCGACGCGGGTGGCCTTGCCCTCGCCGTCGATCACCATGACGTTGCTGGCGCTGATCGGGGCCTCGATGTGCTCGATGCCGCCGGCCTTCGCACCGCGGTTCGTCTGGGAGACGCGAGTGTGCTTGGTGACGCGGTTGACGCCCTCGACGATGACCTTGTTGGTCTCGGGGTTGGCCGCGATGACCTTGCCCTTCACGCCGCGGTCCTTGCCCGCGATGACGACGACCTCGTCGCCCTTCTTTACCTTCATGACTACAGCACCTCGGGAGCGAGAGAAATGATCTTCATGAACCGCTTGTCGCGCAGCTCGCGGCCCACCGGGCCGAAGATGCGGGTGCCGCGGGGCTCGCCGTCGGTCTTGATGAGGACGGCGGCGTTCTCGTCGAAGCGGATGTAGCTGCCGTCCGGACGCCGGCGCTCCTTGACGGTGCGGACGATGACCGCCTTGACGACGTCACCCTTCTTCACACCGGCGCCGGGCAGCGCGTCCTTGACCGTGGCGACGATGATGTCGCCGATGCCGGCGTAGCGACGTCCCGAGCCGCCCATCACCCGGATGCACAAGATCTCCTTGGCTCCGGTGTTGTCGGCGACCCGAAGTCGCGACTCCTGCTGAATCACTGCTTACTCCTGAGAGATAGGACCTGTTCCCCTGCACGGGGACGGTTTCACTGTGGTGCGGCGGTGCCGTGCTGCGCTTACTTGGCCTTCTCGAGGACCTCGACGACGCGCCAGCGCTTGGTGGCCGAGAGCGGCTTGGTCTCCATCAGCCGCACGCGGTCGCCGATGCCGACCTCGTTGGACTCGTCGTGAGCCTTGATCTTGTTGGTGCGACGCAGCACCTTGCCGTAGAGGGGGTGCTTGACGCGGTCCTCGACCTCGACGACGACGGTCTTGTCCATCTTGTCGCTGACGACGAGACCCTCACGGATCTTGCGATAGTTGCGGCCGTGCTCGCTGGCCGTCTCGGTTGCCTCGGTCATGACGCGGTCACACCCTCGCTCGGGGCGACCGACAGGCCGAGCTCACGCTCGCGCAAGATCGTGTAGATCCGTGCGATGTCGTGCTTCACGGTGCGCAGTCGCCGGTTGTTGTCCAGCTGCCCGGTCGCCATCTGGAAGCGCAGGTTGAACAGCTCTTCCTTGGACTCCCGCAGCCGGGTGGCGAGCTCGTCGTCGTTGAGCTCGCGCAGTTCGTTGGTAGTGGTCGACACGGGGATCAGACCTCGCCCTCTCGCGTCACGATCCGGCACTTCATCGGCAGCTTGTGAATGGCGCGGGTCAGCGCCTCACGGGCCACCTTCTCGTTCGGGAAGGAGAGCTCGAAGAGCACGCGACCCGGCTTGACGTTGGCGATCCACCACTCCGGCGAGCCCTTCCCGGAACCCATGCGGGTCTCGGCGGGCTTCTTGGTGAGCGGACGGTCGGGGTAGATGTTGATCCACACCTTGCCGCCACGACGGATGTGCCGGTTGATCGCGATACGCGCCGACTCGATCTGCCGGTTGGTCACGTACGCCGGCTCCAGGGCCTGCACACCGTACTCACCGAAGGCCACCTGCGTGCCGCCGCTGGCCATGCCACGGCGGGTGGGGTGGTGCTGCTTGCGGTGCTTGACTCGACGGGGAATGAGCATGATCAGCTCTCCGTGTTCTCTGCGGCCTCGGCCGGAGCGGCCTCGGTCGCGGGGGCGGACTCGCCGTCGGGCTGCGGCGCCTGCGCCACGATGCCCTCGGCACCAGCGGTGTCGGCGACGGCCTCGGAGGTGACCGGGGCAGTCGTGGGCTCGGTCGTGACCGTGGGCTCGACGGCCTCGGTCGCGGTCTCGGCGGGGGCGGTCGCGACCGAACCCTCACCGGAGGCGGCGCGGCCGGCGTCGGTGCTGACACCCGTCGTGCCCTGCGAGCCGGAGCGGCGCGGACGGCCGCCACCCGCGGGCCGGTCGCGACGCTGGCGCAGCGCCTCGGCGGCGACCGCGGCCTCGCGCTCGCTGCGCGAACCGGTCGGGACCTCGCCCTTGTAGATCCACACCTTGACGCCGATACGGCCAAAGGTGGTCTTGGCCTCGTAGAAGCCGTAGTCGATGTTCGCGCGCAGCGTGTGCAGCGGCACGCGACCCTCGCGGTAGAACTCCGAGCGCGACATCTCGGCGCCACCGAGGCGGCCACCGCACTGCACCCGGATGCCCTTGACGCCCGGAGCCTTGAGGGTCGACTGCATCGACTTGCGCATCGCGCGGCGGAAGCTCACGCGGTTGGAGAGCTGCTCGGCCACGCCCTGGGCCACGAGCTGAGCATCGCTCTCGGGGTTCTTCACCTCGAGGATGTTGAGCTGCACCTGCTTGCCGGTGAGCTTCTCCAGCTCGCCGCGGATGCGATCGGCCTCGGCGCCACGGCGGCCGATGACGATGCCCGGACGCGCCGTGTGGATGTCCACGCGGACGCGGTCGCGGGTGCGCTCGATCTCGACCTTGGCGATGCCGGCGCGCTCCATGCCCGTCGACATCAGCTTGCGGATCTTGACGTCTTCGGCGACGTACTCCGCGTACTGCTTGTCGGCGAACCAGCGGCTCTTGAAGTCGGTGGTGATACCGAGGCGGAAGCCGTTCGGGTTGATCTTCTGACCCATTACTGGCCCCGTCCCTTCTTGGTCGTCGGCCGGTCGATGCTCTCGACCTCGATGGTGATGTGGCTCGTGCGCTTGCGGATGCGGTACGCCCGGCCCTGGGCACGCGGCCGGAACCGCTTCATCGTCGGGCCCTCGTCGACGTAGGCCCGCGAGATGATCAGCGTCTCGGGGTCGAGGTCGAAGTTGTTCTCGGCGTTGGCGATCGCGCTGGCGAGCACCTTGGCCACCGGCTCCGCCGCGGCCTGGGGCTGGAACTTCAGCTCCGCCAGGGCCTGCTGCGCGGGCCGGTTGCGGATGAGGTCGATGACGCGACGCGCCTTCATCGGCGTGACGCGCACGTGCGAGGCCTTGGCGTAGGCGCCGCGGACCTCGGTGTCTGGCTCAGTCATGTCCTGTCTCCGTGTTCAGCCGGCTCAGCCGCGCCGTGCGCGACGGTCGTCCTTGACGTGCCCCTTGAAGGTGCGCGTCGGGGCGAACTCGCCCAGCTTGTGCCCGACCATGCCCTCGGTGACGAAGACCGGGACGTGCTTGCGGCCGTCGTGCACGGCGATCGTGTGCCCGAGCATGTCGGGGATGATCGTCGAGCGCCGCGACCAGGTCTTGATCACGTTCTTGGTGTTCTTGTCGTTCTGTGCGTCCACCTTCTTGAGCAGGTGGTCGTCGACGAACGGGCCCTTCTTCAGGCTGCGTGGCATCGGTCTTACCTCTTCTTGTTCGTACGACGACGGCGGACGATCATCTGGTCGCTGGCCTTGCGGCGACGGGTGCGGCCCTCGGGGCGTCCGTTCGGGTTCACCGGGTGGCGACCACCGGACGTCTTGCCCTCACCACCGCCGTGCGGGTGGTCCACCGGGTTCATCGCGACACCGCGGACGGTGGGGCGCTTGCCCTTCCACCGCATGCGGCCGGCCTTGCCCCAGTTGATGTTGCTCTGCTCGGCGTTGCCGACCTCGCCGACGGTGGCGCGGCAGCGCACGTCGACGTTGCGGATCTCACCGGAGGGCATGCGCAGCTGGGCGTACGCACCCTCCTTGGCCACCAGCTGCACGCTGGCACCGGCGGAGCGGGCGATCTTCGCGCCGCCACCGGGCCGCAGCTCGATGGCGTGGACCACGGTGCCGACCGGGATGTTGCGCAGCGGTAGGGCGTTGCCCGGCTTGATGTCCGCGCCCGGACCGTTCTCGATGTTGTCGCCCTGCTTGAGCAGCCGCGGCGCGAGGATGTAGCGCTTCTCGCCGTCGGCGTAGTGCAGCAGCGCGATGCGCGCGGTGCGGTTCGGGTCGTACTCGATGTGCGCGACCTTCGCCGGCACGCCGTCCTTGTCGTGACGACGGAAGTCGATCACGCGGTAGGCGCGCTTGTGACCGCCACCCTGGTGACGCGTCGTGACCTTGCCCGAGTTGTTGCGGCCGCCCTTGTTGTGCAGCGGGCGGACCAGCGACTTCTCCGGGTGGTCGCGGGTGACCTCGGCGAAGTCGGCGACGGACGAGCCACGCCGGCCCGGCGTCGTCGGCTTGTACTTACGGATAGCCATAGCTCAACTCAGCCAATCTGTCCGAACACGTCGATGCGGTCGCCCGCACGCAGGGTGACCACGGCGCGCTTGACGCTCTTGCGAGTGCCGTAGCCGAAGCGGGTGCGCTTGCGCTTGCCCTGCCGGTTGAGGGTGTTGACGTCGGTGACCTTGACGCCGAACACCTTCTCGACCGCGATCTTGATCTGGGTCTTGTTCGCCTGCGGGTGCACGTCGAACGTGTACTTGTTGTCGTCGAGCAGGCTGTAGCTCTTCTCCGAGATGACCGGAGCGAGCAACACGTCGCGAGGATCGTCGAACATCAGTCGTCATCACCCTTCGAGACGGAGACCGTCTCGGACTCGGTCGCCGACGCGGTGGCCGACTTGCCCTTGGCCGGTCCGGCGATGAACTCGTCGAGCGCCGCCTTGGTGAAGACCAGGTCGTCGCTGACGAGGACGTCGTACGTATTGAGCTGCGTCGGCTCGAGCAGGTGCACCGTCTCGACGTTGCGCAGGCTCTTCCAGGTCAGCTCGTCGGTGCGCTGCGCGACCACGAGGACGTGGCGCGAGGTGCTGACCGACTTGAGCGCCTCGGCCGCGGCCTTGGTGGAGGGCAGCTCGCCACCCACCAGCGCGGAGACGACGAAGACGCGGTCGTTGCGGGCCCGGTCGGAGAGGGCACCGCGCAGGGCGGCTGCCTTCATCTTCTTGGGCGTGCGCTGCACGTAGCTGCGCGGCACCGGGCCGTGCACGGTGCCACCGCCGGCGAACTGCGGCGCGCGGGTCGAGCCCTGACGGGCGCGGCCGGTGCCCTTCTGGCGGTACGGCTTCTTGCCGCCACCGCGGACCTCGCCACGCGTCTTGGTCTTGTGCGTGCCCTGGCGCGCCGCAGCGAGCTGGGCCACGACGACCTGGTGGATCAGCGCGACGTTGGTCTCGACGTCGAAGATCTCGGCAGGCAGCTCGACGGTGTCGCCGCTGGCGCCGCCGTCGGTCGGGTTCTGGATCGTGAGGGAGAGCGTCATCGCCTTACAGCCCCTTCTCGACCGGGTTGAGCTCACCGGACTTGCCGGCGCTGCGGACGACCAGCAGGCCGCCCTTGGGCCCCGGCACGGCGCCCTTGATGAGGATGAGGCCGTTCTCGGCGTCCACTCCGTGGACGGTGAGGCCGGTGGTGGTCGCCTTGACCGCGCCCATGCGACCGGCCATGCGCATGCCCTTGAAGACACGCGCCGGGGTGGCGCAGCCACCGATCGAGCCGGGCTTGCGGTGGTTGCGGTGCGCACCGTGCGAGGCCGAGACGCCGTGGAAGCCGTGGCGCTTCATGACACCGGCGGTGCCCTTGCCCTTGGTGGTGCCCGAGACGTCGACGCGGGCGCCGGCGGCGAACACGTCGGCGGTGATCTCCTGGCCGACCGTGTAGCCCTCGACGGCGTCGGTGCGCAGCTCGACGAGGTGTCGGCGCGGCGTGACGTCGGCGGCCTTGAAGTGGCCGGCCACGGGCTTGGTCACCTTGCGCGGGTCGATCTGCCCGTAGGCGAGCTGGACGGCGGTGTAGCCGTCCTTCTCTTGAGTCCTGATCTGGGTGACGACGCACGGCCCGGCCTTGACGACGGTGACCGGAACGATCCGGTTGTTCTCGTCGAAGACCTGGGTCATGCCGAGCTTCTCGCCCAGGATCCCAGTTCTGTCGTTAGCCATTGGTTCAGATCTCCGCTTACTGAATGTTGACGTCGACCGAGGCCGGGAGGTCGATGCGCATGAGCGCGTCGACCGTCTTCGGCGTGGGGTCGAGGATGTCGATGAGCCGCTTGTGGGTGCGCATCTCGAAGTGCTCGCGGCTGTCCTTGTACTTATGCGGCGAACGGATGACGCAGTAGATGTTCTTCTCCGTCGGCAGCGGCACCGGGCCGACCACCCGGGCGCCGGTACGGGTCACCGTCTCGACGATCTTGCGCGCACTGGCGTCGATGGCCTCGTGGTCGTAGGCCTTGAGCCGGATGCGAATCTTCTGTCCCGCCATAGTGGCTGACTCACCTTCACTGTTTTCGGTGCTGCTGCAGGTTCGAGCCCGCCCGCCCGATGGGGCGGAGGGCACCCGTCCGGGTGGAGTACCGGGTCCGACGGATCGGCCCGGCTCCACCCGGACGGGGTGGAGCTGGTGGTGCTACTACTCGACGATCTTCGTGACGCGGCCGGCACCGACGGTGCGGCCACCCTCGCGGATCGCGAAGCGCAGGCCGTCCTCCATGGCTACCGGCTGGATGAGCTCCACCGACATCTCGGTGTTGTCACCCGGCATGACCATCTCAGTGCCCTCGGGGAGGGTCACGACGCCGGTCACGTCGGTGGTGCGGAAGTAGAACTGCGGGCGGTAGTTGTTGAAGAACGGCGTGTGACGGCCACCCTCGTCCTTGGAGAGGATGTAGACGTTCGCCTCGAACTTCGTGTGCGGGGTGGTCGTGCCCGGCTTGATGACGACCTGGCCGCGCTCGACGTCCTCGCGCTTGATGCCGCGCAGCAGCAGACCGACGTTCTCACCGGCCTGGCCCTCGTCGAGCAGCTTGCGGAACATCTCGATGCCGGTGACCGTGGTGGTCTGCTTGTCGGTGCGGATGCCGACGATGTCGACGGTCTCGTTCACCTTGAGCACACCGCGCTCGATACGGCCGGTGACGACCGTGCCACGACCGGTGATCGTGAAGACGTCCTCGATCGGCATGAGGAACGGCTTGTCGGTGTCACGCTCGGGCTGCGGGATCGAGTCGTCGACGGCCTGCATGAGCTCCAGGACCGACTCGCCCCACTTGGCGTCGCCCTCGAGCGCCTTCAGCGCCGAGACCTTGACGATGGGGGCGTCGTCGCCCGGGAACTCGTACTGGGTCAGCAGCTCGCGGACCTCAAGCTCGACGAGCTCCATGATCTCCTCGTCGTCGACCATGTCGGCCTTGTTGAGCGCGACGACGATGTACGGGACACCGACCTGGCGGGCCAGGAGCACGTGCTCCTTGGTCTGCGGCATCGGGCCGTCGGTGGCGGCGACCACCAGGATGGCGCCGTCCATCTGCGCGGCACCGGTGATCATGTTCTTGATGTAGTCGGCGTGACCGGGGCAGTCGACGTGCGCGTAGTGCCGGTTCTCGGTCTGGTACTCGATGTGCGCGATCGAGATCGTGATGCCGCGCTGCCGCTCCTCAGGCGCCTTGTCGATCTGGTCGAACGCCTCGGTGCTCGGGTTCATGTCCGGGTACTTGTCGTGCAGCACGCGCGAGATCGCTGCCGTCAGCGTCGTCTTGCCATGGTCGATGTGACCGATGGTGCCGATGTTGACGTGCGGCTTGGTCCGCTCGAACTTGGCCTTCGCCACTGTGGATCCCTGTCCTCTCGGGCTGGTTTGCCGGTCTTCTTGGTCCGGCTTGTGTTGACTGTTGTCTTGAAACTCTGGTGGTGCTGACTACTCGCCGGTGACCTTGGCGACGATCTCCTTGGCCACGTTGGCCGGGACCTCGGCGTAGCTGTCGAACTGCATCGAGTAGCTCGCGCGGCCCTGGGTCTTGGACCGCAGGTCGCCGACGTAGCCGAACATCTCCGACAGCGGCACCAGGGCGCGGACGACACGGGCGCCGCCACGCTCCTCCATGGCCTGGATCTGGCCACGGCGGGAGTTGATGTCGCCGACCACGTCGCCCATGTTGTCCTCGGGCGTGGTGACCTCGACGGCCATCAGCGGCTCGAGCAGCACCGGGTTCGCCTTCTTGGCCGCGGCCTTGAAGACCATGGAGCCGGCGATCTTGAACGCCATCTCCGAGGAGTCGACGTCGTGGTAGCCACCGTCGAGCAGGCTGAACTTCACGCCCACCATCGGGTAGCCGGCGAGGATGCCGTACTGCATGGCCTCCTGCGCGCCCGCGTCCACCGAGGGGATGAACTCCTTGGGGATACGGCCACCGGTGACCTTGTTCTCGAACTCGTAGGAGGGGCCGTCCGCGGTCATCTCCAGCGGCTCGAGCGCCACCTGGACCTTCGCGTACTGACCCGAACCACCGGTCTGCTTCTTGTAGGTGAGGTCCTCGCGCTCGACGGCACGCTTGATCGTCTCGCGGTAGGCCACCTGCGGCTTGCCGACGTTGGCCTCGACGCGGAACTCGCGCTTCATGCGGTCGACGAGGATCTCCAGGTGCAGCTCGCCCATGCCGGAGATGACCGTCTGACCGGTCTCCTCGTCGTTCTGGACGCGGAAGGTCGGGTCCTCTTCGGCCAGCTTCTGGATCGCGGTGCCCAGACGCTCCTGGTCGGCCTTGGTCTTCGGTTCGATCGCGACGTCGATGACCGGCGCCGGGAAGGTCATGGACTCCAGCACGACGGGCTTCTGCGCGTCCGAGAGCGTCTCACCGGTGGTGGTCTGCTTCAGACCCGCGACGGCGATGATCTCGCCGGCACCGGCACGCGACAGCTCTTCGCGCTTGTTCGCGTGCATCTGGTAGATCTTGCCGATCCGCTCCTTGCGGTCCTTGGTGGAGTTCAGGACCTGCGAGCCCTGCTCCATCACGCCGGAGTAGATGCGGACGAAGGTCAGCTTGCCCAGGTGCGGGTCGGTGGCGATCTTGAAGGCCAGCGCCGCCAGCGGCTCGGACTCGTCGGCCTTGCGCTCGGCCGGCGTCTCGCCGTCCTGCAGCGTGCCGGTGACGCCACCGACGTCCAGCGGCGACGGGAGGTAGTCCACGACCGCGTCGAGCAGCGGCTGCACGCCCTTGTTCTTGAAGGCGGTGCCGGTGAGGACCGGGTTCACCAGGTCGGCCAGCGTCGCCTTGCGGATCGCGGCCTTGATGGTGGCGACGTCGAGTTCCTCGCCCTCGAGGTACTTCTCGGCGATCTCGTCGTCGACGTCGGCGAGCTGCTCAAGCAGCTTCTCGCGGTACTCGGCGGCCTGGTCGGCGAGCTCGGCCGGGATCTCCTCGACCTCGTAGTCCTCACCGAGCTTGGTCTCGCCGCGCCAGACGAGCGCGCGCATCTGCACCAGGTCGACGACACCGATGAAGTCGGCCTCGTTGCCGATGGGCAGCTGCAGCACCAGCGCGTTGGAGTTCAGCCGCTCGCGCATCATGTCGACGCAGCGGAAGAAGTCAGCGCCGGTGCGGTCGAGCTTGTTGACGAAGCACATCCGCGGCACGGAGTACTTGTCGGCCTGCCGCCAGACGGTCTCGGTCTGCGGCTCGACACCGGCGACACCGTCGTACACGGCGACCGCGCCGTCGAGGACGCGCAGCGAGCGCTCGACCTCGACGGTGAAGTCGACGTGACCGGGGGTGTCGATGATCTGGATGGTGTGCCCCTTCCAGGAGCACTTCGTCGCGGCGGAGGTGATCGTGATGCCACGCTCCTGCTCCTGCTCCATCCAGTCCATCGTGGCTGCGCCGTCGTGGACCTCACCGATCTTGTAGTTGATACCGGTGTAGAAGAGGATGCGCTCGGTCGTCGTGGTCTTGCCCGCGTCGATGTGCGCCATGATCCCGATGTTGCGGGTCTTGGCGAGTTCGGCTGCGTTTGCCATGGTCTCTCTTCCTTGCTGGCGGGCGGGTGCTGTAGGTCGGGGGTGACCCGGCTTCAGCGAAGCTTGCGAGCTGAGCGATCGAGCACTACCAGCGGTAGTGCGCGAAGGCCTTGTTCGACTCGGCCATCTTGTGGGTGTCCTCGCGACGCTTGACGCTGGCGCCCAGGCCGTTGCTGGCGTCGAGGATCTCGTTCATGAGGCGCTCGGTCATGGTCTTCTCACGACGCGAACGCGAGTAGCCGACGAGCCAACGCAGGGCCAGCGTGGTGCTGCGGCCCGGCTTGACCTCGATCGGCACCTGGTAGGTGGCGCCACCGACGCGGCGGCTCTTCACCTCGAGGGCGGGCTTGACGTTGTCGAGCGCGCGCTTGAGGGTCACCACCGGATCCGTGCCGGTCTTGTCCCGGGTGCCCTCGAGGGCGCCGTAGACGATGCTCTCGGCGGTCGACTTCTTGCCCGACAGCAGCACCTTGTTCACCAGCTGGGTGACCAGCGGGGAGGCGTAGACCGGGTCGACGACCAGCGGTCGCTTGGGGGCGGGTCCCTTGCGAGGCATTAGCCCTTCTCCTTCTTCGCGCCGTAACGGCTGCGCGCCTGCTTGCGGCCGCGGACACCCTGGGTGTCCAGCGAGCCACGGATGATCTTGTAGCGAACGCCGGGCAGGTCCTTCACGCGACCGCCGCGGACGAGCACGATCGAGTGCTCCTGCAGGTTGTGGCCGACGCCGGGGATGTAGGCCGTGACCTCGATCTGGCTGGTCAGCCGGACACGGGCGACCTTGCGCAGGGCCGAGTTCGGCTTCTTGGGCGTGGTCGTGTACACGCGGGTGCACACGCCACGGCGCTGCGGGGAACCCTTCAGCGCCGGCGTCTTGGTCTTGTCGACCTTGTCCTCGCGGCCCTTGCGGACCAGCTGCTGGATCGTAGGCATGCGGCCTGCAATCTCCTCGTTCGTCGAATCTGTCCTGCTTCCGGGACGCGGGCGCGCTCCGGCGAATCTGCTGTGCTGTTGTGTGGGGCGGCCACGCCTGTGGGCCGACCTCCGGTCCCCGAGGTCGGGCGTGTCGCGCTACCTCGGATCCCCGCCGGCCGGAATCATGCTGACCTACGGGGGTGGAGCTCGGTGCGACCACGGCTGCGGCACACCTGACGACCCGGATAGCTCCGGGCACAAGGAGCAACTGTACTCAGGTCTGCGCGCCACTCCAAATTGCCCCCTGAGGGCACTCGGTGGCGCGGTCGGCTGCGGCCGGTCGCTCCCCTGCGCGGGCGCAACGAACGAAGGTCCGATGTCCCTGTCCTCTCCCCGCGCGCGGGGAGAGGATGCGCACGACTTGGCGGTGGGATTCCCGGCGGGCGGAATGCGGAGGAGTACAGCGTGAAGAAGGAAATGCCCAAGGCCCTCACGGCCAAGGAGTGGGACGCCAAGAAGGGCGTCATCGCGAAGATGGCCGGCGAGACCGGCATGGGCGCTGCCCTGAAGAAGCTGGACGCGGCATGGGCGAAGGTGCCGGCCGAGGCCCTGGACCCGAACCAGGCCTTCGAGACGGCGAAGGTGAAGCGGACGACGGCGAACTTCGAGACCTTGAAGGGCAAGGCCGCGTCGGCCAAGTCCTCGGTCGAGTCTGCTCGCAAGGAGGTGCAGGCCGTCCGGGATCTCGCCACGACGTTGCAGACCAAGTGGAAGGCCAGCAAGGTCATCCCCGCCTCCTCCACTAAGTACGTCGCCGACATGGCCAAGACGGCCGACACGCTGTTCATCGCCCTCCGGAGCTACGACCGTGACTGGGCGGCGGCGGGCGAGGCCATCGCCAAGGAGGAGGAGCGGCAGCGCAAGATCGGCCTGGAGGCCATCGCGAGCATCTTCAAGTCCCTGCGCGCCAACGCCGATGTGGTCCGTGCGACCCCGACCGTGAGCACCTACAACGGCGACGCCGGCAAGGGGTTCCACCAGAACGTCCGCGGCATGGCGGCCGCCCTGGACCGCAGCAAGAACGACGACTGGATCGCCTGGAACCAGAAGAACTGGCGCCCGATGGCCCAAGACACCTTCCGTCCCAAGACCGATTCCGACGTCCTGCCGAAGGTGACCCAGGTGCTGAAGGCGCTCGACGAGCTCAGGCAGCTCGTCAAGTAGGCGACGCTCCGACGATGGGCCGGTTCCCCCGCGGGACCGGCCCTTCGCTCGTCCGGGGAGGACCCGGCGCCGTCCCGGCCACGGGCTAGGCTCGGGCGGTGACGACGCCGGAGCTCATCGACAGCGACTCGCACCCGGCGATCCGCCGCGTGCTCGACGTCATGAAGCCCGGCCGTGGCATTCCCCGTACCGCGCTGATCGAGGACGCCGAGCCCATCGCCGCCAGCGTCGCTGCCGGGGTCCGCTTCCACGAGGTCTTCTCGCTGGCCGGCCAGCCGGTCCCCGGGCCGGTGCTGGAGGCGTGCCTGCGCCACGACGTGCCGATGCGCCTGGTGTCGCCGACGGTCGTCAACGCCGTCTTCAAGGGTGACCGGAGGCCGAAGACCTTCGGCCTGGCCCGGGTGCCGCGGCCGCACCGCCTCGACGACCTGCTCGCCACCGGACGCGACCTCGTGCTGCTCGACGGGGTGCGGATCGTCGGCAACATCGGCGCCATCGTGCGGACGTCCTATGCCCTCGGCGCCGGCGGCATCGTCCTCGTGGACAGCGAGCTCGCCTCGGTGGCCGATCGCCGGCTGGTGCGGGCCAGCCGCGCCTACGTCTTCTCGTTGCCGGTCGTCCTGACCGGTCACGACGAGGCCGCCGCGTTCCTGGCGGACAACGGCATCGAGCAGGTCAGCTTCGAAGCCGACGGAGATCTGGCGCTGTCCGGTCTGTCGCAGCTGCCGGGGCGCCTGGCGCTGGTCTTCGGCAGCGAGAAGCGCGGACCGTCCGAAGGGTTCTCGGGCTCGCGTCGTGTCTCAATCCCGATGCATCCCGGCGCGGAGTCGCTGAACGTCTCGGTCTCGGTGGGGATCGGTCTTGCTCAGCGGGTCGGACGCAACCTCGCCTGAGCCACTCCCCCGCGGCGGAGACTGGCGCGATGACGATCCGCGACGCCACCGAGGACGACGCCGCCGCCTGTGCCGCGATCTATGCGCCCTACGTCCGCGACACCGTCATCACCTTCGAGGAGGAGGCACCTGACGCTTCGGAGCTGGCCCGCCGCATCGTCACCGCGCAGCGGCGTCATGCCTGGCTGGTGGCCGAGCGCGACGGCGTGGTGGTCGGCTACGCCTACGGCGGGGAGTACAAGTCCCGTGCCGCCTATCGGTGGAGCTGTGAGGTGTCGGTCTACCTGCGACCGGGGCTGCACCGTGAGGGGCTGGGGCGGGCGCTCTACGACGCCCTTCTCGCCAGGCTCGCCGCATGCGGCTACCGGACCGCCGTCGCCGGCATGACCGTGCCCAACCCGGCCAGCGAGGGCCTGCACCGGGCGCTCGGCTTCGAGCCGGTCGGCACCTGGCGGCGGATCGGGTGGAAACACGGCGCCTGGCACGACGTCACCTGGGTGCAGCGCTCGCTGCGGCCGGACGGCGCCGACGTCGACGCCCCGCCCGGCCCGGTGCACCCCCGTCCCCGCTCCTGATGAGCGCGCGATAGCGGGTCCGTCTGATGAGTGGGCCGATATCGGCTCAGTGGGCCAACATTCCGGCCCACTCATCGGATTTTGGCCCACTCATCAGTCGGGGGGCTGGACCGGGCGGGTCGGGCGGGTCGGTCGGGGCGGGACGGACGGGGCAGACGACGAAGGGCCGGCCCCCTGACGGGGGTCGGCCCTTCGTTGGTCACTGCTCAGCGATGATCGGCGCTACCCGCCTCAACATGCTTCGATCGGCTCAGCGGTAGTCGTCGTACCCGAACTCGTCGAGCGGGACGGCCGGGCCGAGCGCGTTGTTGCCGAAACCGTAGTAGTCGTTCTCGTCGTACCCGGACATCGAGAACGCCGCGGCGCGGGCCTCTTCGGTCGGGTTGACGTCGACGTTGCGGTACTTCGAGATGCCGGTACCGGCCGGGATCAGCTTGCCGATGATCACGTTCTCCTTCAGGCCGACCAGCGAGTCGGACTTGGCGGAGATGGCGGCGTCGGTGAGCACGCGGGTGGTCTCCTGGAAGGAGGCCGCCGACAGCCACGACTCGGTCGCCAGCGAGGCCTTCGTGATGCCCATGAGCACCGGGCGGCCCGAAGCCGGCTCGTTGCCCTCGGCCACCACGCGCCGGTTCTCGGACTCGAAGAGCGTCCGCTCGACCAGCGAGCCCGGCAGGAACTCGGTGGCACCCGACTCGATCACCGTGATGCGCTTGAGCATCTGCCGGATGATCACCTCGATGTGCTTGTCGTGGATCGCCACACCCTGGCTGCGGTAGACCTCCTGGACCTCGCGCACCAGGTGCAGCTGCACCTCGCGCGGGCCCATGATGCGCAGCACGTCGTGCGGGTTGACCGCACCCGAGATGAGCTGGGTGCCCGCCTCGACGTGGTCGCCGTCGTTGACGAGGGGACGAGCACGCCGGGTGATCGGGTACTCCTTCTCCTCGTCGCTGTCGTCGGGCGTGATGATGATCCGCCGGCTGGAGCCCTTGGAGCCGTCGGACTCCTCGAAGCGGACCCGACCAGAGGTCTCGGCGATGGGCGACATGCCCTTCGGGACGCGGGCCTCGAAGAGCTCGCCGACACGCGGCAGACCGTGCGTGATGTCGTCACCGGCGATGCCGCCGGTGTGGAAGGTACGCATGGTCAGCTGGGTGCCCGGCTCACCGATCGACTGGGCGGCGATGATGCCGACCGCCTCGCCGACGTCCACGAGCTTGCCGGTGGCCAGCGAGCGGCCGTAGCAGGTCGCGCAGGTGCCCAGCGAGGACTCGCAGGTGAGGACCGAGCGGACCCGGACCTCGCTCACGCCCGCCTCGACGAGCTCGTCGATCAGGACGTCACCGAGGTCGGTGCCGGCCGTCGCGACGGTTGTCTTGCCGTTGGTGATGTCCTCGGCCAGCACGCGGGCGTAGACCGAAGTCTCCACGTGCGGGTCCTTGACCAGGGTGCCGTTGACGTCCTCGGCGATCGTCAGCTTGAGGCCGCGGTCGGTGCCGCAGTCCTCCTCGCGGATGATCACGTCCTGCGAGACGTCGACCAGACGACGGGTCAGGTAACCCGAGTCGGCGGTCCGCAGCGCGGTGTCGGCCAGACCCTTGCGGGCACCGTGGGTGGCGATGAAGTACTCCAGCACCGACAGGCCCTCACGGAAGTTGGCCTTGATCGGACGCGGGATGATCTCGCCCTTGGGGTTGGCCACCAGACCGCGCATACCGGCGATCTGCCGCATCTGCATCATGTTTCCGCGCGCACCGGAGTTCACCATGATGTACACCGGGTTGGTCTTCGGGAAGTTGCCTTCCATCTCCTTGGCGACCTCGCTGGTCGCCTTGGTCCAGACCTCGACGAGCTCCTGCCGGCGCTCGTCGGCGGTGATGACACCGCGCAGGTACTGCTTCTCGATCTTCTCGGCGTCGGACTCGTACCGCTCGAGGATCTCGGCCTTGCGCGGCGGCGTCACGACGTCGTCGATGGCGATGGTGATGCCCGAACGAGTCGCCCAGTGGAAGCCTGCCGCCTTGAGGGCGTCGAGGGTGTTGGCCACGACGACCTTGGGGTAGCGCTCCGCCAGGTCGTTGACGATCTGGCCGAGCTCCTTCTTGACGACCGGGTAGTTGACGAACCGGTAGTCGGCCGGGAGGGCGTCGTTGAACAGGCAGCGACCCAGCGTGGTCTCCACCAGCGCCGGAGAGCCGGCCTCCCACTCCTCCGGGGACTCCCACTTCGGCTGACCCTGGCCGTTGTCCACCGTCGTGACGTGCGGCAGCCGGATCTTCACCGGAGCCTGCAGGTGCAGCGTGCCGGTGTCGCGAGCCATGATCGCCTCGGCCGGCGAGCCGAAGACGCGACCCGCGCCGTCGGCCTCCGGCTTCACGGCGGTCAGGTGGTACAGACCCAGGATCATGTCCTGCGTCGGCATGGTCACCGGACGACCATCGGCGGGCTTGAGGATGTTGTTCGTCGACAGCATCAGGATCCGCGCCTCGGCCTGCGCCTCGGCCGACAGCGGCAGGTGGACCGCCATCTGGTCACCGTCGAAGTCCGCGTTGAAGGCGGTGCAGACGAGCGGGTGGATCTGGATGGCCTTGCCCTCGACCAGCTGCGGCTCGAAGGCCTGGATGCCCAGGCGGTGCAGCGTCGGCGCACGGTTCAGCAGCACCGGGTGCTCGCGGATGACCTCTTCCAGGACGTCCCACACCACGGGACGGGCACGCTCGACCATGCGCTTGGCCGACTTGATGTTCTGCGCGTGGCTCAGGTCCACCAGGCGCTTCATCACGAACGGCTTGAAGAGCTCCAGCGCCATGCCCTTGGGCAGGCCGCACTGGTGCAGCTTGAGCTTCGGGCCGACGATGATCACCGAACGGCCGGAGTAGTCGACGCGCTTGCCGAGCAGGTTCTGGCGGAACCGGCCCTGCTTGCCCTTGAGCAGATCCGAGAGCGACTTCAGCGGACGGTTGCCCGGCCCGGTGACCGGGCGGCCGCGGCGGCCGTTGTCGAAGAGGGCGTCGACGGACTCCTGCAGCATCCGCTTCTCGTTGTTGACGATGATCTCGGGCGCGCCGAGGTCGATCAGTCGCTTGAGGCGGTTGTTGCGGTTGATGACCCGGCGGTACAGGTCGTTGAGGTCGCTGGTGGCGAAGCGGCCACCGTCGAGCTGCACCATCGGGCGCAGGTCCGGCGGGATGACCGGGACGCAATCGAGCACCATGCCCTGCGGGCTGTTGGTGGTGGCGAGGAAGGAGGCCACGACCTTGAGCCGCTTGAGGGCGCGGATCTTCTTCTGACCCTTGCCCGAGCGGATGGTCTCGCGCAGGCTCTCGGCCTCGGCGTCGAGGTCGAAGTTCTTCAGCAGGGTCTGCAGCGACTCGGCACCCATGCCGCCTTCGAAGTAGTCGCCGAAGCGGTCGCGCAGCTCGCGGTAGAGCAGCTCGTCACCGATGAGCTGCTTGACCTCCAGCTTGCGGAAGGTGTCGATGACCTCGTCGAGCCGGTCGATCTCGCGCTGCGCGCGGTCGCGGATCTGGCGCATCTCCCGCTCGCCGCCCTCACGCACCTTGCGGCGGACGTCGCTCTTGGCGCCCTCGGCCTCGAGCTCGGCCAGGTCGGTCTCGAGCTTCTTGGCACGGGCGTCGATGGCCGCGTCGCGGTTCTTCTCCAGAACGCCCTTCTCGGCGCTCATCTCGGCCTCGATGGTCGGCAGGTCCCGGTGGCGGTCCTCGTCGTTGACCGAGGTGATCAGGTACGCCGCGAAGTAGATGATCTTCTCGAGATCCTTGGGCGCGAGGTCGAGCAGGTAGCCCAGCCGCGACGGCACACCCTTGAAGTACCAGATGTGGGTGACCGGGGCGGCGAGCTCGATGTGGCCCATGCGCTCACGGCGCACCTTGGCGCGGGTGACCTCGACGCCACAGCGCTCGCAGATGATGCCCTTGAAGCGCACGCGCTTGTACTTGCCGCAGTAGCACTCCCAGTCCCGGGTGGGACCGAAGATCTTCTCGCAGAAGAGACCGTCCTTCTCCGGCTTGAGCGTCCGGTAGTTGATGGTCTCGGGCTTCTTGACCTCGCCGTGGCTCCACTGCCGGATGTCGTCGGCGGTGGCCAGGCCGATACGCAGCTCGTCGAACACGTTGACGTCGAGCAAGGTTTTCCTTCTTCCCTATGGGTCTTGCGATTCAAGCGGGGCGCACGGGCCGCGTCGGCCGGCTGGCGGCCGACGCGGCTCGGGTGCGTATCAGACCTCTTCGACCGAGCTGGGCTCGAAGCGGCGCGACAGGTCGATGCCGAGCTCCTCGGCGGCGCGGTACACGTCGTCGTCGCTGTCGCGCATCTCGACGGTCGAGCCGTCCGAGCTGAGCACCTCGACGTTCAGGCAGAGCGACTGCAGCTCCTTGAGCAGCACCTTGAACGACTCGGGAATGCCGGGCTCGGGGATGTTCTCGCCCTTGACGATCGCCTCGTACACCTTCACGCGGCCGAGGATGTCGTCGGACTTGATCGTCAGCAGCTCCTGCAGCGCGTAGGCGGCGCCGTAGGCCTGCATCGCCCAGCACTCCATCTCACCGAAGCGCTGGCCACCGAACTGCGCCTTACCACCCAGCGGCTGCTGCGTGATCATCGAGTACGGGCCGGTCGAGCGAGCGTGGATCTTGTCGTCGACGAGGTGCAGCAGCTTGAGGATGTAGACGTAGCCCACCGAGATCGGCTCGGGGAACGGCTCGCCGGAACGACCGTCGAGCAGGTTCGCCTTGCCGCTGGAGCCGATCAGCTGCTGACCGTCACGCGTCTTCAGCGTGGAGTCGAGCAGACCGGTGATCTCACCCTCGCGGGCACCGTCGAAGACCGGCGTCGCGACATTGGTGTTCGGCTCGCCCTTACGGGCGTGGTCGCCGAGGCGCTTGGCCCACTCCGGGTCACCCTCGATGTCCCAGCCGGTCTTGGCGACCCAGCCCAGGTGCGTCTCGAGGACCTGGCCGACGTTCATCCGGCTCGGCACGCCGAGCGGGTTGAGCACGATGTCGACCGGGGTGCCGTCCTGCAGGAAGGGCATGTCCTCCGGCGGCAGGATCTTGGCGATGACGCCCTTGTTGCCGTGACGGCCGGCGAGCTTGTCACCGTCCTGGATCTTGCGCTTCTGCGCGATGTAGACGCGGACGAGCTCGTTGACACCCGGCGGCAGCTCGTCGCCGTCCTCGCGCGAGAAGACGCGGACGCCGATGACCTTGCCGCCCTCACCGTGCGACACCTTCAGCGAGGTGTCGCGCACCTCGCGGGCCTTCTCACCGAAGATGGCGCGGAGCAGCCGCTCCTCGGGGGTCAGCTCGGTCTCGCCCTTGGGCGTGACCTTGCCGACCAGGACGTCACCGGGGACGACGTCGGCACCGATGCGCACGATGCCGCGCTCGTCGAGGTCGGCGAGGACCTCCTCGGAGACGTTGGGGATGTCGCGGGTGATCTCCTCGGCACCGAGCTTCGTGTCGCGGGCGTCGACCTCCTTCTCCTCGATGTGGATCGAGGTGAGGACGTCGTCCTGCACGATGCGCTGGTTGAGGATGATGGCGTCCTCGTAGTTGTGACCCTCCCACGGCATGAAGGCGACGAGCAGGTTCTTGCCCAGCGCCATCTCGCCGTCGTCGGTGGAGGGACCGTCGGCGATGACCTCGCCGACCTCAACGCGGTCGCCCTCGTCCACGATCGGCTTCTGGTTGTAGCTCGTGCCCTGGTTGGAGCGCGCGAACTTCGCCAGCCGGTACGTCTGGTGGGTGCCGTCGTCGGCCATGATCGTGATGTAGTCGGCCGAGAGCTCGGTGACCACGCCGGCCTTGTCGGCTGTCACGACGTCAGAGGCGTCGACCGCGGCGCGGAGCTCCATGCCGGTGCCGACCAGCGGGGCCTCGCTGCGCAGCAGCGGCACCGCCTGCCGCTGCATGTTGGCGCCCATGAGCGCGCGGTTGGCGTCGTCGTGCTCGAGGAACGGGATCATCGCGGAGGCGACCGACACCATCTGGCGCGGCGAGACGTCCATGTACTCGATCTCGTCGGCGTCGATCAGCTCGACCTCGCCGCCCTTACGGCGGACCAGGACCTTGGCGTCGGCGAAGTTGCCCTGCGCGTCGATGACGGCGTTGGCCTGCGCGATGACGTAGCGGTCCTCCTCGTCGGCGGAGAGGTAGGCGATCTCGTCGGTGACGCGGCCCTTGTCGACCCGGCGGTACGGCGTCTCGATGAAGCCGAACGCGTTGACCCGACCGTAGGACGCCAGCGAGCCGATCAGGCCGATGTTCGGGCCTTCCGGGGTCTCGATGGGGCACATGCGGCCGTAGTGGCTCGGGTGGACGTCGCGGACCTCCATGCCGGCACGGTCACGGGACAGACCGCCCGGACCCAGCGCCGAGAGCCGGCGCTTGTGGGTCAGGCCCGCGAGCGGGTTGGTCTGGTCCATGAACTGCGACAGCTGCGAGGTGCCGAAGAACTCACGGATCGAGGCGACGACCGGGCGGATGTTGATCAGGGTCTGCGGCGTGATGGCCTCGACGTCCTGGGTCGTCATGCGCTCCCGGACGACGCGCTCCATGCGCGACATGCCGACCCGGATCTGGTTCTGGATCAGCTCGCCGACGGTGCGCAGGCGACGGTTGCCGAAGTGGTCGATGTCGTCGGTCTCGTAGCCCTCGTCGCCCGCGTGCAGGCGGATCAGGTACTCAATCGTCTTGACGATGTCGTCCTCGGTCAGCGTGCCGGTCTCGATCGCGACCTCGGAGGCGTCGATCCCGAGCTTCTTGTTCAGCTTGTAACGGCCGACCTTGGCCAGGTCGTAGCGCTTGTTGTTGAAGAAGAGGTTCTCCAGCAGCGCCTGCGCCGACTCGCGCGTCGGCGGCTCGCCCGGCCGCAGCTTGCGGTAGATGTCCAGCAGCGCCTCGTCGGGCGAGGCGATGTGGTCCTTCTCCAGGGTGGCCAGCAGCGTCTCGGACCACGAGAAGTGCTCGCGGATGCGGTCCTCGGTCCAGCCCAGCGCCTTGAGCAGCACGGTGACGGGCTGGCGGCGCTTGCGGTCGATGCGGACACCGACGGTCGAGCGCTTGTCGATGTCGAACTCGAGCCATGCGCCGCGGCTGGGGATGACCTTGACGCCGTAGACGTCGACGTCGGAGGTCTTGTCCAGCGAGCGGTCGAAGTAGACGCCCGGCGAGCGGACCAGCTGCGACACCACGACACGCTCGGTGCCGTTGATGATGAAGGTGCCCTTGCGGGTCATGATCGGGAAGTCACCCATGAACACCGTCTGCGACTTGATCTCGCCGGTGGTGTTGTTGGTGAACTCGGCCGTCACGAAGAGCGGCGCCGAGTAGACCATGTCCTTGTCCTTGCACTCCTCGATGGACGCCTTGACGTCCTCGAAGCGCGGGTTGGAGAAGGAGAGGCTCATCGAGCCCGAGAAGTCCTCGATCGGGGAGAGCTCGGTGAGGATCTCCTCCAGACCGGACTGGGCGTTGGGGTTGTCGCCGACCCGGGCCCGCCACAGGTCGTTGCCGACCAGCCAGTCGAACGACTCGGTCTGCAACGCGAGGAGGTTCGGGACCTCCAGCGGCTCGCGGATCTTTGCGAATGAGGTCCGGGGCGGAGCGCCGGGGATACCGGACCGGAGGGCGGAGCGGGACTTACTACCGGAGCGCGAGACTGCCAAGATGCGTCCTTCCAAGGACTCGAACCAGGTTCAAATGGCCTTCGCCCTGCCCCGAGACGCGTGGAAACAGACCCTCGACGGGCCTCAAGCGGAAAAAGGGCAGCGCAAACAAGAAGAGTAACGCGCGATTGCGCGACAAGCAAGCACGCCCTATGCTCGCGTGCCCTCGATCGGCTGCTTCGCTGCCTCGTGGTACCGGGGTACCCGCGGTGGAGCGGCCTTTCTCGGCGTACTTGCTGGGAAAACTGTGCCCCGCGGATGCGGCGGCGTCAAGCATCGCCGCTGGTTTCGCGTGTTGCGCGGCGACCCACCCTGGCCGGAGCTCAGGCGGACGAGACCGTGTCGACCTTCGACAGCACCCACTTGCCGTCCGCCTGCTGCAGTCGCGCGATGACCGCGAAGGGGTCGATGCGGCCCTGCTTGTTGTTGACGGTGGTGATGTTGAGCTGGCCGTAGGCGAGGACGGTCCACTGCTTGCCGTTCTTGGTCACCGACTCGATGCCAGCGGTGGTGATCTTGGCCAGCTGCACCGCCTTGAGGCGGGGCGCGTTCTTCTTGATGACGTTGGTGACCGTGCTGCGGTAATCGCTGGTGAGCTTGCCGGTGGTGCACTTCACGCCCGCGGCTTCGGCCTCGTCGAGCTTGGCGTAGCTGTAGGTGTTCAGCGTCGCCAGGCAGGTCTTGGCCGCCGCCAGCACCTTCTGCCGCTGCTCGGAGGAGGTCGTCGCGGCCGCGTCGTTACCCAGCCGCGCCACGATGAAGAGGGTCAGGAAGACGACGGCCACCGCGGCGAAGGCGAAGCCCGGCACCCAGCGCAGCCAGCCGGGGAGCGAGACCGTGACGGTCCGCGCCTTTCCGGCGTCGCCGTCCGTGGCGTCTGCGTCGCCCTTCGCCCCCGTCTTGGTGTCTGATGCGGTGGCCGGCGTGCTGCCTGCCTTGGTCAGACCGACCGTGGCTGCTGTCGTGCTCGCCGACCCCGCCAGCGCCGACCCCGAGGTCGCCGCCGTGCCGGCCTCCGTGCCGGGCCGAGCGGCAGCGGCCCCGCCGATCCGGCGGGCGCGGGATGCGGCCGAGCGGGGTCGCGGGGCCGGCTTGGGTCCGGACTCGTCACCCGTGGCAGGTGACGAGGGCGGCGACGACTGCTCGCTGACGTCGTCGTTCGCCTCGTTGTTCGCCTCGGGGCTGGTCTGGTCGGGACGCCCGGTCATCACGAAACCCCGATCGAGGTCAGCTGGCTGATCAGCCACTTGCCGTTCTTGCGGACGACGGTGACGGTCAGATTCTGCTGCGTCGGCTGGTTCTGCTGTGTCGACCGGAAACCGTTGAAGCTGACCAGCACGTCGTAGCCGGTGACCTTGTCGTCGTCGACCGGGCCGATGAGCGCGGTGTGCGTGACCTCGGCGGAGAGGTCGAACTTGCCGTCGGTCAGCGCCTTGAGGGTCGTGGCCCGCTTGGCCTTGATGTCGTCGACGAGCGAGCCGGTGACCCCGTTCAGGGCGCGCTGGAAGTCTGCGTTGAACTTCGCCCGGCGGAAGCTGGCGAGGTTGGCCACCTCGGTCTGGGCCGCCGAGATCGCCGCCTGCTCCTGGGCGGTGAAGGTGCTGTTGCCGCCGTCCGCGCTGGCCGAGCCGTCGCCCACGAAGACGTAGACACAGATCGCGGCGACCATCGCGACTGCGGTCACCGCCGTGAAGATCAGCGCGTGTCGTCTCGTGGCGTCGGGCATGCTGCGGCAGTCTCCCTGCTCGTCTGGTGGATGCGGCCCGCGTCGCGGCACGACGCTGGCCGGAACTCTACGGCGCGGCGGTATGAGTCAACGGAGCGAAGCTGTGAGCACGGCCAACCAGCCGGCGTCACCGAGGTTGACGTGCTTGAGCGACGTGTCGATCTGGACCATGTCCTTGGTGATGACCCGCGGGTAGACGGTGCCGCCGGCGCCGGTGGCCGGCGCCGGAGCGCCCGCGATGTTCTGCGAACCGCGGACGTTGATGCCGCTGCTCGCCGGCGCCGTGCACCTCGCCGCCACGTTCGGCGCGATCGGGCCGAGCTCGGCGGGGTCGCGGAGCTTGGTCCGGTTGTAACCCTGCTGGCCACCCTTGGTCCCACCGCAGTCCGACGGGTCGTTGAGGTTGTTCAGGACCAGACCCAGCGCGCCGAAGTTGTGGCCGGGGTCGAACGGGTTGGGGCGCACCACGCTCTTGCCGCCGGCGGCCAGCGCGGGGTACAGCTCGAAGACCTGCTCGACGCCGTCGAGGCGCCGGACGATGATGTCGCCCACCGTGACCAGGTTGGCCAGCACCAGACCGAGGTCGGTCTTGTTGTCGTTGACGAGCTTCTGCACCGTGTTCAACGCGTCCGGGCCGGTGTCCAGCAGCCTGCGGATGTCGGGGTCGCTGGTCTTGAGCTGCTGGCTGAGCAGGTTCAGGCTGCGGGTCCAGCTTCGCAGCGACGGCTCCACGTCCAGCTGCGTCTGCAGCACCGTGCCGGAGTTCTGGATGAGGGCGATGGTGTCGGGCAGGTTCTTCTGGGCGGCCTGGAGCAGGCTGCTGGAGGAGTCGATGAGCCGGCCGAGATCGTTGCCGCGGCCGTCGAAGGCCTTGCCGAGCTCGGTCACGGTGGTGCGCAGATCGCTCAGCGGCAGCGAGGTGAGCAGCTTGTTGAGGTTGTTCAGCAGCACGTTCGTCGCGGTCGGGATCGACGTGCGGCGCTGTGGGATCACGAAGCCGGAGCTGACGAACGGACCGTTGCCGTTCGGCGGCACCAGGTCGACGTACTGCTCGCCGACCACCGAGCGGTTGGTGACGCGCGCGTCGGCGCTCTGCGGGATGCGGTTCTCGTCGCAGTTGTCCAGATCGAGGTCGACCCGGATGCCGTCCCGGCGCAGGTGGATCTCGCCGACCTTGCCCACGGTCACGCCGCGGTAGGTCACCTCGGCGTTGGTGAAGATCCCGCCGGAGTCGGCGAAGTCGGCCGAGATGGTGCACTCGTTGTTGAAGAGCCCCTTCGTGAGCCCGACGTACTCGGCCGACACGTAGGAGACGCCGACCAGCGTCAGGATGACGAAGAGGATCAGCTGGATCTTGGTGGAACGTCGCAACATGGCTACCTCACCGCCCCGACTGCACGAGGACGCCGGGATCGGCGGAGTCCGGCGACTTGCGGCCCGTGGCGGTGGCCGAGTTCGTGGCGCCGGTCTTCTTCGTCGGGCAGAGCGCCTTGGACAGGCCGCAGAGCGTGTCGGAGAGGTCCAGGTTGAGGTACGCCGTCAGGTTGGCGTAGTCGCCCTTCACCAGCTGCCGGGTCGCGCCGAGCGGGAACGGGAAGGTGCCGAGGATCTTGAGCGACTTGGGGAAGAAGTCGCCGCTGTTCTTCAGCTGCACCAGGGTGGGCTCCAGTGATTTCAGCGAGCTCACCAGGTTGTCCTGCGTGTTGTTAATGACGTTGGTGGCGACGCTGCCGAGGCGGTCCAGGCTGGTGAGCAGCCGGGTGAACTTCGTCCGCTCCTGCGCCAGCACCCGCAGTGCCGCGGGAAAGGTGTCGAGCGTCTCGGTGAGCACCGACTTCTGGCGGTTCAGGGTGATGGCCAGCTTGTTGATGC
The DNA here is from genome assembly GCF_056135305.1 of Jatrophihabitans sp. sgz311053. Classification (NCBI taxonomy): domain Bacteria; kingdom Bacillati; phylum Actinomycetota; class Actinomycetes; order Jatrophihabitantales; family Jatrophihabitantaceae; genus Jatrophihabitans; species Jatrophihabitans sp. sgz311053. Next base: position 1,104,669 of record NZ_JBWAXP010000001.1, on the reverse strand, counting down.
GGTCGAGCGCGGTGGTGATCTTGTCCTTCTGGTCGTCGAGCGTGCCGACGAAGGTGTTGAGCTGACCCAGCAGGCTCTTGACCTGCGGCTCGCGACCCTTGAGCGCGGTGACGAGCTCCTCGCCGATGGTCCGGATCTGCCGCAGTCCACCCTCGTTGAGCAGCAGCGAGAGCGCGCCGAGCACCTGCTCGACCTCGGCCGCCGACCGGGTGTGGTCGAGTCTGATCTGTGAGCCGTTACGCAGCGCCGTCGAGGCAGGCGCGACGGTGGGTGGATCCAGCGAGACGTACTTCTCGCCGAGCAGCGAGGTCTGGGCGATCTCGGCCGTCGCGTTCGACGGGAGCTTGACCTCGCCGTTGACCTCCATCTGCACCTTGGCCGACCAGCCGTCCAGACTGATCTTGGTGACCTTGCCGACCGCCACGTCGTTGACCTTGACCGCCGACTGGGGCACGAGGTCGAGCGCGTCGTCGAAGTAGGCGGTCACCTCGAAGGGGTGGTCGCCGAGATCGGCGCCGCCGGGCAGCGGAGCACCGTAGAGACCGGTGAAGCCACAGCCGGAGAGCGTGACGGCGGCGGCCGTCAGCGCAGCCACGACCTTAATCCGGGACAGTCGCATCTCGATCACCCGCCCACGAAGGGGTTGCCGCTGAGCGCGCCCAGGCCGTTGATGATGCCGTTCACGATCTTCAGCACTCCGGAGTCGTCCAGCAGCTTGAGCAGGTCGGGACTTCGCTTCACCAGGCTCTGGCAGGTGTTCACGATCGTGTCGGTGAGGCCGCCGAGCAGGCCCGAGCCGAGCAGGCCGCCGACGACCTTGTTGGCCAAGACGTCGATCACCACACAGAGCTGACCGGGATCGGTGAGCGAGCCCAGATTCGACCGCGTCGCGATGACGCCGAGGTTCGGCTGGTAGGCGTGGACGATGTTGGCGAGCGCGACCGGCGCGATCGCCAGCGTCTCCTCCAGCGAGGCCTTCTGCCGGACGAGGACGTCGGTGACGCGGCGCAGCCCGGTGACGCTGGTCTTGAACTTGCTCGCGTTCGCCGTGACGAAGGTGTTCACCTCGTTGAGCGCCAGGCCCAGCTGCTTCAACGCCGCACCGAGGTCGCCGCGCTCGGAGGCGAGGTCCCCGGCCACGCTGGCCAGCAGCGTGTTGAAGCGGCGCACCTGGGTGTCGCTCTGCTTCAGCGCACCGGTGAACTTGCGCAGGTTGGTGACGGTCCCGAAGAGGTCCTTGCGACCGTCGGAGAGCGTCGTCGCGGCACGGGACAGGTTCTGGATGCTCTGCCCGAGGGCGGCACCGTTGCCCTTCAGGTTGGCCGCGCCGACCCGGATGAGATCGCTGAGTGCCCCGTTGCTGTTGGCGCCGCTCGGCCCGAGCGCGACCGAGATCTTATTGAGCGCCTTGTAGATGTCGTCGAGCTCGGCCGGCGCCGCGGTCCGATCCATCGGGATGGTGGCGTTGTCGGCGAGCTTGGGGCCGGAGCCGCTGTAGGCGCTGAGCTGGATGTAGCGGTCGCTGACCAGCGAGTTCGCGACCTCGACGGCGGTGGCGTTGCTCGGCAGCGTGTACTGGCTGTCATAGGTCATCTCGACCTCGACGTAGCCGCCCTTGGGCGAGACGCTGGTGACCTTGCCGACGTTGACGCCGAGCTGGCGCACCGGGGTGCCGTTGTAGATGCCGACGGCCGCCGTGAAGCGGGCGGTCACCTTCTTCTCGTCCGAGCCGCTGAGGATGAAGTACGCCCCGGTCGCGACGATGGCCACGACCACGACGAGGGTGACGATCCGGGCGAGGTTCTTCCCGAGCTTGCCGGCCATCAGGTGCCCCCCTTCTTGAGAAGGTTGCCGAGGATGCCTGCCACGGTCGAGGCGTTGAAGTTCTGGATGTAGTTGTCGAACCAGCGCCCGTTGCCGATGACATTGTTGAAGACGCGGTAGAACGGGCCGAGCAGTGCCAGGCCACGGTCCAGGCTGTCCTCGTTGCGACGGAGCAGCGCGAGCAGCTCGTTGAGGTTGTTCAGCAGCGGGCCCAGCGTCTTCTCGTTGTCGGCCACCAGACCGCGCAGCTGGACCGACAGCAGCTGGGTGTTGACGAAGAGCGAGCGGATGGCGTCCCGGCGGGCGTTGAGCTCCTGCAGCAGCAGGCTGCCGTCACTGAGGATGCGCTGCAGGTCCGAGTCGCGGGAGGCGAGGACACCGGTCACCTGGTTGGCCCGGGCCAGCAGGGTACGCAGCGCCTGGTCGCGCGAGGAGATCGTGAGCGACAGCCGCGACAGGCCCCGCACCACCGGTGCCACCGAGTCCGGGGTGTTGCGGAAGTCGTCGGCGAGCACGCCGAGGGCCTTCTGCAGCTGGCCGGTGTCGATCTCGTCGATGGTGTCGGTGAGCTTGGTGAAGGCCGGGTAGACGTCGAAGGGCGACGTGGTGCGGTCGGTGGTGATGATCTTGCCCGAGTCCTGCGGCCGGGTTCCGATGGAGTCGATCGAGAGGTACTTGGCACCGAGCAGGGTGCGCAGCTTGATGTCGATGGTGCTGCGGTCGCCGACGAAGCCGTCCTTGACCGTGAACTTCACCGTCACCGTGCTGTTGTGGACCGTGACGTCGTCGACCTGGCCCACCCGGACGCCGGCGATCCGCACGTCGTCGTCGGCCTTGAGGTTGGCCGACTCCTTGAACTGCGCGGTGTAGGTCGTCCCGCCGCCGATGAGGGGCAGCGAGCTGGCGTTGAAGGCCGCGAAGAGCAGCACGAGGATGAAGACAAGACCGATCGCGCCGATCGGGGTGGGGTTGCGCGACGAGAACGATTTGCCGATGCGTGGTGCCCGGCGAGTCTGCACCGGGGTGCTGTTCACGCCGTCGTCGGAGTGGCCCTGGTCGGTCACGTTCTGGTTCCGCTCGCTCATCAGCCGCACCTGTTCGCGGTGTCGGTCTTCAGGGTGGGGATCGGAATGGGTTTGGTCAGTCCGGGGATCTGGATCTCACCCTGCAGCTGGCAGAGGTAGAAGTTGAACCACGAGCCGTAGGAGGCGGTGCGGATCAGGCCTGCCACCGTCGGCGGGATCTGCCGCAGCACGAACTGGGTGGAGTCGCTGTTCTTGTTGAGGTTGGCGACGACGGCATTGAGCTGGACCACGTCGCTGCGCAGCGGCGCGCGGACACGGGTCAGCAGTCCCGCCGTGGAGGTGGCGAGGTTGTTGATGCCGTCGATGGCGTTGCCGATCGTGCTGCGGTCCTGCGCCAGGCCCGAGACGAAGTTCTTCAGCTGGATGATGAGCTGGCTCAATTGCTGGTCGCGCTGGCCGACGGCGTCCAGCACCGACGACAGGTTGTCGACGACGCTGCCGATCACCTGGTCCTTGTCGGCGAGGGTGTTGGTGAGATCCGCCAGGTTCGCCAGCAGGGTCTCCAGGCTGCCCGCCTCACCCTGCAGCGTCTTGATGATCTCCAGCGAGAGCTGGTTCAGCGTGCTCGCGTCCAGCCCCTCGGTGAGCGGCTGGAAGCCCTGGAAGAGCACGGTGAGATCGACGGCCGGCCGGGTCTGCGAAAGCGGGATGGTGTCGCCGCTCTTCATCATGCTGGTGCTGCTGCTCGCCCCGCGCTCGACGTCGATGTAGCGCTGCCCGACGAGGTTGCGGTAGCGCAGCGTCGCGGTGACGGACTTCGGCAGCGGTCGCGACTTCTGCACGGTGAAGGTGACGATCGCGATGCTGGTGCTGCGACCGTTGTCGCGCTTGGCCAGCTGGATGCTGTCGACCGTCCCCACCCGCACGCCGGCGATCCGGACGTCGTCGCCCTCGTTGAGGCCGGTGACGTCGGAGAACTGCGCCTTGAAGGTGCTGACGTCGCCGTAGGACTGGTTGGAGATCGTCGCGCCGAGGACGTAGGTGATGGCCGAGGTGACGACCAGGAAGATGGTGAGCTTGATCAGCTGCGGGACGAAGCGGGTCACTTGACCACCACCTGATTGCCTCGGAGCAGGGGCGCGGCGAGGATCGTGGCCGCCGCCGGCACCTTGGCCGCCGACGTGTGCATCTCACCGGCGATGAGGGTGTTGACCAGCGCGTTCTCGGCCGACGAGTTGAGCGAGCGCATCGCGGCCGCGTTGGGACGCCGTCCACAGGGATCGTCGGTGAGGGCGGCGCCGTCGTTGAGGCACTTGTACTTGTCCGGGATCTGGAAGAGCTTGTTGCCGTTGGCGTCGGTGATCGTCGGCGTGGGGTTGTCCGGCAGGCCGAAGCAGTTCGGGCCGTAGCCGGTCACGAGTCGGGGCTGGTTGCCCGGCACGTACTTGCCCTGGTTGGTGGTGTCCAGCGTGGTGCTGAGGTGGATCGAGTTGTCGTAGATGGCCTTGGTGAGACCGTCGTTCAGATCCGAGACGCCCTGGAACAGGCAGGGGAACTCCGGCGAGTACTCCGCCAGTACCGGATAGATCTTGGCCGTCTGACCGACCGTGGCGATCAGGCGCTCCCGATTCTGGGCGAGGAAGCCGCGGACGGTGACGGCGGTGTCGGCCCCGGTGGTGAAGAGCTCGTCGATCTGCTGCCGCTTCTGGACGACCGTCCGGACCGTGGTCTGCAGGTTGGTGAGCGAGTCGAACAGATCCGGCGCCACGTTGTCGTACTCGAGCGCGACCCGGCCGAGCTTCTCCAGATCCGAGACGATCGACTGGGTGTAGGGGTTGATCGCGGTCAGGTACCGGTTGGCGTTGACCAGGGTCTCGCCCAGCTTCTCGCCCCGGTTGGCCAGAGCCGTGGCGATCGCGGTCAGCGTCGCGTTGAGCTCCGCCGGCTGCACGGCAGTGAGCACCGGCAGCAGGTTGTTGAAGACGGTCTGAGCCTCCAGGGCGCCCTTCGACCGGTCCTGCGGGATGACGTCGCCGGCCTGGATGGTGCCCTCGCTGCGGCTGGGCAGGATCAGCGAGACGTACTGCTCACCGAAGAGCGTCTTGGGCAGGATCTGCGCCGAGACGTTCCGCGGGATCAGCTTCGCCTTGTCCGGCTCGAGGGCGAGCGTCACCCGGGCCTGGTCGCCCTTGACGCTGATGTCCTTGACCGAGCCGACGATCAGGCCCCGGATCTTGACGTCCGAGTCGTCGAGCAGCTGGTTGCCGGCCTGGCTGAGCTCGAGCGTGACGTCCGTGGTCTTGGTGAAGACCTTGGCGTAGATCGCGATGGAGAGCCCGACCAGCCCCACGGCGATGACGAGGAAGAGCACGCCCAGCAGGCGGCGCTTGGTGACGGCGGCGACCGATTCCTTGGGCATGTCAGCCAGCAATCCGGACGTTGGTGGTGGAGCCCCAGATCGCGAACGACAGGAAGAAGTCGACGACGATCACGGCGATGATGGCGAACCGGACGGCACGACCCACGGCCACGCCCACGCCGGCGGGACCGCCGGAGGCCGTGTAGCCGTAGTAGCAGTGCGTCAGGATGATGATCACGGCGAAGACGAGGACCTTGAAGAAGGACCAGATCACGTCCACCGGTGGCAGGAAGAGATGGAAGTAGTGCGAGTACGTGCCAGCCGAGTCGCCGTAGTAGTAGACGACGATGACGTAGGACGCCAGGTAGGACGACAGCAGCCCGATGATGTAGAGCGGGATGACGGCGATGAAGCCGGCGATGATCCGGGTCGTCACGAGGAACGGCAGGCTCGGCACCGCCATCACCTCGAGGGCGTCGATCTCCTCGCTGATCCGCATGGCGCCCAACTGCGCCGTGAAGCCGCAGCCGACCGTGGCCGAGAGCGCGATGCCGGACTGCAACGGAGCGATCTCGCGGGTGTTGAAGAACGCGGTGATGAAGCCGGAGTACGAGGCGACACCGAGCTGGTCGAGTGCGGCGTAACCCTGCAGCCCCACCTCGGTGCCGGTGAAGAAGGTGAGGAAGGCGATGACGCCGACTGTGCCGCCGATGATGGCCAGCGAACCGCTGCCGAAGACGACCTCGGAGAGCAGCCGCATCGTCTCCTTCTTGTACCGGCGGATCGTGCGCGGCGTCCACGCCAGCGACCGGCCGTAGAAGGAGAGCTGCTCGCCCATGTTGTCGAGCACGTCGAGGGGTTTGGTGACCACCTTGCGTGCCGAGGCGATGATGTCCGTGGCCATCAGGTCGTGCCTCCGGGCGACGCGCAGCAGAGCGTGAATTCGACAGTCGCGGCCACTTACGTGCCCTTCGCCGGGACGACCTGGAAGTACACGGCCGTGATCACGAAGTTGACGGCGAAGAGCAGCATGAACGTGATGATCACGGACTGGTTGACCGCATCGCCGACGCCTTTCGGACCGCCACCGGCGTTCAGCCCCTTGTAGCAGGCGGTGACGCCGGCGAGCAGGCCGAAGATCAACGCCTTGATGCCACCGACGTAGAGGTCGGGGAGCTGCGCCAAGGCCGAGAAGCTGGCCAGGTAGGCGCCGGGCGTGCCGCCCTGCAGCACCACGTTGAAGAAGTAGCCGCCCATGACACCGACGACCGAGACCAGGCCGTTCAGGGCGGTGGCGATGAGCATGCAGGCCAACACCCGCGGCACGACGAGCCGCTGGATCGGCGAGATGCCCAGCACCTCCATGGCGTCGATCTCGTCGCGGATCTTGCGACTGCCGAGGTCGGCGCAGATGGCAGAGCCACCGGCACCGGAGATGAGCAGCGCCACCACGATCGGGCTGGCCTCGCGGATGATGGCGAGCACGCTGGCCGAGCCGGTGAACGACTGTGCGCCGATCTGCCGCGCCAGGGTGCCCAGCTGCAGCGCGATGACGGCACCGAAGGGGATGGTCACCAGGATCGTCGGCAGGATGGTGACGCCGGCGACGAACCACGCCTGCTGGATGAACTCGCGCACCTGGAAAGGGCGCTTGAAGGTCATCCGGAAGGAGTCCAGGAAGAGCGCGAAGAGGCTTCCCGCCTGCCGCACACCGCCGATGGGAGAGAGCGAGGGCATAGAGCTGTGGCCTAGCCTCGCCCGGAGGGGCTGGGCTGCGGACGCTCGCCCGCGCCGTGGCCCGCGCCGTTGCTGACGTCGTTGCCCATGCCTGAGGTGGCGTTGGCCAGCTTGCGCTTGTGCGCGTCCTCCTCGGCCATGAGGCGCTTGATCGCCTCCTGCGCCGCCTCCGGGAGCGTGTGCATCATGTCGAGCACCCGCTGCCGCCGCCGCTGGACGGCACGACGCTCGGGAACTCCCGGCGAGCACTCCATCTGCGGCGGGACACCCTCGACCTCCTCGCCACCGTCGCGGTGACCGGCGGCGAAGGCGGCCTGCTCGGCGGCGACCTGGGCGGCGTCCTTCTCCTCGGACATGCCGATGGGGCCGTTCATGTTGCCGTTGAGGAACTGCTTGATGACCGGCTCCTCGCTGGTGAGCAGCACCTCGCGCGGGCCGAACATCACCAGCTCGCGACGGAAGAGCATGCCCAGGTTGTCCGGGACCGTCCGCGCCATGTTGATGTTGTGCGTGACGATGAGGAACGTCGCGTCGGTCGCGGCGTTGATGTCGAGGAAGAGCTGGCTGATGTAGGTGGTGCGGACCGGGTCCAGGCCGGAGTCCGGCTCGTCGACCAGGATGATCTCGGGGTTCAGCACCAGGGCGCGGGCCAGCCCGGCGCGCTTGCGCATACCGCCGGAGATCTCGCCCGGCAGCTTGCCCTCGGCGCCGGCCAGGCCGACCATGTCCATCTTCTCGAGGACGATGTCCTTGATCTCGCGCTCACCCTTGCGGGTGTGCTCCCGCAGCGGGAACGCCACGTTGTCGAAGAGCGTCATCGAGCCGAAGAGGGCGCCGTCCTGGAAGAGGACACCGAAGAGCTTCCGGGTCTCGTAGAGCTTGCCCTCCGAGCAGCGGGCGATGTCGACGTCCCGGATGACGATCGAGCCCTTGTCCGGCTTCAGCAGCCCGATCAACGACTTCAGGAACACCGACTTGCCGGTACCGGACGGCCCCAGCAGGGCCGAGACCTCACCGGGAGGAAGGGTCAACGTGACGTCGCCCCAGATGCGCTGACGCCCGAACGACTTCGTCAGGTCGTTTACAGCCACCTCGACACCCACGCAAGGCCCCCTTCGACAGAACCGCGCCCCGGTGACGCGCAGCACACAGTGACCGGAGCTATCAATGTAACGAGTCGTCTACCGATTGGTAACGGTGAGTCGGAGACCACACTCGCACACCTTCGGCCGGTCTGCGCGGTCCCTTCGTCCTCGTGGTGCACAACCGTTACCGGCCGGCCGCGAGCGGCGGATGGGACGCCGTGCGGCACCCTCGTGCCGGCTGTGACGAACCCGGGCGTGGGCTGGAAGCCGACGGCGGTAGGCCAGGTCGGACCGCCGGTTTACGCTCTGGTGCGGCCTGCCGGTGTCGGCAGCTGCAGTTCGATCTCTGTCCTGTGCCCGTCCGCCGCTTCCGTCACGGGGCGGCCCACTCTCGGGGGAACCGTGCCCGATCCCGACGCCCGCCTGACCGAGCTGCTCGGCGCCACGCCGCCGCCCGGCGTCCTGGCCCTGCCGGCTGCTGACCGCGAGAGCCTCGCCGACCTCGTCGCCGGCGCCCGCGCGCACCAGGCCGCGAGCCTGGAGGAGTCCTTCACCGCGACGCTGAAGCACGTGCCGTTCCCGGTCCGCAAGATCGTGAAGAAGGTGTTGTTGGGATGAGCGACGCTAGCCGAGCGAACAGGGGTGAGAATCGATGAGCGACGCTGAGATCTTGAAGCTGGCCAAGACTCTGGACGTCGACCCGGCGCGGCTGGCGTTCCTCGACACCGTGCCGACCAACGACCTGCGCACGCTGCGTCACCAGACCGCCGACGCGCTCTTCAAGGCCGACAAGCACCTCTTCGCGCGGGTGGCCAACCTGTCGAAGACGGTGCCGGTCTCGGTGGCGGCCAAGCTCACCGAGGCCGTCCTGCCCCCGCTGCTGGCGGCGCGGACCGCCGAGCTGCTCGAGCCGTCCAAGGCGGCCGAGCTGGTCGGCAAGGTGTCGGAGAGGTACCTCGCCGACGTCTCCGCCGCGATGGACGCCGGTCGCGCCCCGGAGGTCGTGGCCGCGATCCCACCGGCCAAGGTGGCGATGGTGGGTGCGGAGCTCGCCCGGCGTGGCGAGTGGGTGGTGATCGGTGGCTTCGTCTCGCACATCAGCGAGGAGGCACTGCGCACCAGCATCGCCGAGTACGACGGCGAGCAGCTGCTGCGCATCGCCTTCGTCATGGACGACCTGTCCCGGCTCGACCTCATCGGCAGCATGCTGTCGGACCAGCAACTGGACGAGATCCTCGCCGCCGCCCCGGCGCACGGCCTCTGGCCGCAGCTCACCACCCTGCTGCAGCACCTGCAGCCGCCGCGCATCGAGCGGCTAACGACCCGCTACGCCGCCACCTCCGACGCCGTGCGGGCGAGCTACGAGGCAGCGGTCGCCGGCGGCGAGCTGGAGGCCGCCGAGCTGGACCGGCTGCGTCGCGGGTGAGGGGCGACCAGGTGGCCGCCTCGCCCGTCCTGCTCGAGGTCACCCGCGGCGGGATCGTCGAGTCGCTGCACCACGGCAGGCTGGTGTTGCTCGACGCCACCGGCGAGGTCGCCGTCACCGCCGGCGACGTCACGGGTCCGACCTACGCCCGGTCGTCGCTGAAACCCCTGCAGGCGACCGCCCTGGTGCGGGCGGGATGGTCCGGCACCACGGAGGCGCTGGCCCTGGCGGCGGCAAGTCACAACGGTGAGCAGCTCCACCGAGACGGCGCGACGCGGACGCTGGCGGCGGCAGGCCTGACGGTTGATGCCCTGGGCTGCCCGGCGGCACTGCCAGCCGAGCCGGCACTCGTCGACTATGTCGCCGGCGGCGGCGTCGCGACCCCGCTCTGCCACAACTGCTCCGGCAAACATGCCGCGATGACGGCGACCTGCGTGACGGCAGGCTGGGACGTCGCGACCTATCTCGAGCGGACGCACCCGCTGCAGCGGGCCATCGTCGTCGAGATCGAGAGGCAGTGCGGCGAACCGATCGGCGTCACCAGCACCGACGGCTGCGGCGCGCCGGCCCACGCCGTCAGCCTCACCGCACTCGCCCGGGGTTTCGCCCGGCTCGCCGTCGCCGCGGAGGGCACCCCCGAGGGCGATGTCGCCGCGGCGATGCGGGCTCACCCGCAGCTGCTGGGCGGCACCGGACGTGCTGTCTCCGAGCTGATGGACGCCTGCGGCGGGCTCATCGCCAAGGACGGCGCCGAGGGTGTCTGGGCGGCCGCGCTGCCCGATGGCCGCGCCTTCGCCGCGAAGGTGGACGACGGCGCCGCCCGCGCCCTGCCTCCGCTGCTGGCGGCGGTGCTGGCTTCGTGGGGGTTCTCGAACCCTGTGGTCGATCGGCATGCCGCGCCCGCCGTCACCGGCGGTGGCGAGATCGTCGGCGAGGTGCGCTGGGCCGAACCGCTCCGCACCCTGCTGGGCCTAACCGCCTGAGCTGTCGTCCTGACCGTCCCCGGCCGGTGTTCCCGATCGGACGGTTCCCTCCTGCAGCCGGCACGGCCACTGCCAGCCGGCCAGGGGAAGTGCCCACGCAACGACGCAGGGGCGGCCCGCCGTAGCGGACCGCCCCTAGGCGGTGAAGCGAGAACTACTTGACGGTCACCGTGGCGCCGGCGCCCTCGAGGGCCTCCTTGGCCTTGTCGGCGGTCTCCTTGTTGACCTTCTCCAGCAGCGGCTTGGGCGCGCCGTCGACGAGGTCCTTGGCCTCCTTCAGGCCCAGGCTCGTGAGGGTGCGCACCTCCTTGATGACCTGGATCTTCTTGTCGCCGGCCGACTCGAGGATGACGTCGAACTCGTCCTTCTCCTCGACAGCGGCCTCGCCGCCACCGGCACCGCCGCCGGCCACGGCCGCGACGGCCACCGGAGCGGCCGCGGTGACATCGAAGGTCTCTTCGAACTGCTTCACGAACTCGCTGAGCTCCAGGAGGGTCATCTCCTTGAAAGCGTCGAGCAGCTCGTCGGTGCTGAGCTTCGCCATGATGGCGTCCTTTCTCATCAATCGCCGGGAAAGCCGGCAGTAGGGTTACTACTCCGCCGGCTCGGCGGGAGTCTCGGTCTCTGCGTCGGCCGCGGGAGCGGCGTCGGCGGGGGCCTCGGCCGCAGCTGCGGCGTCGGCGGGCTTCTTCTCCTGCAGGGCAGCAGCCAAGCGGGCGAACTGCGACAGCGGGGCCTGGAACAGACCCGCCGCACGCGACGGCAGCGCGATGAGGCCACCGGCCACCTTGGCGAGCAGCACCTCACGCGTCTCGAGGTCAGCGATCTTGGCCAGGTCGGCCGCGCTGACCGGGTTGCCGTCCAGCACACCGCCCTTGACGATCAGCAGCGGGTTCGCCTTCGCGAAGTCCCGCAGCCCCTTGGCCGCCTCGACGGCGTCGCCACGGACGAAGGCGATGGCGGTCGGACCGACCAGCAGGTCGGTGTCGATCGCGACCCCCGCGTCGGCGGCGGCACGCTTGGTGAGCGTGTTCTTGACGACGGCGTACGTGGTGTCGCGGCCGAGCGCGCGACGCAGGTTGCTGATCTGCTTGACGCTGAGGCCGCGGTACTCGGTCACCACCGCCGCAGTGGCGGTGGCGAACTGTTCCTTGAGCTCGGCGACGGCGTCGATCTTCTCGGAGTTCGGCATGTGCTCCCTCCTTTCGTCTCTCATCTCGAGCCGGCCAGCCGGCGAGACGAGAAACGCCCCGGCGCAGGGCGCACGGGGCGGCGGGAACCCGGAGAAAGTCCGAGGCGGGCCGAACCGATGCCATCCTGCGCGGGCCGTCTGACGCGTTCGTCAGGCTTTCAGTCGCGTAGGCACGCGACGACCAGCGGTCTTCGGTTGGATCGTGGACGAGACTACGCGAGCCGACAGCGATTGCGCCAATCGCCCACGGCGGGACGCGTCAGCTCGGCTGCAGGTCGGTGGCGATCGGCAGCGCCGGCACGTTGGTGAAGAGTGACTGCGCGTGGAACAGCGCCGCCCACGCCTGCGTCGGCGTCTGCCCGCAGCCGCACTGCCCGCGCTGGGTCAGGACGCCCTCGAAGGTCAACCGGCCGGACGCGGTGGCCTGGATGTTGGCCCACTGCGCCGCCTGGTTCGGGATCGCGTAGTAGATCTGCGGCAGCACACTGATGCGGCCCGGCGCCAGCCCGTAGGACATCCGGACGTACTGCGCCCGGGTCCAGGTCTTGGCGACGCCGTTCTCGTCAGAGACCGAGCCGCACTCGGCACCGGACCCGAAGGTCGCCGGGCAGTTGTCGGCCGAGCCGTTGTTGATGAGCCTCAGATTGGCGTCGGCGGCCAGGAAGCTGGTGATCCACTGCTCGGCCTGGGTCTCGCTGCTCGCGAAACCGGCCTCGAGGTCGATCGCGCCGACCACGTCGACGCCGTCGGGGGAGGCGTTGCGAAGCGGGAGCACCACGTCGTCGGCCCAGTCGATGCCGCGCGTGGTCGCGGCGTAGGCGTTCGCGCCGCTGAAGGCTCCACTGTTGTTGGTGCCGATCGCGACACGGGAGGTCTGCCCGTCGGTCTTGCAGCGGGCGAACTCGCTCAGATAAGTCTTCAGTGCGGCGACCAGGTCGGGATACCGCACGCGCACCGTGGGGTTGGAGAAGACCAGTGCGACACCCGGGTTGGCCGCACCGAGCGAGGTGATGGTCTGCGCGCCGATGTCCAGCAGCACCAGACTCGCGCCTGAGGCACCGTCACTGCACCCCTCGCTGCCGTCCCCACTCCCCGAGATCGCGGCGATGCTGGTGACGTACCGGCTGACCGTGGTCGACGGCGGGGTGAGCGCTGCAGTCCCGACGTAGCCGACGACGTCCACGTAGAGCGTCACTGCGGCGCTCGAGCTGTTGTAGAAGCTCATCGAGCCGGCGGTCGACAGGCCGGTGACGACGGGTACCGAGACCGCCTTGCCGGCGGTGAAGGCCAGGTTCGCATCACCGGGACGGGTCGTCCCGCCGTAGGCCCAGAGCGACCCGGCCGCCGTGGGGCGGGTGACGGTGACGGTCATGGGCACCGACGAGACCCGCGTCCGCGGGATGCCGACGCTCCCGACCAGCGGAAGCGTGATGGTGCTCCGGGCCGGGATCGTCCGGGCCGACACCGCCCGGACCGGCGGCAGCACCCCGAGGGCACCGGGCGTGAGCGGGTCACCGGGCGTGAAGTAGCCCTGCACGTCGACGGTGAGCTGGACGGTGCCGGTGGAGTTGTTCCACAGCGTCACCGAGCCGTCAGCGCCGGTCTGGGCGATCGTCGCCGCGGCGCGGCTCCCACCGGCGCCGTAGCTGACCGTGGTGACGGCGGGGCGAGCCGCCTTGGTGGCATAGGCGGTGACGGCACCGCCCTTGCTGCCGCTCATCGCCGTCACGTTGAGCACCGCTGCCGAGACGCCGCCCGCTGCGCCGCTCGGCACACCGCCACGGCCCTCGACGGCGACCGTCACGGTTGCTCCCGCCTTCACCGCCGCGGTCTTGCGGGTGTCGAGCAGCCGGGACGGCGTCACGGGGCGATACGCGCCCTGCTGGGTCTGGCTCGCCGTCCCGCCGGAGTAGTACCCGGTGACGTCCGCGATGACGGTGGCCGAACCGGTGGAGCCGTTGTACACGGCGATCGTTCCGGCGGCCGAGACCGGGACGATCGCCACGTTGGAGACGTAGGGACTCGCGGCGTAGACGAGATTGGAGGTCCCGGGACGAGCGCTACCGCCGGCGAAGGCGGTGAGGTATCCGCCCTTGCTGCCCGCGGCGTTGAGGAGCACCGCCACGGCCGAGACGCCGGCCGGCGCGGCGCGGCCCGTGCCGGCGACCGTGACGGTCACCGACTTGCCGGCCCCGACCGGGGTGGTACCACGGGTGTCGAGGACCCGCTTCGGCGCGACCGGGGTGAAGGCCCCGGCGGACGGGGTCGCGGCGCCGGCGGGAGCGACGGCCACCGCCAGCGCACCGACGACGGCGGCGGTGGTCGCGGCAGCGACGAGTCGATTCACAGTTGCCCCTCCAACAACCCGGCGGGCGCCGGGCGTGCAATCGGACGAAACTAGCCGATTCGGGTGAGAGAACGCCGAGAGCCCGGTACGCCGTGCGTACCGGGCTCTCAGACGAGCGAGGGATCAGGCCTGCGGAGCGCCATCCTCGAGGAGGTTGCGGGTGCGGTTCGTGTCGACCGGCACGCCGGGACCCATCGTCGTCGCGAAGGTGACCTTCTTGACGTACTTGCCCTTGGCCGCCGACGGCTTGGCGCGCAGCACCTCGTCCAGCGCCGCGGCGTAGTTCTCGACGAGCTGCTCCGGCGAGAAGGAGGCCTTGCCGATGACGAGGTGCAGGTTGGCCTGCTTGTCGACGCGGAAGCTGATCTTGCCGCCCTTGATGTCGGCGACGGCCTTGCTGACGTCGGGGGTGACGGTGCCGGTCTTCGGGTTCGGCATGAGACCGCGCGGGCCCAGGACACGGGCGATGCGGCCGACCTTGGCCATCTGGTCCGGCGTCGCGATGGCGGCGTCGAAGTCGAGGAAGCCGTCGGTGATCTCCTGGATCAGGTCGTCGCTGCCGACCTTGTCGGCGCCGGCCGCACGGGCCTCCTCGGCCTTGTCGCCGGTGGCGAAGACGATGACGCGGGCGGTCTTGCCGGTGCCGTGGGGCAGGCTGACCGTGCCGCGGACCATCTGGTCGGCCTTGCGGGGGTCGACGCCGAGCCGCATCGCGACCTCGACGGTGCCGTCGAGGTTGGCCGAGGTGGCCTGCCGGGCGATGGTGGCCGCCTCGAGCGGCGAGTAGATGCGGCCCTCTTCGATGAGCTCCGCGGCCTTGCGGTAGGCCTTGCTGCGCTGTGCCATGTTCGTTCTCTTCTCTGGTCAGTGGTCAGGCGGACGGCGACGCCGTCCTCCCACGCATTCGTGGGGTCGAGGGAGCTGCTGCTCAGCCCTCGACCGTGATGCCCATCGAGCGGGCGGTGCCGGCGATGATCTTGGACGCCTGGTCGATGTCGTTGGCGTTGAGGTCTTCCATCTTGGTCTCGGCGATCTCGCGCACCTGCGCCATCGTCACCTTGGCGACCTTCTTGGTGTGCGGCTCGCCGCTGCCCTTGTCGACACCGGCGGCCTTGAGCAGCAGCCGCGCGGCCGGCGGGGTCTTGGTGATGAAGGTGAAGGAGCGGTCCTCGAAGACCGAGATCTCGACCGGGACGATCTGCCCGCGCTGCGACTCGGTGGCCGCGTTGTACGCCTTGCAGAACTCCATGATGTTCACGCCGTGCTGGCCCAGCGCGGGGCCGACCGGCGGCGCCGGGTTGGCGGCACCAGCCTGGATCTGCAGCTTGATGACCGCAGCGAGCTTCTTCTTGGGAGGCATTGCTTTCTCTTTCTCTAGTGGTCAGGCGGGTCCGGGGGCTCTCCCCGGTCCCTCCCACGGGTGGATCAGATCTTGGCGACCTGGCTGAACGACAGCTCGACCGGAGTCTCCCGGCCGAAGATCGAGACCAGCACGTGCAGCTTCTGGTGCATGGCGTCGATCTCGCTGATGGTGGCAGGCAGGGTGGCGAACGGACCGTCCATGACGGTGACGGACTCGCCGACGGTGAAGTCGACCTCGACGGCGGGCTTCTCGGCACCGGCGCCGGCACCGGCCGCCTTCTCGCCGCCCTTGGCGACGACCTCCGCCTTCTGGACCGCCGGCGCGAGGATCTTGACGACCTCGTCCTCGGTCAGCGGCGAGGGGCGTGAGGTGGCGCCGACGAAGCCGGTGACGCCGGGGGTGTTCCGCACCGCGCCCCACGACTCGTCGTTGAGGTCCATGCGGACGAGGATGTAGCCGGGGAAGACCTTGCGCTGCACCTGCTGGCGCTTGCCGTTCTTGATCTCGACGACGTCCTCGGTGGGGACCTCGACCTGGAAGATGTAGTCCTCCATGTCCAGGCTCTGGATGCGCGTCTCGAGGTTGGTCTTGACCTTGTTTTCGTAACCGGCGTAGCTGTGCACCACGTACCAGTCGCCGAACTGCGTCTTCAGCTCGCGGCGCAGCGCCTCGATGGGGTCCTCGTCCTCGTCGATCTCGTCTGCGGCGTCGCCGGCGAGGGCCTCGACGGTCTCCTCGGTCGGTTCGGCGGCGACGACGGTGTCGACGTCGGCGTCGGCTTCCTGCACCGACTCGGTCTCGGCGGCGTCGTCGGAGTCGTCGGAGTCGCCGGACTCCACGGAGTCGGCGGACTCGCTGCCGAGCGACTCGTCGGTCGGCAGGTCGGCGGCGTCGGTCTCGACGGCGGCGTTCTCGGCGTCGTTCTCGGACACGATTCTCTTCTCTTCTTGCTCGAAAGCGGACTGCGGTTCGCGGCCGGCGGGCGATCGGGTCACCCGCCGGGGCATCAGCCGAACAGGGCGATGACCAGCTTCGCGAACCCGAGGTCGAGCCCGGCGACGAGCGCGGTCATGATCACGACGAAGACGATGACCACGATCGAGTACGTGACGAGCTCGTTGCGCGAGGGCCAGAGCACCTTGCGCAGCTCCGACACGCTCTCGCGCACGAACCGGGTCGGAGCGCCGCCGCGGCCCTTGGACGGCCGTGCCGCCGGGGACTCGGTCTTCGTCGCCACGAGCGCTCCTCGCCTTCGTCGTTCGATCACGTGTCGGTGCTGGTCGGTGCTGGACGGTGCTGCTGTGATGGTTCGTCGTACGCAGGGGCGACAGGACTCGAACCTGCAACCGCCGGTTTTGGAGACCGGTGCTCTACCAATTGAGCCACGCCCCTAGGGGCCTGCGCGAGCCCGCCGAACCCGTGCGCACGCATGCTGACGCACGGCCCCGATGGACCCGAGCTGCCACTCTACGGGTCCGGCCCGTGCCATTCCAAACCGCGGCTCACTGAGAGCCGGTCGGCCACGCCGACATCTCGTCGTGACGCGTCTGGAACGATGGGGTGCATGGGAGCACGCGTATCCGACCGAGTCGCCGCCATCGCCGAGTCCGCCACCCTGGCCGTCGACGCCAAGGCGAAGGCGCTCAAGGCAGCCGGCCGTCCCGTCATCGGCTTCGGCGCCGGCGAGCCGGACTTCCCGACGCCGGACTACATCGTCGAGGCCGCCGTCGCGGCGGCCCGTGACCCGAAGAACCACCGCTACACGCCGGTGGGCGGGCAGCCCGAGCTCAAGGCCGCCATCGCGGGCAAGACCAAGCGCGACACCGGCTGGGACGTCGAGGCGGCTCAGGTGCTCGTCACCAACGGCGGCAAGCAGGCCGTCTACAACACCTTCGCCGCTCTGCTGGACCCCGGCGACGAGGTGCTGCTGATCGCGCCGTACTGGACCACCTACCCCGAGGCCATCAAGCTCGCCGGCGGCGTGCCCGTCGAGGTCGTCACCGACGAGACCACCGGTTACCTCGCCTCGGTCGAGCAACTCGAGGCTGCCCGCACCGAGCGCACCAAGGTGCTGCTCTTCGTCTCGCCCTCCAACCCCACCGGCGCGGTCTATCCCCGCGAGCAGGTCGAGGCCATCGGCGCCTGGGCCAAGGACCACGACCTCTGGGTCGTCACCGACGAGATCTACGAGCACCTGATCTACGGTGACGCCGAGATGGTCTCCATCGTCCACTCGGCGGGCGAGAAGGTCGTCGTCCTCAACGGCGTCGCGAAGACCTACGCCATGACCGGCTGGCGAGTGGGCTGGATGATCGGTCCCACCGACGTCATCAAGGCCGCGAGCAACCTGCAGTCGCACGCGACGTCGAACGTCAGCAACGTGGCCCAGGTGGCGGCGCTGGCCGCCGTGTCGGGCGACCTCTCGGCGGTCGCCGAGATGCGCGCGGTCTACGACCGGCGCCGCAAGGCGATCGTCGCCGCCCTCAGCGACATCCCCGGCGTGGTCTGCCCCGAGCCGCTCGGCGCCTTCTACGCCTACCCCTCGGTCAAGGGCCTGCTCGGCGTCTCGCTGCGCGGCAAGACCGCCGAGAACTCCGCCGAGCTCGCCGGCATCATCCTCGACGAGGTCGAGGTGGCCGTGGTGCCCGGCGAGGCCTTCGGCACGCCCGGCTACCTGCGGATGTCCTATGCGCTGGGCGACGACGACCTCGCCGAGGGCGTGGCCCGCATCGCCCGCCTCGTCGCCGAGGGCTGAGCGCAGCGACCGGCCCGCTCAGCGCAGCGCGCCGGCCCGTTCGAGCACCGTGACCGCTGCGGGTAGACCTTGGAGCTGACGCTGCAGGTCGACCGGGTTGGCGATGCGCCAGGCGTTCCGGTTGACGTAGCACCGGATCGCGGCGTCGAAGCGGGCGGCGCCCGCGGCGGCGCGCGCCGCGTGCAATGCCGCCGCCCCCTTGTCGTAGGTGGTGAAGTAGTAGCGGCGTTCGTCGTCGCCGTAGGACTGCACCGATCGGTCGACCGCTCCCGGCGCCTGCAGGTCCTCGGGATGGGTCGGGCTGCCGTCGACGAGTTCCTGGGCGTAGGACGCGAAGGCCTCGTCCAGCCACGGATGCAGTGACTGCGAGTCGCCGACCATCGCGTAGAACCACTCGTGGGCAGTCTCGTGGACGGCGACCAGCCGCGAGCTGTCGAGCATGAGGATGGCGCCGGGGTATTCGATGCCGCCGCCCTGCGCGGGCAGCCGCGCGACCGCCAGCGACGGGAACGGGAACGGGCCGAAGCGGCGCGACAGCTCGCGGATGGCCCGTCGGAACTCGGGAACGAGAGCATCGCGCTCGGCGGAGGAGTAGGCGCCGACACGCAGCGCCACGTCCCCGACCTTGGTATCGGCGATGCGGAACGGCCCCGCGGCGACGGCGACATCGCGCGCCGCGCTCAACCGCGAGGTCCACGTACGCGTGGCGGCGCTGCTCCGCGGCGGATCGGCCGGGTTGCCGGAGGCGACGACGGTGTCGGCCGCGGGCGCGGTCACCCGCAACCGGACGTCCGCCGCCTCGCTGGTGGCGCTCTCGGCGGTGAAGTCGATGAGGTCCTCGGTGTGCCAGCCGTAGCCGCGTTCCCAGGCGAAGAGCGGCTGGCCGGAGCCGAAGTAGGCGAAGTCGCCCGCCGTCCCGAAGCGGTCGAAGGAGTCCTGACCCAGGGTGAGGGTGAAGGCGACACGGGCGCTCGCCGTCCCGCCCGCCGGCACCTCACGCCCCAGCGGGATGCGCAGCAACCCACCCTGCGTGGCCGCCGCGGCGTTGGCTCGGCTGAAGCCGGGCCGGCCGCCGGCCGGGGTCGCCGTAGCGGAGTCGATGCGGATGCCGTTGCCCTGCTCGACGCTGGGCCGGGTGTTCGCCGTCAGCCGGAAGACCAGTTCGGTGACGGGACGGTCCGGGGTGAACGTGACCTCCTCGACCCCGGTCACGCTCCGGTGGTCGGCAGCGATGGTGAAGTCCAGCGAGATGCGCGGCCGGGCCGGGTCCGGGCTGGCGTAGCGCGCCGGGCAGAGCGGACCGGCGGCGTCGGCGGAGGTGGTCGAGCCACTCCGGGAGGGCACCGACGAGACCGAGCCGGGAGCCGGTGCCGTGCTCACGGCCGCGGAGGTCCCGGCGCCGTCCACCGAGCCGGTGCAGCCGCCGAGCGCACCGGCGACCACCCCGGCGGCGACCACCCCGGCGCGGATGCCCCGGCGGCGGGTCATCCGCGCGGGGGCCGGACCAGCGCGCGGGCCTTGGCCAGCACGGTCTTCCCGTTGACCGTGGCGGTGAGGACCACCTCGGCGAGCCCGTCGTCGCGGACCTCGCGGACCTCACCGGAGACGGTGATGACCGCCGTCCCGGGGTCCGGGACCGGCACCGGGCGGGTGAAGCGGACGCCGTACTCGACGACGGCGCCGGGGTCCCCGGCCCAGTCGGTGAGCAGCCGGCCGGCCGTGGCCATGGTGTACATGCCGTGGGCGATGACGCCGGGCAGGCCGACAGAGGTGGCGACCCGCTCGTTCCAGTGGATCTCGTTGAAGTCGCCGGAGGCGCCGGCGTAACGGACCAGGTCTGCTCGGCTCACCGGGAAGTCCCGCGCCGGGATAGTGTCGCCGGCGGCGGTCACGCGGTGCCCCGCGCGACGAGCGTCTCGTAGGCGGTGGTCACGGCCTCGCCGTCGACGGTGCGGACCTCGTAGCGGGTGGTGACGACGTCGTTGCCCGCCAGCACCTTGACGTCGTCGAGCGTCGCGACCACTTCCAGGAGGTCCCCGGCGGTGATGGGCCGGTGGTGGACGAAGCGCTCCTCGCCGTGGACGACCCGGCTGAAGTCCAGGCCGAGGTCGGGATCGAGCACCACCTGCGCACCGGCGTCCAGGGTCAGCCGGATCGCCATGGTCGGCGGCGCGACCACATCGGGGTAGCCGAGAGCCCGGGCCGCGGCGGCGTCCCGGTAAGCGGGGTTGGGATCCTTGATCGCCTCGGCGAACTCCCGGATCTTCTCCCGGCTCACCCGGTAGGCCGGGGTAGGCGGATAGCTGCGGCCGACCAACGAGGTGTCCACGGGCATGCCCGGCAGGCTATTGCATGCAGGCGTGCTCGTCGTCACTCGTCGGTGACGGTGTCCAGGACGGGGAAGGGCGTCGGCCCGAAGCCCTCCACCCGTGGCCGTCCCCAGGGGTCGACGTCGGCGAGCCGGGTCGTGACCTCGCCGTGCGGCGTCCGGAGCGTGACCCCGCGCCCGGCGCGCGCCACCAGCTCGGAGACGGCGGGATCGGCAGCGACCCGGCCGTACCAGTGGTACTTGCCGCTGATGGGGTCGAACTGACCGCGCAGCGTCACGGTGACGGGCACGGGATCGCCGCCGTCCGCTACCAGTTCGGCGGGGCCGTCGTAGCCGTCGTCGTCGAGATCCGTCATCGCGGTCCTTCGGTCACGCCGTCGGCGACGAGGGCGCCGATCGGCAGGGGGGCGTCGTACTCGACGTGCAGGCCGTGGTCGCGGGCAGTGCCCTCGAGCAGGTGCCAGACGCCCGAGCAGACGATCTCGGTGAAGGTCTCGCGCGGGATCGAGCGGTGCTGCAGCCACCAGCCGCCGGCCGCCTCGACGAAGCCGACGATGCCGTACGCGCCGGGGTCGGCCTCGTTGCCGTCGATGCCGAAGAAGACCATCAGGATCTTCAACAGCGCGGCGACGTTGTCGGCCAGGGTGTTCTCCACCGACTCCAGGCCGCCGTCACCGCGCAACCGCAGGAAGTGGTACAGGTTCGGGTGCTCGTCCAACCAGCCGATGATCGTGCCGATCGCCGCCCCGATGACCTCGCGCGGGGTGCTCTCCGCGCTGAGTTCGAGCTTGGGCAGCACGCTGTCCAGGACCGCCTGCACCACGTGCGCGGCGATGGCCTGCCGTAGATCCTCCCGGTCGCGGAAGTAGCGGTACAGCACGGTGCGACTGACGCCCGCCTCGTCGGCGATCTGCTCGGCAGAGGCCGCCGGACCGTACTTGTCGACGGCCTCGGCGCCCGCCGCGACGAAGGCCTCCCGCCGCTGCGCGCGGTGCTCGGTCCAGCGCAGGCGACGCCCGTCGGCGGCACTGTCATCGCGTCCGCTCACGTCACCCTCCCCCGACTCCGGCCCGGCAAAGTACCTGTGACAGGCACCCTACGTCACCGAGGGCAGAGCAGAACGACGAAGACCCCGCACCAGGGCGGGGTCTTCGTCGACGAACCGGACGCGACTAGCGCGTCTCGCGGTGCTCGGTGTGCTTGCCGCAGTTGTTGCAGAACTTCTTCATGGTGAGCCGGTCGGGGTCGTTGCGCCGGTTCTTGTTGGTGATGTAGTTGCGGTGCTTGCACTCCTGGCACGCCAAGGTGATCTTCGGACGGACGTCGGTGGCTGCCACTGGTCGTGCCTCTCAAACGATCGGGAACATCTGGATCGGTCGCCGGTGGTGGTGACCTGGTGTAGCGAGGGCGGGACTCGAACCCGCGACACCACGATTATGAGCCGTGTGCTCTAACCACCTGAGCTACCCCGCCGCGGACAAGCCCGCAATCACGGGCCTGTCAGAGCCCCCTTACGGAATCGAACCGTAGACCTTCTCCTTACCATGGAGACGCTCTGCCGACTGAGCTAAGGGGGCGGAGCCATGGGCCTGGACAAGCACCCTGCGCCGACCTGTCAGCCTACACGACTCGGCGGCGTGGTCTTCGCGGGGTGATCCGGCCCCGGTCGACCCGCCCCGGACAGAGCGATGTCCAGGCGGCCGTACGGGGGGGACGGCCGCCTGGACACCACCAGGATGCGACCGATCGGCCCGGAATCGCAACGAGAATCACCCTTGTGAAATGTGGTTGAGCCATAAAGCATTTCGCGCGAAGTGCTGCGTCATGAGCCAGCCTGCGAGGACGACATACCTTCACGTACGGCACCCGCTTCACAGATCGCGCCCGTGCGCGGCTTTTGTCCACGATCCGTTCGTTCCGAACCATGCGCGGACGGGACGATCAGTGCGAATCGGCGCACGTGACGTGATCGGATCGTTACCAGCTGTTGAGATTCGACCGGCGTCCTGCGAGTCAGCGCCTGGTCGCACCGGTCAATGCCGGACGACGGCGTCGCAGGGTGGACACCGGCGTCGGTGCCGAGCGCCGTCCCACCCCGGCGCCGCCGGTCCGCCTCGACAGCTATCACCCGACGATCGGATAACGGCCCGGCCACAGCTGAGCAACACCGCAGCATCCGCCGAGAACCGGGCGGGCGGACCGGGGTCGACTCGCTAGTGTGGGTGGACTCAGCACCGCGGACCCGAGCCAACTCCGGCCGGGCGATCGCGCAAGGAAGGCCTCTCATGCAGTCGGTACGACGCGCCGCGACGTGGCGGTGAGCGCGCCAACGCCGACCGTCGGCAAGCCGCGCACCGTCACCACGGTGGAGTACGTCCCGCCGGTGGGTTCCGTCGTGCGCGCCGCGGTCCTCTTCGCGTTGCTCGTGGTCGCCGTCGGATTCGCGGCCGGCGCGGCGCTGTCGTATTCCGTGCGCATCTACGTGGGCAGCGTCCTCGCGGTCTGCCTCTTCGAGATCCTCGTCGACCGCTACGCGCCGTTCGTCGCCTGGGGCCTCAACCGGGTCGGCGCCGGCCCGGTGCCGCGGGCGATGGTCATGGGTGCCACCCTCGTCGTCTTCGCCGTCCAGACCAACGGCCCCCACATGGTCATCAGCGCCATGACGGCCGTGCTCGTCGCGCTGGCAGCGGCCATGGCCCGCAGCGCGGCGGCCCAGGCCATCGACTACCTGCGCCGGCCGCCGGTGATGACCCGGGGCCTGGACCTCGGCCTCCCGCCCGCGCCCGCGGCGCTGCCGCCTCGCATCCTGCGCCCGCACGGCGCGGAGCGGCTGGTCGACATCCTGGCCGCCGTCGGGCTCGCGCTCGCCGCCTTCAAGCGCGGTCCGGACGTCTACGGCTTCGTGGGGCTCGGCCTCTACGCGGTGGCCTCGCTCGTCATCCCGTTCGTCGTCGTCGGCCACACGCTGCGGGTGCGACGGATGCGTCTGCGCCAGCAGGTCAGCCGCGCCGCCGCCCGCCGGCTGGCCGAGCTGGACCCTCGGATCGTCCTCTACTTCGGCGAGGGGCCGGCCTGGCAGTACCAGGTCGAGGTGTGGCTGGACGCCCTGGAAGCGACCGGGCACGTGGTCCCGATCGTGGTCCGCGACCGCGATCTGCTGCAGACCCTGCCGCCGACCACCATGCCGATCGTCTGCATCCCCGCCAGCCGGGAGCTGATGCAGCTCGACCTGCCATCGCTGCGGGGCGCGCTCTTCGTCGGCAACAACTCCAACAACCTGCACATGCTGCGACGCCCCGGCGTCACGACCGTCTTCCTGGGCCACGGCGACAGCGACAAGGACGCCAGCCGCAATCCCTTCACCCGTGCCTACGGCCAGATCTGGGTCGCCGGCCCTGCCGGACGCGAGCGCTACCGGGTCGCCGGGGTGGGGGTCAGCGAGCACGCCTTCCGCGAGATCGGCCGACCGCAGCTGGTCGAGCTCGAGCGACGGCGCAGTCCGGGCGACGATCGCATCTGCGTTCTCTACGCCCCGACCTGGGAGGGGTGGGGCGAGAGCCCCAACCACAGCTCGCTGGCGTTGCTGGGCGTCGACATCGTCCGGGAGCTGCTCGCCCGGCCCGGCGTCCGGGTGATGTACCGCCCGCACCCGCGTACCGGCCACATCCGGGCCGAGATGATGCGCGCGCACCGGCAGGTCGTCGAGCTGCTGGAGCGGGCGGGCGCAGTCGAGCCACCGCCGGTCGTCGTGGACCCCGCCCTGGCGGTCGGCGACGCGCTGGATGTCTGCATGCGGACGCAGGCGCCCATCCTCACCGCTGGTGAGCGGGCAGCCCGCGACGAGCAGTTCTGGGACGAGCACCCCGGCCACTGCATCCTCACCGGCGACTCCCCCGACCTCTACGCCAGCTTCCGGGCCGCCGACGCGCTCATCGCCGACATCTCCAGTGTCGTCACCGACTTCCTCGCCGCCGACCGCCCGTACGGCATCGTCAACAACACCGCCGGCGACGAGCACGACTTCCGCGACGCCGTCCCGACATCGGCGGGCGGCTTCGTCATCGGTCCCGACCTGGCGGGCATCGACGACCTCCTCGCGGCGGCCGTCGACCCGCGACGCGATCCCACGGCCGGCGGCCGGGCCCGGGCCCGGCACCACCTGCTCGGGCCGCCCGGACCCGAGGCCCAGCGTCGCTTCCGCGCCGAACTCGACCGGCTCGCCGGTGTCGCCGATCCGGCGCGTCACGGCGGTACCGCGGTGACGCCCGCGGCGGCCATCACATGACCGACACCGCTCCGGACCCGCGGCCGTCGGTCGAACCCTCGGCGCTGCGGGCGCGGCTGGGCGATGCCCGTCGGGCCGTCCGACGTCGCGCCTTCGCCCTGGAGCGGGGACTGCGCGTGGACGCCGCGGGCCTGCACCTCGTCCCCAGCCCGGTCTTCGTCCTCAGCTCGGTGCGGTCGGGGTCGACCCTGCTGCGCTCCATGCTCGACACCCACACCCGGATCGTGGCGCCGCACGAGCTCCACCTCGGCACGATGCGGGTGAGCTCGGAGAAGGAGTACGCCGTCCGCGCCTGGGAGGAGCTGGGTCTCTCCCTCGCCGACATGCAGGACGTTCTCTGGGACCGGGCGCTGCACCTGGCGATGGTGCGGGGCGGTGGCCGCCACGTCGTGGACAAGACGCCGCAGAACGTCGAGATCTGGCGACGGATCCATGCGTTCTGGCCGCAGGCGCGCTACCTGCACCTGCGGCGGCACCCGGGCAGCGTCTTCCAGTCGCTGGTGGAGGCGCGTCCGGACCAGCCGGCAGCCACGCACGTCGCCAACGTCCTGCGCTACGGCAGCTGGCTGGACGAGGCGCGCGCCGCGCTGCCGGGACCGACGGTCTCCTACGAGCGGCTGACCGTCGAACCCGAGGCCGTGCTGCGGGAGGTCTGCGACTACCTCGGCGTCCGCTACCAGGCCAAGATGCTCACCTACCGCCGCAGCGGCAACCGTGGCGGCCTCGGTGACTGGTCGGAGAAGATCCGCTCCGGTCGCGTCCAGCAGGGCCGTCCGCTGCCGGAGCCGGCCGAGGTACCCGACGCGCTTCACCCGCTCATCCGCGCCTGGGGTTACTGAGCGCCGCTGGGCTTCAGATCGGCGACGAGCTCGTCGATGGTGCGGACGATCGTCGTCGGGGCCGGCATGCTCGGCGCCGACCCGCCTCCCCCGGAGACTGCCTCGATGCGCCTGCGCTCTGCGTCCGCCCTGCTCACCGCCGGGCTGGCCGTCTCCGGACTGTCGCTGGCCGGCACGATCGTCGCCCCCGCCGCCACGGCGAGGCCTGCCGCGGCGGTACCGGCACGACCGACGGTCGGGCGGGTGGTGGCGCTCGGGCACGACTCGGTCACCGTGGTGCTGCCGAAGGTCGCACACGCCACCGGCTACCGCCTCTACGTGGCGACAGACCGCGGCGCCCTCGCGGTGGCGCGCCTCGCCGAGGCGCGGCGATCCCCGACATCACGGGTGCCGCGGCTGACCGTGGGGTCGTTGCCGTACTCGACCTCGCGCTACTGGTTCCGGCTGCGGACCAGCAACGGCACGCACACGCGCTACAGCAGCGGGCTCGGCTCGTTCTCCCTGCGCCCCTCGACCCCCACCGGCCTCACCGCCACCTCGGCGACGACGGGGACCTCGCTGCGCTGGCGAACCCCGGCCGGATACCAGCTCACGGAGGTCGCCCAGGCGACGAACGCAGCCATGACGGCCGGCCGCAGGGTCTTCGCGCTCCGCGGCACCGTCACCGGCTTCACCCCGCTCGGCACCACCGCCGGCCGGCGTCACTGGTGGCAGGTCCGCACCCGCAACGGGTCGACGCCCTCGGCATGGTCGGCACCGACGTCGGCGGTGGTGCGGTCCCGACTGCAACCGGTGCGGATCATGACCTACAACGTGCTGACCAGTGCGGCCGACGGCACCCGGACCTCGGGCGAGACGATCGCGCCGTGGTCACAGCGGCGCGCCGGCGTGCTGGCGCTCGTCCGGCGGTCGGCTCCGGACATCCTCTGCCTGCAGGAGGGCGGAGGTTGGGTGGGAACACCCACCGGTTACGGCGGACGACGACAGGTCGACGACATCGACTCGGCCCTCGGCGACTACACCCTGGCGCGCACCGAGACCCCGCCGAGCGAGCACTGGTACCAGCGCTTCGGCAACTACGTCCTCTTCCGCAGCTCGGTCTACCGAGCCGTCGGCGCCGGCGGACACTGGGACCTTGGCGACGGGCGCACGGCGGCGTACCAGCTGCTGCGGCACCGGGGCTCGGGGGCGCTCGTGCTGGCGGTGTCGGTGCACCTGAACTACGGCTCCGGCAAGGCCGCCGACGACCAGCGCGCGGCGGAGACGCGACTGCTGCTCTCCCGGGCCGGCGCCGTCGCCCGCGCCGCCGGCGCTCCGCTCTTCTACGCCGGCGACTTCAACTCGGTGCGCAACCGCAACCACGTCTACGACGCCGCCGGTCAGGTGATGGCCGCCGCCGGCATCCGGGACTCCCGGGAGGTGGCGCAGCAGCTGGTCAACGGCGCCTACAACAGTGCGAACCTGTACCTGCGGACGCCGCCACGGGTCGCCCAGAGCATCGACTACGTCTTCGCGCCGCCGGGCATCGCGATCTCGTCGCGGGCGGTGGTCCTCGACCTGGTCGGCGGGCGGTTCCGCGGCGTCATCCCCTCGGACCACAACCCGGTGCTCGTCAGCGCCGCCGTCCCTTACTGAGCAGCGGCGCCAGCCGTCGCGCGAGGCCGCCGCGCAGCCTCCTGCGGGTCGCCCGGAGCCGGGCGACATGGGCACCGGCACGACCTCGGACGCTGCCGAGCCAGACCGCGGGATCCGGCAGCACCGCCACCGCCCGGGACCCGACACCCACCACCAGCGAACCCGTGGGGCGGGGCCGTCCCCAGCCGGGCAGGCGCAGCGCGAAGCGCAGCCGGTAGACCGCCGGCCCCCGGCGGGGCAGCGCGGCGGCGAGCAGCGAGCCCGCCACCGCCACCCGCAGCTGCGCGGGGCGCGACACCGCCGCGCCCCGCAGCGGGGCGAAGCGCAGCGAGGCCTCGGGGGCGTCCCCACCGAGCACCCGCAGCGGCAGGGCCACCTCGACCTCGCCGGCCACGGCTCGGGTCGCGGCGGGGCGCAGCGCCCGGGCGAAGGTGCGGCCGTCCACCCCGACTCGCAGCGTGAGGTCGCCGCTCGGGGTGGTCCAGTACGGGACCACCGTCGTCCCCCGCACCAGCGCGAGCACCGCCTCGACGCCGTCGGCCTTCTCGCGGCCGAGCCGGGCCTCCTTGGCCCAGCCGGTCTGATTGATCTTGACGTAGAAGTCCCAGAACGAGCGCTGGTCGCGTCCGAAGGTGCGGTGGTCGACCACCGCCTCGCCGGCGAGCTCGAGCCACGACCGGCGACCGCCGGCCACGACGTCGTCGTGCACGGTCCGCGTCACCTTCGTGGCGAGCGTGAACTCCTTGCTGTCGCTGCGGCGGCGGGCGACCAACGCGATCTTGATGGCGGCGATGTCGCGGGTGGCCCGCCGGGTGTCGTCCCGGACTCCGCGCGTCAGCGGCACCGGCGAGAACCACTCCTCGCCGTCGCGGTCGTAGCGCAACGGCTCGTCGCCGTCGTAGAGCGCGCCGGTGAAGCCGACCGCGAGGGTGCCGTCCTCGCGCCACTGCAGTGAGGTGAGGCGGGCCCGGCAGCGAACCGCCGCCTGCATGCGGTTGTAGGTCAGCAGGTCCTCGAAGCGGTCGTCGCGCAGCAGTTCGGCGGCGACGCGCTGCCGCACCGACAGGCCGTCGTCCACCTGCGGCGGGACGGTCTCCACCGCGACGGTGCGCGCCGAGTCGAAGAGCAGCCGCTGGTAGTCACGATCCTGCGCCGCGAACTTCATCCCGTCCAGGCGGCCGAGGACTTCCTGCCGCATCGGCCGGCGCAGGCAGCGGTCGCGCAGCGGTCCCGGCTCGGTGTGACGCAGGACGATGTCGATCGTCTCGCGAACGTAGCCGTAGTAGGACGGCGGGTCGATGCGCTGGTACCCGGCATTGCCGGCGTCGGCGCGGCCGATGTGGAAGTAGACGTGGTAGTCGGCGTAGACGGAGATCTTCGTCGCCCGGAAGTAGGACTCGACCACGAAGACGTGGTCCTCCAGGCGCCGCTTGCCCTCCGGGAAGCGGAGTCCGATCTCGTTGAGGAACGCCACCCGGAAGAGCTTGTGCGGGGTGAGGGAGTCCATCAGCGGGGCGTTCTCGAGCGTCGCGTCCGGCCGGGACTTGGCGAAGAGCATCTTCGCGACCCCGCGGTGGTGGCCGGCGTACTTGCCGATCACCACGTCGGAGGCGTTGTCGTCGGCGTAGCGGACCAGTCGCTCGAGGGCCTCGGGGGCGAACCAGTCGTCGTGGTCGGCGAAGAAGACGTAGTCGCCGCGGGCGAGGTCGATGCCGATGTTGCGCGGCTTGCCCGGCCAGCCGCTGTTGGGGATGTGGCGAACGACGACGTTGTCCCGCTCGGCGGCGAGGCGGTCGAGTCGCTGCGGGGTGACGCCGTCGTTCGACCCGTCGTCGACGAAGATCATCTCGAACTGGTCGGCGGGCAGGGACTGCCCGATCAGCGACCGGATCAGCGGCTCGATGTACTCGCCGGTGTTGTAGACGGCGACGACGACACTCACGCGGATCGACATGACCGTTATCCCGTCTCCTCGGAGTCGTCGTCGACCTGGCTGCTGCGCAGGCCGTGGCTGCCGTACTGCGCCTCGGCCTTCGCGGCGAGAGCGTCGACGGCGTCTCGGAACAGTGACATCGAGTCCTGGGAGGGCGGTCCGATGAGGTAGGTGCGCACCTCGTCGCGGCGGGCGCGCATCGGGTCGTCGCCCCGAGCTGCGGCGAGACCGTCGCGCAGACCCGCGATGTCGGGGCGCACGAGGTACGCCGCACGCACCGAGGGATTCCGGTCGCGGAACTCGTCGTCGGCGATCCCGCTCGGGTTGGAGACGAAGTAGGGCTTGCCCGAGCGCAGGAAGTCCGACACCACGCTGCTGATGTCGCTGACCAGGGCGTCGGCCTCGTTGAAGGCGTCGAAGAGGGCCTTCTCGTTGTTCGCGATGACCTCGTGCGGCGCACCGGCCGCCCGGACGGCGGCGATGATCCGTTCGCTGGCGGCGCCGGTGCGACGGTTGACCCGCCCGGTGAGCGGATGCGGCTTGTAGACCACCCGGACCCCCGGCGTCGCCAGCAGTTCGGCGATGATTCCCTCGCCCATCGCCGTCACGGAGGTCTGGAACGGGTCGTCGGTCCAGCCTTCCCAGGTGGGCGCGTAGAGCACAGTGAAGGGGTCGCCGACCGGGCGATCGCCCAGCGCGGCGATGCCGTCCAGCTGGGGACGTCCGACGAGGACGATGTCCTCGTCGCGCACCCCGACGTTGGCGCGCCGGTACCGGTCGCGGCCGGCCTCGCCCGCCACCCAGACCTCGTCGTAGACCTTGGTGGCGGGGTTGAAGCTCGCGGTCTTGTCGCTGTCGCCGTGGCCGATGAAGGCGCTCTTGACGCCCGGCTCGCGGAGCAGGTGGATGTTGCGGCCGACATTGGCGACGTAGAGCCCCACCCGGGCGCTCGGCATGTCCAGGTTCATCACGTCGGCGGTGAAGGGCAGGACGAGCACCGGGACCGAGGTGGGCGCCAGGTCGTCGAGATAGCGACGTTCGCGGAGCAGGATCAGCGCCGGGCGGTCGAGGCGCGCCATCGTCTCGAACCACATGTTGGCCTGATAGATGTCGGCCGCACCGCCGGAGAAGTACAGGATGACGCGCGGCTGAACCGCCAGCACGGCCCGCTGCGCGGCCCGCATCCGCGTCTCGTCGTCCGGCAGCCGGACGAGCGCGAGCACCTGCGGCAGCAGCGCCACCGGCACGAGCAGTGCCAGGACGACCATGACGACTGCGGCCGGGACGACCAGCCCGTAGTCGCCGTCGAGCCACCCCCAGCCGACCGCGAGGATGAGCAGCAGGTCGAGGTTGAGCAGGAGCTGCGTCCCGCGGGCCATCAGCAGCTCGGACGGCGCCGGCGGGAGCTCGGCACCGGGGACGTCGAGGTTGCGGGTCTCCAGGCGACGTAGCCGCCGGGTCCGGACCACCGTCCGCAGCCCCAGGTACAGCCCGAGCACGAGGTGGTGCAGCAGGACCAGGGCGAGCAGCACCCCGGTGGCACCGTGACCGGCGCAGCCGGAGAACCAGAGGTACGCGACGAGCAGGAGCTGGCGGATGAAGGCTCGCCAGGTGATGCCGGCACTGACCGTGTTCAGGGCACCGACGACGCGGCGGTCGCCGACGCGGTACAGCGCGACGTCGGCCAGCCAGACCACGAGGGCGCCGGCCACCGTGAGGCCACCGAGGCCGGCCACGGCGCCGGCGAAGAGCGCGACGAAGCCCGCGCCGAGAACGGCGGCCGCACCGAGGCCGTAACCGATGGCGGCCCCGCCGGAGGCGCCGCCCTCGGGCTCGCTCACGACGCGTCGTGCCGACGGACGTCGACGACGTGGCCGGTCATGTCGGAGGCGAGCAGCCCGAGCACGGTCGAGGCGACGGTCTCGCTGTCGAGCAGGGTGCCCTCCGGCTCGGGCCCGAAGGCCGCCACCCGCATCGGGGTCCGCGTCCGCTCCGGGTTGACGACATTGACGTGGATCCCGTCGTCGGACCATTCGTCGGCGAGCGCCTGGGCGAAGTTCACGCAGGCGGCCTTGGTGGCCGAGTAGAGCGAGTAGTCGGCACGACCGCGGGTGTAGGAACTGGAGGTGAAGAGCACGAGGTGACCCCGGCTCTGCCGCAGGTACGGCGCGCTGGCGCGGGCCACCAGGATGGGCCCGAGCAGGTTGATGTCGAGCTGCGCGCGGATCGTCTCGTCGTCCATCTCGGCCAGCGGTCCGGTGAGCAGCTGCGCGGCGCTCAGCACCACGGCGTCGATCCGGCCGGTCTCGGCCGCCGCGGCGGCGAGGGCCTCGGCCACGGCGGCGGCGTCCTCGACGTGCGTGCCGGTGGTGGAGCGGCTGTGGGAGAAGACCCGGCACCCCATCGCCTCGGCGAAGCGGACGACATCGGCCCCGATGCCGTAGCTGCCGCCGAAGACGACCACAGTGCGGCCGCGCAGCGTCTCGGCGACCTTCTCCGGGCTCCGCGCCTCGACACCGTGGGAGCTCAGCTGGAAGAGCTTGTCGACGAGGAAGAGGTCGATCGGGTACGTGACCTTCATGTTCTGCTCGTCGCCGGGCACCACGTGGATCGGCACCTCGGGCAGGTAGCGCAGCACCACGCCGCAGTCGTCGGTGGCGCGGAAGTCCGGGTCGGCTGCGGCCAGCTCGTAGGCCCGCCGGATCACCGAGATCCGGAAGCCCTGCGGGGTCTGGCCCCGGCGCAGGTGGCTGCGGTCGGGGATCGCGACGATGCGCTGCTCGTCGTCGACCTCGATGACGGTGTCGGCCGAGGCGATCGCGACGTCCACCGCCTCGTGCGTCTGCAGTGCCCGGACGCACTCGGTTACCACGCCGGGCGGCAGCAGCGGCCGCACCGCGTCGTGGAAGAGGACATTGCACTCCTCGGGACCGAGCGCGGCCAGCGCGGCGATCGTCGACTCGTTGCGGCCGGCACCGCCGGGCAGCACCCGGCTCACCTTGGGAAGGGCAGGCTTGCCGAGCAGCAGCTCCTCGGCGTCGGCCACGAAGTCCGAGGCCATCATCACGAGGATCTCGTCGATCTCGGGACAGTCGTTCAGCGCGGCCACGGTGTGCTCGATGACGGTCCGGCCCGCCACCTTCAGCAGCTGCTTGGGGCGGTCCAGCCCCACCCGCGAACCGGTCCCCCCGGCCAGGACCACCGCCACCGTGCGCAGTCGCGATTCGGGCTGCGCACCGGACGACGTCATGATCGCGGGGTCTCCTCTCGCTCGACGCCGGGCGCAACGGTCGCGGCACCCGGAGGGGGTCTGCCCGGCAGGCTATCGCCGTCTACCTGCCAAGACGCCGACGCCCCCGCGCAGCGAGGCTGCCGGGGGCGGAGCGTGGCGGGTGTTGGGTTCGAACCAACGTAGGCTGAGCCGGCGGATTTACAGTCCGCTCCCTTTGGCCACTCGGGCAACCCGCCAGGGGTGAAGCAACCGCATCGCTGCGGCCAACCCGAGACCTTACCGGACGCCGCGCGCCGCCGCTCCCTCGGCCACCGCGCACCTCGGCTACGGTGCAGTCATGGCCGACCCGTCCTTCGACATCGTCAGCAAGATCGACCGGCAAGAGGTCGACAACGCCCTCAACCAGGCCGCCAAGGAGCTGGCCACGCGCTTCGACTTCCGCGGCGTCAACGCCAGCGTGGAGTGGTCGGGCGAGCTGGGCGTCACCATCAAGGCCGACACCGAGGAGCGGGCCAAGGCCGCCCTCGACGTCTTCAAGGAGAAGCTCGTCAAGCGCGACATCTCGATGAAGGCCTTCGACGCCGGCGAGCCGAAGTCGTCCGGGAAGATTTACGTCATCGCCGGGACGATGCGGCAGGGCATCGACCGCGACCACGCCCGCGAGATCGTCAAGCTCATCAAGGACCAGGGCCCCAAGGGCGTCCAAGTGGCGATCCAGGACGACCAGGTCCGGGTCTCGGGCAAGAAGAAGGACGCGCTGCAGGAGGTGCAGTCGCTGCTGCGGGGTGCAGACCTCGACGTCCCGCTGCAGTTCACCAACTACCGCTGACGCGCCATCGCCTCCAGCCGGGCGATCCGGTCGGCCATCGGTGGGTGGGTGGAGAAGAGGCTGCGCAGCCCGCCGAACGGGTTGGCGATCATCAGCGCGCTGCTGGACTGCAGCCGCGGCGTCTTCTGCAGCGGGATGCGCTGCGTCCCGGCGTCCAGCTTGCGCAGCGCCGAGGCGAGCGCGAGCGGATCACCGGTCAGCGCGGCCCCCGAGGCGTCGGCCTGGTACTCGCGCGACCGGCTGATCGACAGCTGCACGATGGAGGCGGCGAGCGGGCCCAGGAAGACCATCAGCAGCGCCGCGAAGGGGTTGCGGTCCCGGTCGCCGCCGGGCGAGAAGAAGATCGCGAAGTTGGCCAGCATCGTGATGCCCGCGGCCAGGGCGCCGGCGACCGAGGAGATGAGGATATCGCGGTTGTAGACGTGGGAGAGCTCGTGGCCGAGGACGGCACGCAGCTCGCGCTCGTCCAGGACCTGCAGGATCCCCTCCGTGGCGCAGACCGCGGCGTGACGGGGATTGCGCCCGGTCGCGAAGGCGTTGGGCTGCGCCGTGGGTGAGACGTAGAGCCGCGGCATCGGCTGCCGCGCGGCGGTCGCGAGCTCCCGCACGATGCGATACATCGCCGGCTGCTCGATCTCGCCGACCGGACGGGCGCCCATGGAGCGCAGCGCGATCTTGTCGGAGTTGAAGTAGCTGTAGGCGTTGATGCCCACCGCCAGCAGCAGGCCGACGACGAGGCCGCCCCGGCCGGCGATCAGTCCGCCGCCGACGACCAGGATCGCGCCGAGCACCCCGAACAGGAGTGCGGTCTTGAGGTTGTTGCGTAAGCCGTGCATGTCACATCAACGCCCCAGTCACTCCGGCTCGTTCCCGCCGACGCCTTCTGCCAGGCTGATACTCATGTCAGCCATAGACCACCTGGTGCATGCGAACGTCCGCTACACCGAGACCTTCCCCGGCGCCCGACCCGTCAAGCCCAAGCTGCGGTTGGCGGTCGTGACCTGCATGGACTCGCGGCTGGACCTCTTCGGCGCGCTCGGGCTCGACATCGGCGACGCGCACCTGATCCGGAACGCCGGTGGCATTCCCACCGACGACGTCCTCCGCTCGCTCGCGCTGAGCCAACGGGCACTGGGCACCCGCGAGATCGTGGTCATCCACCACACGCAGTGCGGGATGGACAACTTCGACGACGCGGCCTTCCGCGCCGAGCTGACGCGCGAGAGCGGCGAGGAGCCGCCGTGGCGGGTTGACGGCTTCACCGATCTGCAGGAGGACACCCGGCGCTCCATCGAGCGGATCCGCACCTGTCCGTGGCTGCCGCATCGCGACTCAATCCGCGGCTTCGTCTTCGACGTCGCCACCGCCGCCATCACCGAGGTGACGGCCGACTGAGCCTCAAGCGGCGTCCTGCCACCGGAAACTGGTCATGAGTGCCTCGACCCGGCGGTCCAGCTCGGCGTCGGCATCGCCCTGGGCGACCACGAACTCCGCCAGCAGCGCCAGCTGCTGACCCGGCGCCGGCATGACATAGCGGCGGGTGTTGGGGACGCCGTCGACCTCGACCAACTCGTGGGCGAACGAGCCCGGCGCGACCTGCCGGATCTCCAGGTCATCGTCGGCGTCCAGGATGCCGACGGTGAGCGCGCCCGTCGCCTCGCGGATGTCACCGTCGATGACCATGGTGGAGAGCACCGCCAGCAGCGGCGCGCCGGCGACCTCTTCGGGGAGCCCGGCCTCGGCCGGACCGGTGACGATCCAGTCGCGGCAGTCCATCTCGAACGCGGGAAGGACCAGGTCCGTCATGACGCCTCCTCGGGCACCCCGTCGGGACTTAGGTCCCGAACGCTTGCGGGACTTTCTACCCGACGCAGCCAGGCCGCTCACGACCGGCTCGAGGACGGCAGGCAGGCACCGGGTCGGCGTCTGATCTGCCCGGATTGACGCCCATTGGCGGCCGCCGTGAGCCACGACACCGGCGCGGAGTGTCGCCCAAACGTAAGATGAGACGGTTGTGGTCTCGGTACTGCCGAAGTCCTGCCACAACCCACTCCACGCGGCGGAGGCATCGCGCAGGCATGACCAACAAGCAGGTCGAACAGCTGGACAAGGTCGTCATCAGGATCGCCGGTGACTCCGGCGACGGGATGCAGCTGACCGGGGACCGGTTCACGCAGGAAACGGCCGTCTTCGGCAACGACCTCGCGACCTTCCCCAACTTCCCCGCCGAGATCCGGGCGCCCCAGGGCACGCTCGCCGGCGTCTCGTCCTTCCAGCTGCACTTCGCCGACCACGACATCCTCACGCCGGGCGACCGTCCCGACGTCCTCGTCGCCATGAACCCGGCGGCGCTGAAGGCCAACCTCGCCGAGGTGCCGAAGGGCGCCACCCTCATCGTCGACACCCGCGACTTCACGACGCGGGCGCTGGCGCGGGTGGGGTGGAGCAGCAACCCGCTCGAGGACGGCACGCTCGACGGCTACAACCTGCACGCCTTCGACATGACGCAGCTGACGCTGGACGCGCTGGAGGGCACCGAGCTCTCCCGCAAGGACGCCGGCCGTTCGAAGAACATGTTCGCCCTCGGGCTGCTGTCGTGGATGTACTCGCGCCCCACCGAGGGGACGCTGAACTTCATCAAGACCAAGTTCAAGAGCAAGCCCGACATCGCCGACGCCAACATCACGGCGTTCAAGGCCGGTTACAACTTCGGCGAGACGACCGAGGCCTTCGGCGTCAGCTACGAGGTGAAGCCGGCCGCGGTCGCGAAGGGCACGTACCGCAACATCAGTGGCAACCTGGCGCTCGCCTACGGTCTCGTCGCGGCGGCCCAGCGCTCGGGGCTGCCGCTCTTCCTCGGCGCGTACCCGATCACCCCGGCGTCGGACATCCTGCACGAGCTCAGCAAGCACAAGCGCTTCGGCGTGCGGACCTTCCAGGCCGAGGACGAGATCGCCGGCATCGGCGCCGCCCTCGGTGCCGCCTTCGGAGGCTCGCTGGCCGTCACCACCTCCTCCGGTCCCGGCATCGCTCTGAAGGGCGAGACCATCGGCCTGGCGGTGTCGCTCGAGCTGCCCCTGATCGTCATCGACATCCAGCGCGGTGGCCCCTCCACCGGCCTGCCGACCAAGACCGAGCAGAGCGACCTGCTGCAGGCCATGTTTGGCCGCAACGGTGAGGCGCCGGTGCCGATCGTGGCGGCGCAGTCCCCCGGCGACTGCTTCGACGCCGCGGTCGAGGCGGCCCGGATCGCGCTCACC
Source organism: Jatrophihabitans sp. sgz311053 (assembly GCF_056135305.1). Lineage (NCBI taxonomy): Bacteria > Bacillati > Actinomycetota > Actinomycetes > Jatrophihabitantales > Jatrophihabitantaceae > Jatrophihabitans > Jatrophihabitans sp. sgz311053. The sequence goes on along the minus strand of NZ_JBWAXP010000001.1, from coordinate 1,068,231 downwards.
TACCGGACCCCGGTGTTCCTGCTGTCGGATGGTTACATCGCCAACGGCTCCGAGCCCTGGCCGGTGCCGTCCGTGGACGAGCTGCCCGACCTGCGCGTCGAGTTCGCCACCGAGCGCAACGGCGACCCCGAGGCCAACGGCGGCGAGGGCGAGTACCTGCCCTACCTGCGCGACCCCGAGACCCTCGCCCGGCCGTGGGCCGTGCCCGGCACCAAGGGACTCGAACACCGCATCGGCGGTATCGAGAAGGCCGACCGCACCGGAAACATCAGCTACGACCCCGACAACCACGACTTCATGACCCGCACCCGGCAGGCCAAGGTGGACGGCATCGCCGCGACGATCCCGCCGATGCAGGTCGAGGACCCGTCCGGTGAGGCGTCCGTGCTGGTGCTGGGCTGGGGCTCGACCTACGGTCCGATTGGGGCAGCCTGCCGCCAGGTCCGTGACGCCGGCTTCGCCGTCGCGCAGGCCCACCTGCGGCACCTCAACCCCTTCCCTAACGACCTCGGCGACCTGCTGCGCCGCTACGACAAGGTCGTCATCCCCGAGATGAACCTCGGCCAGCTGGCCATGCTGATCCGCGCGAAATACCTCGTCGACGCCATCAGCGTCACCCAGGTGCGCGGGCTGCCCTTCAAGGCCGACGAGCTCGCCGAGATGCTGCAAGGAGTGATCACGCATGACTGACGTGTCTCCCAAGGACCTCGGCCTCAAGGCCAAGGACTTCAAGACCGACCAAGAGGTGCGGTGGTGCCCGGGCTGCGGTGACTACGCGATCCTCGCCGCGGTCCAGGGCTTCATGCCCGAGCTGGGGGTGCCGCGCGAGAACATCGTCTTCATCAGTGGCATCGGCTGCTCCTCGCGCTTCCCGTACTACATGAACACCTTCGGGATGCACTCGATCCACGGGCGTGCCCCGGCAATCGCGACCGGCCTCTCGACGTCGCGGACCGACCTGTCGGTGTGGGTGGTGACCGGCGACGGTGACGCGCTCTCCATCGGTGGCAACCACCTCATCCACGCGCTGCGCCGCAACGTGAACCTCAAGATCCTGCTCTTCAACAACCGCATCTATGGCCTCACCAAGGGGCAGTACTCGCCGACCTCCGAGATCGGCAAGATCACCAAGTCGACGCCGATGGGGTCACTGGACAACCCGTTCAACCCGGTGTCCGTGGCCCTCGGCGCCGAGGCGACCTTCGTCGGCCGCACCCTGGACAGCGACCGCAAGCACCTGCAGTCGGTGCTCCGCGCGGCCGCCGACCACGAGGGCGCCGCGCTGGTGGAGATCTACCAGAACTGCAACATCTTCAACGACGGCGCCTTCGACGTCCTCAAGGACGCCGAGACCCGCGACGACTGGACGATCCGGATGGAGCACGGCGAGCCGCTGCGCTTCGGAGCCGACGGCTCCAAGGCGGTCGTCCGGGATGCGCTGGGAAACCTCACCATCGAGGACGGCGTCGCCGAGGGTGACCCGCGGGTCGTCGTCCACGACGCGCACACCGACAACCCGAGCTACGCGTTCGCGCTCTCGCGGCTGCAGTCGCAGGATTCGCGGTACGCGCCGATGGGCGTCTTCCGCTCGGTCGAGCGGCCGACCTACGACGCCGCCATGGCGGCGCAGCTGGACGAGGCGGCGGCAAAGGCCGACGGCGACGACGCCGCGCTGCAGCAGCTGCTGCTCGGCTCGGACACCTGGTCGGTCGCCTGATCACCGGCGACACCGCCACGGACGAGAGGGAACGCCGCCGCGGGCTAGCCTTCGGCATCTCGTCCTACTTCCTCTGGGGCATCTTCCCGCTCTACTTCCCGCTGCTGGAACCCGCAGGGACGATCGAGATCCTGGCGTCCCGGATGGCGTGGACGCTGGTCGTCGTGCTGGTGGTGCTGCGCTTCTCCGGCGGCTTCGCCGGCTTTCGCGCGGCGTTGCGCAATCGGCGGTCCTTGCTGCTGCTCTCGGCGGGCGCCGTCTTCGTCACCTCGAACTGGGGGACGTACATCTACGGCGTGAACTCCGGGCATGTCGTGGAGTCCAGTCTCGGGTACTTCATCAATCCGCTCTTCACGATCCTGCTCGGCGTGGTGGTGCTCGGCGAGCGGCTGCGTCCGGCGCAGTGGGCGGCGGTCGGGATCGGCGTCGTCGCCGTGGTGGTCATCGCCGTGGACTACGGCCGGCCACCCTGGATCGCGCTGGTGCTCGCCTTCTCTTTCGGCATGTACGGCTTCTGCAAGAAGCAGGCCGACGTCGGTGCGGCCGACTCGCTCGCCGTCGAGACGACGGTGCTCTTCGTCCCCGCGATCGTGGCGCTGACCGTTGTCGGCGCGCAGGGCGATCTTGTCTTCGGGACCCGGTGGTCGACCTCGCTGCTCATCGCCACCAGCGGGATCGTCACGGCGGTGCCGTTGCTGCTCTTCGCAGCCTCCACCCGCCGTCTGCCGCTCAGCGTCGTGGGACTGCTGCAGTACCTCACCCCGGTGCTGCAGTTCGCCGTCGGGGTCGGTATCCGCCACGAGTCGCTCCCCACCGCCGAGCTCATCGGCTTCGTCCTGGTGTGGGTGGCACTGATCGTGCTGACCGTCGACGGGTTGCGCCGGCCACGGTCGGCACGGGTCGCGTCGCTCGAGGCGGGCACGCCCTGATCACCGCACGGCCGCGGGCATGCCACGATCGACATCGTGTCCGACACTGTGCCTGAACCGTCCGCCGTCCTGCATGCGCTCCGGGCCTCCACCGCTGACCTGCTGAAGGGCCTGACCGAGCACCGCTGGGCCGACGGCGAGCTGGCTGAGCCATCGCTCTGCGACGGCTGGACCAGGGGGCATCTGCTCACCCACCTGGCCCGCAACGCCGACGCCACCGCGGGCCTGCTGTCCGGGGTGCTCCGCGGCGAGGAGATCCCGCTGTACCCCGGCGGCCCCGAGGCGCGCAACGCAGACATCGAGGCGGGCGCGCATCGCCCCGTCGCCGAGGTCCTCAGCGATGTCACCGAGGCGACCGAGCGGCTGGACCGCGTGCTCGGCGCCGTCGCCGAGGCAGGACGCTGGGACGTCCCCGCCGGGGACGGTCACACCGTCGCCGACCGGGTGCGCTTCCGGCTCGTCGAGATCGAGCTGCACCGGGTCGACCTGGGCGGCGACTACACCCCGGACCGCTGGCCGCCGCTGCTCGTCTCCTCCCTGCTCCCCGAGGTCGCCGGGGGCGTCAGCCATCGGACTCCGGCCGCACTGCGCCTGGTCGTCGACGAGGCCGAGTCGGTGGTGCCGTCGTTGGCCGGCCGCGAGTGGACGATCGGTTCACGTGAACCGATCGAGGTGCGCGGTCCGGACTGGGCGCTGCTCGCCTGGCTCGCCGGGCGCGGGCAGGCCGTCGCCGACCGCCTCGGTCCCGACCTGCCCGAGCTCGCGCCCTGGCGCTGAGTTAGCGCAGCTCTGGCGCTGCTCTAGCGCTGCTCGCAGGCCACGCCGTCGCGGTCGCGGTCCAGTCCCCGGGGCTGGGCGGTGTAGATCTTGGTGCTGTGGGGTTCCTGCCGAGTTCTCCTCACTTGGCCACACCCGAGGCCGCGGGTCTGTCCTGGGCCGGGGCGTGGGTCCGCAGCTTCGCTAACGAGGCACCCGTGACACTCACGGTCGGCCGCTCGGGGTGGGGTGCCACGGCGCCTGCGGGTTGAATGGCGTCCGTGACGACCACCGCCCCTGCCGAGCCGCCCTCGCTCGCGCTCTTCCTCACCGAGCCGGCGCGGTCCGCGACCCGACTGGCCCAGCTGCCGCTGGCTACACCCTGGCTGCGCCACGCCCCACGTCCCGAGCGCGGCCGCGGACACGGTGTGCTCGTGCTCCCCGGCTTGATGACGACCGATGCCTCGACCGCCCTGCTGCGTCGCTTCGTCTACGGCCTCGGCCACACCGCGTGGGGGTGGCGGCTGGGGCGCAACCTCGGTCCGACCAAGGCCATCCTGGACGGCATCCCCCGCGCCGCCGAGCTGTTGGCCGAGCGGACCGGCGGCCCGGTCTCGCTCATCGGGTGGAGCCTCGGCGGCGTCTTCTCCCGCGAGCTGGCGCGGCGCCGGCCCGAGCTCGTCCGGCAGGTCATCACGCTGGGCAGCCCCTTCGCGCTGAGCGATCCGGCACAGAGCAGGGCGGGTTTTGCATGGCGGCGCAACGAGCGCCAGCATGTCGCCAGCACCGGCCCCAGCCTGAAGACGGCACGCCCCATCCCGGTGCCCTCCACCGCGGTCTACTCCCGCCGCGACGGCGTCGTGCACTGGCGCACCTGTATCGAACCGGAGTCCGAGTGGCACCAGAACGTCGAGGTCCGCTGCGCACACCTCGCCTTCGGCGCCGACCCCGCAACGCTCTGGCTCGTCGCCGACCGCCTCGCGCAACCAGAGCCGGGTGCCGTGCCGTTCACGCCGCCGAGGGGCTTACGGCTGCTCTACCCCTGACCGACGCGCTCCGGCTCCCCGTAGCCGGCGCACGCCCAGCTCCCTACCGCCGGCGCCCGCGCCAGTTCCCTACAACCGGCGCGCGCCCCAGGTCCCTACCGCCGTCGCCCGTGGGCGGGCCGGTGCGCCCGGTGGCAGCATTTCCGGCGTACGAGGCGCGCGCCCGGAACTCCCACTTTTGCTCCCCGTGTTCTGCACCCACATTCGGGTGCAGAACACGGGGACGAAAAAGGGAGACGAGAGAGGGATACGCATCGCAGCGCTGCACCGCAGCCGGTTGTCCGCCAGCGGACGCGGGCGGGGCTCGGTTACCGGCGCGCACTCACCTCGCCCGACGCGCGCCACCTCATGTCGCCGCGTGAATCCCGACGACGATCGCCGCGTACGCGGCGGCGAGCGCGACGATGAGCGTGATGCGGGAGCGCACCGTCCGGCCGTTCCCGCCGCCGCCCCCGTCAGCGCCGCCCCCGTCAGCGTCACCCCCGTCGGCGTCACCCCCGTCAGCGCCGCCCCCGTCAGCGCTGCCGGGACGCTGCCGCGCCCGCGCAACCACACCGGCCACGGCGAAGACGGCGAGCAGGGCGATCACCACCAGCGCCCCGACGAGGCTCGCCGGCGCGATCGAGGCGGGGACGGCCAGTGCGAGCAGGCCGACCAGGACCAACCCCGTACAGCCCATCCGGCGGTCTCAGCCGGTGCGGGCGATGACGAGCTCGGTGAGGGTCTCCAGCGCATCGCGGGCCGGGACCGCCGGCAGCCCGGAGAGCGTCGCGCGAGCGCTGTCGGCGTAACCCGCCAGTGTCCGGCGTGCCTCGACCATGGCCTCGGAGGTCCGCAGCAGCGCCAGTGCCTCCGCGTGCTCGTCGTCGTCCGGCAACGGTCGCGAGACGAGCTCCCGGAGCCGGGCATCGGCGCCGGAGCCGGACCGCAGCGCGTACAGCGCGGGCAGCGTCGGGATCCCCTCGCGCAGATCAGTGCCGGGCGTCTTGCCGGTGTCGCCGGATTCCGAGGCCACGTCGATGATGTCGTCGGAGAGCTGGAACGCCACGCCGATCTGCTCGCCGAACTGACGCAACAGCTCGATGTGGTGGTCGTCCACCCCGGCGAAGTAGCTGCCGAACTGAGCGGCGGCGGCGATGAGCGACCCGGTCTTGTCCTCGACCACCGACAGGTAGTGCTCGATGGGGTCGTCGTCGGGCCCACGACCCACGGTCTCGCGGATCTGCCCCTGCACCAGCCGCTCGAAGGTCCGGGCCTGCAGCCGGACGGCGTAGGGGCCGAGGTCGGCGAGGATGTTGGACGCCCGGCTGAAGAGGAAGTCGCCGGTGAGGATGGCGACGGTGTTCGTCCACCGGGCATTGGCCGAGGGAGCCCCCCGTCGCACCGGCGCCTCGTCCATCACGTCGTCGTGGTACAGCGTCGCCAGATGGGTGATCTCGCAGACCACCGACGCCGGCACGATCTCCGGTCGGCTCGGGTCGCCGAAGTGGGCGGCGAGGACCGACACCATCGGCCGGAACCGCTTGCCGCCCGCGTCGACCAGGTGCCGAGCGACGTCGTCGACGAGGCCGTCGTCGGCGCGCACCGACTCGTGCAGCGAGGCCTCGACCGCGGCGAGGCCGGCCCGGACCGAGGCTTCGAACTGCGCGTCGTGGAACTCGACGGACAGCGACGCCGGCGTGGTGGACGTCATCGCACCGCGGCCGTCAGCCGACCAGCTGGGCGGCGTTCGTCGCGAGGTCCAGGATCGGCTGCGGGAAGACGCCGAGGACCACGGTGACGACCACGCCGACGGTCAGCGCGATGGAGGTCGACCAGCCGGGGATGGCGATGGTCGGCGCGTTCTCGGGCGGCTCGGCGAAGAACATCAGCACGACGATGCGCAGGTAGAAGAACGCCGCGACCGCCGAACTGATGAGCGCGATGACCACCAGCGGACCGGCGTCGCTGTAGGCGGCCCGGAAGATGAAGAACTTGCCGGTGAAGCCGGACGTCAGCGGGATGCCGGCCATCGACATGAGCAGCAGCGTCATGGTGATCGCGACGACCGGGCTCTTCTTCGCCAGGCCGGACCACTGGGCGAGCCGGGTGGCCTCACCCTCGGAGTCGCGGACCACCATCAGCAGGCCGAAGGCCGCCAGCGTAGTGAAGCCGTAGGTCAGGACGTAGAAGAGGATGCTCGAGATGCCGTCGGCCGAGAGCCGGCCGTTGCGGTCGATGGCGAGGAAGCCGACGAGGATGAAGCCGGCGTGGGCGATCGACGAGTAGGCGAGGATCCGCTTGATGTCGGTCTGGGTCAGGCCGAAGATCGCGCCGACCACCATCGAGGCAATGGCGACGCCCCAGATGATCGGCCGCCAGTCGTAGGACGTCGTCGAGAAGCCGACGTAGAGGACGCGGATCAGCGCGCCGAAGGCGGCGACCTTGGTGCAGGCGGCCATGAAGGCGGTGACCGGGGTGGGCGAACCCTGGTAGACGTCGGGGGTCCACGAGTGGAACGGCGCGACGCCGGCCTTGAAGAGCAGGCCGACGAGCAGCAGCGCCAGCCCGGCGTAGAGCAGGATGTCCGACTTCGTCGAGCTGCGGGTGGCCGCGAGGATCTGCGGCAGGTCGACAGAGTCGGCGTAGCCGTAGAGCAGCGCGACGCCGTAGAGGAAGAACGCCGAGCCGAAGGCGCCGAGCAGGAAGTACTTGACCGCGGCTTCCTGCGAGAGCAGGCGACGCCGGCGGGCCATGCCCGCCATCAGGTAGAGCGGCAGCGACAGCACCTCGAGGGCCACGAACATCAGCAGCAGGTTGTTGGCGACCGGGAAGATCAGCATGCCCGCGACGGCGAACATCATCAGCGGGAAGATCTCGGTCTGCATCCGGTCGCTGCGGGCCAGCCGGCGGTCGTCCGGCGAGCCCACCACGATGGCGGCGGAGGCCACGATCGGGCTGCGGTCGACGCTGCGCTCGGCCATGAGCAGGACGGCCATCAGGGCGAGCGCGAGCACCGTCCCCTGGATGAAGAGCCCGGTGGAGTCGATGGCCAGCGAACCGGAGAAGAAGGTGTTCGTCCCCGACGGGGAGGGGGTGGCGACCTTGACGTCGTGGTTCACCCCCACGGCGACGATGGCGCCGACGATGCCGAGCAGCGAGATGCCGACCTGCGCACCGTAGCGGTCGTTGCGGGGCAGCACCGCCTCGGCGATGACGCCGAGGATCGCCGCGCCGAGCACGATGAGGATCGGCGAGAGCGCCGCGTACGACAGCGAGGGCGCGTCGATGGTGGGCAGGTCGGGCGCCGCGGCCAGCGAGCCGATCACTTCTGACCTCCGTTGGCCGTCTGGTAGCTGGGCGTGGGATCGGTCTTGCCGAGATCCTGCTGCAGCGTCACCTTGACGGCGGGGTTGATGACGTCCAGCACCGGCTTGGGGTAGACGCCGAGGAACACGATGATCGCGATCAGCGGCGCGACCGAGAGCACCTCGCGGGCGTTCAGGTCACGGAACTTGGTGACCTTCTCGCTCACCGTGCCCTGGAAGGTCCGCTGATAGAGGTAGAGCACGTAGATCGCGGCGAGGATGATGCCGGTGGTCGCGATGATGGCGTAGCCCTTGTAGCGGCTGAAGACACCCACCAGCACGAGGAACTCGCTGATGAAGGTGCTCATGCCCGGCAGCGCGAGCGCCGAGAGTCCGGCGAGCAGGAAGAGTCCCGCCAGCCGCGGCGCCACCTTGGCGACGCCGCCGTAGTCGTCGACGTTCCGGCTCTTGCCACGGGCGATGAGCAGGCCGACGACGATGAAGAGGGCGCCGGTCGAGAAGCCGTGGTTGACCATGTAGAGCACGGCGCCGGAGCCCGCCTGTGTGGTGAAGGCGAAGATTCCGAGACCGATGAAGCCGAAGTGGGCCACCGAGGTGTAGGCGACGAGCCGCTTCATGTCGCGCTGACCGATGGCCAGGAACGCCGCGTAGAGGATGCCGATCACCGACAGCACCAGGATCGTCGGCGCGAAGAACTTCGACGCGCCAGGGAAGAGCACCAGGCAGTAGCGCAGGAAGCCGAAGGTGCCGACCTTGTCCAGCACGCCGACGAGCAGCGCCGCGCCACCGGCCGGGGCCTCGGCACCGGCGTCGGGGAGCCAGGTGTGGAACGGCACCAGCGGCGCCTTGATCGCGAAGGCGATGAAGAAGCCGAGGAAGAGCCACTTCTGGGTCGCGTCGTTGGGCAGCGGGTGGGCGATGAGGTCGGTCATCAGGAAGCTGCGGCTGCCGCTGGTGACGTAGAGACCGATCACCGAGGCGAGCATGAGCAGCCCGCCGACGAGGGAGTAGAGGAAGAACTTCATCGCGGCGTACTGGCGCCGCGGACCACCGAAGCTGCCGATGATGAAGTACATCGGCACCAGCATGGCTTCGAAGAAGACGTAGAAGAGGAAGACGTCGGTGGCGGTGAAGACGCCGATCATGAAGAACTCGAGCAGCATCAGCAGCGCGAAGTAGTTCTTCACCGAGCGCTTCGGCGCGACGTTCTCCTCGGCGCCGGTCTTGCTGTCCAGTGCGTTCCAGGACGCGAGGATGACCGCCGGGACGAGCAGCGCCGACATCGCCACCAGGACCATGGCGATGCCGTCGGCGCCGAAGGCGATGTGGACGCCGAAGGCCTTGATCCAGTCGACCTCGAAGCCGTACTGGTAGCGCTGGGCCGCGGTCTTCGGCATGTCGGTGTTCATGCCGAAGAGCAGGATCAGCGCGTAGACGACGACGCCGAGAGAGACGACGAGGCTGACCACCTTGGCCAGCTTCGCCTGCGCCTCCTTCATCGAGAAGATGACGACGGAGGCCACCAGCGGGATGAGGACCAGGATCAGCAGCGAGTAGTTGTTGCTCACTGGAACCGCACCGCCAGCAGCACGGCCACGATCGCGACGGTTCCGGCGAGCATGGACAGCGCGTAGCTCCGCACGAAGCCGGTCTGCGTCCGCCGGGCCCGCGACGAGCTGCCGCCGAGTCCGGCCGCGAGTCCGTTCACTGCCCCGTCCACCCCTCGGTTGTCGAAATACACCAGCGTCCTCGTGAGCCACTGCCCGGGACGCATCAGGAAGGTCTCGTTGAACCTGTCCGCGAACAGGTTGTTGCGCGCGAACACCGTGACCGGCGATCCGGGCGGCTGCTCGATCGGCACCGGCTTGCGACCGAAGGCGACGAAGGCGCCCGCCGCGCCGAAGAGCACCACGATCACCGTGATGATCGAGAGCACCACCGGCGAGATGGTGTGGATGCCGGCTTCCTCGGCCGGGCCGACGGAGGGCTCCAGCCAGTTCTGGACGCCGCTGCCGAGGTACATCACGAACCCGCCGGCGAGCGCGAGGACGGCCAGGACGGCCATCGGCGCCCACATGATCGGCTTCGACTCGTGCGGGTGCACGTCGTCCTCCCACCGGCGCTTGCCGAAGAAGGTCATGCACAGGGCTCGGGTCATGTAGAAGGCGGTGAGGCCGGCGCCGAGCAGCGCGCAGATGCCGAGGATCCAGCCTGAGGTCCCGCCCTTGTCGAAGGCGGACTCGATGATCTTGTCCTTGGTGAAGAAGCCGGTGAACGGCGGGATGCCGAGGATGGCGAGGTAGCCGCAGAGGAAGACGCCGAAGGTGATCGGCATGACCTTGGCCAGCCCGCCGAAACGACGCATGTCGATGCGGTCGTTCATGGCGTGCATGACCGAGCCGGCCGACAGGAAGAGCGCCGCCTTGAAGAAGCCGTGACCCAGCAGGTGGATGATGCCGATCGCGTAGACGCCGGGGCCGAGACCCACGGCGAGGAACATGTAGCCGATCTGGCTCACCGTCGAGTTGGCCAGCACCTTCTTCAGGTCGTCCTGGCCGCAGCCGGCGATGCAGCCGTAGAGCAGCGTGATCGCGCCGATGATGGTGACGACCGTCCGGGCCGCCTCGGAGGCGTCGAAGATGGGGGCCGAGCGGGCGATGAGGTAGACGCCGGCGGTGACCATCGTCGCGGCGTGGATGAGCGCCGAGACCGGGGTCGGGCCGGCCATGGCGTCCGGCAGCCAGGTCTGCAGCGGGAACTGTCCGGACTTGCCGCAGGCGCCGAGGACGAGCATCAGGGCGATCGCCGTCGCCGCACCGGTGGAGAAATTCGTCCCGAGCACCGTGTTGAACGCCGACGTCCCGGTGAAGGTGAACATCAGCATGATGGCGATGGAGAGGCCGACGTCGCCGACGCGGTTGGCGAAAAACGCCTTGTTGCCGGCGGTCGCCGCCTCGTTGCGAGTGAAGTAGTACGAGATCAGCAGGTAGGACGCCACACCGACGCCCTCCCAGCCGATGTAGAGCAGCAGGTAGCTGTCGGCCAGCACCAGCAGCAGCATCGCGCCGATGAAGAGGTTGAAGTAGCCGAAGAAGCGACGGCGTCCCGCGTCGTGATCCATGTAGCCGATGGCGTAGATGTGGATCAGCGAGCCGACGCCGGTGATGAGCAGCGCGAAGGTCAGCGAGAGCGGGTCGAGCAGGAAGCCGACCTTGATCTCGAAGTTGCCGACCGGTGCCCAGTTGAAGAGGTCACGAGCGACATGACGCTGCTCGCCCGGCAGATCCCGCACCGAGAAGAAGAGCATCACGGTGTAGACGAAGAGGGCGATCGGCACCAGCGTGCCGAGCAGGTGGCCCCACTTGTCGCCGCGCTTGCCCACCGTCAGCAGGATCAGCGCCGACAGGGCGGGGATCGCCACCAGCAGCCACACGCCGGACTGGATGCCGGAGGCGCTGGTGTAATCCAGCGCGCCTTCGGCGAGTGACGTCGAGGTCACCGACACGTCTCCTAGTACTTCAGCAGGTTGGCGTCATCGACCGACGCGGACCTGCGGGTGCGGAAGATGGCCATGATGATTGCGAGCCCGACGACGACCTCGGCGGCCGCGACGACCATCACGAAGAAGGCCATCACCTGCCCCTCGAGATCGCCGTTGATGCGCGAGAAGGTGACCAGCGAGAGGTTCACCGCGTTGAGCATCAGCTCGACGGACATGAAGACGACGATCGCGTTGCGTCGCACGAGGACGCCGACGGCTCCGATGGTGAAGAGCGCCGCCGAGAGGATCAGGTAGTAGCTCGGGTTCATGAACGAACCTCGCTGTCGTCGTAGTCCGAGGTCTCGAGGACGCCGGGGATACCCGTGTAAGGCGGGAACTCCTCGTTGCCGACCATGGTCGACTCGTGCGAGATCGAGCCGTCGGGCAGCAGCGCCGGGGTGCCGATCGAGTTGCCCGTCGACAGCACGCCGGGGCCGGGCAAGGGCTGCGGCCGGCGGCTGCGGATCCGCTCGCGGGCCAGCGTCTTCTGCGTCGGCTTGCGGCCCTCCCGCTCGATGTGGGCCAGCACCATCGCACCGACCGCGGCGATGATCAGCAGCGCCGAGGTGAGCTCGAAGACGAAGAGGTACTTGGTGAAGAGCAGCCGCGCGATGGACTGGACGTTGCCGCCGTTGGCGTTGGGGATGTCCAGGTTGACCGGCGTCTGGTCGCCCTCGAAGGCCTTGCCCACGCCGATGGCGACAAGGGCGGCGAAGCCGAGCCCGAAGAGCGCGGCCGCGGTCCGCTGCCCGCGCAGCGTCTCCACGATGGAGTCCGAGGAGTCACGGCCGACGAGCATGAGCACGAAGAGGAACAGGATCATGATCGCGCCGGTGTAGACGATGATCTGCACCAGACCCAGGAAGGGCCCCTGCTGGATCACGTAGAACGCGCCCAGGCACATCATCGTCGTCACCAGCGACAGCGCCGAGTGCACCGCGTTGCGCAGCAGCACCATGCCGATACCGCCGGCGAGCGCGAGCGGGCCCAGGATCCAGAACGCCACGGCCTCGCCGAGCGGGACGGTGCCGTTCATCAGCGGGGCGGCGACCACCTCAACTGCCATTGTGGTGCCCCGTTCGGTTCGCGACGCCGGTGATGGGACGTCCGGCGACGTTGGCGGTGCTCTGCGGCTCGCCCTGCTGCAGCGGCGCCTGCGAGCGGACGGTGTAGTAGTCCTTCTCGTCGTCGCCGAGGCGCATCGGGTGCGGCGGAGCCTCCATGCCCGGCAGCAGCGGGGCCATGAGCTGCTCCTTGGTGTAGATCAGCTGCTGTCGGTCGTCCAGGGCGAGCTCGTACTCGTTGGACATCGTCAGCGACCGGGTCGGGCACGCCTCGATGCAGAGCCCGCAGAAGATGCAGCGCAGGTAGTTGATCTGGTACACCGCGCCGTAGCGCTCGCCCGGCGAGAAGCGGGCCTCGTCGGTGTTGTCGCCACCCTCGACGTAGATCGCGTCGGCCGGGCAGGCCCAGGCACAGAGCTCGCAGCCGACGCACTTCTCCAGGCCGTCCGGGTGCCGGTTGAGCACGTGCCGGCCGTGGTACCGCGGCTTGGTGCCGTAATAGTCGAAGGGGTACTGCTCGGTGTAGACCTTCTTGAACATCGTCGCGAAGGTGAGCCCAAAGCCCTTGGCGAAGCCGACGGCACTGCCCTGCGGCTCGTGCAGCGGTGCGGACTTCTTGGGCACCGTCGACGCCAGCTCCTTCGCGGTCGGCGCCGGTACGGGCAACTTCTCGTCGGTCATGTCAGTCTTCGCCTTCGATCTCGGCGGGACGCCGGCCCGCGGTCGCCGACGCGAGGCTGCGCGGCGGGGTGGGGACGACGAGGTCCAGCGGGGGCGTCGGGAACGTGGGCTCGTAGGTGGCGGCCTCGTCCTCGTCGTCCTCCAGCAGCGCGGCACGCCGGGCCGAGGCGCCCTCCCAGACCATGAGGGCCGGGATGACGATGACGACGAGCACGATGGCCAGCGGGACTCCGGTGGCCTGCCAGGCCGGCCAACCGCGATCGCGCAGGACGTGGATGGCGGTGACGGCCAGGATCCAGACCAGGTTGATCGGGATGAGGACCTTCCAGCCGAAGGCCATGAACTGGTCGTAGCGCAGCCGGGGCAGCGTGCCGCGGAGCCAGACGAAGACGAAGAGGATGGCGATGACCTTCAGGGTGAACCAGAGCATCGGCCACCAGCCGGAGTTCGCGCCGTCCCAGAAGGAGAGCGGCGCCGGTGCCCGCCAGCCACCGAGGAAGAGCGTCGTGGCCAGCGCCGAGACGGTCACCATGTTGATGTACTCGGCCAGGAAGAACATCGCGAACTTGAACGACGAGTACTCCGTGTGGAAGCCACCGACCAGCTCGGACTCGGCCTCGGGGAGGTCGAAGGGCGCCCGGTTGGTCTCGCCGACCACCGACACCGAGTAGATCGCGAAGGAGACGAAGAGCGGCACCACGTTCCAGAGATCGTGCTGCGACGCGACGATCCCCGAGGTCGACATGGTGTTGGAGAAGAGGAAGACCGCGACGATGGAGAGTCCCATCGCGACCTCGTAGGAGATCATCTGCGCCGCCGAACGCAGGCCGCCGAGCAGCGGGTACGTCGAGCCCGACGCCCAGCCCGAGAGCACGATGCCGTAGACGCCCAGCGCCGAGCAGGCGAAGACGACCAGCGTGCCGACCGGCAGGTCGGTGAGCTGGATGTGCGTCTTGTGCCCGAACATCGAGACCTCGGGCCCGAACGGGATGACCGAGAAGGCGAGGAAGGCCGGCACGGCGGAGACGATCGGCGCGATGTAGTACACCGGCTTGTCTGCCAGGACGGGGATGATCTCTTCCTTGAAGGCCAGCTTCACGCCGTCGGCCAGCGACTGCAGCACACCCCACGGCCCGACGCGGTTCGGGCCGATGCGGTTCTGCATCCGCCCGACGACCTTGCGCTCGAAGACGATGGTGAAGAGCGTCATCACCACGAGGAAGACGAAGACGCCGAGCACCTTGATGAGCACCAGCCAGATCGGCAGGTCGCCGAAGCCGGGCAGGTTCTGCCCTGAGGCAAGAACGTCCATCAGCTGTCCTCTCCGCGCGTCAGGGTGACCACGTCGCCGGCCACGGCGCCGAGCGTGCGCCGCGCGGCGCACTCCCGGGCGTTGGTGGGCAGCCAGACGACGCCGTCGGGCATGGTCTCGACCCGCGAGGGGACGACGACACTGCCGTGAGCGGTGCTCACCGAGAGCAGCTCGCCGTCGGCGATGCCGACACCGGCGGCGGTCGCCGCGCTGAGGCGGGCGAAGACCGGCTTGGCGGTGCCGGCCAGGTGCTCGTCACCGTCCTGCATCCGGCCGGCGTCGATGAGCTCCTGCCAGGTGGCGAGGACCGCCTCGCCGTCGCCGGGGACGGCGCTGCGGCTCGGCGCCGCGGTGATGGCGACCTTCGGACGGCGACCGCTCGGGGCGAGCCGCAGCAGTTCGCTGCGGACGCCGTCGAGGGAGTTGAGGTCGACCTGGACGTCCAGCTCTTCGGCCAGCGCGTCCAGGACGCGGGCGTCGGGGAGGGCGCCGGTGCCGCGGATCGTCAGCTCGAACGGCCGGCGGCGCCCCTCCCAGGTGACGTACCGGCCGGCCTTCTCGGCCTGCGGCCCCACCGGCAGCACGACATCGGCGTGCTCGGTGACGGCGCTGCGCCGGATCTCCAGGCTCACCACGAAGCCCGCGGCGGCCAGTGCCTGCCCGGCGAGCGCCGGGTCCGCGGTGTCCGCGGGGTCGACACCGCCGACGACGAGTGCGCTGATCGCCCCGTCCACGGCGGCCTGCAGGATCGCGTCGATGTCCCGGCCGGGCTGGGCCGGAATAGCGGAGCTCTCGACGCCCCACGCCTCGGCGACCTCGGCGCGGGCGGCGGCGTCGGTGACGAGGCGACCGCCGGGCAGCAGCGACGGGACGGCGCCGGCGTCGATCGCGCCGCGCTCACCGGCGCGCCGCGGCACCCAGGCGAGCTTGGCACCGGTCTCGCCGGCCAGGGCGGCGGCGGCCCGGTAGGCACCGGGTGAGGAGGCGAGCCGCTCACCGGCGAGGATCAGCGCACCGGGCTGTCCCAGGGCGCCGACGATGTCGCCGTCGAGGGACTCCAGGGTCTCGGCCTCCGCACCGGGAACGGTGGGCAGCAGCGCGCCGTCCAGCTTGGTGAGGCCTCGCGAGGCCCACGCCGCGACGGAGAAGACCCGGGCATCGTGGTCGCGGGTCGCCTTGCGCAGCCGCAGGAAGACGATGGGCGACTCCTCCTCCGGCTCGAAGCCGACGAGCAGGACAGCGGGCGCAGCCTCGATGTCGCGGTAGGCGACGTGGGCGGGGCCGACGCCGGCCACGTGCGCGGCGAGGAAGTCCAGCTCCTCGGCCGAGACCGGCCGGGTGCGGGCGTCCACGTCGTTCGTGCCGAGGGCGAGCCGGGCGAACTTGGCGTAGCCGTAGGCGTCCTCCTCGGTGAGCCGTCCGCCGGGAAGCACGCCGACACCGCCGCGCTCGCGGGCCTCGGCGAGGCCGCGGGCGGCACGCTCGAGCGCCTCGGGCCAGCTCGTCTCGACGAGCTCGCCGGCCTCGTTGCGGACCAGCGGCGCCGTGAGGCGGTCACGCTGCTCGGCGTTGTGGAAGGCCCAGCGACCCTTGTCGCAGTTCCACTCCTCGTTGACCTCGGGGTCGTTCGCGGCGAGGCGACGGGTGACCTTGGAGCGCCGCCAGTCGGTGCGCTGGGCGCAGCCCGACGAGCAGTGGTCGCAGACCGAGTCGGTGGACTGCAGGTCGAAGGGGCGAGCCCGGAACCGGTACGAGGCACCGGTGAGGGCACCGACCGGACAGATCTGCACGGTGTTGCCCGAGAAGTAGGACTGGAACGGCACCTCCTCGCTGGTGCCGATCTGCTGCTGCGCACCGCGCTCGAGCAGGTCGATGAACGGGTCACCGGCGATCTGCAGGGAGAAGCGGGTGCAGCGCTGACAGAGCACGCAGCGCTCGCGGTCCAACAGCACATTGGACGAGATCGCCACCGGCTTGGGGAAGGTGCGCTTGGTCTCGTGGAAGCGGGACTCGGCCCGGCCGTTGCTCATGGCCTGGTTCTGCAGCGGGCACTCGCCGCCCTTGTCGCAGACCGGGCAGTCCAGCGGGTGGTTGATGAGCAGCAGCTCCATCACGCCCTGCTGCGCCTT
Source organism: Jatrophihabitans sp. sgz311053 (assembly GCF_056135305.1). Taxonomy (NCBI): domain Bacteria; kingdom Bacillati; phylum Actinomycetota; class Actinomycetes; order Jatrophihabitantales; family Jatrophihabitantaceae; genus Jatrophihabitans; species Jatrophihabitans sp. sgz311053. Next base: position 1,051,748 of record NZ_JBWAXP010000001.1, on the reverse strand, counting down.
GTCGGCGACCGGGGAGGTGAGCTGCGTCTTGATCACCATGCCGGGCATGACCGTGGTGGTGCACGAGGCCGCGGGCTTGGGCATCCCGCGGCCGTTGCCCATGTCGGTGACCTCGACCAGGCACTGCCGGCAGGCACCGGCCGGGTCGAGCAGGGGGTGGTCGCAGAAGCGCGGGATGGAGATGCCGAGCTGCTCGGCCGCGCGGATCAGCAGCGTGCCCTTGGGCACGGAGACCTCGATGCCGTCGATGGTGACGGTGACGAGGTCCTGCTTCGGAGGGGCTTCGGTCATGAGTGCGCTCCGGCGAGGGCCTTGGCCCCGGTGAAGGGACAGCCCTTGTTCTGGATGTGGGCGACGTACTCGTCGTGGAAGTACTTGATCGAGGACGACACCGGGCTGGTGGCACCGTCACCGAGGGCGCAGAACGAGCGGCCCAGGATGTTGTCCGACAGGTCGAGCAGCGTCTGCAGGTCCTCTTCGGTGCCCTGGCCGGCCTCGAGCCGGTCGTAGATGCCGACGTACCAGTAGGTGCCCTCGCGGCAGGGCGTGCACTTGCCGCAGGACTCGTGCCGGTAGAACTCCGACCACTTCTTGGTGGCGCGGACGACGCAGTCGTCCTCATCGAAGATCATCAGCGCCGAGGTCCCGTTCATGGACCCGGCCTTGACGGCGGCGTCGAAGTCGAGCGGGACGTCGAGGTGCTCAGCGGTCAGCATCGGGGTGGACGAGCCACCCGGCGTCCAGAACTTGACCTCCTTGCCGCGGCTCATGCCGCCGGCCATGGCGATCAGCTCCCGCAGCGTGGTGCCCATCGGCGCCTCGTACTGGCCGGGGTTGGCGACACGTCCGGAGAGCGAGTAGATGCACGGACCGGGCGAGCCCTCGGGACCCATCTGCTTGAACCAGTCCGCACCGCCCAGGACGATGTAGGGGACGTTGGCCAGCGTGCCGGCGTTGTTCACGACGGTCGGCGAGTCGTAGAGGCCGTTGGTGGCGGGGAACGGCGGCTTGAGCCGCGGCTGGCCGCGACGCCCCTCGAGCGAGTCGAGCAGCGCCGTCTCCTCGCCGCAGATGTACGCACCCGCCCCGCCGTGGACCACGATGTCGCAGTCAAAGCCGGAGCCGAGGATGTTGGTGCCGAGGTAACCCTTGGCCCGTGCCTCCCGGACGGCGGCGTGCACCCGCCGGATGGCGTGAGCCGCCTCGCCGCGGATGTAGACGAAGGCCTGGTTCGCGCGTACCGCGTAGCAGGCGATGATAATGCCCTCGATCATCGAGTGCGGGTCGTTCATCATCAGCGGCAGGTCACGGCAGGTGCCCGGCTCGCTCTCGTCGGCGTTGACGACGACGTAGGTGGGCTTGGGGTTGTCCTTCGGGATGAAGGACCACTTCATGCCGGTCGGGAAGCCCGCGCCGCCGCGACCGCGGAGGTTGGAGTCCTTGACCATCCCGACGATCGCGTCGGGTTCCAGGGTCAGCGCCTTGCGGAGGCCGATGTAACCGTCCAGCCGCTCGTAGTTGTCGATGAGCCACGGCTGCGAGGTGCCGAAGCGCTTGGTGAGAACAGGACTCAAGCTCACGATCAGTCCCCCTTCTCGGTCTGGCCGGCGGGCTTGGTGGTGTTCGCGCTGTCCGACTCGGCGGTCTCGAGCGGGGCATCGCTCTCGCTCGGGCCCTCGGTCTGGCCGCGCGTGACCTTGTCGGCGGCCTGCGCCTGTCCGCCGCCTGTGGAGCTGTCCACTGCGTAGGACGGCGCGGTCTCGCCCCGCTCGAGGGCGAGCTTGACGCCCGCCTCGCTGGGGGCGCCGCTGGCGGGGGCGTCCAGGTGTTCGTCAGCCTCGTCGAAGATGCCCGCGATCTGCCGCTCGATCTGCTTGAACGAGCAGAGCGGGGCGCCACGGGTCGGGTGCGGCCGCTCACCGGACTGCAGCTGACTCACCAGCGCGCGGGTGGAGCCGACCGTCTGGTTGTCGAAGAACTCGTAGTTCACGGTGACGACCGGCGCGTAGTCGCAGGCGGCGAGGCACTCGGCGTGCTCGATCGTGATCTTGCCGTCCGGCGTCGTCTGGTTGTTCTCGACGCCGAGCTGCTCCTTGACGGCCTCGAAGATCTCGTCGCCGCCGAGCATGCCGCAGAGCGTGTTGGTGCAGACGCTGACGAGGTACTCACCGGTGGGGTGCCGCTTGTACATCGTGTAGAAGGTCGCCACCGCCGCCACCTGGGCCTTGGTGATGCCGAGGATGTCGGAGCAGAAGGCGATGCCGTCCGGCGAGACGTAACCCTGCTCGGCCTGCACCAGGTGCAGCAGCGGCAGCAGCGCCGAGCGGGACTGTCCGGCCGGGTAGCGGGAGATCAGCTCGGCGGCGTCGGCGCGAGTCCGGTCGCTGAAGACCGACGGGTCGCCGGGGCGCTCGAGATTGATCACCGACGTCCGGAAGTTCGTCCGCTCGGAGGCCGAGTTGGTCGGCGCGGACGCCGGTGCGGCGCCGCCGAACGTCTCGTGCGTGTAGTCGGGGCTCATCAGCGGTCACACCCACCCATGACGGGGTCGATCGAGGCGACGGAGGCGATGACGTCGGCGACCTGGCCGCCGATCGACAGCGCCGCGACGCCCTGGAGGTTGATGAAGCTCGGCTCGCGGAAGTGCACGCGGTAGGGCCGGGTGCCGCCGTCGCTGACGACGTGGGCGCCCAGCTCGCCGCGCGGCGACTCGAGCTTCGAGTACACCTGACCCGGCGGTACGCGGAAGCCCTCGGTGACGAGCTTGAAGTGATGAATCAACGACTCCATCGACGTGTTCATGATCTTCTGCACGTGCTCGAGCGAGTTGCCCATGCCGTCGGGACCCAGCGCGAGCTTGGCGGGCCAGGCGATCTTCGGGTCGTCGTGCATCGTCTCGCCCGGCTCCAGCCGGTCGAGCACCTGCTCGATGATCTTGATCGACTCGTGCATCTCGGCCACGCGGACCACGAAGCGCGACCAGCAGTCGCCGCGGTCGTCGGTCGGGACCTCGAAGTCGAAGGTCTCGTAACCCAGGTACGGCTCGGTCTTGCGCAGGTCCCACGGCAGGCCGGCGGCGCGCAGCAGCGGCCCGGTGATGCCCAGCGAGATGCACCCCTCGACGCCGATCCAGCCGACGTCCTTGAGGCGGTTGATCCAGATGGGCTGGCCGCGCAGCAGGCGGTCGACGCCGAGCAGCTCCTCCTTCTGGCCCTTGAGGAACTCGCGGAAGATCTCCTCGTAACCGTCCGGGAGGTCCTGCGCGACGCCGCCGGGGCGGACGTAGGCGTTGTTCATGCGCAGGCCGGTGACGGCCTCGAAGACGTCCAGGCAGCGCTCGCGGGCCCGGAAGCCGTTGGTCATCGCGGTCAGCGCGCCGAGCTCCATGCCGCCGGTGGCGAGCCACACCCAGTGCGACGAGAGCCGGTTCAGCTCCATCATCAGCACGCGGATCAGCTGCGCGCGGGGCGGCGCCTCGATGCCGAGCAGCCGCTCGACACCCAGGCAGTAGGCCGTCTCGTTGAACATCGGCGAGAGGTAGTCCGCGCGGGTCAGGAAGGTGACGCCCTGCGTCCAGGTCCGGTACTCGGTGTTCTTCTCGATGCCGGTGTGCAGGTAGCCGATGACGACCCGGGCGTCGGTGACGGTCTCGCCCTCGAGCTCCAGCACCAGCCGCAGCACGCCGTGCGTGGACGGATGCTGCGGGCCCATGTTGATGACGAGCCGCTCGTCGGAGATCGGGTCAGTGCCGCCGAAGACCTGGTCCCAGTCGCCACCGGTGAGGTTGTAGACACGCCCCTCGGTCGTCGACCGTGACGGCGCGTACTCGTCGTTGCGAACGTTCGTCACTTGTAGGCCCTCCGGGTGTCCGGCGGGGGAATCGTCGCGCCCTTGTACTGCACGGGGATTCCGCCGAGGGGGTAGTCCTTGCGCTGCGGGTGGCCGTCCCAGTCGTCCGGCATGAGGATCCGGGTGAGGGCGGGGTGGCCGTCGTAGACGATGCCGAAGAGGTCCCAGGTCTCGCGTTCCTGCCAGTCGGCCGTCGGGTAGAGCGGCGTCAGGGACGGCACGTGCGGGTCGTCCACCGGCACCGCGACCTCGAGCCGCACCCGGCGGCGGTAGGTCATCGAGGTCAGGTGGGCCACTGAGTGCAGCCGGTTCACCGAGCCGAGGTAGTCGACACCGGAGACGCTGGAGCAGAGCTCGAAGCGCAGATTCTCGTCGTCGCGCAACGCGGTGGCGACGCCGATCAGGTGCTCGCGCGCGATGTAGAGGGTGAGCTCGCCGCGGTCGACGACGACCTTGAGCACGCCCTCGGCCGCCTGCGGATAGGCCTCGAAGAGGGCGTCCACGATCTCGTCGAAGTAGCTGCCGTACGGCCGCTCGGCGGTCGGCGGCGTCCAGGGCTCGCGGACCAGGCCGCCGAAGCCGGAGGTGTCGCCGCTGCCGGCGACACCGAACATGCCGTGCCGCTCGACGCCGTACGGCGAGTCGGCCTTGTAGGCGCTGCCCGTGCCCACGGTCGCGCGTGCGACGTCGGAGGCCGCCTGCTCGGGCGTGCTGTCCTCCGGGACGGGGCGCTCGGTCGGGCTACTCATTGACGTCCTCGCTTCGCTCCGGGCGCCAATGAGGCTCGAAGTTCACTGTGACCATGGTTCTTCGCGCAAGCGCTCATCACTAGCGGCCGTACTTGTACGAGGAGGGCACCAGTTCGACCTTCTGGTCGGCCAGCTTGGCAGCACGCTTCGGGCCGAGCGGCTCGTTCATGATCTTGTGGTGCAGCTTGAGCACCGCGTCGATGAGCATCTCCGGCCGCGGCGGGCAGCCGGGCAGGTACATGTCCACCGGGACGACGTGGTCGACGCCCTGCACGATCGCGTAGTTGTTGAACATGCCACCGCTGGAGGCGCAGACACCCATGGCGAGCACCCACTTGGGCTCGGGCATCTGGTCGTAGATCTGCCGCAGCACCGGCGCCATCTTCTGGCTCACCCGGCCGGCGACGATCATGAGGTCGGCCTGTCGCGGCGACGGCCGGAAGACCTCCATGCCGAAGCGGCCGGAGTCGAAGCGCGGCGCCCCGAACGTCATCATCTCGATGGCGCAGCAGGCCAGCCCGAAGGTGGCCGGCCAGAGGGACGACTTGCGCGTCCAGTTGACGAGTTTCTCGACGGAGGCGAGCAGGACGCCGTCCGGAAGTTTTTCCTCTAGACCCATGTCAGTCCTCGCTTCGCTCCGGGCTGACACGGGGCCCGAAATTGACTGCGTCGATTGGTTCGCTCACTTCGTTCGCTCACTGGATTCTCAGTCCCAGTCCAGTCCACCGCGACGCCAGACGTAGGCGTAGGCGGAGAACACGACGACGATGAACAGGATGATCTCGACGAGGCCGAAGAGCCCCAGCGACTTGTTCGATACCGCGTACGGGTACAAGAAGATGATCTCGATGTCGAAGACGATGAAGAGCATCGCCGTCAGGAAGTACTTGATCGGGAACCGCTGCGGACCCCGCGGCTGCGGCGTCGGCTCGATGCCGCACTCGTAGAAGTCGAGCTTGGCCTTGTTGTAGCGACGCGGTCCGGTGAACGGCGCGATGGCCACCGAGAAGAACGCGAACGCGAACGCCAGCGCGAACAGCAGGACGATCGGCAGATAGGGCGCGAGCATCTAGCGCTGCACTCCCTTCGACAACAGACAGATTGGGCGCGTTTCACAGGCTATCCCCGCACCTGCACACCACTGGGGCTTAGGCATGCCTTATCACCGCACCGCGGGGGTGAGCTTGGTGAGGGTGGTGATCACCCGGTCCGACAGGTCCCGCTGCGAGACGTCCGACGGGTCGGTGAGGTTGGCGAGGAGTTTGAGCACGAAACGCATCAAACGCGGGTGCGGCAGCCCATGCCGGGTGCAGGCCCGCATCACCGCCGGGTTGCCGATGAGCTTCACGAAGACACCGCCGAGGCGGTAGTACGCGCCCCACTCCTCGCGCATCCGCACCGGGTACTGCTGCAGGGCACGTTCCCGGCCGGCGCCCTCGGGGCGGGCCAGGGCCTGGACCACGGCCTCGGCCGCGAACTTGCCCGACTCCATGGCGTAGGGGATGCCTTCGCCGTTGAACGGGTTCACCGAACCGCCGGAGTCGCCCACGATGAGCAGGCCGTCGACGTAGTGCGGGGTGCGGTTGAAGCCCATCGGCAGCGCCGCACCGCGGGTCGGGCAGGTGGCGTTCTCCTCCCGCAACCCCCACTCCTCGGGAGTGTTGTCCAGCCAGCGGGTGAGCATGGCGCGGTAGTCGGTCTTGCCGAAGCCAGCGCTGGAGTTCAGCACACCGAGGCCGGCGTTGACCGTCCCGTCGCCCATGCCGAAGATCCAGCCGTAGCCGGGCAGCAGCTGCGACTCGTTGGGCTTGCCGTCCCAGAGCTCCAGCCAGGACTCGAGGTAGTCGTCGTGGGTCTTGGGGCTGGTGTAGTACCGGCGCACCGCCACGCCCAGCGGCCGCTTGTCGTTGCGGTGGACGCCGAGCTTCTGGGCCAGCTTGCCGCTGACACCCTCACAGGTGAGCACGAGCGGCGCGCGGAAGCTGACCGGCTGCTTGTCCGTCGTCTTGCCGGTGACGCCCACGACGCGACCGTTCTCGACGATCGGGTCGGTGATGCTGGTGTTGTCGTAGAGCCGGGCACCGGCCTTGACGGCTTGGTTGGCCAGCATCGCGTCGAGGTCCGCGCGGGGGCGGACGAGCCCGAAGGGCGGGAAGCTGGTGAGCTCGGGCCAGTCCAGGTGAAGCCGCTGCCCGCCGCCGATGACGCGCAGCCCGCGGTTGTGCAGCCAGCCGTTGGCCTCGCTGACGTCGATACCCATGTCGACCAGCGCCCGCGTCCCGCGGGGGGTCAGCCCGTCGCCGCAGACCTTCTCGCGGGGGAAGGAGGTCTTCTCGACGAGCGCAACGTCCAGACCGGCCGTCGCCAGCCAGTACGCGGCACTGCTGCCCGCCGGGCCGGCGCCGACGACCACGACGTCCGCGGTGTTCGCGGAGTCGGCGGCCTCGGTGTCGGGACGGACGGCGGCGGTCGGCACGGACATGCACGGCTCCTGCGCGGCTCGGAAGACTTTGTGAACGCATTCACGAGCGTTCGGTCTCACTCTACGCCGCGTCTCAGCGTGGTCGGACCCTGCTCCGCGCCCACATCCGGCGACGCCGCGGCGTCATTCGAGCCCGTCTGCGAGCCGCGGCGTCGCCGGAGGTGGGTGGTCAGGCGGTGGCGAGCTCCGGGGTGGCGTCGCTCCGCTCGGGCTGCCGTGCCGGGCGGACCAGGAACAGCACCGCGAGGCCGGCGACGACGCCGAGCAGGCCGCTGACCAGCAGGGTCCACTGCACTCCCCCGACGCTTGCGGCGTGGACGGCGTCGGTCAGGCTCTGGCGCACCGACTCCGGAGCGGCCGAGACGACGGCGCGGGCCTGGCCGCCGGAGACCGCCTGGCCCACGGCGTCGGGCGCCGGGACGCCACGCTCGGAGAGGACGTGCGACGCCCGCGCCGCGCAGACCGAGCCCAGCGCGGCGATGCCGAGGGCGAAGCCGAGCTGCCGAGCGGTGTTCACGGCACCGGCGGCCATGCCGCCACGCTGGATGGGCACGGCCCCCATCGCTGCCGAGCTGAGCGTCGGGGTGGCCAGCCCGACCCCGATCCCGATGAGGACGAAGCCGGGGACCAGCGCGGGCCAGCCGGCGCCGCCGTGGACCAGGGCGAAGCCGACCAGACCACCGGCACCGATCAGCAGCAGTCCGCCACCGATCACCGGGCCGGGGGCGATGTCATGCAGGAAGCGTCCGATGCCGGCCGAGACGGCGAAGGAGGCCAGCGAGAGCGGCAGGCCGGTCAACCCGGCCTCGATCGGGCTCAGACCCTGCACCGACTGCAGCCAAATGGTGGTGTACGTCAGCGCCGCGAACGCCGCGAGGCTGACGGCGAAGGCGGCCAGCAGCACACCGCTGAACGAGCGGTTCCGGAGCAGGTCGAGATCCAGCATCGGGCTGGCGAGGCGCCGCTCGACGACCGCGAAGACGAGCAGGAAGATCGGCGCGGCGACCAGCCAGCCCCAGCTGCCGAAGGCACCCCAACCCTGCTCGTTGGACTCGATGAGGCCGTAGGTGAGCGAGGCAGCGGCGCCGGTGAACAGGACGATGCCGGCGAGGTCGACGCGGGCGCGGACCGGGGCCTGGGTGTCGCTGAGCACGGCGAGGCAGAGCGCGACGGCGACGACGCTCACCGGCAGGTTGACGAAGAAGATCCATCGCCACGAGACGCCCTGGGTGAGCAGTCCGCCCAGGATCGGGCCGATCGCCGCGGAGGCGCCGGCCACCGCACCCCACATGCCGTAGGCGACGCCGCGGTCGCGGCCCTGGTAGTTGCTGTTGAGCAGGGCGAAGGTCGTCGCGAACATGGCGGCCGCGCCGAGGCCCTGCACCGCCCGGGCGGCGATGAGAGCGCCGGCGTTCGGCGCGAGGCCGCAGACCAGCGACGCGACGGCGAAGAGCAGCAGGCCGGCCACGTAGGCGCGGCGGTGGCCGACGAGGTCGGCGATCGAGCCGGTGCCGAGCACCAGCGCGGCGAGGACGAGGGCATAGGCGTCCACAACCCACTGCAGAGACGCGAACGAGGTGTCGAGATCGGTGACCATGTCCGGCAGCGCGACGTTCACGATCGTCACGTCGATGAGGAGCATGAAGGTGCCGAGGCAGACGGTCAGCAGGGGCAGCCACTTACGCATGAGGGGTTCTCACTTTCCGGGTGCGAGTTCGCTGCCACTGTGAACCCCGGGTCTGACACACAGGAGCGTCTGCGGCGATGGCCGCAGGCATCCGCCATCATTGGCGACGTGTTGCAGGAATCCGCCGACATCGACGCCGCTGACGCTCAGATCATTCGAGTGTTGCAACTGTCGCCGCGCATTCCGTTCCGCCGGGCCGCCGACATCCTGGGGCTTTCGGAGCAGACCGTGGCACGCCGGTATCGCCGGCTGGTCCGCGACGGCGTCATCCGGGTGACGGCGGTGCTGCGTCCGACCGCCTTCGGGCAGACCAACTGGGCGCTCCGGGTCAAGTGCCGGCCCAGCGGCTCCGCCTCGCTCGCCCGAGCGCTCGCCCAGCGCGACGACGTCAGCTGGGTCACGGTGACCTCGGGCGGCGCCGAGGTCGTCTGCGTGCTGCGGGCCCGCTCCCGCGAATCCCGCGACGACCTGCTGATGCAGCGGCTGCCCCGCTCGGCGCCGGTGCTGGACATCAGCGCGGCGATGCTGCTGCACCGCTTCGTCGGGCCGGGACAGAGCCCGTCGGACGACTGGGCCGAGCTGGCGGGGGTACTCGACGACGAGCAGCACCGCGCGGTGACACAGACGATGACGCTGATCCCCTGCGCGGAGGACCGGAGGATGGAGTTCCGACCCGGCGACACCGAGCTTCTCGAGGTCCTCGCGCGCGACGGCCGGGCACCGCTCTCTGCCCTGGCCGCGGCGGCGGGGACGACGGAGACGAGCGCGGCGCGAAGGCTCCGCGCCCTCGTCGCCGAGGGTGCCGCCTACCTGGACGTCGACATCGCGACCCGGGCGCTGGGGCTGGAGGTGTCGGCGCTGCTCTGGCTCGCCGTCCCGCCGGCGCACCTGCACGAGGCCGGGTCACGCCTGGCGGCCTGCCCCGAGGTCGGCTTCGCCGGAGCGATCACCGGCGCGCAGAACCTGATGGCGAGCGTGGTCTGCCGCGACATCGAGCACCTGTACCGCTTCGCCACCGATCAGGTGGGTGCGATCCCCGGCGTGCAGGCGTTGGCGATCAGCCCGGTGTCCCGGCAGATCAAGCAGGCCGACGCCCTCGTCGAGGAGGACCGGCTGGCGGTTACTTGACGTCGAGCAGGTCGATGACGAAGACCAGCGTCTTGCCCGACAGTCGGTGGCCCGCCCCGGCGGGACCGTAGGCCTTGGCCGGCGGGATGGTGAGCTGGCGGCGACCGCCGACCTTCATGCCGGGGATGCCCTCCTGCCAGCCCTGGATGAGCCCCTGCAGCGGGAACTCGATCGACTGGCCGCGGTTCCACGAGGCGTCGAACTCCTCGCCCGTCTCGAACTCGACACCGACGTAGTGCACCTCGACGCGGTCGCCCGGCTGGGCCTCCGCGCCGTCGCCGACGGTGATGTCGGAGATGGTGAGGTCGGCCGGCGGCTCGCCGCCCGGGTACTCGATCACAGGCTTGGTCATGACTCCCATCCAACACGACGGCGATACGACGGCGATACGGTGACGGCGTGGACGTCCGTGATGCCGTGCTGACCGACCTGGACGCGGCGACGCTCTACCGGATCGTGGCACTGCGGTCGGAGGTCTTCGTCCTGGAACAGGACTGTGCCTACCTCGACCCCGACGGCCGCGATCTCGAGCCCGACGCGCGGCAGCTGTGGATCGAGGAGGCGGGCGAGGTCGTGGCGACGCTGCGGCTGCTCACCGAGCCCGACGGCGTGCTGCGGATCGGCCGGGTCGCGACCGCCGCGGCGGCGCGGGGCCGCGGGTTGGCGGCCGCGCTGATGTGGCGAGCCCTCGAGCTCGTCGGCGACCGCGAGGCGGTCCTCGGTGCGCAGGCGCACCTTTACGACTGGTACGCGCGCTTCGGCTTCGTCCGCGACGGCGCCGACTACGACGAGGACGGTATCCCGCACACCCCGATGCGGCGGCCCGCGAGCACCTAGACTTCACCGGACCGAGAGGGGCTGACATGCCGACCACACGATCCGGCGCGGTACTGGCGGTGGCGGGCACGCTGCTGGCCGGCGGACTGGCGGTGGCGAGCCCGGCCACGGCTGCTCCCGCGCCCCGCGCGATCGCGAGCTCGCCGAACGGCGCCTACCAGGCGCAGCTGTCCCGGGGCCGGCTGGTGATCGCCACGAAGGCCGGGCGGACGGTGTGGGCCAGCGGCCGCACGTCCACCGGGGCCACGTCCGTCCAGCTCGATCGCAGTGGCAACCTCCGGCTGACCGACGGCCGGCGGACGTACTGGTCCTCACGGACGGCCGGCGCGGGCCGGGTCCGGCTGACTCTCGGCAACGACGGAGTCCTCGCGCTGCGAGCCGCGCGCTTGCTGGTGTGGAACACGCGCACCGGCAACGCGTGCCCCCGCGGCGGCGGGAAGACGTTCGTCGTCGACATCAGCTCGCAGTTCGCGCGGATGTGCTCGAACGGAAACCAGATCCGTGCCACCTACGTCACCACCGGCGCCAGGAGCACCGCGACGCCGACGGGTCGGTGGCGCGTCTACGCCAAGCATCGCAACGCCACGCTCCGGCCGAGCACGGGCGGCGCGTTCAAGGTGAAGTACTGGGTGCCCTTCTACCGCGGCTACGGCATGCACGATGCGCCGTGGCAGACGTTCGCCTACGGCAGCAGCAAGTACCGGACCGCCGGGTCCCACGGCTGCGTCCGGACGCCGCTGCGCGCCGTCGCGTTCCTCTACCGCTGGGTCGACGTCGGGACGCGCGTCGTCGTGAAGCGATGACCGCCGATCCGGTCGGCCTCGATCCCGCCGCTCTCGGCATGCAGCCGCATCCCGAGGGCGGGTGGTATCGCGAGACCTGGCGGCACGACGAGACGCTGCAGACTCCGCGCGGTCCGCGCGCCCTGGCCACCTGCGTCGCCTTCCTGCTCGAGCCCGGTCAGGTGAGCGCGTGGCACCGGGTGGCCTCGGCCGAGCTCTGGCTCTGGCAGGGCGGTGGTCCGGTGACGCTCACCCTCGGCGGCACCGGATCGACCCCGATCGCCGCCGCGGAGCACACACTCTCGGTCGGCGGGCAGCAGCTCGTGGCGCCGGAGGAGTGGCAGACCGCCCGTCCGGCCGGTGACGAGGCGGTGCTGGTGGCGTGCGTGGTCAGTCCGGGCTTCGTCTTCGCCGACTTCACGCTGGCCGAATGAAGGACATTCGACCCTGTCGGACGCCGTCCCCCGGCCCTGTCCGGGGGATTCCCGGACCGTTAGTGTCGATCAAGTGAGTTCGCCTCGTGTCACTACAGTCCACCTCGCGGGTGAGATCGACATCCGTACGGCTTCGGATGCCCAGACCAAGGTGACCGATGCCCTCACCGCCGAGAAGCCCGACGTCCTGGTCGTCGACCTCGAACAGGTCAGCTTCCTCGACTCCGTCGGCATCGGCTTCCTCGTCGGCCTGAACCAGCAGGCGCAGGACGTCGGCGTCTCGCTGCGCCTGCGCAACCTGCAGCACCAGGTCCAGCGCGTCCTCGCCGCCACCGGCCTGGTGGGTGTCCTCCAGGTCGAGGAGTCCTGACCCCGCAGCTCGTCCCCGTCCTCGAGATCGGGGGCACGCACGTCACCGCGGCCGCGGTCGACCCGGCGGGTCCGGAGGTCGCCGAGAGCACCACCCTGGGCCTGGCCGGACTCACCTCCGCAGCCGAGCTGCTCGACCGCTTCGCCGAGGCGATGTCGACGGTGCGGGTCGAGTCAACGAGCTGGGGCGCGGCCGTGCCCGGCCCCTTCGACTATCGGACCGGCGTCGGGCGCTACCACGGCGTGGGCAAGTTCGAGTCGCTCAACGGGGTCGACGTCGGTGTCGCGTTGCGCGAGCGACTGGGCGCGCGCGCCACCTCGATCCGCTTCGTCAACGACGCTGACGCCGCACTGCTGGGCGAGGTCGCGGCCGGACGGTGCGCCGGTCACCGACGCTGCGTCGGCATCACCCTCGGCACCGGCGTCGGCTCGGCGTTCGTCGTCGACGGCCGGCTCGTCAACTCCGGTCCGGGGGTTCCGCGCGACGCCGAGGTTTACACGCTGACCCGCGACGGCGTGCCACTGGAGGAGATCATGTCGCGACGCGCCCTGCTGCGCGGCTACGCGGGGCGGGTACCGACGGCGACCGGGTACGACGTCCGCGAGATCGCCGAGCTCGCCCGCGGCGGCGACCCCGTCGCCGCCGAGGTCATCACCGGCGCGCTCACCGGACTCTGCGAGGTGCTGCGACCGTCGCTGCGGGACTTCGGCGCCACCGCCCTCGTCGTCGGCGGCTCGATCGCGCGGTCCTGGGACCTCGTCGCGCCCGCACTGCGGGCGGGGCTGGACGACTCGGTCGAGCTCATCCGCTCGCCGGACTCCGAGCGGGCCGCGCTCCTCGGCGCCGCCGCGGTGGCCGGCGCAGGCGCCGACTGAAGGATGGAGCCGCCTCGGGGAATCGAACCCCGGACAACCTCATTACGAGTGAGGTGCTCTGCCGACTGAGCTAAGGCGGCGTGCGCGGGTCGAGCCGCACGCGGTTGCCGAGTCTATCGGGTCGACGCCACCGGCAGCAGCCGGGAGGGGCGCAGCGGAAACAGCGGACGACCAGCACGGGACGCTGGGCTGCCCGGCGGCGAAGGTTGAGTGAACGCTGACCCGATGTGACGCATTCTCAGTGCCCACGTCCCACCCTGGACCGGTGAGCGCGCGTCATCCGTATCGCGACCGTCCCGGACCGCTGGCCGTCGCACACCGCGGCGGGGCAGGGCTGGCGGCCGAGAACACCCGCGAGGCCTTCGACCGGTCCTACGCCCTCGGCGTCCGCTACCTCGAGACCGACGTCCAGCGCACCGCCGACGGCCACCTCGTCGCCTTCCACGACTCCCGCGTTGATCGGGTGACCCCGGCGCACGGCCGGGTTCGCAGCCTCACCCTGGCCGACCTCACCCGGCTCCCCGTCCTCGGCGGCGGGACGGTGCTGCCGCTGACCGACCTGCTCGCCGGCTACCCCGGCGCCTGCTTCACCATCGACGTCAAGGATCCGGCCACCGTGCCGGCGCTGGCCGAACTGCTGCAGACCGGGGACCTCGCTCGGCGGGTCTGCGTCGCCGGGGCGCGCGGCTCGTGGCTGCGCAGCCTCGCCGAGGCGGTCGGCCCGGACCTCTCCACGGCGCTGTCGTGGCGTGAGCTCGCGCTGCTCACCTCGACCCGGTCCCGTCGCGCCTACGGGACGGCCGGCTTCGCGCACCTCCCGCTGCGGCTCGGGCGGATCCCGGTCTTCCGGGACGACCTCGTCGCCCGCGCCCACGACGCCGGCGTCCGCCTCGTCGTCTGGACGGTGAACGACGCCGACACCATGCACCGGCTGCTCGACCACGGCGTGGACGGCGTCATCACCGACCGTCCCGACCTGCTGCGCGAGGTCCTCATCGCGCGCGGGCAGTGGCACTCCCCCGACACCTACGGCGCGGACGAGCCGGTGCTGCGGTAACCATGCCGGCTACCGCGACTCGTAGGCCTTCCGGCTGCTGCAGACCGAGGCGAGGGCGCACGGGGTCCGGCGGCCGTCCGCGGCGAGCCTGACCACCACGTTCTCGCGGGGGACGTCGTGCCCGACGACGGTGCCGGGGCCGTCCGGGGTGTCGACCCGCTCCCCCACGGCCGGCGCCTGCTCGGCGAAGTCCTGGTACAGCGGGTGCTCGTACTTCAGGCAGCACATCAGCTTGCCGCAGGCGCCGGAGATGCGCATCGGGTTGGCGGGGAGGTCCTGGTCCTTGGCCATCCGCACGGTGACCGGCTCGAAGTCGACGAGGAAGGTGGAGCAGCAGAGTTCCCGACCGCAGCTGCCGACGCCGCCGGTGAGCCGCGCTTCGTCGCGGGCGGAGAGCTGCCGCAGCTCGACCCGGCCGTGCAAGGTCGCGGCGAGATCGCGTACCAGCGCGCGGAAGTCCACCCGCTGTGGCGCGGTGAAGTAGATCGTCGTCCGGTTCTCGGCCGCCACGTGATCGACGCCGACGACCTTCATGGGCAGCTCGTGCTCACGGATGAGCCGACGTGACGCCACCCGCGCGTGCGCCCGCCGGCGCCGGGAGGCGGCGGCCGCCTCGATATCGGCAGCCGTCGCCATTCCCACGAGTACCGGCAGTCCGGCCACGTCGTCGGCGACGTACTCCGGCGCCCAGGTCACCTGCGCCACTTCGGCGCCGTCGTCGGTCGGGTAGAGCACGTGATCGCCGACGGCGGGCGTGAGGGTGCCGGGGTCGGCGTAGTACAACCGTCCCTGCGGCTGGAACACCACCGCGCACATCATGGGCATGTCACTCACCCAACCGTAGCCGCGCGGTCATGGCCTCGACCGCGATGCGGGGCTTGACGTTCTCCTCGATCGCCTGCCGGCAGCCCAGGACGGCGTCGAGGCACCGCAGCACGGCGGGAGCGTCGAGGACGGCGGCGACTCTGTGCACGTCCCTGGAGAAATCGGGGTGGGCGGGCGCGACGGGCGAGCCGGCGAGCACGAGCAGGACGTCCCGGTAGAAGGCCGCGAGATCCACGAGGGCCCGGTCGAGGGCGTCGCGCTGCGTGCGGGTGGCACGGGACTTCTGCCGCCGCTCCAGCTCCTTCAGCACCCCGGCCGAGCCGCGGACGGAGGTGGCGACGCCCTTGCCGGTGGCGCCCTGCCCCAGCGCCACCTGCAGCTCCTCGGTCTCCACGCTGTCCCGCTCGGCCGAGAGCGCCTTCGCCTCGGCTTCGGCGGCGCCGACGAGGTGGTCGGCGGCCTCCAGGCAGGCACGTAGCGAGGTGAGCGAGGCCGGGATGGCCAGCACCTCAGCCCGTCGATCGCGGGCGTCGGCGTCACGGGCCAGGCGGCGCGACCGACCGACGTGGCCCTGCCCGGCGGCGGCGGCCCAGGTCGCGGTGTCGGCGTCGAAGCCTTCGGACCGGAGCACCCCGGCGACGGCCTCGGCCGAGGGCGTCCGCAGCGTGACCAGTCGGCAGCGCGATCGAATGGTGACCATGACGTCGTCAGGATGCAGCGACGGTGCGCAGAGCAGGAAGACCGTCCGCGGCGGCGGCTCCTCGATCGCCTTGAGGATGGCGTTGGAGGCCTGCTCGGTGAGCCGGTCGGCGTCCTCGATGACGATCACCTGCCAGCGGCCGAGCTGCGGCCGGCGGCTGGCGCGACTCACCGTCTCGCGCATGTCGGCGACGCTGATCGACAGCCCCTGCGGCACCACGGTGCGGACATCGGGGTGGGTGCGGGCGGCGACCGTCCGGCACTGCGCGCACTCGCCGCAGCCGTAGGCGCCCGTCCGCTCGCACTGCAGCGCGGCGGCGAAGGCGAGGGCCGCCACCGACCGGCCGGAACCGGCCGGCCCGGTGAAGAGCCACGCGTGCGTCATCGCACCGGCCGGGGCGGCGTCCCCGGCGGTCACCTGCGAGGCGGCCACGGCAGCCTGCCGCAGCGTGTCGACGGCCTCGTCCTGGCCGACGAGCTGCTCCCAGACGCTCATCGGCCCATTCTCGCCGACGCCCCCGACGACGGGTTGGTGGCGGCGAGGAGCAGCGTGCGCAGCGCCGCAGCGAGCGGACCGCGGGCGGTCTCGGGCAGCGGCGTCAGGAGCTCCCGCTCCGCCTCGAGCAGGCCGCGGAAGGCGTCGTCGACCAGCTCGCGGCCGGCGGGGGTGAGTGCGACGCGGACGAGCCTGCCGTCGGTGAGGTCCGGCGCCCGGGTGACGAGGCCACGCTCGGTGAGCCCGTCCAGCCGGCTGGTCATCGTCCCGGAGGTGACGTACGTCCGGGCTGCCAGCTCACCGGCGGTGAGCTGGAACGGCTCGCCTTCGCGCCGCAGCGCCGCCAGCACGTCGAACTCGTGGGTGCGCAGGCCGTGCCCGGCGAAGATGCGGGAGCGGCGCTCGGCCAGCAGGCCGGCGAGCCGGTCCAGCCGGGAGAGCACCTGCAGCGGCTCGACGTCCAGGTCGGGGCGTTCCCGCTGCCAGGCGGCGACGATCGCGTCGACCTCGTCCGCCGGCTCACCCATCACTCCATGCTCGCATATCTCTTGACGCCGAGAGAGTCTCGTCAGAGCCGGCGAGCGAGCTCCTGCTGCACCCGGGCGGCGAGGCTGTCGGCCTCCAGCGTGGCGTCGAGGACGAGATAGCGCGTCGGGTCGGCCGCCGCGAGGGCGAGGAAACCGGCCCGGACCGCACGATGGAACTCCAGCGACGCCGCCTCCAGCCGGTCGAGGCTCGCCCGCGCTCCCGCCCGCGCCAGCCCCACCTCCGGATCGAGATCCAGCAGGACGGTCAGGTGCGGCAGCAGCCCGCCGGTGGCCCACTCGGTGACCCCGCGGGCGCCGTCACCCAGCCCACGCCCGGCGCCCTGGTAGGCCAGCGTCGAGTCAACGAACCGGTCGGTGAGGACGACCTCGTCCCGTGCCAACGCCGGGACGATGACGGTGTCGACGTGGTGGGCCCGGTCCGCGGCGTAGATGAGCGTCTCGGCGCGCGGCGTGACATGGCCGTCAGGGTCGAGCAGCAGTCGGCGCAGCTCGGACCCCAGATCGGTGCCGCCGGGCTCGCGGGTCGTCACCACCTCGCGACCCCGCGCCCGCAGCCAGGCGGCGGCCCGCTGGATCTGGGTGGACTTGCCCGCGCCCTCCCCGCCTTCGAAGGCGACGAACAGCCCGGTCACGGGGTCGCGGCGGCGGGGTCGTCCTCGGCGGCTACCGCACCGGCCGGGGCGAGCAGGGAGGCCCGGGTGCGGACCAGCCGCTCCAACCGCTGCCGGACCGGCTCGGGCAGCACCTCGGGAGCGGCGACGGTGCAGCGCACCGTGCTGCCCGGGTGCGCCTCCAGCTCGTCGTCGTAGACGTGGCGCACGCCGTCGAGGTCGATGTCGCCGAACGCGCCGGCGAACCGGGAGATGTCGCCGACATCGACGATGACGCTGAGGTCCGCGCGCAGGTCACCTGTGCTCCACTGATTGACCTCGCGGATGCGGTCGGTGTCGGCCCCCCGGCCACCACCGTGGACGGCCAGCGACGTCAGCAGGAAGTGGTCGCAGACCACGACCTCACCGCGCTCCAGGGCGGGACGGATGAGCAGTGCGACGTGCTCGGCGCGGTCCGCGGCCGACAGCAACGCCGTCGTCTCCGGCTCGAGCGCGTGCACCTCCGGCGCGGCGAGCATCTCGGCGATCCGTCGCCCCGGCGCGGTGTTGCTCGGCTCGGCGGTCTCGACGACGACGAGGTTCAGCCCGCGGGCGGCCTCGGCGAGCAGAGCCGCGTAGCGGGAGGTGGCCTCCCGGTCGAGACCGTCCACCACGACGAGCAGGCCCGAGCGCTGGTCGGCATAGCGGACCGGTGCACTGGAGAGCACCCGCTGCCGCACGATGTCCCGGAGCCGCTTGCGCGACTGTCCGGCCCGCGACGTCGCGTAGAACGACACCGCCAGGGCGAGGACGCCGCCGAGCAGCAGCGTCAACCCCGGACCCGAGAAACGCAGCGACGAGGTCGCGCTCACCTTGAAGCGATGCGAGCCGATGAGGCCGGCCAGGACGGGGCCGACCGCGATCGTCAGCAGCAGCATGATCCGCACCGACGACAGCACGAACGAGAAGATGCGGCCGCGCAGCCGGTCGTCGACCTCGAGGCCGATCATCGTGTAGCCGATGATCCACGCCATGCCGGCGAAGAGGCCCACCAGCGCGGCGAAGACGGCGGCGAGGGTGAAGTCCCGGATGAGCGACATCGTCAGCAGCGACAGCCCCGCGGCGCCGATCGCCATGCCGAAGACCCGGCTGCGGGCATAGGACGGCAGCACCCGCGGCCCGACGAGCATGCCCACCGCCAGGCCGGTGAAGACCGTGCCGAACATAATCGAGTAGCCGGCGTCGCCGCCGCCGAGGGTCTGGACCCACAACTGCGCGACGCCGACGGTGAGACCTCCGGCGGCGAAGGCGCCGATGATGCCGACGTACAGCCCGCGGATGAGGTCGTTGCCGCGGACGTAGGAGATGCCCTCGCGCAGCAGTCCCGGGATGCTCTGTCCGCGTTCTCGCTCCGCCGGGACACCGGGGATGTCGTGCCGGCTGTAGAAGATGTTGGCGGCGCTGACGAAGAACGTCACGGTGTTGATCAGCAGCGCGATGACGATCGCGGCGTTCACGTCGCCGGGATCGACGGTCGACTTCTCGGTGATGAGCCGGTTGACGGCCGAGAGCAGGGCGAAGAGCCCCGCGGCGACGGGCACGGTGCCGTACACGGAGAAGAGCGAGATCTGGTTGGCCGTCGCCAGCAGCCGCTTCGGGACGACGGAGACCTGGATGACCTGCTTGCAGGGCTGGGTGAAGAGCCCGATCGCCTCGATGACGAACTGAGCGACGTAGAGCCAGATCAGGTTGTAGCCGAAGGCGATCGAGGCGTAGAGGATCCCCGCTGCGGTGTCACCGATGATGACGATCTTGCGACGGTCCAGCTTGTCGGCCACCGCTGCCGCGATGGGCCCGAAGAGCAGATCAGGGGCCAGCTTGACGAGGATGACGCCGGAGATGGCCGCCCCCTGCGCGAGCTTGGACTCCTCCCTCGTCAGCTGCTGGGCCAGCGCCGTGTTCGCGAGCAGCCCCAGCCAGTCACCGAGGCTGGAGAGCGTGATGGCCGCCCAGAGGCGCCGCACCACGGGGATGCGCGCGAGGGTCAGCAGCGCGTTCTCCCGCCGCGGCCGCGAGGTGCCGTCCGGACTGTCGGCCGACGACGCGGAGCTCACGTCACCGCCACGGCGGTGGGACGGAGGTCCTGAGGCACCGCGGCAGTGTATCGGTGGCGCCGCCTCCGTTTCCGGCTGCCGCGCGGGACCGGCCCTTCCCGGCGATCGCTCAGGCCGGGTCGCCCGGTGGCGGGGCAGCCTTCGCGGCCGCCTTCTTCGCCGCAGCCTTCGTGGCCGGGGCCTTCGCCGCAGCCTTCGTGGCCGGGGCCTTCGCCGCCGCCTTCTTGGCCGCGGTCTTCTTCGCGGCCGCCTTCTTCGCCGGCGCCTTCTTCGCGGCCTTCTTGGCCGCCTTGCGCGGCGACTTCTTGGCCGGGCCACGAGCGCGCCGGTCGGCGAGCAGCTCGGAGGCGCGCTCGTCGGTGATCGACTCGATCTCGTCGCCCTTGCGCAGCGAGGCGTTGGTCTCGCCGTCGGTGACGTAGGGGCCGAAGCGGCCGTCCTTGATCACCATCTTGGCCTGCGAGACCGGGTCGACACCGAGCTCGCGCAGCGGCGGGGCGGCCGCGGCACGACGGCCACGCTGCTTCGGCTGGGCGAGGATGGCCTGCGCCTCCTCGAGCGTGATCGTGAAGAGCTGCTCCTCGGACTCGATGGAGCGGGAGTCCGTCCCCTTCTTGATGTAGGGGCCGTAACGACCGTTCTGTGCGGTGACGTCCTCGCCGTCGAGCTGACCCAGCGTGCGCGGCAGCGTCAGCAGCTTCTCGGCATCCTCGAGAGTGACGGTGTCGAGGCTCATGGACTTGAACAGCGAGCCCGTCTTCTCGCCGTTGGTGACGTAGGGGCCGTATCGCCCCGCCTTGGCGGTGATCATGAGGCCGTCCGCGCCGAGGCCGAGTTCGCGGTCACCCGAGGGCGCCGAGAGCAGCTCCTCGACCTTCTCGGGAGTCAGCTCGTCGGGGGCGAGGTCCTCGGGCAGCGACGCCCGACGGCTGTCATCACCCTCGCCCTCCTGCAGGTAGGGCCCGTAACGGCCGACGCGCACGACGGTGTCCGGGACGTCGCGCAGCGGGATGGAGTTGACGCCGCGGGCGTCGATCTCTTCGAGCCGGTGGGCGATGAGCCGCTTCAGCCCGCCCTGGGCGGAGATCCGCGCCGAGTCCTTCTCGTCGTCGCCGGAGCCGAAGTAGAACTTGGTCAGCCACTCGATCCGCGACCGCTCGCCGTTGGCGATCTCGTCCAGGTCGTTCTCCACCGAGGCGGTGAAGCCGTAGTCGATGAGCCGGCTGAAGTAGGACTCCAGCAGGCCGATGACCGAGAAGGCCGTCCAGGTGGGGACCAGAGCCGGCCCCTTCTTCCAGACGTAGCCGCGGTCCTGGATGGTCTGCATGATCGAGGCGTAAGTGGACGGCCGCCCCACCCCGAGCTCCTCCATCGCCTTGACCAGCGACGGCTCGGTGTAGCGGGCCGGCGGCGAGGTGGTGTGGCCGGTGGGGACGAACTCGCGCGGGTCCAGGCCGTCGCCGCGGGTCAGCTGCGGCAGCCGCTTCTCCGCGTCGTCCTTCTCGGCCGCCTCGTCGGTGTCCTCGACGTAAGCGCGGAGGAAACCGGGGAAGGTGATGGTCCGGCCCGACGTGGTGAAGACGACGGCCTCCTCCGAGGCCGAGACGCCACCGAGACGGATGGTGACCGTCGTGCCCACCGCGTCGGCCATCTGCGAGGCGAGCGTCCGCTGCCAGATCAGCTCGTAGAGCCGGAACTCGTCGCTGGAGAGCTCGTTGGCGACCTGGCCGGGCGTGCGGAAGCTGTCGCCGGCGGGGCGGATCGCCTCGTGCGCCTCCTGCGCGTTCTTGACCTTCCGCGTGTACGTCCGCGGCTCGGCCGGGACGAACTTGTCGCCGTAGAGGTCACGCGCCTGCGAGCGGGCCGCGGTGAGGGCGGTCTCGGACAGGTTCGTCGAGTCCGTCCGCATGTAGGTGATGTAGCCGTTCTCGTACAACCGCTGCGCGGTGCGCATGACCTGCTGCGCCGACCAGCGGAACTTCCGTCCCGCCTCCTGCTGCAGCGTGCTCGTCATGAACGGCGGGTAGGGCCGGCGGCGGTAGGGCTTCTCGTCCACGCCCTGGACCGAGAACGCACGTCCCTCGAGACGGGCGGCGAGACCCCGGGCCCCGGACTCGTCCAGGTGCATGACGTTGGACGGCGCCCGCCCCGTCGACGGGTCGAAGTCCCGGCCGGTGGCCAATCGGGTGTCGTCGACACTCACCAGGGTGGCGGTGAAGGTCTCCGGGTCGCCCTGCTTCGGCTGCTGCGGGGCGAAGGTGCCGACGACGTCCCAGTAGGACGCCGAGCGGAACGCCATCCGCTCCCGCTCCTTCTCCACGACCATGCGGGTGGCCACGGACTGGACGCGCCCGGCCGACAGCCCCGGCAGCACCTTCTTCCACAGCACCGGGCTGACCTCGTAGCCGTAGAGCCGGTCGAGGATGCGGCGGGTCTCCTGCGCGTCGACGAGGGCGTCGTTGATCTCGCGCGGATTGGCGACGGCGGCGGCGATGGCCTGCGGGGTGATCTCGTGGAACACCATGCGGCGAACGGGGATCTTCGGGCTGAGGGTCTCGACCAGGTGCCAGGCGATGGCCTCGCCCTCACGGTCCTCGTCCGTGGCGAGGTAGAGCTCGTCGGCGTCCTTGACCAGCGACTTGAGCTTGGTGACCTGCTGCTTGCGGTCGGCGCTCACCACGTAGAGCGGCTCGAAGTCGTGCTCAGTGTCGACACCGAGGCGCGCCCACGACTCGCCCTTGTGCTTCGGCGGGACGTCGGCGGCGTTGCGCGGCAGGTCGCGGATGTGCCCGATGGACGCCTCGACGACGTATCCCTTGCCGAGGTAACCACCGATGGTCTTGGCCTTGGCAGGGGACTCGACGATCACCAGCTTGGTGCCCGTCTGTCCGTTCTTGCCTGCCACGTGATCTCCGTTCGCGCCCGGTCGCTCGTCGGGCTGTCCAACGGCGGACGGTACAGGACGGCGGCCAACGCGCCACTTCCCGAGTTACCGCCGTGTCAGCTGATCGGCGCCGGCCACTGCGCCGCACCGCCCTCCGGCGCCGGGCCGAGCAACTCGACCAGGCGACGCAGGCGCCGGGCGGAGGTGACCCGCCAGCCGGGCCCGCCGCGACGCCCCAGCGACACCGCGGCCACTCCCAGCCGGGCCAGCTGCGCCCCCGCCGCCTGATGCACCGGGTTCTCGTCCGGATGCTGGTGCTCGGCCGTCGCCAGGACGTATCCCGCCTCGTCGCGACGGCCGGCCGCCATCGCCCAGACCCGCAACCCGCCGGGGCCGAGCTCGAAGGGGCGGGGCAGGCCCTGGTTGGCGCCGCGGGTCCAGCGCTCGGCGTGGGGCACCAGCAACGGCGAGAAGGCGGTTCGGACGCCGAGGCCGCTCGGCGCCTCGACGATCGGGTCCTCGGCCGCGATCGCCAGCTCGGCGAAGACGCCGCAGAGGGCCTCGGCCCGCCAGCGATCGGCGACCACCACCGAGACCCTGGCCCCACCGGCGCCGCGGACCCAGCCACCCCCGGCGAGCAGCAGGCCGTCCAGGTCGCCGATGCCCGGCGCCGCGGCGGCCGCGCCGAAGAGCGAGAACTGGGTCACGAACGACATGGTGCCCGACGAGAGCTCGCTCGTCGGGCACCATGGCTCGTCGTGATCCGGGCGTCGCGCCCGGCCTCGGCTGCTACTTGCGCTGATCCTTGACGAGGCACCAGCTGCGCTCGGCCTCCTGCCGGACCGTGACGACCAGCTCGAAGCGGCTGCCGTCGGTGAGGGTGACGCGGCCGTCGACGGTCGCGGTGCTGCCGGTCTGGTTGGCGGTGCCGGTGGCGTACGCGAACTGGATCTTCGCAAGGTCGGCCTGAGTCAGCTTCACCGGGACGCCCGAGCAGACCAGCGCCTGCACCTGCGGCAGGTTCTTGTTGCGCAGCGCGCTGAAGTACGAGGACGCCGCCAGGTACGGGGTCGCCTTGGCGTAGCTGGGCAGTACGCCCGAGGACGACGGCAGCGAATAACTCGACGAGGACGGCAGCGAGTAGCTGGACGACCCGGTCGTGGGCGAGCCGGAGGGGAAGTCGCTGGTCGGCGAGCCGCTCTGCGACGCCGTCGGCGCCGGGCCGGCGGTCTTGTCGTCATCGTCGCCGGTGAAGGCGACGAGGGCGATGATGCCGCCGGCGATCACGACCACCGCGACGATCGCGGCGATGATCGCGTTGCGACGGTTGCTCTTCGGCGGCGCCGGCGGTCCGCCCCACTGGGGCTGACCCGGCTGGCCGTACTGGCCGGGCTGACCGTACTGGCCCGGCTGGCCGTAGCCGCCCTGGCCGTACTGCTCACCACCCTGGCCGTACTGACCCGGCTGACCGTACTGGCCGGGCTGACCGTAGCCACCCTGCTGGCCGGGCTGACCGTAACCGCCCTGCTGGCCGTACTGCTCGCCACCCGGCTGGCCGTAGCCACCCTGCTGCCCCGGCTGGCCGTACTGCTCGCCACCCGGCTGCCCGCCCTGCTGGCCGTAGCCACCCTGCTGGCCGGGCTGGCCGTAGCCACCCTGCTGCCCCGGCTGGCCGTACTGGTCGCCGCCCGGCTGTCCGCCCTGCTGGCCGTAACCGCCCTGCTGGCCGTACTGGTCACCCTGGCCACCCTGGCCGGGGTTCTGCGGTGGTGGGTAGTCGGTCATGTCTGGCTCACTTCTTCGTCGTCGGAGGGTCGCCGGAGATCCGGTGGCCCGGCGCGGTTCAAGGTGTGCCCAGATTGGCAGCGGCCCTTACACCCATCAAGCTGAGAAGATCGATTTCGGTTGGGGAGGGGACCCCTCCCCGGCGGCATTAGCGGGCAAAGTGCACAAATTCGCGCCAGCACGTCCGCCCCGGTGGCGAGACGACGACGGCCCCGGTCCACTCGGACCGGGGCCGTCGTCGTGTCAGCTGGCGGTTCAGGCCTTGCTGGCGGCGGGGGCGTCGCCCATCGACACCTGGCGTCGCTTGGAGACGATCACCGCCCCGGCGATCACCAGGAAGGCGATGATCGCGATCACGGCGCGGACGCCGTTGTTCTTGTCCTCGCCGATGCTGAACTGCACGACGGCCGGAGCGATGAGGACGGCCACGAGGTTCATGACCTTGATCAGCGGGTTGATGGCGGGGCCGGCGGTGTCCTTGAACGGGTCACCGACGGTGTCGCCGATGACGGTGGCGGCGTGGGCCTCACTGCCCTTGCCGCCGTGCTCGCCGTCCTCGACCATCTTCTTGGCGTTGTCCCACGCGCCACCGGAGTTGGCCAGGAACACCGCCATCAGCACACCGGCGGCGATGGCGCCGGCCAGGTAGCCGGCCAGCGGGCCGACACCGAAGGCGAAGCCGATCGTGATCGGCGCGAAGATCGCGAGCAGGCCCGGCGTGGCCAGTTCGCGCAGCGAGTCCTTGGTGCAGATGTCGACGACACGCGCGTAGTCGGGCTTCTCGCTGAAGTCCATGATCCCCGGCTTGGTGCGGAACTGCTCGCGCACCTCGTAGACGACCCGGCCGGCGGCACGACCGACAGCGCTGATGGCCAGGCCGCTGAAGAGGAAGACCGCGGCGGCACCGATGATGGCGCCGACGAGCAGGTTGGGCGAGAAGATCGAGAACAACTTGTCGAACGCGCCGTCGCCGGGCGCACCGATCCCGGCGTTGGAATCGGCACCGGCGCGGGCGACGGCACTGGTGTACGAGCCGAAGAGCGCCGTCGCTGCGAGCACTGCCGTGGCGATGGCGATGCCCTTGGTGATGGCCTTGGTGGTGTTGCCGACGGCGTCGAGGTCGGTGAGGACGCGGGCGCCGGCCTCGTCGATGTCGCCGGACATCTCCGCGACACCCTGGGCGTTGTCGCTGATGGGACCGAAGGTGTCCATCGAGACGATGACACCCGCGGTGGTGAGCAGGCCGCAGCCCGCGAGGGCCACCGCGAAGAGCGCGACGAAGAGCGAGCCGCTGCCGAGCAGGAAGGCGCCGAAGACGGCGAGGCCGATGAGCACCGCGGTGTAGACGGCGGACTCGAGACCCAGCGAGATGCCGGAGAGCACCACGGTGGCGGGGCCGGTCAGCGACGTCTTGGCGACGTCCCGGACGGGCCGGCGGATGGTGTCGGTGAAGTAACCGGTGAGCTGCTGGATCAGGACGGCCAGCACGATGCCGATCAGCACCGCCACGAAGGCGATGACGCGGGGATCGGCGTCGGAGGCGATGCCCCCCTTGAAGTCGGCGAAGTTGTCGGGCAGGAATCCGGTGAAGGCGACGATCGCCACTAGGATCAGCGAGACGACGGCCGAGATGAGAAAGCCGCGGTTGATCGGCACCAGGCCGTTGCGGTCGCTGCCACGGAGCTTGGTGGC
Organism: Jatrophihabitans sp. sgz311053; assembly: GCF_056135305.1. Classification (NCBI taxonomy): domain Bacteria; kingdom Bacillati; phylum Actinomycetota; class Actinomycetes; order Jatrophihabitantales; family Jatrophihabitantaceae; genus Jatrophihabitans; species Jatrophihabitans sp. sgz311053. The sequence continues at coordinate 1,025,865 of NZ_JBWAXP010000001.1, read as the reverse complement.
GAGGATGCCCACCACCGAGCTGATGATGCCGACGCCGCCGATGATCAGCGGCAGCAGCAGCCCCTGGGCGCCGAAGGCGATCTGGCCGAGGATGAGCGCCGCCACCAGCGTCACCGCGTAGGACTCGAAGAGGTCGGCCGCCATCCCGGCGCAGTCACCCACGTTGTCACCGACGTTGTCGGCGATAGTGGCGGCGTTGCGCGGGTCGTCCTCGGGGATGCCGGCCTCGACCTTGCCGACGAGGTCCGCGCCGACGTCCGCCGCCTTGGTGAAGATGCCGCCGCCGACACGCATGAACATGGCCAGCAGGGCGCCACCGAAGCCGAAGCCCTCGAGCACGGTCGGGGCGTGCTCGTTGTAGACGATGAGCACGATGGAGGCGCCGAGCAGGCCGAGACCGACCGTGAGCATGCCGACGATGCCACCGGTGCGGAAGGCGAGGTGGAAGCCACGCTCGCCCTTGCCGCCGCGGGCCGCCGAGGCCACCCGGACGTTCGCGCGCGTCGCCATCGTCATGCCGATGTAGCCGACGGCCGCCGAGAAGGCGGCTCCGACGAGGAAGAAGATGGCGCGCCCGACCCGGACGCTCGCCCCGCCCTCGCTCACCGGCAAGATCAGCAAGAGGACGAAGACCAGGATCGAGAAGAGCCCCAGGGTCCGGAACTGGCGGTTGAGGTAGGCCGAGGCGCCTTCCTGCACCGCCTTGGAGATGCTCTGCATGTTCGGCGTGCCGGTGTCGGCCGCGAGCACCTCGCGGACGAGGACGAAGGCATAGACGAGCGCCAACACCGACAGGGCGGCGATGACGAAGACGAAACCACGCTGACCGCTGGTGATGGCCGGGAGGCCATCACTGTCGGCGGCCACCAGGACGGCACTGCTGTGCGAACCCATACGACTCCCCTGGTTCAGCTCACGTCCCTGCCGAGCACCGCGCGTCGACAGAGTCGATGACGTGAAGGTGCGCCGGACAATGTGCGCATTTTGCGACGTCCGGCGCGGACGAGGCGGAGTTTAGCCGCCGCTGAGAGCGTCGCGGCCCCGGGGTGTGATCAGCGCAACGTGATGCAGCACTCACTGCTCGCGCAGCGGTCAGGGTCAGCCCTGCAGCGCGGTCACCGCGTCGTCGACGGTGGCGTGGATGGAGAAGACCCCGTCCAGCCCGGTGATGGCGAAGAGCTTCAGGATGCGCTCCTGGTTGCAGACCAGGGGCAGTGCGCCACCGGCCTCGGTCGTGGCCGAGCGGGCCTCCACGAGGGCGCCGAGGCCGGTCGAGTCCAGGAAGGCGACCGAGGTGAGGTCGACGACGACGGTCGAGACGCCTGACTGGAGCAACTCGGTGAGGCTGTCCTTCAGAGCCGGAGCCGAGTAGACGTCGACCTCGCCGCTGACGGAGACGACCGGGAAGCCGCCGACCGATTGGCGTGAGACCGCAAGCTCCACGCGCGTCACCTTTCCGTTGGGTCCCAGTGAAGGTTGTCGGACACGACAGGTTCACTGGCAATTGGACCGTGCCGCACAAAGAATGCCACAGGACCCGGAGGTGAGTCGGCGGGTGGATGTCTCGACAGGCGCATTCTCGCGACCGCAGCACCTGCTGGACCGCGTGCTGGCAGGCACCGCGCCGGGGGACTCGCCGGTGACCCACGCACGCGACCTGCCCGCTCGCGAGGGCATCACGACGACCTGGCCGCAGTGGGTGCCGGACCTGCTGCGCAACCGGCTCGCGACCCGGGGCGTGGCGGCACCGTGGACGCATCAGGCCGAGGCTGCCTCCCTCGCGCACGCCGGGGTGTCGGTGGTCGTCGCCACCGGCACGGCGTCGGGCAAGTCGCTGGCCTATCAGCTGCCGGCCCTCACCGCCGTCCTGGGCGACGATCGGTCCCGAGTCCTCTATCTCTCGCCCACCAAGGCGTTGGCCGGAGATCAACTCCGCGCCCTGGGCACCTTCGCGCTGCCGGCGCTGCGCGCCGCCACCTTCGACGGCGACACTCCGATGACCGAGCGCGACTGGGTGCGTGCCCATGCCAACTGGGTGCTGACCAATCCGGACATGCTGCACCGGAGCCTGCTGCCCCACCACGCCCGGTGGGCGTCCTTCCTGCGGCGGCTGCGGTACGTCGTCATCGACGAATGTCACGCGTATCGGGGGCTGTTCGGTTCGCACGTCGCGCAGATCCTCCGACGACTGCGCAGGATCTGCGCGCACTACGGCGCGACCCCGACTTTCGTCCTCGCCTCGGCAACCTCGGCGCGACCGGCCGAGTCCGCCACCAGACTGGTGGGCCTGCCGGTGCAGGCGGTGACCGAGGACGCCTCGCCCCGCGGGCCGCAGACCTTCGCACTCTGGGAACCGCCGCTGACAGCGCTCCGCGGCGAGCACGATGCCCCGGTGCGTCGCGCCGCCGGCGCCGAAGCGGCCAGGTTGCTGGCCGATCTGGTGGTCGAGCAGGCACGGACCCTGACTTTCGTGCGATCCCGTCGCGGCGCCGAGTTCGCCGCGCTGGGTGCCGTGCAGCATCTGCGCGAGACGGGACTCGACGAGCTCGTCAGTCGGGTGGCGCCCTACCGGGCGGGATACCTCCCCGAGGAGCGTCGCGCGGTGGAGGCCGCCCTGTCGTCGGGGGAGCTGCTCGGTGTCGCCGCCACCAACGCGCTCGAACTCGGCCTGGACATCGCCGGCCTCGATGCCGTGGTGCTCGCCGGCTATCCCGGCACCCTCGCCTCGCTGTGGCAGCAGGCCGGTCGCGCCGGGCGGGCCGGTGACGCCTCGCTGGTGATCTTCGTGGCGCGCGACGACCCACTGGACACCTACCTGGTCCACCACCCCGAGGCGGTCTTCGGCCGGCCGGTGGAGGCGGCGGTCTTCGATCCCACCAACCCCTACGTGCTCGGCCCGCAGCTGAGCTGCGCCGCGGCCGAACTGCCGATCCGTGCCGACGAGCCGGCATTGTTCGCCGCCGCACCGGACGCCGAGGCCGCACCGGTGACGGCGGCGCTGGAGCGGCTGGTCGCCGACGGCTCGCTGCGCCGACGCGGCTCGGGCTGGTACTGGACCCAGCACCGGCGACCCGAGGCCGACATCCGCGGCACCGGCGGCGCCCCGGTCTCGGTCGTCGATGCGGCCACCGGCTCGCTCATCGGCACCGTCGATGCCGGCGCCGCCCATGCGACCGTCCACCCCGGCGCGGTGTACCTGCACCAGGGACGCTCCTACGTCGTCGACGAGCTTCACCTCGACGACGACGACCGGCCCGGCGGCGGCGTGGCGCTCGTCCACAGCGAGTCGCCACCGTGGTCCACCTCCGCTCGCGACGTCACCGACATCGCCATCGTCGAGGAACGCATCGGCACCCGGCACGGTCCGGTCCGGGTGTCGATCGGCGCCGTCGACGTCAGCAACCAGGTCGTGAGCTATCTGAAGCGGCGCCTCGGCACCGGAGAGCTGATCGACGAGGTCGAACTGGACCTGCCCGTGCGGGAGCTGCGCACCACCGCGGTCTGGTACACCGTCGAGCAGGGGGCGCTGGACGACGTCGGCCTGGAGCAGGTGTCGGTGCCTGGCGCGGCGCATGCCGCGGAGCACGCCGCGATCGGCCTGCTCCCGCTCTTCGCGGTGTGCGACCGCTGGGACATCGGTGGGGTCTCGACGGCGCTGCATCCGGACACCGGACAGCCCACCGTCTTCGTCTACGACGGGCATCCGGGTGGCGCCGGTTTCGCCGAGCGGGGTCACGCCGCCCTCGAGGCATGGCTGGGCGCCACCCGGCAGGCCATCCTGGCGTGTGAGTGTCCCGAGGGTTGCCCGTCCTGCGTGCAGTCACCCAAGTGCGGCAACGGCAACGAGCCGCTGGACAAGGCGGGCGCGGTCGCCCTGCTCGATGTCGTCCTCCGAGCACTGTCGAGCCCCTGACCGGTCGTCGCGAGCCGACCGGCTCGAGCCGCCGCCCGGACCGTGCCCCCGCCGAAGGGCAACCGCGCCGTGGCCGAGACCGTCACCGTCACCGTGCCGCTGCGCCCGTCGGCCGCCAGCTGCAGCTGGCAACCTCGGACCGTCGCACCGTTGCGGGCAGCCGTCCATTGCGCAGCTGCGCACGGGTCGCCGGCGACCCCGATACGGCCGGCTCCGGCGAGCGCGGCGAGATCTGCTGCGGTCTCGACCCGATGTCGGATGCCCACGGCCGCGGTCCGCATCGTCACGACCGCGCCGACCACGGACAGCAGCGCCGCGACGGCCACCACCCACACCGAGGCAGAACCCCTGTCACCGCTCACGGCAATGACCCCGCCGCGGTGGGCTCGACCGCGGCCACCGCGACGGCGGTGACCGTGACAGCCGGGAAGAGTCCCCCCAGGGGCTCGACGGCGAGGCTGACCCGAGCGGTCACGTCCTCGTCATCGCGACTGAACGACAGCCTGGCACCGGGTGCGGCCGAACGGGCGAGGCGATAGCCGGCGGCAGTGTCGTCGCGGGCCGCCGACCGGGCAGCCTCGCGTGCCGCGTCCTGGACGCGGACCCGGGCCGACACGACGGCGACGGCCGCAACGGCGGCGACGAGCACCAGGACGAGGACCGGGAGGCAGGCGGCGAGCTCGGCCGTGGCCATGCCGTCGTCGCGGCGCTGGCCGCGCCGGCGTGGGCGGCGGGCCGGACGACCGGACCATGACTCAGAGGACATTGAGGGCCGACTTCACGATGCCGGCGAGCGCCGAGGAGACCGCAGGGCTCCGCACGACCTTGTAGAGCACGACGGCGAAGCCGACCGCTGCGACGGTGCCGACGGCGTACTCGGCGGTCGACATGCCCGCATCCACGCTCGCGCGGACGCGGCGGGACAGGCGCAGGGTCGGACGTAGGACCGTGACGGACAGGGCCGACAGGAGGACGGGCAGGACGGGCCGGAGTCGGCCGGGCAGGGCACGAGGAGTCATGCCCGAAGCCTCGTCGGGCATGACCGTCAGCGGAGCCGATCGCGGCCGCACTGTGGACGACACACCGGGTTGTGGACGCGGGGGCCCGCAATGTCGGGACGCGGCGTTACGGTGCGGCGGGGTCCTCCGTGCCCGAGCCCGACGGCAGATCGTCCGGAGGCCCGACGGCAGGTCTGCCCCGCCACACGTCCACCCGTTCCACCCAGCACTCCGCGTCCGCCCGAGGTGAGCGATGACATCGATGAGCAAGCAACCCGAGGGCGTCGTGACGCCGCTCGCCACCTCGAGCAGCATCGAGACCAGGGGCATCGAGACCAAGGGCATCGAGACCAAGGGCATCGAGACCAAGGGCATCGAGATCGTCGACGACGCCGAGCGGAAAGGGCGACCGGCCAGCCTCTTCTGGCCGTGGTTCGGCGCGAATGTCTCGGTCTTCGGCCTGAGCTACGGCTCCTTCGGCCTCTACCTGGGGGTGTCGTTCTGGCAGGCCCTCATCGCCGGGACGCTCGGCGTCGTGGCGTCCTTCCTGCTCTGCGGTTTCGTCGCCCTCGCCGGCAAGCGGGGCTCGGCCCCCACGATGGTGCTCAGCCGGGCGGCCTTCGGCGTCCGCGGCAATCGCGTGCCTGCGGCGCTGTCGTGGGTACTGACGGTCGGCTGGGAGACCGCGCTGACGATCCTCGCCACGAAGGCGACGGCCACCGTCTTCGACGAGCTCGGCTGGAGCTCGGGGGTGGCGACCAAGATCATCGCTCTCGTCGTCGTCGCGCTGTTGATCATTGCCGGTGGCTTCGCCGGCTTCGACGTCATCATGCGGATGCAGACGGTGATCACCGTCGTCACCGCCGTGCTCACCGTCGTCTATCTCGTGGTCGTCGCCAGCGACATCCACTGGGCCACCGTCAGTGCAGTGCCGGCCGGCAACTGGCAGACCGTCGTCGGCTGCTTCGTCCTCTTCCTCACCGGCTTCGGCATCAGCTGGGTCAACGCCGCCGCGGACTACTCGCGCTACCTGCCGCGGCGCTCGTCCAGCGCCGGTGTCGTCGGTTGGACCACCTTCGGGGGTGCGCTGGCGCCGATCCTGCTGCTGGTCTTCGGTCTGCTGCTGGCCGGGTCGTCCACGGATCTGAAGGACGCCATCTCCGTCGATCCGGTGGGGGCGCTGGCGGGCCTGCTCGACACCTGGGCGCTGGTGCCGTTCCTGGTGGTCGCCATCCTGGGCCTGGTGGGCGGGGCGGTGCTCGACATCTACTCCTCGGGACTGGCCCTGCTCGCGGCGGGCGTGCGGTTGTCCCGCCCACTCGCCGCCCTCGTCGACGGCGCGGTCATGATCGTCGGTTCGATCTACGTCGTCTTCTTCGCCGCCGATTTCGTGACCCAGTTCCAGGGTTTCCTCATCACCCTCGGCGTCCCGATCGCCGGCTGGTGCGGGGTGATGCTCGCCGACATCGCCCTGCGACGCCGCGACTACGACCCGGCCGCGCTCTTCGACGTCGGCGGTAGGTACGGCGACATCCGCGTGCTGCCGATGGTCTCGCTCGTGCTCGGTTCGGTCGCGGGGTGGGGCCTGGTGACGAACACCGCGGCCAGCTGGCTGGCCTGGCAGGGCTACCTGCTCGGGCCACTGGGTCTCGGCGGGAAGACCGGCCCGTGGGCCGCCGCCGGGCTGGGGGTGCTGGTCTCGCTGGCGATCGGCTTCGTGCTGACCGCTGTCGGCAGCCGGGCCGCGGTGCGGCACCAGGAGTTCTCGTGACGCTGCTCGTCGTCGACATGCAACGGGTCTTCGGCGACCACGACAGTCCATGGGCAGCGCCTCGCTTCGCCGAGATCCTGCCCAGGGTGGTCGCGCTCACCGCGGCGACGCCCGACGAGGCGACCGTGCTGACCCGGTTCGTCGCACCCGAGGAGCCGCACGGCGCGTGGCAGGACTACTACCGCGCCTGGTCTTTTGCGCGCCAACCGCGCAATTCCGAGCTGTGGGATCTCGTCGCCCCGTTCACCGGACGATCCGCCCTGGACTACCCCACCTTCGGCAAGTGGGACGCTCGGCTGGCCGGACGTATCGGCGAGGAACTCGTCGTCGTCGGGGTGGCCACCGACTGCTGCGTCCTCTCCACCGTGCTGGCCGCAGCGGACGCGGGAATTCCAGTGCGCGTCGTCATCGACGCCTGTGCCGGCTCGGACGACACGGCCCATCGACAGGCCCTCGACGTCATGGCCCGGTACGCGCCGCTGGTCGAGCTCACCACTACCGATGTCGAGCTCGGCCGGGCACGGACCGCTCCGCACTGACCAGCGCGCTAACCCGCGCACGGCAGCGGCGGTGCGAACCCTCGTCGCCTCGATGACTAGAGCAGTCCACCGTCGAGAACCTGACGTCCCATACCGACGATCACGGGGACGACGCCCAACGCGATGAAGGACGGCAGGAAGCAGGCCGCCAGCGGGGCCAGCGCCACCACCCCGGCTCGCTGGGCGCGGGTCTCGGCAGTGGTGGCGAGCGTGGCACGGATCTCGACCGCCAGCCGTTCGAAAGCCAGGGCGAGGCGCGCACCGCTGGTGGCGCTGCGGACAGCCACCGCCGCGACCTCGCCCAGCGGACCGTCTCGCGACAACACCGACCAGGCCTGTTCCGGTTCGGCACCGAGGCGGATGAGCCTCGCCACCTGGTCCAGTGCCGCGCGAACGGGCTCGGGCGCGGCCGGTGCCGCAGCGGCCAGGGCGTCGGACGGCGGTCGACCGGCCCGCAGCGACGCGGCACAGAGGTCCAGCACCAGCGGAAGCTCGGCCACCGCAACGTCACGCCGGGGTTCGGCGCGCAGCAGACGGCGCAGCCCCCACCACGCGAGCGGCGTCACCACGAGGGCGAGCGCGATTCCCGCCGGCGGGTCCACCTGGACGAGGCAGGCGGCTCCGGCGGCGCAGGCCGCCATCGGGGCCAGCGGACCAGCGCCGGCAGGTCGCTGCCCGCGAGCTCGCCGAACCAGACGAGCTCGCCGCGCCACCTGCCGCGACCCCGACGGGAGCCCGAGCAGGGCGGCGGCCGACAGCAACCAGAGGACGGTCACGGCCGCTGCGACCGCAGGATGATCCGCCGCATCCACAGGATGCCGCCGACGTCCAGCAGCACCCCGGCACAGCAGAGGAGGCGTCCGGCAGGGTCGGCGGCAAGCAGCCTCACCGGCTCGGCGCCCATGGCGGTGCCGAGCGCAATGCCGAGCAGCGGCAGGCCCGCCAGCAGCGCCGCCGAGGCCCGCGGCCCGGCGAGAACGACGGCGACGGCGCGACAGCGCGTGTCGGCGGCGGCGAGATCGGCCGCGACGCGGTCGACGACCTCCGCCAACGGCGCGCCCGTCGTGTCGGCGACGCGCCACGCCGCGGCCAGGCCGCGCAGCTCGCTCCCCCCGGCGCTGTCGAGCACGGCTGCGGCGTCGCCGCCTCGCGCCTGCTCCTGCCCGGCGTCGCCGAAGACCGCGGCCACGGTCGGACCGGCGGCGGCCGCCGCGCCGAGCGCCTCGGCCGGCCCTGTCCCGGCCGCCAGCTCACCGGCGAGGAGCCGGACCGCCAGCACCAGCTCCCGGCGGCGGCGCTGCTCCAGCCGCGAGCGGCGGGCGTCCCGCGTGAGCAGTCCGAGCAGACCGACGAGCGCGGCCACGGCCACCCCGAGGGCGACACCCCCACGCCAGCAGACCAGCACCGGCACCGCCACCAGCGTCAGGGCGACGCCGAACCGCTGCGCCGACGCCGAGCGGGGGTGGATCGGTCCGCCCATCCCGGTACGCCCCCTCGCGGCTGCCAGCCGACCCCCGGCCGACAGCGCCGCGGCACGCACGTGCACCGGCGACGGCAAGGCGCTGCAGCACGCCGCTCCGGCGAGGGCGAGCCAGACCACGGGCGTCACCCGGCCCGCCGCTCGCGCAGCAGGCGTTCCAGCCGGTCGGCTGCAGGGCCGTCACCGGCTGTCGCGCGCCAGGCCGGCGCCGACACCAGCTCGTCGCCCACCCGGTCGAGCAGCGCGATCTCGACCAGCCGCCGCCGGCCGTCGCGTTCCCGACGCAGCTGCACGACGACATCCACAGCGCTGGCCACCAGCGCGCTCACCGCCGGTACCGGCAGCCCCGCCAACGCGCCGAGCGCGGCGAAGCGGGCCGGGACGTCGGCTGCGGAGTTCGCGTGCAGCGTGGCGGCTCCGCCCTCGTGCCCGGTATTGAGGGCCACGAGCAGGTCGACGCTCTCGGCGCCGCGGAACTCCCCCACGACGAGGCGATCGGGGCGCATCCGCAGCGCCTGCCGCACCAGCTCACGCAGTCCGATGGCGCCGGCGCCCTCGACATTTGCCGAGCGCGTCACCAGGCGGACCACGTGCGGGTGATCGACGACCAGCTCGGGGGCATCCTCCACCAGCACCAGCCGCTCGGCAGGCCCGGTCTCACCGAGCAGTGCGCCCAGCAGCGTGGTCTTTCCCGTCCCCGTCCCCCCGGCGATCACGACGGCGAGCCTGGCGGCGACGATCTCCCGCAGGGTCTCGGCGACTGCGGGCGGCAGCGTCCCGGCAGCGACGAGATCGCCGAGGCCGAACCGCCGACGAGCCAGCACCCGAAGCGAGATCGTCGTCGCCGCGACGAGCGGCGGCAGGATCGCGTGCAGTCGCGTCCCGTCGGCCAGCACCGCGTCGACGAAGGGCATGGCGTCGTCGAGGCGCCGTCCGGCCGTCGCCGCGAGACGCTGCGCCAGCGCCCGGACCGCCGCCGCGTCGGCGAAGCTGACGGCAGCCGGCTCCACGCCGTGTCCACGGTCCAGCCAGACCGAGTCGGGACCGTTGACCAGCACATCGGTGACGCCGGGGAGGGCCAGCAGCGACTCCAGGGGGCCAGCCCCGTGCAGCTCGGCCTGGACGTCGCGCCGCAGCCGGTCGAAGACCGTGTCGTCCACGATGCCGACCGGCGCGGTCACAACCGACCCGGATCCCGGCGTGGTCTCCGCGCGGAGCGCGGCAGCGACGTCGCCCCGCCCGGAGGCGACCCGCTCCCGGACCCGGGCGACCAGCGCCGGATCCACCCCGGCCGTCGGGCGCGACATCACGCGCTCTCCCCGTTCCGCTGACCTCGGGGAGCAGCCGCCGGCACGCCGGCGAGGACCCCCGCCGCCACCCGCAGCACCGCCCGCGTCGGTCGGCGCGCGTCGGGGACCGAACGTCCGGTGCCGGCCACCTCCCCGAGCAGCGGCAACCCCACCAGTCGCGCCGCCTCGGCCGGGCCGATCTCACCGCGGCGCACCACCACACCGGCCGGGACCTCCCCGACGGTCCCGGCAACGGCACGGGCGGCGACCAGGCCGGCGACGTCGGCGCGGACGAGGACCACGACAAGATCGAGCAGACCCAGCGACGCCGTGCGCAGCTCGACATCCGCGCTCGGCAGGTCGACGACCACCGCTCCCGTGGTCCGCGCCGCCCCGATCACCTGAGCGACGGCCGCCGGCTCCACCTCCGCGGAATCAGCTGCCAGCACCGCGCAGCCGTCCATCGCTGGCAGGCCGGAGCGCAGCTCGGCCGGATCGAGCCGGCCACCGGCGAGTCGCAACCCGGACCACCGCGCCCCCGGCGCGGCTTCGAGCCCCAGCAGCACGTCGACCCCGCCGCTCCAGCGCTGCAGATCGACCAGCACCGACGGCGCGGCCGCGAGGGCGAGGGCAGCGGCGAGCGAGGACGACCCGACACCGCCGCATCCCCCGATCACGCCGATCACCGGGCCGCCTCGTGCGCTCACACCATGACCCTGGCCCGTGGGTGCCCCGGCCGGACTGTCCGGAGCCCGCCTGTGGACGACACGCCCGACTGTGGACGACCGGCTTGACACGGCTCGGACCACCGCCGCCACACCCGCGGCCAGACCCGCGACCGCCAGACCCGCGACCGCCAGACCCGCGACCGCCAGACCCGCTGTCCGTATCCTCGGAGCCGTGACCGCGGCGCCCGACAGTCGTCCGACAGCGGCGTTCTTCGACCTGGACAAGACGATCATCGCCAAATCCAGCGTCCTCGCCTTCGGCAAGCCCTTCTATCAGGGCGGCCTGATCAACCGGCGAGCCGTGCTCCGCAGCGCCTACGCGCAGTTCGTCTTCGCCCTGGCCGGTGCCGACTCCGACCAGATCGAGCGCATGCGCGCCTACCTGACGAGCATGTGCACCGGGTGGGATGTGGCGCAGGTGCGCGAGATCGTCGCCGAGACGCTGCACGAGATCATCGACCCGATCGTCTACAACGAGGCCGTCGACCTCATCGGCCTGCACCAGACTGCCGGCCGCGACGTCGTCATCGTCAGCACCTCCGGCGAGGAGGTCGTGACCCCGATCGGCGCCATGCTCGGCGCCGACCACGTGGTCGCCACCCAGATGGTCGTCGAAGAGGGCCGCTACACCGGCGAGATCAGCCGCTACACCTACGGCCCGGAGAAGGCCGTCGCGATCCGTGAGCTCGCCGCCGAACGCGGCTACGACCTCGAGCACTGCTACGCCTACTCCGACTCGGCCACCGACCTCCCGATGCTCGAGGCCGTCGGCCACCCCTACGCGGTGAACGCCGACCGGGCACTGCGCAAGATCGCCCTCGAGCGCGACTGGCCCGTTCTCACCTTCAGCAACGCCGTCCCGCTGCGCGAGCGCATCTCCGGGCTGAAGCCCGAGCACCCCGTCATCTCGGCCGGGGTGATGGGCGCCGGCATCAGCGCGGCCGGCCTGGCGTGGTACCTCGCGCGACGCCGCGCCCGCGCCTGACGGCCAGCCGGCTGTGCACCCGCGAAGCGCGGTCGCGGACACGCCGAGGAGGGGTTGTGTCCGCCGTCACACAGGTGTCCACTATCAGGCAAGGAACGGAGCACGACGAGAGCGGTGACGCACCCGCCGGGATCCGTCCGGCACGGACGAACGGGCACCCACGCGGCGATCCCACCACGCACAGGTGAGTCGGCGCGGATCTGCGAGAGCGGACCGCGTCTGACGCTTCCGCACAGGGCACGCTTGGTAACCCGTCCCGTCCGTGCGACGACGGCGTCGCCCGCGACCGGACGACGCCGTCGTCCTGTGTCAGCCGCGGGCCAGCGCCTGGCAGATCGCCGTCGTCTCCAGCGCCCCCGCCGCGACGGCGTCGGCACAGTGGACCAGCCACTGCCCGATCCCCTCCCGCATCCCGGTCCGGTAGGCCGCCAGGGCTGCCTCGTAGTCGGCACGCAACTCCAAGTGGCCCGCCTCGAGGGCGACCAGCGACTTGGGGTCCAGCCCGCGCTCGATGAGGGTGAGCCGCACCGCGGTGCGGGCGACGATGCCCGACGTGGGGGCGAAGGCGTCCAGCGAGAGCACCTCGCCGTGGACGATGCCGGCCACCACCACCGCCGGGACGGTCGTCTCGGCCAGGACGGCGGCGAGGATGTCGAGCCGCTCGGCGGCTCCGGCGGCGGGGCGTCCCAGCGCCTCGGTGTCCTCCACCAGGTCGGCCGCAGCCAGGACGTGCAGCCGCGCCAGCGCCTGCCGCGGCGCGTGCGACCAGGTGTCGGTGAGCGAGGCCAGCCCCGCTTGCGCCCGCAGCGCGCCCTGGACCAGCGGGTCCGCCGTCGCAGTACCGCTGCGGACCTCGTCCAGGCTCACCTCGGAACCCGAGAGCACCGCCGAGGCCCACGCGCCGCGCAGCGACGACTCCGACGAGACGTCGGCAGAGCGGCGGCGCAGCATGCGGTTGCCCAGCAGCGCGTCCACCGCGGTCCGCGCCCGGCCGACGCCGTCGGCGACGCCGGGCAGGTCGAGCAGGGGGGCGAGCGGATCGGCGGTCACAGGCAGCAGGCTATAGAGCCCGGTGCCTGTGACCGCCGTCCCGTCCTACTGCGGCTTGGTCAAGCGACAGCCGCTGACCGACAGGTCCAGCGTGCGCGACGAGGTCAGGCACGTGGTGAACCAGTAGGTCTGCTGCGCGTAGCCGTAGCCCTGCGTCGCCGTGGTGCCACCCGAGGAGTTGACCTCGCACGGGTTGTTCACGGTGCAGGACTCGCCGTCCTCGTTGATGGTGTTGTTGACGGCGACGACCTTCCCGGTGGCGGTGTCGACCACCGGCGAACCGGAGCTGCCGCCGATGATCTCGCAGCCCGGCCGGGTGTGGCGGACCGAGTCGTGCCAGGTCCACTGCCCTTCCCGGACCGTGGCGACCGTCGTCTCGGCCGCGCAGGTCCAGACCCGCTTCCAGTAGCCGGACTCGACCGCGAGCGATGTCCCCGCCGCCGGCGCGCTCGCCGCCAGCGTCAGCGGAGTGCGGCCGGTGCGCGAGGCGAGGGCGGCGTAGGTCTCGGTGAGCCGGTACAGCGCCACATCGGTTCCGGTCATGGTGGCGTAGAGCAGCCGATCGGCCCGGACGGTGCCGCTGCTCGCCCCGGAGGCGGTGAGCAGGGTGCCGGTGCGGCTGCTGCTGCGGTTCTGCAGCACCTCACCCGCCGCCGGGAAGCCGCCCTCGTAGCAGTGACCGTTGGTGAGCATCAGCGCTCGGTCGGAGCTCTGCGAGGAGGGGTACCGGACCAGCGACGCCGAGCAGTTCTTCAGCGCGATGGTGGATTCCAGCGTGCCCGCCGCCGGCGCCGCAGCCTGGCGGGCAGCCGCGGGAGCGGAGGCGGGACGGGCGACCGCCGGTGCGGCCGACGCGACGACGATCGCGCCGGCCAGCACCGCGGTGGTCGCCGCGAGAACGCGACGTCCGACCATGATCAGCAGGTCTTGCTCTGCTGCGGCACCGCAATCGCGCTGAAGGCGGCCGCGACGGTCTGGCACTGCGAGCTGCCGGCGCCGTAGAGGTCCTTGGCCGACTGAATCGCCGCGTCACGGGCGGTGAGGTAGGTGCTGCCCGAGGTGAGGTAGACCGACAGCGCCCGATACCAGATCTTCTCGACGGTGAGGTGTCCGGTGCCGGTGATGCTGGCGCCGTTGCAGGTCGGGCTGTTGTACGAGACGCCGTTGACCGTCCGGGCGCCCGAGCCGACCGAGGCCAGGAAGTACCAGTGGTTCAGCGGACCCGACGAGTAGTGCGGGTCGAGGTTCTTCGTGCCGGTGGTCCAGCAGTCCTGCGACGAGCCGTCCTTGCTCGGCTTGTCCATATAGCGCAGCGGCGTGCCGTTGCCGTTGATGTTGATCTCCTCGCCGATGAGGTAGTCCGGCACGTCGCTCGCGTTGTTGGCGTAGAACTCCACGGCCGTGCCGAAGATGTCCGAGGTCGCCTCGTTGAGGCCGCCGGCGTCACCGCTGTAGTTGAGGTTCGCGGTGTTCTCGGTGACGCCGTGGCTCATCTCGTGACCGGCGACGTCCAGCTCGACCAGCGGCGCACTGTTGTTCGCGCCGTCGCCGTAGGTCATCTGCGTGCCGTCCCAGAAGGCGTTGACGTAGTTGTTGCCGTAGTGCACCCGCGAGCGGGCGCCGGTGCCGTCGTTCCAGATGCCGGCGCGGCCGAGGACGGAGTTGTAGTAGTCGTAGGTCTTCTCGGCGCCGTAGTGGGCGTCGACGCCGGCCGAGGCGCGGTCGCTGTTGCTGCCGTTGCCCCAGACGTCGTCGGCGTCGGTGAAGGTGGTGCCGGTGCCGGAGGTGCGGTTCTTCAGATCCGTCGTGTAGTTGCCGTGGGTGTCGCGCAGCGAGTAGCTGCTCGTGCCCTTGGTGGTGCCGATGCTGACCTGGCCGACGAAGATGCCGGTGCCCGACCCGTTCTTGACCTCGTCCCACGAGGTGAGGGTCTTGCCGCTCTTGGCGTCCACGACGGTGTGCAGCACCGACGGCGTCTGGTCGGCGCGGGTCCCGCGCGTCACGACGTCGTAGGCGAGACGGGGCTTGGCGCCGCCGGCGTAGACGACCAGCTCACCCGGCGCGGACTGCGCGCCGGCCAGGCTCGGCCGGACGCCGTCGGCCTTGGCGCGCGCGGCGGTCCGCGAGAGGGTCGGCGTCACCGAGGCGAGCGCGACGGACTTCGGCCCGGTCCGCGACACCTGCGTCGCGCCCTTCGCGGTGCGGTGGACGACGAGGTCGCCACCCAGGACGCGCAGCCCGTCGAAGGTGCGGTCATAGCGGATGTGCTCGGTGCCGTTGGCGTCCCGGATCGCGTCCCGGACCACCAGCTTCTCGCCGGAGGCGAGCCCCAGCGAGCCGGCGACGCTCGCGGCGTCGGCGCGGGCGTCGCCGATCAGCGCGGCCCGGCTCACGCCGGTGACGGGGGCGGCTGCGGCGGGGGTGACGCCGGCCAGGACGGACGCAGCCAGTGCCGCGGTGGCGGCGCCGACTGCGGTGACAACAGTGCGGTTTCGTCTCACGTGCTCTCCTTCGCGAACGGTCACCGGTGGGTGACGCTGAGAGAACAGTAAGGGATGAACGAGGAAAATGGGACGTAAGCGTTAAAAGTCGTCGACAGTGGGCATCCGGCCGCGACACGGCGCGCAGGGACGGACGTCTGACACGATGGGTCCGACCGGATCGCACGGTCATCCGCAGTAGCAGCATGAGGAGACGACCCAGCGTGACGGTGACCCCGCAGCCCGCTACCCCGCCCGCCGCCGCGACGGCCGGCGCCGGCAAGCACGCCGCCGCCGGCGGCGCCGAACCGGCCGAGCCGAGCATCGGCGACCTCGTCTCGACCGCCTCGACGGCGGTCTCGACCCTCATCCAGAGCGAGATCGCGCTGGCGAAGCTGGAGCTGCGCTCGTCGGTCAAGAACGCCGGCACCGGCGTCGGCCTCTTCGCCGCGGCCGCGGTGGTGCTGGTCTTCTCGCTGACCTTCGGCTTCTTCGCCCTCGCCGAGGGGTTGGCCGCGCTCGGCATCTACCGCTGGCTGTCCTTCCTCATCGTCTTCGCCTTCCTGGTGCTGCTCGCGGCGGCCTTCGTCGTCGTCGGCATCAAGAAGGTCAAGCGCGTGAAGGCGCCGAAGCAGACGATCGATACGACCAAGGAGACCGTCGACTACCTCAAGAAGTCGCGCGGGTAGCGGGTCGCGCCATGGGATACGGACCGCTGCCCGGCGCGCCGGACAGCTCGGTCGTCCTCGTCGAGGGGCCGTGGACGCACCGCGTCGTCCGTGGCAACGGCATCGCCATGCACGTCGCCGAGCTCGGCACCGGACCACTGGTGCTGCTCGTCCACGGCTTCCCGCAGTTCTGGTGGGGGTGGCGCCGGCAACTCGTCGACCTCGCCGATGCCGGCTACCGGGCGGTGGCCGTCGACCTGCGCGGCTACGGGGCCAGTGACAAGCCGCCCCGCGGTTACGACTCCGCCACCCTCGCCGCGGACCTCGCCGCGCTGGTGAGCTCGCTCGGCGAAGCCGACGCCATGGTCGTCGGCCACGACATCGGCGGCGGCTTCGTCTGGACCATGGCCGCCGCCCATCCGCGCGTGGTCCGCAGCGCGGTGGTCCTCGGCGCGGCGCACCCGCTGCGGATGCGGGCCGCGCTCAAGCCCGGCGCCGGCAAGGCCCAGCGCCACGCCTCGGCCTATGCGCTACGGACCTTCCAGGTGCCGCGGCGTCCCGAGCACCTGCTGTCGCGGGACTCGGCGTGGGTGCGCAGCCTCTACGACCGGTGGTCCGGGCCGCAGTGGCAGCGCAGCTCCGGCTACGTCGCCGAGGTCGAGCGCTATGCGCAGGCCATGCGCATCCATCCGGTCTCCTTCTGCGCCGCCGAGCACTTCCGGTGGACGGCACGCTCGCTGCTGCGAGCGGACGGCCGGGCCTACGCCGAGACGATGCGGACGCCGATCACCGCGCCCGTGCTGCACCTGCACGGCGCGCTGGACACCTGCGTGCTACCGGCCACCGCGCAGGGATCGGGGCAGTACGTCTCGGGCGAGTACGAGTGGCGAGTCCTCGACGGGGTCGGGCACTTCCCGCACGACGAGGCGCCGGAGCTGATCAGCGGCGAGCTGATCCGCTGGGCCAAGACCCACTGAGCCCGAGGGCGTGTCTGACAGTTCTCGCTCGTCGCGAGCGGCGGTCGGGTGCGCGCGATGCAAGGCGGAGGAGGACGGTCGTAGCCTGCTACGGCCGACGACGACAACGCCGCAGCGTGCGTGCCCGGGCCCCGCGCAGCCGAGCACGGGAGTGTCAGACACGCCCTACTCCGGCGTGCAGGCCCCGGTGCTGACGGCCTGCCGGGCGGTGCGCCCCTGATCGGCCCGGCCGCGCACCTCGTTGTCGGTGAGGACGAAGCCGGTGTCGCGCGAGTCAAGCGCGGTGGCGAAGACCATGCCGAGGACGTTGCCGTTGTAGTCCAGCATCGGCCCACCCGAGTTCCCGCTGCGCACGATGGCGCGCACCGAGTAGATCTCGCGCTGCACGTCGCCGTTGCCGTAGATGTTCGAGCCGCGGACCGTCGTCTGCGTCCGCACGCGCGCCGAGCGCACCGTGTACGGACCGTCCTGGGGATAGCCGACCACCACGGCGGGCGTGCCCTGCGCCGCCGGCTTCGAGGCGAACCGCAACGCGGGGACGTCCAGGCCGGGCACGGCGAGCACGGCGATGTCCCGATCGGGGTCGAAGACCACGACCCGCGCCTTGACCGAGGCGCCGTTGCTGGAGCGGATTACCTGCACCGAGCTGGTCCCGGCGACGACGTGCGCGTTGGTGAGCACCCGGTTGCGGGCGTAGACGAAGCCCGACCCCTCGATACCCCGGCCGCAGCTCGGTGCCTGGCCGTAGACCTTGACGATCGACTGTCGTGACTCCGCGACGCGAGTGGCGACCTCGGCGGGCAGATCGGCCGGCGGCGGCGCGACGGGAACGACGGAGGTCGAGGGCAGATCGCCGAGGACCGGCGGGAAGCCGCTCTGGTTGAAGAAGTTGCGCAGCGAGGCGTACAGGCCGCGGACCGGGTCGGGGACGACGTCGTTGACGCCGCGGACGATGCGGGACTGGCTGGCCTGCGAGGCCAGTGCCGGATAGGCCGAGACGGCCAGCGGCAGCGCCACCATCCACGACACCAGCAGGACGGCCAGGACCCCGAGGACCGCGCCGAGCGCGGAGTCCCACGGTCGGCCGCGCGCCCGGATGAACCGCTGCCGCAGGTAGCCGGCGATGAAGACACCGAGCAGCTGGCCGAGCATGGCCAGCAGCAGCACGCAGACGATGGCGATCGGGATCTGCGCCCGCCCGTCGGCGAGCCGTGATCCGAGCGGGCGAGCCAGCTGGGCGCCGATCGCGGCGCCGCCGAAGAAGCCGACCAGGGAGAAGGCGCCGACCAGCGCACCACTGCGGAAACCGCTGATGCCGTAGCCGATCGCGGCCAGGATGATGATGAGGTCCAGCCAGTTCACGACCCCGTTGCCCCTCGACTCAGCCCTGGACGATCAGGGTGCCGGTCTGACCCTGCCGCACGTGGATCGTGCAGACGAATCGATACCGGCCGGGCGCGGGTGCGGTGAAGGTGGCCGTGGTGGTCTGCCGGGCGCCGGCCAGGGGGACGAAGTCGGCGGGGAAGTCGGTGACCTGCAGGTTGTGGGGCGCGCCGGACCTGGCGGTGTTCTTGAGGATGATCTTCACCCGGCCCGGCTTCACCACGATCGTGGACGGGTGGAACCGGTAGTCGTTGCCGGTCGTGAGGGTCACCGTCTGCACGCCGTCGGCGGAGCTCGCCGTCTCGGTGCCGCTGTGCGGTCCGCTGGCCGCCGGCGCCTGGGTGTTGCTGCAGCCGGCGAGGAGGAGGACCAGGGCCGCGCCCCCGCCCACGAGTCGACCCAGCCGCACACCCATGCCCCGACCGTACCTGCGCCCGGCTGAGGGGGCCGGACCGCTTCTCACCGTCCGATCACCGACGGTGGCAGCTCGCGCCGCATGGAACGGTCCCAGGGCCGATCCCAGCCGCCGAAGACGAGCAACCGGTCCAGCAGCCCGGCCGTGAAGCCCCACACGAAGAAGCCGTCCACCTCGAAACCGGGGCCGACGAACCCCGACGGGTGCGAGACGGTGAAGCGATGTGCCGGCTCGGCCAGCTCGGCGAGCGGGACCAGCCCGGCCCGGGCCGTCTCGACCGGATCCACGGCCGCCACCGGATGCGGCTCACGCCACCACGCCAGCACGGGCGTCACCACGAACCGGGTGACGGGGATGAAGACCGAGGGCAGCTCGTGCAGCACGACGGCCGAGGCCGGGTCGAGGCCGACCTCCTCCTGCGCCTCGCGCAGCGCAGCCGCGGCCGGACCGTCGTCCTCGGGATCCAGCGAACCACCGGGGAAGGCCGTCTGCCCGGCGTGCTGGCGAAGATCCGCGGCCCGCTCCAGCAGCAGCACCGAGGGACCCCGGTCAGTGTCGGCCAAGGCGATGAGGACGGCCGACGGTCGTCCCGAGCCGTCGTCGGGGGGCAGGAACCGGGAGAGATCGGTGCCCTGCAACCGCGCCGCCGCGTCGTCGAGCGTCCGCAGCCACTCCGGGAGGTGAACGGGAGGCTGGGCTGTCACTTCCCGGCGACCATCTGCGCCTCGGACTTGACGAGCTTCGCGGCCGTCTCGGCGTCGGTCGGCCCCTCGCCGTAGGACGGGCAGAGCCGGGCGATGGGGCAGGCCCCGCACGCCGGCTTGCGGGAGTGGCAGATCCGGCGACCGTGCCAGATGGCGCGGTGGCTGAAGATGGTCCATTCCTTCTTGGGGATCAGCTCGGCGACGACGGCCTCGACCTTGACCGGGTCGGTCTCGTCGGTCCACCCCCAGCGACGGACCAGCCGCCCGAAGTGGGTGTCCACGGTCAGGCCCGGCACGTCGAAGGCGTTGCCGAGCACGACGTTGGCGGTCTTGCGGCCGAAGCCGGGCAGGGTGACGAGCTCGGCCAGCGTCCGCGGCACCTCGCCGTCGAAGCGTTCGACCAGCTGCTGTCCGAGATTGATGATCGAGGTCGTCTTGTTGCGGTAGAAGCCGGTGGGCTTGACGAGCGCCTCGACCTCGTCCCGGTCGGCGGCCGCGTAGGCGGCGGCGGTCGGGTACCGCCGGAAGAGCGCCGGCGTCACCTCGTTGACGCGCTTGTCGGTGCACTGCGCCGACAGGATCGTCGCGACCGAGAGCTCGAGCGGGGTGGTGAAGTCCAGTTCGCAGTGCGCCGTCGGGTACACGTCGGCGAGCTCACGGTTGATGCGGCGCGCACGGCGAGTGAGGGCCAGCGGCGTCTCGTCAGGCATGGCAGGCACGGCTCCGAGACTACGGCCGGCCGCTGACATGTCGTGGCGGGACGAGACCGCGGCAGGGTGGCAGAATCACCGGCACCATGATCGGTTTCGCGCTGCTCCTCTTCCCGTTCCTGCTGCTCGGCTTCACGCTGCTGATGCAGCGCGTCGAGGAGCCGCTGAGCTCGGTGGCCGTCGAGCGGCAGATCGAGCAGTTCCTGGACGACGCCAGCCCCGAGGAGCTCGACACCTTCGTCCGCGAGGGCACCGACTCGGCGCTGTCCCGGTTCCGGACCCGGCTGGGCCTCGGCCGGCTGCGTCGCGGCTGGCGCAAGGCCTCGGATTAGCCCCCGCCGGAGCCCTTCGGCGCAGCGAATCCTGTGGCGTGCCCTAGACTTCCCCCGACTGTGACGTGGTTCGCATCCCCGCCGAGGTGATGCGGGCCGTTCGAGGAGCGTTTGTGGACGAGATTCTGCGCCGGGCCGGGCTGTTCCAGGGGGTCGACCCCGACGACGTCGAGGCCCTGTCGGGTGAGTTCGAGATCATCGAGGCCGGCCGTGGCCAGGTGCTCTTCAACGAGGGCGAGCCGGGCGACAGCCTGTACATCGTGCTCAGCGGCAAGGTGAAGCTGGGGCGCCGTTCACCCGACGGGCGGGAGAACCTCGTCGCCATCTACGGACCCTCCGACCAGTTCGGCGAGCTCTCGCTCTTCGACCCGGGTCCCCGCACCGCGACCGCCACCGTCGTCACCGACGCCCGGCTGGCGCGGCTGCCGAAGTCCGCCCTGCAGAAGTGGGCGACCGATCGGCCGCAGATCGCCATGCAGCTGCTGCGGGTCGTCGCCCGTCGGCTGCGGCGGACCAACACCATGCTCGCCGACCTGATCTTCGTCGACGTCCCCGGTCGCGTCGCCAAGCAGCTGCTGCAGCTCGCGCAGCGCTTCGGCTCCATCGACGGCGGCCAGCTGCGGGTCACCCACGACCTCACGCAGGAGGAGCTGGCCCAGCTCGTCGGCGCCTCCCGCGAGACGGTGAACAAGGCCCTAGCCGACTTCGCCTCCCGCGGCTGGCTGCGCCTGGAAGGCAAGAGCGTCGTCATCCTGGACCGCGAGCGGCTGGCCCGCCGCGCGCGGTAGCGCCCCGGCCGCTCTGCTGCAGCAACCGGTGCGGTCGTCAGACCGTTCGGTCGATGTCCGAGCCAGGTCGGGCGACGGCCGGGTCAGGCGACTGCGAGGTCACCGAGCCCGGCCGGACGCGCCTCCGGCCGGCCGAAGAACCAGCCCTGGGCCAGGTCGACACCCAGTTCTCTGGCTGCCTCGACCTGGTCGCGGGTCTCGACACATTCGGCCAGTACCCGTCCGCCGTAGCTGTGCGTCATGCTCACGATCGCTTCGATGACCGCTCGGCTGACGGCATCCGGCAGCGCCTGGACGAGTTCCTTGTCCAGCTTGACCACGTCAGGCCGGAGCCGCACCAGTTTGTTCAGCGAACTGAACCCTGATCCGAGATCGTCCAGGGCCACCTGGCACCCGCGTTCGCGGTAGTAGTCGAAGACTCGCGCCAGGTGGTCGATGTCGACGATCTGCTCGCTCTCGGTCACCTCGAAGACGATGTGGCGCAGGTCGAGTCCCGCCTCGATCGCGGCCTGTTCGGTCGTGCGCAGGCAGACGTCGGGACGGTAGATCGCGCTCGGCACGAAGTTGATGAAGAGCAGTTCGTCCGCGAGCCACTCCGCCGCGCAGCGCAGCGCCGTGGTCCGGCCGATCCGATCCAGGACGGGCAGCCACCCGGCTCGGGCCGCGGCGTGGAAGAGCTGGTCGGGCATCACCGGCCCGCTGGGCGACGTGGCGCGCAAGAGCGCCTCGTAACCGATGACCGCATCGCCGGCACCCGCCTGCAACGAGACGATCGGCTGGTAGACCGAATGGAACGCGTTCAGTTCGTCGCCGAACAACGGCACCAGGTCGGCGTGCTCGGCGCGCGCGCCGTACTGCGCCAGCGTGGGCGCGGTGAGTGCGGCCAGCAGCAGCGCGTCGGGGTCGTCGTCGGTAACGACCAGCGCCCGGATCTCGGCGGTCTCGACGCTCGACATCGCGCGCTGCACGCCGGCGAGGACGGCAGCCGGATCGTCCGCGCAGACCTCGAGCAACCCCGGCACGAGCTGGGTGACCGAGGCGCCGCCGTGCCTGAGCAGGGTCCGCAGCTCTCCCACGATGTGGCCGATCCCGGTGGCCAACAACACCCGATTGCCCGTGGGGCTGGTGACGCTTGTGCAGGAGCAGCCGTTGCACCCCGATGCGCGCGGCGCGCGGTGGCGGCGCTCGTCCGACGCTGCATGGGGCATGACGACTCCTCAGTCGACGCCGCGGGTGCGGCGTCTCGGTTACTGAGAACTCATCGGCTGGCCGCCCGCGATCCTGAGCACCGCGGAGCGTTCGACTCCTCACAGGCTCCGACGGATCAGCGCTGTCGACGCCCGTGAGCGTGCGTTGGTCAGCTGCGCAGGTAGGCCAGCTGCGCGTCGACGCTGAGCTCGGCCGCCGGCCAGAGGGCCGGGTCGATGTCGGCGTAGACGGCCTCGACGACCTGTCGCGCCGTCGCCGCCGCGCCGAGCTGGTGCAGGGCGGCGCGGACCTGGTCCAGGCGCTGCGCCCGGTGCTCCAGGTAGAAGGCCGCCGCCTGCGCCACCGAGGGCAGTTCGGGGCCGTGACCCGGAAATGCCATCAAGTCACCACAGCTCCGCAACCGGTCCAGTGAGGCCAGGTAGCGCCGCAGGTCGCCGTCCGGGTGGGCGACGACGGTGGTCCCGCGGCCGAGGATGGTGTCACCGGTGAGGACCGCCGCCTCGTCCAGGACGAAGGCCGCGGAATCGGAGGTGTGGCCGGGGGCGGCGAGAACCTCGAGCCGGACGTCCCCCAGCGCGATCACCTCACCGTCGCTCAGCGGCTCGGCGTCGCGGCAGTGCTCGGGGTCGAAGCCGCGCACCGATGCGCCGGTGTGTTCGTGCACCGCGGCCGCGAGCTCGGTGTGGTCGTGGTGCCGGTGGGTCAGCAGGACCAGCGACGGGTGCGGCGCTGCCGCCAGCAGCCGGTCGAGGTGGCCGTCGGCCAGCGGCTCGCCGTCGTGGGACGACTGCCCCGGATCCACGATGATCGGGGCCTCCGGCGAGCCGAGCAGCCAGGTGTTGGTGCCGTCCAGGGTCATCACGCCGGGGTTGCGCTGCAGCAGCACGCGTGCCTGCGGCAGCACCTGCCTGAGTTCGCCGTAGGCGGGGTGGCTGCTCACGAGCGCCCCGGCCGTAGCAGGATGCGCCGGCCCTCCGGGAGCTCGACGGTGACCGAACCGTCGTCGCCGACCTCCAGGGTGGGCCGGACCGGTTCGAGCGATCGTCCCGCCGCCGCGGCCAGGACCTCGGCGACGGTGGTCGACTCCAGCAGCGAGGCCAGGGTCAGCGCGGTGGGCGGCAGCAGCTGCCGCTCCCCCCGCTCCAGCGCCTCGGCCACCGGCACCCAGTCGGCGCGGCTGGACTCGCTGGTGAGGTCGCGCGCCGTCGCCCCGGCGGGCAGCGCGGCGACGAAGAAGCGGGTGTCGTAGCGGCGGACCTCGCCACGCGGGGTGACCCAGCGCGACCAGGGTCGCAACGCAGCCGCGTCGAGCGTCAGCCCGTGCTCACGCAGGACGTCGCCGAATGCGGCCCGCCCGGCCTCGACGTCAGCGACGAGGTCCGGCAGCTCCGCCGGTGGCGAGGTGAGCAGCACCCCGGTCTCCTCGAAGGTCTCGCGGACCGCCGCGCCGAGCAGCGCCCGCACCGTCGCCGGGTCGTCGGCGAGCCGCGCGGCCCCGTCGGGGAGGGCGCCGGTCGTCGGGAGGTCGGCGTCGCCGACGTCGACCCGGCCGCCGGGGAAGACGCTCATCCCCGCCGCGAACTGCAGCTGGTGCACCCGGGTCAGCAGCCAGGTCTCCAGACCCTGCTCGCCATCGCGCAGCAGGACGACGGTCGCCGCGTCGCGGACCGGGACGTCGTCGGTCTCGCTCACGGGTTCAGCTCGACGATCAGCTCGATCTCGACGGGGGCGTCCAGCGGCAGCGCGACGACGCCCACCGCGGAGCGCGCGTGCTTGTCGCCGAAGACCTCGCCGAGCAGCTCGCTCGCCCCGTTCACCACGGCGGGGTGGCCGGTGAAGTCCGGCGCCGAGGCGACGTAGCCGACGACCTTGACGACGCCGGCGACGCTGTCGAGGCCGACCAGCTCGTGGATCGCCGCCAATCCGTTCAGCGCGGCGACGCGGGCCAGCCCCGTCGCGACCGCCGGGTCCACCCCGGCACCGACCTTGCCGGTGGCCGGCAGCACCCCGTCGACCATCGGCAGCTGACCGGCGGTGAAGACGAGGGTGCCGCTGCGCCGGGCGGGCACGTACGACGCCAGCGGCGGGACGACACCCGGCAGCTCGATACCGAGTTCGGAGAGGCGGGCCAAGGGCGAGACCATGATGTGACCGTATCCCTGCCGAGCGGCGCCGGCCCCGACACATCTCATACGCTGCAATGATGCCCTCGTCCACCGCCGCGCCACCGGGCGCGCTGGTCCCGGCCCTCGCCCGCGCCTCGAAGGCGCGGCTGCACGTCGTCACCGGCAAGGGCGGCACCGGCAAGACCACCGTCGCCGCCGCGCTGGCGCTGGCGCTGGCCGGGCAGGGCAAGAAGGTGCTGCTGGTCGAGGTCGAGTCCCGACAGGCCCTGGCTCAGCTCTTCGACCGCCCGCCGATGCCCTACGGCGAGGAGCGCCTCACCGGCACCGACAACGGCGGCGAGCTCTTCGGCCTGGCCATCGACCCCGAAGAGGCGATGCTCGAGTACCTCGAGATGTTCTACGGCCTCAAGCGCGCCGGGAAGGGGCTGAAGAAGCTCGGCGCCGTCGACTTCGTCACCACGCTCGCGCCGGGCCTGCGCGACGTCCTGCTCACCGGCAAGGTCAAGGAGTCGGTCGTCCGCGTCGACTCGGCCAAGCAGCCGGTCTACGACGCCGTCGTCCTCGACGCACCCCCGACCGGACGGATCGGACGCTTCCTCGACGCCACGCAGGAGGTCGCGAAGCTGACCAGGATCGGGCCGATCCGCAGCCAGAGCGACGGCGTCATCAACCTGCTGCACGGACCCCGCACCGCCGTCCACATCGTCACGCTGCTCGAGGAGATGCCGGTGCAGGAGACGATCGACGCCGCCGGCGAGCTCGCCGGGCTCGGCTTCCAGCTGGGGGCCGTCGTCGTGAACCGCGCCCGTCCCGCGCTGCTGGACCCTGCCGACCTCGGCGCGGACGGTGGCGTCGACGCCAAGGTGCTCGCCGCCTCGCTGCGTAAGGCCGGCGTCCCGGTGGCGCATGCGCCCGCCCTGGCCGCCGAGATGGCCCAGTACGCGGCGCGGCAGCGGGTGCAGGACGAGAACGTCGCCCGCCTGGACGCCCTCGACCTGCCCCGGATCGAGCTGCCGGAGCTCAACCCGCCGGTGGCCCTCGGCGAGCTGAAGGATCTCGCCGCCCGCTTCGTCACCGGCGCCGCCTCGTGACCACGCCGGCGAGCCGCCCCGAGCCCCCCGCCTTCGACGCGGTCGCGCTGGTCCGCGACCCGGCCACCCGGGTCGTCGTCACCTGCGGCAGCGGCGGTGTCGGCAAGACCACCACCGCCGCGGCACTCGCCCTGGCCGGCGCCGAGGCCGGCCGTCGGACCGTCGTGCTGACGATCGACCCGGCACGGCGCCTCGCGCAGTCGCTGGGGCTCGTCGAGCTCGACAACACCCCCCGCGAGGTGAAGGGCCTCGGCGAGGCGTCGCAGGGTCGGCTCTTCGCCATGATGCTGGACATGAAGCGGACGTTCGATGACGTCGTGCTGGAGAACTCGACTCCCGAACGCGCCGAGCAAATCTTCGCCAACCCCTTCTACCAGTCGCTCTCCTCCTCCTTCGCCGGGACGCAGGAGTACATGGCGATGGAGAAGCTCGGGCAGCTGGTGGCCACCGACGAGTGGGATCTCGTCGTCGTCGACACCCCGCCGTCACGCTCGGCCCTGGACTTCCTGGACGCCCCCAACCGGCTCGGCCGCTTCCTCGACGGCCGGATGATCAAGCTGCTCTCCGCCCCGGCCAAGGCCGGCGGGCGTGCCTACCTGAAGGTCGTCACCGTCGGGGTCGGCATGGTGGCGCGCGTCTTCACCAAGGTCATCGGCGGAGATCTCCTCAACGACCTGTCGACCTTCGTCAGCGCCCTGGAGTCGATGTTCGGCGGCTTCCGGGAGCGCGCCGACCAGACCTATCAGCGCCTCAAGGCACCGGGCACCGCCTTCGTCGTCGTCGCCGCGCCCGAGCCGGACGCGCTGCGCGAGGCCTCCTACTTCGTCGACCGGCTCAGCGCCGAACGCATGCCGCTGGCCGGCATCGTCGTCAACCGCACCCACCAGCTGGCGCCGGTGGCCAAGGCCGAGCCGCTCACCGCCGCGCAGGCCCTGGTCGCGGCCGACGCCGCCACCGAGAAGGCGGGGGCGGAGCTCGCGGTCGCCGCGCTGCGGGTCCATGTCGAGGTGGCGACCGCAGCCGAGCACGACGCCCGGATGACCCGCCGGTTCTCGGCCGCGCACCCCGAGGTCCCGCTCGTCGCGGTCCCCGCGCTGCCGACGGATGTGCACGATCTGGACGGACTGCGCGAGATCGGGCGCCTGCTCACGTCCTGAGACGAACTCAGCCCTTACAGGCGACCCACGTACCCTGCCCCTCGTGGCAGCATCCCGCGCAGAGACCTGGCAGACGATCGGGAAGCTGGTGGCCGCGCTCGTGGCCGCCGGAGTCCTGGTCGCCGGACTTGCCCTCCCCTACGTCGGCGGCCTCGGCCTCGTCGCCGGACGTGAGGCCGACAAGTTCCAGAACACCCGGTGCAACCTGCAGGAGAGCAAGCCACCGCAGCGCACCACGCTCTACGCCAAGGACGGCAAGACCGTGCTGGCGACGCTCTTCAGCCAGAACCGCGTCGAGGTCGGGCTGAAGGACATCCCGCAGTCGCTGCAGGACGCTCTCGTCGCCACCGAGGACCGCCGCTTCTACAGCCACCACGGCGTGGACATGCGCGGCCTGCTTCGCTCGGCGGTGAGCACCACCAGCGGCGACACCCAGGGCGGCTCCACGCTGACCATGCAGTACGTCAAGCAGGTCCGCTACTACGAGGCCGGGGACGACCCGAAGAAGCAGGCCGCTGCGATCGCGCAGAACATCAACCGCAAGATCGAGGACGCCAAGTGCGCGATCTACATCGAGGAGACGCTGAAGGAGTCCAAGAAGACGATCCTGCAGAACTACCTCAACATCGCCTTCTTCGGTGAGAACTCCTACGGCATCCAGACCGCGGCCAAGACGTACTTCAACAAGAACGCCTCGCAGCTGCAGCCGCAGGAGTCCGCGCTGCTCGTCGGCATGCTGCGCGCCCCGTCGGCCTACGACCCGTTCGTGAACCGGGTGGCGGCCAAGGAGCGCCGCGACGAGGTGCTGCAGAACATGGTCGCCGTCGGCAAGTACACCCAGGCCGAGGCGAACAAGTACAAGGCGATGCCGATCCAGCTCGCCAGCGACGGTCCGCCGCCGGTGCGGCAGGGCTGCGCCAACTCCGAGACCGATGTCGCCAACGTCGGCTTCTTCTGCGACTACGTCCGGACCTGGCTCAAGAACGTCACCGGTCTCACCGACCAGCAGCTGCAGACCGGTGGCTACAAGATCATCACCACGCTGGACCCCAAGATCCAGGACTCGACCCAGGCCGGCATCGCCAAGAGCGTCCCCGCCGCCTCGCCGTACACCGCGGTGCTGCCGGTCGTGGAGCCCAAGACCGGCAACATCCTCGCGATGGCCGCCAGCAAGACCTTCGGCAGCGGCAAGAACCAGACCGAGCAGCCGCTCTTCACGCTGCGGACCGCCTTCCCGGCCTCGACGTACAAGCTCTTCCCGCTGCTCAACGCCCTGGAGCTCGGCGTCGACCGGGACCAGCTGCTCGACTCCACCCGGGGCAGCGCGGACGACAGCTACAAGATCCAGAACTGCCTGACCAACAAGCCGACGGCCAAGAACAACGTCGACGAGTCCGGCTTCACCCGCAACGAGTCGCTGGAGTCGGCGGCGGCCAAGTCGTCCAACACGTTCTTCGTGGCGCTGGCCGACTCCTTCTTCAGCTGCAACCTGGACGAGATGGTCAACATCGCGCAGCGGCTGGGCGTCAACGCGCTCAACCAGAAGGAGACCTCGACCCAGACGGTTGCGCAGTACATCGAGGGCAAGCAGCAGGCACTGCGCTACGTCCTGGGCTCGGTGGAGACCAGCCCGCTGGAGATGGCCGGCGCCTACGCCGGCGTCGCCAACCAGGGCAAGTTCAACGCCCCCGCCCCGGTCACCATGGTCTACGACAGCGACGGCAACGCCATCAACATCAAGCGTCCGGCCGCGGTGCAGGCCGTCTCGGCGCAGGCCGCCACCCGCGCGGTGAGCGTCCTGGAGGGTGACACCAAGTCCGGCGGCACGTCGGCCGACCAGTTCCAGAGCTGGTACGCCGACGGCGGCAGCGACATCTCCGGTAAGACGGGGACGGCGCTGGCCTCGGGCAAGAACAAGAACGGCGCCATCTGGTTCGCGGGCATGACGCCGGACCTGGCGGCCACCGCGGCGCTCATCGACTTCGACCAGCCGCTGCGTCCGAACACCGGCCTGCCCGGCGCGAAGAAGGGGCAGGCCTACGGCGAGTACGCCGCGAAGGTCTGGCTGAAGGCACTGCGCCCGACGCTGAAGGGCCAGTCCTGGACGTGGCCCCAGCCCGGCGACGTCGAGGGCGTCGACGTCCCGGACATCAAGGGCCTGAGCGTCTCCGGCGCCAAGGCACGCCTGGAGGAGGCCGGCTTCAAGCTGAAGATCTTCGGCGCCGACAGCCAGGTGCTGTGCCCGTCCACCGAGCCGCTGGAGGACATCGGCTACTACGGCCCGGAGAAGGCGCCCGTCGGCACCACCATCCTCGCCTGCCAGAGCAGCGGCGTGGCGCCGGAGGTCTACAGCCCGCCGCCGCCCCCGCGGACCCGGCAGCGCGACAGCGGGAACAACGACCGTCGCAGCGGGCGAGGTGGCCGTAACGGCGGCGACAGCGGTTCCACCCGCGGCAGTGGCGGCCGCAACGGCGGCGGCAGCGACAGCAACCGTCCCGGCGGGGGCAGCAACCGTCCCGGCGGCGGCGCTCCCAGCCGTCCCGGCGGCTGATCGAGCCGGCTCCCGCTCTCGCGACGGAAGGCGACGAACAGTGCCGAGTGGACGCCCCGGCGGCGACCACTCCGCACCGGAGGTGACCGTCAGCCCTGCGCGAGCCGGCGGCGCACCTCGTCGCTGACGCGCTTGCCGTCGGCCCGCCCGGCCACCCGCGGCTGGACGAGCTTCATGACGGCGCCCATCTGCTGCGGTCCGGTCGCGCCCGCCTCGGCGACGGCGGCGGCCACCAGTTCGGCGAGCTCGTCGTCGGAGAGCTGCGCCGGCAGGTAGGTCTCGATGACCCCGCCCTCGGCACGCTCGCGCGCGGCCAGCTCGTCGCGGCCGGCGGCGTCGAAGGCCTCAGCCGCCTCGCGGCGCTTCTTGCCCTCACGCGCCAGGACCTTGAGCACCTCGTCGTCGGAGAGCTCCCGCGCCGTCTTGCCCGCCACCTCCTCGGTGGTGACGGCGGCGAGCACCATCCGTAGCGTGGCGGTGGTGAGCTCGTCGCGCGCCTTCATCGCCGTGTTGAGGTCGTCGTGCAGTCGGGACTTGAGGGTGGCCATGGCTGCCACGGTATCGGCGCTCGCTCGTGGATTCGCCGGAGCGCGCACCGGTGGCCCGTAGGCTGACCCGGTGGGGACCGTCGCACGCACCGCTCTGGCCGTGAGCGCGCTCGGGGCCGGCACGGTCTTCTACGGCTCGGTGATCGAGCGCAATGCCTACGTGCTGCGCCGCTTCGACGTCCCCGTCCTGCCTCCGGGCGCGTCGCCGATCCGGGTGCTGCACGTCTCGGACCTGCACATCACGCCGGCCCAGCGCCGCAAGCAGGCGTGGATCCGGCGGCTGGCCGAGCTGCAGCCGGACCTCGTCGTCAACACCGGCGACACCCTGTCGGCCGTCGACGGGATCGACGCGGTGATGCAAGCCCTCGAGCCGCTCTTCGCCTTCCCCGGCGCCTTCGTCCCCGGCAACAACGACTACTGGGCGCCGCGTCCCAAGTCACCGACCCGCTACTTTCGCCCCACCGCCGGGCCGGTGCAGCGCGGCATCCCGCTGCCGTGGCCGCGGATGGCGGCGGCGATGTCCGGCGCGGGATGGACGGACCTCACGCACGTGCGGACCGTCCTCGCCGCCGGGGGCTCGCGCGTCGCCCTCGCCGGCACCGACGACCCGCACCTGCGCAAGGCGGACTACTCCCTCATCGCCGGTGCCGCCGAGCCCGACGCGGTGGTCCGCATCGGGGTGACGCACTCCCCCGAGCCGTTCGTCCTCGGCGCCTTCGCCGAGGACGGCTACGACCTCGCCCTGGCCGGCCACACCCATGGCGGGCAGGTCCGCATCCCCTTCGGCCCCGCGCTCGTCACCAACTGCGGCATCGAGCGGACGCGCGCCCGCTGGCTGCACCGCTGGGACGACGTCACCCGTGGCGCCGCCGCCCAGCCGATGTACTTCCACGTCTGCGCCGGACTCGGCACCAACCCCTACGCGCCGATCCGCTTCTGCTGCCGTCCGGAGGCCTCGCTGCTCACGCTCGTCCCGCGGTCCTGACCGGCTGACCCCACCGGCGCAACCCCGTTCACGAGCCAGGTATGCTCGACGACGGTCACACCGGGGTGTGGCGCAGCTTGGTAGCGTGCTTCGTTCGGGACGAAGAGGTCGCAGGTTCAAATCCTGTCACCCCGACGCAGGTCGAGAGGCGAGGGAGCTTGCTCCCTTCGCCCGAGGCCCAGGAGTGGGTCGTAGGCGCGCAGCGCCGAATGGCGACCCGGCTCAAGCCGAGGCGGCTGCCGGCGCGTTCCGGACGTCGTGCTCACGCAGCCACGCGGTGGCGAGCTCGGCGGGGAGCGGCCGGGAGTCCAGGTATCCCTGCATGTAGTCGTAGCCGAGCGCGCGGAACAGGCTCCGGGTCTCGGGCTCCTCGATGCCCTCGGCGACGGTGTGGATCCCCAGGCGCTGGCCGAGCTGGCCGACAGCGTTGGCGATGGCGGCGTCGGCCGGGTTGGCAGTGGCGTTGGCGACGAAGAGGCGGTCGAGCTTGATCTCGTCGACGGCGAGATCGCGCAGCAGCCGCAGCGACGTGTACCCCGTGCCGAAGTCGTCCAGGGAGACGTGGATGCCGAGCTGGCGCAGCCGCAGCACGATGCTCCGCGCCTGCTCGGGATCGTCGACGATCGCCGATTCGGTGATCTCGACCTTGATCCGGCCGGGGGCCGCACCCGTGTCGCGCAGGGCGGCAGCGACCATGGCGACCACGTCGTCGTTGAGCAGGACCGTCGGCGAGATGTTGACCGAGATCCGGACGTCCAGTCCGGCTCGTGCCCACCGCACCTGCTGACGCATGGCCTCTCGGACCACCCACTCGGTCATGCCGGAGATCACCCGGTTGCCCTCGGCGAGTGCGATGAAGTCTCCGGGCGGCACCAGGCCGCGCTCCGGATGGCGCCAGCGCAGCAGGGCCTCGACCGACTGCGGCGGCGGCTCCGCGGCACGGCCGTCGCGCGACATCGGACGCGGCTGCAGCTCGGTGAGCGGTTGGTAATGCAGTTCGAGCTGCCCGGCAGGGACGGCCTCGGCGAGCTCGGAGAGGACGGTCAGGTCGCAGATCGCCAGCGGGCTCGCCGCACCGAAGATCTCGGCCCCGATGTTGATCTGCCGGGCGCTGCTGTCGCGGACGGTCTCCGCGTGCCGCAGCAGCTCCACGAAGGTCAGGTTCGCGCGGCGGGTGGCGACGATCCCGATCTGCAGCTGCATCTCGATGTTGATGCCCTCGACCAGGTACGGCCCGATTCCCGCATCCACGACGGCGTGAGCCAGCACCGCGAGACGGTCGGGCAGCGCAGCGCCGGCCTGCTCGTCCAGCACCGCGGCGCCGCCGAAATGGGTGTCGCGCAGGTGCGCGACGACGAGGTCCGCCTGCTTACCGACCAGTGCGAAGTGCCTGCCGATCCGCTGCAGCAGGTCGGCGGCGGCCTCGGCACCGAGCGCAGCCGAGACGCTGCTCAGGTTGGTGAGCTGAAAGCAGAAGACGGCACGCGGTCGGCCGTCGGGGAGGTCGGCCGTCTGCTCGTCGAACCACCGGCCGAGCTCGGCCATGTTGGGCAGCCCGGTCGCCACGTCGTGGCTAGCGCGCCACTGCTGCTCCGCCTCGTGCCTCTTGCGCTCGGTCACGTCGCGGATCACGGCGGTGTAGAACGGTTCGTCGCCGCGGTACCACCGCGACAGCGAGAGCTCGATCGGCAGCAGCTGCCCCGCAGCGGTGACCGCCTCCAGCTCGACGATCCTGCCGAGCAGCCGGGTGTCGCCGTCGCGGTGCAGTCGGGCGAAGCCCCGCGCGTATGCCTCGGCATCGCGGTCGGGGACGATGATCGAGAACTTCTTGCCCATCGCGCACTGCCGGTCGTGGCCCAGCAGCCGGGTCGCCCCCTCGTTCCACGACACGATGGACGCCGTGCCGTCGACCGTGATGATGCCGTCCAGGGCGGACTGCGACTCGCGCAGCTCGATCTCGGCCTGCCGGCGAGCGCGGATGTCCTCGACCCGGGTCACCACGTTGGCGATGCTGCCATCGGATCGGTGGGCCGTCGTCGACGACGCGAGGACCAGGCAGCTCTCACCGTGATCGCCGATCAGGGTGATCTCGCGGACCGCGGCGGCGCGCCGCGACCCGTGCAGATCATCGAAGTGGGCTCGCTCGCCGGCTCGGTCGCCCTCGCTGACGAGATCGGACCACCGGCGGCCGGCGTAGTCGGCAGCCTCGCCGCCGACCAGCGCTGCGAAGGCCGGGTTGACGCGCGCCACGCCGCCGCTGGCGTCGGTGAGCACCATGCCGGTGGGGGCACCGTCGAAGGTCGCGGTCAGCTGCGCCATGGCGACCTGCTGCCGCTCCAGGGCCCGGTCCCGCTCCTCGACACCCGCCGCCAGATCGCGGGCCACCTTGCGGGTCGCCAGCAGCTGCGTCACCACGTCGGCCAGCGTCCGCAGCGTGAGCCGCTGCTCGGCGCTGAGCGCCCCCGGCGCGGTGTCCATGACGCAGAGCGTGCCGATCGGGACGCCGCCGTCCAGCAGCAGCGGCACGCCGGTGTACGAGCGGATCCCGGGGTCGTGCACCACCAGCGGGCTGTCACGAAAACGGTCGTCAAGGGCGGTGTCCGGGATCTCGGTCCCGGCGGTGTCACCGTCGACCGCGACTCGGCAGAAGGCGAGGTGGCCGGGAACCTCCCGTACCCCGAGACCGATCTCGGCCAGGAAGAACTGCCGGCCGGCGTCACTCAGGCTCACCGCGGCCATGCTGCGATGCGTCAACGACGCGGCAAGGGCGACGACGCGATCGAACAGTTCCTCGGTGGGCGCGTCCAGCACGTCGAGCTCGGCCAGGGCGGCGGCACGCCGCTGCGCCATCGAAGCCTCCACCACAGCCCCTCACGTCACACCCCGTGGCTGACGGTCGAGGCGCCACCCCCGTCGGTCGGACCTAACCCCGACAACGGTGAACCGTGGACCGCACCTCTGACTCAACCAATTGAATTGTGTGCAGTTTACCTGGTTATCACGGCCGACGCTCGTGACGAGATTTACCTCGAATTGCCGAGGAAAGAGCGGGCGACAATGCAGCCGGCGCCGCGATATACCGCAGCGCCGATATCAGCGCAGCGCGTGGCGGCGCCGTCGTCCCGCGGCGACCGCAATGGCGCCGGCGGCGAGCAGGACGAGGGCGAGCACGACGTAGAGCCAGAGATTCGTCCCCGTCGATGCGGTGGTCCCGCTGTCCGGGGTGCGGTTGCCGTCGTCGCCGCCGGCGCGGGAGGTGACGGTGATGCAGTCGCGGTTCTGCGCGATGTCGGTCTCGCCCCGCGCGCAGATCTGCTTCTGTCCGGCCGGACCGGCGACCTTCACCGGCGGGTCGAAGCTCCCCGTGGCATCGGTGCGAGCGGTGGCGACCTGCCTGCCCTGGTAGGTGATGACGATGGTCTCGTCGGCGCAGAAGCGGACACCGGAGACCTCGATGACCTCGTCCACGCGGGGACCGGTGGAGCTGACCTGGACGGTCGCCGCGGGCTCGACGGGATACCCGCGGGAGCCGAGGCAGGCCGAGCTCGGCGCGACGGCGCCGGCCGGCGCGGCCGCCCCGACCAGAGCCACGCTCAGCAGCGAGACGACGAGGGCGGCAAGGGCGGCAAGGGCGGCAAGGAGCCGCGAGAACGTCTGTTGCATGGTCCACCCACCTGCCTCCGCGCGCGTCCGCGCGGCCTGACGACGTGTCGGGCCAGCCTAGGTACCTACGGACTTCCCGCAACTCGGGAACGCGACCGGCGAGAGCTGAGGCCGGGCTGCGCACGGCCGACGCTCACCGGGACAGCTCGTCGCGGCGGCCCATACCCTGATCGACATGTCCCGCACCCGGCTGTCGCTGCTCGCCGTCGCCGCCGTGCTGGTGCTCGTGGGCGCGGTTCTCGTCGTCGCCAACGGCAACAGCGAGCAGACCTCGTCCGGCGGCGTGGCCAGCGAGCGGTCGGTGCGGATCGACTCGGCCGGGACGACGCTGTCGGCGCTGGTGGTCACCCCGAAGCACACCGACAGGCCCGCGCTTGTCGTCATGCCGGCGAGCTGGGGGCAGCCGGCCACCCAGTACCGGCCCATCGCCCGGCAGCTGGCCGCCGAGGGCTTCGCCGTCGTCGCCTACGCGCAGCGCGGTTTCGGCGGCTCGGGCGGGACCGTGGACCTCGCCGGCGCGGCGACGCAGGCCGATGTCGGCCGCGTCGTCACCTGGGCGCTGCGGCGCACCGACGCCGACCCCAAGCGGGTCGGGCTCTACGGCATGTCCTACGGCGCCGGCGTCTCGCTGCTCGCCGCGGCCAAGGACCCCCGCGTCAAGGCCGTGGTCGCGCTCTCGACCTGGACCGACCTCGCCGCCTCCTACGACCCGAACGGGACGCCGAGCACCCGAGGTGTCGCGACCCTGCTCGGCAGCGGCTCGGGCGACACCGCCCTGCGCGGCGACGCCGACGTCACCCGGCTCCGCAGCCTGCTGCGCAAGGACCCGGCCGCCGTCGGTCCGTTCCTGCGCAGGCTGTCGCCGACCCGTTCGCCGGCGAGCTACGTCGACGAGCTGAACCGCAACAAGACCGCGATCATGATCGGCAACGCCTACCAGGACTCGCTCTTCGGCTCGGAGCAGCTCGTCAGCTTCTACCAGGCACTCTCCGGCCAGAAGCGGTTACAACTGGCCGGCGGCGATCACGGCAGCCCGGAGGCGGCGTCCCTGCAGGGCCGGCAGACGCTGGTGACGACGGCCGCCGACGCCTGGCTCGACCACTTCCTGCGCGGCGCCGACAACGGCATCGCCGACGAGGCTCCGATCGTCCTCTCCGACGCCGCTACCGGCGCGGTCCACACGCTGCAGCGTTGGCCCCGACCGAGCGCGGCCGCGACGATCGGACTCGGCGCGCCCAACTCCAAGGCGCAGACCGGTGCGAGACGGGCCACGACCTGGCGCTCGGGCATCGGCACCGGGACCGACACCGTCGCCACCAGCGGACCGCTGGTCGCGCCCTTCGGCGACTACTCGCCCCCCACCGCGAACCTCTTCGACATCCAGCGGCAGTTCGCCTTCGTCTGGACCGGGCCCGCCGCCGGTGAGCCACGGACCTTCGCCGGCACCCCGCAGGTCACGCTGAACCTCGGCTCGACCAGCTCCCGCGCCACCGTCGTCGCCTACCTCTACGACCTCGACACCACCGGGAAGGGTCGGCTGATGTCGGTGCAGCCGTACTCGCTGACGGGGTTGCGACGTAACGAACTGCGCCCCGTCACCATCGACATGCAGCCGATCGCGTGGACGCTGCCCAGCGGCCACCGGCTCGTCCTCGTCATCGACACCGTGGACCCCCGCTACACCGGCCTGAACCCGGCCGGGGCGCAGATCCTCGCCGCCTCGACGCGAGCGTCGCCGGCGACGCTCGCGCTGCCGACGATCTCCTCCTGACCGCCGACCCTCAGCCGCAGGGCTGCTGCCGCGACACCACGTCCAACGGCGTGACACCGGGCTGCCGCCAGATCACCGCCGGGCCCCGACCGGCCGGCTCGGTGAGGTGCAGCACGATCGTCTTGGTCGTCCCGCGCGGGATCTGCAGGTCGAGCCGGAAGATGGGGCGGCCCAGGTCGCTCTCCTGTCCCGCGGCGGCGAGCCGGCCGTCGACCTCGACGCTGAGCAGCTGCGCGCCGGCGCTGGCGTAGTAGTCCAGCAGCTCGTGGACGTCCCCCGGCCTCGCCCCCGGCGGCGGGACGTCGGCGCGTCCCACGACCTCGGCCGGCAGACCGCCCGCAGGAGCGTTGTTGGTGATCTTGATCGTGGCCACCACGTCACGGGTCGACCCGCAGCCGGTGCGGACGTAGTCCAGCGACCGCGTGACGTAGAAGTCGATCTTGCCGCCGGAGGCGTTGTTGAGCACCACCCCGGCGAAGGGCCGGTCCGTCGGCGGCAGCGCCCCGGCGTAGTTCGTGGCGACGATGGCCCGCTGCACCGACGGGTACCGGCTCCACGCCAGCAGCCGCTGCTGCTGCGCCGACCGGGTCGCCGCCTGCAGCAGCGCCAGTCCCGTGCCGGCGCCCGCCTCGAGCTTCTTCGACGCCGCGCGCAGCACGTCGACGTTGAACTGCTTGCGCTGCAGGAACTTCGTCGCGAAGAGCGAGTACTGGTCACGCTGCAGCAGGGAGACGACGTTGGTCGCGTCGACGGTGATGCCGCCGGGGACGGTGGCCGGTCCGGTGGCGGCGAGGAAGTAGGACAGCGACGTGGGGTCCAGCGCGAGGACGCCGTCGATGCGCTGGCCGCTCACCTTCTGCCACATCGCGGCCCAGATCTGCGCCGCGTACGGGAAGTGGGGGCTGACGTTGGAGTTGACGAACGACGACGTCGGCAGCGAGGAGCCGTAGGCGGCCTGGTAACCGGAGCCGAAGCGCAGTCCGGTCGGCAGGATGTTGCCCGGACCCGGCGGGTCGAGCCGCGCGTTGCTCTCGAAGTTCGTGAAACGCAGGACGCCCTTGTCCGCGACCGCGATGGCGAAGGCGCCGGGCAGCCCGCCGGTGCCACGGAGCTCGGCCTCGTTCTGCAGTCCGATGAAGTAGCGCTGCGGTCGCTGCGCTCCGAGCATGTCCGGCAGGACGGAGCTCACCCGCGCCGCCGCCTGGACGTAGCCGTCGAGGTCGACCATGGTCTGGGCGATCCGGGCCCGGCCCCGATCCACCGGCGAGAGCCAGGTGCCGGCCGGGACGTCGCGCAGCCGCGCCACCGCCGCCCGGACCGCGACCGAGGCACGGCGCAGCTGCGGCGCCGCGTCGGCCAGGGGAGCCAGCCGCAGCGAGGTGCCGCCGGCCCGCAGCGTGGCGGGGTCCAGTGCCGTCGCCACGTTCATCAGCTCGGGCACCACCCGGGTGCCGATCTGCCCGGCGGACTGCGCCAGCGCGCGGGTGACCTCGACCGGCTCACCCGCCCACGGCAGCTGCGCTGCGGTCCACCAGGCGGGGCCACTGGTGAGGTCCTCCGCCCGCTGGGCGACGGCGGGGATGTCGGCGGCGACGCGGCGCGCGCCGTCGAGATCACCGGCGGCGACGAGGGTCCGCAGCCGGTCGTAGCGGTTGTCCAGGTCCTCCAGCGCGTTGCGGGCGAGGAAGGCCGTGATGGCGATCCAGACCAGACCGAGCAGCAGCAGGCCCCCCACCACACCGAAGCCGATCCGCAGCCGGCGCTGGTGCAGCACCGTCCAGCGACGCAGCCCGCGCCGCCGTCGGCGCAGCGTGCGACGCAGCCGCCGGTGCCAGGGCGAGCGCCGTCGGTTCCTCCCCGTGGCCGGGCGCCGGTCGTGACCGG
This sequence comes from Jatrophihabitans sp. sgz311053, assembly GCF_056135305.1. Taxonomy (NCBI): domain Bacteria; kingdom Bacillati; phylum Actinomycetota; class Actinomycetes; order Jatrophihabitantales; family Jatrophihabitantaceae; genus Jatrophihabitans; species Jatrophihabitans sp. sgz311053. The sequence continues at coordinate 987,670 of NZ_JBWAXP010000001.1, read as the reverse complement.
AACCCGGCCACGGGGAGGGCGAGCTCATCAGCCCAGGGACTTCTTGACCTCGTCGTAGACCCAGCGGTACGTCCGCTCGAGCCCGTCGGCGAGGGTGATCGTCGGCTCCCAGTCGAAGCGACGCTTGATCTCGGTGTTGTCGCTGCTGCGGCCGCGGACGCCCTGCGGCGCGGTGAGGTCGTGCTCGCGCTCGACGGTGATGCCGGCGATCTTCTCGACGATGTCGACGAGGCCGTTGATCGTCACCAGCTCGTCGCTGCCGAGATTCACCGGGTGCGGGTCGTCGCTGTCGGTGATGCGGCGGGTGCCCTCGACGCAGTCGTCGATGTACATGAAGGTGCGCGTCTGGTGACCGTCACCCCAGATGTCGATCTTGCGCTCGCCGGTGATGGCGGCGGTCGCGATCTTGCGGCAGATCGCGGCCGGCGCCTTCTCCCGGCCGCCGGACCAGGTGCCCTCCGGGCCGTAGACGTTGTGGTAGCGGGCGACGCGGGTCTGCACGCCGTAGTCCTCGAGGAAGTGGCGCGCCATCCGCTCGCTGAAGAGCTTCTCCCAGCCGTAGCCGTCCTCGGGCTGTGCCGGGTAGGCGTCGGCCTCCTTCAGCGGGACGACGCCCGGCGAGGTCTGGTGCTCGGCGGCGTAGACGCAGGCCGAGGAGGAGTAGAAGTAGCGCTCCACCTCGAACTCCTTGGCCGCCTGCAGCACGTGGGTGCTGGTGAGCACCGAGAGCATGCAGAGCGCCTTGTTGTTCTCGATGAAGCCCATGCCGCCCATGTCGGCGGCGAGGTTGTAGACCACCTGCGCGCCGCGGACGGCGTCGCGCGCCGGCTCCAGCAGCGACATGTCACCCTGCACGCTCTCGGCGTCGGGATGCACCTGGTACCACTCGTCGAAGGGCTTCACGTCGACACCGCGCACCGACTTGCCCTCGGCGAGCAGTCGGGCCACGAGGTGGCCACCGATGAAGCCACCGGCACCGGTGACGAGCGCGTCGACAGGGCGGCTGGAGCTGGAACTGGTCACGTCGGTCGAACCTTTCCGATTAGTGGGGGTCCCCGTCGGCGGGGCGGTGCTTGGCCCGCTTGCCGATGCCGCGGCCCTTGCCTGCCACGACCTTGTCGTTCTCGGAGGGGGTCTCGTCCTGGTGCAACGAGTGATCGTCTTCGGGGTTCCGGTAGTACTCGTAGCCGTAGTCCTGGTTGCCCCGCTTCACGGGGACGCGGTTGAGCAGCACGCCGAGGATCCGAGCGTCGACGCGGCTCAGCGCCTGCACCGAGTGCTTGACCTGGGCGTCGGTCGTGACGCTGTGACGGGCGACCAGCAGCGTCCCGTCCGCCAGCGCGGCGACCTCGGAGCCGTCGGCCACCGGCAGCAGCGGCGCGGTATCGATGATGACGTAGTCGATCGTCTCGAGCAGGGCCCGGACGGCGTCGCGGACGTAGGTCGAGGCCAGCACCTCGCTCGGGTTCGGCGGGGTGGGACCCGAGGCCAGCACATAGAGGTTGGTGCCGGCCTGCTGCAGCGAGTCGGTGAGGCTCACCTGCTGGATCAGCACGTTGGTGAGACCGACCGCCCCCGACAGACCCAGCACCGAGGCCACGCTCGGACGGCGCAGGTCGGCGTCGACGAGGCAGACGCTGAAGCCCGCCTCGGCCAGCGTCGAGGCGAGGTTGACCGCGACCGTCGTCTTGCCCTCGCCGGGGATGGAGCTGGTGACGGCGATGACCCGCGGATGGTCGTCGACGTTGGCAAACTGCAGGTTGGCGCGCAGCTGCCGGAAGTTCTCGGCGCGGATGTTGTTCATCCCCGACCGGCCGGCGACCGGGTGCCGCTCGGTCTTCGGGTCGTCCACGACGACGCCCATCGCCGGGGCCGACGCCAGCTTGGCCAGCCCCTCGGTGTCCTTGACGCGGTTGTCGAGCAGGTCGCGGATCACCGCGACCGCGGCACCGAAGACGAGGCCGAGGACGAGGCCGAGCAGCACGTTGAGCAGTGGCTTGGGGCTGACGGGACTGTCGGGCTGGTCGGCGGGTCCGGTGACGAAGAGCTTCACCGAGTTCGTGAACCCCTGCACCGCGGACTTCAACCCGTTCGCGGCGGAGTTGGCCAGCTTGGCGGCCACATCGGGGTCGGCGTCGGTGGCGGTGACGTTGATCAGCGCCTGTCCGGTCTCGGCGCTGGCGCGGATCTTGCCCTTCAGCGCGCGGTCCGACAGGCCGAGGTGGAGATCCTGCTGGACGTACTTGACGACCTCGGGGGCGCTGATGGTCTTGGCGTACGTGGGCACCAGGTAGGCGACGAAGGAGTTCGCCTGGTTCTCGACCGCGCCCTCGCCCTGGGTGCTGGACTGCACCAGGACCTGCGCGGTCGCCTCGTAGGACTTCGGGGTGAGGAAGGTGACGACGACGGCGGCGCCCGTGGCGACCACCACGAAAGCGACGATGGTGATCCATCGCTCTCGCAGGATCCGAAGATAGGCACGAAGCGTCACGGAGAACCGTCCAATACGTGTGAGCGGCGAGCGCCGCGAGGGCCCCGGCGAGCCCTGGTGTCGCAGATGTTAACTGCCGCGAAGGCTGTCGGTTACGCTCCGAACGCCGATTTCTCGCCGATCCCGCGAGGCTGTGGACGGGCTCAGCGGACGGGCGTCGAAGGGCTCCTCGTCAACGCGCGCACGCGGCGTCGGGACGGTATCGTCCGGGCCGGGTGGCGCGCCGGTGCCGCCGATCGCCGCCTTTGCCGCCAACTTGCCGACGCTCGCGGAACGAGCCACGAGCCAGCCCACGTCCGGGGACGCCATGCGCACCAGCAGCACGAGCAGCAATGTCGGCGTCGCCGTCGCGCTGCTCGCCATGGTCGCCCTCGAGTTCTTCGCGCTCCGGGCGCAGACGATGGGCCTGGTCGTCCTCGGTGTCGTCGGCGGCCTGCTCGTCGTCGTGATCGCCTCCGGCGCCGATCTGGTGAAGGTCGGGCTGGGCTTCACGCTGCTGTCGGCCTTCACCCTGACGTGGAACGGCTGGTACGTCGGCCCCGCGCGCCCCGGCGACGTGCTGCCGCTGCTCGCGCTGGCTTGCTTCTTCGTCGGCGCGCCGGGGCTGGCCTTCCGGGCGCCACCGTGGTGGATCAAGCAACTGGTCTACGGCCTGGTGCTGCTGCTGACGCTCACCGTGCTCTTCCCGGCCACGCAGCAGTACTTGAACTCGCGGCTCGTGCGCAATGCCGGCGGAGCGCTCATCCACGTCGACTACAGCAACATCGCGACCCAGAACGTCTCGATCATCGCCAAGTTCATCGTGGCCATCGCGCTGATCCCCGTCGCCTTTGCCGCGGCGGCCCGCATCGATCGACGGATGGTGCGCTGGTTGGCGCTCGCCTTCACCCTCGGCACCGGCCTGTCGGGCTTCTCGGCCTTCGTCGACCACACCGGCGTGGTGAACCTCAGCCACTTCATCACCCGCGTCACCGGTGTCAGCGACCGGACCGCGGGCTTCACCACCCACCCCAACTTCCTCGCCGAGGCGCTCGTCCTCGCCGCCCCTTTCGCCTGCTGGCTGCTGACCTCACGGGTCAGGTGGGAGCGGCTCGCCGGCGCCGCCGTCCTCGCCTCGACCGTGCTCGGCGTCTATGCCAGCGGGTCGCGCGGCGGCACCGTCTGCATCGTCATCTCGATCACCGCGGCCTTCATCCTGCTGCCCCGCACCCGGCCGCACACACCGGCGATCCTGCTGGGCACGCTGGCAGCCTCGGGCGTGGTCGCGGTGATCTTCCCGTCCTTCGGCCTGCAGATCCTCAAGGTCACCCGGATCTACGGCAACGCCACCACCTCCGGCAGCGACACCGTCCGGGACTGGGTCGCGGCGCAGGGCGTGGCGGACTTCCACCACTCGCCGCTCATCGGCATCGGCATGCAGTCCTCGACCGACGCCTCGCAGGTCTACCTGCAGCAGCTCGCGGCCGGCGGCCTGCTGCTCTTCGTGATCATGTCGGTCTACCTGCTCGGTGCGGCGTGGACGTCGTTCCGGCTGATTCCGCGCACCCCGATCGCCGCCGCCGTCTGCGCCGCCGTCATCTCGAAGATCCCGATGAACTTCGTGGAGACCAGCCTCACCGACCGGCTCTACTACGTCCAGGAGGCGCTGCTGGTGGCGATGCTGGCGGTCCTGCTGCCGCAGCGCGATCCGGGCACCGACGACGAGTTCGCGCCCGACTACCAGGGACCGGCCGAGCCTGCCGACGCCGAGCCCCGAACGATCATGGTGAGCCGATGAGCCTGGCCGAGAAGCTGTACACGCTGCGCTACGAAGCGCGCCGGGTCGGACAGACGACCACCACCTTCGACAACTGGAGCGAGCTGCTCACGCAGATGGCGGCGCAGCGCGTCGGCCGGGGTGCCGCCGAGCTCACCTTCCGGGTGAAGAACGGGCCGACGATGACGGTGCCGAACGTGCCCGGCGCGCGGCTCGCGCTCTACGAGCAGTTCGCCGACGACAGCTACCAGCTGCCGGAGCTGCTCGCCCCGCTGCTGCAGCAGCCGTTGCACGCCCTGGACATCGGGGCGCACGTCGGCTCGTTCGCGATCAACCTGACCCGGCTGCATCCCCTCGCCACCGTCGAGTGCTTCGAACCGTCGCCGGAGAGCGCCGCCTACCTGCGTCGCAACGTCTCCGCCAACGGCCTGGACAGCCGCATCACCGTCCACGAGGCGGCGCTGTCGGACACCGTCGGCACCGCGCTGCTGGACGACAACAGCGGCGGCAGCGTCCACAACGGGCTGGTGCAGGGCTCCGGCGACCGGATGGTCGACGGCACCGACTCGCTGGAGACCCGGCACACCGTCGAGGTCCCGACCACGACCTTCGACGACGTGGTCGCCGCCGCCACCGCACCGCCCGTCGTCGTCAAACTCGACTGCGAGGGCGGCGAGTACCCGCTGGTGTACGCCTCGTCGCGGTCGTCGTGGGACTCCGTGGAGCGCGTCGTCATGGAGTACCACCGGGTCGACGGCGAGAGCTGGGACGAGCTCGGCGCGTGGTTCGCCGAGACCGGCCTGCACGTGGTCCGTCACGAGGCCGTCGCCCCCCGCACCGGCACTGCCTGGTTGAGCCGTTCCCCCCGCCGCACCCGAGAGGCCCGCTGAGTGAGAATCGAGAACCAGACCCTGCGCGAGGGCGTCTACTGGGGGCGCCGGCTGGTCCAGACCCCGCGCACCTTCGCCAACTGGCCCGGCGTGCTGAAGGACATGGCGCTGGGTCGCGCGGGCAAGGGTCCCGAGACGCTGACCTTCCGGACCCGCTCCGGTATGCACATCGACACCCCGAACCGGCCGGGCGCGCGGGTGCCGGTCTACGAGGTCTTCGCCGACGACACCTACCGCTTCGAGTGGTTCCTCGGCCCGCTGCTGCGCGAACCGCTCACGGTGATCGACATCGGCGGCCATGTCGGCACGTTCACCTGCCGGCTGACCCAGCTGCACCCCTCGGCCACCGTCACCGCCTTCGAGCCGTCGGCGACGACAGCCGACTACCTGCGCCGCAACGTCGCCCACAACGGCGTCGGTGACCGCGTCACCGTCGTCCAGGCCGCGCTCTCGGGCGAGTCCGGGACCGCCGTCTTCGACGACAACGGCGCCGGCAGCGGCCTCAACGGCCTGGTCTCGGCCCGTGCCACCACCACCGGCACCGCCACCGAGGTCGAGACGGTCTCCTTCGCCGACGCCATCGCCCGCGCCGGCGGCAGCGTCGACGTGATCAAGATCGACTGCGAGGGTGGCGAGTACGACCTGGTGTTGAAGTCCGACCCCGCCGACTGGGCGTCGGTGCGGCGCGTCGTCATTGAGCACCATCCGGTCGAGGGGCACTCGTGGCCGGAGCTGCGCGCCTTCTTCGACGGTGTCGGGCTCGTCGAGCAGGACGAGGACTTCGCCGGCTCGCACGGCTGCGTCTGGCTCTCGCGCGACCCGCTGCCGCGTCCCTGACCGGCCGTGGTCCGGCTCCCGCCCCGGCTCCGCCCGCTCTTTCCGTACCTCAAACCGCTGTACAGCAGGGCTACCGGGGTGGTGGCTCCCGTGACCCGGCAGCTCAGCTCGCGGCGTGACGGCTGGCTGCCCACCGGCGTCGCCAGCACCCTGGAAGACGCCGCTCGCGACGGCGGCCGCTGCGTCATCGCCCGCCCCGCCGAGGTGATCGACCGCGGGCACATAATCGGCCTGCCCTCCCATCTGCCGCTCTCCGACCCCGGCGACGGCGAGCACGTGGACCGCGTCGCCGTCGCCGAGTTCCCCGGTGGACGCGTGCTGGGGCCGCACCGCGCCGTCGTCACCGGTCGCGGGCGGTTCGTGGACGAGGTGAGCCGCTACTTCGGGACGACGCGGGCCCGTCAGCACCCGCTCTTCCTCCACCCCTCGGTGCCGGCACCCCTCGAGGTGCCGGGGCGGCTCGCCGTCCTGGCCTCGCGGGCGGACTCGAACTACTACCACTTCCTCTTCGACGTCCTGCCCCGCCTCGGGGTGCTGGAACAGGCACCCTCGGTGGCCCCGCCCGACGCTTATTACGTGCCGGCTGCGACCCGGTTCCAGCGCGACGCGGTGGCCCTGCTGGGGCTCGCCGACCGCATCGTCGATGCCGCCGAGCACCTGCACGTCCGGGCCGAGACGCTGGTGGTGCCGGGGCCGCCGGCGATGACGGAGAAGAACCCGCCGTGGGTTATCGCATTTCTGCGCGAAAAGTTGCTCGCGGGGTTGCCGGTGGCGCCGGGCACCCGTCGTTTGTACGTGACCCGCGGGCCTTCCGGCAACAATCGCTCGGTCCGCAACGAGGACGAGGTGCTGCGACTGCTCACCGGGCGCGGCTTCGAGGCGATCGACCCCGGCGCCATGTCGTTGACCCAGCAGATCACCGCCTTCGCCTCGGCGTCGGTGATCGTCGCGCCGCACGGCGCCGCTCTGGCCAATCTTGCCTTCGCCTCGCCGGGCGCAACGGTCATCGAACTCTTCCCGGCCGGCAGCCTGCTCCCGGACTTCTGGCGGCTGGCCTCGGGCGTCCCCGGTCTGCGGTACCGCTACCTCTCACGCCCGCATCCCCGGGGCCGGACCCTCAGCCGCGGCGCCACCATCGTCCGGGACATCGATGTCGACCTGGTCGCGCTGGCACAGCTCTTGGACGAGGCAGAGGACCTCCGGTGACCTCCGTCCGGCCACGTCCTGTGCCCCGTCGCATCTCCCACGCCTGTCGCCATCGGTGATCAACTCGTCTTTTCTGCCGTCAGGACGACGGAAAGGACAAGTTGATCACGAGTCGGGGGTTGGGGACAGGCCGCGCCGGCCGTGATGACGGGCGGGCGGTGGGGACAGGCCGCGTCTGCCGCCGATCACGAGCCCGGACCGTGGTCACCCGGCCGAGTCGGGCCGCTCCGGGACGGGGTCGGGCGTGACGGCCTTCTTCGCCGCCTTCCGCACGGCCTTGCTGACCGCCTTCTTCACCGGCGTCTTGGCGGCCGGTCCGGCAGCCGCCTTGGTGGCAGTCTTGGCGGCCGGTGCGGTCCGCGCGGTCTTGGCTGCGGGACGGCGCGGAGCGGCGACCGGCTCCGCCGGCAGCTCCAGGTGCGGCTGGGTCTCGGCCCAGGCGGCGATGTCGGCCGCCAGCAGCTCACCGATGCGGCGGTGCATCGCGACGGAGTAGTGGAAGCCGTCCGGCGTGGCGGTGTCGAGATCGCCGCCGGCCACCTCGTCGGCGATCGGAGCGACCCGGAAGTAGCGGACCTCCGGCTTGTCGATCCGCTTCACCATGGCCTGCAGCGTGTCGTTCATGACCTCGATGCGCTGCGCCATGCCGGGGAACCAGCTCTGGAACCGCTTGGCCGGCGGCAGCAGCTCGAAGCAGTAGACGAGCGGACTGTGCAGCGTCTGGATGTGTCCGATCAGCCGCTCCAGGTCGGCGGCGACCCGTTCGGGACGGTGCCGCCGGATGGTCGCGTACCGGGGATCCAGCCGCGCCTGCAGCTTGGCCAGCGACATCCAGATCGGCCGCAGCACGTGCTTGCGGTACCACGCGCCGACCCGGCCGGGGCGTTGCTTGAGGCTGTTGACGTGCCGCTCCAGCCACCAGGGCAGGAAGAGGTGGATCGTCTCGTAGTGGCCGTAGACCAGGACGACGACGTCGGGTGAGTACCCGATCATCTCGTCCTCCCAGTGCCGCAGGGTGGACTTCGTCCGCTCGGAGGGCACCGAGATCGTCTGCACCAGCGCCGGACGGCCGGAGCGCAGCAGCTCGCGTTCGATCACCCGCGGGAAGAAGAGGTTCTCGCGGGCGTCACCCATCGGCGAGGACCAGCCGACGGTCGACGCGCCCTTGACGAGCACGCGGATCGGCAGCGGCAGGGGGGTCGGCATCGGACTGTCGTCCTCTCGTCGTGCGGCCTCGGCACACTATCAACGAGCGAAGGCCCGTCCGGCCACTACGCTTTGGCCGTGACGTCCCCCGACGACAGCTCCCGGCTGCCCTTGCGTGACCTGGTCTTCTCGGACTTCGCGCGGCACCGCCCCGGCGCCCCGAGCTGGCTGCGCGTGCTGGCGCTCTGCCTCACCACGCCGGGCATGATCGCCTCGCTGGTGCTCCGGTCGCAGCAGTGCCTCTTCCGCGCCGGCAGGCTGCGGCCGGCGGCGATGCTGCGGACGGTGAGCACGGTGCTGCTGGGGGCCGATTTCGGACCCGGCATGCGGGTCGGCACCGGCCTGCTGCTGGCCCACCCCATCGGCGTCAACATCGGCTACGGCTTGGTCATCGGGGACGGCGTCACCCTCGCCGGCGGCGTCACCGCCGCCGCCCGCTCCTACGACGAGAGCGATGCGCCGCAGGAGTTCGCCACCATCTGCGACGGCGCGACCATCGGCGCCAACGCCGTCCTCGTCGGCGGGGTGCGGATCGGTCGCAACGCCGTGGTCGGCGCCAACTCGGTGGTGCTCTCCGACGTCCCGGACGACGCCGTGGTCTTCGGCGCCCCGGCCCGACGGGTCGGCAGCCACAAACGCTAGGAGTTCGCCGCCGGGTCGTGGCGGGCGATGAAGCCGGCGACGTCGGGCGAGTCGATCTCGTGCCGGTGGGCCAGCACCTTCTCGTCCGACCAGTCCCACCAGGCGATCCGCAGCAGCGCGGCGCGCGTCGCCTCGTCGAAGCGGTACTTGATGAGCTTGGCGGGGTTGCCACCGACGATCGAGTACGGCTCGACGTCCTTGATCACCACCGCGCGGGAGGCCACGATCGCGCCGTGACCGATGGTCACGCCCGCGCAGATCATCGCCTCGTAGCCGACGAGGACGTCGCTGCCGATGTGGATGCCGCCGCGCGAGTGGAGCGCACCCTCGGCGAATGTCCACCCCTCGGGACGGCGGTAGGCATGCACGGCACTGACCCAGTCGGGGCGGTGCTGCCCGCCGGGGAGCAGGATCGCGGTCTGGGTGACGCCGGAGAAGCGGCCGATGGTGACCTTGGCGTCGGCGTCCATGCCGTAACGCACGACGCGGCAGTCGGCCGTGACGGTGTGGTCCATCTCGATGGGCCGGCCGGGATCACCGGGGAAGTTGAGCTCCGCCCCGAAAGCCCAGTTCCGCACCTTGCGGGCGGCGGCCTGCTGCAGCCTGCCGCGCACCGCCACCATCCGGTCGCGAGCCGTCGATCTCGTCACGCGCGAGAGCCTACGGCGACACTCCCTCACATGCAGCGCTCAGCGGACACACGGACTGAGACCACCCCGACCCGGGAACATCACTGCCAACACCTCGACGGCGCACGGCTGACACCGGCGCCACGGAAAGGATGGCTGCCCGAGTGACCGCCGTTCTCGCGTTGCTGCTCGGTGTCGTCGTGGTCCTGGCCATCACCGCGGCCACGGGGTACTTCGTCGCCCAGGAGTTCGCCTACATGGCCGTCGACCGCGCCACCCTGCGGTCGCGCGCCGAGGCCGGGGACGAGGCCGCCGCGCGCACGCTGCGGGTGACCCGTCGCACCTCGTTCATGCTCTCGGGCGCGCAGCTCGGCATCACCGTCACCGGCCTGGTCGTCGGCTACGTCGCCGAGCCGTTGATCGGGCAGTCCATCGGGACGCTGCTGGGCGGCGTCGCCGTCCCCAGCGGTGTCGGCATCGCCATCGGCACCGTGGTCGCCCTCGCCTTCTCGACCTTCGTCCAGATGATCTTCGGCGAGCTCTTCCCCAAGAACCTCGCGATCTCGCGCCCCGAGCCGGTGGCGCGGGCGCTGTCGCGCTCGACGCTGCTCTACCTCGCCGTCACCGGCTGGTTGATCAAGGTCTTCGACGCCTCCTCCAACGCCCTGCTGAAGCTGCTGCGCATCGAGCCCGTCCACGACGTCGAGCACGCCGCCAGCGCCCGGGACCTCGAGCGCATCGTCGCCGAGTCCCGCGTCAGCGGTGACCTGCCCGCCTCGCTGTCGATGCTGCTGGACCGCGTCCTGGACTTCCCCACCGAGACCGTCCGGCACGCCATGGTGCCGCGGTCGCGGGTCGGGACGGTCGCCGCCACCACCAGCGTCGCCGAACTCGTCACGATCATGCGCACCGGGCACTCCCGCTACCCCGTCCTCGACGAGCTGGGGGGCGTGATCGGCGTGGTCCGGCTCGTGGATGTCCTGGCCGCAGCCGACGACGACCCCGACACCACCGCCGGCGCCCTCGCCCGCCCCGCCTGCGTCGTCCCCACCAGCATGTCGCTGCCGGTGGCGCTGCGGACCATGACCGCCGCCCGCGAGCAGCTGGCCTGCGTGCTGGACGAGTACGGCTCGTTCAGTGGCGTGGTGACCCTGGAGGACCTCGCCGAGGAGATCGTCGGCGAGCTCACCGACGAGCACGACGTCGAGACGCCGGCCATGGTGGTGCGCCGCGCCGACGGCGGCTGGCAGAGCCCCGGCGAGGCGCCGCTGGACGAGCTGGAACGAACCCTCGGCGTCGAGCTGCCCGAGGGCGACTACGAGACGGTCGCGGGGCTGGCCGTCGCCGTGCTGGGACGCTTCCCGGCCCGCGGCGAGACCGTGACGATCCCGCTCGCCGCCACGCCGGCAGACCTGTTGTTGGACGAGCCACCTCGCCGCTTCCTCGACGTCACCGTCGAGGAGATCAGCCACCACGTGCCGCACCGCCTCGGCCTGCAGCTGCGCCGCGAGCAGCCCCCGGCCGAGCAGACCCCGGCCGAGCAGACCGACGAGGCCGGGATGCCGGCCGTCCAGACGGCGGAGAACCGATGAGCAACCCTGTCGTGGTCGTGGTGATCAGCGTGCTGATCATCGCGTTGAGCGCCTTCTTCGTGGCCGTCGAGTTCGCCGTCATCGCGGCGAAGAAGCACCGACTCGAGGACGCCGCCGCCAGCAGCCGTTCGGCGCGGGCCGCGCTGCGCAGCGCCTCGGAGCTGACGCTGCTGCTGGCCGGCTCGCAGCTCGGCATCACCGTCTGCACCCTGGCGCTGGGCGCCATCACCAAGCCCGCGGTGCACTACGCGCTGACCCCCACCTTCGAGGGGTGGGGGCTGGTCAGCTGGGCCGCGGACGCGGTCGCCTTCGTGGTGGCGTTGCTCATCGTCACCTTCCTGCACCTCGTGGTGGGCGAGATGGCGCCGAAGTCGTGGGCGATCGCCCATCCGGAGCGTTCGGCGATCATGCTGGCGCTGCCGATGCGCGCCTTCATGGCCCTGACCCGGCCCAGCCTGCGAGTGCTGAACGGGGCCGCCAACTGGTGTCTGCGACGAGCCGGCGTCGAACCGGTCGACGAGGTCGCCACCGGCCAGGACCCCGACGCGCTGCGGCAGCTCGTCGCCCACTCCGGTGACGTCGGCACCCTGGACCGCTCGCAGTCGGCGGCCCTGACCACGGTGCTCGACTTCGACGTGGCGCCCGTCGGCTCGCTCGTCTCCGGCGCTGCGCCGACGGCGGTCCCGGCCGGCGCGACGGTGGCCGACGTCCGGCACGCAGCCCGCCGCTCGGGGCACCTGCGCATCCTCGTCACCGGCGACGGCTCGGTACCCGGCGTGGTGCATGTCCGCGACACCCTCGGCGAGCCCGCCGACACCCCGCTGGACGACTTCGTCCGGCCGGCCTTCACGCTGCCGCACGACACCACGCTGCACGACACCCTGCTGCGGATGCAGGGCACCGGCGCGCAGCTCGCGGTGGTCGTCGAGGAGGGTCGGCTGCGGGGCGTGGTCACCGTCACCGACGTCCTGAACCGGCTTCTCGCCGAACCGGCCGGGGCGCCGCAGTCGGGGGCAGAGCCGGCGGGAGCCCAGCCCGCGGGAGTGCCGCCGGCCTGAGACCGTCGGCTCGCGGTCGGCGCGCGGGAACGCCCCGGTTGGGATAGCCTCGGTTTCGCCGGAATTCCATGCCCCGGGGCCCTCGGTCCCGACCCGATCTCGACCGAATCAGGGGACGCGCAGCCATGTCCGACGCCGCCACCGACCAGGCCGTCACCGCCGCGATCAGCTCGTTCCTCGAGCGGGTGGAGAAGTCGTCGGACTTCGACGCGACCACGCCGCTGTTCGCCGACGGCCTCGGCATCGACTCACTCGAGACTGCCGAGCTCTCTGCGCTGCTCGAGGACGAGTTCGGCACCGACCCGTTCAACAGCGCCGCCGAGATGCCCGAGACGGTCGGCGACATCCTGAGCTTCTACAGCGGCGCCGACTCGGCCGCCTGATCCGGCGGTGATCGAGCTTCTCGAGCGCGCCGCCGGCACCGCGGCGGGCGCCGCCGTCGTCACCGGCGACCGGTCGGTCGGACACGTCGAGCTGCTGCAGCGCAGCCGCTGCGTGGCAGCCGGGCTGGCCTCGCGCGGCCTGACCCGCATCGGCATCGTGGAGCCGGCGGCGATCGAGGTGTTGACGCTGCTGGCCGCCGCCTCGCTGGCGGGCGTCGAGGCGTGCCAGTACCCGCCGGAGGCCGACCCGGCCGAGGTCGCCGCACTGGCCGCCCGCTTCGACCACGACGTGATCGTCACGGGTCGCACCGACCTCGGCGAGCTGCCGGTGATCACCGTCGACGAGCTCGGCACCGCCGACGCGGCCGACGCGCCCGCGACCCCGCCGGTCGAGCGGCCGCACCTCGTCCTCACCACCGGGACCACCGGCGCGCCGCGAGGCGTGCGTCACGACTGGACGCGCCTGGTCCGCTCCACCCGTCGCATCACGTCGGCACCGGAGCAGCGCTGGCTGCTCGCCTACGGGCCGCACCAGTTCGCCGGGCTGCAGGTGCTGCTGCACGTCATGGCCTCGGCCGCCACGCTCGTCGCGCCGTTCCCGCGCCGCCCGGCCGACGGTCTCGCCGCGATGCGCGAGCACGGCGTCACCCACGCCAGCGCGACGCCGACCTACTGGCGTTTCCTGCTCGCCGAGCTGCGGGCCGACGGCGGTCCCGTCCCCGCGCTGCGCCAGATCACGCTCGGCGGGGAGGCCATCCCCGCGCCGCTGCTCCCCGAGCTGGCGCGGACCTTCCCCGGCACCCGCGTCTCGCAGGTCTATGCGGCCAGCGAGTTCGGCTCCAGCGGCTCGCAGCGCGACGGTCGCAGCGGGCTCTCGACCGACGTCCTCCACCGCGGCGAGGACGCCGACGTCGCGATGAAGATCGTCGACGGCGAGCTCTGGGTCCGCTCGCGGGTCGGCATGCTCGGCTACTACGGCGAGGAGCCGGTCGACCCGGACGGCTGGCGCGCCACCGGCGATCTCGTCGAGGTCGTCGACGACCGCATCCACTTTCGCGGCCGGACCTCCGAGGTGATCAACGTCGGCGGCGTGAAGGTGCACCCGCTGCCCGTCGAGGAGCGCGTCGGCGGCGTCCCCGGCGTGGACATGGCGCGTGTCTACGGCCGACCGAACGCGATGACCGGCGCCATTGTCGCCGTCGAGGTGGTGGCGTCGCCGGGTGCCGACCACCGTGCGATCGAGACGGCGATCCGCGCCGCCTGCGCCGACCTCGCCCCGGCCGCCCGGCCCCGCAGCATCAGGTTCGTCGACACGGTGGCGACCACCGGTGCCAAGATCGTCAGGAGGACGCCATGACCGCGTCGGAGTCCCGAGTCGTGATCGTCACCGGGGGCAGCCGTGGCCTCGGCGCGGGGATCGTCGAGTCCTTCCTCGCCTCCGGTGACCGGGTCGCCACCTGTTCCCGGACGGCCACCGAGAACACCGACGCGTGGAGCGAGGAGTACCCCGACCGGTTCCTCTTCGTCCCGGCGGACCTGTCGAAGTCCGCCGACGCCGAGGCCTTCGTCAAGGCCGTCGTCGCGCAGTGGCGGCAGATCGACGTCCTCGTCAACAACGCCGGGGTCGCGCGGGACGGCATCCTGGCGCTCGTCCCGGACGAGGACGTCGACGTCGTCGTCGACCTGAACCTCAAGGGCACCGTCTACATGACGCGGCTGGTGAGCCGCCGCATGCTCGCGCGCGGCAGTGGCGCCATCGTCAACATCTCCTCCATCGTGGGTCGCTCCGGCTACCGCGGCCTCTCGGTCTACAGCGCGACCAAGGCGGCACTGGACGGCTTCACCCGCGCCATGGCCCGCGAGCTCGGCTCCCGCGGCATCGTGGTCAATGGCATCGCGCCGGGTTACCTGCGCACCGAGATGAGCCACGGCCTGGACGCCGAACAGCTGCAGCAGATCGTGCGGCGGACCCCGGCCGGCCGGCTCGGCGAGCCCGAGGACATCGCCCGCGCCGTGCAGTTCCTCGCCGACCCGCGCAACGACTACATGACCGGGCAGGTCATCGTCCTGGACGGTGGCCTGACGTGCTGACCCGACGGGTTCCGCGCCGGCCGTGAACGCCGTCGCGCGCAGCTTCGGCGCTCGGGCGCTCTCGTTCATCCCGACCGCCCTGGCGACGCTGCTCGCGAGCCGGATGATCATCGAGAACTACGGCATCCTCGCCTTCAACTCGTTCGCGCTGATCCTGTCGCTGATCAACCTCATCCCGCTGAACAACCTCGGTGTGGGGGCGGCGATCACCTCCGCCCTCGCCGCCGGTGGCGCCGGCTCGACCCGCGCCGAGCGGACGGTGCTCACCGCGTCGCGGGTGCTGGCCATCTCCTCGGCCGTGACCGCGATCGCAGCGCTGGCCCTCTCGGCGCTCGGACTCTGGCGGCCGCTGCTCGGCGAGTCCTCCGGCCCGGAGCTGTGGGTGGGGCTCGCCCTGGTCGTCTACGCGCTGACCTTCCTGCCCGGTCTCGGCCAGAGCATGCTGCTCGGCGTCCACCGCAACCACGTCACGATCCTGGTCCAGACGTTCTTCAACCCGCTCAACGCGTTGCTCGTCGGGGTCATCGTCCTCACCGGCGCCGGCGACGGTCCGATCGTGCTGGTGCCGAGCGCCTCGCTGCTGCTGGTCAACCTCGTCACCGCCGCCCTCGCCGGCCGGGCCACCCGCATCTCGTGGTGGCGTATCGCGCGCCGGATGCCGCGGCCGCGCCGCTTCCCGGGCGCCAGCATCCGGTCGATCTCGGGACCCGTGCTGATCCTGACGCTCTCGACCCCGATCGCGCTGCAGAGCGACCGGATCGTGCTCAGCCACGTCTCCACCGCCGATGCCGTCGCCGAGTACTCGGTCGCGCTGCAGATCTTCGGACCCGCGCTCGTGCTGGTGGCCGCCTCCGCACAGCCGCTGTGGCCCATCTGGGCGCAGGCCCGCGCGGCGGGGCGGCGGGGACCGAGCGTGGTCCGCATCGCCGTCCTCTTCGCCGCCGCGGGGATCGCCGTCGGCGCGGTGCTGGCGCTGCTCTCCGGACCCGTAGCCCGACTGGTGGCGGGGTCGCAGGTCCAGATCTCGCCGCTGCTCGCCGTCGCGGGCGCGCTCGGCGTCCTCACCGCCGCGCTGTCGCAGCCGATCGCGATGAGCCTGATGTACCCGGCCGGCCTGAAGGTCGTGGTGTGGTGCACGGTGATCGCGCTGCCGCTCAACATCGGCCTGTCGATCGTGCTGGGCCACCACCTCGGCGCGCCCGGGCCGCTGCTGGCCTCGTGCCTGGTCGGGGTGCTGGTGCAGGCGCTGCCGGGGTTGGTCGTCAGCCGGCGGCGACAGCGCCGCGGGGACTACGGTCCGGACGAGGCGGTCCCCGCCGCCGAGACGCCGTCGACGCCGCCGGTGCCGGCCAGCGAGGTGCCGGCGATCCAGCCCTATCGCTCCTTCCCTGCGGCCACCGCGCCGGCCCGGGCCGGATCGCACCGGCGCGTCGAGGCGGAGGTCGCGGAGGTCGCGCCCGTCGCGGACCGTCCCCGGCCCCGCCCGCGGCCGGGTCGAGGCATCGCGACGGCGGCGCCAAGACACGCCTCCTCGCCGTCGGGTCCGGACGCCGCCGCCACCGCGCTGGCCACGGCACTGTCCGGTGCCTCGGGACTCGGCGCCACCACCGACGTCACCGACGAGCCACCGAACCCACCGCAGCCCCCGCCGCCATCGCCGACCGCCAAGCTGCAACCGGTCGCGCCGTTCCGCCGACCCCGTGACCACCGCCCGTCCTGACGCCGCACCCGCCGAGAAGGAAGCCACCGCCGTGAACGCACTCCGCGATCAGCTCCACCGCCGCAGCCCCGCCCTGTACAAGGTCGTGCGCGGCGCCGTCAGCGCGGTCAACACGCCGCTGGCCAAGTCGCGTGCCGGAAAGGTGCTCGCCGAGGCGCCGCGGCCGATGAAGCTGGAGATCGGCGGCATCGAGGAGCGGCCGGGCTGGGTCGTCACCAACGTCGGAGCCGTCACCCGCAACTACCTGGACTGCACCGTGCGCTGGCCACTGGAGGACGCCGCCTGCTCGCACGTCTTCAGCGACAACGTGATCGAGCACATCACGCTCGCGCAGGGGCGGACGATGCTCGCCGAGGCCTACCGCTGCCTGCAGCCGGGCGGACTGATCCGCATCGTCACCCCGGACATCCGCGGCCACGTCGAGCTCTACCTCGCCGGCCAGTCGTCGCTCACCTCACCCGAGGCCGAGCACTACCGCAGCTCGGGGCTCGTGGTGGAGCACCCCATCGACCTGGTCCGCATCCCGATCGGCTCCTTCGGGCACCACACCGGTTACGTCTACGACTTCGAGACGCTGGCGGCCGAGCTGACCCGCGCCGGTTTCAGGGAGGTCGTCCGGGTGGCCCTCGGCGAGAGTGAGCACCCGGAGTTCCGCGGCCACGATCAGCGCAAGTCCGAGGGCGGCGCGCAGATTGCGGTGGAGGCCGTCAAGCGCTGACGTGCTCGCCGATCGACGTGCCTACTGGGCGTCGTCCGGTTCGACTGCCTGCTGATCGAGGATGCGGCGCAGCGTCGTCGCGAGGGTGTCGCGCTCGTTCGTGCTCAGGTGGCCGAGCAGGTCGTCCTGGACGCCGTCGAGCACACCAGCGATCTCGGCCAGTCGGCGCCGGCCGGTGTCGGTGACGGTGACGAGGTTCTGGCGCCGGTTGGCGGGGTCCTGACGGCGCTCGACGTACTGGTCCGCGGTCAGGGCGTTGATGGTGGCAACGACGTCGCTGCGGTCGATGTGGCACCGGCGCCCGAGCTCCGCCTGGCTGGTCGGTCCGAACTCGTCGAGGGCGGCGAGCACTGCGTAGTGATAGCGAGTGGCACCCACGTCCACCAGCGCCGCCGAGACGAGCCGGTGGGTCAGGGTGGCGGTCTGCGTGATCAGCCAGCTCGGCGTCCGCCGCAGTCGCGCCGGCTGCTGTCCGCTGCCGCCCGCCCTGTCCGCCACACCGCCGAGATTATCAGGACCGTTGGCCTGGCCAACGATCTGCTACCGTTGGTCGCACCAACATTGGTGAGACCAACGATGTGGAGCGAGGATGGCACACGGGAGACAGCACCAGGACTCGGGCGTCGCGCGCTGGTGGGCGCTCGGGTGGATCTCGGTGACCCAGCTGATGATGGTCGTCGACGGCACGGTGATGAACATCGCGGTGCCCTCCGCCCAGCAGGACCTGGGCTTGTCGGATGCGCAGCGCCAGTGGGTGATCACGGGCTACGTGCTGGCGTTCGGGTCGCTGCTGCTGCTCGGCGGACGGGTCTCGGACCTGGTCGGACGACGCAGGGCTCTGCTGATCGGGCTGACCGGGTTCACCCTCGCCT
The DNA here is from genome assembly GCF_056135305.1 of Jatrophihabitans sp. sgz311053. Taxonomy (NCBI): domain Bacteria; kingdom Bacillati; phylum Actinomycetota; class Actinomycetes; order Jatrophihabitantales; family Jatrophihabitantaceae; genus Jatrophihabitans; species Jatrophihabitans sp. sgz311053. Next base: position 969,579 of record NZ_JBWAXP010000001.1, on the reverse strand, counting down.
CGATCGCCGGGGGGCTGGCCAGCTCGGCAGAGCTGTTGATCGCCGCCCGCGCCGCACAAGGCGTCTTCGGGGCGCTGGTCACCCCATCGGCGTTGGCCCTGCTCTCGGTGACATTCCCCGAGGGCGTCGATCGCGCCAAGGCGTTCGGGGTGTTCGGCACGATCATGGGTGCGGGCTCGGGCATCGGCGTCCTGCTCGGCGGCGCGCTCACCGACTCCTGGGGATGGCGGTGGGCGCTGCTGATCAACGTTCCCTTCGCCCTGGCCGCCGGGACAGGACTGCTCCGGTCCCTCACGGCGGATGCGCGCGGTCGGGGCCGCGTCGACCTGATCGGGGGCGCGCTCAGCGCGGTGGGGCTCACCGCGCTGACCCTGGGCCTGACGACGGCAGAGTCGTCGGGGTGGGGGTCCCCGCTCACGATCGGCCTGCTGGCCGGAGGCGTCCTGGTCCTGGGCGGATTCGCGATCCGCCAGCGAACCGCCGTCCAGCCGCTGGTGCCCCTGTCGCTGTTCGCCGAACGGCTCAGGTCCGCGGCCTTCACCGCGATGCTCGCCTGGGGCGTGGCGATCCTGCCCGCGTTCCTCTTCCTGAGCGTGTACCTGCAGCAGATCGCCGGGCTCAGCCCGCTGCTCACCGGCCTGGGCTTCCTTCCCTACACCGCAGCGATCCTCGTCACCGTGCGCCTGGTCAGGCCCGCGCTTCGGCTGGTCACTCCGCGCGTCTTCCTCGCCGCAGGACTTGTCCTGCTCGCAGCCGGACTGCTCGTCCTGACTCGACTCGAACCCGATGCGTCGTACTGGACACGCGTCCTGCCCGTCTTCGTCCTGCTCGGCCTGGGCACCGGATGCGTGCAGCCCGCGGCCAACAGCGCCGCCACCCACCGCGCCGGCCCCGCCGCAGGCGTTGCAGGTGCGGTCGCCAGCACCTCCCAGCAGGTCGGTTCCTCGCTCGGCCTGGCCCTGCTCGGCGCGATCGCCGCGACCACCACCGCCGCTGCCGCCACTGGCGCCACGGCGGCGAGCTCGACCCTCGACGGCTACCACCGCGCTGCCCTCGTCGGGGCGGCGATCCTCGCCATCGCCGCGATCGGCGTCTTCGTCCTCGCCGGCCGGCCGGCGACTGAGACACGTCAGGACGCGGCGTGAGCGGCGTCCCGCGGGTGCAGCCCCGGCAACGTCAGTCGCGGCGGCGCAGCCAGAGCGAGGACGGCGGGTTCGGGTCGTCGGCCACCGGCGTGTACTCGGCGAAGCGGTCCCGCAGGAACGACTCGTCGTCGTGGCGCAGCATCGGCGTGGAGAGCAGCACGTCGAAGGCGCTGTTGAAGGCCAGGAACGTCTGGACCACCATCGCCTCGTTCCAGTACACCGGCCACCGTTCACCGAAGAGCCAGGTGTCGGCCGGGTAGGGACCGTTGTAGGGGAAGTGCACGTCGTGGATGTGCACCAGCACCCCCGGCTTCAGCCGCGGCAGCACCTCGAGGAAGAGGAAGGCGACGTCGCTGTCGATCTTGAAGGCGTGCGACGAGTCGATCATGAGGACGTCGCCGGCGTCCAGTGCCTCGAAGCGCGACAGCGGGACGTCCTGGACGAAGCTCTGCACCAGCTCGAAGTTCGGCAGCGACTTCAGCGCGTCGAAGGGATACGGCTCGACGCAGGTGACGCTCAGCGGGGCGCCGTCGGTGGCATTGCGCGTGCCGGCGAGCGTGGCGTAGTAGGTCGACAGGCCCGAGCCGATCTCCAGGTACTTGCCGGGGCGGTGCTCGCGGAGCATGTAGTACAGCGTGCGCGCGTCGAAGCGCGGATAGCCGGGACCGAAGCCGGCGCGGGTGTTGGTGACGTGATCACCGGCGGTGGCGAGGAACTCGTCCTCCCAGGCGTCGGCCAGCGCGGTGAGCCGCTCGCGCATCGCCGGCAGGTCGACCGAGACCCCCACGAGCTCGCTCGGCCTGTCCCAGCGGGCCCGGGTCTTCTCGATCTCGTCGAGGTTGGGCAGCACCGAGTAGTAGTCGGCGCGCTTGACGACGGTGAAGCCCAGCTTGGCGAAGAACCGCAGCGTCCAGCGCACGCGCGCCCGCCGCGCCGCGAAGACGAGACGGTCCAGGTACGCCACGACGAAGCCGGGGAGCAGCCGCTGCGCGCGCTGCTTGGCCGACGGGGCGGGTGCCGGGCGGGACTGCAGCTCAGTCATGGGAGACCTCTCCGGGCGCGCGGAAGAAGATTCCGTCGGCCTGCAGCAACCGGCCGGTGCCGGGCTCGACGAAACCGGGGTCGAGGGACCAGAGCTCGAACCCCAACCCCTCCAAGCGGGTGAGGATGTCGCTGAACAGCACCTGGCCCTCGTAGAGCGGCGCCAGCGACATCTCGGTCCGGACCGCCGCCACCGAGGCCAGCGTCTCGGTCGCGCCGTCCAGGACCGGGGCCTCGTAGCCCTGGACGTCGATCTTGAGCAGCGTGGTCGCCGGCGGCAAACCTTCCCGCGCGACAAGGTCGTCCACCGTGATGGCCGGGACGTCCTCGGTCGCCACGTAGGCCGTGTGCGGCGCGGCTTCGGTGTGCCGCGGCATCATCGGCAGCACCGACGAGCTGGTCGAGTTGCCGGCGACGTTCATGGTGAGCGTGCCGGACTCGGCGCCGACGGCGGCCCGCTCGACCGTCCACCGCGGGTCAGCGGCGGCCGCGGTGGAGAGCTCGGCGAAGGCTTCGGCGAGGGGTTCGACCGAGACGATCCGGCCGGCGAAGCCGCTGCGGCGCAGCTCGTGGGCGAACTGGCCGGTGTTGGCGCCGATGTCGATCACGGTGTCGATGCCGTGCAGGTGCAGCGAGTGGACGAAATGGCGCTTGAAGGTCTCGCGGCGCACCTCGAAGCCAGCGCGGTAGACGGCCACGCGGGCGCGATGCGCCAGGCGCTGGACCGGCGTCAGGGGCGAGGACATGGCAGCGCCAGGCTAGCGGGCACGGGTGTCGCCGATCAGCCGAGACACACCTGCCGGCCGTAGGGCCCGGCGGTGCTCTCGGTGCTGGTGGACTTGCCGTCGATGGTGACGGTGCAGGTGACCGGCGCGCCGGTGGGACCGGCCTGGACGAAGATCAGCGCCAGGTAGCCGGGGCCGACCGCCCTGGTGCTGAGGCTGAAGGAGCGGGCCTTCGTCTTCACCGTGCCGTAGGCGTTGCGGGTGTCGATGCTGGTGGGGATGAGGTAGCCGACCGGTGCCGACAGCGGCTGCGAGGACGACGCCGTGATCGCCACGGTGTGGACGCCCGGCGAGCGGAGCCGGTTCAGCGGGTTGTTCAGCGCCCCGGCGCGCGCCTGCAGCTCACGCTTCACGTCCTGGGCGGTGGCCGGACCGGCAGCGGCCGCCGAGGCCGATGCCGTCGGCGACGGCGCCACCGAGCTGAGCTCGCTGCCGTCGCCGGGCTCGGTGGTGGCGTCGGCCAGGGGCGGCGCCGGCGAGGAGAAGTAGCCCTGGGAGAGCAGTCCGAGCACGAGGGCGAGAACGGCGACGAGGGCCGCGACGCTCCACTTGCCGCGCGGTGTGGCGAGGAAGCGGCGCACCCGGCCCCGCTTGCGATGCGACCGGGCGGCCGAGGCGGGACGGGCGGCCGGCAGCGCGACGGCGATGCCGCCGTCGGGCACCTCGGTCGGTGCCTGCGGGCGCGGGCGCGGTCGGTCGGGCTCGGTCATCGAGGGATCCTCACGTCAGGCGCCGATCAGTACGCGCCGCGACGGGCGAGCACGGCCCACACGGTCCGGGCGATGATGGCGAGATCGAAGGTGAGCGACCAGTTTTCGACGTAGTAGAGGTCGAGGCGGACCGCCTCCTCCCAGGAGAGATCCGAGCGGCCGCTGACCTGCCACAGTCCGGTGAGGCCGGGCGTCACCAGCATGCGGCGGTGCACGTCGCTGTCGTAGTTGGCGACCTCCTCCGGCAGCGGCGGCCGGGGTCCCACCAAGGACATCGAGCCGAGCAGCACGTTGAAGAGCTGGGGCAGCTCGTCGAGGGAGAACTTGCGCAGGAACCGGCCCACCGGGGTGGTGCGGGGGTCGTGCCGCATCTTGAACAGGACGCCGCCGTCCTGGTCGCTGGTGGCCATCAGCTCGGCGCGACGGGCCTCGGCGTCGAGGTACATGGACCGGAACTTGTAGACGGTGAACTCGCGCCCCTCGGTGCCGACCCGGGTGCTGCGGTAGATGGCGGGACCGCGGCTGGTGAGCCGGACCGCCAACGCCAGCAGGATGAGGACGGGGGCCGCGACGAGCAGGGCGAGGCCGGCGAGCGCGACGTCCATGACCCGCTTGACGACGCGCCGGGTTCCGGTGAATTGCGGCTGGTCCACCCACATCAGCGGCAGGCCGTCCACCGGGCTGACGTGCACCCGCGGGCCCGCCACCTCGGTGAGGCCCGGCGCCATCACCATGTTGCGCCGGGTGCCCTCCAACGCCCACCCGAGCTCGCGGATGCGGCGCGGACCCAGGCCGCTGCCGGCGACGGCCACCACGTCGACGTCGAGCCGCTCGGCCAGCAGCGCGGCGTGGGCGACACCGCCGACCACGGGGACGCCGGGCGCCAGCTCGTCACCCTCACGGGCGTCCTCGACGCAGGCGCCGACGACGATCAGGCCGCTCTCCGGGACGCGCTGGGTCAGCCGGGCCAGGTGCTCGACCGACTCGCTGGTGCCGACGGCCAGGATCGTGCTGGACCACTCCCCGCGCCGCCGTCGGGCGCCCACCACCCGCCGTAGCTGGAAGCGCGCGACGAGCATCAGCGCCGCACCGGTCGGGATCACGATGGCGACGAACATCCGTCCGACGACCGCGTTGGAGAGGTAGCAGATCACCGCCACCGCACCGAGCAGCGTCGCGGCCGAGCGGAGCACCCGCTGGTACTCGCCGGTGCCGGTCATGATGCGACGGATCTCGTAGGCGCCCTGGGCCGAGAGCGTGAGCAGCCAGCCGAAGACCACGAGCAGGGCGGTAGTCACGTAGGTGCCGACGGGATAGGCGGAGCCGACCGCGATCTGCAGCCCGAAGCCGATCCCGGCGGCCGCCGCAGCGCAGAGCGAGTCGGCCACGACCAAGCGGGTGACGACGGTCCGGGTCCACTGTGCGACCGTCTGACGGCCGGCGACGCGCTGTGCCTCGGTGGCGTGTTCCGGGACGGCGCGCAGCGCCGGCGCCGCATCGCGCAGCGCGGCGAGCGTGACCTCGGCGTCGCCGTCGAGCTCCGTCGCCGCCAGCCGGGAGACGATGCGCGTCACGAGACGAGCTCGCGCGTGGCGGGAGCCGAGCCGGTCGCGGTGCGCGGTTGCGTCGGGGTGCTCGGCCGGACGGCGGGGCGGGCCGGGAGTCGCACGGGCCGCGGCAGGCCGGCGGCGTCGTGGAAGACCCGCTCGAAGCGGTCGGCGATGGCCTCGATGTCGAAGAGCTGCTCGGCCAGGGCGCGGGCCCGATGACCGATCCGGGCAAGGGCGAGGTCGTCGGTGAGGGTGGCCGCCAACCAGTCGGCGGCGGCGACGGCGCCGTCACGACTGGGCGCCCCGACGAAGCCGCCGGCGGCGAGGACGTCGCGGGCGGCGGCGTTCCCGGCCGGCAGCAGCGCGATCGTCGGGCGGCCGGCGGAGAGGTAGCTCAGCACCTTGCTCGGCACCGAGAAGGCGGCGGCCTCGGGTTCGAGCAGCGCGACCATGAGGTCCGCGCTGGCCAGCACCTCGGCGAAGCGCTCGGCGGGCTGGTAGCCGAGGATGCGGACATCGGGGCGCTCGCCGGCAGCCGCGGCGAGGTCGTCGGCACCCTCGCCCTCGGAGCAGACCACGAGGTCGGCGGCGATGCCGCGGGCCTTGGCGGCGTCGAGCAGGTCGAGCAGCAGCAGCGGGTTGTGCTTGCGGCCCAGCGTGCCCGAGTAGAGGAAGCGGAGCCGCTCGGGCGAGAGTCCCTGCTCGGCGGCCCAGGCGTTGTCCCGCGGGCCGGGCGTCAGATCCTCCAGCGGTGCCCAGTTCGGCTGCACGCTGACATGCGCCGTCGAGAGCCCCCACTCGCGGTACTGCGCCACGAAGGCCTCACCGATGGCGACGACCCGGTCGGCCTGACGGACCTGGGCACGCTCGAGCGTCTCCACCCAGCGGCGCAGCGGCTTGGCCGCCGGGCGCGGCAGCTTGCGGTCGATCTCCGAGCCGACGCCCATGCTGTAGATGTCCTGGTGCCAGAAGACCCACGGCTGCTCGGTCCGGGCGAAGTAGCGGGCCATCGCGGTGAGCGCGAAGAGCGGCACGTTGCAGGCCACGACGAGGTCGAAGGGCTCGCTGGTCTCGAGCCGGCGCTGCCAGGCCTGCGCGTAGGCGAGCTCGAAGCGGGTGCGGCCGACGGGCTCGTACTTGTTGATCTCGCGGTCGGCGGTGACGGACTCGATCCGCAGCGTCGGCGCATCGCCGGCCTGGACGGTGAGCCGGCCGTGCCCGGAGACGTACTGGGAGGAGTACTCGTGCAGGACGTCGTGCCCGCGGGCGGCCAGCTCACGGGACAGCTGCACCTGGAACGGGTGACCGCTGAAGTCGTGGACGTTGACACGCATATCGAGAGCAACGAGGCCCCCCGCGTGAGGTTGCGGCGATCTTCGGAAATTAGCCGGCTCGTCACGAACACTCTTCACCACCCAGCGTGACCCACCTCACGCTGAATACTGACGGGCATGTCATTCGGCGTGCTGTTCCTCTGCACCGGCAATGTCTGCCGGTCTCCCGCCGCCGAGCTGCTGCTCGCCGCCACGCTGCCACCGGGCGCACCGATCACGGTCCGCAGCGCCGGTCTGGCCGCCCTAGTGGACCAACCCCTGGACGCCGCCGTGGCCGCCGCCCTCAGCTCACGGGGCGTCCCGCTCAGCGCTCACCGCGGCCGGCAGTACGACGCCGGGATGACCCTGCGCGCGGACCTCGTCCTCACCGCGACGCAGGCCCAGGCCGCAGCCGTGCTCCGAGACGTCCCGCAGGCGCTGCGACGGGTCTTCACCCTCAAGGAGTACGCGCGGCTCGCGACCGACGTGATCGACGCGGCCGGATCCGCGACGCCCGGCACCGTGGCCGCGGTCGCCGCCCGGCGCGGCCGGGTGGCGGCCGTTCCGACCGGTGCCGACGACATCGCCGACCCCTACCGACGCGGCGACGAGGCCGCGGCCCGGTCCGTCGCCGAGATCGCGGCGGCGGTCCGGATCGTCGCCCGGTCCCTCGGTTTGATCCGACGACGCCCGCTGCCCTACCCCCGCTGAACCGGGCAGCAGCCTCAGGGCAGCAGATCGTGACGCAGGAAGAGCCCGTCGCACTGCAGCATCCGCCCGGTGGCCGGATCGCCGAACCCGGCGTCGAGGCCGTAGAGCGCATACCCGGCGTCCCGCAGCCGTGCGACCAGATCGTCGTAGAGGGCCTGCCCCTCGTAGAGCGGGACGAAGGAGAGCTCCAGGGCGAGCGCGGCGAAGTCGCCGACGAGGTCCCCGGCACCGTCGAGGACGGCCGACTCGAAGCCCTGCGTGTCGATCTTGAGCAGCGACCGGGCGGGGTCGACCCCGTGCGCGGTGACGAGGTCACGCACGGTCGTGACGCTCACCGTCTCGGTCCGGACGAAGTGCGAGCCGGGTGCGGCGTCGGTGTGCGCGGACGTCATCGGCAGCAGCGAGGAGGAGTACGAGTTCGCCGACACGTTGATCGTCGTCTCGCCGGGGACGTCACCGACCGCGGTGCGCACCGCCGTCCAGGAGGCGTCTCGCGAGGAGCGTCGTTCCAGGTGTGCATAGGCGTCCGACAGCGGCTCGCAGGAGACGATGCGACCCCGGTAGCCGCCGGCGCGCAGCGCGCTGCCGTACTGACCGATGTTGGCCCCGACGTCCAGGACCGCCGCCGCGGGCAGCCAGTTGAGCATGGTGGCGACCCGCACCCCGAACGGATCCCTGACCAGGTCCAGTCCCCGGCGGTGCAGGACGGATCGGACGCCGAGCTTGAGGTACTCGCGGGCGCGGCCGGTGTCGAGGGACGGCATGGCGGCGATGCTAGTGGTGCCGGGCCGCCGCTTCCCGCCGAACTATTCTGTAGCGCATGCCCGAGGTGCCCGCGTCCATCCGACGGGTCGTCATGTACGGCGACCCGGTGCTGCACGAGCCTGCCCGCGAGGTCACCGACTTCGGCGCCGAGCTCGCCGAGCTCATCGACGACATGTTCGCCACCCTCGCGGTCGCCAACGGCGTCGGCCTCGCGGCCCCGCAGATCGGGGTCGGGCTGCGGGTCTTCGTCTACGACTGTCCCGACGACTCCGGCGTGCGGCAGCGCGGTCACGTGGTGAACCCCGTACTGACCACCGCCGGGCCGAAGGAGGAGAGCGACGAGGGCTGCCTCTCGGTCCCCGGCCCGTACCACGAGCTGGAGCGGCCGACCGAGGCCACGGTCACCGGTCTGGACAAGGACGGCAAGCCCATCACCGTTACCGGCACCGGCTACTTCGCCCGTTGCCTGCAGCACGAGACCGACCATCTCAACGGGATCCTCTACGTCGACCACCTGCCGCGGAACCGCAAGCGGAAGGTGCTGCGCGAGATGGACCCCTTCGAGTGGAACGCGACGTGAGTCGGGCCTCGCTCGTCGCGCTGGTCCGCTCCGACGTCGAGGCCACCACCCACCCCAACTTCAAGCTCTACGGCCCGCTCGCCTACTGGGGACGGGTGCTGGCCAAGCTGGCGGTCAGCCCCAACCTGCGAGCCGTCATCACCTATCGGATCTCTCACGCGCTGGCGCAGCGCGGCCTCGGCCCGCTGGCGATGCTGCTGCGGGCGCGGGCGGTACGCCGGACCGGTGCCGAGATCCATCCCCGCGCCACCATCGGTCCGGGACTGCACCTGGTCCACTCCACCGGCGTGGTCATCGGGCCGGACGTCGTCATCGGCGCGCGGGCCCGCGTCCACCAGGGCGTCACCCTCGGCGAGCCGGTGCACGTCGGCGGCGGCACGTGGGCGAGCTCGACGGTCGGCGACGACGTCGTGCTCGGCGCACACGCGGTGGTCCTGGGCAACGTGACGATCGGCGACGGCGCGCGCATCGGCGCCAACGCCGTCGTCACCAAGGACGTCCCCGCCGGCACCTCCGTGGTGGGGGTGCCGGCGCGCCCGGTGGGGTGAGTCAGACCAGCAGTTCGGCGATCTGCACCGTGTTGAGCGCCGCGCCCTTGCGCAGGTTGTCGTTGCTGACGAAGAGCGCCAGGCCGCGGCCGTCCGGCACGCCGGGGTCGGGACGCAGCCGGCCGACGTAGGACGGATCCTTGCCAGCCGCCTGCAGCGGCGTGGGGACGTCGCTCAGCTCCACCCCGGGCGCCCCGCGCAGCAGCTCGATCGCCTGCGCCACCGAGAGCGGCCGGTCGAACTCGGCGTTGATCGACAGCGAGTGTCCGGTGAAGACGGGGACGCGGACGCAGGTGCCGGAGACCAGCAGCTCGGGGAGGTCGAGGATCTTGCGCGACTCGTTGCGCAGCTTCTTCTCCTCGTCGGTCTCGAAGTCGCCGTCGTCGACGATCGAGCCCGCGAGCGGGAGGACGTTGTAGGCGATGGGACGGACGAACTTGTTCGGCTCCGGGAAGGCCACCGCGTCGCCGTCGTGGGTGAGCGCGGCCGCCTGGTCGGCGACCTTGCGCACCTGGCCGTCGAGCTCGTCGACGCCGGCGAGCCCGGCGCCGGAGACCGCCTGGTAGGTGCTGACGATCAGCCGGCGCAGCCCGGCGGCGTCGTGCAGCGGCTTGAGCACCGGCATCGCCGCCATCGTCGTGCAGTTGGGGTTGGCGATGATGCCCTTGGGGCGGTGCTGCGCGGCGGCGCCGTTCACCTCGGCCACCACCAGCGGGACGTCGGGGTCCATCCGCCAGGCGCTGGAGTTGTCGATCACGACCACGCCGGCGGCGGCGAACTTCGGCGAGAGCTCCTTCGACGTCGCACCGCCGGCGGAGAAGATCGCGATGTCCAGGCCGGCGGGATCGGCGGTGGCAGCATCCTCGATGCGGACGTCCACGCCCTCCCAGGGCAGCGTGTTGCCGGCGCTGCGCGCCGAGGCGAAGAAGCGGATCTCGTCCACCGGGAACCGCCGCTCGGCGAGCAGCTTGCGGACGACGGCGCCGACCTGGCCGGTGGCCCCGACGATTCCTACTCTGGCCATGCTTCGGTCCTCCTGTGGGCCGCTCGCTGCGCTCGGGCCCGGCGGAGACCCTCAACCCGCCTCCGGCGGGTGCCGCGTCGCGGCGGCCAGGCTCTTCGCGCGAGCGCTCATCGCGTGGATGGTGACGTCTACTGCACTTCCAGCGTAATGACGCCGGACTACCTTCCCGTGCCTCCGTAGACCACGGCCTCTTCCTCATCGGTGCCGAGTTCGAAGGCGTCGTGGATGGCGCGGACGGCGTTGTCCAGGTCGGTGTCGCGGCACACCACGGAGATGCGGATCTCGGAGGTCGAGATCATCTCCATGTTGATGCCGGCGTCGGCGAGGGCGGTGAAGAAGCGGGCCGAGACGCCGGGGTGCGAGCGCATACCGGCGCCCACCAGCGACAGCTTGCCGATGTGGTCGTCGTAGAGCAGATCGGTGAAGCCGATCTTCTCCTGCACCCGCTTCAGCGCCGTGAGCGCCGTCGGACCGTCGGTCGCCGGCAGCGTGAAGGAGAGGTCCGTCCGGCCGGTGCCGCCGGTCGAGATGTTCTGCACGATCATGTCGATGTTGATCTCCGCCGCGGCGAGCTCGGAGAAGATCGCGGACGCCTGACCGGGCTTGTCGGGCACGTTGACGACCGTGACCTTCACCTCGGAGCGGTCGTGCGCGACGCCGCTGATGATCGCCTGCTCCACGGGGAGGTCCTCCATCGATCCGGTGACGAGAGTGCCTGGCTTGGCTGAATAGGACGAGCGGACGTGCATCGCCAGCCCGTACCGGCGCGCGTACTCGACGCTGCGCAGGTGCAGGATCTTGGCGCCGCACGCGGCGAGCTCGAGCATCTCCTCGAAGGTGACGGTCTCGAGCCGCTTGGCATTGGGGACGATGCGCGGGTCGGCGGTGTAGACGCCGTCCACGTCGGTGTAGATCTCGCAGACGTCGGCCTTGAGGGCGGCGGCGATGGCCACCGCGGTGGTGTCCGAGCCGCCACGGCCGAGCGTCGTGATGTTCATGGTCTCCTTGGAGAAGCCCTGGAAGCCGGCGACGATCGCGATGTTGCCCTCGGCGATCGAGTTCTCGATCCGTCCCGGGGTGACGTCGACGATGCGGGCCTTGCCGTGCACGGAGGTCGTCATGACACCGGCCTGCGAGCCGGTGAAGGATTCGGCCTTGTACCCCAGCGAGTTGATGGCCATGGCCAGCAGCGCCATCGAGATGCGCTCGCCGGCGGTGAGCAGCATGTCGAACTCGCGGCCACCCGGCACCGGGACGATCTGCTCGGCGAGGTCGATGAGCTCGTCGGTGGTGTCGCCCATCGCCGAGACGACGACGGCGACGTCGTGCCCCTCGCGCTTGGTGGCGACGATGCGCTCGGCCACCCGCTTGATGCGCTCGGCGTCGGCGACGGACGAGCCGCCGTACTTCTGTACGACCAACGACACGGCGCAGTCCCATCGGTTCGGTGTGCGGGCAGCATTCAGATTACCGGTCGGACGCTGACGACTTTCCGTGTCGCTCTCAGCGGGGGCTCGTCCGCGATCAGGCCGGCCATCGGGTGGGGCCGGCCCGAATGACGGCCCGTCCGTCACCGTCCCTTGTAGTGTCGTCGCATGCCGGACGACGACGGTGTCGCCGCGGGCGGGACCGCCGCCTCGGGATGGACCTTCCTCAGCAACCACGGGCACGTCCTCGTCTGCATCGCCAAGGACCCGGGGATCCGGGCCCGGGACATCGCGGCGCAGGTCGGAATCACCGAGCGGGCGGCACAGAAGATCGTCGCCGACCTGGTGGCGGGGGGTTACGTCCGTCGCGAACGGGTCGGTCGACGCAACCAGTACACGATCGACGAGCAGCGCTCGGTGCGGCATCCGGTCGAGCAGCCGCACAGCGTCGGCGATCTGCTGCGGGCCGTGACCGGCTCGTCCCGCCGCGCCCGCCAGGCGGACTGAGCCGCCACCTCACGGGTTGCACCGCGGGCACCACTGCGGGTCGGCGGGACCGTCCTGCCGGCCGAGCAGCTGCCGGTGCTCGCAGCGGAGACAGGCGTGGACGTCGGCCAGCGGCTGATCGGTGGCGCTGCCGCAGGCCCCGCACCGCCGTCCCGCCTCCGCACCGATGCGACCGAAGCCCGGCGTCCGGCAGGCCGGACAGGCGGTGGCCAGCCGGCGGGCGAGGCGTTCGGCGAGCTGCACGAGGACGGCCCGGCGGCTGGGGTTGTGGTGGGCCCGCAGATCGGGTTCGACGGCGACGCGACCGTTTGGATCCGTCGTCGCGGCCCGCGCCACCGCGACCGCGAGCCGCTCGAGGGATGAGATGCCCTTGGTGACGACGGCCGGACCGGTAGCGGCTGCAGCGCTGCCGGGACTCGCCGCCTCGACGGCCGATGCCGGGCGCACGATCAGCGCCTGTCCGGGCCACCCGAGCGCCTCGAGGCGCAGCTCGGCGATGTCGTGCACCACCTGCCGCACCCCCGGCACCGCCAGGCCACGGATCCCCTCGACGACCTCGATGTCGCGACCGTCGTCGACGAAGAGCAGCAGCTCTTCGTGGCCGGACCAGCCCAGGCCGGGCAGCGGGCCGTAGCTCGCCTCGCTCGCCAACCCCTTGTCCAGGCCCAGGACGTCCATGGCCAGCCGCGCCTTGGCGCGGGCGGCGTCCGGGGCGGTGAGGCTCCGTGGCCGCTCGCCGCTGAAGGTGCCGAAGCAGTCGGTGTCGAGGTCGGGCGGCACGACGACCTCCGCTCCGAGCCGCGCTGCGAAGGCCGGAGCGATCTGACGCTGCTTGCCGTGGCGCGTGCCGAGCGCGATCCGCTCCCCGCTGTAGAACGCCTCATCATTCGCGTACAACGTCACGTGCATCACACTACATGAATATCTAGACACGTCTTTGAGTTCGTGCTTTGCTGCTGGAGAGGCGCTAAGGAGGCGCCGAGGAGGAGGCGGACGATGTCGCTCACGCACACAGACGAACCCGGTTACGACGGGTTCCTGCTCGACCTGGACAGCCCACCGATGGTCGCCGCGGGAAGCACGATCACCGATCGGGCCCGCCTGGACATCGCCTCGTCGGTGCTGCGCCGCTACGCCATCGCCGCCGGGCCGGCATCGGGAGCGGAGGCAGGTGCCGTCCGCGACCGCTGGCAGCAGCGACTGCGGCTGCGGTGGCCCGACGGGGACGGCTCCTGCGCCTTCTGGCTGCAGCAGGACGAGGCGCGCTGCTTCGACGCCGACGGCGCGCTGGTCCATCCCCTGCCCGTCCACCTCGGCGGCACCGGGACTGCCGATGCGGTCACGGTGGCCGCGCGACGGGCCGGCCTGGACGTGCAGCCCGTCGCTGACCCGCAGACAGTGCTGATCATCGGCGCGTCGACATGACCGTCCTGCTGGTGCTCGTCGTCGCACTGCCGGCGCTGGCCGGGCTGCTCGGCATCGCGTGGCGGCCGGCGGGCGAGGCCGGCCGGTTCGGCGCCGTCGTGACGGCACTGGCCGCGGCCGGCGCCGCCGTCCTGCTGGGCTCGGCCGTCGCCGGCGGTCCGGTCTCGGCGGTCGTGGCGGGGGCGAGCGGCCGGGCGGTCGCCGGTCTGGTCGCCGACAGGCTCACCGCGACCCTGCTCCTGCTCGTCCTGGGGGTGAGCGCGGTCGTCCAGCTGTACGCCGATCGGCTCCTCTCGGGCGATCCGCGCCGCCGGCGGCTGCTGACCCTGCTCGGCCTCACCACCTCTGCGGTGGCCGTGACCGTCGCGGCCGCGACGCTGAGCAGCCTGGTCGTCGGCTGGCTGCTCAGCAGCGCCGGGCTGCTCGCCCTGCTCGCCCACCGCGCCGACCTCCCCGCCGCCCGGCTCGGGCTGCGGCGGACGGCGATGGCGATGGCGATCGGCGACGGTGCGCTCGTCGCCGCAGCCGTGCTGACCCGCGCCACCGTGGGCGAGGTGGATCTGCGCGATGCCGGGGCCGGCTACGCCGCCCTCGCCGCGCACCGGATCCACCTCGGCGGCGCCGAGATCGCGATGAGCACCGTCGTCGCCTGCCTGCTGGTGGTGGCGGCCGCGGGTCGCTCCGCCCTGCTCCCGCTGCCCCGCTGGCTGCCCGCGACCCTCACCGCGCCGACGCCGGTGTCGGCGTTCCTGCACGCGGGCCTCGTCAACGGTGGCGGCATCCTGCTCGTCCGCACCGGCGCGATCTTCGGGTCGAGCTCCGCCGCCACGCTGCTGGCCTTCGCCGCCGGCACGGCGACGGTGGCGGTCGGGACGGCCGCCATGCTCACCCGTCCCGACGTCAAGGGCGCCCTCGCCCACTCGACGACGGCGCAGATGGGCTACATGGTCATGGCCTGCGCGATGGGCGCCCCGGCGGCGGCCATGGTCCACCTCGTCGGCCACAGCCTCTACAAGGCCACGCTTTTCCTCGGCGCCGACTCGGTCGTCCACACCGGCAAGTGGCGGCAGCGGGTGCCGGGCGTCGAGGCGGGCGCCGGACTGCCGCGCCCGGTCCGGGCACTGGCCGCACTCGCCGTCCCGGCCGTCGGGCTGGGCGTCGCCTTCGCGACCTTCGCCGGTGCTGCCCTCGACCACCCCGGCGCCGTCGTCCTCGTCGCCTTCGCCGGGGTCACCACCGCCAGAGCCGCGTGGGGCTGGCTGGCCGCGACCCCTGCCCGCGCCGCCGCCGGGCTGCTCGCCCTCACCGGCGCCGCCGTCGCCTACGCCGGGCTGCTCGCCGCCGCCACGCAGCTGCTCGCGCCGGTGGTGCGGGACGCGGCGCATCCGATCGCCGCGCCGGCAGCCGTCGCCGTCCTGGTGCTGATCCTCGCCGTCGCCGTGGCGCTGTCGGGATCCGCGACAGGCCCCGACTGGCTCGGCCGGCTCCGTGCCCGGGCATGGGTCCGTGCCCTGGACTCCGGTCACGTTCCGGTCGCCGCCCCGCCCCGACGCGGGACGTGGCCGGCCGGCCCCGTCACCGCTCACCCCGCGACGTCCGTCTCGCGCCCGACCGTTGGAGCCCACTGATGACCAGCCACACCACCACGGAGCACCCCGCCATGGACCGCACCCCCACCGCCGGCCCCGTCGGCAGCCGGCGCCGGTCCGCGCCCCCGTCGGCGGCCGAGCGTGCCACCATCCGCGCCCAGGTGGCGTCGGCGGCCCGGGTGGTAGCGACCACCTGGCCGCTGTCGACCTTCGTGGCGGTGAATCCCCTCGGCGGGCTGCAGGACCACCCCTTCGACGAGGCGGTGCGGCTGGCCGGCGGGCTCTACGGCACGACCGGACACCGCTCGTTGACCTGGTTCCGTGCCGAGCACGCCCGGGGACGCGTCCGGGACGCCGACCTCGACGCCGCGCTCCGGCGGCGGCTGCCCGACCTCGACGCGGTCGGCGACCTCCGGCTGGACGAGCGCACCGTCGGAGCCGTCGACGTCCTGCGCGCCGATCTGCTCCACGGTGTGGAGTCCGGCGCACCGGACATCCCGCCCCGGGGGGCTGGTGAGTGGTGCGACGCGGTGCTGGGCACCACCGTCGCGGCGGCGACCGACGACCAGGTGAGCAAGTGGCTCACCGCCTTCTGTGGCGCCGGTGCCGCCGCCTGGTCGATGCCGGGGGGCAGTGACGGCCTGTGGTCGGCGTGGCGACGCCTGGTGCGGCACGACCCCGCGCTCCGGCGGCTGCGGGTGGGGCGTGCGCGGCTGCGGGCCCTCCCCGACCGCGCCGAGGACGCGCTCATCGCGGCGCTGTCGGCGCTCCGCGTGCCCGAGGAGGCGCGGCGGGCCGAGTTCCGCGGCCAGCTGGTGCGCACGCCCGGCTGGGCGGCCCACATCCGCTGGCGCGCCGAGCACCCCGATCAGGTGGCGCTGCCGGCCGACCTCGTCGACCTGCTCGCCATCCGCCTGACCTACGAGCTGCTGCTCGTCGAACGCGCGGTCACCGACCTCGCCGGCGGGATGACCGCGTTGCGGGCCGAGGTGGCACGGCGCACGGCCACCCCGCGGCCCACGGCCGACCCGAGCCTGCGGGTGGACGCGGTGCTCCGTGCCCTCGACGCACCTGGCAGCGCCGCCGCGGCGGTGGCCGGCGTGCTCACGCGACTGCCGGAGAACCAGCGCGGCTTCGTCTGGCTCGACGCCTACGAGTGGCACGAGCGCGACACGCTGCTCGCCACGCTCGACCGGCCGGCGCCGCCACCGGTGCGCGCTGGCGCGCTGGCGCAGGCGGCCTTCTGCATCGACGCCCGCTCCGAGGGGCTGCGCCGGCACCTCGAAGGCCGGGGCCCGTTCGAGACCTTCGGCTTCCCCGGCTTCTTCCACTTCGCCGCGCGCTATCGCGCCTTCGACAGTCCGCTCGTGGATCGGCTCTGCCCCGTCCCGCTGACACCGTCCCGGACCGCCGAGGAGCGGCCGACGGCGGACGCCGCGGCGTCGGTGGCGGCGGCACGTGCCGGCCGGCGCGACGCCGTGGCGGCACAGCAGTCCTTCCACGCCGCCAAGGACGACCTCGCCGCACCCTTCGCCCTCGCCGAGGCCGCCGGATGGGTCGCAGGTCCGCTGGCCCTGGCCAAGACCGTCGCGCCGCGGAGCTTCACCGGCCTGCGCGGTCGACTCTCCGATCGGCTACGTCCCACCGCGACGGAGGTGGTCGTCGATGCCGCGGGTGCCGGTCGCGACACCGAGGAGCAGGTCGACTGGGCCGAGTTCGCACTGCGGTCGATGGGCCTGCTGGACGGCTTCGCCCCGCTCGTCGTCCTCTGCGGGCACGGCAGCCGGACGGAGAACAACGCCTTCGAGGCGGCCCTGGACTGCGGCGCCTGCGGCGGACAGCACGGTGGCCCCAACGCCCGCGCCGCCTGCGCAGTGCTGAACCGCTCCGACGTCCGAGCCGGGCTCGCGCGCCGCGGCATCGTGATCGGCGACGACACCCTCTTCCTCGCTGCGGAGCACGACACCGCCACCGATGTCGTGACCGTGCTGGACCGCCACGCCGTCTCGGAGCGGCATCGCGAGGCCCTGGCCCGGCTGGAGGCGGCCTTCGCCGACGCCGGCCAGGCGCTCGCCACCGAGCGGGCCGGACTGCTGCCCGGCGGCGACCACCCGCACCGGCGCGCCCGCGACTGGGCGCAGGTCCGTCCGGAGTGGGGACTGGCCCGCCACACCGCCTTCGTCATCGGACCGTCGTCGCTGGTGCGCGGTCTCGATCTGGGCACCCGCACCTTCCTGCACAGCTACGACTCCGCCGCCGACCCGGACGCCCGGGTGCTCGAGACGATCCTCACCGCGCCCGGGCTGGTCGTGCAGTGGATCAACGCGCAGTACTACTTCTCCACGGTCGCCCCGGACGTCCTCGGTGCCGGGGACAAGACGCTGCACAACGTCGTCGCCGACATCGGGGTGCTGCAGGGTCAGAGCGGGGATCTGCGACTCGGCCTGCCCTGGCAGTCGGTGGCGGTCGGCGAGCAGCTGCACCACGAACCCGTCCGTGCCCTCTACGTCATCGAGGCGCCGCTCGCGCGGGTCGACGAGGTCATCGGGCGCAACCCCGTGCTGCAGCAGTGGTTCCACGGCCAGTGGCTCGGGCTCGTGGTGCGCGAGGGACCCGGACGCCCGTGGCAGCGGCGGACCCCTGAGGGGGGCTGGGAGCCCTGGCAGCCGGCCGTCACGACCGCCACCCCATCCATCACCGCACGAGGCCAGGAGGCCACCGTATGAACCGCGACCACCTCACCCGGATGACCAAGCTCGAGGTCGTCGTCCGAGGCTCGGACACGAACGTCGTCACCGCGCTGCTCACGGCATCCGGGGCGACCGGTTACACCAACGTCAGCGGGGTCTCCGGCTTCGGCCATCACGGTCACCGCGAGGGACGGTTCCTCTTCAACGAGACCGACGGCCTCGCCCTCGTCCTCACCGTGCTGCCGGACGACGCCGCCGACGCCGTCGTCGCGGGGCTGCGGGAGCTCTTCGAGGACCATCCCGGCGTCTTCTTCGTCTCCGACGTCTGGGTCAGCCGGGCGGCCTACTTCACCCGGGTCGAGGCCGGCTGAAGCTCGGGGCGCGCGCGGCGTTCGCGATCGGTTCCTCCTCGTCGAGCGGGGAAGGCGTTCCGAATCCGGCCGGCAGCGGCTCTCGAGAGGCGGTCCGGCCCGAACCGTTCCATGATCCATCTCGTGCCGACCACCCTTGTCGTCGAGCCGCAGCCGGCCGGCGAGCGCCGTGCTCTCGTCGCGCCGCTCGTCCGGTTGGCGTGGCGGCTGGGGCCGGTGGAGGTGCTGGCGACGCCAAGCGCGAACCTGCGTGACGCCGAGCGCACCGCGGCGGCTGTCGCCGACTTCTGCCGTGGCCATCCCGATGTCGAGCACGTCCTCGTCTGCCACGGCAGCGAGATCGGCGCCGAGTGGGCACGTGCCGCCCGCCGCCGGTACGCGACGCTGCCGCATCGACCCCGCACCGTCCTGCTGCTGGCCGACGGTCTCCCCCGGGACACCCGGCCGCTGCTGGCCGCGCGACTCACCGGCACCGCTCACCGGATCGTGGCCGTGGTCCCGGCGCAGGCACCGACCACCGCGCCGCCCTGGGTCGTCACGGCGCCACGGGTGCTGACCGGCGACACCGACGCGGGGCCCGCCGGGGATGTCTTCGGCGCGAGGGTCATCGGCGTCCCGCCGTACAGCACCAACCCCCTCGCGCCCGCCCGCAGTCTCGGCACCCGTGTGGTCGGGCGGGCGAGACGCGAGATCGCGCGACGACGGCTCCGACCGCGCCCGGGACCGGAGCTGGTGCGGCTCGGGACCGCGTACGGCGGCTGGTGGGTGCCGCGGTCGGTGCTGGCGGCGGGGACAATCGCCTACTGCGCAGGAGCGGGTGAGGACATCTCCTTCGACCTCGCGCTGTTCCGCGCCGGCTGCACGGTACGCACGCTGGACCCCACGCCCCGCGCGATCGACCACGTCACCAGGCACGCACCGGACGACCCCCGCTTCCAGTTCCTGCCCATCGGTCTCTGGGACGAATCAGACCGGCTGCGGTTCTACCGGCCCGCCGGCGACGGCGTCTCGCATTCGGCGGTGAACATCGCCGGGACGGCGGAGTACTTCCTGGCCGACGTGCAGCCGCTGGCCGAGATCGTCGCCGCCTGTGGAGATCCCCGCGTCGACCTGCTCAAGATCGACATCGAGGGAGCCGAGTACCGCGTCATCGAGTCGTTGCTGCGCGACGGACCGCTGCCGCGCGTCCTCTGCGTGGAGTTCGACCAACCGGCCCCGATCCGGAAGATCGTCGCGGCCCGCCGCTCCCTCGCCGCGGCCGGGTACGCGTTGGTCCGGATGGAGGGGTGGAACCTCACCTTCGTCCGCTGACCGCCCCGCCTCGCCCTTCACGCCTCGCCCTTCACGCCTCGCCCTTCACGCCTCGCCCCGTCACGCCCCGCCCCGTCACGCCTCGCCCCGTCACGCCCCGTCACGCCTCGCCCCGTCACGCCCCGCCCCGTCACGTCGAGCCCGAGTGGTCACGGATTCGCGACCACTCGGCCGAACTATCGACCACTCGACGGGACGGGCGGAGCGGGACCGAAAAGAAGGCAGGGGCGGAGCGGGACCGAAGAGAAGGACGGGTGGGGTCGTGAGCGCTCGTGACTCAGCCCAGCACCGCCGCGGCGAAGGTCTCCCCGGTGGGCAGCGCGAGCCGCTCCGTCCCCGGCGCATGCCGCGCGGCACCGGAGAGCACACTGCGGATACCGGCGGCGAGCGCCTCGACGGTCGGGTCGACGGCGACGCCGTCGCCGAGGGCGGCGAGCTCCTTGGCGCGGGTCTTGGACCCGGCCGTGACCACTGGGACGCCGGCCGCCATGGCCTTGCCCTGGATCCCGCTCGGCCCCTCCAGGGTCATGACGAGTGCCACCACGTCGGCCGCGGCGAGATGCTTGTCGAGCCGCTCGTTGGACAGGAACCCGGCGTCCACGTGCACCCGGCGACGCCGCTCGGCGGGGAGTCCGTCGAGCCAGTCCCGGATGTCCTCGGCGACGGGGCCGGCGCAGACCAGATCCACCTGCTCGCCCGCCGCCTCGGCCGCCGCCAGGCAGAGCTGCGGGTTCTTCCGGGCGTTCACCCCGCCGTAGATCCCGACGAGCCGGCGGTCGGCCGGCAGGCCGAGCTCGGTGCGCAGCGCGGCTCGGTCCCGCGAATGCGCGAGGCACACCGCAGGGTCACGGGCCCGCTTGACCAGCCAGCCGACGGTGGCGTCGTCCCGCGCGGCGAAGCCGGCGGCGCGGTGGATCGTGCCGGTGAGACGGGAGAGCAGCAGCAGCGCTGCCTTGGCCAGCCGCACCTTCCAGTAACCGAGATCGCCCGGCTCGCGCAGCTCGAGACGAGCCGGGTAGCGGGTGAGGAAGAAGATCACCTTGACCCGACCCGGCAACGAGCGCAGCGGTGCCCGCGCCACCCGCCACCACTGCTTCAGCGCGATGTCGCCGTCCATGATCACCAGCCGGGTTGCGCCGGTGCGACGCGCCGCCGCCACGATCTCGGCGACGAAGACGGCGGTGGCCGGTTCAGGCTCGGTGAAGGCCTCGGCCACGCTGACATCCAGGTCACCGACGTACTCGGCGAACTCCGTCCGCTGCCGCGCGCCCACCGCGGTGAGCAGCGTGACCGGACCGTCGCGCAGCGCGCGCGACGCGACATTGGCCGCGGCCTGGAAGCGGTGGCCGGCGGGGTTGGGCTCGACGACGACGGTCCGCATCAGCCGGTCAGCTCCCGGATCAGGCTGCGCTGCGCGGCGAGCGCACCGTCCCGGCGGGCGGCGAAGCGGCGGGCCGCCTCGGCACGACGTCCGGCGCGATCGATGTCGGCCAAGGTCATGATCGACTTCGCAGCTTCGGCGCCGAAGTCGGCATCGGTGTCGATCAGGGCGTCGGCTGCCACGAGATCGCCGAGACATCCGACGTCGTAGGCGATGGACGGCACTCCGAGCCGGGCCGCCTCCAGGACCACCAGCGGCTCGGCCTCGTTCTTCCACCGGCTCGGCAGCAGGAAGACGTCGCAGCGGCGGTAGAGGTCGTCCACCCGATCCGGGGGCACGGGGCCGACGTACTCCACGGCGTCGCCGAACTCGCTCTGCGCGGCGTCGAGCAGTCGCTGCGCCGCGTCGTGACGGACCGGACCGCCGAGGACGAGACGCGCGTCGGTACCGGCGGCACGGACCGCCCGTAGCGTGTCGACGATCTCGGCGAAGCCCTTGTCCAGGTGCAGGTTGCCCAGGTGCCCGAGCACCACCCCCGCCCGATCGTCGTCGTCGGAGATCTCGGGCGGCGGGAAGAGTCCGGCGTTCGAGCAGACCAGGACCTCTCCCACCGCGGGGTAGCGGGCACGCAGGTCGCGCTCCATCCGCTCGGCGAGTACTACGTGCAGCGACTGCGGCCCGGCCACGGTGGTGATGAGCCGCATGACCCGGGCCGGATCGTTCAGATAGGCGTAGGAGTGATGGTGGAAGACCACCCGGCTGCCGGCGAGGCGCGCGGCGGCGATCACCGCCAGCGAGTACCAGAGGCCGAGACCGCCGGCGCCGGTGACGTAGACGGCTCGGGGTCGCCGCAGCAGCAGCGTCACCGCGGCGCGCAGGTGCAACCCGATCCGCAGCGCGTGGTGCCGCCAGCCGATGCCCGAGGCCGTCCCACTGGTGTCGATCACCGTGGGCTCCGCACCCGCGGCGCGCAGCTCGGCCACCACCAGCGCCGTCACCCGCGCCGCGCCGTGGATCGGCGGCGGCACCGGCCCGACGACGACCACCCCGTGCCTCACCGGCGGTGGTCCCCGGCGGCGAGGCGACGTTCGGCCTCGGCGGTGAGGTTCTCGGCCCACTGCCGCGGGCTGAAGCGGGACGCGAGCGCCCGGCTCCCCTGCGACATCGCGACCAGCCGCTCGTCCGGCAGCGCGCTGACCCGCCCCAATCCGTCGGCGAGCGACCGGACGCTGCCGGTGGCGACGGTCCAGCCGTTGAAGGCGTCCTGCAGCAGGTAGGGGGTGGCCCCGACGCCGTCGGAGCAGAGCAGCACCTGCCCCGACAGTGCGGCCTCGTGCACGACGACGCCGAAGAAGTCGATGAAGGACGGCAGCACCAGGCAGGTCGTCCGGTGCATCAGATCGGAGAGCTCGGCGGGGCTGACGAAGCCGTGCATCGTCACGCCGGGCAGGCTGCGCAGCTGATCGTCGAGCTCGCCGATCCCGACGACGTCGAGCGGCCACGGCTCGCGTCCGGCTGCGGTCTCGGTGCGGTGGTAACGGTCGTAGGCCTCGGCGAGGACGGCAACGCCCTTGTAGGTCATGAGCCGGCCGGTGAAGAGGAACCGCTTGGCCGAGACCAGCTCGGCCGGGTCGCGCGGACCGCGGTCGTAGACCTCCACGTCGGCGGTGTTGGCGCCCCGGATCACCTGCTCGGCGGTGAAGCCCAGCCGCCGCGCGAACCACTCGGAGCGGTCGCCGGGGACCAGGACCGCGTCGTAGTAGGGGTCGATGTAGACCTTGTGGGTGGCCCGCCCCAGCCACTGCCGGGCGCGGCTCTCCCACACGTTGGTGGACACCAGGATGCGCAGCGCCCTGCCCTGCACCCGCTTCATGATCGCCTTGTAGGCGGGCTGGGTCCAGGACACCATGACGACGACGTCCGGGGCGAAGTCGTCGATCGCCTGCTCCAGCACGGCCTGGTCCGGCTCGCCGTCCCAGGTGATCGTCCGGCCGTAGGAGGTGAAGGACGCGGTGTCGAAGGCGTAGTTCTTCTCGCCGGACGGGAAGACGTTGAGGATCTCCTGGCCGTGCGCCTTCAGCGCGCGCAGGCAGGCGTCGTTGTAGCCGGTCATGCCCGTCTGCAGGAAGGCGAAGCGCATGGCGGGATCCGTTCGTCGAGCCGGCAGGACGAAACCTACCGGCTCGGCGTCAGGCCTGCGCGGCGAAAGCCTCCTCGATGATCTGCAACCCTTCGTCGAGCAGCTCGTCGCCGATGACCAGCGGCGGCAGGAAGCGCAGCACGTTGCCGAAGCTGCCGGCGGTGAGCACGATGGCTCCGTTGCGGTGACAGTGCGCCGTCACCGCCGCCGTCAGCGCCGGGTTCGGTTCGCGGCTGCCGGGCTCGACGAGCTCGAGGGCGAGCATCGCGCCTCGGCCCCGGACTTCCCCGATGGCCGGGTACTTCGCCGCCAGCGCCGCCAGCCGCGGGCGCATGACCGCCTCGATGTGACGGGCCCTGCCGCAGAGGTCGTC
Organism: Jatrophihabitans sp. sgz311053; assembly: GCF_056135305.1. Taxonomy (NCBI): domain Bacteria; kingdom Bacillati; phylum Actinomycetota; class Actinomycetes; order Jatrophihabitantales; family Jatrophihabitantaceae; genus Jatrophihabitans; species Jatrophihabitans sp. sgz311053. Next base: position 946,193 of record NZ_JBWAXP010000001.1, on the reverse strand, counting down.
GGCCTGCATGCTCTCGATCGCCGCCAGCGCGGCGGCACAGGCGACCGGGTTCCCGCCGTAGGTGCCGCCGAGGCCGCCGGCGTGGACGGCGTCCATCAGCTCGGCCCGTCCGGTGAGGGCCGCGAGCGGCAACCCTCCCGCGATGCCCTTGGCCGTGGTGATGAGGTCCGGGACCACGCCCTCGGCCTCGCAGGCGAACCAGTCGCCGGTGCGGCAGAAGCCGGTCTGGATCTCGTCGGCGATGAGCAGGATGCCGTGGCCCGCGCACCATTCGGCCACCCGGGCGAGGAAACCCGGAGCCGGGACGACGAAGCCGCCCTCACCCTGGATGGGCTCGACGATGACGGCGGCGGTGTTCTCCTCGCCCACCTGGGTGTGCAGCAGTGAGACGAACTGCTCGAACGCCTCGTCGGCGCAGTTCTCCGGGCCGGTGGGCCACCGGTAGGGGTAGGCCATCGGCACCCGGTAGATCTCGCCGGCGAACGGCCCGAAGCGGTGCTTGTAGGGCATGTTCTTGGCCGTCAGCGACATCGTGAGGTTGGTCCGGCCGTGGTAGGCGTGGTCGAAAGCGACCACGGCGGGACGGCCGGTGGCCGAGCGGGCGACCTTGATCGCGTTCTCGACCGCCTCGGCGCCGGAGTTGAAGAGCGCCGACCGCTTCTCGTGGTCGCCCGGCGTCAGCTCGTTGAGCCGCTCCGCCACCGCCACGTACTCCTCGTACGGCGTGACCATGAAGCAGGTGTGGGTGAAGTCGCCGACCTGGTCGCGCACCGCCTCGACCACGCGCGGGTTGCTGTTGCCCACCGAGGTGACCGCGATACCGGAGCCGAGGTCGATGAGCTGGTTGCCGTCGACGTCCACCACGATGCCGCCACCGGCTCGCTCGACGTAGACCGGCAGCGTCGTGCCGACGCCGGACGACACCGCCGCCTGCTTGCGCGCCTGCAGCTGCTTCGAGCGCGGTCCCGGGATCTCCGTGACGATCGCGCGCTTCTGCTCAATATCCTGATTCGACATCTCTCACCCTACGACGGCCATGACGTCGCCCTCCTGGACGACGTCACCCTGCCGGACCTTGATCTCACGGACGACGCCGTCCTCCTCGGTCAGCACGGGGATCTCCATCTTCATGGATTCGATGAGAAGGATCGTGTCGCCGGCCGAGACGGGATCGCCGACCTCGACCGAGACAGAGAGGACCGAGCCGACCAGCTCGGCGACGATGGGGTGGGTCATGTGCTGAGCCTAGGACTCAGCGGCGGATCTGATAATCCCCACTCCGCGGCTGAACACCCGATCGCCCGGCGGGCCCGCAGACGCGCGCTCCGCCTCACCCGATCGCGTGCATCACGTGCTTGATACGGGTGTAGTCCTCGAGTCCGTACATCGACAGATCCTTGCCGTAGCCGGAGTGCTTGAAGCCGCCGTGCGGCATCTCGGCGACCAGCGGGATGTGGCAGTTGACCCAGACGCAGCCGAAGTCGAGGCGACGGCTCATCCGCATCGCGGTGCCGTGGTCCTTGGTCCACACCGAGGAGGCCAGGGCGTAGTCGACGCCGTTGGCCGAGCGGACCGCGTCGTCCTCGTCGGTGAAGGTCTGCAGCGTGATGACGGGGCCGAAGATCTCGGTCTGGCTCAGCTCGTCCTGCTGCGTCAGCCCGCCGATCACCGTGGGCGCCCAGAAGTAGCCGCGCTCGCCGACGCGCTCGCCGCCGGCCAGCAGCTCGGCGCTGTCGGGCAGCCGTCCCACCATGCTCGCCACACGGTCGAACTGCGACTGGTTGTTCAGCGGGCCGTAGAGGACGTCGGCGTCCGTCGGCGCGCCGGTCTTGGTGTTGCGAGCCTGCTCGGCGAGCAGGGCGGCGAACTCGTCGGCCACCCGCTCGTGGACGAGCACGCGGGTCGCCGCCGTGCAGTCCTGCCCGGCGTTGAAGTACCCGGCGATCGCGATGTTCTCGGCCGCGTCGGCGAGGTCGGCGTCGTCGAAGACGACGACCGGCGCCTTGCCGCCCAGCTCGAGGTGGACGCGCTTGAGGTCCTCGGCGGCTCCCTTGGCCACCTCGAAGCCAGCGCGGACGGACCCGGTGATCGACACCAGGCCGGGCGTCTTGTGCGCGACCAGGGCGCGGCCGGTGTCGCGGTCGCCGCAGACGACGTTGAAGACGCCGGCGGGAAGGAACTCCGCGCCGATCTCGGCCATCATCGAGGTCGTCACCGGCGTGGTGTCCGAGGGCTTGAGGACGACGCAGTTTCCGGCGGCCAGGGCCGGCGCGAACTTCCAGACCGCCATCATCAATGGGTAGTTCCACGGCGTCACCTGGCCGACGACGCCGATCGGCTCGCGGCGCACGTAGCTGGTGAAGCCGGTCATGTACTCCCCGGCGCTGCGACCCTCGAGCACGCGCGCGGCGCCGGCGAAGAAGCGCAGCTGGTCGACGGCCGGCGGGATCTCCTCGCTGCGCATCAGCTCGACCGGCTTGCCGGTGTTCTGGCACTCGGCGGCGATGAGGTCCTCGGCGCGATCCTCCAGCGCCGAGGCGAACTTCAGCAACGCCTGCTGCCGCTCGCTCGGGGTGGTGTCCCGCCAGCTCTCGGCAGCCTTGGTCGCCGCGGCGTACGCGGCGTCCACGTCGACCTGCGTCGAGAGCGGCGCCGAGCCGAAGACCTCGCCGGTCGTGGGATCGATCAGGTCGGTGGTGCCACCGTCCCGGGCGTCGGTGAGGCTGCCGTCGATGAAGTTCTGCACCTTGCGCTTGTCGGCCACATCGCCACGCTAGCCGTGCCGGCAGCTGCACTCAACAACTGATTTCGTTCTATGCGTGGTCGCCGGCGACGGAATCCGCGCAGGATCGCGCCACGGCTCATAACCGCCGCAGTCACCAGCGCGGGGGTCAGCATTGCCGGTCCGGTGAAACCGGCGACGATCAGCACGAACAGACCCGCGAGGGCGGAGGCGCGCCGGGCGCCGCCGCGCAGCGACATCACCCCCGCCGCCGCGCAGCCGAGGTAGACCGCTATGAAGCACGCGGTCGGCACCGTGATGAGGTCCTCGGCGCTCCACCACCCCACCGCGACCCCGCTGAGGACGACAATCCCCACGGCTGCCACGCCGAGCGGCAGGAGACGCCCCGCGGCGGGGGCGACGGCGGACACCGTCGCCGCTGCGCCGGCCAGGTACGCATTGACCGCGGCCAGTGTGAGGGCGACAGCCGCCACTGCGGCCACCACGGTCGCGCCCTCCCCGAGAGCGACGGTGAGCAGATCGGCAATCGGCGTATGACTCGCGGCGGCTGGCCCGAGCACGCCGACCGTCGTCACGGCCAGCGCCAGGTAGAGCACCGCGGTGACGGCGAAGGAGATCCCGATGACCCGCGGCAGCCGGCGTTGCCGGTCCGCCAGTCGCCCGACGAGCGGAGCGATGGCCTCCCAGCCGACGAAGGACATCATCAGCAGCGCCGCGGCTCGGCCGACCGCCAGCCAGCCGTGAGGAGCGAACGGCTCCCATCCCGACGCATCGGCGGCGGGAGCCGCCCCGAGCACTGCGATCACGATCACGGCGACGAGGACGGCGACCAGCGCGAGCTGCGCCGTGGCCGAGACGCGGGCACCTGCCACCGTCAGCGTGACGACCACGAGCAACATCAGCAAGGCAGCGGCCACCGTCGCCACCCGGCCGCCTCCCACCGTTTCGGCCAGGTAGCCGCCACCGACGAGGCAGACGACCGGTGCGCCGAGGATGGCGCCGGCCACGAAGCACCCCGCCGCCACCCGCCCCCAGCGCGCGCCGAAGGCGTGTGCGACGTAGCCGGCGACGCCACCACGGTCCGGCAACCGGGTGCCCAACGCACTGAACATCCAGGCGAGCAGACCGGAGAGGCCGAGCAGCCCCAGCCACGCCAGGACGGACGCCGGACCGGCGGCTTCCACCGCGACTCCGGGGACGATGAGCACGCCGGGGCCGAGCAGGGCCCCGACGTAGAGCACCACTGCGCGAGTCGTGCCGAGTTGCGTCGCCATGGTCGCAACGATGACCCAAGGCGTGCGGCATGCGCTGCCGAAGATTGCGTCGCGCCAGGCGTTCCAAGCAATAATCTGCGGTGCATCAAGTTCTAGACTGCATTCTGTGCCGCCAACCTTTGACCGGATCGATCGCGCCATCCTGGAACGCCTGCAACTGGACGGACGTATCCCCAACGTCGAGCTGGCCGAGGCGGTCAAGCTCTCGCCCTCGGCGTGCCTGCGCCGGACGAAGGCACTGGAGGAGGCCGGGGTCATCGCCGGCTATCGCGCCGAGTTGGACCGTCAGCGCCTCGGCCTGGGTCTCACGGTCTTCATGTCACTGCGCGTCGAGCAGCACTCACGGGCGACGTCGCACCGGATCGAGGAGGCGCTTCTGGCAATCCCCGCCGTGGTGGCGTGCCATGCCGTCTCCGGCGAAGCGGACTTCCTCCTGGAGGCGGCAGTCCCCGACCTGGCGTCCTACGAGAGCCTGCTGCTGGACCACGTCTTGGCGATCGGGCCGGTGACGACCGCATTGAGCACCTTCGCGATCCGCACCGTCCGCAGCCGCGGTCCGCTGCCGGTGGAGAGCCTGCGCTGAGACGCGCTGCCCCGGCCAATCCGGCACGTGCACGGGCAGCGTCAGCGCTACCGGACGGGCGCAGTCACGGCCGTCACGCTCACCCACGGCAGCAAGATCAGCACGCCCAACAGTTGCAGGTGCAGCTCGCAGTGCAACGGTCACCCGGCCGGCACGTTGCGAGCGTGCGCGCCGCCGAGCTCGTTCGCCTCGCGTCTGACCTACACGTGGCCCGGCGGTTCGAAGAGCGTCACCTTCCCCTCGCGAACGAAGTCGACCTGCTCGAGCGCACCGTCACTCTCGCCGACGGAATCCGTGTCACAGCGAAGTGGCAGTTCCGCACCAGCAAGGGGTGGACCGCTCCGGTCGCGGCCGCCGGCACCTTCGTCGTTGACTTCCCCGCCGCCCCGCCGATCGCCGCGGCGATCTCCTACGACTGCCGCGCCGCATCGTTCACCGCCGTCCTCGGACGCCAGGTCAACGGCACCATCACCCCGGCACGCAACGCCAGCAAGCACAAGATGGTCATGACCGTCACCGGCGCCGTCAGCGGACGGTTCATCGTCGGCCCCGGCGCCACTGCCACCGCACACACCTGGCCGCTCGTCTGCGGCAAGCACGCGCGAATCACCATCCAGGGCGGCGTTCAGCGAACAGCCGGCAGCTGGAACTACGGCCAGCCCGCCACGATCACCGATCCCTGATCTTCGTGTCGAACACCAACCCCAGTCCCTCGAGGAAGGACCTGGCCCCATGAAGCGGCCGTCACTGAGCAACATCCGAGACCTCTCCGTCATCGCCCTGTGCGTAGCGTTCATCTGGGACGAACTCATGCCAATCCGCACACCACACATCCGCACACCACCCATCAGCGCCGCGCCGGAACAGCAGGCCGAGCATCAGTACCGCACGGCCCTACCCGCGGTAACTTCTACGTCCAGCGCTGAAAGCAATGCTCTGCCTGTCCATATCGGTGCCGCAGCCGCGTGACCCGGAAGAATCCCGGCCGGCGGCGGTCAGCGTTGCGGGTGCGCTGCAGCAGGCGGTGCTCGCGCATGACCCGCTGCACCCGCTTGCGGCTCACCGCCTCGCCCAAGTCGCGACTGGCTGGCGCGGCAACCATGCGGGTGCAGTCAGTCGGATTCGCCTTCGCCACCTCGACGATCGACTTGTCACCCGGTCGGCCACGGCGGGGACCGGGACCAGCACCGGCAGGTCGCCGGCTGATCGGCCGGTAGACCGACTGGCGAGACACCTACAGCACGCGCGTCACGACCACGGGCCGGTGGCCCTTGGCGATCAGGGCGCGGGACCGGGCGACGCGCTCGTTCACTCCCAGCTCCGCAATGCTTCCCCAACGCCAGGTCGAGCTCGTAGGTCTTGCGACCCAGCGCCCGTTCTAGCTGGGCGATCTTCTTCCTGGCCTCGACCAGCTCAGCCGTCTCGGGCGGTGTCTAGTCCCGCGGCGTGGCCAACTACGGCCTCCTCCAGACTCGTCACCTCGAATATGATCCGCTTCCACATTGCCGAGCGGCCAGCGCACACGCTCGCGGCGGTGTCCCATCGCGCGGCTGATTTGTCGCCCATCTTTGGCCAAAGCTCCATCGAATGATGGCAAGCCGCCACATTCTTTTCTAGACACATTGGTGCAATTCTTTACGAGTCGGACGACCTTGAGCCCCGCCTATCGGGCAGTCTTCGCCTGCTCAGGTTTGCCACCTCGTACTGTTTTATTAGCGATTGAACAATACCGTCCAAGGTGTAGACGATTGCCGCTTTTCCTTGCCTCATGGCGCCTTGCCACGCCTCCACTACAAGCTCTTCGAGCGGCAAATCGTGGAACTCGACAATCGAGTTGTCTTGCCTTAAACGGTAGGAGAACTCGCGTAGCGGGGATTTCATTCCGGTCACGTATCGCACCAGAGGGTGCAAGTCCGACATCCACTCAATGTGATCGAACTCTCTGAGTCTGCTTTCAGTCAGGTAACCGTCCGTCAGTCCTTTTCGCATCCTTCGCGCCACGGCCTCGGGACGCCGACGATCCTCTAAAGTCTTTCTTCTCTCCACGGTGCGACGTTCCACCATTGGGAACAATTCGCGATCAAGAAGCGCAAGCAATTTCTTCATGGACCCTAATAAATCAGAATAGCTGCGCAACTGATTGACTAGGTTCAGCCCTTCGAAGATTTCACCTACATCGACCCCTTCGTCTAGGACCAGCGGAATTACCTTCCCGTCCGGCCGCAATGCGCGAAACGTCGCAATCTCTCTTGTAATCCATGGCACGGATGCTTTCGAGTTTATTGATATGACAAGTAGGAGATTTTCGGACTCGCGCAGGGCGCTCTCAATTTCTTCGATAAAGTTATCACCGGCTTGCAATCGGGAGTCTGCCCATACGTCGACATGGTGCGCCTCTAGTAGCGCCAATAAGAAGCCGACGAAGTGGTTGTCTTGGGAAGAGTGCGATAAAAATACCTGCGGCATAGAATGGTCCCCTTCGGTGTTGGTTGCATGCGGTCGAAGTCACGTTCAGCCGCCCGCGACTACCAACTGTTGTCCAAGTGTGGATCAGCGTCGCTCCTATGACCAGGGGCGACGTCGTTAAACGTCGGCTGCAGGTCTATGCCGCTGCGACGTCATCGGCCCCACTTCGTCAACCGGTCGCCGGGCAGCCAGTCCCTCCGCGTCAGGTGTGAGGCAGTTCTGAGACCACCAATTGACACCCGTTGCGGCCGGGTCGCGAAACTTCAACCCGACAGTGGATGGTTGTGACCGATCACCGGTCGGTAGACAAGTCACTCGTGAGCCGCTGCATGTGAGCTGTCCGCCCCGCGTTGTCGTAGTTACCACGCGTGTCGGATTCGATTGAAGCCGCGGTTGGCGGCACGCTAGGGCAGTGATACCCGCTTTCACCTCGCCGGCCGGCTGGCCGACCGCCTCAGCGACTCTGTGCTCTTTTGACGCGTGCATGTCAGGTGTCGGTCGATGACGGGGCCGAAAAAGGTTCCTTGGCCACGGGACCCCCACACCGCGGCCAAGCACGCCATCTACAAGAAATACCTCACCGAGTGGTGGCCGATCATGGTCCGCGGCTGGAGCGGAAACGTCACCTACGCCGAGGGGTTCGCCGGCCCCGGCGTCTACGACAAAGGCGAGGCCGGCTCACCCGTCCTCGCGTTCCGTGCGCTGATTCAGGACGAGACACTGCGCACGAAAGTGAACCCGGCCCGGCTGCTGTTCGTCGACGGCGACAAGCGTTGCACCGATCTGCTGCAACGCCGCCTCGTCGAGGCCATCCCCAGCGCCGAGCCCAATGTCGTGCACCGGAGTCTCGATCGTTGGAAAGAGGAACGCGTCCGCGTGAGGGTTCGAAAAGGCAAGTGCGAGCCAACCCTGGAACAGCTGCTCACCGAGGAGCAGGCCTGGGGGCATCCAATCCTTGCGGTGCTGGACACCTGGGGCGGCGGAGTGTCGGCCTCGCTGATCAAACGCATCGCCGACAACCCCGGCAGCGAAGTCATCGTGACCGTGCAGCCGCAGTACTTCTCCCGCTTTGCCGAGGTCGACAACATCGACAACGGCGACCGCGTGTTCGGTTCCACAACATGGCGTGACGTCGCCAAACAGCCGTCGGCACGCAAGACGTCGTGGCTGCGGGACCGCTACCGACAGACCATCGAAGAGTGCGGTTTTCAATACGTCCTCGATTTCGAACTTATCGACAACCGCGGTCAGGCCCTCTACCTCGTATTCGGAACCAGCCATCCCCGGGGAGTGACGGTGATGAAGAACGCGATGTGGGGTGTCGACCCCGTCAATGGCACCGGCTACCGCGACCCTCGTGACCCCAACCAGGAAACGCTGTTCATCCAGGAGGACCCCCAGATTGGCCCGCTACGCCGCCTGCTGCTGGCACATCTGCGCGAGCAGCCGGACCACCGAGCGACCGTGTACGCGCTGCGCCAGTTCGCCTTGTTGCACACCGTCTACAAAGAGGCCCAGGCCAGCGCCGCCGTCAATAAAATGGTCGAAACTGGCGAACTGGCCCGCCACGACAACCAGACCGGGCACGTTCGTATCAGCGCCGTCGTCGGATTGCCAAGCTAGGCGACCGGCCAACTAGGCGACCACGCCAGCAGAAGCCGCACCCGGCGACGACGGCGGCCGCCGCTTCACGTCCTGCGCCGCTGACACCGATGCTGATACTGCTGCCGGCGCATGCCGCACAGGCATGCCGTCATAGGTGCGGCCGTCAAGCTCCCGCCCGCCGGCCTTCGGAGTCCGCCCACCCCACTGTTTGAAGAAGAACGGCACACCTGCCCGATCGCAGTTGTCCCGTACACCGCGGGCCCAGCCAACGTCCATCGGGCGGTGCCCAACACCGGATTCTCCGCCCACGATCACCCAGTCCAAGCCGCTGACCTCAAGACCGTCCAGCGGGCCGAGCAGCGGTTCGCAGGACAAGAACCGCACCGCTGCCGGCACCTGGCGCAGGTTCTCGACCCGGCCAACGACCTCCATCGATTCCACCGACACCCCGACCCACAGATTGGACGGGAAGTCCAGGGATGGTGCGAGCTTGCGCAACCGCGCAGCCCGCTTGGTCAGAAGCTGGTACGTGTGTTGCGGAGTGTCGGCCATAACCGCGAAAACCTCGCGGATAAACGCGACCGGAACCCGGGCGTGAAACAGGTCGCTCATCGAGTTCACGAACACCAGGCGGGGCTGATGCCACTGGTACGGGACCTGCAGCGCCCCCGGATGGGTCGTCACCCCGAACCCCGGTCCACTCGTGCGCGGATCGCCGTCGATCTGGTACTTCGCAGCACCCATCGCTTTGAGCCGCTTGGCCAGCGTCAGCGCGTAGCAGTGATCACAACCGTCACTGACCCGGTCGCATCCCGTCGTCGGGTTCCAGGTCGCCTCGGTCCACTCAATCGCGCTTCCATCTGCCATTACCAGGCCGTCCGTTCTTGATCGGTGCCCGCCGGTGCGCGGTCCGCCACCACATCACGAAGTATTACGAGTCTCCCTCCGGCCGCCGCTCACTGGTGGGAGCCTTGCTGGTCACCTTGTTCGGCGCCCGGTCCAGCAGCTCCGGGCCACTACCCAGCCCTCAGGAGCAACGACACCACCTGACCGCACGCAGAGGCGCAGATCCTTCCGCACGCCACACGAGCATCATCGAATACACGTTCTAGTCCTAGGTGATGGACTAGGGCCCGTGTCGTGTCTCGGGACATCGCTGGCACGGGATGTCTCAGGACATCGCTGACAGCAGAGCGTGCCGACTGGTTGAGGGCGGTGTCTAGGGGTGCAGTCGTTGGTAGTGCTTGGTGGGGTCGAGGTCGAGGGCGCGGATCAGTTCGTTGCCGCTGACGACTGCGACTCGCAGGCCGTCTTGGATGACGGTGACGGGCAGTTGTTTGTAGCGGCCGCCGAGGTGGACGCGAAGTTGGTTGGTGACGGCGCCGGGTGGCCCGCTGACGGCGATGCTGCCGCCGGTGGAGACGTGGCAGTGGTAGGTCCGGGCTTTGTCGGGCAGTGGCCGGTCGACGGGTCTGGCCTTCACGGTCGCGGCGAACGTTGCCGCGGGGGTGCGTCCGCCGAGAGCGCGGTGGGGTCGTCGGGTGTTGTAGTGCTGGGCGAAGATCTGCAGGTCGCGGTTGAGCGCGGCGAGGGTGCGGTAGCGGCCGTGGTTGGTTCTCGACCTCGACCGGTGTCGCGTTCGGCGTCGCGCTCGGGCGGCGGGAGCGCTCGGGCGGCGGGAGCGCTCGGACAGCCTGTCCAAACCCTCGATCGCGAACCGCTTCTTCCACTTGTAGTAGCTCTGCCGACTGATGCCTTGCACCCGGCAGAACTCGGCCACGTCGTCGACACCCTGAGCCAGGGCAGCCGCCATCCGCACGTCCATTGAGGTCACCTTCCGCGCCATGGACAACAGCCCACAGCAGATCAGGTGTCAGCGATGTCCCGAGACATCAATCCGTCAGCGAAGTCCTGAGACTCGACACTGGAGTGGGGGCCGCCGGACGTTCTGCTGGCGGTTCAGCCGACCCACGACGTGCATACGCTGGCGCGGGGGAGTGACCCGGCCGGCTCGTGGGGCCGCTCGTGACGTGGGAGCGGTGGATGGCCAGGCGGTTCGAGGACCCGGTGCAGGCGTGGTGCACCGGCCGGACCGCCGCCCGCGAGGTCGGGGACCAGGTTTACAGCCAGGTTCCGAGGGTGCGTCTCGATGCGGACCGGCGCTGGTGGCCGGGACCGCCGCCGACATCGCGGCTCGGCCACTACGGCCTTCTCGAGGCCGATCGCCAGCTCGACCCACCCGACGGGTGGCGCTGGTGCGGCCCCCGCTACCCCAAACGGACCCGCCGGTGACCAGCTCCCTGGGAAGTGCCGCCAGCGCCGCTCAGCACACCTGGTTGAGCGACTGACCCGTGTTGCCGGCGACGGAGCCGTCCGACATCCGCAACACGGCGCCTACCTGGACGCAGACGCCGGCAGGCGCGTAGAGCTGCAGTCCGTAGCTCACGCCAGTGCCGGCATCGTTGGTCTGGTCGACCGCGTACGGGACAGAACCGCCCTGGGGCAGGTACTGCCGATACCGGACGATGGTCTTTTCGGCGGTAGCGCCGGCAACGTTGTTGTTCACCCGCACCCAGTTAGTGCCGCACGCGTTGGAGACCCGCAACTCCAGAATGCCCAACACGGCACCGGTCGAGGGACTGATGATGTTCTTGCTCCAATAGGTAAACGCACCGGTGGAGCACCCAGTCGCGCTCGGATCGGTGTAGTCGTAAGCCGACGCCGGGTCGGCCGCCCCGGCCACCGGGGCAAACGCCGCACTCGCCACGATCACAGAGGCTGCCACACCGAACATCTTCAAGCGTTGCATAACGGCCCCCAAGGCGATTTCTGCGTCAATGTGGGCGAAACGATAACCGACCGCGGCTCGCGCTCCTAGAGGTTGCCAACAGGAAAACCAGGATCCGCCACGGATAGCCACTTCGACCACACGACGGTGCCGCTGTGGTCGACTGCCGAGGCGTGCGGCCAAGCAGATGGCGCTCAAGCCCGCAGTGCGGTCTCGACTCCCTGGCCCGGGCGCCCCAACGTGGGAGCGCCGATAGTAAAACTTATGTCATCTTGCGGAGGTGCGGCGTAGGGAAATATGAGTGCAGAAGCGAACTCCTCCTGTCCCGCTCTCCTGTCTCATCGAAGGTGACGCGGTGACCTAGTAGCTGAGATTCGTGACAAGTTGCGACAGTTTCGTGAGGTGACGTCCCGCTGGGGTGACAAGCCCGTTGGGATCAGGTCACATCGACTCTCGAACGATCAAACGCTCAATGGCATGCTGACGTGCATGCCGCTATACCCGCGGGCCGGCGCATCTGGCCGCACCCTTTTGGACGCCCTCCTAGAAGTTCATCGAATGTCGACGTCTCCGTCGGACACCTCGAGCGTCATCAACTCGTATTTGACTTGGGTGAACAACTCGGTGAGCAAGCTGCGCGCGGTCATGCGGCAGGAGGATCTCGACCGTCTGGTGCTCACCCCCCGCTATTGGGCGACCCTGAACAACCCCGCGGCCAGCGGGGTGACCAATGCTGCCGTCGGCGAAGAAGTGATGCAGCGTCAGATAGAACTGAGCGCCGCAATCATCGACCTCAGGGCCACGGTAGAACGCTGGGAGCCGCACAACGCGCCACGCCTGATCGCAGTCGCCGACACCAACGTCTGGCTGCACCACGAGGAACCGTTCGACGAACTCGACTGGCACCGACTCCTGCAAGACGAGGCGCGGCGGACGGACCAGATCGCTGTGGTCATTCCGATGCTCGTCGTCGACGAGCTCGACGACGCCAAAAGCGACCGGGTGCGTTCCCGGGCGCGCACCACGCTGAAGAGCATCTACACCCACTTCGCCCGCGAACCCGAGCGCCCCAGCGTCCTGCGGCCGGCAGACCGGTCAGCGGGCCAGGGCGTTGTCGCTGTAGAGCTGCTCCTCGACGACCCGCGACACGTCCGGCTCCCCCGCCCGGACGACGAACTCGTCGACCGCTGCCAAGCGCTGCAGGCCCTGACCGGCAAGCCAGTCCACTTCATTTCCTACGACACAGGCGCCGTCCTCCGCGCGACACGAGCCGGACTCACAGGCCACCGCCTGCAACACGCCAGCTGACCTCGACCGACACGGCGTCGAGATCCGCGCTTGCTCGGGCGCGCAGCTGCGCGTGCCGCTAACTGCCGCAGCTCGGAGCGTCGGTGTTACCTTCACCCACGCCCCGGCCGGCACATCCCTTCCGTGCCCGGGCCGGGCCACCAACGCGAGGACCCGCCGGGGGAAACGGAGCCACTCTGGCGCACCACGGGTGGGACCGTCCGTCGTGGCATACCACTAGGCCAGCAGCATCCATCCCACTCGACTAGCGGAGTCTAAAAACTCTAAACGGCTCTAGTGGACGATGCTACGGTGTGAGAGTGACGAACCCGTTCCATGCCAGCTTCGGGGTCAGTCCCCCGCTGCTCGTCGGGCGTGAAGCGGTGCTCGAAGAATTCGTCGAAGCTCTGGAAGACGGCCCGGGCTCATCCGGTCGGGCCACCCTGTACACCGGCGCCCGCGGTGCGGGAAAGACGGTGATGCTCAACGCGGTCGAAGACCGCGCCCGCGAGCGTGGCTGGGTGATCATCAGCGAGACCGCCACGCCGGGCTTCGTGGAACGAATGACCCGACAGCATCTGCCCAGATTGCTGCGCGACTTCGACCCGCAGGCCGTTCAGCGGCGCGTGAAGGGTGCCACCGCCCCGATGAATCTGGGCCGACTCGACTGGGACACCGTCGAACGCCACGTGGTGGAGGCCGGGCTGCGGAATCAGCTCGCGGTGCTCACCGAACTGCTCGCCGAGCACGAAACCGGTGTCCTGATCACCCTCGACGAGATCCACCAGAAGCAGCTACCCGAGCTGCGCGAGCTGGCCGCCACCGTCCAGCACGCCTTCCGCGAGGGTCGTGAGCTCGCATTCGCCGGCGCCGGCCTGGCCGCGAGTGTCAGCGATGTCGTCAACGACGACGTCCTCACATTCCTCCGCCGCGCAGAACGTCACTCGCTGGGCTCCGTTGCCCGAGCCGACGTCGAACGAGGCTTCCGCGAACCCATCGAGGCAGCCGGACGCCAGGTGGGCGACGCGGCCCTGCAGGTCATGGTCGACGGCGCAGCCGGCTATCCGTTCCTGCTGCAGCTCGTCGGCGCACAGACCTGGCGGCTGCACCCCAACGAGGAAGAGATCACCGAAGCCGACGCCATCGAGGGCGTCACGCGCGCACGTCGCCGACTCGGGTCTCTGATCCATGAGCCTGCGTTGGGTGCCGCCTCCGACATCGACAAGTCGTTCCTGCTCGCGATGTCCCACGACGACGGGCCCTCCAAAATGGCCGACATCCAGCAGCGCCTCAACGTCGACGTCAACTACGTCAGTCAGTACCGGCTCCGTCTGATCGCTGCCGAGCTGATCCATCCGACCCGGCGCGGTTACGTCGACTTCGCGCTGCCGTTCCTGCGCGAGTACCTCCGCGCCCACGCAGCCGCCGACATCTGAATTAGCCGAGGCGGCAACACCCACAGCCAAAGCTCTCCTTGCGACACAACCTTCACCCTGCGCCGTGATCGGTGTCGCACCGGCGGTAAGCCTCTGGCCCCACCATGGGTGTGGCGCCTGACTAGAAACCAGGTCCACTCACATCGACGGCGTCATGACGGCACGCCAGCGACAGGACGGCCCGCCGCTGGAAGAGCGACGGGCCGTCCGGTGGTCAGGTCGTCTAGCGGCCGAGCACCACCTGCTGGGCGTTGACGACGCCGTGGCCGTCCAGCGGGGTCCACCCGGTGCCGAGCCGGTTCACCAGCGTGCCCCGGACGACGGAGCCGTCGGCCCGGACGGCCTGGAAGGTGAGGCCGCCCCGGACGGCGTTGCCCTGCGGCAGGAAGACCACGCCGCCGAGCTCGTCGGCGCCGTTGCCGCCGGAGGGCGCGAGGCCGCCGGCGGGGACAGCCAGGTCACGGTCGACGCCGAAGCGCAGCACGGCACCCTTGCCCAGCCCCTGCGTGAAGTTGACCCGCAGGTGGCGGTAGGTCCCCGTGGTCCCGTACGGCACGCCGTAGCTGGCCGTCACCGAGGACGCCCGCACCTTCGTCGCCGAGCCCACCGTGAACGGATAACCCTGGCTGGTGAACGGCGCCTGCCCGGTGAAGGGACGCGGGTCGAAGACGATGCCGTCCGAGGTCGGCGGGTCGAGCTTGCCGAGCGCGGAGGGGCTCGCCGTCTCGCCGTAGAGCGTGATCGAACGCAGCGGGACCCTGCCGGTGTAGCGCAGCGTGAAGAACCGGGGGTCGTTCATGGAGCGCGGCACCGTGTCGGCCTCGCTGCCCTGCGGACCGTCCGCCGTGAGCGTGACGCCCCCGGCCGATCCGCCGGCGTGGTCGGGGTCCAGGTCGTGCCGGAACGCCGCACGCTTCATCCGCGCCGTCACCTGCTTCGGGGTGAGCGACTTCCGTCCGCCCGCCCGCTGCAGCATCAGCGCGGCGATGCCCGCGGCGTGCGGCGCGGCCGCGCTGGTGCCGAAGAAGTTGGGTGTGCTGTCCGGGTCGAGCACCGAGTCGCTCACGAAGAACGTCGTGTTGCCACCGTCGGTGGCGGCGATGTCGGGCTTGGGCCGGACCTCCGGCTTGCGCAGCCGGTTGCCGTTGCGGTCGAAGTAGAACGGCAGCTTGCCGCCCGGCGAGGTGAAGCTCTCCGGCAGGTACGGCTTGAACGGGTCGTAGGCCGCCACCGCGTTGGCGCCCGCCGCGGCGGGGTGACCGTAGATCGTGTTGGCCAGCGAGCGGTAGTACTCGGTCTGGTAGAAGTCGTCCTGCGCGATGTAGTTCAGGTGGGTCACCTTCGTCGGTGCCGTTCCCTGCTTGGCGATCGCGATCTGCAGCTTGGCCGGACCGGCGAGCGACAGGATGTCGACAGGCAGGCCGGTGAGCCGGTTGTCGTCACCGCTGGAGCCGACGAACTCGCCGTCCTCGGTGAAGAGCAGGACGTTGAAGTCCGTGGTGACCTTCGACAGGCTCGTCACCGGCAGCACGTCGACGGTGAAGCCGCCGACCGAGGAGTCGAAGCCGGCGACGGTGATCGTGTAGGTCCCCGACTGGGTCAGCGTCAGCCCGGCGAACTCCGGCGAGCTGCCGGTGTCGATGGGGCCGACCTGCGAGCCGTCGGGGCGGGTCACGGTGAGGATGAGGTCGGTCGACCCGCTGGGTACCCCGTCGGCCTTGACCGAGACCTGCTTGCCGATGTCAGCGGCGGCCGGGGTGAAGGAGTAGTCGACGGAGCGCGTGGTGGCCGTGAGCTCGCCCTCGGCGTGGAAGATCGGCGAGCCGAACGTCGTCCCGTTGCGGTCGAGCGGGTCGTCCCAGTGCAGCGCGATGCTGCCCGAGTCGCCGAGCGTGACCGACTGCGCAACGTCCACCCCGCTGCCGGGGTCCATGTCCTGCAGGCCGCCGCTGAGCAGCGCCGGCGGGACCTCGTCGAGGTTCAGGTTGCTGCCGCGGGCCGCACGCTCGGCCGGGACCAGCTTCAGCTTCGACTCCCACGAGCCGGGACGGTCGGCGTTGCCAGCCGAGGAGAAGTACGAGACGCCCTGCGCGGCGACGTCGTCGACGGCCTGCGCCACCGGACCGTCGCTGAAGACCGGCTCGTCGAAGTAACCGACATCGTCGACGATGACGTCGGCCTTGCATCGGCCCTTGGGGTCGGCGAGCTTGCGGATGTTGTCGGCGAACTGGATCTCGCCGGAGAAGGCGGTGGCGAAGCAGAGCTTGGCCGCCGGTGCGATGTCGTGGACGATCTGCGCCATCGCGCGGCCCTCGTCATGGCCGTTGCCGGCGGCCGGCAGGTCCTCGAGCACCACGACCGGGGTCGGGTACTTCGCATTTCCCTTGCCGGGGAGGTCGCCGGAGGCGACGTCCTGCTTCTCGTGGATGGTCAGCGGATCGCCGCTCACCGTCTCGGTGGCGGTGTCGTAGGAGTCGGAGAGGATGCCGACGGTCATCCCCTTGCCGTCGATGCCCTTGGCCAGCACCTTGTCGATGCGCTGGAAGGCGACACCCTGCGACTGGACGGAGCCGGTGAAGGACTTCGGTCGCGGCACCAGCTTGATCGTGCCGGTGCCGGCGACGGCGGCGACGCCGCGGATGTCCGACGTCGCCACGTAGCCCTCGAGGGTTCCGCTGGCGGCGTCGGTCGCGGTCACCGCGAGACCGGCCGCGGCGGCGCGGGCGCGGAAGGCGGCGCGGTCCACACCGGCGGCCGGCGTGGTGTCGACCAGCACGCGGTTCTTCGCGTCCCGGATCGCCAACCGTCCCTGGTCGATGCTGATCCCGCCGGTGGCGATCCGGGCCCGGGCGACCGAGGACGGCACCAGGCGGCCGAGCCCGTTGCCGAGCGCCGGGTCCACCCGCGCCGGCGTCGCGGAGACCTGCCGACCCTGCGCCCCCTCGGCCGGGCCGAGGGCCGCGGCCATCGCTCCGGCCGTGAGGGTGACGGCGATTCCGGCCGTCCAACGTCGCCACTGCATGTATGAGGCCCCCGCCCGTGACACGCCGACTGTTCCTCCTATAACGGACAGCCGTGCGGGACGGAACGTAACCGCTGAGAGTTCCCGAAGGAAGACTCAGCGGAGATTTGGCTTCGCGGGCGAGTCTCCGGGACGGGCTCGCCACCGCTTCCTGGCCCCGCGCCCGGCAGCGCGACGAGACGCCCCGGGGTTGGCCACTCCTCCGAGGTCCGGCTAGCCTGAAGCCATCATGACCCGTGCGCTGCTTCTTGGTAGCCGCGGCGAGGCCCGGTAACTCACTCCGGTCGGCCCCTCGTCGCGGGCCGTTGTTCTGCGCCGACCGCTCCCCCTCGCCATCAGGAGCGACCGTCATGACCCGCACCATCCCCAGCCCGCAGCAGCCCTCCGGCATGCCCTGCCACCGCTACCGGCCCTTCCCCGCCGTCGACCTCCCCGATCGGCAGTGGCCGTCGAAGAGCATCACGGCGGCACCGCGGTGGCTCTCGACCGACCTGCGCGACGGCAACCAGGCCCTCATCGACCCGATGAACGCCGCCCGCAAGAACGCCATGTTCGACCTGCTGGTCCGCATGGGCTACAAGGAGATCGAGGTCGGCTTCCCGGCCGCGAGCCAGACCGACTTCGACTTCGTCCGCTCCCTCATCGAAGGTGGCCGCATCCCGGACGACGTCCGCATCTCCGTGCTGACCCAGGCGCGGGAGGAGCTCATCGAGCGGACCATCACCTCGCTCGTGGGTGCGCCCAACGCCACCGTCCACATGTACAACGCCGCCGCGCCGGTCTTCCGCAAGGTGGTCTTCGGCTTCGAGGGCGACGGCCGTGCCGAGTGCCGCGCCGTGGCCGTGGACGGCGTCCAGGCGATCATGAAGTACGCCGACATCCACCTCGGCGACACCGCCTTCGGGCTGGAGTACTCGCCCGAGATCTTCATGGACACCGAGCTCGACTTCAGCCTCGAGATCTGCGAGGCGGTGATGGACGTCTGGCAGCCCGACGCCGAGCGCGAGATCGTGCTGAACCTGCCCTGCACGGTCGAGCGGTCGACGCCCAACGTCTACGCCGACCAGATCGAGTGGATGAGCCGGAACTTCTCCCGGCGCGAGCACATCGCGCTCTCGGTGCACACCCACAACGACCGCGGCACCGCGACGGCCGACGCCGAGCTGGCCGTCCTGGCCGGGGCCGACCGCATCGAGGGATGCCTCTTCGGCAACGGCGAGCGCAGCGGCAATGTCGACCTGGTGACGCTGGGGCTGAACCTCTACAGCCAGGGCATCGACCCGATGATCGACTTCAGCGACATCGACGAGATCCGGCGCACGGCCGAGTACTGCAACCGCATCGGCGTCCACGAGCGGCACCCCTACGCCGGCGACCTCGTCTACACGTCGTTCTCCGGCTCGCACCAGGACGCGATCAAAAAGGGCTTCGACGACCTGGCCCGGCAGGCCGCCGAGGCGGGCCGGCCGGTCGGCGAGATGCCGTGGCACATCCCGTACCTGCCCATCGACCCCAAGGACGTCGGCCGCTCCTACGAGGCCGTCATCCGGGTCAACTCGCAGTCCGGCAAGGGCGGCGTCGCCTACATCATGAAGTCCGACCACAAACTCGACCTGCCGCGCCGGCTGCAGATCGAGTTCAGTCACGTGATCCAGCAGCACGCCGACGGCGAGGGCGGCGAGGTCGGTGGCGCCCTGATGTGGGAGATCTTCTCCGCCGAGTACCTGGAGCCGGGCCTGGTGGAGCTGGTGCGCACCTCGTCCAGTTCCGACGGCGGCACCGAGCGGATCACCGCCACGCTGCGGGCACGGGGCAACGAGCACGAGGTCACCGGTATCGGCAACGGTCCGGTGTCGGCGTTCTGCGACGCACTCTCCGGCATCGACCTCGGCCTCGGCGGGCTGCCGGTCCGCGTGCTGGACTACGCCGAGCACGCCCTCACCAGCGGCGAGCACGCCGAGGCGGCCGCCTACCTGGAGATCGAGATCGGCGACACCGTGCTCTGGGGCGTCGGCATCAGCGAGTCGACCACGCAGGCCTCGCTGCGGGCCGTGGTCGGCGCCGTGAACCGGATGGCACGCCGCCGCCGCGTCTGACGGACCGACGGTCAGCGCCGCGACAGCGTCAGCACATGACGGGTGGCGGCGCTGACCTCGGCGCGCAGGGCGTCCCTGTCGTCCTGACCGCAGGCCAGCAGCAGGCGGCGCATGATCGGCGTCCAGGCGCGGACGGCGGCAACCGAGCGCGGGTCCTCGGCCGTCAACGCGAGCTCGGCGCGCACGATGAGCCGTACCCGTTCCGCCGCGCCCAGCGAGGAGGCGGTCAGCGCGGCCTCCAGCATGAGCGTCGGGGCCTCGGCCTGCACCTGCAGCAGCGCGGCGAAGACCTCGGGATCGGCGCCCGCGGCGAAGGCCACGCCGACGGCGAGGTTGTCGCGGGCATCGGTCGCGAGATGGCTCGGCGGCCTGAGCACGTCCAGCGCAGCCTCCAGCAGATCACGACCCCGCAGCCGGATCAGATCCTTGGTCAGCGGTACGTCCAGACCCCCGAGCAGGGCCCGCTGCTCCAGCCGACGCAGCGGCTCGTCCAGCGCCGCTGACATCAGCCGAGGCTCCTCACCCAACATGACGACGACCTTGTGGGTGGCCGTGCCGACCGGCCACAGGCCGGCCGCCAGATCCGCCGTCGAGGAGAGCGGCGCTCCGCTGCGGTCCGCGTGGAGATCCTCGAACTGCTCCTCCAGCGCCCGGCGGACCCACGGCAGGCTCAGGCTCGCCGCGTAGAGGCCGCCACGGACGGCGAGCCGCAGGCTGGGCTCGGGGTCCTCGCGCGCCAACCGGCTCAGCTGCTCGAAGGCATCCGGCGTCAGGGCGTTGCCGTACCAGCTCGTCACGCCGGCCGCCGCCGCGTGCCGGACCCGGCTGTCGTCCGCGTTCAGGGCCGCGGAGAGCTGGCCGAGCGCGAGCGGCGAGCCAGTGCGGCCGAGGGCCCGCGCCGCCGACACCGAGGTCGGGTCGGCGAGCACCGCGTCGAGCAGCTGTCGCAGCGCCGCGGCACCGAGCTGTCGCAGGCAGCGGCGGTCCACCGTGGAGACGTCCAGGCCGGCGTCGATCCGCTCCTCGACCGCCCGGGTCGCGCGCGCCGGATCGATGTCGAAGAGCTCCGAGGCTGCCGCCGCGTGGTCGGCGCCGCGGGCCACGAGCGCCGCGACGTACTCGACCCCGGCCGAGCCGCAGCGGACGAGCGCGCGGTACGGGTCGGTGTCGGCGGGCCGGCCGAGTTGGCGCAGCGACCGGACGATCGGCTGCAGCAGGCTCGACCGCTCGGCGTCGTCGGCCGCGGCCGCTCCGGCCACCAGCATCTCGGCCGAGACGAGCCCGCAGTCGAAGGCGGCGCGCAGCTGGTCGCGATCGACCGGTGACGCCGTCGCCGCCCCAGCCAGCAGGCTGGTGTAGAAGGCGAGTGGGTCATCGCGCCGGGCATGCCTGGCGACCGCCGCATGCACTCGCGCATCCCCGGAGCCGAGGGCGAAGTCCAGGACATTGGCGTCCGCGGGGCGGCACCAGCTGCGCCGCACGAACTCCTCCAGCTCCTCGTCCGAGACGCCCCGCAGATGCGTGGCGACGAGGTACTCCTGCACGCTGCGGTGGATCCAGGTCACCGGCCCGTCGCCCGGCAAGGCGTCCCGGACCACGCCTGCCTGCGCGAGGACGCCGCAGCCACGGACGGCCTCGAAGACCAGACTGTGGCCGGGCATCGGGCCGGGTCCGCGGCGACGCAGCACCTCCTCGGCCACCACGACATCGACGCTCTCGGCCCAGCCGTCCCGAACCGCCATGGTCCACGCGAGCTCCGCCAGGGCCGCGCCGAACTGCCGGCGCCGAGCGCCGTCGTCGACGGTGAAGAGGGCGGCAGCGGCGTCGTCCTGGCTCTTCCAGCCGCGGGCCAGGAAGCGGTTCACGACCTGCGCGAAGAGGCCGGCCCGGGTGGCGGCGACGGTGTCGGTCTCGGCCACCCAGGCGCAGAAGGCCGCGACCAGGGGCACCCGTGCGAACTGCCGCAGCGTCGACCCCGGCGCGAGCACCGCGTCCAGCCGTTCCCGCGGCACCGGCAGCCGGCGGCGGGCGAACCATGCCCGCCAGAGGGCCCTGATCTGTGACTCGTCGAGGCCGCCGAGCGTGACGAAGACGGTGTGGCCGAGCTCGTCGCCGCCGTGGCCGACGCCGCCGTGGACCACGCCGTCGTAGCCCGCCGCGCGCGAGGTGACGAGGAGCTGCCGGCCCCGGCCGGCCCCGGCGCCCGCGGCCAGCCGGGCCAGGGCCGCACCGGTGATCGCGCGCGGGGTCGCCGCCATCACCTCGTCGTAGGCGTCGACGATGACGACGGTGCCGCGCTCGCTGTCCAGGTGGCGGGTGAGGGCGGCGTGCGCGATCGAGGTGTCGACGCCTTCGCGCCCCAGCACCCGCAGGGCGGCCGAGGCGAGTGCCTCGGATTCCGGCGCACGCCCCCAGGCCTCGGCGAGGTCCGCGGCGTGCATCCAGAGCGGGACCGGCGCATCGTCGTCGGTGATCGCGCGGCTCGCCAGCTCGGCGGCATGGTTGCGGCTCTGCCACGTCTTGCCGTAGCCGGCGTCGCCCAGGACCACCACCACCGAGGCCTCGATGAGGGCGGCGGACCACGGCACCTCGCCACGGGGCACCGCCTGCCAACCCGCATCCGGCGTCGGCGCCCGTAGCTGATCGCTCGCCTGCACCAGCCTGTCCTGGAAGCCCTCCCCCAGGGTCGCGAACGGCGTCCAGAGCGGCGCTCGGGTGAGGACGTCGGTCAGCTGCCGCAGATAGCCGTCGAGGGCGTCGGCGTCGACACGGGCCCGGCCCTGCACGCCCCCGCCGGCCCGGTCGTAGGCCGTCCGCAACCCGGCCAGCTCGAAGCTGCGCCCGAGTTTGCGCTCACAGAGATCGTCGACCAGCTCGCAGGTGCGCAGCGACGGTGGACGCCACCCGGTGAGGTCTCCGTCGGCGGTCAGCTTGGCGATCACCGAGCGATGCACACCCACCGTCACGGCAACCTGGCCACCGCTGAATCCCGCCGCGGCGAGCGCGGCCACCGCCCTCGCGCAGGCGGCGCGCAATTGCCGGCGCGCCCCCTCGAGCGTCATCGCCATTTCCCCTCGCAAAGCGGTTCCGCGGCCCGCGGAACACCGCGGAACAGGGCGTCTGATGAGCGCGTGCCGATGGTGTCGCCGGTCATCGACGGGAGGCAACACGGCACGTCATATCACGGCGTCCCACGAAAGGAGGAGCAGATGAACTGGCACATCGTTCGACTGGTGCTGCGTCTCGGTGGCCGGTTCTGATTGACGGAACGCGGGCCGGAGGATTCCAGACCAAGACCCACGAACCGCGCAATCAGCACCCGGTAAACCGTGCGCCGAACTGAGCCTAATCCCCTTTTCGGCGAGCCGACGGCAAGAGCGTTCGGGCGGGGCACCACGGCGATTCCTCGCCCGGCGCCCCGCCCGAATATGCTGCTTTGGTATTGGCAAGCACGGAAGGGGGACGTGATGCCGTCGCACGATCGGGCCATCAGCGAAGCGCACCGCCGACTGGGGGAGGCACTCCGCCGGGCACGGACGGATGCGGGACTCAACACCCGCTCCGTCCCCCGCAGCGATGACAGCGGTCAGGCGCACTTCAGCTCCGGCCACATCTCCCTGGTGGAGCAGGGACGGACCGCCGCCTCACCGGAGCTGGTTCAGGTGTACGCCACGCTGGGGGGCAACGGCGCCGAGCTCAACGCCCTCTACGCGCAGGCGGTGCAGGCGTCGGTGGCGGCAGGACGCGCCCGCCGGGCCGGGAAGACCGAGAGCCTGCCGGAACGGCCACCGCACCAGGTCACCCCGGACCTCCATCGGGAGGCGGTGCAGCGCCACTACGTCGTCCCGTCCCAGACCGCGCACTTCATGATGGGACGCCACGGGGAGATCCGCGAGCTGGTCTGCACCTACTCGCTGCGTGCGCGCTCCGACGACGTCCGGTTCTTCTACGCCGGCTACGCGTATCCCTCGGATCCCCGACCCGGCGTCCTCGCCGTGAGCGCCCTCGGCGGTGGCGAGGTGGCCGTGCAGCGCAAGAGCCCGACCGGCGCCATCGGCATGTTCGTGGAGCTGGACCGAGTCCTGGCGGTGGCCGACGCCGACCCGCACGAGCTCACCATCCGGGTGTCGGTCGACAGCACCGAAGCCGCGGCCCCTTTTGCGCGTTTTCACGCAGAACGCGGCTATGAGCACCTTTCCCTCGCCGTCGATTTCGATCCGGCGGCACGACCGGCCACGGCCTGGTGGTACTCGGTCGCCGACGTCATCGATGCCGAATTCCCGGAGCCGGATCGGTCGTTCGGCGCCGATCCCGGCGCGTGCCGTCAGGAATTCACCGGCCTGGTCCCGGGCTGGTGTTACGGCATCGGGTGGCAATGGTGACACCGCTTGCGTATCGGCAAGCAGGGTGGGCCCCACCTAGTTTTCGATCACGCCGTTGTTGCAACGGTGTCGATTGAGGAGGGGAAAACGTCTCGCCAGATCGAGACGCGCACGTGCCGACGACCCATGGCTTGAGCAACCGAGGGACGTCGCCACCTGAAGCGACGACATCGTCGCCGGGGGGTTTTGTGTCGACACCGACATCGACGCGGGCCGTGCGCCCCTCCTCAATCGTCGCCACCGCAACATCCGATGGTCTTCCCTGAGACCGCGGCAGGCTGGGCGCGCCCGGGTGACCGCCTTGGGGGGTCGGTCATCCGGGCATCTCCCGCTCCGCCCTTCCCCCGTCCGCGACCGGACCCGAGGGCGCTGACATCCCGGCCGTCCCGGTCCCGTCGAAGGCCTCGATCGGCCAGCCGTGCACCGTCGCGGCCCGCCGGCGACGGCCACGGACCCCGACCACGGTCAGGACCGCGAGCAGCAGGAGTCCCGCCGCGGCGGCGGCCGCACCGAGCAGCACCTGCGGTGTCAACCGCGAGGCGTCGCCCACCTCGACCGCGCCGTCGTCGGCACGTCCGGCAGCGACCGGTCTCGGCGCGGCAGGACCGCGCTGGTCGAAGGCGGCCGCCCGGCGCAGGAAGGGTTCCGCGGCGGCGTACACGGGGTTGGGGGCGTCGGTCGGGACGCTCGCAGTCACGGCCCGGTACGCGTCGAGACGGCCGTAACCGTAGGCGTTGCTGTGACCGGAGACCCCCCGGGTGTCCAGCGTGGCGAGCAGTCGCGTGACGATCTGCCGCGCCGACTCCCGCGGGTAGCGCGACCACACCAGCGCCGCCACGGCCGAGGCGACCGCCGTCGCCTGGCTGGTGCCGTCACCGCTGTAGGCGTTGCGCGGCACGCGGCCGAGGGACGGGATGTCGACGCCGGGTGCGGTCAGCGTCAGGTACGGCTGACGGGCAGAGAAGTCGGCGACGTCACCGCTGCGGTCGACGGCGCCGACCGACACCACGCCGAGGCAGACGCCCGGCTCCTCGATGACGTTGCGGCGCGGACCGGTGTTGCCGACCGACGCCATGACGATGGCCCCCTTGGCCATGGCGTGGAAGACGGCGGCCTGCTCGTCGTCCGGGCACGACTCGGTGTCCTCACCGGGGCTGCGCTTGCCCCCGAGCGACATGCTGATGATCTTGGCGCCGTGGTCGGCGCTGTACCGGATCGCATCGGCGAGCCGATCCGGCTTGGCCGCGTCCGTGGTGCCGTTCAACGGGACCGCCACCGGCAGGATCTTGGCACCGGGGGCGAGACCGGTGATGTCCAGCAGGCCGGGACGGGCCACCATGATCGAGGCCATGGCGGTGCCGTGACCGAACTCGTTGATCTCACGGTCGACGCGTCCGTCACCGCCGTCACCGAGGTCGGTGCCGCGCAGGATCCGTCCGCTGAGCTCCGGCAGGTCGGCGTTCACGCCGGTGTCGATCCCGGCGATGGTGATGCCCTGACCGCGGGCGCCGTCGTTCCAGAGGTCGTAGACCCGCCAGTCGTCGAAGTAGTACTGCGGCGCGTCCGGCGGTCCGGGTGCCGCCGCGGCCGGGCCGCCCGGCAGCAGCACCGTCAGGGCGGCGGCCAGCCCCGAGGCGAGGAGCGCGGTGCGCCTCATGACGGGCGATCCCAGCGCAGCACCAGCGGCGAGACCGCGTAGGCGCTGGCGTGCACGGGCAGCGAGAAGGTGGCGTCGGTCCGGGAGGTCCGGCGGTTGTCGAACTCGAGGCGGACGAACCGCCCGGTGACCGTCACCGACCCGTCGAGCTCGAGCTCGCCGGAGTCGGCCACCCCCACCGAGACCTTCACGGCGTCGGCGAGCGGAGTGGTGACGGTGCCACGGACGCTGCCGGGGACGTAGCGCTCGCTCGGCAGCGGGCAGCGCGGGTCGCCGGCCCGGCTGAGGCAGCCGGTGAGGGCGCGGCGCAGCGCGGCGAGCGCGGCGGTGCGTCCGGCCGGCGAGGCCTCGACCCCGACCTGCGTCGACGGCCCGGCGTCCAGCGGGACGGAGCCGTCGGCGGACGAGACGCGCAGGTACGGCGTGTCGAATCGGACCGGCACCGCGCCGGGAAAGAGCAGCGTGGTCCCGTCCGGCACCGCGCGCCCGGCCAAGGTGGCGCGATCGGAGGCCTGCGCGATCAGCACCTGGGTGGCGGCGGCGACGCGGTCCAGCCGCCACTGCCCGTCCACCCGGCGGACGCCCACCGTGGTCTCCACCAGCCGGGGCGAGTCAGGGAACTGCAGCACGTAGCGGACCTTCACCCGCGCTCGGGTGCCGTCGTCCTGCACGCCGCGGACGTGGATGTCCGCGAGCGGGGCCACCCGGCGCTGCTCGGCCAGGACCTCGCCGGTGAGCAGCGCTCGCGAACCGCCGGGGATGGTGCCGTAGCCCAGTGCCGTCGCCGCATCGCCTCGCGCCAGCGCGTCGAA
Organism: Jatrophihabitans sp. sgz311053; assembly: GCF_056135305.1. Classification (NCBI taxonomy): domain Bacteria; kingdom Bacillati; phylum Actinomycetota; class Actinomycetes; order Jatrophihabitantales; family Jatrophihabitantaceae; genus Jatrophihabitans; species Jatrophihabitans sp. sgz311053. Next base: position 920,042 of record NZ_JBWAXP010000001.1, on the reverse strand, counting down.
GTAGCCGCGGACCGCGCCGCCGGGACCGGCGGTGGCGAGCCAGCCGCGGACCGCGATGAGCACCCCGCCCGCGACGAGGGCGACGGCCAGCACGATGCCGAACCGGAAGAGGACCCGGCGTAGCGCCGACGGAGCCGCTGCGTTCACCTGCGACCAGCCGTCTCAGTCCATCCGGCGGCGCCCGGCGAAGGCGCGGCCGAGCGTCACCTCGTCGGCGTACTCCAGGTCGCCACCGACCGGCAGGCCGCTGGCGAGCCGGGTGACCGCCAGCCCCATCGGCTGCAGCAGCCGGGCGAGGTAGGTCGCGGTGGCCTCACCCTCGAGATTCGGGTCGGTGGCGATGATCAGCTCGGTGACCACGCCGTCGCGGAGCCGGCCGAGCAGCTCCCGGATCCGTAGATCCTCGGGGCCGACCCCGTCGATGGGGCTGATGGCGCCGCCGAGCACGTGGTAGCGGCCGCGGAACTCCCGCGTCCGTTCGATGGCGACGACGTCCTTCGGCTCCTCGACCACGCAGATCACGGCGGGGTCGCGGCGCGGATCGGCGCAGATCCGGCAGATGTCGTCCTGGGCCACGTTGCCGCAGACGGTGCAGAACTTGACCTCGTTCTTAACCCGGAGCAGCGTCGCGGCGAGCCGCTCGACATCCGTCGGCTCGGCGGCCAGCAGGTGGAACGCGATGCGCTGCGCGCTCTTCGGGCCGACCCCGGGGAGTCGGCCGAGCTCGTCGATGAGGTCCTGGACCGCGCCTTCGTACACCGCTGCTGACGCCGAACCGGGTTACAGGCCGGGGATGCCGAGACCGCTGCCGAGACCGCCCGTCACCGGGCCCATCTTCTCGGCCGCGAGCTCGCCCACGGCGCGGTGGGCGTCCCGGACGGCGGCGACGACGAGATCCTGCAGCGTCTCCACGTCGTCGGGGTCGACGGCCTTGGGGTCGATGTCCAGCGCGGTGAGCTCGCCGGAGCCGGTGAGCGTGGCCGTCACCAGGCCCCCACCGGCGGTGCCGGTGACGGTGGCCTCGGCGAGCTCGGCCTGAGCCGCCTGCAGCTGCTCCTGCATCTTCTGGGCCTGCTTCATCAGCTGCTGCATGTTCGGCTGGCCGCCGCCGGGAAATCCTGCGCCGCGCTGGCTCAACGTGGGCCCCTTCGGAACGATCGTGGACGGTGTCGACGGACGGGTCGTCTCGCGGACCGTCCCAGCCTAACCGGCCCGTCCGACGCCGGATCTGCCCGGCGACGTGCGAGGGTGGGGCGGTGCGCCGCCCCTCCCGACACCTGGCCGCGGGCCTGACAGCCCTGCTGCTGCTGCCGGCCGCGTGCTCCGCACGGCCACAGCCGGCGGCAACGAGCGCGCCCGTCGGCTCGGCGGATGCGACGACGAGCGCGCCGTCGTCGCCGTCCGTCCCACCGTCGTCGGCGCCGCGATCCCCGTCGTCGGCGACGGCGTCCGGCACCACCGTCGCCCCACGGCCGAGCAGCGGGACGCCGACGAGCAGCAGGGCCACGCCGACCTCACGACAGCCGGCCCCCAATCCGGCGCCGCCGGTCCGCCGTGGCACGGTGATCGTCCTCAACCCAGGTCACAACGGCGGCAACGCCTCGCACCCCGCCGAGATCAATCGGCAGGTCCCCGCGGGTTACGGCCAGCGCAAGGCCTGCGACACCACCGGCACCAACACTGACGCCGGTTATCCCGAGCACGCCTTCACCTGGGATCTCGCCCAGCGCATCCGTCGCGGCCTCGAGGCGTCCGGTATCACGGTGCGGTTGACCAGGGACAGCGACGACGGCGTCGGTCCGTGCGTGAACCGGCGAGCCGCGATCGGCAACCGCGCCGATGTCACGGCGAGCGTGTCGCTGCACGCCGACGGCGCCCCGGCGAGCGGACGTGGGTTTCACGTGAATCAGGACTCCCGCCGGCCGGACGGCGCCACCGCTGCCGTCGCCGCGCAGTCCCTGGCCCTCGGCCGCGCGATCCACCGGACGCTCGAACGCTCGTCGGGGCTCGTGCCCTCCACCTACATCGGGCGGGACGGCTACTACTTCCGCTCCGACCTCGCCGGCCTGAACCTCGCGACGCGCCCCACGACGTTCCTCGAGCTGGGCAACATGCGTAACCCCGGCGACGCCGCGCTGCTCTCCTCGTCCTCGGGACGGGCCCGCATCGCCAGCGCTGTCACCGCCGGCATCCTCGCCTGGCTCCGCAACCGCTGACGGCCTGCGGGTCCGCGCTCGCGTCCGGGGTTGGCCCCACCCGAGCGCGGCTCGCGTCCGGGGTTGGCCCCACCCGAGCGCGGCTCGCGTCCGGGGTTGGCCCCACCTGAGCGCGCCTCGCGTCCGGGGTTGGCCCCACCTGAGCGCGCCTCGGGTCCGGGGTTGGCCCCACCTGAGCGCGGCTCGCGTCCGGGGTTGGCCCCACCTGAGCGCGCCTCGCGGAGGTCGCGGACCGCGCAGGCATGGGGCCAACCACCCCGGCGGGCCGTCACGGGCAAGCGCAGCGGCGCGCGGGAGGCCGGGCGCGGGCAGGCCGGGCGCGCGGGAGCCCGGGCGCGGGCAGGCCGGGCGCGCGGGAGCCCGGGCGCGGGCAGGCCGGGCGCGCGGCAGGCCGGGCGCGCGGGAGGCCGGGCGCGCGGCAGGCCGGGCGCGCGGGCAGGCGGAGGGCTCAGCCGTCGACGGGGCGGGCGCCGAGCTCGGTGCTGAGCAACCGGATCGCGTCCGCCTCAGGGTTGACCACCGGTCGGCTGGGACCGCGTCCACCCGTCTCGTCCGGCTCGGGCTCGTCGTCGCGGGGGTCCGGCTCGGGCGGCGGCGGGATACTCCCCGGCGACGACGAGGGCGCCGGCGACGCGGCGGGGCGGGCGGCACCACCGACGGCCACCTTCCACTGCCCGCCGACGACCTTGGTCAGCGCCTCCCGCAGGACGGTGGTGTTGCTGTCCTCGGCGATCATCTTCGCCAGCGCCGTGGGCGCCGACAGCGTGAGCAGCTCCCCGGCGACATCGGTGATCTGCGCGTTGTCCAGCAGCGCCCGGGTACGGCGGCTGGTCTGCTTGACGGCCTCCAGGACCTCCGGCCAGAGCCGCCGCAAGGCGTTGGAGTCGAGGACACCCGGCGCGGCCGGCGACGCACCGGGCTCGGACTCCGGCGGGGACACGGGCGCACGGGTTCGTTCCGCCGCGGCATCCCGGTCGGCGGCGACGGTGGCTGCGGGGCGTTGCTCGACCACCGGGCGGACCGAGGCGGTCGGCTGGTGGTCGTGTGCCCGTTCGGCGGCGGGGTCGGCAGCCGAGGAAGACGCAGCCGCCGCCGGCCGCTCCTGGGTCGCCGGCTCTTGATTCGCCGGCTCCTGATTCGCCGGCCGCTGCTGAGTCACCGGCCGCCCCTGAGTCACCGGTCGCTGCTGCGGCGCGGCTGCGGCCGTCTCGGCCGGCGGCCGGCGCACCGGAGCAGCGACGGCGGCGACCGGCGTGGTGGCGCCGCCGCCTGCCGTGATGCGCCGTTCGAGAGCCTCCAGCCGCTGCAGGACCGCCGCGGAATCGCTCGACGCATCCGGCAGCATCATCCGCGCGCAGAGCAGCTCCAGCACCAGCCGCGGCGAGGTCGTGCCCCGCATCTCGATCAGTGCGGTGTGCACGATCTCGGCGTAGCGGGTCAGCGTGGCGCCGCCGAGGCGCAGCGACTGGTCGGCCATGTGACCGAGCTGGTCCTCCGGGACGTCGATCAGGCCGCGCTCGCCGGCGTCGGGGACGGCATCGAGCAGGATCAGGTCGCGGAACCGGTCGAGCAGGTCCACCGAGAAGCGCCGCGGGTCGTGCCCGGCCTCGACGATGCGATCCACTGTCTCGTAGACCGCGGTGGCGTCGCCGGCGGCGAGCGCATCCACCATGTCGTCGAGCAGGGCACCGTCGGTGACGCCGAGCAGCGCGACGGCCCGCGCGTAGGTGACGCCCTCCGGGCCGGCGCCGGCGAGCAACTGATCCATGATCGACAGCGAGTCACGCGCCGAACCACCCCCGGCCCGGACGACAAGCGGCAGCACGGTGGGCTCGACAGCGATGCCCTCGGCCCGGGTGATGTGCTCCAGGTGCGCGCGCAACGCCGCCGGCGGGATCAGCCGGAACGGGTAGTGGTGCGTCCGCGACCGGATGGTGGTGAGCACCTTGTCCGGCTCGGTGGTGGCGAAGACGAAGACCAGGAAATCCGGTGGCTCCTCCACCAGCTTCAGCAGCGCGTTGAAGCCCTGCGTGCTGACCATGTGGGCCTCGTCGACGATGTAGACCTTGTAGCGGTCCCGAACCGGCGCGAAGAAGGCCCGCTCGCGTAGTTCCCGGGCGTCGTCGACGCCGCCATGGCTGGCCGCGTCGATCTCGATGACGTCGATCGAGCCGGAGCCGTTCGGAGCGAGCTCACGGCAAGAGTCGCAGACGCCGCAGGGATCGGGGGTCGGACCCTGGGCGCAGTTCAGGCTGCGGGCGAGGATGCGCGCGCTCGAGGTCTTGCCGCAGCCGCGAGGACCGCTGAAGAGGTAGGCGTGATTGATGCGCTTGGCCGCGAGGGCGGCCCGCAGCGGCTCGGTGACGTGCTCCTGGCCGATGACCTCGGCGAACGACGCCGACCGGTACTTGCGGTAGAGCGCGAGGTTGGGCGCCGAGCTCCCTGACGGGGCGGATTCTGTCGCAGCGCTGGTCACGCTGCGACCCTATAGAGCGGGGATGACAGCCCGCCACGAACAGGCGATCACACGGACTTGCGGCTACGCTGCGCGCTGTGTCTCTCTCCGACGCATCCGGGGGCGCGACGGGGCTGAGTCCCGACCGCACACTCGACCTCGTCTCCGAGGTGGTGGACTACGCCATCATCGGCCTCGACGCTGACGGCGTGATCCGCTCCTGGAACGCTGGCGCACAGCTGCTCAAGGGGTACAGCGCCGACGAGGCCACCGGCCACCACATCTGCCTCTTCTACACCCCCGAGGACCGCGCCGCCGGGCTGCCGGAGCAGCTGCTCGAGACCGCACGCCGGCAGGGACGGGTCACGAACACCGGCTGGCGGGTCCGCAAGGACGGCACCCGGTTCTGGGGTGACGTCGTCATCACCGCCCTGCACGACGAGGACGGGTCGGTCCGCGGCTTCGCCAAGGTCACCCGCGACCGCACCGCCGAGCACGAGCTGCAGCAGTCCTTGACCGAGAGCGAGACGCGGCTACGCGTGCTGGTGTCGCAGGTGACGGACTACGCCATCATCGCCCTGGACCTCGACGGGGTGATCCTCTCCTGGAACGCCGGCGCCGAGCAGCTCAAGGGCTACGCCGCGAGCGAGGCAATCGGCCGCCACTTCTCGATGTTCTACGTCCCGGACGACCGGGACGCTGGCTTGCCGGACGAGCTGCTCGACATCGCCCGCACCGAGGGGCGCTCGGCCCACACCGGCTGGCGGGTCCGCAAGGACGGCACCCGCTTCTGGGGCGACGTCGTCATCACCGCCCTGCACGACGACGACGGCACCCCGACCGGCTTCGCGAAGGTGACACGCGACCGCACCGACCAGCACCGGCTGGAGGAGCTGCAGAGCTCGCTCTTCGCGATGATGTCGCACGACATCCGCCAGCCGCTCACCGCCATCGGCATCCACGCCGGGCTCATCGCCGACCTGGACCGCGAGACGCGCCACGAGTACGCCGAGCGCATCCTCAACTCGGCCGAGCAGCTGGAGTCCATGATCGGGACGCTCTTCGACCACGCACGGCTGCGCGCCGGCGTCGTCGCCATCTACCCCGATCCGCTGCCGCTCGGTCCCGCGCTGCGCGAGATCGTGGCCGCGAACGGCCATCTGCTCACCGGCCGGGAGGTGACCGTCGACGACGACGATGTCGTCGCCATGGCCGACCCCGTGGCGCTGCGGCGGGTGCTGGCCAACCTGCTCGTCAACGCGGCGAAGTACTCGCCGGACGGCTCCCCCATCGACCTCATCGCGCGCGCCGTCGACGACCGGGCGGTCATCCGCATCGTCGACCACGGCCGGGGCGTCGCCGCCGAGGACATCCCCAACATCTTCACCGAGTTCTTCCGCGGCCGGCTGGCCTCGGCCGACGACGGCGGTTCCGGACTGGGGCTGGCCAGCGTGAAGCACCTGGTCGAGCGCCAGGACGGCACCGTCCGCCTGGACAGCACCCTCGGGGTGGGCACGACCGTCACGGTCAGCCTGCCGCGCGCCGCCGACTGAGCCGCTGTACCCGGACAGCAGAGGACCCCCCGCGCACCCGCCAGAGCCTGCTTATCCTTGCTGCCTTCCGGCCCTGGGGAGGTTCGCAGGGTGAGCGCCACACGGGGGGTCTGCCCGGAAGTCTACGCAGGTGCACGCGGGCTGGACCCGACCCGTATCCTGTTCCACGGAGGATTCGCCTAGTGGCCTATGGCGCTCGCCTGGAACGCGGGTTGGGGGAAACCCCTCATGGGTTCAAATCCCATATCCTCCGCACTCGCGGGCCGCGCGGGCATCACGCCCGCGCGGCCCGTGCCACATCCCGGGCCCGGTCCGCCGTCGCGCGCCGCTCCGCTCGGACGGGCGTGAGCGGGATGGCCAGCAGCGGCGCGATCGCGACGAGGGCGTAGCCGAGGGCGTAGCGCGAGTCCCCGATCACCAGGGCCAGCAGCGGCGCGGTGCCGACGGCGGCGATGTTCTGCACGGTGTTCTGGACCCCGAGCGCCCGGCCGGACCACTCCGGACCCGCCAGCTCGGCGACCGCGGTGTAGGCCAGCCCGTTGTCGGCGACGGTGACGACCGCGCCGAGGGCCAACCCGGCGAGGACGAACCACAGCTGCGTCCACGCCCCCAGCGAGATGACGATCATCAACCCTGCGGACATCACCGCGAGCTGGCGCATCGGCCGCAGCCGGCTGCCCACGCGGTCCGACCAGACCCCGGAGAGGATGCGTCCCACAGCGCCCGCTGCCTGGAAGGCGAAGACGAGGCGCCCCGCCGCCGCCGCATCCCAGTGCCGGACGTCGACGAGATAGACCAGCGTGAACGAGGCCACCGCGAACTGCGGGACGACCAGCAGCGAGCTGGCCAGGTGCACCCGCAGCAGATGTCGCGAACCCCGGTAGGGCGAGCCGGCCGGCGCCACACCTGCGGCACGCGGCGGTCGGGGCGGGTCGGCGACGAGCAGTCGGGTGGCCACCGCGGTGAGCAGGCAGAGGGCGGCCGGGAAGAGCAGCGCCAGGTAGGGACCGTGCGCCCGCGCGAGCGGCGGCAGGGCCAGCGCCGCGATCGCCACGCCGAGCGGCTGCGCGGTCTGCCGCGTGCCCATCGCCAGCCCGCGCTCGTGGGCCGGGAACCATCCCATCACCATGCGTCCGCTGGCGGCGTTGACCGATGCGCCGGCCGCGCCGGCCAGGACGAGCAGGGCCATGAGGGCCGGCGGGGCGTGCAGCGCACCGGCCGCCAGCAGCACGACTCCGGCGAGACCGACGCCGGTGGCGATGACGACCCGCTCGCCGTGCCGGTCCGCCGCCGCCCCCCAGGCGATCAGCGTCAGCAGCACACCAGTCACCGGGGCCGAGACGACGAGGCTGGACTGGAAGAGGGTCAGCCCCTCGGTCCGCAGCGCCGGCACCAGCATCGGCATGCCGTAGATGAACGAGCAGGTCGCCGCCTGCGCGAGCGTCCCCACCGCGAGGATGGTCCAGCGGCGCCCCGGCATTCCGTCACCGTACGCCCGTTCTCACCTGGGGAGAATGTGATCTCACATTGCGGGACTGGTGCTCGCGATCAGGTCGGCGACCTCGTCGGCGAAGCGCTGCGCGGAGGCACGGTGCGGCTCGTGGGTCCTGTCCGGGAAGACGACGAGACGACTCCCCGGCAGGTGCTCGTGCGCGGCGCGGGCGTGGCGCAACGGGATGACCGGATCCCCCTCGTTCCACACCAGCAGCGTCGGCACGTGGGCGGCGAGGGTGCCCATGTCCATGAAGTTGCCGCGCTGCCCGCCGGGCTCGATGACCCCTCGGAGCGCGGCGAAGAACGCCGCCTGGCCGGCCGCATCGCCGAGCGCGCGGCTGGCGCGCCGCAGGTTGACGAGGTTGTCCGGGGTGAGCCGCAGCGCTCGGTGCAGCCGCGGACTGCGGTACAGCCGGCGCAGCGCCGGTCGTGTCGCCAGCCGCAGCACCGTCGGTGCCGCCGGGAGGGCCGCGGCGCGCAGCACGGGATGGACCTCGCGCCCCAGACCGCCGGCCGACACCAGCACCAAGCGCTCGACCCGCTCGGGGAACCTCGAGCAGAAGTGGACGGCGATGGCGCCGCCGAGCGAGTGTCCGCAGACCGTCGCCGAGGCGACCGACAGCTCGTCGAAGAGCGCGCGCAGCGAGTCGGCGAAGTCCGAGAGCAGGTAGCTGCGGTCCGGCTTGTCCGACCGGCCGTGGCCGATCAGGTCCAGCGCCAGCACGCGCAGGCCGTGATCGGCGAGCGGCTCGATCGCACGGTCCCAGGTGTGGCTGTCCGAGGCCAGCCCGTGGAGCAGCACCACCACCGGGCCGTCGGCCGGGCCTGCCTCGAGGTAGGCGATGTCGTGACCGCCGGCGTGCACGGTCCGCGACGAGAAGGTCACGGTCGAAATCTACGCCCGGGCCGTCACCGCTCGACGTGCAGCCGGACCGTCGTCCCGCCGGCCGACGAGCGGAACTGGACCAGATCGCAGAGGTGGTGAGCCAGCCAGACGCCGCGGCCGGTGGCCGACGCCGGAGCCGGGGCCAGTCGACCGACGAGCGGATCGGCCACCACACCGGCGTCGCGCACCTCGCAGATGATCCCGACCTCGGTGCTCCACAGCGCGACCTCCGCCCGGCCGCCGCCGTGCCGGATGCTGTTGGTGACGATCTCGTTGGCGGCCAGCACGAGGTCGTCGATGCGCTCGGCCGACAGGCCGGCCACGCCGGACCGCCACCGCACGAGGTCACGCAACGGGGCGAGATCGACGCCGTCGACGATGACGCGGGAGGCGGTCACGGGTGCCGCGTCCAACCCCCCGGCGTGCAGCTCGCCGGCGCGGCCGGGGACGAAGGCGGGGTTGCTCTCCCGGCCCCGCACCACGGCGTGGCTCTGGGACATGACTTCGAGCGCGCTCGGCGGCAGGCTGGCCGTGTCGTACAGACAGACGAGCGTGAGCGGCCAGATGGCGACGGCGGCCTCGTTGAGGACGAACTCGGTGAGCTGCGCCTCGGCCAGCGCCGCTGGCGAGCGGGTGGCGACGACGGACTCGCTGACGCCGCAGCATCGGCGGCCGTCGCCACCGAAGAGAAAGGTGGCGAGCAGCGTCGTCAGCCGACCGGGGTTACGACCGTGGTGATCGAGCGGGACCAGCGTCACGTCCGCCGCGTCGATACCGGGGTCGTCGGCGAGCTCGGCCAGCTTGCCGGAGCCGGCCAGCACGATCATGCGCTCGTCGCGCGCCAGCCCCTCGTGGACGACGCCCCGGCACGCTGCTGCGAAACCCTGCTGCGCGTCATAGGGCAACGCTTCGTGACGGAGGCCGTCGGACATCGGGTCTGCTTCCCGGGGACGGGGTCATGCCGAGCTGGCGCGGACCCGATGGTGCTGTGACCCGAGGGCGGGCCCGGCGACGTGATCAGGCAGCGCGGCGCTTGCGCGGCCGCTTCACCGCGGCAGTCGCCGGCGCCTTCGCGGCGGCCAGCTCGCTGCGAGCGGCGCGCACGGTGGCGTCGTCCAACCCCAGGATCGACAGCAGCATCCGGCAGTCCTCGGCGTCGGTGGCCGACGCCGCGATCACCTTGGCCGCACTGCGGCGCTGCTGGGACTGCAGAACTTCTTCGGCCTCGATGCGGGCCAGGTCGGTCGCCGAGATGGGGGTGCCGTCGACGGACATGGTGCCTACGCGCGCTGTCATGTGCAGCACCATTCCCCCGGCATCCCCCCTCTAAACGAGGATCTTGCCTATGCTGCCGATCCCGTCTCGGCTCCTATGGTTCGCACACCTCGAGTCACGCCGTCCGGACGGGGTCGCGGCTCGGACGCGCTACTCGTGCGGAAGCTTGGCGACCCGGAGGAAGAAGCTGTCGATCTCGCGCACGACCTCGGCGAAGTGGTCGAAGTCGACCGGTTTGGTGACGAAGACGTTCGCGTGCAGGTCGTAGCTGCGCGCGACGTCCTCGTCGGCGCCGGAGGTGGTCAGGACGACGACCGGGATCTGCCGCAGGCTCGGATCGTCCTTGATCTCGGCCAGCACCTCGTGGCCGGACTTGCGGGGCAGGTTCAGATCGAGCAGGACGAGGTCGGGTCGACTGGCGTCGGCATAGCCGTTCTCGCGACGCAGGTAGGCCATCGCCTCGATGCCGTCGGGCACGACCGTCAGCCGGGACTGCAGCTGGCCCGCCTTCAGCGCCTCTTCGGCAATGAGGACGTCGCCGGGGTCATCCTCGACCAGGAGCACGTCCAGCGATGCTCGCGGCTGTTCTGTCACGCGGTTGGGCACGATCGTCCTCCGGAAGGGTGAACCGGAAAGTCGCACCGGTGTGGGTTGCCGGACCCGCGCTCGACGCGCCGACCGTCTCGTCGTCCGACTCTACGGTAGCTAGCCAGATCCGCCCGCCGTGGAACTCCACGATGCGGCGGCAGAGGGCCAGCCCTATGCCGGTGCCGCCGTACTCGTCGCGCAGGTGCAGGCGTTGGAAGACGGCGAAGATCCGCTCGGCGTACTGCGGGTCGATCCCGATGCCGTTGTCGGCGACCGTGATGGTCCACATGCCGTCGTCGGGACCCCGCTCGGCCGAGACCTCGACGACGGGAGCGACCTCCGGGCGCCGGTACTTGATGGCGTTGCCCACCAGGTTCTCCAGCAGCGAGACCAGCAGCGCACGGTCGCCCGGCACGGTGGGCAGCGGGGTCAGCCGCCGCACCTGTGCCCCGCTCGCCTCGACGACCTGGTCGAGATTGCCCAGTGCCACGTCGAGCTTGCGCCCGAGGTCGATCGGTTCGAAGGTCTCGGTGGTCCGACCCACCCGCGACAGCGCGAGCAGGTCGGTGATGAGCACCTGCATCCGCTTGGCACCGTCGACGGCGAAGGCGATGTACTGGTGCCCACGGTCGTCGAGCTGGCCGCCGTACTGCCGCTCGATCAGCTGGCAGAAGTTCGCGACCTTGCGCAGCGGCTCGGAGAGGTCGTGCGAGGCGACGTAGGCGAACTGCTGCAGGTCCTCGTTCGAGCGCGCCAGCTCCGCACCGCGCTCGCGCAGCTCATCGCTCACCTGCCGGATCCGCGAGAGCTCCGTGGCGATCTGCCGCCGCATCGCCTCGACGTCGTCGCCCAGCGCGGTGAGCTCGCGGGGCCCCTCGGGGGTGATGGTCCGGTCGGTCTCGCCGGAGGCGACCAGGCGCGTCTGCCGCGCAAGACTGCTCACCGGTCGCAGCACCCAGCGGTCCAGGCCGCGACGCAGCACGACCCCGGCGGCCACCACCACGAGCACCAGCAGGATCCCGCAGACGAGGAAGACCGTGCCGTCGATCTGACGGCGGTGCCGGGCATCCTCGACCCGGGCGGAGACCCCGTCGGTGAGCTGGGCAGCCCGCGCCCGGATGGCGTCGAACCGTGACCGGGCAGCGTCGCCGGCCGCCGTCCGGCTGGCGATGGCGCTCGCGCCACGATCGAGGGCGGCGATGACGGGCGCGGCGATGTCCGCCCGCCAACGTGCGATGGCGGCGTCCAGCGCGGCGAGCCGGGCCCGCAGCTCGGCGTCGTCGCCGAGGTGACGGGCGAGGTCGGCCCGATCCCGACGCTGCTCGGCCTCGAACCGAAGGTACGGCTGGAGCGCGGTGCGATTACCCGTCAGCGCGTAGCCGCGCAGGCCCGTCTCCTGATCGACGAGATCCCCGGTAACCCTGGCGACCGCCGTCGCCGCGGGCTGCCACCGGTAGATGACCTCGTTGCCCGCTCGGGTGAAGAGGGTCGCCGCGATCGCGACGGCGGCGACCAGCAGCAGCACCAGCACCCCGAGGGCGCCGAAGGCCAGGCCGAGCCGCCCACGCAGCGTCCAGTCACGTACGCCGCCGGACGGTGGCGCCTCCGAGTCGCTCAAGCAGCGCCGCCGAGCAGCACGATGGCGGTGTCGTCGATCGAGGCACGAGGTGCGGCACCGAGGAGGTCGCCGATCCACTCCGGGACCACGTCTCGCACCGGCGCGGCGGCGGTGGCGGCCAGCAGCTCGTCGGTCCCCAGCGAACCGCGGTGCTCGGCGGCGAAGGCGTCCAGCAGCCCGTCGGTGTAGAGCAGGACAGCCGCGTCGGCGGGCAGGGCGACGGTGGTGTCGGGCCAGCCGGTGACGGCGGCGCCGAGGCCGCGCACCCCCAGCGGCACCCCGACCTGCACGGGCAGATACTCCGCGGACCCCGCCGACATCACGATCGGCGCCGGGTGCCCGGCCACCCGGGTGGTCACCGAGCCGTCGGCGATCGTGAGGTCACAGACGGTGGCGAAGCGGGCGCGGCGCTCGTCCTCGGCCTCGAAGAGACGGCCGAGCATGGGGAGGATCTCGGCGTCGGGGACGTCGGCGAGCAGCAGCGAGCGCCAGGCCACGCGCAGGTGAACCCCCAGCGCCGCCTCGTCCGCGCCGTGCCCCATGACGTCACCGATGACGGCGCGGACCACGCCGGGACGGATCTCGACCACGTCGTAGAAGTCGCCGCCGAGCACCGCGTCGTCGCGCCCCGGCCGGTAGTGCGTCACGCATTGCACCCGCTCGGTCTGCAGCAGCGGCCGCGGCAGCAGCCCCCGCTCCAGGCGGGCCTGCTCGGCCGCGCTGAGACTCATCTCGCGCAGCTGCTCCCGTACTCGCTGCGCCCGCTTGCGTTCGATCGCGTAGCGCAGCGACCGGCCCAGCAGCGAGCCGGAGGCCGAGTTCTTCTCCAGGTAGTCCTCGGCACCGACGGCCAACGCGTTGATGCCGTCGTCGGCTGCTGCGCTGCCGACCCGTCCGGTGAGGACGACGACGGCGGTGTCCGGAGCCGCGTCCACCACCTTGTGGACCGCACCGTGTCCTGCCGCGTCGGGCAGACCGAGGTCGAGCAGGACGCAGTCGTAAGCCGCCGGCGGGGCGGTCAGCGCGTCGGCCAGGGTGCGGACCCACGTCACGGCCGCGTCGGCGACACCGGCCTCGTCCAGGGCCGCGAAGATCAGGACGGCGTCACCGTGGTCGTCCTCGACCAGCAGGATCCGGGCGTCGGCGAGATCGAGCATGCCGGACTCGGAGGGTTGCACCCCGTGTCTCCTCACCTCGGCTCGCCGGTCTTCCGACCTTAGCGAGACGCCCGGAGCGGAACAGGGCCCTAACTCCCGTTACACCCGGCGTGGCTGCGGGCAGGGGACACCGGCTTCGCGCCGGGCACGCCGTGGGTCAGCCCTCGCCGCACTCACCGGGGCAGCCGTCGGCTTCGCGAGCCGCGGTGATCCGCTCGGCCGTGCCGCGGGCGATGACGTCGAGCGAGGTGATCAGCTCCGGGGTCAGTGCGTCGAAGAGATAGCGCCGGACGCCCGCCACGTGGGACGGCGCCGCGGCCTCGAGTGCCTCGCGGCCTGCTTCGGTCAGGACTATCCACGCGCCGCGCCGATCGGCATCGCACTGCGAGCGTTCGACCAGGCCGCGCTGCTGCATCCGGGAGAGCTGATGCGAGAGCCGGCTCTTCTCCCACTGCATGCCGCGGGCCAGCTCCAGGACGCGGACGCGACCGTCCGGGTGCTCGGAGAGCGTCACCAGCACCGTGAAGTCGGCACTCGACAACCCGGACGCCACCTGCAGGTCACGGTTGATCTGCGCGGAGAGGAGAGCCTGCATGTCCAGGTAGGCGCGCCAGGCGCTCTGCTCGGCGTCGGTGAGCCACCGGACCTCGTCCGTCCCGGTCTGCTCGCCACTCGTCATGAGACCCACCCTACCGCATGGTTGACACATCATCCTTGTCGTCGTAGCTTCTTCGTTGACACTTCAACCAACCACTCGGGAGCACGTCATGACCACCGCCACCACGGACTTCGCCACCCTCACCGGCACCTACACCATCGACCCCGCGCACAGCCGTCTCGGCTTCGTCGCGCGCCACGCGATGGTCACCAAGGTGCGCGGCAACTTCAACGACTTCGACGGCACCGCCACCATCGACGGCGCGAACCCGTCGGCCTCCTCGGTCTCGGTCACCGCGCGCGTCGCCAGCATCGACACCCGCAACGAGCAGCGTGACGGCCACCTGCGCACCAACGACTTCCTCGACGCCGAGAACTTCCCCGAGCTGACCTTCGTCTCCACCGCCATCAGCCACGACGGCGGCAACGACTTCCAGGTCACCGGTGACCTGACGATCAAGGGCACGACGAAGTCGGTCACCTTCCCGCTCGAGTTCACCGGCGCCGCCAAGGACCCGTTCGGCAACGACCGCATCGGCTTCGAGGGCTCGACCCAGATCGTCCGCAGCGAGTACGGCGTGAACTTCAACGCCGCGCTCGAGACCGGCGGCGTGCTGGTCAGCGACAAGATCACCCTCGAGCTCGAGATCTCGGCCATCAAGAACGCCTGACCGCCGGCTCGTACGCGAACGGCCCGCTCCCCGACGAGGGGAACGGGCCGTTCGCGCGCCTCCGCGCTATTTACCGTGACCGGTGAACTTGGCCATCGAGTCGTAGACGCCGGTGCGCTGCAGCCAGACGTCCGCGGCCTTCGTCGGCAGGACGCCGGTGACGGCCTTGCTGAGGCGTGAGGTCCAGGGAAGGATCAGCTGCGGCGTGCCCTTGAGCATCTGCTTCCAGGTGTCGTCGACGACGTCGTCCTGCTCGAGCATCGGCGTGAAGAGGATGCCCTTGGCACCATCGAACATGCCGGTGTTGATGTAGGTGGGGCAGACCGTGGTGACCCGGACGTGCTTGTGCCCGGCCTTCTCCAGCTCGAGGCGCACCGAGTCCGACCAGCCTGTGGCCGCCCACTTCGAACCGCAGTAGACCGCGAGCCGCGGCACCGACGTCAGCCCGGCCGACGAGGCGATGGTGACGACCCGGCAGTCCTGGCCGGAGGCGATCATCGCCGGCAGGAACTCGCGAGTGGTGTACATCGGGGCCAGCGAGTTGATCGACATCGTGGCCTCGATGTCCTTGACGTCGTTCTCCCAGAAGTACCCGTTGCCGCGGACGATGCCGGCGTTGTTGATGAGGACGTGGATGTCACCGACCTCCGTGCTCACCTGCTTGGCTGCGGCCTGGACCTTGGTCCGCGCCGACACGTCGACCACGTAGGTGTGGACGGCGCCGCCGGCGGCCTCCAGTTCGGCCGCGGTGTCCTTGAGCTTGGCCTCGTTGACGTCCCAGAGGACGACGCTGGCCGCCTTCTCCCGGACGGCGCGGGTCGCGAAGAGCTTGCCCAGCCCCTGTGCCGCCCCGGTGACGAGAACGTTCTTGCCGGCTACCGACTTCACTACCCGCTCCTCTACTTCATCCCGACGCGGCGGAAGGCCCACAGCGCCGCCGTCATCGTCTTGGCCCACACAGCATCCGACATGCCCGGCAGCGGCGCGATGGGCAGCAGCCGCTGGACCGCGACGGTCTGGGTGTCGGTGTACTTGAGGATGCCCTCGGCACCGTGGCGGCGGCCGAGACCCGAGTCGCCGAGCCCGCCGCACGGCGCCTGCACACTCGCCCACGCCGCGGTGTAACCCTCGTTGACGTTGACCGCGCCGGCGTTGATCCGCTCGGCCAGGGCCCGGCCGCGCTTGGCGTCGCGAGTCCAGATGCTCGCGTTCAGCCCGTAGGCGGTGTCGTTGGCCCGGTCGATCGCCTCGTCGTCGGTGGCGACGCGGTACACCGAGACGACGGGGCCGAAAGTCTCCTCGCCGTGGACGAGCATCTCCGGGGTGACGTCGGTCAGCACGGTCGGCTCGTAGAAGTACGGGCCGAGGTCCGGGCGGGGCTTGCCGCCGGCGAGGACGGTCGCACCCTTGGCGACGGCGTCCTCGACGTGGGCCTGCACCGTCTCGAGCTGCCGCGGGAAGGTGAGCGTCCCCATGTCGGAGTCGAAGGCCAGGTCCGCGCCGAGGCGCATCCGCTTCACCCGGCCGACGAACTCGTCGACGAACTCGTCGTAGACGTCGGTGTGGACGTAGAGCCGCTCCATCGACTCGCAGAGCTGGCCGGCGGAGGAGAAGCACGCCCGCACCGCCCCCTCGGCGGCCTTGCGCGGGTTCGCGTCCCGCAGGACGAGCATCGGGTTCTTGCCGCCGAGCTCCAGCGAGCAGCCGATGAGCCGCGCCGCCGCCTGCGAGGCGATGTCACGGCCGGTGGCGGTGGAGCCGGTGTAGTCGACGAAGTCCGCGCGCTCGATCATCGGGCCGCCGACATCGCGGCCCCGGCCGAGGACGACCTGCCAGAGCCCGGCCGGAAGCCCCGCCTGCTCGGCGAGCTCGTGGGCCCAGAGCGTGGTGAGCGCCGTCTGGTTGTCCGGCCGTGACACCACCGCGTTGCCGGCGACGAAGGCGGGCAGCGCGTCGGAGACGGAGAGGGCCAGCGGGTAGTTCCACGGCGAGATGACGGCGACGACGCCCTTGGGACGGCGGATCTCGCGGGCGCTGGTGAGCAGCGGGAGGACGCCGGCGCGGTCGTGCCGCCGCAGGTGCGAGGCGGCGGTCCGGGCGTAGTACCGCGCGTTGATCGCGACGTCGGCGACCTCCTCGAAGGCGTGCGCGCGAGCCTTGCCGGTCTCGGTCTGCAGGATGTCGAGGATCTCGCCCTGCCGGGCGAGGATGAGGTCGTGCAGCCTGCCGAGCACCTTGGCCCGCTCGGCGACCGGACGGGCGGCCCACTCGTGCCGGGCGGCGCGGGCACGGACGAAGGCGTCGTCGATGTCGGCGGCCGAGGACTGCGGCAGGTCGGCGATCGTCGCGCCGGTCGCCGGGGCATGCGTCGTCACGGCCGGAGCGCCGCCGGCGGTCGCGCGCGCGACCAGCTCGGCCACCCGCTCGGGCGAGAGAGCGGCACCGATGCGGTCGCTGCGGCGCCGCTGCGGGCGCGGTTCGGGACGCTGATCGACGCTGGCAGTCATACCGAAGCCTCCGCAAACAATTACCTGAACGGTGATGTTCAGTGAACAGTGCTGTTAGCCTAATGCCGTGACGAGTGGTGTCAAGCGACGTGGACGGCCGCCGCAGAGCGAGGCGGACGCCGAAGCCGTCCGCGCCCGGATCGTCGCCGCCACCCGAGCCGCCTTCGCCGAGCGGGGCTCCCACGGCCTCAGCGTGGCCGTCATCATCGAGCTCGCCGGCATCGCCCGCCCCACCTTCTACCGCTACTTCGCTAACGCCGAGCAGCCGCTGCAGGTGATCCTGGACGAGTCCGACCTCGCACTCGCCGACGGCCTGCAGGCGGCCCTGGACAGCGCCGACGACGAGGTCCAGATGGTGATCGCCGGCATCGACGCCTACCTGGAGTGGGCTCGCAGCCACGGTCCGGCGCTGCGACCACTCTTCAGCGAGCTGCACGACCCGGGGTCGCCGGTGTCGCCGCACCGCGAGCGGACACTGTCCCTGCTGCGCGAACGCCTCATCACCCGCTTCATCCGCCTCGGCCGGACCCCGCCCCCGCCGGAGGACGTCGACACCCTGCTCAACACCTTCGAGTACGTGGGGTTCCGAGTCGCGTTGGCCGAGCCCGGCGATGCGGTGGATCTCGCCTGGGCGCGGCGCACCATGGCCCGCGTCGCCGTCGCCCTCCTCGCCACGCCGGACGACCTGGCCGACGCCCTGGCCGTGCCGGGGCTGCTCCGCAGCGAGCGCTGAGGCAGCTGGGCTCCGCCGTGGGAGTTGGTCCGTCAGCGCAGTTTCGACCGCCCGCAGCGCACGCACGCCGGCGGCATGGCCATGTCGGTCCACAGGTGTCGACCATGACAGAAGGCACGTCGGCGCCCGACCCGGCCGAGCAGATGATGAAGCATGGCGACCTCCGATCAATGTGAAATCTTCGTTAGTTCATGAGTCTGCCTCGCTGAGTGACGGTTGTCACGTCCCGGGCTGAAGGTGTCCCCCGTTCCCGTCTCGTCGAATCTGCGGCGGTGTCCCGCCACGAACGCCGGGCATGGGCCTGCGACATGACCTCACCGCGCTCGTCGCGCAGCGGAGCCGGCCGCGGTACGGCCGATCGCTCGTGCTCGCCGGCGACGAGCTCCCCGCACCGCGGCGGATCAGGATCGCCACCCGCCACGGCCGGGTGCGGTGCCTGGTCTACGGCGGTAGCCGGCCGGCGCGCTATGTCCACCTCCATGGCGGTGCCTTCATCACCCGGTACCCGCAGATGGACGATTTCTGGGCCCGCTTCGTCGTCGCCACCACCGGCGTCGAGGTGGTCCTGCCCGATTACGACGTGGCCCCGCAGGCCCGGTTCCCGATCGCCCACGACCAGATGCTCGACGTCGCCGGCCACCTCGCCGATCTCCCCCTGGTCGTGGGTGGCTTCAGCGGCGGCGGAAACCTGGCTGCCTCGGTCGCGATGCGGTGGGACGGGCCTCCGCTTCGCGGATTGCTGCTCGGCGTCCCGTCGCTCGATGTCGCCGAGGACGCCGGCGAGAAGGTGCGCAGCAACCCCGGCGGAATGGTGGACACCCGGCTGCTCACGCTGGTGCGCGAGACCTACTTCCGCGATGTCACCGCCCGCCGAGACCCCGTCGCGTCGCCGCTGCTCGCCCCGGACGTCGCCGGGTTGCCGCCGACCATGATCGCCACCGCCGAGCACGACACGCTGCGGCGGGAGGGTGACCGCTACGCCGCTCGCCTCGCCGAGGCCGACGTCCCGGTCGAGCACGTCATCGCGCCGGGGGTCGATCACTACTTCCTGCACGGCGCCGGGGAGGCGCAGGCACGTCGGCTGATGACGTCGATGGCGACCTGGGTGGGCGCCGCCCTCACCCCCGCCTGACGGTCAGTCGCGGCGCGGCTTGGGCCGCGATGTGGCGGAACGCCTCTGCGGAACGTGGTGGCCGGCGTTCACGGGGGTCCCATGCGGCACAGATAGATAGCGGTCCGACCCTCGCGCCACCACCAGCCTTGGCCGAACTCATCCGATACGTGTCCCGCCGCGGCCGAAAGCAGGGTGATGACCACGACATCGACGACGAAGCGGATGCGACCGCGCCGGGTAGCTCGCGCCTGAGCCCACGCCCATGCCTTCTGCGCCACGACCGGATCGGGATAGCGCTGCCCGGCCTTCGCAGCCCGGTACACGGCCAGTCGGGTCGCAACCGGCAGGCTTCGGAAACCTCGGAGGTCTTGCGCCATTGAGCTCCTCTCGCACGACTCGTCGCAGCGCAGACGGTGGGGCCGGACACATCAGGTGATCATGCGTAGCGGGCGACCTCGACGAGGTTGCCGTCCGGATCCACCGCGTAGAGCGAGGTGATGGCACCGCGGGCCCCGCTGCGTGCGATCGGTCCCTCGTGGACGGCAATCCCCGCCGCGCGCCACGCCGCTGCCACCTCGTCGAGCGAGGCAGTGGTGACGAAGCAGATATCGAGGCTGCCGGCGGCCTCGACCCTGGCGGTCTCCCACTGCGGCGCTCCCACGGGACGCAGATTGATCTTCTGGTTTCCGAAGGTGAGCGCGGTACGTCCCTCGCCGTAGGTCTCGACCCGCACCCCGAGGGCCTTCTCGTACCAGCGCGCTGTCACCTCGACATCGGCGCAGTTGAGGACGACGTGGTCGATGCCGGAGACCTCGAAGGACATGCGATCACGGTATGCCGAGACACGTTGGTGAGCGCACCAGAGCCGCCCGCTCGACCGTGCGGCGGCCTCACCTCGATGTCGCCGCCGACCAAGACAAAAACCCCGACCGCATGACAGCGTCCGGGGGTTCTCACGTCGATCAGTTGGCGGCCCAACTGACGCAACGTTGGAACAAAAAGGTCTGGGGTCAGGCGATGCAGCTATCCGCCGAGACGATGGTGTCATCCGTTCCTGACACCATCTCGACACACCCGAAGCCCCGTCAAGTCCAAATCCGCCTCACAAACGACCAGGTCCAGCAGATGGCAGCTGACTACCAAGCCGGTATGAGCATCGCAGCTGCGGCCCGCCGCTACGGCGTCGTGCAAGAAACAGCAGCCATCCGCCTCCGCCAGCATAGCGTCACCATTCGTCCACCCAAGGGCTCTATCCCACTTGATCGCCTCGACGAAGCCCGCACCCTCCGAGCCGAGGGCTGGAGCTACGAGCGCCTCGGCCGGATGTACGGCTGCGCGGCGGTATCGGTACGGCGGACGCTGTTGCGCCGTGCAGCATCATAGGAAATGGCACCTCAACTCGTGCCTGGGCGTAGTCCGACTGGAGTCTCAAATGGTATGGATCAGCGGCCATGTGATCGTTGAGGACTTCTATGGTGAGGCTCTGTCCCGGGACCTCGCCACTCGGATATCCGTGACCCGCTGGATCAGATCGAGGAACTCCTGGATCGACTGAGGTACACGGCCCCCCTCGGCGGATGGACACAAATGGCTGTCGAGCTGCTCCGAGCCGATGGTGCGCCTGATCCCTGGCTTCTCGAGCAAGATGGAGATGAGCCGATCCGACAGGCCGCGGGCCTCCCCAACTTTGTTCTTTATGGCGAAGCTCTTGCGATGCCGGATCCGCTAATGCGGCTGCGCGTCGAACACGGGAGGACCATCTCGCATCGTCCGATCGACGCACATAGTATGCAACTCGTCGCAGCACGCGACCTCCTGGCGTTCACCTGCGCGGACCTAGTGCAACTCATGCCGCTGGTGCGCGATGGAACCCTCCAGTTTGTGCCACGTCCCGACTTGGGCACACGTGAGTACTCTTCGCCATCGGTGATGATCGACAATCCGGTGGTGAGGGAGGCTATCGGGCTGGACAGCTGGATCAACGAGGAGAATCCGACGGCTTCTGACGCCCTGCTCTACTGGGAATCGTTAATGGGAGGCGACGACCCCTGGCGAAGCGCAAGTGCCGCAACAATCGGCAAGGTGAATATCGACGAGTTCGAACGGATCATTGCAATCGACGATCTTGCTCGGACGAGCGGGATGGTCCCTCTGTTCACCTCGGCGTACGGGACTGCGTACGCTCGCTACGCAGACAAGGTGATGACCGGCGAAGAATTCACGTCGACCCTTTCCATCCCGAGGCTAGACCTCGACCTGTCGTTGGCATTGCGCGTTCGCTCCGATGAGGAGGTCTTCGCGATCTTTCGATCCGCGCTGAACCAAATACTGTCGATCGTGCCTAACGGTTC
The DNA here is from genome assembly GCF_056135305.1 of Jatrophihabitans sp. sgz311053. Lineage (NCBI taxonomy): Bacteria > Bacillati > Actinomycetota > Actinomycetes > Jatrophihabitantales > Jatrophihabitantaceae > Jatrophihabitans > Jatrophihabitans sp. sgz311053. The sequence continues at coordinate 898,767 of NZ_JBWAXP010000001.1, read as the reverse complement.
GGGGGCCGAGTATCGACGCGAGCTGAATGAGGCGTCAAAGGACCTTCTCAAGGATTGCCTCGCTAGGTTGGACCGGATCCGTTCTCGAAGCGCGGTCCTGACAATGGCGCTTCCCGCCGCAACAGGGTCTCTACTTGGGCTCGCGGTGGGAGCGGTCACTGGAGGCGCTGGGAAGGCGGCAGGGCGCAGCGCTGGCAACTTGGCTGGGAGACGGGCTGCGAAAGGACCCGCCCAACGACGAGACTCTGCCGACGCCGCTAGTCTCTTGACGAGGAACCTACTGGAGTTGGGTCGGCTTTAAGCCCTTTCTTCGGATGCCTCGACCCGCTGGCCCTCATGACAACGCCTGGTCGCCCTCTGTAGGCTTGGACTCCACGCAGTGAACAAGCCGCGGCATCGGTGCAGAAAAACCCGCCAAAAACTTGTGGTCAACACTTGACACCTCTTCTTGGCTGACCAGATCTCCGTATGGCACGGCTACTCGGCAGGCCGAGGCCGCCGCGTGCGCTACGTTACCCGTCTAGCTGGCATGGGCCCGCCGGCTCGCCGCGGCGGCTCTGCGCTTGGTCGGTGACTCTTCAAGAGTTGCCGCACCGCAGATGGCGCGCTTTCGCACCTCGTACGATCTCGTACATCACCCGGCTGGCGCTCTCCGAGACAGCAGCGTCTGCGGTTTGGGTCGCCGTTATGGCATCGTCTTTGACGTGCCTGAACAGACTGAGCCGGCGAATCCGGTCGCAGACGGAGAAGGAACCACTCTGTGGAGGGCGTGGCGACGCTTCGATCCGCGCGTCGTGACTGAGCGTTGCGAGTTCTCGCTATACTCCGACAGCGAACTCGACAGCGGCCTAACAGCAGATAACTCTCCCGTTTCGGTGATCCCGACTATGGTCGACCGCGTTCCTGGCCAAGTCAGGCGGATTGCGGTGATCCGGATCGCTGAGTCGCAGTCCATGTCCGAGCGCGGGGCCTCTCCGCCAACGGGTGAGACCTTCGACGCCGGCTTCCACGGCGGTGGCAGCGAGGATGAGGTTGCTGCGCTCCTTTGCCTCGCCACGGGTGCCCGGCTTCGATCCGGCGGCATGACAAGACTCTGGACTCAAAGCGGCAGGGACGCGCTCGGCCTGCCGCTAGAGGCGAACCACCGTGAACCGGTCTGGGTCGGGCCTGCGCCGCGGACGAGGACCATTCTCTTCGACTCCGTTCCAGACAGCGTCGACATCGGCGGAGTGGCCGACCTGCTGGACCTGTTCCCGCAGTTGACGGGGACGAACGCCCGCACGCTGGTTCGGGCTGCGCGGCTGTTCTCGAACGGAACATGGGTAGCTGACAGCGACCCCAACCAGGCGTGGATCTACTTCGTCTCGGCCATCGAGGCTGCCGCGATCGATGGTCGTCCGGAGACCAGGGGCACCCAGCCCGTGGCCGCGCGCTTCGCCGAACACTTCCCGACGGTGTGGCAGGAACTGCTTGCGGCCGGCGGTAGTGACCATGCCGAGAAGGTCGGAGAAGAGCTGGCCCAAATGGTCAGGGTGACCGACCGCTTCTTGAACTTCTTAGACAAGTACCGGTCGGGCCCGCCCACAGTGCGCCCGGAAGTGGATGCGCAGCTGGATTGGTCGGACTACCGCGAACGGTTGACGCAGGTCTATAACTACCGCTCCCGAGCACTGCACGCCGGGCTGCCGTTCCCTGATCCGATGTGCTCGCCGCTGCTGCCTGTGCTCGGTAGGGAGGGACCCCCCGAGGAGGTGCCGACCTGGCCATGGGCCGGGACCGGTGCCAACCAGTGGTCAGGGAAGGACATCCCAATGTATCTGCACACCTTCGCGTATCTGGCGCGTGGAGCGTTGATCAACTGGTGGCGGGGCGCCACCAAGAAGCCTCGCTAGCCGATGGTCAGTGTCAAGCTTCGTCCGCATCGATGATCCGGTCGAGGCGGGCGTGTCGGCGACCGGCCGATCGTGACGCCGGTAGTTCAGTCCGTGGAATCGTCGATCCCGAAGGCTTCATAGAGGCGCTTTAGGGTGGTCTGACTTCGCATGCGCGCCGCGCTGTTCTGGTTGGCAAACATTGCCGGGAACCGGATCGGGTCATCTCGGGTGCGTGTCGCGATCCACTGCACGCCCACGACCCATTCGGCCTCGCCGTTGGGATGCACGTAGGTGCCTTCGAGTGGGAGACCAGCAAACGGTCGCATGGCCCCGTCGACGTCCAGGACGGCTTCGTCGTAGCGGGCTGCGGGTGCGTGCACGATGCCGGCTCCCACGTATCCGACCTTCGGGATGAATGCGAACACTCGGCCGCCGATGGGGAGGTTGCGCAACGTTCGGGAAAACCATTCGCCGCCGCCGGCGGAGACGAAGCCGAACTTGACGGCGTCGCTCCAGGAGCGACCTTCGGCGTACTCGCCGAACGACACGTACCAGTCGATGCCGTTCCACGGTTCCTTGGTCTTGTTCGCTGTGCTGAGCGGGGAGGCGGCCGACTGCTCCTGGTCGAGAAGCAGTGTTCGCGCAAGGTACTGGCGGTCGCCGTCTTCGAAGTACCTGAAGAACAGCACGTTGATCGGTACTGCGTAGCTTGCGAGGTATTCCACGATGCGCTCGGTGGCGGCGTCGACCTCGCTGGCGATGACCGTCAGGTAGTGGGTGGAGTTGATGTCGTCAGGAGGCGCGTATCCGAAGGTGGTCTCGAAGTGTTCGTCGAAGGAGCCGGGTCGGTGCACGTAGTCGTCGAAGACTCGTCGTACGGCGTCGTTGCTCAGTCCCTTGACCCACAGCCCGTAGTCCAGGGCTTGGGCAGCGACGTCGCGTGGCGTCCTGTCCCGTTTGAGCTCGAGGACGTGGACATCGCCGTCGCCGTCGACTGCGAGCAAGTCGATGCGCCCACCGAAGTCGGTCCTGACCTGCCGGCCGACGATCATCAGGCGAGTGCCCAGGATGCTCGGGTCCTGCTCGATCAGCTCTTCGAGCCGCTCTTCGGTGGGCATACCGGCGGACCGAAGTCGCAGCGGCGTGTCCCCGATACGCCAGAGTGCCATTTCAACCGGCACAGCAACCTCCCGAGGTCGAAGCAGTGATCTGACGCTAGCGACGACGAAACATTTGAGCGAGTCGTGGCAGACCACCATGGAGATCACGATCGACGCGTCGCGTTCTGAGACTGCCGCTCAGCTGTAGGCAATGACGGGCCGGAACCCCAACCGCGCTGGCGGTGTTCCGCGCCGCTTCGCGCCTGGCAGCACGAAGGAGGTGTCAACACCGAGCGGCTGACGAGCCTGGCCCCGAGGCAGCTAGACGACTCCCGTCGAGATCGCCCGCTCACCGCTCTTGGCGACTTCCTAATCGCATAGCAGCGAAAAGCCGGAATCTATTCCCTTACGCATAACTAGGCCTACCTGCCGGAAAGCAATGTCGCGCTGCAAGTTGGGTGTAAGTGCGGCCGACAAAGGTGACGTGCGTGGACGCTATAGACTCAAGGGTCGTCCGCACATGCGTCACCGCATCCCAAGCGCCCATCGCACCTTCGCGCGGGGATATCGGGAAGCCGAGGACACTGACGGCGAGGCTGTCACACCATCCCGGAAGCGACTGCGAGCGCACCTCTATACGAAACTGAATCCCAGGAACAGTCTCGCCTTCTTCCAAACACGCAGCGTCAATACGACCCTCGAACTTCTTCCAAAGCGCCGCCCACTCGGAGACTGTGTGACCATTTTCGAGTAAAATCCACGCCGCCTCGTGAGGGCAGAGCCTGAAAGTAGTTGGCTGCTGGCCGAACCATCGAAGAACCTCTACGCCCGCTGCCTCCGGGCGCCCACCGCGCTCGGCTACCACGATGCCGCCTGGCGGCAGGGTCACGAATGCCGAGGTAGCCGATTCGTTCGTGACGCACACGTACGTCGACATCAGCAGTTTCCTGTCCGCATGGCCTGGGAGGTCGTACCGGGTGCCCGACTGAAGATTGTTTCGCGCCCCAGTCACGACGGGTTGCGCCTCCGCGGGGGCCAGACTGGCGGTGGAACTTCGGTGATAACAACGCGCGGAGCGAGCGCATCGATACGAGCACGGCGTGCCTCTTGGATCGATTCTTCGGCCGCTCGCAGTGACCGCCGCGTCAGGCGCATCTGAAACAGATTCACCACGAGCGCCGAAGCGGCCACTACGGCCAGAACAAGTGGCGTCCAAGTGGTGATCACACTAGACATAACGAAGCCCCCGAACGCGCCAACACGGAGCCCTCGACTGTACGGACGCTATCCCGACCGATCCGAGCAGGGCCGGCCCCCGCGCAGACACGGACGCGTCGACGTCGCCGACCGACAGGCGCAGCTACTGCCGAGGACCCATGCTTCAACCTGGCCGAGCTTTCCGGCCAGACGCGCCATGCCCGGCGAAGGTCCGGAACATGGCAAAAAAGACCGAAACCATCGTCACGCTCACTGACGACCTCGACGGCTCCAGGTCCGAGCGGACGGTCTCGTTCAGCGTCGACGGCATCAACTACGAGCTGGAGCTCTCGAAGAAGAACATCAGCGCGTTCGAGAAAGCTGTTCAGCCGTACGTCGCTGCCGCCCGCAAAGTTCGGGCCACGCCGAGCCGCGGTCGCACACCGCTGCATCCCAGACGAAGCGGTCCCGAAACGACCTCGCCGAATCGCACAATCGGTGCAAGAGGCGTACGACGCGGAGCACTGAGTCAACCGGCTGCTGCCGCATGTCGCCGTTGAGCGACCAGATGCTGGGGCTTCGTTGGCGCCCTACCAGCGGGCACCTGCATTGACTAGCTAGGATCCGCGGTGGGCTGCGGCTTCGATCACATCGAGTCTTCTAAAGCGCAAGCAAGCCACTTCGAGCACGAGCCACACCGCCCGACGCGGGAGGGCACGGTGGCTCGGTCACCCCCGATCGCGAGGCGCCGTATTCCCGCCGTGGGCGACACGTACGTGCGGGTGGAGTACGACTCGCTGCTGCGTGCCGCTGATCTTCCGGGCGGCGTACTGACTGGCGAACATGAGATGGCGCAGCGTCCGCTGCCGGTGCAGCCCCGCATCGAGCATCGGCAGTAGGACGTCCCCTCACGCCGTGGTGTCGCAGGCGGCCACCGCGCAGGCTGGCATCGCCGCGTCTCGGCGGGGGGGTCGCATCGGCCTCACGACGGCACGGTGCCCTACTGACGCCGACGGATCGATGTGCGGACGTCGACGTTGATGCAGCCACGCTGGTTGATGCAGCCACGCTGCTTGGCGCACGGTGCTGGGGTATCCGTGCTGGGGTATCCGTGCTGGGGTATCCGTGCTGGGGTATCCGTGCTGGGGTATCCGTGCTGGGGTATCCGTGCTGGGGTATCCGTGCTGGGGTATCCGTGCTGGTNACGACGGCACGGTGCCCTACTGACGCCGACGGATCGATGTGCGGACGTCGACGTTGATGCAGCCACGCTGGTTGATGCAGCCACGCTGCTTGGCGCACGGTGCTGGGGTATCCGTGCTGGGGTATCCGTGCTGGGGTATCCGTGCTGGGGTATCCGTGCTGGGGTATCCGTGCTGGGGTATCCGTGCTGGGGTATCCGTGCTGGGGTATCCGTGCTGGTGCAACGGTGCTGATGTGACGACGCCGGTGCGACGACACTGGCCTGCGAGCCCACCCAGGCCGGGTGGCTCAGGGTCGTTCCGAAGTGGGGTCAGGATGCGTCGCATGCGTGCTAGCGCTGATGAGTGGTTCGGTTCGCACGAGCAGGCCCGCCGATCGATCGTGGTCACCGAACTGCTGCGCTTCGCATTGGACGACGACGCGGCAACCGGTGCGGCCGCTCGACTTCTGCTGCAGCGCGTCGCCGAGCGCACAGATCTGACGAGCGAGGACGCCGCCGCGGTCCGAGTCGTGCTGGCCGCACGCTGACGCGGGCCGCGCGACGCGTTACCCGCAGTGGTGAAGCTCCGGTGCGAAGATCCGCGCGGAGACTCCGCACGAGGCTTGTGCCGCAGTCATGGGGTCGTCCAGGCTTTGTCAACGAGACGGTCGACGAAGGCTAGGTTCGGTACGTCGCTGGGCGGCGCGGGCCCGTCGATGACCGTATACACCTGCGCATGTGCACGTTGGGAGTACGTGTGAGCTCGCTGGAACCAGCGCTGATCGCCGCGGTGGTGTCTTTGGTGGTCACCGCGATCAGCCAGTGGTTCCTGGCGCAACGAGAGGACATCGCGCGGCAGTATGAGCGCCGACGTGTCGCCTTGAACGAGGCGCACGACGCGGCTCGTCAGCTACGGGATGCACTGCGGACCTACGGGCGGGTGAGTCGGCGTGATCGGGGTGAGCGCACCGAGGCCTTCATCGACGCCGAGGCCCGCTTCGAGGACGCGGCATCGCTGCTGGATGTGCTCATCACGCGAGTCGATTCCCCGGAGGTTCTCCGGGTGTTGGCGAGTTGGCGTGACACTGCGCAGATCGCGTCGATCTCTCAGGTGGGCGAGTCGGTCAACGATGCAACCGAACGCGACCGGTGGGACACGATGAACGCCGTGATTGGTCGGGCCTTGGTGTCGAAGGACGGTCTTCCTGCTGCAGCCGACGAAGTGGCCCGGGCCAAACCTCGACGTCGGGGATGGCGGCGGCGCAACCGCTGACCGGTTAGCTGGCTGCCAACTGCGCGTCCGCGGGCATAACGACGTCGACCTTGTCGGTCACGTTGAGCGCGCGAGCGGCTTGCATGACGTATTCGGCGAACGTCGCCGGTGACTGCGACAGCACCAGGTCGGTGGCTTTGCCGTCGACGAGGATCTTCTCGACGAGCTGGGCCGCGAATGATGACGTGCCGCTCATCAGACGGGACGCGTCGATGACAATCGAGTCGCCCGCGATGTCCGCGAGATTGGTGTCGACCATCTCGTCTGCGTAGTCCCGGCCTGCCACCAGCCGAGGAAGCTCGAGTTTCTTACTCGCCATCTGAGCCTCCTACCATCACGGACCTACCTAGGTCAACCTATGGACATTGTTTCATGTTCCCGGCGGCGCGTACACCGTCCGACCCACAGACGGGGTTGCTATTCGGCCGATGTCCGTTGATGGTGTCGGCCTGTGGAGATCGGCAAGCGCCCTTCGAACAGCGTTCCCGGTAGCGCTCGGCTGGCGGTGTACTGGCGACGTCCCTGGGTGGTGATCAATGCTGCTGCGTCCCCGGAGGCCAGCACGGCGCTTCCGCCGAGGCCGGTGACGGCTCGAACGGTCGATGGCAGTCCGGTGCCGTGTCCGCGACGGCCGGTTCCGCTGGTGCCGTTCAAAGCCATCCGGAGTGCGGCCCGCTCGTTCGCCGCTCCGCGGCCGACCAGCGTCGCGAGCAGCCCGACACCGGCATCGGCCACCGCGAAACGCAGCTGGAACAGTGACTCGATCGCTTGCGCGGCGACGAAGCCGACCTGGGCCTGCGAGTGCTCGCACACGTTTCCGCCGATCTCGGCAACGCCGGTGTGCAGCGCCGCCGCGGTGTCCGGCTCGTGGCCGGCTACTCGGTCGTGGACGAGGTTGGCCAAGGTCCGGACGTCCGTGGGCGTCCGGATGATGTGCAGCTCGTGCAGGCTGTCGCTGCGGTCGTGTTCTCGACCTCGTGGTGTCAGGTTGTGCGGGAAGTTGAACTCCTCCATTACGTGGTCCAGGTGCATGCGGGCGGCGTATCCGGCCTGGGCATCGTCGAGTCCGCGCAGGACGAAGCGGACGCCGTCGAGGTGGGCCTGGTGCGCGACGGCGGCTGCTGACACCAGATGCAGTGGATCGAGCCAGCGCACCGCGGACAGGTCGAGTTCGCGGACAGATTCTCGCTCGCGCACCACCATCTGTTCAATGCGTCGGAGGCGTGCCACGTCCTACCTCCATTGCTGACGCCGTACCGACTGCGGACCGCACCGTGCCACAGGCTGGGACGGGCTGCGGGTCAAGACGGTATGCCCATCTGCTGTCAGCATCGCCGTCACGCGCCGCTGCATCGGCCGTCGCGCGCCACGTGAGCTGACCCGCGGTGCAGAACGCGTCTGCGGTGCTGGTGACCTCTGCGCCGCAGATGGCCCGGTCAGACGCATCCTCCGGCTCACCCATGCAGATCCCCCCAGGGGATGAACTTGCCGATGTAGCTCTCGTGTTTCCCGTTCAGCGGGCGACCTGCGCTGTCGACGGTTGCGTCGCAGCTGAGGCCGGTTGCCGTTTCGACGAACCGCTTGAACTGGCCGGCGGGACCCGCGTCGTCACTGCGCTCAGCGTGTTTGGCTCGGTCCCGCGAGTACCAATAACCGGTTTCTGCATCTTTCTCGAACGCACCCCAGGTGGCGTGCACCATCGTCTTGGCAACGCTGGTCACAGGCATTGGGGCGGCGTTACGAGCTGGCGCTGGGGCAGCGGAGGGGGCGACCGCTCGGTTCGGGCTCAGGGGCAGGTGGTTGGCGGAGACGCCGGCGAGAGCGCTCAGCAGTGCGCGGAAGCGCGGCAGGAACGCCGCGCCACCGGTTTCGTAGGCAAGCGGGAACATACGTGCATTGGTCGCCGATCGCGCGTGGGCACCGATCGCTTCGGCAGCGTCGTCCAGCGCCACGTCGGCGACGATCAGGACCGACGGCGGCGACTGTGTGAGGCGTTCGATGAGCATGCGGGTCGGTCGCGACCCACGGGGACCGACGCGCCTCACGGTGGCGTCGAATCCCGCGATGGCGGCAGCGATCTGCATTCGGGCGGCCAGGTCGGTCGTGTCCAGCAGTGACTTCGCCGCCGACGGCATCACGATGGTCATCGACATCGGGTCTGCCAGGCGCGGCTGACTGGGCGCTCCACGCCGGCGGCGCGTGGACCTGCCGACGGTGAGCCCGTGTGCTTGGGCCAGCTGGGCATGCACCGACTCGAGCGCTGCGATGGTGTCGGCAGCCGATGTCGACCATTGGGCATTGATCCAGGCGTGTGTTGCACCGGTGGCAGCGGGGTCTGTTGCGATGAGCAGCTCGGCGATCCCGACCACGGGTTCGTAGTCCAGCACGCCGTCGATGATGTCGGGCCGGCCTCGCGCGACGGCGCAGGCGAGCACGATGTGGCGCAGCGCTTGCGTCACGTGTGCCGGTGCCGAGACGCCCCGCGTGCCCCACAGCGTCAGGTCCGGGCCCGGCAGCAGGTAGCCCAGGGTCGGCGTGGTGAGCAATGCACGCCATGCCGCTTCACGGTCGTCTTCACCCAGCCCGAATATGGGGGTGCCGACGGTCTGCGCAAGCTGCATCAACGCCGCCGGACTGGTCGGCAACACCACGTCACCGGCAGCGCCGAACGTCCACCGGTGGGCTTCTGCGATGCCGAGGCCCAGCGGATGGTGGAGCCCGGTTGCCGGCGGTACCTCGGCCAGCATCCTGACGTTGTCTGCGAGTCGGCGCAGGTGACCGCCGCTCGCAGGAGCAGTCATTGCCGGAGCAGGTACTCGACCGGGATGCGCAGCTGGAGAACCTCGGCCATCGGCATGGCGCGGACGGCGGCGATCACGCGTTCGCGCACCTCTCCGTCGCTGAGCTCTCCTGATCCCCGCGGCGCACGACCTGCTCGTTGCGACGGAACGGGCTTGGGTCCATCGGTCTCGAAGATATCGACGGCGACGTTGTGGGTCGCCTTCCATGCTTCGATGATGTCGGCGACATGGCGCACGAGGGTGTCGCGCCACTGGTTGTCGGTGGCGGAAAATTGCCGGATCACGGCAGCGAATGCGGCAGCGGGTCGGTCGGTCTGCAGCGCGGACTGCAGCGCCGGTCGCTCGCCTGCGGTGGCGTCGAGGTTGTCTGTGAACGCGTGCATCCATTCGATCTGCTGTTCGATCGACACTGTTGTGATGGGCACGAGGTCGCGGGTGGCGGCGGTCCCGGCGGTCTGCTCAACGACTTCTTGATGTTGCTGGTCCCAGTAGCGATCGACTGCGGGGGCCCAGTTCATGAACGCTCGCCACAGTTGCGGGCGGACCCGCGGTGGCCGCTCGGCGCGGCGCGTCGCCGGTCGGCGCTGCTCCTCCCCAGGCAGCCAGATGTAGGCGTCCAACCCACTTCCGGGTTCTGGCCAGGTCACGGTGACAGCGCCGTGCTCGGCTGCATCTTTGAGGAAGTCGCGGAAGGACCGGAAGTCCAAGGCGGCGTGGTTGAACGTTGGCGACGCTGCCCGCATGTGTGAGCTGACCCCGGCTGCGGTTGATTGCGCGTGTCCGGAGTCGCGCTGCGCGGTGACGATGTGAACGAGCAGGGCGCGGGCAGCATCCCGGTCTCGGGGGTCGGCCGGCAAAGGATGACCTGGTTGCAGGCTGCTCGGCCGGCCGGCGGCTTCTTCTGCGCGGTTGGGTTCGGGAGCAGCCCCTGTCTCGTCGACTAGGTCGGCGCGGGTGGGGTCGGCGCGGTCTGACACGGGGCTACTCCTCGAACGAAGACAGAGATCATCGCCAGCGTGGAGATGATCCAGAGGAGTAACTGAACAACTGACCCTCGGTCGAACGTGTGCTCTTCACGCGACTGGCAACCACCCCTCGTTGCCGAAGTGGTCCGTGTTCGCGGCGCCCGTACCGAATCGGTCCCATACGCGTATGTCGTGAACAGATACGCGCTGCGACCCTTACAGCTACACAGTAAGCGTACACAGGCACGCCATCCGTCGTCAACTTGTAGGCGAGCGGGTCGGGACTGACGAAAGCAAGCAAGCCCCGCCAGAGGGCGGGGCTTGCTGTTTGGTTTGCACAGCAAACCACTGGGCCGTCCGCTCGAGTCTAGCGAACCGGGTGCGACTGGGCGGGAAGGACTCGAACCTTCATCGTCTGGGTGACGGCCCAGTGGCTTGCCAGTTAGCCGACGGCCCAGCCGCACCGTCACCCTAGCAGCTCATGTCGTCTCGGCTAAGTGAACGCGCCAAAAGCACGCGTCTTTGCAATCCTCTAAGCTTGAGCGGTTCAGCGACGCAGCGTCTACTAGATGCGGAACTTCGATCGGGCCGGCGGTCACCTGCGCGACTGGCAGCTGTCCCTCGACGCGCTCTATCTCGACCGTTGCGACACGAGTCAGTCAAGTTCTGGGTGGCGTGCCGGACTCACAATCTGCTAGCGTTTCGGCAACATTCACCGATCGAAGGAAGTGCCGCATGGCTGTCCGGAACTCACGTACCGCGCACCCCGCGGTCTCGCAGCAGATCGAGCAGATGCTGCAGTCCCGCACGATTGACTTCGATTTCGAGGCCAACGTGCTCATCGCCGAGATCCGGGACGCCGAGGGCTATCAGGTGCGCCTGCTGCACAACCGCGCACCGAAGGACCAGGTGGCGAAGTACGCGGTTGCGATGAAGAACGGCGCAACCTTCCCCGCCATCGTGCTCAACGACCAGCTTGAACGCATCGACGGCAACACGCGGCTCGCAGCCGCCGTGAAGAACGGCGAGGAGACCATCCCCGCCTACATCTGCCACAACCTGACCCCGTTGCAGGCCCGGTCGCTGTCGGTGGAGCTGAACCAGTCCAACGGCTTGGCCATGAAGGAAGAGGAGATCCGCAACTTCGTCGATGCCGCCGTCCAGGAGGGTGAACACGCTGACCTGCGCACCCTGTCGAGGATGACCGGCGTCCGCGACAGCAAGATCGCCCGTTGGGTCGCCGAGGCCCAGTTCAAGGCGCGAGCTGAGCGCGAAGGGATCAATGAGCTGCACATCAGCGCGCTGCCGCCGAGCACCCGTGCCGCCCTGCAGGCGACGCGTCTGGCCGCGGTGTTCCGCGCCTTGGCGAAGCTGGCAGCCGAGGCCCGAATTCCTGCTGCAGCGGTCAAGAAGCTCGTCGCGCAGACGAATGCTGCGTCATCGGAGGCCGACGCGATGGCGATCGTCGACGCCGAGCGTGCTGCGCGCATCGAGGAGATCCGCGCCGTCGGTTCCGGTTTCGCGCCGCGCGACAATCGAAGGTCGAAGGGGTCAGCTCAGCACATCGGCGGGCTGATCCGCTTCAAGACAGAGGACCTGCTCGATGTTGCCCCGGACCGTCAGTTCGACACGTTTCAGCGGCTCAAGGAACTCCGTGATCGGCTCGCCGAGGTGGTGACACGTGCCGAGCAGGACTGGGATCTGACACCGCCACCGGAGCAGCCGGACGGTGCTGCGGCCGGCGACAAAGCCGATCTCGGAACTGTTGCCGACGAGCTCGAGAATGATGCGACTGACGCAGAGCCGATGATCGAGACGGCGTCCACCGATACGCAGTCCGCAGACACGGCCGACATGGCGGGCACGGCCGTCGTGGACGCGAGGTAGAGCGATGCCTTCCGACAGCGCCGCTGCACCCACGGGCGTGCATCCGTCAACCTCGGCCCAGACCGAGGCCAAGCTGACCGCACGTCACGTGCTGTGGGAGTTCGAGCCGAACCTGAACATCGATCTGATTCGCGACGTCGAGGGCAACCAGGTCAGGTTGTCCGAACACCGCGCTCCGAAGCTCACGGTCCAGCGATACACCGAGCAGATGAAAGCGGGGGCCATCTTCCCTGCGATCGTCGTCAACGAGCGGTTCGAGATCGTTGACGGCAACAGCCGGTGGATGGCCGCGCAGCGCAACAAGAGGTCCGCGATCGCTGCCTACGTCTGTTCGGGCATCTCGGCGCTGCAAGCTCGATCGTTGTCAGTGGAGCTGAACCAGTCCCACGGTCTGTCTATGACCGAGTCTGAGCTCCGGGCTTTCGTGACCAGCGCGGCCGAAGAGGGTCAAACCCTCGATGCCAAGGCCTACGCCCGCATGACCGGGGTAAAGGCGGCCACGCTGGGGCGCTGGCTGGCTGTCAAGCATTTCGAGATGAGGGCGCGTCAGTGCGGGCTGAGTCAGGAAAGCTGGATCAACCTCTCCGACAGCGTCCGTGCAGCACTGCAGGTCGCGAAGCTGAGCAGCGTTCTTGAACACGCCACGGCTCTGGCCAACGACGCTCGACTGTCCGCGAGCGAACTGCGCCCCATTGTCGCGGGGGCGAACGCGGCAGCATCGGAATCTGCCGCGCTCGCCCTGGTGGCGCAGGCCCGTGCGGACCGAACCGAGAAGATCAAGGCCCTGGCAGCTGGTTTCAAGGCTCCTCGCCGCCGTAGCGCCGGATGCGCGATGCACCTAGGCGGTCTGCTGCGCTATGACGTTGCCGATTTCATGGACGTGGCGCCCGACAAGCAAACTGACATGTACGCCAAACTGAGCCGACTGCGGCAGCAGATCGACGAGACCCTCTCGCGCGCTCGAACCGAGTGGAGCCTCGACGATCCGCTGCCTGCCATGACCGACACCGAACGGTCACCCGACCACGCTTCCCTGACACCGCCGCGCTGACACCGCCGCGCTGACACCGCCGCGCTGACACCGCCGCGCTGACACCGCCGCGCTGGCATCCCTTGCAGACGACGCCGACGTCCCAGATGAACAGGTGACACGATCATGTCCGTCCCGAAGCCCAAGGCCGTTGACGAACTGCCGCCGGACAACGCGACCCGGCTGGCCATCTTCGACGTGCTCCACGATGCCGCGCAGGCGGCCGACGAGGGCGCCGTCGCCGGACTGACCGAGGACGAGCTGTTTGCGCGTGTAATCCCGCGGCTGCGAGTGTTGGTGCCGCGCGAGCTGCATGTCGCCGGGGAGAAGACGTATCTCCAGGACAAGATCCAGGTGTGTCTCGACGCGGGGATCGTCGCGGCCGCAGCGAGCCCGGGCGGCCGAATCCTAACGGTGACCGATCAACCGCCGCAGATCCGCTACCCCGGAGCGGGCCAACCGTTGCGCACCTACCCGGCCGGACTCGAGCTCGCACGCGAGCGGCTCGACCGCGACAACGAGCGCCTGCGTACGTCGAAGTTCGACGTACGCAGGCACGTTCCGAGCATCGCGACCGAGCCCGACTCCAGGGCATACCGCGTGCTTGTGCAGTCGATGCGCGACCACGGTTTCTTGAGGCAGTTCGCCGTCGTCAAGTACTCCGACGGCGTCATCGTCGATGGCCATGCACGCTGCCAGGCAGCCACCGAACTGGGCTTGGAGATCGAGTACGCCCGATACATCTCCAAGGAGGAGGGCAAAGCGGCGAACCGGATCGACACGCCGCTCAACCGCGTGCTGATCGCGATCAACAGCAACGCTGCGCGGCTCACCGACGACCTTGTCACCAGCGTGCACGATGCGGTCGCTGCGGTGACCGGACGGCCCTGGGACGCGACGAGCGCCGACCTGGACTTCACACAGGAATGGCGTTTTTCGACGGGCAAGTCCTACACGCCGATGTTCGACGTAACACTGCACAGGTACCGCCCCGGTGACGATCCCAAGATTCAGGTCGATCCCGATGGCAAGGTCATGCTGCGTTCACTGATCCAGGCCGCCGGGCTGGCTCCTTACAAGATCGACGATCTCGGCCCCTACGTCCCCTTCGAACAGGCGCGTACGGCGTTGAGCGGGCGCTCGGCGTTCTTCGCGCGTGCCGAGGATCTGGTCGACGGCATCGCGAGGTTGCAGGACGACCGTCGGACCAACAAGCGCAAACCCCAGCCCGAGTGGGACCGCATCCGGGAATGGCTCATCGCCGAGCTCCTGCCCGGCGCGAGGCAGCCGGCCGCTGGCGCAGGTTCGGGCGCGCGGCCCACCGAGCTCGACGGGGGCTCCGTGCCATCGGCCTGACCGTCGACGATGTCGCCGGGTGCCTGCGGCGCCTGAGTATTCTCACCCGGTGAGGCAGCGCCGAGGGTCATGATCAAAGACATCATTCCGAAGTCCCCCATCACTCACCTGACGCGTAGGAAGTACAGCAAGCGAGAGCTGGACACCGAGTTCGACGCCGAACTGGTGGCCGCCGTGGTCGGGATGAGTCGGGCCTTCATCGCTCGCGCACTCAAACGGCCTGGATCGCGTCCCAGAACGATCCAGCTTCGAGACGTCCTCGCCCTGCTCGAGGTCGACGGGTTTCAGGAGACGTTCGTCCCTCGCAGCCGCATCCCCGGGTACCTGCTGAAAGATGCCGGTGAAGCTCCGCCCCAGATCCCCGCTCTGACACAAACCACCAAGATCATCGGCGATGTTCGGCTCGAAGTGGGCAACGCCAGGGATCTGCTGAGGACTCTCACCCCTGCCTCGGTCCAATGCGTCGTCACCTCCTCCCCCTACTGGGGCATGCGGGTCTACGACAATCAACGCAACATCCGCTGGGCTGACAACGAGTTCTGTCCGTACGGATTCGAGCAGACCCCTGAGGGGTTCATCCGGCACACCGTCGAACTCATGTATCTGCTGAAACCAGCGCTCACCGACGACGGATCCGTGTGGTGGAACATCAGCGACACCTACAACACCCGCACTCCGATCCGTATCAACGCCCGTGAACGGCTCGACGCGATGAGCGAGAAGGCCGGCAGCCGTAAGGGCTGGACCGAACATGACGCTTGTCGCCACAGCGCGGGCCACATGTATCTCGACGACGCTGAGCTGAGCTCGATCCCGCCCCGTATTGCCGAGCGCGCGTCGCGGATCGGGTACAAGCTGAAGAGCTCGATCACCTGGCGCAAGCTGGCCTCGACCCCGGAGGCCGTGAAGAGCCGTGTGTCGCGGCAGAGCGAGTACATCTTTCACTTGTCCGTGAGCCGGACGCCTTTCTTCGACCGCAGCGCCTGGCAGGAACTGGATGCGCGGTACGGCGGCGCGAACCCGCCGTACGAGTCGAGAACCAAGTTGACCGACATCTGGCACCTGGCCAGTTCCTCGGGCCAGAACGGCCATGGCGCGGAGTTCCCACTTGCGTTGGCGGGTCGATGCATCACGCTGACCAGCCGGGAGGGTGACCTCGTGCTGGACCCGTTCATCGGCTCGGGAACCACAGCCTTGGCCGCCGCTCATCTGGGTCGGCAGTGCGTCGGCTTCGACATCAGCGCCAAGTACATCGAGGGGGCCGAGAAGCGGCTCACGGCCGCTATGGGCCGTGGACGTCAACCGCGTCTGGACGACGAGTCAGCCGACCGCTGACTCGGCCTTAAGACAGACCTGGACGGCGGCTCAGTCGCGACCGAGGCTTGATCCCGGCAGATGCGTAGGCACGGGACCGAGCACACGTGCTGAACCGTTTCGATGCGCTGTTCCCAGCGTGGGAGGTGGGAGTCGCCGTCGCTCGTCACCGACGTTTCTTGCGGGCGCTCGGACGATGCGGTGACCCTGGACGGTCGCCGCCGCCACCCCCGTGAACGGCGGCGACCGGCTGGGTTTGCCCGGCGAGAAGAGGTCCCGGCGCGTAGAGAGCGGCCTGTTTCGCTGCGACGCGCCGGCGTAGTTCAGGGACGACGCGGGCGTAGCGGGCGACCAGGGACTGTGCGCTCCAACCCATGACGGCCATGATGGTTCGACTGTCCTCGCCCAAGAGCAGCAGTGCGGTGGCGGCGGTGTATCGAAGGTCGTGGATGCGCAGCCGCCGAACGCCGGCTGCGTCGACCTGCTCCAGCCATTCCTCGCGGTCACTGGTGCGATCGATCGGCGCGCCGGTGGACGTCGTGAAGACGCAGTCGTGGTCCTGCCAGTCCGAACCCGCGGCGACGCGCTCAAGTTGTTGCCGTTCGCGGTGCTCGTGGAGACGGGCGACGAGCGGTTCGGGCAGTGAGAGGGTGCGCACCCCTGCGGTGGTCTTGACCTCGGCGAACTCGGGCCCGCCGCCGTGGCGCCCTGGACACCATCGGGAGCGTTTGGTGCAGCAGCTCTCGCCACTGACCGGGCGGCCGTCAGCGTCGACCACACACCCGTGCTGCCATGTCTGCCACCGCAGACTGCTGCGGATGTTCAGTTCTGCCTTGTCGAGGTCGACATCGGCCCACCGCAGCCCTAGTAGTTCTCCGCGGTCCCAGCAGCGCAAGGTCCCAGCGGGCTCCGTTGCGCCGGTTCCGGGCGGCCAGGAGCAGGCGTGCGATCTCCTCGAAGTCGTAGGGCGTTGCGACGTGGCCGCGCTCGCCCCGCACCGCGACGCGCAGCAGTGGGTTATGGCGCAGGTGGCCGTGGGCCACCGCGGTGTTCAGTGCGGGGTTCAATGTCCGTTTGAGGTGTTGCACGGTTCCGCGGTTGCAGCCGGAGGCCACGACCCAGTCGAACAGCCGATCCAGGTTGCGCTCGTGCAGCCGGTTCAAGGCGACTCCTCCGATCCCTGACCGGCTGACGTACAGCAGATCGGTGCGGTACGCGGACAGGGTGCTGGGTCGGACGGCGCTCTTGCGTTCCTCGACCCATGCATCGAGTCATCGGGACAAGGTGGTGCGCGCGTCGAGCGTCATCGTTGCTGCGCTGCCCAGACTGATGAGTTCATCCACCTTCTGCTGTACCTCCGATTTGGTGCGGCCGCGAAAGTGTTTGCGCACGCGTTTGCCGCTGACCGGGTCGAGGCCGAGGCTGACGCAGCCCTCCCACCGTTTGCCGTCGGCGCTGCGGAACACCGACCCGTGGCCAGCACTGGCCCGGCTCATGACCCGTACTCCGGCTTGATGGGCCAGATAACGAACCAGCCCAAGGACCGCGTGCTCAGGAACGTCCATCGAAGCCGAGGACGGTGCGAGCGGATGCGGGCGTGCGCGCAGACGAGGCACGCTCATCCGGGTACGGGGCTGCGGGATGGGCAGGCCTGTTTGCCGCTACGCGTTCGACGGGGCCCGTCGGGGCGGGCATCCAGAACCGTCCAAGTTCGATTTCGGCTGACTACCAAATGGCTACCACCCCGGCTTGATGCCCGGGTGGCAACTAACTGGCCAAGCTGTAGAGGCCCCGTGTTCTGGGGCCTGTATGGCGGTGGCGGTGGGATTCGAACCCACGGTGGTGTTACCCACACACGCTTTCGAGGCGTGCTCCTTTGGCCGCTCGGACACGCCACCGGGCGGAACACTACCAGCGTCGTCCGGCGAAGAAGTCGTCGAGGAGGGTGGCGCACTCGTCGGCACGGACGCCGCCGATCACCTCGGGTCGGTGGTTGAGCCTCCGGTCGCGCAGCAGGTCCCAGACGGACCCGGCCGCGCCGGCCTTCGGATCCCAGGCGCCGAAGACCACACGAGACACCCGGGACAGCACGATCGCCCCTGCGCACATGGGGCACGGCTCGAGGGTGACGGCGAGCGTGCAGCCGGTGAGCTGCCAGCTGCCGTGGGCGGCGCCGGCTCGCCGCAGCGCGACCACCTCGGCGTGGCCGGTCGGGTCGTCATTGGCCTCGCGCTCGTTCACCCCGGCGGCGAGCAGCGCGCCGTCCGGGCCCAGGACCACCGCCCCGATCGGGACGTCGCCGGCGTCCCCGACCGATCGGGCGAGCTCGAGGGCCCTGCCGACCGCGTCCAGGTCGGACGCGGTGGCGATCACCCTCGCAGCTCGTCGAAGGCCTCGCCGCAGCCGGCCTTCTCGCAGACCGCGAGGAGGACGTCGACGGGCAGCGTGCCCTCGTGTGCGCAGAGGGCCAGCAGCTCGTCCGGCGACGTGCCCAGATCGGTGACGAGCTCGGCATCGCCAAACGGGGCCGAGTCGTGGGCGGGCGGCGCGTCCTCGTCACCGTCCAGCTCGTCGCCGCCGATCTCGGGGAGATCTTCGGCCACCACGGCGGCCATGGGGAACTCGTCGGCGGCATGACCGTCGGTGAGGAAGGCCCGCGGCTCGTCCTCGGAGTCGTCGAGCCTGACGATGGCGGCGTACTCGTCGTCCTGCTCGATGAGCAGCAGCCGGACCTCTCCCTTGACGTCCCGCAGCACGTCGCCGAGATCCTCGAGCGACTCGCAGTCGGTGAGATCGACCTCCTCGGCCGACCAGATGTCGTCGCGACGCGCCAGCACCGCAGCGAAGTACGACATCAGTGCACCCCCGCCAGCTCCAAGGTCTCACCGTAGAGGTCGCCGAGATCCAGGCGGTCCATGATCGTCTCCAGCATCTCCTCCGGCAGCAGCTCCGGATCCTCCAGCAGATCCTCGACCTCGTCCTCGGCGAGCTCGAGGTCGTCGAACAGGTCCAGGTCGCCGACGGGCCAGGCCTCGTCCAACTCGTCGTCGGCCGGCGGCTCCTCCCCCAGCCGCGTCATCGCCTGCTCCGCCAGCGGGAACTCGACGGCGGCGGTGAGGTCCGACAGCAGCAACGAGATCCGTCGGCCGTCCTGACGTGCGATGACGAAGAACTCGTCCTCGACGCAGGCCACCACGAAGGGGCCGCCCTCGGGTGGCTGCGCCCGCAGCGCCGAGACCAACGCGCTGAGATCGTCGAGCACTGACGGAGGGAGCGGATCCATCCGCCACTCGGCGCCGTCACGGAACGCCGCGACCCCGAAACCTCGCTGCGTCACCTGTCTCACCCGCCTCGACCCGGAGCTCGTGTGCACTGCGATCGTGGCACGACGGCAGCAGCGGTGGAAGCGATCTCAGCGAGTCCTCGCCCGAGGCGCCCGCCACACCCTCCGGCACCGGGCGATAGCGTCGCGCCGTGACCGCGTCCAGCTCAGCCGCCGGCACCGTCATCCGGGACGTGCCCCCCTTCCGCCGGGTCGCCGTCCTCGGGCTCGGCCTCATCGGCGGTTCGCTGCTGCAGGCCCTGCGGCACATGCAGGTGGAGACCGTCGGATACGACGTCGACCCCGCAGCGACGGCCGCGGCGAGCGCGGCCGGGTTCCCGGTGGCCCCCGACCCCGCCGCTGCTGTTCACGGGGCCGACCTCGTCGTCCTCGCCATGCCGCTGCCACAGGTCGCCGACGCGGTACGGGACCTCGCGCCCCACCTCGGCCGCGACTGCGTCCTCACCGATGTCGGGACGCTGAAGCAGCCCGTCCTGGACGCCGTCACCCGCCACGCCCCGCACGCCACCTTCGTCGGCGGGCATCCCCTCGCCGGCGTGGAGGAGACGGGGTGGGCCGCCTCGGACGCCACCCTCTTCCGCGACTCGCCCTGGGCCCTCGCGCTCGAACCCCACACCCCGCTCACGGCGTGGCTGCGGCTCGCCGGTCTGGTCTGCGATCTCGGCGCCCGTCCCGTCCCGGTGGCGGCCGCCGATCAGGACGCCGCCGTCGCCCGGGTGATCGGCCTGCCCCACGTGCTGGCCGAGGCGCTGGCCCTCACCGGCCTCGCCGGTGGGCCGCTGGGACTCTCGCTCGCCGCCGGGTCGTACAAGTCCGGCTCCCGCGTCGCCCGCACCCGGCCGGGACTGGTCAGCTCCTGGTGCGACGGCAATCCCGCCCTCGTCGCCGCCTTGGACGACGCCATCGCGCACCTGACCTCGGCCCGCGACGAGCTCGCCGGCGGTGGGTCCGTGCTCGACCTCGCCACCGCCGGTCACGCCGCCCGCACGAACTGGGAGCACCGGCGGTTCGAACCCGTCGAGGTGCCGACCGTCTCGGAGTCCCTCGTGGCTCACGGCCGCGCCGGCGGGTGGATCACCGCGGTGCTGCGCGACGACGACGGCGTCCGACTGTTGGGCATGCGACCCGTCGACTGACGCTGCTTTTCTCGGCCCCGTGTTCTGCTCCCGAATTCGGGTGCAGAACACCCGACGCCACAATGGGCGCATGGGCCACCCCGCGGAGTACGAGGTCGAGATCGACGCCGGCACACCGGTGGCGCAGGGGGAGGAGACCTTCGTCCTGGTGCGCGAGGGCGAGCGGCGCACCCTGCGCATCCACGACTACGACGACGTCTACGCCGTCCCCGGCCTCTACGAGCATGTCGTGCAGGAGCGTCTCGGCTGCACGTCGCCGCAGACCCTGGCCGCCGCGCTCGCCCGCTGCGTCGCCGCGGCCGGTGAGCCGCTCGACGGCGTGCGCTGCCTGGACGTCGGCGCGGGCAACGGCGTCTCCGGCGAGGCGCTCCGCGCGGCAGGGCTCACCCCCGTCGTGGGTCTGGACATCAGCGCGGCCGCCCGCGACGCGGTGACGCGCGACCGCCCCGGCACCTATGACGAGTACGTCGTGGGCGGGCTCGCCGACGTGGACCCCGGCGGCCTGGTCGCCCGACACCGTCTCACCGCCCTCGTCGGGGCAGGGGCGCTCACCGGCGGGCACATCGCACCCGCCACCCTCGCCGCTGTCTGGGCGGCCTTCGCGCCGGGTTCCTGGCTGGCCTTCACCTGCCCCGAGCAGCACGCCGACGCCGCACGCACCGACTTCGCCGGGAGCGCGGAGTTCCTGGTCGACGAGCGCTTTCTGCACCGCCACCTCACCGACGGGACCCCGCTGCACTACCGGGTGATCGTCGGCCGGCACCGCTAGCCACACCACGGAAACCACACCACCGAAGCCACACCACCGAAGGGCAGACTCGACGCATGTTCTGGACCATCGTCGGACTCTTCGTCATCGGCCTGCTCGCCGGCGCCATCGCCCGGCTCTTCGTCAGCAGCCCGACGCGGCTCGGCTGCCTGGGCACCGCGCTGCTCGGCATGATCGGCTCCTACGCCGGCGGCAGCCTCTACGCGGTGCTCTTCCTCGACCGCTTCGACCTGCGCAAGTCGCAGACCTTCATCGGCGCGGTCGTCGGCAGCGTCCTGGTGCTGATCGTCTTCCGGCTGCTGTACCGGCCGCGTTCGGGGCGCTACCGCCGCTGAGCACACCGGTGGTCAGAGCCGGTCGCGCCGTCCCCTATGATGGTGACGTCCACCAGCGGGGCTAGCATGATGAGCGGCTTCGACGCCCTCATCGTCTAGAGGCCCAGGACGCCGCCCTTTCAAGGCGGTAGCACGGGTTCGAATCCCGTTGGGGGCACAGCAAGACCAGCACAACAAGTACCACCAGCAAGGCCCTGTAGCGCAGTTGGTTAGCGTGCCGCCCTGTCACGGCGGAGGTCGCGGGTTCAAGTCCCGTCAGGGTCGCCACCATGGACGATCAGCCACCACGTCTCCTCGTGGTGGCACACGGCACCGCCTCGGTCGCGGGCCGATCCACTGTCGAAGCCCTCGTCGCGGCGATCGCCGACAGCCGCAACGTGCGCGTCGACCTCTGCTTCCTGGATGTCGTCGAGCCGCGGCTGCCCGACGTCCTCGACGGCACCCCCACCGTCGCCGTGCCGCTGCTGCTCTCCACCGGCTACCACGTGCAGTCCGACATACCCGAGGCCGTCGCAGCCTTTCCGGCGACCACGGTGGCCCGCCACCTCGGGCCGGACGACCTGCTCGTCGACGCCCTGCTCGACCGGATGGGGCCGCCCGGCGCCGCCGTCGCCCTCGTCGGTGCCGGGTCGAGCCGGGACGAGGCCGCAGCGGAGCTCGCGGACGTTGCGGCCCGCCTCGGCGAGCGGGCGCAGCGGGAGGTCACCGTCCTCACCATGGCCGACGACCTCGCCGCCGGCTTCGCCCCGCTACCCCGACCGCTCTCGGTCGCGACCTACCTGTTGGCCGAGGGGTACTTCGTGGACAAGCTGCGCCGGGCCGCCGACGGCGAGACGACGATCGCCCCGCCGCTCGGCGTCCACCCGGCGCTCGTCGAGCTCGTCTGGCGCCGATACGACGACGCGGTCAAGGCACGTGAGGACGTCGGGTAGTCTTGCCCCGCACGGCCAGGTAGCTCAGTTGGTACGAGCGACCGCCTGAAAAGCGGTAGGTCGGCGGTTCGACCCCGCCCCTGGCCACCATCATGGACGGCAGATCCCTCGACGAGAGCGTCGCGACGCAGGCAGCCCGCCGGCGGACCTTCGCCGTCATCAGCCACCCCGACGCCGGGAAGTCGACCCTCACCGAGGCGCTGGCGCTGCACGCCGAGGTGATCACCGAGGCCGGCGCCGTCCACGGCAAGGCCGGTCGTCGCGGCGTGACCTCGGACTGGATGGAGATGGAGCGCGCCCGTGGCATCTCGGTGACCTCGGCGGTGATGCAGTTCGAGTTCGGCGACGCCGTCATCAACCTGCTCGACACCCCCGGCCACGCCGACTTCTCCGAGGACACCTATCGCGTGCTGGCCGCGGTCGACGGTGCGGTGATGCTGCTCGACGCTGCCAAGGGCCTCGAGCCGCAGACCCTGAAGCTCTTCGACGTCTGCCGTCACAGCCGCATCCCGGTCATCTCCTTCGTCAACAAGTGGGACCGCCCCGGTCGCGAGCCCTTGGAGTTGCTGGACGAGATCGAGCAGCGCATCGGGCTGCGGCCGACGCCGCTCACCTGGCCGGTCGGCATCGGCGGCGACTTCCGCGGCGTCATCGACCGGCGCACCGGCGAGTACATCCGCTACGAGCGCACGACCAGCGGGGCGACCGCGGCGCACGAGGAGCGGATGACTCCCGAGGCCGCCGCCGAGCTCGAGGGCGAGGCCTGGACGACTGCCGTCGAGGAGAGCGGACTGCTGGACGAGATCGGTGCCGATCTGGACCTGCCGTCCTATCTCGCCGGGACCTCCACACCGGTGCTCTTCGGTGCCGCGCTCAGCAATCTCGGCGTCCGCCTGCTGCTCGACACCCTCGTCGAACTGGCCCCGTCGCCTCGGCCGCGGCTGGCCGAAGACGGCGTCCCACGCGCCGTGGACGCGCCGTTCTCGGGGCTCGTCTTCAAGGTCCAGGCGAACATGGACCCCTCGCACCGGGACCGGATCGCCTTCATGCGGATCTGCTCGGGACGTTTCGAGCGCGGCATGATCGCGACCCACGCCGGCACCAGGAAGCCCTTCGCGACGAAGTACGCCCACTCGGCCTTCGGCCAGGACCGCCGCACCGTCGACACCGCTTACCCCGGCGACGTCATCGGCCTGGTCAACGCGACGGCGTTGCAGGTCGGCGACACCCTTTTCGAGTCCGACCCGGTGCGCTTCCCTGGCATCCCCAGCTTCGCCCCGGAGCACTTCGCCGTGGTGCGGGCGAAGGACTCCGGGCGGTTCAAGCAGTTCCGCCGCGGTCTGGAGCAGCTCGCCGAGGAGGGCGTGATCCAGGTGCTGCGCTCGGACCTGCGCGGCGACCACGCCCCGATGCTCGCCGCCGTCGGCATGATGCAGTTCGACGTCGTCGCGCACCGGCTCGAGCACGAGTTCAACTCACCGGTTGCCCTCGACCACCTCGAGTACACCATCGCTCGCCGCACCGACGCGCAGAGCGCGACGGAGCTTGCCGGGCTCTCCGGCGTCGAGGTGCTCCGCCGGGACGGCGACGGCGAGCTGATCGCCGTCTTCACCACCCGCTGGCGGCTGCGCGCGGTTGTCCAGAATCATCCCGGTCTGACCGTCGAACCGCTGGTGGCAGATGCCGAGATCGGCGCAGACGGGACCACCTGACCTGGTGCGGCCGTGGGTGCCGTGGGAGGGTTGCCGCCCCCACCTCACACTAAACTCACGGAGTTCCCGCATGGGCATCATGAGCAGCATCACCGGCAACGCCGGCCCGATGGACCTCGGCCAGGCCAATCAGGAGTACGGCCGGCTGCTGGCGCAGGGCGAACAGATCCAGGCCGCGTTCCAATTCGTCCGAGACGCACTGCTGTTCACCAACAGCCGGATGATCAACATCGACAAGCAGGGCGTCACCGGCCGCAAGGTCGAGTACCACTCGATCCCCTACCGGACCATCAGCCACTTCGCCGTCGAGACGTCGGGCCACTTCGACCTCGACGCCGAGCTGCGCGTCTGGCTCGGCCACGGTCCGGAGCCGATGAGCTTCGAGTTCAACAAGCACGTGGACGTCTACCAGGTGCAGGCCATCCTCTCGGCCCACGTCACCGGGCACTGAGCCCTCCCGGTTGTGGCGGCAGCCGCTCACATCGGAGCGGCTGCCGCCACAACCGACGACGAGGGCAGGACGTCCGGTTCGCGTTCTCTGTACTGGTCTAGTCCATTCGGGTGATCTGTACTACCGTCCGCGCATGACCTTTCGGAGGATGACCGCGGGCCTGCTCGCGGCGACCGCGCTGACCCTCGCCGCGTGCGGCGGCGGAACCGGCGCCGACGACGCGAACCAGAGCGACACCGGCAAGGGCAGCGTCTCGTCGATCAAGCTCGTCGCCGCGGAGTACTCGTCGAAGACCAAGCCCTTCTGGGACGCCTTCGCCAAGACCTATCAGAAGAAGTACGGCATCAGGCTCGACGTGCAGGTGATCAGCTGGAACGACATCGCGCAGGAGAGCCGCACGATGATCCAGAACAACAACCCGCCGGACATCCTCAACATCAACTACTTCTCCAGCTACGCCAAGGACAAGCTGCTCTACGACGCCGACCAGGTGCTGCCCGCCGCCGTCCGCTCCGACCTGATCGACGCCTTCACCGCCGGCGGCACCTTCGACGGCAAGCTCTACGGCTTCCCGGACGTCTCGTCGGCGCGAGCACTCTTCTACAACAAGACCCTCTTCAAGCAGGCCGGCATCGCCGCCCCGCCGACGACCTGGGCGGAGTTCGAGGCGGACGCCAAGAAGCTGCAGGCCCTCGGCAACGGCACCATCGGCTACGCCATGCCGCTGGGCAAGGAGGAAGCCCAGGCCGAGTACTCGATCTGGGCCTTCAACAACGGGGCTCAGTGGCAGTCCGGCCAGGGCAAGTGGACCATCAACTCCGCGAAGAACGTCGAGACGCTGAGCTTCCTGCGCAAGCTCGCCGTCTCCGACAAGGTGACCCAGAACAACCCCGGCCGCACCAACCGCACCGACGGCGCCTTCCCACTCTTCACCTCCGGTAAGGCCGGCATGATCGTCGGCTTCAGCCCGCTCTCCGGCGATCTCGACAAGCAGGGCAAGGTCGACTACGGCATCGCCCCGATGCCGGTCAACGGCGGCGGAACCCCCGCGACCTACGGCGTCACCGACTACCTCAACGCCTTCAAGAAGAAGGGCAACCAGCAGGCAGTCAAGGACTTCTACGAGCTGTACTACCAGCCCGACCAGGTCAACACGTTCGTCCGTAACGAGGGCTTCCTGCCTGTCACGAAGTCCGGGCTGAAAGCCTTCGCCGGCGACAAGGCGCTGAGCGTCTACATCCAGACGCTGCCCAACATCAAGCTCGCCCCGACGCAGGACCCCGCCTGGGACAAGGTGCTGCTCGCCGTCCAGCAGAACATCGGCAAGGGCGTCGCCTCGGACGGCAACCCCAAGGCCGTGCTCGACGACCTGCAGCAGACGGCCGAGTCGAGCTGATCGTGACGGCAGCACCGACGGCGCCACCCGGCCCGGTCGTCGCGACGTCCGCCCACCCGGCGCGTCGCGGACCGGCCCGGCGGCGGCGTCCCCGCGGCCGAACCCCCTGGTGGCAGGCGCTGCTCTGGCTGTCGCCGGCGCTGCTGCTCATCGGCGCGGTGGTGATCTATCCCGTCGTGGCGCTGGTCCAGGCCTCCACCAAGTCCTACTCCATCACGGGACTGGAAACGGGTTCGGTCGGCGTCGACAACTACCGCAAGGTCATCGAGCACCCGGACCTCGGCACCGTGCTGGTCAACACCGCCGTCTGGGTGGTGGCCACGGTCTCGATCACCATCCTCCTCGGGTTGGGTCTCGCGCAGTTCCTTGCCAAGGAGTTCTTCGGCCGCAGGCTGGTCCGCTGGGCGCTGATCGTGCCGTGGGCGGCGTCGCTGGTGATCACGTCGCGGCTCTTCACCCTGCTGCTGGACTTCTACCACGGCTTGGTCAACAAGGTGCTCGTCGGCGTGGGCCTGCTCGACCGGCCGATCGACTTCCTCGGCGACGACAGCTGGGGCATGCCGTCCATGATCGTCGTCGGCGTCTTCGTCTCACTGCCCTTCACCGCGTACGTCTTCCTCGCCGGGCTCAACGGCATCCCGGACGAGGTCCACGAGGCGGCCCGCATCGACGGCGCCTCGGGCTGGCAGAGCTATCGGCACGTCACGCTGCCGCTGCTCCGCCCGGCGCTGCTGGTGGCCACGGTGCTCAACATCATCTACGTCTTCAACTCGTTCCCGGTGGTCTACACCCTCAACGAGCGCAACCCCGGCTTCGACCACGACACCACCATCACCTTCATGTACAAGCTCGCCTTCAAGAGCGCCGAGCTGAACGTGGGGATGTCGGCCGCGACCGGTGTCTTCAACGTGCTGCTGATCCTCGTGGTCGTCGTCATCTACCTCAAGACGGTCAAGTGGCAGGAGGAGCCGGCCCGATGACCACCGCCACGGCACTGCACCATCGGCCACAGGGTTGGCGCCGATGGCGCCGCATCGTGCTGCCGCTCGCCGGTGCGGTGCTGGCACTCGTCCTGCTCTCGCCGTATCTGGTGATGCTGCTGGACGCGCTGCGCCCCAGTGCGGACGTCCTCGCCTCGCCGACCACCCTGCTGCCACGCGAGTGGCGCTTCTCGTCGTTCGGCGACGTCCTCGGCGACGACCGCTTCCGCAACTGGCTCAAGACCTCGCTGCTCGTCGCCGGGGCGTCGACGGTGGTGGTGCTGGTCGCCGCCGTCCCGGCCGCCTTCGTCACCGCCCGCTTCCGGTTTCCCGGTCGGACGGCGTTCCTCTTCCTCGTCCTGGTGACGCAGATGTTCTCGCCGACCTCGCTGGTCGTGGGCATCTACCGCGAGTTCTTCGAGCTCAGCATGGTGAATACGTACCAGGCGCTGATCCTCACCAACTCCGCCTTCAACCTGGCCTTCGCAGTCTGGATCCTGCACGGCTTCTTCTCGGCCGTGCCGCGCGAGGTGGAGGAGGCCGCAGAGCTCGACGGCTGTTCGCAGTTCGGCACGCTCTGGCGGGTCATGCTGCCGCTGATCAAGCCCGGACTGGTGACCGCGGTCGTCTTCACCTTTATCGCGGCGTGGAACGAGTACGTCGTCGCCCTGACGCTCATGCAGGACGACGACCGCAAGCCGCTCACCGTCGGCATCAACAGCTACGTGACCGGCTACGAGCAGCACTGGGACCTGCTCTTCGCCGGTTCGCTCATCGCCATCGTGCCGGTGGTGGTGCTCTTCGCCGGCATCGAGAAGCACTTGGTCGGCGGGCTGACCGCGGGATCGGTCAAATAGTCGGCCGATCCCGCGGCTGTCAGCCGCTGTGCGCCTCGTAGACCGCCTTGAAGGCGTCGGCGATGGCGTGATGTCGAGCAAGCACCGGACGCAGCGCCTCGTTCTCGATGCGGAGCCCGACGATGCGACTCGCCGACGTCACCGTGGCTCGCCGCTGACCACCGCCGAGCAGCGTCATCTCCCCCACGAGATCGCCGGGGCCGATCTCCGCGACCTGTTCGCGCTGGTGGAAGACGAGCGCGCTGCCCTCGGTGATCACGTAACAGGCGTCAGCGGGGATGCCCTCCTGGACCAGCGGCCAGCCGGCGGGGAGGGTGAAGCGGCTGCCCGCCTCGACCAGCGCGGTGATGTCGTCCTTGCTGCACTGACTGAACGTGTCGTACTTGCTCAGCGTCGAGACCAGCTCGCGCTTCTCGCCACCACCGGCCATGAGGTCTCCATCGGTTCGGGCGGGCACCGGTGCCCGCCTGTCGGACGTCACCCCACCCTAGTGAGGACGGGCGCCCCCGGCGCGGTGAATCCGTGCCGGGCGCGCCCGTCCTGCTCCTCGTCCGGGCTCAGCGATCCGGGAGGGCGTCCGCCTCGTGCCGGCCCCGCTCGTGCCGGCCGTACCCGTCGGCGTCCGACACCCCGTCAGCCTCGTGCCGGCCGCCCTCGGACTCCGGCGAGACCGCCGCCGCTGCGGTGGCGGCAGGGTCGAGCGCCGGGGTGGACGCCGGTCCGGCGCCGACGTTCTCGGCCGCGGCGCGGGCCGCCTGCTGCCCGGACATCGTGCGCAGCGGGATCTCCTTGAGCAGCAGCGACAGCACGAAGGCGATGATCAACACCAGCGCGCCGACGAGGAAGACGGTGTCCATGGCGTCGGAGAAACCGACCAGGATCGGCTGCTTCGCCGCCTCGGGCAGCTTGCTCAGCCCGCTGGTGTCGTTCAGGTTGAAACCGCCACTGGCCGGCAGCTGCTGTCCGCTCTCGGCCAGCTCGCGCGGGATGTTCTGCCCCGCCTGCGAGAAGAGGATCGAGAGGAAGATCGCCGTACCGAGCGAGCCGCCGACCTGTCGGAAGAAGGTCACGCTGGAGGTCGCGACACCCATGTCCCGCGGCTCCACCGCGTTCTGCATCGCGAGGACGACGCTCTGCATGTTCATGCCGAGGCCGGCACCGAAGATCGCCATGTAGATGTCGGTCTGCCACAGCGGCGTGTCGGCCGCGGTGCGGGTGAGCAGGAGCAGCCCCACGATCATGAGGGCCGAGCCGATGATCGGGAAGATCTTGTACTTGCCGGTTCGCGAGGTGATCTGGCCGGCCACCAGCGACGCGGTCATGATGCCGCCGACCAGCGGCAGCAGCAGCAGCCCGGACTCCGTCGGCGAGGCGCCCTTGACGATCTGCAGGTACAGCGGGATCGCGGCCAGGCCACCGAACATGCCGAGACCGATGATCATCGACTGGGTCGAGCCCACCGCGAAGTTGCGACCGCGGAAGAGGCGCAGCGGCAGCAGCGCGTCGTCCCCGGCCCTGGCCTCGTTGGCGATGAAGGCGGCAATGCCGAGGGCACCGATGACGTAGCAGACGAAGGCGCCCACCGAGAGGAAGCCCCACTCCCGGCCCTGCTCGGCGATGATCAGCAGCGGCACCAGCCCGACGACGAGCGCGGCGGCACCGGACCAGTCGATGCGGTGGTTGCGGCGCGAGTGGTCCAGCTTCAGCACCCTCGTCACGACGACGAGGGCGAGGGCGCCCAGCGGCACGTTGATGTAGAAGATCCAGCGCCAGCCGGAGAAGCCCAGGATGCTGGACTGACCGGCGAGGAAGCCGCCGATGACGGGCCCGAGCACCGACGAGGTCGCGAAGACGGCCATGAAGTAGCCCTGGTACTTCGCGCGCTCCCTCGGCGGGATGATGTCGCCGATGATCGCCAGTGCCAGCGGCATGATGCCGCCAGCGCCGATGCCTTGCAGCGCGCGGAAGCCGGCGAGCATGTACATCGACTGCGCCAGCCCGCAGAGGGCGGAGCCGACGACGAAGATCACGATCGCGAGCATGAAGAACGGCTTGCGGCCGTAGATGTCGGAGAGCTTGCCGAACAGCGGCGTGGAGATCGTCGAGGTGATGAGGAAGGCGGTGGTGACCCACGCCTGCACCGAGAGGCCGTTGAGGTCGTCACCGATCGTGCGGATCGCGGTGGTGACGATGGTCTGGTCGAGCGCGGCGAGGAACATGCCGATCATCAGTCCGGAGAGGATGCTCATGATCTGGCGGTGGCTGAGGCCCCCGTCGGCCGCGGGTGGCGCGGAGGTCTTAACGGTGTCGACGGACATCAGGTGTGGGTGCCTTTCACTTCGGTGCGGGCGGCGTCGGGACGCACCGCCGTGGCGTGGTCGTAGGCCGCGGTGAGGCGATGCAGCATCGCGGCGAAGGTGGTCAAGTCCTCGGACGTCCAGTCGTGGAGCATCTCGGCGAAGAAGCCGACACGGACCTTGCGGTGATCGGCCAGCACCGCATCGGCGGCCGGTGTCGGCACCAGGACCGTGGCGCGGCCGTCCTCGGGGTCGGCCCGCCGCTCGATGAGTCCGTCCCGGACGAGCGCGGCAGTGAGCCGGCTGACGGTGGAGGGGTCGAACTGCAGCGCCTCGGCGACGGCGCCGGCCCGCATCGGACCCTCGACCCGCAGCACCTTCAGCACGGCGTGGGCCGACCACTCGACGTCGCGCTCGGCCTTGGCCAGCCACTGCGCCCGAGCCCGGTTGAGGGTGCGGTTGAGCCCGGCGAGGCTGTCGGCGAGCGCCTCGATCTGGTCGAAACGCGCCGCAGCCGGTGCGGCGGCGACATCGGTCATCGACTGCTCCACTACTTGACACAGGAAACTAGTTGCTGAGGTCAAGTATCTACCCCCGGAGTCCGCCGCCTCAACCGGGTTTCGCCCGATCTCAGCTAGTGATCATCCGCGGCCAGGAGGCGGAGGGCTCGCTCCCGCATCTCGACCTTGCGCACCTTGCCGGTAACGGTCATCGGGAACTCGTCGACGACGTGGACGTACCGCGGGATCTTGTAGTGGGCGAGCCTGCCCGAGCAGAACGCCCGGAGCTGCTCGGCCGTGAGGGTCTCCACCCCGTCGCGCAGCCGGACCCACGCCATCAGCTCCTCGCCGTACCTGGCGTCGGGCACCCCGATCACCTGGGCGTCGACGATGTCCGGGTGGGTGTAGAGGAACTCCTCGATCTCACGCGGGTAGACGTTCTCGCCGCCTCGGATGACCATGTCCTTGATGCGACCGACGATCCTGACGTAGCCGTCGGCGTCCATCGTCGCGAGGTCGCCGGTGTGCATCCACCCCTGCCGCAGCACCTCGGCTGTCTTCTCGGGCTCCTGCCAGTACCCGATCATCACCGAGTAC
This sequence comes from Jatrophihabitans sp. sgz311053, assembly GCF_056135305.1. Taxonomy (NCBI): domain Bacteria; kingdom Bacillati; phylum Actinomycetota; class Actinomycetes; order Jatrophihabitantales; family Jatrophihabitantaceae; genus Jatrophihabitans; species Jatrophihabitans sp. sgz311053. The sequence goes on along the minus strand of NZ_JBWAXP010000001.1, from coordinate 867,482 downwards.
GCCCGCGTGCAGAGCTCGCCCGGCTCGCCGTACGGGACGGGCAGGTCGGTCTCGGGGTCGACGACCATGACCTCGACGTGCGGGTGGACCCGGCCGACGGTCTCGGTACGCCGCTCCAGCGAGTCGTCCTTGCGGGTCTGGGTCGAGACCGGAGAGGTCTCGGTCATGCCGTAGGCGATGGTGACCTCGTCCATGTGCATCTCGGCGATCACCCGTTTCATGACCTCGACGGGACAGGGTGAGCCGGCCATGCAGCCGGTCCGCAGGCTGCTGAGGTCGTAGGTCGCGAAGTCGGGCAGCGCCAACTCGGCGATGAACATCGTGGGGACGCCGTAGAGCGAGGTGCAGCGCTCGTCCTGCACCGCCTGCAGCGTGGCGGCGGGGTCGAAGCCCGGCGCCGGGATGACGATGCAGGCGCCGTGAGAGGTGGCGGCGAGATTGCCCATCGTCATGCCGAAGCAGTGGTAGAAGGGCACGGGCACGCAGACGCGGTCCTCGTACGTGTAACCCATCCCCTCACCCACGAAGAACCCGTTGTTGAGGATGTTGTGATGCGACAGCGTCGCGCCCTTCGGGAAGCCGGTCGTCCCGGAGGTGTACTGGATGTTGATCGGGTCGTCGAAGGACAGCTGCGCGGCGCGCTCGGCCACCTCCACCGCCCCGACGGTGGCGCCGGCGTCGAGCAACTGCTGCCAGCTGGGGTCGGCGATGTAGACGACCTCCCGCAGCGCGGCGAGCCCGCCCCGGACCTCGTCGACCATGGCGCGGTAGTCGCTGGTCTTGAAGGCGACGGCCGAGACCAGCACGGAGACGCCGGACTGGCGCAGCACGTACTCGAGCTCGTGCGTCCGGTACGCCGGATTGACGTTGACCAGGATGGCGCCGATGCGGGCGGTGGCGAACTGCACCAGGAACCATTCGAGGCAGTTGGGGGCCCAGATGCCCACCCTGTCTCCCCGCGCCACCCCGCGACCGAGCAGACCGCGCGCCACCGCCTCGACCTCAGCGTCGAGCTCGGTGTAGCTCAATCGGCGCCCGGCGGCGACGTCGACCACGGCGTCACGCCGGCCGTGGGCCGCGACGGTCTGCTTGAGGTTCGCGTCGATGGTCTGACCGAGCAACGGCATCGTCGACGGGCCGCTGGCGTAGGACTGTCCGGTTCCGGGTGGTTGCGTCGTCACCCTGGCCACGCTAGGTGGTGCCCGTCACATTGTTAACGGCAGAGCCGTCCGCTTAAACGGCGACGCCGCACCGGAGCGCAGCAGCAGCGCTTCCGGTGCGGCGTCGAAGCCGCAGTGGCGGAGACCGATCAGGCCTCGACAGCGGCGGTGTTGCCGTCGAGCAGTGAGCGAACCTCGGACTCGCGGTAGCGGCGGTGGCCGCCGAGCGTGCGGATGGAGGTGAGCTTGCCGGCCTTGGCCCAGCGAGTGACCGTCTTCGGGTCGACGCGGAAGAGGGTCGCCACCTCGGAGGGGGTGAGCAGAGCCTCGGTCTCGGGACGAACGCGAACCGTCGTCATAGTTGTGCCGCCCTTCAGGGGGATTGTCACGGGGAGTCCTGTTCCTCGTGAGTCGTTATCGAGTATGCCGGGCGTGAGGTTGGTTGCCATAGCAAAGCGCTCAACTGTCCACTCTGTGCCATGCAGCAACTGCCTGTCCGATATCTCCGGGCAACAAACCTCGCCAATCTGGACACTTCCGGACACGTTGCTGCCATCTGTGCGGCGTTCTTCACCGGCGTGCGAGGCCACTTGTTCGCGAGGTACGCTGTGTTTACGACATGACAAGCACCCCGGTGAGGCCCGCTATGCCCGCTGACGAAGCGTCTGCGGCCCGGTGCCGGATGAGCGCGCGAGCGAGGGGGTCTAGCCATGGGGCGAGGCCGTGCCAAGGCAAAGCAGCAAAAAGTTGCCCGTGAGTTGAAGTACAGCACTCACTTCACCGATCTTGATGCCCTTCGCCAGGAGCTCGGGACTTCCTCCCCTGGCACCGAGCGCAGCGTCGAGGAGTCGGACGTCGACGACGACGACTACGACCAATGGACCGGCACCAGTCGCTGACCGGGCCGGCCACCGCGACCACGTCGCAGTGGTCCAAACCTCTCGTCCTCAGACGAACTCGTGCGTAGTCGTCTGATTCGTGCCAGCAGTTTGAGTAAGCCTCATGGCACGAATCAGACGGTTGCGGCGGGTGCCGCCACCGTCATGACCAGTTTGCGGCGGTACCGACGTAGTCGCTGACCATGGTCACGCGGCGGTCGGGTCCCGACGTTGCGCTGCTGACGTCGCCCGGCTCCGAACGCACCGTGCCGAGGGTCCAGGCCGGCACGTCCCGATCGGCGAGGAGGCCGAGGGCGTCTTCCGCGCGCTCGGCCGGGACGACGGCAACCATGCCGACGCCGAGGTTGAAGGCGATCTCCAGGTCGGCACGTGACACCGAACCGGTGCTCGCCACGAGGTCGAAGATCGGCTGCGGCGCCCAGGTCGCCCGGTCGACGGTGGCGACGAGCCCTTCCGGCAGCACCCGGCCCAGGTTGCCGGCCAGGCCACCGCCGGTGATGTGGGCGAAGGCATGCGCCTGGCAGGTCGCGGCCAGCTCGAGGCAGTCCTTGGCGTAGATGCGCGTCGGTGTCAGCAGCTCCTCCCCCAGCGTGGCGCCACCGAGCGCCGGCGGGGTGTCGGCGAGGCTGAAGCCGCCGTCGTCCAGCAGCACGCGACGGACCAGCGAGTAGCCGTTGGAGTGCACGCCGCTGGAGGCCATGGCGACGAGCACGTCGCCGGGACGGACCCGCTCCGCGCCGAGGACGGCGTCGGCGTTGACCACACCGACCCCGGTGCCACTGATGTCGTAGTCGTCGGGGTCCATGACACCGGGATGCTCGGCCGTCTCGCCCCCGACCAGCGCGCATCCGGCCTGGACGCAGCCCTCGGCGATGCCCGAGACGATGGCCGCGATCTTCTCCGGCACCACCTTGCCGGTGGCGATGTAGTCGGTGAGCAGCAACGGCTCGGCGCCGACGACGACGAGGTCGTCCACCACCATCGCGACGAGGTCGATGCCGATGGTGTCGTGCCGGTCGAGGGCCTGCGCGATGACCAGTTTGGTCCCCACCCCATCAGTGGAGCTGGCGAGGATCGGCTGCGGGTGCCGGGAGAGGTCGAGGGCGAAGAGCCCGGCGAAGCCACCGAGCCCGCCCAGCGTCTCGGGGCGGTTGGTGCGGCGGACCGCGTCCTTCATCAGCTCGACGGCGCGGTCACCCGCGGCGACATCGACCCCGGCGGCGGCGTAGGCGTCGGTCATCGGGCCGCGCTCACGGCCGCGTGAGCGCGTCGCCGGCCCAGCCGGCGGAGCGCTCCGGCTCGCGGCCGAGCAGCTGCGGCGCGGCGACGGCGCGGCCGATGCCCTCGAGCACGTGCTTGCCCACGGTTTCGGGGATCGGGATCGGGTAGCTGCCGTCGAAGCAGGCGCAGCACAACCGCGACTTCGGCTGTTCGGTCGCGGCGATCATGTGCTCCTGCGAGACGTAGCCGAGCGAGTCCGCGCCGATGGAGTGCCGGATGCCGTCGAGGTCCAGGCCGTTGGCCACCAGCTCGGCGCGGGAGGCGAAGTCGATGCCGTAGAAGCAGGGCCACTTCACCGGCGGGGCCGAGATGCGGACGTGCACCTCCACCGCTCCGGCTTCCCGGAGCATGCGGACCAGCGCCCGCTGGGTGTTGCCGCGGACGATGGTGTCGTCCACGACGACGAGCCGCTTGCCGCGGATGACGTCGCGCAGCGGGTTCAGCTTGAGACGGATGCCGAGCTGGCGGATGGTCTGCGACGGCTGGATGAAGGTCCGTCCGACGTAGGAGTTCTTCACCAGGCCGAGGCCGTAGGGGATGCCGGACTCCTCGGCGTAGCCGATGGCCGCAGGGACACCCGACTCCGGGACCGGGATCACCAGATCTGCCTCGGCCGGGTGCTGCTGCGCCAGCCGGCGGCCCAGCTCGACACGCGTGGAGTGCACGCTGCGACCGGAGATGGTGGTGTCCGGGCGGGCGAGGTACACGTACTCGAAGACGCAGCCCTTGGGCTTCGGCGTCGCGAAGCTCTCCGAGCGCAGGCCGTCCTCGTCGATGGCGACGAGCTCACCCGGCTCGACCTCGCGGACGAAGCTGGCGCCGACGATGTCCAGCGCCGCGGTCTCGGAGGTGACGACCCAGCCGCGCTCCAGGCGCCCCAGCACCAGCGGTCGGACGCCCTGCGGATCGCGAGCGGCGTAGAGGGTGTGCTCGTCCATGAAGACGAGCGAGAAGGCGCCCCTCAGCCGCGGCAGCACCTGCATCGCCGCCTCTTCGACGCTGACGTCGGGGTGCGCGGCGAGGAGCGCGGTGAGCAGCTCGGAGTCGGTGGTGGCGCCGATGGTGCTGGTTCGAACCCCGGCCGCCCGCGCCTCCTCGGCCAACTCGGCGGTGTTGACGAGATTTCCGTTGTGGCCGAGGGCGAGTCCGGTGCCTGCCGGCGTGGTGCGGAAACTGGGCTGCGCGTTCTCCCAGGTCACCGAGCCAGTCGTGGAGTATCGCGTGTGGCCGACCGCGATATGCCCCTGGAGAGTGGCCAGGGTGGCCTCGTCGAAGACCTGCGAGACCAGGCCGAGATCCTTGTAGACCACCAGCGAGCTGCCGTCGCTCACCGCGATGCCGGCGGCCTCCTGGCCCCGGTGCTGCAGGGCGTAGATGCCGTAGTACGACATCTTGGCGACGTCCTCGCCGGGAGCCCAGACCCCGAAGACGCCGCAGGCGTCCTGGGGCCGCTTGTCGTCGGGATGGAGATCGTGAGTCAGCCTGCCGTCACCGCGAGCCACGTGGACGAGTGTACGGATCCCGCGGGGCGCGGCCAGCCCGGCGGTGCGGTTGTGACCGGTCTCCTCACCCGGCCGTCAGCGTTTACCGGGCAGATCGGACTCGGGGGTGCCGCCGTGGGAGCTGTCGTCGTCCTCGATGGCGCGCTGCGCCTCGTCGTACTCGCCGTTGTCGTCGGCGATGACCTCGTCGAGAGCGGCCCGCAGATGCCGGGCGACCACGGCAGCGCCCGCGCGGCTCATCACGACGGCCGCGTGGTCGCTGCCGTCGACCCGCTCGACGTGCTGCAGCGATGGCAGCCGGGTGCGGAACTCGTCCACCCGGTCGGCCGGGTAGGCGGGCGGGGAATCCGCGCCGACGCTCCACTCGGCGTGGATCAGCCGGGTCGGGACCGTGAGCTCGGGCAGTCCCGCGTGGTCGACGAAGACGCTGACGGCGTCGTCCAGGGCGACGTCCGCGTCGAGCCGGGGCGTCCCGGTCGGGTCCAGGTCGTGGCCCAGACAGTCGGCCAGCAGCGGGTCGTCAGCCGGGAGCAGCGGCAGGCCGGGGGCGGTGGCGGCGACGTAGTCGGCCGCGCTCGGGTACCGCTGGCGCTGCCGCTCCAGCTGAGGGGCAAGGGCGGCCCGGATCGCGGTCTCGTCCGCTGGGCCGGCCCCGCCACCGGGCGCCGTCGCCATCGGCAGGCCACCGTCGACCAGGACGAGTCGCGCGACCCGCTCGGGGTACCGCGCGGCCAGCGCCACCCCGACGAAGCCGCCTAGCGACATGCCGCAGACCACGGCAGACCTGATGCCGAGGACGTCGAGCACGGTGACGAGGTCCTCGACGTGCTGGTCGACCGAGCAGTGCGGTGCCGCCACCTTGTCGATCGCCACACTGTCCGCGCGACCCCGGAGGTCCGGCGCGACGAGGGTGATGCCGCGGTCCTCGGCCCGCAGCCAGTTCCAGAGCCGGCGGTTGGAGGTCAGCCCGTGGATCGCGAGGACCGGCTCGGTGTCACCGGGCAGGACGTCGACGGCGAGCGCGGCGCCGCGGACCGGGATCTGGTGGAGGCTCATCCGGTCGGCCTACCCCGGTGGCGGCCGCGCTGTCAGGCCTCGGCGTGCGCCTTCTGCAGCGCGGTCCGCAGCACCTCCGCCGGCTGGGCGCCAGCGACCGCGAACTTCCGGTCGAAGACGAAGAACGGCACGCCCTGGACCCCGAGGTCGCGGGCCGTCTCCTCCTCGGTCACCACGGCGTCGGCGTAGTCGTCACCGGCGAGGACGGCGCGCGCCTCGGCGGCGTCCAGACCCTGCTCGGCCGCGATCGCGACGAGGGACTCGTGATCGAAGACCGAGCGCTGCTCGGTGAAGTACGCGCGGTGCAGCGCCTCGGCCAGCTCGGCCTGCCTGCCCTGCTCCCGGGCGTACTGCAGCAGCCGGTGGGCGTCGCGGGTATTGCCGTTGACCAGATCGGCCATGCGGAAGGTCAGCCCGTCGGCGGCAGCGCGCTTGGTCATGTCGACCTGCGCCTGCTCCGCCTTCTCGGGGGTGAGGTTATACTTGCTCGCCAGGACGTCCACCACGGGCTTGCCCTCGGAGGTCGCGGCGGGGTCCAGCTCGAAGGCCCGGTACCTGACCTCCACCTCGTCGGCGTGCTCGAAGCTGGCGAGCGCTTGCTGCAGCCGGTTGTTACCCAGGTAGCACCACGGGCAGACGACGTCGGACCAGATCTCGATGAGCATGCAGGTGCAACGCCGGGGCCGCGTCCGACCTTCCCCTCGCCCCCGCGTCCGACGTCCGCCCCCGGCACCCGCGAGTCGCCCCCGCCCTGCGTCCCACGTCCACCCCCGGCACCCGCGAGTGGTCGATTTCCGCGTCGAGTGGTCGCACGGAAGCGACCACCGGGACCGGAAATCGACCACTCGGCGCCAGAGGGGGTGGCGGTGACCCGGGGGTGGGGTGGGTGACCCGGGGGTCCCGGGTGGCCCGCGGGGGGTGAGAGCGGGCGGGGTGAGGGGATCAGGCGAGGACGGGGAGGTGGGGCGAGAGGTCGCTGCGGGGTCCGGTGGCGCGGACCGCGCCGGTCTCGACAGCGGCAGCGAATCCCACCCGTCCGGTCGCCACCCGGAGCCAGGTGACGGCGTCGGTCTCGACGACGTTCGGCGGGGTACCGCGGGTGTGGCGGGGCCCGGCGATCGCCTGGACCGCCACGAAAGGCGGCACCCGGACCTCCACTGACCGGCCGGGCGCCTGGGCGGCGAGGATCTCGGCCAGCAGCCGGACAGTGGTCGCCAGCCCAGGGCGCAGCAGTGTCACCGGTTCGAGGTCGGGCAGCGAGCGGGTGAGGTCGTCGCAGTGGACGACGAGGTCCAGCACCCTGGTGCGGGCGAAGTCCAGCGCGGTGATGGGGCCGCGTGGCCCGGCCAGCAGGGTGGCGTCGGCGAGGTCCGGCAGCTCCGGCAGCGGGGCGCGGAGCCGGGCCGCGAGCGCGGCGAGATCGTCGCTGCCGGTCGCCTCGACGCTGGCGGCGGTGATGTCCGCGGCGGCCGGGGCGTAGGCGCGGACGTAGTCGGCCACGGGCACGGCCGGCGGCGCGGCACGCTCGGTGAGGTGGTGGGCCAGGCCCGCCATGCTGCCCGCGACGTGCCCGGCGAGGATGCGCACCGACCAGCCGGGCAGCACCGACTCGGCCCCGGCGCGGTCCGGGGGCAGCCCCTCGAGCCGGTCGGCCAGGACCGCCGCCTGCGCGGCGTACTCGCCCAGGACCGCCGCGAGCCTCGGCCGCCCGGCGCGGGTCACCGGTCGAAACGCGCCGCGAACGTGCCGCCGGCCGCGGCGCGCAGCTCGCGCAGCGGCACCCGGAACTGCCCCTCGACCTCGAGATCGCTGGCGAGGACGTCGGCTGAGCCGATCTTGACGCACGGCAGACCACGCTCGGCGCAGAGCGCGGTGAAGGCCGCCTCGTCGCCTCGGGTGACGCTCACCAGGACCCGGCCGGCCGACTCGCTGAAGAGCGCCACGAACGGGTCGTCGCCGGGCAGCGTCACGCGCGCGCCGAGGTTCTCGCGCAGGCACGCCTCGACGAGGGCCTGGGCCAGCCCGCCGTCTGAGAGATCATGGGCGGAGTCGAGCAGGCCGTCGCCCGCCGCGGCGAGCAGCACGTCGGCGAGCAGTTTCTCGCGATCGAGGTCCACCACCGGCGGCTTGCCGCCGAGGAAGCCGTGGACGGTGTACATCCACTCCGACCCGCCGAACTCGTCGCGGGTGTCACCGAGCAGGAACAGTCCCGCGCCGTCGGAGTGCAGCCCGTGCGGCACCCGCCGGGCGACGTCGTCGATGACCCCGAGCACACCGATGACCGGCGTGGGGAGGATCGGCGTCGACCCGGTCTGGTTGTAGAAGCTCACGTTGCCGCCGGTGACGGGGACACCGAGCTGCCGGCACCCGTCAGCCAGACCGCGGACGGCCTCGCTGAACTGCCACATGACACCGGGGTCCTCGGGCGAGCCGAAGTTGAGGCAGTTGGTCACCGCGAGCGGCGTCGCGCCCGTCGTGGCGACGTTGCGGTACGCCTCGGCGAGCGCGAGTTGCGCGCCGGTGTACGGGTCGAGCCGGGTGTAGCGGCCGTTGCCGTCGGTGGCGATGGCGATGCCACGCGCGGTGGATTCGTCCAGGCGGACCATGCCGGCGTCCGAGGGCTGCGCGAGCACGGTGTTGCCGAGGACATAGCGGTCGTACTGGTCGGTGATCCAGGACTTGTCGGCGAGGTTCGGCGACGCGACCAGGCGCAGCAGGGTGTTACGCAAGTCCTCACCGCGGCGCGGCCGCGGCAGCGCGGCGCCGTCGTGCTCGACGAGGATGTCCTGGTCCAACGGTCGCTCGATGGGCCGCTCGTAGACCGGACCGTCGTTCGCGGCCGTCGTCGGCGGCAGGTCGACGATCTGCTCGCCGTGCCACGTCATGCGCAGCCGGCCGGTGTCGGTGACGGTGCCGATGACGGTCGAGAGGACGTCCCACTTCGCGCAGACGGCGAGGAACTCGTCCAACTTCTCGGGGGTGACCACGGCCATCATGCGTTCCTGCGACTCGCTCATGAGGATCTCCTCGGGAGCGAGCTTCGCGTCGCGCAGCGGAACGAGATCGAGCTGGACGTCCATGCCTCCCGTGCCGGCCGCGGCGAGCTCGGTGGTGGCGCAGGAGATGCCGGCGGCGCCGAGATCCTGGATGCCGACGACCAGGTCGGCGGCGAAGATCTCCAGACAGCACTCGATGAGCACCTTCTCGGCGAACGGATCGCCGACCTGCACCGCGGGGCGCTTGGCGTCGCCGTCGGAGAAGGTGGCCGAGGCGAGCACCGATGCCCCGCCGATGCCGTCGCCACCGGTGCGGGCACCGAAGAGGACCACCTTGTTGCCCGGGCCGTCGGCCTTGGCGAGCTTGATGCCGTCGGCGCGCATGACGCCCGCGCAGAGCGCGTTCACCAGCGGGTTGCCGATATAGCTCTCGTCGAAGACCACCTCGCCACCGATGTTCGGCAGGCCCAGGCAGTTGCCGTAGCCACCGACACCGGCGACGACGCCCGGCAGCACGCGACCGGTGTCCGGCGCCTGCAGCGGACCGAAGCGCAGCGAATCCATCACCGCGATCGGACGGGCGCCCATGGTGAGGATGTCGCGGACGATGCCACCGACCCCGGTCGCCGCGCCCTGGTACGGCTCCACGAAGGACGGGTGGTTGTGCGACTCGGCCTTGAAGGTCACCGCCCAGCCGTCGCCGACGTCGACGACGCCGGCGTTCTCGCCCATGCCGACGAGCAGCGCGTCGGTCTTCGGCGCTTTCTCGCGGAACTGCTTCAAATGCACGATGGACGACTTGTAGGAGCAGTGCTCGCTCCACATCACCGAGTAGATCGCCAGCTCGGAGCTCGTCGGCCGGCGGCCGAGGATCTCGCGGACCCGGGCGTACTCGTCCGGCGCCATGCCCAGTTCCTTGAACGGCTGCGGCTGCTCCGGGGTCTGGCCGGCACGCGTGACGGTATCGAGCATCAGACAGCCACTCCGGTCAGCGAGAGGAAGAAGCCGAGCCCGTCCGTGCCGGGGCCGGTGAGCGGCTCGACGGCGTGCTCGGGATGGGGCATCAGTCCCACGACGTTGCCGGCCTCGTTGGTGATGCCGGCGATGTCGCGGAGACTGCCGTTCGGGTTGCCGTCCACGTAGCGGGCGACGACGCGGCCCTCGGCCTCGAGAGCGTCCAGCGTCTCGGGGGCGGCGACGTAGCCGCCCTCCATGTTCTTGATCGGGATGACCACGTCCTGACCCTCGCGGTAGGACGACGTCCAGCGGGTGCGGTTGTTCTCGATCCGCAGCCCCTGGTCCCGGCAGACGAAGCGCTGCCGGGCGTTGCGGATGAGCGCGCCCGGCAGCAGGTGCGACTCGCAGAGCACCTGGAAGCCGTTGCAGATGCCGAGGACCGGCATGCCGTCACGCGCTCCGGCGATGATCGACTCCATCACGGGCGCGAAGCGGGCGATGGCGCCGCAGCGCAGGTAGTCGCCGTAGGAGAAGCCGCCCGGCAGGATCACCGCCTCGACGTCGTGCAACCACGGGTCGGCGTGCCAGAGCGGCACGGCCTCGGCTCCCGCGATCCGGACTGCCTTGAGGGCATCCCGGTCGTCGAGACTGCCGGGAAAGGTCACGACACCCACGCGAGCTGGCACGCGGCAAGGTTACCGGCGAGCCCCGGCGCCTCGCGGTCAGGCGCGGGTGATCGTGTAGTTCTCGATCACGGGGTTCGCGAGCAGGGTGTCGGCGATGCGCTCCAGCGTGGCGTCGTCGGTGGCGTCGGCGACCTCGAGCTCGAAGTGCTTGCCCTGCCGGACGGCCTCGACGCCGGCGATCTCCAGCCGGCCCAGCGCGCCCAGGATGGCCTGGCCCTGCGGATCGAGGATCTCCGGCTTGAGGACGACGTCGACGACGACGCGGGCCATGGGCTACTCCCGACTGGATGGGCGGAACGACCGGGTCACCCTATCGGCCGGGTGACAGGGCTCAGCCGGGCCAGTCGGCGAACGAGAGTCCGGTGAGTCGCTCGTAGGCCTCGACGTAGCGCTCGCGGGTGGCGGCGACGACCTCGTCGGGGAGCGCGGGCGGCGCCTCACCCGAGGCGCGCTGCCAGCCCGACTCGGCCGAGAGCAGCCAGTTGCGGACGTACTGCTTGTCGAAGGAGGGCTGCGTGCGTCCCGGCTGCCACTCGTCGGCCGGCCAGAAGCGGGACGAGTCCGGGGTGAGCACCTCGTCGCCGAGGACCAGCTCACCGTCCTCGCCCGCGCCGGCCCGGCGGCCGAACTCGAACTTGGTGTCGGCCAGGATGATGCCGCGCTGCCGGGCGATCTCCGCGGCGCGGGCGTAGACCTGCAGCGTCAGCTCCGACAGCCGGGCCGCGGTGGCCTCACCGACGGTGGCCGCGACCGCCTCGTAGGAGACGTTCTCGTCATGCTCGCCGACGGCTGCCTTCGTCGCCGGCGTGAAGATCGGCTCGGGGAGCCGGTCGCCGTCGACCAGCCCCGCCGGCAGCGCGACGCCGCAGACGGACCCGGTGCTCTGGTAGTCCAGCAGGCCGGAGCCGGTGAGGTAGCCGCGGGCGACGGCCTCGACCGGCAGCATGGACAGCGGCGCGCAGACCAGTGCCCGGCCCCGCCACTGCGCGGGGATGAGCTGATCGTCGACCGCCAGCACGTGGTTCGGCACCAGGTCGGCGAGCTGCTCGAACCACCAGACCGACATCGCGGTCAGGATGCGCCCCTTGTCCGGGATCACGCTGTCGAGAACGAAGTCGAAGGCGGAGATGCGGTCGCTGGCCACCATGACCAGCCGGTCGTCGGGGGCGCGGTAGAGATCGCGGACCTTGCCGCTGTGCACGTGGGTCAGACCGGCGGGGATGTCGCTCACGACCGTGATCCTCGCAGGCGCGCTCCCGGACCCCGCGACGACACCGATCCCGCCTCCCGAGGCACCGTCACGAGGACGGCACCGCTGCTGTGGGAGGCGGGATCGGGTTCGGGCTCGTCGGGGCCGCCAGGACTACGACCCCGACATGAGGTCCAGTGCGTCGCGGGTGACCCGCGGAGAAGTGCTCAGAGCCACCAGTCGTGGGTGGACTTGCCGCCGGAGATGCCGCCGAGCTTCACGGTCGAGACAGAACTGCTGGCCGCACCCGTCGCGGTGCCCGCCTTCGGCGCGGCGGCGGTGGCGGGCGCCACAGTTGCCACCCCGATGCCGGCGACGAGAGCCAGCCCGGCGATCGCCTTCGTCAGTGCCTTGCGCATTCTGTCCTCATTCCTCCCCCATTGTCCGTTTCGGGATGGCTGAGCAGTCACTCTCGGCGTGACACCACACGTGGGGCTGACATTAAGATTCGAGGCGGGGCCACGAGTTCTCAACTTCGGAGCGTGGCAGGTAGCTGCCTGTCACCAATTTACGGCGGTCAAACATGGGCGATTTCGGCGAACTCACCGAAACGGACACAGCCCTGTACCGCGTTGTGCTCACCACCCCCGGCCAGGGCGTCACCTCGCTCGCTACGACGCTCGCCGTGACGACCGACGAGGTCGACAAGGCGATCGCACGGCTCGCGGAGCTGGGGCTGCTGCGACACGGCGACGACGGCGGCGTCAGCGCGGTCAGCCCGATGCTGGCCGAGGCGACCGTCCTGGGCGCAGAGGACTTGGAGCTGGGCGCCCGCCGGGCAGCCGTGGAGCAGCGCCGCGACACCATCCGCCGTCTCGTGCCGGAGTGGAACACCGCGTTCTCCACGACCGCGATGAACGAGACCGCCGTCGAAGTCATCAACGACCAGAGCGCGATGGCCAACATCCTCATGCACTACGCCGGTCAGTGCGAGCAGGAGCTGATGTCCGTCGCGCCCGGGCGGCTGCCCTGGACCCGCATCGACGGACGAACCCGGGTGGCCAACGTCTACTCGGCTCGCCGCGGCATCAAGACCCGGGCGCTCTACCAGCACACCGCACTGCGGGACCGGGCCACACGCTCGTACCTCAACGAGCTGGCCCAGAACGGCACCACGATCCGGTTCGCCTCGTCGGTGCCGGGTCGCAGCCTGGTCGTGGACCGCAAGGTGGCGCTCTTGCCGATCCCCACCGACGACCGGGGACGGCACGGCCTGGCCATCGTCCGCGAGCCGAACGTGCTGACCTGGATGATCGCCACCTTCGAGCAGCTCTGGGCCGAGGCCTCGCCGCTGGAGGACGTCATCAACCGGCAGCACGACGACACCGAGCTCGACCAGACCAGAGCGGCGATCCTGCGACTGATGGCCGAGGGGGAGAAGGACGAGGCCATCTCGCGCCGGCTCTCCATCTCGGTGCGGACCTGCCGCCGCCACATCGCCGACTACATGGCCCAGGTCGGGGCGTCGAGCCGCTTCCAGGCCGGCGTCATCGCGGCACGCGCCGGCCACACCGACGCGCCGAGCGCCTTCTGACGACGCCGTGGTGATCCTGGTCGTCCTGCTCGTCGTCACCAACCTGCTCACGGCGGCGGCGCTGGTCTGGCTCTATCGCTTCGTCGACGGCGGCCGGCAGCCCGCGCCGCGCCACCCCGACCCGGCCGCCAGCCGGGCGCTGGACGCCGCGGCTCCCGCCGGCCGAGGGACCCGCCGCCTCATCACCATCGAGGTGCTCAACCCGATCGAGCTGGCCGCGACCCGGGGCCGGCTCGCCGGGCTGGCCGGTTCGCTCGCCCCGCGACTGACCCGTCGCCTCGTCGCCGACCAGGTTTTGAAGATCCTGCGGCAGCAGCTGACCGAGCAGCAGGTTGTCGCCGACGTCCACGTACACACGCTGCGGCCGGAGCCTGCCGTCTCCGGCGAGACGAACGGCTACACCGACGAGGTCGCCGACGTCGACCTCGACCCCACCGAGACCGCCGAGACCGCCGAGACCGCCGAGACCGAGCCAGCGCACCCGGACGCGCCGGGCAACCAGCGCTGAACCGCCCGTCCAGCCTGCTCAGAGGTCGTCGACGGTGCGGCGCCAGGGCAGCGCGATCTCGAGCTGCCGGGCCACGGCGAGCAGCAGCTCCTCCCCCTCACCCGGCGCCCCGGCTCGGGTGACCAGCTGGACCGCCAGCGGGGTCCCGCCGGGACCGGCGCCGCCCACCGGCACCGTCATGGCCGGCCAGCCCGCCACGTTCCAGGGAGCCGCGAAGGGCGCGTACCGCGCGTTGGACCAGAGATTGCGCAGCCAGCCCCGCTCCGCCCAGGCCGCGGCGGCGACGGGTGGCTGCGCCAGCGCCGGGGTCACCAGCACGTCGTGATCGGTGAAGAATCGCTCGGCCCGGCGCAGCCACGCCGACCGTCCGCCCTCGCGCGGGAAGCCGGCGCGGGCGACGAGGCGTCCGGCCGCCGCGTGCCGGCGTACCCGCGCCTGCAGCCGGTCCGGCCGGGGCAGCAGCCGGGCGTCGCGGGCGGCTCCGGCGGTCCAGCGAGCCAGCTGCGACGGGCCGAGGCTGAGCCCGTATTGCGGCTCGGCAGCGACGACGCGGTGGCCCGACGCGGCCAGCGAGGCCGCGGCCGCCCGGGCGGCGTCGGCCCACCGCGGATGGACCGGCGTCAGCGGCACCGGGGCCCGGAGCGAGAGCGCCACCCGCAGCGATGCCGGCGGCTCGAGCGTGCTCACCGGTCGGCCGGCCAGGACGGCGAAGACCAGCGCGGCGTCGGCGACGGTGGTGGCGAGCGGCCCGTTCTCGGCCATGCCGAACCACGAGCCGTCCCCGAGCTCGGACGGCACCACCCCGCGGCCGGGCTTGAGCCCGACCAGGCCGCAGCAGGCGGCGGGGATGCGGATCGACCCCATCCCGTCGTTGCCGTGCGCCACCGGGACGGTCGCCGCGGCGACCGCGGCCGCCGCACCACCGGACGAGCCACCCGGCGTCCGGCGCGGGTTCCACGGGTTGCGGGTGACGCCGTCGGCGCCGTCGGTGGTGCCGAAGACACAGAGCTCGGGAGTCCGGGTCAGCCCGACGACGACGGCGCCGGCGGCCCGCAACCGTCGGACGATCTCGTGATCGGCCGGCTGCGGGGTGTCAGCGGTGGCGAGCGAACCCGACCGCATCGTCTCGCCCGCCACCGGCACGTTGTCCTTGATCGCCACCGGCACCCCGGCGAGCGGCAGGGCGTGGCGGTCGGGGCGGGCGTCCACCTCGTCGGCCTCGCGCAGCGCGGCGAAGGTGCGGACGACCCGGTACGCCCCGATGCCGTCGTCGACCTCGGCGATCCGACGCAGCGTCCGCTCGACCGCCTCACGGGCGGTGTAGCTGCCGTCACGGACGGCGGCGGCGATGGCGGCGGCAGTGGTGACCGGCGGCATCGGCAGAGCGTACGTCGGAGGGCTTCGGCGCCGGCGAGTTTGGCGTTGTCAGACCTCTGGGCAACACTGGATGAGCACGGCATTACGAGGACGGTCCAACCACGGCCGCCCCCGCACCGACCCGCGGTCGCTCTCACGAGCGGCCGGTCCGGACCTGGAGGGGGCGGATCTTGACCGCTCAGACTTTCTCACTGGCCACCGACCCGGTTGACTTCACCGACCCGGTGGGCGCCCTCGATCGCGCCCGGGAGCACATCCACGCCACCGCCCTGCGCCCGTCCGGCATCGGGCAGGTGGGGTTGGAGCTGGAGCTCCACCTCGTCGACCTCGCCCGGCCGGCGCGGCGGCCGGAGTGGTCCGCGGTGACGGCCGCCGCCGCGGCACTGCCGCCGATGCCGCACGGCAGCAGCGTCACCCTCGAACCGGGGGGCCAGATCGAGCTCTCCACCCCGCCCACCGACGGCATCGTCGACTCGGTGACCGCGCTGCGGGCCGACGCCGCCACGCTGCGCGCCGGCCTGGCCGAGCAGGGCTTCGGCGCCGCCGCCCTCGGTACCGACCCGGCCCGGCCCACCCGCCGCATCAACCCCGCCGAGCGCTACGTCGCCATGGAGGCCCACTTCGGCGCGCTGGGCTGCGCCGAACCGGGCCGCGCCATGATGACCGGCACCGCCGCGCTCCAGGTCAACCTCGACGCCGGCCCCGAGGCCGGCTGGCGGGACCGGCTCTCGCTCATCACCGCGCTCGGTCCCGTCTTCGTCGTGCTGTCGGCGGCCTCCCCCTGGCTGGCCGGCGAGAGTTCCGGCTGGCATTCGATGCGGCAGCAGATCTGGCACGGCATCGACCACGGCCGCAGCGACCCGGTCACCGGCGCCACCGACCCCACCCACGCCTGGGCCGGTTACGCCCTGGACGCGCCGGTGATGCTGGTTCGCGGCGAGGACGGGTCGGCCTCCGCCGTGACCGAACGCGTCCCGTTCGCCGCTTGGCTGGCCGGGACGGCGCCGGTGGAGCGCCGTCCGACCCGAGCCGACCTGGACTACCACCTCACCACGCTCTTCCCGCCGGTGCGGCCGCGCGGTTACGTGGAGATCCGCTGCCTGGACGCACTGCCGGACCGCTGGTGGCCCGCGGTGGCCGCCGTCGTGACGACGCTGGTGGACGGCCCGGCCGCCGATGCGGCCGCCGAGCTCGCCGAGCCGGTCGCCGGGCGCTGGGCCGACGCGGCGCGGCACGGGTTGCGCGACGCGGCGCTGCGGCGCGCGGTGGTCCGGGCCGTAGAGCTCGCCCTCAGCCATGCCCCCACCGGACTCCGGGAGGAGCTCACCGAGCTGGCCGAGCTCGTCGATTCCGGCCACACCCCCGGCGACGAGCTCCGCGTCCGCGCCGACGCCGACGGGCCGCTGCGGCTGCTGCAGGAGGCGGCCCGTGCGTGACCGCGCCGCCGCCGGCCTGCTCGCCGCACGTGAACGCACGCTGCGGCTCACCGATTTCGACGACCACGAGCTGACGACCCAGCACGACGTCCTCATGAGTCCGCTGGTCTGGGACCTCGCCCACATCGGCCAGCAGGAGGATCTCTGGCTGCTGCGCGACGGCGACCCGGCACGGCAGGGGCTCCTCTCCTGCCAGGTCGAGCGGCTCTACAACGCCTTCGAGAACCCGCGCGCCATCCGCGCGACGCTGCCACTGCTCTCGCCGCGCGAGGCCAGGACCTACCTGTCGGACGTCCGCGGCCGCAGTCTGGACCGCCTCGACACGCTCAGTGACGACGACCTCACCGGGGAACGACTCTTCCCCTACGTCATGGCGGAGCAGCACGAGCAGATGCACGACGAGACCATGCTCGCCACCCATCAGCTGCGCGACGGTGTCCCACTGCTCGGTCCCGGCACGCCGCTGCCCTCGGGACGACCGGTCTCCGGTGGCCTCGAGGAGGCTGTCCTGATACCCGCTGGCGAGTTCGTCCTCGGGGTGGACGGCCGCGAGGAGCCCTGGTCGCTGGACAACGAGCGCTCGGCGCATGTCGTCGACCTGCCCTCCTTCCGCATCGGCCGCGTCCCCGTCAGCAACGCCGAGTACGGGCGCTTCGTCGCCGACGGCGGGTACGACGAGCCCCGCTGGTGGTCCGCCGCAGGCTGGGCCCACCGCCGCGCTGCCGGCCTCGAGCGGCCGCTGTTCTGGAATGCCGACGGGTCGCGGCGCCGCTTCGGCGTCGTCGAGGCCATCCCGGACGACGAGCCGGTGCAGCACGTCACCTTCTTCGAGGCCGAGGCCTATGCCGCCTGGGCCGGGGCGCGGCTGCCCACCGAGCAGGAGTGGGAGAAGGCCTGCGCCTGGGATCCCGCGACCGGGCGTCGGCGTCGCTGGCCGTGGGGTGACGCGGACCCCGCCCCGTCGCTGGCCAATCTCGGCGGCGATTCGCTACGGCCGGCACCGGTCGGGGCCTATCCGGCCGGCGCCTCGGCCTACGGGGTCGAGCAGCTCATGGGGGACGTCTGGGAGTGGACGTCCTCGCCCTTCACCGCCTACCCGGGTTTCACGCCGATGCTCTACGAGCAGTACAGCGCGCCCTTCTTCGGACGGGACGACGAGTTCCGGGTGCTGCGTGGTGGCTCGTGGGCGGTGAGCGGCAGCTCGCTGCGGCCGTCGTTCCGCAACTGGGACCTGCCGATCCGTCGGCAGATCTTCACCGGCGTCCGCCTGGCCTGGGACCGGACCGACCATGTGTAGGCACCTCGCCTGGCTGGGCGCGCCGCGGACGCTGGCGGCGCTGCTGCTCGACCCGCCTTCGGGCCTGCAGACGCAGGCCTACGCGCCGCGGCGGCAGAAGCGGGGACTGCTCAACGCCGACGGCTGGGGTGTGGGTTTCCACGACGCCGGTGGCGAGGTGCGGCGATGGCGGTCCGACCGGCCGCTCTGGAACGACGCCTCCTTCGCCTCGCTGGCGCCGGTGCTGTCGTCCGGGTCGGTCCTCGCGGCCGTCCGGTCGGCGACCGTCGGCATGCCGGCCGACGCCACCGCCGCGGCCCCGTTCAGCGACGGCGGCCGATGGCTGCTGTCGCACAACGGCAAGGTCTCCCGCGACGCCGTCCCGCCGGCACCGGGGGCGGAGTCGGTCTGCGACTCGGCGCTGCTGGCCGCTCATGTCTTCGCCGCCGGGCCGGAGCAGGTCGTGGCGACCCTGCGGGGCGTCGCGGCGCGCGACCCCGAGGCCTACCTCAACGTGCTGCTCACCGACGGCGCCCGCATCCTCGGCGTGACCTGGGGTGACGAGCTGAGCTACCTCGTCGAGCCCGACGGCGTCGCCGTGGCCAGCGAGCCCTGGGACGACGACCCGCGATGGACCGATGTCCCCGACCACCACCTCATCGAGGTGACGCCGCACGGTGTCACCGTCACCGACCTGGAAGGCTGACCCGTGCCGGTCAACGACACCGCGATCCACCTCGACCCGGGTGCGCTGAGCGCGCAGCTGGCCGCCGACGTCCGCGAGGGCCTGACCGCGACGCCGAAGACGCTGCCCTCGAAATACTTCTACGACGCGCACGGCAGCGAGCTCTTCGACCAGATCACCCGCCTGCCGGAGTACTACCCGTTCCGGGCGGAGCGGGACATCCTGCGCGAACGCGCCGCCGACATCGCCGCCGCCAGTGGCGCGCGGTCGCTGATCGAGCTGGGCAGCGGGACGTCGGAGAAGACGCAGCTGCTCCTCGACGCCCTGCACCGGGCGGGGACGCTCGAGCACTACGTGCCCTTCGACGTCGACCCGGCGGTGCTCAAGGACGCTGCGGCCGCCGTCGCCGAGCGCTTCGGCGACCTGGAGATCGAGCCCGTCGTCGGCGACTTCGAACGGCACCTGGCGACGCTGCCCCGGCGCTCGCCGCGGCTGATCGCCTTCCTCGGCTCGACCATCGGCAATCTCGACCCGGCGCAGCGCGCCCGCTTCTTCGCCGCTCTCGCCGGTTCGATGTGGCCCGGCGACACGCTGCTGCTGGGGACCGACCTCGTCAAGGACGAGTCGCGCCTCGTCGCGGCCTACGACGACGCCGCCGGGGTCACCGCCGCCTTCAACAAGAACGTGCTGTCGGTGATCAACCGCGACCTCGGCGCGGACTTCGACCTCGACGCCTTCGACCACGTGGCCCACTGGGACGCGGGTGAGGAGCGCATCGAGATGCTGCTGCGGTCTCGCCACGAGCAGCAGGTCCGCATCGCCGAGCTCGACCTGCAGGTCACCTTCGACCGCGGCGAGCAGCTGCGCACCGAGATCAGCTCCAAGTTCCGCCGCGAGCGGGTCGAGGCCGAGCTCGCGGACTCCGGACTGCGACTGACGGCCTGGTTCACCGACGCCGCGGGCGACTACGCGATGTCGCTGGCGGTTCCGGAGCCAGCCGCCTGATCCGCAGCACCACCGAGTCGACCCGCGGCGGCGGGTGGAAGGCTCGCCGCGGCACCGCCTGCTCGATGCCGAGTTCGAAGACACGCTCCCAGCGCCGGGCACCCGGCGCCCGTCCCTCGACGAAGCGGCGCGCCAGCCCTCGCTGCACCACGACGTCGGCGGCGACCAGTCGCGACCCGCGCGACAGCAGCCGCGCGAGCACCTCGCTGGAACCGGCGTAGGGCAGGCTGCTCACCACGCGGAACGGCCGACGGGGCAGCAGCAGCTCCCGGAGATCGGCGCGGACGACGGTGAGACGACCGTGGTCGAGCTCGCGCAACCGGGCGACGCGGCCCGGATGGAGCTCGACGGCGAGGACCCGGGCACCGGTGGCCAGCAGCGGCCGGGTCAGCGCCCCGGTCCCGGCGCCGAGATCGAGGACGAGGTCGCCGGGTCCCGGCGCGGCGGCCGCCACGATGCGGCGCGTCCAGCTGTCATCGAGCCGGTGCCAGCCCCACCCGTTCCCGCCGGCGGGCACGGCGGACCATCACGGCGAAGTTCATGCCGGCGACCCTAGGGAACCGGCCCCGCCCGGCCAACCGAATTCCGAGAGGTGGTCCCTGCTGCGACTCAGCTCGACCTGGCAAGGTGTACGCAATGAGGCGCGACCGCACCTACCGCGTCGTGATCCGGCTCTTCCGGATCGTCTTCCGGCTGCTCGGCCTGCGCTTCGAGGTTCGCGGCAGTGAACACCTGCCGGCCGCGGGGCCGGCGGTGCTCGCCTGCAATCACCTCAGCTATCTGGACTTCACCTTCGTCGGCCTCGCCGCCACCGAGCGACGACGGCTGGTCCGGTTCATGGCCAAGCGCTCGACCTTCGACAACGGGGTCTCCGGGCCGCTGATGCGACGGATGGGGCACATCCCCGTCGATCGCGACAGCGGGGCGGCCGCGTACCGCATCGCCGCCCGGACCCTCGCCGCGGGCGAGCTCGTCGGCGTCTTCCCGGAGGCGACCATCAGTCGCTCGTTCACCCTGAAGTCGTTCAAACGGGGCGCGGCCACGCTCGCCGTCCGGGAACGCGTGCCACTCGTCCCGGTCGTGCTCTGGGCGCCGCAGCGCACCTTCACCGTCGACCGGCACTACAGCTTCCGGCGGGGCAAGACGATCCGGGTCGTCGTCGGCGAACCCCTGGTCCCGCCGCCGCACGCCGACCCCGAAGCGGTGGACGCGCAACTGCGCTGCCGGATGCAGGCGCTGCTGGACGAGGCGATGCGCGACTACCCGGACCGTCCTCGTGACGACGCCGACCGCTGGTGGCTGCCGGCCGCCCACGGCGGCACTGCCCTCACCGTCGCCGAGGCGACGGTGAGGGAGGAGGAGGTCCGGGCGCAGCGCGTGGCGAAGAAGCTCGCCAAGGCGGCGAAGAGGTCCTAGCGGACCGTCAGCAGCCGCTGGTTCGCGCACATGTTCTTCATGGACACGGAGAAGGCGTCCCTACTCTGCAGCACGTAGCGGCCCCGGCTGAGGGTAGTCCGGCTGGTGACGTCCTGCTTGCCGCCGAGCACGGTGAAGAAGTAGCTGTCGATGTCGTCGGAGCCCAGGACGTCGTCGAGCTTGTCGCAGCTCTTGTCGGCCAGTGCAGCACGCAGATCCGCGTCGGAGACGCTGGCGTCGACCGGGAGCGCGGTCACGACCCGGAGCGCCGAGCCGGCGTTGCGCAGCCGCAGATAAGGGCGGGGCGCCGCCGTCGTCGCACCGGAGAGGGCGCCCTTGGCGCTGATCCGCACGTTCCGGTAGGTGGGGCGGACGGCGTTTGCCCGCCGCCCGGTCACCGTCACGGTCCGGATGTTCTTCAGCTTGATCTTGTTGCTGACACCGGCAACCAGGTAGTAGGTCCCCTTGGTCAGGGTGACGTAGTCATTGGCCTTGGGCAGGAGGTCCTCGACGAAACCGAAGCGAGTGAAGGCTCGCTTGACCGAGGCACGGGACTCGGTGCGGAGGTACTTCACGAGCTTCTCGGCGCCCTCGCGCTTCTTGCGGAAGACGAGGATCTCGCCCCGGCCGTCGTTGCGCAGGTGGACCAGCCCCGGCCGCAGCGTCGCGGGCGCGGTGACGGTGTGCCGGGACGTCACCTTGACGTGGGTCGTGCCACGGCCGGCAGCGGCATCCGCAGCGGGGGCCGCGACGAGCGCGGCGGCAGTGATGAGCGCGGCACCGGCCGCGACGGTCTTGCTGGACATGACGAACTCCATCGATCTTTCCCTCCCGCACTCTGCGGCAGTCGGAGCATAAGTGCCGGCTAAGTCCCGAACAGGGGCCAATGGACCCGGATCATGATCGGATCGGGTGGATTTCCGTACACACCGGGGAGCGATCGCGACCGGCCACGAGGACCGCCGACAGCACGCCACCGAGCAGGCAGAGACCGCCGGTGATGAGCATGGCGTGATGGAATCCCGCCGAGAGCGCCGCGGGCCGGTCGTAGGCGGCGGGGGTGATCCCGGCGAGCCCGGGCAACACCGCAACGGCGAGCAGGCCGGCCACCCGAGCGATGTCGTTGTTGACGGCGGAGGCGACGCCGACCTGCCGCGACGGAGCGGAGGCCAGTGCGGTGGCGGTCAGCGGCGCGACGGTGGCGGAGAGGCCGAGGGCGAGCACCAACACCGCGGGCAGGACATCGGTGGCGTAGGAGGCCTCGGGTCCCACCCGGACCATGAGGACGAGCCCGGCACCGGCGACGAGCGGGCCCACCGTCATCGGCAGCCGCGGTCCGATGCGAGTGGCGAGCCGGCCGGCACGGGCCGACAGCAGCAGCATGACGGCGGTGAGCGGCAGCAGCGAGCTCCCCGCCTCGACCGGCGCGAAGCCGGAGACGCGCTGCAACTGCACCGGGAGGAGGAAGAGCGCACCGCCGAGGGCCGCGTAGACGACGAAGGTGACTGCGTTCGCCGCTGTGAACTGTCGGTCGGCGAAGAGGGAGAGCGGCATCATCGGGTGCCGGCCGCGGGCCTCGGCCACCAGGAATCCCACCAGTCCGGCCAGTCCCGCGACGAGCAGGACCACGAAGGTGACGGGCCAGCGCTGCGCCGGACCCTCGGTGAGCGCGTAGACGGTGAGCCCCAGCCCGGCGGCGGCGAGGACGACGCCGGGGACGTCGTAGTGCGGGTCGGCCTCGTCGTCCCGCGTCTCGGGGACGAAACGGGTCGCCAGCCAGATGACCCCGGCGGCCAGCGGAAGGTTCAGCAGGAACACCAGTCGCCAACCCCAGGGCGCCACGCCGACGAGAAGTCCGCCGAGGACCGGGCCCACGGCGGTGGCGACGCCGCCGAGACCGGACCACGACCCCACGGCGGCGGCGCGGTCCTCACGGCGGAAGACCGACTCCAGGATGGCCAGCGACCCCGGCGTGAGCAGGGCGGCCCCGACACCCTGCAACAGCCGCATCGCGATGAGCAGGCCCGCACTCGGTGCGAGCGCGCAGCCGAGGGAGGCGGCGGTGAACCAGAGGACACCGACGACGTAGACGCGCCGCCGGCCGAGCCGGTCACCGAGCGAGCCGCCGAGCAGCAGCAGCCCGGCCAGGCTCAGCGTGTACGCGTTCACCGTCCACTGCAGTGCCGTCAGCCCGGCGTCGAGATCGCGGCCGATGCGGGGAAGGGCGACGTTGACGACGGTGCCGTCGAGCATGGCCATGCCGCTGCCGAGGATGGTCGCGGCGAGCACCCCCCGACCCTGCCGGGAGGCCAGGACCAGATCGGGTTCGCTCACGGCGTCCCCGCCTATGCCGACAGCGTGAAGCCGTAGACGCGCTGCGCGTTCCCGGCCAGGACGGCCGCCGCGGTCTCGTCGTCGGGCATGAGCGCCCGGATGGCCCGTGCGTTGGCGGCGATGCCGGGGATGCCGGGCCAGTCCGTGCCGAAGATCATCCGCCTCGTGAGACGGCGCCAGTTGTGTCGCGCGTAGTAGGTCTGCAGCCGCGACGGCGGCAGTCCCGAGAGCTCGATCCAGACGGTCGGGTAGGAGAGCGCCAGGAAGGCGGCGGCGTCGTACCACCAGCCCCGCCCGCCATGGGCGAGGACGAGCTGCAGGGATCGGAAGTCGCGCAGCACGTCGTCGAGCAGGGTGGGATCACCGAACTGGTTGCGGGCGCCGGGGAAGGTGGAGGTGCCGCAGTGCAGCACCACCGGGATGCCACGCTCCTGGCACATCGCGTACGCCGGGTAGAGCGCGCGGTCGTTGTAGGCCAGCCCGGCGTGGACGGGATGGATTTTGAGCGCAGCCGCTCCTAAAGCGAGCTGGCGGTCGAGTTCCTCGTCCACGGGGTGGTGGACGTGCGGGTTGACGTTGGCCGCGAACCTGATGCGCGCCGGATTGGCGGCGGCGACGGCGGCCATCTGCTCGACCGTCTGCCACCCCGTCACGCGCGGGCTGTACTCGGCGAGGATCAGGGCCACGTCGACACCCTCGCCGGCGAGGAGCGCATCGAAGCGGGCGCCGTCGACGGCGCCGGTGTCGTCGTAGAGGCCGTCGAGCTCGGGGCCGCCGAAGTCCTGGGTCCAGACGTCCCAGGGCAGCTTCAGTCCGTCCTTGTGGGCCGGGTGCAGGTGGACGTCGATCAGCGGCAGGCCGTCCAGCACACGGCCGACCCTACCGCCGGGAGGTCCTCCATGCCGCCCGGCGAACCGCAGCCGGGGCACCCCGACGCTCTGGCCGGACATCCGGTCGATCAGACGGGCTGCTCCTGCGGCACACTCCGCCCGACCGGCACCTCGCCGGCGGTCTCGGACGCAGCGGCGTTGAGCGCCCGCCGCGCCATCTCGCGCAGCTCAACTCGCCGGATCTTGCCGGTGGCCGTCGTCGGATACGCGTCGACGAAGACGATCCGCCGGGGACGCTTGAACGAGGGCAGGGCGTCGCGGCACCAGGTGACGAGATCGTCCTCACTCACCGGCGCCGACGTGATCACGTAGGCCACCGGCTTCTCGAGACCGTCGCGGTCGTGCGCCGCCACCACGATCGCCTGCGCCACGGCGTCGTGGGCGAGCAGCCGCGCCTCGACCTCGGCCGGGCTCACCCAGATACCGCTGGCCTTGAGCATGTCGCCGGTGCGGCCGAGGCAGGTGTAGTAGCCGTCGGCGTCCCGGACGTAGGTGTCACCGGTGCGCAGCCACTCGCCCCGGAACACCTGGCGGGAGGCGTCGTAGCGGGCGAAGTACCCGGTGGCAGTGCTGTCGCCGCGGACGAAGAGCGTCCCCGGTTCGCCCGGCCCGACCTCGCGGCCGTCGTCGTCCAGGATGCGCAGCTCGTAGCCGGGCACCGCGACGCCGGTCGTCCCCGGCCGTACCTGCCCCGGCCGGTTGGAACAGAAGATGTGGAGCATCTCGGTCATGCCGATGCCGTCGATGATGTCGACGCCGAAGTGCGTCGTCCAGCGGGTGTAGAGGCTCGCCGGCAGCGCCTCGCCCGCACTCGCCGCCAGCCGCACCCCGCCGAGGGCGTCGGCGGGGAGCTCGGCCCGGAGCATGTTGGCGAAGAACGTGGGTCCGGCGAAGAAGAGCGTCGCGCCGAAGGCCCGGGCGCGGGCCGCGATGAGTTCCGGACGCGACGGCTCGGGTTCCAGGATCGCTGTCGCCCCCACCGACAGCGGGAAGAGCAGCGAATTGCCGAGGCCGTAGGCGAAGAATGCCTTCGCCGCGGAGAGGCAGCGGTCGTCCGGTCCGATGCCGAGGACCTGCGTCCCGTAGGTCTCGCAGCTGTGCCGGATCGAGGCATGGCGATGCATCGCGCCCTTGGGCAGGCCCGTCGTGCCCGAGGTGTAGAGCCAGAAGGCCGGGTCGTCGCCGGTCGTGGGCTGCACCCCGCCGCCGGCCGGGTCCGCGGTGAGCGAGTCGGCCGTCCTGACGGCGATACCGCCCGCGGCGAGGGTCGCCGTCTCGACGAACTCCGGCGTGGCCACCACGAGACGGGCTCGGGAGTCGGCGATCAACTCGGCCAGCCCGTCCGCCCGGAGCATGGTCGACACCGGCACCGGCACGGCCCCCATGCGCATTGCCGCGAGGTAGATCGTCACGAACTCCGGGGAGTCGGACATGATCATGAGCAGCCGCTGCTCGGGCTGCAGGCCGAAGGCGCGCAGCCCGGCCGCGGTGCGGACCACCCGCTCCAGCAGCTCGGCGTAGCTGAGGTCGCCGGCGACGCCGGTGAGCGCGAGTCGTGCCCCGCCCCCGTCGCGGACCTGCCGGTCGAGCAGGTAGTCACAGGCGTTGAAGATGTCGCTCACGCGGGCCGCCTCTGCGTCGAGTGGTGCGTTCTCTGGTCGGGTCGTCTCGTTGGGTGGTGCGTTCTCTCGTTGAGTGGGCCGTAACCGGCTGAGTGGGCCGGTACATCGGCCCATTCGACGGTTGTCGGCCCACTCAACGCAGGAAGGGGACGGGGAGTGCGTCAGGGCAGGCGGACGTAGTCGTAGTCCAGCGGTTGGTTGTTGATGCCGTTGCGGGGTGGCGCGATCCAGGACGCGATCTTGCCCCGCTCGTAGACCGGGTGCATCAGCGAGCGGACGTGGGTCTTGTCGACCGCCGTGGGCAGGTAGCGCCCCTGCTCGCGCTCCCACTCCTCGCGGCTGAGCACCCGGCCGTCCGGAGTCGCCTCGATGCCGGCGAAGGCCCCGACCTTGCGGTTGAAGGCGACGTGCGGCAGCGCGAGCCGGGCGTCGATGCCGTGGGACTCGAGGATGCGGTTCCACCGCTTGACGCCACCGCGGCAGTCGTCGATGTACTCGCGCCGCAGGTCACTGTTGAGGCCGAGCAGCGCCGCGACCTCGGTGGTCCCGATCGCGCCGTCCACCACCGCGTCGACGGCGAAGGCGTCCTCGGTGAGCCTGTGGTCGTCCTTGCGGCGGTCCTCCAGCCAGCGACCCTTCAGCCCGGCGGTGTAGTAGTTCGCCACATTGGTCGAGGTCTCGCCGCCGAAGAGGTCCAGCGACACCGAGTAGTGGAAGTTCAGGTACTTCTGGATCACGTCGAGCGGGATGCCGCCGGCGCCGGCGACCTCGTCGCTGTCGACCTCGTTCATGAGCTGTGCGGTGCGCTCCACCACGCGGTCGATGCCGGTGGTGCCCACCATCATGTGGTGGGCCTCCTCCTTGAGCATGAACTCGCAGGTGCGGCTCAACGGGTCGAAGGCCGACTCCTTCAGCGTCCCGAGCTGGTACTTGCCGTCCCGGTCGGTGAAGTAGGTGAACATGAAGAAGGAGAGCCAGTCCGGCGTCTCCTCGTTGAAGGCGCCGAGGATGCGCGGGGCGTCGTCCGAGCCGGAGTTGCGGTGCAGCAGCTCCTCGGCCTCCTCGCGTCCCTCGCGGCCGAAATAGGCGTGCAGCAGGTAGACCATCGCCCAGAGGTGGCGCCCCTCCTCGACATTGACCTGGAAGAGGTTGCGCAGGTCGTAGAGCGAGGGTGCGGTCGCGCCGAGATTGCGCTGCTGCTCGACCGAGGCCGGCTCGGTGTCGCCCTGGATGACGATGAGACGCTGCAGGTCGGCGCGGTACTCGCCCGGCACCTTCTGCCAGGCCGGCTCGCCCTGGTGCTGGCCGAAGCCGATCCGCCGGTCGCCGTCGCGTTCGGCGAGGAAGATGCCCCAGCGGTAGTCCTTCATGGCGACGTGACCGAACTGCGCCCAGCCGTCCCGGCCCACGTTGACGGCGGTGCGGAGGTAGACCTCCTCGGTCGGCAGCGTGGGGCCCATCGACTCCCACCAGTTCAGGAAGTTCGGCTGCCAGGACTCCAGCGCCCGCTGCAGCCGCCGATCCTCCCGCAGGTCGACGTTGTTGGGGATCTTCTCGGTGTAGTCGGCGACGCTGGTCATGTCACACCCGTTCCTGATCGAAGTCGGCGCGCCGGCCGGTGCCGAAACGGCGCAGGGCGCCGTCCGGACCGGAGGCATTGGGGCGGTAGAAGATCCAGTTCTGCCAGGCCGAGAGCCGGCCGAAGATCTTGGTCTCCATGGTCTCGGGGCCGGCGAAGCGGTAGTTCGCCTCCAGGCCGGTGAGGGCGTCCGGACTGAAGGACGCCCGCTCCTCGACGGTGATGCGGACCTCCTCGCCCCAGTCGATGTCGTCCGGGGCGAAGGTGACGAGCCCCAGCCGCTCGGCCTCCTCGGCCTCGTGCGGCTCCCCCGCGGTCTTCTCGACGGCGGCCAGCGCGGCCTCGTCGCCGAGGAAGCGGGTCTGCAGCCGGGTGAGGCCGTTGCCCATCGGGAGCGGTCCGAGGTTCATGGCGCCGACCGTGATGGCGGCGGGCGCGGCGTCGGGGTCGATGTCTTCGAAGACGCCGACGAGCTGGAAGGAGCGGTCGGCCGCGAGGGCGAGCTCGAGCAGCGAGCCGGCGAAGGCGGATCCCGGCTCGATCAGCGCGACGAGCGAACGGCTGGTGACGTCAAGGCGCTTCAGCGTCCGCTTCAGGTAGTGGACGATCTCGTTGGCGCGCCAATCGTCGGCGTTCGCGAGCAGATGATCATCGTGCGCGAGCACCTTCCCGGCGTCGCCGGTCGTCGTGAGGATCCACGTGCCGAGCTCGTTCTCGTTGGTACGCAGGTCGAGGATGGCGTCGTCGAGCTCGCGGGTCATCGCCAGGGTCCAGTAGCTCGCGTCGAGCTCGCCGGGGTCGTGCGTCGGCGCCGCCACGGTGATCGTGGCGGTGCGGGCCTCGCGATCAAGCGCGACCTCGACGTGCTCGTAGCCGATGGCGTCGTCGGTGCGGGTCTTGGTGAGCTCGGGCAGGGCGATGCCGGCGGTACCGGCCGGCCGGGGGGAGTGCGCGGCGAACTCGGCGGCGCGCTCGTTGACCCGCTCGTCCCACTGCTGCCGGGGGACGACCTCGTCCACGAGGTTCCACGCCAGCGCCTTCGCCCCGCCCAGCCCCTCGGACTTGGTGGCGAAGTAGTCGGCACGGTCGCGTCGGACGTGCCGCTTGTCGACGACCCGGGTGAGGCCACCCGTGCCGGGCAGGACGCCGAGCAGCGGCAGCTCGGGCAGCGAGACGGCGGACGAGCGGTCGTCCACCAGCATGATGTGCTGGCAGGCCAGCGCCAGCTCGTACCCGCCGCCGGAGGCCGTGCCGTTGACGGCCGCGAGGTAGGTCTGACCGGAGTTCGCGGTGGCGTCCTCGATGCCGTTGCGGGTCTCGTTGGTGAACTTGCAGAAGTTGACCTTCCACGGGTGCGGCGAGGCGGCGAGCATGCGGATGTTCGCCCCGGCGCAGAAGATCTTCTCCTTGCCCGACGTCACCACCACCGTGCGGACCTCGGGGTGCTCGAAGCGCAGCCGCTGCACGGCATCGTAGAGCTCGATGTCCACGCCCAGGTCGTAGCTGTTGAGCTTGAGCTCGTAGCCCTCGACCAACCCCCCGTCCTCGGCGACGTCCATGGTCAGCGTGGCGACGGCGCCCTCGGTGGTGAGGCGCCAGTGGCGGTAGCGGGACGGATCGGTGCGGAACTCGACATGGGTCATGGGACTCCCCTTCGCTGCCCAACATGCTACGTATCGGACGTGTCGCGTCAAGAGTTCGTAGCAGGTTCTCACCAAGCGCCGAGCCGCGGCTCGGCCCTGCCCCGGCCGGATGTGCCACGCTGAGGCCCACCATGACCCAGGACGAGCCCGGCACCGCCCCCGTCATCTCACGGCGGCACGCCGCGGGTTCGACCAGCGCGCGGGGGCTGCTCTTCACGGTGCTCGGCGAGTTCGTCCTCCCCTGCGGCAAGACGGCCTGGACGTCGGCCTTCATCGACCTCTTCGCCCGGCTCGGGGTGGAGGAGAAGGCGACGCGGCAGGCGCTGATGCGGACCGCCGCCGACGGCTGGCTCACCACCGAACGCGTCGGACGCCGCACCCGGTGGGCGCTGACGCCGAGCGCGGAGCAGCTGCTCGTCGAGGGCACCGAACGCATCCACTCCTTCACCGGCGTGGCCCCCACCTGGGACGGCCGCTGGCTGCTCGTGCTGACCCGGACGCCGGAGACGGAGCGACCGACCCGCCATCTGCTACGAACGCGCCTCACCGGCGTCGGTCTCGGCTCACCGGCGCCGGGGGTCTGGCTGACCCCGCACTCGTCCCGGCTGGCCGAGGTCGAGGAGGCGCTGCAGCGGGTCGGCGCGCTGGCCGACGCCCAGGTCTTCGTCGGCGAGCTGGCCGGTCGGGGCCGGGTGGCCGACCTCGTCGCCCGCGCCTGGGACCTCGCCGGCCTCGAAGCCGACTACGAGGAGTTCCTCGACCGCTTCCGTGCGGACGGCACCGATGATCCGCTGGTGGCGACGGTCGAGCTGGTCCACGCCTGGCGCCGCTTCCCCTGGGTCGACCCCACCCTGCCCCGGCAGCTGCTCCCCGAGCCGTGGCGCGGGCACGAGGCGTCGGTCCGCTTCGCCGAGCTGCACGAGCGGCTGGCCCCCGTCGCGAGGGCGGCGTGGCGCGAGGGTCCGGGTCGGTAGCGTGACAGCGTGTTCGAGCAGGTCCGCCATCGCCCGCCCTCGCCGCTGTCCCGGCCGCGACAGCTGGTGCTGGCCTGCGTCCCGATGCGCTCCAACGTCAACCTCTCGACCATGGCCCGGACGGCGGGGTGCTGCGGCGTCGAACGGATGATCGTCTGCGGTCACGCCAAGCTGGACCGGACCATCGCCCGCGACGGCGCCGACACGGTGCAACTGGAGGTCCGGAACTCGCTGGCGCCGGTGCTCAAGACGCTGAAGGCGGACGGCTACCGGCTGGTGGGGCTGGAGCAGACGACGGGAAGCCGGAACCTGCACGAGTACCGCTTCGCCGAGCGCACCGCGCTCGTCATCGGCAACGAGCGCGCCGGCATCGGCGAGGCCGAGCTCGCACTGCTGGACGACACCATCGAGATCCCGGTGTGGGGGCTGCCCTACAGCTACAACGTCGCCACCGCCACGGCCATGGCGCTGTACGAGTACTGCCGGCAGTTCCCGAGCTAGGCGTCCCGCACCCATCGGCGTCCCGCCCGTCCCGGTGATCAACTTGTGGTTTCCGCCGTTCTGGCGACGGAAACCACAAGTTGATCACCGCAGGGGGATGGATCGGGGCACGCGGCTCAGCCCGCTGGCGGGGTGATCGTTCCCGTCAACCTCAGGACGGCGAGCTCGTCTCGGGTCGAGCCGAGGCGCTTCGTCCAGGACGTCCCCAGCTCGGCGAGGGCGGCGGCGTCGGGGTAGTCGGCACCGGTGATCGTCCAGCCCGCCTCGGCGTAGGCCGGGCCCAGCGTCTCGGCGACGGTGTCGGGGGTGGGCTCCGGGGTGCCGCCGACGTCCACGACCGGCGGTCGCCAGGCGTGCAGGTTCAGGGTGACGAGGAAGGGCGCACCGGGACGGCAGCTCCGCGCCACCCCGCGCAGCACCTCCGGTACGGGCGTGACGAGGGCGCGCAGCAGGCTCCCCCACGGCATCAGGCTGTGGACCTCGTCGATGTCGGTCAGCTCGGCCGGCAGCGCCTCGACCGAGGCCCAGACGAAGAGCGCGTTCGGCACGCCGCCCTTGGCCGGCTTCGCCGCTGCCCGGTGCGCGGTGGGTCGCATCGCGTCGGGACCGGCGTCCAGCCCGATCACCAGCGCATCCGGCCGCTGCCGCGCCACCGCCACCACGTGCTTGCCGTCGCCGGTACCCAGGTCCAGGACGGCCTGCCGTCCGGCGCGGTGCTGCGCCAGCGCGCCGGCGCCCAGCTCCCGGGTGGCCTTGCCGATCACCTGACGCACGGGACAACCCTAGGGTGAGCGGGTGCGGTTCACCGGGCGCGGCCACGAAGCGGTGCGGGCCACGCATGCCAAGACGCTCGAACTCACCCCCGGTACGGACCTCAGCGAGCGCGGCACCTGCATCGTCGCGGTCGCCGCCGAGGCCGAGCCGCCGCGGCCACTGGCCGGTCCGATCCGGCTGCGCATCGCCGTCGGCGACGAGCGTTTCACCCTCGAGGCGCTGGCAAACCCGTCCTGGGACCCCACCGGTCCGGTCGTGGTGCGGCGCGGACCGCTGCGACTCCCCGGCACGTTCGCCACGGCGGCGACCGCGGCGGCGAGCGATCTGCCGCGTGCGCTCGTCGACGCCCTGCGCGATCCCGACGCCCTCGTCACGGTGGACGTGCATCCCGTCCCCGGCGAGGCCACGATCGTGCTCTGCGCGGTCGACCCCGATGTCGCCGTGGCTCCCGCCGCGCTCGCCGCGGAGCTGGAGCGGGCCGACGAGGTCATCGTCGAGGACGCGGCCGCGCGCCGGCTCGCGGGCCCGACGCGCGGCGCAGCGGGCGGCCGGACGGTCGTCGTGGCGACGCTCGACCTGCCGGGAAGCAGCTGTCCGGAGCGGCTCGCCGGCGCCGCGGTCGACACGGTCGGTCTGCCGCCGCTGCTCGCGGTGGCCGCCGCCTGCCCGTCACGAGCGCCCCTGACACTGGCCGACGCCGGCGCGCTGGCGACCGTCCCGGCGACGCACCGCCTCGCCGTCCTGCTCCCCCGCGACCGGCTGCCGGAGCTGCTGCACCGGGCCGCCGCCGGCCGTGGCTCGGGGGTGGCGACGGTCATGCAGCAGCACGGCCGCCCGCTGCCGGCCGGTCCCGACGACCTGCCCGATCTCGCCGGCGCCGAGACGGTCGCCTGCTGCCTGCATCCGGCGCCGGGCGAGGACGTCCTGGACCCCGCCACCCGGGCGGCGGTACAGGCGCTCGTCGCCGACGGGGTCGCCACCAAGACCGCGGCCAAGGCGCTGGCGGCGCTCACCGGTTGGGAGCGCCGCCGCGCCTACGCAGCGCTGCTCGACTGGCCTACTTGATCTCACGCCGCACGGTCCGCAGGACACCGAGCACCAGCGGCAGCACCAGCCACAGCCCGACCGACACCAGGATGTTGGGGACGTGCCCGTCGAAGTCCCCCTCCACCAGCCAGTTGAACGTCGTGCCGGTGTCGATCCAGCGCCCGAGCGAGGCGACGGCCGCGCCGAGGATGCCGAAGACCGTAGGCAGCACGAAGTTCAGCACGATGGCGGCAGGCGTGTTCTGCAAGAGGGCACCGAACGCCACGCCCACCCCGATGTTGGCGGTGATAAACAGCGCGTAGCCGATCAGCCGCGCCGCGTCGAGATCGGAGTTCAGGTCCCGGCCGCTCGCCCCGGCGATGCCCAACGCCCCGGCGGTGACGAGCGCACCGAAGCAGATCGCTGCCACCGCCATCAACCCGGAGACCGCCACCTTGGCCCCGACGACGCGTGCCCGCCGCGGCTCCTGCGCGAAGGTGGTCAGCACGGTCCGCTGGTTCCACTCGCTGGTCATGGTCAGGATCGACACGACGGGCAGCAACGTCCCGAGGCCGAACGCGGTGAACTGCAGGTACGACGACCAGCTCTGCTCGATCGAGTTCTTGGCCAGCAACGGCGCCAGCATCAGCGCGATCGTGCCGACCGCGGTGACGGCGAGCAGCCAGCGGGCCGCCCGCGTGTCCGTGGCCTTGCGCCACTCGACGCGGACGAGCCGGCCGAACGGGATGCGAGCCTCCGCCGCCGACGCGGCAGGGCGGGCGGGGACGGTCTGCGTCGCGGCGCTCATGCGGCCTGCTCCTTGTTCTGGTTGGCGGTGAGGCTGAAGAAGAGCTCCTCGAGCCCCGCGGAGTCCGAGCGGCGCAGCTCGCTGAGGACGACGCCGTGCTCCAGGGCGCGGCGTCCGATCGCGGCGGCGTCGAGGGAGCCGTCGTTGCTGTCCACGGTGACGCTGCCGTCCTCGTTTCGGGTCACGTCCAGGCCGGAGAGCGCCGCTGCGAGCGCGTCGGGGTCGGGCGAGGCGACGACGAATCCGGACGACGCGAGCAATTCCTGCATCGGGCCGGAGGCGGCGACGGCGCCACCGGCGATGACGACGAGGTGGTCGACCGTCGCCTGGACCTCGTGCAGCAGGTGACTGGAGAGCAGCACTGTCCCGCCCCGGTCGGCGAAGTCCCGCAGCAGCCGACGCATCCAGGCGATGCCCTCGGGGTCGAGACCGTTGGCGGGCTCGTCGAGGATGAGCGCCTGCGGCTCGGTGAGCAGCGCCTGCGCGATGCCGAGCCGCTGCCGCATGCCCAGCGAGTAGGTGCCGACCCGCTTCTCCGCCGCGGGTCCGGCCAGCCCCACCAGCTGCAGCACCTCCGGCACCCGGCGGCGCGGCACCCCCGCGATGCCGGCGGCGATCTCGAGGGTGGCCCGGCCGGAGCGTCCGACGTGCATGGCGCTGGCGTCGAGCAGTGTCCCGACGACCCGCGACGGGTTGGGCAGCTCCCGGTAAGGCCGTCCCGCCACCGAGGACGTGCCGCCGTCCGGCGGCGTGAGGCCGGTGATCATGCGCAGCGTCGTCGACTTCCCCGCCCCGTTGGGGCCGAGAAAGCCGGTGATCGTCCCGGGACTGCAGGTGAAGGAGACGTCGCGGACGACGGGTGTCCCTCGGTAGGCCTTGGTCAGGTGTTCGGCGGTGATCATGACCTCGACCCTGCCGGATCGGGGGCGCGGCGGACATCGGCCGTTCGGTGATCTCCGCCGGTCCCGGCGCTGACTTTCGTCGATGCCGAGGCGACCCCGCCGTCGACTTTCGTCGGACGCCGGGCCGGAGCCGCGCTTCTAGGCTGGTCGCATGGACGATGCCGCGCCCCCGAGCCGCGCGCTCTCCTACCCCCGGCTGGTGCCGGCCACGCTGCTGCCACCGGAGGACCCGTCGCGCTCCGGGCGCCGCACCATCCGCGACTGGTTCGTGGACGTGCTGCTCTTCCTGCTGGCGCTGGGGTCCGGTGCGCTGTTCTTCGCCCTCGTCCGGCAGAGCGGCGGCACCGTCCTCACCGACGACATGCCGATCGTCGACCTGATCCTGGGGCTCGTCGCCTGCGTGGCGCTGTGGTGGCGGCGGCGCTACCCGGTGGCAGTCGCCGTCGTCTCGGCCGCGGCATCCATGATTGTCGCCTCGGCGGCGCCGGCCAGCATCGCCGCTCTCTTCAGCGTCACTGTCCACCGGCGTACCCGCGTGGCCGTCGCCGTGGCCTGCGTGCAGCTCGCCGCCTCGGCCGGATACAGCCTGCTCAGCAGTGGTGGCTCGTTCGCCTCCGACATGATCTTCTCGCTGGCCTTCACCGCGATCGTCACGGCGTGGGGCATGTTCGTGCGGGCCCGCCGGCAGCTGGTCTGGACGCTGCGTGAGCGTGCCGAACGCGCCGAGGCCGAGCAGCTCGAGCACGCCGAGCGGGCTCGAGCCGCCGAGCGCACCCGGATCGCTCGCGAGATGCACGACGTCCTCGGTCACCGCATCTCCCTGATGGCGCTGCACGCCGGCGGGCTGCAGCTGCGTCCCGACCTGCCCCCGGAGCAGGTGCAGCAGACCGCCGGCCTGTTGCGTGAGACCGCACAGCAGGCGTTGCAGGAACTGCGGGGCGTCATCGGCGTGCTCCGGGCCGAGACCGAGCCCGACGGCACCACGGAGGTCCCGGCGGCGCCGCAGCCGACGCTGCGCGACATCACGAGGCTGGTCGAGGAGACACGGCGGGCCGGGGCCCGGATCGAGCTGGTGATGGCGGTGCCGGAGACGACCGAGACCCCTGCCGGCCTGGGGCGCGACGCCTACCGCGTCGTCCAGGAGGCGCTCACCAACGTCGCCAAGCACGCGACCGGGACCGCCACCACGGTCCGCATCGAGGGCGGTCCCGGTGCCGGCCTGCGGGTGCAGGTGCGCAACCGGCTGCCGGTCGTCGCGGGCAGCAGCCTGCCCGGTGCCGGCACCGGCCTGCTGGGTCTGCGCGAGCGGGTGACGCTCTCCGGCGGCACGCTGTCGCACGGACCGGACCCGGCCGGCGACTTCGTCGTCGATGCGAGGCTGACCTGGTGAGCGTGCGGGTGCTGCTGGTCGACGACGACGCGCTGGTGCGTGCCGGGCTGCGCATGATCCTCTCTGCCGCCGACGATCTCGAGATCGTCGGAGAGGCCGAGGACGGCGACACCGCCGTGCAGCGGTCGAGAGAGCTGCGACCGGACGTCGTCCTCATGGACATCCGCATGCCCGGCACCGACGGGATCACCGCGACGGCGAAGCTGCAGGCGGTACCCGACCCGCCGCGGGTCGTCGTCCTCACCACGTTCAGTGCTGACGACTACGTGCTGCGGGCGCTGCGAGCCGGGGCCGACGGCTTCCTGCTCAAGGACACCGCGCCGCACGAGATCATCGACGCCGTCCGGCTGGTGCACGACGGGGCGGCGATGCTCTCGCCGGCCGTCACCCGGACACTGCTCGGCCACGTGGCCGCCGCCGGGGTGGCGGCCGGAGCCGCGCCGACCGACCTCGCCGCGGCGCAGCGCCGGGACCGGGCCCGGGGCCTGCTCGCCGAGCTCACCGAACGGGAACGGGAGGTCGCCCTCGCCGTCGGGCGTGGCGAGTCCAACGCCGACATCGCCGCCGGGCTCTTCATGAGCGAGGCGACGGTGAAGGCCCACGTCTCACGGCTGCTGACCAAGCTCGGTGCCACGAACCGGGTACAGGTGGCCATCGTCGTCCACGAGGCGGGCTGACGGGGTTCCCGGGTCCAGCTCCGTCATGTAAGTTCGACGTTAGCTGGGGAGCGGGGTCGCATCACGACCACCCGGGAGTCCCCGCACATGACACAGCCTGCGCGCCGCGGCATCACCGCCGCCGTCACCGCCGCCCTGCTGGCCACCGGCCTGAGCCTCGCCGCGCCCGCGGCCGCCGCGGACGACACGACGGCCCCCACGCTGGCCGGTCCGGTCACCTTTGCCCCGGCCACGGTGGACATCACCGATCGTGACGCGCTGAGCGCGGTGCGGATCCCCGTCGCCGACACCGGCAGCGGCGTCGACGCCGTCGAGCTCGTCCTCGCCGGCCCCGGCGTCCCCGGCGCCTCGGTGGATCTGCAGCGGACCTCCGGGACGGCGGCCTCCGGGGTGTGGACCGGAACCCAGTCCTTCAGCTCCCGCTTCGACGTCCCCGGAACCTGGACCGTGACGAGCCTGACGGCGACCGACCGCGCCGGCAACTCCGCCACCCTCGACGCCGGCAGTGCCAGCGTGACGGTCACTCGCACCAGCGACACCGCCGCGCCCGTCCTGGGTGGCGTCTCCGCAGTGACGACCGCCGTCGACACCACCGCGGGTCCGGCCGACGCCACGGTCCGGGTGCGCGCGACCGACGACCTCAGCGGCGTCGTCTCGGGCACGGTGCGCTTCGTCTCCCCCGACGGCGACACCGCCGAGGGCTACCTCAGCGGTCCCCCGGTCGAGGGCACGCCGAAGGACGGCAGCTGGAACGTCGCCGTCACCTTCGGCGCCCGCAGCACGCCGGGCATGTGGCAGCTCGACGCAGTCGAGCTGGCCGACGGCCAGAACAACACCGCCGGCTACGACGCCTCCTCACCGGTGGTCGACCCGCTGCGCATCGCGGTGACCACCGCGGCGGACGACACCGCACCGGTGCTGACGTCGCTGCGTGTCGGTCCGACGAAGCGGTCGACGGCCTACGGCACCTCCGGCTGGGTCTACGCCCGGGTGGGCTACACCGACGACGTCTCGGGGGCGGACACCGTCACGGTGACCCTGAAGCGGCCGAACGGCACGCCGGACGACAACGACCTGCAGCCGATCGCCGTCGCCGACGCGGACATCCGGACCGGCACCTCGCGCAACGGCACCGTCACGGTGCCGATCTACGTCGACGGCCTCGCCAGCGGCAGCTGGAAAGTCGCCGCCGTCGAGATCGACGACGTCGCCGGCAACGTCACGACGGTCACCAGCGGCAGCATCCTCACCGGCGCCGGCTTCGACGTCACCACCGCCGCCGCCGACACCCTGGCCCCGACGATCGGCGACTACACCTTCAGCCCCGCCACCCTGGACGTCCGCAGCAGCGACGGCGCCGGTGTCGTCCTCGTCTCGGGCACCGATCCCGACACCGTGCCCTCGGGCATCGTCTCGGGCAGCGTCGGGCTGCGCAGCCCGAGCGGCAACGAGACCGCCACCGCGACGATCAGCGGCGACGACCTGGCCGCCGGCGACCCGGCCGCGGGCACCTTCCGTGCCCGCTTCACGCTGCCGGCCGGCGCCGAGGACGGTGCCTGGACGGTGACCTCGGTGACGCTGGTCGACGGGGCCGGCCACAGCAGCACCCGCGCCGGCGGCACCCCGAGCCTCACCGTGTTGGGCGCGGGCCGGACCGCGGCCACCGTCCCGGCCGCGCCGACCATCACCCGTGCCACCGTCTCGGGCACCACCGCCAGCCTGGGTTGGAGCGCCCCCGACAACGGCGGCGCCGCGATCACCGGCTACCGGGTCTCGGCGGCGAGTGCCGGGCTGCCCACCCGCAGCGTCTCGGCGGCGGCGACGGCGACCTCGACGACGGTCCCGGACCTCGTCCGCGGCCGCAGCTGGACCTTCACCGTCACCGCCCGCAACGCAGTGGGCGAGGGGCCGGCGTCGGCGCAGAGCGACCCGGTCGCGGTGGCCGCGGGCGTGCCGCGGGCCCCGCAGGCCGGGACGGCGACCGCCGCCGGCGACGGGACGAGCGCGCTCGTCACGTGGTCGGCGCCGACCGACGACGGCGGTTCGGCGATCACCGGCTACCGCGTGATCCCGCTCCGCGACGGCGTCGCACAGGCCGCCGTGGAGGTGGCGGGCGCGACGCAGACGACGGTGGACGGTCTGGATCGGGGCCGCACCTACACCTTCCGGGTGGTGGCCAGCAACGCCATGGGTGACAGCCTCGCCTCCCAGCCGACGGGCTCGGTGACGGTGCCGGCCACGGTCCCGGCCGCGCCGGTCGTCACCTCGGCCGTCCCGACCGGCCGGACCGTCACGGTCCGCTGGAGCGCTCCGGACGACGGCGGCGCGCCCATCACCGGGTACCGCGTGACGGGCACCCCCGCCGGCAGCTGCCTCAGCACCACGACCACCTGCACGGTGACGGGGCTGGCGGAGGGGATCGACTACTCCTTCACCGTCGCCGCCACGAACCGCGTCGGGGCCGGCGACACCTCACCGGAGTCCCCGGTCGTCACGGCGCAGGCGCCGCGTCCGGCCGCGCTGGCGGTCTCCTCGCTGCCGCGGACAGTGGTCCGGGGAACCACCGCGACCGTGACCGGGCGCCTCTCCTCGGCCGGTTCCGGGGTCGCCGGGGCGCTGGTCCGCGCCCAGTACCGGCTCGCCGGGACCTCCAGCTGGGTGACGGCGGCGAGCGCGCGCACCGCCACGGACGGCAGCGTCCGGCTGACCGGGCTGCGCCTGGCTCGCACCGCTTCGGTGCGGCTGGTGTCGGTCTCGGTCGGTGACTACGTGGCGGCCACCTCGCCGGCGCGGACCGTGGCAGTCAGCCGCGTCGTCACGCTCGGCAAGCCCCGGTCCAGCGTCGCCCGCGGCCGTGCGGTGACGCTGCGGGGAACGGTGAGCCCGCTGCATCGGGGCGTGCTCGCGGTCCAGCGGTGGAGTGGCGGCCGGTGGCAGCAGGTCACTGCCCGCCGGGTGGCCGGCTCGACCTACAGCTTCTCAGTGACGCCCACCCGCCGCGGGACGGTGAGCTACCGGGTCGTTGCCGCCGGGGACAGCCACTTCGCCACCGCGCACAGCGTCACCCGGACCGTCCGGGTGCGCTGAGCGCCTTCGGGGTCGCACGACCGGTCGTGGCCGTCCGGGGAGCTCAGGTGGCGAGCGGCTCGGTGGTCATGACCGACTCGCGCAGGTCTGCCACGGCCCGGTCCATCGGGGCGAGCGCGTCGTCCACCTCGGCCAGCGCGTCGGGTCCGATGTGGCGCAGCGTGTCCAGCCGCATCGCCGCGGCGAAGACCTCCTGGATCGCCAGGTGGTGGATCTCCTCCTCGGCCGCGTAGCGCGCCCGCAGCGCGTCGATCCGCGCCTGCTCGGCGCGGACCGCGGACTCGGCCCGGATCCGGGCACCGACATCGGTGACCTGGACGCTCACCCCGACGACGCGTCCGCAGACCCGGCGCGGCAGGAACTCGGCGCGGATGTCGTGCGGCCGCTCGGCGTTGCGCGCGGCGAAGGGCCGCTCCACCACGACGTGAGACCCGGCCAGCGCCGCCCGCGCCAGCGGGACCACCCGCTCGTAGGCCTCGCGGTCGGCCAGCTCGCGGTAGTGGCGACCCACCACCGCTGCCGGGTCGGGCCGGCCGAGCCACCGGGCCGCCGTGGCGTTGGCGTACTGGTTGACGATGTCGTGGTTCCAGACGGCGAGGCCGAGCGGGACGTGCTCGAGCAGCAGCCGCATCTCCTCGGCGTCGAGACCGAGCTGGTTGCCCTCCCGGTAGCCCTCCGGCGCGCGCTGGCCACGGTCGACGGGGCCGGCGAGGACGCCGTTGGCGTGCACCGCATGCGGCTGGTTCTCGGCCGGGTGGAGGGGGACGCGCCACTCGACGGTGGTGCCGCCGTCGGCGTTGATGTGCCACAGGCACGAGCCGTCACGTTCCAGCGCCGCGCTGCGGAGCCGGTCCAACCCGCCGCCGGGCTGCGGCCGGATCAGGCTGGTGCCGTCGTCGGAGACGACCAGGACCAGGTCGCCGTGCTCGACGCCGACCGTCACCTCCACGCGTTCGGCGGCGGCGTGGCGCGCGACGTTGTCCAGGGTGACGTCCATGGCGTGGCCCAGGTGCAGCGCCAGGTCGTGGTCGACGGCGTCCAGGGTGCCCATGACCAGCAGCGAGGGGGCGAAGCCGAGGCGGACCTCGGCCCGCTCCACACGTTCGCGGACGATGCGTTCGGGGCCGGGGGGACGTCCCGGGCCGGGACGGTGAGCCACCAGGGTCCGCAGCCGACGGGCGGCGTCGCCGAGCGAGCGTGCCGCGTCGCTGATCTCCGTGGCGTGCGCCGGGTGCCGCTCGGCGACGGCGGCGAGGTCGGCGGCCATCCGGTTCAGCGTCTCGGTGGCGGCGTGCTGCTTGTCGATCGCGGCGAGCTCGCGGGCGCCGATCGCCGCGGCACGGGCAGCGAGCTCCTGACGCGCGAACTCGGCCCGGACCCGGCCGGTGACGTCGCTGGCCATCGTGACGACCCCGCGGATCTCGCCGTCGACGACGAACGGCACGTAGGTCACCAGGGAGTGCCGACGAACGCCGTTGGGGAGCGTGTTGATGCGCTCGAAGGTCTGCTTGCGCCCCTCGCGGACGGCGTCGTAGTACGGCTTGGACTCGTTGAAGGTGGCGCTGCCGACCATGCGGTCAGGGGTGCAGCCGACCAGGTCGTGCGGCTGCAGACCGAACCAGGGCACGTGCGCCCAGTTGGCGAAGCGGTTCCGCAGCTCCATGTCGAAGAAGGCGATGACGGCGGGGACGTCGTCCAGGACGGAGGCCAGCTCGGCAGCTGTCCGCAGCGGACCGCCCTCGCCACCTGCCGGCTCGGCGGTGGCGCGACGGGGCGCGACCGCGTCCGACTCCATGGTGCTCCATCCTCCGTCCCGGCTGTTCGAGACTGCCTTCACGTGCTCCTCACGAATGTGTCATGCGCACCGACGTGGAGAAAGAACCCTTTGGTCCTCAAGTCCGCGTCGGAGCTGGCTGCGGCACCGGCCGGGGCCTGCCCGAGCGCCATACTCGCTGCGGCCATTCGGCAGCTGTCCAGGGGGTGCGTGTGCTGCGCAGGGCGAGCCGTCCGGGCCGGGCGTCGATGAGCTGGCCGAAGACCGTGCCGTAGCCCCGACCGGCGTAGTCGCGCCGCACCACCAGGGCACTCTCGGCGGCCGACGGGAGGCAGCCGGCGACGATGCGGGGCCAGTCCGCGACCGGGGAGTCGGTGAACCACGGCGCGAACTTCGTCGTCTTCGCGTCATCGGCGTCGACGCCGTGGGGGGTGAGCAGGTGGGTGCCGGCACCGAGCTCGGTCCGCTGCAGCGTCACCGCATCCCAGGTCCAGACCGTCACGCCGCCGGCAGCCACCAGCAGGAGCTGGAAACTCGCCATCGCCTCGTGGCTGACGACATCGGTCCATGCCGCACCGTGACGGACCGCGGCCAGCGGCAGCAGGCCCCGCGATGGGGTGCCGCCGAGACGCTCGGTGCGGTTGACGATCAGCGCCGTGGTGGCGGTCGCGACGTCGGTGACACACCAGCTGCCACCGGCGATGCGGTCCCGGCCGCCGATGACGTCCGGCTGCTCGGGCCACCAGGCGTCGGGCTCGTCGAAGTCACGCCCGACGAATTCGTCGCGCAGCGCCAGCACGGGCACCGCCTCACCCGCGGCGCCGATCCTGATCACGACCGTGCACACGGCCGCCGAACCTACCCGAGGATCGCCTCGGCGACCTCGACGAAGAGCGCCGCGCGGTCCGCGCCGTCCGGGGCGATGAGCTGGACCGCCACCTGGTCGGCCCCGGCGTCGAGGTGCTGGCGCAGCTGGGCCGCGATGGACGCGGCGTCGCCGTGCGCGACGAGCGCGTCGATGAGGGCATCGCTGCCGCCGTCGGCGATGTCGGCCTCCGTCCAGCCGAGCCGCTGCAGGTTGCTGACGTAGTTCGTCAGGTGCAGGTACGGCTGGTCGACCGGCGGTCGTCCCAGCGCCCGGGCGGCGACGGGATCGGTCTCGACGACGACCTTGTGCTCGGGGACGAGCAGGGCGTCCGGCCCGAGGATGTCCCGGGCGCGCCGGGTGTGCTCCGGCGGGACGAGGTAGGGGTGGGCCCCGGCGCTGCGGTCGCGGGAGAGCTCCAGCACCTTCGGTCCCAGCGCGGCGAGGACGCGCTCGTCGGCCGGGACGCCCTCGGCGTCCAGGATGTCGAGGTAGTCCACGAGCGCCTGGTACGGGCGCCGGTAGTCCGAGGTCGCCTCCGGGTGGCCGACGCCGATGCCGAGCAGGAACCGGCCGGGGTGGGCGTCGGTGATCCGGCGGTGGGAGGCGGCGACCTCGCGGGCGTCGGCCGACCAGATGTTCACGATGCCGGTCGCGACGACGACGTTCTCGGTGGCGTCCAGCAGCGGCTCGACCTCGCCCAGGTCCGCCGGCGGCGAGCCGCCCAGCCAGATCGTGCTGTAGCCGGCCCGCTCCAGCCGGTGCGCGAGGGTCGGGTCGAACTGGGACGAGTGGCCCCAGGCGCCCAGGGTGCCGAGTGTCGGAGTGCTCATATCGGGCACAACGCCGACCGGGTCCGATGGCTTCCCCGCGCCGTGGGAAGGATGGGCACATGGACTTTCGCTACCTCGGCAACTCTGGCCTGCAGATCTCCGAGATCACCTACGGCAACTGGCTGACCCACGGCTCGCAGATCGAGAACGACATCGCGACGCAGTGCGTCCATGCCGCCCTCGACCACGGCATCACCACCTTCGACACCGCCGACGTCTACGCCAACGGCAAGGCCGAGACGGTGCTCGGCGAGGCGCTG
Organism: Jatrophihabitans sp. sgz311053; assembly: GCF_056135305.1. Taxonomy (NCBI): domain Bacteria; kingdom Bacillati; phylum Actinomycetota; class Actinomycetes; order Jatrophihabitantales; family Jatrophihabitantaceae; genus Jatrophihabitans; species Jatrophihabitans sp. sgz311053. Next base: position 824,520 of record NZ_JBWAXP010000001.1, on the reverse strand, counting down.
AAGGGTCAGCGGCGCGAGAGCCTGGAGGTCTTCACCAAGGTCTTCTTCCCGGTCGGACCGGACCCCAAGGGCAAGAACGACACCGGCCTGTCCCGCAAGCACATCCGCGAGGGCATCGACAACTCGCTGCGACGGCTGCAGATGGACTACGTCGACCTCTACCAGGCCCACCGCTACGACACCTTCACCCCGCTGGAGGAGACGATGCAGGCCTTCGCCGATGTCGTCCACGCCGGCAAGGCGCTCTACATCGGCGTCAGCGAGTGGACGGCCGCGCAGATCCGTGCCGCCGCCATCCTCGCCCGCGACCTCGGCATCTCGCTGGTCTCCAACCAGCCGCAGTACTCGATGCTGTGGCGCGTCATCGAGGGCGACGTGGTCCCGGCGAGCCGCGAGCTGGGCCTGGGGCAGATCGTCTGGTCGCCGATCGCGCAGGGCGTGCTCACCGGCAAGTATCAGCCCGGCCAGGAGCCGCCGGCCGGTTCCCGCGCCACGGACACCGCCGGCGGCGCGGACATGATCAAGCGCTTCATGAACGACAAGGTGCTGACCCGCGTGCAGAACCTGCAGCCCATCGCCGCGGACCTCGGACTCTCCATGGCCGCCCTCGCCGTGGCGTGGGTGCTGCAGAACGACAACGTCTCGGCCGCCATCATCGGGGCCTCCAAGCCCGAGCAGATCGCCGACAACGTCAAGGCCAGCGGCGTCACCATCCCCGCCGAGGCACTCGCCCGCATCGACGAGGCGCTGGGTGACGTCGTCACCGGTGACCCGTCGCTGACCGACAAGTCGACGCCGCGCAGGCGCATGGTCTGAGCGGGCTCGCCCGGAATCGGGGAGACTGGGGCCATGATCTACGGCGTTCTCGTGTTCGTGGCGGCGCTGATCCTCGAGGCGCCGCTGTGGCTGGCGCTCGTCAGCGGCGTGGTCGTCGGCGCCCTCGGCTGGCTGACCGCGCCGCTGCGGCGCCGCCGGCGGGAGCGGCTCGCCGCCGAGCGCGCTGCGCGTCGGGCCGCGTTGCGGGCGCAGAAGCGGGCCCAGATCAAGGACTCCATCGAGCGGCGCACCGGCCTGGACGTCGACGTGCTCGGCGGCGCGGCCCGGGACGCCGCCCGTGCGGCCGGTAGCCGGGTGACGACGCGGCTGCGCCAGCGCACGGAGAAGCGGCGACCGCAGCCGCGGCGGCCGGACAACTGGCTCGACCTGGACCACGATTACGAGGCGATGCGCTCCCAGGCGCTCACCGAGGAGGCACTGCGCCTCAACGAAGAGCTGCGACGCCAGCAGCGGTCCTGAGCTCGGACCGCGGCCGTCCCGACGAGATCAGGTGGAGATGTCGGGGTACGGAAGCGACAGGTGGGAGAGCTGGGCGGCGTAGTCGAGCTGCATGGCCAGCGGCGCGGAGTGATCACGTTCGAACATGGCGATCCAGAGCGTCAGGGTGAGGAACGGATGCACGCCCAGCTCGAAGAGGCGGACGTGATCGTGAGTGGCGAGCGCGGTGCGTTCCTCGTCGGTGAAGCTCAGCCAGGTGGTGGCCTCGCCGACGTGGCAGTTGAGGATGACGCTGGCCTGCTCGGCCTCCCACCACGCCACCGTGCCGGCGGGGTCCTCCCGGTAGCGCTCGACCAGGTCGGGGTCGCGGTCGACGGTGTAGAGGAACTTGTCGACGAGGTACTTGCTCACGCCGGCACCCCGTTCGGGTACCAGGTGAAGTAGGCCTCCATGGTGTGGAAGAGGTCCAGGCTGTCGGCGTAGTCGGCCTTGGCGTAGCCGGCCACGCCCATCATCAGCATGAAGTCCATGAACCCGTGCGTCGCGTTGCCGGGGGCGTGCAAGCTGTCGAGCGTCACCTCCGACAGGCAGCCGTCGATGTCGCCGTTGGCGATCCACTCCACCGCTTTGGCGTCGAACTCCGGATCGGGGCCGTGCGGCCCGAACTGACGCGGACCGCCGAGCTCCAGCGACAGGTGCCCGGTGCCGATCACCGCGACGCGCAGCTGTGACGGCCACGCCTCGATGAGCTCCCGGATCGTCTGGCCCAGCTTGACGAAGCGCTCCGGTCGCGGCAGTGGCGGCGCGAAGATGTTGGTGTAGATCGGCACCACCGGCAGGTCGTTCTGCGGCCGGGTGGTGATGATCGGACAGGTGATGGAGTGGTCCACCCGCAGTTCGTTGGAGAACGCCAGGTCGAAGTCGCGGTCGATGCCCTCACGCAGGATGTAGGCAGACAGCTCCTCGTGGCCCTTGAGCAGCATCCGGGGCAGGCCGAACTCGCGCTCCTCGTTGTAGTAGTTGGCGTCGTAGAACGGTGCCTTGCCGACGAGGAACTGCGGCATGTTGTCCAGCCACAGCTGGTGGAAGTGGTCCGAGCCGACCATGACGAGGACGTCCGGACGGGCGCGGGTCAGCGTCTCGCGATACGCCTCGACCTTGCGCACCCACTCCGCCGCGAAGGGTGGCGCCTCCTCCGGCGGCAGCAGGCTGGTCTTGTAGAAGAACGGGTGGTGCGTCGTCGCGAGCACCGCCACCAGTTGAGCCATGCGAGCTTCCCTTCGTCTCCTGGAACGTACAACTGTCCGCCTGGCGGACACAAGGTGCCGGGTGTGGAACGATGCCTCCCGTGGCCGGCCGTGGAACAGGACCCGACTTCGTGGAGGCGCTTGCCCGCGGGCTCGACGTCCTGACCTGCTTCGACGACCTGCACCGGGAGATGACGCTGGCCGAGGTGGCGGCGGCCACGGATCTGGCCCGGCCCACTGCCCGCCGCCTGCTGCTGACCCTGGCCGAGCTGGGCTACGTCCGGCAGCTGGACGGCCGGTTCGCCCTCACCCCGGCCGTGCTGCGCCTCGGTTCGGCCTACGCCAGCTCGCTGGGGTTGTGGGAGATGGCGCGGCCGCACCTGGAGGAGTTGGTCGCACAGACCCGCGAGTCGTCGTCGATGAGCCAGCTGGACGGCTCGGACATCGTCTACGTCGCGCGGGTCTCCGTCCCGAAGATCATCACGCTCCGCGTCGAGATCGGGACCCGGTTCCCGGCAGTCGTCGCCTCGCAGGGCAAGGTGCTGCTCGCCGCCCTGGAACCCGACGAGCTGACGCGCGTGCTGCGCGAGCCGACCCGCTCCGGCCTTCCCGCGCCGCGCATCGACCGGGCGGCCCTCGACGGCGAGCTGGCCACGGTGCGCGAGCGCGGCTGGGCCCTGGCCGACGAGGAGCTGGCACCGGGCGTCCGCTCCATCGCGGCACCGGTCCGCGACGGCAGCGGCGAGGTCCGCGCGGCGGTGAACGTGACCGTCCACGCTGCCGAGACGAGCGTGGCGACGCTCACCGGCACGCACCTGCCGCTGCTGCTCCGCGCCGCGGACGCCATCTCGGCGGACTGGTCGAGGTGGCAGTCGCGACCTCACGTCGGCGGCTGACCCGTCACCGACGCTCGTGCGTCGAGGCGTCGGCGTACTCGGTGTACGTGTAGGGGTTGTCGAGCACCTTCGACTCGGGGATGTCCGGCGTCATGCCCCGGGCCCACTCGTCCTCGCCCAGGGTCTCGCGCAGGTAGGTGACGGTCTCCTCGATCGCCGCCCGCACCCGCGCCAGGTCCGCCCCCACCAGCTTGCCGCCGCGTTTGAGCACCTCGCCGCCGACCAGCACCGTGTCGACATCGCCGCGCTGGGCCTGGAAGACGACGTGGCCGTACGGGTTCAGGATCGGGAACATCACCGGCGAGTCGTCGTTCTTGATGAGCACGATGTCGGCCTGCTTGCCGGCCTCGAGGCTGCCGATCCGGTCGTCCATGCCCAGGGCCCGGGCGCCACCACGCGTGGCCCACTCGACGACATCGCCGGCGCGGACGGCGAGGTTGGTGACGGTGCCACCGACGGCGTGCGCCTCGGTGTGCTCGCGGGCGTGGTCCGACGAGAGCGTGGCCCGCATGGCCGAGAAGGCATCCGCGCTCCACCAGACGCTGGAGTCCATCGACAGCGAGATGCCGATGTCGTGCCGCCGCAGCGCCCAGCTCGACGGGTAACCCTGGCCGCAGGTCGACTCGCTCTCGGCCGAGACCGAGGCCGTCCCGCCGGTGGCCGCGATGCGCTGGTAGGAGTCGTCGCTCAGCGTCGCCGCGTGGACGTAGACGGTCTCGGGCGTCATGAAGCCGCCCTCGTACATGAGCCGGATGCCGTCGTCGTTCGTGGCGCCCCACACCCCGGCGTGAGTCGTCACCGCCAGACCCAGCTCGCGGGCCGCCTCGAAGGCCGCCCGTTCCGGGAAGGTGGGATCGCCGGTCACGTCGAAGGCCAGCTGGACGCCGAGCCGGTCGTCGCGCGGGACCTCCGCCAGGAAGGAGCGCACCTCGGGACTGGCGGCCCACTCCCAGGGCGCGGCCTGGATGTTGCCGTAAGCCAGCACGAAGCGGGCCGGCACCTGGCGCAGGGCGTCGACGGCGGCGCGGGCGTGATCGGTCGTCTGCAGGTTGTGCGACCAGTCGACGCTCGTGGTGACCCCGGCCTCGACCGCCTCCCACGCGGAGAGCAGGTTGCCGGCGTAGATGTCCTGCGGCCGGAACAGCTTGCCGTGCTCGAGGTAGTTCCAGACGAAGTACTGGGTCAGCGTCCAGTCCGCCCCGTAACCGCGCATCGCGGTCTGCCACATGTGGCGGTGGGTGTCGACCATGCCGGGCATGACGATGCCGCCGCGGGCGTCGATCGCCTCGGTGCCCTCGGGCACCTCGAGATCAGGGCCGACGCGCTCGATCCGCCCGTCGACGACGAGGACGTCGGCGTCCGGCCAGACGGTACGGGCGTCGTCCATCACCAGGACGGTGCCGTGCCGGAAGACGATCGGGGTGCGGCTCATCGCGTGCTACCTTCCGTTCAAGGACGGACATGTGTCCGTCTGGTGGACACGCTCGGGTAACGTCGACGACATGTCAAGGAGCAGCCGATGAGTGGACCGCTCGACGGGCTCGTCGTCGCGGACTTCAGCCGGGTGCTCGCCGGGCCCTACTGCACGATGCTGCTGGCCGACCTCGGCGCGGACGTGATCAAGGTCGAGTCGTCCGCCGGCGACGACACCCGGCACTGGGTCCCGCCGCGCCGCGGGGACACCGGCACCTACTACCTCGCGATCAACCGCAACAAGCGCTCGATCGTGCTGGACCTCGCCGACGCCGACGACGTCGCGGTAGCCCATCGGCTCACCGAACGCGCCGATATCGTCATCCAGAACTTCAAACCCGGCGGGCTGCGCAAGTTCGGCCTCGACTACGAATCGGTGCGGGCGCGCCGCGCGGACAGCATCTACTGCTCGATCAGCGGTTTCGGCGCGGGCGAGGGTGCGAGGCTGCCGGGCTACGACCTGCTCGTGCAGGCGGTCTCCGGGCTGATGAGCCTCACCGGTGACCCCGACGGGCCGCCGTTCCGTGCCGGCATCTCCGTCTTCGACGTCATGACCGGGCTGCAGTCGGCCATCGGCATCCTCGCCGCGGTGCACCACCGCGATCGCACCGGCACCGGGCAGCACGTCGAGACGAACCTGCTCTCGACGGCACTGTCGACGCTGGTCAACCAGACCTCGGCCTACGTCGCCGGTGACGTCGTGCCGCACCGGATGGGCAATGCCCACCTCTCGCTCTTCCCGTACGAACCGCTGCCGACCGGTGACGGCGAGCTCATCGTCATCGCCGGCAACGACGCGCAGTTCCGCACCCTCGCGGCCGCCCTCGGCATCCCCGAGGTCGCCGACGACGCACGGTTCGCCAGCGTGGGAGCCCGCAACGACAACCGCGACGAGCTGCGGCCGATCCTGCTGGCCCGGCTCGCCACCCGGTCGGCGCAGGAGTGGTTCGAGACGCTCTCGGCGGCGGGCATCCCCTGCGGACCCATCAACGACGTCCGCGGCGGGGTCGAACTCGCCACCTCGCTGGGACTGGATCCGGTCGTGGAGCCGGGCGGGATCCCCTCGATCCGCAACCCGATCGGGTTGTCGGCCACGCCGGCCCGCTACGACCTCGCGCCACCGGCGCTGGACGAGCACGGCGCCGAGATCCGCGCCTGGTTGGAGAGCTGATGAGCGACGACAGGCAGTATCCGACCTCGCTGGGCGTGTCGACGGCCGAGACCATCTCGCTCTTCGGCCAGGACCTGCCGGCCGACCTCATCGGCAAGATCAGCTTCGGCCACCTCGCCTACCGGCTGATCACCCTGCAGGAGCCGACGCCGCAGCAGTCCCGTGTCTTCGAGGCGGTCCTCGTCGCGCTCGCCGACCACGGCTTCACACCGACGGCCATCGCCGCCCGGCTGACCTTTCTCAGTGCCCCCGACGCCATCCAGGGAGCGCTCGCGGCCGGCCTGCTCGGCGGCGGTTCCCGCTTCCTCGGCGTCAGCGAGGACACCGGCGCCTTCCTGGCCGCCGCACTGCCGGCGGACGGCGCGCTGCCGCAGTCGGACCACGACTGGGACGAGCTGGCCCGCACCGCGATCGCCGAGCGCCGCGCCGGCGGTGGCCTCGTCCCGGGCCTCGGTCACCACCTGCACAAGCAGGGCGACCCACGGGTGCCGGTGCTGATCGGGATCGCGCGCGAGGAGGGGAGCTACGGTCCGCACCTCGCCCTCTTCGAGGCCGTCGGCCGCGTGGCCCCCGAGGCACTGGGCAAGGCGTTGCCGCTCAACGGCGCCGGTGTCTGCGGAGCCGTGCTCGCCGACCTCGGCATCCCGCTGGAGCTGCTGCGGGGGGTGGTGCTGCTGGCGCGGTGCGCCGGCCTGCTCGGACACCTCGCCGAGGAGATGCGGACCCCCATCGCCCGAGAGATCTTCGCCGACGTCGAGTCGCACGCCGTCTACCGCCCCGCGGAGTGATCCGAAGGCGCGCTCGCTCCCCGCAGGTGCGGACAGATTGCCGCCAAAGCGGACAAATCGCTACGATGGTCGCCCACATTCCCGACCTTTCGGAGGGTGAGTCGTGGCTCGCGCCCGCATATCGACGACCGTCGTCATGTTCATCGGTGTCCTGTTGGCAGGGTTGCTGGCCGCATCGCCGGCCACCGCGGACGAGGCCAGATCGATGTCGGTCAGCTCGTCGTCGTCCACGGCAGACATCGCCGCGCTGCAACATCTGCTGACCGCCGCGGGCGTGTCGACCACCGCCGACGGTGACTTCGGCCCGCAGACGACGGCGTCGGTGGAGACGTTCCAGTCCCAGCACGGCCTGGAGGTCGACGGCATTCCCGGCCCGAACACCATGGCTGCGCTGGTGCCGGTCATCTCCTCCGGCAGCTCGAACAGCGAGGCCGTCTCGGCGGCGCAGACGCTGCTGGTGGCTCGGGGCTACGGCATCGACGTGGACGGCCAGTTCGGGCCGGCGACCGAGAACGCCGTCACCAGCTTCCAGAGCTCGCAGTCGCTCACCGCGGACGGCATCGTCGGCCAGGCCACCTGGTCCTACCTCTTCGGCACCGGTTCGAGCGCCCCGCCCAGCGGCGACTGCGACGCCGTCACCTCCGGTGTCCCGGAGTCCCAGACGGTGGTCGCCGCGTCGAACATCCGGGTGAACACCTGCCTGGCCGGTGCCGTGCAGCAGATGGTCTCGGACGCGGCCTCGGCCGGGATCTCCCTGTCGGCGAACAGCTCGTGGCGCGACCCGTCGGAGCAGATCGAGCTGCGCAAGCAGAACTGCGGCACCAGCGACTACGCGATCTACCAGATGCCGGCCTCGGACTGCTCGCCGCCGACCGCCATCCCCGGCACCTCGCGCCACGAGCGCGGCCTGGCCATCGACTTCGCCGACTGCGGCAGCCATGACACGGCGGTCTTCTCCTGGCTGGCGGACAACGCGTCGCGCTACCACCTCTACAACCTGCCGAGCGAGTCCTGGCACTGGAGCTGGGACGGCGAATGACGGCACGCCGGGGGCTGCGGGCGACCCCGCAGCCCCCGGCGGCTACGTCTCGCCGCCGGACCGGCTGTCCCGCGATCAGCAGGCAGCCGGGTGTGGGTCAGCGGGGAGGGTGTCAGTAGGCCTTGGCCACGAGCGCGAATGCGTCGTCGAGCTGGGCGTCGGCGGGGACGGTGCCCTCGGCCGTCTGCAGGCAGCGCACCGTGATCGCCGCGCCGGCCAGGGATTTCTCGCCCTCGCCGGAGACGACCGACCACGGCAGCCGGGCCCAATCACCGGCCTCGCAGGCCGCTCGCGCCGCATCGACCGAGTCGACGGTGTGCATCCGGCCGTCGCGGTCGCGGGTCGCCGCCTCGAGTAGGCGGGCCTGTCCCTGATCGAGGCCCGTGCGCACCGCCTCCACGAGCCCGGCCAACGGCACCGGACCCCGGGTCCCGGCGAGGCGGTCGACGTAGCCGGCCGTCCCCTCCTGCAGGTCACGGGGGCCGATCTCGATCCGGACCGGCACGCCCTTGAGCTCCCAGTCGACGGCCCGCCGACCGAAGGCGGTGTCGACGCGATCGTCGAGCCGAGCCCGCACGCCCGCCCGGCTGAGGTCGTCCACGAGGCGCGAGGCCACCTCCACCGTCTCGGCCTTCACCGCGACGACCACGCACTGGACGGGCGCGATCCGCGGCGGGATCCGCAGCCCCGCGTCGTCACCGTGCACCATGATCAGCCCGCCGACCATCCGGGTCGAGGAGCCCCACGACGTCGTCCAGGCCAGCTCCCGCTCGCCGGAGGTGGCGAGGTAGTCGATGTCGAACGCCCGGGCGAAGTTCTGGCCCAGCTCGTGTGACGTCCCCATCTGCAGGGCCTTGCCGTCACGCGTCATGGCCTCACAGGTCATTGTGTTCACCGCACCGGCGAAGCGCTCGGCGGCGGTCTTGCGTCCCACGAAGACGGGGATCGCGAGGTCGTTGACCATGAAGTCGGCATAGACGTCGCGCAGGATGCGGAAGGCGTAGGCGCTGGCGTCCTCGGCCGTGGCGTGCGCGGTGTGCCCCTCCTGCCACAGGAACTCCGAGGTGCGCAGGAACAGCCGGGGTCGCAGCTCCCATCGCACCACGTTGGCCCACTGGTTGAGCAGCAGCGGCAGGTCGCGGTGGCTCTGCACCCACTTGGCCATGTACTCGCCGATGACCGTCTCGGAGGTGGGTCGCACGACGACCGGCTCGGTCAGCTCCTTGCCACCGGCCACCGTGACGACGGCGAGCTCCGGGCTGAAGCCCTCTACGTGCTCGGCCTCGCGCTGCAGGTAGGACTGCGGGATGAAGAGCGGGAAGTAGGCATTCTCGGCACCGGCCGCCTTGATGCGCAGGTCCATGTTCGCCTGCATGCGTTCCCAGATGCCGTAGCCGTAGGGCCGGATCACCATCGTCCCGCGCACCGGCCCGTTGTCGGCCAGTTCGGCCTTGGCGATCACGTCCTGATACCAGCGCGGAAAGTCCTGATCCTGCGGGGTCAGCACCGGTTGCTTGGCCATGGGCGGAGCCTACCGACGCCCCGCTCCGCCCCCGTCTTTCCGGCGGGGCGCACAGCCGAGAAGGTCGGCACCCGACCGGTCCAGGTTCGGACGCCCGTTACTTTCACTTCTTGCGTAGCTTGCACTGACTCGTCCTCCAGGTACCATCTGAGCTATGGGCAAGACCGCGACCGTCCGCCCCGTCGGTACCCACGCGTCCCGACGGCAGGCCCTCCGCGAGGTCGTGGCCGAGGGGGCGGCCGAGCTGTTCGATCATGCCGACCCGCACGAGCAGCGGCTGCTCGTCGAGGCCGTGCGCACCGCCAGTCCAGTCGACGACACCGAGGCTCTCGACGAGAACCTTTGGGGGCCGGCCCCGACCCCGGCCGAGGACAGCGCCGCCCAGATCGCGTTGCTGCACCGCCGCTTCGAAGACCGGCGCCGACTCGAGGAGCAATCCCTGACCCGCGACCAGGCCGCCGAGTTGCTCGACGTCACCCCGCAGATGGTCACCGAATACCTGCGCAAGGGTGACCTGCTCGGCCTCAAGAGCGGGCGCTCATGGCTCATTCCGGCGTGGGAATTCGAACCCGACGCCGAACGCGGCTTCCTGCCCGGGCTGCGCCAACTCCAGCGCGCCTTCCCCGGCGGCGTCGTCACCCTGACCCGGTGGATCACCCGCCCCAGCGCGGATCTGAACGCCCGTACGCCGCGCGACGCGATCGCCGCCGGCGACGTCGACAAGGTCCTCGACCTCGCTTCCACGCTGACCGCCGCCGGGTGGTAGTCCAGCTACCGCCCCCGACCAGACCGCTACCGCGCGGCGGCGCCACCTGCACCTGGCAGCGCGGCAGCAAGCCCCGCTGGCAATGGGTGCGGATCTATCACCAGGGCCACTACAGCCCGCACGGAGACAGCGCTCGCACCTACGGGCCGATCGCCCGGTTCGACCCGCACCGACCCGATCCGGCCGGGCACCGGCAGGACGACCCGGACGGACGATCGGTGCTGTACGTGGGCGCGAACCTCGCGACCAGCTTCTGCGAGGTCTTCGGCGAGAGCCGGGACGCCGGCCTATGCCCGAGCTGGCGCGCCGCCATCGTCGAACCGGCCCGCCCGATGGTGCTGTTCGACCTGTGCCGGGCTGGCGCAGCGATGGCCATCGGAGCGCTCCCCGCACTCGCCGACGGCAACGAGGACCGCGACCTGACCCAACAGTGGGCCCGGGCCATCTACGAGGACCAGCCCGGCCGCCGGCCGGTCACCGGGATCCGGTACCGCTCCGCCTACAACAGCGGCATCTCCCTCGCGCTGTGGGACAGCAATGGCCGGGTCCGGACCCGGCTCAGCGGAGGCCGCCTCGCCGACCAGCCGCTCTCCTCTCCCGCCGTCCTGCCCCGACTCCGCCAGATCTGCCTCGTCAGGCACATCAACCTCGAACTCATCTCCTCCGCCGCGTGCAAGGACTGCCCCTGATCCGGCGCTCTGTAGATGCACGTACGCACGGGGACCGGCGCCAGAGTTATCTCGTAGCGATGGCGAGAGTCGCGGCCCGGCAAAAGCCCGGCCAACCCGGCGGAGCCCGACATCTGCGGAGGGCGTGGGATTCGAACCCACGATGACGCTTCCGCGCCATAGCGGTTTTCAAGACCGCCGCACTAGGCCACTATGCGAGCCCTCCAGGTGGTGCAGCGACGACCTTACTGAGCATCCCGGCCGGCTCCTACCGCGGCTTGACGAAACGTTGAGGTGGGCTTGGGTCCGTCCTGAGCCGCAGCGGCCGAGGCTGGCGTGGTCGCCGATCGGCGGCCCCGACCAGCAGGAGACGAGATGACCACGCCCGACCAGCAGCCGCAGACCCCGCCGGCCGAGCCCTACCGTCCGATCTACACCCCACCGGTCGACCCCGGCCGGACGAAGCGACGGGTCACCGCCGCGGTGGCGGCCGTCGCGGCGGCCGCGGTGATCGGCGGCGGGACCTACGCTCTCGCCCGCAGCACCGACGACTCGGCCACGGTCAGCTCGGCGCGGGGCCCCGGTGGCGGCGGTGGTCAGGGGATGCCGGGTGGCGGCCGCGGCGGGTTCACACCCCCGTCCGGAACGGTCACCGCCGCGACCGCCAGCAGCGTCACCGTCAAGCTCAGCACCGGGACCACCACGACGTACACCCTGGCCAGCGGCGGTGTCGTCGAGAAGGACGGCGCCACCAGCTCGCTCTCGGCGCTCAAGGCGGGCGACAAGGTCGTCGTCCTCACCGGACGCCCCGGCGCGACGAGCGGCACCTCCACAGCGGCCGAGCGCATCCTCGCCGGGACCTCCGCCACCCGCGCCTTCGGTCGCGACAGCAACGGCTCGAACGGCCAGGGCGGCGGCCAGGGCGGCGGCCAGGGCGGCGGCCAGGGCGGCGGCCAGGGCGGCGGCCAGGGCGGCGGCCAGGGCGGCGGCCAGGGCGGCGGTCAGGGCGGCGGTCAGGGTGGGCCGAACAGCCAGGGCGGCCCCGCCGCCTAAACCGCCGCCGAGACCGGCGGCGCGTCGTGGGCGATGTGGGCGAGCTGGCGCCAGATGAGCACGACGAAGACGGCGGAGCCGACGAAGGCGAACCAGAACGGCGCCGTCACCCCGTAGTGCTGGGCCAGCACGCCGCCGACCCCCGAGCCGATGACCAGCCCACCGAAGACACCGACCAGGTTGACGCTGTTCACCCGCCCCTGCAGGGCGGTCGGCACAGCACGCTGCCGAACGGTGATCGACGTGGTGCCCCAGACGAAGGCGTGGGCGCCGAAGACGAAGAAGATCGACAGCGCGACCCAGGGCAGGGTGGTCAACGCCAGGCCGAGGTGCGTCAGCGTCTCGATGATCAGCCCGATCCGCATGAGGTTGCCGAGGCTGACGTAGCGGGTGATCTTGTCGTAGAGCAGCGTCGCGACGAGGCCACCCGCCGCCTGGACCGTCGTCACCAGCCCGAAACCGACACTGCCGAGGTCCAGCCGCTCCGTGGCGTAGAGGACGAGCACCGACCAGGCGGCGCCGAAGGTCAGATTGAAGATGAAGATCGTCAAGACGAGCGTCCGGACGGCAGCGTGACGGACGACGAAGCCGAATCCGGCCGCGATGTCGCGGCGCAGCGTCGACGTCCCCGGCTGCCGGCCGTGCGACGGCAGCGCGACCCGCGAGACGAGGGCGACCGACACCGCCACCAGCACCGCCTGCGAGGCGAAGGGCCATGCCACCCCGACCGTGAAGACGGCGGCACCCAGCGGCGGTCCCGCCAGCTGGTTCAGCGTGACGAAACCGGTCTGCAGCCGTGCGTTGCCTATCGCCAGATCGTCACGGGCGACCAGCATCGGCAGCAGCGTCTGCGACGCGTTGTCGGCGAAGACCTCCGCGGTGCCGAGCAGGAAGAGCGCCCCCAGCGCCAGCCCCACCGACACCGTCCCCGTCACGACGGTCGTCACCAGCACGGCCAGGACCGCGACCCGCGCGGTGTCGACGGCCATGACGATGGCGCGTCGGTCCAGCCGGTCGGTGAGGACGCCGGCCAGCAGTCCGAAGACGAGCGGGGGCAGCCACTGCACGGTGGCGCCGAGGGCGATGAGGAAGGCCGAGTCCGTCTGGGACGCAATCAGCAGCGGCCCCGCAGCGAGGGCGAGACCGTCGCCGAAGTTTGACGTCCACGTCGAGGCGAGCAGCCAGCGGAACCCGCGCCCGAAACGGGACGGGGCCACGGCCTCGACGACGCGACTCACCCGGCGACGCTATCGCCCCGGGACCACTGACTTTCAGGTCAGAGCGAGTACTCCTTGCCCACCTGCAGCTTGTCCGTCGAGGAATCGAAGATCTCGTAGCTCGCCGAACCGGAGGTCGTGTGACCGCCCACGGCCTTGATGGTCAGCACCGTCTCGAGGCCGTCGGCCGACTTCTCGCGGGTGAAGAACACCGTGCAGGACTTGCCCTTGACGTTCTTGGCTCCGGCGGAGGCGTGTCGCAACCCGGTGCCGAACTTCGAGGCGTCCTTGGCGTCTCCCTTGAGCGCGTCGTTCAGGGCCCCCGACGCGCAGTTCTTCGCCAGCTGCGGCAGCGCGGCCTTGACCTTGGCCAGCAGCGCGTCGTCGCTGGCGACCTTGGTCTTGCCGTAGTAGAAGGTCATCGCCTCCTGCGCCTTGCTCACCTTCAGGGCGCGGGTGCCGTGGGCCTTGATCGCGTCGAACATCCCGACGACGGCCCGATCCTTGCGGGAACGCCGTCCGACCTCGCTTCGCAGTCGCTCGATCCGGTTGGTGAGCGTCGTCTGCATCTCGCTGAGCTCGGCGTGCTGCCGGGCGAAGAAGGGCACCTTCGCGCCCTTGACCTTGATCGTCTGCAGCAGCGGCTCGACCTTCTTCAGGCCCGCCTGCATCGTGGCGAGGTGCTCGCTGGTGAGGACGTCGGACGGGTCGGTCATGCGGACTCCCTCTCGCGGGCCCCGAGCCGGGGCAGGTGGGCTCAGGCTAGCCCCGACAGGCCGGTACGACCATGACCTTGCCGACCAACCTCGATGGCGGGTGTGGGCCAGACCACGAGAAAATGGAGTGACCACCTCCGCATCGGGGGGTAGCGTCTTCGACGAAGCGGAGGGACCCACTCCGCTAGTCATCTTCTCGGGAGACCCTCGTGACCACCACCCTCAGCAAGCCGGCACCGCCGGTCGGCGGGGACGTCCACAGCAAGCGCTGGTGGATTCTCGCCGTCCTCGGCCTCGCCCAGCTCATGGTCGTGCTCGACTCGACCATCGTGAACATCGCGCTGCCCACCGCGCAGACCGATCTCGCCTTCGACAACGCCGACCGGCAGTGGATCGTCACCGCCTACGCGCTCGCGTTCGGCAGCCTGCTGCTCATCGGCGGCCGTGTCGCCGACTTCTTCGGCCGCAAGGCGACGCTGATCGTCGGCCTCACCGGTTTCGCGGTCGCCTCTGCGGTCGGCGGCGCCGCCGTCAACTTCGGCATGCTCGTCGCGGCCCGCGCCGTCCAGGGCGTCTTCGGCGCGCTGCTGGCCCCCGCGATCCTCGCGCTGCTCACCACGACCTTCACCGAGGCCAAGGAGCGTGGCAAGGCCTTCGGCATCTTCGGTGCCATCGCCGGCGCCGGCGCCTCGATCGGCCTACTCCTCGGTGGCTTCCTCACCGAGTACGCGAACTGGCGCTGGACGCTCTACGTCAACCTCGTCTTCGCCGTCGCCGCCATCATCGGCGCCGTGCTGCTGCTGCCCAAGTGGGAGCGGCCGGCCGAGCGGCAGCGTTCGGACACCTGGGGCACGATCACCGTCACGCTGGGTCTCTTCGCCCTGGTCTACGGCTTCAGCAACGCCGAGCAGGAGTCCTGGTCGCACCCGCTGACCATCGTCTGCCTCGTCGCGGCCGCCGTCCTGCTCGCGGCCTTCGTCCTCGTGGAGCGGGTCGTCGAGCACCCGATCCTGCCGCTGCGCATCGTCACCGACCGCAACCGCGGTGGCGCGCTGCTGGTCATGTTCCTCGCCGGCATCGGCATGTTCGCGGTGTTCCTCTTCCTCACCTACTACCTGCAGGGCAACCTGCGCTACAGCCCGGTGAAGTCCGGCGTGGCCTTCCTGCCCCTCACCGCGGCGATCATCGTCGTCGCCTCGGTCGGCAGCACGATCCTGGTGCAGAAGTTCTCCGGACGCGTGCTCATCCCGGCCGGCATGATCATCGCCGCCGTCGGTCTGGCGCTGCTCACCCGCATCACGGTCGAGGGCAACTACGTCAGCAGCGTGCTGCCCGCCACGATCATCATGGGCGTCGGGCTCGGCCTGGTCTTCGCACCCGGCTTCAACCTCGCCGTGCTCGGCGTCGAACCGCACGACGCCGGCGTCGCCTCGGCGTCGGTGAACGCGATGCAGCAGGTCGGCGGCGCCGTCGGCACCGCGCTCTTCAACACGGTCGCCGCCTCGGTGCTGACCAGCTACGTCACCGACAACCAGGCCAAGGTGGCCGCCGCACCGGCCAGCCTGCGGGAGCAGGCCGGACAGCTGCTGCAGGCGCAGGCCGCCGTGCACAGCTACCAGGTCGCCTTCTGGATCGCGGCCGCCGTCTTCGCCGCCGGTGGTGTGATCGCGGCCCTCATCCTCAAGTCGGGGATCGCTCAGGCCGACCCGGATGCGCCGATGGCGCACGTAGGCTGACACGTCAGCTACCCACCACGCACGACGGACGGGAGTTTCTCGTATGACCACCATCGACAGTGACGTCGAGCAGGACTCGGTCACGGGAAGCTCCCGTCCGCTGCGCAAGGACGCGGCGCGCAACCGGCAGGCCCTCATCGACGCCGGCCGCGTCGTCTTCGCCGAGCGCGGACTGGACGCCAGCCTCGACGACGTCGCCCACCACGCCGGGCTCGGCGTCGGCACCGCCTACCGGCACTTCGCCAACAAGCGAGAGCTGGCGCGGGCGATCTTCGCCGAGGGCGTGGACCGGATGCTCGATCTCGCCGACTCCGCCGCGGCCGATCCCGACCCGTGGGCGGGTCTGGTGCGCTTCCTGGAGGGCGCGGCCGAGGCGCAGTGTGCCGACCGCGGCCTGCGGGAGACCCTCATGGGCTTCCACGACGTCGAGTCCTTCGACCGGATCCAGGAGCGGCTCACCGTCGCCCTGGAGTCGATCATCGCCCGCGGCCGCGAGGCCGGCGCGCTGCGGCCGGACGCCGCCCCGACGGACATCGGCGTCATCGTGATCATGCTCGGCACGGTCGCCGACATCGGCGGGGACGCCAACACCGGGTTGTGGCGTCGCTACCTACCGCTGCTGCTCGCCGGTCTGCGGCCGGGCGGCCCGGCCCTGGACGAGTCACCCCTCAGCCTCGACGACCTGCGCCGGGCGATGGTCTCCTACAAGCAGCGCGGCTGCGGCTGAGCCCTGCTCGACCCGAGGCCCTACTCGACCAGAGCGGCCCGAAGCGCTGCGGAGTCGTCCTCGCTCCAGCCGTGGTCCCGCAGCCACGCGCCCGCCCCGCCGAAGTCCTCGTCGAGCGCGGCGAGCAGACCCGCCATCGTCTCGGCGCGAGGCGTGTGTCGGCTCGCATCCGCACCCGCCGCGGCGATGTCGGCCCGGTAGGTGTCGCTGGCCCGCAGCCGGGCAAGGATGGCGTCGATGCGGTCGGCCGTGAGCGCGTAGTCGGCGACGATGTCGGCGGCCGGGACGCCGACCTCGGTCAGGGCGAGCGCCACGACGACGCCGGTCCGGTCCTTGCCGGCCGCGCAGTGGACGACGGTGGCGCCGGCACTGGTCGCGATCGTGCGCAACGCCGTCACGATCGAGTCGGGACGGTCGCGCAGATAGCCGAGATACACCCCGACCGCCCCCGGACGGGTCTCCTCCCGCCCGTCGGTCGCACGCTCCTGCCACGGCAGGACGACCGGCCCGTCGACCGCCACCACGTCGGTGGCCTGCCCCGCCTCCGGGAAGAGCGAGAGGTGCTGCACCCGGACCGCCGGCTCCCGCGTCATCGGCCCCGGTCCCTCGGCCCGCACCTCGACCCCGGTGCGCAGGTCGACCACATCCCGGACGCCGACCTCGTCGACGAGCCGGCGGACGTCGCGCTGGCTGAGTCCCTGCAGGTTGTCCGACCGGATCAGCCGGCGCGGCCGAAGCCGCCGACCGTCCTGCGTCGTCAACCCGGCGAGGTCGCGGACGTTGGCGGCACCGTCGAGGTCGATCCAGTGGGGGGTGGTCACCCCTCGAGCCTAGATTCGCCGCGGCCGGACGCGGGCCGGCGGTCCCGTGACCGGAAAGCAGATTGTGCGCGACGAGTCGGCCACATTCGGTGAGGAGCCCGCCGGGCCCGGCAACAGTCAGGACATGATCATCTCGCAGGTGCCCCGTCCGGGACGCGCGTGGCGACGGCTGGTGGCTCCCATGGCGGCCATCCTCGCGTGGGACGTCGGCGTCGTCCTGGCCTATGAGTTCGGCATCCCGGGCCTCAACGGCATCTCGATCCAGTACTCGCTCTTCGGCACCGCGATCGCGCTCTTCCTAGGCTTCATGGTCAACGCCTCCTACGCGCGGTGGTGGGAGGCACGCACCCTGTGGGGGTCGGTGGTCAACAACTCGCGCAGCCTCGCCCGCCAGGCCGTGACGACCCTGGACCGGCCGTCGGCCGACACCCGCCCCGACCTGGTGGACGAGCTGGTCCGGGCCCAGATCGCCTACGTCCACTCGCTGCGGACCTCGCTGCGCAGGCAGGAGCTGCCCGCCGAGGTCAGGACCTACCTCACCGCCGAGGCCCACCTCGGCGCCTCGCGGGCCACCAACGTCCCCACCGCCATCCTCACCCACATCGGGCTGCTGCTCTCCGAGGCCGAGCGCCGCGGCATGGTCAGCGACATCTCGCGGCAGCGGATCGAGTCGACGCTCACCGTCCTCAGCGACGCCCAGGGCGGTCTGGAACGGATCAAGAACACCCCGCTGCCGGTGCAGTACCGCTTCCTGCCGTCGTTCTTCTCCCGCGTCTTCGCGCTCATCCTGCCCTTCGCCATCGTCCGCGACCTGCACTGGTTCACGCCGGTGGGGTCCGGACTCGTTGCGCTGATGTTCCTGCTCGCCGTCCAGGTCGGTCAGGACCTGGCCGAGCCCTTCGTGGACGACGTCCACGACGTCCCCATGACCACCATCTGCCGCACCATCGAGATCGATCTGCTCGAGATGATCGGCGAGAGCGCGCCGGAGG
Source organism: Jatrophihabitans sp. sgz311053 (assembly GCF_056135305.1). Classification (NCBI taxonomy): domain Bacteria; kingdom Bacillati; phylum Actinomycetota; class Actinomycetes; order Jatrophihabitantales; family Jatrophihabitantaceae; genus Jatrophihabitans; species Jatrophihabitans sp. sgz311053. The sequence goes on along the minus strand of NZ_JBWAXP010000001.1, from coordinate 806,413 downwards.
CCGTCCGGCCCGTGGACGAGGTGCTCTGGTGATCTAAGCTCCTCGCCGAGGGCCACCGCGCCGCACCTGACCCACCGGGACACCGCTCCCGCCGGGTCTGCTCTTGAGGAGCGGTCATGACCGATCAACCCCTTACCGGCGTCAGCTTCGGCCGCGCCGCCCCCACCGTCGCCGTGAGCGACATGCCGCGGGCGATCAGCTTCTACACCGAGACCCTCGGCATGCAGCTGACCTTCAGCAACGGCTCCCCCGTGGGCTTCGCGATCCTGCGGCGCGACGCCGCCGAGCTGCACCTGACCCTTGCCCGCGGTCACCGTGGCAGCACGAACAACGTGGCGCACATCCTCGTCTCGGACGCCGACGCGCTGTACCGGCACCTCGAGGCGGCGGGCGTCCGGATCGTGAAGTCGCTGCGCACCGTCACCGAGGGTGTGCGGGGCTTCGTCTTCGCCGATCCGGACGGCAACCGGATCGACGTCGGCGAGCAGCTGCGCTGACGAAGACCCAACCGCCTCCGACCGCTCAGTCCCGCCCCGTGACGAGCCGTCCCGGACGACGCGCGCCGAGCAGCAGCGCCGCACCCGCGGCCAGCAACGCCATCGCACCGACCAGCAGCGGGACGACGGGTGCCCCCGTCGCCGCGGTCCCGGTCACCGGCTGCGCCGAGCCGCCGGCCGGTGCCGCACCCCGCGGTGCGACCGGCTGCGGTCGGACGGAGCTCGCAGCGTCGACGGCGAAGCGATAGGTGAGCACCTGCGGTTCCCCGTCGGCGCCGACCACGGTGACGGTGACGCTCTCGGTACCGGTCCAGCCGGCCGGGGGGGTGTAGACGAGGCGGCCGTTCACGATCTTCGCCTCGCCGCGGCGGGGCGGTCCGGTGATGGTGATCTTCGTGGCGGTGCCCCCGCCCGGCAGCGTCACGCTGCGCGGCTGACCCGAGGTCGCCGTCGTCGGGACCACGGCGGCGACGGTGTAGGTCCGCGTCGTGGTGGCCGCGGTGTGGTCGGCGTCGCCGGAGTAGGTCGCGGTGACGTCGTAGTGACCCGCGATGAGGTCGGTCGTGGTGCACGACGCCGCCGGCAGGGTGACCATGCAGAGCTGCTTGCCACCCGCGGTGAAGGTGACGGTTCCGCCGGCACCGGCGGGGACACCGGTCACGGTCAACCGCGTCGGGTCCCCGGCGTCCACGGCGGCCGGTGGCACCGGCATCAGGACCGCCACACGACCCTTCTCGATGGCGAAGGTCGTGTCGGCCGAGGAACCGGTGAAGTTGTCGTCGCCGGAGTAGCTGGCGTCAACCGGGTAGGTCCCCGTCGACAGCCGGCCGGGCACCTCGCAGCCGGTCTGCGGCAGCGTCGCGCTGCAGAGCTCGCGGCCTGCCGAGGCGAAGACGATCTTGCCGGTGGCACCGGTCGGCAGTCCGCCGGCGACGACGCGGGGCGCCGCCGGGTAGGCGACGGACGGCTGCGACACCGCTGCGGTGACGGCCGTGGCGCGCTTGGCGACCACGAACGTCGCGGTGGCCGTGGCAGCCTGGTGATTCGCGTCGCCGGAGTAGCTGGCGCTCACCGGGTAGCTCCCCGCGGGCAGCTCGGCGGCCGCGGCACACGAGACCGCAGGGAGGGTGGCGACACAGAGCGTCGTCCCGCCCCCGGTGAAGGTGACCGTCCCGGTCGCATGCCCGTCGAAGCCCCCGGCCAGCAGGGTCTGTGCCGTGCCGTAGGTGACCGTCGGATCAGCGGCGGCCGCGGTGAGCGGGGTCGCCGCCTTGGTCACCGTCAGCGCGGTCGTGGTGCTGGCGCCCTGATGGTTGTCGTCACCGGAGTAGGCCGCGGTGAGGTCGTACTCGTCGGCGTCGAGCCAGCGGTCGGTCGTGCAGGACGTCGCCGGCAAGGTGGCGGTGCAGAGCGTCTCGTCGCCGTGACCGAACCGGACGGTGCCGGTCGCGCCGGCGGGGAGTCCGGTCAGCGCCAGCAGACTGGTGCTGCCGTAGGCGACCGTGGCCGGAGTGGCCGATGCGGCGAGACCGCTGCCGACGCTCTTCTTCGTCACCTGGAAGGTCGTCGTCGCGCTCGCAGCCTGGTGGTTCGCGTCGCCGGAGTAGGCCGCGGTGACGGCGTAGGTCCCGGCCCCCAGCGAGGTGGCAGTGGCGCAGGAGGTCGCCGGCAGGGTGGCGCTGCAGAGCGTGGCGCCGCCCGCGGTGAAGGTGATGGTGCCGGTCGCCGCGGTGGCGCCGGAGGTCGGCAGCCCCGACGCGGTGAGGGTGTCGGAGGTGCCGTAGACGACCGCGGGGCTGGTGGCACCTGCGACCAGGGTGCTGACGGCGCGCGTGACCTCGAAGGCGAAGCCGTCGCTCGCCGCGGTGTAGTTCGCGTCGCCGGAGTACGAGGCCACCACCGCATAGCTCCCGGCGGGGAGCTCGGCCGAGGTGAGGCAGGAGGTCGCCGCAGGGACGGCCTGCGTGCAGAGCGTCGCACCGCCGGAGGTGTAGGTGACCGAGCCGGTGGCGTCGGCGGCCAGACCGGTCGCGCCGAGGGTCTGGGCAGTGCCGTAGCCGACCTTCGCGCTGGCCGGGGCCGCGGTGAGCGAGGGCGTGGCCTTCGTGACGGTGAGCGAGGTGCCGGCGTCACGGGAGGTGTAGTTGGCGTCGCCGCTGTAGTGGGCCATCACCGTGTATCCGCCCGCGGCCAGGGACGTCGAGGTCTGGCAGGACGTCGCCGGCAGCGTGGCGGTGCAGAGGTGGGTGCCGCCGTCGTCGAAGCTGACCGTCCCGGTGGCGTCGCCGGGCAGGCCGGCGAAGGCGAGCGTCGACGCCGCGCCGTGCACGACCGAGGCGGGCGTGGCCGAGGCGGTGACGGTGACCGTCGCCTTGGTGACGGTGAGGTTCGTCGTGGCCGCCTGCGCCGCGAAGGCGGAGTCGCCGCTGTAGTTGGCCGTGACCGGGTACGAACCGGCCGTCGTCGCGGTCGACGTGGTGCACGAGGTCGCCGGCAGGGTGGCCGTGCACAGCGTGGTGGCGCCCGACACGAAGGTCACCGTCCCGGTCGCCGAGGCGGGCATGCCGGTGACCGCGAGCGTGGCGGCCGTGCCGTGGTTGACCGAGGCGGGTGTCGCGGTGGCGGCGAGGGCCGAGACGACCACGGTGCGCGTCGCCACCGCGGGGTTTCCGTCCACCGACGAGACCTTGCTGCTGACGCTGTAGTTGCCGCCGGCGTTCGCCGCCACGGTGACCGGGATGCGGACGGCCGGGAAGCTGCCGCCGGGGTCGACGGGGAGGGTTCCGGTGAAGGTGCAGGTGACCACCTGGCCGCTCGTCGCGCACGAGTACCCGGCCGTGGTGACCGACGAGGCGGGCGTGATCCCGCTCGGGAAGGTGGTCGTGACGGTCGGGGCCTTGGCCTCGCCGCCCTCGGCGGCGTCGAGAGAGGGCGTGACGGAGACGACGGCGCGGTTGCCGGCCAGCAGCGTCCCGGCCTCGTCGTCGGAGACGTCGAGTCGATACACCGGCAGCTTGCCGGTGAGGGTCTGCGAGGCGAGCGTGTTGATCTCGTGGATCTCGTTGTTGCCTCCGGTCGAGGCCGCCCAGCCGAAGGTGAGCTGATACGGCAGGCCGGTGTCGGGGTCGACATAGGACGACGGGAAGCCCAACCCACCCAGCGTCGCCGCGCTGGGCAGCGCACCGGTCAGCAGCTGCGCCGACCCGCCCAGCGGCGTCACCTGCATCGCCCAGCTCTTGGCCGGAACGGTGAAGCCGCCCTGGGCCGTCGCCGCCGCGGAATCGGGGTTGACGGCGATCTCGACCGGGACCGCAGCCGGTCGCGAGGTGGTGGTCCGGGCGTCGAGCGCACCGGCCGAGACCTGCTGCGTGCCGGCCACGCAGTAGCCGACCGTGCCGTTGCCCGGACCGCGCACGGTGATGTTCTGCGGATTGGCCGACGAGCTGGCACAGCCGCTGCCGCCGAAGGCGGAGTTGCGGTAGTTGCCGAAGACGTCCACGCCGAAGCCGAGGTAGCCGTAGCTCACGCCGGGCGTCCCGCCGGCCGCGCTGTATCCCAGTGACCCCCCGAGCGGGCCGAGGGTGGCCGGCGGCGCGGGGTTGGTGGGGTCGGTGGCAGCGAGGATGAAGGCGATGCCGTCCGCGCCCGGGTTCGTGGTGGAGTTGTACTGGTAGGTGTTGAAGCGGACGTCGAGGCCCTTGGTCGTCGGCAGGCTGGTGGTGTTGTAGACCGTGCCGACGGCGTTGTTGACGTTGGTGGTCAGCCGCAGGGTGCCGCTGCCGGCGCTGTCACTGGTAGCCAGGGCGCAGCCGGGGATCGGCCGCTGCGCGGCGTCGCCGCCGGCGGTCAGGCACGCCTGGTTACCGGCGCCGCCGGGCCGCGTCCAGCCCGCCGACTGGGTCATCGCGTTGGTGAAGGACTCCGTCGTCAGCGCCGTGAGGGTCGGCACCGCCTGGGCCGGCACCGCGGCCGCGATACCGGCGGCGAGCAGGACGATGGTCGTGACAGCGGTGATCCGCCTGGCGGCGCGTGATCGGACGAGTTTCGGCAACGGGGGTCCCTCGCGACAGCTGGTCGTCACGGTGTGTGGCGCCGCTCGCACGATCGACCGCCATAATCAAGTCTGAAGATCAGCGGCAGGATCGGGGACCTAGGTCCCGCCCCGGCTCACCAGCGGCTGGGCTGATAGTCCTTGAGGAAGCAGCCGTAGAGATCCTCGCCGGCCTCGCCCCGGACGATCGGGTCGTAGACCCGCGCGGCGCCGTCGACCAGGTCCAGCGGGGCGTGGAAGCCCTCCTCTGCCAGTCGCAGCTTGGTCGTGTGCGGCCGCTCGTCGGTGATCCAGCCGGTGTCGACCGAGGTCATGAGGATGCCGTCGTCGAAGAGCTCGCCGGCGCTGGTGCGAGTCAGCATGTTCAGCGCAGCCTTCGCCATGTTCGTGTGCGGGTGTCCCGGACCCTTGTAGCCGCGGCCGAAGACGCCCTCCATCGCCGAGACGTTGACGACGTACTTGCGCCGTGCGGTGCTGGCCCGCATCGCCGGCCGCAGCCGGGACACCAGGACGAAGGGAGCGGTGACGTTGCAGAGCTGCACCTCGAGCAACTCCAACGCCTCGACCTGGTCGACGGTCTGCGTCCACGAGTTGACCGAGACCTGGTCGGGGACGAGGCCGCCGGCGTCGATGGCGCGGTCGCCGAGCTCGGCCGAGGCGGACCCGGCGAGCAACGCCAGCCGGGAGAGCTCGGCACCCCCGGCACCGCCTGCCCCGTCGGGTCGGTGCAGCGACTGCGCCGAGAGCGAGCCGGCGAGCGCGGCGGGATGGGCGTCCGAGACATGGTCGAAGGTGAGCACCTCCGGCAGCAGTCCGGCCGGCAACGGCTCCTCCTCGGCCGCGGCGAGCGGGGCGTAGGCGCCGCTGCTGCGCCGGACGGTCTGCGCGGCGTTGTTGATGAGGATGTCGAGCGGACCGGCGGCAGCGACGGAGTCCGCCAGCGCGATGACCTGGGCGGGGTCGCGCAGGTCGATGCCGACGACGCGCAGCCGGTGCAGCCAGTCACCGCTGTCGGGCATGGCCGCGAAGCGGCGCACCGCGTCCTTCGGGAACCGGGTGGTGATCGTCGTATGCGCACCGTCGCGCAAAAGCCGCAGCGCGATGTACATGCCGATCTTGGCGCGGCCACCGGTGAGCAGCGCGCGGCGGCCGGTGAGGTCGGTCCGCGCGTCCCGCTTGGCGTGGCTGGCGGCCGCGCAGGCGGGGCAGAGCTGGTGGTAGAAGGCGTCCACCTCGGTGTAGTCGGTCTTGCAGATGTAGCAGGGACGCGGCCGGATGAAGACACCGGCGAGCGCACCGCGCGCGGTGGAGGTCAGCGGCAATCCCGCGGTCTCGTCGTCGATGCGCTGCGGCGATCCGGTCGCGGTGGCGTGGACGACCGCGCGATCGGCGCTGCTGATCGCGTCGCGCCGCTCGTCCCGGCGGGCCTTCTTCACGACCTTGTACATCCGATGCGTCGCCCGTCGCACCGCCACCGCGTCAGGATGGTCGCCGGGAAGCTGCTCGGCGATGGCGAGCACCCGACGGAAAGTCTCGAAGTCGTCGGGGTCGATGACCGACTCGGTCCGGGTGCCGGTCATGCCAGGGCCTCCCGCAGCCGACCCCGCAGGTGCTCGGCGAGCGCGGCGCGCAGCGCGAGCTGCCGCCGCACCCGGTCGCCGGCGGCCTCGGCGGTGGCGCTCTCGTCGGCGGCCTGCAGCTCCAGATCCCCGGCGACAGCCTTCTCCACCTGCTGCCACGACAGCGCCGCCACCACGGCATCGCTGATCTGCAGGGCACGCTCCAGCGTGCGGAGCGGGCGTCGCGCGACCATGCCGTCCAGCCATGCGGGGCTGGCGCAGAGTGGCCGCACCACCTCGAGCGCGGCCGCAGGCGAGATGGCGTCGTAGGCGGCGACGGCCAGGCGCATGTCTTCGGTCTCGGACATGCCCGCAACGGTAGTGGCGGCGCCACCGCGGTCCGGAACGACGTGGCGTCATCGCCACGAAACGACCTTGGCATACGGTGCGGCCATGCGCCTGACGGAGTACGAGCAGGAGCGTCTGCTCATCAGCTACGCGGCCGACGTCGCCCGGCGCCGCCGGGAGCGGGGGCTGCGGCTCAACCATCCCGAGGCAGTCGCGATCATCAGCTCGTTCGTGCTGGAGGGGGCGCGCGACGGACGGACGGTCGCCGAGCTGATGACCTCGGGACGCGAGGTGCTCAGCCGTGAGGACGTCATGCCCGGCGTGCCCGAGATGATCGAATCGGTGCAGGTCGAGGCGACCTTTCCCGACGGCACCAAGCTCGTCACCGTCCACGGGCCGATCGCGTGACGCCGGGTGAGGTGCTGACGCCGGACGAGGACCTGGCCCTCAACACCGGCCGCGACCGCATCGAGCTGCGGGTCGAGAACACCGGCGACCGTCCCATCCAGGTCGGCTCGCACTACTCCTTCGAGCGGACGAACCCGGCGCTGGCCTTCGACCGTGCCGGCGCCACCGGTTTCCGCCTCGACATCCCCGCCGGCACGTCGGTGCGCTTCGAGCCCGGCATCTCGGTCGACATCGCCCTCGTGCGCCTCGCCGGCGCGCGCGTCGTGCCCGGACTGCGGCTGGACGGCCTCGATGGCTGAGATCTCACGGGCCCGCTACGCCGCGCTCTACGGCCCCACCACCGGCGACCGGGTGCGGCTGGCCGACACCGACCTGCTCATCGAGATCACCGAGGACCTGTCGGCCCCGGCGCCCGGTGACGAGGCCGTCTTCGGCGGCGGCAAGGTCATTCGCGAGTCGATGGGCCAGGCCGTCGCGACCCGGGCGCAGGGGACGCCGGACCTGGTGATCACCGGTGCCGTCGTGCTCGACCACTGGGGCGTGGTGAAGGCCGACATCGGCGTCCGCGACGGCCGGATCGTGGCCCTCGGCAAGGCCGGCAACCCCGACACCATGGACGGCGTCCACCCCGACCTCGTCATCGGCCCGTCGACGGAGGTGCTGGCCGGCAACGGCCTCATCGTCACCGCCGGCGGCGTCGACAGCCACGTCCACATGATCGCCCCGCAGCAGATCCCGGTGGCGCTGGCGGCCGGCATCACCACGCTCATCGGCGGCGGCACCGGACCGGCCGAGGGCACCAAGGCCACCACCGTCACACCCGGCGCGTTCTGGCTCGAGGCGATGCTGCAGGCGACCACCGCATGGCCGGTGAACGTGGCGCTGCTCGGCAAGGGCAACACCATGTCCGCCGACGGGCTGTGGGAGCAGCTGCGCGCCGGCGCGTCAGGGTTCAAGCTGCACGAGGACTGGGGCAGCACCCCGGCGGTCATCGACGCCTGCCTCACCGTCGCGCGCGAGGCGGGCGCGCAGGTGGCGATCCACACCGACACCCTCAACGAGGCCGGCTACCTCGAGTCGACGCTCGCCGCGATCGGCGGCCGCTCGCTGCACACGTACCACACCGAGGGTGCGGGGGGCGGGCACGCGCCGGACATCATCCGCATCGCCGCCCACGCCAACGTGCTGCCGTCCTCGACGAACCCGACGCGGCCCTACACCCGCAACACCCTCGACGAGCATCTCGACATGCTCATGGTTTGCCACCACCTCAAGCCGTCGATCCCCGAGGACCTCGCCTTCGCCGAGTCGCGGATCCGGCCCTCGACGATGGCCGCCGAGGACGTGCTGCACGACCTCGGCGCCATCTCCATGATCGGGTCGGACTCGCAGGCCATGGGACGCATCGGCGAGACGATCATGCGCACCTGGCAGACCGCGCACGTCATGAAGCAACGCCGCGGGTCGCTGCCCGGCGACGGCCCCGCCGACAACCACCGCGCCCGCCGCTACGTCGCCAAGTACACGATCGCGCCGGCCGTCACCCACGGTCTCGCCGCCGAGATCGGTTCGATCGAGGCGGGCAAGCTCGCCGACCTGGTGCTCTGGGAGCCCGCCTTCTTCGGCGTGAAGCCGCACGTCGTCCTCAAGTCCGGCGTGATCGCGTGGGCGACGATGGGCGACGCCAACGCCTCCATCCCCACCCCGCAGCCCCAGCTGCCACGGCCGATGTTCGGTGCGTTCGGCACGCTGCCGTCCCGGCTCGGTCGAGCCTTCGTCTCGGCGGTGGCGCTCGAGGACGGCTTCGCCGACCGTTGGGACAGTGACCGTCCGCTCGTGGCCACCGACGACGTCTCGTCCCTGACGAAGGCGGACCTGCCCGAGAACACCGCGCTGCCGACCATCGACGTCGACAGCGAAACCTTCGAGGTCCGCGTCGACGGCGAGCTGATCGAGCCGGCACCGGTCGCCGAGCTGCCGATGGCGCAGCGGTACTTCCTCTTCTGATGGCCGGTGCGCTGCTGCTGTTGCTGCTCGACTCGCGCTCGCCCGCGGGTGCACACAACCACTCCTCCGGCATGGAGGCGGCGATCACCACGGGAACCGTGCACGACCTCGCCGGCGTCGAGCGGTTCTGCGCGCTGCGGCTGCGGACGGCCGGCCGAGTCGCCGCCGCCTTCGCTGCCGCGGCGGCCGACGATGCCCCGGAATGGGACGTGCTGGAGGCCGAGTACGACGCCCGCACCCCGTCCGCGGCGGTGCGTGACAGCTCGCGGCAGCTGGGCCGCGGGCTGCGGCGCCTCGTCCGCTCGATGCTGCCCGGCTTCGCCGTCCCGGCCGAGCACCATCCATTGGTGCTGGGCGCGGCCGTCCGCGCCGCCGGCGGCACGCCCGAGCTGGCCGGCCGGGCCGCCGCGCTCGGTGCCGTGACCGGCCCGGCGTCGGCCGCCGTCCGGCTTCTCGGCCTCGACCCGTTCGCGGTGCAGGGCATGCTCGCCGGCCTCGCCGCCGACATCGACCGCATGACGATCACCACCGGTGCCGCGCTCCCCGCCGACAGCGCGCCCGCCCTCGACCTGCTCGCCGATTTCCACCTGACCACGGAGGTGCGTCTCTTTGCTTCGTGACCTGCTGCCCGCCGCCCTGCGCCCAGCCCCACCGGCGCACGGCAACCACGACGACCACAAGCACGCCGCAACCGGCGGCGGGTCACCGGCCGGCGCCACGGTGCCACGGATCGGCATCGGCGGGCCGGTCGGCAGCGGCAAGACCGCCCTCGTCGCCGCACTGTGCCGCACGCTCTCCGACGAGCTCACGCTCGGCGTTGTCACCAACGACATCTACACCACCGAGGACGCCGACTTCCTGCGTCGCAAGGGTGTGCTGCCCGACGAGCGCATCCGTGCCGTGCAGACCGGCGCCTGCCCGCACACCGCGATCCGCGACGACATCACCCCCAACCTGGACGCCGTCGAGCAGCTCGAGGCCGACCATCCCGAACTCGACCTGGTGCTCGTCGAGAGCGGAGGTGACAACCTGACCGCGACGTTCTCCTACGGTCTGGTGCACCGGCAGATCTTCGTCATCGACGTCGCCGGCGGCGACAAGGTGCCCCGCAAGGGCGGCCCCGGCGTCACCCGATCGGACCTGCTCGTGATCAACAAGACCGATCTGGCCCCCATGGTCGGCGCCGACCTCTCCGTCATGTCGCGCGACGCCGGCATGATCCGCGGCGAGCGACCCTTCCTCTTCTCGAGCCTCACCGCCGACCCGGCCGCGAGCGAGATCGCGGACTGGGTCCGGCAGGTGCACGCCGAGCTCGTCTGACGTGCGGACGGTCTCGCGTGCCCGGGTCGCCGCGGACAGCCGGCTCGTCGAGCTGACGAGCGCGCCACCGCTCACGCTGCGCCGCGTCCACGCCGCTCCGGACGTCTGCCGGCTCTGCCTGGTCGGCAGCGCCGCCGGGCCGCTGGCCGGCGACGACCTGACCCTCGAGCTGGAGGTCGCGACCGGCGGTCGGGCCGAGCTGGTCGCGACCGGAGCCTCGCTGGCCCAGGGACGCGGTGGCGGCCACGCTGCGGTGCACGTCCGCGCGCGGATCGACGGTCAGCTCCACGCCGACCCCGGGCCGCTCGTGGTCGCGACCGGTAGCGACGTCTCGGTGACGGTGGCGATCGACCTCGGTGCGACCGGCGCCGTCCGGTGGCAGGAGCTGGTGGTGCTGGGCCGCAGCGGCGATACCGTCCCCGGCACCGCGACGCTGCGCTGGGACGTCACCCGCGCCGGCCGACCGGTACTGCGGCAGCAGATCGCGTCGGCGGACCTCGCCCCGTACCGCGTCATGGCCTCGGTGCTGGTCTCGGCCCCCGGCCTCGCCGCCGCCACCGCCGTCCACTCGCCGACCGCGGTCGCGCAGCGGGTGGACGCCGACACGCTGCTGCTCACCGTCCTGGGTCGGGACGCCGCCGACGTCGCCCGCGATGTCGACGCGCTCACGGCCCGTGCCGGGGCGCCGCTGCCCGTCCGCTGACCGGCCGTCAGCGCGTCCCGGCCTCCGGGCCCCACGCCGCCAGCACGGCCGACTCGACGATGGTCGCCACCAGGTACAGCAGCACCGAGGCGATGACGCTGACCGCGACGATCGCCGACCGCAGTGATCCACAAGGTCGACGCCCGCACGGAGTTCACGACGGTCCTCGGTGACGACGCCGCCGCAGTGGCCCGCCTACTGGCGTCGCTTCGCCCGCACGGACGTCGGCAGGTGCCGACCCGACAACGCGCGTGACACCGACACCGGCGTCACGCGCGCTTCGGAACTATCGCGCTGCGGCGAGATCAGCAGGGGCCCTTCTGCCATGTCGTCTGCACTGGACCCCCTTGGGCCTGACCCTGGTAGCCCCAGCAGACGAGGTCGTCGGTCCACGACCAGGACGCCTTGCTCTTGCCGTTCACGACCCAGTCGCCGTACTTCCGCACATGGTCGCCGTACACGTCAACGACCACGGCCAAGGTCCGAAAGATGTAGTGCGATGAGCACGTCGTGAACGTGATGGTGTACGACGTCGAGCCGGGGGACCCGCTGCGTGAGTTCGTGCATGCCGAGGCCTTGGATGGCCCGGCCAACGCAATCACCACCAACAGCGAGAGCGTCAACACGACGGTTGCCGTCACTGATACGACTCGGTTCATCTGCGTTTCCCTCCGCAATGTGGACGGATCGCGACCGTCCTTGAAGCTCCAGGACGCTAGCGGCTTCCCGATACGCGAACGTTTCCGGGAGATGTCCGCTGACCGGCAGCCGCCGGATCCTGCTCCGACTCCGTCAGCTCCAGGCCAGGCCCTCCGGCGGTGCATCGTCGGCCAGCACCGTCCCCTCGATGAGGCCGTACGGGCGGTCGGCGGCGTAGTAGACCTCGTTGTCGTTGTCGAGGCCGAACGGGGAGAGGTCGACGAGGAAGTGGTGCTTGTTCGGCAGCGCCAGCCGCGCCTCGCAGATGCCGGGGACGGCCTCGACGATCGCCGTCCCCATCGCGAAAAGCGTCTGCTGCAGCGAGTAGGAGTAGGTGTCGGCGAAGGCGGCGAGCATCGCGTCGCGAGCCGTGGTGAAGGCGGCGGACCAGTCGGCGTCGGTGCCGGTGTGCCGCCACGACGCCGTCACCGAGGTCGCCAGCATCCGGTCGTCGGTCTCGGCCAGCGTCGTGTACTCGTCGCGCGGGAAGCCGTGGAACTCCGACTCCGTCGTCTTGAGGACGACGAGGTCCCGGATGCCCGACACCACGCTGGTGCCGGCGGCGGCGTCGCGGACGACGACGGTGGTGCGCGTCGAGGAGCCGTCGCGCGAGAAGGCGTGCGGGTTCGGGCCGAGGCGAGTCCAGGCCACCTCGTCTACGGCGACGCGGGCGCGGGTGATCGGCCCGGTGACGAAGTGCTCGGCCAGGGCGAGTGCGAAGGCCTCCGGCTCGGTGTCGCCCAGGCTGCGGCTGAAGGCGTTGACCACGTTCTTCTGGGTGTCGGTGGCCAGCACCTGCGCGTTGTCGCCGGACAGATGAGTGGCGGCGAGGTCGCCGGAGAGGCTCGTCGAGACGGAGCGGTCACGGATGACGTCCCCGGCCGGGTCGCGGGTCACCCGCACGACGCGGACCTCGGCCTTGCCGTAGCGGTTGGGTCCGAGCACGACCATCAGCGATTCCCTTCGAGGGCGAGCCACACCCGATCGCGGGTCAGCGGCAGGCGGGTGATCCGGACCCCGGTGGCGTCGCGGACGGCGTTGGCAAGCGCCGGCGCCACCGGGTTGAACGGCGCCTCGCTCATCGGCTTGGCCCCGAGCGGGCCGAGCGGGTCGTGGGTGTCGGCGAAGTAGACCTCGGTGGCGGGCAGGTCGCCGATGGCCGGCAGGTGGTACTCGCGCAGCGCGCGGGTGGTGACGCGGCCGGCGTCGTCGATGTCCAGGTGCTCGAACATCGCCGCGCCGAGCGCCTGCCCCACGCCGCCCTCGACCTGGCCACGGCACTGCATCGGGTTGATCACCGTGCCGGCGTCCGCGGCGTGGACGCTCTGCAGGATCTCGATCTCGCCGGTCGCGGGGCGGACGGCGACCCGGAAGCCCTGGACGTTGAAGGCGACGGAGCGCGGCGTGCCGTCGGCGTACCCGTCGGCGTGCGGCAGGGTCGGGTCCGCGGCGAGCGCCGACGCGGCGCGCAGCGTCGCGGTGCCGGCCACCACCGTCCCCGTCGAGCCGTAGGCGCCGGTGTCGTGGGCCACGGCGTCGGTGTCGGCGGCCTCGAGGACGATGTCGTCGACCGCGCAGCCGAGGGCCCGCGCCGCTAGCTGGCGGTGCACCGTGGCGGTGCCGTTGCCGAACTCGCTGGTGCCGACGGCGAGGCGGTAGCCGCTGCCGGCGCGGGTGATGCGGGCGTGCGCGATGTGCCCGTTGGGCGGGACGGTGTCGAGCATCGTCACCGCATACCCGGTGCCCACCTGCCAGCCGTCGCCGGGCGGGACGGGACGGCCGCGCCCCGACGCCAGCGCCGTCCGGACCAGCTCGACGCACTCGGGCAGGCCGTAGCTGGCGATGGTCACGTCCGACTCGTCCTCGGCGATGCTGACCAGTGGGTCGCCAGGGCGGACGGCATTGACCAGCCGGAATTCGAGCGGGTCGAAACCCGCCAGCCGGGCCAGCTCGTCGAGGGCGGAGTCGACGGCGAAGAGGGTCTGCGACAGCCCGTAGCCTCGGAACGCGCCCGACGGCACGCTGTTCGTGTACGCCGATTGCGCGGAAACGCGCTTATTCGGGCACCGATAGAGCGCGAGCGCCTCACCGCAGGAGTGGAAGAGCACGCCGGTCGCATGATTTCCGTAGGCGCCGGTGTCGGCCAGGGGCCTGACGTCCAACGCGGTGAGGGTGCCGTCCGCACTCGCCGCCACCCGTACCTCGACGTGCATCGGGTGCCGGGTGGTCGTCGCCGTGAACTGCTCCTCACGGGTGAGCTCCAGCTGCACCGGCCGGCGCAGCCGCAGCACGGCCAGTGCGACGACGTCCTCGACGAGAAGCTCCTGCTTGCCGCCGAACCCGCCGCCGACCCGGGCGGCGTGCACCCGGATCCGCTCGCGGTCGAGGTCGAAGATCCGTGCCAGGGCGTCACGGGTGAGGAAGGGCACCTGGCTGGAGGTCCGGATCACCAGCCGCCCGTCGTCGTCGATCCGGCCGAGGGCCGCATGCGTCTCGAGGGCAGCGTGCTGCACCCGGTGGATGTCGAAGGTCCCCGACCAGCGGTGGGGGCTCTCGCGCCAGGCGGTGTCGACGTCCCCGACATCGCCGGTCACCCGGGCGGCGAGATTGCGCGACGGGTCGGCGATGCCGTGGGCGGCGACGCGGTCGGGATGGATCACCGGCGCGCCGGGCGCCAGCGCCGCCTCGGCACCGACGACGTGCGGCAGCACCTCGTAGGTGACGTCGACCAACTCGGCCCCGCGCGCCGCGGCGACCGGCGACTCCGCGACGACGGCCGCGACCCGTTGCCCGACGAAACGGACGACATCGTCGAGCACCGCGGTGTCGTAGGCGTCGTCATCGGGATCCTCGTGCCGTCCGGTCGAGAAGTGCACGTCCGGCGAGTCGTCGGGGGTGAAGACGGCGACGACGCCGGGCTCGGCGAGCGCGCGGGTGGCGTCGACGGCCACCACCCGGGCGTGCGCATGCGGCGAGCGGACCAGGCTCAGGTGCAGCAGTCCGGGCACGGCGGTGTCGAGGGTGAAGCGGGCGGTGCCGTGCACGACTTCCTCGGCGGCGGGGGCGGCGACGTCGTCAGGCCCGACCCCGACGCGCTTGACGCCGTCCAGCGCGTCGCGGATCGCGCCGTATCCGGTGCACCGGCACAGGTTGCCGCGCAGCAGGCCGTCGCGGTCCCCGGCGGGCAGCGCCGCTGCGGTCATGATCATGCCCGGCGTGCAGAACCCGCACTGGAAACCCTGGGCCGCGCGGAACGCGTCCCGCATGCCGTCGGCGGCGACGCCCTCGACGGTGGTGACCTCGTGGCCGACGGCGCGCTGCGCCGGGTAGAGGCAGCTGTGCACGGGGGCACCGTCGACGTGGACGGTGCAGGCGCCGCAGTCCCCGGCGTCGCAGCCCTTCTTCACGCCGAAGCGGCCCTGCTCGCGCAGGAAGGTGCGCAGGCACTGTCCGGCCCGTGGTTCCTCGTCGCAGCCGACGCCGTCGATGCGCATCAGTCCGCCAGCTCGGTGACGACCTCGGCGACGAGCCGCGAGGTCATCGCGGCCCGCCAGGCCGGATGACCGTGCACGTCGTCGTACCAGGCACCGGCCACGGCGCTCTCGACCGCGGCCACGGCCCGCGCCGCGCTCGGCACCGTGTCGAAGCGGACCTGCACCGGCCGCGGCACCGACGCCGTCACGGTGACGACGGCACCGTCGCCGCTCCGACGTCCCAGGACGAACGCCGCCGAGCGACCGTAAGTGCTGAGCGAGGCCCGCCGGTACGCCACCCTCGCCGCCGGGTCGGCAACGGTCACCGAGCGCAGGTACTCCCCCGCTCCGAGCGCGGTCAGCTGCGGCCCGAGGACGAGGTCGGCCACCGGCAACGTGCGGCTGCTGCCGTCGGCGGCGACGAGCAGGGCGACGGCGTCCAACCCGGCCAGCAGCGAGATCATCGGCGCAGCGGGCAGGGCCAGGCAGATGTTGCCGCCGACCGTCGCCTCGTGCGCGACCTTGAAGGATCCGAGCAGCGCGTCGACGCACCACCGGAAGACCGGTTCCGGACGCCGCGCGAGCTCGCCCAGGGTGCAGGTGGCGGCGATCTCGAGTCCGGCCGGCCCCTCGATCAGCGCCGGCCAGCCGGCCGCGCGCAGGTCGACGAGTCGACGCAGTCCCGGTTGCGGCGCGGAGAAGAGCCAGGTGCCGCCGGCGAGGAACCCGTCGCCGGGCTGCCACCGCGCCTGCTCCAGCGGGACGAGATCGGCGACGTGGACGAGGTCCATCTAGGCCCCGGCGATGGTGCGGGCGGCGGTGGCGGCACGGGCCGCGAGCTCACCGGTGTCGGCCGTTAGCAGGTCACCGCCGCCGACGATGCGCGTACCGCCGACCCACAGCGAGTCCAGCTCGGGCGCACCGAAGACGAGGGTGCAGACCGGGTCGTCGATGCCGGCGCCGGCCAGGCCGTCGACCCGCCACAGCGCGAGGTCGGCGAGCTTGCCGACCTCGATCGAGCCGATCTCGTCGGCCCGCCCCAGGCAGCGGGCGCCGCCCATGGTGCCCATCCGCAGCGAGTCCCGCGCGGTGAGCGCCAGCGGGCCGCCCTTCGCCCTGGCGACCAGCAGCGACTGGTGCAGCTCGTCCACCATGCGAGCCGACTCGTTGGAGGCCGAGCCGTCCACCCCGAGCCCGACGGGCACCCCGGCCCCGAGCAGCGAGCGCACGGGCGCGATGCCGGCACCGAGCCGGCCGTTGGAGGTCGGGCAGTGCGCCACCCCCGTCCCCGTCGCGGCGAGGCGGGCAATCGCCTCGTCGCCGAGGTGGACGCAGTGGGCCAGCCAGACGTCGGGACCGAGCCAGCCGAGGTCCTCGGCGTACTGCGTCGGCGTCTTCCCGTAGGTCGCGCGGCAGAAGTCCTCCTCGTCGTCGGTCTCGGCGAGATGGGTGTGCAGACGCACGCCCAGCTCGCGCGCCAGCTCGGCGCAGTCGCGCATCAGCTCGGTGGTGACCGAGAACGGCGAGCACGGCGCGACCGCGACGCGCACCATCGCGCCCGGCGCCGGGTCGTGCCACGCCGTCACGGCGGCCGCGGTCGCGGCGAGGATCTCGTCGTGGCTCTCGACGACCGAGTCCGGCGGCAGGCCGCCCTGCGAGCGGCCCAGGTTCATCGAGCCGCGGGTGGGGTGGAACCGGACCCCGATCTCGCGTGCCGCGCGGATCTCGGGCTCGAGCAGGTCCCCCTGCCCGCGCGGGAAGACGTAGTGGTGGTCCATCGATGTCGTGCAGCCGGTCATGGCCAGCCATGCCAGGTTCGCCGCGGCCGCGTCGTGGACCAGCTCGGGCGTCAGCCGCGCCCAGACCGGGTAGAGCGCGGTGAGCCACTCGAAGAGCGTGCCGTCCACGGCGTAGCCACGGGTGATCCACTGGTAGAGGTGGTGGTGGCTATTGACGAGGCCGGGCGTCAGCAACCGGCCCCGGCCGTCGATGCGGACGGCGCCCTCGATCACCGGCGCGGGGCCGTTACCGACGGCGGCGATCCGGCCGTCGGCGATCACCACGTGTCCGGAGTCGTGCTCGGTGCCCGCGGCGTCCACCGTGGCGACGGCACAGCCCTCGATCACCGTCGTCGTCATCGGCACACCGTGCCCCGAGCGGATTTCGTCATGGTTACGACCCGCGGTAAGTGGAGAACGCGTAGGGGCTCAGCAGCAGCGGGACGTGGTGGTGCGCGGCGGCGTCAATGATCCGGAAGGCGATGGTCACCTCGGGGAAGAACGCGTCGTCCCCGGTCCAGCCGTCGATGTCGAAGCGCAGCCGGTAGACCCCGGCGGGCGCCTCCGGTGCGAGGTCGGCGACCCGGCCGTCGGAATCGGTGGTGCGCTCGGTGACCGGTCGCCACTGCGCGCCGTCACGGCGCTCCAGCGTCACCGCGACCCCCGTCGCCGGACGTCCGGCGGCGGCGTCCAGGACATGCGTGCTGATGCTCATGCGATCACCTTCTGCAGCCGCAGCGCGACGATGGCGGCGAGCTCGCGCCGGGTCGTCTCCCGCTCCTGCGCGGCGTCGTGGCCGAGCCGCTCCTGCAGCGCCGCGAGCAGCTGCTCACGGCTCAGCCCACTCGCGCAGATCAGGAAGACGTGGCCGAACCTCTCCTCGTAGGCGACGTTGCCGGCGACGAGGCGCTGTTCGACGTCCGGCGCGCCCGCCGGGCCCTGCTCGGCCCGCGACCACGCGGCCTCGGTCGACGCGCCGGCTGCTCGCTCGCCGATCCGCGGATGGGCGGCGAGCGCCTGCTCGAGCTGCGGCCAGGACAGGCCGGCGAGGACATCGTCCGACGCCGCGACCGCGGCGGCGAGGCTGCCGAAAGGCCGGCGCGCCAGCATCTCGTCCTGCCACGACTGGCTCGCGCACACCGGCCGCAGCAGCGCCTGCGCCGCCGCCGGTGCGAGGCGATCGAAGTCCTCGGCGTCCAGCGGTCGCGCGTCGGTCTCGCTCACGGCGTCGACAGTAGGGCAGATCGGCGAAACACGGCTGTGCCACCATCCGCTCGTGACCGTCATCCGGGGACATCGCGTCCAGCTGCCCGAGGGCGAGCGGGCCGCGGCGGTGGTCGTCACCGGCGGCGTGATCACCGACGTCCTCGCCTTCGACGCGGTCTCCGACGTCGCGGCCGACGTCGAGACGCTCCCCGCTGACCGCGTCCTGCTGCCCGGCCTGGTGGACAGCCACGTCCACGTCAACGAGCCCGGCCGCACCGAGTGGGAAGGCTTCGCCACGGCGACCCGAGCCGCGGCGGCCGGCGGGGTGACGACCATCGTCGACATGCCGCTCAACAGCATCCCGCCGACGATCGACGTCGCGGCGCTGCGGGCCAAGCAGGCGAGTGCAGCCGGCCAGCTCAGCGTCGATGTCGCCTTCTGGGGCGGTGCGGTGCCGGGCAACGCCGGCTCGCTGGCTGCTCTGCACGACGCCGGCGTGGTCGGCTTCAAGTGCTTCCTGCTGCCCTCGGGCGTCGACGAGTTCCCGCCCCTGGACGCCGACGGGCTCGAGCTCGCCATGCGCACCATCGCCGGCTTCGACGGGCTCCTGATCGCCCACGCCGAAGACGCCGCGCTCGTCACCGACGCGCACGGCCGGCACTACGCCGACTTCGTCGCCAGCCGGCCGCCCACTGCCGAGACGAGCGCCGTCGCCCGGTTGCTGGACGTCACCCGGCGCACGGGCTGCCGCACCCACGTGGTGCATCTGTCCAGCGCCGAGACCCTGCCGCTGATACGCGCGGCCAAGGCAGAGGGATTGCCGATCACGGTCGAGACCTGCCCGCACTACCTCGCGTTGCGCGCCGAGGACGTTCCCGACGGCGCCACCCAGTTCAAGTGCTGCCCACCGATCCGCGACGACGCCCACCGCGACGCGCTCTGGGCCGGGCTCGGAGACGGCACCATCGACTGTGTCGTCTCCGACCACTCGCCGTGCACGATCGAGGCCAAGCGGCTGGACTCCGGCGACTTCGGCGAGGCGTGGGGCGGCATCGCGTCGGTTCAGCTCGGCCTGCCGGTGGTGTGGACGGCGGCGCGCGAGCGCGGCATCGGCCTCAACCGGCTCGTGGCGTGGATGGCCGAGGCACCGGCGCGGTTGACCCGGCTGCCCGGTCGCGGTGTGATCGCGCCCGGACACCGGGCCGACCTGTGCCAGTTCGCGCCCGAGGAGACCTTCGTCGTCGACCCGGCGAGGCTGCGGCACCGCAACCCGGTGAGCCCGTATGCCGGGCGCACCCTCTTCGGTGTCGTCGAGCGCACCTGGTTGGCTGGGGCGCCGATCATCGACGGCGAGACGAGAGGAGGCCTGGTTGCCCGCGGAGCATGACCCCGACTTCCGTCACCTGCCCGACGTCGCCTCGCGCGCCCTCGGCGGCTCGGTGATGGCCACGAACGACGACACCTACGCCGACGTCCACAGCCTCATCACCCCCGGCCGGGCCACCCATGACCCGCTCGCCTTCGCCCCCCGCGGCAAGGTCTACGACGGCTGGGAGACCCGCCGCCGGCGCACCGCGGGTGACGACTGGGTGATCGTCCGGCTCGGCGTCCCGGCGGTGGTCCGGGGCGTCGTCATCGACACGGCGTTCTTCCGCGGCAACTTCCCGCCCGCGGCCACGGTCGAGGCGACGACGCTGCTCGGGTACCCCGACGCCGCCACCGTCGCCGCCGCCGAGTGGACGCCGCTCGTCACCCGTACCGAGCTCGAGGGCGACACCGCCAACACCGTCCGGGTCGAGGTCGCCGATCGTCTCGTCACTCACGTGCGCCTCACCATCCACCCCGACGGCGGGGTCGCGCGGCTGCGCGTCCACGGTGAGGTCGTGCCCGATCCGCGGCGCCTCGGTGGCCGCGTCGACCTCGCCGCGACGGTCCATGGCGGCGTGGTCGAGGGCTGCAGCAACATGTTCTACAGCTCCCCGGCCAACGTCCTCGCGCCCGGCGTCGCGCGGATCATGTCCGAGGGATGGGAGACCGCCCGCCGCCGCGACGACGGTCACGACTGGCTCGTCGTGCGGCTCGCGGCGCCCGGCCTGCTCGACCGTGCCGTCATCGACACGTCGCGCTTCGTGGGCAACGCGCCGGGCTGGGCCACCCTCACCGACACCGACTCCGGGGTCGAGCTGCTGCCGCGCACCGCGCTCGTCCCCGACACCGAGCACCTGTTCCGGCTCCGGACGGCCACCCCGGTCAGCCGGGTCGGGTTGTCCATCTATCCCGACGGCGGCGTCGCGCGGCTGCGGCTGCTCGGCACCGTGGCCGCCGACGCGCGGGACGCGATCACCCGCCGCTGGCTGTCGCTGCTGCCGGCCGACGTGGCCGGCGCCGTCGACCCGTCCGAGTTCTTCACCTGATCCGTCGGAGGAGCAGCCATGTCGATCGAGGTCACCGGTCCGCACGTCGAAGGTGCCGAGGACGTCCTGACGCCCGCGGCGCTCGACTTCGTCGCCGGCATCCACCGCCGCTTCGCCACCACCCGGCGCGAGCTGCTCGCACGACGCGCCGAACGACGCGCAGAGGTCGCGCGCACGGGCCGCCTCGGTTTTATGAGCGATACCGCGCATATTCGGGACGGCGACTGGCAGGTCGCGCCGGCACCGGCCGATCTCGTCGACCGGCGGGTCGAGATCACCGGCCCCACGGAGCGCAAGATGATGATCAACGCGCTCAACTCCGGCGCGAAGGTGTGGCTCGCCGACCTCGAGGACGCCAACACCCCGCACTGGCGCAACGTGGTCGAGGGGCAGCTCAATCTCGCCGACGCGGTGCGGGGCACCGCGTCGCTCACCACGGCCGAGGGGCGCAGCTACGCCCTGCGCACCGACGTCCCGCTGGCCACCGTCGTCGTCCGCCCCCGCGGCTGGCACCTGGACGAACGGCACGTGCGGATCGACGACGAGGTCACGGCCGGCGCGTTCGTCGACTTCGGGCTGTACTTCTTCCACAATGCGCAGGCCCTGCTGCACAAGGGATCCGGCCCCTACTTCTACCTGCCGAAGCTGGAGAGCCACCTCGAGGCGCGGCTCTGGAACGACATCTTCACGCACGCCGAGGCCGAGCTCGGGATCCCGCACGGGACGGTGCGGGCGACCGTCCTCATCGAGACGATCCCGGCTGCCTTCGAGATGGCGGAGATCCTCTACGAGCTGCGCAAGCACGCCTCCGGCCTCAACGCCGGCCGCTGGGACTACCTCTTCAGCATCATCAAGTACTTCCGCGACGCCGGCCCGGACTTCGTGCTCCCCGACCGGGCCTGGCTGACCATGACGCAGCCCTTCATGCGCGCCTACACCGAACAGTTGGTGGCTACCTGCCACGCGCACGGCGCCTTCGCGATCGGTGGCATGGCGGCGTTCATCCCGTCGCGGCGCGACGCCGCGGTGAACGAGCAGGCGCTGGCCAAGGTCCGCGAGGACAAGACCCGCGAGGCCGCGGACGGTTTCGACGGTTCCTGGGTGGCGCACCCTGACCTTGTCCCGGTCTGCCGCGAGGTCTTCGACGCCCGGCTCGGCGAGGAACCAAACCAGCTCGCGCGGCGACGCGACGACGTCGTCCCCGACGCGGCCTCCCTGATCGACCTTTCGGCGTCGGTGCGGCCGCCGACGCGCGCCGGGCTGGCGGCCAACGTCAGCGTCGGACTGCGCTATCTCGTCTCCTGGCTGTCCGGGGTCGGCGCCGCCGCCATCGATAACCTCATGGAGGACGCAGCCACCGCCGAGATCTCGCGGTCGCAGGTGTGGCAGTGGGTGCACGGCGCGGTGGCACTCGACGACGGCACCGTCGTGACGGAGGCGCTCGTCCGTGAGCTGGTCGCTGCCGAGCCGCTCGTCGGGCCACACGCCGAGACCGCGCGCGCCCTCTTCCTGCAGGTCGCCCTCGCCGACGACTTCGCCGACTTCCTCACCCTGCCCGGCTACGAGGAGATCGACTGATGCTCGGCCCGGAGTTCGGCGCCCGGCTGGACGCCCTGCTCGCGGCCGACGACGCCGAGCGCGCAGCCCGGTACCCGGGCCCCGACGTGGCCCGGCAGCCCGTCCACACCTGCTACGTGCCGGCCGACCGGTTCGGTGCACACACGCCGGACGAGTGGCGGGGCGGCGCCATCGCCGCGCTGGACCAGCACGGTCCGCTCCCCGGCGTGGACGCGGCGCTCGAGGAGCGGGTCCGCGACAAGCTGGCAGTCGAGCCGGTCGAGGACCTCCGGGTCGACTTCGAGGACGGTTTCGGCCTCCGGTCCGACGACGTCGAGGACGCTGCCGCCCGCGCCGCCGGCGACGTGCTGGGCCGCGGCCCCCGCACCACGTTCACCGGCATCCGCATGAAGAGCCTGGAGGCCTCGACCCGGCGCCGCGGCGTCCGGACGCTGGACCTGGTGCTCGAGGCCGTACTGGCCCACGGGTCGCTGCCCCGGGGTTTCCGGGTGACGCTGCCGAAGGTCACGTCCGTGGCGCAGGTCGAGGCCATGGTGGAGCTCTGCGCCGCGCTGGAGTCCACCTACTCGCTGCCGCGGCTGCCCTTCGAACTGCAGATCGAGATGCCGCAGGCCGTCCTCGGCGCCGACGGCACCGCCCTGGTCGCACGGATGCTGCACGCCTCGGCCGGCCGCTGCGTCGGACTGCACTACGGCACCTACGACTACAGCGCCGCGCTCGGCGTCGCCGCGGCCTGGCAGTCGCTGGCGCATCCGGTCGCCGACCACGCCAAGGACGTGCTGCAGGTCGCGGCGGCGCAGACCCGGGTGCCCGTCTGCGACGGGTCGTCCAACGTGCTGCCCGTCGGCAGACGGGAGGCGGTCCGGGCCGCCTGGGCGCTGCACGCCGGTCTGGTCCGCCGATCGCTGGAACGCGGCATCTACCAGGGCTGGGACCTGCACCCGGCGCAGCTGCCGACCCGCTTCGCGGCCACCTTCGCGTTCTACCGGGACGGGTCGGCCACCGCGGCAGCACGGCTGCGCTCCTATCTCGACCGACAGGACTCCGGCATCGCCGACGAGCCCGCCACCGCGCGCGCCCTCGCGGGGTACCTGCTGCGCGGACATGCCTGCGGCGCCCTGGACGACACCGATCTCGCCGGCTTCACCCCGTCGCAGCTCACCGACCTCACCCGCTGACCCGAAGCGCCGGACGCACCAAGGCCCCGCCCGGATCACTCCGGACGGGGCCCTGCAGGCGCTACCGCTGGCTCAGCGGATGACTCAGAACGACGCCTCGGCGACGTCCATCAGCGAGTTGTCGATGTTCTCGGCGGCCTGGCGGCGGGCCGCCAGCTCGGGCAGCACGGTGGTGGCGAAGAAGTGCGCCACCGCCGGCTTGCCGGCGTAGAAGTCGCGGTCGGCCTGCGAGATGCCGTTGCCGTCCAGCTTCTCCAGCGCCACCTTGGCCTGGCGCAGCAGCAGGTAGCCGACCATGAGGTCACCGGCCGACAGCAGCAGGCGGGTGGTGTTCTGGCCGACCTTGTAGACGTTGGTGACGTCCTCCTGGCCGCTCATGAGCTGGTTGAACATCGCGCCGACGATGCCGCCGAGGTCGTCGAGAGCCTGCTTGAGCAGCGCGGCGTCTTCCTTGAGACGGCCCTCGTCGGCGATGGACTCCAGGAACTGGGTCACCTCGTTGGAGATCGCGCCCAGCGCCGCGCCCTGGTTCTTCACGATCTTGCGGAAGAAGAAGTCCTGGCCCTGGATCGCCGTGGTGCCCTCGTAGAGGGTGTCGATCTTGGCGTCGCGGATGTACTGCTCCAGCGGGTAGTCCTGCAGGTAACCCGAGCCACCGAAGGTCTGCAGCGCCTGGGCGAGCTGGTCGTAGCTGCGCTCGGAGCCGACGCCCTTGACGATGGGGAGCAGCAGGTCGTTGATCGCCTCGTCCAGCGTGACGTCCGAACCGGCGGCCTGCCCGGTGATGATGCGGTCCTGCGCGGAGGCGGTGTAGTACACCAGCGCCCGCAGCCCCTCGGCGTAGGCCTTGTTCAGCATCAGGCTGCGACGGACGTCCGGGTGGTTGATGATCGTGACGCGCGGGGCGGTCTTGTCGCCGGACTTGGTGAGGTCGGCCGACTGCACGCGGGTCTTGGCGTACTCGAGCGCGTTGAGGTAACCGGTCGAGAGGGTGGCGATGGCCTTCGTACCGACCATCATGCGGGCGTGCTCGATGACCTGGAACATCTGCGCGATGCCGTTGTGGACGTCACCGACGAGGTAGCCGACGGCCGGGATGTTGTCGATCTCGCCGAAGCGGACCTCGCAGGTGGTGGAGGCCTTGAGCCCCATTTTGTGCTCGACGTTGGTGACGAAGGCGCCGTTGCGCTCGCCGAGCTCGCCGGTCTCGGGGTCGAAGTGGTTCTGCGGGACGACGAAGAGCGAGAGTCCCTTGGTGCCGGGGCCGGCGCCCTCGGGACGGGCCAGCACCAGGTGGATGACGTTCTCGACCATGTCGTTGACAGCCGAGGTGATGAAGCGCTTGACGCCCTCGATGTGCCAGGTGCCGTCGGCCTGCTCCTTGGCGACCGTGCGACCGGCGCCGACGTCGGAGCCGGCGTCGGGCTCGGTGAGCACCATCGTAGCGCCCCAGCCCTTGTCGATCATGCGCTGGGCCATCTTCTTCTGGGTCTCGTTGCCGTTGGCGTAGAGGATCCCGGCGAAGGGCGCGCCGGCCATGTACATGTGCAGCGCGGGGTTGGCACCGAGCACCTGCTCGGCGATCGCCCAGACGACGGTGCGGGGCACGAGCTGACCACCGAGCTCGGGCAGCGTCTCGACCCGCCACCACTCGCTGTCGTAGAGCGCCTTGTAGGACTTCTTGAACGAGTCCGGCAGCGTGACCGAGTAGTTGTCCGGGTCGAAGACGGGCGGGTTCCGGTCGGCGTCGGTGAACGACTCGGCCAGCGGGCCCTCGGCCAGCTTCGCGACCTCGGCGATCATGCCGCGCGCGGTGTCGGTGTCGACGTCGGCGAACGGCGCCGTCTCGAGGGTCTTGTCGGTGCCGAAGACCTCGAAGAGGTTGAACTCGATGTCTCGGACGTTGCTCTTGAAGTGGCCCATGCCCAGAACTCCTGAAGGACGACGGTGGTTGTTACTCGTCAGTAACTTCAGGATATTACCGGTCGGTAGCCGGAGCAAGCACTCGGTAGGAAACCAGGCCGCCGTCACAGCAACCACCGAGTAATCGGTAGGCCGTCGTCACAGCAACCGCCGAGTGGTCGAAAAGGCCGTCGAGTGGTCGCGGCCAGGGCGACCACTCGGCGCCGAATTCGACCACTCGGCGGGGGGGTGGGCGGCCGGGGTCGACCGGCCGGGATCGGAAGATGACGCGGAGGCGGCGGCCGGGATCAGAAGATGACGCGGAGGCGGACCGTCTCGGGCATGGCGCGGATCTCGTCCACGATGGCCTGCGTGGTGCCGGAGGCACTGTCGGTGACCACGTACCCCAGCTCGCCACTGGTGCCGAGCAGCTGGGCCTCGACATTGACGCCGTGGTCGGCGAGCAGGCCGTTGACGCGGGCAAGGACGCCGGGGACGTTGCGGTGCAGATGGATCAGGCGCAGCGTGCCGTCCGGACGGGGAAGGGAGAGCCCCGGCAGGTTCACCGACATGGCCGTGGAGCCGTCGAGCACGTAATCGCGGAACTTGCCGGCGACGAAGCGGCCGATGTCCTGCTGTGCCTCCTCGGTCGACCCGCCGATGTGCGGGGTGAGCACGACATTGGGCAGCCCGCGCAGCTCGGAGACGAACTCGTCACCGCGTCCCTTGGGCTCCACCGGGAAGACGTCGACCGCGGCGCCGGCGATGTGGCCGGACTCGATGTGACGGCGCAGCGCCGCGTAGTCGACGACGAACCCGCGGGAGAGGTTGAGGAAGAGCGAGCCCGGCTTCATCACGGCGAAGTCGTCCTCGCCGAAGAAGTTCTCGTTGGCGGGACGACCGTCGACGTGCAGCGTGACGACGTCGGCCTCGGCGAGCAGGTCCTTCAGCGACAGGCAGCGGCGCGCGTTGCCGAGCGCGAGGCGGTCGGCGGTGTCGAAGAAGATCACCTTCATGCCGAGGTTCTCGGCCAGCACGGAGAGCTGCGTGCCGATGTTGCCGTAGCCGACGATTCCCAGC
Organism: Jatrophihabitans sp. sgz311053; assembly: GCF_056135305.1. Taxonomy (NCBI): domain Bacteria; kingdom Bacillati; phylum Actinomycetota; class Actinomycetes; order Jatrophihabitantales; family Jatrophihabitantaceae; genus Jatrophihabitans; species Jatrophihabitans sp. sgz311053. The sequence goes on along the minus strand of NZ_JBWAXP010000001.1, from coordinate 780,212 downwards.
GTGCGGCCGCGGACCTCGTGGGCTCCGGCGGCCGACTTGTCCCACACCCCCGCGTGCATCAGGGCGTTCTTCTCGGTCAACCGGCGGGTCAGCGAGATGATCTCGGCGATGGCCAGCTCGACGACCGAGCGGGTGTTGGAGAACGGGGCGTTGAAGACGGCGACGCCCGCGGCCGAGGCGGCGACAAGGTCGATCTGGTTGGTGCCGATGCAGAATGCGCCGATGGCGACCAGCTGGTCGGCGGCGTCCAGCACCCGCTGCGTCACCTGGGTCTTCGACCGGATGCCCAGCAGCGCGATGCCGGCGAGCCGCTCGATCAGCTCGTCCTCGTCCAGGGCACGGTCCACCGTCTCGACCTCGAAGCCTGCCGAACGGAGGATCTCGACGGCGTCGGGGTGGATCTGCTCCAGGAGCAGGACGCGGGTGGGGCCATCGGTCATCGCGGGCATGCCTTCGCAGTCGGCGGGGCGGGATACACGACCGATTCTAGAGACGAGCCGGAGCGGGCCCGGCGCGGCTCAGCCGACGGCGATCCGGCTGATGCCGATGCCTCCCGGCGTCTGCGCGCCGTAGCGCGCGATCTCGCGGGACAGGTCGAGCGGGCGGATGCTCGTCCGCGCCTCCAGGGTCGCCTCGTCCAGCAGGTCGGCCGGCACGACCCAGGCGACCTCGAACTCGAGTCCGTCGGGGTCCTGACCGTAGAGCGACTTGGTCGTGCTGTGGTCCGAAGCGCCGACGAGGGCGTCATGGGCGGCCAACCGCTGCATGGTGACCTCGAGGTCGGCGAGGGTGTCGACCTCCCACGCGAGGTGGTACAGCCCCACGGTCTGTCGGCCGGCAGTGCTCTGGCCGGCGTCGGCGCCGATCTGGAAGAGACCGAGGTCGTGGTCGTTGGACGACGCCGCCGCCCGGAGGAAGGCGGCACGGCCACCGGCGGCCTCCGTGGCGACCTCGAAGCCGAGGACGTCCCGATAGAAGGCAACGCTGCGACGGACGTCGCGGACGTAAAGCACAGCGTGATTCAAGCGGTGGATCGGCATCGCGATCACTCCTCCGGGTAGACGCGTCCTGCCAGCATAGTCAAACGCTCAACCAGATACCCCTCGACTCTGTTCCCCGTAAGATCCGCGTCATGTCCACTGCGTGGTTGAGTCCGGCGGAGCAGCGAGCGTGGCGGGCGTACGTGGAATCGACCAAGGTGCTCTTCGACGCACTCGACCGCGAGCTGCAGCGCGATGCCGACCTCCCGCACACCTACTACCAGGTCTTGGTCCGCCTCTCCGAGGCCGAGAACCGCTCGCTGCGCATGAGCGAACTGGCCGACCTCACCCTGAGCTCGCGCAGCCGGCTGTCCCATGCGGTGGCCCGGCTCGAGGAGCGCGGCTGGGTCGCCCGGGCCGACTGCGAGACCGATCGCCGCGGGCAGGTCGCCACGCTCACCGACGAGGGCTTCGCCGTGCTCGAGCGGGCCGCGCCCGGTCATGTCGAGGCTGTCCGCCGCTACGTGGTGGACGCCCTCTCCGCCGAGCAGCTGGCCCAGCTGGCCGAGATCGGCGAGACCATCATCGGGCGGGTCACCGGCCAGCCGTGACGCTGCCGGTCAGCGCACGGTGGCGAGCAGCGCCCGCCAGGTCGCGACGCCGACCCGGCCCGAGACCGGCACCTTGTGACGAAGCTGGAAGGTGCGGACCGCGGTGGCCGTCGCGGCGTCGAAGCTGCCGGTGGCGCGCACCTTCAGCGCCGACTGCACCGCGGAGACGGCGGCGCCGCGCGAGCCCTTGCGCAGATACCAGCCGGAGTACTTGACGAGCGCCTTCCGGACGGCCGAGGCCCCCTTCCCGGCCTTGGTGGCAGCGACGGCCGGACAACCCACGAGGTTGGCCTTGGCGTAGCGGCCGGCCCAGTTCATGCCGTCGGCCCGGCACGGCCCGTAGTCGGTCGGCGCCACCCGGTTCGTCCAGAAGGTGGTGCGGCCCATCGCACCGTTCCAGCTCAGCGACAGGTGGACATGGGTGCGATGGCACCAGTTGTCGTTGCCGCGGCCCTTGTTCTTCGGACTGGTGCAGCCGTTGTAGTCCTCCCACCGGCCGCTCCAGCCGCCCCAGATCCGGTTGTTGAAGATGACGTACATAACGCCCAGCCGGCGCGCCATGGCGAAGCGGTTGCCCTGCTTGTCGGTCGCCAGCAGCCAGGTGAGGAACGACGTGGCGGCGGCGCGCTGCCGGGCGTTGCGGGCGCTGGTCATCCAGTCGATGGCGCGGCCGTCGTAGTGCTCGCTGCGGCTGCCGTCCGTGCCGCAGGCGTAGGTGGACGACCAGCTGCGCGCTGCGGGGTAGGTGGCCGCGATCAGCCGTGCCAGCTTGGCGGTGCCGGGACGGATACGCGGGTCGCAGGCGACCTGACCCTCGTAACCGGTCATCGGCTCGATGGCGCTGGTGAGGTTGCGCGGAGTGGCCGGTGTGCGGGCGGCGGCCGCCGGAGCGGTGGCGGCGAGCACTCCGAGCACGGCGACGCTGAGGCTCAGTGCGACGAGACGGGAGCGCAGTCGGGAGGAGGAGCGGGACATATCGGGAGATACCTCGATCGTGAGTCGGGCCGCCCCCGAGGACGGCCGCCGTTCCCCCGGTTGCCTTGCCCCGCCCGGCCATTCTGCGTTACCGCCGGAGTTAAAGAAAGCGTTAACTTCGACGTTGATAACAGTGGTTTGGATTTCCCGGACCAGGGGTAGTAAGACCCCGATCCGCCGGTCGGATCACCTCAGCCTGCGGAGGCACCATGACTTCGACCGCAACGCCGGGCTCCGGCCCGATGTGGTCTGCCGCGCGGGCTGACACCGACTTCCGCGGACTCGAGGTGGCCACCGTCGCCGCCGACGCGCTGCGAGCCAGCGTCCAGGTCTCCGGGGTGCTGCAAGCGTCCACGGTCGCCCTGCTGACCAGCGTGCTGCGTACCCACATGTCCGCCGGGCGGCGCTACCTGCGCGTCGACCTCGCCGGGGCCGGGGTGGCCGACGCCGAGGTGGGGGACGCGATGTTCGCCTCGCACCAGGCCGTCTGCGAGCTCGGCGGGATGCTCGTCTTCGAGAACGCCGGCCCGTCGGTCCTCGCCGTCATCGGCAGCGACCGGCTGTACCTCCGTCCCGCCCAGGACTGACCGCTACCCCGCCGGTACCGGCGAAGTCCCCGCCGTGGCACCAAGCGGCGCGGCCGAGGACGCCGTGGCTCCTGTCGTCGTGGATGTCGACGGAGCCGCAGAGGTCGGCACCGAGCTGCTCGACGGCGTGGTCGGCGGCGTGGTCGGGGTGGTGCTCGACGGGGTGGGGGTCGGGGTCGGCTTGGGTGTCACCGGCCGGGGCGGCGCCACGTAGGTGAAGGCCACCCCGCGGGATCGGCCCAGCAGCGTGGTGATGACGATGCTGACCTTGGCGGCGGACCGCTTCGGGGCGATGGCCAGGATGCTGCGGTCGCTGCGGACCGAGAACTTCGCCCTCGTGCCGCCGAAAGTCACCGATCGCACCGCGGCGAAGTCGCGCCCGGTCAGCCAGACCCGGCTGCCTCCGGAGACCGGTCCCTTCGTCGCGGACACCTTGGTCACCACCGGGACGCCGCTGGGGAAGCCGCGACCGGGCAGCAGCCGCTTGGCGACGCCGGTGATGATGTTGCCGAGGCGCGAGCCGTAGCTGCTCGCCTTGCCGCGCGCCAGGATGGCGATCGCGTAGCGATCACCGTTGACGAAGCCGGTGGAGTTCATGCTCGCGTTCGGGGTGCGGTAGCTGTAGTCGCTACCCCAGCCCTGCTTGACCGCGGTGCGCGACGCGGCCTGCGGCAATCCGAACGCCTGGTAGAAGCCGTCACAGCCCCGGGTGGTGTGCGAGTGCATGGCCCGCAGCAGCCAGGGCCCGATGCGCTTGTCCGCCTTGAGCTTTGCGTACAGCCGGACCAGACCGTCGGCGGTGATGCGGTTGCTGCCCCACCAGTTGCCACGGATGGGACCGCTGCCCAGGCTCGGCACCTTGAACCGCTTCTTGGTCCAGCTCAGCAGGGAGTCGCCGCCCACGCTGCCGTAGAAGGAGTTGGCGATGCCGTCGTTGGAGCAGGCGATCATCCGCTTGGCGCGCGCGGACGTGCTGCCGTGCATCCGGCCCTGCAGGATGAGCCGGGCGGCGATCATCACCTTGATCACCGACTCGCTGGCGAAGGTGGTCTTCTTCAGGCTGTTGCCCATCACGTGGCCGGTCTTGGTGTCGTAGACCGCGATGCCGACCTTGTAGCCCCGCGCCTTGGCGTAGGCGCTGGCGGTGTTGATCGCGCTGGCTCGGCTTGTCACCGCACCGGCGGAGGGCGCGGTGACGGTGACGGTGGTGAGGAGGCCGGCGGTCATGGCCGTCGCGACCGCAGTGGTCACGAGACGGGTCACGGGGCGGGCAGGACGGCGGGGGCGACGAGTCATTCGGGGGCCTTCGTCGAGCGCAACGGGGGACGGACGGCAGCGCAGTCCGTGAGCAGCCTTATGTCCCGAAGCGCATCTGCGCTAACCGACGCGAGGAAAATTTGATCTTCACAGTCCCCGGCGCCGTTGACTGGTCAACTCTTGCGCCTGATGACCCTCAGCATTCGCACAGGGGCCAACCGGTCGCGGTCAACCGATTCCCGTGACAAGCTCGCGCCACCCTCCGGGAGGTCAGTTGACCGTCACCACCGTTCTCGGCGCGCTCTGTGCGTCGGCTGCCGTCGTGCTGCTGGGCTCGGGCCTGGCCAAGATCGTCCGCCCGCAGGCGACGGCGGTCATGCTCGGCGAGCTGATGCGGCTCACCGCGCCCCGGCTGCCCCGACGCCCCGCCCTGCTCCGGCCGGTCGGCCGCCTCGCCGGCGTCGGCGAAGTCGCGGTGGCCGTGCTAGTGCTGACGGTCGGCGGTCGCCTCGCCCCGGCGCTGCTCGCCGCGGCCTATCTCGTCTTCGCGATCGTCGCCGTCCGGCTCGCCGGCGGCGGACGTCCGGTCTCGTGCGGCTGCTTCGGCCGGGACGACTCACCGGTGGGACGGGCGCACATCGTCGTGACGGTGGTGGCAGCGACCGTGGGTACGGCGGGCACCGTCGTCGGTCTTCCCGTCGGCGGCGGTCTCGGCGACGCCGATGCCCTGGCCGCAGCGGGTGGCGGGCTGCTCGTCCTGGTGCTCGCCGCCCTCACCTATCTGTCCATGACGGCCCTCCCGGCGCTGTCGTCCGCCCGCCGGCTCGTGGAGGCCTCGTGACCGTTCTCGTCGTCCTGGAGTCGGTGGTCCTCGCCGTGCTCTGCGTGCTCGTGGCCGGACTGCTGCGCGCATACGGGACCGTCCTGAGACGACTGCACCAGCTCGACGGCGGCGCCACCGCCGATCACGACCACGGTGCTCCGGCCGGTGACTTCTCGCTGCTGCCGGTGGTGAGCAAGCCCGTCGCCAGTTCCGTCGCCAGCCCCGCCGCCGATGAGCGCGAGTTCGGTGCTGCGCACGACATCGCGGGCGAGACACTGGACGGCGAGCTGGTGAGCGCACGCGTGGTCGGCGTGGACCACGACACGCTCGTGCTGTTCCTCTCCAGCGGCTGCGCCTCCTGCGAGACCTTCTGGACCGAGCTCGGCCAGCCTGGCGCGATCGCCCTCCCCCTGGACACCCGGCTGCTGGTGGTGCCGCAGAGCGCGGCGGACGAGAGCCTCTCCGACCTTGTCGCCATGGCGCCGGCGGGGGTCGACGTCGTCCTCTCCAGCTCGGCCTGGCGCGAGTACGAGGTGCCCGGCTCGCCGCACGTCGTCTTCGTCCACGGCCCGTCCGGGCGCATCCGGGGTGAGGGGACGGGTCAGTCGCTGCGACAGGTCTCCGAGCTGCTGGCCCGCTCCACCGGCGATGCCGGGGCCACCGGTGGTGAGCGGTCACGCAAGCCGCAGCGCGATGCCGAACAGGAGCTCGCCATGGATCGGGAGCTGCTGGCCGCCGGCATCGGTCCGGGCGACCCGCGGCTGTACGGCGACGACGGTGACTGAGCCGCGGGCGGCGGGGCCGCTGGCCACTGTCTCCGGTCACGGACTGCGCGTCACCCTCCCCGCCCGCTGGGAGGCGCGTTTGTACGTCCGCGACGATCCGGAGGTCGTCGGCGACTGGCTGGGCGGCGAGTCGGTCAACCCGGTGCTGCACCTTGCCAACTTCGCGCTGCCACCCGGCCGCGGTGATTTCGGCACCGGCGCGGTCGAGCGGATGCGTGCCCACCACGCCTTCGTCTCCGTCCTGGAGTACGACACTGTCGAGGCCGACACCCCGCTCTTCGAGCACCGCGGCGTCCCGCGACCGACTTTGCGCGACTTCGCGCCGAATCAGCTGCAGCGTCGGCTGGCCGGGCAGCTCGGCAGCCAGACGTTCTTCACCACCCTCGGCCGGCCGTTCTGCCTCTACGTCGTCCTCGGCTCCCGCGAGCACGCCGCCGGGCTGCTCGGTGAGGTCCACAGCGTGCTCGACAACCTGGAGGTGGCGGCTCGTGACGACCTCGCTGTCTGAACGGCTCGTCAACCGCATCGCGGCCTTCGGTGGTCGGCGGACGAGCCGCCGCACCTTCCTCACCACCGCCACCCTCACCGGCACCGCGCTGGCCGTGAACCCCTGGGACTTCCTCACCCGACCGCAGGACGCCTACGCCTCGGTCTGCGGGCCGGGCGCCACCTGCGACGCCGGCTGGTCGGTGATGTGCTGCTCGATCAACTCCGGCCGCAACACCTGCCCGCCCAACACCTTCGCCGGGGGTTGGTGGAAGGCGGATCGCTCGTCCTGGTGCGGCGGCGCGGCGCGCTACTACATCGACTGCAACGCCCTGCCCGGCAAGCACTTCACCTGCCGCTGCAACAAGTCCAACTGCGACCACCGCTACGTGGCCTGCAACCGGTTCCGCTACGGGCAGTGCAACACGAAGGTGAAGGGCGTGACGCCGGTGGTCTGCCGGCAGATCAGCTGCACGCCGCCGTGGCAGCTCTACCCCGGCAAGTGCGGCAAGTCCAGCGCGACGGACAACAACACCCGGCTGCACAGCGCCCCCTGCCTGAGCAAGGGCAACACCTATCCGCGCGTCGTCACCTACGCCGACGGCCGGCACGTGCTGCGGCCCGGTGAGCGCCTGCGGGCCGGTGATCGGCTTGTCGCACGTGACCGGCACACCAAGCTGACTATGCAGGACGACGGGAACCTCGTCCTGCGCAACGGCCGCGGCGTCATCTGGCAGTCCAAGACCGACGGCACGGCCCGCGGTGGCTACGCGATCATCGGCAAGCGCGGTCGGGTCTACGTCATGGACCGTCACGGCAAGACGCGGTGGCAGACGCGGACGAAGTACCTGCGCGGTGCGGCCACCCTCACCATCAGCAACGACGGTCGGCTTACCGCGACGGTCGGCACGACCGTCGCCTGGCGCACCGACACCAAGACCCCCTGAGGAGGCTGCCGTGCTCTTCGTCCTCGCGCTCGTCGTCGCCGTCGTCGCGGCGGTCCGTGGTGTCTGGTCGCCGTGCGGGCTGTCGATGCTCTCCTCGCTCAACCCGGTGTCGGAGTCGGCTCGCGGTCACCGGTTCTGGGTGACGGCCTGCTGGTACGTCGCCGGTGCCGTGGCCGGTGGCGCGCTGCTCGGTGCCGGCATGGCGCTGGCCGCCGCGAGTCTCGGCCAGCTGCCGCTCACCGACGGGATGCGGTGGTCGCTCGTCCTCGTGGCAGCGGTGGTCGCTGTCGCCTCCGACACCCGCATCGTCGGCCGGTCGCTGCCGGTGCACCCGCGCCAGGTGGACGAGCGCTGGCTCGTCACCTACCGCCGCTGGATCTACGCCGGCGGCTACGGCGTCCAGATCGGCGCCGGCTTCGCCACCTACATCATGACGGCGGCGGTGTACCTGACCGCGGCGCTGGGCGTCCTCACCGGATCGGCGCCGCAGGCCCTCGCCGTAGCCCTCGTCTTCGGCGGTGTCCGCGGATTGGCCATCGTCGGCTGCGGCGCGGTCCGCAGTCCGGAGGCCCTGCGGGCGCTGCTCGCCACCGTCGACGGCTGGACGGTCCCCTCGACCTGGGTCGCGGCCGGCACCGCGGGTGTCGTGGCGGTGACCGCCGCCGGGCTGCTCGGCGGTATGCCGCTCGCCGTTGGGGTCGGCGGTGGGCTGATGCTGGCGGTCGCGGCCTCCCGCCGACGGGCCGGCGGGTGGCGCGGCGGTGTCGTCGGCTGCGCGGTTCCCGTTGCCCGCGAGCGAGAGCTCAGCGCGACCGGCTGATCCTGCGCGTCGCGCCCACGTTCCGCCGTCGGACCGACGGCGGATGCCAGGATGCCCCCACCACCACGGCTGCAGGGGGAGCGCATGGGCATGTTCAGTTGGACGTTGGTGCACGACGGCAAGACGCCGCCACCCGGCGAGGTCGTCCGTCCGAACGAGCGCCTCTCCACCGGACGCATGGTGGGCCTGGGCGCGCAGCACGTGGTGGCGATGTTCGGCGCGACCTTCATCTTCCCGGTGATCATGGGGCTGAACCCCAACCTCGCGGTGCTGATGTCCGGCGTCGCCACGATCCTGTTCCTGCTCATCGTCAAGAACAAGATCCCCAGCTACGTCGGGACGTCCGCGTCGTTCGTCGCAGGTGTCGCCGCGATCCGCGCCCAGGGCGGCGACTCGGCCGACGTCACCGGCGCGATCCTCGTCGCCGGCGTGATCCTGGCGATCGTCGGCGTGATCGTGCACTTCGGCGGCGCCCACCTGGTGCGCAATGCCCTGCCGCCGGTCGTCACCGGTGCCGTCGTCATGCTCATCGGCTTCAACCTGGCCACGGTTGCCACCACCACCTACTTCCCGAAGGACCAGTGGGTCGCGCTGCTCACGACCGCGTTCGTGATCTTCGTGTCGGTGCTGGCGCGCGGCTTCGTCGCCCGGATCGCGATCTTCCTCGCCCTGGTCTTCGGCTACCTCATCTCCTGGCTGGCCGACCAGATCGGCAAGGTCGACATCTGCGACACCGCCGGCAAGTGCGTGCCGGGCGACCGGATCAACTGGCACGACGTGAGCAACGCGTCGTGGATCGGCGTCCCGAAGGACATCGTCACCGGCGACGGGCAGACCCTCACCGGCCCGCACCTGCCGCACTTCGGCATCACCTTCATCCTGCTGGTGATCCCGTCGGTGATCGCACTGCTCGCCGAGAACGCCGGTCACGTCAAGGCCGTCTCCGAGATGACCGGGGACGACCTGGACCCCTACCTCGGCCGCGCCTTCATCGGCGACGGCGTCGGCACCGCCATCGCCAGCGCCGTCGGCGGCTCCCCCACCACCACCTACGCCGAGAACATCGGCGTCATGGCCGCCACCCGGATCTACTCGACGCTGGCCTACTACATCGCGGCCGTGGTAGCGATCCTCTTCGGCTTCTGCCCGAAGTTCGGCGCGCTCGTGGCGGCGACGCCCGGCGGTGTCCTCGGCGGCATCACGCTGGTGCTGTACGGGATCATCGGCCTGCTCGGCGCCAAGATCTGGATCGAGGCCAAGGTCGACTTCGCCAACCCGGTGAACCTGGTCCCGCTCGGCGCCGGCCTCATCGCCGGCATCGGCAACCTGACGATCACGTTCACCGACGACTTCTCCATCAGCGGGATCGCCGCCGGCACGCTGATCGTGCTCATCGGCTATCACGTCTGCCGGGCGCTGGCCCCGCACGTGCCGGCGCTGCGGCCGGGCACGGACGGGGAGAAGCGGGTCTGAGGGGTCAGCGGCCCCGGGGCTTGCCCGCGCCGTCCAGCACGCCCCGGACCTTCGCCGCGGCCTGCTCGATCTGACGCGCCTTCTTCGGATCGCCCTTGGTCCGCTTCTTGGCGAACCGCTCGGCCGAGGCGAGACCCTTGTCGATCTTGCCGCCGTGCTTGCGCAGCAGCGAGTCGGCGGTGGAACGAAGCTTCTTGGCGTCCATGCCTCGACGCTAGGAAGTGGGCCCGGGCGTCAGCTGTGCGGCTGCCGTGCCGAGGCTGATCGTGGAGCGGGTGACGGGAATCGAACCCGCACTGTCAGCTTGGGAAGCTGATGTTCTGCCATTGAACTACACCCGCGGAACGCTGCGACGATACCCGAACGCCCCGGATTCCGGGGCGCTGGGTGGTCGAGCGCTGCTTGCGGACGGGCCGACGGGCGGCGTCGGCGACCGTCGTGCTGTATCCATGCTGTCCGGAGACGCGACGGCGTTCTGCGACCCGCTGATCTGCTCGGTGAGCCCCTGTCGCGGATAAATGTCGCGGTCGGTTAGGTCGTTCGTGGCTGGAAAACGATCGTTCGGGTCCCTGGCAGTGGCCGATGAAGAAAAACCGCGGCCCGCTCTGCCTCAGCCTTCTCGGCTGGCTGTATATCTAACGCCCTTTCAAAATTACCAAGGAGAGCATCTGCGATTCGATCCGGCTCTTCGATTTCTTCCGCAATCAACTTCGCACCACACAGTACGGTATAAAGTGATAACCAATCAGAGCGTGACTGTTCCAGCTGTACCACGTCGTTATCAGGCAACCATGCACCCGAGCCCGGCGGCGCCGCGCGAGATGTCACGCGATCTCGCAACGCCGAAAGTTCTCGCCGTCGATCTTCCGACCATGCAAGATCGCGATTGCCGCCATTGATGATCGAAATCTCGTCGTCGATTGCGGCGGCCAAATACCGCACCTCAGAAACCCGCATGGCAATTCGATCCACGCTTTGCATTGGAGGCCTTTCCAATCACGGAAACATACAGAAGCCAATCAGAAACCTAACACTCAAGGACCGATCCGAACCCAGAAGGCATCGTCATTCAGAACGCGATTGAGAACAAACGTGAATCTCAGGGCGCTGCGCTGCCAGCCCTCGTCGTTCTCAGCCCCGGAAATGGGAGGCAGGCCCTGGGTCAGGCCATCGTGATGGCGTCCAGCCGCTCCCGCAGGAAGTCGGCGGCCACCACGGGCTCGTAGGTGTTGGCCCTTCCCACCGGCGGCTGCAGTGCCTCGACGACGGTGTCGCGATCGGTCTCGTAGAAGTACACGAGGCTGACGAGATCCTCGTCCGGGGCCTCGGCCTGCGGGGGGAGCACGCGATGCCGGTTCGACTTCCAGCGATCGCCCGACCAGCGGGCGAGCAGGTCGCCGGTGTTGATGGTGAGCGCGTCGGGGTGGAACGGCGCGTCCGCCCAGCCATCGCGCTCGGTCCAGACCTGGAGTCCCCCGCGCCCCGGCTCGCGGTCGAGGATCGTCACCGTGCCGAAGTCGGTGTGTGGGCCGATGCGGAACTGCCCCGGCTCGGGAGTGCCCGCCACGGCGGCCGGCGGGTACCAGTTGAGGTTTAGCGTGTGGGTCGCCTGCGCGGTGTGGCGGGTGAAGAAGTCCTCGTCCAGGCCGAGCGCGGCGGCGCAGAGCTGCAGCAGGTCGTCTGCCAGCGTCTTCATCCGGGCGAGGTGGTCGCGCACCGCGAGTTCGAGCGCCGGCACCTCGTCCGGGAAGACGTTGCGCTGGAACCAGTACCCGTCCAGTGGGGCGGTCGCGTCATCGGCACCGACCGAGTAGGACTCCTTGAGGTCGGGGGGCGTCTCGGTGCCTTCGGAGTAGCCGTTGGCCTCGACACCCGGCGGCAGCCAGCCCCGGCCCGCGACGGTGACCGCGTACTTCTGCTTGACGTCGGCCGGCAGGGCGAAGAAGGCACGGGCGGCGTCGCGGAGCGCCGCCCGGGTCTCGGCCGGCACCCGGTGACCGGTGACGAGCAGGAAGCCGACGTCGCGCAGCGCGGCGTCGACCTGCGCGGCAACCCGCGCGCGGTCGTCCGCGTCGCCCTCGAACCAGGGGGTGAGGTCGATGGTGGCGATGGCGTCCGCAGTCACAGTGCGTCCTCTCCGATGTCCTCGAACCACAGCTCGGGGCGGGCGGCGATGAAGTCCGTCATCAGCTGCACGCAGCGCTCGTCGTCCAGCAGCACCACGTCGACGCCGTTCTCGGCCAGCCAGTCGTGGCCGCCGGAGAAGGTCTGCACCTCGCCGATCACGACGCGGGAGATGCCGAACTGCCGCACCAGGCCGCTGCAGTACCAGCACGGTGACAGCGTGGTCACCATCGTGGTGCCGCGGTAGCTGCGCTGCCGTCCGGCGTTGCGGAAGGCGTCGGTCTCGCCGTGCACGGACGGGTCGTCGTGCTGCACCCGCCGGTTGTGCCCGCGGCCGAGGACGGTGCCGTCCGCCCCGATCAGCGCGGCGCCGATGGGGATGCCGCCCTCGGCGAGGCCCGTGCGGGCCTCCTCGACGGCGACGTCCAGCCAGGTGACGATGTCGGCGTGACTCACGTCGCCAGTGTTTCCGAGGGCGTCCCCGCGGCTGGCGCCGGGGCGACCCGCTGGCGCAGCGGCTTGTAGAGCGCGGCGTAGACGATCGCGGCGACGACGAACCCGACCTCGAAGGTCAGGTCGCCGACCGACGGATAGTTCTTCGGCACCACGGCGACGAAGTCGGTCTGGTTCGAGAAGAGCGGGATCGAGACCGCCATGCCGATCGCCATGGCGATGAACCCGGCCCAGTTGCGGTTCGCCGTCGTGCCGGCGAGCAGCGGCGTGAGGTCCTGTCCCCGGCGCAGCAGCCGGTCGACGAGCACCACGCCCAGCCAGGGTCCGACCCAGTAGGCGATGACGAGCAGGAACTGCTCGTAGTCCTCGGCCGCATTGCCCAGCGCCGAGAGCGCGACGAGGAAGCCGGCGATGCCGAAGGCGAGGGCGACGACGGCGCGCGCGAGCTGCGTGGGCAGCTTGATGCCGACGGCGAGGAACGACATCGAACCGCTGTAGATGTTGATGGCGTTCGCGGCGACCGCGCCGAGTGCGATGCAGAGCAGGGCGAGCTTGCCCAGCCACGTCGGCAGCAGGTCGGTGAACGACGACGGGTCGACGGCGCTGTTGCCGGCGGTGAAGACCGCCGCGCCCGCCACCTGCAGCAGCACGCAGGGCACGAAGACGCCGAGGCCGGCCGCCAGCGCGACGGGCAGCCGCGGGGTCCGCGGCTCGAGGTAGCGGGTGTAGTCCGAGGCGTAGGGGTTCCAACCGGCCGCGTAGCCGAAGGTGGCGCCGACCATGACGAGGAAGCCGCCGATGCCGCCGTCGTAGGTCGGCTTGGCGGACGGGTCGGTCTTGGTCAGCACGATGATGCTGGCCACCACGAAGACCACGGCGAGCACGGGGAAGGCGTAACGCTCGAAGGCGTGCACCAGGTTGTGGCCGAAGAAGGCGACGGCGATCTGGACGACGACCACGATCACGAGGCAGAGCGCCTTGGGAATCGCGTCCACCAGGGCGTGCAGGGCCAGCGCACCGCTGACACTGTTGACCGCGAACCAGCCGACACTTGCCACGATCGCGTTGATGCCGGACGGCAGGATGTTGCCGAGGAAGCCGAAGGCGGTGCGGCCGAGCACCATCTGCGGCAGGCCGTGCCGGGGCCCCCAGGCCGAGAGCACGCCCTGGCTGATCGAGCCCAGCCCGGTGCCCACGACGACCGCCAGCACTGACTGCCAGAAGCTCAGGCCGAAGGCGATGGGCCCGAGCAGGCCCAGCGTGATCGTCGCGAACTCCATGTTCGGCGACGTCCACGTCCAGAAGAGCCCGATCGGACGGCCGTGCCGCTCGTCCAGCGGGATGGGCTCGATTCCGCCCGGCTCGACGGCGACGACACGGTCGCCGTAGTGCCGGCTCGGATTGTCGACGGGCGCGGTCACGTCGGACGTCGTCAGATCGGCTGCAGCCATGGCGGGATCGTGACAGACCAGCGATGACAGCGACGTTACGAAGTGAGCGTCGCCGCCGAACGATTCGGGCGGACCGCTCACAACAGACGTCAGGGAGCGTCTCCGGCTACCGGAATGGCCCCCGTCTCCCCGGGCCGAGGTGCGCACCGGGAGCTGCTGCGTGCAGTTTCGGGTGGTCCGAGCGAGATCAGCAGAGGGTCGCCACAAGCTCCTCGGCCAACTCCTCGTCCAGCGGCTCCCCGGTGGCCAACAGCCGGTACCAGAGCGTCCCGAAGACGATGTCGGCCACGATCGGCGGCGAGGGGCTGCGGGGCAGATCGCCACGCCGAGCCGCGCGTTCGGTGATGGCCGCGAAGGTCTGCCGCCGGGGTTGCAGGAACGTGGCACGGAACCGCTCGCCGAATTCGGGCCGCAGTTGCGCTTCGACGATCAGAGATCGCAGCAGATCGGCGGTCCGAGGCTGATTCGCCATCGCGTAGCCGGCGCGCAGAAACGCGCGCAGGTCGGCGGCGTAGCTGCCGTGATCGGCGACCGGCACGATGACGTCCGCGTTGCCGGCACTGGCTTCGAGGACGACGTCGGCCTTCGTCGGCCACCAGCGATAGATCGTCTGCTTGCCGACCCCGGCCCGTCCGGCGATGGCCTCGATCGTGGTGTTGCCGTAGCCCTCGTCGACGATCATCGCTGCCGTCACGGCGAGGATGGCCTGCCGCGCGGCCTCGCTGCGGGGCCGGCCAGGCGTTCGCCTCGTGGTTCCCGACACGCGGCGAGATTACAAGACCACGGTCTCGTATAGTTTCGAGAAGGCATTCTCGAAACTTCGAAGGGAACCGCTGTGCGGGCATTGATCATGGGCGGGACCTCGGGCATCGGCCTGGCGACTGCCGAGCTGCTCACCGAGAACGGAATCGAGGTCACCGTCACCGGGCGCGATCCGGGCAGGCTTGCCGCGGTACGCGACCGGTTCGCGGGCGCCACGATCCTGGACGGAGCCGACCGTCAGGCGACGGCAGCCTTCCTGGCCGACTTCGGCGCCTTCGAGCATCTGGTCCTCGCGTTCAGCCCCGGACCGGTCGGGGTGGGTCACCTCAAGTCGCTGGACTTCGACGATGTCGCCGCCGCCGCCACCGGCAAGGTGCTGCCTTACCTGCACGCCGTCCAGCAGGCCAGGGTCACCGAGTCCATCACCATGATCTCCGCATCCGGGCCTCGCGCCGCAGTACCGGGAACTGTCGCCATCAGCGCTGCCAACGGTGCCATCGAACGGTTGATCTCCCCACTGGCCGCAGAACTCGCACCGGTCCGGGTCAACGCGGTCGCGCCGGGCATCATCGACACCGACTGGTGGACCTTCCTGCCCGACGACCAGCGACGCGCGCGCTTCGCCGAGGCCGCCCAGCGCGTGCCGATGGGTCGGGTCGGTACCAGTGCGGACGTCGCCAAGGCCATCGCCTACCTCATCGACGCCGACTACGTCACCAGCAGCATCCTGCCCGTCGACGGGGGAACCACGGTGGCGTGACACCGTGATCGGTTCGGCTCTCCCACTCTGCGCGCGGGTAGCCGGTTGGCGCCGGGCGGGGGTGGGTACACCCCCGTTACGGGTTTCCCGCAGCGAAGGACACGCTGCCAGTCTCCTGTTCGAGTGGCAGGACAGCACTCGGAACACCTCGAGTCTGGAAGCCTCATGAATTATCCGAGATTGTGCGCTATCGCCGTCGCTCTCACCGCCCTCGTCGTCGGCGCCCAATGTGCGGCACTGGCATTCTTTGTCTGGACCATCCGCGTCATGGAGGGGGACCTACGGAGAGCGTCGTCGGGTCCGGGAGTTGCGCGTCCGACGATGCCATCGCATCGAAGGCTGCGGGCGTTGCCCGGCGTCGCCTGACGCATCGTGCCGGCGAGTGACTCCGAAGGCGTGACGGCCGGGCGTCCCACGCGGCAGGATCCCGGTCATGCGTCGCACCCTTGCCGTTGCTGCCTCGGCCGTCACCCTCCTCGCCGGACTCAGCGCCGCCGCGGCCGCACCCACCACGAGCCCGACCGTGCGCCGGGTCGGGTCGGTGTCGCTGCGGCGGTGCACGCTGCAAGAGACGCTCGCCGCCTGGTGCGGCAGCATCCGCGTCCCCCTCGACTACACCGACGCCTCGGCCGGGACCATCACCGTCGGCTTCGGCTGGCGCCCGGCATTGGGGCGGGCGCAGGGGACGGTGCTCGCGCAGGAGGGCGGGCCGGGGTATCCGTCCACCGGCACCGCGGCGGACTTCGCCACCATGCTCGGCCCGATGCTGCGGACCCGGAACCTGCTGGTGGTCGACGCCCGCGGGACCGGACGCTCGACCCCGCTGGACTGTCGACGACTGCAGTCCCTGCCGTCGCCGTCGAGCCACTTCGCCGCCGCCGTCACCGCCTGCGGCCGGCAGCTGAACCGCACCTTCCGCCGGAGCGACGGGACCTGGGTGCATGCCTCCGACCTCTTCGGCACCGCGAACGCCACTCGCGATGCCGCGCGGGTGCTGGCGGCGCTGGACCTCGGCCCCGTCGACCTCTTCGGCGACTCGTACGGCACCTTCTTCGCGCAGGCCTTCCTGGCCCGCTACCCCCGGCTGCTGCGCTCGGTGGTCCTCGATTCCGCGTACGAGGCCCGCGGCCTGGATCCCTGGTACCGCACCACCGTCACCACGGCGCACCGCGCCTTCGACGCCGCCTGCCGACGCGCCTCGGGCTGCCCGTCCGGGTCGTCGTGGGCCCGGCTTGGGCGGCTGGTGAAGCGGCTGCGTCACCACCCGATCACCGGTCGCGCACCGGGGGTGGACGGCAGGCTGCACCGCGTCACCCTCGACGTCACCGCGCTCGTCAACATCGTCAACGACGCCGGTTACGACCCCGACCCCTACCGGCAGCTCGACGCCGCGGTCCGCGCGCTGCTGCACCACCAGGACGCCACCCCCCTGCTGCGGCTCTACGCGCAGGACATCGGCTGGGACTACAGCGACTACAGCGCCCCGGCGGCGGCGTACTCCGACGGCCTCTACATGGCCGTCGCCTGCACGGACTACCCCCAGCTCTTCGACATGCGCTCGTCGACCGCCGGCCGCCGAGCCGAGCTGGCGCGAGCCGTCCGCAGCCTTCCCGCGGCGACGTTCCGGCCCTTCACCACGCGCGAGTGGATCCGCGTCCTGCCCTACACCGAGACCTACACCGGCTGCCTCACCTGGCCGGCGCCCACGCATCCCGCGGACCCGGCCGTCCCGGCGGGCGCACCCATGAACGCGACCCACGTCCCCGTGCTCGTCCTCAACGGCGAGTTCGACTCGCTGACGCCGGCCGCGGACGGCGCGCGGGTCGCCCGCCAGCTCGGTCGCTCGGCGCGGACGGTCGTCGCCGCGAACACGGTCCACCTGGTGGCTCTCGAGAACGACGATCCGTGCGGGGCCTCGATCGTCCGGCAGTTCGTCCGCACACCGAGGGGACGCCTCGGCACCTCCTGCGCCGCGCGTATCCCGGCGGTGCGGGTGGTGCCCCGCTACCCGCGCACCCTGGCGCGCGCCCACGCCGCACGAGGCTCTGCGCCGGTGCGGCTGCGACGGCAGGCGAGCGTCGCCGTCGCCGCCGCCGGGGACGCCGTCGTCCGGTCTCGCTACCTCGACGGTCACCGGGACCGTGGCCTGCGCGGGGGCCGCATCCGCTACGCCGAGGACGGGACCGCCACCCTGACCAAGGTCCGCTGGACGGTGGACACCCGCGTCTCCGGCGTGGTCCGTCCCGCCGGCGCCGGCTGGCGCGCCCGGCTCTCCCTCGGCGGACGCCGCTTCGTCGTCACCTGGGGTACCGGACGGCGGGCCACGGTGACGAGCGGCCGGTACCGGATGAGCACCCCTGCCCCGAGCCGCTAGATACCCGACGCGGCAGCGGATCGAGAGCAAGTACGCGGCCCCCGGCGCTCGGATCCACTCTCGGTCGGACGGTCGCGGCGTACCGGGACGGTTCAGGACGCGCGGCGCGCGGCGCGTTCGGTGAGCAGGTCGTAGATCGGCCGGGACCGCAGCGCGATGGCGACGAGCATGGCGATGGCGCAGGCACCCAGCATCGGCGGCAGCTGGCTCGTCGACCCGGTCAGCTCGGCGGCGAGGATGAGCCCGGTCACCGGCGCGTGGACGCTGGCGGTGAAGAAGGCAGCCATGCCGACGAGGGCCAGCGCGGCCGGAGCCGCCGCCGTGCCGGGCGCCAGCTGGACGGCGAGCAACCCGACCACCAGCCCGACGTCGGCGCCGAGCACCAGCATCGGCGCGAAGAGGCCGCCGGGCGTTCCCGCGCAGTACGAGGCGACACCCAGCGCGAACCGCAGCACGAGGACGCCCAGCACGGCGATCGCCGTCCCGTGGCCCAGCAGCGCTCGCTGGGTGAGGTTGTCACCGCTACCCACGAGGTCCGGCGCGAACCATGCGATGAGGCCGACGGCCAGCCCGATGCCCGCCGCCCGCACCTCCACCGGCAGCCGACTGGCGTCGGTGACCCGCAATCCCGTCATGATCGCCCGGTTGTAGGCGCTCCCCGCCAGCCCGCAGAGCAGGCCGACGAGGACCACCCAGGGCGCCTCGCGCAAGCGCGGCTCGGCGAGATGCGGCACGACGAAATCGGTGGTGGAACCGGAGACCACCAGATGGGCGCTCGCGAACCCGGCGGCCGAGGCCACCAGCGTCGCCACCGTGGTCTTGGGATCGAAGCGCTTGACGAGCTCCTCGAGGACGAAGACCCCGCCCGCGATGGGGGCGTTGAAGGCGGTGGCGAGACCCGCGGCCGCGCCACCGGCGACCAGGATGCGCAGTTCGGCCCGGCTGCGGCGCGTCAGCGCGGCGACGATGGTGCCGGCGGTTCCGCCCATCTGAACCGACGGCCCCTCACGGCCGAGGGCGAGGCCGGAGCCGATCGCCAGCAACCCGCCGACGTACTTGATCGGGAGGATGCGGAAGCGGCCGGGGTCGGTCCGTCCCTCGACCACCGCCTCGACGCGCGGGATCCCGCTGCCCTCCGCGTGCGGCTCGACCCGGGCGACGAGGGCCGCCGCGACCGCGGCCGCAGCCGCGCAGCACGACGCCAGCAGCAGCAACCCCCACGCCGAGCCGCCGGCCCAGTGCGCGAAGCGGGTGCGGAGCCCGGCGCCGTCGGTGAGCAGCAGCTTGAAGGAGGCGGCGGCGAGCCCGGTGAGGATCCCGACCAGCGCGGCGGCGAGGACGAAGCCGACCAACCCCGGCGCGCTGTCGCCGGAGACGTCCACCGGCCGCCGGCTGCGGCCGTGCACCGACGTGCCGACCCGCGACAGCCACCCCGGCATCGCCGCCTGCGATCGCATCCTCACCATCCGAACGCCGTCACGCCGCCGGCGACCGGCGGCTCCCCCGCGGCGTCGGCGAAGGCCCGCAGCGCCGGCGCGAGCTCCGCACGCTGCTGGGCGGGGATGGCGCGGACGATGCGGGCGATCTCGGCCCGTCGGCGGGCGGTCACCTGTTCGACGAGCCCGGCGCCGGCGGGGGTGAGCAGCACGCGGACCTCGCGCCGGTTCTCCGGGTTGCCGGCCCGCTCGACCAGGCCGGCGGCGACGAGCTTGTCGACCATGCGCATCGCGCTGGAGGCGTTGACGCCCAGCGCCTCGGCGATGCCGTTGAGGTTGGTCTCCGGCCGCGTGCTCAGCACGACCAGGGTGCGGAACTGCGTCACCGTCACCGAGTGCTCGACCTCGGCCAGCGAGCGCGCCGAGACCGCCACCAGGACCCGGGACGCGGTCAGCACCGCATCCACCAGCTCGTCGGCGCCGTGGCGCGCTCCTCCCGTCACGACTCCAGCCTGGCACACAATCTGCACAGTGCAACCTTTGCATAGTGCAGATCACTCCACTTGCCCCGCATCGGGACCAGAGGCCGTCGCCGGAGACCGAAGCGCCCGACACGCAGCCGGCACTGTGGGCCGTTGGCATCGGCGAGCCGACTTCGGGACACTCGCAGACGACCGCCCCGGCGGCCTCGTCGATCCCCAGCGAGAGCGAGAACCACGTGTCCACCCCAGCCGACGACCCAGACGCCACCGCCGACCTGCCGCCGACGGAGATCCACCGCCCCGGCCCGCTGCTCATGATCAAGTACTGGTACGGCGGCACCCTGCCGCGCCGCTACAGCGCCTGGGTGCTGCACGACCTCACCTGCCGGACCTGGGCGCTGCGGCACTTCGCGCGCTGGATCCTGCTGATCACGGCACCGTTCTTCGTGCTCTACATGCTCCTGGTGCCGGGCAGCATCGGCCTGCGGCTGATCACCGGGCTGACCTTCGCCGGCACGCTGGTCCTCGTCTCGGTCATCAACATCATGGTCGACACCGACAAGCGGGCCGTCCGCGCCGGTTACGGCTACAGCGAGCCCGGCCGGGTCCGGGACAGGCGGTCGTCCGAGGCGCACCACCTGGCCGTCGTCGCGCGGCGCGAGCGCATCGAGCAGCGGCGCCAACGACCTTGAGTTGACAGCCCGTGGGGCCATGTGTAAGTTCCTTGTTAGGCAGTTCGGTGTGAGTACCACTCGGGAGACCGAGTCACGAAGCACCGGCCTCGAGTACTCCGGTGCTCGTGTCTGCGCGAACCCGTTGATCGGGGGAACAACGGAGGTACCCGCCGCAGCCTGCCGCTACTGTCCGAGACTGCCCCGCCACCGAACCGGTGCCGGGGCAGTCTTTTTTTCCTGTCCGGGGAGCCCCGCTCCTGTCGGTTAGCTGTTAACGACCCAACGTTGACGCTGCGTCAAGCCTCATAGTCGCTGTCGTGAGCCCGAAGACGTCCGCCGGCCTGTCGGTCAAGGGGGTCGCCGACCTCGCCGGCGTCACCCCCCGGACGGTGCGCTTCTATCACTCCATCGGGCTTGTCCCGGAGCCGCCGCGAGACTCCTCCGGCTACCGCCGCTACGGCGGACGGGAGGTCGTCGCCCTCGTCCGCGCCGCCCGGCTGCGGTCGCTGGGGATGTCGCTGCCGGACATCGCCGAGCGGATGACGACCGGCGAGGACGACGACGTCTCGCTCGGCACCGCCCTCGGCACCCTCGCCGACGACCTCGACGTCGAGATCAGCCGGCTGGTCGCGACCCGGGACCGGCTGCGGGAGCTCGCGGCGTCGGAGACCTTCGTCCACCCGGTCCGGGCGCTGACCACGGCGCTGCACGAGCAGGGCGTCCTGGACCCCGACGACGACCTGCGCGACGGCGAGAAGTGGGCCGCTGCCGTCCTCGACGCGCTCCATCCGGACGGGATGGCCGGACTGCTGGCCCAGGCCGTCGCCCTGCTCGGCGACGCCGACGCCGCCACCACGGTGCGCAAGCTGCGACGGCGGCTGCGGCGCCTCAACGAGAAGACCAGCGAGGCGGACATCGACGCCTTCGCCACGGACGTCGCCGCGCTGCTGCCGCTGGTCGTCGACGTCGCCGACATCGACCTGCGGCTGCTCGACGACGTGCTCGCCGAACGCATGACCCCCGCCCGACACCGGTTCCTCAGCCGGCTGCGCACCCACCTGGAGCAGGCCCGATGACGCTGTTGACCCTGCCGGAGGCGCCGCCGGCGCCCGGACTGCAGCGGGCCGGCGCCCGGTTGCCGATCGAGGAGTACTCGCGGCGGCTGTGGGAGCGCCGGTGGTTCGTCGTCGCCTACGCCCGCGCCTCCAACGCCGTCGGCTACGAGGGGAACTTCCTCGGCCAGGCGTGGCAGCTGCTGACGCCGCTGCTCAACATCGTCGTCTACTACCTGATCTTCGGCCTGCTGCTGCACACGAGTCGAGGCGTGCCGAACTACATCTCCTTCCTCACCGTGGGTGTCTTCGTCTTCGGCTTCTGCCAGCAGGTCCTCAAGACCGGGTCACAGTCGATCACCCGCAACATCGGCCTGGTGCGGGCGCTGCAGTTCCCGCGCGCGGTGCTGCCCATCTCCACCACGCTCGTCGCGCTGCTGCAGCTGCTCTACTCGATCGCGGTGATGGTCCCGATCCTGCTCATCAGCGGCGAGCCGATCACCTGGCACTGGCTGCTGCTCGCCCCCGCGATCGTCCTGCTCGCGATCTTCGGGCTCGGGCTGTCGTTCGTCTTCGCGCGGATCGGCGCGCGCGTCCCCGACACCGCCGAGGTGGTCCCGTTCTTCTCGCGGGTCTGGATGTACGGCTCGGGCGTGATGTACAGCGTGCAGGTCTTCAGCCAGGGACACGCCGCCTGGGTCGCCACGGTCATGAACCTCAACCCCGCCACGGTCTATCTGTCGTTGGCACGCTCGGCGCTGCTCGTCGGCCAACCGGCCTCGCTCTTCACCTGGTGCCTGGGTGTCGCCTGGGCCGTCGGCCTCGCCGCCCCGGCCTACCTCTACTTCTGGCGCGGCGAGGAGGAGTACGGCAATGTCTGAGCTCACCATCGACACCGAACGCGAGACGACGGTCGTCGTCGATGACGTCCACCTGATCTACCGCGTGCTCGGCAAGCGGCAGAAGGGTGGCGCCCCCGCGGCCATGCGGCGCATGCTGCTGCGCGAGCAGGCTCCGAATCAGCGCACCGTGCACGCCGTCCGCGGCGTCAGCTTCGCGGCGTACCGCGGCGAGGCGATCGGCCTGATCGGGCCGAACGGTTCGGGCAAGTCGACCCTGCTGCGCGCGGTGGCCGGGCTGATGGCGCCCTCGCAGGGCGTCGTCTGGACCCGCGGTCAGGCCTCCCTGCTGGGCGTCGCCGCCGCCATGATGGCCGGCATGTCCGGCGAGCAGAACATCCAGCTGGGCTGCCTGGCGCTCGGCATGACGCCCGACGAGATCGCCGCCGAGTACGACTCCATCGTCCAGTTCGCCGGCATCGGCGACGCGGTGAAGCTGCCGATGAACACCTACTCCTCCGGCATGGGCGCCCGGCTGCGCTTCGCCATCGCCGCCGCCCGGACGCCGGACATCCTGCTCATCGACGAGGCGCTGGCCACGGGTGACGCCCGCTTCCGTCGCCGCAGCGAGGCCCGCATCAAGGCCCTGCGGGACGAGGCCGGCACGGTCTTCCTCGTCAGCCACAGCCTCGGCATCATCCGCGAGACCTGCACCCGGGCCATCTGGCTCGAACAGGGCCGCATCGTCATGGACGGTCCCGCGCTCGAGGTCGTCGAGGCCTACGAGAACCGCCACGACAGCGACGCCACCACCGCCCCTGCCACCAAAGCCCGGAGCTGACCGTGACCACCACTGCACCCGCAGGCCCCGCCAGCCCGGCCGACGTCCCGGCCCCCGCGCGCACGCCCGGCGGTCCGCTCGCGGTGCTCGCCCGCGCCGCCGACATCGTCGTCCGGCACCGCGGCGGCCTGCGTCGCTGGGCGCGCCGCCTCGCCGTCGTCGTGGTCGCGCTGATCGTGCTCTACTACGCCTTCCGCGCCGCGGTGGGACTCATCACCAACGACATGTGGTTCGACTCGGTGCGCGCGGGTGAGGTCTACACGACCCAGCTCTGGGCGCAGTCGATCCTCTTCGTCGTCTTCGGGGTGATCGCGGCGGTGACCTGCGGCTTCACGATGCGCAGCATGCGCCGGCTGCGGCCGTTGCCGCTGACGCAGGAGGACGACACCTTCCGCTGGATGTTCCGCCGCGTGGAACCCAAGATCGGCAAGCTGCTGGTCGTGCTCGCCGCGGTCATCCCCGGCATCGTCGTCGGCAAGGCCGCCGCAGCCAACTGGCAGAACGCGCTGCTGTGGTGGAACGCCACCCCGTGGCACGCCAGCGACCCGCTCTTCCACCGGGACATCTCGTTCTTCGTCGACGTGCTGCCCTTCCACCAGCTCGTGGTCTCGCTGCTGACGCAGACCGTCACCTACGCCTTCGGCATCACGGTCGTCGCCGGCTACTGGTACGGCGCCTGGCGCATCCGGCGCGACCGTCGCAAGATCAGCCGCGGGCTCACGGTGCTGGCCTCGGTGCTCGCCGCCGCGTGGCTGGTGCTCCGCGCCGCGAACACCTGGCTCTCGCGCTACACGCTCACCACCTCCTCCCGCGGACCGGTCACCGGCCCGTCGTGGACCGACGTCCACGCCGCGCTGCCGGCCAGCTACGTGATCATGGTCGTGCTCCTGCTCGCCGCGGCCGCGCTGGTCGCGAACGCCCTGCTCGGCGCGCGGCTGCGCGTCCTGGGCGGTGCGTTGGTGCTCGCGCTCGTCGTGACCACGGTGGCGGGCTCGACGATCCCGAGCCTCTTCTTCAAGTACCGCGAGCTGCCCAGTGCCGCGCGCGTGGACCTCGGCGAGATCCGCGACAACCAGGCCGCCACGCGGACCGCTTTCGCGCTGGGCGACGTGACGACGAGCACCGCGCAGGCGACGCCCACCGGCGCCTCGGCCGCCACCCTGACGGCACAGGCACGGGCGCAGAACCAGCTCTCGGTGCTCGACCCGAACCAGCTCTCGCCGACCTTCAACGTCGAGCAGCAGCTGCAGGCCTACTACGGCTTCAAGTCCACCCTGGACTTGGCGCACTACCGCCTCGGTGGGACCGAGCGGGATGTCGCGCTGGCCGTCCGGGAGCTGCACCTCAGCGGCATCCCGCACTCAAGCTGGGTCAACAACCACCTCGTCTACACCCACGGCTACGGCGTCGTGGCGGCGCCGACCACCGAGGTCAACAGCCGCACCCAGAGCCCGGTCTACGTCGACGGCACGAGCAGCGGCAACAGCGCCCTGCGCGTCACCCGTCCCCAGGTCTACTTCGGGCAGGGCTTCAGCACCAAGTCGTACTCGATCGTGGGCCAGCCCCGCGGCAGCGCGGCCCAGCTGGAGTTCGACCACCCCGCCGGTGTCGGTGGTCCGGGCGGCGACGCGCCGGGACGGACGACGTACTCCGCCCACGGCGGCATCCCGATCGGCTCGACGCTGCGGCGGCTGCTCTTCGCCGTCCGCATGCACGACCCGAACATCCTCTTCAGCTCCGAGGTGAACTCCGCCTCGCAGCTGCTCATGGTCCGCGACCCGCGGGCGCGGGTGGCCAAGGTGGCGCCGTGGCTCACGCCGGACGGTGACGTCTACCCCGCCGTCGTCAACGGGCACATCCAGTGGGTGGTCGACAGCTACACGAGCACGAGCAACTATCCGAACTCGCAGCTGATCAACCTGCGCAAGGCCACGAACACGACGCTGGTGGCCAACGGCGCCTCCGTCGCGCAGAGCGGTACCGTCAACTACCTGCGCAACTCGGTGAAGGCCGTCGTCGACGCCTACACCGGCCGCGTGACGCTGTACTCCTGGGACCAGCAGGCCCACCCGGACCCGCTGCTGCGCACCTGGGAGAAGACCTTCCCCGGCCTGGTCAAGCCGCAGTCGGAGATCCCCTCGGCGCTGCTGCCGCAGCTGCGCTACCCCACCGATCTCTTCAACGTGCAGCGCTCGCTGATCGCCAAGTACCACGTCACCTCGGCCACCGGCTTCTACAGCGGCAACGACTTCTGGACCGTCCCGACCGACCCGACCGTGGCGGCCGCGGGGTCGCTGAACTCGTCGAGCTCCACCGGCAGCAAGGCCCCGCTGCCCTCGCTCTACATGGACCGGGCGACCGGGACCGACGGGACGGACGGGCAGCGGTTCCGGCTCTCCAGCCCGATGGTGACCCTCAACGGACAGCAGCTGGCGGCCTACGTCTCGGTCGACGCCGAGCCGGGTCCGAACTACGGCAGGTTCACCGTCGACACGTACCGCTCCGGATCCGGCGAGTCGCCGGCGCAGGTGCAGAACGACATCGAGTCCAACACCACGATCACCGAGGCGCTGACGCTGCAGCGCGGTGGTAACTCCAGCGTCGTCCTCGGCGATCTGCAGGCCGTTCCGGTGGCGGGGAAGATGCTCTACGTGGAGCCGGTCTACACCCGCTCCAGCGGTGGCTCGTCGTTCCCCATCCTGCGCCACGTGATCGCGCTCTACGGCAATGGCGACCCGTCCTTCCGGACGACGCTCGCCGCCGCCGTCAGCGACGCGATCCGCTCCGGGACCAACGCCTCCGCGAGCTGACCCGGCCCGGCCGAGTCACCCCTCGTCGACGTGCCGCTGCACCCAGCGGTGGAAGTCGACGAGGTGGTGCTCGGCCGGGACGAGGACCCCGCCGTCGGCGTAGACCCTGGAGGACATCGCCGGCTGCGTCTGTTCGCAGGCACGGAAGTCCTGCTCGTTCACCCGGTGGAAGAGCTCGACCGAGGCCGAGACGTCCGTACCGGCGGCCACCACCTCGGGGGCGAAGAGCCAGTCGCACTCCACGACGGTCCGGTCGGCGGCGACGGGGAACATCCGGTGGACGATGACGTGGTCCGGGACGAGGTTGAGGAAGACGTTGGGGCGGACGGTGAGCGCGTAGTACTTGCGGTCCTGGTCGGGCGCGATCTCCGGCAGCGTCGCCACTCCGGGGGAGCCGTCGACGGTGAAGCCCTCGACACGCTCGCCGAAGGCCGCGCCGTGGTTCACGTAAGCCTGAGAGGCCCAGCCGTCGGCGAACTCCGGCAGCACCTCGGTGAGCTCGGGGTGGATGGTGGCGCAGTGGTAGCACTCCTGGAAGTTCTCGATGATCAACTTCCAGTTGGCGGCGACGTCGTAGGTGACACGACGGCCGAGGGCCAGCCGATCGACGCCGTAGTTGTCGAGGTTGTGGACGTCGCCGAGCCGGGTGACGACCTCGCCGAGAACCGTCTGCTCGAAGGACGGCGGCTCGTCGGCCAGGCACACCCAGGCGTAGCCGAGCCACTCCCGCAGGTGCACCCGCCGCAGCCCGTAGGCGTCCCGATCCACGTCCGGCATCCGGGTCAGGTTGGGGGCGGCGACCAGCGTCCCGTCCAGGTCGTAGGTCCAGGCGTGGTAGCCGCACTGCAGTGTCCGGCTGCTCCCCGCGGCCTCAGTGCAGACCCGCATGCCGCGATGCCGGCAGACGTTGTAGAACGCCCGGAGCTCACCGCGCCGGTTCCGGCTGACGATCACCTGCTCGCGGCCGACGTCCACCACCCGCCAGTCACCGGGCTTGGCGAGGTCGGCGCTGCGGACGGCGCAGAACCAGTACTGCTCGAAGATCGTCGCCTGCTCGCGGGCGAAGACATCGGCGTCGGTGTAGTAGCGACCGCCGAGGGTGGGGACGAGGGAGCCGTCGACGGGCGCGTCGAGCTGGTCGATGATCATGGTGCGCGGGCCTCTCGAGCGGATCAGGCGGCGACGAGCGGGGTGCGGGCGCGTCGCGTCCGTCGCCAGCGCGTGACCTCGCGCGGGCGGTTCATGCCGAGGATCGCGGTCTGCTCGCCGTCGCGGAGGTAGCCGACGAGCAGGTCCGCCCCCTCGACGGAGCCGTCGAGGACGACCGGCTCCTCGTCGCCGACGAGATGCCCGGCGGTCTGCAGGGTGACCCCGAACTGATCGCTCCAGCAGTACGGCTCGGGCAGGGCGGGCAGCGGCGCGCCGGTGAGGGCAGCGGCGACGACCGCCGCGTGGTCGAGGGCGTCCTGCCAGTGGCCGGCACGGCGCAGTCCCGGCCGGTCGCCGTGCGCCCAGACCGCGCAGTCGCCGACGGCCCAGACACCCGGCGCACCGGTCGCACCCGTCGCGTCGCAGCAGACGGCGCCGTTCGGGGCCAGGGTGAGGCCCGCAGTAGCCGCGGTCCCCGCGAGCCACCCGGTGGCGGGGCGAACCCCGAGACCGACGACGACGAGGTCGGCGGGAACGGTGATGGCGTCGTCCACGAGGCCGTCGACCACCACCCCGGCGACGCGGCCGGTGGCGTCGGTGGTGAGGCCGCGGACCGATCGTCCGCCGAGCAGCTCGACGCCGGCCCGCTCGTGCAGCCGCGCGACCGCCGCGCCGACCGGAACGCCGAAGCGGTCCGCGAGCGGGACGAGTTCCGGGCTGACCAGGCGGACGGAGGCAGCACCGAGCCGCACCGCCGTCGCCGCGGTCTCGAGCCCGATGAAGCCCGCGCCGACGACGACCACCCGGCGGCCGGCGACACCGTCGGCACGCAGCGCCTCGGCGTCGTCCAGGGTCCGCAGCACGTGGACGCCGGGGACGCCCGCCCCGAGGCGGACGGCGTCGGCGCCCGTGGCGAGGACGAGGGCGTCAGCGCGGAGCTCGCCCGTCGCGGTCCGGATCCCCGGCCGCTCGGCCGGACCGGCGAGCAGCTGCGCGGCAGGCGAGCCGAGGTGCCAGGTCACGTCCAGAGGTGCGGCGGCGTCGTCCAGGGCGAGGGCGTCGCGGTCCATGTCGCCGGCGAGGAACTGCTTGCTCAGCGGAGGCCGGTCGTAGGGGAGATGGCGTTCGGCGCCGACGATGTCGATCGCACCGTCGAAGCCGAGGCGTCGCAGCGCGTAGGCGACGTGATAGCCGGCGAGACCACCGCCGGCGACGAGCACGGAGCGGACGTCCGCGGCCGCCATCAGACCCGCACCCCGGGAGGCAGGTTCGGCGCGGCGGTGGAGAGCTCGACCCACACCTCGCCGTCGACGACCTCGACGCGGTGCACCCGGATGGAGCGCGTGGCCGGCGGCTGATCGACCTCGCCGGTGAGCAGCGAGAAGGAGCTGGCGTGCAGCGGGCACTCGACCCGGCAGTCCTCGACCCAGCCCGCGGCCAGGGAGGCGTCCTGGTGGGTGCAGGTGTCGTCCACGACGTGGATGCCACCGTCCTCGGTGCGGAAGACCGCGACCGGCGGTGTGATCGCGTCGATGCGCAGGCCCTCACCGGGCACGAGCTCCTCGACCGCGCAGAGTCGGAGCATGATGCGGCTCCTTCCAATGTTGCGTATAGTGCAACGTCTATCTCATTGCGCAACATTGTGGCGTCGTGGCACCAGTGGCCGTCAAGAGCCAACCGGCCGCGGCGTGGGAAATTAACAGGCCGGAAACCCGGGGAGGGACCAATGGCCCGCTTGGCGGACATCAGCACAGCCGGTGGCGACGAGCCGATCATCCAGTCGGTCGACCGCGCCGCGCGCATCCTGCGGCTGCTCAGCGAGCAGCCCGAGCTCGGCGTCAGCGAGATCGCCCGCGCGCTGGAGGTCCACCGCTCCACCGCCTTCCGGCTGCTCGCCACTCTGGAGGCACACCACCTGGTCGAGCAGCACACCCCTCGCGGGCTTTACCGGCTCGGCATCGGGGTGCTCGGCATGGCCGCTGCTGTCAGCCGCCGGATCGACCTCGCCCGCGACGCCCAGCTCATCTGTGACCGGATGGCCGACCAGCTGGGCGAGACCGCCAATGTCGCGATCCTCGAGGACCGTGCCGCGGTGAACGTCTCGCAGACGATGAGCTCGCAGCGGATCGCGGTGCTGCGGCAGTACATCGGGCAGCGCACGCCGCTACACGCGACCTCGACCGGCAAGGTGCTGCTCGCCTATGCGCCGAGCACGATCCGCGAGTCCGTCCTGGCCGGCTCGCTGGAGCGGTTCACCCCGACCACCATCGTCGAACCCGGACTGCTGCGCGACGAGCTCGCGGCCGTACGTGAGCAGGGCTGGGCCGCGGCCGACGCCGAGTGGGAGGCCGACACCACCGCGGTGGCCGTGCCGGTGACGGGACGGTCGGGCACCGTCGTGGCGGCGCTGTCGGTCACCGCGCCGAGCTTCCGCATGCCGCCGGCCAGCTTCGCTGAGGTCGCCGGTGCGCTCGCCGACGGCGCCGACGACCTCTCGCGCCGGCTGGGTCACATCGCCGAGACGGCCTGACCGGTCAGCGCCGCGGATTGCCGCAGCGCGGGGCGCAGCGGGTCGAAGAGGTCGATGGGGAGATCGGTGCGCCCGGTCGTGGCGAGATCGGCGAGGATCTCGCCGATGACCGGCACGAACTTGAAGCCGTGCCCGCTGAAGCCGCAGCCGATGCTCACCTGCGGGTGTTCGGGATGCGTCCCCACCACGAAGTGCTCGTCCGGGGTCACCGAGTACAGGCAGGTCTTGGCCTGCACGACCGCACCGGTGAGGTGCGGGAAGAGCTCCAGCGCCCGCACCCGCATGGCCTCGTTCTCCTCGTCCCGGACGACCCGGTCGATGGTGTCGGCGGTAGTGGGCGTGCCGAGCCGGAAGAAGCCGAGCTTGAAGCCGCCGGCCGGACCGTCGGTCATCGGGAAGCCGTAGATCTGGGCGTTGTCGTGGGTCTGCTCGATGTAGACCGGGTGGCGCCCCTCGTCCCACGCCTCGTAGGGCACGGCGGCGAAGTCGGGTTGGAACCAGTGGAAGATCATCCGGACGATGGCCAGCGGGAGGTCCAATTCGGCCAGCAGGACAGGCGCCCACGCGCCGGGGGTGACCACCAGCGAGTCGGCGCCGTAGACGGCGTCGTCCGTGCGGACCTCGACCCCCCCGTTCGGCGTGGCCTTCCAGGACCGGACCTTCGTGCCGAACCGCAATGTCGCGCCCTTGCGGGCCGCCACCTCGGCGTTGGCGATCGTCGTCTCCTCGGGGCGGACGTAGCCGGCGTCCCGCTCGTAGAGGCCGAGGGCGTCGTCCGCGGGGGTCATGGTGGGGAAGCGGGACCGGATCTCCGCGGCGTCCAGGATCTCGTGCGGCAGGTCGTGCTCGATCGCCGCCTGCCGGGATCCTTCGAAGGTGAGGCTCGCCGGATCGCCGATGTAGATGCCGCCGCAGAGCGTCATCAACGAGCGGCCGGACTCCGCCTCCAGCTCACGGAAGCCGGCGTAGGCGCGGCGCAGCAGCGGCACGTAGGCAGGGTCCTCGAAATAGGACTGCCGGATGATGCGGGTGCCGCCGTGCGCGGCGCCCTGGTCGTGGCCGGGCGCATAGGTCTCCAGGCCGAGGACGCGCAGGCCGCGACCGGCGAGGGTGTTGCAGGTGGCACCGCCCATCGATCCCACGCCGATGACGATGACGTCGTAGTGCTCCACGAAAGGACTCCTCAGCAGCGCAGCTTCTTCATCTCGGGGTCGTACACCGGCTCGGCGGTGACCGTCGCGGCGAGCCGCTCGCCGAAGTAGGCGACCTCGACCTTCGTCCCGACGCGTGACAGCTCGTCGGGCAGCCAGGCGTAGGCGATCGAGGTCGAGGTCGTGTACCCCTGCTCGGCACTGGTCACGTATCCGACGACGGCGCCCCCGGCGTGGACCGGCTCGTGACCCAGCACGACACGGTCGGGGTCGTCCAGCAGCAGGCAGGTCAGCCGGGTCTCGTCACGGCGGTGGGGCAGGGCGGTGCGACCGACGAAGTCACGGCCGTTCTCCCGGACGGCGAAGCCGAGACCGGACTGCTCCGGGCCGTGCTCGCGGGTGACGTCGGTGCCCCAGAGCCGGTAGCCCTTCTCCAGCCGCATGCTCTCGAAGGCGCGACGACCCGCGGCGATGAGACCGTGCGGCTGGCCGGCGCTCCAGAGGGCGTCCCAGAGCCGGGCGCCGAATTCGGCGGAGGTGTACAGCTCCCAGCCGAGCTCGCCGACGTAGGAGAGCCGCATCGCCAGCACGGGGACGCCGGCGACCGTGATCTCCCGGGCCTTGTAGAAGCCGAAGCCCTCGTGGCTGACGTCGGCGGCGGTGAGGCCCGCCAGGATCGCCCGGGCATTCGGACCCCAGAGGCCGAGGCCGCAGGAACCGGAGGCGACGTCACGGATGCTGACCGCCGTACCGGCCGGGAGCCGGTCGCGCAGCCAGGCGAGGTCCAGTGGACCGTTGACGCCGAGGTGGTAGCGCTCGTCCCCGAGCCGGGCCACCGTGACGTCCGACAGCACGCCGCCGCGCTCGTCCAGCAGCAGTCCGTAGCTGACCAGACCGACCGACTTGTCGATGTCGGTGGTGAGCAGGCTGCGCAGCCACGCCGTGCTGCCGGCACCCGAGACCTCCAGCCGCATCAGCGCCGACATGTCGAAGAGCCCGGCGGCGTGGCGGGTGTGGTGCGCCTCGGCGGCGGCGATCGGCGACCAGAACCGGCCGGACCACCCCGGCCGCTCGGCCACGCCGTAGCGCGGCAGGTCGGCGTTGGCCTCGAACCAGAGCGGACGCTCCCAGCCGTTGGCCTCGGCGAAGACGGCACCGAGTTCCCGCTGCCGGTCGTGCCACGGCGGGGTGCGCAGGCCGCGCAGCTGCAGCGTCGACGCCCTCGGGTGGACGATGTCGTAGACCTC
This sequence comes from Jatrophihabitans sp. sgz311053, assembly GCF_056135305.1. Lineage (NCBI taxonomy): Bacteria > Bacillati > Actinomycetota > Actinomycetes > Jatrophihabitantales > Jatrophihabitantaceae > Jatrophihabitans > Jatrophihabitans sp. sgz311053. The sequence continues at coordinate 748,333 of NZ_JBWAXP010000001.1, read as the reverse complement.
GTCGTAGGCCTCGCTGGCGCGGGCGACGGTCCAGTCGTGGCTGACGATCGCGGGGTCGAAGCGGCGGTAGTCCAGACCGTGGGTGTCGATGCCGGGGTCGCCGCTGGTGACCCAGTCGGCCACCACCTGCGCGACGCCGGCCGACTGCGTCACCCAGACCGCCTGCGCCAGCCACATCCCCTCCAAGCCGGGCACCGGGCCGAGCATCGGGCCGCCGTCCGGGGTGAAGGAGAAGATGCCGTTGAAGCAGCGGGCGGTGTCCAGCTCGGCGGTGCGCAGCTCCGGCAGGATCGCCTGCGCCTCGCGCCAGGTCGGCTCGTAGTCCGTCGGGGTGAAGGGGTGCATGGACGGGTGGACGCCGCTGGCGGCGAAGTCGTCGGCCGAGGCGATGGCGTCCGGCTCGACCGGGATCGGCCGGTGCTCGTAGGCCCCGATCGAGATCGTCTCGCCCCACTCGCGCAGGTAGAGGGCGGCGTCCTGGTGGCGCAGCATGGGCGAGACGACCTCGGTCGCCGCCGAGAGCCCGGCCAGCGACGGCAGCGGCGTACTCCAGCCGAAGCCGTGCTCCATCGGCATCATCGGCAGCTCGAAGCCGAGCAGCTCGCGCGCCATCCCCGGCCCCCAGAGGCCGGCGCAGGAGATGACGATGTCGGCGCCGATGACGTCAGGTCTGGCGTCCGGCGACGACGGGACCGGTAGCACCTCGACGCCGGTCACCCGACCGCGCAGCGAGCGGATGCCGACGACCCGGGTGTGCCCCAGCACCTTCGCACCGCCGGCGACAGCGCGGTCGGCCTGCCACTCCACGGCACGGACACCCTTGACCACCGCGTCGGTCGGGGTGTGCAGGCCGCCGAGGACGGTGGCGGGATCCAGGGCAGGGAAGAGCCGGGCGCACTCCTCGGGACCGACGAGCTCGGCGGGGACGCCCCACGACTCGGCGAAGCCGTGGCGCCGGTGCAGCTCGGCCAGCCGCTCGGGGGTGCGGGCGATCTCCAGACCGCCGACGCGCTTGCTCACCCACTCGCCGCGGACGTCCAGGCCGTCCAGCTTGGCCAGCGTGCGCTGGGCGAGCTGGCTCATCACGCGGTTCGGACCCGTCTGGAAGACGAAACCCGGCGCGTGCGAGCTCGAGCCACCGGTGACCGGGACCGGCCCCTGCTCGACGACGGTCACCGATCGCATGCCCCGCTGCACCAGCTCGTCGGCCAGCGCGGCACCGACCACGCCGAGACCGATGACGACGACCCGGGCACGAGACCCGCTGCTCTGGCTCATCGCTCTCCCTTCCGTTGCGCTCTGCGCAACGGTGCGCTCGATGTGCAACGAAGCGTACGAGCAGCTCCGCCTCCCCACAACGCCCCGCCGGCGATCGTGGACCGACACGCCGAACAATCGAGTGTTCGGTTCCACGATCGGGGGCGCACCATGGAGGGCAATGGAGACCAGCGACCCCGCTCGTATCCCGATCGCCCGACGTCCGCAGCCGCCGGAGTCCCGGCTTGCGCCCACCTGGCGGCAGGCGGACCCCGACCGTATCGACGCGGCGCTGAAGGTGGCGCTCTCCCGTGACCCCGGCGGCTGGTACGTGGTGGCCGGCTCGCGCGGCTTCGCGACGCGCCGCTCGGTGGTCCGCAGTGTCGCCGGCCCGGAGGTGGTCTTCTGGCGCACCGCGACCGGACGGCTCGTGGCCGGACCCGGCGCCTGTCCGCACCTGGGGGCGTCGATGGCGGGCTGTCCTGTCGAGGGGAGCACCATCCGCTGCCGCTGGCACGGTCTGGCACTGACCCCGTCCGGTGGTCCGGGGTGGTCGCCGTATCCGGCACACGACGACGGCGAACTGGTCTGGGTGCAGCTGCCCACGCCAGGCGAAGCGGCGGCGAAGCGTCCGACGATCCCGACCCGGCCACCGGCGGAGGCCTCCGTCAGCGCGGTGATGGTCGTCCGGGGGCGGTGCGAACCGTCGGACGTCATCGCCAACCGCCTCGACCCGTGGCACGGCTCCTGGCTGCACCCCTACGCCTTCAGCCACCTCACCGTCGACGAGTCGGCCTCGTCCGACGAGGAGCTCGCCGTCGACGTCACCTACCGGCTCGGCCGTACCTTCGGCGTCCCGGTGCGGGCGGTCTTCAGCTGCCCCGACGCCCGGACCATCACCATGCACATCCTCTCCGGCGAGGGCGCCGGCAGCGTGGTGGAGACGCACGCGACGCCGCTGGGGCGAGACGCCACCGGTCCGCTGACCCAGGTGACCGAGCTGACGATGGCGCACTCGTCGCGGCGTGGCTTCCGCGCCGCCACGCGGGTCGCCGCCCTGGTCCGGCCGGCCATGCGGCACACCGCCAAGCGACTCTGGATCGACGACCTCGCCTACGCCGAGCGGCGTTACCGGGTGCGGACCGGCGAGGTGGGCTGACCCGTCGCGGTGAACCGCGGCGCGGCCTTGGCCGCCCGTCCGACCAGCCTCGTCCGGGCGCCGAGAGGCACCGTCCAGAGGTCGTGGCCACGCAGGCCCCAGCCCGCGAGCAGCTCGTTGGCAGCGAGGAAGCCGGTGGTCGCGGCGCGCTCCATCAGGGCCACGGGCCAGTCGCAGCGGATGCCGTCGCCGGCGAGCACGACCCGCGGCTCGGGCGTCGCCACGCCGAGACGCTGCCGCCAGGGCTCGGTCCCGACCAGCGGACAGTCGCCGCGCAGCAGCCACTCCTCGGCGATCCGGCCGGCCCCGGCGAACTCCGGGTACTGCCCGAGCAGCACCTGCCACATCTCGTTGCGGACCGCCGCCGGGTCGTGGTCGGCCGGCAACGCGTAGGCGTGCAGCTCGACGACCGCGCCGCCGTGACGGCGTGCCCAGCGGGCGGCGCCGTCCTCGAAGCGGTCGACGACGCTGATGTTGTCGACGACGCCGAAGCCCGAGGTGCCGACGAACTCCGGTCGCTCCGGTCGGGCCGGACGGTCGAGCCAGAGCCGCCAGACCGCGAACGGTGGCGCGGACCGCAGCGCGGCCAGCCCCTCCCGCCAGTCCGGGTCGAGGACGGGCGCCGTCGCCGCGCCGAGCAGCCGTTGCGTGGTGGACAGGTCGGTCGCGACGACGACCGCGTCCGCACGCAGCGTCCCGTCGGCGAGATCGAGGACGATGCCGGTGGCGTCCCGCTGGATAGCGCTCACCGCGGTGCCGGTGCGGACTTCCGCCCCCGACCGTCGCAGCTGCAGCCCCAGCGGACGCCACAGCGCGGTGTCGTAGTCGTCGTCCGGGACGTCGAAGAGCAACCCCTCGGCCGAACCGAGGAAGTAGGCGTGGAACATCGCGATGAGCTCGCCGGCCGAGAAGTCGTCCGGGTCGGCGAAGAAGCTCCGCGCGAAGACCTCCAGGGCCAGGTGCCGCGCGGCGTCAGGAAAGCGGAGGCGGTCCAGGTAGTGGGCGGCGCTCTCGCCGTCATAGGCCGAGAAGGTGTCGGGGAAGGCGACGTCCAGCATCTCGGTGGCGGCACGGGCGTCGATCCGGGCCAGGTCGCGGAGCCGGAAGGTCTTGCTCCGCAGCACGAAGGCGATCATGTTCAGCGGCGGCGTCAGCGGCAGCCCGGTGAAGGAGTCACGGTCCCCGCTGGGCGCGATGAGCGGGTAGTCCGGGACCGGTCGCAGCCGGTGCAGGCCGGGGTCGATGCGGCGCAGCAGCGACCGCAGGTTGTAGTACTGCCGGAAGAAGGCGTGGAAGCCGCGGCTCATCGTCCGGCCGTCGTCCGGATCGCCCACCGGCCAGCTGCGGACGCGACCACCGAGCTGCTGCTCGGCCTCGAGCAGGGTCACCCGCAGGCCACGCTCGACGAGGCCGGTCGCAGCGGCGAGCCCGGCGATGCCGCCGCCGACGACCGCGACGTGGTGGCTGCCGTGGTCGTCCTCCCGGCCGGGTGGGCCGGGGTGGTGGACGGCAGCGCGGTCCCGACCGGGGAGCTCGCGCGTGGCGCTGCGCCTCACGGGCGGGCCGGCTTGTCGGCGACGATCACGTGCAGGATGCCGCGCTGCCAGCCGTCGACGGGACGCGTCTGGACGTCGGTGAAGCCGGCCGCGCGCAGCCGCCCCTCGAAGCGGGCGACGGTGTCGAAGCGCAGCACGCTGCGCCAGAGGTAGCGGTAGAGCACCGTGCGACGGGTCAGCACGAGACTGAGCGGGATGACGACGGCCCAGCAGATGAAGGTCCAGAGCGCGGTGGCGCGCCGGGACCCGGCGACGGAGTACTCCTGGACCACCAGCCGTCCGCCCGGCGCGAGCCGGTCGAAGACCGCCCGCAGCGCGGCGTCGCGGTCGTCCACGTTGCGGAACAGGTAGCAGGCGAGGACGCCGTCGAGCTGCTCCTCGATCCCCCACTCGGCGGCGCGGTCGACGATCTGTTCGGCCTTGCCGTGCCGGAACCGGACGCCCGCGGGCCAGCGCTTGCGCCGGGCCACGTCGAGCATGCCGTCGGAGGCGTCGACGCCGAGGATGCTCGCCGCGTCGGCGTCCTCGCCCAGCGCGGCGACCAGTGCGGCGGTGGAGGCACCCGAGCCGCAGCCGAGGTCGGCCAGCCGCGGGCCGGGCGGGGTGGACTCCAGCAGCGCGTCGGCAGCGGCGCGCAGGTGCTCGTGATAGCCGGGGTTCAACCCCACCATGAGGTCGTAGCGCGGCGCGGTGGCGTCGAACTCGCCGTCGAGGTGGAAGCTGCGTGCCGTCGTGCGTCGGGTCATCGAGTTCGCCGTCCCAGGTCGTGCGCGGTGCGGACCAGGCGGTCCACACCGTCGTCGGTGAGCGCGCCGGATCGCGCGGCGTCGGTGACGGCTTCGATGGCCTCCGCGAGCCGCGCGGTGATCATCTCCTCGACATCGGCGACGACGCCGTCCAGGACCATGGCCTCACCCACCAGCCGCACCTGCGCGTCGGTCATCCCGGTCCTCCCGGCGGCGGCGAGCGCGTCGGCCGCCGATCCGGAGAGCCGCTGCCGGGCCAGTGCGTGCAGCACCGTGGGCTTGCCCGAGCGGAGGTCGTCGCCGGCCGGCTTGCCGGTCTCGGCCGGGTCGCCGTAGACGCCCAGCAGGTCGTCGCGCAGGGCGAAGGCCTCGCCGACGTTCGCGCCGTAGGTCTCGAGCGCCGCCAGCGCGGGCTCGCCGGCACCGGCGGCCACCGCACCGAGCTGCAGCGGGCGCGCCACCGTGTAGTAGCCGGTCTTGGCCCGGGCCACCCGGCGGGCGTTGTCCAGATCGCTGTCGCCGAGCGCGGCGCCGACGACGTCGCGGTACTGCCCGGTCACGAGCTCCAGGACGAGCCGGCGCCATACCTGCTGCATGGCGGCAGGCAGCACGGCGACGAGGCGGTCCGCCTCGGCGTGGGCGAGATCGCCGACCAGCAGGGCGACGCTCTCGCCGAAGCGCGCAGCGTCACCGCGCCCGCCTCGCTCGGCGTGCCAGGCGGCGGCGGCGCGATGGACGGTGGGGTGGCCGCGCCGGGTGGCGGACTCGTCCATGACGTCGTCGTGGACGAGCGCGAAGGCGTGGAGCAGCTCCAGCGCGGCCGAGACCCGGACGACGTCGTCCCGAGCGTCGCCGGTCGCGATGCCGCCGGCCGCGGTCCAGCCCAGCAGCGCCATGGTCGGCCGGGTCCGCTTCCCGCCCGGCAGGACGAGACGGCGCAGCTGCTCGGGCGGATCGACGGGCTGAGTCGCGACGGCGTCACCGGCGGTCCAGTCCGCCCGGAGCCGGTCGAGCTCGGCGAGCAGCAGGGCGTCGACCGCGGCCAGGTGTGCGCGAACCTCCTCGTCCGCCGTCACCCGGCGACCGCCGCGCGCTGGCCCCGGCGCAGCGCCGCCAGCAAGGGTCCGGCGACCACCGCGCAGGCCAGCGCACCCCAGCCTGCCGCAGCCGGCTGGCCGAGGAAGACGGCGAGCGCGACCACCCACGACAGGCAGAACCACAGGTACAGCAACAGACCGGGCACATCGGTGATCATGCCCCGTGGGACGCCGTCCCGGACCTCCCCACGAGCGAGCAACGCCTGCAGGCCCGCCTGCAGGAGCACGGTGACGGCGAGCCAGCCGGCGTAGTTGGTGAGCGGGATCGCGGGCACACCCGGCAGGTGCGGCTCCGGGTGGCGCCACGTCCAGGCCCCCAGGGCGACCAGTTGCGGATCCAGGAAGAGATCCAGCGCCGTGGTACCCCAGGCCGCGACGACCACCCGTGCCAGCAGCCCCGTCACCAGTCGGCGGGCCGCGAGGGCGGCGGGCCAGCAGAGCATCGTCCAGGCGAGGGCGACCACCACCGGCACGTCCAACAGCCGCGGCCCGATCACCTCGGAGTACGAGTACGCGCCGAACGGGACCGCGGTGCGGACGCCCAGGACCTCGACGGCGAAGCCGGGGACGGCCGTCACCAGCGGCATCGCAACGCCGAAACGCGCTCCCCGCATGGTCACGGCGTGGGCCACGCAGAAGGCGGCGAGGACGATCACCACCGCCACCGAGAGCCGCTCCCGTCCGATCGCCGAGGCGAGCGGCCAGGCGATCTGCAACCCGATCGCCAGCAGTCCGAGGCCACCGAGCACGGCGCCGGCGCGCGGGTGCCGGAGTGCCGCGGGCGGCGTGCGGAGGGTGGGGGTCACGGGTCGGGCCGATCGGGCGAGGCAAGGTCGTCCCCGTGGTCTGGGGCGCCCGGCAGTCCAAGACCTACCCCGAACCCGGTTCCCCTCCCCCGCTGCCGGCGGCGTTACCGCCGGCTGTGCACGGGTAGTCGCAACGGTGAGTCCCGACAGCGAGGAGCGCCCGTGCCGCCGAACGACGCGTCGCACGGCCGGCCCCGGTTGCCCGACATCGGCCGCGGGCTCCGCTTGGCCGCCGGACGCTCCGACGTCATGCTCGTCGCCGCCGCCCTCACCTGTTACGCGACCTTCGGGCTGGTGCCGCTGCTGGCCGTGGGCACCCGCGTCGCGGCGGCGCTCCTCGGCCCGGAGCGCGTGCAGGCAACGGCGGCCGGGCTCGCGCGCTACCTGCCGGGACCCCTCGGCCTCGACCGCCACGTCCTCGACTTCGCCCGCACGGCCGCAGCCGCGCCGTGGTGGACGCTGCTGCTCGCCCTGCTGCCGGTGTCCCTCTTCGCCGAAGGCGTCGTCCGCGGGCTGGAGCGCTTCTCCCGCGCGCCGGAACGCCGCGGCCGCGCCCTGCGTGGCCGGGCACTGACCCCGCTGCTGGTGGCGTTCGCCGTCGCCACGGTCGTCCTGCTCTGCGGGCCGGTGCGGCCACTGCTCGTCGGGGTGGGGCAGGGTCTCGCTGGCCGGCTGCTCGGCATCTTCCTCGCCTTCAACCTGCTCTTCTTCGCGATCTTCGCAGCGCTGCTGGTGACGTACCGCCTCTTCGCCAGCACGTCGCCGCGGGCCTGGCCGCTCGTCGCCGGCGCCTTCCTGGCCGCCTCCTGGATCTCCGGGCAGCTGCTCGGCTACACCCTGGCGGTGCGGTGGGTGGGCGGCTTCGCCCGCGCCTTCGGCGGTTACGCCCCCGCCGCCACCGTCGCCGCGATCGGATTCCTGCTCTATCTCACGAACCTGGTGTTCCTGCTCGGCTATCTGCTCACCCTCGCCCTGCACGAACGCCGCGCTCGCTGAGCAGGCACGGCATCGGCTAGGCGAGGCGCCCGCCGCCGTCGACGTGCAGCGTCGTGCCGGTGATGAAGCCGTTGGTCAGCAGCGCGAGGACCGCCGCCAAGATGTCGGCGGTGGTGCCCACCCGCCGCACCGGATTGGCGGCAGCAGTGGCCTCGAAGAGCTGCGCCTTGCCCTCACCCAGCCCGTCCCACGCCCCCGAGTCGACGATGCCGGGCGAGACGGCGTTCACCCGGACCGGTGCGAGCTCCACCGCCAGCGCACTGGCCAGGAAGCTCACGGCGCCGTTGGTGGTGGCCATGACGGCGAGACCCGGCGCAGGCTTCCAGGCGGCGACACCGGAGAAGAGGACGATCGAGCCGTCCTCGGCGAGGCGGCTGCCGAAGTGCTTGGCCAGCAGGAGCGGTCCGACCACCTTGGCCGCGAAGGCGCCGCTCACGGCCTCGGCCGACAGGCCCGCGAGCGGGCCGTTCGCATGATCGGCGGCCAGCGTGACGATGTGGTCGAGCCGGCCGACGCTCTCGGCCGCGGCGGCGATCGTGGCCTCGTCGGCAAGGTCCAGGACGAGGCTCTCGACGGCGTGGCCCTGCTCGGTCAGCCTGCGGACCAGCGAAGCCAGCCGATCGGTGCGCCGGCCGGCGAGCAACACGTGAGCGCCGGCCGCCGCGGCGTCGGCGGCAATGCGGCTGCCGATTCCCGACCCGCCGCCGATGACGAGCACGCGGCGTCCGGACAGGGTGGTGGGGTTGGTCATGACGTTTCCTCTCGATCGGTGTCACCCGTTCCAGCACTACGCACCGCCGCTTTGATCCCGTCGCGAGATGAGGGTTTCGGCTCTCTGCCATAGATTTGTCGAATGCCCACGTTGCGCGCCCTGGAGTGCCTCGTCGCGGTGGTGGAGACGGGCTCGGTGACGGCGGCCGCCGCGCGACTCCACGCCAGCCAGCCCGCCGTCTCACACCAGCTGGCCGCGCTGGAGCGCGAGCTCGGGGTGGCGCTGGTCGAGCGACTGCCGCGCGGTGTCCTCCCCACCACGGCCGGCCGTGCTGTCCTGGCCGACGCCTCGGCAGCGCTGGCGGCCGCGGCTCGTCTCACCGCGACCGGGCGCCGGATCGCCGGCGGGAAGGCCGGTGTGCTCCGCATCGGCTGTGCCGCCAGCCTGCTGCTGAGCGTGCTGCCGCCCACGCTGCGGCACTGGCATCGTCGCCACCCCGACGTCGCGCTGTCGGTGCTGGAGGCCGACAGCGCCGACGCGCTCGTCGCCGAGCTCGTGGCAGGTGCCGTGGACCTGGCGGTGACACCGGCGCCGACCTCCTTCGTCGGTGCCACGACGACGATCGGCAGCGAGGAGGTGGTGCTCGCCATGGCCAGGGACCACGAGCTCGCCACCAGAACCGGACCACTGCGCTGGGCGGACCTCGACGGCTGGCCCGCGGTGCTCTATCGGGCCGGCCACGGCCTCGGCTACCAGATCGGCGCGCAGCTCGCCAGGCACGGTGTGACGGTGGAGCCCGTGCTGCGGACCGCGAACACGACGGGGGCGGCGGTGCTGGCGGCAGCCGGTCTCGGGGTGGCCTTCGTCCCGGCCGGCGCCGTCCCGTCGGGTTTCGGCGGCGTGCTGCGCTCGCTCACACCGCGGACGGTCCGTGACGTCGTCGCGCTGACGCTCGGCACCGCTGATCCGCTCGCGACTCGCTTCGTCGCCGACCTGGCTGCCCGCGGTGTCCCGCTGAGCGGAACCGCTCGGCAGGTCGTGATCGGTCCCGGCTGAGCTCAGTCGGCGAGGTCCACGACGAGCGGACGGTGGTCCGAGACCGGCACCACCGGCGTGCTCACCGCCACGACCCGGCCGAGCTCGCCGAGAGCGAGGACGTGGTCCAGCTGCAGCCGCGGTCGGGCGGCCGGGAAGGTCGGCGCCTCGGCCAGCGGCCGGAACCCGCTGACCCGGCCGGCCGCACCGGCGAGCATGTTGAGGTCGCCCAGCACCAGCACCGGACCGGGTGCCGTCCGCAGCCGCTCGGCAAGCCGGCGCAGCTGACGGCGCTTCCAGCCGGGGACGAAGGGCAGATGAGTGCAGACGACGGTCACGTCGCCGGCGCCGATCCTGATCCGGGCCGTGATGGCGACGCGTGGCTCCTCCCGGACGGGGACCAGCCCCGGACCCGGCACCCACAGCGGCAGCACCACCGGCAACGCGGGCATGTGGATGACCTCCACCGCCTGCAGCGGCTGCCGGGAGAGCAGGGCGCAGCCGTAGGCCGGGCCGTCCCGCTCCTCGCCGCGGGCCGCCCGCCAGCGGCGACCGGGTGTCCCGTAGAGCGCGGGGGCGAAGACGCGGTGCTCGGCGCCCATCGCCTCGGCGGCGAGCTCGGTCAGATCCGCGAACCCGGACCGCCGCTGGTCGCGGTCAACCTCCTGCAGCGCCAGGACGTCGGCATCGAGCATCGCGATCGCGCGGCGACAGGCGTCCAGGTCGGCGCGACCGTCGGCACCGCGCGCCGAGCCGAGGTTGAACGTCGCGATGCGCACCACCGTGCTCTACCCGTCGCGCCGGTGCGGTACGACTGAGGACGTGGACGCCGACCGGCAGGACCTCGCCGCGCGGTGGTCGGCGCTGCACCACGACATCGACCCGTCCCGGATGCCACTGCTGTCGGGGTGGCTGCGGTTGATGTGGCGCGGCGGCCGCCTCCTCGCCGCGGCCGGGGTGCCGCCGACCGCGGTGACCGTCACCGGCGTCGGCCTCGCCGGCGCCGCGGTGGCGCTCGCCCCGCGGCACCCGGCGTCGGCGGGGGTGGCTGTCCTGGCCACCGCGCTCTGCGACGGTCTCGACGGTGCGGTCGCCGTGGTCGCGGAGCGGGCGACCCGGCACGGCAGGGTGGCCGACGCCGTCGCCGACCGGCTCGCCGACGGTGCCTTCGCCCTCGTGCTGCAACGGCGCGGCGTGCCAATGCCGGTGGCCGCCGCGGCGGTCACCGGCGCCTGGGGCGTCGACACGTTGCGCCGGGCACGGCGGGTGCCGGCCCGGGTCACGGTGGCCGAACGCCCCACCTTCACCATCTGTGCGCTGCTGGCCTGCGAGGCCGGCGCCATCACCGGACGCCGCTGGCCGGCCGGGTGGAGTGCGGCGGTGTGGCTCGCTGCGAGCGCGGTCGGGATCGTGCAGCTGCTGCGCACCCCCGTCGCCGCTCCGGCGTACCGGGGGCGTCCTCACTGACGTCGCACTCCCAGCCCCCGCCCAGTGCGGTTGGCCCCACCCTGGCGCGGTTGGCCCCACCCTGGCGCGGTTGGCCCCACCCCAGCGCGGTGATCGGCGCGCCCCAGCCGCGCTCACCCGGGGCCAACCGAGGTCGGAGGCCGCGCACGCCAGGTGGGCCCCGGAGCGGTTGGCCCCGCGCTGGCACGGTTGGCCCCACCTCAGCGCGGTGATCGGCGCGCCCCAGCCGCGCACACGTGGGGCCAACCGAGGGCGGAGACCGCGCGCACGTGGGGCCAACCGAGGCCGAAGGCCGCGCACGCCCGGGGCCCACCGAGGGCGGGGGCCGGCCGGAGACGCCAGAGACGCCAGAGACGCCAGAGACGCACCGACGCTCAGGCGGGACCGATCTCGGCGGCGACGGCCCGGGCGGACATCGCCACCAGCGGCAGCCCGCCGCCGGGGTGCGTCGAGCCGCCGACCAGGTACAGCCCACGCGTCGCCGCATGATTGTGTGGCCGAGTCATCGTGGCGAGCGGGCCGTGCTGCACCCGACCGTAGATGGCGCCGCCGGGCGCGCCGGTGTCGCGTGCCAGGTCGGCCGGCGTCCGGACGGCCCGGGCGACGACATGACGACGCAGGTCCAGCCCCCGCACGGCGAGCTGGTCGAGCAGCGTGTCGGCGTAGCTGTCGGCCAGGCCGGGTGCCGTCCAGTCGAGGGTGCCGGGCTCACCGGCCGTGCCGTGACGCGGCGCGTTGACCAGGACGTAGACGGCGCGGCAACCCGGCGGTGCGACGGCCGGGTCGCGCGGCGCGTTGAGGTAGAGCACCGGCTCGGCCACCGGGCGCGGCGCATCGCCGAAGATCGCATCGAACTCGTCGTCGTAGGGCGCCGAGCCGAAGAGCACGGTGTGGTGACCGAGATCGGGGAGCGGATCACGGACCGCCAGCAGCAGCACCACCCCGCTGAGCGAATCCGCCGGCGGCACCCGTCGCCGACGGGGACGCAGCTCGCCGTAGAGGTGGTGCGCGTCCACCCCGGAGACCACGACATCGGCCGGCAGCACGGTCCCGTCCGCGCACTCCACCGACCGCACCCGGCGGGCCCCGACCACGGCGGTCACCGGTGTGCTCGTCCGCAACTCGCCGCCGAGCGCGACGAAACGTGCGGCGAGGGCGTCGGCGATCCGATGCAGTCCACCCGCGACGTACCAGGCGCCGAAGCGGTGTTCCAGGAAGGGCACCACCGCCAGTGCGGCCGGTGCGCGACGGGGATCGGAACCCTCGTAGGTGGCGTAGCGCTCCAGCATGGACCGCTGCCGCGGGTCGTCGAGCAGCTGTCGCGCCACCGAGCGCAGCGTGCGGTGCGGCGCCACGGCGCGCAGGTCACGCCACCGCGCCAGCCTGCGGCCGAGGGCGAGCGCCGACCGCGCGGACATCGTCCTGCCGAAGATCGGCCCTTCCACGGCGCGCCAGATCTCCGTGCCCCGGTCGACGACCCGCTGCCATGCCGCGCCGGACCCGGCGCCGAAGGCCGCGTCGAAACGCGCGCACTGCTCCTGTGGCGAGGTCACCGTGGTGACGCGAGCGCCGTCGGCGAAGCCGTAGTCGCAGATGCTGTCCAGGCGCTGCAGCTCCAGCGCGTCGGCCAGCGGCAACCCGGTGTCGGCGAAGACCTCGGCGAAGACCTGCGGCAGCGTCAGCAGCGTCGGCCCGGTGTCGAAACGAAAGGTGTCGTCGTCGGCAACGAGTTCCGCGCCGGCGAGCTTGCCGCCCACCGCGGGTCCGGCCTCGCAGAGCACGACCTCGTGGCCGGCCGCGCGAAGCCGGAGGGCGGCACAGAGTCCACCCACCCCGGCGCCGACGACGACAATCCGTTTCGTCACCCGATCATCATCGCGGCATCACTGCTGCAGTGGCTCCCGAACCTCCTGCGCCGCACCCTTGGCCTGGTCGGCGGTGTCCTGGACACCCTCCTGCGCCGTCGAGCGGACCTGCTCAGCGGCGTCCTGCGCCACCGGCTTCAGCTCCTCGACGAGCTCCTGACCCATCTCCTTCGCCGGCCCCGCGAGTTCCTTGGCCTTCTCCTCCGCCTGCTCGGCGGCCCGGGTCTCGGCCTCGGTCGCGGGCAGCAGGGCTGAGACCACCATGCCGAGGCCGAAGGCGACCAGCCCGGCGGCCAGCGGATTGCCCTGCGTCTGCCGGCGGACGGTCGTCGGCGCTGCACCGACGGTCTCCTGGACGCTGCCCGCCGCAGAGCTCACCGTGCTGCCGACCGAATCCGCAGTGCCACGGACGCCGCTGCCGTCGTCGCTCGAACCCATGACGCGGTCGCGGAGCGACGAGACCTGCCCGCGGGCCCGATCGACCTGCCGTCCCATGACGCGCGGCGGCGACACCTTCTCGTGCAGCCGGTCGACGTCACCGGCCAGATTTGCGCGAAGCCGCTCAATCTCCCGCTGAATGTCCTGCGGCGAGCTACCCGCGTCCGTGCGAGCGGTAACCCGCCGGTGTCGTCCGGCGGACGTCCACCCGTCGTTGCTGGTCAGGCCCCCCAGGGCTCGACGTCAGATGCCGCGGGTGGCGCCGCCGTCGACGAGCAGGCAGGTCCCGGTGACGAAGCCGGCCTGACGACCGGCGAGGAAGGCGACCGTGGCGCCGAAGTCCGCCGGTGACCCCACCCGCCCCACGGGCAGGTGCGCACCGATCTCGGCGAGCCGGTCGTCGGCCCGGTCACCGAACTGCCGGCGCAGCCCCTCGGTGTCGTGGTAGCCGGGAGCCAGGACATTGACGGTGACGCCGTCGCCGCCGACCGCGTCGGCCAACGAGCGGGCGAAGCCGAGCAGCGCGGGGCGCAGCACGCTGGAGAGCGCGTAGTGCGGGATCGGCTGCCGGACGGCCTCGGATGCCACCAGCAGCGCTCGACCCTGCCCGCTGGCTCGTAGCCACGGCAGCGCGGCCAGGGTGAGGTCGATGTGCGGCAGCACCACCGACTCGCCGGCGGCCCGGTAGTCGGCGAGGGTGAAGTCGGTGACCGTTCCCGGCGTCGCGCCGCCGCCGTTGGCGACGACGACGTCGACCTGGCCGCGCCCGGCGGCGACAGCGTCCACCCAGCCGTGAACCTGGTCGGAGACCTGCAGGTCCACGACGCTGCCGGCGACCCGGTCGTCACCGTCCGGCAGCTCGGACCGCAGCGAGGCGACGGTCGCCTGGACCCGCGCGGCGTCGCGACCGCAGAGCTCGACCACCGCGCCTTCGGCCAGCAGCGCCGCGGCCGAGGCGCGACCCAGCCCGCTGGTGCCGCCCGAGACGAGCGCGACCCGGCCGGCCAGTCCGAGGTCCATGACTAGCTGCTCCCCCTCATCGGTAGCCGTGCCGCCACAGCAGCGGGGCGGCGATGGCGGTGGCCTGCAGGCGCTGCGAGCGCGGCATGGCGTGGCGCCACCGCTCGTCCGGGCGGATCGTCACCGGGCCCTGGCGGAGCCGGTCGGGATTGCCGGTGACGGTGTGGTTCACGCCGAGGACGGCGTGACCCGCGGCGTCCACCGGTGGCTGGGCGTCGATGTCGCAGAGCTGCAGCACCGCGCGGATCGTCGCGGCTGGCGCGGCGGCGAAGTCCTCGTAGCGCAGCCGCAGCGAACGGGGGGCGGCCCGCGTGACCAGCTCGGAGGCCGCGTTGATGCCGGTCCAGTAGCCCGTGCTGCGCGCCACCCCCATCGCCGGGATGTACTCCTTCGGCGTCACCCACGACAGCGCACTCGCGCGCGGATCCCGGACCAGGTGCAGCACCCGCGGATCCACGTCGTCGCGACCGAGCAGCGCGGCCGGTTCGGCGGGGTACTTCGAGCTGTCGACGACCACCTGCGCGCCGGTGGCCCCGGCGATCGCGTGGTAGCTCTCGACGAGACGGTCGACGGTGCGTCGCACCGCTGCGGGACGTGCCCGCAGGCCCCTCGACTCGGCCAGCCGCGTCACGGTGTGGCGGGTACGCAGCTGCGCCTGACCGGCCATCGCCTCACGCGCGCCGGCCTCGTCGAGGGCGAGGCTCGCCAGGACCTTGGCCCAGAGCTCGCAGTCGGCGACCTCGGCGCCGCAGCCGCACTGCGTGTTGGTGCCGCTGCGCAGCACACCGTTGCGCCACAGGTAGTGCAGTTCCCCGACATGGACCACGCCGGGCACGGCGTCGAGCAGGTTGCCGAGGATGGTGCTGCCGCAGCGGCACCACCCGGTGACGTAGAGGACGCGGAGACTCACGGCAGGTCCAGCAGCAGCAGGTGCTGCGGCAGGTTGAGGGCCAGCCCCACCCGCTGTGCGGCCCGGGCGACGTCAGCACCGTCGACCCCCACCCCGCGCCGCAGCGTCAGGGTGGAGACACCGCGGTCCACCAGCGTGGCGGTGGCCCGCATGTCGCCGAGCAGGATCTGTCCCGGCGCGATCATGCGGGTGCGGGAGACCCGCAGCCCGGCCTCGCCGAGTCGGCCGAGCATGCCGGTGCGCAGCAATCGCCAGTAGACGTTGGGGTGGGCGACGATGCCGTCGCAGGAGCCTCCCATCTCCTCCACCTGCGCCGCCGCGGTCGCGATCTCGTCGTCCAGCTCGCCCGGCGCAGTGCGGCGGCGCAGGCCGGGGACGGTCAGCAGTCCCCGGATGGCGCCGTCCTCGCTGCCGTGCAGCAGCGCCTGGTTCTCGACGGTGCAGAGCCGGACGACGACGCGGTGATCGACGTAGGCGGCGAAGAGGGCGGGGTCCTCGGCCAACCCGGCCGGGACCTCGACCTCCACCGCGACCTCGGTCGTCGCCACGTCGACCAGCGCGGGTCGGTACCCCGCCTCGGGGGTGCTGCCGTAGCTGGTGTCGGAGACCTCGGGGCTGTCCGCCGGACGGGTCTCGGTGACGGCTCGCGGCCGCTCGTCGCGGGAGGTCACCGATCGCAGCAGGTGCCGCACCGTGTAGCGGGGCCGGGTCGCGGCGAGCGGGAAGACCGTCGTCAGCACCACCCCCAGCTCGACGGTGACGTCACCGTCACCGCGGTGCGATCCGACGGCGCGGACGAACTCCTCGCCTGCGCTGCGGTGCTCCAGAGTGGGGTCGGCGAGGACGAAGCTCACGAGACCGCGCGGGTGCCGGAGCGGAAGGTGGCAACCCGGCGCACCGCCTCGATCACGTCGTCGCAGTCGGCCGCGGTGAGATTGGCCGAGAGCGGGATGTCGACGGCCTCGCCCACCAGCTGTGCGGTCCGCGGCAGCGTGGCCTTGGCCGCCTCGGCGTCGTCACCGAGCAGGAAGCGCCAGTTCCAGAAGGCGCGGACGTTGGGCTGACCGGGGTCGCCCAGGGCACGGGCACAGACACCCTCGGCCCGCACCGCCCGGGCGAACCAGGACGCCTCCTCGATGCTGGCGCCGGGGAGGCGGAACACCAGCGCCTCACCCAGGTAGGCACCCTCGGCCACCGGTCGGCGCAGCTGCAGGCCCGGCGTCCCCGCCAGCCCGGCGGCGACGGTGTCGTAGACGCGGCGATGCGCCGCGAGCCGGTCGGGCAGCCCGTCCAGCAGGGAGGCGGCCAGCGCGGCCCGGATCTCGTCCATGCGGAAGCTGAAGATGGGCTCGGCGAACTCGTCGATCTGCGGCAGCCGGTCGGGGAAGTGGCGCCCGAGGCGCCCCTCGTAGGTGCCCGAGCGGACGACGGCACGCGCGAACGCCTCGGTGTCGTCACTGACGAGGAAGCCGCCCTCGCCGGTGTTGAGGGACTTGTCCGACTGGGTGCTGAAGGCGCCGAAGCGGCCGAAGGTGCCGAGCAGCCGGCCGCGCAGCGTCGCACCCAGGGCGGGGACGGCGTCCTCGACGACGGGCACGCCGTACTCGTCGGCGAGCGCGCAGATGGCCTCCACATCGCTGGCGAAGCCCCGCATGTGGACCACCACGACGGCGGCGACACCCTCCTCCAGCACCCGGCGCAGATCCTCGACGTCGAAGTGCAGGTCCTCGTCGCAGCCGACGAGCACCGGCTGAGCGCCGGCCAGCAGCACCGCGCTGGGGGTGGCGGCGAAGGTGAAGGCCGGGCAGGCGACCCGCGAGCCCGCCGGCAGGTCCAGGGCCATCAGCGCGAGCGCGATGGCGGTCGTCCCGCTGGCGCAGGCGAGGGCATGCTCGACGCCGAAGTAGTCGCAGAGCGCGCGCTCGAAGCGCGCCGTCGACGTCTCGGCCGGCGGCCGCTCGTCGTAGCGGAAGAAGAGGTGACGCCGGATCGCCGCGATGGCGGCCTCCTCGTCACGCTCGCGGATCCAGACGTCTCCGCGCTCGTAGGTGGGCCAGGGCCGGGTGCGCACGGGCGTGCCGCCCATGATCGCCGGGACCTGCTGCCGCTGGGTCAGTTCCGCGGTGGTAGCAACCCCGCTGGGCGGTGCCATGGATGCCTCGCTGTTCCGGCGCGGGACCGCCAGGCCCCGCGCCTGACGTCGTCCGTCCGAAAAGCGCTATAGGTCTATACCTATCACGATTTTCGGGGCTTGGGGCGGCTCAGCCGAAATGCGCAGCACCGAATTCAGGCGTACCCGGACCACGCATCGCTAGACGTGCGCGGTCACCCAGTCATAGACACCGGAGAGGGCGGCCCGGTGCGCCTCGGGCCCGAAGATGTTGAGGAACCCTCCCACCGGGTTGACCTCGAGCACCGTGTAGCCGCCCTCCTCCGTCGGCAGGATGTCCAGCCCAGCCATCGTCATCCCCATCGCGCGGGTCGCCCGGAAGGCCACGTCGCGGAGCTCGTCGGAGGGCTCCCAGCGCTCGAAGCTCGCACCCTCCAGCGTCTTGCAGCGCCACGAGCCGGCCGCGGGCAGCTTCAGCATGCAGATCGGCGCGACGTCCCCGGCGACGGTGATGCGGTACTCGCCGTACTGCGTGGGGATGAAGGGCTGGCAGGCCAGCGTGCCGTAACGCTGGAACAGATCCGTGATCGCCGCCTGCTGCCGGTCGACGTCCTCGACGAGCTCGACGTCGATGCCCCGCAGCCCGAAGGACGGCTTGACGATCGCACGCCCCCACTGCGCAACTGCGGCGGCCACCTCGTCGAGGGTGACGGCACTGCGTACCGGCGGGGTCGGCACCCCTGCCGCGGTGAGGATCTGCGCGTTGCGGAACTTGCTGTAACCGGCGAACCAGACGTCGATCGGATCGAAGAGGGGCAGGCCGGGTACATTGCTGAGCATGGTCAGCCGCTCGACGCGGTCCGGCCAGCCGTCGTAGAGGTTCTGCTGCCACTCGCCGTAGAGATTCGCTCGCGAGATGACCGCGTCGAACTCGCTCGCGGGGCGCCCCCCGAGCAGCAGGTCGACCCTGCCGTCGCCGGGCACGTAGGCGATCTCCTCCAAGGTGAAGAGATGGGTCTCGTGGCCGAGCTCGCGGCCGTGGGTCGTGAGATTGGCCGAGTCCGGATCCTCCGCGCCGTGATCCCAACCGAGGATTCCGATGCGCATCGAGGACCTCCCGGGGGCCGACGGCGGGCTAGGCTCATTCGAGACTTGTGTAGCAGACAGGCGGATTCGGACACAGGGGGGACGGCTCGTGTGGGACACGCTCGTCGGCGTCGATGAGCAGACGCGGGAGCGCTATCGCGAGCGCGGCTGGTGGCGCGACACCACCTTCGTCGACGACCTCGCGCGGCACGCCGCTGAGCGACCGGACCATCCCGCCTGCATCGGCTACGAGGGCGGCGTGCACGCCCGAACAGTGACCTACGCCGAGCTGGACGACGTGGTCGCGCGGCTGGCCACCGGGCTGCGGCGCCGGGGGGTGGGACGCCGGGATGTCGTCCTCGCCTACCTGCCGAATGTCTGGCCGGTGCTGGCGCTGTACCTGGCCTGTCAGCGCCTCGGCGCCGTCGCCTCCCCCGTCCTGCCGACGCTGTCGGGCCGCGAGCTGGACGAGGTGGTGGTCCGCAGCGGCGCCACGGTCTGCGTGACCGGCGGCGGGGAGCTGGCCGAGCGGGTGGCCGCCGCGCCGGGCCTGACGCACCGCATCTGCTACGGCGCAGGGGTGGACGGGTTCGAGCCGTTCGATGCCCTGCTCACCGAGCGGGACGACCTGCCCGAGCCCGCCGCCCCGGACGATCCCGTCTTCCTGCTCTACACCTCCGGGACCTCCGGGACGATGAAGGCGGTGGTCCACACCCCCAACACGCTCTACGCTGCAGCGCGGGCCGTTGCGGTGCCGCACGACCTGGATGCCGACGCCGTCATCGCGATCCCGAACTACCTGACGCACATGGCCGGGGCCACCTACGCCGGCTGGATGCCGGTGCTGCTGGGGGCGACCACGGTCGTGCAGGACACCAACACCGACATGGCGCTGCTGCTGGACCTCGTCGAGCGGCACCGCGTCACCTGGGCCTACTGCTCGCCGAGCTACGCCGGCCCGCTGCTCGCCGCACAGCGGGAACGGCCGCGCGACGTCTCGTCGCTGGCCCATCTCACCTGCGGCTCCGCGCCGGTGCATGCCGACTTGGTCGAGGCGGTACGGCAGACCTTCGACGTCGCCCTGCACACGCTCTGGGGCATGACCGAGAACGGGACCGTCACCGTCACGCGCGACGACGACCCGGACGACTGGGGAGTCCACAGCGACGGCCGTCCCGAGGCGTGGATGGAGCTTCGCGTCGACACCGATCCGGAGTCCGCGGACGGCAGCGGCCGGCTCTGGGTCCGCGGCGCATCGCAGTGCATCGGCTACCTCGGCCAGCGCGAGCTCTACGAGAGCTGCCTGGATGCCGACGGGTGGTTCGACACCGGTGACCTGGCGCGGCCCGACGGCCGGGGTGGCATCAAGATCACCGGACGGCGCGGCGACCTCATCACCCGCGCCAGCGGCCAGAAGGTCTCCACCCTCGAGGTGGAGGCCCTTTTGCGCAGGCATGAGCGAATCAAGGACGTCGCCCTCGTCGGCTACCCGGACCCGGTGACACCGGGCGGCGAGCTCGTCTGCGCGGTCATCGTCCCGGACGGTGCCCCACCCATGCTGGAGGAACTGCACGCCTACCTCGACACCGAGCGGGTCGGGCGGGTGCTCTGGCCGGACCGCGTCCAGTTCGTCTGGCAGCTGCCGGTCAACGCCATCGGCAAGGTGCTGCGCAACCCGCTGCGCGAGCGGCTGGAGATCGCGGCGCGGCGTCCGCCCCGATGACCGCCGCCGCCGAGACCGCGCCGCCCGGCACGGGGTCGTCCCGGCTCGCCCTCGTCACCATCTCCGCGGCCTCGCTGCTCTTCCTGCTGGACGCGACGGTGGTCAATGTCGCGCTGCCCCAGATCCGAAGCCTGGGCTTCGACGACGCCGGCCTGCAGTGGGTGGTGGCGGGCTACTCGGTCGCCTTCGGGGGGTTGCTGCTCCTCGGTGGACGGCTCGGGGACGTCGTCGGGCTGCGCCGCACCTTCGTCGGCGGGCTGGTGGTCTTCACCCTGGCCTCACTGCTCGCCGGCCTGGCTCCGGGACCCGGCTGGCTCCTGCTGTGGCGCGCCGTCCAGGGAGCCGGCGCGGCGGCGGCGGCCCCGGCGGCACTGTCGCTGATCACCACCACCTTCGCCGCGGGGGCGGACCGCGCCCGGGCGATGGGCACCTACACGATGATCGCCGGTGTGGGTGGTCCGTTGGGACTCGTCGTCGGTGGCCTCATCGCCACCTCGCTGTCATGGCGGTGGGTCATGTTCGCCAACGTGCCCGTCGGGCTGGCCGTGCTCGCCCTCGCCCCGCGCGCACTGCGTGAGACCGACCGCCGACGGGTCTCGCTGGACGTCGCGGGGGCACTCACCGGGACCGCCGGCGTCACCGTGCTCGTGTTGGTCTTCGTGCGGGCCGCGGGCTCGGGTTGGACGGCGACAGACGGCCTGCTCCTGCTCCTCGCGCTCGGGCTGCTCACGGGCTTCGTTCTGGTCGAGCGGCGGAGCCGGTCACCGCTGGTGCCGCTGCGCTTCCTGCATGACCGCACCCGCAGCGGCACGCTGGTGGTGCTGGTGCTGACCAGCACCGCGATGTTCGGCGTGTACTTCTTCCTCACCCTCTACCTGCAACAGGTTCGGGGCTTCACCCCGCTGCGCACAGCGCTGGTCTACGTGCCGCTCTCACTCGTCCTCATGGCTGGCGCGCGACTCGGGTCACGCCTGGTCGAGCGAGCCGGGCCACGACTGCTCGTCGCGGTGGGCCTCGTGGCCGCGGCGACGGGACTGGGGTGGCTCTCGGGGATCGACAGCGCCGGGGTGTGGTGGGGTCTGCTCGCGCCGGCCCTGCTCACCTACGCCGGCTTCGGGCTGACCTCCGTGCCGCTCACGCTGCAGGCGATGGACCGCGTGGCGGCGAGTGAGACAGGGCTCGCCTCGGGCCTGTTCAATACGGCTCGGCAGGTGGGCGGCGCCATGGGGCTCTCCGTCCTCGGCGTGGTCGCGCTCGGCGACTCGCTGCGCCACGGCATCGGGACCGGCTTCGTCGTCGCGGCCGGGGTCACGGCGGCCGCTCTGCTCGTCGCCATGTTGGTGCTGCGACCGCCCGCGCCGACCGGGTGAGACGGCGCTGGCCCCATGCCGGCGCGGTGGGATCGGCGATCCGACCGCGCTGACATGGGGCCAGCTTCGGGGTGTCAGCCCTCGATCTGCTCCGGGGCGGGCGCGCTGCCGGTGGTGACCGCGATGCGCGTCGACTCCGGACCGGCGTGGACCCCGGCGATGCGGATCGACATCACACCGGCGTCGTAGGAGGCAGTGATCTGGTCGGCGACCACGCGCTTGGGCAGGGCGAAGCTGCGCTCGAAGCTGCCGTAACGCAGCTCGTGCACGGTCCGCTCGCCGCGCTGCTCGTCGTGCTCGTCGCGACGCTCACCGCGGATCACGAGGCGGTTGTCCTCGAGGGCGACGGTGACGTCCTTGTCGACGTCGACTCCCGGCAGCTCCAGGCGGACCACGGCGTCCTCGCCCTCACGGACGATGTCGGCAGCCGGCGCGAAGCCCGCCGACGCGGTCGCGGCCGGGCCGAAGGCCGAGCGGACGAGGGTGTCGAACTCCGCGAAGGGGTCGCGGCGGAACGGGCGGCGGTAGACGTTCAGGGTGGTCATGACGCAACTCCTCAGCGATGTCGGGGTCATCCGCCTCTCGGATGACGCTCACATAACCTGAGCGTAGAAAGCTCAATTTCCCTGAGCAAGGTGATGTGAGTCACACCGGACCGACGGGCAGGCTCACCCGGTGACCGTCTATTTCGCCTGGTCCGCCGAGCCGTTCATCGACGACCCCGACCAGCTCGTCGGACCCTGGGAATCCGTCCACCGGGTGGCGCCCGCCGCACTGCTGCTGGACAGCACCGCCTCGCTCTCCCGCGTCTACCACGAGCTGAAGTGGACGCTGCCCGCCGCGACTCCACTCGTCGTCGTCGAGGTCACGGCGAGCAAGTCTGCCCACGTGGCGCCGGGGACGCTGACCTGGCTGCGTCATCGCGACATCGCCCCCGGATCGACGGTTCGGCGACCCCCTCAGACCCGCTGAGCTGAACCGGCCTCCGGGTGCAGCCGCTGGCGGTGACGCTTCCAGAGCTCGGTGCCGGCGCTGACGAGCAGCACCAGGACGATCGCAGCGACCGCGGCCTGCCACGGTTCGCCGAAGACGGCACGGCCGAGCAGGCCGATGAGGGCGTAGAAGAACGACCAGAGCGAGGCCGCCGCGACATCGGCCGCGGCGAAGCGCCGCCACGAGTAGCCACCGAGCGCGGCGGCGAGCAGTACCGGGACCCGGCCGCCGGGGACGAGCCGCGAGGTGAGCAGCACCGGCAGCTCCCGTTCCTCGATCCGGGCGCGCATCGTCTGCAGCGTCTCCGCTGCGTGACCGCGCCTGAGCCAGCCCACGCGCTCGGCCAGCGGCTGGCCGGCCAGGCGCAGCAGCGCATAGGTGACGATGTCGCCGAGATAGGCGCCGGCGGCGCCGAAGGCGACCACCACCAGGAAGACGAGCGGGTTGCGGTCGGCCAGCGCCGCGGCGACGCTCACCGCCGCGCCGGTCGGGACCACCGGGACCACCGCTCCGAAGGCGACGACTCCCGTCACCCCGAGCAGATGGCCGAGTCCGAGGCCGCTCACGAGACCGGCTCCGCGGCCGGTGCGCGGTCGGTGTCGACACCCTCACGCAGCCCCAGTGCCGCCAGCCGGTCGACGAGGATGCGGTGGACGTCGGCACCATCCAGCTGCTGCTCGTCGTCCGGCGGTACGCCCCACGCCGCCGGGGTGACGAGCACGGCACGGTCCTGCCCGCCACCGAGGCCGCCGTGGGAGCCCACCAGCTCCTCGAAGGCCGTCACCTCGCCGAGGGTGGGGTCGTAAGCGCCGAGGAGCACCAGGTCGCCGACGTGGTCACGGGTATCGAGCTGCGCGAGCGCCGCCGCTGCGCCGGGACCGTAACCGACCGTCGGGTCGTTGCCCTCGCCGCCCGAGGTCCCGGTGTGGCTGAGCTCGCGCCAGCCTGCGGCGCCGAAGACGGCGGGGCGTCCGGACGCCAACCTGAGCATGACGAGCCCGATCTGTGGATGCTCCCGGAGCCCTGCCAGCAGCCGCGGGTGCGCCCGCCCGATCGCCTCCAGGTCGGCGCGGCCCGACAGCTCGGGCAGGTAGATGTGGGCAAGGCTGCCGCCGGCCATGACGATCGGACGCGTGGCGCCGGGGTCGTCGGCAAGACGGGCGGGCCCGAAGGTCACCGCCGGGCCGTCGTCATGGTGATGGGTCCGGCCGCGGATCGCCCGCCGCGCCGGTCCGCGGCCGCCCGCGCTGCCGGTGCGCGCGACCGTCGTGGCCAGGACGTTGACCGGTCCCCACCGCTCGGCGGGCGCGGTGTCCGTGGCCGCCATCGTCCGCAGCGTGGTGGCATCGGGCCGCGGGCCGTCCTCGACGAGCCCGGCGACCACCTCGTCGAGACTCTGCCCCGCCTGCTGCCGGAAGGTCGCGCCCTGCGCCTGGCCGTGATCGGAGACCACCACCAGCTCGTAGTCCCGGTTCACCAGGCCGGCCAGCAGCTGCAGCACCCGCAGCACCCGGTCGATGCCGTCCAGGGTGCGGATGGACTCGGCCCGGCTCGGGCCGGCGTGATGCGCAACCTCGTCGTAGTCGACGAAGTCCACGAAGATGACCTTCGCCCCCGCTGCCAGGTGATCGGCCACGAGGGAGACCGAGAGATTGCGCAGCAGCACGGTCGTCACCGCCCGCAGCAGCACGAAGACGCCGGTCCGCCGCACTCGCGGCTGCACCCCGCGCCGTCGCTGCCGTCGACCCTGCTGCAGCTCGGCGATCATCTCGCCGATCATGAGCACCACCGTCCGGGGGAGCCCGCCCCGCATGGCGAGGTAGCCGGCGATGCCGCGGCGGGCATCGGGGGACAGCTTCGGGTCGCTCATCGTCAGCAGCCGCGTCGGGGCGTCCCCGGTGAGGAGGTTGGCGACACTGACGCCACCGTCGGCGAGCAGGCCGCGCCCCGTCGAGACGCGCCGCTCGATCTCGGCGGCGTCGCGGGTGCGGTTGGCGACCATGGTGCGGCCGGTCTCCTTCTCGTACCAGCGGAAGCCCGGCACGGTGGTGGTGTCGCCGTGCAGCAGGGCGGCCTGGCCGGCGGGCGTCGTCGCGGGGAGGCCCGTCTGCCAGGTCCGCAGCGTGTGCGTCCCCGTCCGCAGCCAGGACGAGATCGTCGGCAGCGCGCCGGCGGTGACGGCCTGCCGCATGACGTCCGCGCCGAGCCCGTCGATCTGGACGACGAGCACGCCGGGGCCGGCACAGGCATGCGGATCGAGCCGGGCCGCCCTGGCCGCGTGGCGCACCACCCGGCCGAGGAAGGCGTCGTCGCTGCCGACATCGAAGATCCAGTTGACGACGGCGGCGATGAGCGCGATCACCCACGAGGCGACGACGACGTCGACCCAGCTGGAGCTGTGCACGCTCGGGGTGACGGTGAGGGCGAGCTGCAGGATGCCGGCCTGCGTGACGATTCCGAGCACGAGCAGGCCGGTGGCGCCGAAGAGCACGGCGACCATCACGACGAGCGGGCGCACGACCGCCCCGATCCCGAAGACGATCACCACGAGCCAGAGCACCGAGAGCGGACCGGAGGCGCGGAGATCCGGCAGCAGCCAGAGCATGCCGCCGACGGAGAGGAACGAGGTCAACGTCGCCCGTCCGAGTGCGCGCAGCCGGACCCCGGTCGGACGCCAGCTCAGCGCGAGCCGGAACGCGAGCACGATCCGTGCCCGCATCGCGCTCAGCTCCATCCCGCCTCCGTTCGAGTCCAGTCTTGCCTACCGACGTCACCGGTTCCGTTCGCGGCCGTCACAAAAAGGACGTAGCTCGCTTTTATATGTGTTTCCGGCCTTCGGTTTCACGCTTGCTTTACATGGGGCATGATGAGTGGGCGGGTAGTTGCGGGGAGCACGTCATGAAGAGGCTTTTGTGTCCCCCTGTTCCCTCGCCGCTCGTCGCTGCCCCTCGCTCGTCCTGCGCGCGGCGATCGGCTGTCTCGTCACCCTCGCCTTGCTGGCGACGACCCTGATACGTCCGGCAGCCTCCGACGCCGCCGCGCTGCGCCTGCAGCCGATGAGCGTCACCGAGACCTCCTACGCCTACTCGGTGCTGAACGCCCTCAACGCCCAGCGCGCCGCACACGGACTGAAGAAGCTCCGGGTGAATCTCGCGCTCACCCTCGCCGCCGGCCGCCACAACCTGGCCATGGCGCGCGCCAACACCATCGCGCACCAGCTGCGGGGCGAGCGCAACTTCGTCGCTCGCGGCCGTCTCGCGGGGTGGCGGATCAACTGCGCGACCGGCGAGAACATCGGCGTCACGGCCCGGCTGGACCGCGGCGGCGCTGTCGAGCTGCAGAACATCATGTACGCCGAACGTCCCCCGCTGGACGGCCACCGCCAGAACATCCTCTCGTCGCGGTACACCCACGTCGGCGTCGCAGTCCTCGTCGACCGCCGCAACGAGCGCATCTGGCTCACGACCGACTTCGGCCAACGGCGCTGCTGAGGCATCGGGCCAACCGGCTAGCCTTCCGGGCATGCTGCTGAGCGACGGCGATATCCGGGCCGAGATCGAGGCGGGACGACTCGTCCTCTCGCCGTGGGAACCCGATCTCGTCCAGCCGTCGAGCGTGGACGTCCGGCTCGACCGGTTCTTCCGGGTCTTCAACAACTCCCGGTACACCCACATCGACCCGTCCCAGCAGCAGGACGACCTGACCACCCTGGTCGAGCCCGAGGGCGACGAGCCCTTCGTGCTGCACCCCGGTGAGTTCGTGCTGGGATCCACCCTCGAGGTCGTCACGCTTCCCGACGACCTCGCCGGCCGCCTCGAGGGGAAGTCGTCGCTGGGACGCCTCGGCCTGCTCACGCACTCGACCGCCGGTTTCATCGACCCCGGCTTCAGCGGTCACATCACGCTGGAGCTGTCGAACGTCGCCAACCTGCCGATCGTGCTCTACCCCGGCATGAAGATCGGCCAGCTCTGCCTGTTCCGACTCTCCTCCGCCGCTCAGCACCCCTACGGCAGCGAGGTCTACGGCTCGCGTTACCAGGGACAGCGCGGTCCGACACCGAGTCGCTCGTCGCTCAACTTCCGGCGCTGGCCCACGAGCTGAGTCCGGCGCAGGGCGGTTCCACGCCCAGCGATAGCCGCCCCGGCAGCTCGGCCGGGGCGGACTCGCTCGTCACGACACCTGGGCGGCGACGAGCCGAGCGACCTCGTGAGCGATCTCCTGCGCCTGGACGAGGTCGTGGGTGGCGGCGGCGGTGGTGCTGACCTGGACCCGGAAGTACGCCCGCGGGCGCAGGACGTCGACGCGAGCGGTCTGGCCCTCGTTGACCCGGTAGGCGCGCGAGCGCTTCAGTCCGGAGACCGGCTCGGCCACCGTGATCCGCATCTGCCGGTACACGTCGCCGGCGTCGGAGCCCAGCTCGATCCAGGACACCTGCAGCGACGGCGACACCGCCGACCCCGTGTTCCAGGAGCAGCCCGAGACCACCCGCGTCGGGGTGGCCGGTGATCCGAGCAGGCTCTGCACGGTGCTGTCGGGCAGCAATCGGCAGGCATTCGGGTAGTCGGCGCGCAGGACCGTCGCGGGGAATTCGTACCGTCGCCCCGCTCCGCTGAGTGAGGTCGAGGGGTCCGACACCGAGGTCTGGGTCTCCCCGCCGCAGCCGGCCAGCAGCCCGGCGAGGGCGGCGGCCGAGACGGCCCCGGAGAGTGCCTTGCGCGCGCCACCGGTTCGCATGCCTCTGCTCCTGTTCCCGCGCGCGGGTTCGGCGCGGCCCGGACCACCGGGCACTGGCCGGGCGGCTGCGACGAGTATGTCCGCGGCACCGACCCGATGAACCGGCGTACGGGGACCGGCTTCGCCGCCGGTCGCCTCAGGCCGGGTCGGCGAGCCGGGTCATCCAGCCATGGGTGTCCGGCGCGGTGCCGTTCTGGATTCCGACGAGCCGGTCGCGCAGCGCCAGCGTCACCGGTCCCGCCGTGCCGTCGCCGATGGTGAACTCGCCCTCGGCGCTGCGAACCCGACCGAGCGGCGTGACGACGGCGGCCGTCCCGCAGCCGAAGACCTCGGTGATGGCGCCGGAGGCGCAGCCGTCGCGCCACTCCTCGACGGAGATCTTGCCCTCCTCGGCGACGTAGCCGAGGTCGGTGGCCACCTGCAGCAGGGCGTCGCGGGTGATGCCGGGAAGCAGGGTGCCGGTGAGCGCCGGCGTGACGATGCGGGCACCGGGGCCCGAGCCGTAGACGAAGCCGAGGTTGTTGCTCCCCATCTCCTCGACCCAGCGGTGCTCGAAGGCGTCGAGCCAGACGACCTGGTCGCAGCCGTGGGCGGCCGCCTCGGCGGTGGCGGCGAAGGAGGCCGCGTAGTTACCGCCGCACTTGACCTCGCCGGTGCCGCCGGGCGCGGCCCGGGTGTAGTCCGTGGACAGCCACACCGTCACCGGCTTGACCCCGCCGGCGAAGTAGTCGCCCGCCGGGGAGGCGATGAGCAGGTAGGCGAACGACTGGGACGGGGCGTTGACGCCGAGGCCGTCCTGCGTGGCGATCATGAAGGGCCGCAGGTAGAGCGACTGGCTGGTGTCGGTCGGGACCCAGTCGCGGTCGATGGTGACCAGCTCGCGCAGCGACTGGACGAAGAGCTCGGTGGGCAGCTCGGCCATCGCCATGCGGCGCGCGGAGCGCTGCATCCGGGCGGCGTTGGACTCCGGCCGGAAGGCCGCGACGGAGCCGTCGGGCTGCCGGTAGGCCTTCAACCCCTCGAAGATCTCCTGGCCGTAGTGCAGCACCGCGCAGGCGGGGTCCAGCTGGATCGGCCCGTAGGGCAGCACCTGTCCCTGGCTCCAGCCCTCGCCGGCCGTCCAGTCGATGCGGACCATGTGGTCGGTGAAGTGCTTGCCGAAACCGGGAGCGGCGAAGACGGCCGCGCGGTCACCGTCCGAGGCGGGGTTCGGATGGGCGCTGACTGCGAACGGTGTGGCGGTCGTCATGGACGGATTCTAGGACGACCGAGCAAGTGACGATGTCGGCTACTGCCCACCGCGGAAGAGCTCGAGCAGCGCCGGCGCGTCGCTCTCCGCCGCCGCGACGATGACGGCGATGAGCGCGTTGGCGAGCAGCTGCAGCAGCTCGGCCCGAGCCAGGGCGGCCGAGTCGGTCCAGCGGATCACGCACTCCTCGACGTAGGCCACCCAGCCATGGACGGCGAGGTCGGCGGCCGGACCGAGGTCGAGCCCCAGGTCGCGGACGACACCGACGACGCGCTGCGCCATCACCTCACGAGTGTCGGTGAAGATCGCCCGCATCTCCTCGTCACCGGTGGCGGCACCGCGCACCAGTGACTTGTAGTTGTCCGGGTTCTCCTCGACGTAGTCGACGAAGGCCGAGAGCGACAGCCGCAGGGCATCGGCCGGTGGCAGCGAGGTGTCCGGCTCGGTCCGGCGGATCATCTCCGCCGCCGCCGCGCGGGCGACCTCGCGGTGGAAGTCCTGTTTGGAGGCGAAGTAGTGGAACAGCAGGCCGCGCGAGATGCCGGCCTCGGTGGCGATCTCTTCCACCGACAGCTCGTCCAACCGACGGGTTGCCAGCATCTCGACACCGAGCTCGATGAGCTGGGCCTTGCGCGCCTCGGGCGTGAGCCGCGTCCGCTTGGTGGCCGTCACGCGCCCCACCCTACCGCTATTGATTCACATTCAACTAGCTATTGACCGTCATTCAATGAGGTCGTTACGCTGCCGACATGACGCAGACCCCGGTCCGTCCGACCCGCTCCCGAGCCCGCGCGTCCGCGGCAGCCGGCGACCGCCGCCATGTCGGTGTCCTCATCGTCGGCAGTGGCTTCGCCGGCCTCGGTGCCGCCATCCGGCTGCGCAAGGAGGGACGCGACGACTTCCTGGTCGTCGAGCGGGGCAGCGAGGTGGGCGGCACCTGGCGCGACAACACCTATCCCGGCGCCGCCTGCGACGTCCCGTCGCACCTGTACTCCTACTCCTTCGAGCTGAACCCGCGATGGTCCCGGTCCTTCTCGCCACAGCCGGAGATCCAGGCGTATTTGCGCGCTTCTGCGCAGAAGTACGACGTGCTGCGCCATCACCTCTTCGACACCGACGTCACCCGCGCGGCGTGGGACGAGACCGAGCAGCGCTGGCTCGTCGACACCACCAACGGCGCCTTCAGCGCGACCGTCCTCGTCAGCGCCGTCGGGGCACTGGCCGAGCCGAGCCTGCCGGCTATCCCGGGCATCGAGTCCTTCGCCGGCGAGATCTTCCACTCCGCCCGCTGGAACCACGAGGCGCAGCTGCGCGGCAAGCGGGTGGCTTTGATCGGCACCGGCGCCTCCGCCATCCAGATCGGTCCCGCCATCGGCGGCGAGGTCGCCCATCTCGACGTCTACCAGCGCACCGCGCCCTGGGTCATGCCGCGACACGACCGCAGCTACTCCAAGCTCGAGTCGCTGGCCTACCGCCACGTGCCGTTCCTGCAGCGAGCCGCCCGTGAGGCGATCTACTGGGGCCGCGAGTCCTACGTCGTCGGCTTCGGCTACGCACCCAAGGTCCTCAACGTCGCGCAGCGCGTCGCCGAGCACAACATTGCGAAGTCGATCAAGGATCCGGTGCTGCGGGCCAAGGTGACACCGGACTGGCAGATCGGCTGCAAGCGCATCCTCATCAGCAACACCTGGTATCCCCTGCTCGCGCAGGAGAACGTCGACCTGGTCACCGACGGCATCGCCGAGATCCGGGAGCACTCGATCGTCGACGGCAACGGCGTCGAGCGCGAGGTCGATGCCATCGTCGTCGCCACCGGCTTCCACGTCACCGACTCGCCGACCTTCGAGCGGATCGTCGGCAAGGA
Source organism: Jatrophihabitans sp. sgz311053 (assembly GCF_056135305.1). Lineage (NCBI taxonomy): Bacteria > Bacillati > Actinomycetota > Actinomycetes > Jatrophihabitantales > Jatrophihabitantaceae > Jatrophihabitans > Jatrophihabitans sp. sgz311053. The sequence goes on along the minus strand of NZ_JBWAXP010000001.1, from coordinate 718,140 downwards.
CGGCCGCTCGCTGGCGCAGGTCTGGGCCGAGGCCGGACAGCAGGCCTACAAGGGCGCCGCGGTGGCCGGTTTTCCCAACCTCTTCTTCGTCGTCGGTCCCAACACCGGACTGGGCCACAGCTCGATGGTCTTCATGATCGAGTCGCACCTGAACTACCTCGCCGACGCGCTGCGCGTCATGGAGCGCGACGGTCTCGCCACCGTCGAGGTGCGGGCCGAGGTGCAGCGCGAGTTCAATGCGGGCATCCAGTCTCGTATGGACCGCACCATCTGGAAGACCGGTGGCTGCGCCAGCTGGTACCTGGACGCGCACGGCAACAACACCACCCTCTGGCCGGGCTTCACCTTCGCCTTCCGCCAGCTGACCCGACGTTTCGACGTCGCCAACTACGAGACCACCCGCCGCACCGCCGACCGGCCGCTGCACGCCGTCGGCGCCTGAACCCACTCTGCGATCGAGAAGGAGCAACACACGATGACCAACGTCAAGGGCAAGGTCGCCGTCGTCACCGGAGCGGGCTCGGGCATCGGGCGGGCGCTGGCCTACGACCTGGCACGGCGCGGCGCCAAACTCGCCATCAGCGACGTCGACACGACCGGTCTGGCCGAGACGCTCAAGCAGGTCAAGGTGATCGGCGCACCCGTCCACGACGCCCGGCTGGACGTCACCGATCGCGCCGCCGTCCTTGCCTACGCCGACGAGGTGGCGGCGCACTTCGGCACTGTCAACATCGTCATCAACAACGCCGGCATCGCCTTCACCGGCGACATCGAGAAGATGAGCTTCGAGCAGATCGAGAAGGTCTTCGACGTCGACTTCTGGGGCGTCGTCAACGGCACCAAGGCGTTCCTGCCGCACGTGATCGCCTCCGGCGACGGTCACATCGTCAACATCTCCAGCCTCTTCGGTCTGCTGTCGGTGCCCGGCCAGAGCGCGTACAACGCCGCCAAGTTCGCCGTCCGCGGTTTCACCGAGGCGCTGCGGCAGGAGATGCTGGTCGCCGGCCACAAGGTGCAGGTCACGTGCGTGCACCCCGGCGGCATCAAGACCGCCATCGCCCGCAACGCCGACGCCGTCGAGGGGCAGGACGCGGCGAGCCTCGCCCAGTTCTTCGACGCCAAGCTGGCGCGGACCTCGCCCGAGGCTGCGGCCAAGAACATCCTGCGTGCGGTCACCGGCAACCGGCCGCGCGCCGTCGTCGGCCTGGACGCCAAGTTCCTCGACCTCTTCGTCCGGCTCGTCGGCCCCGGTTACCAGCGACTGCAGGTCATGGGTATGAAGCGCGTCATGCCGAGCAGTAGGTCCGTGCCGGTGGCGCGGCCCGGCGAGGTCAGCGAGAAGAGCGGCGGCAAGACGAAGGCCAGCGCCTGAGGCGTCCGTTTCGTCACGGCGTGAACCGATTCGAGCCGGCCGGACCCTGTACGGGTTCGGTCGGCTCGGCCGTCTTCGGTGTCGCCGGAGGCCGCGCTGCGGCAGCATGGCGCCCGTGACCACTCCCGAACCGCCGCCCGAGCCCGCCGTCGACGGCCGGGGTCGGACGGTGTTCCCCGGCATCAGCTCGCGCGCCTTCGAGCACCCCGCCGACCGCGCCGCGCTCACCGCGCTGCGTGCCGTCCCCGGCTTCGACCAGGTGATCAAAGTGGCCTCGGGGATGCTGCGCGAGCGGCAGTACCGCCTGGTCCACCTGTCGAGCTCGGTGCGGGTCGACGAGCGGCAGTTCCCCCGGCTGCACGAGCTGCTGGGCGAGGTCGCCACCGTCCTCGACACCACACGGCCCGAGCTCTACGTCTTCAACGACCCGTACCCGAACGCCTACACGCTCGGGGTCGACCGTCCCTTCATTGCGATCAGCAGCGCACTCTACGAGCTGATGGACGACGACGAGCGCCGCTTCGTGCTGGCCCACGAGATCGGCCACGCGATGTCCGGGCATGCGCTCTACCAGTCGATGTTGCTGCACATCCTCAACCTGATCGGCTCCTTCGGCTGGATCCCCGCCGGTGGCCTGGCACTGCGGGCCCTGGTCGCGGCCTTGAGCGAGTGGCAGCGCAAGGCCGAGCTCACCGGCGATCGCGCCGGTCTGCTCGCCACCCAGAACCTGGACGTCTCGCTGCGGGTGCACATGAAGACCGCGGGCGGCGCGCACCTGGACGAGATCGACGCCGACGCCTTCCTGGCGCAGGCTGCCGAGTACGAGGGTGCCGGGGACCTGCGCGACGGCGTCCTCAAGCTCCTCAACACCGAGAAGGCGTCACACCCCTTCGCCGTGGTCCGGGCCGCGGAGCTGCGCCGCTGGCACGACTCGGAGGAGTACCGCACCATCCTCGCCGGCCGGTACCCGCTGCGCAGCAACGATCGCGAGGCAAGCTTCGCCGACAACGCCCGTGAGGCGGCGCGGTCGTACAAGCAGCGCATCGATGAGTCGACCGACCCGTTGGTGACGACGGTCCGCAACATCGGCTCGACCGTCGGCACCGGGTTCGGCGCGGCCGCAGACAGCGTGGCCGACTGGTTCTCGCGCCGGGGGCGCGACGCACCTGCCGGCGAGCAGCCGGCGGCGGACGCGCCGACAGAGCAGCCCCCGTCAGCTGCGGGCAGCGGCGACATCTTCGACTGGTTCGCCCGGCGCAACGACCCGCCGCGGGACGAACCCGGCGAGCAGCCGCCGACGCCGTGACCTCGCCCCCGACGAGGCGAGAGCCCGCAGGGGTCAGCGCTCGGTTCGCGCAAGGGCGTCAGGCCGGCGCCAGCCGGTAGTGGTTCAGGACCGTGGCCCGATGGCCGGGTTGGACGTGGTCCAGAAGGCCGATGAGGCGCGCGAGCGCTCCCGAGGAGACCCTCGCGGCCTCGCGGACCAGCGACTCCGTCGACTCGCCGAGCAGTCGCGGCTGCTGGGCCATCGCCCGAGCCAGATCCGCGGTCGTGGAGCGAAAACCGGTCGACGCCGCTCGCATCGAACTCTGTCGACCAGCGACACGGCGGACCCAGGGCGCGACGGTGTCGGCGAGCAGCGTCGTCGTGGGTGAGTCGTGCGCGGCGATCATGTCGCAGGTGGCGTCGACCTCGCCCGCGGAGAGGTACATGAACAGTCCCTAGGCCAGGACGAGCAGCGGCCGGTTCGTCGCGACGGTGGGCCACCAGGCCGGATCGGTCACCGAGGCCGCGATCGTGGTCACGCCGTCCCGTTCGGGATAGAACCGTCGACGGAGCTCGATGACGGGTTCCTGGTCAACCTCGATCCACGTCACGTCCGGCGCTGGGTCGATGCGCAGCACCCGGCTGTCCAGCCCGCATCCCAGGTGCAGCACGACGGCGGCGTCGTTGCTCGCGAGGAACGTCCTCACGTGACGGTCGATCAGAGCGGCGCGGCCGACGACGAGGGGCTGGTTGCCGCGCAGGCGCCGCAGGGACGCCGCATCATGATCGACACCGTCCAGGATCTGCGCGGCGAACCTGTCTCCGAGAACGGGGTGTGTCGATGCCGCGTCACGGGCGTGGAGGTACAGCGACATGAGCATGGTCTGCTGTTCGCCGCGCAGGCTCGTGGGGCCGTGCGATCGATCGGTCATGGTCGTTACGGTACAGAAGTGTCCCGTAATTCTGCCGCCGATCGAGACGCCGCCGGCAGTCGCGGGCGCCCCCGCGACGCCCGCGTCGACGAGGCCATCCTCGACGCGGCGCTGACCCTGTTCGCGGGCGGCGGGCTGGACGCCGTGACCTTCGACGGCGTGGCGGCTCGCGCGGCCGTCAGCCGCAGCACCGTGTACCGACGGTGGAACGACCGGGAAGACGTGGTCCGAGCCGCACTCGTGTGGCACCGGAAGACGGGCGAGCGCGGTGCCGAGGGGTGGGCATCGGCGACGACCGTGGCCGAGGTCGTCGCCCTCTTCACCGACCGAGCCGTGCAGGCCCTGTCGGACCCGCGCGACCTGGCGTTGTTGGCCCAGGTGCAGGCCCTCGATCACCGCAGCCCGCTCAAGCAGGCGTACTGGACAACAATCGTCGAGCCCCGGCGGCAGAGCTTCGGAGCCATGATCGTGGCGGCACGTCGTCGTGGCGAGCTCCCGCCGGGTCCGGACCCGGGCCTCGTCCAGGATCTGCTCGCCGGCGCGCTGAGCTACCGGGCCCTGAGCCACCCGCAGCCTCTCGACGAGGCGCAGGCACGCGACTACGTGCACACCGTGCTGCGGACGCTGGGTCTCGTGCCCGACCGGCCCGCGTGAGGTACCGGCGAAAAGCGAACCCGCCGGGTCCGCGCCCGATTCGGCGCGGCCCCGACGGGCTGACTGCGCTGGGCGTTCAGACGGGCCGGATGGTCCCTGCGAGATGCGGCTTGCCCGACTTCGCCGCACGGACGTCGAGGTCCCAGCTGTCACCGTCGGCCACGGCACCGATCGCCACCGTGGCCGGCAGCAGGACGGGCAGCTTGAAGGCGACGTCCACGGTGTAGGCGTCGGGCAGCCGTCCCTCGAGCGCGGCGATGGTCCGCGCCTTGAGCCACATGCCGTGCGCAATGGCCGACGGGAAGCCGAAGGCCTTCGCCGTGAGCGAGTGCAGGTGGATCGGGTTGCTGTCCCCCGACACCGCGGCGTAGCGGCGACCGATGTCACCGGGCACCTTCACCCGCGCCAGCGCGCCCTGCTGCGGCGCGAGCTCCTTGCGCTCGCCCTTCGCCGCCTTGTCGCCGGACGACTTGCCGCGACGCAGGTAGGTCGAGCGACCGGACCAGACCGTCTCGCCGTCGACCGTCGCCTCGGCGAGCAGGTCGAACTGCCGGCCGGAGGGGTGCGGCCGAAGGTCGGCGGCCCGCACCGCGAAGGACACCGTCTCGTCGGCGCGCATCGGACGGTGCACGGTGATCGCGTTGTTGACGTGCACCAGCCCGACGAGCGGGAAGGGGAACGCGTTCTCGGTCATGAGCTTCACCGACAGCGGGAACGCCAGCACGTGCAAGTAGGTCGCGGGGAGCACGTCGGTGACGCCGAAGCCGCAGACCCGCTGATAGGCCACCAGATGCTTCGGATCGATCGCCTGGTCCGCCAGCGTGTACTCGCTGTCGGGCAGCGCATCACCCTTGTGTAAGGGCCCGGTGACCGCGGCTCGCGCGTAGAGCGGCAGCAGCGAGGGTGAGGACGTCAGCGCCGGCACCGGTTACGCACCCACCAGGTTCTGGCCGCAGACGCGCAGCGTCTGACCGTTGACGCCGCCGGCGCCGGGCGAGGCGAGCCAGGCGACACCCTCGGCGACGTCCACGGGCAGACCGGCCTGCTGCAGCGACGAGAGGCGGCGTGCCACCTCGCGCGTCGCGAAGGGCATCTTGGCCGTCATCTCGGTGTCGATGAAGCCGGGCGCGATCGCGTTGATGGTCGAGTCGCCGTGAGCGGCGAAGGCAGCGGCCGAGGCGCGGACCAGACCGATGACACCTGCCTTGGTGGCGCCGTAGTTCGTCTGGCCGCGGTTTCCGGAGAAACCCGTGGTGGACGACAGGCAGACGACGCGCGCCTGCTTGTTGAGCTGGTCGCTCGCGAGCAGCGCCTGGTTGATAGTCAGCTGCGACTGCAGGTTGACGGCGATGACCGAGTCCCACTGCTCGGGCTTCATGTTCGCCATCAGCTTGTCGCGGGTGATGCCCGCGTTGTGGACGAGGATGTCCAGGCCGGAGGTCTGCGCCGCGAGGTACTCCAGCAGCTTCTCCGCGGCATCGGCCGCGGCGACGTTGAGGTGCAGCGCCTGGCCGCCGACCCGGTTCGCGACCTTGGCCAGCGCCTCGCCGGCCTGGGTGAGGTCGGCGCAAATGACATTCGCGCCGTCGCGGGCCAGGACGCCGGCGATGGCGGCGCCGATGCCACGGGCGGCACCGGTGACGAGCGCGGTCTTGCCGGCCAGCGGCTGATCCCAGTCCTTCGGGGCGGGAGCCTTGCCGGGGCCGAGCAGCACCGGCTGCCCGTCGACGTAGGCCGAGCGGCCGGAGAGGAAGAACCGCAGCGCCGACGGCAGCGACACCTCGTTCTCGACCCAGAGCAGGTTGGCGGTGGCGCCGCGGCGCAGCTCCTTGGCCAGCGACCGGACGATGCCGTCCAGCGCCTGCCGGGTGGCGTCGACGGTGATGTCGGCACCGTCGGCCGGCTTGCCGAGGACGAGGACACGACCGTTGGCCGCCAACGACTTGACCGCCGGCTGCAGGAACTCGCGCAGCGCGGCGAGGTCGCCGGGCGTGCTCACCGAGCGGGCGTCCAGCACGGCAGCGGCGACCTTGGTGCCCTCGCCGGCGAGATCCAGGACCTCGGCGCCGGTGGCCTCGACGGCCTTGCGCAGTGCGGCGGTCGGCTTGCCCGAGGTGGAGCCGAGCAGCAGCGGTCCGGGCAGGATCGGCGCGCCGGCCTCGAAGCGGCGCAGCACCGACGGCTGCGGCAACCCGACGCGCGTGGCGACGGCCGCGCCGACGGGCGAGTTGACGAGGTTGAGGTAACGGTCGGACATATTCTCTTCCTACTTTCAGGTCTTACGCGCAGAGCGCGGGGAATCAGGTTTCGCCTCGCAAGGCGGACGACGAAGGCTGTAGCTCGCTACCGCCGAGGAGGACAACGCCGCGAGGCGGAAGCTGAGCCCCGCGACGAGCGCGAGGATCCAGGTTTCGCGTCGCAAGGCGGACGACCGAGAGCTGTAGCTTGCTACTGCCGAGGAAGGACAACGCCGCGAGGCGGAAGCTGGGCCTAGCGTTCCAGGATGGCGACGACACCCTGCCCACCCGCGGCGCAGATGGAGATCAGGCCGCGGCCCTTCCCCTTCTCGTTGAGGGCCTTGGCCAGCGAGGCGACGATGCGGCCACCGGTCGCGGCGAACGGGTGACCCGCGGCCAGCGACGAGCCGTTGACGTTGAGCTTGCTGCGGTCGATGGAGCCCAGCGGGGCGTCCAGGCCGAGGCGCGACTTGCAGAAGTCCGGGTCCTCCCACGCCTTGAGGGTGGCGAGCACGGTGGAGGCGAAGGCTTCGTGGATCTCGTAGAAGTCGAAGTCCTGCAGCGTGAGGCCGTTGCGGGCCAGCAGCCGGGGTACGGCGTAGGCGGGCGCGAGCAGCAGGCCGTCGGCCTTGCGGTCGCCGTGGACGTAGTCGACCGCGGCGGTCTCGGCGTCGACGAAGTACGCCAGCACCGGGAGGTTGTGCTCCTTGGCCCACTCCTCGCTGGACAGCAGGACTGCCGAGGCGCCGTCGGTGAGCGGCGTCGAGTTGCCGGCGGTCATGGTGGCCTCGTCGCCGAAGGACTTGCCGAAGGCAGGCGACAGCTTGGCCAGCTTCTCGACCGAGGAGTCCGGGCGCAGGTTCTGGTCGCGGGACAGGCCGAGGAACGGCGTGATGAGGTCGTCCTGGAAGCCGCGGTCGTAGGAGGCCGCGAGGTTGCGGTGCGAGGCGACGGCGAGCTCGTCCTGCGCCTCACGGGTGATACCCCACTCCAGCGCCGTGATGGCCTGGTGCTCGCCCATCGAGAGCCCGGTGCGGGGCTCGGAGTTCTGCGGGATGTTCGGCACGAGCTGGCTCGGCCGGATGCCGGCGAGTGCCTTGAGCCGGCCGGCGGTCGTCTTCTGCCGGTTCGCGTTGAGCAGGACCTGCCGCAGGTCCTCGTTGATCGCGATCGGGGCGTCGGAGGTGGTGTCCACGCCGGCGGCGATGGCGGAGTCGACCTGGCCGAGCGCGATCTTGTTCGCGGTGAGGATGACGGTCTCGAGGCCGGTGCCGCAGGCCTGCTGGACGTCGTAGGCCGGCGTGGTCGCAGCCAGGCGCGAGCCGAGCACCGACTCGCGGGTGAGGTTGAAGTCACGGCTGTGCTTGAGCACCGCGCCCGCGGCGACCTCGCCGAGCCGCTCGTCCTGCAGCCCGAAGCGCGCCACCAGACCGTCCAGCGCGGCGGTGAGCATGTCCTGGTTGGAGGCATGCGAGTACGGGCCGTTCGAACGGGCGAACGGGATGCGGTTGCCGCCGACGATGGCGGCTCGACGAGTGTTCACGAACGATCCTCTCGCGTTGGGTGTGCATCCGGTCTACCCGTCAGAGGGCAGCCGGAGGTGAACTCGTACCGAGGGTATCGGGTACTTTGTGTCCCGTGAACGATCGTGTGTCGCGGCTAACGCCGGACGCCCCGGACGGGCGGACGTCACGGTGGGACGCGCACCGGGCCGCTCGCCGGGAGGAGCTGATCGACCAGGCACTCGCCGCCATCGCCCGATACGGCAGCGAGGTGGGGATGGATCAGATCGCCACCGTCGCCGGCACCAGCAAGGCCGTGATCTACCGCTACTTCGCCGACAAAGGCGAGCTCTACCGGGCCGTCGGGCGTCGCGTCATCGCGCAGATCGTCGACACGCTGCAGGCCGTCCACCGCGACGGCGAGAGTGATCCGCGAGCGATGCTGCGCAGCGCCATCGACGGCTACCTCGCCCTGCTGGACGAGAATCCGCAGCTCTTCCGGTTCGTCACCCAGCACCGTCTGCTCCCCGAGGTCCGGGCCGGTCAGCCAACCCCGGCCGAGCACAGCGACGCCGTCAGCGCCATCCTCACCCGCACCCTGGGCGACCAGCTGCGGGCCTGCGGTTTCGACCCCGTCGGCGCCCAGCCGTGGGGCGAGGCGGCTGTCGGCTTCATCCGCGCCGCGAGCCTGTGGTGGCTCGACCATCCGGACCGGATGACACGCGAGCAGCTCACCGATTACCTCGCCGCGCTGCTCTGGGGCGGCGCCGCCGGGGTCTTCCAGGCGGCCGGACGTGAGGTGGACGCCCGACCGGCGCCCGGCGTGTTCCCCGTCGCGTTTCCCGCCGCCGAGTGACGTCCCGGCCGCCTCACCCGGGTACACCCCGGTATGACCGAGACGCTGGCAACCGCTGATTCCGGCATCATCCGGGATGTTCTGGACGGCCGCTGGGCCGATGTCAAGGCTGAGGCGCGCGACCTCGCCAAGGACCCGAGGTTCCACGTGGAACCGGGCGAGTCCGTCGAGACGCAGCGCGAGCACGTCTTCGACCGGTTGACCGCACTGGCCGAGAGCGGTCACCCCCGCCGCGGCTTCCCGTCGCGGGTCGGCGGGACCAACGACGTGGGCGGCTCCATCACGTCCTTCGAGATGCTGGCGATGGGCGATCTCTCGCTCCTGGTGAAGGCCGGCGTGCAGTGGGGTCTGTTCGGCGGCGCGATCCTGCACCTGGGCACGGAGCGGCACCACGATCGCTATCTCGCCGACGCGATCACCCTGGACCTGCTCGGCTGCTTCGCGATGACCGAGACCGGGCACGGCTCGGACGTCGCCAACGTCAAGACCACGGCCACCTACGAGGTGGAGACCGGCGAGTTCGTCATCACCACTCCCACGCCGGGTGACCGCAAGGAGTACATCGGCAACGCCGCGCGGGACGGTCAGGTCGCGGTGGTCTTCGCGCAGCTGATCACCCGCGGCGAGGAGCAGGGTGTCCACGCCTTCGTCGTGCCGATCCGGGACGACTCCGGGGCGGCGATGCCCGGCGTGACCATCGAGGACTGCGGCCTCAAGGCCGGTCTCAACGGCGTCGACAACGGCCGCCTCTACTTCGACCACGTACGCGTGCCGCGCGACAACCTGCTCAACCGCTACGCCGATGTCGACGCCGACGGCACCTACACCACGTCCATCGAGAACAAGACCGCCCGCTTCTTCACCATGCTCGGCACGCTGGTGCAGGGGCGGATCAGCGTGGCCGGCGGCGCCGGCAGTGCCACCAAGGTCGCGCTGGCCATCGCGCTGCGCTACGGCAACTCCCGAACGCAGTTCGAGAACCCGGCGACCGGTGACGAGATCACCGTCCTGGACTACCTCGGACACCAGCGCAAGCTGCTCCCCGCCCTGGCCAAGACCTACGCCCTGCACTTCGCCCAGCTCGAACTGGTCGCGGGGCTGCACGACACCACTCCGGATCTGGACCTCCCCGTCGCGGAGCAGCATCCGGCCGAGCACCCGGATCGCCGGGAGCTCGAGACCCGCGCCGCCGGTATCAAGGCGATCGGCACCTGGCACGCCACCGCCACCATCCAGGCCTGCCGGGAGGCCTGCGGCGGCGCCGGGTACCTCGCCGAGAACCGCCTCCCCGGCCTCAAGGCCGACACGGACGTCTTCACCACCTTCGAGGGTGACAACACCGTGCTGCTGCAGCTGGTGGCCAAGGAGCTGCTGACCGGGTACGCCCAGCACTTCGGTGACCTCGACATGCGGGGGACCGCGCGCTTCGTCGCCGACCAGGTGGTGGAGACGGTCATCGAGCGCGCCGGCGGCCGGCGCCTGCTGCAGCGGCTGCGCGACGCCGCGCCGTCCTTCACCGACGATGCAACCAGTGCCAGCGTCTACGACCACGAGTGGCAGATCTCGATGTTCGAGCACCGCGAGAAGCACATGCTCGAGTCACTGGCGCTCCGGCTGAAGAAGGCGCTCAATGCCGACGACCAGTTCGCCGTCTTCAACGCCGCGCAGGATCACCTGCTCGGCGCGGCCCGCGCACACGTGGACAACGTGCTGCTCGCCGCCTTCGTCAACGGGATCGAGCAGATGACCTCGGGTCCGGAGAAGGATCTGCTGGTGCGGCTCTGCGACCTCTTCGCACTGTCGGTGGTCGAGGCCGAGCGCGGCTGGTTCCAGGAGCACGGCATGCTCTCGGCCAACCGCTCCAAGCAGGTCATCGCCGCCGTCAACGAACTCTGCGGGCTCCTCCGGCCGCAGGCGCTGACCCTCGTCGACGCCTTCGGGATCCCGGACGCCTCCATCGCCGCGCCCATCGCCTGGCCGGACGACACCCTGCAGTAGTCGTCCGGCCCGGCGCGGGTGATCGGGTCAGCCGCGGTGGCGTCCCGGTCGCCGACCCAGCCGGCCGGCGGCCAGCAGGATCGCGAAGCCGGAGAGCACCAGGGCCGAACCCCAGCTGAGCAGCGAGGCCGACGGGGCGCCGGTCTCGGCGATCGGATCCCGGCCGTTGCCGTCAGGGGCCGCGCCGTTGCCCTCGTCCTTGGCAATGGTAAGGGTGAAGCGCCGGGACGCGCCGTCGGCGAGCACGGTGAGGGTGACGCGACCCGCGGCCGTCGGCGTGCCGCTGAGGACACCCGAGGCGCTCAGCCGCAGGCCGTCCGGCAGGCTGCTGCCCTTCGCCAGGGACCATGCGTACTTCCCGTCGCCGCCGGTCGCGGCCAGGACCTTGCGGTAGGCGTCGCCGACCTTGCCGTCCGGCAGCGTCCTGGTGGTGATACGCACCGGCGGCGTGGGGCGCTCGACGACCCGCTCCACGGCGCCGATGTCACTGCGCGGACCCTGCGGGCGGGCGATGCCACGCTGGTCGGCAGCACCCGAGGTCGCAGCGGGCACCCGGTCGAGCAGCGGGCTGTCGGCCGCCGGCAGATGCGTCTCGGTGAGGCCGCCGTTGTCGGCCAGCGGACCGAGCTTCGGCGCGATCGTGACGAGGTCGTTCGCCGCAGAGGTGAAGCCGCAGCTGTTGGTTGCGTCGGAGGAGGCGTTGAAGCCGCCGTCGGTGACCGGGGCGCCGGTGGTGTTGGTGCCGAAGCAGTCCGGGACACCCGTGCCCTGCGCGACGATCGCGCTGGCGATGACGTCCACCTGTCCCGGCGTGACGGCGGGCGCAGCCGCGGTGACCCGAGCAGCGACACGGCGGGCGGCGGCGGGCTTGGCCGCGATGCGGGCGCGCGGGGCGGCGAGGGCGGGCGGCGTGGCGAGCGCAGCAGACGTCCAGCCGCGCGCGGCGACACGAGCGCTGCGAGCAGCGAGGTCGTTCACCAGGTGGACGATGCCGCCGTTCTGGGGGAAGTTCCCCTCCGTGAAGGTGCCGGCGATGGTGCTCGCGGTCACGGCCACTCCCACGCCGGGGAACGCGACCAGGCCGCCGTACCGGTTGCCCGAGACGGTGCTGGCGAAGACGCGGGCCAGCCCGGAGGCGATGACCGCGCCGCCGTAGCCGTTGCCCGAGACCGTGCTCCGGCTGAGGTCGATGGAGGCCGTGACGGTGGCGGTCGGAGTGGGCGTCGGACCGCCGGCGTCCTGCGAGATGCCGGCACCGCCGTTGTCGGCGAGGGTGGTCTGGTCGAAGGTCAACGCCGAGCTGACCGCGTAGACGCCGGCCCCGCTGGCCGGCGAGCCGTTGCTCTGCGCCGGTACGACGGTGCGGGAGATGACGCTGCGGGTCGCGGTGAAGAGGGCGGAGACGAGGAAGGCCCCCGCACCGCTGTTGCGGTCCAGGCGGCTGTCGACCAGGCGGACGTCCGCCGCAGAGGCCGCGAGTCCGGGAGCCTCGGCGTTGCCGGAGATGTCCAGATCACGCAGCACGACGACCGGCTGCGTGGTGGGGCTGCCCGCGGCCAGGACGCTCGGGTTGCCACCGGCACCGGCGATCACGGTGCGGCCCTCGGGGTCCCCGATCAGGGTGAGGTCCTTGCTGATGGCGACCGATTCGGCGTAGCGACCCGCGGCGACCTCGACGGTGTCACCGGGGTTCGCGCTCTCGACGGCGTATCCGATGGTCTTGCACGGCGCCTTCGCGCTGGTGCAGCCGGTGGTGTCGCTGCCGGTCGGCGCGACGTAGCGGGTCGCCGGGGCCGCCGACGCCGTACCGGCGAAGACGGCGAGGCCGGTGAAGGCCGTCGCGAGGGACAGCGTCCCGACGACGAGGGGACGGGCAGCGCGCAAGGCGACTTCCTTCGTGAAGGCGGATGGGCGGGACGAGAGCCCGCCGAACAGTAACGGCCGCGCCGGGTTCGTGGGTCGCCGAAAGACCCGGATCGTCGGCTGTGACCGGAGCTGTCTCGCTGTGATGTATCGTCGTGATACATCGCTGCGACACCCGGCGTGGCGAACACCCGATGAACATCCGACGACGGGGGCGGCGCATGCTCGAGATCGCCGTCCTCGGTCTGCTCAGCGACAGCCCGATGCACGGTTACGAGATCCGCAAGCGGCTCGCGACCACCCTCGGTACGCTTCGCGCCTTCTCGTACGGCTCGCTTTACCCGACGCTGCGGCGCCTCTCCGAGGCGGGCTGGATCAGCGAGGAGTCGTCCGACGGCGACGAGTCCTCCCGGTCACGGCGGGGCAAGCGCGTCTACCGGCTCACCGCCGAGGGTAAGGAGCACCTCGCGGAGCTGCTCGCCGACGTCGGCCCCGACGCCTTCGACGACGACAACTTCGGCGCGCGGCTGGCGTTCTTCAGCCAGACCCGCTCCGACATCCGCATGCAGATCCTCGAGGGGCGGCGACGCCGCGTCGAGGAGAAGCGGGAGGGCATGAAGCGTGCGCGCACCGGCGAGCGCTTCGACCGCTACACCCGTGAGCTCCATGAGCACGGCCTCGACGCGGTGGACCGTGAGGTCCGCTGGCTGTCCGAGCTCATCGAGAGCGAGCGGGCCCAGTACCCGAACCAGACCATTGAAGAAGAAACACCGACTCGAAGGAGGAAGCCCTGATGGCTTCGCAGTCCGCGGCGGGCAAGATCAACGTCGCAATCGTGGGTGTGGGCAACTGCGCCGCATCCCTCGTCCAGGGCGTCCACTTCTACCGTGACGCCGACCCGACGCAGAAGGTCCCGGGTCTCATGCACGTGACCTTCGGCGACTACCACGTCCGGGACATCAACTTCGTCGCCGCCTTCGACGTGGACGCCAAGAAGGTCGGCCTCGACCTGTCGCAGGCGATCCTCGCCAGCGAGAACAACACCATCAAGATCTGCGACGTCCCGCAGCTGGACGTCCCGGTGCTGCGCGGCACCACGCTCGACGGTCTCGGCAAGTACTACCGCGAGACCATCGAGGAGTCCCTCGAGGAGCCGGTCGACGTCGTCCAGACGCTGAAGGACAACAACGTCGACGTCCTCATCTGCTACCTGCCGGTCGGTTCGGAGCAGGCGGCGAAGTTCTACGCGCAGTGCGCCATCGACGCCAAGGTCGCCTTCGTCAACGCGCTGCCGGTCTTCATCGCCTCGACCCCCGAGTGGGCCAAGAAGTTCACCGACGCCGGCGTCCCGATCGTCGGTGACGACATCAAGAGCCAGGTCGGCGCGACGATCACGCACCGCGTCCTCACCAAGCTCTTCGAGGACCGCGGCGTCGAGGTGCAGCGCACCTACCAGCTCAACGTCGGCGGCAACATGGACTTCAAGAACATGCTCGAGCGCGAGCGCCTGGAGTCCAAGAAGATCTCCAAGACGCAGTCGGTCACCAGCCAGATCCCCGACCGCGACCTCGGCGCCCGCAACGTGCACATCGGCCCGTCGGACTACGTCCAGTGGCTCGACGACCGCAAGTGGGCCTTCATCCGTCTCGAGGGCAAGACCTTCGGCGACGTGCCGCTGAACCTCGAGTACAAGCTCGAGGTCTGGGACTCCCCCAACTCGGCCGGCATCATCATCGACGCGCTGCGTGCGGCGAAGATCGCCAAGGACCGCGGCATCGGTGGCCCGATCCTGTCGGCCTCGAGCTACTTCATGAAGTCGCCGCCGGTGCAGTACTTCGACGACGAGGCCAAGAAGGCCGTCCAGGACTTCATCGACGGCACCGTCGAGCGCTGAGTCCACTCTGAGTCCACTCGCTTCACCGGCCCGGGCCGGCACCGCAGACCGCGGTGCCGGCCCGTCGCCGTCGTGGGGGTAGTCCTGCCCCTCGTGCGGGGGCGGGGACTTTGCCACGATGCGGGGATGCCGATCGACGACCGTGCCTTCGACGACCTGCCCCGCATGGCCGCTCCCCCGCCGGACGAGATCGTGGCGCAGGTCCGCGGCGTCGTCAGCTCGACGGCGGCGGCCGCCGACGAGGTCGTCGACTCGGGCCTCACCGCCTCGGCCGCCAGCGCCGACGGCCACCTCTCGGCGACGGTGGGCGAGCGTGGCCTGCAGTCGCTCGACATCGGGGCACCGGCGATGAAGCTGCCGTCGAGGGATCTCGCGGAGGCCATCACCGCGGTCGTCCGGGAGGCCGAAGCTGCCTACAGTGCCGCCGTCCTCGCCGCGGTCGCGCCGGGGCTGCCCCGCATGCCGACCGGTGCCGATCTCGCCGCGCTGGACCAGCTGGGCCGGGCCGGGGCGGCCGCGCCCCGCGAGATGCAGGACATGTTCGAGCGGTACCGGCGCGACGCCGGATTCTGACCCCGGCCGTCGGGTCAGTCCCCGACGACCGACTCGAAGAGCGTCTTGCCGCCGAGCATCTCGCCGAGTCCGACGCCGCCGAACATGGGAGCGAACTCGATGCCGCCGTACTTGTAGCCGGCGCCGACGGCCTCCTGGTAACCCGCCGCGAGCAACCCCTTCAGCATCGTGCCGAGGCCGTCCACGGTCGCCTGGCCGAGGTCACCGAGCACGTCGAGGTCGCCGGTCGTCAGCTGCGCCACCACGTCGCCGATCAGCATGGCGCCGATGCCGGCGGCCAGGCCGGCGTCCACCGCCTGCGTGGTGAGATCGACCTCCTCCAGCACCGTGGTGCTCATGGTGACGATCTCGAGCGCCATCGCCTGGGCCTCGAGCGCGACCGGCTCGGTCGGGGGAAACCAGACCGTGGCGAGGAAGATCGCGGCGAGGATGCTCAACAATCCCGCGACGACGAACAAGATCATGATGGCGATGAAGGTCTCGATGGCCGCGATCGACATCGCGACACCCATCGTGCTGGCCAGCAGCGTGGCACCCGTGAGCTTGACGAGGAAGTCGTCGCTGGACTCCCTGTAGGCGTCGTAGTCGTTGCCCACCCACACCAGGCCACCGACCTGTTGCTGGATCGCCGCCGCCGAACGTGCCGCCTGCGCCAGCTTGTCGGCCTGCGCGAACCAGTCCTGGCCGGCATCCCACATCTGTCCGGGGTCACCCTGCATCTTGTAGGCGATGCCGGTCAGCGGCCACACCTGCGGAAAGGCCACCCCCGCGATGGTCAGCTCGATCAGCGCGGACTTGGCCAACCCCTCCCCGGCGGTGGCCCAGTTCGTCCCGGTCACAGCGAGAGGTCCGTCTTCACCGTGCTGAGCCGCTCCGCGTCGTCCCAATGCTTGGCCGACGAGCGCAGGTTGGTGTCGAAGGTCCGGACGTCCTCGGCGCGGCCCTCCAGGTTGCGCTTCTGGAAGTTGTAGGCCTCGACGTAGACCAGCGCCAGCGGGATGTGGAGGTTGGTGAAGTTGGAGCTCTGCACGTCGTGGGCACTGGTACCGGGAGCGATCGCGGTCAGCGCATCGGCGATCAGCGGGGCCACCTCGCTGGAGTACCGCGCGGCTGCGTTCCGCAGACCGTCGGTGTCGACCTCGTTCGGGCTCATACCGGCGAAACTATCGGCGCGGCCCGAGGGCTGCCAGCCCGTCGACCGGGGAGCACTGCCCTGCCGGGCCGGCCGCCGGTTGGCTACCGTGAGGTTTCCGAGCTGAGAGGGCGAACTCGTGACGGCTGGCTTCGTGGATCCCACCGAGCGGGGTCTCCCCGTGGCTGTCGAGCCCGGCGGTCTCACCGGTTCGGGCAGCAGCGACGACGGCCTGGTCACCGCGACGGTCGACGGCGGGCGGCTGCAGGCGCTGACGCTCGACCCGAAGGTCATGCGCAGCTCCGGCGCGGAGTTGGGGCGGGCCGTGGTCGCGGCGGTCGGCCGGGCCCGCGCCGAGCACGAGGAGCTGTGCGCTCGGCGCGCCGCCGAGCTCGGCGCCCAGCGGCCGGACCGCGCCGCCGTGCTGCAGCGACTGGAGCGGCTGCAGCAGCTGGTCCGCGACTCCGACGGCGACATGCGCACCGTCGCCGACCGGATGCACGCCGACGCGGTCCGCGACGCCCGCTCCTGAACTCGGTGTCCGCAGCCAGCTCCGCCCCCGACCCGATCTCGGCCGACCGGGTCGTCCTGGTGCTGCGGCGTCCCGGTCCCCCGGTGCGGGTGGCGTTCGACCTCGCCGACAGCGGCGGCCGGTCGCTCGGGATGATCGACAAGCCGGTGCTTCCCTCCGGTCGCCAGCTGCTGCGGGCCCTCAACCCCTTCGACGACGGCGCGCCGGTGACGTTCGCGCTGAGGGACACGGCCGGGGAGATCCGCGCGCTCATCGAGCGGACACCGGCGGGCAGCCCGCTCGGCCCGTCGGCCGTCGTCACCACCCCGGACGGCGGCCACCTCGTCACCTGCGAACCGCACGGCGTGCTGGCTCGCCGCTACGCACTGCTCGGGGCAGGGCGGGAGCTGCTCGCCACCGTCCCGGCAACGCCCGCGACGTCAGCCATCCTCGACGCCGCCGGCGCACCCCACGGCGAGATCGACCAGGCGCCGGGGGCCGAGGGGATCTTCCGGTTCAGCTGGGTGCCGGGGACCCCGCCGGTCGTCCGGTTCGGCTGCCTCGCCGCGATGGTCACCTTCCAGACGGGCGTGCTGCTCGCGACGTGACGGTCAGTTCCGTGCCGCGTCCTCGGGGAACGACGAGAGCAGCGACAACGGCGCCGGCTGGCGACGCAGGACGTCGCGCCACATGGTGCGGGGCTGCTCGCTGAAGAGGTCCTCCGGGGTCCCCGGCAGCACCCACCACGCCCCCTCGGCGAGCTCGCCGTCCAGCTGGCCCGGCGACCAGCCGGCGTGGCCGGCGAAGACCCGCAGTCGGCGCGCGATCGGACTGATCACGGTCACGTCGCCGTCGAGGTCGATGGTGGCGACGCCGTCCACGACCTCGCGGATACCGCTCATCGCGCCGGCATCCGAGCCGCTGGCCGAGACGTCGCCGAGGCAGAGCGCCCCGTCCGGCTGCACCGGACCGCCGCCGAAGACCACCGCCGGTCCGCTCGCGACGTCGTGCCAGTCCGGCAGCACCTGGCCGACCGGGGTGTGGCTCGGCCGGTTCAGGACCACCCCGACGGTGCCGCCGCCGTCGTGCTCGAGCAGGTAGACGACGGTGCGGCTGAAGTGCGGATCGCCGAGCAGCGGCGTGGCCACGAGCAGCTGACCCGCCTCCGGTGGGAGGCGCAGCGCGGCGGGCAGGAAGGTCCAGTCCGCCGTCGCCATGGCTTCATCTTGGCGTCCGAGCCGCCTCCCGGCCAGCCGCAGGGTCCGGCGAGGCCTCGGCGCGCCGTGGTGCTGGCTATCGTCGGGCCATGCCGCGGCGCCGCCACCTGCTCGTCGCGCTGCGGCAGCCCGGTTTCCGCCGGCTGCTGACGGTGCGGCTGGCCGGCCAGTTCGGCGACGGCGTCTTCCAGGCCGGCCTGGCCGGGGCGGTCCTCTTCAATCCCGAGCGGCAGGCGAGCGCAGCCGATGTCGCGGCGGGTTTCGCGGTGCTGCTGCTGCCGTACTCGCTGGTCGGGCCGTTCGCGGGCGTACTGCTGGACCGCTGGTCCCGCCAGCGGGTCCTGGCGCTGGGCAACGCGCTGCGGCTGGTCGGGCTGCTCGGCTTCGCCGCCGGGCTCGGGGCGGGGCTCTCCGGTATCGGCTTCTACGCCGCGGCACTCGTCCTCATCTCGGCGGCCCGTTTCCTGCTCTCGGCGCTGAGTGCGGCCCTGCCGCACGTCGTCCCGGATCGCGAACTCGTCACCGCCAACGCCGTCGGCACCACCGCGGGGACGGTCGCGGCGGCTGTCGGTGGCGGGGTGGCCGTCGGTCTGCGGGCGCTGCTCGGCTCCGGGGACGGGGACTACGCCGTCATCACGGCCGGTGCGGCCCTGCCGTTCCTGCTCGCCGCGTTCGCGGCCGCCGGATTCTCGCGGCCGGCGTTGGGTCCGTCCACCGAGGAGCGCGGTGCACGACAGTCGGCGCAGCAGATCGCGAGCGGGTTGGTCGCCGGCGTCCGGCACGTCGGCGAGCGCCCGGCCGTGCGTGACGCGCTGCTCACCATCACCGTCCACCGCCTCGGCTACGGCGTCACCACGGTCTGCACCGTGCTGCTCTACCGCAACTACTTCGCCGACGACGGCCTCTTCCGCGCCGGGCTGGCCGGGCTCACCCAGGTCGTGGCCATGATCGCGGTGGGCGGGGCGGTCGCGGCGGCTGTCACACCCGGGGCGTTCCGGCGGGCCGGTCCCCGAGCGTGGCCGGCGATCCTGCTCGCCGGGTCGGCCGGCGTCCAGCTCGGCTGCGTGCTCACCTACTCGCTGCCGCTGCTCCTGCTGGCCGCGCTGCTCCTCGGCTTCGCCGCGCAGGGCATCAAGATCAGCGTCGACACCGTCGTGCAGCAGCAGGTCGACGATGCCTACCGCGGTCGGGTCTTCGCCGGTTACGACACCCTTTTCAACGTCACGCTCGTCCTCGCCGCCGTGCTGACGGCGACCGTCCTGCCCGAGGACGGCCACAGCCCGGCCGCTGTCCTCGTCGTGGCGGGCGGATACCTGGCCCTCGCCGTGTTCTACCTGCGGGGTGGACGGCGGCCGGCCGCCGACTCACTGCTGCTCGGCCCACCAGCGGCGTAGCTCCTCGACCGCCCGGTCGTGGCCGAGCGGACCGTGTTCCATCCGGAGCGCCAGCAGATGCTTGTAGGCCTGCCCCACCGCGCGCCCCGGCGGGATGTCGAGCAGCTGCATGATCTCGTTGCCGTCGAGATCCGGACGGATCGCGTCCAGCTCCTCCTGCGCCTGGAGCTCGGCGATCCGCTGCTCCAGCGTGTCGTAGGCATGCGACAGCGCCGCCGCCTTGCGCTTGTTGCGGGTCGTGCAGTCGGAGCGGACCAGCCGATGCAGCCGCGGCAGCAGCGGACCGGCGTCCTGGACGTAACGCCGCACCGCCGAGTCGGTCCAGCCGCTGGTGCGGTAGCCGTAGAAGCGCAGGTGCAGGAAGACCAGCTGGCCGACGTCCTCGATGAGCTGGTTGCTGGCCCGCAGGGCCTTGAGCCGCTTGCGCGCCATCCGCGCCCCCACCACCTCGTGATGGTGGAAGGTGACCCGGCCACCCTCGACGAACTCGCGGGTCGCTGGCTTACCGATGTCGTGCAGCAGCGCGGCCCAGCGCAGCGTGAGATCCGGTTCGTCCTCCAGGTCGATGGCCTGGTCCAGCACCTGCAGGCTGTGGGCGTAGACGTCCTTGTGCTGGCCGTGCTCGTCGGCGGCCATCCGCAGCGCCGGCAGCTCGGGTAGGACGACGTCCGCCACCCCGGTGTCGACCATCAGCTCCAGCCCGGCTCGGGGCGCAGCACCCAGCAGCAGCTTGTTCAGCTCGGCGAAGACGCGCTCGGGGGTGATCCGCGCCAGCTCGCCGGCGAAGTCGCTCATCGCCGCCGCCGTGTCGGGGTCCACCGAGACGCCCAGCGTCGAGACGAACCGTGCCGCGCGCAGGATGCGCAGGGGATCGTCGCCGAAGGACTCGGCCGGCGAGCCGGGGGTACGCAGCAGACCGCGGGCCAGATCGGCGAGGCCCTGGTACGGGTCGGTGAAGGCGCGGTCGCCGGTCACCGACACCGCCATCGCGTTCATCGTGAAGTCTCGCCGCCGCAGGTCGTCGGCGAGCGAGTCGCCGAAGCGCACCTCCGGGTTGCGGGAGACACCGTCGTAGACGTCGGCTCGATAGGTGGTGACCTCGCACGGTGCCCCGTCGATGCGGGCGCCGATCGTGCCGAACCGGATGCCGGTGGTCCAGGTCGTCGCCGCCAGCGGCTCGACGACGGCGAGGATCTGCTCCGGCCGCGCGTCGGTGGTGAAGTCCAGATCCTCACAGGGACGTCCCATGAGGGCGTCTCGCACCGGACCGCCGACGAGGTGGAGCTCGTGGCCGGCAGCGGCGAAGGCAGCGCCGAGGCGGGTCGCGGCCGGCGGCAGCGTCACCAACTCGCCGGGCGAGCTCACCCGGTCGGGGCCGTCGGGGCCGGAGGAGGGCTGGGCGCGCGGTGTCACGGAGGGCCAGCGTACTGACCGGGCAAGTACGATCGGCCCATGTCCCAGGGCCCGGAATCCGACGCCGGGTCACCAGCTGCGAGAACGCCCGACACGCCGTCGTCCCCGTCGGGCGACCCCTCGTCCACGCCGGGCGCGGGCGAGGCCCGGCGCCAGGGCGGCCGCAGCGGGGGCCGTCGCCGCGGCGGCCGAGGTCGGGGTGGTCGGGGCGGTCGTGGCCGCTCTTCCGGCGGCACCGGCGCTGCTGACGAGACCGGGACGGGCGCAGCGGACGGGCAGCCGACGCGCTCGACGCCGACGAACACCGGACGCAAGACCCCGGCCAAGACCCCCGGCAAGACCGCGGCCAAGAGCGCCGGCAAGAGCGCCGGGACGTCGGCTCGCACCTCGGGCTCGGCCGGCGGCGGCTCGCGCAGCCGGCAGGACGAGAACGGTCGGCGCCGTCGCCCCCGCCGCTGGCTGCGACAGGTCGACGAGTTCAGCGCCGGCGGGCTCGTCCTGGACCTCACCGGCGAGATCCCCCGCGGCGCCCTCATCGGCCGGACCGACAGGCAGGGACGGCTGCTGTGGTCGCTGCCGAAGGGTCACATCGAGGCCGGCGAGACCGCCGAGCAGGCCGCAGTCCGCGAGGTCGAGGAGGAGACCGGCATCGCCGGCGTCATCCTCGGCGAGCTGGGAGTCATCGACTTCTGGTTCGTCGCGGACGGTCGCCGCATCCACAAGACAGTGCGGCACTACCTCATGCGGCGCGTCGGCGGCGAGCTCTCCGACGCCGACATCGAGGTCGACGAGGTGGCGTGGGTGCCGCTGCCCGACATCCGCGGCCAGCTCGCCTATCCCGACGAGCGCGGCCTCGTCGACACTGCGGGCAGGATGCTCGCGGAGCCGGCGTGAGGGGCCGCGGCTCTCGGTCGGCACGACTGGCCGGCGTCGTCGCCCTGGCCACCGCCCTGCTCGGCGGCCCGGCCGCAGCGGCCACCGCCGCCCCACGCGAGGTGCCCCTCACCGCGGCGCCGGGTCGCGGCGCGGTCCTCGTCCGCGTCGACGACGTCTCGCCGTCGTCGGTCGCGCGGACGACCAAGCGGACACCGCTGCAGGTCCGCCTCACCCTCACCAACACCACGGACGAGACGATCAAGGACGTCCAGGTGCGCGGGTACCGCGGGGACCCGATCGGCAACCAGGACGCGCTGGACGCCTCGATCGGCGACAGCAGCCCCCCGACCGACGGTCTGGCCGTCCCCACCGTGCGGCCGCTGCGGGTGAACCTGGCCGCAGGTGCGTCGGTGACGACGGCCTTCGCCACGACGATCAGCATCCTCAACGACGGCCGCGGTGTCTGCCAGTGCCACGACGCCGTCTACCCGATGCATCTCGTCGCCACGCTGCCGACGACGACCGGGGGGACGACCGTCCTCGGCGCGGCGACCACGTACGTCGTCTCCCAGCTCACCCCCGCCACCCCGACTCGCGTGAGCTGGGTCTGGCCGCTGATCGACCGGCCGCACCGGCTCGCCGACGACACCGTCTTCCTCGACGACGACCTGGCTGCCTCCGTCGACGGCGGCCGACTGGACCGGGCGCTGCAGGTACTCGAGCAGCTGGACCCGAGCATCCCCGTCACCGCGGTCGTGGACCCCGAGCTCCTGGACGAGTTGAGCATCATGGCCGGCGGCAACTACCGCGTGGTCAGCGGCTCGAAGACGGTGGCGGGCACCGGCCAGGCCGCGGCCACTGACTGGCTGAACCGCTTCGCCAGCCTTCTCGTCCGCCCGCAACCGCTGCAGCTCGCGCTGACGCCCTACGCCGATCCGGACCTCCAGTCGCTGACGAAGCACGACCTGGGCTGGGCCACCACGCTGCCGGCCCAGATGCAGCGGCGGGTGACCGCCGCACTCGCCGGTCGGACGGCCGACACGGACATCACCTGGCCCGCCGGCGGCACCCTGAACCGGACGGCCCTCGACACCGTCGCCTCGTCCGGGACCCGGACCCTGGTGGTGGACGGCTCGGCGCTCTCCCCGTCGACCAGCGACGGCATCCCGGTGTCGGTGGCCCGGCTCCGCACGGCCAGCGGCACCGTCATGGCGGCCGCCACCTCCCCGGCGATGCAGCGCCAGGTCGCGCAGGCCGTCGGCCCGGAGGAGACGAGCACCAGCGGCTCCGCGTCGCTGCCGTACCTGATCGCCGAGGTCGCGGTCCGCTCCATCCAGTCCGAGGGCAGCACCAGCGAGGCGGTGCTGACCCCACCGCGCTACGTCGATCCCACCGTCGACCGGGCGGTCCGGACCATCACCGACTCCAGCAAGAACGCCTACGCCACCCCCGTCGCGCTGCGCGATCTGCGCCGTGACCTCCCCCGCAACACCAGCACGCTGCGCTCGGGCTCGCGGACCTCGTCCGGTCAGGGTCTGCCGATCGCCAACCTCGAGGCGGACAGCCGCACCTCGCAGGCACTGCCGACATTGCGTTCGCTGTTGGCCGACGACCCGGACGCCACCCAGCTGCTCGCCGGACTCACCCACGCCACGCAGCGCATCGCCTCGGCGGCCTGGCGGCCGGTCAGCGGGGCGCCCACGTCGGCCGAGCAGGGACCGGACCTCGCCGCCGGGCTCGTCTCGCAGGTGGATGACCTGCTCGACGGGATCCGCATCATTCCCCCGCAGGGTGGCTACACCCTCGGCTCGAACGACTCCCGGCTGCCCGTGACGGTCGAGAACTCGCTGCCCTACACCGTGCGGATCGACCTCTCGGTCACCGCGCAGGACGGGCTGCCCGGCTACTCCACCGGCGACATCGAGACCAAGACCGTCGCGGCGGACTCCAAGCAGACGATCCGGGTGCCGAGCCGCCTGGAGCGGTCCGGGCGTATCGCGGTGCGAGCCCAGCTCAGCGCCCCCTCCGGCCGGAGCCTCGGCCCGCCGGTGACCCTCTACGTCCGCAGCACCGTCCTCGGCACGGTCGGCATCGTCATCACCGTCGCCGCCGGCGCGGTCCTCGCGCTCGCACTCATCGTGCGGCTGCTGCGGCGGATGCGGCGACTGCGTCGCAAGGCCGCCGAGCGTGACCACCGTGCCGCAGTGGAGACGATGTCGGCGTGAGCCCACCCGAGGACGACTGGAGCCAGCCCACGCTGCACCGGTCACGGCAGGCGGTCGAGCCGCGCACCTTCACCGAGGCCGACCCCATCGGGTCGCTGATCGTCGCCGCACTGGACGAGGAGGACGGCCGGGGCGAAGGTCGCGGTCGTCACGCCGAGGGCACCTGGGGCGCCACCACGCTCGTCGGCAAGCCCCGCAAGCGCAAGGCCGCCGTCACGCCGCCGGAGGAGGCCACGCCGGGCGGCACCCGGACCGATCTGCCTGTCGCCGACGGCGCGACGATCGTCGCCGACGCCCCCGCCGAGGCCGAGGAGGAGTCGGCACCGGAGAGCGGGACGGACGAGCGGAGCAATCGCGGCCTGCTCGCGGCGAGCGGGTCGATGGCGGTGGCCACCCTGGTCAGCCGGGTCACCGGCTTCCTCCGCACCGTCCTCATCGGCATCGCACTCGGCGTCGCCGGGGTGGGTACGGCCTACAACTCGGCCAACACCTTCCCGAACCAGGTGTACGAGCTGCTCCTCGGTGGTGTGCTCTCCAGCGTCCTGGTCCCGTTGCTCATCCGGGCCCAGGACGAGGACGACGACGAGGGCGTCGGCTACACGCAGCGGTTGCTCTCCATCGCCGCCGCCGCGCTGGGAGCGATGACGATCCTGGCCGTCCTGGCCGCGCCCTGGATCACGGCCGTCTTCGTCGAGCCCGGACCGCGCCGAGAGCTCACCACGATCTTCGCAACGCTGTTGTTGCCCGAGATCTTCTTCTACGGCCTCGGCGCCATGTTCATGGCCGTGCTCAACATCCGGCACAGCTACAAGGCCGGCGCCTGGTCTCCCTCCCTCAACAATGTCATCATGATCGTGACGATCGTGATCTTCTGGATTCTCCCCGGCCCGGTCACCCTGGACCCGCGGTCGATCACGACGCCGCAGATCCTCGTCCTCGGCATCGGCACCACGCTCGGCATCGCGGCGCAGGCCTTCGTGCTCGTCCCCGCGCTGCGCCGCGTGGGCTTCCGCTGGGAATGGCGCTTCCGCGCGCGGCCGGAGGAGAAGGGGCGGCTGCGGGAGATCGGTGTCCTCGGCGGCTGGGTGCTGGCCTACGTCCTCGTCAGCCAGGTCGGCGTCTCGGTCATCCAGCGGGTCGGAAACGACAATCTCGGCTACGTCATCTTCACCAACGCCGACCTGCTCTTCCAGATGCCCTACGGCATCCTCGTCGTCTCGCTCCTCACCGCGATCATGCCCCGGCTCTCGCGGGCTGCCCTACGCGAGGACAACCCGGCGGTGATCGAGGACCTCGGCCTCGGTGCGCGGCTCTCGGCGATCGGCATGCTGCCGATCACGGCCGGCCTCATCGCACTCGGTCCGGTGATGTCGGTGACGGTCTTCGCCCACGGCGAGATCTCCATCGCGGATGGCCGGCTCATCGGGACCGCCCTGGCCTGGTCCGCCTTCGGCCTCTTCCCGTTCGCGCTGGTGATGCTCCAGTTGCGCATCTTCTACGCGATGCGTGACGGCAAGACCCCGGCGATCATCAACGCCTTCATGGTCGCGGCGAAGGTCGCGCTGGTCATTGCCTCGTCCCAGCTGTTGGAGCGGCGGGCGGCGATCGAATGGCTCAACATCTCGACGTCGCTGTCGTACGTGATCGGCGCGATCGTCGGCCACATCATCCTCACCCGGCGGCTCGGCAACCTCCAGTTCGGGACGGTGCTCGTCACCGTCCTGCAGGTCGGCTTCGCCTCGCTCCTCGGGGGCGCGGCGGCCTACGGCGTGGTCCTCGCCGCGCAGAGTGCCCTCGGCACCGCGGTGGTGGGCTCGGCGGCGGGTCTCGTCGGCGGCTCCCTCGCCGGCCTGGTCGTCCTCGGTCTGGTGGCGTGGCGGATGCGCATACCTGCGCTGCAGCAGGCGCTCGCTACGGTGCGAGGACGCTGACGGGAATGGCGCGGCCCTGCCCCCGGTTCACTCGAACACATCGACGAAAGAGGCGAGCAACGCATGACTGAGCACCGCAACGTGATCATCGTCGGCTCCGGCCCGGCGGGGTACACGGCGGCTCTGTACACCGCCCGCGCCGATCTGGCGCCCCTGGTCTTCGAGGGGTCGCAGTACGGCGGTGCGCTGATGAACACCACCGAGGTCGAGAACTTCCCCGGTTTCCCCGAGGGCATCATGGGCCCGCAGCTGATGGAGCAGATCCGCAGCCAGGCCGAGCGCTTCGGCGCCCAGCTGGTGGCCGACGACGTCGTCTCGCTGGACCTCACCGGTCCGGTCAAGACGGTGAAGACCCTGGACGCCGAGTACACCGCGGATGCGGTCATCCTCGCCATGGGGTCGGCCTACCGGAAGCTGGGTGTCCCCCGCGAGGACGAGCTCTCCGGCCACGGGGTCAGCTGGTGTGCGACCTGCGACGGCTTCTTCTTCCGCGACCAGGACATCGCCGTCGTCGGCGGCGGCGACACCGCGATGGAGGAGGCGACCTTCCTCAGCCGCTTCGCCAAGAGCGTCGCCGTCATCCACCGCCGCGACTCGCTGCGCGCGAGCGCGATCATGGCCGAGCGGGCCGAGGCCGACCCCAAGATCACCTTCGTCTGGAACAGCGAGATCGCCGACATCCACGGTGACGGCTCGGTCTCCGGCGTCCGGCTCCGGGACACCGTCACCGGTCACGAGCGGGACCTCGAGCTGGGGGGCCTCTTCATCGCGATCGGCCACGAGCCCCGCAGCGAGCTCGTGGTCGGCCAGGTCGAGCTCGACGACGAGGGCTACGTCCTCACCGGCGAGGGGACCCGGACCAATCTCGCGGGCGTCTTCGCCGCCGGCGATCTGGTGGACCACACCTACCGGCAGGCGATCACCGCGGCCGGCACCGGCTGCCAGGCCGCACTGGACACCGAGCGCTACCTGGCGGGCCTGCCGCACCGGACCGAGACCAACCAGGCGCAGGAGCCCAGCCCCATCGGGAGCTGAGCACGCAGCACGACCGGAATGAGCGGCGCCGCAAGGGCGTTGCACCCCACGTCCGCCAGGACGATTCACAGAGTCAGGAGACCCCCATGGGCGCCAACACCAAGACCGTCACCGACAGCAGCTTCCAGACCGACGTCCTCGGTGCCGACGAGCCGGTGCTCGTCGACTTCTGGGCCGAGTGGTGTGGCCCGTGCCGCCAGGTGGCCCCCGTCCTCGAGGAGATCGCCGGCGAGCAGGCCGGCAAGCTCACCATCGCGAAGCTGAACATCGACGAGAACCCCGAGACCGCTCGGAACTACCAGGTCATGTCCATCCCGACCATGGCCGTCTTCCACAAGGGCGAGCTCGTCAAGACCATCGTGGGTGCCCGGCCGAAGGCCGCCATCCTGCGGGAGCTCACCGAGTTCACCGGCTGAGCTCGAACTCACCGACACGCTGAGGCGGTCGTGCGGCTCGCCCGCGCGGCCGCCTCTGGCGTGACCGGCCCTCTCCGTGAGGCAGAATGGTGGCCGGTATGTCTTCCATGTTTCCGCATGTTCACCGGCAGATTGGTCCTTCCTCGATGCAGCCCCTGCGACGCGGCATGACCGGCCGCGCCGTCGCCGAGGCGCGCTCGATGCTCGCGGGGATCGGGCTGCTCAACAACACCGACCCGGCCATGGCGGACGTCTTCGACGACCCGACCGAGCTGGCCGTCCGCCACTTCCAGCAGACGCGCGGCATCTCCGTCGACGGCGCGATCGGGGCGGAGACCTTCTCGGCGCTGACCAGGGCGCACTGGAAGCTGGGCGACCGCCCGCTGGCCCATGATCCCGGCCACCTGCTCACCGGGGACGACGTCACCGAATTGCAGACCCAGCTCATCGAGCTCGGTTTCGCCCTCGCCAAGGCCGACGGTGTCTTCGGCCCGGCCACCGCAGAGGCGCTGCGCGCCTTCCAGCGCGACTACGGGCTCATCGCCGACGGTCTCTGCGGGCCCGCGACCCTGCTGGCGCTCCGGCAGCTGGGGCGCCGCGTCGTCGGTGGCCGGCCGCAGCTGCTGCGGGACATGGCGGCGGTGGCCGAGGCCGGCCCGAGCCTGCTGGGCAAGCGGATCGTCATCGATGCCGGTCACGGCGGTACCGACACCGGCATCGTGGTTGACGGCATCGTCGAGGCCGACATCACCTGGGATGTCGCACACCGCCTCGAAGGACGGCTGCAGGCTCTCGGCGTCCAGGTCTGGCCCACCCGCGGCCCTGGCAGCGGTCCCAGCGAGGACGAGCGAGCCGCCTTCGCCAACGAGATCGGCGCAGACCTCGTCATCTCCCTCCACGTCGATGGCTGGTCCTCCCCCCGGGCCCACGGCATTGCGTCGTACCACTACGGTGCCGGTGAGTCGGCGTCGACGATCGGGGAGCGCCTCGCCGACCTGGCACAGCGTGAGCTGGTGGCCCGCACCGGCATGGGCGACAACCGGGTGCACGGCAAGACCTGGTCCTTGCTGCGGCTGACCCGGATGCCCGCCGTCCGGGTCGAGCTCGGCTACCTCACCTCGCGTGACGACCGGGCCCGGCTCACGGACACCCACTACCGCGACACCATGGCCGAAGCCCTGCTCGTCGCGGTCCAGCGGCTGTACCTGCCGAAGGCGGACGACCCGCCGACCGGCGTCATGCAGATCACCGCCACCGCCTCCTGACGGCTCCTCGCAGGCGCGTCAGTTCAGCTGCGCCGGGCGGGTCGGCCGCAGCGAGCCCACCAGCGCGTCCCACGCCGATTCGACGTCCTCCCGCCAGGTCACCGTCGAGCGCAGCTCCATGCGCAGCCGCGGCGTCGTCGGGTGCGCCCGCACCGTCCGGAAGCCGACGGCGAGCAGGAAGTCGACGGGGACGAGGCACGCCACCGGTCGGTGACGCCAGCCGAAGGCTTCGAGGGTCCGTACGTTGCGCCGGACGAGATCACGGGCCACGGCCTGGATCATCATCCGCCCGAGGCCCTCGCCGACATGGTCGTCCCGCACCCGCAATCGCGCCAGCACGACCGCGTCGGAGGCCGCCGGTGAGGTCGGGAAGGCAGCTGCGCCGGGAAGGTAGGCCGGGGGTGCGTAGAGCGCATGCGCGACCGGAACGCCTGCCACATAAGCGATCTGGCCACAGCTACCCCACTGCAGCAGCGTCTCCCCCAGCCAGTCGTCCACCCCGGCGCCGGGCCCGTCGGCCGGGGCCGTAGCCGTCGCCGCCGGACCGTGCGTCCAGAAACGGCACCGCGCGCACGGCTCCTGCAGGTCGGCCACGGTGTCGCGGGTCAGCGCGACAATGCGGCGTCCCGCCCCACCCATCCGGTCACCTCACAGATCGCCGCGATACGCGGCGAGGAAGGTGCCGAGGCGACCGATGGCGTCGGTGAGGTCGTCGGCTCGGGGCAGGGTCACGATCCGCAGATGATCGGTGTGCGGCCAGTTGAAGCCCGTGCCCTGGACGACGAGGACGTGCTGCTGGCGCAGGAACTCCAGCACGAATCTCTGGTCGTCGGCGATCGGGTACACCTCGGGATCGAGGCGGGGAAAGACGTAGAGCGCACCCTTCGGCTCGACGCAGGTCACGCCGGGGATTGCTCGCAGTGCCGTCACCGCCGCGTTGCGCTGATCCAGCAGCCGGCCTCCGGGCAAGATCAACTCGCGGATGCTCTGTCGCCCGCCGAGCGCGACCTGGACGGCGTGCTGCGCCGGGACGTTCGCACAGAGGCGCATGTTGGCCAGGATCGTGATGCCCTCCAGGTAGCTGGCGGCGTGGTGCTTGGGACCGCTCACCAGCATCCAGCCCGAGCGAAAGCCCGCGACGCGATACGCCTTCGAGAGGCCGTTGAACGTGAGGGTGAAGACGTCCGGCGCGAGCTTGGCGAAGGGCGTGTGGGTGGCGTCGTCGTAGAGGATCTTGTCGTAGATCTCGTCGGCCATGACGACGAGCTCGCGCTCTCGCGCGATCTCCGCGATCTGCAGCATCGTCTCGTTGCTGTAGACCGCCCCGGTGGGGTTGTTGGGGTTGATCACCACGAGGGCTTTCGTCCGCTCGGTGATCTTGGAGCGGAGATCGTCCAGATCGGGTTCCCACCCGGCCGACTCCTCGCAGCGGTAGTGGACAGCCCGTCCGCCGGCGAGCGCCGTCGATGCCGTCCAGAGCGGGTAATCCGGTGCGGGGATCAGCACCTCGTCACCGTCGTCGAGCATCGCCTGCAGGCTGAGGGTGATCAGCTCGCTCACACCGTTGCCGAGCCAGACATCGTCGACATCGACGGTGTCGATGCCGTGGGTCTGGTAGTGATGGACGACTGCCGTCCGCGCCGAGAGCAGGCCCTGCGAATCCGAGTACCCCTGCGCGTTCGGCAGGTTGCGGATGACGTCCACCAGGATCTCGTCCGGCGCCTCGAAGCCGAACGGTGCCGGGTTGCCGATGTTGAGCTTGGTGATGCGGCGGCCCTCCTCCTCGAGGCGCTTCGCCTCCTCCAGCACCGGGCCGCGAATGTCGTAGAGGACGTTGTCGAGCTTGCGACTTTGCGTGAGATCCACGTCGTCACGATTGCACATGGCCCCGGCGGCCTCCGAGCGATATCCGCGAGCGGAGCCGATGCGCTATCGGCGCCCACCGAACACCTCCGATGGGACCCGCGGGGACCGTCACCTGCCAGAGTGGGGCCATGGAGTTCGCCGAGGCGGTCCGTCGCCGCCGCATGGTCCGTTCCTACGACCCAGAACGGCCCGTGGACCGCAAAACGCTCAGTGTGCTGCTCAACCTCGCGAACAGGGCACCGTCTGCAGGGCACACCCCTGGTCGCGAATTCCTGGTGCTGGACGACATAACATCGCGGGAATCGTTCTGGTCGGCGACTTCGAGCGGCTCTCCGGACCGCTGGCTCACCGGAATGCGCACCGCGCCTGTGCTCGTGCTCTGCCTCGCCGACAAGTCGGCCTACCTGCGCCGGTACGCAGCACCGGACAAGGGCTGGTCAGCCGAGGACGAGAGCCGCTGGCCGGTCCCCTACTGGGATGTCGACACGGGCATGGCTGCCATGGTCCTGCTGCTGGCGGTTCAGGATCTAGGACTGGCTGCCTGCTTCTTCGGCGTGCCTGCTGACAAGCTGCCTACCGTGCACGAGGCGTTGCGGATCCCGGAGCGGCTGCGCATCGTCGGCGTGGTGAGCATCGGTCATGCCGCCGATGGCGATCGCTCTCGGCCCTCGCGGTCCGGCACTGGCCCGCTCCCCACCGTGGTGCACTACGGCGCGGTCGGGTCCTGACGCTTCCGCGCCACCTGCGGTGCCATGACGCCTACGATCCGTTCGAGATCGTCGATGGAGGCGAACTCGACGGTGATCCGCCCCTTGCGGCGTCCGATGTCGACCCGAACCCGGGTGTCGAAGACGTCCGACAGCTTGTGTGCGAGCTCGGTCGCAGCAGGCGCGGTGATCTTTGGCGACACCGTCCGCCTGGCTGGCTTGCCGCCGCCCTGCCGGGCCAGCGCTACCAGCTCCTCGGTCGCCCGGACCGAGAGTCCCTCGGCCACGATCCGCGCGGCCAGCTCGTCCTGCGCTTCAGGATCCTCCAGCGTGAGCAGCGCTCGTGCATGGCCGGCGGAGAGCACGCCGGCAGCGACCCGCCGCTGGACGGGAAGCGACAGGTTGAGCAACCGGATGGTGTTGGAGACCTGCGGCCGACTCCGGCCGATCCGGCTCGCCAGCTCGTCGTGCGTCACCCCGAACTCTTCCAGCAGCTGCTGGTAGGCGGCGGCCTCTTCCAACGGATTGAGCTGGGCCCGGTGGATGTTCTCCAGGAGTGCGTCGCGGAGCATCGCATCGTCGGAGGTGTCACGGACGATGGCGGGGATCGCCTCGAGCCCGGCGGCGGTCGCGGCTCGAAGGCGGCGCTCCCCCATCACCAGCTCGAAGCCCTCGTCGCCGTCGGGACGGACGACGATCGGCTGCAGAACGCCGAACTCGCGGATCGAATGGGTCAGCTCGATGAGCGCGTCCTCGTCGAAGACCTGCCGTGGCTGCTTCGCGTTGGCGTGGATCTGCTCCACCGGGATCTCGCGGAAGCTGGCGCCGGGAACGGGAAGCGGTGCCGTGGCATCTGCGATCGGCTCCGCCGTGGTGGTCTCCGCTGCGGCTGCGGCCGTCGAGCTGCCCTCCGCCGGTCGCGGGATGTCGCTGGGGCCGGGCACGCCGCCGGGCCGGGCGCCGTTCTCGGCTGGCGTCGCGGGCGCGGTCGGGATCAGCGAACCGAGACCACGCCCGAGACCACCACGCCGCTGCTTGTTGCTCATCAACTGCCCTCAGTGCTCTCGCTGCTCGCCGTGTCGGCAGTATCGCCACTGCCCGCGCTGGTCACACTACGGCCTCGCTCGGCGATCTCCCGTGCCGCCTCGAGGTACCCGACGGCCCCGCGCGAGCCGGCGTCATAGGTAATGACCGTCTGTCCGAAGCCCGGCGCCTCGGAGACGCGAACGTTGCGCGGGATCGTGGGGCTGAGGACGAGATCCCCGAAGTGGCTCCGTACCTCGTCGGCGACCTGGTCGGCGAGCCGGGTTCGGCTGTCGTACATCGTGAGCAGGACCGTGCTGACGCGAAGGTCCGGGTTCAGGTGTGACGTCACCAGATCGACGGTCTTGAGCAGTTGGGCCAAGCCCTCGAGGGCGTAGTACTCGCACTGGATCGGGATGAGCATCTCGTGGCCGGCAACGAGTGCGTTCAGGGTGAGCAACCCGAGCGACGGCGGGCAGTCGATGATGACGTAGTCGACGGGTTGCTCGTCACCAGCCTGATCGAGATAGGCGGTGACCGCTTTCTGCAGGCGGTACTCACGTGCGACCTGGCTCGTCAGCTCGATGTCCGCGCCGGCGAGGTCCAGAGTGGCCGGTACGCAGAGCAACGACGGCGCGAACTCTGTCGCGGTAGCGACCTCGGCGATCGGGATGCCACCCAGCAGGACGTCGTAGACCGACGGAGTTCCGACGCCGTGCTCGACACCAAGAGCGGTGCTGGCGTTGCCCTGCGGGTCGAGGTCGATGAGGAGTACCCGGAGCCCGTGCAGAGCCATGGCAGCGGCGATGTTGACTGCGCTGGTGGTCTTGCCGACGCCGCCCTTCTGGTTGGCGACTGTCATCACGCGGGTCCGCTCGGGGCGCGGCCACTGCTCCTGTCGTACGTTCATGACATGGACGGCCCGCTGGGCCTCACGTGCGATCGGGGTGTCGAAGACGGTTTCACGTGAAACGGCCGAGCCCTCGGTGGCGGTTTCACGTGAAACATCGGACGGTGACTCGTCGGTCATCGGCTCCTCCTCGTCGAACGTGCAGTGCGTACTGAAGCTGGACCCGGCCGACGCTGCACCGACACGACCCAGGTGTGATCACCGACGTCCTCGCCCCCCAGCTCCGTCAGCAGCGGGGGAGCGCCACCGTGCCGACGGATGGCGGTCTCGTGCTCCTCGATCTCGGCCGCAGCAGCAGCGCCCTTCAGGGCAAGCAGCCGACCGCCCGGAGCCAGCAGCGGCAGGCACCATCCCACCAACCGGTCGAGGGGGGCAACCGCCCGAGCAGTCACCCACTGCTGGCCAGACCACGAGCTTCGAATCTCTCGATCGTCAGCCCGCCCACGAACCACGGTGACGCGATCGGCCAGGCCCAGCTCTGTGACCGTCGCAGTGAGGAAGTCACAGCGGCGCTGCTTCGGCTCCATTAGCACGACCTGCAAGTCCGGACGCCGGAGTGCCATCGGGATGCCTGGCAATCCGGCGCCACTGCCGACATCCAGGACCGCCGCACCGGCCGGGACGAGGTCGGTGACCAGCGCGCAGTTCACCAGATGCCGGCTCCACAGCACCGGAACCTCACGTGGGCCGATCAGGCCATGCGAGACGCCATCGCCGGCCAGCAGCGCCGCATATCGCGACGCCGCCGCGAAGCCCACGCCGAAGAGCTGCCGGGCCGACTCCGGAGCTGGTGGCAGCTCCGTTCCGTTCGGAGCCCCACCAGTGCCAGCGTCATCGCCGGCGGGCGTCACCGCCCGGCGAGCACGACCACGCGGCGGTGCGGCTCCTCGCCCTCGGACTCGCTCATGACACCGTCGATCTCGGCGATGACGTCGTGCACGACCTTGCGCTCGAACGGGTTCATCGGGCTGAGCCGGCTCGGCTCTCCGGACTCGAGGACGCGACTCGCCGTCGTCCGAGCCAGCGCCTGCAGCTCCTCGCGCCGCGCCGCCCGGTGGCCGCTGATGTCGAGCATCAGCCGGCTGCGCACGCCGGTCTGCTGCTGCACCGCCAGCCGCGTCAGCTCCTGCAGCGCGTCCAGCGTCTCGCCACGCTGACCCACCAGCGGCTTGAGGTCGGTCCCGACGATCGCCACCGCGGCGCGGTCGTTCTCGACGTCGAGGTCGATGTCGCCGTCGTAGTCCACGATGTCGAGCAGCCGCTCGAGGTAATCGGCGGCGATGTCGCCCTCCTGCACCAGGAGGTTCTCCGGGGTCTCGGCCTCGGCAGCCTCGTCGACGGCAGGGGTCTCCACGTCGGTCTCGCTCACAGCTGATGGTCCTCTCGGATCGATGGTGGGCAGGCCCGAGCCTGCCCGCGGCGGCTAGCGCCGCTTCTTGGCCTGGGTGGGGCGCTTGGCCGGCGGCCGCTTCCCCCGCTGCGGTTTCTGACCCGGACGTGGGACAGAGCCACGTGCTGCCGATGCGCCGCTGGAGGAGTCGACCGAATCGTCAGCCGGTGCCTCCTTGGTGACACTCACCGTCGCCGTGCCGGACTTCGCTCCGCGCTGCGGCCGCTGGCCCACCTTGGGGGCCAGCGTCTTGCCGAGCTCACCGGTCGGGGCAGCAGTCTCGTCGGCAGGGGGATGGAACCTGATGATGTACGCCTGTTGGGCGAGGGTCCAGAGGTTGCTGGTGAACCAGTAGAGCAGCACGCCCAGCGGGAAGTTGAAGAGCAGACCGGAGGCGAGCACACCGAGCGGGATGATGTACATCATCAGCCGCTGCACGGTGGCCGCGGTGCCCTCGGGAGTGGTGGTGGCGTTGGCGCGCACCATCAGCTGGGTCACCAGCGTGGCCGCCGCACTGATCAGCAGCAGCGGCAGGATCACCGCACGAGCGGTGCCCTGGTCACCGCCCAGTCGCATGACGACCTCGGCGCTGTCCCGGAAGGACGCAGCCAGCGGAGCACCGAACAGATCGGCTTTGGCACCATCGCAGGTCTGCTGGGGCGTGAAGCTGTAGAGCGACAGCAGGTGGGAAGGCCCCGGCTTACCGTTGGCCTCGTTACATAACGTGGCAGCAACCCTCTTGCCGGCGATCGTGATGAACCGTGGCTTGCCCGCGGCGTCGGTCAGCTGCGCGGCCGAATTCGCCAGGTGGCGCAGCGAGTGATATAGGCCGATGAAGACGGGGATCTGCAGCAACATCGGCAGACAGCCGGAGAGAGGGTTGAAGCCCTCCTCCTGCTGGAACTTCATCAGCTGGCGGTTCATCTCCGCTTTGTCGTTCTTGTACTTCTCGCGGATCTTCGCCAGCTTCGGCTGCATCTTCTGCATGTTCCGCTGGTAGTGAACCTGCTTCACGAAGAGGCGGAAGAGCAGCAACCGGGCGGTGATGACGAGAAAGACGATGGAGAGGACCCATCCCAGACCACTTGTCTCGCTGAAGCCGAGCAGCACGAAGAGGTCGTGCCAGCGCAGCAGCACCCACGAGACTGCGGTGTACAAGAAGTCAAGCACTCAACTACTCCTCGGGGGCGGGACGGGATCGAAGCCGCCTCGGTGGAAGGGGTGACAGCGCAACAGCCGGCGGCCCGCGAGCCAGAGGCCGCGCCACGCACCGTGGAGCGCGATCGCGTCCTGGGCGTACTCACTGCAACTGGGCTGATAGCGACACACCGGCGGCCGGAGTGGACTGATCGCCGACCGGTAGAAGCCGATGGCGCCGAGGAGCAGTCGCACGACCGGATGACGCCCCGGCGGCGCGTCCCGGCTGACAGCAACCGACCCCTCGGCGACCCCGGTCATCGCGGCGCGAGCCGCGTCAACGCAGCGTCCAGGTCGCGACGCAGTGACGTCGACTCAGCCGCCGCCGCCACCGGGAGCGCCCGGACCACCGTGCTGCTCCCCGCCGGCAACCGCACGAGCATCGGGCGCAGCTGCTCCCGGAGTCGCCGCGAGACCCGATGCCGGATCACGCTGCCACCGACAGCCTTGCTCACCACCAGACCTACGCGGGCGGGCCGGTCGGACTCCGACGGCCCCGCACCGGCGAGATGATGCACCACGATGCTGCCGTGACGGGCTCGCCGACCGTCGCGGACGACCGCACCGAAGTCAGCGGCGCGGGTCAGACGATGAGCGGACGGCAACACCGGACGTTCGGAGGTGCCGGGGCTCAGGCCGAGAGCTTGCTGCGGCCCTTGGTGCGCCGAGCCGAGATGATGGCGCGGCCCGCACGGGTGCGCATGCGCAGCCGGAAGCCGTGCACCTTGGCGCGGCGGCGGTTGTTCGGCTGGAAGGTGCGCTTACTCACGGTCGGGCTCCATAGATCGGCAAGTCGGTCGAGCAGAACGAGCGCGGACATGGGTCAGCGCGTTCGCATACGTCTCGACCAAGGTACGGATCGGCCCGGACCCGGGTCAAACTCACCCACCCCCGGCCGCGGAAACACCCGCTTCGGCGGGCGGCGAATCGACGACCATAAGGGGGCATCCCCGTGAACCGGCGGCGACACGCCGGTCCCTATTGTGGTCCCGCGGAAGCCGCTGTTAGGTTCCTCCACCGTGTCGCCCGCCAGAGGGGTGGCGCGGGGCCGGGACCCGAGGCAGGGTCACCGGACACAGCTGTATTCACAACCTGTGGACAAGGTTGTGGATGTCGGCGGATCGGGGGGATGTGACAAGCTCGATCCTTCGCCGTCCGCGGCGAGGTGACCGGGACGTCACACTTCCGTACAGCACCGCGACACCGTGACACCTGGAGTGAACCCGCACGTGGACGACACCGCCGAACTCGTGGCCGCCTGGAACCGGATCAGGCCCAGGTTCGACGATCCGGGAATCTCGCCCCAGCACAAGGCCTGGCTCAATCTCACCCGGCCCATCGGCCTGGTCGAGGGGACCGCCCTGCTCGCCGCGCCGAGCTCCTTCGCCAAGGACTTCCTCGAGAACCGGCTCCGACCGCTCATCGCCTCGATGCTCAGCGACGACCTCGGACGCGACATCCAAGTCGCCGTCACGATCGCCGAGGCCAAGGCTGCCTCGGGCGAGGACCAGTCGGCTCGACGCGACACCCGTGACACGAACGACCTGGCCGCCAACCGTGCCGGCTTCGATCAGCGCGACCACCGCTCGGGCTCCGGATACGACGCCGTCGACCCCGGTTACGGCACTGACCCGCACGGCTTCGACGGCGGCCCCGAGTCCTCCTACGACGGTGACGACTCCGGGTACGGGGCTCGTCGCCCGGACGGAGCCATGCCCTACGGCGGACCGCGCTCGGATCAGTCCGCCCGCCGAGGCGGCCACGACGCTCCGGGATACCACCCCAGGCACTCCGACGACGAACGACCGTCGGAGTCGCGGCTGAACCCGAAGTACACCCTCGACACCTTCGTCATCGGCTCCGGCAACCGCTTCACCCACGCCGCGGCGGTGGCCGTCGCCGAGGCGCCGGCTCGCGCGTACAACCCACTCTTCATCTACGGCGACTCCGGCCTCGGCAAGACGCACCTGCTCCACGCCATCGGTCACTACGCCCAGCGACTCCAGCCGGGACTGCGCACGAGATACGTCTCGAGCGAGGAGTTCACGAACGACTTCATCAACTCCGTCCGCGACGACAAGATGCAGGCCTTCCAGAACCGGTACCGGTCGGTCGATCTGCTCCTCATCGACGACATCCAGTTCCTGGAACGCGCCGAGCGGACCCAGGAGGAGTTCTTCCACACCTTCAACACCCTGCACAACCAGAGCAAGCAGATCGTCATCAGCTCGGACAAGTCGCCACGGCAGCTCAGCTCGTTGGAGGACCGTCTGCGCACCCGCTTCGAGTGGGGCCTCATCAGCGACGTCCAGGCACCGGACCTCGAGACCCGCATCGCGATCCTGCGCAAGAAGGCCGCTCAGGAAGGCATGAGCCCGCCGCCGGAGGTGCTGGAGTACATCGCCTCGCGGGTGCAGAGCAACATCCGAGAGCTCGAAGGCGCCCTCATCCGCGTGACGGCCTTCGCCAACCTGAACCGACAGCCGGTCGAGATCGGCCTGGCCGAGATGATCCTCAAGGACCTCGTGGCCGAGAACGACGCCCCCGAGATCCAGGCGACGACGATCATGGCTGTCACCGCCGAGTACTTCAACATCTCCCTGGACGACCTGACGGGCAGCTCGCGCAGCCGCACCCTCGTCAGTGCCCGCCAGATGGCGATGTACCTCTGCCGTGAGCTCACCGAGCTCTCGCTGCCCAAGATCGGCGAGCGCTTCGGCGGCCGCGACCACACCACGGTCATGCACGCCGAGCGCAAGATCCGGGCGCAGATGAAGGAGAAGCACTCCATCTACAACCAGATCAGCGAGCTCACCAACCGGATCCGGACGAGAGCACGCTCGTGATCACCGCTCGACCGGTGTCGGTGGCACCCTCGGCGACGCCTTCCGGGATGCCCTCGGTGACGCCGTCCCGCAGCATCCGTGCCGGTGTACACAATGTGGGTAGCGCTGTGGACAACGGCGATGCTCGTGTGGACGCCCGGGGGCGAGGGATCTGTGTCCCCGGGACGATCGGTCGCCCGGGGGTGACGGTCCGGCGTCCATCCACAGCCGCCAGGCTGACGCAGGCTAACGTTTACGGGGCGTCGACGTGGTTGTCCCCGGGATCCACAGCTGCGAAGACGACAGACGAGGATTCATTCTTCACTGGAGAGAACGACAAGAGCTGTTGCCCGGGGATTCCCGGGGACAAGCGATCCGCGTTACCCGGTGCGGCATCATCACTAACCCATCCGCGAGAACTGGGAGAACCAGCGACAGCGGACCACAGCCCGACGACGAGTAGGTGTGAACCGTGAAGTTCCGGGTCGAACGCGACGCCCTGGCCGATGCCGTCACCTGGGCGGCGCGCAGCCTCGCCAGCCGGCCGACGCTCCCCGTGCTGGCGGGCCTGCTGCTGCAGGTCGACGGCGAGCAGCTCTCGGTCTCGGGATTCGACCTGGAGGCCTCCACCGAGGTCGACCTGCCGGTGACCGCCGGTGAGTCAGGCAGCGCCCTCGTCTCCGGACGCCTCCTCGCCGACATCACCCGTGCCCTGCCGCCGCACCCGGTCGACGTCACGGTCGACGGTTCGCGGCTCTCCATCACCTGTGGCTCGGCGCGCTTCAGCCTGCCGGGGATGCCGGTCGACGACTACCCCAAGCTCCCCGTCATGCCGACGACCGCCGGCACCGTCGACGGAGCCGAGTTCGCCGCGGCCGTCGCCCAGGTCGCCATCGCCGCCGGCCGGGACGACACCCTGCCGATGCTCACCGGTGTCCGTCTCGAGATCGACGGCGATCGCCTCACCCTCGCTGCCACCGACCGCTACCGTCTCGCCGTCCGGGAGCTGGGCTGGCAGCCCGGTGACCCGAGCGCGGCCGCCGCGCAGGTGCTCGTGCCGGCCAAGACCCTCGCCGATGCCGCCAAGAGCCTCTCGCACAGTGAGTCGCTCACCATCTCGCTCTCCGCCGGCGGCTCCGGCGAGGGCATCATCGGCTTCTCCGGCACCACCAACGGCCGCGCCAGCCGCGCCACCACCCGCCTGCTCGACGCCACCTTCCCCGCCTACCGGTCGCTGCTGCCGAACGAGTGGGCCTCCAGCGCGGAGCTGGCCGTCGCCCCGTTGGTCGAGGCTGTCCGCCGTGTCGCGCTCGTCGCCGACCGGAACGCACCGGTGCGGATGGAGTTCGCCGACAGCGCCGTCTCCCTCACCGCCGGCGGCGACGACGAGGGCCGCGCCGAGGAACAGCTCGAGGTGAGCTACGACGGCGACGGCATCGTCACCGCCTTCAACCCGCAGTTCCTGCTCGACGGCCTCAGCGCGCTCTCCAGCTCGACCGCGCGCCTGCTCTTCACCTCGTCGACGAAGCCTGTGGTGCTGCGTCCCGCGGATGCCGCCGAGGCCGACAACCCCGAGTACACCTACCTGATCATGCCGGTCCGGCTGCCGGGCTGACGTCGGCGCCGGTGCACGTCCGACATCTCTCCGTCGCCGACTTCCGCAGCTGGAGTTCGGCCGAGGTCGAGTTCGAGCCCGGCCCGGTGGCGCTCGTCGGGGCCAACGGGCAGGGGAAGACGAACCTGGTCGAGGCCCTGGGTTATCTCGCCACTCTCGGCAGTCACCGGGTCGCCGCCGACGCCCCGCTGATCCGCAGCGGCGCCGAACGGGCCATCGCGCGCGCCGCGGTGGTAGCGGACGACCGCGAGCTGCGGGTGGAGGTGGAGATCGTCACCGGTCGGGCCAACCGGGCGCGGCTCAACGGCTCCCCCGTGACCCGGCCCCGCGACATCCTCGGTGTGCTGCGCACCGTCCTCTTCGCCCCCGAGGATCTGCACATCGTCCGGGGTGACCCCTCCGAGCGTCGACGTTTCCTCGACGATCTCGTGGTGGCCCGCTCGCCTCGGATGGCCGGCGTCCGCTCCGACTACGACCGGGTTCTCAAGCAGCGGGCAGCGCTGCTCAAGAGCGCCGGCGGCCGCCGCGGACCGGTGCGCAGCGGCGACCTGTCGACCCTCGATGTCTGGGACGGGCACCTCGCCGAGCACGGCGCGACCCTGCTGCATGCCCGGCTCAGGACCCTCCGTGGGCTCCGACCACATCTGACCGAGGCCTACGCGCGGGTCGCGCCGGCCAGCGCGCCACTCGGAGCCCGCTACTCCGGCAGCCTGCTGACGACCATCCCCGGTCTGGACGACCCCGACTCCGACGACCCGGCAACGGTGCCGGCCGTCGCCGAACTCCGCGCGGCGCTGCTGGAGCAGCTGGCGGAGTCCCGCCAGGCGGAGTTGGATCGAGGCGTGAACCTCGTCGGCCCGCACCGCGACGATGTCGAGCTCACCCTCGGCGAGCTCGCGGTGAAGGGGTACGCAAGCCATGGCGAGGGGTGGTCGGCCGCGCTCGCCCTGCGCCTCGGCAGCTACGAGCTGCTCCGGTCCGACGCGCTCCCCGGCGGGGACCCCGTCCTGATCCTGGACGATGTCTTCGCCGAACTCGACGTGAGCCGGCGCGAACACCTGGCGGTGGTCGCGGCCGGCGCCGAGCAGGCCATCGTCACCGGGGCGGTGCCGGGCGACGTTCCGGATGTGCTGCGCGCAGCCCGATTCGACGTCGCGGACGGGCAGGTGACCCGTGTCGCGAGCTGAGGACGGCCGAGCGCTCTCGCGCAAGTTATCCACAGAGCCCGGTGGAAAACCACCTCACTCTGTGGATCAACCGGAGGTCGAGCCTCGTCCGAACCGGGCAGAAGTGGCACCGGTCACCGCTGCGGACGATCCGCCTGTGGACAACCCCGGTGAGACGAGCGACGACACCACGGACGACCTCGCCGCCGCGGTCCTCGCCGGGGCACGCTCCACAGCGCGGAATCGACCGCGACGCTTCGACCGGGAGACGCGTAATCGCATCCGTCGCGAGAACCTCGGCGGCCGCGCGGACGAGGCGGGACGCAACCGCTCTGGGTTCTCCGGCCCCGGTGCCGATCCGGCACGCGATCCCCACCGGATCGGCGGGCTGCTCGGCGGCTTCGTCGCCGAGCAGGGATGGGATCGGCCGCTGGCCGAAGCTCGGGTCTTCGCCGACTGGGATCAGCTCGTGGGTCCGGACATCGCCGCCCACGCACACCCGCAGTCGCTGGTCGCGGGTGAGCTGCGGATCGCCGCCGAGTCAACGGCCTGGGCGACGCAGCTGCGGCTGCTCTCGTCGCGGGTCCTGGCGCGCCTCGTCGCCGAGCTGGGGCCCCAGGTCGTCACCAAGCTCATCATCAGCGGTCCGACCGCGCCGAGCTGGAAGCACGGCGGCCGTTCGGTGCGTGGCCACCGCGGTCCGCGTGACACCTACGGCTGACACTATGGCTGACACCTGCGACTGACGCCTCATCGACCGCAGAGAGTCCGTCCGTCTCCCCGACGTGGGATCCCTGCCGGACAGGGGCGCCGATGGCTCTGCGTGCCCCTCAGCCCGCGTGGCGAAGAGATGCGGCAACGGTTTGGGCTAGACTGGAGTCATCTGCGGGGTGTGCGACCGGCCGAGTGGTAGCGGTCTGGCACCCCGTTCGCATGAGTCATGTGTCGCCGCCGCTGCGGCGAGGAAAGGTCGATCGTGACCAGTTCCGCTTCGGAACCCCAGGACGACAGCACCCCCGAGACGCAGCCTGATGCCGCAGCCGCGCCCAAGGCGCCGGCCAAGAGCCCGGCCAAGGGGGCGAAGAGCGCCTACACCGGCAGCTCGATCACCGTCCTCGAGGGCCTGGAGGCGGTGCGCAAGCGCCCCGGCATGTACATCGGGTCGACTTCCGCCCGCGGCCTGCACCACCTCGTCTGGGAGGTCGTCGACAACTCCGTCGACGAGGCCCTCGGTGGCCACGCGGACCGCATCGAGGTCACCCTGCTCGCCGATGGCGGCGTCCGGGTCAAGGACAACGGCCGCGGCATGCCGGTCGACATGCACCCGACCCAGAAGAAGCCGGCGGTCGAGGTCATCCTCACCGTGCTGCACGCGGGCGGAAAGTTCGACGGCAAGGCCTACGCGGTCTCCGGTGGTCTGCACGGCGTGGGTGTCTCCGTCGTCAACGCGCTGAGCCACCGTCTCGAGGTCGAGATCGAGCGCGACGGCTTCGTCTGGTCGCAGCCCTACGTCGACCAGAAGCCCGCGGCGCCGCTGCACAAGGGTGAGGCGAGCAAGAAGCACGGCACCACCGTCAGCTTCTGGGCCGACCCGGCCATCTTCGAGACCACCGAGTACGACTTCGAGACCATCCGGCGCCGCATCCAGGAGTACGCCTTCCTGAACAAGGGCCTCACCATCGTCCTGCGTGACGAGCGGGTCGAGAAGATCGTGGACGAGGACGACAGCGCGGTCGGCTCGGCCGAGGCGAAGGTTGCGCCGAAGAAGGTCCGCGAGATCACCTACTGCTACGAGAACGGCATCGCCGACTTCGTCAAGCACATCAACCGGACCACGGACAAGGAAGCGATCCACAAGGACGTCATCTACTTCGCGCAGGAGGACACCGAGAAGGCGCTCTCGGTCGAGATCGCGATGCAGTGGAACAAGTCCTTCTCCGAGAGCGTGCACACCTTCGCCAACACGATCGCGACGA
Organism: Jatrophihabitans sp. sgz311053; assembly: GCF_056135305.1. NCBI lineage: Bacteria > Bacillati > Actinomycetota > Actinomycetes > Jatrophihabitantales > Jatrophihabitantaceae > Jatrophihabitans > Jatrophihabitans sp. sgz311053. The sequence continues at coordinate 674,903 of NZ_JBWAXP010000001.1, read as the reverse complement.
TCGAGGGCGGCACCCACGAAGAGGGCTTCCGCGCCGCGTTGACCAACGTCGTCAACAAGTGGGCAATCGAGAAGAAGATGGTGAAGGACTCCAAGGAGGAGCGCCTCACCGGCGACGACATCCGTGAGGGCCTGGCCGCGATCATCTCGATCAAGCTCGGCGAGCCGCAGTTCGAGGGTCAGACCAAGACCAAGCTCGGCAACTCGGCGGCCAAGACCTTCGTGCAGTCGGTGAGTAACCAGTGGCTCGAGGACTGGTTCAACCGCAACCCCACCGAGGCCAAGACCATCGTCACGAAGATGACGCAGGCGGCCCGGGCACGGAAGGCGGCGCAGCAGGCGCGGAAGCTGGCCCGCAAGAACGCTCTCGACACGTTCGGCATGCCGGGCAAGCTCGCCGACTGCCGCTCTACCGATCCGGTGCAGAGCGAGCTCTACATCGTGGAGGGTGACTCGGCCGGCGGTTCGGCGAAGTCCTGCCGCGACTCGCAGTTCCAGGCGATCCTGCCCATCCGCGGCAAGATCATCAACGTCGAGAAGTCGCGCATCGACCGCGTCCTGAAGAACAACGAGGTCCAGTCGCTCATCACGGCGATGGGCACCGGCATCCACGACGACTTCGATCTGACCAAGCTTCGGTATCACAAGATCGTCCTGATGGCCGACGCCGACGTCGACGGCCAGCACATCACCACGCTGCTGCTGACGCTGCTCTTCCGCTTCATGCGTCCGCTGATCGAGAACAACCACGTCTACCTCGCCGCTCCGCCGCTCTACAAGATCAAGTGGACCAAGGGCGAAGCCAGCTACGTCTACTCCGACAAGGAGCGCGACGCGGTGATCAAGGACGGTCTCGAGAACGGCCGCAAGCTCCCCAAGGACGAGACCGAGCGGATCCAGCGCTACAAGGGTCTCGGCGAGATGAACGCCAAGGAGCTGTGGGAGACGACGATGGATCCGTCCAACCGGATCCTGCGTCTGGTCACCCTCGACGACGCCGCCACCGCCGACGAGCTCTTCAGCGTCCTCATGGGTGAGGACGTCGAGGCCCGTCGGTCGTTCATCATCCGCAACGCGAAAGACGTGCGGTTCCTTGACATCTAGTCGGGCGGCGCAGGCCGGGCAGGCCTCGTCGCTCACCCGCCCCTCGCTTCGCTCGGGGGGCCAGTCCCGACCATGTTCGCGACGAGGCCGGTCCGCCCTGCGCCTTCGCCGTGGTCACCCCGCCGCGTTCCGGACGACATCTGTCCGGCGCGCTTCGAGTTGGAAGTTGGCGTAAGACATGACTGACATCACCGAGCCGCCGAGCTTCGATCGGATCGAACCGGTCGACATCCAGACCGAGATGCAGCGGTCCTACATCGACTATGCGATGTCGGTGATCGTGGGGCGCGCGCTGCCGGACGTCCGCGACGGCCTCAAGCCGGTGCACCGCAAGATCCTCTACGGCATGTACGACTCGGGCTTCCGGCCCGACCGCGGCTACGTCAAGTGTGGCCGCGTCGTCGGCGACGTCATGGGCAACTACCACCCGCACGGCGACTCGGCGCTCTACGACGCCCTCGTCCGGATGGCGCAGCCCTGGTCGCTGCGCTACCCGCTCATCGACCCGCAGGGCAACTTCGGCTCGCCGGGCAACGACCCGGCCGCCGCGTACCGCTACACCGAGTGCCGGCTGCAGCAGCTGGCCATGGCGCTGCTGCAGGACATCGACGAGGAGACCGTCGACTTCGTCCCGAACTACGCCGGCAACACCACCGAGCCGGTCATCCTGCCGGCGCGGTTCCCGAACCTGCTCGTCAACGGCTCCGAAGGCATCGCCGTCGGCATGGCGACGCGCATCCCGCCGCACAACCTGCGTGAGGTCGCCGCCGGCGTCACCTACGCCCTCGATCACCCCGACGCCACGGAGACCGAGCTGCTCGAGAAGCTCATCGAGCTCATCCCCGGCCCGGACTTCCCGACCAAGGGCCTCATTGTCGGCCGCGACGGCATCGAGGACGCCTACCGCACCGGTCGCGGCTCGATCCGGATGCGCGCCGTCGTCGAGGTGGAGGAGGACGAGAAGCGGGGCGGCGGCACCCAGCTCGTCGTCACCGAGCTGCCGTACCAGGTCAACCCCGACAACCTCGTCGAGTCCATCGCGCAGCTGGTGAAGGACGGCAAGCTCGCCGGCATCCGCGCCATCGAGAACCACAGCTCCGACCGCATCGGCATGCGCCTGGTCATCAAGCTCTCGCGCGACGCCGTGGCCAAGGTCGTCCTCAACAACCTCTACAAGCACACTCAGCTGCAGACGACCTTCGGCGCCAACATGCTCGCCATCGTCGACGGTGTGCCGCGCACGCTGCGGATCGACCAGTTCGTCTCGCACTACGTCGACCACCAGGTCGAGGTCATCGTCCGGCGGACCCGCTACCGGCTGCGCAAGGCCGAGGAGCGCGCGCACATCCTGCGGGCGCTGCTGAAGGCGCTGGACCAGCTCGACGCCGTCATCGCCCTCATCCGCAGCGCACCGTCGGCCGACGACGCCCGCAGCGGCCTGATGGAGCTGCTGGAGATCGACGAGATCCAGGCGCTCGCCATCCTCGACCTGCAGCTGCGTCGCCTAGCCGCTCTGGAGCGGCAGCGCATCATCGACGAGGCCGCGGAGATCGAGGCCAAGATCGCCGACCTCAACGACATCCTGGCCAAGCCCGGCCGGCAGCGGCAGATCATCCGCGACGAGATGAACGAGATCGTCGACAAGTACGGCGACGAGCGGCGTACCAAGATCATCCCGCACGACGGGGACGTCTCGATGGAAGACCTCATCGCCCGCGAGGACGTCGTCATCACCATCACCCGCACCGGCTACGCCAAGCGCACCAAGACCGACCTCTACCGCTCGCAGAAGCGAGGCGGCAAGGGCGTCCAGGGCGCGGCGCTGCGGCAGGAAGACATCGTCCAGCACTTCTTCGTCACCTCCACGCACGACTGGATCCTCTTCTTCACCAACAAGGGCCGGGTCTACCGCGCCAAGGCCTACGAGCTGCCCGAGGCCAACCGCAACGCCCGAGGCCAGCACGTCGCGAACCTGCTGGCCTTCCAGCCGGACGAGGAGATCGCCGAGGTCATCACCCTCAAGAACTACGAGGTCGCGCCGTACCTGGTGCTGGCGACCAAGCACGGCCTGGTCAAGAAGACCAAGCTCACCGACTTCGACTCCAACCGCAGCGGCGGCATCGTCGCCATCAACCTGCGCGCCGACGACGAGCTCATCGACGCGGCGCTGCTGTCGGCCGAGCAGGATCTGCTGCTGGTGAGCCGCAAGGCGATGTCCATCCGCTTCACCGCCGACGACGACGCCCTGCGGCCGATGGGACGCGCTACCTCCGGCGTCTTCGGCATGCGCTTCAACGACGGTGACGAACTTCTCGCCATGGAGGTCGTGCACGACGAGAACGCCGAAATCTTGGTCGCCACTGAGGGTGGATACGCCAAGCGGACGCGCGTCGAGGAGTATCCGGTGCAAGGCCGAGGGGGCAAGGGTGTCCTCACCGCGCGTATCGTGTCGACCAGAGGTGGGCTCGTCGGTGCAGTTGCCGTCGGGCCGAAGGACGAGATCTACGCCATCACCTCGGATGGTGTGGTGATCCGTACGAAGGCGTCCGAGGTTCGCCGGGCACAGCGCCAGACGATGGGCGTGCGCTTGATGAATCTGCCCGATGGTGTGAACGTGGTTGCGGTTGCACGCAACGCGGACGAGCCGGAGGAGCAGGACTAGCGCCACCGGTCCGACGCATGTGAAGGGATGACAACGCAGATGTCGCAGTCGCCTAGCTCGGGCAGCAACCCCGGTTACGGCTCGGCCCCGGTGGCGCAGAACCCGGCGTTCGGTGGGTCGGTCCAGGCCGACGCACCGACGGGGACGATCCCGCCGCTGGTCACCGGCAGCGCCTTCCCGCAGGCGGCACCCGCGGCCGCGTCGAGCGAGGCCGTGACGACGCAGACCCCGCGGGGCAACGGCAACGGGGCTGCGGCGAAGCAGTCGTCGCGGGCGAAGACGAGCCGATCCCGTGGTCCGCGCCGCGCGAGACTGCAGCTGCGGCACATCAATCCGTGGACCGTGCTGAAGTTCTCCTGCGTGCTGTCGATCGCGCTCTTCTTCGTCTGGCTGATCGTCGTCGGCGTGCTCTTCGGCGTGCTGGACGCCGCCGGCATCATCGGCAAGATCAACGACACCGTGGTGCAGCTCAACGGTCCCGGCTCGGACGCCCCGGTCACCGCCGGCGTCGTCTTCGGCGGGGCAGCGATCATCGGCGTCGTGAACATCGTGCTCTTCATCGCCCTCAGCACCATCGGCTCGGTGGTCTACAACCTCTGCGCCGATCTGGTGGGCGGGGTCGAGATCACGCTCTCCGAGCGGTGACGCCGGTACCGGTGTAAGACCGGTGGTGACGTCCGGATAGGATTGTCACAACGCGGGCCTGTAGCTCAGGCGGTTAGAGCGCATCCCTGATAAGGATGAGGCCGGAGGTTCAAGTCCTCCCAGGCCCACCCCGCGGCGGCACCTCGACACAGAGGTGTCGTGGTCGCGTACGGTGAGGGCGTGCGACCGACAAAGCCGCTTCTCGTCCTCGCCGCCGTCGTCGCGGCTGCGGCCGCCACAGCCCGGCGGCGGCAAGCGCACTCCGACACGGAGGCGCTGTGGCGGGAGGCGACGGCCGACGCCTCGCAGTAGTTCCGCCGCAGTACCCGGGGACGTAGCTCAATTGGCAGAGCACCGCCTTTGCAAGGCGGGGGTTGAGAGTTCGATTCTCTTCGTCTCCACTGGATCCGCCGAATGGCTGCCCGTACTCGCTCGCCTCAGCGCTGCGCGAGATGCGTCATCAGGCGCTCGATCCGCAGGATTCCCAGGCAGCGCCCCGCCGCGTCGGTGCAGACCAGCGGGCTAAACCGGGTCGCTCGCGGGCGGACCAGCGCCCGCGAGACAGCGTCCGCGACCGGCGTGTCGATGCTGACGGCCAGGGCCTCGGCCGCCTCCCAGGAGGTGGCACCGCCCTGCTCGAGCAGGGAAACCGGCCGATCGAACTCGTCCACCACGACCACGACGTCGAAGCCCGAGGTCTCGGGCAGCACCGCGCTGGCCGCGAAGGCATCGCGAGTCGTGTAGGCGGGCTGCATCAGCGATCGCAGCACTCCGTCGCCCGTGGCCTGCGCCTGCGGCAGGGCCGCCGTCGCGTTCAGCTCCACCGACGGCCAGAACTCCCGGGCCTCACCGATGAGCGGACCCTGGGCCAGCGGAACCCCGAGGCCGGCCAGGGCGCGCAGTTCGGCGGTGGCGACAACCCCCTCGGCGAGGACCCAGGCGTCCAACTGCCCCGCCAGCTGCCCGATGACCTCGATCGCGGACCGTTTGGACTCCGAACGGTCGACGCCACGCACCCAGTCGCGACCGAGACGCAGGATCGCCGGCTTGAGCCGCACGATGCTCGACAGCTCCGGCTGCGAGGAGCCGTGCCCGCCCACCGAGATGAGAGCGCCGTTGTCCCGGTGCTGGGCGAGGACGTACTCGAGGTCCCCCACCGGCGTCGTGCTGTCGAAGTCGCTGATGTCCAGGACGATGCCGCGGAGGCTGCCGAACGAACCAAGCACTTCGCGTACCGGCCGGGAGGCCACCAGCCGAGCCGGTACCGGGAGGGTGAGGAAGGTGTTTCGTGGCAGCGTCTTCACGGCAGCGAGGGCGATGCCGAGGGCCCGCGCGACGAGTCCGCCGTCAGCGGCGTCGTCAGCGGAGGGTGAGAACGAGGAGACATCGAACTCACGCGGATCGAACTCGAGCTCGCCGGTCGGGATACCGCTGACCGGCTCGTTCCTGTCGAACAGCAGCTCCGGGCGGGCATCCGGCGTGACGTCGCCACCGTCGGTGTCGTAGTCGGCGTCAACCAGTGCGAATTGGGACTGGTAGCCAGCGGCGATACCCCGGGCGACGTCGAGGATGGGGAGGTACTCCACTCCGACGCCAGGGCTGACTGCGCTCGCCATCTCCCCGCTCTCCCCTACGGGTCTGCGCCGGACAAGGTGGTTCGTCCAGACGGTCATGCGCTGACCCCTGACCGGGCCAGGCTATCGCCGAGCGAGTGCCCAAGACGGGCCTCGAGCGTGGCGGACATCGTGGGCCGGTCGCGGGTTCAGTCGACCGTCGCGATATGCGAACGCACGGCCGCGACGACCTCCGCCGGGATGTCAGTCATCCCGTGGTCGACCCGGGCGTGTGCAGCCACGCGCGCCAGGATGTCGTCCTCGGTCGGACAGACCCAGCTCGCTTCGCAGCCGGGGACGACGTCCCCACAGGAGAACTTCTTCATACCGGACCCCACCCCCGGTCAGGTCGACGTCTGATGCGCCGCTCCTTACCGAAAGTAATCGCCATATGAATCTCGTGTAAAGCAAATCCGGCGTCCAGACGCAAGGCTGACGTCTCCGGAAGAAAATGACTGTCACCAATTGACCACATCTGACCTATGCACGGTCGCCGGCAGCCCCGTAGCGTACGAGCAACCTAGGTGTCTGTTAAGAGTCCGAGGCATCACGAGCGCCGCGGTCTCGAGACAGCGCGAACGACAGCTCAACGGATTAACTGGAGGCAACATGCACAAACGCGGACTCACCGCGGCGACGATCACCGCCACGACGGTGCTCGCCCTCGCGGTCGCCGCGACCGGGGACGCTTCCGCGGCCCCGGCCCCCGCCGCGGTTCCGAGCACGAAGCCGACCTGGACCTCGCACGCCCGCAACCTGGGCCACGTGAAGTCGTCGGCGCGGGTCTCGGGCCGGGTCTACCTGGCTCCGCGGGGCGGGCTTGCCGCCGCGAAACAGTTCGCGACGGCGGTGTCGACGCCCGGTTCGGCCAGCTACGGCCATTACCTCACGGCCGCTCAGTACCGCGCGCGGTTCCAGCCCACCTCCACCACCGTCCGGACGGTGTCGCGCTACCTGCGCCAGAGCGGCTTCACGGTCGGCCGGGTCGGCGCCGCCAACCGCTTCATCACCATCAGCGGCTCGGCCAAGGCCGCCCACACCGCGTTCCGCGCGCAGCTCAACCGCTACCGCCACGCGGGCCACACGGTGCAGGCGCCGGCTCACGCCCTGACCGTGCCGGCCTCGCTGCGCAGCTCGATCCTCACCATCACCGGCTTCGACACCTCCCCGAAGCGGATGGCGCCCGCCAGCAAGCCGGCCGACCCGCCGGCCGCGGGATACCGCAACGCACGTCCGTGCTCGCGCTACTACGGCCAGATCGCGGCGAAGTACCAGGCCGACTACAAGACCAAGCTGCCGCAGTTCCAGGGCAAGACGCTGCCCTACGCGCCGTGTGGCTACGTCGGCTCGCAGTACCGCGCCGCCTACGAGGGGGCGGACAACACGCTGGACGGCAGCGGCATCACGGTGGCGATCACCGACGCCTACGCCTCGCCGACGATCACCAGCGACATCGCGACCTACGCCGACAACCAGGGCGACGCGCCGTACGCGAAGGGCCAGTACCGCGAGTCGAACGCCCCGGCCTTCACCAACCAGAAGGAGTGCGGCGCCAGCGGTTGGTACGGCGAGCAGACCCTCGACGTCGAGGCCGTCCACGCCATGGCTTCCGGTGCCAAGATCCAGTACTACGGCGCGGCCAGCTGCAACGACGACGACTTCCTCGACGCCCTGGCCGCCGTGGTCCATGACAACGACGCCCAGCTGGTGACGAACTCGTGGGGCAGCACCGAGTCCGACGAGTCGGCTGACTCCGTTCCCGCCTACGAGGCCGTCTTCGTGCAGGGCGCTGCGCAGGGCATCAGCTTCATGTTCTCCTCGGGAGACAACGGCGACGAGGTGGCCAACACCGGTCTCAAGCAGGCCGACTACCCGACCTCCGACCCGTACGTCACCTCCGTCGGTGGCACCGCCACCGCGATCGGCGCCGACGGCAGCATCGGCTTCCAGACCGGTTGGGGCACCAACAGCGCCGCGCTCTCGTCCGACGGCAAGTCGTGGGGCCCGACGTCCTACCTCTACGGCGCCGGCGGCGGTTCGTCCGCCCTCTTCAACCGTCCGGACTACCAGGACGGGGCCACCCGTAGCCCGTACCGCCAGGTCCCGGACGTCGCCATGGACGCCGACCCGCAGACCGGCATGCTGATCGGTATCACGCAGACCTTCAGTGACGGCGTCTACTACGACGAGTACCGCATCGGTGGCACGAGCCTCGCCTCGCCGCTCTTCGCGGGCATCACCGCGCTCAAGCTGCAGGCCGGGGCCAAGCGGCTGGGTCTGCTGAACCCGGTGATCTACAAGAACAAGACGCAGTTCACCGACGTCAAGGGCGCGCCGAAGGACGCCGGCGTGGTTCGCGTGAACTTCGTCAACGGCGAGAACGCCAAGGGTGGGCTCTCCTACTCGGTCCGCACCTTCAACCAGGACTCGAGCCTGAAGGTGACCACGGGCTACGACCAGGTCACCGGTGTCGGCGTGCCGAACACCAACTGGTTCACGGCAAAGGCCAGCTAGGCACGGGCCTCACCGCACCTCGGGGACGGGGCGCGCCGCGACGAGCGGCGCGCCCCGTCGTCGTTCCCGGCGTCGACCTTCTCGGTACCGTGGCGCCATGCAGGTACTGGCGGTGTGGCTCGGCAAGCTCACGCTGCTCGCCCTGCGGCTGCTCGGCCGACGCGGCAACGCACTGCCGGGCCTGGTCGTCGAGAAGGTCTTCCCGCGCTACCTCGCCCGGGCTCTGGCGGCTCTGCCCGAGGGCGTCGTGGTGGTGACCGGCACGAACGGCAAGACCACCACCACCAAGATGGTGGCCACCCTGCTTGGTGAGCGGTACCGCGTTCTCACCAACGACACCGGCTCGAACTTCGTGCGCGGCGCGATCACCGCCACGGTCGAGCATGCCTCGTGGACCGGCCGGCTGCGCTACGACGTCGCGGTCTTCGAGCTCGACGAGGCATGGGCCGTCCGTTTCGTGGAACGGGTCGCACCGCGGCACTGCCTCCTGCTCAACGTCATGCGCGACCAGCTCGACCGCTTCGGCGAGATCGACACCACCGCCCGTCTGCTGGGGAAGGTGGCGGCCGCCACCACCGGCCACGTGGTGCTGAACCGCGACGACCAGCGGATCGCCGCGCTGGCCGGCGAGACCGGCGGCGAGGTCAGCTACTACGGCGTCGCGCCGGAGCTGCGGGAGCTCTTCCCCAACGACGAGGAGCTCTACGGCGGTCCGGTGCACCGCTCGTCGCTCCCGGCCGCCGTCGAGCTCCAGTCCCTTCCGGGACCCCAGCGACCCGCGCTGAGCCTGCGTATCGGCGAGCGGACGCATGACGTGGTGCTCCGTGCCGAGGGACCGCACAACGCCCAGAACGCCTGTGGCGCAGCGGCGCTCGCGTTGGCCCTCGGCCTCGACGACGAGACCGTCCTGGCGGGGCTGGCTAAGGTCTACCCCGCCTTCGGCCGCGGCCAGACCTTCGCCGTCGACGGGCGCGCGGTGCAGCTGCAGCTGGTGAAGAACCCCGCCGGCTTCCGGCAGAGCCTGCGGACCCTGGACGCCGGTGCGCCCGAGGCCGTCGTCATCGTCATCAACGACGACTACGCCGACGGCCGGGACGTCTCGTGGCTGTGGGACGTCGACTTCCGCGCCCTCGCCGAGCTGGCGAGCCGGTTCTCGACCTCGGGAACCCGGGCCGCCGACATGGCGGTACGCCTGCGCTACGACGAGGTCGGCACCGACGAGATCGAACCCGAGCTGGAGAAGGCAGTGCGTTCCGCCGTCGCAGCCGTTCCGGAGTCGGGGCGGGTCGTCGTCTTCAGCACCTACACCGCGATGTGGGAGCTGCACGCCGTGCTGCAACGGATCGGGGTGGCGCAGTGACGACCCCGCCGCTGACGCTGGTGCACCTGTACCCGCGCGAGATGAACATCTACGGCGACACCGGCAACGTGCTCATCCTGCGCAAGCGGCTGGAGTGGCGCGGTCTGCCGGTCCGGGTGGTGCCGGTCAGCATCGGAGACCCGCTGCCCAGCGACGCCGACATCCTGCTCGGTGGTGGTGGGCAGGATGCCGCGCAGGGTGACATCGGCGCGGACTTCCATGCCCGCGGCGCCACGCTGCGGGCCATGGCCGACGACGGCGTGGTGATGCTCGCGATCTGCGGCAGCTACCAGATGCTCGGTCACGAATTCGTCACCCACGAGGGACGCCACATCGACGGCGTGGGCGTCCTGGACGTCGTCACCCACGGCAAGCTCGAACGGCTCATCGGCAACAACTGGGTCGACACTCCCGAGGCGGGCCGCCTCGTCGGCTACGAGAACCACAGCGGGCTCACCACGCTCGGCCCCGGCGTCGCACCGCTGGGCCGGACGCAGGCCGGCCGCGGCAACAACGGCACCGACCGCACCGAGGGCGCCGTCCGCGACAACGTGATCGGCACCTACCTGCACGGTCCGGTCCTGGCCAAGAGCCCACGCTTCGCCGACGACCTCCTGCTGCGCGCCTACCGTCGCCGGGGAGTCGATGTCGAGCTCGAACCGCTGGACGACTCGCTCCCGCTACAGGCTGCGAAGGTCGCCGCCGCGCGGCCGCGCTGAACGCGCTCTACCCTCTGTCCGTGAAGCGACTGCTGCCCTTCGCCTGCGCCGGCCTCCTCCTGCTCGCCGGGTGCACCTCGTCGGGGACTCCGACGCCGACCGCCTCGGACGGCCGGACGATCACCAGCACCGTCACCAACACCCGCGACACCGGGACGGACTACCAGCCGCCGAAGCCGGCCGCCGTCAAGCCGCTGCCGCCCGGCAAGGCGACCCCGGCTGGTGAGAAGGACGGCCGGTGCCCGTACATCCGGACGGGGCTGAACCAGGATCCGACGTCCCAGCCGAACGTGGCCGACATCGAGGGCAACCGCATCTATCGGACGACCCGGCTCACGACGCTCACCCCCGTCGGCTGCCGCTTCTACTTCATCGCGCCGCCGTACAACCCGACGGCTGACATCCAACCGCGGACGTTCCCCACGGCCCTGGCCGCGTACAACGCGATGATCCGCACCGCGCAGGCCGGTCGTGAGCTCGCGACCTACAAGGACTTCGTGCCGGGCCTGACGGGCATCAGCTACCGGACCAAGTTCGACCACGGCGACGGCTTCCGGGACTGGGCCTTCGTCTTCGCCAAGGACAGGGTCATGGTCGTCGTCCACACCTCGCAGCCGATCTCGGCCAACGCCCGCTACCTCGCGCAGGCGCTCGCCCCGAAGTTCTGACCGTTTGGCAGGATGGCGTCATGGCCGAGACCCAGATCGCGACCCTGCACACGAGCAAGGGCGACATCCGCATCAACCTGTTCGGCAACCACGCTCCGAAGACGGTGAAGAACTTCGTCGACCTCGCCACCGGGGCGAAGGAGTGGACGCACCCGGGCACCCGGACGAAGACCAACGACCCGCTCTACGACGGCACGGTCTTCCATCGTGTCATCGAGGGCTTCATGATCCAGGGCGGCGACCCGTTGGGTGAGGGCTACGGCGACCCGGGCTACAAGTTCGCCGACGAGTTCCACCCCGAACTCTCCTTCGACCGTCCGTACCTGCTCGCCATGGCGAACTCCGGCCCGAACACCAACGGCTCGCAGTTCTTCATCACGGTGGGCAGGACGCCGCACCTGAACCGTCGTCACACCATCTTCGGTGAGGTGGCCGACGCCGACAGCCGGGCCGTCGTGGACTCCATCGCCACCACCCGTACCGGACGCAACGACAAGCCGGTCGAGCCGATCACCATCAACTCGGTCACCGTCGAGTAGGTCGTGACAGCCGGGGGAGGGGTCACCGGGCTCGGATTCTGTTACCGGCATCCGAACCGGGAGACCGGCGTGCGCTGCGTGCGCTGCGACCGTCCCATCTGTCCGGAGTGCATGCGGGCGGCGTCGGTGGGCTTCCACTGCCCGGACGACGCCCGCGAGGGAGCGCGGTCGGTCCGCGCCCCCCGCACCAGCGTGGGGGCCAAGATCATGGCCTCCCCGCCGTACGTCACCGGCGCGATGCTGCTGCTCAACGTCGCCGGCTACCTCGCGACCGGGCTGCAGCCGCCGGCGACGCTGCGGGACCCGAGCTCGTCGGCGCTGTTCCAGCGACTGCAGCTCTTTCCCCCGCGCGTCGATCAGGGCGCCTTCTACCAGCTGATCACCTCGGCCTTCCTGCACTTCGGCCTGCTCCACATCGCGGCGAACATGCTCGCGCTGGCCTTCACCGGTCCGGCGCTGGAGCGCCTGCTCGGCCACTGGCGGTTCGCGGCGGTGTACCTGCTCAGCGCCCTCGGCGGCGGGGCCTGCGTCTACGTCTTCGAAGCGGAGAACACGGCCACCGCCGGTGCCTCCGGCGCCATCTTCGGCCTCTTCGGCGCCTGCCTGGTCCTCGTCCGGCGCCTCGGTCTCGACCCGCAGTGGCTCGTCGGGACCATCGTGCTGAACTTCGCCATCACCTTCTCGGTGCCGGGCATCTCGCAGTTCGGCCACATCGGCGGCTTCGTCGCCGGCGTGCTCTGCGCCCTCGCCATCGGCGGCCTGCCGCAGCGGCGGGACCGGATCCCGACGCGACTGCAGGCAGGTGGCCTGACCGCGATCCTGGTCGTCCTGGTGGTCGTTGTCGCGGTCCGCACCGCCACCTACGACTCGCCGCCGTTGCCCGCCTGGTGACAGCGCTCAGGTGGTCCGATAGCCGATCGGTGGCCGGAAGGCGTTGATCGCCGCCGCCGCTGCCTCGGGATCGGCACCGAGGGCCCGGCGACTCAGCACGGCGAGCGTCTCGCCCGCGTCGACCTCCAGGGTCACGCTGCGCAACCCGAGCCGGGCTCGGCTGTCCACCCGGACGACCTCGATCTGCTCCCAGGGCAGCGAGACCCGCAGCAGCGGGGAGCGGATGTCGACCCCGTCCGTCGACGCCGCCAGCCGCGGCGAGTACACGACGTCGCCGATGACGAAGGCGAGCAGAACCACCACCCCGACGCCGAAGAGCAGCCGGGACGGGCCGTCGGATGCGACGAGCCCCAGCGCCGCCAGGATCACCGCGCCGACGCCCGCAGCCCACGTGACCCGGCGATCAGGGGCGAAACGCACCGATGCGGCCGGGCCGTTGGGAGAGTTGTCCACAGGCTTGTCCCCAGATGTGGGTAATTACAGCCGTGTAATCACAGGCGTGGAAAACGATGTGGACAAGCCGTCAGCGCCAGCGCACGGCCATGATCAGGCCGAGCAGCATGACGCCGAAACCGATGGCGAAGTTCCAGGAGTGCAGGTCGGCCATCAGCGGCACGTGCGGGCTGGTCCCCGCCGAGGTCAGGTAGTAGACGACCAGGTAGGCCAGCCCCAGCAGCAGGACCACGCCCATGGTGATCGGGTACCAGGTGGGGCTCGGCGCGAGCTGGCGGCTGCGCGGCGCGCTCGACGACGAGCGCACCGGGGCGTCGTTCTTCTTCCGGACCTTGGACTTGGGCACAGTCTCTCCATTGATCGGCGTCACCAGGGGCCGGGCGCGGAGCACCCGGCCGTCGGCCGGACGGCACACTAGTCGTCTAGCGTAGACGCAGCCGTCAGGAGGTGACCCGGCCAATGCGCCGATTTCAGCGCCTGCTCGGGCGGCTCCGACGGGTCGACCCGCGCCCCGGTGGCCGGTGGCGTGCGCTCGTCCCGGTCGTCTGCCTCGTCGCCGGGGTCGGCTTCGCCGCGAGCGCGCGGGACTCCGAGGGCACCGATCTGCGCCCGCCGAGTATCACCAGCCTCGCCGACACTGTCCGTCGCGCCGAGGTCGGAGTCCGGGATCTGGACGCCCGGGTGCGGCAACTGCAGGCGCAGGTCAACAAGCTCACCGGCGATGTCGGCAACCGGGACTCCGCCGTCGCGGCGCTGCAGCGGCAGGCGCAGCCACTGCGGCTGCCGGCCGGGCTGCGGGCCGTCAGCGGCCCCGGCGTCGAGGTCGTCCTGGACGACGCGCCGGCCGACACCACCGACCAGGCCGGCGACGACGCGACGGTGGCGAACCAGAAGGTCGTCCACCAGTCCGACCTGCAGGCCGTGGTGAACGCGCTCTGGGCCGGTGGCGCCGAGGCGATGTCCATCGCCGGCCAACGCGTCATCGCGACTTCGGCGGTCCGATGCGTCGGCAACACCCTGCTGCTCAACGGCGAGGTGTACTCGCCGCCGTTTCGGGTTGCGGCCATCGGACCGTCCCGCACAATGCTGGACAGGCTCGACGCCTCGAGAGGGGTCAGCGAGTTCAAAGAGGCCGCGGCGTACTACGGACTCGGATACACCGTCGAGACGACGGGTTCGCTGCGGCTGCCGGCCTATCAGGGCTCGGTGTCGTTGAACTACGCGAAGGCAGGCAGATGAGGACCGATCCGGGGATCGCGCGATGACCGACGACACGCTCGTCGCCGAGCCACCCGCTCCGCCACCACCCGGGCCGCCGCGGACGACCACCGGGGACCGGGTGCGCTTCGTGCTGCGCGGGATCGGCCAGACCCTCATCACGCTCGGCCTCGTCGTCCTGCTCTTCGTGGTCTACGAGGTCTGGATCACCAGCATCTTCGCCCGCGACGACAACGACCGCATCGCCCACAAGCTGGAACAGCAGTGGGACGACCCCGCCCTGGCCCTGCCCGGCGGCGGAGGGGGCACCATCCCGCTGGGATCGGGCGTCGCCAACATCTACATCCCGCGCTTCGGCAGCGACTACCACTGGACGATCGTCGAGGGCACCGGGCTCGACCAGCTCGAGGAGGGACCCGGCCACTACTCGCGCACCGTCATGCCGGGCAAGGTCGGCAACTTCGGCGTCGCCGGTCACCGCGTGGGCAAGGGCGAGCCCTTCCTCAACCTCGACAAGCTCCGGACCAACGACCCGGTGATCGTCGAGACCCGGACCACCTGGTTCGTCTACCGGGTTCTCGGCTCCCCCGCGGGCCAGGATCCGCAGGGCAAGCTCGCGACCGTGCCGGCGAAGACCAGCTCCGGCCAGGCGACGACGGTGAAGATCCCCGGCCGGGAGATCGTCGATCCCTCGGCGGGTCGGGTGCTGCTGCCCGTCCCGAACAACCCGGATCTGCAGCCCGTCGAACGGCTGATGACGATGACGACCTGCCACCCGAAGTTCACGGCGGAGAAGCGCATGATCGTCCACGCCCGCTACGCCGGGCAGTACTCCGCGCTCGATGCGCAGGGCAAGCACGTGAAGACCATGCCCGGGCCGATCAAGGCCCTCTATTCGGCGCAGGTGGGCTGATGTACGTCTGGATCTGGCGGCACCTGCCGGGCAACCTGGCCCTCAAGCTGCTGCAGACACTGCTGCTCGTGGCCGCCGTCTGCGCCCTGCTGCTCTTCGTCGTCTTCCCGTGGATCGAGCCGAAGCTGCCCATCAACGACGTCACGGTGCCCGGCTCATGACCAGCGCGAAGATCCTGGTCGTCGACAACTACGACAGCTTCGTCTACAACCTCGTCCAGTACCTGGGGCAGCTCGGCGCCGAGGTCATCGTCCGCCGCAACGACGCCGTCCGCCCGAGCGAGCTGGACGACCTCGGTGTCTCGGGAGTGCTGGTCTCACCCGGGCCGGGAACCCCGGCCGAGGCCGGCGAGTCGATGGCCTTCGTCGAGGTCTGCGCCGAACGGGCCCTTCCGCTCTTCGGTGTCTGCCTCGGACACCAGGCCATCGGCGCGGTCTTCGGGGCACCGGTGGTCCGGGCCCCCGAGCTGCTGCACGGCAAGACCAGCGATGTCGAACACGGCGGCAGGGGCGTGCTGGCGGGGCTGCCAACGCCCTTCACCGCAACGCGGTACCACTCGCTGGCGGTCGAGGAGCACGCGCTTCCCGACGAGATCGAGGTGACCGGCCGGACGCCGTCCGGGGTCGTCATGGCCCTGCGTCACCGAACGCTGCCGATCGAGGGTGTGCAGTTCCACCCGGAGTCCGTCCTCACCCAGGGGGGACATCGGATGCTGGCCAACTGGCTGCGCAGCTGCGGTCACGAGGTGGACGAGGCGCTCGTGGCCTCGCTCGGCGACGAGGTCGACACCATGCGCGCCTCCGCCTTCCTCCCCGCCTGAGGCCGGCACGCCCCGGGGTGGGTGGGCGCAGTCGTGCCGAAACGGGACGTCAGTCCCTATCGTCGGGGCCGGTCGGTGAGGTTAGGTCTGCGTGAGTTTGTGGGTGCACTGGTCGCACCCGCTCGCCTGACCAAGGATGTCGCATGCGCCTGCCCCGCCGCCGGATCGTCTCTGTCGTCACCGTTGCGGCGCTCGCGCTGTCGATCGACGCCGTCGTCAACGTCGCCCCGGCCAACGCCGCCACGACGCTGAACGTCAACACCACCAGCGACACGGCGACCAACGCCGGCGCCTGCGGCAGCTCGTCCATCACCACGCCGCCGCCGACCTTGAGCCTGCGCGAGGCGACCTGCCTGGCCAACAACATCGGCGGGACGGTGACGATCAACGTCCCCGGCGGCACCTACTCCTTGGACAACGGCGAGCTCAAGCTCGGCGGCTCCGGTAACAGCGTCACCATCGCCGGCGCGGGCAGCGGCAGCACCGTGCTGGACGGCAAGAGCGCCAGCCGCATCTTCAACATCGACGAGGACTTCGCCGGCGGCGTCAGCACCACCTTCACCAACCTGACGCTCACCAACGGCTGGAACGGCGACTTCGGCGGTGGCGCGATCCTCGCCGGCAGTGACACCAATGCGACGCCGGACACCCTCACGCTCAGCAATGTGGTTGTCAGCAACAGCACCGCCGTCGGCGAGTACCAGCCAGGTGGCGGGGTCCAGATGTACGGCGGCCGCCTCACCGTCGTGAACTCGTCCTTCACGCAGAACCAGTCGAACACCAGCGGATCGGCGATCTTCTACCAGTCGGTGAACGGACCGAGCACAGACTCGGCCTCGATCACCGGCAGCACCTTCACCTACAACGCGGTCAGCAACAGCGGATCCTCCGGCACCAGCGGTGGCGCCGTCGCCGTCCAGGGGACGCCCAGCTCGACCTACACGGTCAGCAACTCGCGGTTCAGCAACAACACCGCCTCCGGACCGAGTGCCCAGCCGGGCACCGGCGGCGCGATCTACCAGCCGAGCGGCAGCCTCACCGTCACCGAGAGCACCTTCACCGGCAACGCGATCGCGGGCTCCAGTTCGGTGGGTGCGGCCATCTACTCCGCGGCGACCGCGACGCTGCACTACAACCGGATCTCCGGCAACAGTGGCGTCCCCGCCGTCTACCAGTCCGGCGGCAGCAGCAACGCCACGGACAACTGGTGGGGTTGCAACGCCGGGCCGAACAACTCCGGCTGCGACACCGTCGGCGGCTCCGGCGGCAGCATCACCATCAGCCCCCGGCTCGTGCTGACCGCGTCGGCCAGCCCGGCCACCGTGGTCGGACCCAACGCCACCGCGACGGTGACGGGATCGCTGCGGGTGGACTCGGCCGGTACGGACGTCGGTGCCTCCAACATGGACGCCTTCGCGACCCTCCCCCTCACCTTCGCCGATCCGGCGGGCGACGCCACCGTCACCTCGAGTCCCGGCAGCCACTCCGCTCCCCTCGGCAGCGGACAGGCGGCCATCGACTACCACTCGGGAACGGTCTCGGGCCCGAACCCGGTCAACGTCAGCTTCGACAACGCCACCGCCACCGCCGCTCTCACGGTGAACCGCGCCCCCGCGATCACCAGCCCCAACAGCGCCTCCTTCACCACGGGACAGAGCGGCAGCTTCACCGTCACGACCACCGGTTATCCGGCGAGTGCGATCAGCAGCAGCGGCACCCTGCCCACCGGATTGAGCTTCGTCGACAACGGCAACGGCACCGCCACGATCTCGGGCACCCCCAGCGGCGCCGGCGGCAACTTCCCGCTCAACCTGACCGCGAACAACGGCGTCAGCCCCAACGCGACGCAGACCCTCACCCTGGCCGTTGGCCAGGCGCCCAGCTTCACCAGCCCGGCCACCGCCACCTTCAGGATCGGGACGGCCGGCAGCTTCACGGTCACCACCTCGGGCAATCCGACCGTCTCGACCATCACGGAGTCCGGCACGCTGCCGGCCGGCATCACCTTCACCGACAACGGCGACGGCACTGCCACGCTGGCCGGCACCCCGACCGGGTCAGGAGCCACCTATCCGGTGACGCTGGGTGCGACCAACGGCATCAGCCCCGACGCTTCGCAGAGCCTCACCGTCCAGGTCAACCAGGCGCCTGCGGTCACGACCAACCCGAGCGACCAGACGGTGCAGCCAGGGACGTCGGTGACCTTCAGCGCGGCGGCGAGCGGTGTCCCGACGCCCACGGTCCGCTGGCAGGTCTCCACCGACGGCACCACGTTCTCGAACATCTCCGGCGCCACCTCGACGAGCTACACGCACACGGCGACCGCCGGTGAGGACGGCAACGAGTACCGCGCGGTCTTCACGAACAGCGCCGGCACCGCCACCACGACCGCGGCCACGCTGCGCGTCGGCACGGCGCCCGCCTTCACCAGCGCGGACAACAGCAGGTTCCGGGTGGGGGCCGCGGGCTCCTTCTCGATCACGACCTCGGGCGTGCCGAACGCGACGCTCTCGCGGACCGGCGCCCAGTTCCCGGCCTGGCTCACCCTCACCGACAACGGCGACGGCACCGGCACGCTCACCGGCACGCCGCCGGCGGGCAGCGGTGGCAGCTACACCTTCACCCTGAAGGCGAGCAACGGCTTCAGCCCGTCGGCCAGCCAGTCCTTCACGCTCTTCGTGGACCAGTCGCCGGTCATCACCAGCGCGGACCACACCACCTTCACGGTGGGGACGGCCGGCAGCTTCGCCGTCACCACCACGGCGGGCTACCCGACCAGCACCTCGCTCACCAGGACCGGAACGCTGCCGAGCGGGGTGACATTCACCGACAACGGGGACGGCACCGCGACCCTCGCCGGCACGCCCGCCGCGGGTACCGGGGGCAGTTACCCGCTCACCGTCTCGGCGACGGCCTCCGGCGGCACCGCGGCCAGCGCCACCCAGAGCTTCACGCTCACCGTCCGGCAGGCGCCGCGCATCACCAGCGCCGACCACGCCACGCTCTCGGTCGGTGCGGCCGGCAGCGTCACCGTCACCACGGCGGCCGGCAACCCGGCCGCCACCACGATCACGAAGTCCGGGACGCTGCCGGCCGGGGTGACCTTCACCGACAACGGCGACGGCACCGCCACGATCGCCGGAACCCCGAATGCCGGCAGCGGTGGCGTGTACACGCTCGCCCTCACCGCAAGCAACGGCATCGCCCCGGACGCCTCGCAGACCTTCACGCTCACGGTGACCGAGCCGGCGCGCATCACGAGCACCGACCACGCCACCTTCCGCGTCGGCACGGCGGCGGCCTTCACCGTGACGACCGCTGGTGGCGAACCGGCAGCGGTGACCCTCACCAAGAGCGGCACGCTGCCGGCAGGGGTGACCTTCACCGACAACGGTGACGGGACCGCCACCCTCGGCGGTACCCCGACCGCCTCCGGCTCCTTCGCGATCACCCTCACCGCGGACAACGGCATCGCGCCGGCCGCCACGCAAAGCTTCGTCCTCACCGTGAACGCGCCGCCGACGATCACCAGCACCGACCACGCCGGCCTCGTCGTCGGCACGGCCGGCAGCTTCACCGTGACGACCTCGGCCGGTTACCCCACGGCGCGGACGATCACGGAGACGGGCACGCTGCCGGCCGGGGTCTCCTTCACCGACAACGGGGACGGCACCGCAACCCTTACCGGCACGCCCGCGCCGGGTCAGGGTGGCACCTACGCGCTCACCCTCACCGCGGCCAACGGCGTCAGCCCCGCCGCGACGCAGGCCTTCACCCTGACGGTGAAGGAGACCTCGGCCATCACCAGCGCCGACAAGACGACCTTCACGGTCGGCACGGCCGGCAGCTTCACCGTGACCACGTCCGACGGGTTCCCTCCCGCCCGGTCCATCACCGAGACGGGCACGCTGCCGTCCGGGGTCTCGTTCACCGACAACGGGGACGGCACCGCAACCCTCGCCGGTACCCCGGCGGACGGGACCTCGGGCAGCTACGCCATCACCGTCACGGTGACGAACGCCAACGGCAGCTCGCAGCAGGCGTTCACGCTGACGGTGGCGCTTCGGACGCAGACGATCACGAAGACCTCGACCGTGCCGACGTCCCCGGTCGTCGGGGGGTCGTACACCCCTGCCGCCACCGCCACCTCCGGACTGCCGGTGACCATCGCGATCGACGGCGGTGGTACGACCAACAGCGCCTGCTCGCTCTCCGACGGCAAGGTCAGCTTCGACCACGTCGGCCACTGCCGGGTCAGCTACACGCAGGCCGGTAACGGCACCTGGTCCGCCGCGCCGACGATGACCGACGACCTCGACATCGCTGCGGTCGCGACGACCACCAGCCTCACCGCGCAGAGCAGTGCGGTCTACGGCCAGTCCGTCGCCGTCACCGCAGTCGTCGCGGCCGGATCGACTCACCCCGCGGGCACACTGCAGTTTGCGATCGGATCGCGCAATATCGGGTCACCGGTCGCGGTGGACGGTCAGGGCAAGGCGACCAGCCCCGCCCTGCTGAACGCGTCGAACAAGCCGCTCGAGCCGGGTTCGTACACCGTGACGGCCGCCTTCACCCCGTCGGACACGACGGTTTACGGCGCCTCGACGGGCTCGGTCACGCAGGTCGTGGACAAGGCCGCCACCACGACGGCGCTCACCGTGCGCTCCGACGAGCTGCGTGCCGTCGTCACGCCGGTGAGCCCGGGCGTCGGCGACCCGACCGGCACCGCCACCTTCTACGTGGCCGGCAAGTCGGTCGGCTCGGCGACGGTGACGGGCGGGACCGCCGTCCTCGACGTCACGGTGCCCTCCGGTGCGGCTCGGCAGGTCGCCGTCACCTACTCCGGGGACGGTCACTTCACCGGCTCGTCCGATTCGGTGGCTCGCCGCGACCCGACCATCACCGCGTCGGTCTCGTCCGGCACGC
The DNA here is from genome assembly GCF_056135305.1 of Jatrophihabitans sp. sgz311053. NCBI lineage: Bacteria > Bacillati > Actinomycetota > Actinomycetes > Jatrophihabitantales > Jatrophihabitantaceae > Jatrophihabitans > Jatrophihabitans sp. sgz311053. The sequence goes on along the minus strand of NZ_JBWAXP010000001.1, from coordinate 653,859 downwards.
CGCGCACGAAGTACGGCTGGTACCGGTCCCCGGTGACCGTCACCTTCCGCTGCACCAGCTCCGGAGCACCGCTCACCGGTCCCTGCCCGGCGGCCGTGACCTTCAGCCGCGACGGTGCGGCGCAGTCGGTGACCAGGACGATCCGCGCCACCGACGGTGGCATGGCGACGGTGACCGTCCGCGGCATCGACGTGGACCGCACGGCACCGTCGGTGAGCGTCGCAGGAGTTCGGAACGGGGCCACCTACTACGGCACCGCGCCGAAGGCGCGCTGCAAGGCGAAGGACGCGCTCTCCGGAATCGCCGGCTGCACGCTCACGGTGCGTGGCGGAGCCAGCGGCACCACCACGTACCGTGCGACCGCGACCGATCGTGCCGGTAACACGCGGACCGTCACGGGCAGCTACCGCGTGGCCGGGATCCAGCTGCAGGGCGCGTCGTACAGCAAGGGTGCGTGGAACATCAAGCCAGGCCGGACGTACACCCTCGTGGTCTTCGCCGACTCGCGGCCGTACTACTACGACGCAGCCGTCTACCCGCGCAAGCCCGGCCCGACCGGCACCTCGTTCCGCAAGGCCGGCTCGGGGCGCTGGACCCTTGCCGTCACCATGAACAAGGGCATGCGCTCGCACACGTACTGGAACCTCGGAGTCAAGATCGGCACGACCCTGCACCGGGTGAAGGTCCGGACGCGCTGAGGCTCGGCGCGCCACGCACAACAGGCCCCGTCACGATCGTCGTGACGGGGCCTGTGGCGTTGCATCTACGGCTTCAAGGACGGGGCGGGAAGACCCCCTGCAGCGCGATGATGAAGGTGACGCAGACGAACGGCGGCATGTTGTTGTGCGGCTGCCCGCCGCCGACGACCTCGCTGGAGAGCGGGTGCATCAGCACGTCCGGGGCGGCGGTGGAGTACCACTGCGTGGTGCCGCGGCCGTAGCTCGCGCGCGCGGGGACGGCGCCGGCGGGGTTGCCGGTGTTGCCGCTGCCGTCCCTGGCCTGCGGTGTGTGGGAGTGGTTGGGCATCTCGCTGTTCAGCAGCGTCACGCTCTGCTCGCCGCCGGACTCGCCGAGGTAGTAGGCGCTCAGCCCCGCGCCCTGGCCCTGCTGGATCGGGAACGCCCCCATGAGGTTCGGCAGCGCGAAGGTGCTCTTGCCGTCGCCACCGTAGTTGGTGCCGAGCAGCGAGAAGAGGGCGGTGTTCTGCGAGATCGGTACCAGCTGCCCGTTGCAGAGGGCCCAGCCGGACGGGGCGAAGGTGCTGCCGAAGGCGCGGATCTCGCCGAGGAAGGGGTCGGTCATGTCAGGCTCCGCCGGGTCAGTTCTGGCTGGGGAAGACGCCGGTGAGGGCGATGATCCAGTTGAGGACGAGGAACGGCGACCGGTTCTCGTGCGGCTGTCCCGATCCCTGCTGCGAGCCGGTGGCCGAGGACATCAGGGTGTTGGGGGCCGTCGCGTAGTTGGCGTCCGGGCTGGCGGCGAGGACGGCACCGGTCGGTACCCCGGTGCCGGCCGTGGACTGTGCCCGGACCTGATGGTTGTGGGCGGGCATCTCGTTGACGGTCAGCGTGTGGGTCCGTTCCCCGCCGCTGGTGCCGACGCTGATGCCCTGGCCCTGATGGATCGGTGACCGCCCGCGCAGATCGGGCAGGGCGAAGTTGGTGACCCCGTCACCGCCGTACCGGGTGCCCAGGAGCGCGAAGAGCGCCTGGTTCTGGTTGATCGGCAGCAGCTGGCCGTTGCAGAACGCCCAGCCCTTCGGGGGGAAGTTGAAGGAGACGAGCTTCAGCTCGGCAAGGTAAGGATCGCCCATGGCGTCCCTCCGATCAGGTCGGGCTCGGGTAGATGCCGTACAGCGAGATGATGAAGTTGACGACGAGGTACGGCGGCATGTTGTCGTGGGGCTGGCTGCCGCCGGTGGCGACCATCGAGGTCGAGTTCATCGCCACCGTCGCGGCCGCGGTGCTGTAGCCGGCGCGCGTCCAGCCGGCCGCCACCGCTCCCGCCGGGCTCGACGTCGTCCCCGGCGTGGAGTTCGCGGCGAGGGCGTGGGAGTGCGCGGGGAGCTGCGCCGTGGTGAGTTGCACCGTCTCCTGTCCACCGGTCTGGCCCAGCGAATAGCTGTCGCCACCCCCGGTCCCGGCGTGGAGCGGTATGCGGGACTGCAGATCCGGCAGGGCGAAGTTGGTCTCGCCGTCCCCGCCGTAGGTCGTGCCGATCAGGTTGAAGAGCGTGTCGTAGTCGTCGATCGCGAGCAGCTGGCCCTGGCAGAGCAGCCAACCTTGGGGGGCGAAGTTGCCGGCGAACATCCTGATCTCGCCGACGTAGGGGTTGCTCATGCGAGGACTCTCGTTGCCGGGGCGGCGGCCATGTGCAGGTAGCCGTCGCCGGTGGACAGGTAGACGAAACCGAGTCGCTCGTAGAGGGCTCGGGCGGGCTGATTGGCCGACCAGACCGCGAGGGTGCAGCGGGTGTCGCGAGCTGCGGCGAGGTCCAGGGCGTGAGCGACGGCGGCCGTGCCGATGCCGCGGCCGCGGTGCTCGACGGCGACGGTGAGGTCGACGATCCGGGTCTCGGCGCCGGCGTCGTCGAGGAGCAGCTGCCCCGCGTCGATCCCGTCCGCCACGAGGATGAGGCACCGCGCCGCAGGATGCGTCTGTGCGTACTGGTGGCAGCGGGCGCGGTACTGGACGTCGAGCAGCGGCGCGCGCAGCTCGGGCGGCAGCACCGTCAGCTCCTCGCGGGACTGGGCGAAGAGCGCGCGGAGGAGGGGCTCGTCCCCCGCGACCGCCGGTCGCAGCGTCACGCCCGGCGACCTGAGCGCCGGCGTGAGCGACGACGTCATGTCGCCGTGATCCGGTTGATCACGGCCTGGACGCTGATCCCACCGCCCACGCCGGAGAGGAAGAGCTCACTGGTCTGCGTGCCGGCCCGGTGCAGCCGGTAGATGCCGTCGTCGAGCTGCCGGCCGTCCACCGGCACGAAGACCAGGGTGAAGCTGTCCTGCTGCCGGGCGCGCGTGATGTGCGGGGAACTGGCGACGGCGACCAAGCGGATGCGGCGTCGCTCGGCGTCGTCGACGGCCAGGAACTGGCGACCGACGAGCTTGGCGTAGTGCGATCGCCGGAGCAGCCGGGCGGGCGCCGGGGCTGCTGCCGCGGCCGGCGAGGCGCTCGTGGCCGTGACCGCCAGCCCGGCGACGGCTGCGCCGGCACCCAGTACGGCGCGTCTGGAAACTTCGTGCACGGTGCTCCTCATCCCAACGCGGATCTAACGCGGGCGCCAGCATATGTGCTGGTCGGGCCGCTCAGAAGGGACTTCCGACCGCTTTCGCTCGGAGTCGCGTGGGGTGAGGGGCGTCGGCTGCTACTTCGTGGCGCTGGCCTTCGCCGCCGCCTTCATCTGCTGCTTGTAGCTGCGGACGGCCTTGCGGGAGTCGTCGTCGACGACATCGGCGATGGAGCGGTGGCCGTCCTTGCCGTAGTCCCCGGCCGCCTCCTGCCAACCGGTGGGGCGGACGTCGAACTGCTTGCCCAGCAGCGCGGCGAAGATCTTGGCCTTCTGCTCGCCAAAACCGGGGAGGGTGCCGATGCGCTTGACCAGATCCTTGCCGTCGGCCGCGCCCTGCCAGACGTTCTCGGCCTCGCCGTCGAACTCGTCGACGAGCAGCTGGGCCAGCGCCTGCGTCCGCTTGGCGAAGGCGGCGGGGAAGCGGTGCAGCGCCGGCGGAGTCCGGAAGATCTCCTCCAGCTGCCCGGGATCGTAGGCGGCGAGCTCACGGGCGTCGAGGCGCTCGACGCCGAGTCGCTCGCGGAGCACCTCCGGCGAGGTGAAGGCCTTCTCCATCGGGATCTGCTGGTCCAGCAGCATGCCGATCAGCAGGGCGAGGGGATCGCGCTCGAGCAGGGCGTTGGCCTCGTCCGTGGTCGCCAGGTGCATGGCTTCGATGCTAGGTCAGCCGTTGACGCCGCTGCGTTCGACGCCCTGCACGAGGTAGCGCTGCAGGACGAGGAAGACCAGCAGCAGTGGGATGATGGAGATCGTCGCGGCGGCGAAGAGCTCGTGCAGGTTGACGGTCTGCGCGGTGATGAAGGTGGACAGCGACAGCTGCACCGTCCACGAGTCCGGATCCTGGGCGATGATGAGCGGCCAGAGGAAGGCGTTCCAGCTGGCCACGAAGGTCAGCGTCCCGACCGCGGCGAAGACCGCCTTGCTGTTGGGCACCACGATCCGCCAGAACGTCCCCCAGTAGCCGAGGCCGTCGACGCGGGCTGCGTCCTCGATCTCGGACGGGAAGCCGAGGAACGACTGCCGGAACAGGAACGCGCCGACCGCGGAGAAGAGGCCGGGGATGATCAGTCCGCGGAACGTGTCGAGCCAGCCGAGGCTGGAGACCACGATGAAGCTGGGCACGAAGGTCACCGCGGCGGGGACGAGCAGCGTCGCCAGCACGAGCCCGAAGACGGCGCGGGCGAACCGGTACGGGATGCGCGCGAGGCCGTACCCGGCCAGCGAGGCGAGCACGAGCGTCCCCACCGTCTGGGCCACCGCCACGATCACGGAGTTGAGCAGGCTCCGCAGCATGGGGACGGCCGGGTCGTCGAAGAGCTCGCTGAAGTTGGACCACCGCAGCGAGCTCGGCACGAATTTCCAGTCCGGCGAGGTGATGTCGGCGTCCGTGGCCAGCTCGTTGCGCAGCAGCAGGTAGAACGGCGTCAGGAAGAGGACGGTCGCTCCGACGAGCAGGACGTAGCGCAGCACCGAGCCGAGACGCTCCCGTGGCGACCGGGCGAGGCGGGCCATCAGGCTGCCGCCTGTCGGGTCTGCCGGGCCGCACGTCGCAGCCGCCGCTCCTCCCGTGCCGACCCCTCGCCGAAGCCGACGAAGCGACCCTGCAGCAGCGCGACGATGCCGATGATCGCGGCGAGGATGACCGCGCCGGCGCTGCCATGGCCGAGATCCTGCTGATCCCCCAGCGCGATGTAGTAGAGGTACACCAGCGGTGGCCGGGCGTAGGGCGGGTAGCCGCTCGACGAGGCGAGCAGGTTGTAGAACTCGTCGAAGGCCTGGAAGGCGTTCACCAGCAGCAGGATCACCACCGCCACCGACGTCCCGCGCAGCTGCGGGAAGGTGATGTGGCGGAAGGTCTGCCAACCGCTGCGGGCGCCGTCCAGGGCAGCCGCCTCGTAGAGCGTGGGCGAGATGCGCTGCAGGCCCGCGAGGAACAAGATCATGTAGAAGCCGAGCTGCAGCCAGAGCCGCACCGTGACGATGACCAGCCAGTACCACGGCGGATGCGTCACCGAGAGCCAGGCGATGGGGTCGGCCCCCGCGGCCCCGAGCACCTGGTTGGCCAGGCCGAAGCGGACGCCGGAGAAGATCGAGAGCTTCCAGATCAGCGCGGCGGCGACGTAGGAGCACGCCACCGGCAGGAAGAAGACCGACCGGAAGAACGACTTGCCCCAGCGCGCCCGGTTGATCAACAGCGCCAGGCCGAGCGAGCCGGCGAAGGTCACCGGCACGATGAAGAGCGCGAAGACGGCGAAGGTCAGCAGGCTGTCACGGAAGGCGGAGTCTTCGAGCAGATCTGCGTAATTGCGCAGACCCACGAACTCGGTCGGCGTCACCGTGTTGTACGCCGAGAAGAACGACAGGTACACCGACCAAGCGATCGGGACGATTACGAAGATCACCAGGCCGACCACGAAGGGCCCGACGAAGATCCAGAACCACAGGTTGCGGTCCTGCACGCCCAGCAGCCGGCGACGCAGGGACGACGGCGCCGTCATCGTCTCAACGACCGATGCGCTTGAGCTCGCTGTTCGCCTTGCTGATCACGGCGCGCAGCTCGGAGCTCGGGTTGGCGCCGTCCTTGATGATGCGGCTGACGGCGTCCTGGTAGGCGGTCTGCGATGCCGGGGTCCAGAGCAGCGGCGTCTGCGCCTTGCCGTAGTCCTTGGCGAAGCGTGCGGCGTCCGCGCCGGTCCCGGTCTGCAGCCCCTTGGCCTTCGGAACGAGGCTGTTCCGTGCCGGAATGTGGAAACCGTAGCTCTGCGCAAAATCCAGCTGGTCGGCGACGTTGTCCACCCAGAGCCACTTCACGTAGGCCTTCGCCTCGTCGATGTGCTTGCTCTTGGCGTTGACGGCCGAACCGTAGGCACCGATGGGAACGCTCGGTGCGCCGACGGAGTCCGAGAGCTTCGGGTACGGCGCGACGCCGAGGTCGTCGCCGAACTTCTTCTGCAGCACGGGGATGTTCCACAGTCCGGTCCACTGCATGGCCGTCAACCCCTGCACGATGGCGGACGGGTCCGACCAGTCCGCCGGAGCACCGAGCAGCAGCGAGCCGCTGCTGAAGAGGGTGCGCAGCTTGCTCAGCGAGGTCGCCGCCGCGGGATCGTCGAAGCCGATCGTGGTGCCATCGGTGAGGTAGTCCAGGCCGGCCGACCAGAGTGCCGGGCCGACGAGCGTGCCGACACCGCCGTCGTTGCCCACGAAGAGTCCCTTGCGGTCCTTCGTCGTCAGCGCCTTGGCTGCGGCGATCAGCTCGTCCACGGTGGTGGGGGCGTCGAGGCCGGCGGCCGAGAGCAGGCTCTTGCGGTAGACGAGCAGCTGCATGTCGATGACCTGCGGGATCGCGTAGAGCGTCCCCTCGTAGGTCATGCGATCGACGATCTGCTTGTTGAAGTCCGAACGCGCGTCGCCCGGCAGGTCGGTCAGTCCGACGACCTGCTTCGCCTTGATCTGGTCGATCGACGGCCCGTTGCCGAACTCCAGGACATCCGGGCCGCCGTCCTTGAGCAGTGCCGCGGCCGCCTTGCGGTCGTAGTCACCGGTGGTCCAGACGACCTGGACGTCGGCCTTGCGGTACGACGAGGCGTACCGCTTCACCGCCTGCTGCACGCCGGCCTCGCCGTACTGGTGGTACCACTGCACCAACCCGCTCGAGCCACGTCCGCTGTTCGAGCCGCAGGCGGCCAGCACGGCGGCCAGGGCCGCGCCCCCGGTGAGACCGAGGAACTGTCGGCGGGTGGTGGTCGTCATCGGGCCTCCTGATCGGCGCTTTCCATGCTTTGTCTAGCGGGAAGGGTATGTCAGGCGTCCGACGTCCGGGCGATGGTGGCACTCGCCCGTCGCACCGAGGCGTGCTCGGCCGGTGCCACCTCGTCGACGAAGGCGTAGCGGGCGGCGACCTCGGCGGCGGTGGTGGAGCTCGCCGCCCGGCTGCGCACGCCCGCGAGCCAGTCCACGATGTCGCCCCAGCCCGGCGCCGCGAGCGAGCCGCCGACGTACTGCACCGACAGCGCGGCACAGAGGTTGGCGAAGGCCAGCCGGCGCTCCAGCGGCCAGCCGTGCTTCGTCCCCAGTACCAGAGCCGCGCCGAAGACGTCGCCGGCGCCGGTCGGGTCGTGGGCGTTGACGGGGAACGTCGGCACCCAGGCCTCCTCTCCGGTCTCCCCGTCGACGGCGATCGCACCCTCGCCCCCGCACGTCACCACGGCGACCGGGACCCGGTCGGCGAGGGCGTGGACGGCGTCGTGCGGGTCGTCGGTGCGGGTGTAGGCCATGGCCTCGACGCTGTTCGGGACGAAGGCGTAGTAGTGCTCGAGCTGGTCCAGCATCGCCGGCGACCACTGCTCGTCCGGGTCCCAGCCCACGTCCGCGAAGAGCCTCATGCCGGTGGCAGCGGCCTGCGCCACCCAGATCTGCGGCTCCGGCTCGAGGTGGACGAAGCCGAAGCGGGCCTCGGGGCGACCCTCGACGAGGGTGCTGGGGGGCAGCGGCGACGGGTGCGCGTGCGTGACCATGGCCCGGTCGCGGTCGAGCACCATCGAGACCGTCACCGGCGTGTGCCAGCCGGGGAAGCGGGCCGACGGGGTGAGGTCGACGCCCTCCTGCTCGGCGAGCGTCGTCCAGCAGAAGTCGGCGTAGACGTCGTCGCCGAAGGCCGCCGAGAGTGTCGTCGACAGACCCAGCCGGCTCGCGGCGATGGCGAGGTTGGCGATGCCGCCGGGACAGGAGCCCATGCCCGCGGCGAGCACCTCGGCGCCACGGGCGGGCGGGGACTCCAGGCCGGTGAGGACGACATCGAGGAAGACGGTGCCCTGCAGCAGCAGGTCGAAGACCGCACCGGGGGAATCGGCGGAATCGGACATCCGCTCTAGGCTAGGCGTCGTGCGCATCGCTGTCTTGGGTGGCGGCGGATTCCGCGTCCCGCTGATCGTCGACGCCCTGGCACCCTTCGAGCCCGAGGCCGTCGTCCTCCACGACGTCGATGCCGTCCGGACCGGGGTGATCGCGGCTGTCCTGGCGGGCTCGCCCGTGGTCGTCGAGGCCTCGCTGGACGCGGCCCTGGACGGTGCCGACATCGTGCTCAGCGCCATCCGGGTCGGCGGCGTGGACGGCCGTGTCCACGACGAGCGATGCGCCCTGGAGCTCGGCCTGCTCGGTCAGGAGACGGTGGGTGCCGGCGGTCTCGCCTACGCGCTCCGCTCGCTGCCGGTGGTGGCCGAGCAGGCCGCCGCCATCGCCCGGCGCGCCCCCGGGGCCTGGACCCTCACCATGACCAATCCGGCGGGCATCGTCACCGAGGTCATGGCGCGCCATCTCGGACCGCGGGTGCTCGGCATCTGCGACTCGCCGACCGGGCTGCTGCGCCGCGTCTGCGCCGCGCTCGGGGTCGCGGTGGCCGGCCCGCCGGGGACGATCGCCGCCGGCGTCGACTACCTCGGCATCAACCACCTGGGCTGGCTGCGCGGCGTCGAGGTGGCCGGCGCCGATCGCCTGCCCGACTTCCTCGCCGACCCGACCGCGATCGCGGCGACGGAGGAGGGCCGGCTCTTCGGTCCGGAGCTGCTCGCCGCGCTCGGCGCCGTCCCCAACGAGTACCTCTACTGGTACTACGCCCACGACGAGGCGCTGCGCGGGGTGCGGGAGGCCGGCCGGACCCGGGCCGAGCACGTCCGCGATCAGCAGCGGCCGTTCTACGCCGCGGCGGCGGCTGAGCCGAGCCGCGCCCGCGAGCTCTGGCAGGCGGCCAACGACGAGCGCAACCGCAGCTACTTCGCCGAGCTCCGGGACGACGTTCGCGACGAGGCCGACGTCGCCGCGGGCGGCTACGAGACGGTGGCGGCGGCCGCGGTCGGAGCCCTCACCGGACGGACCCCGCCGCAGCGGATGATCCTCGACGTGCCGGCCGGCGACGCGGTGCCGGGACTGCCCCCCGACCTCGTGGTCGAGGTGCCGTGCCTGGTCGATCCGACCGGCGCCACCGCCCTGCCCGTCGCCGCACCCACCCCTCACCAGGCGGCGCTGATGACGGCGGTCCGCGACTGCGAGCGGGAGGCGGCGCGCTACGCCGAGACCGGCGACGAGCAGGCGGTGCTGCGGGCCTTCGCGCTGCATCCGCTGGTCGGTTCGCTCACGGCCGCCCGCGAGCTGGTGGCGATGCTGACGAATCCGGGTAGATCACCGGCGTGACCGACCGACGCTGGCTCTTCGGCGACCAGCTGGGTCGTCACTTCCTCGACTCTTCCGATCAGCCGGTGCTGATGGTGGAGGCGCGCTCGGTCTTCCGCCGCCGCCGCTTCCACCGACAGAAGGCGCATCTGGTGCTGTCGGCGATGCGGCACCGTGCCGCCGAGCTCGGTGACCAGTGCCGCTACGTCCGAGCCGACACCTACCGCGAGGTCGTCGCCTCGACCCGCGACCAGCTGTCGGTCTGCCACCCGACGTCGCACAAGGCCTTGGACTTCGTCTCGGAGCTCGACGTGACGGTGCTGCCACCGCGCGGCTTCGCCACCTCGCTCGAGGACTTCGCCACCTGGGCGACGTCGCGCGACGGCAAGCGGCTGCTGATGGAGGACTTCTACCGCGGTGCGCGTCGTCGTCTCGACATCCTGATGGACGGTGACGAACCGGCCGGCGGGAGCTGGAACTTCGACCACGACAACCGCCAGCCGCCGCCCAGGCAGGCGACCCTCGGCGTCCCCGAGCCCTGGTGGCCGACCGAGGACGAGATCGACGACGAGGTCCGCCGGGATCTGGATCGCTGGGAGCGTGACGGGGACGTCAGCTTCATCGGCGAGGACGGCCCGCGTCGGTTCGCCGCCACCCGGCGTGAGGCGCTGAAGGTGCTGCGCCGCTTCGTCGCCGATCGGCTGCCCACCTTCGGCAGCTTCGAGGACGCCATGCTGGCCGGGGACGACTGGATGTCGCATTCGCTGCTCTCCGCGCCGCTCAACCTCGGCCTGCTGGACCCGGTCGAGGTCGTCGCGAGGGCGGAGCAGGCCTACCGGGACGGCGACGTGCCGATCGCGTCGGCCGAGGGCTTCGTCCGGCAGATCATCGGCTGGCGTGACTACGTCTGGCATCTGTACTGGCAGCAGCCACGCTCCTACCGGCAGCGCAACGAGCTCGGCGCCACGGGCGCGTTGCCGAAGTGGTTCGCCGAGCTGGATCACGAATCGGTGGATGCCGCCTGCCTCTCCGCCACTTTGCGCAACATCGCGCAGAACGCGTGGGTGCATCACATCCCGCGCCTGATGGTGCTGGGGAACTACGCCATGCAGCGGGGCTGGCGTCCGTCCCGGGTCACCGACTGGTTCCACCGGTCCTTCGTCGACGGTTACGACTGGGTGATGGTGCCGAACGTGGTCGGCATGTCGCAGTACGCCGACGGCGGTGTCATGGCCACCAAGCCCTACGCCGGTGGCGGTGCCTACATCGACCGGATGAGCGATTTCTGCGGCGGCTGCCGCTACGACCCGAAGGTCCGCGTCGGCGACGACGCCTGCCCCTTCACCGCGGGGTACTGGGCCTTCCTCGATCGCAACCGGGAGCGGCTGCAGGGCAACCAGCGCATCGCCCAGCCGCTGCGTGGCCTGGACCGGCTGAAGGACCTGGACCAGCTGCGCGAGCAGGAGCGCGAGCGCGGCTCGCGGGCGCCGTGACCGACGCCGCCGGACCGGTCGAGGTGGTTGCGGCCGCGATCCTGCGCGGCGGGACCGTCCTGGCTGCCCGCCGGGCTCCGGAGCACCGCCTCGCCGGCGGCTGGGAGTTCCCCGGCGGCAAGATCGAACCCGGCGAGACCCCGGCGCGAGCGCTGGTCCGGGAGTGCCGCGAGGAGCTCGACGTCACGGTGCGGGTCGGTGCGCTGCTGGACGTCGCAACCGGCAGCGGTATCCGGCTGGCGCTGTATGCGGCCGAGCTTATCGACGGCGAACCACGGGCGATCGAGGATCATGACGCGCTGCGCTGGCTCGCGGCCGGCGAGCTGGACGGCGTCGCCTGGCTCCCCATCGATCTCGCGCTGCTGCCCGCCGTGGCGGCGCTGCTCCACCGGGGAGAACCGACAGGGCGGATCGACGCGAATCAGTGACGGCACCGTCCCTGGCGTGACGGTCCGGACGGGAGGCGCATGGAGACCGTCGGCTTCGACAGCCACGGCACGCGCTGCGAGGGCTGGTACCTGCAGGCGGGCAACGACGACCTCACCACCACGCGGGGACGCCCCTGCGTGGTGATGGCCCACGGCTTCGGGGCCACCCGCGACGCCGGTCTGCTGCCCTTCGCCGAGCGCTTCGCGGCGGCCGGCTGCGATGTCCTCGTCTTCGACTACCGGGGCTTCGGCACGTCGGCGGGCGAGCCGAGGCAGGACGTCGACCACCGGCGGCACCGGGAGGACTATCACGCGGCCGTCGCCTTCGCCCGGGCCAGCCGGGGCGTGGACCCGTCCCGGATCGTGGTCTGGGGCTCGTCCTATTCCGGCGGCCACGTGGTGGTGGTGGCTGCGGCGGACCAGCGCATCGCGGCTGTCATCAGCCAGGGCGCGGCCATGGACGGCCTCGCCGCGCTCATCGGCACACAGCGCTCGGACGGCCCCCGCAAGGGGCTGGCGACCACGGCTGCGGCGCTGCGCGACCTCGCCCGCGCCGCGCGACACCGGGAGCCGGTCACCGTCCCGATCGTGGGGGCGCCGGGCTCCGGCGCGGTGATCTCCGCCGAGGGGGCCGAGGCCGGCTACCGGAAAATTGCGGGGCCCACGTTCCGCAACGAGATGCTGGCCCGTGGCCTGCTCCGGGTCCCGCTGAACCGACCGGTGCGCCATGCGAGCCGGGTGAAGTGCCCGATCCTGGTCGTGGTGGCCGAGCAGGACAACATCGCCCCGGTCGCCGCCGTCCACGAGGTGGCCCGACGGGCCCCGCGGGCCGAGGTCCGCTCGTTCCCGGTCGGCCACTTCGACATCTACGTCGGTGAGGTGTTCGAGACGTCGTGCACCGAACAGGTGGAGTTCCTGCGCCGTGTGCTGGTCTGACCTGGCCCTGTGGTGGCAGGTGCGCCGCTCAGGCGGCGAGCGGTTCGAGCGTGAAGAGCGGGTCGACGCCGCAGAGGTGCAGCAGCCGCGTGACCTGCCGGGACGGCTCGACCAGTCGGACCTCGCCGGCCACCTGCCGCAGCCGCAGCAGCAGCCCCAGGCCCACGGAATCGAGAAAGGTCACGTCTCGGACGTCGACGTAGAGCGGACCGTCGGTCCGGTAGCGCGCGATGACCGCGTCGGTGGCGGTGTGGGCGGCGCGCATGTCGACGTCGCCGGCAAGGAGCAGCCACGGCACGCCCTGGCGCCACTCGAAGGTGATGTTTCCCGTCGACACGAGCAGAGGATGCCCGGGGTGTCGGCGAGTCAATCCGGCGGCGGCACGCAGTGACCGAAGGACTGCGCACAACCTGGTCGAACGTCCTCAGCGCAACGGGCCGTCCAGCCCGGTCTCGGCGGCGGCGACGGCGGCCCCGGAGCGGACGAAGGCCACTGCGGCCTCGATCTCGGGGGCGAGGTGGCGGTCCGGTCCCGGCCCGGCCACGGTCTCGCGCAGCGCGGTCACCACGGCCCCGGTGGCCGGTCCGGGACGCAGCGGGGCACGGAGGTCCAGGGCGCGCGCGGCGGTGAGCAGCTCGATGGCCAGCACCCGGCTCAACGCGTCGACACCGCGCCGCAGCTTGCGCGCCGCCGACCACCCCATCGAGACGTGATCCTCCTGCATCGCGCTGGAGGGGATGGAGTCCACGCTCGCGGGGACGGCCAGCCGCTTGAGCTCGCTCACCAGCGCCGCCTGCGTGTACTGGGCGATCATGTGCCCGGAGTCGACACCGGGATCGTCGGCCAGGAACGGCGGCAGGCCGCGGGAGCGGGCGACGTCCAGCATCCGGTCCGTGCGCCGCTCGCTGATCGAGGCGACGTCCGCGGTGGGGATGGCGAGGAAGTCCAGGACGTAGGCGACCGGTGCGCCGTGGAAGTTGCCGTTGGACTCGACCCGCCCGTCGGGGGTCACCACCGGGTTGTCCACGGCACTGGCGAGCTCGTGGCCGGCGATCATGCGGGCGTGGGCGAGCGTGTCGCGGGCCGCGCCGGCGACCTGGGGCGCGCAGCGCATCGAGTACGCGTCCTGGACGTAGACGCAGTCCGGCCCGGCGTGCGAGGCGATGATCGGCGAGTCGGCGAGCAGCCGGCGCATGTTCTCGGCCGCCACCGCCTGCCCCGGCTGCGGTCGGAGCGCCTGCAGATCGGCGGCGAAGACCTGCGCCGTGCCCAGCAGCGCCTCGACGCTCATCGCCGCGGTGAGATCCGCGGTGCGCAGCAGCAGGTCGAGGTCGTGGCAGGCGAGCAGCAGTTGTCCGAGCATGCCGTCGGTGCCGTTGACCAGCGCCAGGCCCTCCTTCTCGGCCAGCACGACCGGCTGCAGTCCGGCGGCGGCCAGGGCCTCGGCTGCCGGCCGCAGCACCCCGCTGGCGTCGCGGACGGACCCCTCGCCGAGCAAGGCGAGGGCGACGTGCGACAGCGGCGCGAGGTCGCCGGAGCAGCCGAGGCTGCCGTACTCGTGGACGACCGGGGTGATGCCGTGCTCGAGCAGCCCGGCCAGCGCGGCCGCGGTCTGCGGCCGGACCCCGGTGCGTCCGGTGGCCAGGGTGGAGAGCCGCAGCAGCATGAGGGCGCGAACGACCTCCCGCTCCACCTCGGGACCGCTGCCGGCGGCGTGCGAGCGGATGAGCGAGCGCTGCAGCAGCGCCCGCTGCTCGGCCGGGATGTGCTTGGTGGCGAGCGCGCCGAATCCGGTCGAGATGCCGTAGTGCGGTTCGACGTCGTCGGCCAGCGCCTCGACCACGCCCCGGGCGGCGGTGATCGCCGCCGTCGCCTCGGCGGAGAGCGCGACCGGCGCGTCGTGGCGGGCGACGGCGACCACGTCGTCCTCGGTGAGCGGACCGGTGCCGACGGTGACGGAATGGGCGAGAGCCTGCATCGCCCCAGCGTCGCGCCTGCACCGGCCGGCCACCAGCCAGCCGACACACCGTCTGAGATCCGAGACAGGCTGCCGCGACACTAGGGTCGGAGACATGCGCGCAGTGGTGATCAGCGAGTTCGGCGGTCCTGACGTCCTCTCGGTGCAGGAGGTCCCCGACCCCACCCCGAAGTCCGACGAGGTGATCGTCGACGTGACGGCGACCGCCATCAACCGGGCCGACCTGCTGCAGCGCCAGGGCTTCTACCCGCCGCCGCCGGGGGCCTCGGACATCCCGGGCATGGAGTGCTCCGGCGTCATCTCGGCCGTCGGCGAGACCGTCGCCGGCTGGGAGGTCGGCGACGAGGTCTGCGCACTGCTGGCCGGCGGCGGTTACGCCGAGAAGGTCGCGGTGCCGGTGGGGCAGCTGCTGCCGGTGCCGGCGGGGGTCTCGCTGCTGCACGCCGCGGCGCTGCCCGAGGTGACCTGCACGGTCTGGTCCATGGTCTTCGGCAGTGAGGCGGGCCGGCTGCAGCCCGGTGAGCGCTTCCTGGTCCACGGCGGCTCCAGCGGCATCGGCACGGCGGCGATCCAGATCGCCCACGGCCGCGGTGCCGAGGTCTTCACGACCGCCGGCACCGCCGCCAAGCTGGACTTCTGCCGGGACCTCGGTGCCGACGTCACCGTCAACTACCGCGACGCGGACTTCGTCGAGGTGGTGAAGGCCCGTACCGACGGGGGCGGCGTGGACGTCATCCTCGACAACATGGGCGCCTCGTACCTGCCGCGCAACGTCGACGCCCTCGCCACCGGCGGCCGGTTGATCGTGCTCGGCATGCAGGGCGGCGCCAAGGGCGAGCTCAACCTGGGGTCGCTGCTGACCAAGCGCGCGACGGTGCACGCCGCTGGACTGCGGGCCCGGCCGGCGGCGATGAAGGCCGACATCGTCGCCGCAACGCAGAGCGCCGTCTGGCCGATGATCGAGGCCGGTCAGGTCCGCCCCATCGTGGACCGGGTGCTCCCCCTGGACGACGCCGGCGAGGCGCACCGCGTCCTGGACAGCAGCGCGCACATCGGCAAGGTGCTGCTGCAGGTGCGCTGAGCCGGGGCCGGGGTCAGCTGCCGGTGAAGCGGCCGAGGGCGTCGACGAGCTGGTCGATCTCGATGGCGCTGGTGTGCGGCATGAGGCCGAAGAAGACGGCACCGCCGTACTCGTCGGCTCCGAAGGCGCGCAGCACCTCGGCCACGCCGGGGTCACCGGTCCAGACGGAGACGTCGTTGCGCTGCAGGAAGGCGCCCACATCGTCGGGGCGACGTCCGGCGACGGTGAAGGCGGCGATCGGGAAGTGGCGCTCCGCCGCTCCGAGGACGGTGACCCCCGGCAGAGCGCGCAGTGCGGTGTCGAGGCGCCGGTAGAGCTCGCCGGTGTAGTCCAGCGAGGCGGTGGCCGAGGCCTCAAGCCGCTCCCGCCGGCTACCCGTCGCGTGCTCGTCGAGATCGGCGAGGTGATCGACGGCTGCGGTCAGCCCGTCCAGAAGCTCCACCGGCAGCGGCGCGGTCTCGAAGAAGTGCGGACCGGGGGTCGGCACGTCCTCGGTCTCGGTCAGCTCCGCCAGCAGTCCGGGGCGCGCGGCGACGGCGCCGACGGTGGGGCCGCCGAAGACGGGAGCGGAGACCGCCAGCAGGTCGGCGCCGAGGGTCTCGAGGTCCAGGGCCGTGTACGGGGGCGACGCGCCGGCGTCGACGACGACGAGGGCACCGCGGCGGTGGGCGATGTCGGCGATGGCACGGACGTCGGGCAGGGCCCCGGTCGCGGGGTTGGCGAGCGACACGGTGACCAGGCGGGTGCGGCGGGTGACGAGTTCCTCGTACTGCCAGGCCGGGACCTCACCGGTGTCGAGGTCCACCTCGGCCCATTTGACGATGACGCCGCGGTTGCGGGCCGCGCGTAGCAGGGGCTGGGCGACCAGGTCGGCGTCGGCTCGATTGACCACGATCTCGTCGCCCAGCTGCCAGTCGCCGGCGAGCAGGACGACGAAGCGCTGCAGCAGCGAGGCGGCACTGTGGCCGAGGACGACGTCCTCGGTGCGACCCTTCACCAGATCCGCAACGGCACGCCGGGCGCGGAGCACGCGGGTGGCGGACTGCTGCGACCGGCCGGAGCGCGAACCGGGCTGCGCCGGGGCCGACCGCAGGGTCGCGATGACCGCGCGGATCACCGATTCCGGCTGCAGCGCGGCGAAGGAGCCGTCCAGCTGCGCCGTCCGGGTTGCCAGTGTCGGGTACAGCCCGCGAACGCGAGCTACGTCCACCCCGATCACCCCCCTCACAATGCCACCTCCGGTCGTCGTGCGGTGCCCTGTGCGCGTTTTCGCGGTCGCGGGCAGACTGGTCCCCGTGACCGACAGCAACCACGAACCCGCACCGTCGTCCACCCCCGCGCCGGACGCCTCGGACTCCACCGAACTGACGACCGCCGAGGACGGTTCGGACCGCGGCGACATCGACGACATTACGGGGCAGGTCGAGCAGCCGGCCAAGGTGATGCGCATCGGGACGATGGTCAAGCAGCTGCTGGAGGAGGTGCGGCAGGCGCCGATGGACGAGGCGGGGCGCCGCCGGCTGCGCGAGATCCACGAGTCCTCGGTGAAGGAGCTCGCCTCCGGGCTGTCGCCGGATCTGCAGGAGGAGCTGGCCCGGCTGAGCCTGCCCTTCGGCGGCGAGACGCCCTCGGAGGCGGAGCTGCGGGTGGCGCAGGCACAGCTCGTGGGCTGGCTGGAGGGCCTCTTCCACGGCATCCAGACCGCCATCTACGCCCAGCAGGCTGCGGCTCGCGCGCAGCTGGAGCAGATGGCCGGCCGGCGGCAGCTCCCCGGCGGCGGCGGACGGCAGGTCGTGGTCGGGCCGGACGGGCAGTTGCTCGTCCCCGGCGCGGGCGGACCCGGTGGCGGGGACGAGTCGTCCCGCGGCACGGGCCAGTACCTGTAGCCGCGGTGGCGAACTGGGTCCGAGACTTCGTCGCGACCAGACCGGCCGGCCACCGCGCGCTCGTCGACGACGTCGCGGACCGTCACTGGAGCTTCGCTGAGATCCTGGCCGCCGCCGGTGCGGTCGCCGGCCGTCTGGCCGAGCGGGGCGTCGGCCGCGGTGATGTCGTCCTCACGATCCAGGGCAACGGGGCGCCGAACGTCGCGCTGACCCTCGCCTGCCTCTGGCTGGGCGCGCCGATCCTGCCCTGCAGCGAGATGCTGCGGGCCAAGGACGTCGCTTTGCGCGTCCGCCGGGCCCGGCCGGTGCTGGTCGTCGCAGACCGGCGCAACGAGGCGGCGACCGCCGATGCCGGCGTCCCGGTGTGGTGGCTGGACGAGTCTTTCCTCGCCGACGGTCCCGCCCCGGACTTCGCCGAGCTGGACGACAATGACCCGTCCTTCGTCCTCTTCACCTCCGGCACCAGCGGTGAGCCCAAACTGGTCCGCCACGGCCAGCGCTACGCGTGGGGTCAGCGGCTGCAGGCGACGTCCTGGCTGGCGGCCGAGCCGGGTGAGCTGGTCTGGTCGACGGCGGCGCCGGGGTGGTCCAAGTCTGCCCGCAACTGCTTCATCGCGCCGTGGTGGTGTGGCGCGGCGGCCGTGGTCCAGGATCGGCGCTTCGACCCGGTCGAACGGCTCGAGACCGTCCGGCGACTCGGCGTCGACGTGCTCTGCATGGCCCCTACCGAGTACCGGTTGATCGCCGGCCACGGCCCCATCGGAGGGTTGCCCTCGCTGCGCCGGCTGGTGACCGCGGGCGAGGCGCTCGGCGTCCCGGCGTGGAACGCGTGGCGCGAGCAGACCGGGTTGGCGATCAGCGACGGCTACGGCCAGACCGAGACCGGACAGGTCAGCGGTACCCCGCCGGGCGAGGTCTCGCCGCCGGGATCCATGGGACGTCCGTTGCCGGGGGTGTCGGTGGAGATCGTCGACGGCGAGCTCACCATCGACCCGGCCACCCTGCCGGCGTTCTTCCTCGGCTACGACGACGAGGACGCGCCGTCCGGTCCTTGGCACACCGGGGACACCGTCAGCCAGGACGAGGACGGGTGGCTCTTCTTCCAGGCCCGCGCCGACGACGTCATCATCAGCGCCGGGTACCGGATCGGTCCGGTCGAGGTGGAGTCGACGCTGCTGGGTCACGAGGCCGTGCGCGAGTGCGGGGTCGTCGGCGTGCCGGACGAGGCGCGTGGCTCGATCGTCGCCGCGGCCGTGGTGCTCCGTGACGGGTACGACCCCTGCGACGAGCTCGTCGCCGAGCTGCAGGCCTACGTCCGGGCCGAGACCGCGCCGTACAAGTACCCCCGGCGGATCTGGTTCCTCGACGAGCTGCCGAAGACGACGTCGGGCAAGATCCTGCGGTCGGCGCTGGTCCCGCCCGACTGAGCGCGGCAGGGCGGGGCTGAGCCCGACTGGGCTGGCCGGGGCTGGGCGCAGCTGGGCGCAGCTGGGCGCGGCTGGGTCAGCGGGCGGCGAGGACGGACTCGATGAGCAGGGCGACGGCGTCCTCGTCGTTGCTCACCGTCACCTCGTGGGCGACGGCCTTGACCTCGGGGTGGGCGTTGCCGACCGCCAACGCGCGGCCGGCCCAGCCGAGCATCGGCAGGTCGTTGGGCATGTCCCCAATGGCCGCGACCTGCTCGGCGCCGAGTCCGTGGGCGGCCGCGAGGTCGGCCAGGCCGGTCGCCTTGGTGATGCCGGGCGCGGAGAGCTCGAGCAGACCGTACGACGACGAGTGCGTCACCGTCGCCCGGTCACCGACGACGCGCTGGGCGGCGGCGACGAGGAGATCGGGGTCGGCGCCGCGGTCCTTGGCGAGCAGCTTCACCGCCGGCTCGTCGGTGATCTCGTCGAAGGAGCCGATCCGCGGCGGTGGGATGGCCACGCCCCGCCGGTCGAAGCGTGGACTGATCTCCCAGTCGTGGACATAGTGCGGCTCGGCGGCGAAGGCCAGCCCGAACTCGATGGCGAAGGTGATCCGGGGGAACTCCTCGCGCAGTTTTTGCGCAAGATCACGCATAAGGGGGACGGAGAGGGTGTGCGACGAGAGGATTTTCTCGCTCGCCATGTCGTAGACGACGGCACCGTTGGCCCCGATGGCGACACCCTGGTGACCGGTGGCGTCGACCAGGTCGTCGAGCCAGCGTGGCGGCCGTCCGGTCACGAAGGCGACGTGCAGGCCGGCCTCGGCGGCCGCGTCCAGCGCCGCTCGGTTGCGGGGTGAGACCTGGCCCCGGCTGTCGAGCAGCGTCCCGTCGATGTCGGTGGCGACGAGCCGGATCTGCCCCAGCTCGGCCGGTGCCGGCTGGGTCGTCACGCCGGGCTCAGGACGTCGCGACCGCCCAGGAACGGGCGCAGCGCCGCCGGGACGTACACCGAGCCGTCGGGCTGCTGGTGGTGGTCCAGCAGGCAGGCGATGGTCCGGGCGGCGGCGCAGAGGGTGCCGTTCAGTGTCGCCACCGGCTCGTTGCCCTTCTCGCCCTTGGTCCGGATGTTGAGCCGCCGGGACTGGAAGGTGGTGCAGTTGGAGGTGGAGGTGAGCTCGCGGTAGGCCCCCTGGGACGGGAACCACGCCTCGATGTCGAACTTGCGAGCAGCACTCGAGCCGAGGTCCCCGGCAGCGACGTCGATGACGCGGTAGGCGAGCTCGAGCTTGTCCATGAACTCCCGCTCCCACGCGAGCAGTCGCTGGTGCTCGTCGGTGGCCTCCTCGGCGCGGACGTAGGAGAACATCTCCACCTTGTCGAACCAGTGGACCCGGATGATGCCCTTGGTGTCCTTGCCGTAGCTGCCGGCCTCGCGCCGGAAGCAGGAGGAAAAGCCGGCGTAGCGCAGCGGCAGCTCGCGAAGGTCCAGGATCTCGTTGCTGTGCATGCCGGCCAGGGCCACCTCGGAGGTGCCGACGAGGTACAGGTCGTCCTTCTCGAGGTGGTAGATCTCGTCCGAGTGCGCGCCGAGGAACCCGGTGCCCTGCATGACCTCCGGCTTGACCAGGGACGGCGCGATGATCTGGGTGAAGCCGGCCTCGGTCGCCTGCTGCATCGCCAGGTTCACCAGCGCGAACTCCAGCTGCGCTCCGACACCGGTGAGGAAGTAGAAGCGGGCGCCGCTGACCTTCGCGCCGCGCTCGGTGTCGATCGCCTTGAGGCCGGCGCCGATCTCGATGTGGTCCTTGGGGTCGGCGACCTCCGGGATCGTGCCGACGGTCTCCAGGGTCACGAAATCGTCCTCGCCGCCCTCCGGGACGCCCTCCTGGACGAGGTTCGGCACGGCGAACTGGGCCTCGCGCAGCGCGGTGTCGGCGTGGCTCTGCTCGGTCTCGGCGGTCTTGACCTCCTCGGCGAGCTGCTTGGCGCGGGCGAGGATCGCCGGGCGCTCCTCGGGCGAGGCCTTGCCGACCTGCTTGCTCAGCGCCTTCTGCTCGGCACGGAGTGCGTCGGCGCGTGCCACGGCCGCGCGACGGATGTCGTCGGCGGCGAGCAGGGCGTCCACCAGGCCGGGGTCCGCGCCCCGAGTGCGCTGGGAGGCGCGGGCGAGTTCCGGGTCGTCGCGGAGGAGCTTGAGGTCGATCACGGTAGTCAGGCTACTGAGCGCTGTGCCCACGGTTATCCACAGGCTGCACCTTTGTCGGCGTTATGGCCGGAATGAGCGCCTACGGTCGGCTCATGTCCGGATACGAGGTGGAGCCCGCCGAGCTCTTCGCGGCGCAGGCGATGGTGACCGAGAACGTGACCGAGGCGGACGCCGAACTGGCGCGTCTGCAGGCAGCGGCCGAGGATCTGCTCGGCTACGGCTGGCGGGGGGCGGCGGCTGCGGCCTTCGGCACTGCCTGGCGCGAATGGCACGAGGGCGCCCGAGTGGTCGTCGCCGCTCTGGAGGAGATGGCTCGTGCCCTCGGCGTCACCGCGCAGGCCTACGAGCGCAACGAGCTCGACACCACCACGCTGCTGCGGAGCGTGGCATGAGCGGCGGGTTCGCTGTCGATTTCGACCTGCTCGGCGAGCTCATCGACCGGATGACCCGCACCGGCGCCCTGCTCGCCGCCACCGAGGAGGAGGTGGACTCTCGACTGCGACGGCTGCAGGCTACGTGGCAGGGCGAGGCGGCGACCCTGCACGCCGAGGCTCATCGCCGTTGGGTGTCCGGCGCCCGGCAGATGCGCGAGGCGCTGCAGGATCTGCGCAGAATCGCGCATACGGCTGAGGCCAACTACAGCTCGGCCGCGCGGGCGAACATGCAGATGTGGCAGATCTGAGGTGGGAGTGGGGCGGAAGCAGTCCGGGCTGCCCTGTGGATAACGTCAGTTTCGAACGTAGAAGCCGCTAACGTCGGCGCATGGCGGTCGAGGACGTGGCGTGCGCGGAGACGAGGGATGCCCTCGACGCACTCGCTGCTGCGCGGCTGATGCGGATCGCGGGTGAGGTGCGCGAGGTCGAGGTCCTGGCGCAGGTGGGGGCCGACCCGGATCCCTACCGGGATGATCACGGGCGGTTCGGTAAGGAGTGGATCGTCGAGGACGTGTCCTGCGTGCTGCGGGTGCCATCGGTGACGGCGGCGGCCAAGCTGCGCATCGCGGGGTTGCTGGTGTCCCGGTTCGCGGACCTCTTCGCAGCGTTGCGAGCCGGGCGGATCGAGCTGCGCTATGCCACGCGGGCGGTGGAGCTGGCCGAGCAGCTGCCGGACGCCGTGTTGGGCGAGTTCCACGAGCGGGTCCTGCGGGATGTCGAGACCCTGACCTTCAGCCAGTTCAGGGCCCGGGTACGGCGGGTGGTGGCGGCGTTGGACACCCGAACCGCCGAGGAGCAGCACGCCGCCGCACTGCAGCTGAGGCGGGTGGTCTTCACTCCGGTCGAACACGGCATGACCGAGCTCTGGGCCCTGCTCCCGGCCACCGAGGCGGCCGCCTTGAAAGCGACGCTGCAGCAGCTCGCCGACAGGAACCGTCACGACGGCCGGACCGCCGACCAGCGCCGCGCAGATGCCCTCTGTGATCTCGGCAGCGGCAGCAATGTTGGCAGCGGCTGCGTGGCGTCCGGCGACCGGGCGAGGACGGGCAGAGGTGCGCGGCCGCGGGTGCTGGTCACCGTCGCTGCCTCGACCCTGCTCGGCACCGACGACCACCCGGGCGATCTCGCCGGACACGGCCCGATCCCGGCTGCCGCGGCCAGAGCCATCGCTTTCGACCCCACCGGCACCTGGCGACGACTGCTCACCGATCCCGCCGGCAACCTCCTCGACGTCTCCGCCGCCACCTACCGGCCACCGGCACCGATGCGCCGCTTCGTGCAACTCCGCGACCGGACCTGCCGCTTCCCCACCTGCCGCCAGCGAGCCGAACGCTGCGAGATCGACCATGTCACGCCCCACGCCGGTGGCGGTCCCACCGCCCCGGCCAACCTCATCCCGCTCTGCTCCCGACATCACCACCTCAAACACGACGGCCGCTGGGACATCGAACGACATCCCGACGGAGCCATCACCTGGATCAGCCCCACCGGACGTCGATGGACCACACCACCACCCGATCCCCTCCTCGACGGATAGGTGACCGTGGGAAGAGAGACCCGCAGGAGAGGACGGGACCCGCGCGGACGGAGGACGTGCGGGCAACCGTCGCTGTCCCGAACCTGAACGTCTTCGTCCGTCCTCAACCCCCGCGAGTGACTCTTGTGCGGTCCCTCCCCCACGAGGGCTTCCGACCGGGAGGCATCATGGCCGTCGCAGCAACGACGCAGCATGCGCGGCAGCCCACCTCGGCGGCAAGAGCGTCGGCATCACGAGCGGTGAAGTTGAGGCGCCGGCTCACCGTCGCTTTGGCAGCGGGCGTCGGCGCCATGGTCGTGGCCGGTGCGATCGCCTTGCTCGCCGGACCATCCGGTGTCATCACCCACGGTCACGGAGTCTCGAGGTCGCGCGCGTACGTTCCGGTCGCGCGGGTGCGGACGGCAGTCACCTGTCCCGGCACCCCGACCCTGACTCGGGCTTGGGACAGCGCACACGTCGGCGCGGCGACGGACGTCGCCGGCGTCTCTTGCGCGGGCGGGTGGGCCGTCGCCGAGGTCGACACCGCGGGTTACACGACGGCCGGGCTCTTCCTCTTCCAGGACCACAGCTGGCAGTGGACTGACCGGGTCACGCCCTGCTCCACCCATCAAGTCCCCACCTCACTGGAGCAGGAGGCCTGCGAGTCAGGCTGACATTCCGGAGCGGGAAGACTCGGAAGCTGCTCAGAACAGCAACCACAACACCGAGATGAAGGCGAACCCGACCACGGAGATCAGCGTCTCCATCACCGACCACGTCTTGAAGGTCTGACCCACGCTGATTCCGAAGCTTTCTTTCACCAGCCAGAAGCCGGCGTCGTTGACGTGGGAGAGGAAGAGCGATCCCGCCCCTACCGCCAGCGCCACCAGCGCGAGATGCGGTCCGGTCAGGCCCTCGGCCAGCGGCGCGACGATCCCGGCGCTGGTGGTCGTCGCCACGGTCGCCGACCCGGTGGCCAGTCGCAGCGCCACGGCCAGCACGAAGGCGATCACCAGCACCGAGACGCCGGTGTCCTCGGCCACCTTGGCGATCGAGTCGCCGATGCCGGCTCCGATCAGCGTCTGCTTGAAGCCGCCGCCGGCACCGACGATGAGCAGGATGCCGGCGATCGGTGCCAGCCCGGCGCCGAGGCGGTCAGCGATCGACCTGCCGTCGAAGCCGACGGCGTAACCGAAGGTGATCATGGCCAGGACGACAGCGAGGAAGAGCGCCACCAGGGGTTCGCCGACGAAGTCGAGCACGACGCGCACCCGGTTCTTCTCGTCGTCGTCCCAGACGATGTCGGCCAGTGCCTTCAGCAGCATCAGCACGACAGGGAACAGGATCGTGCCGAGCGTGACGGCGAACGACGGTGGTCGCTTCACCTCGTCCGAGGCCGCCTTCTCCGAGGTCGTGCTGACCCCGCCGGCCGCGGCCGGCGGACCGACGGGCACCCAGCGCGCGGCGTACCGGGAGAAGAGCGGTCCGCAGATCACCACCGTCGGCAGCGCGACGAGCAGGCCGAGCGCGAGCGTGGTGCCGAGCTGGGCGTTGACCGCGTC
Source organism: Jatrophihabitans sp. sgz311053 (assembly GCF_056135305.1). Lineage (NCBI taxonomy): Bacteria > Bacillati > Actinomycetota > Actinomycetes > Jatrophihabitantales > Jatrophihabitantaceae > Jatrophihabitans > Jatrophihabitans sp. sgz311053. Next base: position 629,472 of record NZ_JBWAXP010000001.1, on the reverse strand, counting down.
GATGGCGATGAGCGGGCCGGGGTGGGGCGGGATGAGACCGTGCAGCACCGACAGCCCGGCGAGTGCGGGGATCGCGACCCGCATCAGCGGCAGCTCCGAGCGCTTGGTGACGAGGACGATCACCGGCAGCAGCAGCACCAGGCCGATCTCGAAGAACATGGGCAAGCCGACGATCACCGCCACCAGCGCCATCGTCCAGGGCACCAGTCGTGGACCCGACCGGGAGACGAGGGTGTCGACGACCTGGTCGGCGCCGCCGGACTCGGCGAGCAGCTTGCCGAGCATCGCCCCCAGGGCGATGAGCAGACCCACCTCCCGCAGGGTCGACCCGACGCCGTCCTCGAAGTTGCCGATCACCTTGTCCAGCCCCACGCCGGCGCCGATCCCGGTGAGTGCGGAACCGGCGATCAGGGCCAGGAACGGGTGTACCGAGAAGCGGGCGATCAGCACCACGATCAGCGCGATGCCGACAATGGCGGCGACCACCAGTCGGGTGTCGTGGGAACTCCAGTCGGTGTCGGCGGCGGCGACGATCATGCGACTTCCCTTCAGGACCGGGCGGAGAGCCCGAGGCTGTCGACTACCTCCCCCACCTGCACCGCCACCGGACGGTCGACGGCCACGGAGATCGCCTTCTCGTCGTCACCCGGACGTTCGAGGGTGGCGAACTGCGAGTCGAGCAGGCTCGGCGGCATGAAGTGGCCGTGCCGATGCGCGAGGCGGTCGGCGATCTGCTCCTTCGTCCCGTCGAGCAGGACGAAGACGACGCCGTCACGCCGCAGGACGTCGCGGTAGCTGCGCTTGAGCGCCGAGCAGGTGACGATGCCGCTGCGGCTGTGGTCGAGCACGGCGTCGATGTGCTCGCGCACCCGTTGCAGCCACGGCCAGCGGTCCTCGTCGGTGAGTGCGTGACCGGCAGCCATCTTGTCCACGTTGGCCTGCGGATGCAGCGCGTCGCCTTCGTCGAGGGTCCACCCCAGCCGCTCGGCCAGCGCCGCGGCGACGGTCGACTTCCCCGAGCCCGAGACGCCCATGACGACCAGGACGGTCGGGGTCACGTGCCGGCGTCCGCGCGGGGCTCACCGGTCGCAGCGTCGTGGAAGAGGTGGCAGGAGACCTGCGCACCGCCGGCGCCGATGGGACGCAGTCGCGGCTCGATCGGCTCGGTCAACTCCACACGCACGCCGCCACCCTCGGCAGCGAGGCCCTGCACACCGCTCCAGAGCGGCTCGTCCGGGTGCCCGTCCCGCTCGGCCTCGAGCACGTCGAGCAGGTCACCGGGAGAGCTCGAGTGGACGACCGCGGAGGTCGGCGACGAGGCGGTGGCGAATCGCGCGCCGGGCCGGACGTAGGCCTGCTCGGTGTCGTACTGCTCGGTCGAGACGCTGGTCCAGCGCTGCTCCAGGATCATGCGCAGGTCGCGTGCCTCCCAGCCGCAGGGACCGAAGGCGGCCGGGCAACGCGGGTGGAACGAGCAGCCCTCGGGGGCGGCGGCGGCGTCCGGGATCTCGCCGCGCGGCAGCTCGCGTGGCACCGTCCGGGACGGGTCGGGGTCGGGCACCGCGCGCAGCAGCGCCCGGGTGTAGGGGTGGCGCGGGTTGTCGAAGATCTCCTCGACCGGGCCGATCTCGACGATCTTGCCGAGGTACATGATCGCGACCCGGTCGCAGAAGAAGCGGGCGGAGGCGAGGTCGTGGGTGATGTAGAGGTAGGTGAGCCCGAGGTCGCGGCGCAGCTCGGCCATCAGCCCGAGGATCTTGGCGCGCACCGACATGTCCAGCATCGAGATGGGCTCGTCGGCCACCAGCAGCTCCGGACCGAGGGCGATGGCCCGAGCGATCACGGCTCGTTGCTTCTGCCCGCCGGAGAGCTCGGCCGGGTACTTGTCGATGAACCGGGACGCCGGCGCCAGGCCGACGCGCTCCAGGACCTCCGCGACCGCGGCGCGGCGGTTCTCGGGATGCAGGCCGTGGATGCGCAACGCGTCCCCGATGCCGCGACCGATGGTCATCGACGGGTTCATCGAGGCGTGCGGATCCTGGAACACCATCTGCAGCTTGCGGCGCAGCGGGCGGAACCGGGACTCCGACAGCCCGACGAGCTCCTGATCGCGGTAGGTGATCGAGCCCCCGGTGGGCTGGACGAGCCCGAGGAGTGCGCGGCCGAGCGTCGACTTGCCGGACCCGGACTCGCCGACGAGGCCGACGACCTCGCCTTCGCCGAGGGTCAGGTTGACGCCGTCCACGGCCCGGACCATGCCGGACGAGCCGCCGACCAGTCGCGCGAAGGCGCTCGTGCGCAGCGCGAAGTCGACGTGCAGGTCCTTGATCTCGATGAGCGGACGGCGCTCGTCGGCGTCGGCCGGCTCCTTGACCAGGTCAGGCTTCGTCGGCAACGGATACCTCCACGTGCTCGAGCGGGCGGGCCTCGTCCTCGGACAGCGTCTCGTGCAGCCAGCACTCGACCCGCTGCCGGTCCAGCGTCCGCGGGATCGGGTCCCGTTCGACGCAGACGCGCATCGCCGACGGGCACCGGGGATGGAAGTTGCAACCCGACGGCGGGGCGACGAGATCCGGCGGTGCACCGGGGATGGAGTGCAGCTCCTGCGTCTTCAGCGAGATGGTCGAGCGCAGCAGCTCTCGCGTGTACGGGTGCTGCGGATCGGCGAAGACGGCCTCCACCGGCCCCTGCTCCACGATCCGACCGGCGTACATCACCGCTACCCGGTCACATGCCTCGGCGATGATGCCGAGGTTGTGCGTGATGAGCAGGATGGCCGGGGCGAAACGCTCCCGGATGTCGGCGAGGATGCGCAGGATCTGTGCCTCCACCAGCACGTCCAGTGCCGTGGTCGGCTCGTCGGCGACGATGAACTTGGGCCGCAGCGCGAGCGCGAGGGCGATCATGATCCGCTGCCGCATGCCACCGGAGAACTCGTGTGGATAGTTCCGGTAGCGCGTCGGCGGGATGCCCAGCGCGCGCAGCGACTCCAGCGCGCGAAGCTCCCGCTGCTTCTTGGAGAGGTCCTTCGCGTGGGTCTTGAGGGCCTCGTCGAAGTGGTCGCTGATCCGCATCAGCGGGTCCAGCCGGGTCATCGGCTCCTGGAAGATGAGCCCCATTCCTGCACCGCGCAGCCGCTCGCGCTGCTTGGTCGGCATGTCGAGCAGCGAGTGGCCGTCGAAGCGGATGGAGCCGTCGACGGCCGAGCCACGTGGCGTGAGGCCCATCAGGCCACGACCCAGCGTCGACTTGCCGCAGCCGGACTCGCCGACCAGGCCCAGCACCTCGCCGGGGCGCAGCGTGAAGTCCACGCCGTCGACCGCCCGGACCGGACCACCGCCGCCGGCGTACCAGACCCGCAGGTCCTTCACTTCGAGCACGGGTTCGGTCATGCCTGCTCCCCCTCGGCCGGCTCGGAGCGTCGCCGGGGCAGGACGACGTTGGTGACCTTCGTCGTGCGCAGCAGCGGGTTCAGCACGTCGTTGAGGCTCTCGCCCACCAGCGTGACACCGATGACGATGAGGACGATGGCCAGGCCGGGGAAGGTGGAGGTCCACCAGACCTGGTTGGTGACATCCGGCAGCGACTGGCTCAGCTGGCGGCCCCACTCCGAGGCCGCCGAGGGCTCGATCCCGTAGCCGAGGAAGCCCAGCCCGGCGAGGGTGAGGATGGCGTCGCCGGCGTTGAGGGTGGCGATGACCGGCACCGTCTGCACCACGTTGCCGAAGATGTAGCGCAGCATGACGACGCGCGGCGGCGCGCCGAGGGCGCGTGCGGCCTCGACGTAGGTCTCCTCGCGCGCCGTCACCGTCGCGTTGCGCACGACCCGGAAGTACTGCGGGACGTAGACGACGGTGATCGAGACGGCGGCCGCAAGGATGCCGGCGGTGGCGCCGCTGGACCCGCCGGAGACGGTGGTGGAGATGATGATGGCCAGCAGCAGCGACGGGAAGGCGAAGAGCGCGTCGCTGACGAGGACGAGGATGCGGTCCAGCCACCCGCCGAGGTATCCGGCGACCAACCCCAGCGGCACGCCGATGACGATCGAGATGAGCACCGCCAGCACGATCACCTCGAGGGCGGTACGGGCGCCGTAGACGGTCTGCGAGAAGACGTCGGTCCCGGTGCTCGTGGTGCCGAAGAGGTGCTGCGACGAGGGCGAGGCGAGCTGTCCGAAGCGCTTGCCGTCGGCCCGGTTGTCGTTGAAGCCGTACGGCGCGATCAGCGGGGCGAAGACGGCGAGGACGACGAAGACCCCGATGAGCACGACGCCCGCGACGAGCATGCCGCGCTGGAAACCGGCGGTGGCCCGCATGGCGTCCACGCCGGGGATGCGACTGCGCTTGCGGGCCGGGTCGGAGATCTCGCTGTCGGTCTCCACCTGGGCGACATTGACACCCACGTCAGTACCTCACTCGGGGGTCGATGAGCGCGGCCACGACGTCGATCAGGAAGCTGATGAAGGCGACGACGACCGCGATGAAGGTGACGATGCCCTGGACGGCGAAGTAGTCCTGCCGGCTCAGGTAGTAGGCGATGGTGTAGCCGAGGCCGGGCCAGTTGAAGGTGATCTCGGTGAGGACGGCGCCGGCGAGCAGCGAGGCGACCTGCAGCCCCATCACGGTGACGACCGGGATGAGCGCGTTGCGGAACGCGTGCCGCCGGACCACCCGGCGCTCGGGGACGCCACGGGCGCGCGCGGACTCGACGTAGTCCGAGCGCAGCGTCTGCAGCAGGTTCACCCGGACCAGCCGTGCGAAGACGCCGGCGGTCAGCAGGCCGAGCGTGACGGCGGGGAGCACGGTGTGCCGCACGACGTCCCAGATGTAGGAGTCGTCGCCGTAGAGGATCGCGTTGATCAGGTAAATGTGGGTGTTCGGCTCGACGGTGTTGATGGCGAGGTCGACGTCCGCGCTGGCCCGGCTGTTAGCGGGCAGCCAGTCGAGCTTGATCGCGAAGATGTACTGCAGCAGCAGGCCGAAGAAGAAGACCGGCACGGCGTAGCAGAGGATCGCGAAGAGGCGGATGCCGACGTCGGGGAGCCGGTCGCGGTAGCGGGCCGCGAAGCGGCCCAGCGGGACGCCGACGACCAGGGCGACGAGGACGGCCCAGAAGGTGAGCTCCAGCGTCGCCGCACCGCGGGTGACGATGAGCGAGTTGACGCTCTGGCCGTCGGTGAGGGTCTTGCCGAAGTCGCCGCGGGCGACGTGGCTGACGTAGTCCCAGTACTGCGAGAGCAGCGGGCGGTCGAGGCCGGCGGCAGCGCGCCGCTTGGCGATCTCCTGCGGTGACAGCTGCCCGCCGAAGCGTGACTCGATGGGGTCGCCGACCACCCGCATCACGACGAAGACGACGGTGACGAGGATCCACACCATCGGGATCACCAGCAACAGCCGGGTGATCAGGTAGGTGCGCAACGATCCGGACGAGCTCTTGGTGCTGGCCAAGGGGTGGTGGCCTTTCTGGTCATGGCCGCGTCACCGCCGGGCGGGCGCTGGTGGCGCCCGCCCGGCGGTTGCGTCAGCGGGTCAGCTCTTGCTGAGCAGCCACATCCGGAACTTGTACGTCGGGTCCAGGGTCTCCTGGACGCCGGAGATGTTGCCGTGGATCACCGCGACCTGCTTGCCCGAGAGCAGCGGCAGGTACGGCATGCTGCCGTCGGCCAGCGTCTTCTGGATCGTGTCCAGTGCGGTCGTCCGGGCGCTGCCGGAGGCGGTCTGCTCGGTCGAGAGCAGCGGCAGCATCTTGTCCGTGTCGCACGGCCGGTTGCTGGCGTTCGGGTCGCAGTAGTGCGCGTGGACGAAGTTGTCGACGGTGAGGAACGGGCTCAGGTAGTTGTCCGCGTCGACGAAGTCCGGGTACCAGCCGAGCTGGTAGATCCCGTACGAGTCCTTGACCCGCTCCTTGTTGTACGTCGTCCAAGCCGTGCCGTTGACGTTGACCTTGAACAGACCGGTCTGCTCCAGCTGGCGCTTGAGCTCGTTGTACTCGTCCGCCGAGGTCGGGCCGTAGTGGTCGGTGGTGTAGTTGATGTTGAGCGACAGCGGCGTCGAGACACCGGCCGCCTGCAGCGCCGCCTTGGCCTTCGACGTGTCGGGCTTGTCGCCGTAGCTGTCCTTGAAGGGCGTCGTGGCGTCCTTGATGCCGTCCGGCACCATCGAGTAGGCGGGCTGGTAGGTGCCCTGGTAGACGTTGTCGGCCAGGTCGGTGCGGTCGACCGAATAGGCGATCGCCCGGCGGATGGCCTGCTTCTGGGCGTCGTTCTTGCCCGGCATCGTCTTGTAGTTGAAGACGAGGTAGCGCAGCTCGCCGCCGGATCCGGTCAGCACCTTGACGCCGCTGGCCTTCTTCAGCGAGGCGACGTCGTTAGGGCCGAGAGTGCGCCACGCGACGTCGATGGCGCCCTGCTGGATGTCCAGCTTCAGGTTGTTGGCCTCGGTGTAGTACTTCAGCGTGACGTTGCTCGTCTTGGGCTTGTCGCTGCCGGTGTAGTTCGGGTTGGCCTTGAACGCGACGAGCTGGTTCTTCTGGTACGACGAGAGTGCGTACGGGCCGGAGCCGATGACCTTGTCGTCGTCGAGCAGCTTGTTGGCCGGGAAGACCTTGCTGTCGACGATGGGGCCGGCCGAGGTGCCGAGGACGTAGGGCCAGGTCTGATCGTTGCCGTTCTTCAGGGTGAAGACGACGGTGCTGGCGTTGGTCGCCTCGACCTTGGCCATGTTGGCCAGCAGCGAAGCCGGTCCGTTCGGGTCGTTGATCTTCACGACGCGGTTGAACGAGAACGCGACGTCCTTGGCGGTGAGGGGGTCACCGTTGGAGAACTTCAGGTTGGGCTTGAGGGTGCAGGTGTACTTCGTGGGGGTGGTGAAGCCACACTTCTCGGCGGCCTCGGGCTGCGGGGTCTTGCCGCCCTCCGGCACGTCCATGAGGAACTGGTAGATCTGCGTCTCGACGAGCAGCGACGGGTTGTCGTACGAGCCGGCCGGGTCGATCGCGGTCACCGGGTCGGTGGTGCCGATGGTGATCGGCTTGCCGCTGGCGCCGTTCGAGCCGCTGCTGCCGCTGTCGTCCTTCTTGCCGGCGCCGCAGGCGGCGAGAGCGAGAGCGGCCGTCATGGCGACGGCCGCCGTGATGCTGCGTTGCTTTCCGGGTGTCAACCCCATACGAAGTCCCCTTGTCGACCCGACCCGGTCCGGGTGGGTTGTCGGTTCGGCGCGGTGTTCCGCGGTCATGACGCGGCAGCTTATATGCGGATTCGACCGTTCCGGGGTGACCGGGACACTCCCGTTGCCGAGCTGTTAGCGTCCGCGTCATCGGCGATTCAGACATAGCGGGCACTTATGGACCTGCAGTTTGTTCGCGCTCCGAACAGCGGGAGATACTGGTGGACGTGCCGTTCCTGGTTCTGGTCGTCATCGTGACGGCACTGGCTTTCGACTTCACCAACGGCTTTCACGACACCGCCAACGCGATGGCGACCTCCATCGCGACCGGGGCCCTCAAGCCCAAGGTGGCCGTCACGATCTGCGGTGTGCTGAACCTGGTCGGTGCCTTCATCTCCACCGAGGTCGCCAAGACCATCAGCAGCGGCATCGTCGACGACGCCAAGGTGACGCCCGCGGTCGTCTTCGGCGGGCTGGTGGGCGCGATCGTCTGGAACCTGCTGACCTGGCTGTTGGGCCTGCCCTCGTCGTCCTCGCACGCGCTCTTCGGGGGGCTCATCGGCGCAGTGATGGTCGCGGCGGGTACCGGCGCGGTCAACTTCGACGTGGTGGTCGAGAAGATCCTCGTCCCCGCCTTCGCCTCGCCGGTGGTCTGCGGCGTCATCGCCGCGGTGGCGACGTTCCTGGTCTACAAGCTGACGCAGCGGGCCCGCGGCGCGACGGTGCAGACCAGCTTCCGCCACGGTCAGACCGTCTCGGCCTCGCTGGTGGCGCTGGCGCACGGTACCGGCGACGCGCAGAAGACGATGGGCATCATCACGCTCGTCCTCATCGCCAACGGCACGCTCGAGCCGGGGTCGGGACCGCCGGTCTGGGTCGTCGCGAGTGCCGGGACCGCCATCGCCCTCGGCACCTACATGGGCGGCTGGCGCATCATCCGGACGATGGGCCGGGGCCTGACCGACGTCGAGGCGCCCCAGGGTTTCGCCGCCGAGGCCTCCTCGACGGCCGTGCTGCTGGCCTCGTCCCACCTCGGCTTCGCTCTCTCGACGACGCAGGTGGTCAGCGGCGGCATCCTCGGCTCGGGGCTGGGTCGCCGGCTCGCCGAGGTCCGCTGGAACGTCGCCGGCCGGATGGCGCTGGCGTGGCTGTTCACCCTGCCCGTCGCCGCCGTCATCGGGGGGCTTGCCGCGAGCGTGGCCGACAAGGGCAATGCGGGTGCGGCCGTGGTGGGCATCGCCGCCGTCGCGGTCGTCGCCGGCATCTACGCCGTCTCGCGGCGCAATGCCGTGACGTCCCACAACGTCAACGACGAGACGTCGGTGGCGCTGCGCGAGCCCGCCACCGCGGGCGTCTGAGAGGAGCCGGGATGGCTGCGATCGACATCAAGTGGGACGGCCTCGCGCAGGTCGCCGCGGTGGGGTTGGCCTTCGCCGTGGGCGGCGCGGTCGTCTTCGCCCTCGGCGTGCTCGGCCTGTCCCGAGCCGAGACGGCCCGCGACGCGGGGCAGGCCGGGGCGGCGCGGACCTCGGGACTGGTGATCGCAGGGGCCTGCTTCACCGTCTGTGCCGCGCTCGTCGGGTACGGGCTCTACCTGCTCGTCCCGCAGTTCCACTGACGCGGGTCCAGCGTCCTAGGCTGATCGCATGACCGACCGGCTGCCGATCAAGATGCTGCACGACCGCGTGCTGGTCCGCGAGACCCGCGAGGAGGGCGAGCGGCGCTCCTCCGGCGGCATCCTGATCCCGTCGACGGCGCAGGTCTCCAAGCGGCTGGTCTGGGCCGAGGTGCTGGCGGTGGGCAATCACGTGCGTGCCGTGGAGACCGGCGATCGCGTCCTCTTCAGCCCGGACGACCGCTTCGAGGTCGAGATCGCCGGCGACGACTACATGCTGCTGCGCGAGCGTGACCTGCACGCCGTCGCCGCGGAGCGCAACGACGCCAACACCGGCCTCTACCTCTAGGGCAGGCCCCCACGGCCCGTCCGGCGCAACCCGTCGACCCAGGCGCGCGCCTCGGCGAAGTCGCGGTCGTGTCGGCCGAACGGGATCGGACCCTGCGTGCCGTCACGCCGCTCGTAGGAGCCGAGGTAACGCACATCGGCGCAGACCCGTCGCAGCGCGGTGAGGGCGTCGCCCACGCGTTCGTCGGCGATGTGCCCCTCGGCGTCGATGGAGAAGGAGTAGGTGCCCGGCCGCCGGCGGTCGGGACGCGACTCGATCCGGGTGAGGTTGATGCCGCGGTTGGCGAACTCGCTGAGCAGCTCCAGCAGGGCGCCGGCATGGTTCTCGCGCAGGTGGGCGGTGACGGTGGTCCGGTCGTTGCCGGTCGGCGGGGGTGGCGGCGCCGGCCGGGTGAGGCGGACGAAGCGGGTCACCGCCCCCTCGTTGTCGGCGATGTCGTGGGCCAGCGTGACCAGGCCGTAGAGCTCACCGGCGACGGCGGCACCCACGGCGGCGTCGTACTTCCCCGCGGCCACCGCCTGCGCGGCACCCGCGGTCGACCCCACCAGTGCGACCCCGGCCGCCGGGAGGTGGGTCATCAGCCACCGGCGGACCTGGGCCTCGGCGTGCGGGTGGGTCGCCACCGAGCCGACCTCGGCCAGGCTCGTCCCCGGCCGCGCCATCAGCTCGAAGGTGACGGCGAGGTAGGTCTCCTCGGCGATGACGAGCGGCTTGCCGTGGGCGAGCTCGTCGAGCGTGGCGGGGACGGCCCCCTCCACGGAGTTCTCCAGCGGGACCAGCGCCGTGTCGGCCCGGCCGCCGCGCACGGCGTCGATGGCGAGGGTGACGTTCGCCTGCGGGAGGAGGTCGGCTCCGGCGGCCACCGGCAGCGCCCGCAGCGCCTGGTGTGCGAAGGTCCCCTCCGGGCCCAGGAAGGCGATGGTGGTCACGCGGGCGAGCCTAACGAGCGGCAGGAGCGCTCAGGACGCGCGGCGGGCGAGCAGGCTGCGGCGCTTGGCGAGGGCGGCCGAGACGGCCTGTTGCTCCTCGGGGGAGAGGTCGTGGTCGCTGCGACCGTCCGAGACACCCTTGGCGTAGACGCGGGTGTCGCCGGCCCCGGCGATCGCCGACAGGGTCACGCCGTCACCCTTCTCGTCCAGCAGGGCGAGCGAGAAGGACAGCCGGCCCGACATCTCGCTGAACGCGTCGTAGCGCACGAGCGCGATGTTGCGCAGCGCGCCCGGCGCGTCGCCGGGGCGAGATCCCACGATGGCCTCGATGTGCTCGCGCAGGGACTCCAGCTCGTCGGCGACGACCTCGATCCGCTCGTCGTGCCGCTGCGCCGTCTCCAGCAGCGAGGAGTGGTTGTCCTCGCCGCGGGCGCCGCGCGCCAGCACCCGCGTCGCGCGACGCAGCTTGGCGAGCGTCCGCAGCGCGATGTACGCCGCGACGAGGGCGACGTAGGCGAGGACGAGCGCGAAGACCGCGACATAGGTGGACATCGTCAGCAAGGCTATGGCGGCGAGGTCCCCGGGCGGCGGAGGCGCGCGAGCGTCGCGCCGGAGCCGCACCGAACTGGTCAATATGACCAGTGACGACGGGTCTCTGCTGCACACTATGTGCAACTTGACGGGCTGCCAACCGGCGACTTGCGTGGCCATCGTCCACGGCGCAGGGTTCGTTGCATGACCTCCCTCGACCTCACTCCTGCCGAGCGCGACGCCGACCTCACCCTCGACCGCCTCAAGCAGCTGGTCGGGCTGGTCGACTACGACCAGACACGCGATCCGTTCCCGGTCACCGGCATGGATGCCGTCGTCTTCGTCTCCGGCAACGCCACCCAGAGCGCGCACTACTACCAGCACGCCTTCGGCATGACCCTCGTCGGCTACAGCGGCCCCGAGACCGGCAACCGGGACCACAAGGCCTTCGTGCTGAAGTCCGGCAGCGCGCGCTTCGTGATCATCGGCGCCGTCGACCCCGCCAGCCAGTACGCCGACCACCACCGGCGGCACGGCGACGGCGTCGTCGACCTGGCCCTCGAGGTGCCGGACGTCGACCGCTGCGTCGAGCACGCCCGCGCGCAGGGCGCAACGGTCTTGGAGGAGCCGCACGACGTCAGCGACGAGCACGGCACCATCCGCCGCGCCGCCATCGCAACCTACGGCGAGACCCGCCACACCCTCGTCGACCGCTCGCGCTACCACGGGATCTACCTCCCCGGCTACGTCGCGAAGACCTCCACCATGGTCGGCCCGGACAAGCGCATCTTCCAGGCCGTCGACCACTGCGTCGGCAACGTCGAGCTCGGTCACATGGACGAGTGGGTCGACTTCTACAACCGCGTCATGGGCTTCGTGAACATGGCCGAGTTCGTCGGCGACGACATCGCCACCGAGTACTCCGCGCTGATGAGCAAGGTGGTCGCGAACGGCAACCACCGGGTGAAGTTCCCGCTGAACGAGCCGGCGCTGGGCAAGAAGCGGTCCCAGATCGACGAGTACCTGGACTTCTACGGCACCGCCGGCTGCCAGCACATCGCCATCGCGACCAACGACATCCTGCGGGCCGTCGACGAGATGACCGCGCGTGGCGTCGAGTTCCTCGCCACGCCCGACTCCTACTACGACGACCCCGAGCTCCGAGCGCGCATCGGCGAGGTCCGGGTGCCGGTCGAGCAGCTCAAGGCCCGCGGCATCCTGGTCGACCGCGACGAGGACGGCTACCTGCTGCAGATCTTCACCCGTCCGGTGGGGGACCGGCCGACCGTCTTCTTCGAGCTCATCGAGCGGCACGGCTCGCTCGGCTTCGGCAAGGGCAACTTCAAGGCGCTCTTCGAGGCGATCGAGCGCGAGCAGGACGCCCGCGGCAACCTCTAGCCCCGACTTCTGGGACCCTGGAGCGGTGACAACCTTCGCCGATCTCGAGCTGCGGCCCGAACTCCACCAGGCCCTCGACTCGCTCGGGTACGAGGAGCCCACGCCGATCCAGTCCGCGACGATCCCGGCGCTGCTCAGCGGCCGGGACGTCGTCGGCCAGGCTGCAACCGGCACCGGCAAGACGGCGGCCTTCGCGCTGCCGCTGCTGCAGCGCCTCGAGCCGGGCGGCACCTCGCCGCAGGCGCTGGTGCTGGCGCCGACGCGGGAGCTCGCGATCCAGGTCGCCGAGGCGACGCAGCGGTACGGCAAGCAGCTGGGCGCGCGGGTCCTGGCCGTCTACGGCGGCCAGCCGATCCCGCACCAGATGCGCGCGCTCAGCGCAGGCGTGGACGTCGTCGTCGCCACCCCCGGCCGTGCCCTCGACCATCTCTCCCGCGGCACCCTGGACCTGTCGGCGATGCGGACCGTCGTCCTGGACGAGGCCGACGAGATGCTCGACATGGGCTTCGCCGAGGACATCGAGGCGATCATGGCGGCCGTCCCGGAGGAGCGGCAGACCGTCCTCTTCTCGGCGACCCTGCCGGCGCGCATCAACGGCCTGGTCAAGCGGTACCTGCACAACCCCGAGAAGATCAAGATCGAGCGCAGCGCCGCCTCGGGGGAGAGCGCGAGCGTCCGCCAGGTCGCCTACCTGGTCCCGCGGCAGCACAAGCCCAACGCGCTCGGCCGCGTCCTCGACATCGAGGCACCCACCGCCGCCGTCGTCTTCTGCCGCACCCGTGACGAGGTGGACACCCTCGGCGCGACGCTCGCGGCGCGCGGTTACCGCGCCGAGGCGTTGCACGGCGGCATGACCCAGGACCAGCGCGACCGCGTCATGGCCAAGATCCGTAACCGCACCGCCGAGGTGCTGGTGGCGACCGACGTCGCCGCCCGCGGACTGGACATCGACCACCTCACCCACGTCGTCAACTACGACCTGCCGTCGGCGGCGGACACGTACGTCCACCGCATCGGCCGGGTCGGCCGGGCCGGACGTGAGGGCACCGCGATCACCCTCGTCGAGCCGCGGCAGCACCGGCTGCTGAAGACGATCGAGAAGATCACCAAGTCGCGGATCGCCGTCGAGACGCTGCCGACCGTCGCCGACCTGCGGGCCCGGCGCCTGGAGCTGACCCGTGGCGCCATCGCCGAGCTGCTCCGCGAGGACGACTACGAGCAGTACCGGGTGGTCGTCGACGCCCTCAGCGACGAGTACGACATCGTCCAGATCGCCCTGGCCGCGGTGAAGCTGGCTCACGAGTCCGGCATCGCCGGCCCGGACGAGGACGACATCCCCGAGGTCGCCACCCCGAAGGACGACGCCGGTAAGGCGGCGCGGCCGCCGAAGAAGACCTCCGGCGACTCCGTCACGATCTTCGTCAGCCTGGGCCATGCCGCCAAGATCCGCCCGCAGGATCTCGTCGGCGCCATCGCCAACGAGACCAGCGTCTCGGGTCGGCAGATCGGCGCCATCGAGATCACCCACAAGTTCTCCACCGTCGAGATTCCGGCCGCTGCGGAGGCCGAGGTCGTGGCGAAGCTGCAAGCCACGTTGATCAAGGGACGCAAGGCGCGCGTCGAGCGGTACAAGCCGCCGTCGGAGCGCCCGGTCAAGAAGGGCAAGAAGTCGTGACGCTCCGCCCCGTGCTCTCCACCCTCCCGGCCTACGTGCCCGGACGCACCGTCCCCGGTGCGATCAAGCTCGCGAGCAACGAGAGCTCCTACCCGCCCCTTCCGCACGTCGTCGAGCGCATCGCCGCCGTCGCCGCGGGTGCCAATCGCTATCCCGACAACGCGGCCACCGAGCTGACGAACGCGCTCGCCGCGCATCTCGGCGTCGCCGCCGACCGCGTCGCCGTCGGGTGTGGTTCGGTGTCGTTGTGCACGCAGCTGGTGCAGGCCGTTGCCGATGCCGACGAGGAGGTCATGTACGCCTGGCGCTCGTTCGAGGCGTATCCGATCATCACTGCCGTCAGCGGCGCCTCGTCGGTCCAGGTGGGGCTCACCGGGACTCACGTCCATGACCTGGACGAGATGGCGGCGCGGGTCACCGGCAAGACGCGGTTGATCTTCGTCTGCAACCCGAACAACCCGACGGGCACCGTCGTCGGACGCGAGGAGTTGTGCGCTTTTCTGCGCAGAATCCCCGCCGACGTCACCGTCGCCCTGGACGAGGCCTATCGCGAGTTCGTGGACGACGCCGACGTCCCCGACGGGTTGAGCCTGCTCGACGAGTTCCCCAACGCCGTCGTACTACGCACCTTCTCCAAGGCCTACGGCCTCGCCGGGCTGCGCATCGGTTACGCCGTCACGGGGGACCCGGCGCTCGCCACCGCGCTGCGGCAGACGCAGGTGCCGTTCTCGGTGACGTCCGTGGCGCAGGCGGCGGCACTCGCGTCGCTGGAGGCGGACGCCCAGCGGCAGATGCTGGAGCGCGTCGACGAGGTCATGCGGGAGCGGGTGCGGGTCCGGGATGCGCTGCTCGCCGCCGGCTACCAGGTGCCGCCGAGCCAGGCGAACTTCGTCTGGCTGCCGCTGGGCGAGGCCACTGCGCAGTGGTCGGCCGGCTGCGAGGCGCAGGGCGTCATCGTCCGGGCCTTCGCCGGCGCCGGGGCGCGGGTCACGATCAGCTCGCCGGAGGAGAACGACCGCTTCCTCGCCGTGGCCACCGAGCTTGCGCCCCCTCTCGACTGAGCAGCGTCAGCGGGACGCCAGCAGCGGTCCGTCGCACCACGGCGCCGTGGAGGCGCGCTCCGCGGCGGTGGCGCCGGGTGGTGAGACCCGCGGCAGCGGCGTCAGGTCTCGGTACTCGCGACGTTGCCGCGCGGTGATCCGGACGACGCACAACGTGCCCGACCGGGCCAGGACCGGTGCGTTGCCCAGCACCCGTTCGAGCTGCTGGTTCATGGCCACGGTCTCGCCCGCGAGCAGCGCGACGGCATTGCCGGAGAGGAGGTACCGGGCCTCGGATTGCTTCGTGGCCACCGTCCGCGCGAGATCGGACGGGTACCGCCTCGGCAACAGTCGCCAGCCGACATAGTCCACCCGGTTGCGACAGCCGGCGGCCAGGCCGCGGTCGAGCGCGTCCAACTGGATCAGCACCTCGGGGTTGTTGCTCATCACGCACCGCGAGGCCGCGACCGCGCGCTCGAAGCGCGCCGCCGGATAGGGCGCGCTCACCGGATCGCGGGCCGTCGTCAAGGCCAGGACGGCGGCTGCGGCCACGAGTGCGGTCGTCGCGGCCGCCACTCGCCGCAGCGGGCGGCGCGCCACCGCGCGCCGCGACACGGCCGCGGCGACGACGCCGAGTGCGACCCCGAGACAGATGGTCCCCGCCGGCGCCAGGTAGTCGGTGTAGAAGGCGTAGTACGAGGGCGCCGTCAGCAGGACGGTCGCCTGCGCCAGCAGCATGACCGCGAAGGGGCGCGCACTGCGCCGGGTGGCGGTGAGGGCGACGACGACCAGCAGCGTGACGACGGTCCCGATGGCGATGACCAGCGTCACCGCCGGCGTCGGTGGGTGCGAGCGGTTGATGAGCGGGACCCCGCTCAGCTGCGACAGGCGGACCGACGATCCGGTGCCCCGCTTCTCGGGCCGGCCGAGCTGGGCCAGCACGACGGCACGGACCATAGCCCGCGGCGCAGCCAGGAAGAACGGCAGATCGATCAGCGCGACGGCCGTGACGATCCCCGCCGCCACCGGGCGCCACCGCCCCCTGCGCTCGCGGGGGACGAGGGTGAGCAGCACGAAGGCGGCGGGCACGACGTACCAGATCTTCACGCTGACCGCGGCGACGAGGGCGGCGCCGCCGAGGAAGACGACCCGCCGCCGTGCCACGGGCGCGCGGAGCAGGCAGAGCGCGCCGAGCAGCAGCGCGACGTTGCCGAACGGCTCGAGCCGGGCCTGGGTCTCGGCGAGGACAGCTCCGGGGTAGACGGCATAGGCCATGCCCGCCGCCAGTGCCGCCGTCGAGCTGGGGACGAGTTCGCGCACCACCATCACGACCAGGGCCGCGGCCGCCGCGCCGAGGGCCGAGCTGGCGAGGTTCGCGACGGTGTAGCCGACGTGGTCGCTGGTCACGGCGCCGAGCGCCGCGAACGGTGTCAGTGCGACGGTGCTGCCAGGCGGGTGGACGAGGATGAAGTCGCGGTACGGCAAGCGGCCGTGCAGGAGCGCGCTCGCTGCGCTGTAGTAGACGCCGGAGTCGTAGTTGAAGTACCCGCCGTAGCCGCCGCGGCACAGCACCGTCGCGACCCTGGCGCCGAAGGCGACGGCGAAGACGAGGAGGGGGGCCGACGCCGGACGCCATCGCACCGGCCACAGCCCACCCCTCATTCGGCTGAGGCTAGGCACCGGCTGCTGAGCCGGGGCTGGCGTCGTGTCCTATCCCACCCGAGCAGCTCGAGGGGCGGACCTGACCGATTTGTCGTACGGTCCGTCCATGCGTTCACGCCGGATCAGGTCCCTCGTCGCCGCCCTCGGGACCGCCGGTCTCGTCGTCACGCTGGTCTCCGCGCCGGCACCGGTGGCGGCCGCCGACTCCTTCTTCAGCTACACCGGCTCGACGCCGCTGTCGTTCTACGAGCCGGGGACGGTGCTGAAGACGCGGACGCTGAAGTACAGCCTCGACGGCATCAAGCTCCCGCTGGACGTCACTCAGCTGGTCTACCGGACCGCCGACGCGCAGGGGCGTCCGGCCGCCAACGTGACCTCGGTGATCCACACGCCGCTGGCCAGGACCACCAGCCGGCTCGTCGCCTACGGCTCGTTCTACGACTCGCTCAACCCCGAGGACAGTCCGTCGCGGGCCATCGCCGGCGGCAAGACGCTCGGCGGTCAGGCCGCGCACCTCGAGGCCGCCCTCATGTCGTCGTTCCTGCTGCAGGGCTACAGCATCGCGATGGCCGACACCCAGGGGCAGACCGCCGACTTCGCTGCCGGCCCCGAGTACGGCTACACCACGCTGGACTCGATCCGCGCCGTCACGGCGGCCGCCGCCACCACCGGCGTCAGCGCGACGGCGAAGGTCGGCCTGATCGGCTACTCCGGCGGAGCCATCGCCACCAACTGGGCCGCGGCGCTCGCACCGGGTTACGCACCGGAGGTCAACCGCCGTCTCGTCGGCGCGGCCGAGGGCGGCGTGCTGGTGGCTCCCGCGCACAACCTCGGCTACGTCAGCGGCAGCCAGATCTGGGCCGGCGTCGCGCCGATGGCGCTCATCGGTGCGGCCCGCGGCTACGGCGTCGACTTCACGCGGTACCTGAGCGACTACGGCCGCAGCCTGGTCGCCAAGCTGGACAAGGCCTCGATCGTGCAGGTCCTCGGCCAGTACCCGGGGCTCACCTTCGCGAAGCTGGTCAAGCCGCAGTACGCGGACCCGGCGATCATCCCGCCCTTCGTGACCACGGTGAACAAGCTGAACCTCGGCTCCGCGCCGACGCCGACGGTCCCCATGTTCATCGGGCAGGGCAGCAACGGCATCCTCGAGGGCACCAAGGGGCTCGGCAAGGGCGACGGCGTGATGCTTGCCGGCGACGTCCGCTCGCTGGCTCGGCAGTACTGCCGCAGCAACTCCGCCATCAGCTACAGCCAGTACGACCTCACCAGCCACTTCACCAGCATCGCGCTGTGGCTGCCGAGTGCCATCGCCTGGCTCTCCGCGCGCTTCGCCGGCACGTCGGCGCCGTCGAGCTGCGGTCGGATCCCGTCCGGCACCTCGCTCGCGCCGCTCACCCCCGCCGGCTGATCAGCCCGCCGTCACCGGCCCGGCGTCCGTCGGCTTCGCCGCACCGCTCACTGCGGCGGCGACTGCCTTCGGCACGGCCGGGTCGAAGACGGACGGGATGATGTAGGTGGCGTTGAGCTGCTCGTCGGAGACGCAGTGCGCGATCGCGTCGGCGGCCGCCAGCAGCATCTCCATCGACACCTCGTGCGCGCGGGCGTCGAGCAGGCCGCGGAAGACGCCGGGGAAGGCCAGCACGTTGTTGATCTGGTTCGGGTAGTCGCTGCGGCCGGTGGCCAGCACTGTCGCCAGGTGCTGCGCGGCGTCGACATCGACCTCGGGGTCGGGATTGGCCAGCGCGAAGACGACCGAGCGCGGCGCCATCTCGGTGATCCACTCCGCGGCGAGCACACCCGGCCCGCTGACACCGATGAAGACGTCCGCACCCTGCAGCGCGTCGCGCAGCGTCCCGGTCCGACCCGCGGAGTTGGTCATGGCGGCCAGCCGCTGCTTGGCCGGGTTCAGCGAGGGGTCGGTGGGGGCGAGGATGCCCTCGCGGTCCCAGACGAGCACGTTGCGGGCACCGGCGGCGAGCAGCAGCGTGACGATGGCGGTGCCGGCCGCCCCACCGCCGGCCACCACGATCCGCGCCTCGTCCAACGGCCGGTCGACGCAGCGCAGCGCGTTGGTGAGCGCCGCGGTCACCACGATGGCCGTGCCGTGCTGGTCGTCGTGGAAGACCGGGATCGAGAGCACCTCGCGGAGCCGGCGCTCGATCTCGAAGCAGCGCGGCGCGGAGATGTCCTCGAGGTTGATCCCGCCGAAGCCCGGCGCGATGGCCTTGACGACCTGGACGATCTCGTCGGTGTCCTGGGTGTCGAGGCAGATGGGCCAGGCGTCGATGTCAGCGAAGCGCTTGAAGAGCGCCGCCTTGCCCTCCATCACCGGCAGCGCCGCGCCCGGCCCGATGTTGCCGAGGCCGAGGACGGCCGAGCCGTCGGTGACGACGGCGACGGAGTTGCCCTTCACGGTCAGCTTGGCGACGTCCTCGGGGTGCTGCGACAGCGCGAGCGACACCCGGCCCACGCCCGGCGTGTAGGCCATCGACAGGTCGTCGCGGGTCCGCAACGGGACCTTGGAGGAGACCTCGATCTTGCCGCCGAGGTGCAGCAGGAAGGTGCGGTCGCTGACGCGGTGCACCGAGACGCCCTCGACGGCGCGCATCGCCTCGACGATCTCCCCGGCGTGGTCGCCGTTCACGGCCGAGCAGGTGACGTCCACGGTGATCCGGTCGGCGCGCGACTCGCTCACGTCGATGGCGGTGAGCAGCCCGCCCGCGGTCCCGACGGCAGTGGCCAGCTCACCCACCACCGAGGCCGACGGCTCGGCGTAGAGGCGGACGGTGATGCTGTACGACGCCCCGGTGGGTAGCGGGCGACGGGTGTGGGGCGGCGGGGTCTCCGGCGGCGTGCTCATGGCCCAATCTTGCAACGTCGCGCCGACGGGACCTGCTACCCGCGAGTAGCTACGGCGCACCGCGCCGGCCGCCTCCGCATCGACGCCGACCAGTGACAGGATGGGGTCGGACGCCGTCGTGGCGCCCGCATCCACCGTCACAATGGAGTGACTTCGCGCATGACCGACCAGCTCGACCACCACACGGACCCCTCGGCCGACGGGACGACCCCGATAGTGGACAGCGCACCACCGCCCGACGTCGACACCGCGGTCTTCGCGCGGCGATTCCTGGCGCACGCCGGCGCCCAGCTCGCCGGTCGCGACGACGCGGCCCTCGCCGCGCTCGCCGCCGAGGCGTTGACCTTCGGCGCCAGGCGACTGCGCGGCGAGACCCTGCTGCGCGTCCGGGACCTCGACGTCCCCGGTGGCAGCCGGGTGCTCACCGCCGTGGACATCGTCTCCGAGGACGCGCCCTACATCGTCGAGTCGCTCTGGGCCGAGTTGGACCGCGTCGGCTACGGCGCCGAGCGGGTGCTGCACCCGCAGATCGTGGTGACCCGCGACGACGACGGAGTGCTGCGGCAGGTCTTCGACATCGACGACAACGCCCCGGTCCCGGATGGCGCCGTCGTGGAGTCCTGGGTGCACGTAGAGTTCGACCGCGTCCCGGCCGACCAGCACCCGGTCATCGCGGCCAATCTCGAGCGGATCCTCGACGACGTCCTCAATGCGGTGGCCGACGCCCCGCACATGTACAACCTGGTGCGCAAGCTCGCCGACCGCCTCGTCGCCGACCCCGGCCAGTTCGATCGGGAGACGAGCGAGGAGGCCGGTGCCCTGCTGCGGTGGCTGGCCGACGGCAACTTCATGATCCTCGGCCACGCCGAGTTCTCTGCCAACGAGCTGGCCAGCCCCCGTCGCGGCGGCGGCGAGCAGCGGGCCGACGGCGTGCTGCGCGGCGACATCCGGGTCTCGCCGCTGGAGCTGCTGCCCGCGTTCCGCAGCGGCGCGCCGCTGGCCATCTTCAAGTCACCGCTGGTCAGCACGGTGCGACGCCAGGTCCACTATGACTGCGTCACCGTGGTGACGCCGGCCGAGGGCGCCGCCCCGCAGCGCATCCACGTCTTCCTCGGCCTGATCAGCAACGCCGAGGACGGCGTGGTGGGCCGGGTGCCGGTGCTGCGTCGCCGCATCGCCGAGATCCTGCACCGGGCCGCGGTCCGCCCGGACAGCCATTCCGGACGGCGACTGCTCGCCGCGCTGCGGACCCTGCCCCGCGACGAGCTGCTCGAGGCGCCGACCAACGACCTACTGCGGCTGTCCCAGCTGGTCGTCGACCGCGCCGAGAACCGGACCGTCGGTGTCTTCGCCCGCGTCCACCTCAACCGCGACTTCGTCGGCGTGCTGGTGTACTTCCCCGCCGACCGCTTCGGCCCGGAGACCCGGCGCCGCGTCACCGAGGTCATCAGCCGGTACTGGCCCGGCGAGATCATCGGTCGCGACGACCGGATCGTCGAGATGAACCTGGCTCGGATGCATCTGCTCGTCGCGATCCGACCCGGCACCCCGGTGCCCTCGCCGGAGCGGTCGCTGGTCGAGGCCGAGGTCGCGAAGGTGACCCGTGGCTGGGGCGACGACCTGCAGGACCTGCTCGCCATCGCCGTCGGCGACGAGCGTGCCGAGCATCTGCACCGCCGCTACCGCGACCTCATCCCGGAGGCCTACAAGGAGGACTTCCCGGCCTCGGCCGCGGTGCGCGACCTCATCACGCTCGACGGGCTGCCGGCGGAGAACGGCCTCGCCTTCGACCTCTACACCCCCGGCTCGGACGACCCCGCGGACCGCCGCCTCAAGGTGTTCCGGACGGGCACGCCGGTGTCGCTGGCCAAGGCCCTGCCCATCTTCACCCAGATGGGGATCGAGGTCCTGGACGAACGCCCCTACGAGCTGGAGTTCGGCGACGCCCACCGCGTGTGGATCTACGACTTCGGGCTCCGGCTGCCCGCCGGGGTCCGCTTCGACGAGACCCGCGCCCGGCACGTCATCGCCACGATCCGGCTGCTGTGGCGCGAGGAGATCGAGCAGGACGGCTTCAACGGCCTCGTCGTCCGCACCGGGATGACGTGGTGGCAGGTCAACATCCTGCGGCTCTACGCGAAGTACCTGCGGCAGGCCGGGACCACCTTCAGCCAGGGTTACATCGAGCAGGCGCTGCTGGACAACACCGCCATCGCCGAGGCGATCGTCGAGCTCTTCGAGTCGCGCTTCGATCCCGAGCGCGGTGACGAGGCGCCGGTGGCCCATCACGACGACCACGGCCCGGTCGGGCGGGCCGATGTCGTCGAGCAGCTGCTCGGTGAGGTTGCGAGCCTGGACCAGGACCGCATCCTGCGCTCCCTGCTGGGTCTGGTGAACGCCACCCTGCGCACGAACGCCTACCGGACCGACCGGGTGACCGGCGACGACCCGGACATCCACTGCGACGACGACGAGGTCGAGAGCCGTCGCCGCACCGTCATCGCCATCAAGCTGGACCCCCGGCTGGTGCCGGAGCTGCCCCAGCCGCGACCCCGCTACGAGATCTGGGTCCACTCGCCGCGGGTCGAGGGCGTCCACCTGCGTTTCGGTGCGGTGGCCCGCGGTGGACTGCGGTGGTCCGATCGGCGCGAGGACTTCCGCACCGAGATCCTCGGCCTGGTCAAGGCGCAGACGGTGAAGAACGCCGTCATCGTGCCGACCGGAGCCAAGGGCGGCTTCGTGGCCAAGCGGCTGCCCGACCCGGCCGTCGACCGTGACGCGTGGCTGGCCGAGGGCATCTCCTGCTATCGCTCCTTCATCTCCTCGCTGCTGGACGTCACCGACAACTACGTCACCGACCGCGACGGCCAGCAGCAGGTCGTGCCGCCGCCGCAGGTGCGGCGCTACGACGCCGACGACCCGTATCTGGTCGTCGCCGCCGACAAGGGCACCGCCACCTTCAGCGACATCGCCAACGGCATCGCCGAGAACTACGGCTTCTGGCTCGGGGATGCCTTCGCCAGCGGCGGTTCGGTCGGCTACGACCACAAGGCGATGGGCATCACCGCGCGCGGCGCGTGGGAGTCGGTGAAGTACCACTTCCGCGAGATCGGCCTCGACACCCAGAGCCACGACTTCACCGTCGTCGGCGTCGGTGACATGTCCGGTGACGTCTTCGGCAACGGCATGCTGCTCAGCGAGCACATCCGGCTCGTCGCCGCCTTCGACCACCGGCACGTCTTCCTCGACCCGGATCCGGACGCGGCCGCCTCCTTCGCCGAGCGGCGACGCCTCTTCGACCTGCCGCGCTCGTCCTGGGCGGACTACGACGCCACCAAGATCTCCGAGGGTGGCGGCGTCTTCCCGCGGACGGCCAAGTCGATCCCGATCACGCCGCAGGTGTCCCGGGCGCTGGGACTGCCCGAGGGCGTCACCAAGCTCGCGCCGCTGGAGCTGCTGCGGGCCGTGCTGCTCGCCCCCGTGGACCTGCTCTGGAACGGCGGCATCGGCACCTACGTCAAAGCGTCGACCGAGACGCACGCCGACGCCGGCGACAAGGCCAACGACGCGATCCGCGTCAATGGTGATGAGCTGCGCTGCCAGGTCGTGGGTGAGGGCGGCAACCTCGGTTTCACCCAACGGGGCCGCATCGAGTACGCGCGCAACGGTGGCCGCATCAACACCGACGCCATCGACAACTCCGCCGGCGTCGACACCTCCGACCACGAGGTCAACCTGAAGATCCTGCTCAACCGGGCCGTCGTCTCCGGGTCCATCACCGGCGACGAGCGCAACGAGATCCTCGCCGCCGCCACCGAGGACGTCGCCGCGCACGTGCTGCGGGACAACTACGGCCAGAACGTCCTGCTGGGCATGGCGCGCAAGCTCAGCCCGGCGCTGGCCTCGGTGCACCAGCGCTTCATGGCCGAGCTGGAGGCCGCCGGCGAGCTGGACCGTGCGCTGGAGTTCCTCCCCTCCGACGCCGAGATGGCGCGGCGGGAGAGCGAGGGCATCGGACTGCTCTCCCCCGAGAACTCCGTTCTGGTCGCCTACTCCAAGCTGACGCTGACGCAGCACATCGAGGACTCCACCGTCCCGGACGAGCCCTGGTTCCGGCACGCGCTGGACCGTTACTTCCCCGCCTCGATCGCGACCCGCTTCGCCGACGAGCTGCCGCGTCATCCGCTGGCCCGCGAGATCATCACCACCGTCGTCGTCAACGACATGATCAACCGGTGCGGCACGACCTTCGTGCACCGCGCGATCGAGGAGACGGGGGTCGACGCCGCCCAGATCACCCGGGCCTACGCGGTGGTGCGTCAGGTCTTCGACCTCGAGCCGCTGTGGCAGCAGATCGAGGAGCTGGACAACGTCATCCCCACCTCCGCGCAGCACGCCGCCTACGGTGAGATCCGGCGCCTCGTCGACCGCGCCACCCGCTGGCTCGTCGACGCCCGTTTCCCCATCAGCGACGTCGGGGCGGAGATCGAACGGTTCCGGCCGCTGGTGGACATCCTGGGTGCGCACTGCCCGGATCTCATGCGGGGGGTCGAGCGGCAGACGCTCTTCGACGACGCGGCGAAGCTCACCGCGCTGGGCCTCCCCCGTGATCTCGCACTGCGGGTCTCGGAGCTGCTCAGCGCCTTCCTGCTGCTGGACGTGGTCGAGATCGCCCATGCCACCGGGCAGGAGGCCCGCGCCGTGGCCGAGCTGCACTTCGCGCTCTCCGAGCGGCTCAGCGTCGACCAGCTGCTGACCTGCGTCACCAACCTGCCGCGCGACGACCGGTGGTCCACGCTAGCGCGGGCGGCGGCGCGGCACGACGTCTACGCCGCGCTGTCGGCCATCACCACGGCGGTGCTGGAGCAGACCGATCCCGCGGCAACGGTGGACGAGCGCATCGACTCCTGGGCGGACCGCAACACCGAGCGGGTCGAGCGTGCCCGGCAGACGGTGACCTCGGCGCTGACCCGTGACCACGTCGATCTCGCCACGCTGTCGGTGGCGCTGCGGGTGCTGCGGGGTCTGGCCGGCTGACGGGAGACCGCGCTCAGAGGACGCGGCGGACGGGCACCTGCGCCCAGACCTGCTTGCCGTGGGCGAGATCGCGGACGCCCCAGTCGCTGGCCACCGCGGCGACGATGGCCAGCCCGCGGCCGCTGGTCGCGGTGGCGTCGACGCGCTGCAGCTGCGGCCGGTCGGTGCTGCTGTCCTGGACGCGGACGAGGACGAAGGTCCGTTCGCCGGCGTCGGCGAGCTGCCACTCGACGTCGAGGTCGCCGTCGTCCACCACGTGCACCACGGCGTTGCCGACGAGTTCGCTCACGACGAGGGCGACGTCGTCCAGCGAGTCGCGGGTCAGGTCGTGCGCATCCAGGTCGGCGACGATGGCGTGTCGCACCTCGGCCGCGCTGGTGGCGTCGTGGCGCACGCGAAGCATGCCCACGCGACGACTCCTTCGTTGCTGCCCGATCCGGTCGAGAGCAAATGTTCCCCGGCCTCTCGCGTACCAAACGCGGCTGGCACGTCGTCGCGCACCGAGGCGGTCAGCGCGGGCGCGGACGTCGGTCAGGCGGTGGCGGCAGCGACCTGCTCGGCGACATCGCGCGGTCGGTCGGTGATGATGGTGTCGACCCCCAGCCCCAGCACGAAGTCGACGTCGGCGGGCGCGTTGACGGTCCAGACGAAGACCTTGTTGCCACGCTCGTGGGCCCGCCGGACGAAGTCGGGGTCCTCCCGCAGCAGGTGCAGCCCCGGCCCGGCCACGGTGGCACCGGACGGCAGCGAGCCGTCGCGTCGCAGCGGCTGGAACCGTTCCAGCAGCAGCACGGTGGGGACGTCGGGGGCCAGCAGCTTGACCCGCCGAACCGCCGTCGGGGCGAAGCTCATGACCACGACCGGGCTGTCGGGATCCGCCGGCGCGTGGACGGACTCCGGGGGTCCGGGCCGGCCGGCGAGGCCGAAGCGGTCCAGCATCTCGACGAGCGTCTTCTCCACCAGGCCGGCGTAGCGGGTGGGGTGCTTGGTCTCGATCAGCAGTTTCACCTCGCGGCCGGCGTCGCGCACCAGGCCGAGCAGCATCTCCAGCGTGAGCACGCCGCCGCCGTCGATCCGGTCGGGCGTGACGCCCTCGAGATAGGGGTTCGTCGGGTCGCCGAGCAGGTGATCGGCCGACGCCGGCAGCTCCCCGCGCCAGGACGAGAAGTCCAGCCGTTCCAGGGTGTCGAGGTCGAGGTCGCTGACCACGCCGCGACCGTCGGAGGTCCGGTTGACGGTCCGGTCGTGGACGCAGACGAGGTGCCCGTCGCGCGTCATCCGGACGTCGCACTCCAGGGCGTCCGCCCCGCTGGCGACGGCGAGCTCGTAGGCGGCCAGGGTGTGCTCGGCCAGCCGGGCCGAGTCGCCGCGATGGGCGACGATCATCGGCCGGGGCGGCGGTGCCAACGGCGGTCGTCGCGCGTCACGACCCAGCGGTCTCACGGCGACCATCGTGCCGTGGCCGGATGGCCGTGCGGTGACGGCGTGCCGAACGACACGTGCTAGGCGACGGTGGGGGTCAGCCCGTCGTCGGCCTGCATCGGCCGGCCCGCGGCCTCCCAGGCGAGCATGCCCCCCTCGAGGTTGACGGCGTCGTAGCCCTGCTGGCGCAGCCAGGCGGTGACCTGTGCCGAGCGGCCACCCACCTTGCAGGTGACGACCAACCGGGTCTCCGGGGTGATCTCTCCCGGCTCGTAGTGCAGTCGCTGCGGCACCTGGTGCATGGGAATGTGCACCGCCTGCGGCGCACGACCGTGCCGCCACTCCTCGTCCTCGCGGACGTCGAGCAGGACGACGTCGGCGGGCCACTCGGCCGGATCGGTTGGCAGCTGGTCGACCCTGACGGTCGGGATGTCGGCGGGCATCACGGTGTCGAGGGTAGAGCGCTCACTTGATGAGCTTGGAGAGCCGCCGGTCGGCCAGCGTCCGCCCCTCGGTCTGGCAGGTGGGGCAGTACTGGAAGTTGCGGTCGGCGAAGGAGACCTCGCGGATCGTGTCACCGCAGACCGGACACGGCAGGCCCGCCCGGGCATGCACCCGCAGTACGCTGCGCTTCTCGGACTTCAGGGTGGCTGCCTTCTGACCCACCGACCGTTCGACGGCAGCGGTCAGCACCTCGCCGAGCGCCGTGTGCAGCCGGGTGAGTTCCTCGTCGCTCAGCTTGGCGGCGTTCTTGAAGGGCGAGAGCCGGGCCGCGTGCAGGATCTCGTCGGAGTAGGCGTTGCCCACTCCGGCCAGGACGGTCTGATCAGTGAGCGCCCGCTTGAGCTGTGCGCCTTGTGCCCCCATCACGCGGCCGAGGTCGTCACGCGAGATGGTCAGCGCGTCCGGTCCCAGGCGCGCGATGCCGGGCACTTCGAGCGGGTCGCGTACCAGGTAGACGGCCAGTCGTTTCTGGGTGCCGGCCTCGGTGAGGTCGAAGCCGCTCACTGGACCCTCGTCGAACTCCGGCGCCAGATGCAGCCGGAAGGCGATCGGCCCTTTGCCGCCCGGCCGTGGCGGAGCGGCGGGCAGGGACTCGCGCCAGTGCAGCCAGCCGCCGCGGGAGAGGTGGGTGATGAGGTGCAGCACCTCGCCGGCGGCCTCCGAGGCGACGACGAGGTCCAGGAACTTGCCGTGCCGCGCGGCGTCCACGACGAAGGCACCGCCGAGAACCGACAGCGGCGGGTCGAAGGTCTTGACCGCGCTGATCGCCGCCACGTCGGCGCGGACGATCGAGCGCCCCACCGCACGGTCCCGGAGGAACGCGGCCAGCGCTTCGACCTCGGGCAGTTCGGGCACCGGTGATCCCGCCTCAGCCCAGACGCGCGAGGGGGAACTCGACCCCGGTGGTGCTGTGGCAGCGGTAGCCGTTCGGGTTCTTGGCCAGGTATTGCTGGTGGTAGGCCTCGGCGTAGAAGAACTCGCGCAGCGGCGCGATCTCGGTGGTCACCGCGCCGTAGCCCAGCCCGTCGAGGGTCTCGGCGAAGACCGCCTTTGCCTGCTCGGCCAGCTCGCGCTGCCGATCGTCGACGACGTACACGCCCGAGCGGTACTGGGTGCCGACGTCGTTGCCCTGCCGCATCCCCTGCGTCGGGTCGTGCGACTCGAAGAACCGGGCCAGCAGCGTCTGGTAGCTCGTCTGCTCCGGGTCGAAGACAACGAGGACGGCCTCGGTGTGCCCGGTCATCCCCGAGCAGACCTCCTCGTAGTCCGGATGGGCCGTGATGCCGCCGGTGTAGCCGACCGCAGTGATCCAGACGCCCGGCAGCTGCCAGAAGATCTCCTCCACGCCCCAGAAGCAGCCCGCGCCGAAGACCGCCTGCTCGTACCCCTCGGGGAAGGGCGGCTTGAGGGGATTGCCGTTGACGAAGTGGGTGTCCGGCACCGGGAACTCGTAGTGGTCGCGACCGCGCAGCGCGCGTTCGGGCTCGACCAGACGGGTCTTGGGACGGGAGAAGAGCATGCGGTCGAGGCTACGCAGGACGTACGCTCGACGCTATGAGAGGCGTAGGAGACACCGCAGCGGCCAGAGCAGAGGCGCAGCCGTGACGCAATGGGGTCTTGACGTCCTGTTCAACCCGGCCAAGCGGCACATGGACGAGGAGAAGCGTCGGCTGCAGTCGACGCGAGAAGAGGTCGGCGACAACTCCGGCGGTCGGCGCATCGACCTCGAGTCCGGCAAGGTGACGATCCCCAAGCAGGACGAGGGCGACGAGGCCGCGGCTGCTGCGGACGAGACCGCTGACGAGTCGGCTGGTGAGTCGGCTGGCGGCAAGTCTGCCGGGGCGAAGGGTTCGTCCGGCAAGAGCGCCGACGAGCTGACTCCGGCGCAGCTGCGTGCCCTCAAGCGGCGGGGTCGCGAGCCACGCTGAGCGGCGGGGTCGCGAGCCACGCTGAGCGGCGTCTCGTTCGAGCCGCGCTGATTGGCGGTGGGTCTGCGCCGCTCGGTAGCGGCTGCTCGTCGTGCCTGGGGGGCCTGTGGCCAGCCGCGCCGGGCAACGCGGCTGTTGCCGATGCGCACCGCGCTCGGTGCCGGGAACTCTGGTTAACAGCGCAGACCCCCGGTGAGCGGGGGATTCACCGGGGGCCTGCTGCTGGTCCAAGGGTGCACGTTCGGTTGAGCGGGGGATTCAGCCGAGCGTGCGAGCGGACCGGATCGAATGCGTGTCGGTGAGCGGGGGATTCACCGAGCTGCCTCGAGTCGTGCCATCTACGATTTCCTGGGCTTTATGGGGGCCAGTTCCTCGCCGACAAGAACAACAATGCACGTGAGACCCGTGTGAAGTCAAGCTGGTAGGACCGAACTACTGCCCTGTAATTCGGCAGCGCTTACAGAATGTCCCGGTGAATCGGGACACTTGGCACGAAATGGCGGGTCACCCGGTCATGCCGCGCCGATAAGTCCGGCTCGGGACCTCTGGCGGGACCTTCACGGAGCACGTGCCGGGACCTTCGGCGGGCGCAGCAGTCACCAGCAGTGACCGCAGCTGTCACGCATCGTCCGAGGTTGCCGGTTCCCAGCCGCCGCCGTGCACGCGCTGCACCAGATCCGTGAGGACCGGTGCCACGACCTGCGGGAAGCCCCCGATCTGGATCGCGATGCTGAAGCGATCGGTCGTGACGGCACCGTCCGGGTCACCGCCCTCGACCACCATCCGCTCGCTCAGCGTCAGCACCTGGAAGGTCAGCCCCCGCGACTCCAGGAAGGCGGTGACGGCGGCGACCTCGTGCTCGTCGACCGTCTGAACGAACACCTGTCCCTGCACCCAGCCGGTCATGTCCATGCCGGCCATCCTGCCCCGCGGGGCAGGATGGCCGACACCACGGGTGGACCCGGGTAGTGACGCGTCAGGGTCGGAAGTCGACCACCTGGGGGTCGTGATCGCTGGTCTGGTCGCTGTACTCGGCGTTGACGTGGACCACCTGGTAATCGAAGTCCCGGATGGCGGGCGAGACCAGGATGTGGTCGAGCACCTGCGAGACCCCGTTGTAGACGTAGGTGTACTGCTGGTTCGCCGGCAGGGTGGTAATCAGGTCCTTCAGGATGGCCGTCCCGGTGCCGTCGGCCGTCCCCGTGCGCAGCGTCGCCAGCGCCGGACTGAACTGGTAGTCGTTCAGGTCCCCGACCACGACCACCCGCGCGTGCCGATCGGTCTCCAGGATCCGGTGCACGAAGTCGTGGACGACCTGCGCCTGCCCGGAGCGCTGCACCCGCGAGGTCTGCTTCGGGTACTGGAAGCGGCCGTCCGCGCTCTGGTCGCCGCCCTTGGAGTTCCAGTGGTTGGCGACGACGAAGACGGTCTTGCCCTGGAACCGGAACTCGCCCGCCAGCGGCTTGCGGCTGTCCTGCCACACCGGGTTCTGCGGGTCGACGCGCCCCGGCGACAGGGTGAGGGCAGCCTGACCGCGGCTGCGCGTGACGGCGGTGCCGGTGGTGGTGCGGTCGATGCTCGCCGCGCCACGGTCGACAAAGCTGACCCGCTTGGGATCGAAGAGGAACGCGACCCGGATGTTGCCGCCGGGCTGGCCGCCGTCCTGGTCATCGGTCGGGTTCACCTGGCGGTACTGGTACGTCGGCCCGCCCGCGGCCGTGATGGCGGCGATGAGCTTGGCCAGGGTCTGGTCGGCGGCGACGGTGCCGTCGTCGGTGGCACCGCTGTTGTCCTGGATCTCCTCCAGAGCCACGATGTCGGGGCTGGCGAGGTTCGTCACGACGCCCTTGCCGAGGGCGGCGAACTTGGCGTCCGAGTCACCCGGCTTGAGGTTCTCGACGTTGTACGTCGCGATGGAGAGCCGCTTCTTGGTCGCGGGCGTAGCGGTGACCGGGGGCAGGTCGTTGCTGGTCGGGGTGCCGAGCTGGGTCGCCTCGAGGACGTAGCCGCCGAAGGTCGACCAGTCGATCACGCCGACGGTGGCACCGGTGAGCACGTCGCCGACGTTCAGGCCGAGCTTGCGGCCCGCCAGGTCGGCGACCTGCAGTCGTCCGGACGGGATCTTGTTGTCTGCCGGCAGCACGGTGCCACCGCGCGGAGAGCGGAACTGCGAGGGCTTGGTGGTGACGTACTGCTCGCCGTACTGGTTGGACGGGCCGACGATGCGGGCATCGTCCACCTCGACCCGCATGCCCTCGATGGACTCGTAGAAGTCGAGCGCCGAACGGGTGGGGTCCAGCGTGGTCTTCTCGATGTTCTTGCCGCCGAGGTCGGGGGCGTACACGTCGGGCACGGTGGTCGGCGTGATGACCAGCGGCGCCGGCAGCGCGTTGCCGCTGCTGAGCACCTGCACGGTCGGACCGGTGATCTCGGTGACCGACAGGCTGGCGGTGTTGCTCAACGTCTCGCCGCTGCTCAGCGCGTAGTAGTCGCTGACCTTGCCGCTGACGAGCACCGAGTCACCCACCTTCACGGTGGGGGCCGAGCCGGTGTAGATCAGGATGCCCTCGCTGGTGCGGGCGTTGTCGTCCGGCGTCGGGTCCTGGATCCAGAAGCCCTTGCTCGACCCGGTACGCAGCGCGGTCACCACGCCGGGGACGTTGGTGACGGCGTCGCCGTCGCGCGGCGAAATCCACCCCGCACCCTGGATGTCGTGGATGCGCAGCGGACCCGGCTCGCCGGGGGTGCTGCCGCCACCCGAGCCACTCGGCGTCGGCGTGGGAGCGGCACTGGTGAAGTCGGTCGCGTTGTCGTCGGTGTCGGCGGCGCTGCTCCGCTGGGTCGAGGTGGTGTTGCTGGTGGCCGGAGCCGCCGTCCCCTCGCGGACGGCAGCACTGCCCCAGCCGACGAGGTCGACGATGCGGGTGTCGGCGGCGCAGTCGGCGGCGGTCTTGCAGCTCAGCGCCGTGGTGCCGCGGACGAGGGCGACGGTGCCGGCAGTCCCGCCGAGGTTCAGCGTGCCCGTCGCGTCCGGCGTCGGCAGGTTCTCGGTGCCACCGGCGCCGGCCGCCTCACCGACGAGGTACGAACCGCCGGCTGCGATCTGACCGGTCAGCGGGGTGACGCCCCAGCTGGTGCTCGCACCGGGGCTGGCCGAGATGTACTGCACCGAGTACGCGGAGAGGTCGGCCGCGGCGGCCCCGCGATTGCCGAGCTCGATGAAGTCGTTCTTCAGGGTGGCGCCGGAGTTGCCTCCGCCGCCGTAGGCCTCGGTGACGACCAGGCTGGCCGACGGTGCTGCCTGCGCGGCGGTGTCGGGAAGGGCCAGACCGAGGACCAGTCCGGCGACGGCGACGGTCCCGACGACGGGGCCGACGACGAGGCGCCGTGGGTGACGCGACATGAGGGTGGTTCGCACGCTTTCCTCCGGGATCGAGCGGGTTCGAGGCAGTGTGCACCACGCGGGTGACATTCTCGCGAGCTGCGCTCGACAGGCAGGGGTCGCGGGACCGTCGCCGACCCCTCTCGTCCGGCCGGCGAAGCCTCTGCGAAGGTGTAGTGATGAACGTGCTGCTCATCGGTCCGCCCGGCTCGGGCAAGGGCACGCAGGGGGAACGGCTCGCCGAGCGACTCGGCCTCGAGCACCTCGCTGCCGGGGACCTGCTCCGCCACGAGGTGCAGCAGGAGACGCCGCTGGGCATGCAGGTCGGCGAGATCATGGCTCGCGGTGACCTCGTCCCGGACGCCTTGATCATCGAACTGGTGCTGCCGCGGGTCATCGCCGCCGCCTCGGCCGACGGGTACCTGCTCGACGGCTTCCCGCGCTCGGTCGAGCAGGCCGTCGAGGCGCGCAAGCTGGCCGAGCGTGAGGACGCGCGTCCCGAGGCCGTCATCTACCTCGACGCCCCGCGCGAGGAGCTGATGCGTCGCATCCTCGCCCGCGCCGAGACCGAGGGTCGGGCCGACGACAACGAGGAGACGGTCCGCAACCGGCTCCGGGTCTTCGACGAGGCCACGGCCCCGCTGGTCGAGCACTACCGCGACCAGGGGCTGCTCCACGTCATCGACGCCGACCGGCCCGCGGACGACGTCACCGAGGCGATCCTGGCCGTCCTCCCCACCCGTTAGAAGGCCACTGGCCCGTCCGCCCACCCAGCCCCACCCGGTGCCACCCGGTGCCACCCGGTGCCACTCAACGGGACGTGGGGTGGGGGCGGGGGTCAGTCCGAGTCGGGGTCGGGGAGGTTCCGCTTGACGATCTTGCCGGCCGGGTTGCGGGGCATCTCGTCGATGAAGATGATCTCCCGCGGGACCTTGTAACGGGCGAGGTTGCTCTTGACGTGGTCCTTGAGCTCCTGCTCCTCGATCGACGCGCCGTCGTCGAGGACCACGTAGGCGCGCAGCCGCTTGCCGTACTTCTCGTCGTCGACGCCCAGGACCGCGGCGTCGCTGACGCCGTCGTAGGCACCGAGCAACTCCTCGACCTCGGCGGGGAAGACGTTCTCGCCGCCGGAGACGATCATGTCGTCGTCGCGGCCGTCCACGAACAGCCGGCCGTCGGAGTCGAAGTGGCCGACGTCGCCGGTGGACATGAGGCCGTCGATGGTGTCCTTGGTGCCGCCGCCGGTGTAGCCCTCGAACTGCATGCTGCTGCCGACGAAGATGCGGCCGGAGTCGCCGTCGGCGACGGGCTTGCCGTCGTCGTCGAAGAGCCTGATCGTCGTGCCGGTGGGGGGACGGCCCACCGTGCCGGGGGCGGCGCGCATGTCCTCGGGCGTGGCGATCGCGGCGTAGGCCACCTCGGTGGAGCCGTAGAGGTTGTAGACGATGTCGCCGAGCAGGTCCATGGTCCGGGTCGCGAGGTCGGCCGGCAGCGCCGAACCGGAGACGGCGATGACCCGCAGCTGGGAGGTGTCGTAGGTGCCGATCTTCTCCTCCCCGACGTCCAGCAACCGGGACAGCAGGATCGGCACCGTGATGAGCGCGTCGGCCTGGTGCTCGTCCACCGCCCCCCAGGTGAACTCGGGGTCGGTCTTGCGGGCGGTGACCAGCGTGTTGCCCAGCCCGAGCGCCAGCATGGACGACAGCAGCCCCCAGGCGTGGAAGCCGGGGGCGGCGAGGACGACCGTCCGCCCGCCGCGGAGCGGGATCTTGGAGAGGTATCCACCGGGCAGGGCCAGCGAGACCGCCATGTCGCGCGGGGCGCCCTTGGGGGTGCCGGTGGTGCCGCTGGTGAGCAGCACGATCTTCTGCTTCGCCGACGGCTTCGGTGGCCGGCTGGTGTCGCCGGACTCGATGAGGCCGAGCAGGGTGTCGTCGGTCGTCTCCCCCTCGTGCCAGGCGACGTACTTGCCGCCGGGCAGCTCGACGGCCTTGGCGACGTCGGCGAACTCCTCGTCGTGGATGAGCGCCTTGACGCCCTCCCGCTCGCAGACGTCCTTCAGCTGCGGACCGGCGAAGTCGGTGTTGAGCAGTAGGGTCTTCGCGCCGAGCTTGGCGCCGGCGAAGAGCGCCAGCCAGAGTCCGCGGTGGTTGCGGCACATGATGCCGAAGCCGTCGCGAGGCTCCACGCCGTGCGCGTGCAGCTGGTTGGCCAGCGCGTTGGACTGCTCCTCCATCTCGTCGAAGGTGATGGCGCCGATCTCGTCGATGATCGCGGCCCGATCGCCGTACGCGCCCGCGGCCAGCGAGATGGCGGCGCCGGCGGGCCCGTAGGAGCCGACGTCGCGCAGCGCCGCGAGCAGCTTGTGCGGTGGCGTGGTGGCCATCCCGAGGCCGCCGGCCTGGATCAACGTGGCCGCGAATCGAGCTTCCAGGCTCGCGCGGCCCAGCACCTGGCCCGCCATTTTGAGGATGTCCATGGTGTTGTCCTACCAGCGAGTACCAGGTATTCCCAACGGTAGGTCGCCGATCGGTTGTGGAATCATCGTCGACCGTGCCGGCCGCCGAATCCCGCCCCCGCCCCGGGTCGTCTTGATCGTCGCGCTGCTGCCCGACGGCGGCAACGGAACGGCTCGGCTGCGCGCGCAGCTCGACGGGCTGCCTGACCGCGCCCGGGCGCGCCTCTTCCGTGTCGCCGGCGCCGACGCCCTGGGTGAGCTCGCCGCGCTGGCCCGGCGCGCCGCCGAGAACGGCGAGGGGTTGGCCGTCGTCGCCGGGGACCTCGTCGTCTCCGACACGCCCCTGCTGGACGTGCTGGACGACCCGCGACCGGGCAACCGGCTGCTCGTCACGGCCGGCGCCGATCCGGCCGCTGCGGTCCGGGTGGCGGGGACGGTGGTCCTCGCCGCTGCCGACGAGCATCACGAGGTGGGCGAGAGCGGCGCCGTGGCTGCCGGCGTCCTCCACGTCCGTGCCGCGTCGACGGCCGCGGCCGCGCATGCCTGGAACGCTGCGGCCGCGACCGCCCGCGAGCAGGGCTGGGACGACCTCGATCCTGTCCACGCCGCGACGGTCGCCTTCGTCAGGACGGGCGAGCCGGTGACCGCCGTGAGCGTGGGGCCCTATGTCGCGGGCCGCGACCCCGGCCTGCTGCCGGCCGCCGAGCGACTGGACGAGGCCGACCTGCGCTGGCGCCGGGCCTCCCGGGGTGGGGACGGGGTCTGGTCCACCTTCGCGCTCCGCCCGATCAGCCGCCGGATCTCGCGCCGCGCCGTGCGTCGCGGCCTCACCCCGAACCAGGTGACGGTGATCGGCTTCGTCGTCGGCCTCGTCGCCGCCGGGCTGATCGCGCTCGGGTCCACCGCCACGGTGGTCGCCGGTGCGCTGCTGCTGCAGGTCGCGCTGGTGCTGGACTGCGTGGACGGCGAGATCGCCCGCTCGACCCGCGGCTTCAGCGCCTTCGGGGCCTGGCTGGACCTCGTCACCGACCGGGTCAAGGAGAACGCAGTCCTCGCCGCGATCGCGGTCGCCGAGCCGCGGCTCTGGCCGCTCGCCGTCGCCGGGATCGGGCTGCAGTTGACCCGGCACATGGCCGACTACGCCTTCGCCGACAGCCTCCTCGCGTGGTGGCGTCGACCGGCTCCGGACGTCCGCCCCTATGCCGACATCTCCCAGCCCGCGCAGGTGGCGAGCGGCGATCGCTTCGGTGCCCCCACCGGTCGTGGGCCCGTGCACTGGGTGAAGCAGGGCATCCACATGCAGATCGGCGAGCGGTGGCTGGTGCTGTCGATCGGCTTGATCGTCGGAGCTGTCGTCGGGGGCGGACGGGTGGCGCTCGTCGCCTACCTCGTCACCGTCGGCGTCGGGCTGGCCTGGGTGCTGGTCGGGTGGACGGTCCGCACGCTCACCTCGCCGCGCCGACGCGAACTGCTCCCGGAGGACGTGGCGCGGGTGGTCACCGCCCTGCGGGACGACGGCGTCGCGTTCTTCTGGCCGGCGCCCTCACCGCTGACGTGGTACCTCCCGCTGCTCGTGACGGCCGGAGAGTCACTCCTCCTGCTCCGCCCCACCGACGAGACGACGCTGGGCTGGGCTTTCGTCTGGGCCTTCGCCGTGGCCTGGCACCGCTACGACATCTTCTACCGCTCCCGCGGCGGACGGACTCCGGTTCCGAAGCTTGTGAGCCGCCTGGGTGGTGGCTTCTTTCTGCGCTGTGTGGTGCTGCTCGTCGCAGGGAATCGAGATCAGCTCGACTGGGTCATCCCCGTCGGCGCGGTCTGGCTGCTGCTCGTCTACGTCCCCGAGAGCCTGTTTCACGCGAAACCGCGCCAACTCCCCCGCAGCGTGGGTGTCCTGAAGAAGGAGCTCCGCCGCGCGATCGCCGTGCCCATCGCCCGGCTGCTGATGCGTGTGACCACCCCGCGGCGGCTCGCCCTCGTCGCCGGACTCCCCGATTCGGAGGAGAACTCGCTGGCCACAGCGGCCGAGCTGGCCCGGAGCTACCCCGGCGAGGTCGTCCTCGTGGCCAACGACCCGGCGGCGGCTCGTGCCGCCCTCGATCGGGTCGCCGCGCTGCTGGGCAGCGACGCCTCACGGGTGCGGATCATCGCCAAGAAGGGTGCCTTCGGGACGTTCCTGCGGGCCGAGCTGGTGCTCTACACCCACGGCCTCTACGACTCGCCCCGCCCGGTCGGACGCCGGCTGCACGTCAACCTCTGGCACGGCACCGGGCCGAAGTGGAACGCCAACGCCAACTTCGCGCAGCGCATCGGCGCGCAGGCGCACTCGGCCTCCTCGCCGCTGTGGGGTCACGAGGCGATCCGGGCGCTCAGCCTCGGGGCGGACACCCGCATCGTGGCCGGCAATCCCCGGCAGGACGTCGTCGCCGCGGCCCGCGACCGCAGCCGCCTCGCCGCCCTCGGCCTGGACCCCACCCGTCCGGTCGTCGTCTGGCTGCCGACATTTCGCAGCTCCGCCACAGCCGGTCTGGTGGGGCTCACCGAGGGCGACCCGCTCACCGCCGAGGCGGGACGGGCCTTTGCCGCCGCCGCAGCGCGGCACGACGTCCAGCTCGCTGCCAAACCCCACCGGCTGGACAGCGCGCTCTTCGACGCTCTCGGCGTCACCGTCCTCACCGACGAGCAGATCCTCGCCGCCGGCGGCACGCTGCACGAGCTCATGGGGCTGGCCGACGGGCTGATCTCGGACTACTCCAGCGGTTGGGTGGACGTCCTGGACCGGGAGCTGTCGATCGCGCTCTACCTGCCCGACATCGACAGCTACCGGGTGGCGCGGGGACTCAACAAGCCGGACCTCGCCGTCGCGGCCGGTGGTCTGAGCATCACCCCGGACGATGCCGACGACTTCTTCGCCGCCGTCGCGGCGGGCGAGGTGTGGCGAGCCGAGGCCAAGCGGGCCTGCGCCGAGCGCATCGAGCTGATCGACGTCTCCGCCGGCGGCCGGACCGCGCTGATGCTCGCCCAACTGGGCGAACTGGCCGCCGAACGCCTCGGTGACGACCTCGGTCTCGGGGGCCTCAAGCCCGTCCGGTGACGCTGTCGTAGAGCCGCTCCAGGGCGGCGGTGCAGCTGGCGATGTCGAAGTCGGTGAGCACCCGGTGCCGCCCCGCCGCCCCGAGCCGGCCGGCGAGCGCCGGGTCGGCGAGCAGCCGTTCCAGGTTGCCGCGCAGCGCCGCCTCGTCGCCCTCGGGTGCCAGCAGGCCGGTGACGCCGTCGGCGACTGCGTCGGTCACGCCGCCGTGCGCGTAGGCCACCGACGGCAGGCCGTGCAGCGCGGATTCCAGGTACACCATGCCGAAGCCCTCGGCGTCGCCGTCCGCCGCCGTCTGCGAGGGCTGGAAGTAGACCGCCGAACGGGACAGGACGTCGGCCACCTCGGCCGACGAGCGGTACCCCAGCAGCTCCACGGTGCCGTCGACCTCGGCCGCGTCCGCCTCGAGGGCCGCGCGCAGCGGGCCGTCGCCGACGATCCGCAGTGGATGCTGCCGTCGCAGCTCGGCCGGTAGCGAAGCCCAGACCCGGACCACGTCCCGCACCCCCTTCTTGGGGACGAGTCGTCCCACGAAGGCGACGCCGCTGCGGGTGGCGGGGTCCGGCAGCGGGTCGGTCTCGCGGACGCCGAGGGTGTCGATGCCGATGGGGAGGATGTGCAGCCGGTCCTCGGGGGCGCCGAGGTCGATCATGCGGTCGGCGATGAACCGCGACACCGCGACCAGGGCAGCGGCCGAGCTGAACATCTGTGCCAGCCGCCGCCGGTACTCCCACCCGATCGGACCGGGGAGCCGGGGCAGCAGCGTGACGTCGTAGCCGTGGCAGGTGGCGATCAGCGGCAGTCCCAACCGGTCGGCCACCGGCCGGGCCGACGTCGCGTCGAGACCGAAGTGAGCGTGGACGAGCCGGGCGTCCCGGTCGGCCAGGAAAGCGGCAGCCCGGCGTCGCAGCCCGATCGACCCGGCCAGCTCCAAGCGCAGCTCGTTGAGCCGGGACGGGCCGAGCAGGGTGAGGTCGGCGGGGGTGAGCGGTTCGGCCACCGCGCGGAGGCCGACCCGGAGCGGCTGCCAGCGGCGCATGGCGGCGATCTGGTCCCGGACGAAGGTCTCGGAGCCGGCCAGCCAGGCGTTGCGCCAGACGGCTACCCGTGGCGCCTCGCTCCAGGACGGGTCACTGGCCGGGATCGTCGACCTCCGAGTTGAGGGTGCCGTCGTCGTCCAGGGTGTCGGTGTCGGCCTGGTACTGCTTGATGACGTCGTTGATGGGTCCGTCGGCGCGCAGCTCGCCGCCCTCGAGGTAGAGCCCGCGCTCGCAGAAGCGCTTGAGGTTGCCGGCCGAGTGCGAGACGAGGAAGAGCGTCTGCCCCTCGCCCAGCAGGGACTCGATGCGGCCGAAGCACTTCTTGCGGAACGCGGCGTCGCCGACGGCAAGGACCTCGTCGACGAGCAGGATCGGCTCACGCAGCCGGGACACCACCGAGAAGGCGAGGCGGACCTTCATCCCGGACGAGAAGTGCTTGTACGGGGTGTCGAGGAAATCGCGGATCTCGGCGAACTCGACGATCTCGTCGAAGCTCTCGGCGATCTCGTCGTCGGTCATGCCGTGCAGCCCGGCGACCAGCGCGATGTTGTCGCGGGCGGTGAGGTCGCCGACGAAGCCGCCCGTGATGGCGATGAGCGGGGCGACGCCGGCCAGTACGTCCACCGTGCCCTCGTCCGGGATGAGGACGCCGGCGATGAGGCTGAGCAGGGTCGACTTGCCCTGGCCGTTGCGGCCGACGACGCCGATCGCCTCGCCGCGGTTGATGTCGAAGCTGACGTGACGGAACGGCCAGAACTCGTCCTTCTTCGTCCCGGTCGACCCCTTGATGAGCAGCTCGCGGATGGACCGGTGCCGCTTGCGGCCGCGGGAGAACTGGATGCCGACGTCGCGCAGCTTGATGATCGGTTCGCCGATGGCGGGAATCTGGTGGCTCATGTCGCGGGCTCCGTCAGATTTCCTTGAGCACGGACTTCTCGAAGCGGCTGAACGCGAAGACGCCGAGGACGAAGAGCAGGCAGCAGAGCACGACCGAGTGCCAGATGAAGTACGGCTCCACCTCGTCGGGGAAGAAGGTGCCGCGCGCCAGCGAGAGCGGTCCCACCACGGGGTTGTAGGCATAGACGAAGCGCAGCGACGGATGGCTCTGGGTGATCTTCGAGATGCTGTACAGCACCGGCGAGATGTAGAACATCGCCCGCAGGACGATGGGGACGACCTTCTCGATGTCGCGGACGAGGACGTTCAGCGGCGAGAGGATCAGCCCCAGGCCGGTGACGAGCAGGAACATCAGCAACCATGCCAGCGGCAGGAAGACGATGCGCCAGTTCGGCTCCTTGAGATAGACGAGGGCGAAGATCGCCACCACCGGCAGGCTGAAGAGGTACTCGATGCCCTGGGAGCAGACGACGCGGACGACCCAGAGCTCCCGCGGCACGTTGCTCGACCTGACCATCTGCGCTTCGGCCCGCAGCGCCCGCATGGTGCCGCTGACCCCGCCGTTGAACCAGCTCCAGAGCAGCTGGCCCATGACGAGGAAGATGATGTATGGCTCCTCGCCGACGGTCCGCTTGAAGAAGACGCTGAAGACGAACCAGTAGACGAGGCTCATCGCGAGCGGGTCGAGCACCGTCCAGAACCAGCCGAGGATGGAGCCGCCGTACTTGACCTTGAGGTCGCGGACCACCAGCAGCTTGAGGATGCGGCGGTAGTCCACGACGCGCTTGATGCGGTCGATGCCCGACGCG
This sequence comes from Jatrophihabitans sp. sgz311053, assembly GCF_056135305.1. NCBI lineage: Bacteria > Bacillati > Actinomycetota > Actinomycetes > Jatrophihabitantales > Jatrophihabitantaceae > Jatrophihabitans > Jatrophihabitans sp. sgz311053. The sequence continues at coordinate 589,679 of NZ_JBWAXP010000001.1, read as the reverse complement.
CGGCCAGCCCCGGAGGAGAAGGCGGACTGGCCGTAGATCTTGGCCTGGCTCACGAGCTGTCACCGCGGGTGTCGCGCAGGTACTGGTTGGCGCGGACGAGGTCGTCCGGGGTGTCGACCTCGACGGCGTCGAGGGCCGAGATGTCCAGCGCCCGGAACCGCGCGCCGTCGTGCTCGATCGCGAGCTCGATGCCGCGCTCGAAGTAATCCTGCGCATCCACCTCGCCGAGCCGGCGGATGAGGGCCGGCTTGTCCGCCGCCGAGACGTAGTTGACGCCGACGGCCTCGCCGAGACCGCCGACCACGGTCTTGGAGAGCTCGCGGATCCAGCCGTCGCCGTCGAGGGTGTACTTGACCTCTTCGTCGGCCACGCTGGCGGTGTTGACGGCGACGAAGGACTGCCCCGCGTCGATGAGCGGCGTGGTCAGTGCCAGCAGCGCCGGGTCGAAGACGACATCACCGTTCATCCACAGCACGCCGCCGTCGTTGCTGGCGCGGAGCACCCGCAGCAGGCTCTGCGAGGTGTTGGTCTCGTCGTAGGCCTCGTTGTAGACGAAGACGGCGTCCGGATGGGCCTCGAGGATCATCTCCAGCTTGAAGCCGACGACGACGTAGACCTGCGGGTCGCCGAAACAGGCCCGAATCTTGGCGAGCTGGCTGCCCAGGATGGTGCTGCCGTCGTCCAGTGGGGTGAGCGGCTTGGGGTGGGGCTTGCCCAGCCGGGTGCCGCGGCCGGCGGCGAGGATGGCGACCTGCTGCTTCACGATGCTCTCCGTCCGGCGGGGCGCCTGTCGCGCAGGGCCGAGAGGGCGTCCGAGATCGCACCGGCGAGGAAGCCGCTGCCCCAGGACAGGTGCATGGTGACCAGGACGGCCGGGTACCAGGCGGTGGCGGGGGCGCTGAGCCCGCGACGGCTCTGCGCGGCGCCGCCGAGGACGACGGCCAGATAACCCGCGGGGGCGGCTGCCGCCAGCTGGGTGAGCCGCCGGCCCTTGCCGGTAAGCGCGCCGCGCGCCAGAAGTGCCGCAGCGACGCCGAGCGTCGCCGTCGTCGCGGGGGCGGCGAGGTACCGGGCACTCGCCGTGCCGGGGTAGGCGCGGATGATCTGCCAGCGCCACCGCCCCGAGCCGCGGAACTGCGTGGCCAGCCGGCGCAGGTTGGGGCGCGGCCGGTAGGTGACCCGCAGCCGCGGATCGAACCACACCGTCTCGCCGAGCTCGCGGATGCGGTGGTTCAGCTCCCAGTCCTGGGCGCGGGTGAAGTGGTCGTCGAAACCACCGGTCCGGGCCAGGACGTCGCGGGTGAAGACGCCGAGGTAGACGGTCTCGGCCGGGCCGGCCTCGCCGCCGACATGGAACGGCACCGACCCCAGGCCGATCGGCTCGCTCATCGCCCGGGCGACGGCCTGCTCGAAGGGCGTCGTCCCCTCGGGAATCATCATCCCGCCGACGTTCGCGGCGCCGGTCTGCTGCAGCACCTCGACGGCGGTGCGGACGTAGTCCGGCGGCAGGTAGGCGTGGCCGTCGGTGCGAACCACGACCGTGGTCGCCGCATCGACCGCCGCGATCGCCAGGTTGAGGCCGGCGGGGGTCCGTCCGGTGGGGTTGTCGACCACAGTCATCCGGCCGGAGTGCTCGGCGGCGAGCCGGTCGGCCAGCTCGCGCGTGCCGTCGGTGGACGGCCCCACCGCGACGACGAGATCCAGGTGACCGTCGTAGTCCTGCGCGAAGACGCTGCCGACGGCCTCGACGAGGTGTCGCTCCTCGTTCAGCGCCGGCATGACCACCGTGACGCGCGGCCGCGACGGGGGTCGCCGGGCCGGCGAGGGCGCGGCCGCGGTGTCGGGCATGACGTCGAATCTAGCGGGAGCGGGGTCGGCGGCCCCGCAACCCCGCGTCCCGCGAGCCTGCTGGCTCACATCGTGCGCAGGTCTCACTCGCCAGGGATCTCCCAGGGTGCCTGCAGCGGGAAGTACTCGCCGAAGAAGCGGCTCAGCGCCTCGTGCTGCTCACCGGGAGAGATCTCCTCGGTGCCCATGTCGTTGAGGCAGAACGACTGCGGCCGCCGCCGCAGGATGCCGTCGAGGGCTCGTGGCGTCGTGGCCCGGCCGATGTCCTGATAGGCGTAGGTCCACTCGCCGGGGACGGCCCGTCCCAGCGCGAGAGCATAGGAGTGCTCGAGCCAGGACGGGATGGCGTGGTCGTCGGGGTGGCGGAAACGCGAGCGGGCGACCGCGGCGAAGAGCTCCGGGTGTCGGCGTTCCATCTCGGCCACGACGCTCTTGAGCTGCGGATGCGCGGCGTGCTGGTACTTGTGATGGACGGTCACCCCGAACTCCCGTTCGATCAGCGCCCGTCCGTTCTTCGCCGCGGTGATGGCGGGCAGGTCGCGGGACGTCGCCGGGTCCAGATCGACGGTGTTGCGGGAGAGGAAGACCTTCTGCGTGCCGTTGCCGAGATAGAAGAGCTCCGGGGTCACCGGGGCGCCGAAGAACATGTCGTCGTTGAGGTAGACGTAGTGCTCGGCGAGCCCCTCGATGTGGTGCAGCCGGGACTCGATGGCGTGACTGTTGAAGACCGGCAGGGCGGAGTGGTCCCGGAACAGGTCGCGGTGGTCGACGACGTTGATCTTCGGGTGGGTGGTGTCGAGCCACTTGGGCACCTGGTCGTCGGTGACGAGGTGGATGCGGCGGACCCAGCCTGCGTACATGGCGATCGAGCGCAGCGCGTACCGCAGCTCGTCGCGGGCGGCGAAGTAGCGGGAGGCGTGCCCGGCCGAGTCGTTGTGCTCGTCGCTCGGCGCGAAGGCGGCCCGTCGCGCCTGCCAGGCCGGATCGTCGCCGTCGACCCAGGTGACGACGATGTCGACCGGTGCGCTCACCTCGCCGACGTCCGGCAGGCGCCGGTCGTCCGGCCAGTGCTCGGGGGCGCTGGTCGCGGCGGTCCAGGCCTCGGGGGTGAGATAGGCCGCGACACCGTTGCGGTTCGGGGCGGCCAGGGTGCCCGGCCGGTGCTCGCCGCCCTCGGCGCGCGCTGCGCCGGTGGGCAGCGTCGACCAGAAACCGACCTCGACCGCGGTGTCGCTGCCGCAGAGGACCTGGCCGCCGGGGGAGCTGAGCACCCGGTAGGCACGCAGCACGCTGACGGTGCCGCGACCACGGGTGTCGTCGAGGGCCCAGCCGGGACCGCCGATCGCCCCGGCGACTGCGGCGCGGGCGCGGGTCCGGTCGGTGTCGGCGACGGCGAACTGCCGGACGGTGCCGTGCGGACCGGGCAGTGCCGCGAAGCGGATGTTGGCGCGCTCGAGTGCGGCGCGGAGCGTCGCGGTGACGCAGGCGCGCACGGCGTGGACGTCGAACTCGGTCACGATCTGCGGCGTGATGCCACGAGGTGTGCCCCGCGACACCGCCCGGCGCAGCGAGGGATGCTCGCCGCGACGCAGCCGATCCAGCCGCTGTCGCAGGGGTTCCGGGATGCGTTCGGCGAGCCGGCGGCCACGGCGGCGCGGCGCGGACGCCTGCCCTCCGGTCATGGCCGAATCCCTCTTCTCGCGGGCCCCGGGGGGCTTGCCGGTCGTCTGTCGTTCGTCCGAAGGTTACCCGGCCGTCAGCCTTGCGTTCGGTAGCCTTCACGCCGTTCTGTCGCCTCGGCCCGGACGGAGAGTCATGTCGGGTGCTCCCCCGCGCACACCCTCGCCCACGACCTCGATTCCCCGCAACGGCGTCGTCGAGGGCTTCGACCGCGAGGGTGCCCACGGCTGGCTCGACGCCGATTTCGGCGCCGAGCCGATCGCGGTGACCCTGCAGGTGGACGGCCGTCCGGTGGCCGAGGTCTTCGCCACCGATCCGGTGGCACGGCACGTCGGCGGTCAGGCCCGTGGCTTCGCCTTCGCGCTCACCGACGTCTGGGACTTCGTCGGGCCCGGTAACCGCCTGACGGTCACCGTCGGCGGACGTCCGCTCCCCATCGCGGGGCAGGGCACCGTCCACGTCCCGGCCGGGACCGGCTCCCGCTCGGCGGCCGATCTCTTCACCCGGCTCGACGCCGGTGAGGTCTTCGGACGCTCCGGGGTCCTGCAGCTGTCCAAGACGCTGGACACCGCCTGGCAGGCCGGCGTGCTCGAGCTCTACGCCCGGCTGCGCCTCCTGGTCTCGCAGGCGACCGGCTACGACGTGGTGCTGGCCTACGGCACGCTGCTGGGGGCGATCCGCGAGGGCGGCTTCATCGGCCACGACCTCGACTTCGACGCCGCCGTCGTCTCGGGCCACCGGGATGCCGCAGCCGCCGCGCGGGACCTCCGCGACCTCGCCTTCGCGCTCATCGACGCCGGCCTCGACGTCCGCGCCCGACCCACCTCGCTGACGGTGACCCATCCCGAGCAGCCGGGGGTCCTCATCCGGCTCTATCACCTCTACGTCGACGAGGCCGGTCGGCTGCAGTTCCCGCACGGCGTGGCCACCGCCGGCACGCTCGCGCCGTGGTCCGCGGTCCGGGAGGTGCCCTTCGCCGGCGCCACGGCCCTCGTCCCGGCCGACGCCGAGGCCGTCCTCGACCACGTCTACGGGCCGGACTGGCGCACCCCGAATCCCGCCTTCAGCTGGGCGACCGAGCGGGTCAGCCAGGCCTCCGACGCTCACCTGCCGGCCGCCGTGGTCGAGGAGATCTACTGGGCCGGCTTCTACGCTCGGACCACCTACACGACGGGCTCGACCTTCCAGCAGCTCGTCCAGTCGCGCGACGACCTCCCCGACACCGTGGTCGACATCGGCTGCGGGGACGGCCGTGACAGCTACGCCTTCGCCGCCGCCGGTCATGGCAAGGTCACCGGGCTGGACCGTTCGCACGTCGGCGTCCGGCAGGCCACGCGCAAGGCCGAGCAGCTCGGCTACGCCGGCCTCTCCTTCACCGCCTGCGACGTCGGGGACGCGACGCGGTTGCGGGCGACGCTGCGCGCCGCGCGGAGCGGGGACGAGCCGATGACCTTCTACCTGCGCTTCTTCCTGCACTCGATCCCCGAGGACGTCCAGCGCACGCTGATGAGCACCGTCGCCGAGTGCTCGCGCCCGGGCGACTGCTTCGCCGCCGAGTTCCGTACCGACCGCGACGAGGCCATCGGGAAGGTCCACGGCAACCACTACCGGCGGTTCCAGAACGGTGCCGTCTTCGGCCGCACGCTGCGCGACAGCTACGGCTTCACCCCCGTGCTGGAGCAGGAGGGCAACGGCTTCTCCCCCTACCGGGGCGAGGACCCGCAGCTGTACCGGGTCATCGCCCGCCGCGGTTGAGGGCTACCGCTTCTCGAACCCCGATGCCATCGGGCTCTTCTCGAACCCCGATGCCATCGGGAAGTAGGACTCCAGGAACCCGACGACCTCCGGGATGGGCACCGGGACCGTGCCGGGCTCGGGGGCGTCGTTCAGGCAGAAGACGGTCGCGTCGCGGGCGGCGAGCAGGCGGCGCAATCTCGGCAGCGTCTCGCTCACCCCGACGTTGAGGTACCGGTAGTCGATGGTGGCGGGGACGGCCTTGCCGATCGCCTGCGCGTAGTAGTGGAAGAGCTGGTCACCGGCGATGTCCTCGTGGTGCCGGAAGCGGTGGCCCGCGGTGGCGGTGACGACCTCGGCGAAGCGCTCCTCGATCTCGTAGTTCACCGAGCGCAGCTGCGGGTACGGCGTGTGCTGGATCGCCTGCGTCACCGAGCGGCCGAGGCCGGCCTCCATGAGGCTGCGGATGTTCTTGGTGATGTTGAAGTGGGGCGCATCGCCGTGGTGGGCCGGTCCGAACGCCCGCGGCAGGCTGCCGGAGAAGACCTTGGCGATGCCGCTGCCGAACCAGAACTGCTCCGGACGGGCGTCCCGACCCAGGAACATGTCGTCGTTGAAGTACAGGTAGTGCTCGGCCAGGCCTTCGATGTGGTGCAGCTGCGTGATGATCGCCGAGGAGTTGAAGATCGGCAGCACCGACGGGTCGGCGTAAATGTCGCGGTGGTCGACGACCGTCAGGCGCGGGTTCTCCTCGTCCAGCCAGGACGGCACCTGACCGTCCGTGACGAGGTAGACGTGCCGGATCCACGGCGCGTACATCTCCAGGGAGCGGAGCGAGTACTTCAGCTCGTCGCGGCTCTGGTACCGGTTGGCCGCCTGCGCCTCGGGATGGAAGTCGACGCCGTCGGCCTCGGCCCGCGCCCGCTGCATCCGCTCCCGCCAGACGGGGTCGTCGCCGTCCACCCAGGTGTAGACGGCGTCGATGGGGAAGGTGACGTCGTCGAGGAAGGTGCGGTCGAAGACCGCCACCGACGGCCGCTCCCGCCCCTCGACGGTGATCGTCGCCGGGGTGAGGTAGTCCTCGTGGAAGGCGAGGCCGGCGACGTTGGGGATGGTGGCCTGCCACATGCCCGGCTCGTCGGCGCGCGGCGGGGACCAGAACTCGACGACGCAGCCGTACTCGAAGCCGTAGTCCAGCAGGCCGTCGGCCACCGACCAGAGCCGCGCGACCAGCAGCGCGTCGCAGCGACTCGGGACCATGGCGAGGGTCTCGGCGGACAGCGGCAGCGGCAACCCGTCGAGACGACCGGCGAAGGCCTCCCGCACGTGCATGCCGGCGCCGGCGAGCTCGGCCAGCAGCGAGATCGCGGTGCTGCGGTGCTCGGCGCGGACGGCCACCGTGCTCCCCACCCGCCGGGTGTCCAGCGCGTGGGGGTCGGTGCTGCCGACCCGTCCGGAGGTGTCGGCGCGCACGACGAAGGCGGGGACGCCGCCGCGTCGGAAGAGGTCGAGGACGGCGTCGAGCAGCTCGGCCCTGGCTGCCGCCGGCAGCAACCGATCGGTCACCGCGTGCTCCCTGCCGCCGACGCGACGCGTCCCGGTGATGGTTGTGGTCACGAACGTCCTCCGGCCGTGCGGGATTGCGCGAGGATCTGCGCAAAATAGTTGCGCAGGTCGGCTGCGCTCCTCGGTGTCAGCAGGCCCGTGCGCTCGCGTCGCGCGGCGGTGGCGAGGGCGAGCCGTCGTCCTTCGTCACGGGCAAGATCGGTGATCGTGTCAGCCAGGGTCACCACGTCGGTCCGCGGCAGCACCACGCCGTTGTGGCCGTCCCGGACCAGGCGGGCGACGGCCGGGACGAGCGGGCTGCCGACGACGGGTATGCCGGCGGCCAGCGCCTCGACGACGCTGAGGCCGTTGGCCTCGCCGGGATTGATCGCGACCACGAAGCCCGCGTCGGCGTAGTGCGGGGCGATGTCGGCGACGTCGCCCGGCAGCACGATCCGCTCGGTGAGCCCGAGCGCCTCGACGTGCTCGGCGAGCCCGGCCAGCTCTGCCCCCGCGCCGACGATCCGGAGCCGCCATCCCGGCAGCTCGGGCAGCGCCCGGGCGAAGGCGTCCACCACCTGGCGCGTCGCCTCGGTGATCGCGCCGGCGACGACGACCCAGTGACCGCGGCCGCTGCCGAGCACGCTCTCGTCCTCGGCGACGAAGTCGTCCATGGCCCGGACCCGCTCCGGCGCCAGCCCGGAGCGCCGCGCGAAGTCGTCCGGATCCACCGACAGCGGCACGAGCGCCCCGGCGATCCGCGGCACGGACTGCATGAACCGGTTGCCGGCCAGCGCCACCTCGGCGCGGGCGTTGACCGTGTGCACGACCTGCGTGCCCGGCGAGAGCCGGGCGACCGCGGAGGCGGCGGTGCGGTCGCCGACGGTCACGATGATGTCCGAGCGGGCCAGCCGCGCCTCGCCGGCCAGGCTGCGGGCCGGCGGGAAGGCCCGGATCAGACGGTTCCGGGGGACGTCCGCCGGTGGCGGGGTGAGAGCGAGACCGGCGACGTCGTGCTCGGCCGCCAGCACCTGCATCCGGCGCAGCGACATGACGATGCGGCCGGTGGGGTTGGTGCTGTCCACCAACCAGGTGAGGCGGGCCCGGCGCGTCACGCCGCGCTCCTGTCGCCGACACGGACCACGAGCTGCCCGTCCGAGGCGTAGTCCACGGTCACCGCGCAGGCGGTCGGACCGGTCGTCGGCAGCCGGACGTAGCGAGGTGGCCGGGGGGCGCTGGGGCGGGACGCCGGCGGCAGGGCGAGAGGGGCCCGTGCGCCACCGACCTCGACGAAGGCCGCCAGCGTCGCGGCGCCGCCGGTCGAGACAAGCTCGGCGAGGTCGAGGCGGACGACGGACCGGCCGCCGTCCGGCTGCGCCTCGTGGGTCGTCTCGTCGCCGTCCCCGACGAGCACCAGCCGACTGTCGGGACGCTCGGGCCAGCTGATCTGCAGGCTGCGGATTCCCAGCCGCACCGCGTGATCGGTGACCGGTGGCGGTTCGGGACGGCGCCCGGTGAGGGTGAGGGACCCGTCGACACCGGCGCCCAGGGCCGGCGGCCACGGGACCCCGGCCGGCGCGTTCGTCGTGGCGGCCGGCAGCGTGACGGTCCCGCCCTCGGTACGCAGCAGCACCGTCTGCGGTGAACCGTCGGTCACGGTGTCAGGGAGGAGGGCCACCAGGCGCAGCAGCTCGCCACCGGCGTCGAGGACCGTGTCGGCGACCGTCTCGGTGCCCGCCGGGTCCCGGAACACCACGGCGTCGACACCCTCGGGCGCGGCGGCGACGGTGAGGCTGAGCTCCTGCCCGCCGAGCACCACGGCCCGGACCACGGCGAGCCCCACGGTGGTCGTCGCTGTCGCTGTCGCGGGCCGCCGGCCGCGCCGGGAGACCCGCACGGCGAGGTCCACCAGCGTGGCGGCCACCGAGGCGAGCAGCGCGAAGCGGGACCCGAGCAGCCGCCGGTAGCGATCGGCGAGCACGAAGCGCAGGTCGCGGCGGACGCGGACGAGACGCGGGCCGACCGAACTGCGCATGCGGGTCGAGTGCTCCCTCTCGCTGACGGCGGCCGGAGGGCGCCGGGGTGGTGGGCGACGCGCGCCGAACCGGGGCGCCGAACGCGCGGACAGCCGCAGCCTACCGGCGACGCCGGTAGGGTCCCGGCCAGCCAGGACGCCCGCGCTCGGCGCGAGCTCAGCTGTCGAACCGCCTGTTAGCGCTCGTGGCGGAGAGGAGAACGAGGCCGTATGCCCGGTCCTTCGCCGACGCCCCGCCGCCTGGCCCGGGCCGCCCGGCGCCGGTTGCGCCGGCTCCGGCGGGCGGCACGAAACTCCACGATCCTGGTGTCGGTGGCCCATCCCCGCGGCGCGGCGGAGCCGGCCGGACCCGCGGCAGCCGGTCGGGTCGAGCGCTTCGACCGCGACGCGGTGGCGGGCTGGGCGCCGCTGCACGACGGTCGTCCGGTGCGGATCGGGGTGCACGTCAACGACCTGGAGGTCGCCGCAGCGTGGGCCACCGACGAGGTCCCCGGCCGGGAGGACGCGCGCGGTTTCCAGCTCCGGCTGCGCGGCATCTGGGACTACGTCGGCCCCCGTGACGTCCTCACGCTGCGGGTCGACGGCCGGCCGCTCCCGATGCCGGACGGCCGGCTCTTCCGCCGTCCGGCCAAGGCCGGAGGCGCGACGGTGCGCGAGCTGCGCCGCAGGCTTGCCGACGGCTACATCCTCGGCCAGACCGGTCGGCTGCAGCTGTCCAAGAAGCTGGACACCGAGTGGCAGGCCACCGTGATGGGCCTCTACCAGCGGGTGCGCCGGCTGCTGGCCGACGAGTACGGCCACGACGTCTTCCTGGTCTACGGCACGCTGCTGGGGGCGGTGCGCGAGGGCAGCGTCATCGGTCACGACGTCGACTTCGACTGCGCCTATGTCTCGCGGGCGCGCTCCGGACGTGCGGCCGCCGCCGACCTGCGGGACATCGGTCTCTTCCTCGTCGACCAGGGACTGGACGTCGAGTGCCGCCAGACCGCACTGCACGTGCACGACGCGACCGACCCCTCGATCCGGATCGATCTGTTCCACTTCTTCTTCGACGAGACCGACGAGCTCGCCGCGCCCTTCGGTATCGCCGGGACCACGGTCATCACCCGCGAGCAGTGGGCCGGGACCAAGGAGATCGACTTCTGTGGCGGCCGGGCGCTGGTCCCCGGCATCGACGAGGCCTTCGTGGAACACCTCTACGGCGCGACGTGGCGGCTCCCGAAGCCCGGCTTCCACTGGCTGCGTGACCGCACCCGACGGTGGCTCGACGGAGTGCTGCCGATGACGGACGTGACGGCGGTGCTGTGGGAGAACGCCTATGCCCGCCGGGCGCCCTTCTCCGAGCCGTCGTCGTTCTGCCGCGACCTGCTCGCGCGACCGGAGCTGCCGGCCACGGTCGTCGATATCGGCTGTGGCGACGGACGGGACACCGCCGCCTTCGCTGACACCGGCCGGACCGCCGTCGGGCTGGATCGCTCCCGCCGGGCGGTGGCGCTCGGCCTGGCCCGCGGGACCACCGCCCGCTTCGAGGTCTGCGACATCGACGCCCCGGACTTCGGACCCGCCCTCGGCCGGATCCGGGACGGGGCCGACGGTCCCGTGCTCTTCTACCTGCGGTTCCTCGTCCACGCCGTGGACGGCCCCACCGAGGCGGTGCTGCTGACGGAGCTGGGGCGGCGAGCTCGGCCCGGCGACCTGGTGGCCGCGGAGTTCCGCACCGAGCGCGACAAGGCCTTGCCGAAGACCTTCGGGAACCACCTGCGGCGTTACGTGGCGCCGGAGCGGTTCGACGGCCGGCTCCGGGACGCCGGCTTCGAGATCCTGGACGTCGTCGACGGCACCGGCCTCGCCCCCCTCGGCGACGAGGACCCCGAGCTGCACCGGGTGGTGGCCCGCCGCCGGTGACCGGGCTCCGGGACAGGTGCCGCGACGAACGGACGCCATCCGCCGTCGCGGCGATCCAGACGCGTGCGTTCGGTCACGGCTGCCAGCTCACGGGGCCGTCACCCAGAGTTCGCCGATAGGGTTGCCTGTCGTCCATCCGGGGCACACCTTCTGCCGTCCGCTGCGTCCGCCGACGTGAGCGCCCGAGACCGCCCGAGGAGAAACCGCAGTGTCCACGCCCGCCGGTCGTACCGTGGGCCGGCACCGTGCCCCCCGGCCGGGCCCCGGCGCGGTTGCGGGTCCGTCGGGCTTCCGGCCGGACGTCCAGGGGCTGCGCGCGATCGCGGTGTCGCTGGTGGTGGCCTATCACCTCTACCCCTCGCTCGTGCCCGGCGGCTACGTCGGCGTCGACGTCTTCTTCGTCATCTCCGGCTACCTCATCACCGGCCACCTCATGCGCACCGTCGCCAAGACCGGGCGCGTCGGGTTCGTCGACTTCTACGCTCGCCGGGCGCGGCGGCTGATGCCCGCGGCGGCGCTGGTGCTCGCCGCCACCTGGCTGCTGTCGAAGGCCTTCCTGCCGGCGACCCAGCTCGCCGCGACCGCCGAACAGGTGCGGGCGAGCGCGCTCTATTTCCAGAACTGGATCCTTGCCAACGACGCGGTCTCGTACCTCACCGCGGACGACCCGCCCACGCCGGTGCAGCACTTCTGGTCGCTGTCGGTCGAGGAGCAGTTCTATCTCGTCTGGCCGCTGCTCTTCCTGCTCGCCCTCGGTGTCGGGACGCTGCTGGCGCGGCGGCTGCGCGCCCGCGGCGCGGCGGCCGACCGTGTCGCCGCCCGCCGCGCGAGCCGCACCAGGGCCAGCATGTTCCTGCTCGCGCTCGTCGTGGCGGTCGCCTCCTTCACCTTCTCGGTGCACGAGACGCGCACCAACCCGGCGGCGGCGTACTTCATCACCACCACCCGGGTCTGGGAGCTCGCGCTCGGCGCGGCCCTCGCCCTGCTCGGCGGCCGGGCCGCCCACCGGCTCAGCCGGGTCGGCCTGCTCGGCTGGGCCGGTCTCGTCCTCGTCGTCGTCTCGGCCTACGTCATCGACGACCACTCCGCCTTCCCCGGCAGCATCGCGGCACTGCCCGTGATCGGCACCGTCCTGGCCCTCGCCGGCGGTTCGGCCGCGGCGCGCGTCGGGCCGTCCGGGCTGCTGTCGCTGCGCCCCGTGGTGTGGGTCGGCGACGTCTCGTACTCGCTGTACCTGTGGCACTGGCCGCTCATCGTCATCTGGAAGGCCAAGACCGGCGGCGACATCGGCTACCTGGACGGCCCCGCCATCCTCGCCGCCTCGCTGCTGCTGGCCTGGCTGACCAAGGTGCTGGTGGAGGACCGCGTCCGGCTGGCGGCCTTCTTCGCCCGGCACCGGTGGCGGTCACTGGCGACGGTGACGGCGGCCCTGGTGCCGGTGCTGATGGCCACGCTCTTCATCGCCCACGAGCCCGGCCCCTACAAGCCCAAGCTCAGCGCCGAGCAGCCCGGTGCCGCCGCCCTCGTCCGGCCGTCCGCCTCCGCGACGCCGTCCGGGTCGGCGTCGACTTCGGCTTCGGCCAGCTCGTCACGGTCGGCGGCGTCGCTGACCCCGGCCGGGAACACCTCCACGAAGTTCGCGCCGCCGGTCACCGCGGCCGAGACCGACGAGGGGGCCTACACGAAGGGCCCCGGCGGGTGTCAGGCGGTGCAGAGCTCGCCCAACCTGCTGCCCTGCACCTACGGCGACACCACGAACCCGGTGAAGACGGTGGCGCTGGTGGGCGACTCGGTGGCCGGCCAGTGGTTCCCGGCGCTCAATGCGATCGCGCTGGAACGGCACTGGAAGCTGGTGATGAACCTCCACAGCCTCTGCACCTGGACGCCCACCCTGCTTGTCATGGACGGGTCGACGAAGTACCCGTCGTGCCAGGCCTGGGGCAAGAAGCTCACCGCGCAGCTGCTCAAGGAGAAGCCGGACGTCGTGATCACCTCGTCCCGACCGTCGTTGGGCACGGTGGCCCACCCGGACGCCGGCCCCGCTGCGTGGCGCGAGATCGCCAAGGGCGCCGCCACCTACTGGGAGCAGCTGCGCCGCGCCGGCATCCCCGTGGTGCCGTTCATCGAGTCGCCCGAGATGCACAAGGACATCCCCGAGTGCCTGGCGCGGACCAACGACGACTTCACCGAGTGCAGCGTGCCGCGGGACGAGGCCGTCCCGGACGACACCCCGATGGTGCTCGCGGCCCGCGCGACGAAGGCCCGCGCCGTCGACCTCAACGACCTCATCTGCGGTCCGAAGACGTGCCAGCCGGTGGTTGGCAACGTCCTGATCTACCGGGACAAGCACCACATCACGCGGACGTTCATGCTGACGCTGCGCCCCTTCGTGGAGAAGCGGCTGGTGGCGACCGGCGTCTTCACCTGACCGGCGTCACGCCTCGGCGCGCCAGAACAGCGACAGGACCCGCACCGGCTCGCTGACGCCCTTGAGGTGGTGCCGGCCGCGGTCGGTGAGGTCCCGGCCGGGGGCCTCGACGTCCTCGGTCAGCAGGATCTCACCGCCGCTTGCCAGCCCGGCGACCCGCGCGGCCACCGCCACCGTGCGGCCGTAGAAGTCGCCGTCCCGGCTGACGACGGGTCCCGAGTGCATGCCGATGCGCACCTTCAGCGGGGTGCGCTTCAGGGTGCGGTCCCGGCTGGAGTCCAGACCACGCTGCATGGCCACGGCGGCGTCGAGCGCGGCGTCCGGCCTGCCGAAGACGATCATGAAGCCGTCGCCCTGGTTCTTGACGACGTGACCGCGGTGGCGCTCGACGGCACCGCGGACGACTCGCTCGTGCGCGGCCAGCACCTTCAGCCAGCCCTCGTCGCCGAGCGCCTCGTTGTGCGGGGTGGAGTCCTCGATGTCGGTGAAGACGACGGTGGCGGTGCCGTCGGCCGCGGCCACCCGGACGATGGTGGCGCGGTCCTCCCGAGCCCACCGTTCCAGCACCTCCAGCGACTCGGCCAGGACGCTGCCGACGCCGTCCTCCCGGAGCCGGGTGGCGGTGGTGGTCACGGCCCGGACCGCCTTCGTGGCGCGTCCGGCGAGGCCGGCGATGGTGCCGCGGGGCTCGACCTCGACCAGCCCGCGTTCCAGCTCCTCGACGCGCTGCCGGGACGAGCGCAGCCGCCCGGCGGTGACGGCGAGAGCGACGACGAGCCCGATCGCCGTCGCGCCGAGCACGCACACCGCGACGATCAGCAGGGTCATGGGCTGACCGTAGCGGCCCCGGCTCCGGTCCGGGTTGGCCCCATCTCGGCGCGGTTGGCCCCATGCCAGCGCGGCGTGGAGCCGGTGATCGCCGCGCCAGGGTGGGGCCAACCCGGACGGCCGCGGCATGATGGCGGCGTGACGGCCTACTGGATCAGCATCTACCGAGAGGTCCGCGACCCCGAGAAGGTCGCGGCCTACGCGAAGCTCGCCGGACCGGCGCTGGAGGCCGGCGGCGGCACCTTCATCGCCCGCGGGCTTCCCGAGCAGGTCTACGAGGCAGGCGAGCAGACCCGCACCGTGCTCATCGAGTTCGACTCCGTCGAGCAGGCCCGCGCCGCGCACGACAGCGAGGCCTACGCCGAGGCGCTCGCCGCGCTCGGTGACGGGGCCGTCCGGGACCTGCGGATCGTCCCCGGTAGCTGACGTCGTGTCGGCCCGGGGTCGCGTCGGCGCCGTCGCCGCGCTGGTGTCGGGGACGATTGCCTGGCTCGTGGCCGTGGCGGCCTACGCGATCGTGCTGGTGAGTCGGCAGGTGCGTGGCGACTTCTTCTGCGGCGACAGACCACGGGGGTCGTCGGTCTACGGACAGGCGTCGTGGCAGTGGTGGTTCCCTGGCACCCGCTGCACGTTTCCCGCCTCGGACGGCCTGCCGGCGCTCGTCCGGCACCCCGCGGCCTGGAGCGGCGTGGGCGCGGTCGTCCTCGTCCTCTGCCCGGTCGTGCTCGTGACCCTTGCGGTGCGTGTCGCGCGACCGACCTGACCGCCCTCGCGGGGTTACCAGGACCGTTCTGCGACCCGGTGCCCGTCCTTGTCGAGGAAGGTGGCGTCGTCGTAGCCGCAGCTCTGCGCCGAGACACGCGCGGCTGTCACGAACCACCCGCCGGGCGTGACCCAGGCCGGGAGCCGGCGGTTGATCGGCGCGGTGAGGTGCGCGGGCGTCGACGGGCGGCATCCGGGACCGCCGACCGACGTACCGTCGGAGACATGATCGGGCAGCGAGAAGGTGGCGAGCCGGACGCGCACGGCGCCGGGCGGCGCCGGCCCCCAGATCAGCTGCCAATTGCCTGCCTCGGCCGTGTCGACCGGCCCGGCGAGCCGATCGTCCGGCGGCCCGAAGCCGCAGCCGTCCTCGACAAAACCGTCCTTCGGCGTCGACTGGGCGTTCACACCCATGCACAGCTGGCCCTCGGGGCTGGACGAGACCGTCAGCCGCCACGGATGTCCGGCGGTGGTGCCACGGGCAAGGAGCTGCTCCGCGTGCGAGCGCGGCTGCGGCCCTCCGGGGTCGGGGGCCGACGAGCACGCCGCCAGCGGCAGTAGCGCTGCTGCCGCCACCCCGATCACCCGTCGCCACATGGCGCACATGATGCCCCGGGGCGGAGATCACGCGTCCTCCACACCCACGGTAGCCAAACGAGCCGGGCGGCGATTACGACTGTCGCCGGGCCGAGTGGGGTGTCATCATGAGGGCGACTCATCGGGGAGGGAAACCCAATGTCATCTATTTTCGCCGCGCTGTCAGCCGATGCTCGTGCCGAACGCCGCGCTCGCCGCCGCGCTCGCAAGGTCCAGCGCCAGCGTCTGGACCACGCGCGCCGCCGGAACCTGCACGAGGCGGTGCGGCACCAGGCCGTCCCGCCCACCGCACCGCAGGGCGCGCCGCCCACCCCGTTTGCGCCTCCGTAAAGATCTCGGAGAGGCGCACGCGCGTTCTTCGAGGCACCAGCCGAAGCATGTCGGCGCAACGACTGATCTCATCGTGAGGGGTCGCAACCCGGGCAGGGACGCGTCGACGAGGACGGCGGTTTCGACCGGCTGACGTGGTGTCCTTCGTCCGCCCGTTTGCGGGCCGAGCCTGGCGTCAGCCTTGGAGAGGGTCGCAGCGCCTGAGCAGCCACCGTCGCAGGATGCACGACAGGGCCACCACATTAAAATGCGCGGCGCGCGATCGGGTGGTGGGCGAACCAGTCGACGCAAGATCCGATGGCCTACCAACGTGCCGCTACAGGTGCCCTCAGGTGTCTCCGCTTGATCGACGTTGCCTCGATTGCCCCCCGGGAAGTCCGTGGTCGGGTGCGTCGCGAAGGGCGCAGCAATCGGAGTAGCCACAAGCCTCGGCGGCGCTGCCCTAGGCAAGCTCGCCAAGGTTGGTCTGAGCAAGGTCCTGACCAGGCGGGTGAGTGCCGAGGCCGAGGAAGTCGAGGCGACGACAGCATCCGGCGTTGCTGCCACCCGAGGCGACGGGGATACGTATGCATCGAATATCCCTGAGGGCGGTCGTTCGGACGGTGAGGAAGGGGCGATCTGTAATGGCGTCGCTGTTGACTCGCTTCCTGTCCGATTACGTCACGCCCGTTCTCGTGGAGGCGGGATAGGACCGTCGCGGACGCACCTACCGCCAACGGTCTGAGGTCGGCTGGCGAATCGTTCACTTCGCCACCACTCGCACCACGACCCCCGAGGCGGCGATCTTTCACCCTCAGCTCGGCGTTTACATCCCCCGAGATCGGCCGTGGCTTGCGCCGGATCTTCGCGCCGAAATCGACGCGCAAGTACCGGGTATCGATAAATCGCAGTACTACGCGGCCATCCGTGCTGACACGCGGTCCAGCTACGAGCGGGACGCTGACTCCCGTCGCGTCGGCGAGTGGGCTCTGCTGCCGGGAGACGACACCGAGGCGACGGGTAAAGAATTGCGCTCCAAGCTGATAGAACAGGCGCTGCCCTGCCGGGACAGCGTCCTTGCCGCCGGTCGCGGCAAGATCGCCGCTGCGTGGCCTGCCATTCACGCCATCGTCATCAGCTCACCGTTTGAGGAGGCGTCGTCGGCGTCGGCTGAGGCGACCATTTACGGGCAGTGAGGCGAGAGATCGAGTTCTCTTCGACCTGCCTCGCGGGCTTCGCCCGCCTGTGAGAGCGACGATGGTGACTGTCGTAGGTACGCACCCGATTGTCAGTCCGCCCCGTGCCCGCTGCGGCAGTGCCCGGCAGCGGAGCAGCGCCGGCATCGCACACGCCGAGTTCGCTCGAGCGCGGCGCCGGGCCGGTCCAGGTCACCGACGCGGAGACACTGCGACTGTCGTTGGGGATGTCGCAGGCATCGCACTGCGCGCGCTTCGTCCGCGCGACGCTGTCGGGATCATTTCCACTCGGGCCGCCGCCCTCGAACCTGCTTGTCTGCGCCGGGGTACCGCCGGACTGTGCCTGACAGTTGGGGTCGAGCTGCGGCCGGGCTACGGCGCCAGCGTGAGCGGCGTCATCGGCCGTGTGGCCAGGCTCTGCCTCGGTGAAAGCTGTGGCAGCGAACGTCTCGGGTGTCTGGCTGCCCCCGAAGCGGGACCCTGGGAGATGACCCAGGAACTGGTGGGCAAGGGGGGAGTTGAACCCCCACGTCCTTTCGGACACACGGACCTGAACCGTGCGCGTCTGCCATTCCGCCACTTGCCCGGGCTCGCGTGGGCGGTCCGGTTGGACGTCCGCGCTGGTTGGCAGCCGCAACGTTAGCACGCGGCGCAGCCCGAAAAATCGGGTGCCTCAGCCGTGCCCGATAGACTCCGGACCGCTCACGTCGCCCGACGTGCAGTTGAACGTGCCCGCACGAGCGGTGGGCACCCGTGGATGTCGACAGGAGGAACGCCGTGAGCCTGGCGCAGCGCTTCGAACGCCGCCTGGAAGGCCTGGTCGGCGGTGCCTTCGCGAGGGTCTTCAAGGGACAGGTCGAGCCGGTCGAGATCGGCTCGGCGCTGCAGCGCGAAGCGGCCGACAAGCGCAACGTCATGGGCAACGGTCAGGTCCTGTCGCCCAACCGCTACCGCGTGACGCTGTCGCCGTCGGACTACGAGCGGCTTATCCCGTGGGAGAACCAGCTGACCAACTCGCTGGCCGAACTCGTGCAGGAGTACCTGGACGAGAACCGGTGGGACACCATCGGCGACGTCGAGGTCTACCTCGCCCGTGACGACGAGCTGCACACCGGCGTCTTCGGCGTCGCCTCCCGGATGGAGCCGGCCGCGCCGCCGCGCCGCCGCCCGCAGGACTCGCTCTCCATGCCGATCGTCCCCGGCGCGCCGCTGGGTCAGTACCCGGATCCGCCCCCCGGCGGCCACGGCGCTGCCGCCACCTCAGCACCCGTAGCGCCTCCCGCCTTCGCGCCGCCGGCTCCCGCCGCTGCGCCGCCGGTCCCGCCACCGGCGCCCGCCTTTGCCGATCCGTACGGCGGCGGTCAGCCGGGCCACGGCCAGCAGCCCGGCTACGGCAACGACCCCTACGGCAACAACGGCCACGGCGGGGCGCCGCAGGGCAACCCGTACGACCAGACCTACGCCCAGCAGGCGCCGCCGCAGCGCCGGCAGTCGGCGATGCTGATCGTCGACCAGTCCAACCGCCGTTTCGATCTGCGCAGCGGCAGCAACGTCATCGGCCGCGGCACCGACAGCGACCTGCAGCTGCTGGACCAGGGCATCTCGCGCCGCCACGTGGACATCCAGTTCGACGGCAACTTCGCGACCGCCTACGACCTGGGCTCCACCAACGGCACGACGGTCAACGGCCACGAGATCAGCAGCCAGTTGCTGCGCCACGGCGACGTCATCCGCGTGGGCCACACGCGCATCGTGTTCCACCAGGAACGCGCGTGAACTCTGCCCTGGCGCTCCAGCTCTTCCGCTTCGGATTCCTGGTCCTGCTCTGGCTGTTCGTCTTCGCCTGCATCCGGGTGATCCGGACGGACCTGCGGACCAGCGGACAGGCCCGCGTGGCCACACCGCCGCCGGCCCGTCGACGGGGCAAGAGCTCGTCGGCCGCGCAGCCGTCACGCCCCGGTCAGCCGACCCACCTCATGGTCACCGAAGGCGGCCTCACCGGTACCCGGATCGGCCTCACCGGCGCACCCGTCCTCATCGGCCGGGCCAACGACTCCACCCTCGTCCTCGAGGACGACTACGCCAGCACCCGGCACGCCCGCATCAGCCTGCAGGACGGCGTCTGGGTCGTCGAGGATCTCGGCTCCACCAACGGCACCTATCTCGGCCAACGCAAGCTCGACGGACCCGTCCAGCTCGAACCCGGCGTGCCGCTGCGCATCGGCAAGACGGTGCTGGAGCTGCGCTGACCATGGCTCTCTACCTGCGTTACGCCGTCCGCTCCGACCAGGGCCTGGTCCGCAACAACAACGAGGACTCCGTCTACGCCGGGCCACGGTTGCTCGCCATCGCCGACGGCATGGGCGGTCACGCGGCCGGTGAGGTGGCGAGCAAGATCGTCATCACCGCCATGGAGCACCTCGACGAGGACCGCCGCATCGACGACCTCATGGGGGCGCTGCGCGACACCGTCCTGGAGGCGAACAACCAGATCTCCGACGCGGTCAAGGAGAAGCAGGAGCTGGAGGGGATGGGGACCACCCTCACCGCGCTGCGCTTCGTCGGCGGTCAGGTGGGGCTCGTTCACGTCGGCGACTCGCGCGCCTACCTGCTCCGCAACAACCTGCTGACGCAGATCACGCACGACGACACCTACGTCCAGTACCTCGTCGACAGCGGCAAGCTCACACCCGACGAGGCCAAGGACCACCCCCGCAAGTCGGTCATCCTGCGTGCCCTGCTCGGCGGCGAGCTCGAACCGGACGTCTCGATCCGCGAGGCGCGTCACGGCGACCGGTACCTGCTCTGCTCCGACGGTCTCTCCGACGTCGTCTCGACCGAGACCATCGCCGAGACGATGCGGATCGAGGACGTCCAGGACTGCGCCGACCGCCTCGTCGAGCTCGCGCTGCGCGGCGGCGGTCCCGACAACGTCACCGTGATCGTCGCCGACGTCATCAACGCCCGTGTCGGGGACGTCATCGACGACGTCCCGGTCATCGCCGGTGCCTTCGTCGACCCCGCGGCGGCCGACGTCCCCGGCGTCACCGGCGACTCCAGTGCCGCCGAGCGCGCCGCGCACATGGCCCGTCCCACCGCGGCACCGCCGCCGGTCGAACAGCAGGCACCTCGACGGCGGTTCCGCTGGAAGCCCTGGCTCATCGGCATCGGCGTGATCGCGGTCGTCGTGGGTGGACTCGGCGCGACTTACGCCTGGACGCAGACCCAGTTCTTCGTCGGCGCGGACGGCAAGGGCAGCGAGGTCGCGATCTTCCGCGGCATCAACACCGAGTTCGGTCCGCTGAAGTTCTTCACCGTCTACAAGAACACCGACATCGAGATCGACGACCTCAACCCGTCGGTCCGGGGTCAGGTCACCAGCGGCATCACCGCCGGCAACGCCCGTGACGCCGAGAAGATCGTCGAGAACCTCCGCGCCAACCGGCTGCCCGTCTGCCGGTCCGCGACGCCGAGCCCGACCGCCCGGACCACGCCGAGCACTGCCTCTGCCTCGCCCACCGCCAGCCGCCGGAGCTCGCCGGTCGCCGCGCCGTCCACGCGACGCCTCACCCCCTCGCCGACAGCTTCTCCCAGTGCCGCTTCGTCCAGTGCCGCCTCCTCCGCAGCCTCGTCCGCCGCTGCCAGCAGCGAGACGCCGCAGCCGAGCCCGGGGGTGAACTGCCGATGACCGCCGGGCTGAGCACGCTGCGCACGGTGCCGACGCGCCGCAACACCGAGATCGTCATGCTCATCTTCGCGGTGCTGATCACGGTCATTGCCGAGACCGCCGTCGAAGCCGCCCGCGACGGCAAGCTCTCCCCGTCTCGCCTGCTGACCTACGCCGCCGTGCCGCTGCTGCTCGGCGCGATCACCCACCTCGTCATCCGCCGCGTCGCGCCGTACGCCGATCCGCTGATGCTGCCGGTGGTGGTGCTGCTCAACGGCCTGGGCCTGGTCATGATCCACCGCCTCGACCTCAGCTCGGGATACGCGCCGCAGGCGCCCAAGCAGGTCGTCTGGATCGGCCTGGGCCTGGCCCTCTTCGTCGGCATCCTGCTGCTGGTCCGCGACCATCGCGTGCTGCAGCGCTACGCCTACACGCTGGCGCTCGTCGGCCTCTTCTTCCTCATGCTGCCGGTGGTCCTGCCGGCGCAGTTCAGCGAGATCCCGGAGGCTCCGGGCGCCAACATCTGGATCCGCGTCGGCGGCTTCCAGATCCAGCCCGGTGAGTTCGCCAAGATCCTGCTCACCATCTTCGGCGCCGCCTACCTGGTGCAGAAGCGGGACGTCCTCGCGCTCGCCGGCCGCAAGATCCTGGGACTCACCCTGCCCCGCGGCCGCGACCTCGGTCCGGTGCTCGTGGCGTGGCTGGTCTGCATCGCGGTGCTCGTCCGGGGTAGCGACCTGGGCACGTCACTGCTCTTCTTCGGCCTCTTCATCGTGCTCATCTACGTCGCCACCGAGCGCGTCAGCTGGGTCATCATCGGCATGCTGCTCTTCGCCGGCGGGGCCTACCTGGCGTACCAGATCTTCGGCAAGGTGCAGGAGCGCGTCAGCATCTGGCTGCACCCCTTCGCCGCCGACAACGCCGCCCTCGGCTTCCAGCTGCGGCAGTCACTCTTCGGCCTCGGCACCGGCGGCATCTTCGGCACCGGCCTGGGCAGCGGGCACCCGGAGCTGGTGCCGCTACCCTCCACCGACTTCATCATCTCCTCCTTCGGCGAGGAGACCGGGCTCTTCGGCGTCGCCGGGCTGCTCGCCCTCTACGGCATCCTCGTCACCCGCGGCCTCGCGGCGGGCCTGGCGGTGCGCGACTCCTTCGGCAAGCTGCTGGCCTGCGGGCTGGCGTTCCTCTACGCCCTGCAGCTCTTCGTGGTCGTCGCCGGCGTGACCCGGCTGCTCCCCGCCACCGGCCTCACCACGCCGTTCCTCTCCTACGGCGGGTCGTCGATGCTCGGCAGCTGGGTGATCCTCGCGCTGCTGGTCCGCATCTCCGACGCCGCCCGGCGGCCGGCGACCACGCCACCGTCGTCCCAGCAGACCGCCACGCAGGAACCGGTGCCGGCATGAACAAGCCCATCCGCAAGGTCGCCATCGCCGTGGGCGTGCTCTTCCTCGCGCTCTTCGTGAACCTCAACGTGGTGCAGGTGCTGCAGGGCGACTCGTACCGCGACAACTCCGGCAACCGGCGCGTGCTGCTCAACGAGTACAGCAGCCCGCGGGGCCAGATCGTCGTCGACGGCAACGCGGTGGCGACGTCGGTGGCGACCAAGGACGAGCTGAAGTACCTGCGCAAGTACCCGCAGGGTCCGGTCTACGCCCCGGCCACCGGCTACTACTCCTACATCTACGGCAAGACCGGTATCGAGAGCGCCACCAACAGCATCCTCACCGGGGACGACCCGTCGCTGTTCGGCACCCGGCTCGCCGACATCCTCACCGGACGCAACCCCAAGGGCGGCAGCGTCCAGCTGACCCTCAACGCCCGGGCGCAGGCCGCCGCCTACAAGGCGATGGGCAACCGGCGCGGCGCCGTGGTCGCCCTCAACCCCAAGACCGGCGCCATCCTCGCCATGGTCTCCACGCCGTCGTACGACCCGAACAAGCTGGCCAGCCACAACGCCGACGAGATCGACGCGGCGTGGAAGGCCTACAACAAGAACGACGAGGACCCGCTGCTCAACCGGACCATCAGCCAGGTCTATCCGCCCGGTTCGATGTTCAAGGTCATCGACTCCGCCGCCGCCCTGCAGGCCGACCCCAAGCTGACGCCGAACACCCGGCTCTCCTCGCCGAACTCCTACTGGCCGCTGAACCCCGGCCGGACCAGCGCCTGCCCGGCCAACGGCGAGGCGGCCTGCGTCGAGAACTTCGACGGCGAGGTCTGCGACAACGGCAAGACCGCCACCCTCGCGCTGGCCCTGGCCAAGTCCTGCAACACCACCTTCGCCAAGCTCGTCGCCGAGGACCTCAAGACCAAGGTGCCGGCGATGGCCGAGAAGTTCGGGCTGCAGGCGCCCTACTCCGGGACCCAGGCCGGGGACCTCTGCCTGCGGGCCGCCTTCACCACCCCGTTGCCGGTCTGCCGTTCCACCCCCGGTGCGCAGAGCGACTGGCAGCAGCCCGACACCCTGGCGCAGTCGGCGATCGGCCAGCGCGACGTGGCCATCACGCCGATGCAGGCCGCGATGATCTCCTCCGCAGTGGCCAACAACGGGCTGCTGATGAAGCCCTACCTGGTGGCCAAGGAGCTCCGCCCCGATCTGTCGACGCTGCGCCAGACCGACCCCGAGCAGCTCAGCCAAGTGCTGGACCCCGATCGCGACGCCGAGCTGATCCAGCTGATGGAGGGCGTCGTCGACAACCCGCAGGGCACGGGCCGGACGGCCGCGGTCGACAGCAAGACCTTCCCCGACGTGAAGGTCGGCGGCAAGACCGGGACGGCCGACCACGGCACCCGCAACGCCCGCACCGGCAAGTTCCCGCCCCCGCACGCGTGGTTCACCGGCTTCGCGCTGGACCGTGGCGAGGCCAAGATCGCCGTCTCCGTGATCATCGAGGAGGGCGGGGTCAACGGCAACGAGACCACCGGTGGGCTGGCCGCCGCGCCGGTAGCCAGGAAGGTCTTCGAGGCATATCTGAGCTCCATCGGGGCGGGTGGGTCGTGATGCCGATGCCGGAGCATCGCGACACACGCCGGCCCCGCAGGACGAGGAATGAGGACGACAGATGACGCAGCCGAGACTGGTCGGCGGCAGGTACGAGCTCGGTGAGCTGATCGGCTACGGCGGGATGGCCGAGGTCCACCGCGGGCGGGACATCCGTCTCAACCGCGATGTCGCGATCAAGGTGCTGCGCGCCGACCTGGCGCGGGACCCGTCCTTCCTCAACCGGTTCCGGCGCGAGGCGCACTCGGCCGCCGGCCTGAACCACCCGTCGATCGTCTCGGTCTTCGACACCGGCGAGGACGCCGGCGCCGACGGTGTCCCGGTGCCCTTCATCGTCATGGAGTTCGTGCAGGGCCGGACGCTGCGCGACATCCTGCGCGCCGAGGGCAAGCTGCCCGAGAGCCGGGCGATGGAGATCGTCGCCGACATCTGCAGCGCGCTGGACTTCAGCCACCGCAACGGCATCATCCACCGCGACATCAAGCCGGCCAACGTCATGATCACCACTGCCGGCGCGGTCAAGGTGATGGACTTCGGCATCGCCCGCGCCGTCGCCGACACCTCGGCCACGGTGACGCAGACGGCCAACGTCATCGGCACGGCGCAGTACCTCTCGCCCGAGCAGGCCCGCGGCGAGTCCGTCGACGCGCGCTCCGACGTCTACTCCACCGGCTGCCTCTTCTACGAGCTCGTCACCGGGGGTCCGCCGTTTCAGGGCGACTCGCCGGTCGCGGTGGCCTACCAGCACGTCCGCGAGAACCCAGTGCTGCCCTCGGCGCGCAACCCTGAGGTCTCGCGCGCCGTCGATTCCATCATCATGAAGGCGCTGGCCAAGAACCAGCTCAACCGCTACCAGTCCGCCGCGGACATGCGCAGCGACCTGCAGCGCGCGCTGGCCAGCCAGCCGGTCACCGCCGAGGCGGTGATGACCGACGCCGAGCGCACCCAGTTCATCGCTCGCACGCCCGCGCCGGTCGTGGCGGCGCGCCGTCCCGTCGACGAGGAGGACGGCGAGGACGAGCGGCATCGCACCGGTCTGATCTGGGCCGCGGTGGTGGTGGCACTGCTGCTCGTGATCGGCATCGGCACCTGGCTCATCGCCGGCACGGGCGGCACGGAGCGGCAGAACGTTACCCTCGACTCCGTCATCGGCCAGACGCGCCAGGCTGCTATCGACGACCTCCGCAAGCAGAAGCTGACGCCCGAGTTCGGCGGCGAGACCAGCGAGCCCTGCAAGGACGCCGGCGGGGTGGTCCGCTCGGTCAGCGAGGGTCAGGTCTGCATCACGACCCCGGCGCCCGGTGCCGAGCTGCAAGAGGGCAGCGTCGTCCGCTTCTACACCTACAAGCAGCAGCTCACCAGCGTGCCGCTCGTCGAGGGGATGAAGTTCGCCGACGCGGTGGCGGCGTTGAAGAACGCCAAGCTCACCTACACCCGGACGTACCGCAACAGCGCCGAGGACAAGGACACGGTGCTCGAGCAGGGCACGTCCGCCAACGAGGCCGTCCGCCCCGGCACCAAGATCGAACTCGTCCTCTCCACCGGCACCATCAAGCTGCCGGACGTCACCGGCAAGACGCTCGCCCAGGCGCTCGAGCTCATTCCGGACGACTTCGGCAATCCGAAGACGGTGGAGCAGACGACGCGCGACGAGAGCAAGAACGGTCTCGTCGCCTCGCAGGATCCCGGACCCGGCGCCTACAAGCCGAGCCGCAAGATCACGCTGACGATCTACCAGTACTCGCCGCCGCAGCCGACCTGCACCCCGGGGCCGACCGGTACGCCGACGAGCCCCACGCCCGGCGCCCCGACCACGCCGACACCGACCCCCACCACGACGACGCCGGGCACGCTGCCGGTCTGCGGCAGCAGCGGCTCGCCCAGCGGCGCGCCGTCGAGCTGAGAGCAACCGGGCCGGCGGCAGTCCGCTGTCGGCCCGGCGCTCTCCGGACCGGCTGCCCGCCCGGGCGCCGGCCTCAGGCCAGCGGCAGCGTGACGACGGCGAGCAGTCCCGGCCGGCCGTCCTCGCGATCGGTCAGCCAGACCCGGCCACCGTGGTTGCGCACGATGTCCCGGACGATCGGCAGCCCCAGCCCGGTGCCGCCGGTGTCGCGCGAACGCGACTCCTGCACCCGGTAGAAGCGGTCGAAGACGCGCTGCCGCTCCCGTTCCGGGATGCCGGGGCCGTCGTCGGTGACCGTGAGCCGGGCGTGCCGTGTCTCGCCCCGCCCGTGGACCCCCAGCTCGACGGTCACGCCGGTCGTCGCGTAGCGGACGGCGTTGTTCACCAGGTTGATCACCACCCGGCGCAGCGCATCGGCGTCACCGGTCACCGTCACCGGGGTGCAGTTCGCCGTCACCGGAACGCGGGCCTGGGTGTACCCGGCGACGACGGAGTCGACCACCTCACCGAACTCCACCGGCTCCGAACGGAGCCGACCCGCCTCGTCCAGCCGCGCGAGCGAGAGCAGGTCCTTCACCAGCCGGTCGAGCCGGTCGACGTCCACGAGGACGTCGTCGAGCAGGCCCGACCAGTCGTCCTCCGGGCCGAAGCGCTGCCCCACTTCCAGCTGCACCCGCAGCGAGGCCAGCGGCGAGCGGAGCTCGTGCGCGGCGTCCCCGACGAAGGTCCGCTGCCGGCTGGTGGCCGAGTCGATGCGGTCGAGCATGGCGTTGAGGGTGACGGCCAGCCGGTGGATCTCGTCCTGCGCGCGGGGCACCGGCAGCCGCTGTTCGGCGAGCCCCGCTGCCGTGATGTCGGCGGCACCGTGCCGCAGCGCGGCGACCGGTCGCAGGGTGAGGGCCACCACGCCGTAGGTGGCCGTCGCCATGAGCAGCACCGCCAGCGGACCGCCGATGAGCGCGGCGCGGGTGAGGATGCGCAGGCTGTCGTCCACCCGGCTCACGTCGGTGAAGACGACGACCGTGACGGAGCCGACTTTGCGCGCGATCGCGCGAAGGGTCGGGGTGGAGCTGGAGATGTCGTCGGCGCTGAACTCGATGCGGTTGCCGTTGCGGACCTGCGTCAGCTGGCTCGGGCTCAGCAGCGAGACGGTGCGGTCGGCTCCCTCGGAGGAGGCGATGACCGCGTCGTTGCTGTCGAGTACCTGGACGGCGGCGATACCGCTCGTCGTCGTCGGCACCACCTTGGGCAGCGTGCCCTTGCGCACCAGGGCGGCGACGTCGTTCGCGCTCTGCACGGCGTTGGAGTCGAGCACGCGGGTGAGGGCGTAGCGCTGCAGCACGAGCAGCAGCACGGCACCGGTGATGACGGCGAAGGAGAAGAGGGCGGTGGCGAGCAGGGTGAGGCGGGCACGCAGCGACTGGCGCACCCACCACTCGCGCGGCCAGGCGACGCCGCGCCGCGCGATCCCCTGCAGCGACGACCCCGTCGCGGACATCGGTGGGGCTAGTTCTCGGCGGTGAGGCGGTAGCCGGCCCCGCGGACGGTCTGCAGCGACTGCCGGCTGAAGGGCACGTCGATCTTGCGGCGCAGGTAGCCGACATAGACCTCGACGACGTTGGCGTCGCCGTCGTAGTTGGCGTCCCAGACGTGGTGCAGGATGTCCGCCTTGCTCACCGCGTCACCGGCGCGGCGCATCAGGAACTCGAGCAGCGAGAACTCGCGGGGTGTCAGCTCGATGGCCGTCTCGCCGCGGTGGACCGTGTGGGCGGCGGGATCGAGGACCAGGTCGCCGACGGTCAGCGATGCCGGTCGCGGCTGGACCCCGCGCCGCATCAGGGCCCGGATGCGCGCCAGCAGGACGACGAACGAGAACGGCTTGGTGAGGTAGTCGTCCGCGCCGAGGTCCAGGGCGTCGGCCTCGTCGTACTCGCCGTCCTTCGCCGTGAGCATGAGGATCGGGACCCAGTTCTCGGCGGCGCGCAGGTGCTCGATGATGCGATAGCCGGAGAGCTCCGGCAGCATGATGTCGAGGATGACCGCGTCGTAGGTCGTCTCCTGCGCCAGGTGCAGCCCGTCGGGGCCGGTGTGGGCGACGTCGACGGTGAACCCCTCGGCGCCGAGACCGCGTTGCAGGGCGGACGCCAGCCTGACCTCGTCCTCGACGATCAGCAATCGCACTCTGCACTCCCCTGGTCTGGGCCGACCTGTGGACGCCCGGAGGGCGCCTGTCGGACTGGTTCGAAGCGTTGTCAGACTGCCAGTGTGGACCAGCAGCGCACCGGGCCTACCTCAGCCCTGCCACAGCGCGCGTTGCGCACCCTCGATGGGGTGAATGTCCCGCCGGTGGTCCAGCGCCATCCTGCGCTGCGCTGGTTGGCGCCCGTGGCGGTGGTCGGCGTGATCGGCATCGTCGCCACCGGCGTGCTGCGGGCACAGGCGACGTCGGAGACGACGCTGCCGCGTACCGACGCCCGGTCCTTGATCGCGGCCGTGCGACAGCCGCAGCTGACGGGCTTCTCCGGGACGGTCGTCTCCAAGCTCTCGCTGGGCCTGCCCGAGCTGCCTTCGGTGATGAGCGACGACGCCGGCAGCAGCGCCTCGCTCTCCTCGCTGCTCACCGGCTCGCACACCCTCAAGGTCTGGTACGGCGGTCCCGACCGGCAGCGTGTCGCGCTGCTGGGGGAGACCGACGAGACCGACGTCTTCCGCTCCGGGCAGAACGTCTGGCAGTGGTCCAGCGCCGACCGCACCGCACTGCACGCCATCCTCCCGGACCGCTCGTCCCGTTTCGGCGGCTCGCCGCGGCCCTCCGGGGTGCCGGCGACGCTGCCGAGCGGCGGCACGCTGGGAGCGGCGACGCCGGGTGGACTGGCCGACGACCTGCTCAAGGAGCTGCAGCCCGGCACCAAGGTGACGGTCAGCTCGCGGCACCGCGTCGCCAATCGCAGCGCCTACGAGCTCGTGCTCACACCGCGCAGCGAGAGCACCACCATCGGCTCGGTGCGCATCGCCGTGGACGGCAAGACGAAGGTGCCGCTGGGCGTCAAGGTCTACGCCCGTGGCCGGTCCGACGCGGCGGTGGATATCGAGTACACGAGCATCTCCTTCACCGCGCCCTCGGCCACCTACTTCTCCTTCACCCCACCCGCCGGCGCGCGGGTGCGGACGGTGGACCTGGCCGAGCGGTTCGCACGCGCCCGGGCGGAGCGGGAGCGGTCGGCGCCGTCCGCGCCGTCGCCGTCACGCAACGTCGCGCGCCGGCTCACGGTGAGCGGCACCGGCTGGGACACCGTCTGGACGCTGCACGCCGGCGACCGCCTCAGCCGGGGGCTGCGCAGCCTGGAGAAGGGACCGCTGGCGCGGGCCTCGGAACGGGTCTACGGGCCCTGGGGTGCCGGGCGCCTCGTCACGACCGACCTCGTCAACGTCCTGATCACCAACGACGGCCGGGTGCTCCTCGGGGCCGTCGAGCCCAATTCGCTCTACGCCGCCGCCAAGTAGTCCGCCGCGGCGATGACGGCACCGGCGATCGCCACGCGCGGTCTCACCAAACGCTTCGGCGCCGTGGCCGCGGTGGACGGCATCGACCTGCAGGTGCCGGCGGGCTCGGTCTACGGCTTCCTCGGCCCCAACGGCTCGGGCAAGACCACCACGATCCGCATGCTGCTCGGCCTGGTGATGCCGAGTGCCGGTGAGCACGAGCTGCTCGGCACGTCCGTGACGGCGGCGGGCATTCAGGTGCTGGAGCGGGTCGGTGCCCTGATCGAGGGGCCGGCGTTCCATCCCTATCTCGCGGGTCGTGCCAACCTGGCCCGGTTGGACGCCGCCGACCGGAGCACCGACCCCGCGACCTCGGCGGCACGCATCGACGAGGCGCTGGAACGCGTCGGCCTCACCGCCGCGGCCGGCAAGCGCTATCGCGCCTACTCCCTGGGCATGCGGCAGCGCCTCGGCATCGCCGCGGCGCTGCTGCGGCCGCGGGAGCTGCTGGTGCTGGACGAGCCGACCAACGGCCTGGACCCCCAGGGGACCCGGGAGATCCGCACGCTGGTCGGGCAGCTCGCCGAACAGGGGACGACGGTCTTCGTCTCCTCGCACCTGCTCAGCGAGGTCGAGCAGATGTGCACCGAGATCGGGGTCATGAGCGCCGGCCGGCTGGTCTGGCAGGGCGGCATGACCGAGCTCCGCGACCGGCAGGCACCCTCGGTCCGGGTCGAGACCCCCCATGTCGAGGCTGCGGCGCGGCTGCTCGCCGAGCGCGGGCTGGCGGAGGTGCGACGCGACGGTGCCGACGTCCTGGCTCTGCTCGGCCGGGCACGCCCCGAGGAGCTGGTCGCGGCCCTCGTCGCCGCCGGTGTCGCGGTGCGCGGCTTCCGGGTCGAGCGACCGAGCCTGGAGGAGCAGTTCGTCGGCCTGACCGGTGAGGGGTTCGATGTCTCGGGCTAGCTTCC
Source organism: Jatrophihabitans sp. sgz311053 (assembly GCF_056135305.1). Classification (NCBI taxonomy): domain Bacteria; kingdom Bacillati; phylum Actinomycetota; class Actinomycetes; order Jatrophihabitantales; family Jatrophihabitantaceae; genus Jatrophihabitans; species Jatrophihabitans sp. sgz311053. Next base: position 559,787 of record NZ_JBWAXP010000001.1, on the reverse strand, counting down.
TGCGCTCCGAGATCGGCATGGTCTTCCGCCGGCGCCGCAACAACCTGCTGCTGGCCGTCCTCGGCCTCGTGCCGGTTCTGATCTGCGTCGCCACCAAGCTCAGCGGTGGCGACCGCGAGGGTGGCTCGATCTTCGGCGGCATCGCCGAGAACGGACTGTTCGCCGCGCTCGCCGCCTTCCTCGTCGCGATGCCGCTCTTCCTGCCACTCGTCGTCTCGGTGGTGGCCGGGGATTCGGTGGCCGGTGAGGCGCACAGCGGCACGCTGCGCTACCTGCTCACCGTCCCGGTCGGCCGGACGCGGCTGCTCGCCGTGAAGTTCGGGGCCACCGCGGCGTGGTGCCTGGCCTGCGCTGTGGTCGTGGCGCTGCTCGGCGTGCTCGCCGGGCTGGTGCTCTTCCCCTCCGGTGAGCTCACGCTGCTCTCGGGTCGGACGATCAGCTACGTCGAGGGGCTCGGCCGGCTCGCCCTCGTCGTCGGCTACGTGACCGTCGGGCTGCTCAGCGTGGCCGCGATCGGGCTCTTCGTCTCGACGCTCACCGAGGTCCCGATCGCAGCCATCGCCGCGACGCTGACACTGATCATCACCAGTCAGGTCGCGGACGCCATCCCGCAGCTCTCGGCCATCCACGCCTGGCTGCCGACCCACCACTGGCGGGCCTGGATCGACCTGCTGCGCGACCCGGTCGTCACCGATTCGATGAGCCGGGGCGTCCTGGTCAGCGTCGGCTACGTCGCCGTCTTCACCACGCTGGCCTGGGCCCGCTTCGCCGGCAAGGACATCACGAGCTGACCTGTCGGGGTACGTCCCCGCATCCACTCAACAGCCGGCGGAGGGTGAGCCGGCGGAGGGTCGGCCGGGGTGGGTCAAGTGGGGTGGAGCTAGTGGTACTCGGGGTTGGGTCGCTGGCCGAGGGCGAGGGCCATCCGGTTGGTGAAGTTGTACATCGCCGCGATCTCGGCGACGTCCCAGATCTCGTGGTCGGTGAGCCCGACGGCGCGCAGCGCGTGGAGGTCGGCCTCGCTCGCCTCGTGCGGCCGGGCGGTGAGCTTCTCGGCGTACTGGCAGATCGCGATCCGGCGCGTGTCGAGGTCGGCATGGCGCCAGTTGGTGGCGATGTAGTCGGCGGTGCGGGTGGCCTCGTCCGCGGCGACGCCGCGTTCGACGAGGGCGGCCTGCAGGGCGTGGCCGTGGGAGACGATGCAGTAGGTGCAGCGGTTCCACGCGCTGACGACCACGGCGATCATCTCGCGGTCGGCGGCGTCGAGGTTCGCGGTCGGCTCGTGCAGCAGCCGGTAGTGGCCGAACCAAGCCGAAAGGCGTTCGGGACGGTAGCTGAACGAGCGGAAGACATTGGGGACGAAGCCGATGCTCTCGCGGGCCTTGGCGAAGAGACCCTGCAGCCGTTCCGGCAGCTGACTCTCGTCGGGGACGGGGAAGAACCATGCGGCGCGCACCATGCCCGCGACGCTAGTACGGACGGCAAGGGCGCTCGATAGCATCGGGGCCGTGAGCCCCACGCCTCCGCCCGCGGCGGACAGCCCCGGCCGGCAGGCCGACGCGGCGTTGGCGACCCTCTACCCGCCGCTGGTGCACGAGGCCTCGGCGGCCATCCTGGTGGTGGACCTCGCCCGGCGCGAGGTGACCTACGCCAACGACCTGGCCCGGCAGCTGGCGCCGGGTGGCGAGCTGCCGATGTCGGTGGACCAGTGGTCCCGGGCGGCCGGGTTGGAAGACGTCAGCGGCGACGACCTGCCGGCCGGCAGCGAGCCCGCCGAGTCCGGCAGTACCAGCCCCGACCCGGCCGAGTCGCTGCTGCGCGTCGCGGGCGGGGAGCCCACGGCGGGCGAGCCCATCACCGCCATGCGCGCCACTGCCGCCACCGACGCCCGCGAAGTGCTCTGGGTCCTGGGACTGCCGCTGACCGGAGCCCCTGAGGCGCTGGAGTCGCTGGCGCTCGTCGTCTTCCTCCCCGCCCGCAACGCCAAGCTGATCGCCGGCGTCCGGGAGTCGGCGTCGACGCTGCGCGACCGTGCCGTCCTCGCCACCCGGGTCTCCTTCACCATCACCGACCCGAACGACGCCGAGAACCCGCTCGTCTGGGTGAACCCCGCCTTCACCGAGACCACCGGCTACAGCTTCGACGAGGCGGTGGGGCGCAACTGTCGCTTCCTGCAGGGCCCCGACACCGACCAGAGCGTCGTGGACGAGATCCGGGCCGCCCTGCGCAACGGCAGTGCGCTCACCACCACGCTGTTGAACTACCGCAAGGACGGCCGGCCGTTCTGGAACGAGCTCTCCATCTCCCCGGTGCGTGACCGGGACGGCGAGATCACGCACTACGTCGGAGTGCAGGCCGACGTCACCGCCCGGGTCGAGGCACAGCAGGCGCGCGACGACGCGCTGGCCCAGGTGGCCGACGCCGCCGACCGGCTGGCCCTGCTCGCCGACTTCACCTCACGCATGGCCATGAGCCAGCAGCCGGGTCGCATCCTCGAGCTGCTCGCCGACGCTCTCGTCCCGCGCGTCGGCACCTGGTGCTCGGTCTTCGTCCGGAACGAGACCGGCGGACTGCAGACCCCGCTGCTGCTGCACGAGGCGGCCGAGACCGACGAGCACATCGCGGCGACGGTGGAGCGGTTGCGCGGACAGCTCCCCGCGTCACTGCCGCACAACAGCCCGCTCTGGCGGGTGCTGCGCGGCGAGGCCCGCGACGTGCTGGTGACCGACTACGACCGGGAGCCGCCCGACCGCACCGGTGCCGCGGACGACGAGCGGACGGAGCTGCTGCGCGAGCTCGGCATCCGCAGCTTCGTCGCCGTCCCGCTGCTCGCCCGATCGGGCATCCTCGGCTGCGTCATGCTCGTCGCCGACGGCGAGCGGCCGCCGCTCGGGGAGACCGAGGTCGCGCTGGTGCAGGATCTCGCCGTCCGGGCCGGCCTGATGCTGGAGAACACGCAGCTGTACGCCCGTGAGCGGGCGGCCGCCGCCACGCTGCAGCGCAACCTGCTGCCGAGCCTGCCCACGGTCGACGGCCTCACCATCGCCGCCGACTACGTCCCCGCCGCCGACGAGGCGGCCGTGGGCGGCGACTGGTACGACGTCTTCGCGCTGCGGGGCGGCGGCGCGGTCGGCGTCGTCGTCGGCGACGTGATGGGCCACAACATCGACTCGGCGGCCCGCATGGGCAAGCTCAGCACCATCGTCCGCTCCTACGGCTGGCCCGGCAGCCATCCGCACACCGTCCTCACCGCCGTCGACGAGCTGCTCGACGGCACCGACATGCGCTTCCTCGCCACCTGCGTCTACGCCACGCTCACGCCGACGCCGGAGGGCGCCACGCTGCGCTACACCAGCGCCGGGCACCCGCCGATCGTGATCCGGGAGCCGGACGGCACGGTCCGCGTCCTGGACGCCAGCCGCGGTCCCATGATCGGCGTGAGCCGGCTGCTGGCCGACAGCAAGCGACCGCCGGACGCCTTCTGCGACCTCGAGCGCGGCAGCACGCTCATCTGCTTCACCGACGGGCTGACCGACTCCTTCGGTGCCGAGCCGGACATGGACGAGGGGCTCGCCGAGATGTGCCGGCTCACCGCGGCGCTGCCCTCGGAGGCGACCCCGCGCCGGATCATCGACACCCTCACCCGCGCCGCAGTCCGTCACGGCGACGACGTCGCCGTCGTCGCCATGCGGATCGACTAGGACACGCCCGAGGACGCGTCCCGGCTCACCCCAGCAGGACGAGCTCCAGCTCGGTGTCACCGTCCTCGCTGACGACCACCGGGATGCCCCAGTCCTGCCGGCTCAGCTCGCAGGCCGGGTGCTCCTCGCTCGGGTCGTCGCTGCAGGCGGCGGCTCGGGCGGTCACGGCCAGCACCCCGGTCCCGGCGGCGAGGGTGAGCTCGCGGGTCAGCTCGACGCTGTCCCCCGCCCCGGCGCGCAGCAGCTCCGGCGCGCCGGCAACCGAGAGCAGCGTCGACGGACCGTAGCGCTCGTCGGCCTTGCGGCCGGGTGCCGGCGCGTAGCGGACCGTCAGCGTCACCGTGCCGGCCCGCAGCGCCGTCGGGGGCCGCTCGGTGCGCAGCGCCGGGCCGGCGATCAGCTCCGGTGCCAGCGGTGTCGCCGAGAGCCGGTGTGCGGCGGACTCGACCACGACGAGCTCGTCACCGACGAGCAGCGCCGCGGACGGTTCGGTCAGGCCGCGGGCCAGCGTGCTCACCTCGTCGGCGGCGGGGTCGTAGCGGCGGACCGCGCCGTTGTAGGTGTCCAGCACCGCCACCGACCCGTCGCCCAGCAGGGCGACGCCGAGGGGGTGCTGCAGCCTGGCGGCCGCGGACGGGCCGTCCACGTGCCCGAAGTCGAACAACCCCTCCCCCACGGCGGTCCGGACCACGCCGGCGGTGTCCAGCGAGCGCAGCGCCGAGGTCTCGGCGTCGACGAACCAGACCCGGTCACCGTCGACGGCCAGGCCGGACGGCTGCGCCAGCCAGCTGTCCAGGGCGGCGCCGTCACGCAGCCCTTCGACGGTGGTCCCGGCCAGGACCTCCGCCGTCCCGGTGACCGGGTCCACGCTGAGCAGCAGGTGGACGCCGGCCGCCGCGACGACGACGCGCTCGGTGGCGGGCCACCAGACGAGGTCCCAGGGCGAGAGGGCGAGCGGGATCGGACCGGTGACGGTGAGCTCGTCGGCGAGCAGGGCGGGCAGATCGAGGGTGGCGACGACCTCGCCGTCGGCCAGCCTGACACCACGCAGCACGTGGTGGGCGGTGTCGGCGACGAGGACGTCGTACGGCGCGAGCCCGGCGGGCAGCAGTGCCAGCCCGTTCGGCTCGGCGAAGGGCTCGCCCCGGCCCGCGCCGATGCGCCGCAGCACCGTCTCGCCGTCGAGTTCGACCTCGACGACCTGGTGGTGACCGGCGTCGGCGACGAGCAGCGTGTCGCGGTCCCGCCCGGTCCGCGCCGCGGGGAGTCGGACGGCGTCGGCGGGGAAGCGCAGTGCGCCGGGGGCGACCGGCGGGGGCACGTACGGACCGTCACCGCGCCGCAGCCGCCCCGCGGCCTCGAAGGCGGGCAGCCGGTCGTCGATCAGTGCCCCGAGCGCGGCGACCTGTCCCTCGCCGGCGGCCTGGGCGATGACGTAGCCGTCGGGATCGACCAGCACCAGGGTGGGCCAGGCCCGCACCGCGTACTGCTGCCAGGCAGCCAGGGCAGGGTCGTTGAGCACCGGGTGGTGCACCTCGTAGCGCTCGATGGCAGCCGCGAGCGCGGTCGGGTCGGCCTCGTGCGGGAACTTCGGCGAGTGCACGCCCACGACGGTGAGCACCTCGCCGAGCCGCTGTTCCAGCGGGCGGAGCTCGTCGAGCACGTGCAGGCAGTTGCCGCAGCAGAAGGTCCAGAAATCCAGCAGCACGAAGCGGCCGCGCAGAGCGGCGAGGTCCAGCGGCGCGGCGGTGTTGAACCAGTCGCCGGCGGGGAGTTCGGGGGCCCGCACCCGCGGGCCGGTCTTCACGGCATCCACGCTGTCATCCAACCGTCGTCGCCCGCGGATGTTTCCTCCGGGTACGCGAAAGGCCGCCGTCCGGGTGGGACGACGGCCTCAGTGCGCTGCCGGGTGTCGGCGTGCGATCACCGGTTGTGCATGCCGGAGCGTGCGGCGGCGGCGATGAGCTCGTGCTGCATCGACGGCGAGGCATTGTCGAAGGCGCGGTTGAACTCGCGGACTCGACGACGCTGGCGCAGGCGGCGGGCGATCTTCTCCATGATTCCTCCTCGTTGAGTGATCTGTAAGGACAGTACCTCGCACTGCCTAACAGATCACGCCCAAGAGGCCCCTGGTGGCTAACGTCACCCCGTCATTGCGCTGAGCCGCCTAACGAATCACAACAAAGCGAGCCCGGGGTCCGAAAGGATCGCGGCCACGTCGGCGAGGAACTGCGACCCCTGCTGGCCGTCCACGAGGCGGTGGTCGAAGGAGAGGCCGAGCTGGGTCACCCAGCGTGGCTCGATCCGTTCGTCCGCACCGCTGCCGACGACCCACGGCATCCGCCGGATCGCGCCGAAGCAGAGGATGCCCGCCTCGCCGGGATTGAGGATCGGGGTGCCGGTGTCGACACCGAAGACGCCGACGTTGGTGATGGTGAAGGTGCCGCCGGACATGTCGGCCGGGCTCGTCTTCCCGGCGCGGGCGGTCTCGGTCAGTTGGCCCACCGCCCCCGCGAGCTCCAGCAGCGACATCCGATCGGCGTCCTTGACGTTGGGGACGACCAGGCCCCGCTCGGTCGCCGCGGCGATGCCGAGGTTCACGTAGTGCTTGTGCACGATCTCGCCCGCGGCCTCGTCCCACGTCGCGTTGAGCTCGGGGGTGCGCTTCACGGCCAGCAGGACGGCGCGTGCCACGAAGAGCAGCGGCGAGACCTTCACGCCGCGGAACTCCCGGCGTGCGGCGACCCGGTCGCGCAGCTCCATGGTCGCGGTGATGTCGATCGTCACGAACTCGGTGACGTGCGGGGCGGTGAAGGCGCTGGCCACCATCGCCGCGGCGGTGTGCTTGCGGATGCCCTTGATGGGGATGCGAGTCTCGCGTCCGGTGGTCACGGCGGCGGTGCTTGCCGGCGCGTGCCCGTTGACGCGGCTGCCGCTGGCCGCCTGCTGCACGTCCTCGCGGGTGATCGTGCCGTGGGGGCCGGTCGGTGCAATGCCGGTGAGATCCACACCGAGGTCCTTGGCGAGCTTGCGGACCGGTGGCTTGGCCAGGGCCCGCTGGGCGCCGGGCCGGGCCGTGACGGGGGTGACCGGGGGCTCGACCGCCGCGGGCGGCGGCGCCGGGTGTGCTGCCGCGGCCGGGGGCAGATTGAAGGACGCCTGCGCGCCGGCGGCGGTGACCGGTGGCGGCTCGACCCGACGCCGCCGGCGGCGGCCGCCGGTCTCCTCTCGCGGTCCGTAACCCACCAGCGTCGGCTGCTTCTCCTCCTCGGCCAGCGCCGGGACGAGATCCTCCCCGGCTGCCGCCGCGGGTGACACCGGGGTCGTCGCGGGCGCCGCCGAACCCGACGTCTCGATGGAGATGATCGCCGTCCCCACCGGGACGGTCTCGCCCTCGGCGGCGTGCAGGCCGGTGACGACGCCCGCGAACGGCGAGGGCAGCTCGACGGCGGCCTTCACCGTCTCGACCTCGGCGATGGTGTCGTTGACCTCGACGGTGTCGCCGACGGCGACCAGCCACTTGAGGATGTCGCCCTCGGTGAGGCCCTCACCGAGGTCCGGCAGGCGGAACTGCTCCAGGCTCACGCTCAGAACTCCATGATCTTGTCGACGGTGTCCAGCACGCGGTCCAGGTTCGGCAGCCATTCGTGCTCCAGCCGCGACGGCGGATACGGGGTGTCGTAACCGGTGACGCGCAGTACCGGCGCCTCGAGGCTGTAGAACGCCGCCTCGGTGACGCGGGTGGCGAGCTCGGCACCGACGCCGAAGCTCTGCGGCGCCTCGTGGACCACGATCAGCCGACCGGTGCGGCGCACGGACTCGACGACCGTGCCGACGTCCAGGGGCGAGACGCTACGCAGGTCGATGACCTCCAGCTCCAGGCCCTCCTCGGCTGCGGCCGCGGCCGCGTCGAGCAGTGTCGGCACCGTCATGCCGTAGCCGGCCAGCGTCACGTGCCGGCCGGGTCGGATGACCTGCGCCGAGTACAGCGGCGTCGGCGACTCGGCGATCTCGGCCTTGCCGGCGTGGTAGAGCCGCTTGGGCTCGATGAAGATCACCGGGTCGTCGTCGGCGATGGCGTCCTGGATCATCCAGTAGGCGTCCGAGGGATTGCTGCAGGCGACGACCTTGAGCCCGGCGGTGTGCGCGAAGTAGGTCTCGACCGACTCGCTGTGGTGCTCGACGGCGCCGATGCCACCGCCGGAGGGGATCCGGATGGTGATCGGCATCTTCACCTTGCCGGCCGAGCGGTTGTGGAACTTGGCCACCTGGCTGACGATCTGGTCGAAGCCGGGGAAGACGAAGCCGTCGAACTGGATCTCGCAGACCGGACGGTAGCCCCGGATGGCCAGCCCCACCGCCGTGCCGATGATCGCCGACTCGGCCAGCGGGGTGTCGATGACCCGGGCCTCGCCGAAGTCCTTCTGCAGGCCGTCGGTGATGCGGAAGACGCCGCCGAGCTTGCCGACGTCCTCCCCCATGACGACGACCTTGGGGTCGTCCTCCATCGCCTTGCGGAGCCCGTCGTTGAGCGACTTCGCCATCGTCTTGGCCGTCATGCCGACACCTCCGTCACGAACTGGACGAAGTCGTCGCGCTGGGCGCGGACGTCGTCGGTCATGGTCACGTTCACGTGCTCGAAGAGGGAGGCGGGCGTGGGGTCGGGCAGGGCCCGGCACCCGACGCGGATGTACTCGGCGAGCTCGCGCGCCTCGGCCTCGATGCCGTCGAAGAAGTCGGCACCGAAGCCGGCCTCACGAGCGAGATAGGCGCGGACCCGCTCGATCGGGTCCTTCAGCTTCCATGTCTCGGCCTCGCTGCCCAGCCGGTACCGCCGCGGGTCGTCGTTGGTGGTGTGCGGGTTCATGCGGTAGGTGAAGGCCTCGACGAAGGTCGGGCCCTGCGCGTTGCGGGCGTCGTCCAGGGCCTTGCGGGTGACGGCGAGGCTGGCCAGGACGTCGTTGCCGTCCACCCGGATGCCGGGGAAACCGAAGCCGCTGGCGCGGCGGTACAGCGGCACGCGACTCTGCACGCCCACCGGCTCGCTGATCGCCCACTGGTTGTTCTGGCAGAAGAAGACGACCGGCAGGTTCGCCGCCGCGGCCCAGACGAAGGACTCGTTGACGTCGCCCTGGCTGGAGGCGCCGTCACCGAAGAAGGCGATGACGGCGGTGTCGCGCTCCGGGTCGCCGGTGCCGACGGCCCCGTCCCGGACGACCCCCATCGCGTATCCGGTGGCGTGCAGCGTCTGCGCGCCGATGACGATCGTGTACAGCCCGAAGTTGTTCTCTTTGGGGTCCCAGCCGCCGAGGTTCGTGCCGCGGTAGAGCCCCATCAGCGTCAGCGCGTCGACCTCGCGGCACCAGGCCAGCCCGTGCTCGCGGTAGGTGGGGAAGGCCATGTCCTGGGTGCGCAGCGCCCGGCCGGCGCCGATCTGTGCCGCCTCCTGGCCCAGCGCGGAGGCCCAGAGTCCCAGCTCGCCCTGCCGCTGCAGCGCGATCGCCTCGCTGTCGATGCGTCGCACCAGCACCAGGTCGCGGTAGAGCGAGCCGATCTCGTCGTCGCTGATCTCGAGCGGGTAGTCGGGGTGGTCCACCCGCTGCCCCTCGGGCGTGAGCAGCTGGACGAGGTCCGGCTCGGGGTTCACGGCATGGACGTGTTCGCTCACGGCGACTCCTCGGCTCTCGCGCTCGCCGGGGTTGCCGGTGGTGCGCTCTGCGGGTGGGTCTGACGCTGTCGTACGAGGCTGGATCGTCCGTTGGTACAGGGGTGGCGTACCGGCCGAACTACCCAGAGGTTCCTACCATATCCGTGACCCCGATCACGGGGCTGTGGAGACTCGCGCGAGGCTCAGTCGAGTTCGGCGGGCAGGGCGGTCGCGTGGACGATCCGCACCCGCGAGACGGCACGGGTGAGGACGACGTAGAGGCGCCGCAGACCGTCGATGCGCTCGTACTCGGCCTCGACGATGGCGGCGGGTTCGACCACGACCACGGAGTCGTACTCCAAGCCCTTGGCCCCGGAGGCGGGGACGACCGTCACCCGCGGGTCGGCGTCACCGCCGAGCAGCTGAGCCCCGAACTCGGCGAGGCCGGCGAGGGTCTCGTCGGCGCGGGCGTCCGGGACGATCACCCCGACCGAGCCGGGCACCGCGAGGCAGTCGCGGACCTGGGCGACCACCGAACCGCCCGGCACGAGGCGCAGCGCATCCTCGCCCTGGCGGACCGACGTCGCGGGCGGGACGTCCGGCGCGATGTGGGGCAGCAGCCGGTTGGCCAGAGCCAGCACCTCGCCCGGCACGCGGTAGCCGGCGGTCAGCGGCAGCACCGTCGCCTCGTGGCCGAGATGCTCCAGCGTGCGCTCCCAGGACCCCGGCGCCCAGGGCGTGGTCGCCTGGGCCAGGTCGCCGAGCACGGTCACCGACCCCTGCGGGCAGCGGCGGGCGACGACCCGGCACTGCATCGCCGAGAGATCCTGCGCCTCGTCGACGACGACGTGGACGAAGGTGTCCTGCGGCTGCAGCAGCGACTCCAGCTCGTCGAGCAGGACGACGTCGGCCGGCGTCCAGCGCACCCGGCGCAGCGTGGACGGAGCCGGCCTGGCGAGCGCGTCCCGCTCCGCTTCGGTGAGGGCGGCCCCGGCGCACCGGGCGCGGAAGTCCGCGTCGTCGTAGAGCCGTGCGAGCAGTGCCGGCGCCGTCAGGGCGGGCCACACCGTGTCGGTCCAGTCCCGCACGGCCTGCGACCGCGCGACCCGCGCCGTCTCGGCGTCGCTCGGCGCACCGCCGGCGTCCTCGCGCTGCCGCCGGACGTCCTCGGCCACCTGCAGCCGAAGCCGGTCGCGGGCGGCGGTCCAGCGCAGCCCGGACCCCAGTGCGCGCCGGGCGTCGTCGACATAGCGGCGCAGCCGGTACTCCGGCACCCGGTATCGCTTGGTGCCGACGACGGCCACGACGTCGTCGGCGGGTTTGCGGACGTGGGAGAGCACCGAGCGGCGCAGCACCTCGGCCAGCCGGGCGTCACCCTTGAGGACGGCGAGGTCCACCGGCTCGCTGCCGCTGGCGACGTGACCGAGCAGCCCGTCCACCGTCGCCTGGGTGATGCCGCCCTCGCCGAGGGAGGGCAGCACCTGGGCGATGTAGTGCAGGAAGGCCTGGTTGGGGCCGACCACCAGGACACCGGAGCGCCGCAGCCGCTCGGGGAAGGTATAGAGCAGGTAGGCCGCCCGATGCAGGCCGACGGCTGTCTTCCCGGTGCCCGGCGCACCCTGGACGCAGAGCGACGTGTCGAGGTCGGCGCGGACCAGCTCGTCCTGGTCGGGCTGAATCGTGGCGACGATGTCGCGCATCGGGCCGACGCGGGGCCGTTCGATCTCGGCACGCAGCATGTCCGAGGCGAGACCGAGGTCCTGGCCGCGGTCGAGCTGCTCGTCCTCGAAGGAGGTCAGCTCGCCGTCGGCGAAGCCGAAACGCCGGCGCAGCCTGACGCCCTGACGGTCGTCGGCAGTGGCCCGGTAGAACGGCCGCGCCAGCGGCGCCCGCCAGTCGATGACCACCGGGTCGCCGGCCGGGTCGCGGATGTGACGACGGCCGATGTGGAAGGTCTCACCGCCGGGACCCACCTCGGCATCCGGATCGCGGTCGGTGCGGCCGAAGAACGGCGGCGCGTCGGGGTCCGCGGCGAGCGACTCCAGTCGCTGCGCCCGCAGCGAGCCGAGCGCATGGCTGGCCAGCTCGTCCACGCCGTAGTCGGCGATGTGGTCGGCGGCTTCGCGCATCTGCGCCAGGCAGGACTGGGCGAGCTGCAGGTGATGCCGCTCGGCGACGAGCTGCGGATCGGGTCGGGGATCGTCGGCGCTCGCTTCACTCACGAAGGAGAAACGCTACCGGTGGGTCCAAGGCAATTTCGTGAGAGCGACGGACGGACACGGCAGCGGGGCGGCGCGGACGGGGGCATCCTCGCGAGTCGTCCGGCTGACGAATCGCTGAGAGTGTGGTTACCATCCGCCCGACAGGATGACCGGAACGTCCAACTGTGCGTCGTTCGCCGCGAGCACCACAAGTGCTCCCAGACGGTCGGAACCCCCTGTCGGTGGGGAAAGTTGATGCTGTTCGCTCGACCGAGCGCCGCCATGCTGCGCTCACCTGCCCGGACGACGGCGCTGGCGGTCACCGCCGCGGCCCTCGTCGCGGGTGGCCTGATCGTCGCTCCGGCGGCTGACGCGGCACTGCCGCTCGCACCCGGAGTCGGCTCGTCGAAGAACTCGCTGCAGGGCAAGACCGCGCCCAAGCGCGGTGCGCTGCCGGCAGGAGTGCCGAAGAAGGGGACGTACGCGTTCCTGCTCGCCCTCAACACCGCCTCCACCGCGACCGCGGCGAAGAAGGCGAAGTCGCGAGGCGCGGCCGCCGCACGTCAGGCCGCGAAATCGCAGCTGACGAAGATCCGCACCGAGCAGAAGTCGGTGAAGGCCGACCTGCCCAAGGGCACGCGCGTGCTCTACGACTCGCACTCGCTGCTGGCCGGCGTGGCCGTGCGCACCGACGTGAAGAACTTCGCGTCCCTGCAGAAGATCGACGGTGTCTCGGGCGTCTACCCGATCACGCCGAAGAAGCCGACCAACTCCTACGCGGTGCCGTTCCAGAACGGTGCGGCGGCGTGGCAGGCCTACGGTGAGACCGGCCGCGGCAGCACCATCGCCATCATCGACACCGGTATCGACTACACCCACGCCGACTTCGGCGGCGCCGGCACCAAGGCCGCCTTCGACACCGCACGCTCCGCGGCCCAGCAGACCAACCCCACCGTCTTCCCGACCGCGAAGGTCATCGGCGGCACGGACCTCGTCGGCGACGACTACAACGCCGACCCCTCCTCGGCGACCTATCAGCCGGACCCCAAGGCCGACGCCAACCCGCTGGACTGCGAGGGTCACGGTTCGCACGTGGCCGGCACCGCGGCCGGTGTCGGCGTCAACGCCGACGGCAGCAGCTACACCGGCGCCTACAACACCAGCACGCCCTTCAACTCGATGCGGATCGGCCCCGGCATGGCCCCCGAGGCCAAGCTCTACGCCTTCCGCGTCTTCGGCTGCGAGGGCAGCACCGACGTCACGGGTGCCGCCATCGAGAAGGCGATGGACCCCAACAACGACGGTGACACCTCCGACCACGTGGACGTCGCCAACCTGTCGCTGGGCTCGGACTTCACCTCGCCGCAGGACGCCGACACCCTGCTCGTCAAGCGGGCCACCTCGGTCGGGGTCACGATGGTGATCTCCTCGGGCAACAACGGCGACCTCTACGACACCGGCGGCTCGCCCGGCAACGCGCCCAGCGCGCTCACCGTCGCCTCCAGCCAGGACGCGCAGGCCGTCGTGGACGCCCTCAACATCACCGCCCCGGCTGCGGCGCAGTACGCCGCCGAGCGCTCGATCGCCTACGACTGGGCGACCAAGCCCGACCTCGCCGGGAACATCGTCAAGCTGTCGTCGGCGAACCCCTACGGCTGCGACCCGCTCAGCAGCACCGACGCGGCCGCGGTCAACGGCAAGATCGGCTTCGTCGAGTGGAACGACGCCTCGCCTGAGTGCGGCTCGGTCAAGCGCAGCGGCAACCTCGCCGCCGCCGGTGCCATCGGCTTCGTCTTCGGCAGCAACTCGGAGTCGTTCTCGGCCGGCATCACCGGCAGCACCGCGATTCCCGGCGTCCTTGTCGCCAAATCCGGCGCCGACGCGATCCGCAGCCAGCTGGCCGGCGGTCAGACCGTCACGGTCGGCAGCACCGAGGCCAACGGCGTGAAGCAGCAGGACCCCTCGCTCAACGACACGCTCTCGTCCTTCTCCTCGCGCGGTGTGCGTAGCGAGAACAACGTCAAGCCCGACGTCACCGCCGTCGGCGGCACCGTCTTCTCCGCCGCCGTCGGCACCGGCAACCAGGGTGTCACGAACAGCGGCACCTCGATGGCGGCGCCGATGACGTCCGGCCTCGCCGGCCTGGTGAAGTCCCGTCACCCCGACTGGACGCCCGAGCAGGTCAAGGCCGACATCATGAACACGGCCAACCACGACCTCTTCACCGAGCCGAACTCCGGCGGCGACACCTACGCCCCGAACCGGGTCGGCAGTGGCCGCATCGACGCCAAGCAGGCGCTGGACAACAGCGTCCTGGCCTACGTCACCGCCGACTCGGGCGCGACGCAGGCGCAGAAGGACGCGCTCACCGGCACGGTGTCGGCGTCCTTCGGTGTCGTCGCCGCGACCGGTGACCTGACCCGGAGCAAGACGATCAAGGTCGAGAACACCAGCTTGTCGCCGGTGACCTACGACGTCGGCTACCAGGCCCGCACGCAGGTCCCCGGTGCCTCGTTCTCGGTCTCGCCCGCCACGGTCACCGTCGACCCGCGGTCGAGCGAGACGGTCACGGTGACGCTGACGGTCACTGCCGCCGACCTCACCAAGACGCTGGACCCGACCATGGAGCGCGAGCAGGCCGGTGTTCCGCGGGAGTTCGTCGCGGACGCCAGCGGTCTGGTCGTCCTCGAGCCAGCGACCGGGGACGCGCCCGACCTGCGGGTGCCGGTCTACGCCGCGCCCCGACCGGCCTCGGTCATGACGCAGCCGACCAGTCTGACGCTGGGCGGCCGTGGCACCGTCCGCACCGCGGACCTGCCGCTCAGCGGCACGCGGGTCAGTCAGGGCAGCGGCGACGCCAACGTCACCTCCACCGTCGCCGGCTTCGAACTGCAGGCCACCAGCCCGGCGGCGCCGCAGTGCTCGACGACGGTGACGACGAAGTGCGTCCACTTCGACGACGAGAAGTCGGCCGACCTGAAGTACGTGGGCTCGACCTCCTCGGCGCCGCAGCTGCGGACGCTCGGCGAGGATCCGCTCACCTCGGACGACGGCATGGCGTACTTCTCCATCACCACCCAGGGTCCGTGGCGCTCGCCGGTCGGTTTCCAGGCCGTCGAGATCTACATCGACACCAACGGTGACGGCGAGGCTGACGCGGTCACGTACACGACTCGGGTTCCGTCCGGCGCCGACCAGACCGATGTCTTCGTGGCGGTCACCGTCGACCTCGCCACCGGCGATCAGCTCGATATCCAGGGCATCAACGACCGGGTGGGCGACTACGACACCGCGCTCTTCGACAGCGACACCATGGTGCTGCCGGTGACGATCGGGGCGCTGCCCGGCATCACGGCGGAGAGCTCGCGGATCAGCTACTCGGTGCTCTCCTACAGCGCCCAGTCGGGTGGTCCGTTGGACAGCGTCGGCGGCTACGACGCCACCACCAACACGCTCTCCAACCCGCTGAGCATGGACGTCCTCAACCCGGGCGTCGCGGTCTACGGCTCGTACAACGGTGACACCAGCCCGCTGCTCTACGCGGACTCACCGGGAACCCTGCTCAAGGTCCGGCGTGACGCCACGTCCTACGCCAAGGACAAGGGACAGGGCGCGCTGCTGATCCACTTCCACAACGTGGTGGGCAGCAAGGCACAGGTTGTGTCGCTCACCGACGCGAAGTCGGCGACGGCGACCAAGCTGTCGGTCTCGCCCAGCACGGTGAAGGCCGGCCAGACCGCGGTCGCGACGGTCACGGTCACCGGTGCCGCGGGAACGCCGACCGGGAAGGTGACGCTGATGTCGGGCAGCACCACGCTCGGTAGCGCCACCCTCGCCGCCGGCACGGCGAAGATCAGCTACAAGCCGACGCGGGCGGGCACGCTGTCGCTCACGGCGAGCTACGCCGGTGACGGCGACGACAGCCCGTCGACCTCCGCCGCGGTGAAGCTGACGGTCACCAAGGTGGCCTCGGCGGTGAAGCTGGCCTTCTCGTCCGGTACGACGAAGGTCAACCGCGCCGTCACGGCCACCGTCACGGTCAGCACCGCAACGGGCCTGCCGGCAGCCACCGGCAGCTTCACGCTGCGGATCGTCAACTCCGACGGATCCACGGCCTCACGCGGCTCGGGCACGCTGTCCCGCGGTGTCGGCAAGGTCAGCTACACGCCGAAGTCGACCGGCAGCTACCGCTACGTCGCGTACTACAACGGCGACGGCAGCTACGCCACCGGCAAGTCCGGCACGGTGAAGCTGACGATCACCAAGTAGGACGATCACCCAGTAGCAGGCACGTCAGGCGACGCCGTCGGACCCTCTCGGGTCCGGCGGCGTCGTCGTCTCAGCGGACGGTGACGCGGCGCTTCACGACGGCGACCTGGCCACGCGAGTCATGCGAGGTCACCGACACCGAGAAGCGGCCCGTCTTGCGATAGGTGTGCTTCGCTGAGCGCGACGTGGTGGTCGTGTGCCTGCCGTCGCCCCAGCTGTAGGTCAGCGAGGTGATCCGCGTGCCCGAGACCGGCGTCCTGATGCCGACCCGGAAGGTCTCGGCGCGACGGTGGGTCACCGAACCACGCCAGCTCACGGCGAGGTACGGATCGGTGCGGGCGAAGACGCTCGGCACGCCGGGCGAGCCGACCCCGGTCGGGCCGTCGAAGCCGGTGGTGGCGTTGCACTCGCTGCTCCGACGGGTGGGGACGGTCTCGCCGCCGCGGCGGGAGAAGCTGCAGTCCGTCAGGCCCCAGTTGAGCTTGTTCGGGTTCTTCGTGCCGGAGCCGTCGAGCGCCGCCGAACAGGCCGTCGGTGACGCTGCCTCGCAGAAGCCGTTGCCGCCGGTGCGGACGTCGAAGCGCGACCAGGGCCGCGCCGAAGCGTTGCCGTACAGCGCCGTCGCCGGGAAGCGCGCGCCGCGCGGACCGCCGGCCAGCGCCAGCATCGCCGCCGCCAGCGGGGACGAGAGTGACGTGCCGCCGACCGTCACCCAGCCGCCGGAGCCGTAGGTGTCGAAGACGTCGAAGCCGGTGGCGGGGTCGGCGACCATCGCCATGTCCGCCGCGAGCCGCTTGCCGTTGCAGCCGGCGGCCGCGTAACCCGGCGTCCGTCGCTGCCACAGCGGCGCGGTGAAGCGCTTGCTGCAGCCGCCGCCGGAGGCGCCCTGGGGCTTCAGTCGCGACGACCCCACGGCGTCCGAGGCGCCGTTGCTGTTCCAGACCGTCTCCTTGTCCCGGGTGTTGTCCGGGCGCAGGTCGAGACGGGTGCCGCCGACGGCGATCACGCTCGGGGAGGTGGCGGGGAACATGGCCGCGTTGTCGCTGAAGCCGTTCGGGTCGTTGGCGAGGTCCCAGCCGAACCAGCCGCTGTCGCCGGTCGAGGCGAGGACGGCTACGCCGGGGTGCCGGTACGCCTGTTGGACCCGCGTCGAGAAGCTCCCTTCCGGGGTGCCATAGGAGTTGGTGACGATGTCGGCCCCGAGACGCACCGCGGTGTTGACGGCGTTGGCGAGGTCGCCGGCGAACGGCCCGTCCGCCTCGACGAGCAGGATGCGGCAGGTGTTGCAGAGCGCCCGGACCGCCTGGGTGTCGAGCGCGATCTCCCCGGCGGCGCCGCGATCACGCTTCGGCAGCCCCGAGGTGCGGCCGCGCTCGTTCACCTTGCGGAACGAGCTCGAGGTCTCCCGGGTCGACGACTTCGGGCCGTCGGGGTGGATGCCCCACTTCGCGTTGAAGTGGTTGAGGTCCTTCAGCACGTTCGGCGCGTCGTGCCACAGCACGATGCCGACGGTCAGGTTCTTCCGGTTGAGCTTGGGGTTGGCCCTGTAGGCGGTGGCGAGCTGAGCCGGTGAGTACCCGCCGCTCGGTCCGAGGCCACGGGCGAGCCGGGGCGACGCGGGGATGCGATAGGCGCCGCTGGTGCCTCGCGGCACGTCGACCCGCTTGAGGCCGAGGCATCGCATCGCGGCCGGGTCCGTCGGCCGGGAGCAGATCGGCTTGTTCACGGCGTAGACGGCCGGTGCGGTACCGGTTCGGGCGAGCGGGGTGGCATCGGCCGGCCCGACGACGGTCGACACCGAGACGGCGACGGAGGCGACCAGGCCGAGCGTCACGAGGCCACGGGAACGGCGGGACAGCGACATCAGCGACTCCGGTGCGGCGGGGCGGGTACGGCCGGAGAGCTGGCGGATCAGCACTGTGTGAAGCCGGCGTCATATTGAAGCACGCCACGGCGACGCCACAGCGGGCCGAACGGCACCAATCGGGCGCTGGACCACCCGTCCGGCAGACGCCGCGGGCCCGACCGGAGTGACCGGTCGGGCCCGTGACGGTGATTCAGGTCAGCTGTCGAGGCGCAGCTTCAGGGCCTCGAGCTCGTCGCGCAGCGTGCTGGGCAGCGCGGTGCCGATCTTGGTGAACCACTCCTCGATGAGGGGGATCTCGCTCTTCCACTCCTCGACGTTCACCGCGAGCGAGTTGCGCAGGTCGTCCTCGCTCATGTCCAGACCGGCGGTGTCGAGCGCCTCCGGCGTCGGCACGCGGCCGATCGGGGTGTCGACGGCGGCGGCCTTGCCCTCGATCCGCTCCAGCGCCCACTTGATCACGCGGATGTTCTCGCCGAAGCCGGGCCAGGTGAACTTGCCCTCGGCGTCGCGGCGGAACCAGTTCACGTAGAAGATCTTGGGCAGCTTGTCGGCGTCGGCGCCCTTGCCGGTGTTCACCCAGTGGGCGAAGTAGTCACCGGCGTTGTAACCGATGAAGGGCAGCATCGCCATCGGGTCGCGGCGGACCACGCCGACCGCGCCGGTGGCGGCTGCCGTGGTCTCCGAGCTCAGCGTCGCGCCCATGAAGACGCCGTGCTGCCAGTCGCGGGCCTCGGTGACGAGCGGGACGGTGTCGCGACGGCGGCCACCGAAGAAGATCGCGTCCAGCGGGACGCCCTTCGGGTCGTCCCACTCCGGGGCCCGGGTGTCGCACTGGCTGATGGGCGTGCAGTACCGCGAGTTCGGGTGGGCGGCCAGCTCCGAGCCGTTCGGGGACCAGTCCTGGTGCTTCCAGCTGGTGAGGTGCTCCGGCGCCTCGCCGATGCCCTCCCACCAGATGTCGCCGTCGTCGGTCAGCGCGACGTTGGTGAAGATGGACGACCCCTTCTCGATGGTGCGCATCGCGTTGGGGTTGGTGTGGTAGTCGGTGCCCGGCGCGACGCCGAAGAAGCCGTTCTCGGGGTTGACGGCGTAGAAGCGACCGTCCTCGCCGATGCGGATCCAGGCGATGTCGTCGCCGATGGTCTCGACCTTCCAGCCCGGCAGGGTCGGCTCGAGCATGGCCAGGTTCGTCTTGCCGCAGGCCGACGGGAAGGCCGCGGCGATGTACTTGCTGACGCCCTCGGGGTTGGTCACCTTGGCGATGAGCATGTGCTCGGCCAGCCAGCCCTCGTCGCGCGCCTTCACCGAGGCGATGCGCAGTGAGTAGCACTTCTTGCCCAGCAGCGCGTTGCCGCCATAGCCCGAGCCGTACGACCAGATCAGTCGCTCCTCGGGGAAGTGGACGATGTACTTGGTGTCGTTGCAGGGCCACGCCGCGTCCTTGGCGCCCTCCTCCAGCGGGGCGCCGATGGAGTGCAGGCCGGGGACGAACGTCTGCTCGACGCCGTCCTTGGTGAAGAGCTCGAGCGCCTTGGTCCCGAGGCGGGTCATGATGTGCATCGAGGCGACCACGTAGGCCGAGTCGGTGATCTCGGCGCCGAGCATCGGCTCGTCGGCGTCCAGCGGACCCATGCAGTACGGCAGGACGTACATGGTGCGACCGCGCATCGAGCCGCGGAAGCGCTCGATCATGATCGCCTTCATGTCGTCGGGGTCCATCCAGTTGTTGGTGGCCCCGGCGCCGGAGGGATCCTTGCTACAGATGAAGGTGCGGTCCTCGACGCGCGCGACATCGGTCGGGTCCGAGGCACACCAGAACGAGTTGGGCTTCTTCTCGGGGTTCAGCCGGACGAAGGTGCCGTTCTCGACGAGCAGATCGGTGATGCGCGTCCACTCCTCGGGCGAGCCGTCCACCCACTCGATCCGCTCCGGCTGCGTGAGCTCGGCGGTCTCGCGGACCCAGTCGAGCAGGCCCTTGTGCGTGGTGGGCGCGCTGTCGAGTCCGGGGATGGTGCTTGCCGTCATGTGCGGGTCTCCTCAGGCGTCATAGCCGACGAAATCGCAGAAGGCGCGGGGACGCTTCTCGACCCGCGCGACATCTGATGGATTCTTCGGACCATAACCCCCGTGAGCGCTTACATGCCCAATCGTGAGGCTGCGTGAATGCTCACACCCGGGTCGTCGGAAACCCTTGCCGGACAGGCGATGCAGGCTGTGGCCTGGTGTGACCCACGACGCTCGGAACGACTTGCTAGGCGTGGAGCCGCAGTCCCTTGGTGATCTTGTCGGCGTCGCGACGGGGGCAGCGGAACGCCATCCCCGCCAGCTGCAGGTCGTCGTGGCCGACCGCGGCGACGGCGGCCCGGTTCGCCTCGTCGTCGCCGGTGGTGAAGAGCTCGTCGACGAAGAGGCTGGGCACGACCTCGCGGGAGAGGGCTCGCGTCATCGTGCGACGGAGCTCCCCGGCGTCGGCCGCGAAGACCAGCGTCGGCTGGCCGAACATCGGCAGGTAGGTGGTGCCGTCGGCGTCGCGGTACGGCAGTCCCATCGCCTCGGGAGCGGCCGCCGCGATGCCACTCACCAGGAACGCCGTCATGTTGAGCTTCTGCCAGGTCGGCAGGTCGTCGCGCACCACCACCACGATCTTGGTGTCGAAGCGTGCAGGTGCTGTTTCGGTCGTCGTCACGGGCCGAAGCTAGCCACAAATCCTTCATCGACCTCGACTCTTCGAACTTCATGCGGCCTCACGGCAGAATCGCTGTTCATGGACGAACTGGATTCGGCGCTGGTGGCGGCACTGCAGGCGGACGGACGGCGCAGCAACCGGGACCTCGCCGCCGCGGTCCGCAGCGCGCCGTCGACGACGCTGGAGCGGGTGCGGGGCCTGTGGCGCCGCGGTGTCCTCGTCGGCACCCACGCCGAAGCCGACCTCGGGGCCCTCGGCCGTCCGGTGCAGGCGATGATCACGGTCCGGCTGCGGCCGCAGTCCCGTGCCGTCGTGCAGGGCTTCCGCGACTTCGTCCTCACGCTGCCGGAGACGCTCCAGGTCTTCGTCACGACCGGCTCGGAGGATCTGCTCGTCCACGTCGCGGTGCCGAGCCCGACGGCGTTGCAGGATTTCGTGCTGGACTCGTTGACGCAGCGCCGCGAGGTCGCGGGGCTGCGCACCGAGGTGGTCTACGACCACGTCCGCAACCACGTGGTCGCGCCCCTCAGCGAGTGAGTCAGGAGGCCGGGCTCACCGTCGACATGTTGAAGTCCGGCACGCGCAGCGGCGGCATGGCGGTGCGGCGGAAGTAGTCGCTCCACTCCCGTGACAGCGTCGGCACGGTAGCGCCGACCTCGGTGACCCGGCCGAGCAGGTCGATCGGCGACTCGTTCCAGCGGAAGTTGTTGACCGCCCCGCGGACCTCGCCCTCCTCGACGAGCAGGACGCCGTCGCGGGTGAGGCCGGTGAGGAGCAGGTTCTGCGGGTCGACCTGCCGGATGTACCACATGCTGGTCACCAGCAAGCCACGCTCGGTGCCGGCGATCATCTCTTCCAGCGACGCCGTCGCGCCCTCGGCCTCGAGGACCAGGTTGTCGATCGCGGGGCGGGGACGGGCGCCGGTGCGCTCAGCCCATGCCCGGGTGCGGATGAGATCGGTGAGGACGCCGTCGGTGATCCACGATGTCGGGCCCAGCGGCAGTCCGTTGTCGAAGACGGACTGCACGCCGCCGCCGGAGGAGGTCGCGACGACGAACGGCGGGCACTCAAGGCCGGGATGGCCGGGATCGCTGAAGAGCCGCAGCGGCTGCGGGGAGAGCCGCTGGCCGATGCGGGTCGGCTCCGTCCCGTCACCGCCCTGCCGGGCGAAGACGCTGCGCCCCTCCTCGGCGTCACGCGCCGCGGCCGACCAGTAGGCATCGATCATGAGGTCGGCGACGGCGGTCGGGGGCAGCAGCGTCTCGTACCGGCCCGGCGGCAGCTCCAGCCGGTGGCGCGACCAGGCGAGCCGCTGTTCCAGCTCGGCGACGGCACGGGGGACGTCGATGTCGGTGAAGTCGGCGGTGTAGCGGCCAGACCACGTCGAGGCGCCGAGGTCGGCGGTCTTGCCGTTGAGCTCGAGCCGGCCCGCCGGCTGGTCGACCCGGCGCCGCAGTCCGGTCGAAGAGCCGAGGTAGTACGACGTCAGCTCGTGCTCGGCGAAGCCGTAGAGCAGCCGCTGCGACGAGCGCCAGTCCGCCATGGCCCGGCCCAGGGCCGGGGCGAAGGCGTCGAAGACCGAGACCGAGGTCGCCGCCGGGGCGGCCGACCAGTCGTCGTCCTGCTCGTCACCGGTGACCAGGGGCGCGGCGTCGTCGGCAGGCTCGGCCTGCCGGCCGACCTCCTCAGCGTCACGGACCAGCGCGGCGATCTCGTCCACCGTGCCGACGGCCCGGCTCACGACCCCGGCACTGGTGCCGGCGGCGGAGTCGAACGTGCTGATGACGGTGACCGTGCGGTCGCGCATCTGGCCGTTGGTGGTGAGCTGGTTGGCCGCGAAGCGCAGGTTGGTCTCGGTGTGTTCGGCCACGATCACGATGCAGCCGTCGCTGGTGGCCGCCGCCAGCGCGGCCTCGACCAGCTCCTGTGGCTCGCTCATCCCAGGCCGCCCTCGTGTCGGGTGTTGAGGACGTTGACGCCTCGGAACAGCGCCGCCGGGGCGCCGTGCGAGACGGCACCGGACTGGCCGGGCTGACCCTTGCCGCAGTTGAGCGCGCCGCCGAGCAGATAGGTCTGCGGGCCGCCGACGGCCTCCATCGAACCCCAGAAGTCCGTCGTGGTGGCCTGGTAGGCGACGTCGCGCAGCTGTCCGACGATCTTGCCGTTCTCGATCTTGTGGAACTGCTGCCCGGTGAACTGGAAGTTGAAGCGCTGCATGTCGATCGACCAGGAGCGGTCGCCCTTGATGAGGATGCCGCGCTCGACGCGGCTGACGAGCTCGTCCAGCGAGGGACCGTCCGGATCCGGCTGCAGCGAGACGTTGGCCATCCGCTGCATCGGGATGTGGCCGGCGGAGTCGGCGTACGCGCAGCCGTTGGAGCGATCGCTGCCCAGCAGCTCGGCATTCGCGGCGGCCATCTGCCGATCCAGCTGGTACCCGACGAGCACCCCGTCGCGGATGATGTCGAACTCCTGCGCGGCCACCCCCTCGTCGTCGAACCCGATGGTGGCCAGCCCGTGCTCGACCGTCCGGTCACCGGTGACGTTCATGACCGGGCTGCCGTAACGCAGCGAGCCGAGCTTGTCGATGGTGGCGAAGCTGGTGCCGGCGTAGGCCGCTTCGTAGCCGAGGGCCCGGTCCAGCTCGGTGGCGTGGCCGATGGACTCGTGGATGGTGAGCCAGAGGTTGGTGGGGTCGATGACGAGGTCGTAGCGGCCGGGCTCGACGCTCGGCGCCTTGACGTGCTCGCGCAGCAAGCCGGGGAGCTCGTCGATCTCGGCGTCGAAGTCCCAACCGGTCCCGGTGAGGTACTCCCAGCCGCGTGCGGTCGGCGGCGCGATCGTCCGCATCGAGAAGAAGGAGCCGGCGGCCCGGTCGACGTGCGTGGCGGTGAAGTCCACCTGCAGCCGTACCCGCTGCTGCGTGGTGGTCGTGCCGTTCAGGTCGGCGTAGAACTTGTTCTCCAGCACGTGCATCAGCGAGGCGTCGGCGTGGTCGACACCGTCGGCGGCCAGCAGCCGCTCGGAGAGCTCGGCCAGTCGCCCGACCCGCTCGGGGGCCGGCACGTCGAAGGGGTCGATCTCGTAGGACGAGACCCAGCTGGCCTCGGCGTGCACCTGCTCCGGGGCCAGCACGACAGGCGCGTCGCGCAGCGGCCGGCTCACCTCGGCGGTGGCGACGGCCTGTTCCGCGAGCAGCCGCGCGCCCTCGCGGGTCCGGGTGATCCCGGCCGCGAACCCCCATGTGCCGCGGTGGACGACCCGGACCGACAGCCCGATCTCCTCGGTGTCGCCGAGGGACTCCAGGACGGCGTCGCGCAGCTCGATGCTGCCGGTGCGGATGCGTTCGAGCCGGAAATCGGCGTGGTCCACGCCGAGCTCGCGGGCCCGGTCCAGGGCGGCCGCGGCGAGACCTCGCGACGGCAGCGCCGCGAACGACGGATCGATGTCGGGCATGTCTGCGAACGTACCGTCCGATTCGTCCGCGCCAGCGTCACGGCAGACTGGCGTGGTGAGCGATCCCGTCCGCGTCGTCTTCGTCTGCTCCGGCAACATCTGTCGCTCCCCCACCGCCGAGGCCGTCTTCGCCACCCTCGCCGCGCGCGAGCAGGTGGCCGACCGGGTGGCGGTGAGCAGTGCCGGGACCGGGGGTTGGCACGTGGGTGACGACATGGACCGCCGCTCCCGTGCCACCCTGGCAGCTGCCGGCTATCCCTGGCCGCGGCACTCGGCGCGCCAGTTCGACGCCGCCGACTTCGACCGGGCCGATCTCGTCGTGGCCCTCGACGCCGGACATGTCGCAGAACTGCGCGAACTCGCCGACGATGCGACGGATCCGGCCGCCGCCCGCGACAAGATCGTCCTGCTGCGGGCCTATGACCCCGAGGCCGACGACGCCGACCGCGACGTCGCCGATCCGTACTACGGCGGCGACTCCGGCTTCACCGACGTGCTCGCCCAGGTCGAGCGCAGCTGCGTGGCCCTGCTGGCCGACCTGACCGGCTGAGGCGTCAGCGCGGGGTGGCGAAGCTCGTCGTCCCCGCGGAGGTGGTGACGGTGAGGACTGGCGAGGTGGCACCCGCGCCGCTGACCACGACCGTGTACGTGAACTGGGTGATCTGCCACGTCCCCTCAGAGACCGGGCCTACCGGACCTTCAAGGGTCGTCCCGTCACCGTTGGTCACCGAGGTGATCTGCCACCCGTCGGGTACGGAGAGGTCGACCCACGGTTCCCGTTCCCGGTCGTCGTTGACGTCGAAGGTGTACGCCACCGGGGTGACGACCTCCGTCGTCGACGGTTCCGAGGCGGTCGGTTCGGTCGTCGTGGGTTCGGTCGTCGTGGGTTCGGTCGTCGTGGGGTCGGACGTCGTGGGGTCGGACGTGGTGGGTTCGGACGTCGACGGTTCAGGGGTTGATGAGGACGGGGCCGGAGTCGTCGTCTCGGCCCCTCCCGTGGTCGGTGCCGTCGTCGGCAGGATCACCGGCAACGACGTCGTCCCGCTCGGTCCCACGGCGCTGGGCGAGGAGGCCGGTGCGGCGATCGGTGACGAGCGGACGGTCGCGCCGCTGGGCGCGGTGGCCCCGGTGACCGGTGAGGCGGCCGGAGCCGGCGTGATGCCGGACGGCGTCGTCGTGGTGGGTGCGGCGAGCGCGCCGCCGCCAGGCCCCGGCACGCCACTGGCTCCCGCAGGCGATCCGGTGGTGCGTCGGACGGTGGCGGAGATCCCCGCCTGTTTGGTGTGGTGCTCCGGCTCGCTCTTCGCGACGAGGGCCCAGGCGCTCGCTGCCATGCTCACCGCGATCACCGTCGCGGCGGCGACCATCGTCGGCGCCGACGGCGCGGACCCCGGAGTGCGTGCCCCGGCCGAACCGCCGGCTGTACTCCCGGCCGAAGTCCCGGCGGGCGCCGACGTCGCCGCGGTCACGGTGGCACTGCCGTGGCCGGCGGTGAGGTACGCCGCCGCGATCCCGGCGCCGCCGAGGACCAGCGGGGCGATGGTGAGGACGAGGGCGCGGTGGGTGTCGCTGATGTCCAGGAGCGCGGCGACGCAGCGGTCGCAGTCGTCCAGGTGCTCGTCGACCTTGATCCGGTCGCGGTCGGAGAGCGTCTTGCGGACGTAGCCGCCGAACTTCGCCCGTGTCTCCCGGCAGGGACCCTCGGGGCAGTCAGCGAGGTACTGCTCGAGGAAGGCGCTGCGGAGCCGTTCCTTGGCCCGGACCGCGCGGGAGGCGACCGCGTTGGCGGAGATGCCGAGCAGCGGGGCGATGGCCGCCGGTGTCTCTTCGTCGACGACGAGCTGCCAGAGCAGCTCGCGGCTCTCCGCCGGGAGCGAGAGCCAGGCGGCCCAGGCGGCGCGCTGTTCGAGCTGCTCGGTGACGATCTGCTCGGCCGCCGGCGCGCTGGAGTGCCGGGGCTCCAACTCCTCCGGCTCGCCGGTGAGGGCGACGCGCTGGTGATAGCCACGGGCGGTGTCGAGGTGGAACCGGCGCATGGTCGAGAGCAGGTAGGTCCGGAACGCGCCGTCCGGCCCGCCGCCACCCTGGATTGCTCGGAGCACCCGCAGGAAGCTCTCGCTCACCAGATCGTCGACGTCGGCCGGACGGGCGAGCTGGCGCGCCAGGCGGCGCGCGGCCGCCTCGTGCCGGGCCCACAGGGTGCCGTACGCGTCGGCGTTGCCCGACCGGACCTCCGCCAGCAGCTCGGTGTCGGTGGGCTCGCTCATGTCGGCGCATCCTTCGTCGTGAGGGGCACGGCGAATCGGCTGCGCCGTGCCATGGGGAGTCGGTGCGGTGGGCGCCTGGCGCGCCGGTGCGGCGAGCCGGCCGGCTCGCGATCGCGCCCGGACCGAACGACGTCCTCAGGCTAGGGGCCCCGCCGGACCGGAAGGGGGGCGAAGGCGCCGAGGTGACGAGCCATTGGTCCCAGCCCGCCCTTGGCCGGCCTGAGCGCGGCAGCGCCGGTTCCGGTCAGGGTGATGATCGACGTGGGACTGTGGCAGGGCCTGTCCTAGAGTCGGCGTGACGGCGCGGCTGGCTGCCGGCGTCACACGAGGTAATGGTGGTCTCGTGATGCTCCGGGGCTCTTGCGTGGGCCCCGGAGCTCGACGCCGGATTTGTCTTGAACTATCTGCACGTTTTCTGAGCGCACATCGTGACCGAATACTGGCTAAACGCCGCCTTCTTGTCGCCATAAACGACCTTGACGCCTTGCATCGACCCTCTGTCGGCTGCGGTGCGCGATATACTTACTGCGAGTAGGTCGCCCCTGTTTGTTGCGCAGACCGCTCTGACGGAGGTCCGGTCGAACCCTCGCATTTGCCGCACCGAGCCGGCGAGCGGAAGTGGTGACCGAATTCCCCGGTAAGTCTCCGGCCGGAACGCCCACGTCACCACTCTTGTACCGCCGGTGGCGCCCGCCGCCGTCACAGCTCTAACTTTTGCAACTCCGTTCGAAACGCACATTGTTCGCAGCAGGAAGACGTAGTCAAGGCCAGGCTTGCTATTAGGTATGAAAGCGCCGACGTCGCCCGAACCCATTGCTTTCAGAGTCGTGGCCCTAGAGCCACCTCTTGGTGTCGTGTCGAGAGACGGCCCCTGCTGTGGTGACGCCGAGGTACACGCGGCCGTCAAACAAACGCTGACGGCCGCGATTGTGCGCGACGCGGTCCGGCCTTGTACGCCAAGCTTACGAGTGCCTGCGTAGATCAACATTGCGGCTCGACAGTTTCGTCCACGCTGTCGCTGCCATCGGACAAAGCGCTGGCTTGCTTATGTCCGCAGCCGTCGTTGGGGTACGCCTCAGCTCCGGCGAACGCCGAAGTGGCATATCCGTTACTCGAGGTGCCGCAGAAGTATTCGCCCATCGATGGAACTGTCCACGAGATTTCCAGATCGCGCGAGAACGAAGCCGATGCGCTGAACTGACCGCCCGTGGGCGCCGGGCTCACTACAACGTTGACTGATGCAAAGTGCGACGGGGTCCTGCGCATGCTGCTGCCCATCAAGGCCCTCCCACGGCGACGAGTTGGTCTCCACGCGCAAAATGTCATGGCTGCGGTGACCCATCGCGACCTTAGAAGAGAGCTGTGAATTTGGGAAGGGCGAACGAAGGCGCCGAGATGGCGGGACGTTGGTCCCGTCGTCCTCATTCGGGTGAAGTCGGTGTGCCGAACCGCGACACGACCGGGGTGGTGCGTCGTCATGGTGAGTGAGATCGAACGAGAGCAACCCCTGTCGGGGGGCGCGGGTTGCTGCACGGTGAGGGGGAACGTCACCGTGCGATCTCGCCGGACCGGCCGTTGCGGACAGGATTCCGCAGCGGCCGGTCCGCTCGTCCGTGGTCCACGGTCCGCACCGCGGGACAGGTCAGCAGCCGGTGAGGCCCTTGGTGTAACCGGTGATGAAGGACTGGATGCGCTGCAGTCCGGTGGTGCCGCGCTCGCCGTAGGCGGCCGGTTGCGGGACCTCGTCGAGCAGGGCCGCCACGCCCTCGTCCAGGTCGGCCGGCGAGAGCGTGAAGCGACGGGTCGTGCCCGGCGCCACGTTGATGTCCTTGGCGTAGGCGCCGGTGTAGCAGACCCCGGCCAGCAGGGCGGCCCCGTCGTCGAGGTCGCGGTTGAAGAGCTGGTGTCGCACGGCGAAACCCCAGCCGATGGAGAGCATGGTGCCGAGGGCGAAGTCCGCCGGCTGGTTGCTCAGCAGGGTGACGTCGCCGTTGCTCCGGTCGATCTGGACGGCGGGGAGGCTGTTGTAGGCCTTCCGGGCGAAGCCCTCGCTGAAGTAGACGGTGTTGTCGTCCGGGCAGTAGCCGAACTCCGACGTCGACGACGCGCCGCACTTCGGATGGTCGGCCTCGGCGATCTTCACCGGACGGAAGGTCTTGTTGATGCTGCGCGCCGCGGTGATCCAGAAGCGGTTCAGGTCGTTGACGAAGGGGTTGTCGCTGCTGGTGTCGACGACCTGGTCGAACGGCGTGTTGTCGCCCTGCTCCTCCTCCTGCTCGCTGTAGTACGGCCGCTCGGTGAAGGTGCGCGAGGCGTAGTAGCCGTCGCTGTAGCAGTACTGCACGCCGCGGTCGAAGCCGTCGGCCACCGCCGACAGCCGGTCGAAGCCGTTGCCGTGCGAGATGTCGTCGAAGTTCTCCGGCGTGCTGTCGCGGGCGTTAAGGAAGCCGTCCAGGGCCGCGTCCACCTTGGCCAGCGTGACGTCGCGGAAGTGCGGTGCGCGACGGTCCACCGCGGCCGCCGCCCAGGCGCCGGCGGCACAGTCCGCCTGCGACTCGGTGTAGATGACCTTGGGCCGGTTGTCGAAGATGCCGAGCCGGCCCTGCACCGCGTGACCGAACTCGTGCGCGAAGATCAGGGCGATGGCGAAGTCGCCGTACTTCTTCTGGAGCTCGACGAAGAGGTGCTTGTCGGAGCGGTCCCAGAGGATCGAGTCGTCGATGCTGCAGTAGGCGGCGTTGTCGACGAGGCCGCTGATGCTGCGTTTGGCGCAGCCGTTGTTCTCGACCGGCTGCCCGGCGGCGCTGCGGGTCAAGGCCACGCGGCGCCCGTCGACCGAGTAGTAGCCGCCCTTGATCGGCGGCAGCGACTTGCCGTTGTCGATCTTCGGGTACTCGACCTTCCAGAACGCCTCGACGTCGCTGATGGCATTCTGCGCGAGGGTGTCGAACGCGCTGTTGGCGTCCACGCCCTTGACGCCGAGGCTCACGTTCGGGGCGTTCTCCGTCTTCGGTGAACCGTCCACGACGGTGGCGCAGCCCGTCAGCGCCAGTGCTCCGGCGACGAGCAGCGACGCGATCCTGGTGCTGCGACTGAGACGGGCCCGCACGGCATCTCCTTCGGTGTGCAGAAACGGGAGTCTAGTGGTCACCGCGCGGCGACCACCTGTCGAAATCGGCATTTGAAAGACTGTGAGGATGGGGCGGCACTCGGCACCGGACGATGACGGCGACGCGACGGCGTCGGCGCCGGTGCTCTCCGAGCAGCGAGAGGCCGGATCCCGTCCCCGGCCGGGTCGGCACTCGCGCGGCGAGGCACGACGACAGGCCGACGAGGATCGCGATCCCGACACCCCCTCCGGCGGGCTGGACGTCATCGAGACCATGCTCGCCGGCGGCGCGGACACCGGCCCCGTGCCGGCTGTCCCCGCTGCGCCGCTGACGGACGAGGGCAGCACCGCGCGGATCCAGCCCATCGTGGACCCGGTCCTGGACGAGCCGGTTCCCAGCGCCGTCACCACCGTGATCCCGCAGGTCGCCGCAGCCGAGGACCACCCGTTGGCTCCGGCGGCGGAGCCCGCCGTTGCCGCCGAGCCCACGACGACGGCGACCGCACCCGATGACACGAGCGCCGAGAAGGCTGCTGCGAAGGCAGAGAAGAAGGCTGCCGCCAAGGCCGAGAAGAACGCCGCCAAGGCCGCGAAGGCCGACAGCAGGGCCGCCGCCAAGGCAGAGAAGGGGACCGCCCGCGCCGAGAAGGGGCCGGCCGCACCCGCCGACGGCAAGCTCTCCGACCTCGCCGTGCTCCGCGCCGACTCGGCCGCGCGGGCGCGGGTGATCGCGGCGGTGGTCGCCCCGTTCCTGCTCTACGTGCTCGTCCTCTTCGTCCTGGACGCGCTCGACCTGCGCACCACGCTGATCTGGATCTGGGTGCCGCTGGTGACGGCCGGCGTCGTGGCCGGCCTCATCCTGGACCTCGCCCACCGTGCCGCCGCCGCGCGGGCGATCACCGCCCGCGAGCGCGACGCCGGCTGAACCGTCCCGGTCGGGAGCCGCTATCGCAGGTCGAGGAGCTCCGCGGCCCGCGGCGGGTTGGCGCCGGCGCGGGAGCAGGTGATGCCGGCGACGAGGGCGGCATCGTCCAGGACCGCTCCCAGGACGTCGGCGGGTGCGGCCAGCCGCTGCGGGTGCAGCAGGTCGCGCCGGGCCAGGGAGTCCAGCAGACCGGACATGAAGGCGTCCCCGGCGCCGACGGTGTCGACGACGGCCACGGTGCGCACCGGCCGCCGGACGACCGCGCCCCGGTGCATCGCGTCCGAACCCTCGCCGCCGCGGGTGACGACGACCAGCGAGGGACCGAGGTCCAGCCATGCCGTCGCCACGTCGTCGGGGTCGGCATCGGGATAGAGCCAGGCCAGGTCCTCGTCGCTGGTCTTCACGAGGTGCGCCAGCGGCAACGCGGCCTCGATCTGCCGCCGCGCAGCGGCGCGATCGGGCTGCAGGTGCGGCCGGACGTTGGGGTCGTAGCTGACGAGGACGTGCTCGCGCAGCTCGCCGACCCGACGCAGCAGGGCGGCGTCGCCCGGCGGCAGCCAGGACGCCAAGGACCCGAAGTGGAGCGCGGCCAGCCCGTCGTGACCGACCGCGGCGAGCTCGGCGTCGGTCCAGCGGAAGTCCGCGGTGCCGTCCACCCCGAAGCGGTACTGCGCGATGCCGTCGACGAGCTCGACGAGGGCCACCGTCGTCGTCTCGTGGGCGTCCACCGACAGCGACAGGTCGACACCCGAGCGTTCGGCGTGCCGGCGCAGGATCGTCCCCAGCGGGTCGTGGGAGAGGCGTCCCACGAAGGCAGCGGGCTGACCGAGCCGGGCCAGCCCGACGGCCACGTTGTAGGGGCTGCCGCCGGGGCGCGCCAGCCGGGGCTCGTCGTCGCCGGTCTCGACGACGTCGATGAGTGCCTCGCCGAGTACCGCGATGCTGCCGCCGGTCGCGTGTGCCACGGACGAGAACCTAGTGGACCGGGGCAAGAGCGCTAGCATCCGCGGCGTGACCGGCGAACCCACCCCCGCCCAGCAGCTGACGACCGCCCTGGGCGAGCTGATCCCCCGGGCCCATCAGATGGGCGTCGAGTTCACCGAGCTGCGGCGCGGCTTCGTGCAGGCCAGTGTCCCGTTCGAGGGCAACGGCAACCACTTCGGCGTCGTCTACGCCGGCGTGATCTTCACCGTCGCCGAGGTCCTCGGCGGCGCGATCCACTACGCCACCTTCGACACCTCGACCCACTACCCGCTGGTCCGCAACATCAAGATCGACTTCTTGCGGCCGGGGACGAGCCGGCTGACCGCCACCGCGGCCATGAGCGACGAGGAGATCGACCGCATCTCCGCCGCCGCGCAGCCGGGGGTCAAGGTGCCCTTCGAGTTCACCACCGAGGTCCACGGTGAGGACGGCACGCTCGTCGCCACCACCGTCGGCGACTACCAGCTGCGTCCCTTCGCCTGAGCCGTCCGAGCCCCGAGCAGCCGCGCGGTCGGAGCCGGGCCGGGCTGCCCGCCCGGCGCGGGACGGGGGCGGACGACCGGGTCGCCGCCCGGCCGCGCCACCGCCCGAGCCACTGAGCCGGCCACCGCGACGGGCTCGATGCCGGCCGGAGTCTCGATGCGGGCCGCGGCGGCCGTCTCGCTGCGCGCCCACGGCCGCACCGGGCTGGGCACAGGACGGGTCACTCGCGAGGTGAGGCTGCGGGGCACCGGCCCCGGCGCGGGTCGCGGCCTCGGGCGTCGGTCGGCCGTCGCGACGCTCTGCGCGGCGGCGTCGCGCGGGGCGAGGTCGAAGGCCGGCGGCGCGGTGTAACCGGTGGCGGCGGTGACGCTGAAGTGGACCTCGACCGGGATCGCCGGTGCGGCGGGATCGCGCCACGGCACCCGGTCCACCATGTCGTCGATGTCGACGTAGCCGTCCTCGACCAGCCCGGTGTCGGCGTCCAGGACGCGGTAGCGGTAGTCGGTGCGCAGCGCGGAGTGCGCGGCGAGGGTCACGACGCGCAGCTCGCCGGGGTCGAAGGCGCAGCGCTCCTGGATCGCCGCGAGCAGCTGCCGGGTCTGCGCGTGGCCGGTGTCGAGGCTCCAGCCGAGCGCGGCCCCGGCCATGAACTCGGCCGAGCGCGGCAGGTAGTCGTCCGGCCGGGCGACGGCGCGCCGCACCAGGCCGTCGAGAGCCCGTCCGTTCGGGTGCAGGGCCAGCACGGCAAGGTCCCGTAGGTGGCGCGCCTCGGTGTCGTCCTCGAGCTGCGGGACGTCGAAGCGGCCGACCGCGTCGCGGCGCAGCAACCAGAGGCTCACCGGCCCGGCTGCGGCCGCGTGCCGCCACGGGGTGAGGACCACGCTGTATCGCGGGGCGGTGGCGGCCAGGACGATGCCGCCCACCAGGACGACGGCGAGCACCGCGAGTGGGCCCGGTGCGGTGAGGTCCCGGAACCCGGCGCTCGCAGCGTGACCGAAGACGGCGAGGACGAGGTAGACACCGAAGGCGGTGAGCTCGAGCTGGCCACGCCTCGGCAGCGCCGCCGCCACGAGGACGAGCACCAAGACGGCCAGGCAGACGGCCACCGTGGTGAGGGCGCCCCCACGCGCGAAGAGCAGCACGCCGGGCAGGACGAGTCCCACCGCGACCAGGACGCCCGCGCTGCGGCGGGCCAGATCACCGGGGAGCAGGTCGTGGTCGTCGCGCGACCAGAGCGCACGCCGGTGACGCTCGCTGCGCAGCCACGGCGCGTCGGTGAGGGTGGTCGCTACCGCGAAGGGGAGGTGGCGGTTGGCGGCGACGGCCAAGGCCAGCCAGCCGAGCGAGGCCAGCACCAGCTTCAGCCCGATCGTCACGTCCCCCACCGGCAGCAGGAAGACCACCAGCAAGGGCACGACGATCTCGGGACGGGCGGCCAGCAGCGGCGTCCGGTCGCGGAGCCCGAGCAGGGCGAGCGCGCCGAACAGCGCGAGGACGCCGGGTGCCGGTAGTACGCCGTCGACGGTGCCGGAGAAGCCGAGCAGTGCCGCACCGAGCGCCAGCACCAGCGCGTAGAGGGCGACGTCGAGCAGCGAGCGGCGGGTGCCGCCGGTGGCAGGGACACGGCCGGGCCAGGGCGGCAGCCGCATGGTCCCCGGCGTCAGCCAGTAGCTCAGACCGGCGACACCGGGTAGCGCGCCGACGCCGAAGGGCGCCATCCCACGTCCCAGGCCCAGCAGCTGCCACAGCAGCGTCCAGAGGACGAACTTCTCGATGGCGACGGGTTCGGCCCACCACGAGGCCACCTGCCACGGGGCACCGAGGCCGTCGGTGAGGGAGACGACAGCGATGCCGCCGACGACGAAGCTGACGACACGCGCGAGCTGCCACCACCGGCCCCGGCCGGGACGGCGGGAACCGTGCGCGACGTAGTCCTCGATGGCGGCATCCATCCGCCGCTGGTACCCGGGCGAAGGCTTGCCGGCGTCGATGTCCATAACGAGCCCTTCCCGCGCACCTGACATCCCCGCAATAACGGCAGCTTAACTTCAGGGTGAAGGTGATGCCCACTTTTCGCTGCCGTCATCCGGATCCCGCACGGCGCAGGGTTCGCCGTGTGCCTCGGCGGTCGCGCCGATCAGCCCCGAAACGTGCCGAGCGGCACCGAGCGCCCGCCGGCGCGGGCGAGCGAGCTGGGCAGCGGATGGCCGACGGCGCGCTCGGTGACGGCGGCCGCGGCGACGACGGCGGCGAGGTCGAGTCCCGAGCGGACCCCCGCGTCCTCGGTCCAGTAGACGAGCTCCTCCGTGGCGATGTTGCCGCTGGCGCCGGGGGCGAAGGGACAGCCGCCCAGCCCGCCCACGCTCGCGTCGAGCTGCCGGACACCGGCCTGGAGCACCGCGAGCGCATTGGCCTGGCCGGTGCCGCGGGTGTCGTGGAAGTGCGCGCCGACCGGGATGCCGGGAGCGGCAGCCCGGACGGCCTCGACCAGCTCCACCGCCCGGCGGGGTGTCACCGTGCCGATGGTGTCGCCGAGGCAGAGCCGGTCGACGCCGGCGGCGACCGCGGTGGCGACGACGTCCAGGGTGCGCTGCGGTGGGGTGGGTCCGTCGAAGGGGCAGTCCCAGGCGGTCGCGACGATCACCTCGAGCTGGCCGCCCGCGGCGTGCGCCAATCCGGCGATCTCCGCGATGGCCTCCCCCGCGGCGGCGGTGTCACGACCGGCGTTGGCCCGGCTGTGGGAATCGGCTGCGGAGACCACGTACTCGAGATTGGTGACCCCGGCGTCGATGGCGCGGACGGCACCGCGGGTGTTGGCGACGAGGGCGGAGAAGTCGATGCCGGGATAGTCGTCGAGGTGCCGCGCGAGCTCGTCGGCGTCGGCGAGTGCCGGCACCGCCTTCGGCGAGACGAAGCTGGTGACCTCGACGCGGCGGACGCCGGTGGCCACGATCGCGGCGAGCATCCGCAGCTTGTCGGCCAGCGGGACCGGCGCCTCGAGCTGGAGACCGTCTCGCATGCCGACCTCGCGGATGTCGACGGTGTCGGGCAGACCGAGAGTCGTCATGACCCCAGTATCGACGGTGCCGTCAGTCGCCGGCGGTGTAGTGGGCGGCGACCTGGGCGGCGGTGAGCGCGTCGGTGTAGACGGCGGCGTAGGCCAGCGACCCGTTGACGTAGGCCGACGTGGGCTGGTTGGGCCAGAAGGCCAGGCTGTCCCAGCCGATGCGCCAGTAGCCGGTGTAGGCCTGCGCGGTGGTGGTGCCGGTGTCGCTGGCGACGGGTGCCGAGGACCTGGCTGCAGGTGCCCGGCGTGAGGGTGAAGGTGTTGGCGGCGACGGTGCCGGTGTTCTTGATCGTGACCGTCGCGGTGACCGACTGGCCGGGGACGATCGTCGTGCTGCCGTTGAACTTGTTGATGTTGCAGGTGATGGCGTTGGTGGCGGTGCTGGTGGAGGTCGGGGTGTCGCCGTTGCTGTTGCAGGTGGTGCTGCCGCTGGTCTCCTGCATCGTCAGGTAGCCGCTGGCCGCGGTGTTGTTGTTGTTCGTGATCTGGGCGACGAAGCCTGCCAGGGTGCCGCTCATCAGGCTCCGAAGGTGTCGCCTAGGGGATAAGTTGTGCGCAATTCGGTTTACCGCAGCGCGATCCTGGTGCGGGTGGCGTTGCGCACCACCACGCCCAGGGTGAGGGCGGCGAGCACCGCGGCACCGAGGAGCAGCAGCGGGTACGCCGCGACCTCGTGCAGTGCGGCCACGACCAGGGGCGCGGCGAAGCCCAGATAGGTGAGCGCGTAGAAGGTGGCCGTCAGGGCGGCGAGATCCTCGGCCGCGGCGATCCGCTGGGTCTCCAGCAGACCGGCGACGAGGCAGAAGCCGTACCCCGCGCCGAGCAGCACGGCCGCTGCCAGAGCCAGCACCGGCGCTCCGGTCGCCGCCGTGCCTGCCTGCACCAGGCAGCCTGCGACACAGCTGCCGAGACCCAGCCGCAGCGATCGAGCGTCCGAGGTGCGCGCGCCCACGGCGGCGTCGAGGCGCCGGGCCAGCGGCTGCACCGCCACACCGGTGCCGAGCGTGACCCCGGCGACGATCGCCGCGAAGCCGAGGGCGAAGCCGCCGGTCCGGGCTGTGACCAGGGCCGGTCCCAACGTCATGGACAGCGACGCCGCCGTGAAGACCCAGGGGCCCAGCGGGGCGACGACGCCGCGGAAGCGTGGCGTGCGGGCAGCCGGGGCGAAGACGCGGGCGAGCACCCGGCCGCGACGCTGGGTCACGGTCTCGGGTGTCCGCCACACCAGGAAGCCGGCCGTCGCGACCACGGCCAGATGGGCGAGGTAGGGCGTGACCAGCGGGTGCGGGGCCCACTGGGCGAGCAGGCCGGCGACCAGCGGACCCAGTCCGAACCCGGCCGAGAGGGCGATGGCGGCCAGGCGGGCACCGGCCGCGGCGTCACCCGTCGTGGACCAGGGCAGTGCGGAGAGCTCCTTCACCCACGCGGTGCCCGGCGCGAAGACCGCTCCCGAGGCGACGCCCGCGAGCAGGCGCCCGGCGTAGAGCCAGCCGGTGCCCTCGGTCCCCAGCATCAGCACCAGGGTGGCGAGCAGCGACAACAGGACGGCAGCGCGGGCCATGGCGCGGCGCCCCACCCGATCCGACAGCGGCCCGCCGATCAGCAACACCGGGATCAGGCCGACGGCGTAACTGCCGAAGAGCGCGTCCGCGGTGGCGATCGAGACGCCGCGCTCGGCGCGGTAGGCCAGCAGCAGCGAGGTGAACTGGTTGGCGCCCCAGCCGACGGCGAACATGGCGATCGCGGCGCGGGTCCGGGCAGGCACGTCCGCCCATTCTGCCGCGTCCCCGCCCGTCACCGGCGCCGACGGGCGCTCCCACCCTCGTCTCGAGCCGTTGGGTGTCGTGCCGGACGGGCGGACCGGGTACCGCTGACGGCATGACGACCGCCTCGCTGCAGCGTTTCGTCCTCGCCCAGGACGAGGACGCCACCTTCACCCGCGCGCTCGCCGAACTGCGCGCCGGCCGCAAGCGCAGTCACTGGATGTGGTTCGTCTTCCCCCAACTCGACGGTCTCGGCCGCAGCGCCACGGCCAGACACTTCGCACTCGCCGACGCCGACGAGGCGCGGCAGTACCTGCGCCACCCCGTCCTGGGACCGCGGCTGCGCGCGGCCTGCCAGGCTGCCTGTGAGTCCGGTACCTCCTCGGCCGAGCAGCTCTGCGGTTCGGTGGACGCCCTGAAACTGCGCTCCTGCGTGACGCTCTTCGCGGCGGTCGCACCCGACGAGCCGATCTTCGCTGAGGTCCTCGACCACTTCTTCGGCGGCCTTCCCGACGAGGCCACGCTGCAGCTGCTCGGGTCCCGGCCGGGTGAGACGACAGACACGTCGGGCGGGCAGGGCTGACGCAGCGATGCCCGCCGCACGGTGAGGTGCGGCGGGCATCGATGAGGCGGCGGTTCAGCGGCGGGGTGGCTCCGGGTTGCCCTGGTTCGCCCGCACATAGCCCGGCGGGGGTGCCTGCTGGGCCGGGGCATCGCCCGGCCCTGCTCCGTAGCCGTGGTGACCCGAGTAGCCGGCGGGGTCGCGAGGCTGCTCCGTGGTCGGGACGTCGGTCCGCGGCTCGGCATGCGCAGCCGTGTCGCCGGCCGGCCGGCTGCCGGTCTCGGCGGGGGTGTCGGTGCGCGTCTCGGCGGCCGCTGCGCTGCGGGAGTCGTGATCGCGCCGCTCCGTGGCCGCCACCTCGGCGGCGCGTCGCTGCTGTTCTGCCCGGGCCGCCTGCTCCGCCTCGAGCCGGCGCTGCTCGGCCGCCTCGGCCTCGGCGCGCCGTTCGGCGGCACGGACGTCGCGGACGCTGTGGGTGGAGAGCCGTCCCAGCGCGATGCCCGCGATCAGGGCGATGGCGACGCCGACGGCGAAGAAGTAGAGCAGCTCGAGGGCGACGGTCTTGCTGTCCCCGGTGGCGTCGGGCGCGCCCGTGCCGACGTCGAGCAGCCGGTCGAGCGAGGGTCCCACCACGAGCCAGGCCCCCGAGACCGCCGCGAGCCAGGCCATGAGGACGGTCAGCGCCCGGCTGGCACTGACCAGCAGCACGAGGCCGGCGAGCGCGGTCACGGCGCCCGGCAGCAGCTCGTAGAGGCCGCGGCCGGAGGTCCAGTGCCAGGCATCGTCGGGACGCGGCGTGAAGGCGAAGTCGAAGTAGGGCCCGACGAACGGGATCACCGCCGTCCAGACGCCGAGGACGAGCAGCAGGATGCCGCTGAGGGCGCCGCGGCTGCGGGCGACCTGACGGCGACCCGCGCGCAGGTCGGTGCCCGGCTGGTGGTCCCGGCCGGGGTGGCGATGACGATCGTGCTTGATGTCCTCCGGTGCGGGCGCGGGATCGGCCCCCGGATTCGAGGTGGCAGTCACGATGGACCTCCGTTCGCGGACGGGTGCCCGCACCCGAACGGCCTTCCCGGCCCCGGCCCATGAGCAAACCGGAGGCGTACGCGCGCCGGCCTTCGCTGTCAGACGCGGTAGACGGTGATGTCGACGGCGAGGGTGACCGAGACGACCTCGGGGAGCGTGGAGAGCCGGCGGTCGAGGTCGTCGGGATCCAGTCGCGCCGCACTCGGGCCCATGCCGACGACGGCACGGGCCTCGCTCCGCGTCAGCCTCGCCCGTTGCCGGACGGTGGTCGTCTCCGCGACGGCGAAACCGGCGAAGGTCCGTGCCTGGCGCGCGTCCTTGTCGGGGTCCACCCGCAGCAGGTCGAGCGGTTCGACGAGCTCGACGAGGTGGTCCGGAGCGGGGGCGGCGACGACCGCGGCGCCACCCGGCACGAGCACCCGTGCCAGCTCCGCGGCGGAGCGTGGCCCGAAGACGGAGAGGGCGCAGTCCACGGCGTCGTCGGCCAGCGGCAGCCGTCCCCAGGCATCGGCGCTGACGGCGGCCGCCCGGGGGTGGGCGCGTGCTGCGCGGCGCAGCGCCGGAGCGGAGGCGTCGACACAGATGCCGGCGGCGGTGGGTGCCCGGTCCAGGACCGCCGTCAGATAGGCGCCGGTGCCGCCGGCGAGGTCGAGGACGAGCGGTGCGCTCCGCCCGGCGAGTACCCCCGCGGCGGCCTCGGCGACGCCCGCCACCACCGGGGAGTAGGCCGCGCCGGCGAGCACCTCCGCGCGTGCCGCCACCATCGCCGGGGAATCGCCCGTGCTCACCCCCCGGCCGGTGAGCATGGCGAGGTAGCCCTGCCGGGCGAGGTCGAAGCTGTGACCGGCCGGGCAGCGCAGCGATCGGCCTGCGGCGGCCAGCCCGCCACCGCAGACCGGACACCGCAGGGCGGGCAGGACGCCGCGCAGTCCTGCCGGGAGCGGGTCGTGGGTGGCGACGGGTCGCTCGGCCGGGGACACGTCTGCGATTGTGCCGCTGGTGGCAGCATCGACGGGTGACCACGCTGCGGGCCGACTGCGGGAACTGCCTCGCGCTCTGCTGTGTCGGCCTGGCCTTCGCCTCGCCAGCCGACTTCGCCATCGCCAAGCCTGCTGGCGAGCCGTGCCGCCACCTGGCCACCGACCTGCGCTGCGGCATCCACGACCGGCTGCGCGACAGTGGCTTCCCCGGCTGCGCCGCCTTCGACTGCTTCGGGGCCGGGCAGCGGGTGAGCGCCTCGGTCGGCGGTGACTGGCGCGACTCGCCACGCAGCGCCCGGTCACTCTTCGCGGCGCTGCCGGTGGTGATGCGGCTGCACGAGCTGCTCTGGTACCTCGACGACCTCACCGGGCGTCCCGCCTGTGACTCGCTCGTCACGGAGCTGGCCTCGGCCACCGCCCGGATCGACGCGCTCGCCGGACGGGCCGCCGTCGCCGACGTCGACACCGAGGCCGCCCGGGCGTCGGTCGCCCCGTTGCTGCGGCGGGGCAGCGCGCTCGTCCGCGGGGACGGCCCGGACCTTGCTCACGCAGACCGGGCGGGACGATCGCTGCGCGGCGCCGACCTGCGCTCGGCGGACCTGCGGGGCGCCCTGCTCATCGGCGCCGATCTGCGGGACGCGCAGCTGCAGCGTGCCGACCTCATCGGTGCCGACCTGCGCGGCGCCGATCTGCGTGGAGCCCGGCTGGACGAGGCGCTCTTCCTCACCACGGCGCAGCTCGGGGCTGCCCGTGGTGACGACCGGACCACCCTGCCGTCCCGGCTCACCCGCCCCACGCCCTGGTGAGGCGGGGGCGCAACCAGGATCAGCCGTGGATGGAGCGGACGGTGTTCTTCTTGGCCCGGCCGCGGTGGTTCACATAGAGCCCTACCGCGACGAGGACGGCCGCCGCGAGCAGCAGCCACATCAGGTTGACGCCGGTGAAGGCCGTCGAGGGCTCGTTGCTGTCGGGGCCGCGGTTGTCGTTGTCACCGTTGGCCCGCAGCCGCAGGCTGGGGTCCACGGGGCAGCCGACGCCCGCGGCGGTCACCTCGGGTCGTGGTCGGCCGTTCACCGCGTGCAGGTCGTAGGCGCCGCGGTTGATGGTGGCCGCGGGCATGACGAAGCTGGTGGCGAAGGTGCCGGTGGCGGAGGTCCGGACGGTGCCCACGTTGAACTGCCGGCCGGTACCGCCGTCGGCGGGCTTGAGGCGCAGGGTCAGCTTGGTGTCGCCGATGAAGTTCCGTCCCGTCACCTGCAGCCGCTCGCCGACCGCGGGCGTGGTGGTGCTGATGGACAGCGTCGGGCATTCGCAGGCCGCGGCCGGGTAGCCGCAGTCGACGGGCGCGGCCTGGGCGGCGCGCGTCGGGGCGACCGGTCCGAGCAGGACGGCGAGGGCGCCGAGCAGTACGAGGACAGCGGCGAGGGGGCGACGGGGGGTGGCCACAGCAAGACTCCTGACTCCGGTTTCACAGAGCCCAACGTCGTCCCGCCGAAAGGGTTACGCCGTCGCGGGGCTGCCCGGTGCCGCTACGGGTCGATCCGCGCCGTTCCGCCTGCCACGACAAGTTCGGCGTCGTCGGCCACGGAGCGCTTCACGACGGCGAGGGCGATGGGGCCGAGCTCGTAGTGATGCACGGCCGTTCCGACGAAACCGATGCTGCGGCCGTTCGACTCGACCGGCGTCTGCGACTCGGGGAGCTCGTCGCTCTCGCCGGCCAGGTGCAGCAGGACGAGCCGGCGCGGCGGGCGACCGAGGTTGTGCACTCGCGCCACCGTCTCCTGTCCGCGGTAGCAGCCCTTGTCGAGGTGGACGGCCCGTCCGATCCAGCCGACCTCGTGCGGGATGGTGCGATGGTCGGTCTCGTTGCCGGCTCGCGGTGACCGCTGGGCCACCCGCAGCGCCTCGTAGGCCCAGAGCCCCGCCGGGTTCGCGCCCGCGGCCGCCAGCGCGCGGAGGTAGCGGTCCTTGTCGGCACGGGGGACGATCAGGTCGGCCGCGTCCGATCCCGGACCAGCGGTCCGGCGGACGAAACCGCCGCCGTCCAGGGGTTCGGCGAGACCCGGCCCGGCGGGGACGGCGAGGCCGGCAGCGGCGAGCACCGCCGGGGTCTGCGGTCCGAGGACGGTGAGCACCGCCCGGGCGGCGCTCACGTCCGCCGGCTCGACCCGCTTCATGAAGATCATCTTGGTGAGGTACGCCAGCGAGGCATCGCCGTCGCCGGGCTCGGTGTCGAGCCACACCGCGCCGGCGATCTCGGTGAGCTGCCAGTGCAGCTCGACGTGTCCGTGGGGCGAGAGGACGAGGGCCTCGGTCGACTCGCCCTCACCGAGGTCGGCGACGTGCTGCGAGCAGATCGAGTGCAGCCAGCCCAGCCGCTCCGGACCACCGACGACGAGGACGTCGCGGTGGCTGCGGTCGACGACCGCGGCACGGGTGTCGGCGAGCCGCTGCTCACGGAGCGGGTCGCCGTAGTGCCACGCCACACCGGCGTCGCGACCGGTGCCGGGGACGGCGAGGGACGGGTCGAAGGTCACGGTGCTCATCGTCGGGTTCAGCGTCCCGCGGTGCCGGATTGTTCCGGCGGGGCACCGTCGGCCCGGTTCGCCTCGCAGTCCCGGCACCGGCCGAAGACGGTGAAGTGGCTGCGGTCCAGGACGAATCCGCGCTGCTCCAGCAGTCGGCCGGCCAGCTCGTCGACGAGCACGGGCTCGGCGTCCACCACGGCGCCACAGGTGTGGCAGACGACGTGGATGTGGTCGTCCTCGGCCGGCCGGTAGCTCGGCGCCCCGTGCCCCAGGTGGGTGTGGCGGACGAAGCCGAGCTCCTCGAGCAGCTCCAGGGTCCGGTAGACGGTCGCGGTGTCGACGTCGGTGGCCGTCTCGGCGATCTGCTCCGGGGTGGCATGACCGAGGCGGCGCACCGCGGCCAGCACCTGCTCGCGCTGCGGGGTCATCCGCATGCCGCGGGCACGGAGCCGGGCCGCGAGGTCGGCGGCGCCGGTCTCGGCGTCGACCGCGGCACCGCTGTGGTCGTGGCCGGTCACAGCGCCATCCTAGGTAGCCTGAGGCCGTGTCGGCAGACCCTGCGCCCGTGCTCGCCGTCCTCGGTCGGGGCGTGCTGCCCGCCGAGGACCCCCTCGCCCGCGCCGACGACGACGGTCTGGTGCGGGGTGACGGCTGCTTCGAGGGTTGCCGCGTCATGGTGACGGCCGACGGGTCGCGCTCGGTGCACAAGCTGGACGCGCACATCGCCCGCTTCACCCGCTCCGCCGCTGCCCTGGAGATCCCGTTCGATCCGCAGGCCTGGCGGCTCCTGGTCGCCGACGCTGTGGCGGCGTGGGACGGCACCGGCGAGGCGGCGCTGAAGCTCGTGCTGACCCGCGGCCACGGCGCGGGCCCGACCGGATTCGCCCGCATCAGCCCCATCGGGGCCGAGACCTTCCGGCAGCGACGCGACGGCCTGCGCGTCGTCACCCTGGGACGCGGGCTCGCCTCGACCGCCTTCCGGGACGCCCCCTGGCTGCTCGGCGGGGTGAAGACCCTCTCCTACGCGGTGAACATGGCGGCGCAGCGCGAGGCCGCACGCCGTGGCGCGGACGATGTCGTCTTCGTCAGCAGCGACGGCAAGGTGCTCGAGGCCCCGACCGCCACCGTCGTCTGGGCGGTGGGCCGGACGCTGCGCACCACCCCGCTGGGCGAGACCGGCATCCTCGGCGGCACGACGCAGGCACTGCTCTACGAGCGGGCCGCGTCGGCCGGCTTCACCACCGAGTGGGTGCTCGGCTCGGTCGCCGACCTGCGCAGTGCCGACGCGGTGTGGCTGCTGAGCTCCACGCGGGGGCCCGTCGACATCGTCGCTATCGACGGTGTCGAGCGAGCGCGGCATCCCGAGCTGGACGCCGAGATCCGCCGCCTCTGCGACTTCTGACCCGCGTCTCGACGCGCCGCTGCGCTGCCGGCGAAACGCCGTTGCCGGGTCCCGATCTCCGTCGTACCGTGGCGGTACACGAGAGAGGAGGTGGTCCGAAGTTGAATACTTTCAGGACACGTGAGGTGGCTGCCCGCTAGCCCCGCAGCACCCAAAGTATGGGTATCGCCCACCACCGCGAGTGCGCGGCGGCGAGCAATTCCCGGACAGCTACCCGATCCCCGAGCCGCCGGCCCGTCCAGCCGGCCCACCGACACCGTCGGCGGAAGTGGCTCGGGGATCGTCATGCTCAGATGAGGCTGACCGCCTTGTAGAACGGTTTGCTGTACCAGGTGACCATGCCCTGCTCGGCGAGGAAGTTCATGATCTTCTCGCCCATCCAGCGCCGGGACTCGGCGTAGTGGGGATTGTTCCGTGCGGCCTTCAGCGCCTCGTCGCGGTCGAGCCCGACCTGTTCGTAGACGTCGGGGTTGATGACCGACGCCGTCACGAACGACGCGACCAGGGCGGTGACGAGGTTGCTGATCACCTTGGCGACGGGGCCGATGTCGCGCATCTGCCGGGCGACCTCCTCGCGGGCGAAGCGCACGTGACGTGCCTCTTCCACGAC
Organism: Jatrophihabitans sp. sgz311053; assembly: GCF_056135305.1. Taxonomy (NCBI): domain Bacteria; kingdom Bacillati; phylum Actinomycetota; class Actinomycetes; order Jatrophihabitantales; family Jatrophihabitantaceae; genus Jatrophihabitans; species Jatrophihabitans sp. sgz311053. Next base: position 516,254 of record NZ_JBWAXP010000001.1, on the reverse strand, counting down.
GTGGATGCGGTTGACCATGCGCACCAGGGGATGGATCGACTCGTCACCCATCGTCTCGCGCTGCAGCCGGTCCAGGATCTCCTCGGCCACCAGCACCGGGGCGAAGAGGGTCGGTCCCTTGGCGGTGGCCTTGTAGATGCGGGCGAGGTGGTGGATCACCGGGTGCGGCCGGTAGGTCGGCACGCCCATGCGCTGCAGCGACTTGGCGAACATCATGACGTGGCGCGTCTCGTCGCCGATCTCGGCGAGGGCGTACTGCGTGCGGGGGTCCTGCGGGTCCTGGTGATAGGCCCAGCGGGCGAGCATCTGAATGAGGATGATCTCGAACCACAGGCCGGTGGAGGCGATCGAGGCGAGCTCCTGGCGAGACAGTTCGCGCCGCTGCTCCTCGTCCAGCTGCTCCCAGAGCGGGGTGCCGTAGAGCGAGGTCCGTTCGTAGGGCAGGTAGCGCATCGGCAGGTCCACCGGCGCGTCCCAGTCGACGTCCAGGCCGGGGTCGTAGCTGTTGCGCGAGCTGGACGACAGCAGCCGACTGGCCGTCTTCCGGACCGAGTCCCGGCCGTCATCGGGACGGGGGTCGGGGGTGCTGCGCAGGGGTGCCGAGGCGGTCATGACGGGGGCTCCGATCGCGGTGTGACGAGCTGCACACTTGTTACTGTCACAACTCGTACCAGGCAGATATGTCTTTGACAACCTGTCGCAGGTAATGGCTCCGGATCGAGATCGGCGGCGCCTGCTGCCTCTAAGCTGGGCGAATGGCCGCAGAACCGGACGCCGCGGCGGCCCGCGACGGGCGGTCGACGCGATGGGATCCGCACCGGCGGGAACGCCGCCAGCTGATCATCGACGCCGCCATCGACGCGATCGAACGCCACGGCCCGGACGTCCTCACCGCCCAGGTCGCCGAGCTCGCCGGAGTGCCGCGGACGCACGTCTACCGGCACTTCGACGGCAAGCGCGCCCTCGACCTCGCCGTCTCGGCCCACATCGGCAACGAGATCGGCGCCCGCATCCGCGCCGGCCTGGCCACCGGCGGATCGGCGCGCAGCATCATCGGCGCCGCGATCGACGAGCACCTGCGCTGGGTCGAGGAGCACCCGAACCTGTACCGCTTCGTCGCCCAGCACGCCTACGCGGTGCGGTCCAAGGACTCCCGCGGCGCCACGGATGCCAAGGCCGCCTTCGCCGCGGAGATCACGACGCTGGTCCAGGGTTACGGTCGCGCGCTCGGCCTGGACGTCAGCCGCACCGAGCGCGTCATCGTCGGTGTCGTCGGGCTGGTCGACGCCACCGCCGCCTGGTGGCTGGAGAGCACCCGCGACCTGCCCCGGGCCACCCTCACCGCCGAGCTCACCGAGCAGGCGTGGCTGCTCATCGGCAGCAACGTCCGCGAACTCGGCCTCGATCTGGACCCGGACGCCCCGCTGCCGGAGGCCAACTGACCTCGATCGGCCGCGCGGTCCCTGGCCTCACCTAGGCTGCCGACATGCGTGGGGTCGTGCGATGGGGTGCCGCTGCGGTTGCCGGGGCGGCGTTCGCCGTGCTCGGTGTGCTCGCGACGTACTGGTGGTGGTGGCGCGGCGACGGCGACGAGCAGGGTTACTACTCGTACTCACCGCTGCCGAACGCCGCGAACCAGCCGCGCCGCTATGTCGACTACCTGGCGACCGGTTGGTCGCCCACGCTGGCCGAGTGGGTGCGCCTGCTGCTCCCCGCCGCCGTGGCGGGGGCGCTTCTCGGGCTCGTCGTCCTGGCGGTCGTCGTCCTGATCCGGCGGCGGGCCACCCAGCCGTCCGCGGCGACATGACGGCCCGCTCGGGGTCTACCTGCAGCGCCGACTTCGGCACGGTCCGCTGCCAGTCGCCGCACGGGCTCTACCGAACTAGCGGGCTTACCGTGCGGCGATGCTGATCATCGCCGGACATCTGAGCGTCGACGCCAACCTGCGGGGTGAGTACCTGGCGCTGACCTACGACGTGGCCGTCCGGGCCCGGGCCTTCCCCGGCTGCCTCGACTTCCTGCAGGCGCCCGACCCGATCGATCCCACCCGCATCGTCATCTACGAGCGATGGGAGACCGACGCCGACCTCGACGCATTCCGCAGCAGCGACCCCGATGCCGACCGTCCCGTCCGAAAGCTCCCGGAGCTGCGCGGCGCCGACGTCCGGCGCTACCGCATCAGCAGCGTCGAGGCACCCTGAACACGCGATGGCGGATGTCGGGCCGGAGCCCCGGCCTCGCCAGGATCCGCCACGTCGCTGCTACAGACCATTGGCGAACGGATCAGCGAGGCTGGGTTGAGCTGGCCTGTTGACGTTCGGGTGGTTCTGGCCGTGGCCGGACGCATGGGCACGAGCCTCAAGGGCGTCGTCGCTGTCGGATTGGTCGGGTCTCATGCCAGAGGAGACGCCACCCCGACCTCCGATGTGGACCTGGTCGTTCTGACAGAACACCCTGAACTGCTGCTCGACGCCGATGACTGGTTCAGCCTTTTCGATCCGCGAGCTGAGCTCATTCGTACCGGGGACTTCGGCGCTATCCAGGAGCGGCGTCTGCAGTTGTCCCGGGGCCTCGTCGTCGAGGTCGGTATTGGACGAAGGACGTGGGCAGCCGTTGATCCCGTCGATCCCGGCACGCGGCGCGTAGTCAGTGACGGATTGGTGATCCTGTTCGACCCCGACGCCCTGCTGCGAGACCTGCTGGTCGCCGTCGACGGCTGAGCGGTCACGCGGTCGCCGGGTTCCGCACACACGAACGCTTGTGGGTGCAGCGAGCTTGTCGCCTTCGAACTATCGCTCATACCGATTTGCGGTGGGGAGAATGCTCGCCGTGGCCTTGCACATGTACGACCTTCCGTCGACGCCCCGGTTCCCCGTCTACGGGCTTGCACCGGCGTGGGCAGGGCTGCGGTGGCTCACCCTGTGGAACGACAGAGAGCGGCTCTGGACGGTCTCGCTGGGTCACGGGGCTCCTACCGGGCCGGACACGGTCGTCGTCACCACGAACACGAAGACGCAAGCATCACCGGAGCTTCCGAGAATCGGGTTAGCCGACGCCGCCAGCATCGCCGCAGCTCATCTCGCATCGGGTCTGCCCCGCGAGGAGGAGGCCGCCTTCACTCACGCGGCGTGCGACGACCCGGACGCATCGTTCGAGACGCTCGCCGGATCAGGGTGGTCGGTCGGCGTCGTGACAATCGATGGGCGCAGCGTCCGAGCCCTCGCCCGTTCGGTCGACGACCGCTGCGCGCTCATCGCGGAGACGCCCACCGTCGTTGTCGCGGTCACCGGGGGCGCGGGCGCCGCTTGGGCGGGGATGAGTCTGGTGGACGTCCGCCATCGGCTCAGCGATTACGTCTGACGGGCCTTCCACCACCGCCATTCACAACCGCTTCGTCCTCCCATCAGGGAGGTCACGCGCGTGGAGTGAGCGCGGACAACGACGCCCGTCAGCAATGGATGATCGTCCTTCTTCAAAACCGCAGGTTGTCCGCGGCCGCCCGCGCCAGGTGTCGCCCGCGACGAATCGAATCCGCCGCGGCGGCCTACCTTTCGTGCTGCCCTACCTTTCGTGCCGCCCTACGGCAGTGCCGCTCATGCGCAGTCGGTGCAGAGCGTCAGCGCGGACGTGGACGGGGGCGTTCGATGGTTGCGGCCGGGCGTTCTCGGCTCCGTACGAAGACCAGCGTGCTGCCAACGGTTCCTGCGAGGGCACAAGGTGCCACCAGGGCGTAGAGGACAGTCCACCCTGCGCCCAAATCGGCCAGCATTCCTGTCGTGCTCGCGATGGTCACAACCGCACAACAGAACGCCAGCCGCCACTGATTCGAACGGGGCTGGTCGCGCAGGCGCCGTGCCGTCATGAGATGACTCTTGCATGACTGACCTCCCGCTGCCGGGTCAGGACCTCCGCTCATGCGGCCGTGTGGTCGACGAGCGGACTGCTGATCTGCTACGCCAGGGTGTCGACCACCAAGCAGTGCCTCACTGCCGACGCGACGGCCAGGTCAGACCCGTCTGAGCCGGCCGTTGAGGTGCGGGGCGTAGTCCTGACCACCGGGGGCGAGCTCGGTGGCATAGATCAGCTCCTCGCCGCGGACGGCGTAGAGGCGACGCTCGCCGTCGACGTCCTTGGCGCTGGGGCTGTGCTGCGCGGAGACGGTGGCGAGCTCCCACTGCGCGTCCCCGGCGGTTCCGGCGAAGACGAGGGCCTGGCCGGTGTTCGAGGCGAGGACGAGTTCGACGTCGTCCTCGCCGGGACCGGCGCGCCAGAAGCCGCTCTCCCGCCATGCCTGCCGGATGACCGAACCGTCGTCGTCGACCAGCCAGGACCGCGACTCGTAGGCGAGGAAGGTGCGGCCGTCGTGGCTGATCGTCACCTGTTGCCCGAACCGGAACTCCTGACCGGACGACGCCACCACCCCGGCGCCGCTGCCCCGCCACACTCCCACCAGCGGCAGCACCGCCAGCAGTGCGTCATGGATCGGCGCGCCGGTCCGCAGGTCGGTGGTGTCCGGGGCGGGTTCGGTCATCGGTCGTCGGCGAGCAGGCGGCGGACGAGGTGCAGGCCGCCGAGCGCAAGCGCGACGAACGCCAGCACCAGCACGCCGAACAGCACGGTCTCCACGTGCCCGACGCTACCGGCGCGACATCATGGAGCGATGCAGACGCCCCGGCCGCTCGTCGTGAAATGCACCAGCGGCGCCGAAGCTCCCGAGCGCGCCGCACAGGCCTTCACGGTCGCGGCCACCGCCCTCGCCGCCGGGGCCGAGGTGTCGCTCTGGCTCACCGGGGAGGCGGTGTGGTTCGCCGTCCCCGGCCGGGCGGAGGCCTTCGAGCTGCCGCACTCGGCCCCGCTCGGTGACCTGCGGGACGCGGTCCTCGCCGGCGGCAGCCTCACCGTCTGCACCCAGTGTGCGGCCCGGCGCGACCTCGCCGAGGCCGATCTCGTCCCCGGCGCCGTCATCAGGGGCAGCGCCAGCTTCGTCGACGAGGTCCTCCGCGACGGCGTCCAGGCCCTCACCTATTAACGATTTTGGCGGCTACCGCTCACATGTGAGCGGCAGCCGCCAAAATCGGATGGGGCTGGGTCAGGAGAGCGAGAGCGGGGCCTCGACCAGGCCGGGCTCCAGTGCGGCCACCTCGCGGCGGGCCTTGCCGTCCTTGTGCAGGACCGACAGCGTCCACTTGCCGGGGGCGGCGAAGAACCGGAAGTCTCCGGTGGCCGAGGTGACGACCTCGGCGGTGAACTCGCCGGTGCTGTCCAGCAGCCGGACGTAGGCACCCGGCACCGGGGCGTCACCGGCGGAGACGACGCCGTAGATCACGGTCTCCTTCTCCAGGTCGATGCCGGCCGGCAGGGACGGGGTCTGGGCAGGGGCTCCGCACATCTCAGACGCTCTTCTCGATCGGGACGCCGACCAGCGAACCGTATTCGGTCCACGAGCCGTCGTAGTTCTTGACGTTGGGCAGGCCGAGCAGCTCGTGCAGCGCGAACCACGAGTGGCTGGAGCGCTCGCCAATGCGGCAGTAGGCGATGGTGTCGCGGTCCTCGTCCAGGCCCTCGGCGCCGTAAATCTCGCGGATCTCGTCGTTGGACTTGAAGGTGCCGTCCTCGTTCGCGGTCTTGGACCACGGGATGTTGAGCGCAGTCGGGATGTGACCACCGCGCTGGCTCTGCTCCTGCGGCAGGTGGGCCGGGGCGAGCAGCTTGCCGGAGAACTCGTCGGGCGAGCGGACGTCGACGAGGTTCTTCTTGCCGATGGCCTCGACGGTCTCGTCACGGAAGGCGCGGATCGAGAGGTCCTGGTCCTTGGCCTTGTACTCGGTGGCCGGACGGGAGACCGCGTCGGACGACAGCGCGCGGCCGTCGAGCTCCCACTTCTTGCGGCCGCCGTCGAGGAGCTTGACGTCGGAGTGGCCGTAGAGCTTGAAGTACCAGTACGCGTACGCGGCGAACCAGTTGTTGTTGCCGCCGTAGAGCACGACGGTGTCGTCGTTGCTGATGCCCTTGGACGACAGCAGCGCCTCGAACTGCTCCTTGTCGACGAAGTCGCGGCGGACCTGGTCCTGCAGCTCGGTCTTCCAGTCGAGCTTGACCGCGCCGGCGATGTGGCCGCCGTCGTAGGCCGAGGTGTCCTCGTCGACCTCGACGAGGACGACGCCGTCGGTGTTCAGGTTCTGCTCGGCCCAGTCGGCCGAGACGAGCACGTCTTCACGGCTCATGGTGGTGTTCTCCTCTGATGGATTGGACGTGCGGACAACGCGTCGGACGATGCAGCGCATCGCTGGGGCCGCGGGAGGCGGCGGTGTCGATCGGGGCGCGCGACGGCGCGGTCAGCCGATCAGGCGGGACGACACAGGCAGCTGCCCACGCGGCACAGGTCGACCGCGCGGCGGGAGGTGAGCAGAAGTCTCACCGAGCTGGACATGCCTCGAAGCCTAGCTGCCCGGTCTCGGCGCTCGCCAGTCAACCGGATCACGTCGCGGGATCGGCGTCCTGCGGTGTGGGACGCGGCGCCGGGCGCGGTCGGGTCGGCGAGGCAGGTGAGACGTCACCCAGCCGCCGGAACACCACCGCCGCGGCCGACCCCAGGACCACCAGCCCGTCGTCACCGGGGCGGACCTCGTCCAGTCGCAGCCCGAAGGGCAGGGGTGGCAGTGGGATCGGCACGTCCAGGCTCGGCAACAGCTGGTTGAGCACGAGGGTCGGCACGTTGAAGCCGGCCACCGAGACGCCGCGGACCCGCAGCCACACCGTGTTCCCCTCCCCGAGGGTCAGCACCGCCATTCCGCTCACGCGGGCCAGCTGACTGATGCCGGGGACGGGCAGCGCGGCGGTGGCGATGACCCGACCGCGGGACTGGCGCAGCTCCAGACCGGGCACGTTCGCCACCCGGGCGACCTCGCCGTAGGGCAGCACCAGTCGCCCCTCGACGTGCTCGCACGGCAGTTCGGCGGCCCGTCGTCCCGAGAGGCTGCGCAGCGAGAGGTAGACGTTGGTGAGGCGTGCGTCCAGGGCAGCGCCGGTGATCTCGCCGATCCGCAAGCCGCCACCGCTGACGTGCACGTTGCGGTAGCAGCCGCGCAAGGCCTGGGTCAGGAAGGGCCGGTCGCTGACCCGGACCGTCCCGGCCCGGCCGAAGGGCACCGCGAGGGCTTCCCCGGCGCGTCGTTCGGCGGTCGCTGCGACATAGCGGTCCAGCAGCGGCAGTCCGGCCGCGAGTGCCACCACGACGAGCAGCACGACGGCAGCCACGAGGACGGCGGTCATGCCGGTGGCCGCCCGGTCAGGAGCGGATGGCCAGACACAGCAGGAAAGCCGCCGGCGCGAGGATGCAGACCGGGAGGATCGCCGCATAGACCGGCCGGCCCAGCCGTGCCGGCAGCGTCTTGCCGTGCGGAGTGGTGTGCTGCACGAACGACGCGGCGACGGCGAGCAGCGCTCCCAACGCGCCGACGGCGGCGCCCAGGAAGATCGCCCGACCGTCGGCGAACTCGCGGGACTCGGCCAGCAGCAGCTCTCCGATGGCGGCCCCGACTCCGGCCCCGGCCAGCAGGCCGAGGATGCCCCTGGGCACGGCTGGGTCGAATCGCGGGACGGGGGCGATGAGGTCCAGCAGGCAGCCGACGACGACGGCTCCCAGCGCCGCCGCGGCCACGGCGGCGACCACCCGGCCCTCGACGGCGATGCCGACCAGCGCCCGTCCGTCGGCAGCGAACTCGTGCCGCAGCTGCAGCAGCGCGGCCAGGCCGACCTCGGCCACGATCAGGACCGCGACCGCCGAGAGCGACGACACGAGCTGCACCCGCGCCGCGCCCCGGCTGAGCTGGTGGACGAACGCCGCCGGGATGGCCAGCCCCAGCACCGCGGCCAGGACACCGAGCCGGCCGTCGGGATAGAGGGAGACGGCGACGTCCGCACCGCCCGCGGCCAGGGCGGCGAGGATCAGCCCGCCGCGACGGCCGGGCATCCCGGTCCCGAAGACCCAGCCGAAGGCGAGCACCGCCTGGACCACCGCGACCGCGACGAGCAGCGGCAGCGCACCGGCATAGCCGGCACCGGCCAGTCCGCCGCCGGCCAGCAGTGCGACCCCGGCGATGCCGAGGAGATTGAGCTCGGTGGCCGGATGCGCGGGGGGTGTCGAGGAGGGTGCCGGCGTCACGGCAGCGGTCGAGCCGGCCTCAGTCACGTGGCTCATGGTGGCAGATCGCGGCTCCGCTGCCGGTGACGAGGCGGAGCCAGTCGGCGATCCGGCGGACGAGGTCGTCGGAGGTCGCCAGCTCCGCGTGGCCCATCCCCGCCTCCACCCACCGGGTCGCCGCCGGCGCCGCTGCCGCCAGCTCGTCGAGGTGTCGCAGCGGGAAGTAGTGGTCGCTGTCGCCGTGGACCAGCAGCAGCGGCCGTGGGCTGATGGCCGCGGCGACCTCGGCCGGAGCCTCGGGGAGTACCTCCCAGCCGCCGTCGGGTGAGACCCGGGTGTTGCGCAGCAGGCGGACCGTCACCCGTCCGACCGGGTGCTCGAACATCCAGTGCACCAACCGCATCGGCCGGGTGCCGCGCTCGAACCAGGCTCCGGGGGAGCTGACACTCACCACCGCGTCGGTGTCCCCGTCGAGCCCGGCGTGCCGCAGCACGGCCGAGGCGCCCATCGAGAAGCCGACCGTCGCCACCGTCCGGTAGCCGGCGCCGCGAAGCCAGGAGACTGCGGCGGCGATGTCCAGACGTTCGTCGGCACCGGCGGTGCTGCGGCCGCCCGAGCGGCCATGCCCGCGCAGGTCCGGCACCAGCACGCCGAAACCCCGCGCATGCAGCCCTCGGGCGATGCGCAGGACGTCGGCATTGCGGGCGTGCCCGGTGAAGCCGTGGGCCAGCACGATGCCGACCCGCCGATCGTCCACCCGCCAGTGGTCGGCCACGAGGCGGACCCCGTCACGGGTCGAGAGGACGACGGGCGACGGCTCGGGCACCGTGCCATTGTCGCCCGTCAGATGCGGCTGCCCACGTCCTCGGTGACGATGCGATCCATGGCGCGTTCCGCGACGGCGGCGATGGTGAGCGAGGGGTTGCAGGCGGCCGTGGAGCCCGGGATGAGCGCGCCGTCCAGGACGTAGAGGCCGGGCAGGTCGTGCACCCGTCCCTCGAGGTCGCAGCTGACGCCCATGTTCGCGCCACCGAGGGCGTGCCAGGTGTTGGGGTAGGCGGGGTAGGTGTCGACGACGAGACCGCCGAGGCCGGCGACCTTGTGCACCCGCGTGCCGATGCGCTGGTGGATGGTGTGGTCGCCGCCGCGTGGCCAGCGCAGCCGGGCGACGTCGCGGCCGCCGTCGTAGGTGAAGCGGCCCCGGTCGGGGCTGTGCCCGTAGCCGACGAGCACGGTGCTGCGCAGGTCCACGACGCCGAGCAGCGACGGGATGGAGGCCTGGATGACGGTGTTCGCCAGCTTCGGGTCGTCCCACTCCTTGCTGTAGTAGACGACCGGACCGCCCTGCGGTGCGGTCATGCGCTCGGTGAGGTTGAGGTCGGTCCAGAGGTAGATCCGGTCGCCGTTGGTGCCCCAGTTCTCGCCGAGTCCGTCGATGGCGGGGATGTGGCCGAGCGCGGCCGCGCGGACCAGCAGCTTGTTGGTGTTGGGACTGCCGGCGGCCATGATCAGGGTCGGTGTCGTGATGATCTTCTTCTGCAGCGTCGTCCCGGTCTCCGAGATCCGGTTGACGTGCACCTCCCACTTGCCGGAGCGGGTGCGGTAGACCTCGGTCACCTCGTGCTGCGCCGCGACCTCCACCCGGCCCGTGGCCTGCGCCTGCTTGATGTAGGTGACGTCGACGGTGTGCTTGCCGCCGTTGTTGATGCCGATGGAGCCGCTGCTGTCGGTGTAGGAGGGCTTCATCTCGCCACGCAGCTCGGCGAGGGCGTAGTTCCAGTCGATGGGCATGGGGACCTTCTCGACGTGATAGCCCGCTGTGCGGGCGTGTTGCGCGAAGAGCCGCGAGACCCGGTAGTTCTCGGTGTTGACCAGGGAGTCGGGTGCGGTCTCCAGCTGCAGCATCCGCGACACCCGCGGGTAGTAGACGCGGGTCATCGTCTCGTAGTCGAGCGCCTCGGGGAGCGCCTCGTGGAAGGCGCCCTCGGCCGGAACCAGGCTCATGCCCTGGTAGGCGAGCGACCCGCCGCCGACGCCGGCGGCGCAGAGCGCGGTCATGTGGTCACCGGCGACGGAGTCGAGCAGGCCGACGTAGGGCGACAGCGACAGCCTCCGCCCCAGCAGCTCCGGCGCCGAGCCGTACCAGAGCAGGCGCTTGTCGGGGTGCAACGGTGTCGCGAAGGTGTCCTTGTTCGGGCCGGCCGGCCACCACTTGCCCCGTTCCAGGACGAGGACGGGGACTCCGGCCTGCGCGAAGCGGAGCGCGGCCACCCCGCCTGCGAAACCGGACCCGACGACCACGACCCGACGCTCCTCACGGCTCACCGGAACCCGTGTCGCGGCCGCGGCTCGTGCTGGCCGGGCCAGGACGGCGGCGGCCCCCGTGGCCGCGGCCGCGGTGAGGAATCCCCGGCGGGAGACTCCGGCGGACGAGTTTCCGCGGTGCGGAGTGGTTGAGGTCACGACGGCTCGCTCTCGATGTGGACGAAAAGGACATCGAGATTCTGGACACTATCGCCAGGAGTGTCCAATCAAGACCAGCGAAGTGCCGGTCCGAGCCAGCGGGCATAGAACGATCGGACGGCGTCGTCCTCGCCCAGCGAACCTCCCGGATCCCGGATGACCGACAGCCCCAGCCGGACGACCAGCTCGGCCAGCGACGTCCGATCAACAGCCAGCTCCGGCGCCATGGCCACCACCGGCGCGAGGATCTGCTCGGCGACAGGCACCGCGCGATTCATCGCCAGTGGTTCGTTCAGCGGGTTGGCGGCGTCCGCGGCGATGAGGCGGACCAGCACCGGATGGGTGCGGATCGCACGCCGGCAGGCGATCGTGAGCTCGGCGATGTAGTCCAGGGGGGTCGTGCAGCCGGCCAGCTCGGCGGTCACCTCGGCCAGCAGCTGCTCCGCCTCGCCGAGCATGACGTCGTGGACGAGCTGCTCGAGGGTTCCGAAATGCGTGTAGACGGTCTGTCTCGAGACCTCTGCTGCGGCTGCCACGGCCGCCACGGAGACCGCGGCGAAGCCGCCGGCCTCGATGAGGTCCCGGGTGGTGTCGCGGATGCGCTCACGGGTGCGGCGAGGTGCCATGTCAGACCGTCCCGCGACGTCTGGAATCGATCATGGACGCCCCTCTCGGTGCCTCGTCGCGCCAGCTCACCGGCACCGTGCTCGCTCAACACTGGCCTTCTGTTTCGGCCATGTAACGCCCGTATTTCCGGGACTGTAGGGCCGTCCGTCCCGTCGCACCACTGTCGCCGTCCGGTATTCTGAAAGCGCTTTGCGCCGGCAACGCCGCCGCGTGGGGGCAGTGATCACGACCCGAATGACCAGCCGAATCAGTGGCCGACCAGGCCCGAACCGGAGGCGAACGTGGAGCTCATCCTGCTGACCGGAGCCGTGCAGCCGACCACCGAGGTGCTTCCCGCCCTCGGCCTGCTGCCGCACCAGGTGACGGTGCTGCCGCAGGACGCAGGCGCGCTGGTGGACCGCTCGCTCGGCGACGCCGTCCTCGTCGACGCCCGCCGTGACCTCGTCGCGGCTCGCTCCTTCGTCCGCGTGCTCGCCGCGATGGGGACGTCGGTGCCGATCGTCGCCGTCCTCACCGAGGGTGGCCTCATCGCCATCGCCGCCGAGTGGGGCGTGGACGACTTCGTCCTGGACACCGCAGGTCCGGCCGAGCTCGACGCCCGGCTGCGTCTCGTCGTCGAGCGCCGCGCCGCCGCCAGCGACGAGGTCGACGGCAAGCTCGAGCTCGGCGAGCTGACCATCGACGAGGCCACCTACTCGGCCAAGCTCGCCGGTGTCTCGCTCGACCTGACCTACAAGGAGTTCGAGCTGCTGAAGTTCCTGGCGCAGCACCCCGGCCGGGTCTTCACCCGCTCCCACCTCGTGCAGGAGGTCTGGGGCTACGACTACTTCGGCGGCACTCGCACCGTCGACGTCCACGTGCGGCGCCTGCGGGCCAAGCTCGGCAACGAGTACGAGGCCATGATCGGCACGGTCCGCAACGTCGGCTACAAGTTCGTCCGCCCCGCCGACGCTGCTGCTGCCCGCCGGGAAGCAGGCCGCGAGCTGGACTCCCTGGACAGCGAGATCTCCCTGGCCGACCAGCTGAGCGGCGAGCACTGATCGCGAGCTAGCGTCGGGGGATGCCCCCCGCGATCGGACGTCCGGACGACGGGACCGCCGCGGCGGTCGCCACGCTGACTGCCGCGCTGGCGGCCGAGGACGGCGCGCCGCCGCTCTCTGATCGCGCACACGCACGGCTGCGTTCGGACGAGGTCACGCACCTCGTCGTCCCTGACGGCTCCGCGGTCACCGGCTACGGCCAGCTCGACGGCTCCGAGCTGGAGCTGGTCGCCGAACCGGAGGCGGCGCGAGAGATCCTCGATGCCGTGGCGGAGCGCGTCGGCGGACCGGTCCGGGTCTGGTCGCACGGTCGAGACAGCCGGCTGATCGACGTCTTCGAGTCGCGCGGACTGCGACGGGTGCGGGAACTGTGGCAGCTGCGCCGGCCCGGTGACGCGCCACCGCCCGTCGCTGCGCCGCCGGCCGACGGCATCACGCTGCGCACCTTCGTCCCCGGCCGCGACGAGCAGGCGTGGCTTGCGGTGAACGCTGCGGCGTTCGCCTCGCACCCGGAACAGGGGCGCGTCACCCTGCCCGACCTGCAGAGCCTGCAGGCCGAGGAGTGGTTCGACGCCGACGGCTTCTTCCTCGCCGAACGGGGCGGCGAGCTCCTCGGCTTCCACTGGACCAAGATCCATCCCGACGGCGCCGGGGAGGTGTACGTCCTCGGGGTCTCACCGGCCGCGCAGGGCCTCGGCCTGGGTCGCACCTTGCTCTCGCACGGCCTAAGACACCTCGCGGACGTCCGGTGTCCGTACGTCCTGCTCTATGTCGACGCGGACAACACCGCGGCCTTCCGGCTCTACGAGAGCGAGTCGTTCACCCGGCACGACGTGGACATCCAGTGGGAATCCCCGTGATTCCGGGGCTTGCCTGTTAGTTCTGCGTGAAGCAGTTCACCTGTTGGCCACATGTCCGGTTTGTGCACGTCATCGTGGTGGGACGTGTCATTCACTCATCGTTCACTTACGCCACCCCGTTGCGCCACTTGCCGCTCTTAGCGTCGCGTCCGGAAACGACATCCGATCAAGGAGATCCGAACGTGAAGTTCAACCGTGTGGGCGTTGCCGCCGGGCTGCTCGCAGCCGCCGTGGCCATGGCCGCCTGTGGCAGCAGCAACAACAGCGACAGCTCGGCCTCCGGCGGTAGCACGGGCTCCGGCTCGACCTCGTCCGGCAGCAAGCCAACCTGCTCGACCGGCACCCTCAACGGCGAGGGCTCGACCGCGCAGACCAACGCGATGACAGAGTGGATCAACGCCTACACCAAGGCGTGCGGCGGCGCGAAGATCAACTACAACCCGACCGGCTCCGGGGCCGGCATCAGCCAGTTCAATGCCGGTCAGGTCGACTTCGCCGGCTCGGACTCGCCGCTGAACAAGGACGCTGGCGAGGTCGCTGCTGCGCAGAAGCGCTGCGGTTCGGCACCGCTGGACCTGCCCATGGTCGTCGGTCCGATCGCGGTCGCCTACAAGCTGAACGGCGTTGACAAGCTCGTCCTCACGCCCGACCTCGTCGCCAAGATCTTCACCGGCAAGATCACCAAGTGGAACGACTCGGCCATCAAGGCGGAGAACAGCGGCGCCACCCTCCCCAGCACCAACATCAGCGTGATCTACCGCTCGGACGCCTCGGGCACCACGCAGAACTTCGAGAAGTACCTTTCGGCGACCGCTCCCAGCGTCTTCACTGCCGAGCCGGCCAAGGACAATGCTGCCCAGGTCTTCAAGGGACAGGGTCAGGCCAAGTCGCAGGGCGTCGCCGCGGCCGTCGCCAAGACCGAGGGCTCCATCGGCTACGCCGAGTACTCCTTCGCCGTGGACAGCAGCCTGCAGACTGCGCAGATCGACAGTGGCTCCGGTGCGGTCCAGATCTCCAAGGACACCGCCAGCAAGGCTGCCGGCGAGGCGACCGTGGCGGGCACGGGTGACGATCTGAGCCTGAAGCTCAACTACAAGCCCACCACCGCCGGCGCCTACCCGATCATCCTGGTCACCTACGAGATCGCGTGCACTAACTACAAGGACGCGGCCACCGGCACCTTCGTGAAGAATTTCCTCAACTACACGATCGGTGACGGCCAGAACGTCCTCGCCTCGAAGGGCTACGCGCCCATCCCGGCCGAACTGGCCACCAAGGTCAAGGCGTCGATCGCCAAGATCAGCTAGCAACTACCCCGCGAACCCCGTCGGACGCCGAGAGGTGTCCGGCGGGGCTCCGGCGTGAGAGGCCACGACGCACATGACAGAGCGAGAGACCATGACCGATCAGGCACGGCACGCCGGCCCCCCGGAGGGCAACGAGCTGCCGCCCCCGGTCGTGGGCGGCGAATCGATCCTGCACCGCGACGAGCCCGAGCCCGAGCCCATTGCGTCGAGTCAACCGCTGTCTGCGGGAATGGCTCCGATCGACCCCGTAGTCGGGGCAGGGACAACCGCGGCCGGCGGCAAGGTCCGTCCCGGCGATCGGATCTTCGCCGGACTGGCCACGGGTGCGTCGGCGTTCGTGATCGTTCTGGTGGTCTTGATCGGCGCCTTCCTTGCCATCAAGTCCGTTCCGTCGATCATGGACGACAAGGACAACTTCTTCACGTCGACGAACTTCGTCACCACGCCCGGCAACCTGCAATTCGGAATCGCCAGCCTGCTCTGGGTGACTGTCGTCATCTCTTTGATCGCCATGATCATCGCCGTGCCGATCGCGGTGGGTGTCGCACTCTTCATCACGCAGTACGCCCCAAGGCGGTTGGCCAAGCCGGTCGCCTATGTTCTTGATCTGCTTGCCGCCATTCCCTCCATCGTCTACGGCATCTGGGGCGCGTTCATCCTCGCCCCTAAGCTCGAGCCCGTGCAGAACGCCATTGGCGCGATTCCGCTGCCGCTCTTCGACAACAAGCAGGCGCAGAACACGATCTTCAACGGCGCGGTGGTTCTTGCCGTCATGATCCTGCCGATCGTCACGGCGATCAGCCGTGATGTCTTCGAGCGGACGCCGCGTGCGAATGTCGAGGCCGCTCTCGCACTTGGTGCCACCAAGTGGGAGATGATCCGGATGGCGGTCATCCCCTACGGCCGTGCCGGCGTCGTCAGCGGCTCGATGCTGGGATTGGGCCGGGCCCTGGGCGAGACGATCGCCGTCTACCTCATCGTGTCGGCGGCGAGCCCGCCGTTCTCCTTCTCGATCTTCACCGGAGGCGAGACCTTTGCGTCCAAGATCGCAAACGGCTCCTCCGAGTTCAACAACCCCTCCTCGACGGGTGCGTACATAGCCGCGGGCCTCGTGCTCTTCGTGCTGACCTTCGTCGTCAACTCGGCCGCCCGTGCCATCGTCAACAGGAAGCCGGTGCAGTGATGACCGCCATCGCCACACCTCCGATCGGGCCGACTTTCTCGAAGGCGCGCGGCTCACGTCGGGTCAAGAACAACCTCGCGACCACCCTGGTCTGGCTGGCCTTCGGCGTCGCGATGGTCCCGTTGGTCTGGCTGCTCTGGACAGTTGTCAGCAAGGGCGCATCGGTCATCATGTCCGCCGGCTGGTGGACCTCGGACCAAGCCGGTATCAGCCAGGGCGTACAGGGTGGCGGCGTCTCCGCTGCCATCATCGGCACCGCCGAGCAGGTCGCGCTCTGCACGGTGATCTCCGTGCCGATCGGCATCCTCGTCGGCGTGTACCTCGTGGAGTACGGCGGTAAGGGGGTCTTCGCCCGCGTCACCACGTTCATGGTCGACATCCTTACCGGCATCCCGTCGATCGTCGCGGCCCTCTTCATCTACGCCCTCTTCATCACCACTCTGGGAGGGGTCCGTGCGGGTTGGCTCGTCTCGCTCGCGCTCGTGATCCTCATGGTCCCGGTCCTCGTGCGCACCACCGAGGAGATGTTGAAGCTCGTCCCGAACGAGCTGCGGGAAGCGAGCTACGCGCTCGGCATCCCCAAGTGGAAGACCATCGCTCGGGTCGTGATCCCCACTGCGTTCACCGGTCTCATCACCGGAATCGTGCTCGGCATCGCGCGCGTCGCCGGCGAGACGGCTCCGCTGCTGATCCTGGTCGGATATGCCGGAACCACCAACACGAACCTCTTCGACGGGTTCCAGAGTTCGCTGCCCGGCTTCATCAACTCCCAGTTCCTGAACTACAACCAGTCGTCGGGGGCGGGGGCTTACCACCTCGACGCCAACGGAAACCGCGTGATGGGGGCCGTGGCCAACTACGCGCCCGAGCGCATGTGGGGCGCCGCGCTGACTCTGATCATCATCGTGCTCGCCCTTAACCTCATCGCCCGCCTCATTGGCCGGCGCAACAAGATAGCCGCCTGAGCGGCCGGACCGGAGAACATCATGGCGAAGCGTCTCGAGGCCAAGAACCTCGACATCTACTACGGCAAGTTCCTCGCCGTCAGCGAGGTCAACTTCACCATCGCCCCGCGGTCGGTGACCGCCTTCATCGGCCCGTCCGGCTGTGGCAAGTCGACCGTGCTGCGCACCCTCAACCGCATGCACGAGGTGATCGCCGGGGCCAGTGTCCAGGGCAAGGTCATGCTCGACGGCGAGGACATCTACGACTCGGCCGTCGACCCGGTGGATGTCCGTCGCACCATCGGTATGGTCTTCCAGCGCCCCAACCCGTTCCCGACCATGTCGATCTACGACAACGTCATCGCGGGCATTAAGCTGAACAGCAAGCGACTCAACAAGGCGTCCGCCGACGCCATCGTCGAGAAGTCGCTCCGCGGCGCGAACCTCTGGGAAGAGGTGAAGGACCGTCTCGACAAGCCCGGCGCGGGCCTCTCCGGCGGTCAGCAGCAGCGGCTCTGCATCGCCCGCGCCATCGCGGTCGAGCCGCAGGTGCTGCTGATGGACGAGCCTTGCTCGGCCCTGGACCCGATCTCGACGCTCGCGATCGAGGACCTGATCCAGGAGCTCAAGGAGACGTACACGATCGTGATCGTCACCCACAACATGCAGCAGGCGGCGCGGGTCTCGGACCGGACGGCGTTCTTCAACCTGGCCGGCATCGGAAAGCCGGGGCAGCTCGTCGAGATGGACGAGACCGAGAAGATCTTCGCCAACCCGTCCGACCGTCGTACCGAGGACTACATCTCGGGCCGCTTCGGCTGATCGACTCTCGTGCGTCTGGCCGGGCCGGACGGGGCATCGCTCGCTTGCAACCACCCCTCGCTTCGCTCGGGGGGCCAGGCCCATCCACGCTGCGCGAGCGACACCCCGTCCATCCCGGCCTTCGTCTTTCGCGGGCGGCCTACGCTTCCCCTCGTGAGTGGTGAGGACGACGTCGTCGAGCTGGCTCAGCGGGTGCTGAAGTGGGCGCGCGAGGGCGAGACGGAGCGGTTGGCGGCGTATGTGGACGCCGGGGTGCCGGTGGACCTGACCGACACGAAGGGCAACACCCTGGTCATGCTGGCGGCGTACCACGGGCGTGCCGCGGCAGTCGCTGCGTTGGCATCCCGCGGGGCGGACGTGGACCGGGTGAACGACCGCGGACAGACGCCGCTGGCGGGCGCCGTCTTCAAGGGCGAGGATGCCGTCGTCGAGGCGCTGCTCGCCGCCGGGGCGGACCCGGCTGCCGGGACGCCGTCGGCAGCGCAGACCGCCGCCTTCTTCGGCCGGGACGACCTCGCGGCCCGCTGGGCTCCGCCTGCGCCGTGACCGTGGGGCGGCGGCGGGGCAGGGGTGTGTCGGCGCGTCGGGCCTGCTGAGTCGCCACGCGCGTGCCGCGGTCAGGGCAGCGGCGGTGGCCGGAAGTTCCTGATGCGTGCGACACGATGACGCGCATACACTCCGGTATGTGTCGACGGCCACTCATTACGACGTCCTGATCATCGGTTCCGGCTTCGGCGGGAGCGTGTCGGCGCTCCGGCTGACCGAGAAGGGCTATCGGGTCGGTGTGCTCGAAGCCGGTCGCCGGTTCGAGAAGGACACCCTGCCCAAGACGTCGTGGCGCATCCGCGACTACCTCTGGGCGCCCAAGCTGGGGATGACCGGCCTGCAGCGCATCCACATCCTCAAGGACTGCCTCATCATGGCCGGCGCGGGCGTCGGCGGCGGTTCCCTCAACTACGCCAACACCCTCTACGAGCCGCTGCAGCCGTTCTACGACGACCCGCAGTGGGCCCACATCACGGACTGGCGCGACGAGCTCGCCCCGCACTACGCGCAGGCCAAGAAGATGCTCGGCGTGGTGAAGAACCCGACGATGACGCCGAGCGACCTGGAGATGAAGCGGCTCGCCGAGCAGTTCGGCAAGGCCGAGACCTTCACCGCGACGCCGGTCGGGGTCTTCTTCGGCCGCGACGGCAAGCAGGAGCCCGGCCAGACCGTCCCGGACCCGTTCTTCGGCGGCGCGGGCCCCGAGCGCACCGGCTGCATCCAGTGCGGCGAGTGCATGACCGGCTGCCGGCACGGTGCGAAGAACACCCTGATGACCAACTACCTGTACCTGGCCGAGAAGCACGGTGCGACCATCCACCCGCTGACGACCGTCACCGACGTCCGTCCGCGCTCCGCCGGCGGCTACGAGGTCCGCACCGAGCGGACCGGACGCTGGTTCGGCAAGCAGGGCACCACCTTCACTGCCGACCAGGTCATCTTCTCCGCCGGGACGTACAACACCCAGAAGCTGCTGCACAAGCTGCGGGAGACGAGCCTGCCGAACATCAGCGGCCGCCTCGGCTACCTGACGCGGACCAACTCCGAGGCCATCCTGGGCGTGCGCGTCCCCAAGCCGAAGCACGACTACACCGAGGGCGTGGCCATCACGTCGTCCTGGCACCCGGACGAGAACACCCACATCGAGCCCTGCCGGTACGGCAAGGGCAGCAACGCGATGGGACTGCTCAACACGGTGATGACCACCGGCGGCACCCGACGCTCGCGGTGGTGGCAGTTCGTCACGGCCATCGTCAAGAACCCGTCCAAGGCGCTGCTGCTGGTTCCGCGCAAGTGGTCGGAGCGGGTCGTCATCCTGCTCGTGATGCAGTCACTTAACAATTCCATAACGGTGAGCCGCAAGCGTTCACGATTTGGTTTTGCACGACTCACCAGTCGGCAGGGCGCGGGCGAGCCGAACCCGACGTGGATCCCGGTCGCCAACCGCGCAGCGGATCAGCTCGCCGAAAACGTTAACGGAATGGCCGGGGGAACCTGGGGCGACCTCATGAACATTCCGATGACTGCGCATTTCATCGGCGGCTGCGCCATTGGGGACACCCCGGAAAGCGGCGTCATCGACGCCTATCAGCGGCTCTTCGGCTACGAGGGACTCCACGTCGTGGACGGCTCGACGCTCACCGCGAACCTCGGCGTCAACCCGTCGTTGTCGATCACGGCCCAGGCAGAACGGGCCCTGTCGATGTGGCCGAACGTCGGCGAGGAGGACCAGCGCGCGCCCCTCGGGACGCCGTACGAGCGCATTCCGGCGGTTCCGCCGCAGAAACCGGCCGTTCCGATCAACGCCCCTGCTGCATTAGATTACGGTTCAGTCAGCCTCGGGATGCCCGGGTTCCGGAGCGCGTAGCCATCAGTTGCCCCCGCTCGTTGGGGGTTACGTGCGGTCACGTTCGCATCGGGGTTGCACGCCTGTATCACTGGACGAACGAATGAGGTCGGAATGTCAGAACGGGTAGCCGTGCGCCCCACGAGCGCACGTCGCTCCGTCCGACTGGTCGCGGGAATCGCCGTGGTCGGTCTGGGTGCAACCGCGATCGTCGCTGCCGGTGGGGGTACCGCCGCAGCCGCCGATCTTCCCAACGCGCAGGCCGTCGGTCGGCTCGTCGACGGTTCGGTCGGGGGCAACCCGATCCAGGCCATCGCCGACGTCCAGGATGCGCGTGCCACGGCACCGGGCGAGACCTCGGTGCAGAACCCGCTCGACGTCAAGCTGCTGAACGCGATCGACCTGCCGCTGACCAACCTCATCAAGCTGCCGACCAACCCGGCCGTCCAGGCCGGTGTCGCCAACCAGGTGGCGCGCGCCAACCTCAACGGTGCCTCGCGCGGTGCCGCCGGTGCGGTCGCCAACAACGGCGGCGCCCTGCTGGGCGACGACGTGCAGTCGCAGGGCTTCGCGACGCTGAACCTCAGCGGCGCGGCCCTGAGCGGTGGCAAGGTCACCATTCCCGGCCTGCCGAGCATCCCCGGCCTGCCCACGAGCCTGCCCGGTGGCGGTTCGCTGGCCGCCCTCGGCGGCGTCACCGCCAGCATCGGCGCCGTCACCAGCACGGTCGGCACCGAGAAGGGTGGCGACGTCATCCGGCCGAAGTCCAGCGTGGCCTCGGTCAACCTCAACATCGGCTCGCCGGCGCTCGGCGCGCTGCTCAGCCAGCTGAAGGGCCTGCTCAGCGGCAGCTCGCTCTCCGGTGTCCTGGGCAGCGTCAGCGGACTGGGGGCGGTCCTCGGCGGCCTCACCGGCGGCGACGCCTCCAAGTGCGCCTTCACCTCGACCACCGTGCCGAACCTGTCGCTGGCCGGCGGCGGCGTCACCGTCGATGTCGACGACGCCACCATCACGGTCAACGTCGCGAAGCTGCTGAAGACCCTGCTCGACAAGGACCTCACCGACCTCGACACCTCGAACTTCGACCTGATCTCGTTCGTGGTGAAGAACCTGCCGAAGATCCTCTCCACGGGACTCGCGAACCTGGTCACCAGCATCACCGACCCGCTCGAGACGGCCTTCAAGAACTGCGTCGCGGTGCTGCCGGAGCCGGTCAAGACCCTGGTTTCGACCGTTCTCGGCCTCGTCGACCAGGGCAAGACCACGGTGCTGGGTGCGGTCAACGCGATCGCCTCGCAGTTCACCGCGGCCAGCGACGGTCCGCTGGGCACGCTGGCCGACGGTCTGAAGAACATCGTTGACATCGGCCTGAACGTGCAGTCTGGCCCCGGCATCCAGCAGCGCGACGGTGACTACCCGTACGAGTCGAACCTCGAGGCCACGCCGAACCAGTCGACCCCGGTGGTCGAGAACCAGACCCTGGTCCGCGCCGTCGAGATCAACCTGCTCAACGTCAACGCGGTCCCCGGCGGTCTCGACCTCGGCTCGCTGACCGGCGCGCTCGGCGGCAACAGCGCCAAGGTCACCAAGCTGACCGGCGCCGTGCGTCCGCTGGCCCTCGCCCCCGGCGACGGCGTGGTGAACCTCGCGCTGGCCAACGCCGCGGCCGGCCCCAGCACCGCCGCGGACGAGCCGACGACGACGCCGTCCTCCTCGGCTCCGCCCACCGTCGTGCCCGCCTCCAACATCCCGACCGGCATCCCCGCCGGCCAGGCCGGTGGCGCGGACAACGGCGGCCTGCCCGTCCTGCCGCTGGTGGCGCTGCTGACGCTGCTGGCCGTCTCCGGCGGAGCGTTCTACCAGTTCCGGATGCGCGGACAGCACCTGAGCTGACCTGAGCAACAGCTGCCTCGGCCCGCCTTCGGTTATCCGAAGGCGGGCCGAAGTGGTTAACTCAGCGGTCGAGGCGGTGTGCGGGGCAGCGTCTCGCTGCTGGGGGTTGTCTGCATGCACGCTCACGAAGTCTCCGGACACGGCGGCGCCCGTGCCCTGGTCGGTCATCACGCCACGACGCTGCTGAGCCTGGCCGTCGTCGGCGTGGTCTGGGTGGGGCTCTTCCCCCCGCCGGGCCTGCTGGCCGTCACCGTTCCGGTGGTGCTCTTCGCCGCGGTCATCGGTCTCTTCCTGCTCATGCGACGCCACGACCGGTCGCTCTGCGAGGCCTGCGTCGCGTCGCTGCCGCTCGACGCCGCCGGCCGTGCCACCCGCATGCAGCGCCGCTTCTGGACGGCTCACGCCGGTACCGAGCCGCGCTTCCTGCTGCCCTATCTCGCCGTGCTGGTGGGATCGAACTTCGCCACCACGCCGGTCGGGCACGCGCTGTGGGCGGTCGTGCAGCTGTCGATGATCTACCTGCTGCTGGCGAGCGCCACCCACCGCAAGCTGCAGCCGTGGTGCCCCTGGTGCCAGGGCGGTGGCGGTGGCAGCGATGTCGACGACACCCCGCCGGTGCTGCCGCACGACGATCGGCAACTCACCTGAGCGCGCTGACCGCGGCGGGCCTGGACTTCGTCACCGTCCGGCACCTGGCGACCCTCACCACGCTGCGCGCCGACGGCACCCCGCACGTGACGCCCGTCGGTTTCACCTGGGACGGTGACGCCGGGATGGCCCGCGTCATCTGCAGCGGCACCAGCGCCAAGGCGCGGCATGCGCGACGCGACCGTCGGGTGGCGCTGTGCCAGGTCGACGGCCGTCACTGGCTCTCGCTGGAGGGTGCGGCCACCGTCTCCGACGATCCGGACCGGGTGGCCGAGGCCGTCCGGCGATACGCCGAGCGCTACCGCCAGCCGCGGGAGAACCCGGCCCGCGTCGTCGTGGAGATCGCCGTCGACCGGCTCCTCGGCACCGCGGACTTCCGCGCCTGACCTGCCGCCGAAGACGGCGATGCCGCGCCGGACGGCCCGAGGGCTCGTCCGGCGCGGCGCCGGTCGATGCTGCTGTCAGCGGGTGACGAGGACGACCACCCGGCGGTTGGCGCCGCGGTCGGCGGGGGTGCCGCCGATGACCACGGGGCGGCTGGCGCCGTAACCCTTGACGCTGCTGCTCACCTCGACACCATCGGCGCGGAGGGCGGCGCAGACCGTCTTGGCCCGCTGCAGCGAGAGCTGCGCCTCGTGCGCGGTCTTGCCGCCGTAGTCGCTGAAGCCCTCGCAGACTATGCCGTCGACGTAGCGCAGGCTCGCGGCCAGTGCCCGGACCTGCCGCTTGCCCGCCGCGGTGAGGACCGCGGAGTCGAAGCGGAAGACGGTGCCTGCACCCAGACCGGCGGCCTGGCCCCGCTGCAACTGCCGGCCATGGAGCGCGCCGACCGGAAGCGCCGGAGAGCCGTTGGCCGAGCGGGCGGTGTTTCGGGTCGCGACGGGCTTGCCGCCGTAGCTCCACGGCTTAGCCGGAACGCTGCGCTGCTTCGCGCGGGCCTTCGGGCTGATGGGGTCGTGGAACCACTGTCGGGTGGCGGTGCGGACCGTCGCGCTCCGTGCGCCGGCACCGTTAGCGTTGGTCGCCCGCACCAGGACGCGGAACGCCACGCCGTTGGGCACGCCTTCGATCGTGAGGTGGGTGCTGTCGACCTGCTGCCAGTGGCGGCCGCCGTCCAGGCTGACGAGGTAGTGCGTGATGCGGGCACCGCCGTCGTCGGCCGGCTTCGCCCACCGCAGGTTCAGGGTGCGGTCGCCGGTGGTGACCCGCAGCGAGCGCGGGGCCGAGGGCAGTCCGCTCACCCGCGTCGGAGCCGACGGGGCCGAGTGGGCGCCCGTTCCCACACCGGTGGCGGTGCTGCTGCCGTTGGCGTTGGTGGCGACGACGCTGAAGCGGTAGGACTTGCCCGGCGGCAGCGCGGGGAAGGTGCAGCTGGTGGCGCCGGTCGTCCGGCAGGTGATCCCACCCGGCTGGGCCGTGACGGTGTAGCCGGTGATGGCCGAACCGCCGTTGTCGGTCGGCGCCTTCCACGTCACGGTGACCTGCCCGTCACGGACGCTGGAGGCGACGTTCGTCGCCGCCGACGGCGTGGTGGCCGGGGTGGCGCTGACCGGTGCCGAGGCCGGACCGGAGCCGACGCTGTTCACGGCGCGCACCCGGACCGGGTAGCTGGTGCCGTTGCTGAGTCCGGCGATGGTGCCGGTGTACGGACCGCTGCCGGTGGTGGTGAGCGACGCCCAGTGCACGCCGTCGACCGAGTACTCGTAGCCGGTGATGGCGTCCGAACCGTCCGCCGTGGGGGCGGTGAAGGTGACCGTCAGCGAACCGGCGTTGGAGACCACCGAGGTGATGCCGGGCGCGCCGGGGACGGTGGCGGGGGTGACGGCAGCGGAGGCAGCCGACGGGTTGCTGTCGCCGACGTCGTTGGTGGCGACGACGGTGAAGGTGTAGCTGGTGCCGTTGTCCAGGCCGGCGACGATGCAGGCGCTGAGGCCGTCGCAGGTCACGGTCTTGCCACCGGGTGCCGCGGTGACGGTGTAACCCGTGATGGGCGAGCCGTTGCTGGCCGGCGGGGTGAAGCTGATCGAGGCCGAGCCGTTGCCGCGGGTGGCGACGACGTCGGTCGGCGCGTCCGGCTTGGTGGCGGGGATGACGGCGTTGGAGGCGGCCGACGGGCTGCTGTCGCCGACGCTGTTGGTGGCGACGACGGTGAAGGTGTAGCTGGTGCCGTTGTCCAGGCCGGTGACGGTGCAGGGGCTGCCGGCGCAGGTGGCCGTCTTGCCGCCGGGTGCGGAGGTGACGGTGTAGCTCGTGATGGGCGAGCCGCCGTTGCTGCTCGGCGGGGTGAAGGCCACGGCGGCCGAGCCGTTGCCGCGGGTGGCGGTCACCGACGTCGGTGCCCCCGGCACGGTCGCCGGAGTGACGGCGGACGAGGCCGAGGAGGCGGCGCCGCTACCGATGGCGTTGGTGGCGACGACGCTGAAGGTGTAGCCGGTGCCGTTGTCCAGGCCGGCGACGGTGCAGGGGCTGCCGGCGCAGGTGGCCGTCTTGCCGCCGGGTGCGGAGGTGACGGTGTAGCTCGTGATGGCCGAGCCACCGTTGCTCGCCGGGGCGGTGAAGCTCACCGAGACCGAGCCGTTGCCGCGGGTCGCGATCACGCCGGTCGGGGCGCCGGGGACGGTGGCGGGGGTGACGGCGTTGGAGGCGGCCGACGGGCTGCTGTCGCCGATGGCGTTGCTGGCGACGACGGTGAAGGTGTAGCTGGTGCCGTTGTCCAGGCCGGCGACGGTGCAGGGGCTGCCGGCGCAGGTGGCCGTCTTGCCGCCGGGTGCCGAGGTGACCGTGTAACCGGTGATGGCCGAACCGCCGTTGCTCGCCGGCGCCGTGAAGCTGACGCTGGCCGACCCGTTGCCCCGGGCGGCGGCGACGGCGGTCGGCGCCCCCGGCACGTCGGCGACGAGGACGTTGGCCGACGCGGTCACGGTCTGGTTGAAGCCGGTCGACCCGACGGCCTGGTCGCCGTACTCGACGACGTAGCCGGCGATGCCACCGGGGTTGTTGTTCAGGTCGTTCCACTTGCCCACCGAACCCTGCCAGTTGGTGACGGCGTAGTACTCACCGTTGTAGTTGTTCGGCTCACCCGGCGCCCACGAGTTGTAGAGGCCGGTGTTGTCGGTGAAGCTGCAGGTCTGCTGGCTGTTGTTCGAGTTGCAGTTGGAGATGGTCTGGCCCTGCAGCGGGCTCTCGTCGGAACCCTTGGTCCAGCGCCACACTCGCGCATAGTTCGGGACGTCCCCGACGTAGGCCTGCGCGCCGAACCAGACGTTCACGGCGCCCTGGATCTTGGACGAGATGAAGTCGTTCACCGTCGTGTTCGGGATGGTGGCCAGGTAGCCCCGCTGGCCCTGGAACGTCTTGGCCTTGGCGGCGGTGTCCGCGGCGGTCCAGGTGATGTTCGAGCTCGCCACGTACTCGTAGTAGTGCTGGTTGGGCGCGAGGTAGACCCGCGTGCTGTCCGCCGGGCTGGCGGTCACGCTGACGTGGGCGGTCTGGCCCGCCGTGTTGCCTGTGCTCAGCGTCGCCGCGTTCAGTGCGGTCTGCGCGTCGGCCTCGGAGCCGGTGAAGGTGATCGACGGATCGCCGGACCAGTGGTTGGCGTAGGCCAGCGTCAGGTTGGCGTGCGAGGGCAGGGCGACGCTGCCGACGTCGGTCGCCAGCGTGACCTGGACGGTGGCACCGCCGGTGTTGGCCACCGAGAGGCCGGCGAGGGCGCCCGTCGTGTTCGGCGCGACGCGGCTGGTCGAGGTCGAGCTGACCGTGATGGAGGTCGCTGCGGCGGCGCTGCCGGCTCCGGAGAGGGTGCCGAGGACGAGTGCCGCGACGACGGCTGCCGTCGGCCCGAACGAGCGGGCACGTGAATGCATTCGCAAGGAGGGAGGCGGCGTCACGCCGTCGCAGGGAGGAGTCACGCTTCGGTCCATCGACCGATGTCCGGTCGATCCGCAGGGACTTTGGCCCTCCGTCCACGACGTGAGCTTCCCTACGGTGTACGACTGTTCACGGCAGATTCCGACCTGCCGCGTCTAGGGTCCTGGCATGGTCGAGATCCACCACGAAGGAATAGCCGAAGCTCCGCTCTCCGTGGCCTACGCCTACGTCGACGACCCGGCGAACGTGCCGCAGTGGATGTTCGGCATCGGGAAGTTCGAGGCCGTCGACCCCGCGAACCCCCGGGGCCCCGGTGCGGTCTTCGACGCCACCTTCCAGGTCAAGCCGGTGAAGCTCTCCTCCCGCGTCGAGATCACGGGGTGGAAGGAGGACGAGCTGATCGAGCTCACCTCGGTCAAGGGCTTCACGAACTCCTCGACCTGGCGCTTCGAGGCCGACGGGCCGGAGCGGACGAAGCTCTCGGTGGTCTTCAGCTACGACCTTCCCGGCGGGCTCGCGGGCAAGGCGCTCGGCAAGGTCATCGAGCCGGTCATCGCGCTCACCGTCCGGCAGAGCGACGCGAACCTGCGCAAGCAGATCGAGCAGGCGTACGCCGCATCGCGCTGATCAGCAGACACGGTCGGCGGGCACCCCGCCGGGGATCGGTTGGGTCACCCAGCTGCACTGGTTCGGCGCCGACGGTGCGTACGGCGGGTTGAGCTGGCGGCAGGTGTCGCTGGCCTGCGAGCAGCTGTAGGCGTTCGGCACGACGACGGTGATGTCGCCGCCGGAGGTCGTGGTGACGGTGACGAGGACGGCGGCGGCGCTGAGGCTGGCCAGCAGTGCCGGTCCGAGCTCGGCCAACCGGGGTCGGCGCAGCAGGCGATTGCCGTGACGCATGATCGTCCGTCCGTGGTCGTCCAGCGCGGGCTCCTGCCGTGCGCACCCGGGACCATCGGCCGTCGCCGTCGGGACTTGAGGCCTATGGGACTCGAGGCCCTCGGGACTCGAGTCCCTCGGGCGAGACGGCTCAGCGCGGGTCGTCAGGCTCCGGCCGCTCGGTCAGCGCCTCCTGCTCGGCGGCCAGCTCCCGCTTGCGCCGGGCGTCGTACTGGCGGCGCTGCGCCTCGGCCCGGGCTCGCACGCCGGCGAGGAACTCGTCGTCGTCGTCGGGGTTCTGCGCGACGTGACGCCCCGGCCGGTCGTACTCGGGGAAGCGGCTGTTCGACTGCGGGCGCGGCGAGTCCCACACCCGCCCCGCGACCAGCCAGGCGATAGCCCCGACGACCGGGAAGATCAGGACGATCAGCACCCACATCGCCTTGGGCAGGTTGCGCATCCGCGATTCGTCGGTGGTGATCACGTCGAGGAGGCAGAACAACCAGAGCCCCAGCATGACGAGGCCCGCCAGACCGTCCGCGAAAATCACAGCCGAATCCTGGCATGCCCCCACCCTCGATGGCCAGGGGACGAAACGCGCGGACGACGGGTCACGGGCCGGCGAGCATCACGTTCGAGCTGACCGTTGCCAGCGTGCGGCGGCGCGCGTGGTCCGCGGCGCTCTCGCGCACCACATCGGCGCGCCGCCCGGCTGGGCCAGGACGGCCAGCCTGCGACCGGGGCCGGCGAGCCAGAGCTCGTCGGGACCCGAATGCGGCGTCGAGCTCCGCTGGGCGAGGTGCGTCCCGGTGAGCAGCGGAAGGCGGAGGGCGATCGGTCCGGCGGGCAGGTCCGCGGTGACCACCACACGGTTCCGCCTGTCCAGCGTCACGTGGGTGAGCACCGGATGCCACGCGTCGCTGCGGAGCAGCCGTCGCACCCGCCACCACCGCGCGAGCGCGGCGCCGCCACCGACCAGGAAGGCGATGCTCGCGAGCAGTGCCACGATCATCGGCAGCACCGTCCAGGACGGCTGATTGTCCTCGTCGTCGATCGTCATCAGCGTGGGACGGCGCGGGTCGTAGTAGACGGTCACCTGCTGGCCGAGGTGGTAGCTCGTCACGTCTCCGCCCAGTTCGACACGCTCGCTGAGCCGTCGTTGCCCAACGCGATACGACACGACGACGCCACCGCTGCTGGTCCGGGAGTCCTCGTCACGTCCGATGACCGAACCAGAGGTCCGCGTCCCCGAGGCGCGAAGCTGGTCGCTCTGGTCGGCGAAGAAGCCCACCGCACCCACGAAGCCGAGCAACAGCAGCAGGCCGAGGGTGGCGAGGACGAACGCCGACCTGACACGGCGGCGCCACTCCCGCTGCGTCAGCGCACACTCCCACGCTGCCGACACAGCGAGATCGTGGCATGCGTACGCCCTGCGCGAGGCCCCGCGATGAATCTGGGGGCGGTACCCCCATGCAGGACGGCCGCCGTCGGCTGATCCTCATGGCACGGGTGCGGGACAGCACCGGGACACGGGGTGGAGGAGCCGCAATGACTGCTGCCGGGGAGAGTGCCGGGCTCGGGACCGCATCGACGTCGTGCCCGGGCGGCCGCGCCGCCGCAATCGGTCGGGTCGGGGAGTTGCTGGGCCGGTCCGCCCGTGCCGCCGGCTCGACCGTGGTCGTCGAGGGCGCGCCGGGCGGTGGGGTCTCCTCCGCGCTGGTGGAGGCGGCAGTCCGCTACGGCCGCGGCTTCGACCGGGTGCTCACCGCGCGCGCCACCGGCGGAGCGGAGTACGAGGCACTGCTGGGTGCGTTCGGCGGAACCGACGCCGTCGGTGCGCTTCGCGCCGCGGTGACGCCGGAGAGCGCGCAGGACCCCTGCCGCGTCGGGGTTCTGGCCCGTGAGCTTGCGGAGTGGATCGGTCCGAAGCGGCTGCTGCTCGTCCTGGACGACCTGCACCGCGCCGACCCGGCCTCGGTGGCGGTGCTGGACGCACTGCTGCGTCGTGACGACAGCCCACTGACGCTGCTGGGTGGCGGCCGTACCGGCCGGACGCCCGCGCCGCTGCGCGCCGTCGCCGGCGTCGGCAACATCGTCCGGCTGCCTCGCTGGGACGAGATCGAGACCCGGACGCTGCTGCCCGGCCTGAGCGAGGTGCGGGCCCGCACGCTGGTGGCGGCCTGCGACGGCCGACCCGGACGGATGGCCACGCTGCGCGCGCTGCCGTCCAGCGAGCTGCGCCGGCTGCACCGCATCCCGGTCGAGATGCTCGCCGAACACCTCGAGGCGGCCGGTGATCCGGTACCCCAGGACACCGCCGAGACCGTCGACGTCGCGGGCGCGGCTGCCGTGCTGTCACTCGATGTCGAGGTGGAGGCCGTCGCCGCCATCAGCGGTCGTCCGGTGCCCCGGGTGCTGGCCGCTCTGGCGGTACTGGTCGCCGAGGGGGTGTTGGGTGACGTGGCCGGCCGGCTGCGGTTCGCCCATCCCGTCGAGCGGGCGCGCAGCTACCGCGGCGTGACCGCGCCCCGCCGGTGCGACCTCCATCGTCGGGCCGCCGAGTACGTCGCCACGGCCCCCGGCGCGAGTGTCCTGGACGCTGCCGAGCACCTCGTCGTCTGTGCCGCGGCCGGTGACAGCGCCGCCATCGCCACGCTGTTGGCTGCCGCCGAGCGCCGTCTTCGCCACGACCCGGACACCAGCGCGCACTGGGCCAGCGGCGCGCTACGGCTGTGCCGAGAGCACGACGAGGCTCCGGCTCGGCAGGCGCACCACGTGCTGGCGCAGGCGTTCGCGGCGACGGGTCGGCACGCCCGGGCGCTGGAACATGCCACCCGACTGCTCGGCGACGATCACTCCGCGGCGACCCTCGTCGCCGCGCGCAGCGAGCGCGCGCTCGGCCGCGCCGGGGTTGCGCTGTCGCTGGCCCGAGCCGAGCTGGGCCACGACGGGCCGCTGCGCGCAGAGCTGGTCAACGAGGCGCTGTCAGCGGCCGTCGTGCTGGGCGACCACGAGGTCGTCGGCGACCTGCGGTTGCCCGCCGCCCGACCCCAGGACGGCGACGCCCAGCTCGCAGCCCGGCAGCTGCTCGAGCTGGGGCGTCGGACACTGACCCCAACTCCCGGCGTCCGGCTGCCGGACCTGGTGCCGCTCGCCCGTGACGTGGCCGCGGCCGTCGACGCGCTGCCCGGCTCGGGGCTGGGGGAGATCGTGCCCTACCTGCCCGTCCTGGTGTGGAGCGAGCTGCGGCTGGGGCTGGCCGATCTTGCCGCCATGCATGCCGAGCGCGGCCTGCACGCAGCGGGCGGCCGCACGGACGCCGTCGCTCGGCTGCAGCTGGCGGCCGGCGCGGTGGCAGACCACCTGGGTGCGCCGGACGAGTCGATCGCCCGGCACGAGGAGGCGGCCGAGCTGGCCGCGGATCTCGGCTTGGCCGGTCTGGCCCGGGCTGCTCGCGCCTGCGCGCTGCCGGCCCGGATCGCGGTGCACGGCACCGCCGCACTCGTCGGGGTGACCGCGCCGCCCGTCCCCGTGCGCCCGACGGTCGCCGACCGGATATGCGCGCTGGCCACGGCTCGGGCCTACCTGCTCGCCGCGCGGTACGACGAGGCGCACGACGCGTTGCTGCCGTTGTTCCGAGCCGCCGGCGCGGAGACGGCGGAGGCTGCGGTGCCCGAGGCGCTGGCAGCGATGCTCGCCGTCGCCAGGCGCGACCTGGCCGCGGCCGAGCTGCACCTGCGCCGGGCGCGGTCGGCAGCGACGCTCGGGACGACGAGCGACCTGGCCGAGACCGACCTGGCCGACTCCCTCGTCCTCGGCCTGCGGGGCGACGGTCCGGGGGCGGTCGCCGCCGCCCGGCGGGCGCTGGCAGGTTTCGAGCAGCTGGCCGCACACGTCGACGCCGGCCGGGCCCGGCTGCAGCTGGCCGACGCGCTGCGCGGCGCCGGTGCCCTGCACGAGGCCCAGCACGAGGCCGGCCTGGCCAAACGGGTGCTCCAGGTGCGCGGTGCGCATCATCTCGTCACCGTCGCGATCACGGCGCAGAAGCGGGTCGCGGCCAGCGCCGCTCGCGGACTGCGACCGGGGGCCTTCGGGCTCTCGGAGCGAGAGGCCGAGATCGCGGAGCTGGTGCGGCAGGGACTGACGAACAAGGTCATCGCGGGCCAGCTCTTCCTGTCGGTACGGACGGTCGACTCGCATGTGGCGCGGGTGCTGGCGAAGGTCGGTGTCAGCTCACGGATCGAGCTGGTGGGCCTGTTCGCCGACGAGGGTGTTCGCGTCACTGCGTCGTGACCGGCCCCGGAACGCGACGCGGGCCGGCTCACCAGATGGTGGGCCGGCCCGGACGGTGTCGGCGAAGCGACCCGTGCTGCGAGTGTCAGGCCGTGACGATGCAGGTGCTGCTGGACTTGTAGGAGGCCGAGCCCTCGGGCAGCGCGGCCGAGTCGAGAACGCTGTCGACGGTGAGCTCGTCCAGCCGCAGGTCCGTGACGTCGAAGTCGGCGGCGAACTCGACGGTCTCGATGTTCTTGTCCATGGTGGTCTCCTTCTGGTCGGTGGTGCCGATGGTTGCCGGTCCGGTGATCCGCTCCGGTGCCATCAGCGTGCTCGTCGTCGCGCCGGGCATCACCGGCGAAGTTACGCAACCGTGGTACCTAATGCCTGCTGCGTAAGGATCGCGCAGAATCGCGCTAATTCAGCACACCACGACGAGCGCCCGCGGCACGAGGCCACGGGCGCTTCTGCGGGCAGGGTACGGCTCAGCTCAGGGCGCGACCGAACCGTCGCGACGAGTAGCCCACGAGCAGCGCGCCGAGCACGGCCGTCAGTCCGACGGCCCACCACACCGGTGCCGTGTCGAATCGGCCGCCGAACAGGTCACGGGAACCGTCGACGACGTGCGAGAGCGGGTTGATGTCGGCGATGAAGCCCAACCATCCCGGCGCGAGCGACAACGGCAGCATGATCCCGGAGAGCAGCATGAGCGGTTGGCTGACCATCTGCAGCATTCCGCTCATCGCGCCCTCGTGCTTGGCATTGAGCGCCACGACGTAGGAGAGCGCGCTCAATGCGGCGGCCACCATGGCCAGGACGACGAGGACGAGGACGATGCCCCAGAGGTTGGCGCGCATGCCGAACGCCGTCGCCAACCCGACCACGAGGACGGCCTGGGCGAGATAGCTGACGACATCGCGCAGCACCCGTCCCAGTAGCAGCGCCGACCGGCTCACCGAGGTGACCCGGCAACGGTCCAGGATGCCGCTGCGGACCTCGTTGATCATGCCGACGCCGGCGTAGAGCGAGGCGCCCATGACCAGCAGCACGAGCAGGCCGGGGACGAAGCCGGCGTAGGCCGCGGCGGTGCTGGTCGCGCCGAGCGCCTTGCGCAGCAGGGGTGCGAAGAGGGCGAGGTAGAGCACCGGCTGCACGATGCCGATGACCAGCCAGGACGGGCTGCGCAGGGTGAGCGCGAGCTGCTGGCGGAACACGGTGACGGTGTCACCCACAAGTGCGGACACGATGGGGCCTCCTCAGCCGGCCAGGCCGCGGCCGGTCCGCGCCCGGAAGACGTCGTCGAGACTGGCGCGGTGCAGTTCGACGGCGCTGATGCCCACGCCGTGGGCAGCCAGCAGCGCCAGGATGGGAGCGAGCGTGCGCTCGCCGTCGTCCACGACCAGGCGAACCTGGCCGGGTGGAGCGTCGAGCAGCTCGACCACCCCGTCCAGCCGGGCCAACTCGGCGGGTGCGTCACCGGCGATGTCGACGGTGACGACATCGCCGGCGATCTCGCGCTTGAGCTCGGTCGGCGAACCGGTGGCCACGACCTGACCGTGGTCGACGATGGAGATGCGGTCGCAGAGCGCATCCGCCTCGTCCAGGTAGTGCGTGGTCAGGAAGATGGTGACGCCCTGGTCGCGCAGGTCGCGGATCGTGTGCCACAGCGCGCTGCGGCTGTTCGGGTCCAGCCCGGTGCTCGGCTCGTCGAGGAAGACCAGTGCGGGCGCGTGGACGATGCCGAGTCCGATCTCGACGCGACGCCGCTCACCGCCGGAGAGCGCGATGCATGGCCGGGTCGCGTACTGATCGATCTGCAGCAGCGCTATCACCTCGTCGGCGCGGCTGCGCGCGGCGCGGGCGCCGAGACCCTGCATGCGGCCCTGCAGCACCAGCTCCTCGCGGGGCGTGCTGGTGTCCCACAGGCCACCGGTCTGCTGCACGAAGCCGATGTCGCGGCGGACCCGGTCGGGGTGATAGAGCAGGTCGTGACCCACCACCGTCGCCTCGCCACCGTCCGGACGCAGCAGCGTGGTCAGCATCCGCATCGTGGTCGTCTTGCCGGCGCCGTTGGGCCCGAGGAACCCGAAGATCTCGGTCTCCTTGACGCCGAGGTCGACGCCGTCGACCGCGGTCACCGCGGCACCACCGCGGACGCCGCGGCGGGTAAAGCTCTTGCGCAGGCCGTGCGTCTCGAGGATCACTGCGAGCTCCTGTCCTTCGGGTTCGGCTCACTGTCGCGTGCCGGGGTGGCGGGGTACATCCGCGGCGTTGCCGACGTCGCTACCGAACCGCCGACCGGCACCAGGTAGGTCAGCGCCCGGTCGACGCCGTCGAGCATCATCAGCTCGTGGGCGATCTCGTCGTAGAAACCGCCCAGTGGTGTCAGGTTCAATCCGGCTGCGGCGGCGACCAGGGCGAGGTTCTGCGTCACGTGCCCGGCCTCCAGCAGCGCGAACCGCAGCGCGCGCAGGCCGTAGCGGGAGCGGACGGGCCGCAGGTCGACGTAGACCCCCAGCAACGCGGGAAGCGCAGCCGCGTCGACCCGCTGCAGCTCCGGTGCCGCCGGACCGTCGTGCAGCCACATCGAGGCCTCGGCCAGCTCGGCCGCACCGGGACACGGCCCCACCCGCAGCAGCCGACGGGCGCCGGGGTCGGCCTCGTAGAGCCCGCGCGGCACCCCCTCGACGTTGCCGGCGATCACCCGTAGCCGCACCGGCAGCTGTCCGCCCGCACTGGGGTAGGCCCGCCCCGTCAGGCCGTCCTCGCTGCGGAGGGCGGTCCAGAGCAGCGTGCCGAGCCCGGCCGCGGTGAGCGGACCGTACGGTCCCCGCACCGAGCGACGACGCTGCAGCGCTGTTGTCAGCGACATCGGCGGTAGCGGGGAGCCGGGCAGGTCGACGGCCGGGGCCGGCGGCGCCCACTCGAAGAGCGCCTCGGGGACGGGCCGATCCTCCGGGGCCTGCACGGGCATCTCGGCCAGGGCGTAGCGGCTGGCCGCGAGGTAGGCCCGGTCGGGGGCGTCCGGGGCGGTGGAGAAGAACTGCTGCGGGTCCGGTGCTGCGCCGCCGAACTCCAGGCAGGCAGCGGCCAGCCACTGCAGCCAGCGCTCCTCGTCCGGGGTGATGCCGAGCCGGTTGAGCATCAGGTGCAGCTGCGAGGCGGCGATGCCGAGTGCGCGGGGGCGATCGGACGTGGTCCGCGCCGCGACGAGTCCGCGCCAGACCGGTTGCGGGTCCCCGCTCCACCGTCGCCACACCGCCGCCGCGCGGGCCGGGGCCGCGGCGACAGCCGCGGCGTGCAGGCCGACCGAGCGAAGCCCGTCGGTCTCCGCCAGCTGCCAGCGCCAGGACGCAGCGCTCATCCGCAGCCACGCGGCCGCGTCGGTGGCGGTGAGCCCCAGCCCCCGGGCGGTGGCGACGATCAGTTCGAGGGCGAGTCCGGCGCGGCCGTCCGCGGGGACGCTGCGCAGCAGTTCGACCGCCAGTCGGCTGGCGTCGCAGAACAGCTGCTCGGCGACGTCGATCAGCCCCGGGCCGCCGTAACGCTCGACCTCGGGCTCGTAGCACGCGGTCGCGACGTCCCGGCCGGTGCGGCTGCGGACCTGCTCGGCCAGCTCGTCGACAACCTCGGGACGCTCCGTCTCCAGTCGCCAGCGCAGGTGCTCGCCACCCTCGGAGTAGCGCAGGAAGAACCACCGTCGCAGCCTGCCGTCGGCCACCGCCGCGTCGGCCAGCGGCGCCAGCACGTCCCGGATCAGCGTGTCGACCGTCAGCCGGTCGCCGTCGCTCGCGACACGCAACGCGTGCCATCGCGCGGTGAGCAGTGTGGTCACGAGGCGCCTCCGTCGGCCGAGCAGGGGGTGAGGTCGTAGCTGAAGCCGTGCACGCGGGGCCGGCCGATGAGCAGCGTGTAGAGCAGGTCCTCGTTCGGCGGCAGTCCGAGTGCTGCTTCGGCGTCCGGTTCGTCGACGCCGCGGACGGGACGGCAGAACAACCCGGCCGCTGCGGCCGAGTGGGCGACGCGCTGGCCCGCCCGTCCCGCCTCGACCAGCAGACGTGCGTATCCCGCGACGGGGTCGGCGGTGCAGGCGGCGCGGACGTCGGCGCTGATGCCCCACACCGTGTTCAGGCCGGCGATGTCGGCGACACCCTGCGGACCACGGAACGCGCGGGCCAGCGTCGGACCCACGGTCCCGGGCCGCAGCACGCCGCGCGTCCAGACGCCGTCGGCGCGTCCCTCGACGTTGTGCACGGCGAGCCGGTGTCGCAGCATTCCGTCGTCGGTCGGCACGCCCGCCACGAGGGCGTCCCAGGTGGCGGCGGGCAGCGGTCGCGGGTCGGCGGAGAGCCCGCGCGGATCGAGTCCGGAGCAGCGCCGCGGTCGCGGCGGCGGCGTGCGTACCGCGTGACGCGTCATCGTCACCAGCAGCTCCGGCCGTTCGGGCCGGCCGGGCTGCCACTGCACCGTGGGCTGCCAGCCGTGCCGGTGCGCGGCGACGACCAGCGACTCGACGACATGACCGGTCTCGAGCGCGGCCAGCGCCGTGCGGAGCGCGCCGTAGCCGAGGGGCACGGCATCCGGGTCGGCCGCCACGAGAATGCGCTCGACGCCTGCGTCGCTGTGGCACGGGC
Organism: Jatrophihabitans sp. sgz311053; assembly: GCF_056135305.1. Lineage (NCBI taxonomy): Bacteria > Bacillati > Actinomycetota > Actinomycetes > Jatrophihabitantales > Jatrophihabitantaceae > Jatrophihabitans > Jatrophihabitans sp. sgz311053. The sequence continues at coordinate 480,277 of NZ_JBWAXP010000001.1, read as the reverse complement.
CGTCCTCGTCGTCACGCCCCGTGGCGGCCATCGCGATCTCGACCCGCTCCTCGTCGACGCGGTGCGGTCCGTCGGCCAGCACCAGCCAGCACCGGTGCGCCTGCCGGGCGCGAGCGGACGGGAAGGGCCGATGCGCGTTGTAGTGCGACCAGTCGTCCCAGCGGGTGGGCGCCAGCGCCTCGCGCAGGACGGGTTCCAGCTCGCCTGGCCGTCGTCCTGCGGCGGGGTGGTGCCGCTGCGGCCGCCCCGGGTCGACGACCAGCTCCTTTCCCGGGCCGTGCTGCCAGGCGGTGCGCAGCACCGGGTCGGGGGTGGCCGTCAGCAGCATCGGGTCGTGCGTGGCCGTCATGGGAACGGGTGCGGGTCGAGGGGCAGGTCGGCGTAGCGCGGCGGGGCGGGCAGGCGACCCAGCCGGGCCGGCACCTCGGTCAGCCGCGTCACCCCGCGGGTCCGCCGGTACAGGTGGCCGAACGTCAACGGGATGATGCCCGGCGCGATGACCCGCGCGGCGTGCAGGCCGAGCCGGTCGCGGGTGCGCGGTTCGGTCTGGTCGACGACGACGGTGTCGACGCCCCGGTCGAGGAGGTGGCTGCGCAGCCGATGCAGGTAGGCCGCGATGTCGTCCTCCGGCGCCGGGGGCGCCCACACCTCGTCCCAGGGCCGGGCCGCGGCGCCGGCGAGCAGCGGCTCCCAGCGCGGGCGGGCCTCGGGCAGCGCGTTCAGCCCGACGTGGTCCTCGATGGTGGTGACGGCCGCGGGGTCGTCCAGCATCGGGCGCAGCCGGGCCCGGTCGAAGTGTGCCGGCAGGGCGCGGGCGACGTTGGGTGCCTGTTCCACGTTGACGACGACCTCGACGACGGCACCGGTGATCGCGCGAAGCGGGTCCGGGTGGGCTGCGGCGGCGACGAACGCCTGGGGTGCCTCGGTGTGCGCATCGCGCGAGCGGGCCACCGCCACGGCCACGGGGACGCCCAGGTCGTTGGTCGCGTCGAGCAGGAGCAGCTCGTAGCCGAGCGAGTCCAGCCGCCCGTCCAGCGACGAGACAAGGCGATCACCTGTCGGGATCCGGACCCGGCCGAGCGGGGTGCGAGCGAACCAGGCCATCAGGAAGGCGTCCCGCTCGATGAGCTCGAAGAGGCCGTACAGCGCGGCCTCCTCCGGGGAGTTGCCCAGCCCGCAGCCGTTGGAGGACTCGGCGAGCAGGCCGGTGCCGCGCGGCGCGGGGACACCCCAGTAGGCAGCCTGCTCGGGCACGGCGACCGGCGCCGAGCGGGCGAAGGACCAGCCGAAGACCCAGTCGATCCGCAGGTCGGGCGACCAGGCGGCGAGGGCGAAGCGCGGGTCGGTCTCGGCGCTCGCCTCGTGCCGACCCAGGGTCGTCGGGTCGAGCGCGCGGTCGGGGCCCAGCTCAGCGAAGCTCGCGGTGACGGCGGTGCGACGGCCGCGCGGGCCCATGCCGGAGATGCGCTCGACCGCCTCGAAGAGCGCGGTGCGTTCGGCGTCGCCGTAGGTTGCGGCGCGGCCGTAGCCGCCTTCCTGCTCGACCATCCGCGCGGCGACGGCGGCCCGTGCGATGGGCAGGGCGATGCGCTCGCTCCGGCTGGACTCCGGCACCGGGCCGAAGAACTCGTCGGCGAGCTCGGCCCGCAGCCGGCGCGCGCTCGTCCGGGCGTTCTCGCCACGCAGCGAGTACGGCTCGCAGCTGCGTCCGCTGGGTAGCGCCGCCTGCGTCGTCGAGGCGGTGTCGACGGGACAGGGGGCGCAGCGCGGGCAACCCGGCCGCGGGTGCGCGGTGTGCGTCGAGTACCCGAAGTCGGCGGTGTGCAGCACGCGGATCCGGTCGGCGTCGGCATGACGTGCGGTGGCGGCAACGGCACGGACGGCGACGGCGAGCATCTCCGCCAGCGCGGGCGGGACGACGCCGTCGCGGACGATGCGGTCGTCGGCGAGGCGACCGAGCTGCGCGGTCAGCCGTGCGTGTTCGGCGCACTCCAGGCACAGCGGCGCGCCGCGGTACTGGGGTGGCCCGACGAGCACGAGACGGCCGTCGCAGCGCACCGGCACGACGACGTCGTCGAGCGCAGCGGCCCGCTCGGCGAGCTCGGCGCAGTCGGCCAGCGTCCAGCGGGTCAGCGTCGCGACGGTGACGGCGGGGAGGGTGGCAGCGGGCGCGGTCATGGCCCGATTAGCCGTTCGGCGAAGCGCGCCTCCACTGCGAGCAGTCCGGCGGGCCAGCTCCAGGCGTCGTCGGCCCAACTGATCGGCTGGGCCGCCTCGCGAGTGCGGGCGGGGGTCGCCCCGCACGGCGCGCTGACCTCCGGCAGCTCGGTGCTCCCCTCGTGCTCGGCCCACTGCAACCGGCCGACCGCTGTCAACGCCGCGAACGCCACGGCGTCCCCCGGCTCGGCCTCGACCGCGGCAGCCAGCTCGGTCTGCCCTGCGAGGACGCGGGCTCGGTGCACGCCGTCGGCCAGGCGCTCCACCCGCACCGTCGCGTCGACGCCGAAGTGCAGCGTCAGCGCCTTCCACCAGCGGCGGGCCGCGGGGTGGCTCGCCCACGCCTCCTCGGCCAGCGGTGCGCCGCTCCGCCCGGCCCAGGCGGCCCGCAGCCGCCGTCCCCGCGCCTCGGTCGGCGTCTGGTGTCCGGTCGCCGTCAACCGCGCCACGTCCGCGGTGGCGGCGACCGCCCGGCGTACGGTGCTGCCCGATCGCACGGCGCCCAGGGCCGCGGGCGCCTGGGGCAGCGTGGCCACCTCGTGCGCCGCCAGCGGACCCAGCTCCGGGTCGGTGAGCGCGTCGACGTGCCACAGCGCGTCCTCGAGCCACGGCGAGTCCTGCGGATCGGATCCGGCCGGCAGCCAGACCCGGTACTCGCCACGTAGCGGGTCGACCCGGGCGACGAAGACCCGTTGCCCCACCGGCGGCGGGGTGTCCGGTCCGGGGCGGCCCCCGCGCTCGTGGCCCGGGTCGGGCAGGCCGGCGACGGCGCAGATCAGGCGGTGCGCCAGCACGGCTCCGACCAGGGGCTGCAGCGGCGACGGCGCCAGGCGCCGGGTGGTCACCCCCAATCGCGCGGCGATCGCGTCGATCTCGGTGAGCCCGGCCGGGAGGACGGCGCCCACGCGGTCGTCGGCTGTCGCCGTCACGTGGGTGTCACCGGCCAGCAGCGTGACGACATCGGCGCGGGGGCCCGGTTCCGCGACGACGGACAGCCCGGTCCGCCGCAGCGCCCGGCTGGCCGCCCAGGCCACCGGACCCTCTCCGACGACGTGGACGGTGGCTGCCCGGAGCCGGGACCAGGCGACGTCCGGTCGGGTCGCCACCGACTCCAGCCACGACACCGTGGCGGCGTCCGGACGCCCGGCCTCGGTCTCCCAGTCGGCGGGGACGGCCACGAGCATGTCGTGGGCAGTGAGCTCGTCCAGCAGGGTGGCAACGACGGTACGGACGGCGGGCGGCGCCCCCTCCGGGCAGAGTGCGCTACGCCGGGCACCGGCGGCGAGAGCCGGGGCCAGCCGATCCCAGATGCGCTGGACCGCGGCTCCCCCACCGAGGGTGAAGCTGCTGGACCATCCCCGGACGTGCAGCCCCTTCTCGATCGCGGTCACCTGCACGATCGGCCGTAGCCGCAGCATGTCGAGTTCATCGGTGACCATCACGCCACCACGGCGGCGGCGAGCGCCTGCCAGTCCGTCCCCGTCCGGCGCGCCACCGCCCGCGTCAGCAGATGCGCCCCCAGATAGCGCTCGATGGGCGTGACGTCGCAGATCAACAGCACCTGGTAGAGCACGTTGGTGGCGAAGCGATACGGGCCGAAGTCAGCGGCCACCGCCTCGGGGTCGAAGCGGTCGGCGACGAGCCGATGGAACCCGCTCAGCCCGGCCTCGTCGGAGCGGGCGTCACCTCGCACCACCCCGCCGGGACGGTGTCGGGTTGCCGGCAGCAGTGGGATCGCTCCGCGCTCGAAGGCCGTGCGTGCGATGCCCAGCGCGGTGGCCGACCACGCCGACCAGACCAGCTCGTCGCCGTCCGGCTCACCGTCGTCCAGCAGCGCGTCCAGCCGGTCGCTGAGCAGCGTCGCCTGCGCCGTCCAGACCCTTTCGAAGCCGGCTCGCAGCCCGCCGGTGGGGTCGGTGCGGTGCAGCACGTCCTCCAGGTGCGACAGGAACGACATCGCGCCGCCGGTGAAGCCCGGGCCGTAGTGCCGGGCGTGCACGGCCATGGCGGTGAACGCCGCCATCACCCGGCCGGACGGCGTGCGCGCGGTGGCGACGGTCGCGGCGATCGGGTCGAGCGCCGCGGCCAGGATCGCGTCACGCGTGGCCACGGCGCCGGCGCCGCCGAGCAGCCTGGTCAGGGCGGATCGGTCGGGTGTCTCGACGCGCACGCTGTTGTCGGGCCGCAGGGGCAGGTACGGGCCGGGGACGAGCTCGGCGCGGCCTGCGACCTCCGCCGCGGCCACCAGCTCGGCGGGGCCGAGAGTGCTCCTCGACGGGCGCCGCGCGATGCCCTCCCGCAGCCGCTCGGCGGTGGCGGTGGCGGTGATGCCCTCCGGAAGCGCGATTCGCAGGTGCGGGCCGTGCAGCCAGTGCCGCTCGATCCGGACCCCCGGTGCGTCGATCGCCCTGGCCGCCGGCACCACGACCTCGTGCAGCACGGGGGCTTTGACCGGGTCGTAGTAGCTACAGACCACGTCGGTCATCGCGCGCCTCCTCGGTAGGTCTCGAGCACCCGTTCGCTGGCGGGCTCTCCGGCACGGGGCACGGGCAACGCCTCCTCGACGCGCAGCCCGCTGCGCAACCGCGCGATCAGCTTGGGCAGCAGCCGGACATGCAGCGGGTCGGCCAGATCGACGAACTGCGAGCGCGCCCGGCCCATCCGTGCGACGAACGGGCCGACGCCCGCACGGGGAGCTGCCGCCGCGCCGGTGTCGCTGCCGGCGCCGACGAAGACCGCGCGCGGCCAGCCGGTGGTGGCTCGCCAGCGGGCGGCGGCGGCCAGGCCGCCGGCCGCGACATCGGCGGCCAGCTGCTCTGCTCGGGACCGGTCCAGCGACCACGACCGCCGCGCGAGCACGACCCCGGGGGCGCTCAGCCGCGGTCGGAAGGCGATCTCGCCGGCCGGGGAGGCGACGGGCCGCGCCGGGCGCAGCCCGTCCAGGTCGACCAGGCCCGAACCGAGGTCGTTGACGAGGGGCACCAGGTGACGCGGCAGCGCCAGCGGCACCAGGATGCCCAGATACACGACGTCGAGCAGCTCACCGGTCGCCGCCACCCGCACGCGGACTGCGTCGGTCGTCAGGTCGTGACAGATCTCGAGCCTGCCGCACGACAGGGGGCCCGGGCCGTCGACGATCTCTTGCTCGACCAGCAGCGGATGCCGGTTGGCGGCGTAGTGCTCGACCGGCCGGATCTGCACCGGGTTCGGCAGCCGCGAGAGGTCGGCGCGGATCGCCGTCCCGGCGCCGACCGGCAGCGCTGAGAGGAACCGGCTGGCGAAGCGCCCCCACCCGCCGTACACCTCGTTGACAACCGCCGGCCCGGAGTCTCCGGATTCCTGCTGGGTGAAGACCGAGTAGCTGACGGGCCGGCCGTCGAGCTGCCGCGGCCAGGCGTCGCGCAGCGCGTCGTGGGTCAGGACGAGGTCACCGTCGGTCGTCTCCTGCACGGCGGTGGCGACCCGGGCGCGTGCGCTCCGCACGGAGCACAGCACAGGGTCGTCGGCAAGGTCGGGCGCGGTGAGCAGGGCCGGATCGCGCCAGAGGGCGTCGTACTCGGCGGCGTACTCGATGACCGAGCCCACGACGCCACCGCAACCGTGCATCGCGACGAACCGGGCCCGCTGGGCCGCCCGCACCACGGTGAACCAGTCGAACGCCTCGAAGAGGCCGTGCAGCGCGGCGACGCGCTCCCGCTCGGGCACCGCCGGCGGAGCGATCAGGCCGGCACGGCTGACGTCCTCCGTCAGGTAGGGCGGCCGGGCCTCGGCGCCGCCGGGCAGCCCCACCCACAGGTCGGCGAGACGGGACCGCAGCGTCGTCCGCTGCGGCCCGGTCGCCTGCCCCCACGCCTCGGTGGTGCGGGCGATGTCGTCGAGGTCACGGGCCGCGTCGTGCCGGCCGACGCTGCGCAGCCAGGCCGTCACCCCCGCGACGGGACGGGCCGCCTGCTCGTCGCAGATCCGCGCGGGCAGCAGCAGGCCTGCCGACCGCAGCCGGCTGACGGTCGGCCGCAGCGCCTGCGCGGTGCTGCCCAGGCGGAGAGCGAGGTCGGCAAGGGAGGCCCGCTCGCCGATCGCGTCCAGCAGGGTGAGCAGTGCCGGCGTCGCCGGCAGCGAGACGGTCTCGGCTCCGCCAGCGCGAGGGAAGACGACGCGACCGCCCGAGCAGGAGGTCCCGGCCGCGACGCGCAGCGGCTGCTCGTCTGCGGGCAGCGCGGCGACGACCGCGTCCACCACCGCCGCCACGGCGGCCAGGTCGGGGAGCGCGCGGGCGTCCGGGCCGGTTGTCGGCTCGACGTCGCCGACACCCGCCCAGCTCGCCACGGCGAACCAGCTGAGCGGGACGGTCTTGGTCGCTGCGCGCAGGACGTGCCGCAGCACCGTGGCTTCGGACTTCGCTGCCCGCCGGTCGACGTCACCGCCGCGGCCGGCGGCTCGCCGCATCGCGTCCAGCAGGGTCGGGCTGGTGAAGGCGGCCGCGCGGTGTAGTGCCTCCTCACCGCAGAGGCCGGCCAGTGCGACCCGCGCTTCGGCCAAGGCTGCGTCGGTTGCGGCAGCCAGCTCGGCCTCGGCGCGGACGAGCTCCCGGTCCAGCGCCAACCACTGCGACACCTCGGGAGCGACGTCGATCGCCTGCGCGGCCAGCGCGGATCCCACCTCGCCCCGCAGGATCGCCCGGCGCAGCGGCAGCAGCAGCTGCGTGCGGCGTGAGCCGGTGGTGCCGCCGACCAAGCGGTACAGCGCCTGCTCGGCCGCGGGTGTGGCGGCCTCCCGGTCGACGCGACGCGTCAGGGCTGCCTCGGCTGCGCCGGCACACCGCAGCCCGGCCGGACCGGGGGAGGGAAGCGCCAGGCAGGACGTGCGCACGAGCGCCCGAGGCGGGACGTCCACGACCGCGACCGAGGCCGCCGGCCGCACCTGCAAGGCCGTCATCGGACGCCTCGGGAGGGGCTGCACCGGACCATGCGCCCACCGTGCTCGTCCGCGCCCGGCACAGGATCGGTACAGGTGCGGGACGGATTACCTAACGGCGCATGCGCTGCGGTCTCGGTACCGAGACGACGAAACCCCCGCCGGATGGCGGGGGCCTCGGGGACTTGCGCGCCCGGCAGGACTCGAACCTGCAACCTCTTGATCCGTAGTCAAGTGCTCTATCCGTTGAGCTACGGGCGCATCGGTGAATCAGTCTATCCAGCGGAGGCTCCGGGATTCGAACCCGGGATGGGCGGTTAGCCCAAACCGCATTAGCAGTGCGGCGCCATAGACCAGACTAGGCGAAGCCTCCAAGCGGTCGGACCGTGGTCCAGCCACCAAGCGAGCAGCCTACCGGCACCGTCGAGCGGTCGTGCAGGGTGACCGCTCGACGGTGCTGCGGGGGTGCGATCTCAGCCGTTGACGGTGATGGGCTGCCCACCGGAGACCAGCCGCCAGGTGCCCGTGGCGAAGGTCGCGGGGTCGATCGTCTTGTGGTCGGTGACCCACTGGATGAGCAGCTGGGTGATGGCGACCTGGGCGTTGTAGAGCACCGGCGCGGTCGTCACGCCAGGGAAGTTGCCGCCCCCGGAGGCGCGGTAGTTGTTGATCGCCACCACGAACTGGTCGGTGTCGGCCACCGCCTTGCCGCCGTAGGCGAGGTTGCGCAGCCGCGAGCCGGGTGCGGCGCTGACGTCGATGTCGTAGGTCAGCGGCGCGTCGAAGCCGCCCATGATGTCGTAGTTGTAGTCGGGTGTGCCGTTCGGTGCGGTGGACGTGACGGCGTTGGTGAGTTGGTCGGGCGTGAACGGCCCGGTGCCCGAGACCTGCTTGAAGTAGCGCGCCGAGAACTCGAGGTAGGCCCTGACCTGAGCGCCGGTGAACTGGATGGCCTCGAGGGTGTTGTCGTAGATGTAGAGCCCGGCGATGTCCCGCACCGTGACCGCGCCCTCGGGGATCGCGGCCAGCTTGTTGAAGGGCGCGGCGATGGAGAGCACGGGCAAGGTGGTGCCCGTCGCCTTCTTCACGGCCTCGGCCTGCACGTAGTTGATGAAGTCGATGGCCGGGGTGTCCTGGTAGCGCGAGGTCGCCGCCGAGAGCGCCGCCGTCGAGGTGCCGATGACGCCGTTGACGTAGGCCAGCGTCTTCTCGTGAGCCTGCTTGGAGACCGCGAGGACGTCGGGGTCGGCGTCCACGGTGTTCGAGTTCAGCAGGGTGGCCTGCGATCCGGTCACCGACCAGCGGCCCTGCGCGAACTCCAGGTCGAGGTCCATGACGGCCAGCCGCATGCCCCAGTAGTAGGGCTCGCAGAGCAGCACGTTCTTGCCGGTGCGCTTGTTGGCGACGAAGCGCTGCGGGATCTCCACGTGGGCGTGGCCGACGAGGATCGCGTCGATGCCGGCGACCTCCTCGGCCAGCTGCTGCGAGGCGTTCTCGGGCCACGGCAGGGCGTCACCGTAGGACGAGGACGGCGTCGCGCCGGAGTGGCACGCCACCACGACGACGTCGGCGCCGGCGGCCTTGACCCGGGGGATGACCTGCTTGGCCTGCTCGACGATCCCGTTGAAGTCGATCTTGCCGGCGACGTTGGCCTTGTCCCAGATCGCGCAGCCGGGCGTCACGAAGCCCACGATGCCGACGTTGACGTAGTCCTGCGGCCGCTTGGTGTGCCCGGTGACCGGGACGACCTTGACCTTCTTGATCACGTACTCCGGGAAGGCCGCGGCGCGGGTCTTGGGGTCCAGCGCGTTGGCACCGAGCAGCGGGTGGTGCAGCTGGGACTGGAACTTGCGCAGCAGCGGCACGCCGTAGTTGAACTCGTGGTTGCCCAGGCAGGCGGCGTCGTAGCCGATCTCGTTCATCGCCGCGGCCATCGGGTGGGTCGGCGCCTTGGGGCCGGTGATCGGGTCGATGGCGGCGTAGTAGTACGTGAGCGGGGTGCCCTGGATGGTGTCGCCGGCGTCGAGGGTGAGCGAGTAGGGCCGCTCCTTGCGCATCATCCGGATCAGCGTCGCGACCTTGGCCACGCCGACGTCGTTGTGCGCGGCGTCGTCGTACTCGGCGTCCTTGTAGTAGTCCCAGTTGTAGATGTGGCCGTGCAGGTCGGTGCTGCCGAGGATGCTGATGCGGGCCGTCCGCGCCGGCGCGGCGGCGTCCGCAGCCGTGCGGGCGCTCGTCATGCCGAGAAAGGTAGCGCTGGCGCTGCCGACGACGGCGCCGGCGAGCAGCGAGCGGCGGGAGATGGTGCGATCGGTCATCGAGGGGTGTCCGTTCCGGGTAGCTGCGGGTGCTTCGTGAGCGGTCGCACCCTACCTCCGGAATGTGGCTAGCGGACCGAGACCAGGGGAATCACGACCTGCTCGATGACGGCCTCCACGTCGGCGGACGAGATGTTCTCGTCGCGCAGCAGCATCCGGTGCGTGAGCACGGCGGGCAGGACGTCGGCGACGAGTTCGGTGGCGGCCTCGGCCCGGACCTCGCCGCGCGCGACGCCCCGCTGCAGCACGGCGAGCAGGGCGGCACGCCGCGGTTCCTGGAAGTGCCGGTCGACCAGGGCGGCGAGCTCCGGATCGCGGGTGGACTCCAGTTTGATGGCGCGCAGTGCCCGCCCGGCGGGACTGCGCAGCGTGGCGACGATGAGCCGCCCGACCCCCCGCAGAACGTCGGCTGTGGTGACCTCGTCGCCGAGATGGGCGGCGATCTCGAGGGCGGGATCGTCGGGCCCGGGCAGCCGGGCCAGCAACGCGCTCATGACGAGCTCCTGCTTGGACGGCCAGCGCCGGTAGATGCTCGCCTTGCCCGTCCGCGCCCGCGTGGCGACGCTCTCGACGGCGAAGGCCGCGTAGCCGACCTCGGTGAGCTCGTCGTAGGCCGCGTCGACGATGGCGTCCTCGAGGGCGGCCCCGCGCCGGCGCTGCGGCGAGCAGAGCGGCGGCTCGATGTCGGAGGTCACTGGCATGCTTTCGGCGAGTTCGTACAAGACGGTTGCGTTCCTTAGTCGGCAGACCCTAGCCTACCCACCTAAGGAACGGCTGCGTCTACAAAAGGCGTTCTGCGCCGTCCGTATCGACCGGGAGATCCTCGTGACAGACCTCGACAAGCAGGCCGCGCCGGCCGCCACCTCCGCGGGGCCGAAGCGGGTCGCGCACCCCGCCCTCGTCCTGCTGGTGATCGCCGGCGCGCAGCTGATGGTCGTCCTCGACGCCACCATCGTGAACATCGCGCTGCCGTCGATGGGCGACTACTTCGACAAGAACCAGACGGACATGACGTGGGCGCTCAACGCCTACACGCTCGCCTTCGGTGGTCTGCTGCTCGTCGGTGGCCGCTCCGGCGATCTCTTCGGCCGCCGGCGCATGTTCATGATCGGGCTGGGGCTCTTCACCCTCGGCAGCCTGCTGGGCGGCCTGGCGCCCACCTATGGGCTCATGCTCTTCGGTCGGGTGGTGCAGGGCATCGGTGGCGCCATCGCCTCGCCGACCGCCCTGTCGCTGGTCACCACGGAGTTCGACGAGGGCCCTGCCCGGACCCGCGCCTTCGCCGTCTACGCCGCGGTCTCGGGTGCCGGTGCCGCGCTGGGGCTGCTGCTGGGCGGCATCCTGACCGAGTTCCTCACCTGGCGGTGGGTGCTCTTCGTCAACGTGCCGATCGGCGTCGTCCTCATCGCCGGGGCGTACCTCTACCTGCACGAGTCCGAACGGTTCCGTGGCCGGCTCGACGTCGTCGGCGCGCTGCTCTCCGTGGCCGGCATGGTCGGCGTGGTCTACGGCTTCATCAACGCCGCGAAGCACGGCTGGAGCGACGGCGTCACGATCGGGGTCCTCGTGGCCGCGGTGGTCCTGCTCGTCGCCTTCTTCGCGTGGGAGGTGCGCACGCCGTCGCCGATGCTCCCGCTGGGCGTGATCTTGAGCCGCAACCGGGGTGGCGCCTACCTGGTGATGCTCATCGTCGGCGCGGCGATGTTCGGCATGTTCTACTTCGTGACCTTCTTCGTGCAGGAAGTCATGCGGTTCAGCGCGCTGAAGGCCGGTTTCGCCTTCCTGCCGGTCGCCTTCGTCATCGGCATCACCTCTCAGCTGATGACCAAGCTGATGCCGCGCTTCGGGCCCAAGCCGCTGATTCTCACCGGCGCCGTCCTGCTCACCGCGTCGATGTTCTGGTACAGCACCGTCGACGCCGACTCCGGATACCTCAACCTCTTCCTGCCGGGGCTCATCGTCCAGGCCATCGGGATGGGGTGCCTCTTCGTCCCGCTCACGACCGTGGCGGTCTCGAAGGTGAACAACACCGAGGCCGGGGTCGCGTCGGCGATGCTCAACGTGGGGCAGCAGGTGGGTGGTGCCATCGGCTTGTCGGTGCTCGCCACCGTCGCCGCGACGGCCGGCCGCAGCTACGCCGACGATCACGGCGCCGAACTGGGCCGCGCGTTGGCGCAGGCCCCGGCCGGGGTGCGGGGGCAGCTGATGCAGTTCCTGCAGGGAGCCGGCGAGCAGGGGCCGCAGCGCGATCAGATCACCGAGTTCGTGCGCTCCCACCCCGGCGCCGCTTCCTTCTTCAACGGTCCCTACCGCGACTTCGCCGACCAGCTGCAGGCCCACGCCTCGGGCAGCGGCTTCCTGGCGGCGACCTGCTTCGGTGTCGTCGGGATCGTCGTTGCGCTCGTCGTCATCAACGTGAAGAAGGACGAGGTGCCCGCCGAGCTGCCGCTGGGGGCGGGCGCGGCCTGACCGGCGGGCCGGCGGTCAGCACTCGATGACGTTGACCGCCAGCCCGCCGCGCGAGGTCTCCTTGTACTTGATCTTCATGTCCCGGCCGGTCTCGCGCATCGTCTTGATGACCTTGTCCAGGCTGACGACGTGGGTGCCGTCGCCGCGCAGTGCGATCCGGGCGGCGTTGATCGCCTTCACCGCCCCCATCGCATTGCGCTCGATGCACGGCACCTGGACCAGGCCCCCGACGGGGTCACACGTCAGGCCCAGGTTGTGCTCCATGCCGATCTCCGCGGCGTTCTCCACCTGCTCGGGCGTGCCGCCGAGCGCCTCGCAGAGGGCCGCAGCTGCCATGGAACAGGCCGAGCCGACCTCGCCCTGGCAGCCGACCTCGGCACCGGAGATCGAGGCATTCTCCTTGTAGAGCACGCCGATGGCGCCGGCGCAGAGCAGGAACCGCACGATGCCGTCGTCGCTGGCGCCGGGGCAGAAGCGCACGTAGTAGTGCAGGACCGCCGGCAGCACGCCGGCGGCGCCGTTGGTGGGGGCGGTGACGATCCGGCCGCCGGCGGCGTTCTCCTCGTTCACGGCGAGGGCGAAGAGGTTCACCCAGTCCATGACGCGCAGCGGATCGGTGGAGTACGGATCGTCCATGAGGCGGCGGTAGAGCTCGGGCGCCCGCCGTGGCACCTTCAGCCCGCCGGGGAGCACCCCCTCGGCGGCGAAGCCGTGCCGGACGCACTGCATCATCACCTGCCAGATGTGCAGCAGCCCGGCCCGGACCTCGTCGGCGCTGCGCCATGCCGTCTCGTTGGCCAGCATCACGCTGCTGATCGACAGTCCCGACTCGCGGCAGCGCTGCAGCAGCTCGGCACCGGAGCGGAACGGGAAGGTCAGCGGGGTCTCGTCCGGCACGATCCGGTCCGCCCCCGCAGCTGCCTCGTCCACGACGAAGCCGCCGCCCACCGAGTAGTAGGTGCGTTCGCGGACGATCTCGCCGGACGGGCCGAAGGCGGTGAAGAGCATGCCGTTGGGGTGGTACGGCAGCGAACGGCGGCGGTGCATGACCAGGTCGTCCGCGCCGAAGGCGACGTCGTGCCGGCCGAGCAGCTCGAGCCGGCCCCGCTCCCGGACCGAGGCGACCCGCGCCGGTCCGCCCGCGGTGTCGACCTCCTCGGGATGCTCGCCGAGCAGGCCCAGCACTACTGCGGCCTCGCTGCCGTGACCGTGGCCGGTGGCCCCGAGCGAACCGAAGAGCTCGGCCTTGACCCGGACGGTCAGCGGCAGCAGCGCGTCGTCGGCGAGCCCTTGGGCGAAGGTGAGCGCGGCCCGCATCGGCCCCACCGTGTGCGACGACGACGGCCCGATGCCGACCGAGAAGAGGTCGAAGACACTGATCGCCATGCGCTCATCTTGCGCCACGGACCACGGTCGCGACGAAGGCCGGATCCTTCCCCGGCCACCGGGGACGGGTCGGGTCCGTCGCGCCACATAGGGTCACGGGCATGACTGCGCCGCTCGTTCGCCGCTCGCCCGTGCACCGCGGGACGGTCGTCGGCGCTGCGGCGGTCACGCCGCGGATGCGCCGAGTGACGGTGCAGGCCGAGACGATGCGCGGCGTCGCCGTCACGCCCGCCCAGGATGTCGAGCTACACCTCGACGATCCCGCCGGCCGGCGGGTGAAGCGGCGTTACACGATCCGCCATGCCCGTCCCGAGCTCGGCGAGCTCGACCTCGACGTGGTGCTCCACGGCGAGGGGCCGGGCGCCACCTGGGGCGCGCGGGCGGCCGCGGGTGACGCGATCGCCTTCCAGGGGCCGCGCGGCAAGCTCGAGCTGCGCCCAGCACCGCAGCACGTGCTCGTCGGCGACGAGTCCGCGCTGCCGGCGATCGCCGCGATCTGTGAGTCGCTGCCGCCCGGCGAGGCGGCGTCGGCCTTCGTCGAGGTGGTCGACGCCGCCGACGAGCAGCCCCTCGCCGCCGAGGTGCGGTGGGTGCACCGCGGGTCCGAGCCCGCCGGCGGTCCCGAGCGGCTGCGCGCCGTGCTGGCCGAGCTGGACGTCGTCCCCGGCAGTCGGGCCTACCTCATGGGCGAGAGCCGGGCCATGATCGCGCTGCGCCCCGAGCTCGAGGCGCGGGGGATCGCGCACGAGGCCATGTTCGTGAAGGGCTACTGGAACATCGGCCGCCCCGACCGGATCGCGGGGCGCACGCCGGGCTAGAGGATCGGCTCGGGCGCGTAGGAGGCGGCGTCGGGGTCGGCGGCGAGCAGCGCGTCGACGGCGCTCACCACGGCGGCCACCTGCTGCCGCGCCGCGCCGGTGAAGGAGAGCGGTTCGGCGAGCAGCCCCTGCAGCGTGTCGGCCGACAGGCCCAGGCGCGAGTCGGCGGCGAGCCGCGCGAAGAGGTCGTTGCCCTCCGTCCCCTTCTCGCGCATCTCCAGGGCGACGGCGACGGCATTCTCCTTGATCGCCTCGTGCGCGGCTTCCCGGCCGACACCGGCACGCACCGCGGCCATCAGCACCTTGGTGGTGGCAAGGAAGGGCAGGTACCGGTCGAGCTCGCGTGCGACGACGGCCGGGAAGGCGCCGAACTCGTCGAGGACGGTCAGCGTCGTCTCGAGCAGGCCGTCCAGGGCGAAGAAGGCGTCCGGCAGGGCGACCCGGCGGACCACCGAGCACGAGACGTCCCCCTCGTTCCACTGGTCGCCGGCCAGCTCGCCAACCATTGACGCGTATCCGCGCAAAATCACCGCGAAGCCGTTGATGCGCTCGGCCGAGCGGGTGTTCATCTTGTGCGGCATGGCCGAGGAGCCGACCTGGCCGGGCTTGAAGCCCTCAGTCACCAGCTCGTTGCCGGCCATGAGCCGGACCGTGGTGGCGAATGACGACGGGGCCGCCGCGAGCTGGACCAGGGCGGTCAGCACGTCCCAGTCCAGGGAGCGGGGGTAGACCTGGCCGACGCTGGTCAGCGTGCGCGAGAAGCCCAGGTGTTTGGCCACCCGGACCTCGAGCTCGGCCAGCTTGTCGGTGTCGCCGTCGAGCAGGTCCAGCATGTCCTGCGAGGTCCCGACCGGCCCCTTGATGCCGCGCAGCGGGTATCGGGCGACGAGGTCGTCCAGCCGGCCGACCGCCACCAGCAGCTCGTCGGCGACGGTGGCGAAGCGCTTGCCCAGCGTGGTGGCCTGCGCGGCGACGTTGTGCGAGCGGCCGGCCATGACGAGCGTGTCGTACTCGGCCGCGCGGCGGGCCAGGCGAGCCAGCACCGCCAGCGCCTTGGCGCGGACGAGGCGCAGCGACGACAGCACCTGCAGCTGCTCGACGTTCTCGGTGAGGTCCCGGCTCGTCATGCCCTTGTGCGCGTGCTCGTGGCCGGCCAGCGCCGCGAACTCCTCGATCCGCGCCTTCACGTCGTGCCGGGTGACCCGCTCGCGCTCGGCGATGGCGGCGAGGTCCACGGCGTCGATGCCCTGGTCGACGACACGCTGGTAGGCGTCGATCGCCGCCTCGGGGACCTCCACCCCGAGCTCGGCCTGCGCCCGCAGCACGGCCAGCCAGAGCTGCCGTTCGAGCACGACCTTCTGCGACGGCGACCAGAGCGTCGCCATGCTGACCGAGGCGTAGCGACCGGCGAGGACGTCCGGGATCACGGGCTTCACCGGGCCATTGTCCCTGTCGGCCGGCGCTGCTCGCCTCACCGGGTCGCGAGCAGCCGGGTGTCCAGGATGAGCCGCTGCAGCGCGGCGAAGTCCCGCTCGGTGGTCGAGCCGCGAGCGACCCTCACCCGGAGGTCCACCCACGAGGAGCGGAGCTCCTGTGCCAGGCGCAGGCTGCGGCGGGTGCGGTACAGCAGGTCGATGTCCTCGGGCCGGATCGGTCGGACGCCGACCGTGATGGTTCGGTCCCGCCAGCGGAGCGTGTATCCCAGGGCGGGGCGGGTCTCCGGCGGCCGGGGATCGGTGGCGACGAAGAGGGTCAGCACCGCGCCGGGGAAGACCGAGCGGATCGCGGCGAGGACGCTCGCAGGCGGGCCGGCCGGGGTGGACTCGACAGGCGTCGATTCGGCGGGGGTCGGCTCGAGGCCGAACTGGGGCGTCGTGCCGGGGACCTGGGTTGCGGTGACGGTCGACGCGGACGGGCGCGGGCTCGGTTCGTCATGGTGGCCGGCCGCCACCAGTCCCGCGCCCACCAGCAGCACCGCGACGAGACCGAGACCGACGACGCCGCGCCGGCGGACGGGCGACGCGTCCCGGCCGGCGAGCTCCTCAACACCACGCGGATCGTGGGCACCGTCGCCGTCAAGCCACTCGACATCGCTGCCGTGGTGCGGGCTCGTCATGCTGGCGAACGTACGCGTGATGAGGTCCCCGTCCGAGCCGGGGCCGCGTGCCGGTTCTCAGCCGGCGACGATCTCCCCGGCGAGGGCCTTGGCGGCGATGTCGCGGCGGAACTGCGCGTGCGGCAGGTCGATGTTCTCGACCAGGGCGTAGGCGCGGTCACGGGCCTCGGCCAGGCTCGCTCCGGTGGCGGTGGCCGAGAGCACTCGTCCGCCCGAGGCCACCACGGCCCCGTCCTCGCGGCGGCGGGTCCCGGCGTGGATGACGCCGGGCTGCTCGGCGCCGGTGATGACGTCGCCGGCGCGGGGCCTGCCGGGGTATCCGGCGGCGGCGAGCACGACGGTGACCGCCGATCCCGGACGCCACCGCAGCGGCGGATGCGCCGCCAGCTCGCCGACGGCGGCGGCACGCAGCAGGGTGCCGAGCGGGGAGTCGAGCAGGGCCAGCACGACCTGGGTCTCGGGATCGCCGAAGCGGGCGTTGAACTCGACGACCCGCGGGCCGCGTGAGGTGATGGCGAGCCCGACGTAGAGCAGTCCGGCGAACGGCGTGCCGCGGCGCGCCATCGTCGCCACGGTGGGCTGCGCCACGGTCCGGACGATCTCGTCGGCGAAGTCGGCGGGCAGCCACGGCAGCGGGGCGTAGGCACCCATGCCGCCGGTGTTGGGGCCGGTGTCGTTGTCGCCAATGCGCTTGAAGTCCTGGGCGGGCAGCAGCGGCAGCACCGAGGTGCCGTCGGTGACGCAGAAGAGCGAGACCTCGGGGCCGTCCAGGTACTCCTCGATGACCACCCGCTCGCAGGCCGCGGCGTGGGCGAGGGCGGCCTCCCGGTCGTCGGTGACGACGACGCCCTTGCCGGCGGCGAGGCCGTCGTCCTTGACGACGTAGGGCGCGCCGAACTCGTCGAGCGCGGCGGCGGCCTCGACGGGGGTGGTGCAGGTGCGGCTGGCCGCGGTGGGGACGCCGGCCTCGGCCATCACCTGCTTGGCGAAGTCCTTGCTGCCCTCGAGTTGCGCGGCGGCGGCGGATGGTCCGAAGCAGGCGATCCCGGCGTCGCGGACCGCGTCGGCCACCCCCGCGACCAGCGGCGCCTCGGGGCCGACCACGACGAGGTCGGCGCCCAGCTCCACGGCCAGCGCGGCCACCGCCGCCGGCTCCGTCGCGGCGACCGGGTGCTGCTCGGCGACCCCCGCTGTCCCGGCGTTGCCGGGGGCACAGGCCAGCGACGTCACGCCGGGGTCAGCGGCCAGGGCCAGGCAGAGGGCGTGCTCACGCGCGCCGTTGCCGATCACGAGGACTCGCACCGCGCGAGCCTAGCGACCCCCTCACCCCCCGGTTTTGGCGGCAGGCGCTCACATGTGAGCGCCTGCCGCCAAAACCGGAGGAAAGGGGGTGGGGGAAGGGGGGTGGGTCAGCGGAGCAGGTCGCGGACGGCGATCGTCTCGTCCCGGCCCGGGCCGACGCCGATGGCCGAGATGGGCGCCTTGATCATCTTCTCGAGGGCGTCGACGTAGTCGCGGCAGTTCTTGGGCAGGTCGTCGAGGCTGCGGGCGGTGGAGATGTCCTCGTCCCAGCCGGGGAAGGTCTCGTAGATCGGGACGGCGCGGTCGAACTCGGCCTGGTTGGTCGGCATCTCGTCGTGGCGGACGCCGTCGATGTCGTAGGCGACGCAGACCGGGACCTCGGGCATCCCGGTGAGGACGTCGAGCTTGGTGAGGACGAAGTCGGTGACGCCGTTGATGCGGGTGGCGTAGCGGCCCACGACCGCGTCGAACCAGCCGCAGCGCCGCGGCCGCCCGGTGGTGGTGCCGAACTCGGCGCCGTTGTCGCGGAGCAGGTCGCCCTTGTCGTCGAGCAGCTCGGTGGGGAACGGACCCTCGCCGACGCGCGTGGTGTAGGCCTTGATGACCGCGATGACGCTGTGGATGCGGGTGGGCGGGATGCCGCTGCCGGTGCAGGCGCCGCCGGCCGTCGCGTTGGACGACGTGACGAACGGGTAGGTGCCGTGGTCGACGTCCAGCAGCGTCGCCTGGCCGGCCTCGAGGACGATCGTCTCGTCGCGGTCGAGCATCTGCTCCAGCAGCAGGGCGGTGTCGGTGACCATCGGCCGCAGCCGCTCGGCGTAGGACGACAGCTCGGCCACGACGGCGTCGACGTCGAAGGCCTTGCGGTTGTAGAGCTTGACCAGCACCTGGTTCTTGTTGTTCAGCGCGCCGCTGACCTTGGCACGCAAGACGTCGGTGTCGAAGAGGTCCTGCACGCGGATGCCGATGCGGGCCATCTTGTCGGCGTAGGTCGGACCGATGCCGCGGCCGGTTGTCCCGATCTTGGACTTGCCCAGGAAGCGTTCGGTGACCTGGTCCAGGGTGCGGTTGTAGGGCGCGATGACGTGCGCGGAGCTGCTGATCCGCAGCTTGGAGGTGTCGACGCCGCGGGCCTCGAGGCCGTCGATCTCCTCGAAGAGCACGCCGAGGTCGACGACGACGCCGTTGCCGATGATCGGGACGCAGCCCGGCGTGAGGATGCCCGAGGGCAGCAGGTGCAGCGCGTACTTCTGCCGCTGTTCTCCGCTGCCGATGACGATGGTGTGGCCGGCGTTGTTGCCGCCGTTGAACTTCACCACGCCGTCGATGCGGCTACCGAGCAGGTCGGTCGCCTTGCCCTTGCCCTCGTCGCCCCACTGGGCGCCCACCAGCACGATCGCGGGCATGCTCCACCTCGTTCGTCTGCGCCGGCCCGGTGCCGACGGCGGACTGCCGGCGCCGTCCGGCGCCCGGTCGTCGCACAGGGTATCCGTCTGGGCGGGTCCGGCTCGTCAGGTCTGCTTCGGGCAGCTCGACCAGACGGTGAGGCTGGGCGTCGGTGAGCTCCAGCTGACCTCACCGGGGAGGCTGACGTCGATCGCGTCGCCGCGGTGCAGTTCGTAGGGCTCGTCCTCGACGCGGAGGGTGATCGTCCCCTCCAGGACGTAGACGAAGAGGTCGCGTCCCTCCAGCGGCACCGTCGCGCTGCCGGAGTCCCCGGCGGCCGCGCGGATGACGGTGTTGTGCAGCTGCAGCATCGGGTGGCTGACCTGTACCTCGCCGTCGGCCGCGGGGATCTCGCCGGTGACGGCGAAGGGGCTGCCCTCGTCGGTGAGGACGGCCGGGATGCTGACGTCGAGCGCCTCGGTGAGGCGCGCCAGGACCGGCAGCGAGGGCAGGTTGACCCCGTTCTCGACCGCCGAGAGGTAGGAGACGGAGAGCCCGGCCCGCTGGGCGAGGACGGCCAGGGTCAGCTGCTGTTCCTTGCGCCGCAACCGCAGCCGCGCGCCGATCCGTCGCGCGAGCGAGGCATCGGCGCCGGTGACGGTCACAGCAGCGCCGGCGTCACGATCCAGAGGATCTGTGCCGCCCGGTCGGAGACCACCCGGAGCCGGTGATTCGGGTGGGACGAGTAGTGGATCATCTCGCCGGGGCCCAGCCGGTAGGTCGTGGTGTCGATCTGCAGTTCGATCTCGCCGTCGAGCATGACGAGGAAGCGCTCGCCGAAGAAGCTGTAGGTGGTGTCGGCGTCGGCGACGGCGAGGTCCTCGATGAGACCGGTGAAGGTGGGCGCCACCGACCGCGCCGACAGGATCGTGTACGTCTCATTGCTGCCCGCCGAGACGCGCAGGTGGTCCTCGCGATCGGCGCGGTGGACGTGGACGTGGCCGCGGACGGTCGTGGGGAAGAAGACCGACATGTCCGAGCCGAGGACGGCCGCGATCGTCGCCAGCGAGCTCAGCGACGGCGCCGTGGCCCCCCGCTCGACGCTGGAGATGTAGCCGTCGGTGAGGCCGGCGCGGTCGGCGAGTTCGGCGAGCGTGAGGCCCCGTGCCTGTCGAAGCAGGCGGAGCTGCCGGCCCGCCGTTTCGATGACTTCGTCGACCACGGCTGCGGTACTTCCTCTCTCGTCACAGGGCCGTCGGACCGCACGAGCGCTGTGCGGACGGGCGTGACGGGCTCGATTCTGCCTGTCCTGCCCCGCGGCCCGACGTGGGCCGCACGTTACGGCCAGATCAACTCCCTAGCTACCCGTTGACAGCCGCCGTGGAGCGAATTTAGTGTCCTGCGCTACAAGACAACATCCTCTGTGACAGGAATCCTGTCCTGGTGGAGTGTTTCCCGCCAGACCGTAGCGGCCGAGGGGTCGCGCGGCTACCGCCTTCGGGGGTTTCGTGAAATTTCGTCTGATCGGCCTGGTCTGTGTCGGAGCCGGGGTGCTCGGCTCGGTGGCCGCCTGTGGCAGCGGTGGGGCTGACACCTCGGCCGGCGGCAGCACCCTGATCGTCGAGACGTCCTTCAACCTCAAGACCAGCGACCCCGGCCGGATGTTCGAGCCGACCGGCCTGCTCATCGACCGCGCCGTCTACGACACGTTGCTGACGTTCAAGAACGGCGACATGACCAAGCCGGTGCCGGACCTCGCGTCGTCCTACACCGCCTCGGCGGACGCGAAGAAGTACACCTTCACGCTCCGCAAGGGCGCGGTCTTCGCCGACGGCACGCCGGTCACCGCCGCCGACGTCGTCTTCTCGCTGCAGCGCGTCGCGAACCTCAAGGGCAACCCGTCGTTCCTGATGAGCGGCATCACCGCCAGCGCCCCCAACAGCAGCACCGTGGTGCTGACCTCGGCGACGCCCAACCCGGCGATCCCCTTCATCGTCCCGAACCCGGCGCTGGGCATCGTCAACTCCAAGCAGGTCAAGGCCGCGGGCGGCACGGACGCCTCCGGCGCCGACAAGAGCGACAAGGCCGAGTCCTCGCTGAACAAGACTTCGGCCGGCTCCGGCCCGTACGTGCTGGAGAGCTTCAGCGCCGCCAGCAGCGTCGAGCTCAAGCGCAACCCGAAGTACTGGGGACCCAAACCCAAGTACGAGAGCATCGTGGTGCGCAACGTCGCGGCCAACGTGCAGAAGCTCAACGTCCTCAAGGGCGCTTCGCAGATCGCCGTCGACCTCTCCCCGGCGCAGGCGCAGGGCATCACCGGCGTCAACGTCCAGCGCGGGGCCTCGCCCAACGTCTTCTTCGTCTACACCAACGAGAGCTCGGCGGTCTCGAAGGCCACGAGCAACCCGTACTTCCAGGAAGCCGTCCGCTACGGCATCGACTACCAGGGCCTGCTGCAGCTGGCCGGCAAGGGCTCGGTCCAGGCCGCCGGCGTCATCCCCAGCATGTTCCTCGGCAGCCTCCCCGCCTCGCAGGGCGTCAAGCGGGACGTGAGCCGGGCCAAGGCCGCGCTGGCCAAGTCCGGGCTGGGACGGCCGACCGTGACCATGTCCTACCCGAGCGACCTGCAGGTCAACGGCCTGAACTTCGGTGACCTCGCCGCCCGGGTGAAGCAGAACCTCGCCGATGTCGGCATCACCGTGGACCTCAAGCCGGCACCGACGCAGACCGCCCTGGACACGTACCGCAACGGCAAGGACCAGATGGGTCTCTGGTACTGGGGCCCGGACTTCCCGGACCCGAGCGACTACCTGGTCTTCCTCCCCGGCGCCACCGTCGGCGAGCGGGCCAAGTGGGGCAAGGGTGCCGACCCGACCCTGGAGGCGCTGGGCACCAAGGCGCAGCAGACCACCGACAGCAACACCCGGCAGACGATGTACGAGCAGATCCAGCGGGAGCTCAACGAGAAGAGCCCGTTCATGCCGCTGATCCAGCCCGCCCAGCTGCTCGTCAGCGCGAAGTCCGTCTCCAACGTCCACTCGAACGCCCTGTGGGAGCTGGACCTCAGTGCCGTCCGCTGACGCCCCCGCGCCGGCCGCTCCGGCCGGCGCGGGGCTCGCCCCGGTGCCACCTGCCGGCGGCGAGGGCGGGATCGGGGCCGAGGCGGCCCCGATCACCCGCTCCGCCTCCCGGCAGGGGCGCGCCGACCTGATGCGCTACCTGGTGCGTCGGATCGCCATCGGCCTGGTGCTGGTCATCGGCACGACGCTGATCGCCTTCCTGCTCACGCAGCTGGTGCCGGGCGATCCGGCGGCGGCCAACCTCGGGCAGCAGGCGATCAACGACCCGGCGGCGGTCGCCGCGTTCCGGGAGCAGAACGGTCTCGACCGGCCGCTGCCCATGCAGTACCTGATCTACCTCGGCAACCTGGTGCAGGGCGACTTCGGCACCTCGCAGCAGAGTCACCGGCCGGTGAGCACCGACCTCGCCGAGTTCGTCCCCGCCACCGCCGAGCTCGCCCTCTTCGCCATCGGCGTGAGTTTGCTGCTCGGAGTCACCTTCGGCGTCGTCGCCGCGCTCACCCGCGACCGGTGGCCCGACCAGATCCTGCGGGTCGTCAGCCTGGCCGGCGTCTCGGCGCCGACGTTCTGGATCGCCCTCGTCGCCTTCTACGTCTTCTTCTTCAAGCTGGGCTGGGCGCCGGGTGGCGGTCGTCTCGACCCGGGGCAGGCGCCACCACACCACGTCACCGGGATGTACACCGTCGACGCCCTGCTGCAGGGCAACTGGAGCCTCTTCACCTCGGCGCTGGGACACATCGTGCTGCCGGGTCTGGTGCTGGCCATCTACACCGTCGGCATGCTGCTGCGCTTCACCCGGGCCTCCGTCCTCGAGGTCGTCGGCAGCGACTACATCCGGGCGGCACGGGCCAAGGGCCTGCCGGAGCGAGTGGTGGTGACGCGCCACATCCTGCGGCCCGCCCTGGTCGGCATCATCACCGTCGCCGGCGTCGCCTTCGGCAGCCTGCTCTCGGGCACCGTCCTCGTCGAGAACATCTTCGGCTGGCCCGGCATCGGCCAGTACGCCTTCCGCAGCGCCACCAACCTCGACCTGCCCGCGATCATGGGAGTCAGCGTGGTCGTCGCCACCGTCTACATCGCCATCAACATCGCCGTCGACGTCCTCTACGGCGTCATCGACCCGCGGATCCGGCTCTCGTGACGGCGCTGGACATCGCGGCGTCGCGTGCGGAGCGGCCGAGCGCGTGGCGGGGCCGGCGGCAGCGTCGCGCCGAGGCCCGCAACGCCCGCTCGCCCTGGCGTCAGCCGCTGGCCCTGGTCGGCCTCGGTGTCGTGATCATCTGGACGTTGGTGGCCGTCTTCGCGCCGCTCATCGCCCCGGACAGCCCGCTCGCGCAGCACAGCGCGCTCTTCCTCCCCCCGGATGCGCAGCACTGGTTCGGCACCGACGAGCTCGGCCGTGACGTCTTCAGCCGGGTCGTCTTCGGCACCCGCATCACGCTGCCGCTGGCCGCGCTGCTCGTCGCCGCCTCCATGATCATCGGCGGCGTCCTCGGCGGTCTGGCCGGCCTGCTCGGCGGGGCGGTGGACACCACGATCATGCGCATCGCCGACCTCGTCTTCGCCTTCCCCGGCATCATCCTGGCGATGGCGGTCACCGCCGCGCTGGGACCGGAGCTGCGCAACGCAGTCATCGCGGTGATCATCGTGAGCTGGCCGATCTACGCCCGGCTGGTGCGCGGCCTGGTGCTGTCGGCCCGCACCAGCCAGTACGTCATCAGCAGCAGGCTGCTCGGCGCCACCTCGTGGCGCACGCTGCTGGTGGACATCCGCCCCAACGTCGCCGGGCCCGTCCTGGTGATGGCCGCGCTGGACATGGGCAACGCGATCCTGCTGCTCTCCGGCCTCTCCTTCCTCGGGCTCGGGGCGCAGCCGCCGGCCGCCGAATGGGGCGCCATGGTCGCCGCCGGCTCCACCAACTTCGACAAGTGGTGGATCAGCCTCTTCCCCGGCCTGGCCATCCTCACCGTCGTGCTCGCCTTCAACTTCGTCGGCGACACCCTGCGCGACGCCCTCGACCCGCGCACTGCTCGTGCGCTCCGGACGTGACGCCATGACCCTCTCCACCCCGACGAGCGAGCCGGCCACCGAGTCGAGCGCCGGCACCGGCCGGCTGCTCGAGGTCACCGACCTCACCGTCAGCCTGCCGACCAAGTCCGGGCACCGCGCCGCCGTCGACGGCGTCAGCTTCGGCATCGACCGCGGCGCCATCCTCGGCCTGGCCGGCGAGAGCGGCAGCGGCAAGACGATGACGGCGATGGCGATGCTGGGGCTGCTGCCCCACGGCGCCCGCACCGGCGGCTCGATCCGGCTGGACGGCACCGAGCTGCGGGACATGTCGCAGCGGTCGCTGCGTGACATCCGGGGGCGGCGGATCGCGCTGATCTCCCAGGACCCGGCCACCAGCCTGCACCCGATGCTCTCGGTCGGCACCCAGCTCACCGAGCACATGCGGCACCACCTGGGACTCTCCAAGGACGCCGCCCGCCGCCGGGCCGTCGAGCTGCTCACCACGGTCCGCATCCCCAACCCGGAGCAGGCGCTGGACGCCCACCCGGCGGTCTTCTCCGGCGGCATGCGCCAGCGCATCGCCATCGCCTCGGCGCTGGCCTGCGACCCGGACGTCCTGCTCGCCGACGAGCCCACCACTGCCCTCGATGTCACCGTCCAGGCCGGCATCCTGCGGCTGCTGGACCGGCTGCGCCGCGAGCGGGGTCTGGCCGTCCTCATCATCACCCACGACCTCGGCGTCCTCTCGGCGATCGCCGACGACATCTGCGTCATGTACGGCGGTCGCATCGTCGAGCGGGGGACGCGCGAGGGCGTGCTGAGCCGACCGGCGCACCCGTACACCCGGGCGCTGCTCGACGCGCTGCCCCACCCCGAGACACCGAACAGCACGCTGCGTCCGATCCCCGGCAGCCCGCCGGCGCTCGGCGCCATCCCCGACGGCTGCGCCTTCGAGCCGCGCTGCTCGCTCAGCGTCGCGGCCTGCAGCGAACGGCGGCCGCCGCTGACGCGGGTCACCGACGCGGTCCCCGGCCACGAGGCCGCGTGCCTGGTGACGGCGGGGGAGGAAGGGCGATGACCGGCGTGCAGGAGCAGCAGGCGAGCGTCGCGGTGCGCCGCGACTCGGTGCTCGAGGCCAGCGGCGTCTGCGTCGACTACGGCCCGCGGCGACGCCGGGTCCGCGCGGTCGACGGCGTCAGCCTCGAGGTGCGGCCGGGCGAAGTCCTCGGCCTGGTGGGCGAGTCCGGCTGCGGCAAGTCCTCGCTGGGTCGCGCGCTGGTGGGGCTGGAGCCCGCCGCCGAGGGGAGCGTCCGCTTCGAGGGTCACGACGTGACACCGCTGTCGCGGCGCCGTCGCCCCGACGAGCTGCGGCCGCTGCAGATGGTCTTCCAGGATCCGTACGCCTCGCTCAACCCACGCCGCAAGGTGGGCGACCTGATCGCCGACGGGGTGCGGCTGCGCGGCGGTCCGCGCCGTGAGGCCGCCTCGCTGCCGGCCGAGCTGCTGGTGCGCGTCGGCCTCGCCGCGGACGCGGTGGAGCGGTACCCGCACGAGTTCAGCGGTGGCCAGCGGCAGCGCATCGCGATCGCCCGGACGCTGGCGGCACGGCCGTCCTGCATCGTGGCCGACGAGCCGATCAGCGCGCTCGACGCCTCGGCGCAGGCGCAGGTCGCCAACCTGTTGCTCGCCCTGGCCAAGGAAGACGGCATGGCCATGGTCTTCATCAGCCACGACCTGTCGGTGGTCCGGCAGATCGCCGATCGCGTCGCGGTGATGTACCTCGGCCGGATCGTCGAGCTCGGCGACACCGGCACGGTGTGGGGTGCCCCCGAGCACCCGTACACCGAGGCGCTCGTCTCGGCCATCCCGCGCGCCGACGGTCTCGGCACGCTGCCGCTGGACCTGCCCGGCGACGTGCCTGACCCGGCCGCGCCGCCGACCGGTTGCCGATTCCATCCCCGCTGCCCGCTCGCCGAGGACCGCTGTCGCGACCTCGACCCGCGGCTGGCCGCGGTCCCGTCCGCACCCGAGAGGGCAGCCGCCTGCCTCGTCCGGGTGCCCGACGCCGCCCCCTCGTCATGACGTCCCGGAGGTCTTCTGTGTGGTTGAGCAATGTCGTCGTCGCCGCCGGCGACGACGTGACCCGTCCCGGCTGCTGGGTGGAGGTCGTCCCCACCGGCCGGGTGCGGGTGCCGGCGGACGGCCCGCCGGCCGACGCCGTGGTGGTCGACGCCGGTGGCGTCGCCGTCGACCCACTGCCCTTCGAGCCGATCGCCGAGGCGCTGGTCGAGGCCATCGTCAGCGGTGACCGCGAGGCGGCGGCCGCCCTCTACGCCGACGACCTCGTCGTCTGGCACAACCACGACGGCATCGAACGGGACCGCACCGAGAGCCTGGAGCTGATCAGCAACCTCGGCACCGACCTGGTCTCGTTCGCCGCCAAGGACGTCCGTCGCGACCACCTCGCCGACGGCTACGTCCAGCGCACCACCTTCCACCTCGTCAGCGCCGACGGCGCCGACGAGCAGGTCGACACCATGATGCGCGTCTGGGTCCGGGACGCGCAGATCACCCGCATCGAGGAATACGCCGTCGGCGACTCCGCCGGCGTCGGTTCCTGAGCGGCACTCCGACACACCCCGCAGCTGGAGAGGACGCAGACCGATGACCCCCGTGACGACGTTGCACGACCTCGCACCCGACGCGCAGCCCTGGTGGAACCGGCAGCGGGCCACGGCGATGCCGGTGCACCGGTACCGCGAGCCCCGCGCCGCGGCACCGCTGGACCCCGCCACCCGCACCTGGCTCGACACCCCGCTGCAGCGGGCGCCGCTGTGGAGTTCGGTCGACCTGCGCGACGGCAACCAGGCGCTGGCCAACCCCATGGACCGGCATCGCAAGCTGGCCATGTTCGACCTCCTGGTCTCGATGGGCTTCAAGGACATCGAGGTCGGCTACCCGTCGGCCAGCGAGGCCGAGTTCGACTTCGTCCGGCACCTCATCGAGCGTGATCTGGTCCCCGACGACGTCACCATCACGGTCTTCACCCCGGCCAAGCCGGAGCTGATCGACCGCACCTTCGACGCGGTGCGCGGCAGCGACCGCGCCATCGTCCACCTCTGCCACGCCACCGCCTGCCTGTGGCGCGACGTCGTCTTCGGCATGCCGGCCTCGGCCGTGCTGGACCTCGCCCGCACCAGCGCCGAGCAGCTGGTCCGGCTCGCCGACCGGCGTCCGGAGCAGCTGCGCTTCGAGTACTCGCCGGAGACCTTCAACGTCACCGAGCCGGAGTTCGCACTCGAGATCAGCAACCTCGTCGCCGAGGTGGTGGACGCGACCCCCGACCGGCCGCTCACGCTGAACCTGCCCAGCACCGTCGAGACCGACTCGCCGGACTACTTCGCCGACCAGATCCAGTGGATGCACGAGTCGCTGGACCGTCGCGACTCGATCATCCTCTCCGTCCACCCGCACAACGACCGCGGGACGGCGGTGGCCGCCGCCGAGTACGCCCTGGCCGCCGGCGCCGACCGCGTCGAGGGGACGCTCTTCGGCAACGGCGAGCGCACCGGCAACGTCTGCCTGGTCACCCTGGCCATGAACCTCTTCAGCCGCGGCATCGACCCGCAGCTCGACATCTCCGACATCGGCCGGATCCGCGATGTCGTCGAGCGCTGCAACGAGATGCCCGTCCACGCCCGGCACCCCTACGCCGGCGACCTCGTCTTCACCGCCTTCTCCGGCACCCACCAGGACGCCGTCGCCAAGGGGCTGGCCGCCCTGGACGAGACGGCGGCCGCCTCCGGCCGCGACGTCCGGGACCTGCCGTGGAGCGTCCCGTACCTGCCGATCGACCCCCGCGACGTCGGTCGCAGCTACGAGGCGATCATCAGGGTCAACAGCCAGTCCGGCAAGGGCGGCATCGCCCACCTGCTGCGCACCGAGCGCGGGCTGGAGCTGCCGGTCGCGCTGCGCAAGGACTTCGCCAAGATCGTCCAACACGTCACCGACGTCACCGGCAACGAGGTCTCCAGCTCGCGCCTCTGGGACCTCTTCCACGCCGAGTACTGCGAGCTGGACAGCGGGGTCACCGTCCGCACCCGCTGCGGTGACGGCAGCGACGTCTTCGTCACCGTCCCCGGCCTCGGCACCCTCGCCGTCCCGGCCACCGGGGTGCCCCACGAGCTCTGCGCGGCGCTGGCCGAGCACGGCGTCCACGTCGAGCTGACCGAGCTGGTGCTCGGCGAGACCGTCGGCGGACCCACCGCCGGTCAGTCGGTGGGCTACGCCGCCATCTCGCTGCCGGGCGGCGAGCGGCCGGTGTGGGGCGTCGGCCTCTCGTCGTCGCAGCCGCTGGCCGGGACCCGTGCCGTCCTCGCCGCGCTGCGCCGTGCCGGCGTCCTGGTGGAGCGCGCCGGGCCCGAGAAGCAGCACGCCGTCGTCGTCCGGCAGGCGAGCGCATGACCGCCGTCGACTCGCCGGTCACCGCGACGGGAACGAACGCGACGGGACCGACCGGCTACCTGCGGCTCGGCCCCGGCCGCTACCGGGAGGACGCCGGCCTGGGTTTCGCCGACTTCGTCGTCGGTGACGTCTACGAGCACCGTCCCGGCCGCACCGTCCTGGACGCCGACAACGTCTGGGGCTCGCTGCTGAGCCACAACCAGCACCCGCTGCACATCGACGCCGTCTACGCCGGCGCCACCGAGTTCGGCCGGATGTTGGTCTCCAGCCTCGTCACCTTCAGCATCGTCAACGGCATGACCGTGCGGACGGTGAGCCAGCGCGCGGTCGCCAACCTCGGCTGGGACGCCGTCCGGCTCACCGCGCCGGTCTTCGTCGGCGACACCCTCACCGCCGAGAGCACCGTCGTCGCGCTGCGCCCCTCGGCCAGCCGCCCCGGCCACGGCGTCGTCACCGTCCACACCGTCGGCCGCAACCAGGACGGCGTCGTCGTCATCGAGTTCGACCGCACCCTGCTCGCCGGCCCCCGAGACGCCGGCGTCACCCCAGACCCCGAATCCGGACAGGAGTCCTCATGAGCGCCATCCCCGTGATCGACCTGCGTGGCACCGACGACCCGACGCAGGAGGCCCGCGTCGCGGACGAGATCTCGCGTGCCTGCACCGAGGTCGGCTTCTTCGTCATCCGCGGCCACGGCATCGACAAGGCGATCTTCGACAACGCCTACGAGCTCTCGAAGAAGTTCTTCGCGCGGCCGGTCGAGGACAAGAACAAGTACCCGATGCAGACGAGCACCGCACGCGGCGACAACGACTACAGCCCCTACGGCTACAGCGCCCTGCTCAGCGAGAACGCCTTCGCCTACACCGGCCGCCCCGGCATGCCCTCGGACTACGTCGAGAAGCTCAGCGTCGGCCGCCTCGTGCTGGACGACGACGAGCCGCTGCCGCTGCCCACCGACGCCGAGGGCGCCGCGCTGCGGGCCGCGCTGCGGGACTACTTCGCCGCCTGCGAGGGGCTCTCCGGCCGGGTCGCCGAGCTGCTCACCATCGCCCTCGAGCTGCCGCGCGACTTCTTCGCCACCCGGACCGACCAGTCCAACGACTCGCTGCGGTCGCAGTACTACCCCGGCGTGCAGGCCGAGTTCCTCAACGACCAGGGCATGGGTGAGCACACCGACGGCACGTTGATCACGCTGCTCACCCAGGACGGCCCCGGCCTGCAGCTGCGTGACCTCACCGGCCGGTGGCTGGACATCGACGTCGCCGAGCGCGACTCGTTCATCGTCAACATCGGAGACCTGATGGCGCGGTGGTCCAACGACGAGTACGTCTCGACGCCGCACCGCGTCCGGCTCACCGACCAGGGCCGGCAGTCGATCGTCTTCTTCAAGCTGGCCAACGACGACGCCCTCATCGAGGCCTTCCCGAAGTTCGTCCGCGACGGTGCCGCCAAGTACGAGCCGATCCGCTACGAGACCTTCTCGCTGGAGAAGATGAACGCCCTCTTCGGGCGGGACGAGGTCAAGTCGTGACGATCGACCCCTGCCTGTTCTACGCGCCGGCGCTGCGGGTGGACTCGGTGCTGAAGGGGTTGCCCTTCGAGATCGGCACCGCCGCCCTGGTGCTGGACTTCGAGGACTCCATCCCGAAGGCCTCCAAGCCTGCGGCGCGGGCCCGGCTCGCCGACCCGGACCTCGACCTGACCGTCCTGGGGCTCAGCGGCGTCACCATGCGCCTGAACAGCCTCGCCACGCCCGACGGCCTGGCCGACATCCAGTTCCTGCTGGCGCAGGACGCCACCGTCGGCGGGCTGCCGGTGGAGCGCGTGCTGGTGCCGAAGGTCAACGCCGGCAGCGACGTCGCGTTCTACCGGTCGCTGCTCGCCGACGTGACCCGGCCGCCGCTGATCTCCTCGTTCATCGAGACCGTGGACGCGGTCGAGAACGCCTTCGACATCGCGGCGGCCAGTGACGGCCTCTGCTTCGGCCAGGCTGATCTCTCCGCCGAGATGTACGCCCCCGACGCGACCTACCTGGCGATCGCCCGCAGCCGGCTCTGCGTCGCCGCGGCCAAGTACGGACTGCCGGCGATCGACACCAACTCCTTCGAGCTCTGGGACATGGACGTCGTCCGCGCCCAGTCCCAGGCCGCGAAGGACTGCGGCTTCACCGGCAAGGCCGCGATCCACCCCAAGCAGGTCGCCACCCTCATCGACGTCTTCGGCGTCCGCGACGAGGACCTCGCGACCTACCGCAGCACCATCGCCGACTACGAGGCCAACGAGCGTGGCTTCGCGGTCTCCAAGGACCGCATCCTGGCGCCCCCGTTCGTCCTCAAAGCCCGCCGGATGCTGCGCCTCTACGACGGCGCGACCACCACCGAGCACCGTCGGCCGACTCCCGTCGGCTGATCCACACACCCAACGCATCAGTCCCGGAGGAGAAATGTCCAAGAACCCCGCTGAGCTCGTCGCCGACGCCAAGGTCGACGTCTCCGAATTCGACGCGGAGCTGCGTGACGGCAAGCTGGTCGCCGTCGGCACGGCGCTGCGCGATCGCATCGCCGCCCTGGTGGCCGACGGCGACGGCCTGGCGCTCTGCCACGGCGTCGCCGCGCTGCTGAGCAAGCACGGCCTCGACATCCACGACGAGGCGGACGCGCTGCTGGCCCGCGACTACCTGGAGTCGGTGTTCCGCGACTTCGCCGCCACCGCCGATGTCGCGTCGCACAGCCCCGTCGTCATGGGCTACGACCAGGTCGCCGCCATGGACGTCGACGGCTACAACAAGAACACCTCGTTCACCCCGAACAGCGACCACACCGAGTCGCGCGAGTTCCTCACCACCAAGTGCGTGCACTTCGACGCGGCGACGACCTTCATCGGCAACGTCTACGGTCCGAACACCAACATCGACGGCGGCGAGCCGATCGTCTGCAACACCCGCGACTTCCTCGCCGCGAGCGGTGTCGCGCCGGGTGAGCTGATCGAACTCATGCCGCACAGCTACAACGTCGCCGTCAAGGAGCAGTACGTGCCGGCCATCCTGGCCGACCACGCCGCGACCGTCGACATCGACCTGCTCAACGACATGGTGATGGTCGTCCTCAACAACGAGGTGGACGGCGGGCTCGCGCACGCCGGCAGCGCACCGACGCTCGCCGACCCGAGCAAGCCGGGCAAGCGCCCGCTGCGCCACATCGAGCTGCAGTTCGCCGACGGTGCCAACCTCGGCACCTGGTACGACCACTACGGCCTGGAGATGCCCGAGGTGAAGATGAGCGTGCCGGAGCGCGACGCCGCCGACTACGACCGCTACCACCGGGGCGTCGACGACCTGGTGGCCTCCGGCCCCGCGCAGGGCTGAGCCCATGGCGATCTCGGACACCACGCTGCGCAGCCCCGACGTCCCGGCGATGTCGCCGGCCGACGACGCCGAGTTGGCCGTCCTGCTCGAGGCTCTCGAGGCGGACGTCTGGCCGGACGACTTCGTCGCGGCACGTGACTTCTACGACGCCTGGGGCACACCGGTGGCCGAGGACATCGCCGTCACGACACAGGACCTCGGCGGCGTGACGAGCTACCTCGCCACGCCGCCGGGGGCCGACCCCGGCCGGATCGGCCTGTGGCTGCACGGTGGCGGTTACGTCTACGGCTCGCAGCGCAGCCACGGCAGCATGATCGCCGAGGTCGCGCGGGCCGCGGGCTTCGCCATCAGCCACCTGCAGTACCGGCGCGCGCCGGAGCACCGATACCCGGCGGCACTGCTCGACGCCGTCGCCGCCTACCGCAGCCTGCTGGACGACGGGTGGGACCCGCAGGCTGTCAGCATCATCGGTGACTCCGCCGGCGGCGGGCTGCTGCTGGCGACGCTGCTGCACCTGCGTGATCACGGGGTTCCGCTCCCCGGCGCCGCGGCCTGCATCTCGCCGTGGGTCGACATGCTCGGCACCGGCGAGACCTTCACGACCAACGAGGCCATCGACCCGCTCATCAGCAGGAACGTGGTCGGTCTGGTCAAGGACGCCTACCTCGGCGACGTCTCACCGCGGACGCCCTACGCCTCGCCGCTCTACGGCGAGGTGGACGGGTTCCCGCCGGTGCTCATCCAGGTCGGTGAGCGCGAGATGCTGCTCAGCGACGCCGAGCGCTTCGCCGGCAAGCTGCGTGACGCCGGCAGCCCGGTGACCCTCGAGGTCTGGCCCGGCATGGTCCACGTCTGGCACATGCACCACACCCGGTTGGCGAAGGGCCGCGAGGGCATCGCCCGGCTCGGCGCCTTCCTGCGCTCGCCCGGATGACCTCCGTTCCGCGAGCCGCGCACCGAGTCCCGGCACCACTCTCCGAAAGGACGACGGCATGACCGACACGATCGTCACTGCCAGCGCAACCGACCCCGACGTCCCCATCATGGGTCCGCATACCTACCGCAACAACCAGCGCATGGTGCCGGCCAGCGAGGCGGCGTGGGGGCTCGCCGCGGAGCACGGCATGCTCGACATCCGCGTCGAGGCCGTCGACGGCCAGAACCGGCTGCGCGACGTGCGTACCGGCCACGAGTTCCTCAACCTCTCGTCCTGCTCGTACCTGGGGCTGAACTCCCACCCCACCGTCGTCGAGGCGGGCATCGAGGCACTGCGGCGGGAGGGCATCACCGGGCTGGCGATGGCCGAGTTCCGGATCCGGCTCGACGCGATGCGTCAGGTCGAGGACGAGCTGAGCGATCTCTTCGGGGCGCCGACGATGCCGGCCATCTCCTGCGGCGTGCTCAGCTCGGCCATCCTGCCGCTGCTCGGCTCGGGGCACTTCACCGACAGCGACCCGCTGGTCATGGTCTTCGACAAGTACGCCCACTTCTCGATGAACTTCGTCAAGCCGGTGGTCGCCGACGAGACGCTGGTGCTCACCTGCCCGCACAACGACATGGAGTACCTCGAGGACATCTGCAAGCGGTACCCGCGGGTGGCCTACGTCTGCGAGGGGGCGTACTCGGTCGGCGGACTGGCCGATCTCGAGGGGATGGCGCGGCTGAAGGACAAGTACGGCCTCTTCCTCTACATCGACGACTCGCACGCGCTCTCCACGCAGGGTGCGAACGGCGTCGGCTACGCCCGCTCGGTCTTCACCGAGGTGGACGAGCAGATGATGGTCGTCGCCTCGACGGCCAAGGCGTTCGGCAGCACCGGCGGCATCGCCATGACCGGCTCGCGGGCCAAGTACGACTTCCTCTACCGCTCCGGTCCGCTGGGTTGGTCGCAGGGACTTCGGACTGCCGCGGTGGGGACGACGCTCGGCAGCATCGAGGTGCACCGAACCCCGGAGCTCACCGCACTGCAGGACCAGCTCGCCGCCAACATCGCCGCCTTCGACCAGCGCTTCGCCGACCGCACCGACATCCGCGGCGCCGGCTCGCACATCAAGTTCGTCGTCACCGGCGACAACGAGAAGGCGGTGCGGCTGTCCAACGCGCTGTACCGCAGCGGCTACTACTGCTCGGCGATGTTCTTCCCGATCGTGGCCCGCGGGCAGGCCGGCGTGCGGATGATGCTGCGAGGTGACATGACCTCGGCGATGACCGAGCAGTTCGTGACGGTCCTGGCGCAGCTGCTGGACGAGCAGGAGTGACCTCGACGCGCCGACCGCCGGCCCGCAGCGCGGCCGCCCTCGACCACGACGTGGTGGTTGAGACCGCGCGGTACCTGGCTGCCGCGGTGCGGGACGGCTCCGCCGCCGCCATCGTGGTCCCGCCGCGGGTGACCGTCCCGACGGGAGAGACCGTCGAGAGCACGGGCGAGGGGACGGGCGAGGGGACGAAGTGCCTCTCGATGCCGGCCGTCTCGGTGGCGCACGACCTGTACGTGAACAAGGTCGCCACCATCGCCGGCAGCCGAGGCGGCGGTGCCACGGTGACGGCGGTCGTGCCGATGTTCGCCGTCAGCGACGGGCGCTACCTCGGCGCCCTCGACGGCGCCGCGGTCACCGCGTTGAAGTGCGCCGCGGTGGCCGCCGTGGTCACCGACGCCTGCGCCATCGCCGACGTGGCGACGCTCGCCATCGTCGGCGCCGGCATCCAGGCGCTCGCGCAGTACGCCGCGGTCACGGCCGTCCGCTCCCCGTCGACCATCCGCATCCATTCGCGGACCCGCAGCCGCGCCGAGGAGCTGGCGGCCGAGATCCGTGACCGGGAGGTGCGCCGCGGCCGGGTCACGCTGGTCACCGTCTGCGACTCGGCGGCGCAGGCCTGTGCCGGCGCCGATGTCGTCGGCACCACCACGACCTCGGTGGAGCCGCTGCCGCTGGGACCGCTCGCCGCCCACGTCCACGTCAACTGCATGGGCGCGCACACCACCACCTCGCGCGAGGTCTCGCGCGAGTTCATGGCCGGCAGCGTCGTCTTCGTCGAGGACCGGGAGACCGCGATCGCCGAGGCCGGCGAGGTCCATGCCAGCGCCCACGAGCTCGATCGGCTCGACTCGTTGGACGACCTCGCCGGACGCACCACGCTCTTCAGCTCGACCGGGTCGGCCTGGCTCGACCTGCTCACCTGCGCCCACCTGCGCGCCGACACCCCGCCGTGGGCGCGCGCCGACCAACCCGACACGGAGGTATGACCATGGCAAACATCGGACGCGAGGAACTCTCCGGCGCGCACGACGCCCGCATTCCCAAGAAGTTCCTGGACCTGATGCTCACCGGCTGGCGCGACGAGCCGGTCGACACCACCCCGGTCGCGCACGCGGCCAACCTCGCCGCCCGCCGCGCCCGCCTCTCGGCCGCCTTCCCGGGCGAGACGCTGGTCCTGCCCACCGGCAACATCCGGTCCCGGACCTTCGGCGCGCCGTACCTGTTCCGGGCCGGCAGCGACTTCCTCTGGCTCACCGGCGACCAGGAGCCCAACTCCGTCCTCGTGATGCACCCGAGCGGGGACGGCCACGACGCCGTGCTGTACGTGCAGCCGCGCTCCGACGCGTCGTCGGGGATCATGTACCTGGACCGGGTCGACGGCGAGGTCTGGCACGGCCGTCGCTTCTCCCCCGAGGAGAAGTCGCAGATCCTGCAGATCCAGACCGCGAGCCTGGCCGAGCTGCCGGCGGCGCTCAACGCGCTGTCGGGCTCGGTGCGCGTGCTGCGCGGCTACGACGACGGCATCGACCGCGGCCTGCTGCCGGTGACGGCCGACAACGTCGAGCACGACGGGCTGCTGGCCAGCGTGGTCTCCGAACTCCGGTTGATCAAGGACGAGTGGGAGCTCGCGCAGCTGCGCGACGCCGTCGACGCCACCATCCTCGGCTTCCAGGACGTGGCCCGCCGGCTCCCCGCCGACGCCCCCACCCCCGAGCGCGTCATCGACGGCACCTTCGAGTGGCGGGCGCGGGTCAACGGGAACACGGTCGGCTACAGCTCGGTCGTCGGCGGCGGCGAGCGGACGGCCATCCTGCACTGGGCGCACAACACCGGGGTCGTCGAACCAGGCCAGACCCTGCTCATGGACATGGGCGTCGAGAACGACAACTGCTACACCGCCGACATCACCCGGGTGCTCCCCGTCTCCGGCACCTTCACGACCGCGCAGCGCGACGTCTACGACATCGTCCACGCCTCCCGCTGCGCCGGGCTGGAGAAGGTGGCGCCGGGGGTGCCGTTCCGCGAGATCCACCTGACCTGCATGCGCGTGCTGGCCGAGGGCCTCTCGGGCCTGGGCATCCTCCCCGGCAGCGTGGAGGAGGCGATGGATCCGGACGCCATCACCTACCGCCGGTGGACCCTGCACGGCTTCGGGCACATGCTCGGTCTCGACGTCCACGACTGCGGCCACTCGCGGCCGGAGGCCTACGGCGACGGTGTCCTGGCCGAGGGGCAGGTCCTCACCATGGAGCCCGGCCTCTACCTGCAGCGCCACGACGAGCTGGTCCCGCCGGAGCTGCGCGGCATGGGGGTCCGCATCGAGGACGACGTGCTCGTCACCAAGGAGGGCAACACCGTGCTGTCGGCGGCCCTACCCACCGAGTCGCACGAGGTCGAGGACTGGTTGGCCGCGCAGCGCGAGGCCGGCCCCCGGACGCCGTCCCGAGATGACGT
Organism: Jatrophihabitans sp. sgz311053; assembly: GCF_056135305.1. NCBI lineage: Bacteria > Bacillati > Actinomycetota > Actinomycetes > Jatrophihabitantales > Jatrophihabitantaceae > Jatrophihabitans > Jatrophihabitans sp. sgz311053. The sequence continues at coordinate 443,718 of NZ_JBWAXP010000001.1, read as the reverse complement.
CGTCGGCTGAGGCGGCGCCGGGCGCGGCACCGGCAGCGGGCACCGCTGCGGGCACGGCGGCGGCGGACGCGCAGTTCGCCGCCGCCGTCCGCCGGCTCGGCTGCGAGCCCCCGGCCGAGCTGCGCGACGGTGTGCTCCGCGGCCATCGCGGGCTGCAGCGGCTGGCCGCCGTCGTGGCCGCCGCCGTCCTGCCGGACGACGGCACCGCCGACGGCAGCCCGACCGACGGCACCCCGGCGGCAGCCCCGCCGGGGTCCGGGTCGTCGCCGTCGCCGGTCGCGACCCACCGGCCGTCCCCCGACGAGCTCGGCGAGCTCTCGGTGACGCAGGCCGGAGCACTGCTGCGTGCCGGCCAGCTGAGCTCGGTCGAGCTCACCCGGCACGCGCTGGAGCGGATCGCCGCGGTGGACGATGTGCTGCACGCCTTCGTCCTGGTCACCGAGCAGGAGGCGCTGGCCCGCGCCGCCGCCGCCGACGCCGACCTGCGTCGCGGGGTGGACCGCGGGCCGATGCACGGGATCCCCTACGGGCACAAGGACATCATCGACGTCGCCGGGCTCCCCACCGGCAACGCCTCGCGGCGGTCGCTCGGGCACGTCGCCGCCCGTGACAGCGAGATCGAGCGCCGGCTGCGCGACGGCGGCGCGGTGCTGCTCGGCAAGCTCACCACCTACGAGTTCGCCATCGGCGGTCCCAGTTTCGACCTGCCGGTGCCGCCGGCGCGCAACCCCTGGAGCAACGACCACGTGCCCAGCGGCAGCTCCTCCGGCGCGGGCGCGGCGGTGGCGGCCGGGTTGCTGCGGGTCGCCTTCGCCTCGGACACCACGGGCTCCATCCGCGGTCCGGCCTTCCACTGCGGCGCGGTGGGTCTGAAGCCCACCTACGGGCGGGTCTCGGGGACCGGGGTCCGCACCCTGTCGCACAGCCTGGACCACTTCGGCCCCGTCGGCTGGAGCGTCGCCGACGTCGCCGCGGCGCTCGCCGCCGTCGCCGGCCACGACCCGCGGGACCCGCGGACGGTGCCGGTCGCCGTCCCCGGTGCCGCGGTGACCGCCGACGTCACCGGGCTCCGGATCGCCCACACCCCGTCCTGGTACGCCGACGATCCGCTCACCTCGCCGGAGATCGTCGCCGGCATCGATGCGGCGCTCGACGCCCTCCGCGAGCGGGGGGCGGTCGTCACCGAGGTCCGGCTGCCGGACTACGAGCTCTTCGACGCCTGCGGCCGTGTCCTCTTCGCCGCCGAGGCCTTCGCCACCCATGCCGACGGGCTCTGCCACGAGCCGAGGTCCTTCGGTCGCTTCACCTATCAGCGGCTGATGCCGGGGGCGGGCCTGCTGGGTGTCGACCTCGCCCACGCCTTCGAGCTGCGACGCCGGCTGCGCCGGCAGTTGAACGCCGTCTTCGCCGAGCACGACCTCGTCGTCACCGCCTGCGGCCAGACCACCTCGGCCCGCTTCGACGACTTCCCGCTGGACTGGCCGCCGCCGAAGCTCGCCAACGACATGCAGACGATCCCCTTCAGCGTCACCGGCCATCCGGCCATGACCCTGCCGACCGGCCTGGCCGGCAACGGCCTGCCGATCGGCGTGCAGCTCGTCGCTGCGCACTGGGACGAGGCCACGCTCTTCCGCGCCGGGGCGGTGATCGAGTCCCGGCTCGGGCTCCGCCGCCGCCCCGACGCCGGGGCGCTCACGCCCCTGCCCACCGCACCGTCGCGAGAGGCCGTCCCGTCATGACATTCGTCGCCGCCAACCTCGACTACGTCGCCCGACAGCGGGCCGACCCGCACCACGCGGCGGCCGCCCGCGGGGCTGACCTCGTCCTCGCCGATCTCGGGGTCGCCTACCGAACGCTGCCCTACCTCTTCCGGATCGACGCCGGTGAGCTCGCCGAGCTGGAGCGCGCCACCGTGCTGCTGGCCGACGCGCTGGACACCGTGGTCGAGCACGTCGTGGGCACCCATGCGCCGGAGGAGCTGGACGCCATGTTCGCGGTGCCGCCGGCGATGGCCGCGCAGCTCGACTGGCCGACGCTGCCGAAGCGGGGGATGCGCGCGATGCGCGCCGACATCATCCCGACCGCCACGGGTTACGCCTTCTGCGAGATCAACCACTTCTGCGCCGTCGGTGCCGGCGACGCCTTCTACAGCGCCGTCGCCTACGGCGACCTGATCGGTCGGCCGGTGGCGGGCATCTCGCCGATGCGGCAGCAGGCGGTGCAGTACGCCGAGCAGATGCGCGCCCACGGCATGACCCGCTTCGTCATCCTCGACTCCGTCAAGCACCGTCCGCAGGGCTTCGGCGAGCACGTGATGCTGCAGCGCACCCTGCGTTGGCTGCTGCCGGACGTCGAGCTCCACTACTGCGACGAGCACACCTTCCGCCTCGACTGGCTCACGCCGGAGGAGGCGGCGCGCACGCTGGTGCACCGGCTCACCACCTTCGAGGACACCGAGGACGAGGGCGCCTTCCTGGTACGGCTGCGCGACGCCGGCGTCACGATGGCCTGCATGTTCGAGTCCGAGGTGCGGATGCACCGGCGCTGGTTCTCGCTGCTCTGCGACCCCCAGTACCAGCAGCTGCTGCGCGCTGAGGAGGTCGAGGCGATCCGGCGCTACGTCCCCTACAGCTACGACCTCACCGCGGACGGGGTCGACACCGCTGTCGCGGAGAAGGATGGCTTCGTCTTCAAGCGCAGCTGGTCCTACGGCGGGCGGGACGTCGTGGTCGGTGCCGAGTGTCCGGCCGGGGAGCTGCGGTCGCTGCTCGCCGTGGACCCGGCCGGCTGGAACTGCCAGCGCCGCGTCGTCGCCGAGACGATGCCGTTGACCACCCTGGACGGCCGGAGCGGGGACTACCGCTTCGCCCTCGGCATGTTCCTCTACGGCGACGGTCCCAGCGGTTTGCTGGTCCGTGCCTCGGGCGAGACGGTCGTCAACGTCTCGCGCGGCGGCGGCGTCTCCTGGGCCTTCGCGTGAGCGCCACCCTGCGCGGCGAGGTCGCCGCCGCGTCGACGACGATCGCCGACCGGGTGCGGCTGCTGCTCGCTCGCGACGCCGACTTCGCCGCGGCCACGCCCTCGCCCGAGGTCGCGGCCGCCATCGCCCGCGCCGACGGTGATCTCACGGCGACCATCGCCGCGGCCATGTCCGGTTACGCCGAGCGGCCCGCCCTGGCCCGCCGCATCCGCCGGGTGCTGCGCGACGGTGCCGGGCGCGGCATCGGCCACGAGCACCTGCCCGAGCTGGAGTCGATCTCCTACGCCGAGCTGTGGCGACGTGCCGGCGCCGTGGCGGCCGTCGTCGCCGAGGCGCGGGCCGCGGCCGGCGTCGGTGACAGCGACGACGACATGGTGGCGGTGCTCGGCTTCACCAGCATCGACTACGCCGTCCTGGACCTCGGCTGCCAGCGGGCCGGCTCCGTCGTCGTGCCGCTGGCGACCGGGGTCCCGGCGCAGGCGCTGCACCCGGTCGTCGCCGAGACCGCACCCCGGACCCTCGCCGTCGACGCCGACTCGCTGGCCGTGGGCGTCGCGGTGGCCCGGCAGGCCGAGTCGGTGCGGGAGCTGATCGTCTTCGACGTCGACGAACGCCTCGCCGCGCACCGGGACGGCCTCGCCGCCGCGCGTGCCGAGCTGACCGGAGTCCGGGTGCGGACGCTGGCCGAGGAGCTGGAGCGGGGGGCCGGGCTGCCGGAGCTCGAGCTCTGCGCCGAGCGCCGCGACGGCGAGCGCATCGCCAGCCTCATCTACACCTCGGGGAGCACCGGCGACCCGAAGGGCGCGATCTACACCCGCGCCATGATCACCCGGATGTGGCAGAACAGCCGCAACGGGATGAGCAACGCCGGCTCCTCGGCCGACCTGCCGGTGCCCACGCTGGTGCTGCACTACATGCCGATGAGCCACGTCAACGGCCGCTCGTGGCTGGTCTCCGGGCTCACCTCCGGTGGTCAGGGCTTCTTCACCGCCAGCCGCGACATGTCGACGCTGCTCGAGGACGTCTCGCTGGCCCGCCCCACCGTCCTCAGCCTGGTGCCGCGGATCTGCGACATGGTCCGGCAGCGGTACCGGCTCACCGAGCTGGCCGCCCGCGAACACGGTGCGAGCGAGGCCGAGGCGGCCGCGACGGCCCTCGAGTCGACCCGCGACGGCCTGCTCGGTGGTCGGATCGTCAGCGCGCTCTGCGGCAGCGCTCCGCTCTCGGCCGAGACCAAGAGCTTCATGACCGGCGTCCTCGGCTGCCCGGTCACCGACTGTTACGGCTCCACCGAGACGACCCGGCCGGTCGTCGTCGACACCGTGGTGAAGCGGCCCCCCGTGCTGGACTACAAGCTCGTCGACGTCCCCGAGCTGGGGTACTTCGGCACCGACCGACCGCATCCCCGCGGCGAGCTCTACGTGAAGTCGTTCGGGGTCGTGCCGGGCTACTACCGTCGCCCCGATCTCACCGCCCGCGCCTTCGACGCCGAGGGCTACTACCGCACCGGCGACGTCATGGCCGAGATCGCCCCGGATCGCCTCGTCTACGTCGACCGGACGAACAACGTCCTCAAGCTGTCACAGGGTGAGTTCGTGGCGGTGGCCCGGCTGGAGGCCGTCTTCGCCACCAGCCCGCTCGTGCGGCAGATCTTCGTCCACGGCGACGGCGAGCAGTCCTACCTGCTCGCCGTCGTGGTCCCGGACCCGTCGCTGCTGGCCGGCTCCGACGAGGCGGCGGTGCGGGAGGCGGTGCTGGCCTCGCTGCACGAGTGCGGCGAGCGGGCCGGGCTGCGCAGCTGGGAGGTGCCGCACGACGTCATCATCGAGACCGAGCCCTTCAGCCCCGCCAACGGGCTGCTCTCCGGGGTGGGCAAGCTGCTGCGCCCGGCCCTCACCGCCCACTACCGGCCCCGCCTGGACGCGCTCTACGCTGGCGCCGTCGGCGAGCGGGGTCGGCGGGTGGCGGAGCTGCGCGACGGCCGCGACGAGCGTCCGGTGCTGGCGACGGTGGTGCAGGCCGCCCAGCTCGCCGCGCAGAGCCGGGACACCACGCTCGGTGCCGACGACTCCTTCGCCGACATCGGCGGTGACTCCCTCTCCGGCCATACCTTCGCGATGCTGCTGGGACACCTCTTCGACGTCGAGGTGCCGATCCGGATCGTCATCGGGCCGACCGCCACCCTCGGCGACGTCGCCGCCTACATCACCGACCACGTCGCCGACCATCGCGCCGGTGGTCACCCCGACAGCGCTGGCGAGGACGGTCACCCCGCCGACTCCGGCTCGGCGGTGGCCCGCCGCCGTCCGACGATGGCGTCGGTCCACGGCAGCGGTGCGACGACGGTCACGGCGCCACAGCTGCAGCTGGAGAAGTTCCTGTCGGCGTCGGTCCTCGACGCGGCGACCGACCGCACCCCGGCCCGCGCCGGCGTGGCGACGGTCCTCGTCACCGGAGCCACCGGGTACCTCGGCCGGTTCGTGCTGCTGGAGCTGCTGGAACGCGCGGCACGCACCGGTGGCCGGGTGATCTGCCTGGCGCGCGGCGCCGACGACGCCGAGGCCCGGCGCCGCGTCATCGAGGGGTACGGCGAGGCCGGGAGCGAGAGGGGCCGCCACGTCGCGGCGCTCGCCGCCGACCGGCTCGACGTGCTGGCCGGCGATGTCGCCGAGGAGCGCCTCGGCCTCACCGAGGCGGCCTGGCAGCGGCTCGCCGACGAGGTCGACCTCGTCGTGCATTCGGCCGCGCTCGTCAACCACGTCCTGCCCTACGCCCAGCTCTTCGACTCCAACGTGGTGGCGACGGCCGAGATCGTCCGGCTGGCGCTCACCGGACGGGCCAAGCGGATCGCCTACGTCTCCTCCGTGGCCGCCGCGATGCGCCCGGACGGGAGCCTGCTGGACGAGGTCACCGACGTCCGCGTCGACACCGGCGAGCGCCGCCTGGACGACTCCTACGCCAACGGCTACGCGACAAGCAAGTGGGCCGGCGAGGTCCTGCTGCGGGAGGCCCACGACCGTTTCGGCGTCCCGGTGAGTGTTTTCCGTCCCGACATGATCCTGGCGCACAGCCGCTGGCCGCGGCAGCTCAATGTCCCCGACCGCTTCACCCGGCTGCTGGTGGGTGTCCTCGCCACCGGGCTGGCCCCGGCCTCGTTCTACCGTCCCGCCGCGGACGGCGGCCGGGCGCGCGCCCACTACAGCGGCCTGCCGGTGGACTTCGTCGCTGCGGCCATCGTCGCGCTCGCCGTCGACGACGAGCCCGGCTACCGGATCTTCAACGCCTTCAACGGCAACGACGACGGCGTGGGGCTGGACGAGTTCGTCGACTGGCTGATCGCCGACGGTGTCGACATCGTGCGGATCGACGACTTCGGCCAGTGGCGCGCCCGCTTCGAGACCGCGCTGCGCTCACTGCCGGAGCGACGCCGGTCGGCCTCGATCCTGCCGCTGCTGCACGCCCACGACGAGCCGACCGACCCGCGGGCCGAGCGGTTGCCGCATCACGAACGCTTCGTCGCCGGTGTCCGCCAGCTGGGCGTGGGTGGCGGTGAGGTCCCGTCGATCTCGCCGGAGCTGATCGCCAAGTACCTCGCCGACCTGCGCGCCCTGGACCTTGTCTGAGCGCGCCTCAGACCGTCGCGGGCTCGGCCAGCCGGGTCCGCGCCTGTCGCGCACCCACCGCCGCCGCGACCGCCATCAACCCGTAGCCCACCAGCGCCCCCAGGGCCGGCAGCCGCATGGTCTGCCCCGCCTGCAGCCCGGCGAAGACGGTGATGCCGAGGATCGTGCCGGCCTGGCGCGCCGCGGTGAGGATGCCGCTGGCCGTGCCGGCCCGGTCCGGTGGTGCCGCCGCCATCAGCAGCGTGATCTGCGGGACCGTCGCCAGCCCGAAGCCGATGCCGATGGCCAGCAGGCCGGCCGAGAGGCCGAAGGGCACCAGCTGTCCGACGGCGACCAGCACGATCGCTCCCAGGGCGGTCATCGCGATCGCCGCCCGCAGCACCACCCGCGGGCCGAGGCGGGCGTTCACGCGGCCGGCCACCAGCGGCATGAGCGTGATCGGCACCGCCGAGGGCAGGAAGCAGAGGCCGCTGACGAACGGGCCGTAGCCGCGGACCTGCTGCAGGTAGACGCTGATGGTGAAGACGAGGCCGTAGTAGCCGGCGAAGAGCAGCAGCCCGACCAGCGCGTAGGCCACGAAGCCCGGCGCCCGCAGCAGCGCGGTGGGCAGCATCGGATGGGTGGCGGTGCGCTGCCGCCCGACGAAGGCCACCGCCGCCGCCAGCCCGACGACGGCCGCCGTGAGCGGCAGCGGATGTCCCCAGCCGAGCTCGTGGCCGTAGGTGAGGGCCACGGCGAGTCCACCGAGGACGCCGGCGGCGAGCACCTGACCGGGGATGTCCTGCGGGGCTGCGTCGCCACGGTCCGTGCCGGGCATGTGCCGACGCGCCAACCACAGCGTCACGGCGATGACGGGGACATTGACGAGGAAGATCGCCCGCCACCCGACGAAGTCCACCAGGGCGCCGCCCAGCAGCGGTCCGAAGACGACGGGGCTGCCGGCCACCATGGCCCAGACGGCGACCGCCTTGGCGCGGGCGTCCGGCTGCACGTAGGCACGCGTGAGCATCACCAGCGTGGCGGGCATGAGCAGGATCGCGCCGAGCCCCTGCAGCACCCGGGCGACCACGAGCAGCTCCACGCTCGGCGCGGCGCCGCAGAGCACCGAGGCCACGCCGAAGATCACCACGCCGAGGCGGAACGTCGTCACCGCGCCCCAGCGGTCGGCGGCACCCGCGCCGGCCATCACCAGCGAGGCCAGCACGATGACGTAGGCGTTGACCACCAGCTGCATCGCGGCCAGTCCGGCGTGCAGGCTCTGCTGCATCGCCGGGATGGCAAGGTTGACGATGGTGATGTCGATGACGATCAATCCGTAGCCGAGGCAGGCGCACATCAGCACACGCCCCGGCCGCACCGTGCTCTGGTCGGTCACTTCGCGTCCCTCCCGCCGCCGCATCGTGCCTGTCGTCGCGGCGACGGTCGCAGCCTAACCGCGTCGCGTCCGGTTGCGGGCGGTACGCGCCTGATTGCCCCACCGGAACCCGTGACCCCCGCAGCGAGTCCGTCCTGGAGGATGAGATGACCGACTACCACTCCGGCCTGCTGTCCAAGGACAGCCCTCACGAACGGGGCCGGCTCGGCCTGCTCGAGGCGTGGGGCGACGGGGACAGCCAGGCCGTCCTGGAGGGCTGCGAGCTGCGGCCGGACTCGCACTGCCTGGAGATCGGCGCCGGCGCGGGCTCGATCGCGCGCTGGCTGGCGGGGCGATGCCCGGAGGGTCGTGTCCTCGCCGTCGACAGCGACGCCCGCTATCTCGACGACTGCGACGGCGAGACCGGCGACGCCTCGGTGCTGCAGTGGCGGCAGGCCGACATCCGGGAGCTGGACTTCGCCGAGGGCAGCTTCGACGTCATCCACTCCCGGCTCACCTTCTGCCACCTGGACAACCGGGTGGCGATGCTGGCGCGGGCGCTGCGGTGGCTGCGCCCCGGCGGCTGGCTCGCGCTCTGCGATCCGATCCTGACGCCGGGTGCGGCTTCGCTCGACCCGGACCTGCAGCAGTTCTTCGGCGCGATGGACGACGCCTGGGTGGCGCAGGGCTCGGACATGGCCGAGTGGGGCCGCAGCCTGCCGGCCCGGCTGGCCGAGGCGGGCTTCGTCGACATCGCGGTGCGGCCACGGGCGAACCTGCTCGGCGACGGTGGCGCCTACGACCAGCTCGCCGCCGCCAACGTGCAGCAGGAGGGGGCCATGCTCGTCGAACGCGGCCTGATCACCGCGGCGGTCCGCGACCGGGTGCTGCGGACCCTGACAGAATCGCGGCACGTCGAGCTCCGGTCGATCACCCTCTACGCGTGGGGGCGTCGTCCGGTCGGGGAGGAGGTCGAGCGACGATGAGTGCCGATCGAGCCGAGACCGCCGCCGACGACCCCGCGACCGGCTCCGCGGTCGACCCTGTCCTCGACCGCCTGCGCTGGCGTGCCGTCCTGGGCGTGATCATCGCGGCCGCCATGACCGTGATGGACCTCGTCATGGCGAGCACCGCGCTCGGCGACATCCAGCACGACCTGGGGTTCTCGCTGCCGCAGAGCGCCCTGGTCATCTCGGCGTCCACCACTGCCGAGCTGGTGACGCTGGCACTCAGCGCCTACCTGACACGGGTCTTCCCGCCGCGCACCTACCTGGTCGTGCTCTGCGGCACCTTCGTGCTCGGCGCGCTGGTGACGGCCAACGCGTGGAACCTGCCCAGCCTGCTGGTCGGTCGCGTCATCCAGGGTGCGGCCAGCGGCGCGATCATGCCCTTCGCCTACTACCTCGTGGTGGCGCTGCTGCGCGACGACGACCGTCCCCGGGCCATCGCGTCCTTCTCCTTCACCGTCACCGCCTCCGGCGTGCTCGGCCCCATCCTCTCCATCACGCTGGCGGAGTGGCTGAGCTGGCGGGCGCTCTTCTACGCCGCGCTGCCGGTGGCCGTGGTGGCGCTGGTGCTGGCACTGCCGGGGCTGGGGACCATGCCGGTGGTCCGCTCCCCGCTGGGACGCCGGGCGAGCGTGGGCAGCGTCCTCGCCGTCGCCGTCGGCCTCTACTTCCTGCAGTTCACCTTCGACGGTGGCGACTCGCGCGGCTGGTTCGCCTCGCCCACGATCTGGGCGACATCGCTGCTCGCCCTGGGACTGCTGGCCGGCTTCGTGATCAACGAGCTGCGCAGCCGGCATCCGCTGGTGGACCTGCGCCTGCTGGCGCAGCGACCGCTGCTCGTGGCGTGCGCGCTCAACGTCGTCGCCGGCGCGGCCACCTATGGCGCGTACTTCCTCATCCCGTTCTATCTCACCGCGCACGACTACTCGGTGGGACGGATCGGCGAGGTGACGCTCTACGGCGGGCTCGTCCAGCTCGTCGTCGCGCTGCAGCTGCCGAAGGTGTTGCGTCGCTTCGATCCGATGGGGGTGGCGGCGACCGGTGCCGCGGTCTTTGCTGGCGCCGGGGTGCTGCCGTTGCTGGCGGGCGACGTCGCGCCGCTGTGGCTGGTGATCGGGGCGCAGATCCTCCGGGCGGTGGGGGCGGGGGTGCTGCTGGCCTCGCTCGGGCTCATGATGACCCGCGCCGTGCTCCCTGCGGACGCCTCGTCGGGGTCGCTGCTGTTCAACCTGGCCCGCAGCCTGGGTGGGTCGGTGGGGACCGCGCTCTGCTCGGCCTTCATCGTCTGGCGGGAGACGGGCTTCGTCGCCGACGGTCAGCCGCGGCGGCTTGCGCGTTTCGACGCCGTGGCCGACACGCTGCTCGTGGCGGTGACGGCCCTGCTGCTGCTCAGCCTGGGTCTGCTGCTGGCCCGGTTGCGGCGGCGCCGCGTGCCAGCACCCGCCGCGCCTGCCTGACCAGCGGCTCGTCGATGTGCCGGCCGTCGAGGCTGAAGGCGCCGTGGGCGCTGCCGGCCGCGGCCTCGACGACCCGCCGGGCCTGCGCCAGCTCCTCGGCCGAGGGTGCGAAGGCCCTGCGGACCACCGCGCAGTGGCTCGGATGGATCACCGCCTTGACGTCCCAGCCGTCCGCCGCGGCGTCGCCGGCCTCGCGGGCGAGACCGGCGGTGTCGGGGATGTCGAGGTAGACGGCGTCGATCGCGAGGCGTCCGGCCGCCGCCGCGGCGTAGTGGACGGACGTCCGGGCGTACCTGGCGTGGTCGTGGAAGCCGCCGTCGCGGCGCCGACTGCCGGTGGCACCGAGGGCGGCGGCGAGGTCTTCGGACCCCCACATCAGGCCGAGACAGTTGCCGGCCAGCGCGATCTCCGGGGCGCGGAGGATGCCGCGCGGTGTCTCGCAGAGGGCCAGCACGCCGAAGCCGGCCAGTGCCTCGAGCTGGTCGGGCGACTCCGCCTTCGGCAGCATGATCGTCCGCAGCGGGGTGTCGCGCAGGGCGTCGAGGTCGGCCGTCAGCGCCTCGGTGCCCGCCCCGTTGACCCGCACCACGACCCGCGCCGGATCGAGCTCGTCGGCCAGGCCCCGCAGGTTGGCGCGGGCCTCGGCCTTGTCGGACGAGTTGACGCCGTCCTCCAGATCGACAATGACCCCGCTCGCCGCCGCGGCAGCCTTGGCGAAGCGCTCGGCACGATGGCCCGGACAGAAGAGCCAGTCGGGGCCGGGGGGCGTCGGGTGGGACGGTGTCGCATCGGACGGTCTGGCCACGACGCTGCCCTCCCCTGGCGATGGTGCGATGGCGTCGGCCCCATCGTGGCACACGCCGGGCGCCCGGCAGCCCTCCCGACTGACCTACGGTGGAGGCTGTGCCGATGCTGCCCGAGTCGTTGCCGGCGATCACCGTGGCCGGCGAGACCCTGCCCGGCGACGAGCTGCGCGCCAACGCCGAGGGGGTGGCCGAGCAGGTCGCCGGGGCGGCGACGGTGGCGATCGACGCGACCGCCTCGCTGGAGACGGTGATCGCGGTCGTCGGCTGCCTGCTGGCGGGGACGCCGTTCGTCCCGGTACCGCCGGACGCCGGTGAGCGCGAGCGGGCGCATCTGCTCGGCGACTCCGGCGCCGAGCTCACGGTGAGCGTCGACCGGTCCGCGCGGTCGTCGCGGTCGTGGTCCGAGCCGGACGACGGCACCGCCATGATCATGTACACCTCCGGCACCACCGGCCCGCCCAAGGGCGCGGTGATCTCCCGCCGCGCGGTGGCCGCCTGCCTGGACGGTCTGGCCGAGGCCTGGGCCTGGACGCCGGCGGACACCCTCGTCCACGGCCTGCCGCTGTTCCATGTGCACGGCCTGGTCCTCGGCGTGCTGGGGGCGCTGCGGATCGGCTCGCCGCTGATCCACACCGGCCGTCCCACGCCGGCCGCGTACGCCGCCGCGCCCGGCACCCTCTACTTCGGCGTCCCGACGGTGTGGTCGCGGGTGGCGGCCGACCCGGCTGCTGCCGCCGCGCTGCGTCCGGCGCGGCTGCTGGTCTCGGGAAGCGCAGCGCTGCCGTCCCCGGTCTTCGCGTCGCTGCAGGCGCGATCCGGCCAGGCTCCGGTCGAGCGCTACGGCATGACCGAGACGCTGATCACGCTGGCGGCCCGGTCGGATGCAACCCGGCATGCGGGCCGGGTCGGTGTCCCGCTGCCCGGCGTCGAGACCCGACTCGTTGGGCGCGGTGACGACGGCATCGGGCAGCTGCAGGTTCGCGGGGCCACGCTCTTCGACGGCTACCTCGGCCGGCCGTCGCCGTTCACCGAGGACGGCTGGTTCGACACCGGGGACTCCGCCCGTGAGACGCCCGACGGCTGGCAGCTGGTGGGCCGCACCCGCGACGACCTCATCAAGTCCGGCGGGTTCCGGGTCGGTGCCGGCGAGATCGAGGCGGTGCTGCTCGCCCACCCCGAGGTGACCGAGTGCGCGGTGGTGGGGGTCCCGGACGAGGACCTGGGGCAGCGCATCGTCGCCTACGTGGTGGGTTCGGGCGCGCCGGCGCAGACCCTCATCGACTTCGTGGCGACCGAGCTCAACGCCCACAAGCGCCCGCGCGAGATCCGGTTCGTGACGTCGCTGCCGCGCAACGCCATGGGCAAGATCCAGAAGTCGCGCCTCACCTGAGCGCTTCCCCTGTGCTGTGGTCGATCTGACGGCCCGGAATCGACCAGAGCGCAGGGGAAGAGGTCAGGAGAGGGCAGCCGCGGCGGCCGGGTCGCTGTCGTTCAGCAGCTGGGTCAGCCGCTCCACCTCGGCGGTCTCGCCGATCTCGCCGGCCGCGCGCGCCAGCAGATGGAAGCAGCGCAGCACGCCGCGGTTCGGCTCGTGGGCCCAGGGGATGGTGCCCTGGCCCTTCCAGCCCGCGCGGCGCAGGGCGTCCAGACCGCGGTGGTAGCCGGTGCGGGCGTAGGCGTAGCCCTCGACGGCCCGGCCGCCGCCGAGCGCGGCCGCGGCCAGCTCGGCCCAGGCCGCGGACGAGGTGGGAAACGCCGAGGCCACCGAGGCCGGATCGTCGCCGGCGGCCAGGCGGGCGGCGCCGGGGTCCTCGGGGAGACGGGTGGGCGGGGCGAGCAGGTTGCCGAAGTGCGTCATGCGGTCACGTCCTTGAGAGATGTCGGCCGGCCACCCCTGGTTGAGTGGCCCCTCGGGTTGACCGGCCACCCACTCAACGGGGGACGGGGAACGGTCGGCGAGCGAGGGAACGGTCAGGGAGGAGAGCGGGGGTCAGGCGCCGGTGGCGGAGGTCCCGGCGGACTGCAGCGCCTCGCAGGCCTCCACGACGCGCTGGGCCATGCCGGACTCGGCGAGCTTGAGGTAGCTGCGGGGGTCGTAGGCCTTCTTGTTGCCGACCTCGCCGTCGACCTTGAGCACGCCGTCGTAGTTGGTGAACATGTGGCCGGCGATCTCGCGGGTGAAGGCGTACTGGGTGTCGGTGTCGACGTTCATCTTCACCACGCCGTAGGAGACGGCCTCGCGGATCTCCTCCAGCGACGAGCCCGAGCCGCCGTGGAAGACGAGCTGGAACGGCGACTCGGTCCCGGTCTCCTCGGCCACCGCCTGCTGCAGCTCCTTCAGGATCTCCGGCCGCAGCTTGACGTTGCCCGGCTTGTAGACGCCGTGGACATTGCCGAAGGTGGCGGCGAGCAGGTAGTGCCCCTTCTCGCCGATGCCGAGCTTCTGCGCGGTGTGGATCGCGTCGCCGGGGGTGGTGTACAGCTTCTCGTTGCCCTCGCCGGCGTCGCCGCGGACCCCGTCCTCCTCGCCGCCGACGACACCGATCTCGAGTTCGAGGACGATCTTGGCCGCCGCCGTCTTCTCGAGCAGCTCGGCGGCGATGTCCAGGTTCTCCTCCAGCTCGATGGCCGAGCCGTCCCACATGTGCGACTGGAAGAGCGGGTTCTCACCGCGGTCGACGCGCTCCTGCGAGATCGCGATCAGCGGCCGGACGTAGCCGTCCAGCTTGTCCTTGGGGCAGTGGTCGGTGTGCAGCGCGACGTTCACGTCGTACTTCGCCGCGACGACGTGGGCGAACTCGGCGAGCGCGACCGCGCCGGTGACCATGTCCTTGACGCCGAGGCCGGAGCCGAACTCGGCCCCGCCGGTCGAGAACTGGATGATGCCGTCGCTGCCGGCGTCGGCGAAGCCCTTGAGCGCCGCGTTCACCGTCTCCGAGGAGGTGCAGTTGATCGCGGGGTAGGCGAACCCGCCGGACTTGGCGCGCGCGAGCATGTCGGCATAGATCTCGGGCGTGGCGATCGGCATGCGGTGGGACTCCTCGGCTGGCGGTCAGGGACATCCGAGTATCGCGCACCGGCCCGGGCGTCAGCTCGCAGGCGGGTCGGTCTGCCGCTCGCTGCGGGCTCGCAGCCGGTCGAGGGTGGCGCTGACGGCGTCGTCGTTGGTGGAGGCCGCCTTCTCGTTGGATTTCTGCAGCTCGAGCCACACCTCTTCACGGTGCACGCTCAGCGAACGGGGCGCCTCGATACCGATGCGGACGGCATCACCGCGCACCTCGATGACCGAGATCACGATGTCGTCGCCGACGACGACGTTCTCGCCGGCACGGCGGGTGAGGATCAGCACGCCCCCACCCTATGCGTCCGGACGTTCAGTCGGGCACCACAGCCGGCATGATCGGCTCCCGCATCGACAGCGTGTCGTCGTCCAGGACGACCTGGACCGCGCTCGCGCCGTCGGCGGAGACCACCAGCGGGGCCCGCAGGTTGGCCGTCGCGTCGTGCAGGTCGGTGCCGATGGTGAGCACGAGCAGCAGCCGCAGCTGGGCGGCGTCCTCGGCGCCGAGGGCGGCGACGACACCGGCCGGCAGCGAGGGACGGTAACCGTCGAAGAAGGTGTCCGCGGGGGTGAGGACGAAGCGCAGGCTCGGCTCCCGGACCGCCCGCAGCGCGAGGAGCAGGCCGTCGGGGTCGATGTCGGCGAGGGTGAAGTCCACGTCGGCGAAGCCGGGCAGCGGCTCGAGCAGGCGCAGCATCTGCGGGACCGCCGGCGCCGGGCCGGTCGGTGCCCCTGTCGCCGGCGGGGTCAGCAAGCTGGTCATGGCGGGAGCCTTTCGCGGGGGTGGGACGGGACGGGAGGGGTCAGCGGAGGAAATCGAGGAGCGAGACGCGGTTGACCATGGCGGTGGTCTGCAGCGCGGCCTGGTAGGCGGTGTTGGCGGCGGCGGTCTTGACCGCGACGTCGGCGAAGTCGACCTCGGTGACGTCGCTGAGCCGGGTGGTCAGCTGCACGTCGCTGCTGGTGCGGGCCGTGGCCAGGCGCTGCACCTGCTGGTAGTTGGTACCGGCTGCGGCCTGCGCCGTGCCGACCCGGCTGATCGCGTCGTCGATCGCGGTGAGATCGCTGCCCGAGACCGTGGCCGGCGTGGTCCGCAGCGACGCGGCCAGCGAGCTGAGGCGGTCGAAGATGTTGTCGCTGCCGCTGCCGAAGACCTCGGTGCCGGGCGTGGCGACGTCCACGGTGACCCGCGCCGCGACGAGCCTGGTGTTGGCGCCGTCGTCACCGACGTAGCTGCCGGAGGAGTCGTAGGCGACGCTGCCGGCGGTGGTGCCGCCGAAGATCGGCCGGCCGTCGTAGCTGGTGTTGGCCAGCGAGAGCAGCGTCTGCCGCAGGCCGTCGACCTGGGTGGCGAGGGCCTCGTTGGACCGCGGGTCGTTGGCGCCGGTGTTCAGGGCCTGGACGGTGATGCTGCGGGCGCTCTGCAGCACCGAGACGCTCTGCGAGTAGGCCGAGTCGGCGGTCGAGAGCCAGGCCAGCGCATCGCCGGAGCTCTGCGAGTACTGGTCGCTGCGGGCCAGCTGCGAGCGCAGGGCCAGCGCGGTGACGGTGCCGTCCGGATCGTCGGAGGAGGTCTGGATCCGCTTGCCGGACGACAGCTGGGCCTGCAGCGTCGCGAAGCGCGAGGCCGCCGCTTGGACTGCCGCGATCGACTGCGCCGAGGCGCTGGTCGCCGTGACACGTGAGTAGGAGGTCATCCGCGGCCCACCAGCCCTGTGTGGTTGATCAAGGTGTCGAGCATGGAGTCGATCGTGGTGAGAGCCCGCGACGAGGCGTTGAAGGCATGCTGGAGCGACAGCATGTTGGCGGCCTCCTCGTCGAAGCTGACGCCGGACATCGCCGTCTTGAGGTTCGTGACGTAGCTGTGGACGGCGTCCTGCGTGGCGGCGCGCTGCTGCGCCGCGGCGCTGGCCGAGGCCACGTTGCCGACGAGGGCGGAGAAGACGGCGTCGGGCGAACCGGGGCGCAGCCCGGCCTGCGACAGCGCGAGCGCCACGCTGTTGTCGCGATTGCCGCCGGGGACGCCGGAGGCGGCGATGCTGCCGGGATCGGTGAGGACGACGCTGATGCTGCTCGCCGTGGTCCCGCTGAACATCGCCGTGCCGGGGGTGCCGTTGGCGTCGTAGCCGCCCGTCATCGCCGTGTTGACGGTGTCGGCGAGGGAAGCGGCGACCGAGTCCAGGGTGGCCTGGTAGGTCGGCAGGCTGGTGGTGAGCGCCGAGACCCGGGCAGCCATGCTGCCACCGGCCACCGTGACCGCCGTCCCGCCGACCGAGATGGTGGGGCCGGCGTCCAGCGTGGCCGGCGTCGAGGTGATCCCGGAGACGAGCTCCTGGCCGCCGAGGGTCACCGTGGCCACGCCGTTGCTCTGCAGGGTCACGCCGACGCCGGCCAGCGAGCTCATCGTGCTCAGCAGGCTGTCGCGCTGGTCGAGCAGGGAGTTGACGTTGCCGCCGGTGGCGACGCCGACGGCGATCTGGCCGTTGACCGAGGCCAACTGGCCGGCGGCGGTGTTGAGCGAGTCGACGTCGGTGCCGAGCGAGGCGGTGACGCCGGCGGTGGTGTCGGCGAGGCCGTCACTCATGGTGTTGAGGGTGGCGGCGAGGCTGCCGGCGTTGCGCAGCAGCACGGTGCGGGCGGCGTCGGAGGAGGGGTTGGCCGCCAGCGTGGACCAGGCGTTCCAGAACTTGTCGAGCTGGACGGAGAGCCCGGTGTCGCTCGGCTCGCCCAGGACGCTCTCGATCGCGCCGAGCTGGGACTTGCCGGTCTCGGCGAGCGAGCTCTTGGCGTCCTCGGAGCGCAGCCGGGCGTCCATGACGATGTCGGTGTTGCGCGTGGTCCCGCTGATGGCGACACCTCCCATCGACCCGTGGCCGGTCGACATCCCACTGACCGGACTCATGTCGACGGACGTGAGCGCTGCGGTCTGCCGGGTGTATCCGGGCGTGGTCGCGTTCGCCATGTTCTGCGACACCAGCGACATGCCGTAGCGGGCCGCGTCGAGCCCGCTCGCCGCCTGGTAGATCCCCGACATCCAGTTGGACATGATCTGCCTCAGGCCTGCCGGTCCAGCAGGACGGGACCGCTGGTCCCGCCGTTGCGGCGGGTGCCGTAGTCCAGCCCGGGCGAGGGGATGTCGCCGAAGCCGGCGGTGGCCGAGCCGACGCGGGCCAGCGTCTCGCGGGCGAGTTCCGAGCCGGCCTGGAGCAGCCGGCGGTTCTCGGCGGTGAGGGCGCCGATCTCCGCGACGACGGTGCGCAGGGCGTCGCGGTGGTCGGCGAGCAGCGTGTCCCACGGCTCGGCGGCGGCGGTGGCGATGGTGTCGAGGGTGGCGTCGGGGGAGAGGCCGAGCCCCAGGGCGACGTCGTGGGTGACGAGGGCGCGTTGCAGCTCGCACTCGGTCAGGGCCGCCACGGCGGCGCGGACCTGCTCGTCGGCCTGTGTCAGCCAGCGGATCCCGCCGGAGGAGAGCACGAGGTGCTGGCAGGTGAGGGCATAGTGCAGCGCCTCGAGCAGCTCGCGCTCGCGCCACAGCGCGGCGGCGAGGTCGGCCAGGCCGGCGTCGCCCTGGTCTCGGTTCGTCATGGCTGCATCATCGGCAGCCGCCGGCGCGACCTGAGCGATGAGCGCGATTCGGACATCCACCCCGTACGGACCGGATAGCGGTCGCACCAGCTCTTCGCGGCGCGGAAGGGCCCGCACAACGTCCGAATCGGCGTCGGGTTACGGGACCTAGGTCCCGATAAGAGGGCAGGTCTTGGCTACGACCTTGTGGTCAATCTTGACACCGTGCTTACATCGACCTCACACCGATCAAACATGGTGTGGAGGCTTCACAAGCCGCCGTCGGGGGACAGCGCAGCGGGTCCGGCCAGCAGGCCGGACTCACCGGGGCCAGCAGCGAAAGCGCTGCCGGTCAAGAACGAGAGGGCACCCCGATGACGATGGTGAGCGACCACCGCACCGAGGCGGACATCGACGGACTGGTCCGGGCACACCTGCCCCTGGTGGGCCACATCGTCCGCGAGACCCTCGGCCGGCTGCCGTCCCACATCACCCGCGACGAGCTGGTCTCGGCCGGCATGTTCGCCCTCGCCGCCGCGGCCAAGGCCTTCGACGACGCCCACGGCGTCTCCTTCGGCAGCTACGCCGCGATCCGCATCCGCGGCGCCATCGCCGACGAGCTGCGCGGCCGGGACTGGGCCAGCCGCTCCGTCCGCGGCAAGGCCCGCGCCGCCGAGCAGGCCCGCAACGAGCTCACCGTCGCCCTGCGCCGCGCCCCCTCGCGTGACGAGATCGCCGCCGCCATGGGTGTCAGCACCGCCGAGCTGGACGACATCGACGCCGACGTGGCGCGCGCCGGGGTGCTGAGCCTGCAGGCTCTCACCCCCGAGGACAGCGACGTGCTCGTCCCGGCCACGGGCCAGCAGCCCGAGGCCCTGCTCCTGGACCGAGAGCGGCTGGGCTACCTGCACGACGCCATCGCCGAGCTGCCCGAGCGGCTGCGGACCGTGGTGGTGGGCTACTTCTTCGACCAGCGCAAGATGCTCGACATCGCCGACGAGCTCGGCGTCACCGAGTCGCGGGTCTCGCAGCTGCGCTCCGAGGCGCTGACGATGCTGCGCACCGGGATGAAGGCCGCGGACGCGGTCGACCCCCACGACAGCACCGAGCAGCTGCCCGCCCCGATCGACCTCGGCAGCCGCGCCCGCGCCAAGGAGGCCGGCCGCGCTGCGTACTACGCCGCCGTCGCCGCGCGCTCCGACGTCGCCGGCCGCCTGGCCGCCACCACCGTGCTGGGCGAGCCCCGCGCACTGGCGGTCTCGCGTTCCGCCGTAGCGGCCGCCCGCTAGCCGACACGCCGGGGCCGCGAAAAAAGTTGGCCGCCGCGCTCAAGTCGGGGCGCGTGCCGCCGATGGCATAGACGTCCGATCCATGGAGGGATCGGCAGCCCAATCCCGGGCACCCAGAGACTCTGTTTGGGAGGCAGACAATGAGTCTTCGCATCAACACCAACGTGGCCGCGCTCAACGCGTACAACAACCTGTCCACGAACCAGGGCAAGCTCGACAGCGCGTTCAGCCAGCTCTCGTCCGGCCTGCGCATCAACAAGGCGGCCGACGACGCGTCCGGCCTGGCGATCAGCCAGGGCCTGACCAGCCAGATCAACGGCCTCACCCAGGCCGTCAGCAACGCCAAGGACGCCACCAACGTCGCCCAGATCGCGGACGGCGCCCTCGGCACCTCGCAGGACATCCTGCAGCGCATGCGCACGCTGGTCGTCCAGGCGTCCAGCACCGGTACGCAGGACAGCAACTCGCTGTCGGCGATCCAGTCCGAGGTCACGGCCCTCAACAGCCAGCTCGACAAGATCTCCGCCAGCACCAAGTTCGGCTCGCAGAACCTCTTGGACGGCACCTACACGTCCAAGAACTTCCAGGTCGGCGCGAACGCGGGCGACAGCATCTCGCTCTCGCTCACCAAGTCCGACAGCACCACCCTCGGCACCAACGCCATCGACGTCACCTCGGGCGACCCGTCGACGTCGCTCGCGACGATCGACTCGGCCATCCAGACCGTCTCCGCCTCGCGGGCGAGCATCGGTGCCACGCAGAACCAGCTGAGCTACACGGTGAACAACCTGCAGACGGCGATCACCAACGTCAGCGCCTCGCGGTCGAACCTGACCGACGCCGACCTGGCCACCCAGGTCACCCAGATGACCCAGCAGCAGGTCCTGACGAACGCCGCCACCTCGGTGCTCGCCCAGGCCAACTCGGCCCCGCAGGCCATCCTCAAGCTGCTGCAGTAGTCCGACCCGCACCACCAGGCAGCACCAGCACCACCCGCCCGCACGCCGGGCCGCCTGATCCGACCGGATCCGGCGGCCCGGCGTCGGTGCCTCACCGCACGTTTTCCAGACGGAGTTGACGATGGCCTCGACCGGCAGCATCAGCGTGAGCGGTCTCCTCGGCGGTACCGCCGGGGCGATCGACGTGCCCTCGCTGATCTCGTCGCTCATGCAGGCGCAGTCCGTCCCGAAGAACCTGCTCACCGACCAGCTGCAGACCGTCTCGGCGAAGCTGTCGGCGTACCAGACCATCAACACCAAGGTGACCGCGCTGCAGACCGCGGCCCGCGCCCTCGGCGCCGGCACCGGCGGCGTCACCGCCTGGCAGGCCACCACCGCCACCTCGTCGAACACCTCGGTCGTGGCCTCGGCCTCGAGCACGGCGCAGGCGGGGAGCACGACCTTCGACGTCGTCCGGCTCGCCACCGCCCAGGTCACCGCCGTGACCCCCGCCGCCGACGGCACCGTCCTCACCGACCCGGACAACCGCTTCACGCTGACCGGTCCGGACGGCACCCCGCAGGAACTCGTCGCGCAGTCGGGCAGCGCCAAGGACGTCGCCACCGCGATCAACAACGCCGACCTGGGTGTCCGGGCCGCCGTGATCAACACCGACCAGGGCATGCAGCTGCAGCTCACCTCGACCAAGACCGGCGCGGCGAACGGCTTCAGTGTCGACGGCCTCACCACCTCACGGGACCTGGTCACCGCCGGCGACGCGCAGCTGGCCTTCGGCGGCGCCGACGGCTACACCGTTAGCAGCGCCTCCAACACCTTCACCGACGTCATCCCGGGCGTCTCCTTCTCCGCCAGCGCGGTCGCCACCGGTGTCACCATCAACGTCGGCGTCGACACCGCGGCGATCAGCAAGTCGGTGCAGGCGATGGTCACCGCGTACAACACCGCCCGCAGCGAGCTCGCCACCGACAGCGCACAGGGTGCGCTGCTGCAGGGCGCGCCGGATGTCCGGCAGCTGATCACCTCGCTCGGCTCGGCCGTGAGCAAGGGGACCGCCGCCGGCGAGAGCCTCAGCTCCTACGGCATCAGCATCGACGACAGGGGTGTGCTGAGCTTCAACGCCGACACCTTCGCGGCGGCCTACGCCAAGAACCCGACGGCCACCCGCGCCGCGGTCGGCGGCTCGTTCGCCACGAGCCTGGACACCATCGCCACCGGGGCGGTCGACAAGCCCGACGGCTCGATCACGCAGGCCATGAGCGGCCTCACCGACTCCGGGACGCGACTCAACAATGAGATCGCGGACTGGACGACCAGGCTCGCCGACATCCAGACCGCGATGCAGGCGAAGTACGCCACGATGCAGTCCGCCCTCGGCCGGCTGCAGGGACAGCAGACCTACGTCACCGCCATGCTCAACAGCATCACGAACTCGAAGGAGTCGAACTAGTGATGCGCCCGACCCAGCACCGAATGCTCTGACGCCAAGGAAGGCACGGACATGGACGCGCTCAAGCAACGCTTTCTCGCCGATCGGGTGATGACGGCGACCCCCGCGCAGCGGATCGTCATGCTCTACGACCGGCTCGCCCTCGATCTTGCCCGCGCGCGCGGCGACCGGGACACCGCACAGGAGCACCTCAACCACGCCGCGCTCATCGTCGGCGAGCTGCTCGGCAGCCTCGACCACACCGCAGGCGGTCCGGCGGCCAACCTGGCCTCGCTCTACGACTACATGCTGCGGGCGATCTGGGCGGCGCAGCTCAGCGGTGACGTCGTCGGCCTCACCAGCGTCGAGGCCAACGTCTGGACGCTGCGGGAGGCCTGGAGCACGGTCGCCGCGGGTGGGACGGAGTCCGCGAGCGCCAGCCCCGCCACCGCGATCGGTGCCCGGTGGACGGCCTGAGCGGCGGCTCCGCTGCCGCCACCGCCGCCGTGGCTGCCGCGAACGCGGCCGCCTCCGTCGGTGACGAGAACAGCTGGGAGGCGATCCTCGCCGCGCTCGAGGCCGACATCCGCGCGGCCGAGCGGGCGATGCGGGCGCCGGTCACGGTCAGCCCCGCGGTCCTGCACGGCCCGCCCGCGCCGGCCCAGTCCAGCCTGCCCTGGTCCGGGGTGCTCACCGCGATGCCCCCGATCCACACCATGCCGCCCATCCCGCCGGAGCTGGAGACGCGGATTCGCGACCTGCGCAACCGCATCGTGGCCCTGCAGCTGCAGCTGCGCGACGAGCTGGCGACCCTGCACGGCGCCCTCACCGTCCGCCCCCGTCCCGTCGCGCCGGTCGACTCCGGCCCGCGGTTCTTCGACAGCCGGATGTAGCCGGGCCGGGCTCACCGGCTCCCACCGCGTCGACCCACCGCGCCGACCCGCCGCGCCGACCCACCGTGGCCGGCGCGGCGGTCCGGCATGCGCCGATCCGACCCGGTGCTCCCACCACTGAAACGGTGTGGGGTTTCGGTTAAAGTCCGGCGGACGACGGTCGATGGTGGCGGTGAGCACGGATCGCTCACCCCGCACTGCCGATGGACCGGCACGCATCTCCGCCGGAGGTCCATCGTGCTCGACGACGTCACGTCTCTGACGTTGCGTACCGCGCTCGCCGGGTTGTCCCAGCGACAGGCGGCGACCGCGAACAACATCGCGAACGTCGAGACGCCGGGTTTCAACGCCACGCAGGTCAACTTCGAGACCAGCCTCGCCGATGCTGTCGACTCCGGTGACCCGACCGCGGCGCAGACCGACGTGTCCGGGACCGGCGACGCCGCCGGGGTGAACGGCAACAACGTCAGCCTGGAGCGCGAGATCGTCACTGCCACCAAGACCACGTTGCAGGAGCAGCTCCTCGCCAACGCCATCACCGCCAAGTTCGGCCTGATCTCGACGGTGCTGAAGGGCTGAGGGCGATGTTCGAGACGATCACCACGGCCGGCACCGGCCTGCAGAGCTACCACACCTGGCTCGACACCATCGCCAACAACATCGCCAACGTCAACGACACCGCGGCGAGCAACGGCACGGTCTTCACGCAGCGCTACGTCGAGCTGCAGGAGGCCGCGAACCAGGACGGCGTCGAGGTGCGCAGCGTCGCCTCCCGCGCGGGGGACACCGGCGACCTGGTCCAGGACCCGACGAACCCGCTGGCCGACGCCAACGGCAACATCCGTCGCGCCGACGTCGACCTCAGCAAGCAGATGGGCGACATGATCCTGGCGCAGCGCGCCTTCCAGGCGAACGCCAACGTCGTCGACCGCGCCAAGGCCGTCTACGAGGCCGCTATCGCCATCGGCAAGGGCATCTGATGACCGCCCCCATCGGTGCCATCGGCGCGGTCTCGCCCGTCGGCTCGACCACCGGCATCGACCCCAGTGCGGGCGTCGGCGCCACCGGCGCGAGCGCCGGCGTCTCGGCCGGCAACTTCGCCGCCGAGCTGGGCAAGGGCCTGGACGCCGTCAGCCAGTCGCAGTCCGCGGTCGACAAGCTCAACGTCGCCGCCGCCACCGGCCAGCAGATCGACCCCGCTGCCGTCACCGTCGCCGCCACCCAGGCGCAGCTGATGACGCAGCTTGCCTCGACCGTGCAGAGCAAGGCCGTCGCCGCGTTCAACACGATCATGGGAATGCAGGCGTAACCGATGCCGGACATGAAGACCCAGGCGACCGAGATCGCCAAGAAGCGCTGGGCCGACTTCAAGGCGTTCAGCCCCGGTCAGAAGGCCGTCGTGGTCGTCGCCGTCATCGCGCTGGCCGTCGGTGGCTACCTCCTCGCGACCTGGAAGTCCGACCCCACCTACGCGCCGCTCTACTCCAACCTCGCTGCCAGCGACGCCAGCTCGATCGTCGGCAAGCTCGACGAGAAGGGCATCCCCTACAAGCTCACCGACGGTGGCGCCGGCATCACCGTCCCCGCCGACAAGGTGGACGCCGCCCGGCTCGCGGTCAGCGCGGCCGGCCTGCCGAACTCGGGCAACACCGGCTACGCGCTGCTGGACAAGGAGGGTGTCACCACCTCCCAGTTCAAGCAGCAGGTCGATTACCAGCGCGCGGTCGAGGGCGAGCTCGCCAAGACCATCGGCTCCATCGACGGCGTCCAGTCCGCCCGGGTCGGCCTGGCCATCCCGAAGGACGACGTCTTCAGCGACGGGACGAGCAGCCCCACCGCCTCGGTCTTCCTCACCGTCGCGCCGGGCACCCAGCTCACCAGCACGCAGGTGCAGTCCATCGTCTATCTGGTCAGCTCCAGCGTGCAGGGCATGAAGACCGGCAACGTCACGGTCACGGACTCCGCCGGCAACGTGCTCTCCTCCCCGGACGGCGGCCTCTCGGGCTCGGTGAACTCGGCGACGCAGGCCAAGGCCGCCGGCGACTTCAACAGCCGGCTGCAGGCGGGCATCCAGTCGACGATCGACACCTCGCTCGGCCCGGGCCACGCCCAGGTGCTGGTGAACGGCGTCCTGAACTTCGACCAGTCCACGACCAAGACCGACAAGTACGTCTACGACAAGAACACCCCGCCGGTGTCGGAGTCGAAGACCAAGGAGACCTACACCGGCAGCGGCGCTCGACCCGGCGGCACGGCGGGCACCGTCGACACCAACGGCACCACCGGCGGCGGCAGCGGCAACGGCAACTACCTCAAGACCACCGACCTGGTGAACAACGCCCTGGGCCGCGTCACGAACACGACGGAGGTGGCGCCGGGGGGCGTCAAGGCCTTGCACATCGCCGTCATGCTCGACCAGAACGCCAAGAACCTCGACCCGACCCGCATCGAGTCGCTGGTCAAGGCCGCGACGGGCTTCGACCCCAAGCGGGGCGACACGCTCTCGGTCGAGACGGTGCCCTTCAACAACTCCGCCACCACCGAGGCGGCGAAGGCTGCCAAGGCGGCGGCGGCAGAGGCCGCGGCCGAGAAGAGCCACCAGGAGATGATGAGCCTCATCAAGCAGGGCGTCTTCGCCGCCGTGATCCTGGCCCTGGTGATCGGTACCTGGCTCGCCTCCCGCAAGCGGCGCGGCGGTGCCGCTGCCCGCTCGTCGCGCGAGCCGCTGGACCGCGGGCCCGACGACGACACCGACCTGATGGACGAGCTCATCGACGAGCCCGAGCCCGAGCCCGTCCGCCCCCTCCGCCCGGCCGCCGCCCAGGACGCCAACGAGCGCCTGGCCGAGCGCCGCCGCTCGCTGGTGGTCGCCGCGGACAACCGTCCCGCCGAGGTAGCCCACCTGCTGTCCGGGTGGCTGAGCGCCAAGGAGAGTGAGCGATGACCGTCCTCGCCTTTCCCGGAAACACCGTCGACGTCGTCACCGAGTCGCTGGAGATCCCCGACGCACCGCCGGCGGTCAACCCCGCGGCGATGGCGCTGAGCCCGCGACAGAAGGCCGCGATCCTGGTGCTGCAGCTCGGCCGCGACGAGTCCGCCCGGGTGCTCGCCGAGCTCACCGAGGCCGAGCTGGAGGCACTCTCCATCGAGATCGCCCGGATGGGCACGGTGCCGCAGAATCTGGCCGGCGCGGTGCTGGACGAGTTCGCGATGCTGCTCGGGGCCTCGGGCTCCGGCCCGGCTCGCGGCGGCATGGACACCGCGATGAACATGCTCACCGCCTCGGTCGGTCACGAGCGGGCCATGGCCATCGTCGACAAGGTCTCGCACAACCTCGTCGAGCTGCCCTTCACCTTCCTGCAGAAGCTCGACCACCGGCAGATCGTGTCGTTCCTCTGCGACGAGCACCCACAGACCATCGCGCTCGTGCTGGCCCACCTGCCGGCGACCATCGCCGCCCCGATCCTCGCCGGGCTGACCCGCGAGCTGCAGGCCGACGTCGCCCACCGCATCGCCGTCATGGACCGCACCTCGCCGCAGCTGATCAGGCAGGTCGAGTCCGCGCTCGAACGGCGGCTCTCCTCCCTCGGCGTCCGTGCCGACCTCTCCACCGTCGGCGGGCTGCGCCCGCTGGTGGACATCATCAACCGCGCCGACCGCGGGACCGAGCGCCTCATCATCGACGGCCTCGAAGAGCTCGACCCGGTGCTCGCCGAGAAGGTCCGCAGCCAGATGTTCATGTTCGAGGACATCGTCGGCCTGGAGGACCGCGCCATCCAGCTCATCGTCCGGCAGGTGCCGGTCAACGAGCTCGCACTCGCCCTCAAGGGCGTCTCGGACCCGGTCCGCAACAAGGTGCTCTCGAACATGTCCGAACGGGCCTCCCAGGACCTCGCCGACGAGCTCGAGGTCCTCGGCCCCACACGCGTGCACGTGGTGGAGGAGGCGCAGGCCGGCGTCGTCCGGGTCATCCGGCAGCTGGAGGAGTCGGGCGAGATCACCGTCGGAAGGGGCGAGGACGATGCCTTCGTCGCCTGAGATCGCCGCGCCCACCGAGGCGGCCGCGCGCTCCACTTCCGAAGCTTCCTCGCGTCCGCTCGCCGCAGTGCCCGCGGCGACCGCCTTCGAGCCGATCGACCTGACCGACCGCGGCCGTCCCGCACCGCTGCTGGCCGGCGGAGCCACCCGCGGCGCCAGCCAGCGGGGCAGCTGGAACTTCGAGCAGGCCTTCCCGCGCGCCGCCACGCCGGTGACGCCGGCCTTCGAGGTCTCCGACCGCGTCGGCATTCCCGCCACGCTGCTGGCCGACGCCCGCCGCGAGGCCCGCGCACAGGGCCACGCCGCGGGCGTGGCGGAGGGTCGGGCCGAGGCCGAGCGCCGGGCGGCGCAGGACGACGCCGCCCGTGCCGTCGTGGCCGCCCGTGCCGCGGAGGCAGCGCGGCTCTCGGTCGAGCGTGCCCTCACCGCACTCGACGCGGCCGGCGCCGAGCTCGCCGGACGCACCGCGCTGGCCCTGGCCGGCCTGGAGCAGCTCGTCCTGGACAGTGCCTTCACCCTCGCCGAATCCCTGGTCGGTGCGACGCTGCGTGACGACGAGCAGCGGGGCGTGGTCGCGATGCGCCGCGCCCTGGCGCTCGTCCCCACCGAGGCCGAGAGCGTCACCGTCGCGCTGCACCCCGCCGATCTCGCCGTCGTCGCCGAGGCCTCGGTCCCGGCCGGTGTCGTCCTCGTCGCCGATGCCACGCTGCGGCCCGGTGACGCTGTCGCCCGTACCGGTGACACCACCGTCGAGGCACGCCTCGACGCCGCCCTGGCCCGGGCCCGCGAGGTGCTGGGCCGATGATCGTCCTCGAGCGGGTCGCCGCTGCCGTCGCCGAGGCCGCGCAGGCCGGCCGTCCCGTCGTCTCCGGACGGGTCGCCGAGGTGCGCGGACTCTCGGTGCGGGTGCGGGGTCTCGCCGCCCGGGTGGGTGACGTCGTCACGGTCGGCGCGGTCCCGGCCGAGGTCGTCGCCGTCTCGCTCGACGACGGCGAGCCGGTCGCCACCTGCCTGCCGCTCGGCGAGCTCGCCGGCATCGCCGCCGGCGACGCGGTCCGCAGCACCGGCGCACCGTTGCAGGTGCGCGTCGGCGCCGAGCTGCTCGGACAGGTCCTCGACGGTCTCGGGCGTCCGCTGGACGGTTCGCTGCTGCCGGCGGGGCTGCCGCTGGTCGGCCTCGACGCCGCGCCGCCGGATGCGCTGACCCGGTCCCGGGTCGACACGCCACTGCCCACCGGCGTCCGTGCCCTGGACACCCTCACCCCGGTGGGACGCGGCCAGCGGATGGGCATCTTCGCCGGCAGCGGTGTCGGCAAGTCCAGCCTGCTCTCCATGCTCACCCGCGGCACGTCGGCCGGCGTCACCGTGCTGGCCCTCATCGGCGAGCGTGGCCGTGAGGTCCGGGAGTTCCTCGAGGACGACCTGGGCCCGGACGGACTGCGCAACGCCGTCGTGATCGTGGCGACCTCGGACCAGCCGCCGATGGTCCGGCTCCGCGCCGCCTTCGTGGCCACCCGCATCGCGGAGTGGTTCCGTGACAGCGGTGAGGACGTCCTGCTGCTCATGGACAGCGTCACCCGGCTGGCCATGGCCCAGCGCGAGATCGGGCTCTCGGCCGGAGAACCGCCGACGACGCGCGGCTATCCCCCCTCGGTCTTCGCGATGCTGCCGCGGCTGCTGGAGCGCGCCGGTGCCGCCGCCCGCGGGTCGATCACCGGCCTCTACACCGTCCTCGTCGACGGCGACGACCACAACGAGCCGATCGCCGACTCCGTCCGTTCGATCCTGGACGGCCACCTCGTGCTCGACCGGGCGCTGGCCAACTCCGGGCACTTCCCGGCCATCGACGTCCTGCAGTCGGTCTCCCGGGTCGCCGGCGCCGTCACCACGCCCGCGCAGCGCGCGGTGTCGAGCGAGGCGCGTCGGCTCATCGCCGCCCGGCGCGACGTCAAGCCGATGGTCGAGATCGGGGCGTACGTCGCCGGCTCCAACGCCGACGCCGACCGGGCCCTCGCCGTCTGGCCCGGTCTGGAGGCCGTGCTGCGACAGGACATGCACGACCTCACCCCGCGGGACGCGGCCTTCGGCGCGCTCGCGACCGCGCTGGGCCACGCCGCACCCGGGCAGGACGCCGCATGACCCCCCGCTGGATGTCGCACCTGGTGCGGGCGCGGCAGTCGCAGGAGGATGCGGCCACGCAGCGGCTCTCCTTCGCGCGCCGCTCGCAGGCGCGAGCCCACGCGCAGGCCCGTGCCGAGAAGGCGCGGCTGCAGGCGATGGGCGAGCAGACCTCGGTCATCGACGCGGGCGCCTTCGTCGCGGCTGCGGTGGCGTTGCAGTCCGCCGCGGCGACCCACGCCGCCGCCGTCGGTGAAGCCGAACGGGCCGATCGCTGGGTCGTCGAGCAGGAGCAGAACCACACCGCCGCCGCGGTGGCACGGCAGTCGGCCGAGCGGCTGCGTGACGACGCGCAGCAGGCCGAGGAGCGTCATCTCACCCGCGTGGCGCAGCTCGAGATGGACGAGATCGCCGCCTCCGGTCACCAGCGCCGCAAGGACGAGTCATGACCGCGCCCGCCGACATCGCCTCGCTCCCCGCGATCGCCGGCATCGCCGCGCAGATGCAGGCCATCGAGGCCCGCATCGCGCAGGTCGTGCCGAATCGGACCTCGGCCTCGTCCTTCGCCGCCGCTCTCGCCGGCGCGACGCCGGCGACGGCGGCCACGACGGCGCTGCCCGCCAGCACGAGCACCGCCGGTGGCGTCAGCGGTGACACCGTCGTCGCCACCGCCAAGAAGTACCTCGGCGTGCCCTACGTCTGGGGCGGCGAGTCGACCTCGGGCATGGACTGCAGCGGTCTGGTGCAGACCACCTTCAAGGACCTCGGCATCGACCTGCCGCGGACCGCGGCCGAGCAGCAGGACGTCGGCACCCCGGTGGCGTCGTTGGCGCAGGCGCAGCCGGGTGACCTCGTCTTCTTCGGCGACCCCGCCTACCACGTCGCGATCTACGCCGGGAACAACCAGATCGTCGAGAGCCCGGAGCCGGGCAAGGTCGTCCACGTCACCGAGCTCTCGCAGACGCCGACCAGCATCCGCCGCATGGACGGTGTCGGGAGCAGCGCGGGCATCACCGGCATCACCCCGGCTGCCGGCACCGTGCCCGCCGGGGTCAGCGCCAACGTGGCCGCCTGGGCACCGCAGTTCGCGGCGGCCGAGGCGAAGAACGGCCTGCCGTCGGGGCTGCTCGCCGCGGTCTGTCAGCAGGAGTCCGGGGGCAACGCGCGCGCCGTCAGTCCCGCCGGTGCGCAGGGGCTGATGCAGATCATGCCGGCCACTGCCGCCGGCATGGGCATCGACCCGATGGATCCGGAGCAGGCGATCCGCGCCGCCGGCCGCATCCTCGGGCGCAACCTGCGCGAGTTCGGGACCGTGCCCCTCGCGCTGGCCGCGTACAACGCCGGCGCCGGCGCGGTCCACCAGTACGGCGGCATCCCGCCGTACAGCGAGACGCAGAACTACGTCCGACGTATCACCGCGACCCTGGCAGGTGCCCGATGACCGCATCAGTTCCGACGCTGGCCGTGCTGTGGCAGGCGCTCCCCGCTGCCGGTTCGGCCGGCAGCCCGGCGGCGTCCCGCGATGCCGCGACGGCCGACGGGCAGTTGCCGGCGCCGTTCGCGAAGCTGCTGGGCGAGCTCGCTCCCGCCGACGGCACCCTCGAGACCCTGGCCGGCGAGGACGACACCGCGCTTGTGGCCGGCCCGCTCACGACCGGTGGCCGGGCGACCGGTACCCATACCTCGGGCAGTCACGGTGCCGACCCCGCTGCCGACCTCGCTGCCGACGACACCGTGCCGGACGGCGCCGCGCTGGTCGCCGCACTGGGCCTCGCGCAGCCGGCACCCGTGGCCGCGACACTGCCTCCCGGCGCGGCCGCCGCCACCGTGGCGGGTGCTTCGGCGGTCGGAGCCAAGACCGCCTCGGATCCTGCGGCCACAGCTCCCGCCACCGCGGGTCCCGCCGCGCCGGGGTCGATCAGTACCGCGATACCGCTGCTGGCGGCCGGCTCGCCCCACCCCAGCCTCGATCCGGCAGTCCGTCCCGGCGCCGGGAGCGTCGGGATGACGCCGGGCAGCGCGACGTCGGCGCTGCCGACCGGCGAGGCGCGCGGCACCGGCGCCCCGCAGTCCACTGGCTCGGTGCAGCCCACCGTGGCGCCGTTGCCGTCGGCGAGCTCCGGACCGTCGCCCGCCGCCGACGGGCCACGGCCGGGCCCGCGGGTCGCTGGCGGGACCGGCGCGCTCCGGCCCGTGGTCCAGCCCGCCGCCTCCAAGGCTGCGTCGGCGAGTGCATCCGAGGCCGCCCCGGTCGCAGCGGCGTCCGCTCCGACGACGGCGCAGCAGACGGCGACGCTGCCACTCACGGCGGCCGCGACGACGCTGCCGATCCCGGCCGCCCCCGTCGCGTCGACCTCGCGGGCGGGCACGTCCGTCACGGCCGAACCCCTGGCTGCCTCCGCCGCGGCGGCATCCGCTGCCCCGGCCGCAGCACAACCGGCAACCTCCCCGGCCGCTGGATCGCCGTCCGCCTTCGCCGCCTCTGTCGCCGACGTGGCCGGGGGAGGCGCAGCACCCGACCGGGCTGCCGTGGCGACGAGTGACGCGCCGGCGAAGTCGGAGTCATCCGCTGCCCCGGTCGTTGCGTCGGCCGCTGCGCCGACCGCGGTCGACCCGGCGTCGGTCGGGGTCCACACCCTCAGCTCGATCGTCGAGGCACGACCGGTCGCCGCACCGGCGGCTCCCGCGCTGCCGGCCACCCTGGTCGAGCAGCCGCAGCCGGCACTGGTCTCCGCGCTGGCCCGGCTGCACCGCGGCCCCGACGGCACCCATCAGCTCGAGGTCGCGCTCCACCCCGCCGACCTCGGATCCGTGCGCGTGACGGTCAGCGTCTCGCACGGCGTCCTGGACGTCACGGTCGCCTGCGCCGACGGTCGCGCCCGCGACGCCGTGGCCGCGGCGCTGCCCGGCCTGCACCGCGACCTCGCCGCGGTGCATCAGGTCGCCGTCACCGAAGCCCCGCGTCACGAGCAGCCGGCACCGCGTGACAGCGGCGCCGACCGACAGCCGCGCCGGGACCACGCCGACGACTCCGGTGACTCGTCGGGTCGTCGGCAACGTCCCTCCTCCGCCGACGACTTCGACCAGTGGATGTGACCCGATGACCCTCCCCGTCAGTGGCGTGACCGCCCTCGGCACCACCTACACGCCGGCCAGCTCGGCCAGCGGCACGACCGGCACCGACTCCTCGACCAGCGGCTCGACCAATGCCACGACGAAGGGACTGCTCGACCCGCAGGCATTCCTGCAGCTGCTCGTGGCCCAGCTGAAGTATCAGGACCCCACCAACCCGACCGACACCTCCACCTTCATGAACCAGACGGCGATGTTGAGCCAGGTGCAGACGATGGACTCGATGTCCTCGACTTTGAGCGGCCTCGCGCAATCACAGCAGCTGCAGTCGGCCACCTCGATGATCGGCAAGCAGGTCACCTACATCGGCACCGACGGCACCCGCCTCACCGGCGTCGTCACGTCGGCGAGCGTCGCCGGCGGCGCCGCCGCCACCCTGAAGATCGGCGACAAGCTGATACCGCTCAGCGGCGTCGTCGAAGTCGGCCAAGCCCCCACCAGCTGATTCACCCCCACCCCCACCCGGAAGGACCACCCCCATGCTGCGCTCGCTCTACACCGGTATCAGCGGCCTCAACGCCCACCAGCAGATGCTCGACGTGACAGCGAACAACATCGCCAACGTCAACACCGTCGGCTTCAAGTCGTCGTCGACGATGTTCGAGGACGCGCTGAGCCAGACCCTCTCGTCGACCGGGGCGAACGCCAACCAGGTCGGCCTCGGTGTCAGCGTGACCGGCACGAACATGAACTTCTCCCAGGGCTCGCCGCAGGCGACCGGCGTGCCGAGCAACCTCATGATCCGGGGCGACGGCTTCTTCATGACGCAGTCGCCGAAGGGCGATCTCACGTACACCCGCAACGGAGCGTTCAGCATCGACAACTCCGGGCACCTGGTCACCGCCGACGGTGCGACCGTGCTGTCGCCGGACGGTTCCGTGCTGGACCTGTCCAGCCTCAAGACCGGCGCCTACGTCTCGTACAACATCGACTCCGCCGGCACGGTGCAGGGTGTGGCCGCCGACGGTACGACCACCGAGATCGGCCAGGTCGGCATGGCCACCTTCACCAACCCGAATGGCCTGCTGAAGATCGGCGACAGCCAGTACGTCGCGTCGCCGACCTCCGGGCCCGCGCAGACCGGCACCGCCGGCACCGGTGGGCGCGGCGCCGTGACCTCCGGTTACGTCGAGATGAGCAACGTGGACCTGTCCCGCGAGCTCACCGGTCTGATCGTCGCCCAGCGAGGTTTCCAGGCGAACTCGAAGGTCGTCACCACCTCCGACGAGGTCCTGCAGACCCTGGTGAACCTCAAGAACTGATCTCCGCACGGCTGAGCGCAGACGACCGCCGGGCCGGATGGGTACCACCATCCGGTCCGGCGGTCGTCTCATGTCTGCCGCGGTGCACGGGCCCGCCGCGCGGTGGCGCTGATGATCTCGGCGAGCGCGTCGGGGGCGTCGATCGGGACGATGTGCCCGGCTTCGGGCAGCCGATGCAGCGCGAGGTCGGTGCTCACGCCGGCGAGCTGTTCGCCCAGCAGGTCGCCGACCGCGGCGGCGCCGACGGCGCTGACGGGCAGGTCGAGCCTGCCGCGCTCGGCCCACGCCGCGTTCCATATGGCGTTGCGTGGAATTGCGCGATAGTGCTCGAAAGCAGCATGCAGGCGCTCCCGGCCGGTGTAGGCGGCGACGAACCGTCGGATGAGCTGCTCCGGCACCCCGGTGCGAGAACCGGCCGAGAGGAAGAACCGCACGTAGCGGTCCTCGTCGCCGGTGACCACGTCCGCGGCGAGACCGCCGGGCGCCTGATGGAAACCGAACCACCACGGCACCCCGGCGGCCGGTGAGGCATCGCCGCCGGGAAGTCCGCCGACGAGGGCCTCGACGAGGGTCAGGCTGCACACCCACCCCGGATGAGCGGCCGCCAGGGCGAAGGCCGGCGCGGCGCCGAGATCGAAGCCGACGACATGCGCGACATCGAGCAACAGCTCGTCCAGCAGGCGGAGCTGGTCGCCGGCGAGGTCGACCGCGTCGTAACCGGCAGGTGTCACGCCCGAGCCCCCGAGGCCTCGCAGGTCCGGCGCCAACACCCGATATCCCGCGCTTGCCAGCCGCCGCGCCACCCCGAGCCACACCTCGCCCGTGTGCGGGAACCCGTGCAGCAGCAGGACCACCTCTCCCGCGCCCGGACCGGCACGGTGGACGCGTGTCCGCAGGTCCCCGAGATCGAGGTCGAGCACGTCGACGTCATCCGGCTCGTTCATCCGGGCTCCTTCGGTTACTTTTGGTGACCAGGCAACGGTAGGAGAGTGTGAAATGAATCGGCAAGACGGCACTTCGGCCGCCGATAGGCACCCTGAGGTGACCAGTGCAGGGCGCCGGGGCGATCTCTACGACGCCGACTGTCCGACCCGGCACCTCCTCGACCGGGTCGGCTCGAAGTGGACGGTGATGCTGGTGCTTTTGCTCGCCGACGGGCAGGAGATCCGCTTCGGGAGTCTGCGCCGCCAGCTGCCCGGCATCTCGCAGAAAATGCTCACCACCACTCTGCGACAGCTCGAGGTCGACGGCCTGGTCCACCGAAGGGTTGAGCCCGTCAGCCCACCGGCGGTCCATTACTCACTCACGGCCCTTGGCCACACTCTCGTCCCGCCGCTGCGCGCTCTGAAGACGTGGGCGGAGGAGCACATGCACCTGGTGGATCGGACGCGTCAATGCGCTGAATGAGGGTGCCTACCGTTCCGCGAGAAGGACGAGGTGCGTATCCGGGAAACGAGCCGACATTTGCGGTCGGCGGCACGGGGCCTCTCCTGCCGCGTTATCACGCTATCGACGGCGCCGGCAGCACGCGGTCGCCCACCGTCGTCCGGGCCGCGTTGGACATTGCCGCCGGGTGAGCAAGAAATGCGGCACGTCACGAGTGGCGCTATTGCATCACGTACCGAATTTAAGCCATGATTCCGGCGCCCCGCGTCAGCGGGGACGGCCTATTGTCCGGGGCACCCGTAATGGATATCGCGGGCGGGGTTTCCCGTCCCCCTCTCCCCCCGGACCTGGCGTCGCTGGAGACCGGGGGGCCGGAGCGGCGCCGGTGGGCCTGGGCCGGCTGCGGCCGGTGACGGGTGACGCGGGGGCGCGACGAAGCGGAGCGCGCCTGCGTGGAGGGGCCGCGGCCCCCGCTGCGAGCGGCCGGCCCCCGCCGGCGGTCAGGCGTGGTCCAGGACTGCGGTCTCCTCGTCGGGGGTCAGGCCGGAGCGTCGACTCCGGCTGATGCCGCGGTGCAGCTCGTCGGCCGTGCTGCGCTGCAGCGTGTCTCGCAACGGCCGGACCGCGCCTCCGGTGGCGAGAAAGGCCGCCCCGGATCGCTGCGCGAACCCGGTGTCGCAGCGCGGAAGCCACAGCGGCAGCGAGCGCGGCCCTGCCCAGTAGCGGACGTCCTGCGCGCGCAGTGTCTCGTCGGGCTGGGTGACCAGCTCACCGGCGAAGCTCGTCACGGCGGCGGCCTCGCCGAAGAACTCCGCCATCGGATGGACCTCGCCGACGGCATTGACGGTGCCGGTCACGCGATGTCGTCCGGCCCGGCCGAGCCAGGCGGCGAGGTCCGCGACATCGATCACCTGGACGAACCGGCCGGCGGTCTCGGGCGCGAGCACCCGCCCGCCCCGCAGCAGGCGCGCCGGCCAGTAGCCGAAGCGGTCGCTCGGATCGCCGGGACCCACGATGAGGCCGGGCCGCGCGATGAGCAGGCGCTCCCCGACAGCCGCTGCCGTCCGTCGCTCCGCCGCCACCTTGGCGTCCGGGTACCGGGCGAGATCCTGCGGGTCGACCACGGCTGCCGTCTCGTCGGCGCCGGGCTCGTCATTGCGGGCATACACCGAGACCGTGGAGACCAGCGTCCAGTGCGCGGCCCGAGGGGCGAGGGCGGCCAGGGCGCCGGCGACGAGCCGCGGCTCACAGCTGAGCTCGACGACCTCGTCCCACTCGCCCGCGAGCTGGTCGTAGGCGTCGGGACGGTGACGGTCGGATCGGATCAGCCGGGCCCCCGCAGGCGCGGCGCCGGATTCGCCGCGGGCCAGGCAGACGACCTCGGCCCCCTCCGTGATGGCCGCGCGCGCCACCGCACGGCCCAGCCACCCGGTTCCTCCCAGAACGAGCACTCTGCGCACACCGTCAGTGAAGCTGACGGCGGCACCGGTCGCGCGGGCTTCCGCTGAGGGCAGAAGGGGCCGAACGGGAGGGCGCCCGAACGAGTTCGCGGATTGAGCCCGCCCGGGCGGCCATGACGGGAACGGGGGGATCCCCGTCAGGCAGATACCACGGTTGTCCGCATGGGGTCATTCCGCCAACCTCGGGGTCCGCCGAGGTTCGTTCCTCAGGCCCCGGCTGCGTATCGTGCACCTTGGGTCAATCAGCACCCTCTTCTCGCCCTGTGGTCGGGAGAGGACATGTCAGCGCCCGGGTCACTCGTTCACCGATCGTCGTTCGTCTCGGCCGATCACGCCGAGATCACCGACTTCATCGCCCGGCTGTACGCGGAGAACTCCTCGCGGTTCGCGGCGGCCCGCAGCGGTGCCCGCTTCTCCGCCCGCACCTACGACACGCCGGCCATCGGGTCGGACCGGCTGCGCACCTCCCTGGACTATTCCGGGATCGCCGAACAGGGCTTCACCGACTTCGTCTTCTTCGTCGTCCACGCCGGGAGCGTGCAGATCGACAGCAGTGCCGGCGGGGCAATCGTGCGAGCCGGCGACGTCGCGTTCTACCCCCTGGGCGTGCCGGTCGCCTTCGACATGGCGGGGTACGACGTCACCACCATCCGGCTCGCGAGCAGCCGACTCCGTCAGGTGGCCGAGGACCTGAGCGGTGTGCCGGGCTCGGAGCTGGTCTTCCGGGAGGTGACTCCCGTGTCGCCGTCGATGCGCCGCTACTGGCGCGCCCTGACCGGGTTGGTCAGCGGCGCCCTCGCCGATCACGAATCGCCGGTCGCCTCGCCACTGCTGGCCGACGACCTGGCCCGGACGGTCGCCACCGCGGCCCTGCATGCGTTTCCCAACACGCTCATGACCCGGCAGCACCTGCCCGGACCGGGTGCGGTGGCACCCGCGGCGGTGCGGCGCGCGAAGGCCTACATCGAGGCACACGTCGACGAACCGATCCAGCTCCGGGACATCGCGCTGGCCGCCGGAGCCAGTGCCCGCGCCCTGCAATATGCCTTCCGTCGCCACCTCGACACCACACCGCTGGGGTATGCACGCCAGCTCCGGCTCGACGCCGCGCGCCGGGAGCTGCAGCGGGCCGACCCGGCCGACGGTGACACCGTCGCCGAGGTCGCCGCTCGCTGGGGTTACGCCCATTCCGGACGCTTCGCCGCCGCCTACGCCGCCCGTTACGGGGTGACACCCGGCGAGACGCTGCGTGGCTAGGCGAATCGGTGCCGGACGTCCGGCAGCCCTGCCCCGCGTGAAGCGGAGTTGCTATACCGACTCAAGACTCGTCCGATACGGCCGATAGTCCCGGTGTCGGAACCACGGATGGTTCCGCCGCAGCCAGCCAAGGACGGACATCGTGTTGCATCTGACGAGACTGAGTGGGCAGAGCTTCGCGCTCAACCCCGATCTCATCGAGCGCGCCGAGGCGACCCCCGACACTGTCGTGACGCTCGTCAACGGCAGCAAGTACGTCATCAGCGAATCCCTCGACGAGCTGATCGCTCTCGTCCGCGACTACCGCGCCGAACTCGTCCTCGCCTCGCGCGCCCCGCTGGACGTCCCGGCCCCGCGCCCGCGTGCTGCCGCCAGCCGCGAGACCGGCACCGTCGTGCCGATCCGCGTCGACCCCGGGGAGGCATGACATGGATCCGGCAACCATCATCGGCGTCGGCATGGCCCTCGTCGCGATCGTCGGCTCGACGATCATGGAAGGCGGGGACATCACCGCGATGTTCCTGATCCCGCCCATGATCCTGGTCTTCGTCGGTACCTTTGGCGCCGGCATCGCCGGTGGTCTCATGAGTGACGCCAAGAACCTGCCGAAGGCGATGATCCGCTCGTTCACCGCGCCGACCCCGCAGGCCAACGCCGGTGTCGAGACCATCGTCGGCTTCGCCGACCGGGCACGGCGCGAGGGACTGCTGGCCCTGGAGGCCGACGTGAAGGAGGTCGAGGACCCCTTCCTGCGACGCGCGCTCGAGATGGCCGTCGACGGCACCGACGCCGACGAGGTCGCCGAGATCCTCGGCGCCGAGGTCGACGCCAAGCGAACCGCCGACGCCGCAGCCGCCAAGACCTTCTCCGACATGGGCGCCTACGCCCCGACCATCGGCATCATCGGCACCGTCCTCGGCCTCGTCCACGTGCTGGGCAACCTGGACGACCCGGCCAACCTCGGCCACAGCATCGCCTCGGCCTTCGTCGCCACTCTCTGGGGCGTCATGACGGCCAACGTCTTCTGGTTCCCGATCGCGAACCGCCTCAAGCGCCTCAGCGAGGCCGAGTGCGAGCAGATGGAGATCGTCATCGAGGGCGTGCTGGCGATCCAGGCCGGCAACAACCCCCGCATGATCGCCCGCAAGCTGAACGCGATGATGACGATCGTCCCGGCCCCCGGACCGGATGCGCAGAAGGACGCAGCCTGATGCCCGCCGCGCACGGCGAGGCCGCCGGCTCGGCGCGGACACGGCGCAAGAAGGCGCACGGCGGCGGTCACGAGGAGGGCGGTGCGGAACGCTGGCTGGTCACCTACGCCGACATGCTGACGCTGCTGCTGGTGCTCTTCATCGTGCTCTTCTCGATCTCGGTGGTGAACACCTCCAAGTTCATCCAGCTCAAGACCGCACTCTCCAACGTCTTCGGTGACGGCACCACGGGTGCGCTCAGCGGCGGCGTGGGACTGCTGCAG
Source organism: Jatrophihabitans sp. sgz311053 (assembly GCF_056135305.1). NCBI lineage: Bacteria > Bacillati > Actinomycetota > Actinomycetes > Jatrophihabitantales > Jatrophihabitantaceae > Jatrophihabitans > Jatrophihabitans sp. sgz311053. Next base: position 405,172 of record NZ_JBWAXP010000001.1, on the reverse strand, counting down.
ACCGATGCCACCGGGCAGGGCACCCAGCTGGTGACGCCCGGACAGCCGATCGCCCAGCGCGCCCAGGGCAACCCCGGCAGCACCGGGAGCGCCGGCGCGGACGAGGCCGCGCGCGCGGAGCTGCGGGAGATGCAGCGCCGGGCCGGCGCGGCCGACGAGAAGTCCGACTACAGCCAGATCCAGGCTCGCATCACCGCGGCGCTGAAGAAGGCCAACCTTGCCGGCACCACCCGCTTCGCCGTGGACCGCCGCGGCCTGGTCATCACCGTCGTCACCGACGCGCTCGTCTTCCCCGGCAACAGCGCGCAGCTGCTGCCGCGAGGCCAGCGGATCCTGCGGGTCGTCGCCGCGCCGCTGGCCAAGGAGAAGCGCGCCATCGAGGTCGACGGTCACACCAACCAGCAGAAGGTCAGCACCGGCCCGTACCCCAGCGGCTGGGAGCTCTCGACGGCGCGGGCCTCCAGCGTCGTCCGCTACCTCGCCGACCACGGCGTCTCGCCCAAGCGCCTCACCGCGGTCGGCTACAGCGATCAGCGTCCGCTCTACCCCGCCAGCGACCCTCGTTCGATCACGTTGAACCGCCGGGTCGAGATCGTCGTGCTCAGCACGCAGAATTCCGAGGAGTCCCGATGAGTCCCGCGAAGAAGGACGAGAAGGCCGGCGAGGAGCCGAAGAAGAAGAGCCTGCTGAAGTCCAAGAAGGCCATCATCGGGCTGGTCGCCGTGCTCGGCATCGGTGGCGGCGCCTACCAGTTCATGGCGCCCGCGGCCGAGGCCGGCCCGGTGAAGGGCGGCGACATCGTCCCCATGGACCCGACCACCGTGAACCTGCAGGGCGGGCACTACCTCAAGCTCGCCGTCGCCATCCAGCTCGTCGAGGGCAAGGCCACGCCCGACGCCTTCAAGACCAGCCAGGCCGCCGAGCTCGTCATCGACGAGTTCAGCAACCGCACCGTGGCGGCGGTCTCCGGCAACGACGCCCGCAAGAAGCTGATGGACGAGCTGGAGAAGAAGATGAAGACGGCCTACGAGGGGGAGGTGTTCGACGTCTTCCTCACCCAGTTCGTGACCCAGTAGCGGTCACCGGCGGCAGCACGCCGCCGACAAAACAGACACGACTTCACCGGACGCGCTCAGGTCGACGCGCGCCCGGCCGATAGCAGCTTCGTGACACCCCCATCGGTCATCGAGCTGCCGGTCCGGCAGCCCGGCGCGTCCGCCGACGCCACCCGTCCGGACGGGCCGTCGCGCTCCGACGGAGGCGACGGCGCCGTGCTGCCCTACGACTTCCGCCGTCCGGTCAAGCTCTCGCGCGAGCACGTCCGCGCCATGCAGATGGCCTGTGACGCGATGGCCCGCCGCCTCACCACCCTGCTCACCAGCCGGCTGCGGCAGGTGTGCCTGGTGCAGGTGGTCGAGGTCGGTCAGCAGGGATACGACGACTACGTCTCCGGGCTGGCCAGCCCGTCGATCACCGTGCCGCTGAGCCTCAGCCCGCTCGCCGGCTCCGGGACGCTGCACTTCTCGCTCCCCGTCACCCTCGCCGCGATCGACCACCTCCTCGGCGGCCCCGGCGGTCCGCAGCCCACCCGCACGCTCACCGACATCGAGACCCCGCTGCTGCAGGGACTGCTCGACGAGATCGTCGGGACGCTGCGCTTCGCCCTCGAACCGATCGTCGCCATCGACTTCGGCATCGGCGCGGTCGAGTACAACCCGCAGTTCCTGCAGGCGGCCGGTGCCGCCGACGCCGTCATCGTCGGCGTCTTCACGCTGCAGATCGGTCAGATCACCAGCCCGCTGCTCGTCAGCCTGCCGCTGACGCCGATGCTGCCCGTCCTCGAGGCGCAGCGTCCCAGCGAGCCGGCGGGCGACTCGACCGACCGGGCCGGCGCCGCCGCCCGGATCGCCGCCCGCATGTCCGACGTCCCGCTGGACGTGAGCCTGCGCTTCGGCGACGTCAACCTCACCGCCGACGTTCTGCTGGGCTTGAGTGTCGGCGACATCGTCCCGCTGGGGCACCGAGCCGGCACTCCGCTCACCGTCCATGCCGGCGGCGTCGAGTACGCCCTTGCCGTCGCCGGTCGCACCGGCACCCGCCTCGCCGCCCTCGTGACCGATGTCCGCACGGTCGCCCCCCGAAAGGACCGCTGAGTTGCTCACCCAGACCATCGGAGCCGTGCAGCTGGCCGGCGCTGCCGCCGCCGTCACGGTTGCCGAACTCGCACCCGACGCCGGCCTCGCCGCCGGCGAGCCGCAGTCCGTGCCGGTGGAGATCGCGCTCGACTTCGCGGTGCTCTGCTCGCTCGGCGGCGAGACCAGCGGCGAGCTCGCGCTCTTCGTCGACGACGCGATCGGGCGCTCGCTGACCGCGGCGGACGGTGCCGAGGTCGACCTCGCCACCGCCCTCACCCCGCTGCTGCAGCAGATCGCCGGCGCCCTGGGCGAGGTCACGCTCGGCACCCCCGCCACCGTGGACGCCCGCATCGCCCAGCAGCGCATCAACGGCCGTCAGGAGATGGCGATCGTCGGCCTGGACGACGGTGCCGCGGTCCGCGCCGCCGTCGCCGTCGGCCTGGACGGCGCCCCGCCGGTCGCCGCCACCGCGGCACCGGCAGCACCCGCTGTCCGCAACGAGCGGCTGGACCTGCTGCGCCACGTCGAGATGGCCGCCACGGTCGAGCTGGGACGGGCGCGGATGACGATCAACGACCTGCTCGGCCTGCGCGAAGGCGCCATCATCGAGCTCGACCGCGCCGCCGGCGAGGCCGCGGACCTCTTCGTCAACGGCCGGCTCATCGCCCGCGGCGAGATCGTGGTCGTCGACGAGAACTACGCGCTGCGCGTGACGCAGATCGTCGCCGACGAGCAGGGGCGCTGACGTGGACACCGTCGCGATGGTCGGCCGTCTGCTCGTCTCGCTCGCCGCCGTCCTCGGCGTCATGTGGCTGCTGGCCCGCCGGGCCCGCAAGGGGATGAAGGGCAAGGGTGACCGGGTCATCGAGGTGCTGGAGCGCACCAACCTCAGCCGCTCGTCGTCGGTCGCGGTGATCCGGGTGAACGACCAAGCCTTCGTCCTGGGCGTCGCCGAGAACCAGGTCTCCATCCTGGGCGAGACCGACCTGGAGGCCGCGCTCGCCACGAAGGACGCCACCCCCGCTCGCGGCCGCCGCGCCGCCTCGCACCGCAGCGCCGCGGCCGCCCCGCGTGACCCGTCCCCGCGCGTCCCCACCCGTCGAGTGGTCGTGGACGCGCCGAGTGGTCGCGAAGACGACGACCACTCGACCTCCTCGCGACCACTCGCGGTCGGGGGACGGCCCACGGTCAACCGGACGACGCAGCCCGCGCCGACGGGGGCGCTGGCCGGCTCCGCGCTCTCACCCCAGACGTGGAAGCAGACCATCGAGTCGCTGCGTGACCTGACCACGCGGACCTGACCAGACCGATGACCCTCCTCCGACGCGTCGCCCTCACCGTGGCGATGCTGCTGGCCCTTGCCTTCGGGCTGGCGGTCACAGCGTCCTTCACGGCGAGCGCGGCGGCCGCAGCACCGGTAGCAGCGGCGCCGGCCGCAGCACCGGCGGCAGCGGCGCCGGCGGGTCCGGCCGCGCCGGCGGCGCCGTCCGCGCCGAGCACTCCGCGCGGCGGTGACGGCAACAGCACCGGTGGCAGCACGGTCAGCGTGGACGTCGACGGCGGCAAGCCCAGCCAGTCGGTCTCCATCCTGCTGCTGGTCACGGTCCTCGGCGTGGCGCCGTCGCTGCTGCTGCTCTGCACCAGCTTCACCAAGATCTTCGTGGTGCTCTCGCTGACGCGGAACGCGCTGGGACTGCAGTCGGTGCCGCCGAACCAGGTGCTCGCCGGGCTGTCGCTGTTCCTCTCCGTCTTCGTCATGGGACCGGTGCTCTCGAAGGTCAACGACCTCGGCATCCAGCCCTACATCAACGGCACCAAGACCCGGAGCGTCGCCTGGAGCGACGGGGTGAAGCCGCTGCGGGACTTCATGCTCGAGCACACCCGACCCCAGGAGATCGCCCTCATGCTGCGGGCGGGCAACCTGCCCAACCCGGCCAACAAGAGCGATCTGGAGCTGTCGACGATCATCCCGGCGTTCGTGCTCTCCGAGCTCCGGTCGGCGATGATCATCGGCTTCATCGTCTTCATCCCCTTCGTGATCATCGACCTCGTCGTCTCGTCGTCGCTCATGTCGCTCGGCATGATGATGCTCCCGCCGGTGTCGGTCTCGCTGCCCTTCAAGCTCCTGCTCTTCGTCCTCGTCGACGGCTGGGGCCTCATCGTCACCTCGCTCGTGCAGAGCTATCGCGGCGGATAGGACGGAAAACCACCATGAACGAACAGGACATCGTCCACCTCGCTATGCAGGCGCTGCTGGTGGCCGGCAAGCTCTCGGCGCCGGTGCTGGTCACCTCGCTGGTCATCGGCTTCACCGTCTCGCTGTTCCAGTCGGCGACCCAGATCCAGGAGTTCACCCTCGCCTTCGTCCCCAAGGCCGTCGGCTGCGGGGTGGCGCTGCTGATCTGCGGGCACTGGATGCTCACCACGATGGTCAGCTTCACCACCGACCTCTTCCACGGCATCCCGTCGATGCTCTCCGGCGCCTGACGCTGTCATGACGGTCGCGGTTGACGGTTCGTGGTTGCTGGCCCTCGTGCTGGCCGCCACGCGCATCCTGGCGTGGGCGATGTTCGCCCCGCCGGTCGCGACCGCCGGCACGCCGAAGGTCGTCAAAGGCCTGCTCAGCGTCGCCCTCGCCCTGGCCGTCCTGCCTGTCGTGCGCGGTCACCTGCCGGCCCAGGAGGTCGCGCCCATCGCCTCGGCGCTGGTGATCCAGGTCGTGCTCGGCGCCGCCCTGGGCTTCCTCACCCGGCTGGTCTTCGCCGCGGTCGAGGCCGCGGGCAGCCTGCTCGACCTCTTCGGCGGCTTCTCGCTCGCCAGCGCCTACGACCCGTTCAGCCAGTCCACCAACGCCGTCTTCGGACGGTTCTACGCCATGATGTGCACGGCGTTGATCTTCGCCACCGACCTGCACATCGTGATCATCCGCGGCTTCCTGCGGACCTTCACCACCGTGCCGCTGGACGCCGGGTTCTCGCTGGACAAGCTGGCCAGCCACGTCACCGGCGGCGTCACCGATCTCTTCGTCGCGGCGCTGCAGATCGCCGGGCCGCTCATCGTCGTCCTCTTCATCGCCGACGTCGCGCTGGGTGTCCTGAACCGCATCGCCCCGCAGCTCAACGCCTTCTCGATGAGCTTCCCGATCAAGATCGGTCTGACGCTGGCGCTCACCGGTTTCGGCTTTATGCTGATGCCCGAGACGGTCGCCGAGCTCGCCCAGAAGTCCACGCGGCTGGTCGCGGCGGTGACGGGATGACCCCGCTTGCTGCTCTCCCTGCGAACCCCCCGACCCTCCACCCCCCGGTGAGTGGGCCGTTTTCGGGTGAGTGGGACGAGATTCCGGCCCACTCACCGGGTTATCGGCCCACTCAACAGACGGGACGGGCGTCGAGGGCGTCGAGGGCGTCGAGGACGGCGATGTCGAGGACGGCGCCGCGATGAGTGGGGGAGGGTCGGGCGAGGAGAGGACCGAGAAGGCCACACCGCAGAAGCGCAAGAAGGCGCGGCGGCAGGGGCAGGTCGGCAACACCCCGGAGATCGGGGCGTGGCTGACGATGCTGGCGGCCTCCTTCGTCATCCCGCACGTCGCCGAGTCGCTCATGACCACGGCGTCGCGCTGCATCATCATGCTCGGGACGGTGATCCGCGACCCCGACATCGGCCGCGCGATGGGCATCGCCGGCGACACCTTCCGCAGCGGATTCAGCGACGCGCTGCCGCTGGCCCTGCTCGCCGCCTGCATCGGTATCGCCGCGGTGGCCGGCCAGGGTTCACTCTGGTTCGCGGCGGGGGCGTTGAAGCCGAAGTTCAACCGGCTCAACCCGCTCAAGGGCATCACCCGGATGTTCGGCAAGCACGGCTGGTGGCAGCTGCTGAAGTCGCTGCTGAAGACGGCCGCGCTGGGCGCGGTGCTCTATGCCTCCATCCGCAACCTGATCCCGACCCTGATGGGGTCCGGATCGCTGCCGCTGGCCGAGCTCGTCGACATCTGCATCGACGGGGCGCTGACGCTGTTGCGATGGGCGGCCGTCGCCGGCCTCATCATGGCCTTCGCCGACTACGTGGTGGTCCGCAAGCGCAACGACAAACAGCTCAAGATGACCAAGCAGGAGGTCAAGGAGGAGCACAAGAGCAGCGAGGGCGACCCGCACGTCCGGGGTCAGCGCCGCGCGCTGCAGATGGCGATGCGCCGCAACCGCATGATGGCCGACGTCGCCACCGCCGATGTCGTCGTGGTGAACCCGACCCACGTCGCCGTCGCCCTCAAGTACGACCCCACCCGCGGCGCCCCACGGGTCGTGGCCAAGGGCGGTGACCACGTTGCTGCGCGAATCCGCGCAAAAGCCGAGGAACACCGCATACCCATGGTGGTCGACGTTCCGCTGGCGCGGACGCTGCACAAGGCCTGCAAGGTCGGCGACGAGATTCCCGTCGATCTCTACCGCGCTGTCGCGACCGTCCTCGCCTTCATCATGTCGCTCAAGCGCCGGGGTTCGGCCGCCGGCGTGCACACGGTCAGGCCGCTGACGCCGAGCCGTTGAGAGGCCGGGACCTTGGTCCCTGCAGGATGCGGATAGCTCAGGGATTTCTCGGCTGCGCCGATAGAGACCTCAGCGCGGAAATCGAACCCCGCGACTGGAAGACGGGGAGTACCCGCGTTGGACGGCATGGACGAGATCGTCGCCGAGTTTCTGGTGGAGAGCCACGAGAACCTCGACCAGCTGGACCGTGACCTTGTCGCGCTCGAGCAGGCCCCGGACTCCCGCGACCTGCTCGCGAGCATCTTCCGCACGATCCACACGCTGAAGGGCACGAGCGGCTTCCTGGCGTTCTCGCGACTGGAGGAGCTCACCCACGTCGGTGAGAACCTGCTCGCCAAACTGCGGGACGGCGTGATGCGGATGACGCCGCAGACCACCGACGCGCTGCTGGCCATGGTCGACTCGGTCCGCGAGCTGCTCGCCTCGATCGAGGCCACCGGCGGGGACGCCGATGTGGACGTCGCCGGCGCGGTCGCCGCCGTCCGTGCGGTGCTGGACGGCACCGCCGCCCCCGCTCCGGCCGACGCGGGCGAGCAGGCCCCGGAGGCAGCGGAGACCGCCGCCGTCGAGGCACCGAGCACCGCCGTCGAGACTGCGCCGAGCACTGCACCTGCGATCGCGGAGGTCCCGCCCGCTGCCGCCCCGCCCGCCCCCCACGTGACCCCGGCTGCGTCCCCCGCCGCAGCCACCCCGGCCCCCGCCCTTCCCGCCGCATCCCCCGCCGCCGGCGAGGAGGGCGGGGTACGCCGGGCCATCGCCGACTCCTCCATCCGCGTCGACGTCGACCTGCTCGACTCGCTGATGCGCCTCGTCGGCGAGCTGGTGCTGACCCGCAACCAGGTCATGCGGCGTGCCGCCTCCTCCGGTGACACCGACCTCGTCCGCGCGACCCAGCGGCTCAACATCATCGCCACCGAGCTGCAGGAGGAGGTCATGAAGACCCGCATGCAGCCGATGGAGCACCTCTGGTCCAAGCTGCCGCGCGTCGTCCGCGACCTCGGCACCCAGTGCGGCAAGAGCGTCGTGCTGGAGATGGTGGGCAAGGAGACCGAGCTCGACCGGACCCTGCTCGAGGCGGTCAAGGATCCGCTCACGCACCTCGTCCGCAACGCCGTGGACCACGGCATCGAGAAGCCCTCCGTCCGCCGCGCCGCCGGCAAGACCGAGCAGGGCACGCTCACCCTCCGTTCGTTCCACGAGGGCGGCCAGGTCGTCGTCGAGGTCTCCGACGACGGCGCCGGCATCGACTCGGTCAAGATCGGTGAGAGCGCGATCCGCAAGGGTCTGGTGACCACCGACCAGGTCGCGGCGATGTCCGCCACCGACCTGCTGCAGCTCATCTTCCGCCCCGGCTTCTCGACCGCCGCGGCCGTCACCAACGTCTCCGGCCGCGGCGTCGGCATGGACGTCGTGAAGACCAACATCGAGAACATCGGCGGCACCATCGAGGTCGAGTCCCAGCCCGGCCGCGGCACCACCTGCCGGCTGCGCATCCCGCTGACGCTCGCCATCGTCCCCGCCCTCACCGTCGACTGCGCCGGCGACACCTTCGCGGTGCCGCAGGTGAACCTGCTGGAGCTCGTCGCGCTGGATTCCACCGCCGCGAAGTCGCGTGACTCGATCGAGCACGTCGGCGGCGCCGAGGTCTACCGGCTGCGCGGTCAGTTGCTGCCGCTGGTGCGGCTGGATGCCCTGCTGCACAAGGAACGTGCCGCCGACGACGAGGCGCACTCCGGCGTCATCGCCGTGCTGCAGTCCGAGGGACGCCGCTTCGGCCTGGTCGTGGATCGGGTCGTCAACACCGAGGACATCGTCGTCAAGCCGCTGAGCCGGATGCTGAAGAGCATCGGCGTCTTCTCCGGCGCGACGATCCTGGGTGACGGCCGGGTCTCGCTCATCCTGGACATCCAGTGCATGGCCCGCACGGCGCTGCGCTCGGAGGTCGTCGAGCGGGTCGACCACGCCGGCAAGGGCGACGGCCTGGTCAGCACCGACCAGGAGCGGATGCTCGTCATCGGCCTCGGCGAGGACCGGCGGGTCGCCATCCCGCTGGCCAGCGTCACCCGCCTGGAAGAGGTGCGGACGGCCGAGATCGAGCACGTCGGCCACCGGGAGGTGATCCGTCGCAAGGACGGCATCCTGCCGCTGATCCGGCTGGGCCACCTGCTCGGCGGTTACGGCGATCCGGACCGCGAGACCCTGCCGATCGTCGTCTATGCCAGCGAAGGGCGCAGCGTGGCGATGGGCGTCGACAGCATCATCGACATCGTCGACGCCTCGACCGCCGCCCGCAGCGACATCGACGACAGCGGCCTGCTCGGCTCGCTCATCGTCAAGGAGCGGGTCACCGAACTGCTCGACGTCCGCTCGGCGATCCTCGCCGCGGACCCGCGCTTCTACCAGTCCTTCGACGCCGCCTCGTACGGCGACGAGGGCATCAGCCACGAGTACTCCGTCGAGGTCCCGGCATGAACCACCAGCTCGCCACCTTCACCCTCTGCGACAACCTCTACGGCGTCCCGGTCTCCCGGGTGCAGGAGGTGCTGCAGGACCAGCGCTGCACCAGCGTCCCACTCGCGCCCGGCGCCGTCTCGGGACTGATGAACCTGCGCGGCGAGGTCGTCCTCGTCCTCGATCTGCGCCGCCGCCTCGCGCTGGCCGACCGTGACTCGGACGCGATCCCGACCAGTGTCGTGGTCCGCATCGACGGCGAGGTCATCAGCCTGCTCGTGGACCGCATCGGCGACGTCGTCGATGTCGACTCGGCCATCTTCGAAGCACCCCCGGACACCCTCGACGGCGTCGCCCGCGAGCTCATCGAAGGTGCCTACAAGCTCAACGATCGCCTACTCCTGGCGCTCGACGTCGACCGAGCCGTGACCGTCGCGGCCTGACCGAGGAAACGCTCATGACAACGCCCCCCACGTCCCCGTCCCGCTCCCCGCTGTCGGTGATTCGCGATGCCGGCGTAGCGAAGAAGATCTACGGTCTCGCAGGCCTGCTCCTGGTCGGCATGATCGCCATCGTCACGGTCTCGTGGAAGAGCTTCGGAAACGTCGGTTCGACCTCGGATCACGTCCGCACGACGATCCAGGACGAAGTAGCCCCGCTCGCCAAGATCCATCAGGCCGAGATCAAGTCGCGGATGCTCGTCGCGCAGATGGGGTTGTCGGACACCTCGACGGCTGCAGGGCTGAAGAAGTTCACCGACAAGATCGCCGCGACCGACGAGGAACTCGACGCGGCGGTCAAGGAATACCTCGGAATAGGTGAGGTGCAGCCCGCCTTCGGTACCTTCCAACGGGCATGGGAGCAGTGGCGCACCCTGCGTGACGATCAGATGTTGCCGCTGGCGAAGCAAACGTCGGCTGCGGCCTCCGCCAAGCTCGCCGACGTCATCAACAATCGCGGCGAGGTGATCGCAGCTCGCGCCGCCGACGCGCTCGACAAGACCGAGGCCGGGGAGCAGGCTGGCCTGACCGGTGACCTCGAGTCAGTCGACGCGGCCGGTAGTGACGCGGTGATGCTGCTGGTCATCGTCGGGATCGCCGCGCTGCTGCTGGGAGTCGTCGTCGCCCGCTGGATCGCCAACCTGATCATCCGCCCCGTCCGCGAGGTCGAGGCCTCTCTCGGCGCGATGGCCAAGGGCGACCTGACCCGCGAGGCGAAGGTCACCAACGGCGACGAGATGGGTGCCATGGCCCGCTCGCTCTCCGCCGCCCAGGGCTCGCTGCGTGAGATGCTGCGCCACGTCTCGGACTCCACCACGACCCTCAGTTCCGCCGCCGACAAGCTCTCCGAGACCTCGGGCGTCATCAGCGCCTCGGCCGAGGAGACCTCGGCCCAGTCGCAGGTCGTCTCCGCCGCTGCCGAGCAGGTCTCCCGCAACGTGCAGACCGTCGCCGCCGGCTCCGAGGAGATGGGGGCCTCGATCCGCGAGATCGCCCAGAACGCCTCCGAGGCGGCCAGGGTCGCGGCCTCGGCGGTCGACGCCGCCGCCACCACCAACGCCACCGTGTCGCGGCTCGGCGAGTCGTCGGCCGAGATCGGCTCGGTCGTCAAGGTGATCACCTCCATCGCCGAGCAGACCAACCTGCTGGCCCTCAACGCGACCATCGAGGCCGCCCGCGCCGGCGAGGCCGGCAAGGGCTTCGCGGTGGTGGCCGGTGAGGTGAAGGAACTCGCGCAGGAGACGGCGCGCGCCACCGAGGACATCGCCCGCCGGGTCGAGACCATCCAGTCCGACACCGACGCGGCTGTCGCCGCCATCGGCGACATCTCGTCGATCATCGCCCAGATCAACGACTTCCAGGTCTCCATCGCCTCGGCCGTCGAGGAGCAGACCGCCACCACGAACGAGATGGCGCGCTCGGTCACCGAGGCCGCCGCCGGTTCCGGTGAGATCGCCGCCAACATCATCTCCGTCTCGCAGGCGGCCTCCGAGACCTCGGAGGGGCTGACCACCAGCCACGCCGCGGTCGAGTCGGTCCAGGCCACCTCTGCCCAGCTCCGCGCGCAGGTCGCGCAGTTCACCGTCTGATCGCGGCCGTCGCGCCGTCGAGGAGAAACTTCATGTTCAAGCACCGTGCTGCGGTCATCGACGACCAGCAGCTCCGCGAGGCGCGCGCCGACGTCGCCATCATGTCCGGGCTGGTCGTCGCGCTCGCCGCGACCGCCACCTCGGAGGAGGCCATCAGGGTCGCCCTGGAGACGGTCCGGTCCCGCTTCGGCTGGGCCTACGGCTCCTACTGGGTGGTCGAGGGCCACGAGCTCCGCTTCGGTGAGGAGTCCGGCAGCGTCGACCCGGAGTTCGCCCGGGTCACCGCGACGGCACGCTTCGCCGAGGGCGTCGGCCTCAACGGCCGTGCCTGGCAGCGCAAGGACCTCGTCTTCGTCTCCGACCTCGGCGACCTCACCGACTGCGTCCGCCGCCCTGCCGCCGTCCGGGCCGGGGTGCGGAGCGGGGTCTGCTTCCCGCTGCTGGCCGGGAACCGGGTGGTGGGGACGATGGACTTCTTCGCCACCGAGACGCTGACCCCGAGCCAGGACCGGCTGGACGTGCTCCGCAGCGTCGGCATCCTCGTCTCGCAGGCCATCGAGCGCATCGTGGACGCCGAGAAGCAGCGCAAGGCGGTGCAGGACACCGAGGCGGTGACCACGGTGCTTCGCAAGCTCACCAACGTCCGGGACAAGCAGACCGCCCTGCAGGTGGCCCTCGAGACCATCCGCAGCGAGTTCGACTGGCAGTACGGCTCGTACTGGCAGCTCGACGAGTCCGCCGGCGTGCTGCGCTTCGAGTACGAGTCCGGCGACGCCGGGCAGGAGTTCCGCAACGTGACGATGGCGGCCTCGTTCGCCCGCGGCGTCGGGCTCTCGGGCCGGACCTGGGAGCGGCGCGACCTCTACTTCGTCGAGGATCTCGCCGAGATGACCGACTGCGTCCGTGCCCCCGCGGCGCAGCGCGCTGGCGTCAAGTCCGGCGTCTGCATGCCGGTGATGGTGGACGGCGAGGTCGTCGGCACCATGGACTTCTTCGCCACCCGCACCTTGATCATCTCCGACAGTCGCGCCGCCGCCCTGCGCAACACCGCGTACCTGCTCGGCGACGCGCTGGAGCGGATGGCGTCGGCGGATCGGCTGCAGACGGCAGGCATCGAGCTCACCCAGTCGATCGAGGAGGTGGAGCGCAATGTCGTCTCCGCCACCACGGTCGCCGAGAACGGCCGTCGCCTCGCCGAAGAGGCCGACGAGCAGATGACGACCCTGGGCCACGCCAGCCAGGAGATCAGCAACGTCGTCCACGTCATCCAGGGCATCGCCGCGCAGACCAACCTGCTCGCCCTCAACGCCACCATCGAGGCCGCCCGCGCCGGCGAGGCGGGCAAGGGCTTCGCCGTCGTCGCCGGCGAGGTCAAGGAACTCGCCACCGAGACGGCCCGGGCCACCACCGACGTCGACGCCAAGGTGAACGCCATCCAGCGCCAGGTCGAGCTGGTGACGGCCTCGCTGCACGACATCAAGCAGGCGGTCGAGAAGATCAACGAGACGCAGGTGATGATCGGCGGCGTGCTCACCGAGCAGGCCGCCGTCACCCGCGCCATCCTCGACTGAGGCAGCAGGGGCAGCAGGGATCGTCAGGGACAGCAGGAACGGAAGGGAAGTCGCCGCCCGGCTCGACGTGTTCGTCGGGCCGGGCGGCGGCTTCTGCGCGCCCACTTCTCGCACGACATGTCACGAATCGCCGGTATCGCGCTACCGTCACCTCACGGTCGCCGCGATCGTTGAGAGCCTAGGGAAGGGGGGCCATGACCTACTCGCTGGTGAACATGCCGGTCCTGGGCTTCGATCTGTGCCGCCTCGCCGGTGGTCGCGCGATCGCGGAGATCCTGCTGCGGACGCTGCAGCTCGACCAGGCCCGGACAGCCGAGCTCGCCGCCCTGCCCCGGGACCACCGGCCGCGGTCCCGGCCCCGGCCCGTCCCCGCGCTCGCCGCCACCCTGCGCGAGCTGCGTGGTGACACGTCGGTGCCGGTGGCCTCGGTGCAGACCCTGCGGCTGCTGGAACGCAGCATGCTGGGCGACTTCGACGCCCTGGTCCGCCTCGTCCGTGACGACATCCTGGACTGGAGCTGGGACGAGAAGGGCTCGGTCCGGCTGCAGCACCCGGACGCCGTCGCCGCCGTCGAGGTGATCGTCGACCAGATGGCCTCGCTCTACGCCGACGAGAGCGCGCTGCCGTGGACGGACCCGCAGGGCCCGATCGCGGTCTCCGATGTCGAACTCGGGCCGCAGGCCCCCGCGGTACGAGACCTGCTCGACGGCGTCGCGGCGATGACGCCGTCGCAGGTGGCGACGCTGCGGTCGGTCGCCACCAGCGCGTCCCGTCCGGACTGGGCGACCGCCGTGCACGACGCGAGCTGGTCGGTCTATCTCACCGGCCGGCTCCGCCCCGCGGCGGCGGCCCAGCTGTTGGCCGTGCGTGCCTTCGGCGACGCCGGCTTCACTGCGCACGACGCCGCCTACGGTGTCTGGAACGCGCTCAGCGGTGCCGTCCAGGCCACCGTGGTGGCCGATCTCGTCGACGCCGAGCACGCCTCGTTGCTCTGCTCCCACGTCCACTGGGCCCTCGGCACCTGACCGTTCGGCAGATCGGCCGCGACCCGCACGGTCGATCCACTGCCCGGCTCAAGTCGTCCTCGTCACGACCGATGGTGTCGGCGTGACCCCCACCTCGCCCGCGGCCAGCGGTGCAGCATGAGCACCGAGCGCCGCATCCGCGTGCTCGTCGTCGACGACTCCGTCGTCGTCCGGCGGCTGGTCACCGACGTGCTGTCGGCCGACCCGCTGATCGAGGTCGTCGGCACCGCCGCCAACGGCCGGCTCGGCGTGGCGAAGGTCGAGCAGCTCAAGCCGGACCTGGTCACCCTCGATGTCGAGATGCCCGAGATGGACGGCCTCACCGCGCTGCGCACCATCCGCAAGACGCACACCCGGCTGCCCATCATCATGTTCAGCACGCTCACCGAGCCCGGCGCCGCGGTGGCGCTCGAGGCGCTCGCGGCGGGGGCGAGCGACTACGTCACCAAACCCGCGAACGTGGGCAGCGTCGCCGAGTCGATGCGCAGCGTCAGCGAACAGCTCATCCCGCGGGTGCATGCGCTGGCCGGCCCCGCCGCCGGTGTCGTCCGTGGTGCCGCCCGCCGTCCTCTCACCGACCGCCCGGCTCCCCGCAGCGTCGGTCACGTCGCGGCGCCGCCGCGACGCAGCCCACGCCCCGTGACCGCTCCCAAGGTGCTCGCCATCGGCTGCTCGACGGGTGGTCCGCAGGCGCTCTCGGCCGTGCTCCAGGCGTTGCCGGCGAGCCTGCCGATCCCGGTCGTGGTCGTCCAGCACATGCCGCCGGTCTTCACCGCGCAGTTCGCCGCCCGCCTGGATCGGACCTGCCCGGTCACGGTGGTCGAGGCCAAGGGCGACGAGACACTGCGACCCGGCACCGTCTACATCGCCCCCGGCGACTTCCACATGGAGGTCCGTCCGGGCAGCCCGATCCCCGTCCTCCGCCTCAACCAGCACCCGCCGGTCTGCTTCTGCCGCCCGGCCGTGGACGTCCTCTTCACCAGCGTCGCGGCCTGCTTCGGCCCCGCCGTCCTCGCCGTCGTGCTGACGGGCATGGGCTCCGACGGCCGGGACGGGTCACGACACATCAGCAGCGCCGGAGGAAGTGTCCTGGCGCAGGACGAGCAGACCTCGGTCGTCTGGGGCATGCCGGGGGCGGTCGCCGCCGCCGGACTGGCCGACGACATCCTCCCGCTGGACAGCATCGCGCCGGCCATCGTCCAGCGCGTCTCGTCCGCCCCGGCACTTGCGAGCACCCGATGACCCTCACCGCCGAGAACTTCGAGTTCGTCCGTGACCTGGTCCGTGCCGACAGCGCGATCGTCCTCGCGCCCGGCAAGGAGTACCTGGTCGAGGCCCGGCTCACCCCGCTGGCCCGCTCCACCGGGACGAGCACCGTCGACGACTTCGTCAGCAAGATCCGCGCCGCGCGTGACGTGGGGCTGCGGGCCAAGGTCGTGGACGCGCTCACCACCAACGAGACGTCCTGGTACCGCGACGGCGACCCGTTCGTCGCGCTGCGCAACGTCATCCTCCCCGACATCATGCGGCGCCCCGGCTTCTCGGGCAGCGTGAACATCTGGTCCGCGGCCTGCTCCAGCGGGCAGGAGCCGTACACGATCGCCATGGAGGTCGCCGACCTCGCGTCGGCCCGGCCGCTCTCGGCCAGCATCCTCGCCACCGACCTCTCGCCCACGATGGTGGCGCGGACGAGCGCCGGCCGGTACAGCCAGCTCGAGGTCAACCGCGGCATGCCCGCGGCCCGGCTCGTCCAGCACTTCAGCCGCGAGGGCACCGAGTGGGCCGTCTCGCCGAAGCTGCGCTCGATGGTGCGGGCTCGGCAGATGAACCTCGCCGCCCCGTTCGGAGCGATGGGCCCCTTCGACGTCGTCTTCCTGCGCAACGTCCTCATCTACTTCGATGTCCCGACCAAACGGCAGATCTTGCAGCGGGTGCGCAGTGTGATGCGCCCGGACGGCTACCTCTTCCTCGGCTCGGCCGAGGTGACGATCGGGGTAGACGATGGCTGGCGTCGCTCGACGGCCGGTCGCAGTTCCTACTATCAGCCAGCGACAGGAGCCTGACGTGCTTGCCCTCGTCATCGACGATTCCCGCGCCATGCGGCGAATCGTCTCCTCAATTCTCATCGGCGCCGGTTTCGCGACACTCGAGGCCGAGCACGGTCGGGCGGCCCTGGACATCCTGGACGCCGGTGAGCGCCCCGAGCTGGCCTGCATCGACTGGAACATGCCGGTCATGACGGGGCTCGAGTTCGTCACGGCGGTGCGCCCTCGCCCCGAGCTGCGCGCGATGACGCTGATGATGGTTACCACCGAGAGCGAGCACGGGCAGATCGTCCGCGCCCTCGCCGCCGGTGCTCACGAGTACCTCATCAAGCCCTTCACGCCCGAGGCGATGCTCGACAAGCTCAGCCTGCTCGGCCTGACGCCGGCGGCTGTCTGATGAGCCCGCTCGAGGTCGACGTCGACTCCCTCGGCAGCATCACCACCGACGTCTGGACGACCTTCGTCGCCGAGGACGCCGTGGTGCTGCCGCTGGACGAGGTGCCCCCGACCTTCGACACCGACGTCTCGAGCCGGGTCGTCATCGAGGGTGACACCGTCGGGGTCGTCGTGGTCCGCTGCGACCCCGATTCCGCGGCGGCGCTGACCCGCCGGCTCTTCAAGCTCGACGCCGACGCCGCCCCCGGCGCCGACGAGGTCAACGACGCGCTCGGCGAGCTCGCCAACATCGTCGGCGGCAACGTGAAGTCCCTCGGCCTCGGCGAGTCCCGGCTGACGCTGCCCGAGGTGGGCGCCGGCACGGACATCGAGGCCGGCACCGATCCGACCTGCGTCATCGACGTGATGTGGCCCGACGGCCGGGCCACGCTCCTGGTCAGTCCGCACCCCTTACCCGCTCAGCCCTAGGAGTCCCCCCGTGAAGGTCATCGTCGCCGACGACAGCCGCGTCATGCGGCAGATCGTCATCCGCACCCTGCGTCAGGCCGGCTACTCCGGCTGGGAGATCGTCGAGGCCGAGGACGGCGCCGACGCGCTGGCCAAGGTCGGCGCCGAGAACCCCGACCTCGTGCTGTCGGACTGGAACATGCCGAACATGACCGGCATCCAGTTCCTGCGCGCGCTGCGCTCGGCCGGCAACACCGTCCCGTTCGCCTTCGTCACCTCCGAGGGCTCGGACGACATGCGCAGCCAGGCCGCCTCGGCCGGTGCGCTCGGCCTCATCGCCAAGCCCTTCACCCCCGAGACGTTCAGCGACGTGCTCGCCACCGCCGGAGTCTGAGCATGGTCACCACCACGCTCCCGGACCCCAAGGCGGTCAAGACGCTGCTCGAGGGGATGCTCGGCCGCGACGTCGAGGTCGCGATCGGCAACCCCGTCCCGCCGGCGAAGGCGGCCGCGCTCGGTGTCTTCCACACCGACCTCGGCCGGCTCGCGGCGGTGGTGCTGACCGACCTGCCGCTCGCCGCCTACATCGGGACCTCCATCGCGCTGATCCCGGCCGGCGGGGCCGAGGCCGCGATCGAGGACGGGGCGCTGTCGCCGAGCATCTTCGACAACGTCAGCGAGCTGCTCAACGTCTTCGCCAGCGTCCTCAACGAGCACTGCGACGAGCACCTGCGGCTGGTGGCCTCCTACCCCGGCCTGGTCGGCGCACCCGGCGACGCCGCGGAGCTCGCGGCGCATCCGGCCAACCGGCTGGACCTCACCGTCACGGTGTCGCGGTACGGCACCGGCAGCTTCTCGGTCGTCCTCGGCTGACCCCGACACCCCGACTCCGACCCCGGTCACGGGCGCGGCGGCACCTCGCGTGCCGCCGGCCCGGGGCCGGGGTCTCGTCGTCTGACGGGTATCGCTCAAGTCGTCCCGGACCCGGCCGATAGCGTGGTTGCCAGGACGGCACCCCACGGCTCGGACGCCACCGCACCATCGCGCAGCGAGGTTCCGTGAAGTCGAGCAGGCTCAGCCAGCTGGCCGTCCCGATCGGCGTCGTCTCGATCGTGGTCATGCTCGTCGTGCCCATGCCGGCGTCGCTGCTGGACATCCTCATCGCCGGCAACATGGTGGGTGCGGTCCTCATCGTCCTCGTGTCGATGTACGTCAAGAAGCCGCTGGAGTTCTCCAGCTTCCCGTCGCTGCTGCTCATCGCGACACTGCTGCGCCTCGCACTGAACATCAGCGCGACGCGGCTCGTCCTCACCGACGGTTTCGCCGGCGACGTCATCAATGCCTTCGGCCACTTCGTCATCGGCGGCTCGCTGGTCATCGGCCTGGTGATCTTCGCGATCCTGTTGGTGATCCAGTTCGTGGTCATCACCAACGGTGCCGGCCGCGTCGCCGAGGTCGGCGCCCGCTTCACCCTCGACGCCATGCCCGGCAAGCAGATGGCGATCGACGCGGACCTCAACGCCGGCCTCATCGACGAGCAGACCGCCCGCAAGCGTCGGGCCGAGATCGCCTCGGAGGCCGACTTCTACGGCGCGATGGACGGTGCCACCCGCTTCGTCAAGGGTGACGCGATCGCCGCCATCATCATCACGCTGATCAACCTCATCGGCGGCTTCGCGATCGGCGTCGCCGAGCACGGCATGCCGGTGTCGGAGGCGCTCTCGACCTACAGCCTGCTCTCCATCGGCGACGGCCTCGTCAGCCAGATCCCGGCGCTGCTGCTCAGCGTCTCGACCGGCCTCATCGTGACCCGCTCCAGCGACCAGGACGACATGGGCACCGTCGTCTCGCGTCAGCTCGGCGCCAACCGCAAGGCGCTGCAGATCGCCGGCGCCGCCGCCCTCGGGCTCTGCCTGGTGCCGGGGCTGCCCAAGCTGCCCTTCCTGCTCGTCGGGTCGCTGCTGCTCTTCATGGCGGCCAAGCGCAAGACGGCGGAGAAGCTCGAGGCCGAGCAGGCGCAGGCCGAGGTCCCGGCCGCCACGCCCGCCGTCTCCGACGAGGACCAGCTGCGTGCCGACCTCGTCGTCGATCCGCTGGAGCTCGTCCTGGCCCCCGACCTGGTCCCGCTGGTCAGCGGCCCCGGCGCGGACCTGCTCGACCGGGTGAAGCTGCTGCGCCGGTCGCTGGCCACCGAGCTCGGCGTCGTGATGCCGCCGGTGCGGACCCGCGACAGCGTGACCCTCCCCGGCTCCACCTACGCGATCAACATCAACGGCGTCGAGGTCGGCCGGGCCATGGCTCCCACCGGCACCGCTCTCGCCATCGGCGACGGCCTGGACGGTCTGCCCGGTCGCGAGGCCAAGGAGCCGGTCTTCGGTCTGGACGGCAAGTGGATCCCGGAGGAGCTGCGGGCACAGGCCGAGCTGCTCGGTGCAACGGTGGTCGACCGCTCGTCGCTGGTGATCACGCACCTCTCCGAGGCGGTCCGCAACCACGCCAGCCGGCTGCTCGGCCGCGAGGACGTCGCCGCTGCGACGAAGGCGCTCAAGCACACCCACCCGGTCGTGGTCGAGGACCTCACCCCCGCCCTGCTCAGTCTCGGGGAGATCCAGCGGGTACTCCACGCATTGCTGGACGAGGGTGTCTCGATCCGCGACCTGGTCCGCATCTATGAGGCGCTCTCCGTGGCGGCCAAGGTCAGCGTCGAGCCCGACCGGCTCGTCGAGGCCGCCCGCGCCGCGCTCGCCCCCGCCATCGTCGCCGCCCAGGCCACCGGTACCCAGCTGGACGTCCTCACGGTCGAGCCCCGGCTGCAGCAGTTGCTGCTGGAGTCGGTACGACCGGGCGAGGGCGGTGCGCAGCTCATGGTCGAACCCGCGCTCGCCGAGTCGCTGCTCGCCTCGGTCGCCGAGCAGTACACGACCCACTCGGCCACCGGCGTCAAGCCGGTGCTCGTGGTCGCTGCCCCCATCAGGCTGCCGCTGCGGCGGCTGCTCAAGCTCTCCGTCCCCGCCCTGCCCGTGCTGTCCTATCCCGAGCTGGCCACCGGCTCGGTCACCGTCAACGCCCTCGGAGTGATCGATGACGTCCGCAACCTTGTTCCGTGAGGGTCCCGACCTCGACGAACTCCTCGCCGAGCTGGACGAGGAGTACGACGGCCGCGTCCGGGTCGTCGATGTCGAGTACGGCCGTGACGGCGGTGTCATGGGCTTCTTCGCCCGCCGCACCGTCGGCGTGCACTACGTGATCATGGACGCCGCCCCCGACGCCGTGCCGCTGGCCGAGGTCGCCGGCAGCCTGGAGATCCCGGACAGTCCCCTCGAGGCCCTGCTGCGCGCGGCCGAGCATGTCGAGCGGACCGAGCATGTCGAGCGGCGTGGGCTCGGCAGCGTGGCTGCCGGTGGCGATGGCGGTATGGCAGCTGCGGCCGCCGCAGCCGCCGAGGACATGGTGGAGTCCGGCCGCGCCCCCGCGGCCGCCACCGCCGGGGACAACGTCGAGTTCGCGCGCATGCTGCTCGACATCGCCGCCGCCAAGGCCGCCG
Source organism: Jatrophihabitans sp. sgz311053 (assembly GCF_056135305.1). Classification (NCBI taxonomy): domain Bacteria; kingdom Bacillati; phylum Actinomycetota; class Actinomycetes; order Jatrophihabitantales; family Jatrophihabitantaceae; genus Jatrophihabitans; species Jatrophihabitans sp. sgz311053. The sequence continues at coordinate 384,928 of NZ_JBWAXP010000001.1, read as the reverse complement.
AACGGCAGGCCGCCGTCGCGACCCCGGAGCTTTCGAGCGCAGCGCTTCCGGCGGCGCTTCCGACCCCGCCTGGCGGCCCGACCGATGCTGCGAGCCGGGGGGTCTCGCCGGTCACCGCAGCCGCACTCCGCCCGTCGCCCCGTCCCGCTGCCGTCGCCGCCCCGGTGACGACCCCGGAGTGGCAGGTCACCCGCGCCGAGCTGCTCGCCCACACGCAGATCCGCCCCGTCGGTGCCCACCGCAGTCCCGACGAGGTGGCGGCACCGCTCGCCGAGTCGTTCGACGAGCGGCCCGCGCCCCGCGCCGGTGCCCACCGTGCGCCGGACTCCGCCGCGTTCCCGCCGGCGACGCCGGCGCCGCCGGTGGTGACGCAGCCCGCGATCGTGCCGCCGGTGGTCGCGACGCCGGAGCCGGTCGTCGAGGTGTCACCGCAGCCGGTCGCCTTCGCTGCCGTGAGCCGCGAGGAGATCACCGCCCCCGCTGCTCCGCTCGCGGCGACGGCGGCCCCCGTCCGCACCCCGCTGACGCTGCGCCGCCAGCTCAGCGAGATCGGCGTCCCGATGAGCTGGCTGGGGGACGAGACGGGGAGCGCGTACGAGGCGATCGAACGCCTGGTGCGACGTGTGCCCACCGCCGAGCGGCCCGACCTCGGTCCGGGACAGCTGCTCGTCGTCGCCGGACCGGCCGTGCAGGCGCAGGCCGAGGCGTCTCGGCTCGCCGCGACCCTGCGGCTCGAGCCCACCGCGATCCGGACCGCCGGCTGCGGTACCGATCCGATCCGTCACCGGCGTCAGGCCGCCGCGCTGGAGCTCGAGGTCCGCACCCAGCGCGAGGCTTGCATCGTCGTGGTGGCCACGGATTCCTCCGGCGATACCGGCGGCGTGGCCGACCTGGAGTGGGCCGCCGACATCGTCGCCGCCCTCAGCCCGGACGAGCTGGTGCTCGTCGTCGAGGCCACCTGCCGGGTCGCGGACGTCCGCCGCACGGCTCGCACCCTCGGCCGGGTCACCGCGCTGTCGGTCGTGGCGGCCGCCCGGGCAGCGGGACCGGCCGCGATCTGGGAACTCGACCTCCCCGTCCTCTCGCTGGACGGCGCCCCCGCCACCCGCGGACGCTGGGCTGCGCTGCTCATCGACCGCCTCGCTGACCTGGATGGTTGCTGATGCTGCGCTGGTCCGTGCTGGCCCTGGCCCTCGTCGTCAACCTGCCCGTGATCTACGAGTCCCTCGTGGAGCAGACCGTCGCCGTGGACACCCTGCTCATCCGGTTGCTCATCACCGTGCCGATCGTCGCCCTCCTGCTCGCCGGCGTCCGGCTGGCGACCCGGAAACCGTCGGACGGCTGACGCGCGTTCGTCGTCGCTGGTCGTGGTCGAGGCGCGAAGGTCTCGACCGGCGGATTCGACATCGGGTGAGGTCCGCGGTGGGTGTGCTCGTGGCGTCGGGGGCGTTTGCCGATCCGGATGCAGCGGTTGTTGCGATCGAGTCCACGGCGTGGCTGCTGGGTGTGTCGTGCTGCGATGTCGCGGCGTTCGTTGAGGTGACCGGCGAACTGCCGTCCTGAAGACGGTTGGGTAATGATCACCATCGTGGTCCAGAAGATCGAGGACGAGTTGCGCTGGGGCCGCGGGGTGCTCGCTGCCTGCTCCGACCCATGAAAGTGGGCCACGGCCAAGCCCCAGCCGCCAACGGCTTCGGGGTAATACGCGAACGGCGACCCCCCGGCGACGTTCCATAGCGCGTAGACACCATCGGTGGTCAAGCCAAGAGCGACCCGCATGCCGAGCTGGTAGATGTGCGCGCACTCTTGAAACGCCGACGGCGGCGGGTCACCGACGCAGACTAACCCCCAGTCAGCCAGGCGCGCCGAGCGCTATTCGCCCCAACGCTGGTGCGCCACTGAGACTCATCCCGAGCCTTGCGCTGATGCCGCAGCAAGCGCTTCACACGCATGCGGAGACGGGCACGGCGAATCCCGGTGATGAAGTATCCGGGCGGGTCCGCCAGCCAAGCGCGTCAGCTCCTCGCCCGCTACCGTCCGCCTCGACTGGGAGCGACGCCCCCGGGGACCCAGCCGACGGAATCGGCTACCGTGCCGTCAGCGAGGGTAGAAGGGGTTCACGTGTCCAGCAGGCTCGTCGGCAGGATCGCAGCCACCTTGGTGATCCTCAGCTGTGTCGTGACGGCATGTACATCTCCGGCACGTCCGCCGGTCAGTCGGGCGTGCAACATCGCACTGAATACGGGCCGCGAAGTGCTGGTACCCATGAAGCTTCACCGTCCGACCAGGGGCGACTTCGCCACGGCGCCGGCGGTTCACGACCACATTCCGCCACGGGCGGGGGCGGATACCACCGCAAACCAGTTGTGGTTGTTGACTATGCGATGTAGCGACGAAGGCGTTGAACTTCGCTTAACCGGAGCGCCACATTCGCGAACAGTTTCCCTTGACCGGTCAAGAGGTGGCCTGGTTGCCATCGCACTGTACGTAACTGCGCCGGACTTGCGATCCGGGAGAATTTACGCGTACCGCGGCCACTTAGTCGGCGCGGCGCGGCTGCGTGACTTCTAGGTGCGCGGCAAAGGGTGCCATGGCAGTTGCCCTCATGATCAGCACCCGGTTCCGTAGTTTTGAGAATGACGCGCCGTCCGAGCCGAAGGTAGACGGTCCAGACATGAGTGTGGGTCACCCGGCTGGCCGATGCCCACCACGCCGGCACCCTGCAGGCAGAGCTCACCCGCCTCGGGCGTTACCCGTTGCTGGTCATCGACGAGGTCGGCTACATCCGTTCGAACTCGAAGCCGCGAACCTGTTCTTCCAACTCGTCTGCGCCCGTGACGAACGGGCCTCGCTGATCGTCACCTCGAACAAGCCCTTTGGCCGATGGGGCGAGGCGTTCGAAGACGACGACGTCGCCGCAGCCATGATCGACCGCCTGGTCCACCACGCCGAAGTGCTCGCCCTCAAAGGCGACAGCTACCGCCTCAAAGACCGCGACCTCGGCCGCACCCCACCACCAAACGCCGAGGACTAATCAACCCGGAAGAGGGGTTCATTTCAGACGCCGCAAGGGGGTCCACTTTCACCCGTCGTTGACAGGGCCCGCACGATCGCGTCCTCGACCGGTGTCGCGTTCGGCGTCGAGCTCGGGCGGCGGGAGCGCTCGTGAAGCCCGTCCAACCCCTCGATCTCGAACCGCTTCTTCCACTTGTAGTAGCTCTGCCGACTGATGCCTGGCACCCGGCAAACTCGGCCACGTCGTCGACGCCCTGAGCCAGGGCAGCCGCCGTCCGCGCGTCCATTGCAGTCGCCTTCCGCGCCATGGACAACAGCCCACAGCAGGTCAGGTGTCAGCGATGTCCCGAGACATCAATCCGTCAGCGAAGTCCTGAGACTCGACATTGGGCTGGGGGCCGCCGCACGTTCTGCTGGCGATCCCACCGACCTACGGGGTGCACCTGCTCGCGTGAGGGAGTGATCCGGCCGGCGGATGGTGGGCGCTGGTGACGTGGGTGCAGTGGGTGGCAAACCGGTTCGAAGAGCCGGTCCAGATGTGGTAGACCGCCGGGGCCGCCGCCCACCACGTCGGCCGGGTCGCGGACCAGGACTTCAGCCGCGTCCCGAGGGGCAGGCTCGACGCCGCCAAGCGTTGGTGGCGGGCGACGCCACCGACGTCATGGTTCGGCCACTACGGCCTGCTCGAGGCCGACATCCAGCTCGATCCGCCCAACGGCTGGCGTGAGTGCGGTCCGCGGTGCTCGAAACGCTCCCGGTCGTGCCAGACCACGGAGGGCCGCGGAGTAAAACGCTTCGCGACCCCCTGGGCCGGGCGGGGTGAAGTATTGGAGACGCTTGTGTCCGAGGTCGGCGCCCCTAGTTGTTGTTCTTGCAGGTGAAGTTGGAGGTGACATGTCCGGTGCATCGGACGTATTCCAACGGAACCGTGAAGGTGTGGCCGTTGTTGTAGGTCACGGTGAAGCTGTCGGCGTGGGCTGACGGTGTGCCCGCCTTGACCTCGATGTTGAGTTCGCGGTGAGCAGTTGCCTTACGGACACAAGGTTGCGTGAAGGCGGCATGGGTGAATCCACCGAGCGAGGCCAGTGTCACCGGTGCACTCGCCGGGTCGTCCTCGCCACCGACTGCGGTCGACAGCTGTGGGCGCGTTCCCCACGCGACGACGACTAACTTGCCGGTGGTGTGCGCAGGTTCGACCTTGTTGATGCGCACGGGCCCACCCTGCGTGCACACGTCGCCTGCTTGCAGCGTTTCCGGCGTGGACATTGCCATGTTCTGACTGCCGATACCGGGGTTGGTGGTGCCGTTGACGTCGGAGTAGGCACGCGCGCCGGTCCGGGCCGTGCCGGACGTGCCACATCCCGCGAGGAGCGGCGTGACCAGGATCCCGACTACCGCCGTCGTCCGGGCGATGATTGCCATGCCGTTTCGGGCGCGACGTGTCACGAAGCTGAACCTCAGCAGTCCGGAGTGATGGAGTCAGGCTGGCCGTTCGGCAGTATCGCATCGCCATCGTTCAGTGACGCGGCGTCCGCCGGAGTTGCTCCACACTGCCCTTGGCGGGGCTTGATGGCAGCGTTGGCGGCGTTCAGCCAGGAGTCCCCGTTGCCGCACATGTAGTCGACGTTGCTCTGGTTCACCGACCAGACCACTTCGGTGTTCTTGGAGTAAGACGCCTTTGCCTGCAGGCTGACGATCCCGAGGGTGACCCCTGCTTCGAAGGTGAGGTTGCTACCGCCGCTCTTGCGGTAAACCTGACCCTTGATCGCGCTGCGACATACGTTGTAGCTGTTGCCCGGATTTCCGATCGCTTTGTCGCCGGTGATGATGTCGTCGAACTTGTCGGGTCGTGCCGAGTACGTCACCGTCAACTTCGGTCCGCCCGAGCACGTCGTGACGTATTCGCGGTAGGTCACCTTGTTGTAGACGGTCCAGTTGCGGGCGAACTTGTGCGTCAGGCTGTTGTCCTGGTTCGTCTCGATCGTGGTCTTTCCCGACGCGGACCAGTCTTCACCCTCGGCGGACACGCCAATGCCCAGCGAGTGCGCGGACGCCGTGGTCTCGGTCAACGCCGCGGGCGCAAAGGCATTGGAATACAGGTGAATGAACGCCTCGTTCTTGTTGCGCCAGTAGGTCCTGGTCGAGTCAGTAGCGCAGTACATCGGCGAGACCCCTGAGGCCGGCGAAGAGGCGCTGCTGCTGGCTCGTGGCGTAGCCAGGCCATGCTTCGCCAGTTCCGCGGTCGCCGTCGCCCCGGTCGCGGAGAACTGAACCGCAGCCGTGATCGGCGCATCCTGCCCTACCGCGCTGGTGAGCGTCTTTGCGCCGGTGTTGATGGTTGCCACCATCCGGTTTGTCGGTGTGGCGTTCAGAGACGTGTCCGCTGCAGCTGCCGAACCGGCGAGCGCAGCCGGAACGTTCACTTCGGTGCCACCCACCATCACCGACAGGGAGACCTCTCCCGAAGGGCCCACGTAGTCGGGCCCGAGCTTGCTCAGGTCGGGCGACACCGCATAAGAGCCGTCGTTTGCAGTCTGTGAATATTCAACGATCGGGTTGTTGAACGTGACGTCATCGCCCATGGCAACCAGTGCATCCTGATTCGGCCAGGCAAACACCATGACAGGCGATCCGGCTACGGGTGTGCTGCCGTCGACAACCTTGCCCGTCATCAGAGTCAAATCCGTCGTCGCCGCCGACGCCACGATCGGTACGCCGAAACAGACACCCGCGACCAGGACGGCTGCTGCACCGCCCCTCACCACAGTCCTGAACCTCATCGTTCCCTCCCTCGGAGCCCGGAGTAGGGCCACCAAAAGCACCATATGAGTTTTCTGTGCGTTACGTCCATATATAGCGGCAAAAGAGGTGCAGGGTGTCGTTCAGCAGTCGCTAAGACCGAGACCTTCCCGCGCGGGTCGTCACCGAATACCTGGAGCACTACGCCCCGGTTGACGGCAAGCGCAACGCCGCCGAAGTCCGGGCCGAACGGGTCGTCTCCGGTCAGGTGAGCGCGCTCAAGAGCCGGGCGTTCGCGCTGCTCGCATCGGCCGTGACCTGATCGCGAGCAGAGGCGAGGGGCCGGCCCATCCGACCTGAGTCGTCCCATCGCCTCGCACGGTTGCGGCGCCGGCAGCGACAGAGGCTGCCGGCGAACGTGCCACCGGCGGTCAGCCGGTGACGTCGCTGCCGCTGTGGTCCGGTCCCGTGGCGTGCGGACAAGCAGATGGCGCAGTCGTGCCGGTGGTGCGGTCTCGCCTCCCTGCGGTGGCGCTCCCAGCTGGGTAGCCCCGGCCGGCCTCCGGCCGCAAGGGGTGATTCTTTCCAGCGGCATCGGGATGGTGCTCCGCACCACGCGTGGTCCGGTCGGGCGGGCGGGCCCTTGCATCCTCCGGCCGTCTGGACCAGGCCAGCGGCTACGCCGACGTGCGGCAAGAGCGACCGCACGTCAGCGAAGCCCCAAGGAGAGGATTTCCCAACCGGGAGGGAGCACCCCATGGCCACACGAGCCGGACTCTCACTGGCCGGTGACGAACCCGAGCGGCGTTGATGTCGGAGCGATGCTGCGGACAGCGCTGGACACTCTCGACGCGGCGGTGATGATGTCGTGGCCCCGCGAGCCCATCTCCGAAATGCTCGCCCGCTGCGAGGCGCTGGTGTTGCTGATCCCGGTCCTCGAACCGGTCGGGCCGGTGACCGATCGCGTCCTGTGGCCGTAGCGAGCAGGGTGCAATAGATTGGTGCACCACCTGTTTGGGTCGCGCAAACCCGCTCCGACGCGGCGGCAAGACATCCCTGGGCGAAATGGAGGGGGCCCGTCGTGAGCTCCGTCGGGCGCGCTGTCAACCAGCTGGCAGCTCGCCATCCGACGCTGGATCGGCTCGAGATCAGGCACGTCCTGGAAGCTGCGCAGCGAACCGTCCGGCAACGGATGGGATCACCGAATCTCGCTCTGGCAGTCGAGCTGGCCGATCTGCGACTCACCCAACGGCGAGCGGACCGCTGACGGCGGGGACGCTGGTGGTCTGTCGACGAGAGTCGGATCTCGGACTGTCGATGTCCCGAGCAGAGGCCCCGGATCACTCCACACTTCGGAGAGGTGTCACGTCACATGGACCCTGAAGCTCACGTCAGCCGCGAGATGGATCGCGATCTCGTGAGTTGGGACTACCCGACCCGTGGCACCGTCGACTTCCGGACCCTCTTCAGCGGCGACGTGACGGGCACGTGCGGGATGAGCAGGGGCATCGCCTCCTCCAGCCCGGCCAGCAGCTCCGCGAGCATTGCCACGACGCCACCGAGAGCTACCACATCGTCGAAGGGTCGGGACGGATCACTCTCGACGAGAAGAGCCGATGAGATCGGGGCGGGGGACAGCGTCTACATCCCGGGCGATTGCGCTCATGCGATCCGCAACACGGGAACCCGCGTGCTCCGCTGGTTCTCCGTCTTCGACGTCGACTCCTTCGCCGATGTCCGCTACCGCTGGATGACATAACGAGGCACATCCGACGGGACACATTCTCGCCCCCGGCTGAGCGCACCACCCGGCGGCGCGGACAAGCCCGGTGATGGACCCGTCAGCGAGCGTGCCAATGACGCCAGGCGCTGCCCGCCAGCCAGAGACCGAGCAGGGCGCCGAGGCCGAAGACGATGCGGACGGCGACCGGACCGGTGCTGAAGAGGGCGACCAGCGCGAAGCCGAGGGTGCTGACCAGGTAGAGCCAGAAGATGGTCTGCCAGGGGAATCGATAGCCCGTCACGGGCCGCAGCCTGTCATGCCGGCGCCTCGGGTGTCCTACTTCGGTGCGGTGACGACGACCGGCTTGCCGAGGTCGTAGAAGTACTGCGTGGTGGTGCTCCGCACGCCCTGGCTCGTCACCGTCCCCCGGACGCCTACCGGGGTGAAGTCGTTCTTCACCCACACGGTGTAGGCGTTGACGCGCTGCGGTCCCAGCAGGTTCACCGTGAACGGCCCGGTCGCCGTGATCCGCCAGGCCTTGACCTCACCGCGGGGCAGCCGGACGACGTCCTGCCGCGGGGCCGGCTTCCAGGACGGCGCGGCGGCCAGCACCCGCACCGTCTCCGCCGGCGAGGCGTACACCCGGTAGAGACTGGCCGCCGCGGCGGCGGCCAACGCCGTCGGGTCGCTGGAGCGAGGGTCGGCCCGCACCCAGCGTCCGTGGGAGGTGAGCCATGCGGTCTTGGGCAGGAAACGGAACTTCACCGTTCCGTCCGAGCCGGTGAACTGCCCCGCCATCGTCGGCGTCCGGCCGTAGGTGAACTCGGCGCTGCCGCGGAGGTCGGCGGCCGTGATGGTCTCGCGGCCGCTGCCCCAGGCGGTCATGGCCGCGTTGATGCAGCCGGCCAGCTTCGCGGCGGGGATCCGGGCGCCGGACTGCAGCGCGATGCCGTCACAGGCCCGCGGTTTGCGATAGGCCACGCCGGCGGCCGCTGCGGAGGTGGCAGACGAGCGACCGGTCGTGCCGGCAACCGGAGCCGACGAGCCCGCCGACGACGCGGTCGCGGTCCCCGTCGAGGTCGCCGTTGCCCGTACCGACGTGCCCGCCTCGGCCGGCGAGGAGTCGCTACAGCCGGTGACGAGCAGCGCCACCGTCAGCGCGGCGGCCAGGGTGGTCGTCCTTCGCGTGGTCACGTCGGCATCCTGGCAGGCCCCTCGAGTCGCCCGGGCGAGGGCCTCCCGTCCCGGTGTGAGTCGCGCGCGGCGACCGCCGAGTGGCGCCGGGGCATCGCCGGCATCCGTAGACTCGCCCCTCGTGCTGCTGGCCAACCCGATCAGTCCGGACACCCTGCTCTCGGGTAGCGGTGCGCTGCTCGTTCTCGCCTTGGTGCTCTTCGCCGAGTGCGGGCTGCTCGTGGGCTTCTTCCTCCCCGGCGACACGCTGCTCTTCGCGGCCGGGATCTATCTCGCGGTCGGCGACATCAAGACCCCCCTTGCCGCCTTCCTCGTCGTCGCGCCCGTGGCGGCCTTCCTCGGCAACCTGGTCGGCTACGGCATCGGCTACCGCGCCGGACCCGTGGTCTTCGACCGGCCGAAGTCGCGGCTCTTCCGTCCCGAGTACGTCACCCGCGCGCATGACTTCTTCGAGCGGTTCGGCTCGTGGACGATCATCATCGGCCGCTTCGTCCCCATCGTCCGGACGGTGGCGACGGTCATGGCCGGTGTCGGACGGATGCGCTTCGCCCTCTACGCCCTGTACTCGGCGCTGGGCGGCATCGTCTGGACCGTCGGCGTCATCCTGCTCGGCTACTGGCTCGGGCAGTTCGACTTCGTCCAGCGCAACAAGGGTTACGTGGATGTCGTCGTCGTGGGCGTGGTCGTCCTTGGGCTCGTCCCCGTGCTGGTCCATCTGCTTCAGGGCCGGCGGCACCGCGGCCCGCAGAGCTGAGCTCACAGCCGACGACGGCAGCGACACGCCTCGGGGGAAAGCGCGTCGCTGCCGTCAGCAGTGGCCGGATCGCACCGTCAGCCTCGGGGGAAGGCGTTCGGTTCCCCACCCGTCCGATCGGTTCAACGAGGGTCTGCCGTCGAGGGTGACGCACGTCATGCGAATCGGGACTTTGGACCTGTAGCCGTCCCCACGATCAGCAGAGGGTGGTCCGCTGCTGCGCGCCCCCGTCCTGCTTGGTGACCTCGAAGGCGCAGAGGTCGAAGCCGTTGGCGACGATGGTCCGTGCGATCGCGGCCTGGTCGCTGCCGCCGAGTGTCGCCGACCGCGACAGGACGAACCCGGTCTTGTGGTCGGCCGAACCGACCAGCGCCCAGCGGTACTGCGGGTCCAGACCGAAGATGAGGTAGTTGGCGTTCTTGCCGTAGACCTGCCTGCCGAAGAGGCGGAAGAAGGAGACGTTGAGCGCGGAGTTGGCCGGGGCGTTCTCGACCCGGGCCTTGCCCTTGACGCTGCTGGTGAAGCCGAGGTACGTCGCGCACCTATTGGTGACGCCGACGGTGCCGTCGCTGTTCTTCACGTACGTGGCGGTGACGTTCTTCGCGCACTGCGCTTCGAAGACGGCCGGGATGGCAGCGAGCTGATACCAGCCGCCTACGTAGCGGTTGAGGTCCACCGAGGCGACCGGCTGCACCGGAGCCGGTGCCGCGGTGGCAGAACTCGCGAGGCCCAGGGTCAGTGTCGCGGTGGCGACGACGGTGAGGACGACGGCGGCGATGCGTCGCATGGTTACTCATTTCGAGGGGGTCGGAACGGACAAATTGGTTGTGCCCGTCCCGAACCGGCCGCGAAACGAGACGAGTCAGCGCTGACAGGCCTCTCGTACCGAGTCCGGGGCCTCGACGTGGACGCCGAAGAAGGTGGTGTCCAGCTTGCAGGCCCGGCTGTTGATCTCGTCCTCGACCCGGCCGCGCTGCTGCCAGACCACGATGGCCAGGACGACGACGACCAGGGCGATCGCGAGGCGGATGAAGATCTGGGTGAGCAGCGCCGCCAGCACGAAGCCGAGGATGACGAGGATGACGATCACCCCGATGCCGATTCCGGTGATGTTGTCGCTGCTGATCGCCTGCACCGTGGTCTCCATGGGCGTCACGCTAGCCTCGATCGCATGAGTAACGGCGGCACCCAGGGCCAGGCTGAACCTCCGGCGCTGCCGCGCGGCGGCCTGCGTGTCGTCGCGCTCGGCGGCATCAAGGAGATCGGCCGCAACATGACGATGTTCGAGTACGACGGCCGGCTGCTCGTCGTCGACTGCGGGATGCTGCTCGGTAAGACCGATTCGCCCGGCATCGACGTCACGCTCCCGGACTGGTCGTACTTCGCCGACCGGCTGGACGACATCGACGCGGTCGTCCTCACCCATGGCCACGAGGACCACATCGGCGCGCTGCCCTACCTGCTGCGCGAGCGCGGCGACATCCCGGTCATCGGCTCGCGGCTGACGCTGGCGCTGGTGAGCGCCAAGCTCGACCAGCACCGCATGAAGCCGGTCACCCGCCAGGTCGTCGAGGGCGAGAGCCTGGACCTCGGCGCCTGGGGACTGCGCTTCTTCGCGGTGAACCACTCCATCCCGGACGCCCTGGCCGTCGCGATCCGTGCCGGCGAGCAGACGGTGCTGCACACCGGCGACTTCAAGATGGACCAGACCCCGCTGGACGGTCGCCTCACCGACCTGCCGGGCTTCTCCCGCCTCGGCGACGAGGGCGTCGACCTGCTGCTGTCGGACTCCACCAACGCCGAGGTGCCGGGCTTCATCCCGTCCGAGCGGGATGTCGGCAAGGTCGTCGCGGACGTGATCACCAAGGCGCAGGGCCGGATCATCGTCGCCTGCTTCGCCTCGCACGTGCACCGGGTGCAGCAGGTCCTCGACGCCGCCCATGCCAGCGGCCGGCAGGTCGCCTTCGTGGGACGCTCCATGGTCCGCAACATGGGCATCGCACGAGACCTGGGCCTGTTGCGGGTGCCGGACCAGCTGATCGTGGACCTCAAGATGGCCGAGGAGCTGCCGTCCCGACGCATCCTGCTCATCTCCACCGGGTCGCAGGGCGAGCCACTCTCGGCGCTGTCCCGGATGGCCAACCGCGATCACCAGACGATCACCATCAGCTCCGACGACACCATCCTGCTCGCCTCCTCGCTCATCCCCGGCAACGAGACCTCGGTGGGTCAGGTCATCAACGGCCTGTCCCGGCTCGGGGCGACCGTCGTGCACAAGTCCACGGCGCTGGTCCACGTCTCCGGACACGCCCCGGCCGGCGAGCTGCGTTACCTGCTCAACGCCGTCCGCCCCACCAACCTCATGCCGGTGCACGGTGAGTGGCGGCACCTGCGCGCGCACGCGCAGATCGGTCGGTCGATGGGGCTGCCGGACGAGCGCATCCTGCTCGCCGAGGACGGCACCGTCGTCGACCTCGTCGACGGGCTCGCCAGCATCACCGGGCACATCCCCGTCGGCTACGTCTACGTCGACGGCCTCGAGGTCGGCGACATCGGTGACTCGACGCTGAAGGACAGGCGCATCCTCGGCGAGGACGGGTTCCTCTCGGTGCTCGTCGCGGTCGACTCCGAGGCGGGCAAGGTGGTCTTCGGCCCCGAACTCACCTCCCGAGGCTTCAGTGACGACCCCAAGGCATTGCGGCCGATCACGACGGAGCTGGTCAAGGTGATCGAGAAGGCCATCGCCGACGGCACCCGCGACTCCGACGCGCTCGAGCGCCTCATCCGCCGCACGGTCGGCCGCTGGGTGGACCGCGAGTACCGCCGGCGGCCCATGCTCATGCCGCAGGTCGTCCAGGTCTGACCGTTCTCGGGCCCCACGCCCGACGTGACGGGACCATTTCGGCCTCAGGTCCGGCCCGCCGCAGCCGATGATGAGCTCGTGACTCCAGTGGTGGTGGCCGGCATCTGGCTGGCGCTCGGCGTGGGCGTCTGTCTGCTCACCGGCCGCGGCATCGAACGGGCGGGCCGCCGGCCCGGACGCAGCGCGCGACGCGCCGCCGACCGGACCGCGGCGACGCAGCCCCGGAGCTTCGTCGAGCTCTCCACGCTCGACTGGGTCCAGGAGGCCGACCACGCCGCCACTGCCGAACTGCTCTCGCTGCGCCCCGGCGCGATCCGGCAGGTGCCGGCCCGCTAGCGCGAGGACGGCATCGGCCCGGTGGCAGCCGCGCGGCACAATGGAGTCATGACCGTCGTGACTCCACCCCAGCCGCTGCGTCAGGGCACCGTCTCGCCGCGTCGGGACGTGCCGAAGGCCATCGCCCGTCCCCACTACGTCGGGACCTGGCCGAAGACCCGGGCGGACTTCGACGACCCGATGGTCAAGGACACCGCCACCATCGAGCGAATGCGTATCGCCGGGCGTATCGCCGCGGACGCCCTCGTCGAGGTGGGCCGGCATGTCGCGCCGGGCGTCACGACCGACGAGCTGGATCGCGTCGGCCACGACTTCCTCGTCGCCCACAAGGCCTACCCGTCGACGCTCGGCTACAAGGACTACCCGAAGTCGCTCTGCACCAGCGTCAACGAGGTCATCTGCCACGGCATCCCGGACGACCGGCCGCTGGCCGACGGCGATGTTGTGAAGGTGGACATCACCGCCTTCGTCGGCGGCGTCCACGGCGACAACTGCGCCACCTTCTACGCCGGCAGCGTCGCGCCCGAGGTCCGCGACCTCGGTGAGCGCACCCGCGAGGCGATGCTGCGCGGCATCAAGGCCATCCGGCCGGGTCGCCCGGTGAGCGTCATCGGCCGCGTCATCGAGTCCTACGCCAAGCGCTTCGGCTATGGCGTGGTCCGCGACTACACCGGTCACGGCGTCGGCCCGAGCTTCCACACCAAGCCGACGATCCTGCACTACGACGAGCCCGGTGCGGACACGATCATGGAGCCCGGCATGACCTTCACGGTCGAGCCGATGCTGACCCTCGGCGGCGTCGACTGGTACATGTGGGACGACGACTGGACCGTCCTCACCAAGGACGGTTCGATGGCCGCGCAGTGGGAGCACACCGTGGTCGTCACCGACGACGGCGCCGAGATCCTGACGACCCCCTCGGCCTGATCGCGCGGGTCGTCGGCGATTTTCGCCCCATTCGTGCACAAGCGGCACGGGTCGGTTAGGCTGTCACTTAGCGGGGAGCTAACACGATGATCTGAGGTCGTCATGCCTTCCCCGCGTTCGCCCTTCGCCGCCCCCGCCCCGCGCGCCTCCTCCGGCCTGCTCGGAGCCCTCGGCGCCGTCGCCGTGATCGCGATGACGGCGCTCGGTGTGACTGCCGGCGCGCCGTCCGCTCCGGAGCCGGTCGAGACGCCCGTCAGCCGGACGACGGTGCCGCCGGCGATGGGCCTGCTGGCGCCGACGGCCGACCAGCTCGGCCACCTGCGCGCCAGCGGCATCACCCGCGTCGCCGTGGGGCGCGGGTGGAACACGCTGCAGCCGCGCCCCGGCAGCTGGAACACCGCCGAGGCCGACTCACTGCATCAGACGGTCGGGGCCGCGGTGCGGCAGGGGGCGGCGGTGACCCTCGACCTGGGCCTGCAGTACCCCGCCTCCTGGGTCTTCTCGGTGCCGGGGCAGACCCGGTTCGTCAACCAGTACGGCGACGTCTGGCGTGCCCCGCTCTCCGAAGACGTGCCCAACGCCGTCTTCAACCCCGCCGTGCGCGCCGCGCAGGCGGCCTACATCGGCCGGCTGGGCCGCGCGCTGGCCGGGGCTCCGGTCTCCACGATCCGGATCGGCGGCCTGCTCAGCGGCGAGCTGCGCTACCCCGACGCCGACTACCGCGGCCACCGCATGTCGCTCTGGATGTACGACAGCGCGGCGCAGGTCGGCGCGCCCGTGCCCGGCTGGCGTCCCGGACGGGGCAGCAAGGCCGACGCGATCGCGTCGTTGAACTACTACTACGCCAGCCTCACCGGCTATCAGACGTGGCTGATGCGGACCGTGCACCAGGCCTTCCCCGCGGCGGCGCAGCAGGTCCTCTTCCCGTCATGGGGGTTGCGTCCCGGCTTCACCACCCGTGCCGTGAACGACGGACTGCGGGGCCGCACCGTCGCCGAGGTCAACGGCATGATCAGCGCCGGCCTCGACTGGGCACACCAGGTCCGCGCGATGAAGGCCTCCGGCATCCGGTCGACGGTCTACACGACCTGGCTCGACGCCCCGGCGCAGGGTACGGACTCGGCCGGCGTCCCGCCGGTCGCCTATCTCGCTGGACTCGCTGCGCAGTACGGACTGCCGGTCGCCGGCGAGAACACCGGCCGCGGTGGGGCCGCGGCCTTCCAGCTCAGCGCGAAGCGGGCGAAGGCGTATCGCCTGACCGCAATGATGTACATGTCCGGACGGTTGATCGAGGACAGGGCGGCCGGGATCAGCTTCGCGCGCTTCGCCGCCCTCGCTCGCCAGGGCTGACGCGTTCGAGTGGCGCGGTGCCCCGGAACGTGGCAACGTGCTGCACGTCACGCGCACCGTCGACGGTGTCGTCATGTTTCGCGTGTGTCGGCAGGCATGGCCGCGGCTCGGGGCAGTGAAGAGGCTCGCGAGCCCGCAATTGCGGCCCCGAGCAATTGTTAAATTCGCGTGGGTTATTCTCCGCGAAACGCCTCATGGCGCCGAGATCGGGACCATAGGCCTGCCCTGACATTCCCTCGAAATCGGCCTGTCTCATGCGGGAATTGGACACGAGGGGTTCTTTCTCATCTCGCTCCCGGGCCGCTGAAAGCGTGCTTAGTCTTGCCGCGCTGACAGCGACGAGGAGCGGGGGCGCTCACGGTGAAGAGTGCGGCAGAGGTGGTGGCGCGTCGGTCCTCCGACGGCCGCCCACCGCTCGACGGCGGCCTGCCCGCCGCCGGCATCGCGCCTGCGCCGGGGCCGCCGACACCGGCCCCGCCGGCACCGGTCCCGCCGCGTGCCGCCGGCTCGACGCGTGCGGTGGTGCTGGTGCTGGCCTTCACGACCGCCCTGGTCAGCGCGGCGAACTACGCGATGACCCTCGTCGCCGCTCACCTGCTGCCGGCCGCCGAGTTCACCACCTTCGCGGCGGGTCAGAACCTGCTGCTCGTCGTCGGGACCGGCTCCACGGCGGCACTGCCCTGGGCCGTGGCTCGGTATCTGTCCGCGTCGGACTACGAGGGTGCGCCGGGCAAGGCCATGATGTTCGGGCTCACCGGCTCCGTCGTCCAGGCCGTCGTCCTCGGCGCCGTCGCCCTGCCGGTCTGCTGGGCGCTGGGAGGGCTGGGCTTCGGCCTGGTAGGGGCCTGCGCCGCCGTCACCATCTCGCTGCTCGCCGGGCCCTCCGGCTACCTGCAGGGTCGTGGCCGGCTGGCCCCGCTGGCCGGCATCCGCGTCACCGAGGCGGCCGTCCGCATCGGCCTCACCCTGGCGCTGCTCGGATCGGTCTCCCACACCGCGACGGCGGGCATCGCCGGCTTCGTCTTCGGCAGCCTCGCCGCGCTGTGCCTGGCGCTGTGGTTCGGCCGCTCTGCGCTGCCGCTGCGTCGGATGGAGGGTGCCACCTATCGCCGGCTGTCGCTGCAGGCGGCCGGCCTCGGCGGCATCCAGCTCCTGCTCGCCGTGCTGGCCGCGGCGGACGGGGTCCTCATCGGCTTCGCCGGGCTTTCGGCGAGTGAGGCCGCCAGCTACCAGACCGCGGCACTCATCGGACGCATCCCCCTCTTCCTCGGTGGTGCCATCGCGCTGGGGACGTACACCGCGCAGGTCGCGGCCGCCGACGATCGCGCCGCCCGGCGCATCGAAGGCTCGAACCTGCGCACCTTCGCCGTGCTGTGCGTCCCGTTCGTGCTGACCTGCCTGACCGTCCCGGCCGGCGTGCTGAGCCTGGTGGTCCCGGCCGATTTCGGGGAGACCCGGTCGCTACTGGCGGTGACCTGCTTCAGCGGGGTCGCGGCCGGACTGGTCAACATCATCTCGACCACGTACCAGGCGCGACGTCGCTTCGGCCGCTGCCTGACCGTCCTCGGCGGTGTCGCGGTGCTGCAGACGGCGAGCCTGCTCGCGCTGGGAACCGTCGGCTCCCTGCACGGCTACGCCATCACCGCCAGCCTGCTGCTGTGGGCCGCCGTGATCGGTCTCGTCGGTGCGGACGGTCGCTTCGCGGCGGGGGAGCTTGGCGCCGACGGCAACCGGTCCCGGCGGGGTCGCGGCACGTCCCGCCCGACCGTGCGAAGCCTCGCCGTTCCCGCCGCGGTCCTGCTCGCCGGCGTCGCCCTGCTGGCGGCCCGACCTCATCCCGCGCTCTGGTGGGGCCTGCTTCTCCTCGTCGCCGTCGCCTGTCTCGTCGCCCTGTTCCGTCCCGCTCACCCCACCCCTCAAGGGAGCCAGTCATGCTCACGTCCCTGAGCCCCGCCCTCGTCCCCGGCGAACGGGTCGCCCCGTCGCTGCGTCCCCCCTGCGACCTCGAGATCGTCGTCCCCACCTACAACGAGGAGCGTCGGCTGCCGGCGACGCTCGACGCCCTCTTCGCCGAGCTCGACGCGGCCCCGCAGGTGCAGGCCCGCGTCGTGGTCGTCGACAACGGCAGCTACGACCGCACCGCCGAGGCCGCCGACCGGGCGCGTGCACGCTACGGCGAGGAGCGCGTGCACGTCATCGGCTGCTCGGTGGGCGGCAAGGGCGCGGCCGTCCGCCGCGGCATGCTCGGCAGCTCGGCCACCTGGGTCGGCTTCGTGGACGCCGACCTCGCCACGCCGGCGGCCACCCTGCACCCCGCCCTGGCCGCGCTCGCCGCCGGTGACGACGTCGTGATCGCCTCGCGGCGGTGCGCGGGGGCTCGCTACGACGTCGCGCAGCCGCTGGTCCGGCGCGCCGGCAGCTGGGCCTTCCGACTCGCGGTCCGCGATCTGCTCCCCGATGTCGCCGACACCCAGTGCGGCTTCAAGTTCTTCACCCAGGCCGCCGCGCGGCGGATCTTCGCCAACCTGCGGACCAACGGCTTCAGCTTCGACGTCGAGGTGCTCGCCCGCGCCCACGCGATGGGCTTGGCCATCACCGAGGTCCCGGTGGTGTGGAGCGACGATCCCGACTCCTCGCTGCGGGCGATGACCCACGCCGGCGAGATCGCGCGGGAGATCCTGCGACTGCGCCGGCTGCGCCACGACGACACCGACACCGAGCAACTGCTCTCGCTGCGGCTGTCCTGACCTCGACCTCGTCAGATCCCCCCAATCCGACGAAGCAAGGAGATCGACCTCTCATGCAGCTGTCCCGCGTGATCATCCTCAACTGGAAAGACATCAAGCACCCCGACGCAGGAGGTGCCGAGTCCTACTGCCACAACGTGGCCGTCGAGCTCGTCGGCCGGGGCGTGCGCGTCACCTACGTCACGAGCCGCCCCCGCGGCGCCACCCGTCACGACACCATCGACGGCTACCGCGTCGTCCGCTTCGGCTCGCGGCTGGGGGTCTACCCGCTCGCGCTGCTGTGGCTGCTGCTCAACCGGCGGCGGGTCGACGCGGTGATCGACTCCCAGAACGGGATCCCGTTCTTCAGCCCGCTCGTCCTCTCCAAGCGCAGCGCGATCTCGCTGCTCATCCACCACGTGCACCAGGACCAGTTCGCGATGTACTTCCCGCCGCTCGCGGCGCGCCTCGGACGCTGGCTGGAGAGCGCGGCCTCGCGGCGGGTCTATGGCGGCCGGCCGGTCTGCACCGTCTCGCCCTCGACCCGGACCGATGTCCGGGCCCGCCTCGGCCTGCGCGGCCAGGTACACGTCACGCCCAACGGCTACCGGGTCGCGGGCGGACCGTCGCACCGCCGCTCGTCCCGGCCCACGGTCGCCTGCGTCGGCCGGCTGACCACCCACAAGCGCTGGGAGCTGGTGCTCGACGCCGTCACGGCGGTCGTGCAGGAGGGTGGCGACCTCGTCGTCGACCTCATCGGCAAGGGGCCGGAGGAGGCGCGCCTGCGTGAGCACGCCGCGCGTCTCGGGCTGGACGACCACGTCCGCTTCCACGGCCGGGTCTCCGACGCCGAGCGCGACCGGCTGCTCGGTCAGGCGTGGCTGACGGTCTGCACCTCCGTCGCGGAGGGCTGGGGACTGACGGTGATCGAGGCGGCTGCGCAGGGCGTCCCGGCCCTCTCGTTGGACGTGCCCGGGCTGCGCGACTCGGTCCGCGACGGCGAGACCGGGTGGCTGGTGCGGGACGAGGCGGACCTCGCCGCCGGGCTGCGCGACGCGCTCGCGCTGCTCGCCGACGAGGCCACGGCCGAGGCCTACGCGGCGCGGTGCCGGCGCTGGGCGGCCTCGCTGACCTGGTCGGCCACCGCCGATCGCTTCCTGGCGGTGATGGCGGCCGAGCGCACCCGTCGCACCGGCTGGCCGGTGTCGCCGCCGGCGCGGACCGACGCCACCGTGCTCGTCACCCTCGATCGTGCGGGTGCACGGCTGCTCGACGAACGCGCGCTGCGCGAGCTGGACCAGACCACCTTCTGCCGGGCGTGTGTCGACTCGGTGGACGGGCCCTTCGTCGTCCTGCTCAATGCCGCCGACGAGAGCGACGCCGGCCGCATCCTGGCCACGGCGGGGCTGCCGCCGGGGCAGGCCGAGGTGACGGTACGGCTGGCCCGGGCGCGTGACCTCGTGCAGTGGCACGGTGCGGCTCGTCCGCACAACGCGCTGCCGTTCCTCTCGCCCCACACCTGCCCGATGGCGCCGCACCTCGCGGCGAGCGCGCCGCGCGCGGTGAAGATCGCATGACCGCCACCGTCGACCGGACCACCGAGTCGCCCGAGGACTCGGCAGCGCCGTCCCCCCGGCTTGTGGACCGGGCCCGAGGCCTGGTGACGCCGTGGCGGGCATTCCTCGTCGGGGCGACGGTGCTGGCGTGGCTGAGCTTCCACATCGGCAGCGACACTGCCTACGACCTCTTCATCGACGAGCCCTTCTACGCCCAGGTCGGGCAGTCCGTCGCCCGCGGCGGTATGCCGTACGCGGCCGGTGTGCACTTCTTCCTGCACCCGCCGGGCTACTTCCTGATCGAGGCCGTCTGGATGCAGTTCTTCGGGCTGCACAACGAGGTCTTCACCCAGGTCTACAGCCTGCGCAAGCTCATCGCGATCTTCGCCGCCCTGAGCGTCCTCATGATCGCCCTCATCGTGGAGCGGGTGGCGGGACGGACCGCGGCGGTCGTCACCGCGTCCCTCTTCGGCGTCAACGCCTTCGTCCACCGGCAGAGCGGGATCAACATCCTGGAGCCCTCGACGGTCTTCTGGGCACTCGCCGGCTATGCGGTGCTCGTGCGGATGCCGGTCGAGCCCGGACGCGCCCGCCGGGGCCGGATCGTCGCCGCCGGACTGCTCTTCGGCTTCGCGATCCTGAGCAAGGAGTTCGCGGTCTTCATCACGATGGTGCCGATGGCCTTCGCGTGGCTGTTCCGGTGCTGGGTGTCGCGGCGTGAGGCGCTCGCCCTCATCGGCCTCGCCGCCGTTCCCTACATCGTCTGGGTGGGCGTCGTCGCGGCGACCGGCAACTGGAGCACCTACGTCTTCCAGATCTCCACCGGCTTCAAGCGGACCGCCGGCACCACGCAGATCACCGGGTTCAACAAGGCCGACGGTCCGTCCTTCCTGGACGCGCTGATCCGCAACGTCTACTACCTCTGGACGGCCTACCTCATCCTCGGCATCGGCAGCCTGGCGATCCTGTACCTCGCCTGGAAGGCGGTCACGCCGCTGCAGCGCTTCATCGCCTGCTACGGCCTGGGCGCCATCCCGCTGCTGACCTACTGCGTCCTGATCGGCACCAACGAGGAACAGTTCTTCAACTTCCTGCTGACCCCGGCGCTCATCGCTCTCGTCGTGGTGGCGCGTGAGCTGCGCCCCCGCGCACCCCGCGCCGTCGTGGTGGCCACGCTGGTCGTGGCCTCGGCGATGGTGGTCTCGGACGTCGCGAACTGGATCACGTACCGCGTCGACAGTGACGACGGCACCTACAAGGTGGACCGCTGGATGGCCGAGAACGTGCCACCGGGGACGGTCGTCGCCGTGACCAACTCCGTGCAGCGCGAGATCTTCACTCGCTACACCATGGTCAACTTCATGGGGGCGAGCACGGTCCGGAACAAGGACGTCCGCTACCTGGTCGTCTTCCGCCGGCAGGTCGACGACGGCTACGCCTTCGTCGGTCCCCGCGCCGTCGACCGCGAGGTCGCCCGGTTGACCACGGTGTACGAGACCAGCAGCCGCAGCAACGGCCGGATGACCGTCTACGAGGTCCCGTGAGCCGCCGTCGCGGGAGCCGCCGTCCGGTGAGGTGCGGTCCGGTGAGGTGTGGTGCGGCCGCCCTCGTCGCGCTGGTGCTGCTGCTGGCCGGCTGCTCCTCCGGCGACCGGCCCGCCTCCGGCGGGGAGCCGTTCCGGCTGACCCGGATGACCTCGGCCTCGGGTCAGCGCGAGGTCCTGCTGCAGCCCCACGGCGCGGTTCGCGGGGTGGTGCTCTTCATGCACGGCTTCGCGGCGGACCAGGACCAGATCCTCGACGACGACAACCTCTTCCCGCTGCGCTCCGCCCTGCTGCGGGCGCACCTGGCGGTGGCGGCGAGCCAGTCGCACGGCGACAACGTCGGCAACCCGCGCAGTGTCGCCGATCAGGCCGCGCTCGTCTCGTCGGTCAAGCGCAAGCTCGGTGGCCGGGTGCCCGTGGTGGCGACGGTGGGGTTCTCGATGGGCGGTCTGGACGCGCTGCTGGTGGCAGCCCGCGGGATCGTCCCCACGCTGCGGTCGGTCATCCTGCTCAGCGGGGTCAGCGACGCCCGGCCCTTCCTCGAGTCGCGGTTCCGGAGTGCCATCACCCGCGCCTTCGGCGATCCGCAGGCGGGTGCGCTGCGGGCCGCGGTGACCGCGGCGAGCCCGTTCGCGCTCCCCAGCCGGGACTTCCGGGGCAAGCGCTACCTCTTCTTCCACAGCGCCGAGGACTCGGTGGTCCCCGAGGCGCAAAGCCGCGACATGGTCGCCAAGCTCACGGCAGCAGGCATCCCCGCCTCGTTCCTCGCCGTCTCCGGCGACCACGGCGAGCTCACCGGCCTGGACACCCGACCGGTCGTGGCCGCCGTGACCGGCGCCGGATGAGCGCCCCCAGCAGCATGAGCACGAGGCGGCGAAGCAGCAGCCGTCACCCGCAGCACACCCGGGAGATCACATGACAAGCACGGCGCAGGACCACTCGGCGGCCACGGGTGGCGTCCCCGGCCACCGGGTGGTGATCATCGGCGACAGCTGGATCCGCGGCCTCGGGCCGGAGCGCCGCCGCTCGGCCGGCAAGACGGTGGCGCGGGCGCTGGGGGCCGAGGAGATCCTCGACCTCACCGCGATCAGCCGCACCGCGCCCGACGTGGCCGGCAGCCTGCTGCCGCAGATCCGCGCCTTCGGCCCCACCGTCGCCGTCGTGGCGGTGGGCGGCGCCGACTCTCTCGTCTTCCCCGGCTTCGGCGTGCAGCGCCTTGTCGAGCGTTTCGCCCCTGCGTCCTGGCACGGCGTGGAGGGGCTGCAGCCCCTGGTGATGTACTCCCGCGACGAGCGGCGCCGCCGGCGGCAGCGCATCGAGCAGACCGGGAAGATGATCGTCAAGCAGCTGCTCGTCCACGGTCTGCGCAGCCGGCGACGTATCCCGCTGCCCGACTTCGAACGGGCGAGCCGGACGATCCTCGACGAGCTGGGTGCGCTCGGCGCCCTCAGCGTGGTGGTGGGCTTCCCGTGGGTCGACTCCTGGCTCTCGCCGAAGACCAACCGCAGCATCGCGGCGACCAACGAGCGGCTCCGGGGGCTCTGCTCGGTGCGCTCGGATGCGCTGTACATCGACTCGGCCGATCTGCTCACCCGGTGGGACGACTACCTCCCCGACCACGTTCACATGGCGGCCAGCGGACACGAACGCGTCGCCACCGGCGTGCTCGCCGCCCTGCAGCACAGCGGCGCGCCGTGGTCCGCGCTGGCCCGGTCGGCGGCGGCGTCGTGACGACCACCGGCGCACGGCCCCGCATCCTGCATCTCGCCTACGAGGACCCCGAGGCGCCGCAGCGAGGGGGCGGATCATTGCGCACCTACGAGATCAACCGTCGGCTCAGCGCCGACTTCGACATCCACCAGGTCTTCGCCGCCTACCCCGGTTCGGCCGCCGGTGCGCTGGCGCCGGGGGTCCCAGGCCGGCAGCACCTCGGGCCGCGCGGCGCCGGCCGCTTCGCAGCCCAGATCGGCTACTTCGCCCGGCTGCCGGGTTACGTCCGTCGGCATTCGGTCCACTACGACCTCGTCGTCGAGGACTTCGGTGCGCCGATCGGCTCGGTCGGGGTGCCGCGCTGGTCCCGTCGGCCGACGCTGGCGATCGTCCAGTGGCTCTTCGCCGACGCCAAGTCGCGCGAGTACCACCTGCCCTTCCGGCCGGTCGAGGACTTCGGTGTCCGCTCCCACTGCCGCTTCATCGCCGTCTCCGGAGGGATGGCCGACGAGCTCCGGCGGCGCAATCCGGCAGCTCGGGTCGACGTCGTCGCCAACGGCCTGCCGGACGACGCGCTCGCCACCGACTGCGGCGATCCGGAGGGGCGGCGCGACATCCTCTTCCTGGGCCGGCTCGACGTGGACCACAAGGGACTGGACCTGCTCCTCGAGTCCTTCGCCCGCGTCGCCGCCGAGGTCCCGCAGAATCTCGTGGTCGCCGGTGTGGGCGACGGCGAGGGGTGGCTGCGCCGCGAGGTGGAGCGCCTCGGCCTGGCAGAGCGGGTGCGGCTGCTCGGCCGGGTGCCGACCGACGAGCGCTTCGACCTGCTCCGGCGAGTCGATGCCGTCGCGATGCCGAGCCGGTACGAGTCCTTCGGCATGGTCGCCGCCGAGGCCGCGGCGGTGGGGACGCCGGTGCTCGCCTTCGACATCCCGTGCCTGCGCGACCTCGTCCCCGACGACCTGCGGGTGCCGCCGCTGGACGTCGCGGCCTACGCCGAGGCGCTGCGACGACTCTGCCTGCGCACCGAATGGCGCCGCGACCTGCAACGGCGGCTGCCGGCCACCGTCTCGCACCTGTCGTGGGACGCCCTGGCCCGGCAGCAGGCCGAGGTCTACCTCCGAGCGATGGGAGAACGGACATGACTGACACCGCACATGCCTCGGGCACGATCGCCGATCCGGTGGGACGCTGGCTTGTCCCCTACCTGCAGACGTTCCGCAGCAAGCCGAGCGTCCTCATCATCGGCAACTACGGCCGGGGCAACCTCGGCGACGAGGCCATCCTCGCGGGGATCCTCGCCACTGTCGGGCCGCATGCGACACCGGTCGTGCTGAGCCGGGTCCCCGGCGCGACGACGGGACGGCACGGCGTGGCGTCGGTGCAGAGCCTCTCCCTCGACGCGGTGCGGACGGTCTGGCGCAGCGATGTCGTCGCCATTGGCGGTGGTGGCATCTTCGGCAACGGCATGACGCTGCTGCCGAAGCTGCTGCCCCTGATCGCCGTCGTCCTGCAGCTGATCGGCAAGCCGGTGGTCTTCGTCGCCATCGGGGCCTACGAGACGGCCCCGCGGTGGATCGTCGGGCTGCTGCGCCTGGTGGCACGGCGCAGCCCGCTGGTGACGGTGCGGGATCCGGAGTCGGCGCGGACCCTCGGCGGGGCCGCCGTCCTGGTCCGCGACCCCGCCGTGGACCTCCCGCCGGCGCCGGAGCGGCAGGCGGTCGAGGTGCTGCGGCAGGCGGGAGTGCGTCCGGGCGTGCCGCTGCTGGGAGTGTCGGTCAAGCCCTGCATGGACGCCGACTGCGACGCCCGGCAGCAGGAGCTGGCGCTGGCCGCCATCGACCGCTGGCTGCGCACCTCCGACGGCGACGTTGCCATCATGGCGCTCTCGGAGCGCGGCGACTTCGGGCTCGGCGACGCCACCACCGACTCCACGCTCGCCCGCACCTTGCAGCAGCGCTCCGTCGCGCCGCAGCGGGTGTCGATCGTCGGGCCGGCCCTGCAGCCGGACATGATGAAGGCGGTGGTGGGTTGCTGCGACCTCATCGTCGCGCACCGGCTCCACGCGCAGATCTTCGCCTGGTCCATGGGCGTGGAGCTGGTCGGGTTGAGCTACGAGCGCAAGTCCGATGAGTTCCTGCGGCTCGTGGGCGCTCCCCGGCTCGACCTGGCCGCGCCCGACGCCGCCGACGAGGCCGTCCTCGCCGAGGGCTGCCGGCGGGTGCTGACCCGGACGGCCTGAGTCGCTATCGCTGTATCGGCGTGTCTGCGCTGAGAGCTAGAAAGCCCGATACAGTCCGATCGTGGATCCGGTACGCAATCCCTACGCCCCCGGCGCCGGGCAGCGGCCGCCCGAGCTGGCGGGGCGGGACGGCGAGTTGACCGGCTTCGAGGTCGTGCTGGAACGCGTCTCGCGGGGTCGGCCGGAGCGCAGCATGGTGCTCACCGGACTGCGGGGCGTCGGCAAGACGGTGCTGCTGAACGCGATGCGCTCGGCCGCGGTCCGCCGAGGCTGGGGCACCGGCAAGCTGGAGGCTCGGCCGGAGCAGTCCGTCCGTCGCCCCCTCGCCGCGGCGCTGCACCTGGCGGTGCGCGAGCTCTCCGGCCGCAACGACGCCGAGTCGCGCCACGTGCTCGGCGTCCTGAAGAGCTTCGCCCAGCGCGAGACGGGCAAGGCCAAGCCGTGGCAGCCGGGTATCGACGTTCCCGCGGTGCCGGGGCGGGCGGATTCCGGCGACATCGAGATCGACCTCGTCGAGCTCTTCACCGACGTCGCCGGGCTGGCGGCCGACGCCGGGCACGGCGTCGCGGTCTTCATCGACGAGATGCAGGACCTCGGCCCCGACGACGTCTCCGCGCTCTGCGCCGCCTGCCACGAGATCAGCCAGCAGGGTCTGCCGCTGGTCGTGGTCGGTGCCGGACTGCCGCATCTGCCCGCCGTGCTCTCGGCCTCGAAGTCCTACAGCGAGCGGCTCTTCCGCTACGCGCGGATCGACCGGCTCGACCGGGCCGCCGCCGACCTGGCGCTCCGCGGGCCGGCTCGCGACGAGGAGGCGGACTTCGACGACGAGGCCCTGGCCGCGATGTACGAGGCGACCGGTGGTTACCCGTACTTCGTGCAGGCCTACGGCAAGGCCGTCTGGGACGTCGCCCCGCGCAGTCCGGTGACGGCGGCCGACGTCGCCGTCGCCGCCCCCGAGGCCGAGGCCGAGCTGGCGGTGGGCTTCTTCGGCTCGCGCTACGAGCGGGCCACCCCCGCCGAGCGCGACTATCTGCGCGCGATGGCGGACCTGGCCGTCGAGACCGGCGACGTCGAGTCGGTGCCGACGGCGATGGTGGCCAAGGCGCTGGACCGCCCCGCCCAGTCGCTCTCGCCGGCCCGTGACGGGCTGCTGAAGAAGGGGTTGGTCTACTCCGGGCAGCGCGGCCGCATCGCCTTCACCGTGCCGCACTTCGGCCGCTACCTGCTCGCCCAGGACTGACCGGAGCGGGCGGATGAAGGTGCTTGCCGTCCTCGGCTGGATCCTCTTCGGGATCGGCGCCCTCGGTGCGGCCGCCTACTGGGACGCCGCGCTCTACACCCTCACCGTCAGCCTGGCCGCCTTCGCGCCGTACCTGATGCTGGCCGCGCTGCCGGCGGCCGTCCTCCTGGGGGTGACCCGCCGCTGGTGGGGGTTGGGCCTGTCGGCGGCGGTCGTCGTGCTGCTGGTGGCGGTGACGCTGCCGCTCTTCGTCGCCGCATCGGCGCCGCGGGACGCGACCGAGGTGCGCGTCCTCACCATCAACTGCCGGCTCGGGCAGGCAGACCCGGCGAGCATCGTCGCCGCCGTTCGGCAGCTCCGGCCCGACGTCCTCATGCTGCAGGAGCTCACCCCCGGCCTGGTCGCCACGCTGCGCCGGGCCGGACTGGACCAGCTGCTGCCCCACGACGAGGCCCGTCCGGAGCGTCCGGACGGCGGCGGTACGGGCATGTGGTCGCGCTACCCGATGACGGCCGCCGGCCAGCTCGGCCTGAGCCTGCGGTCGGTGGTGGCGCGGGTGGCGATCCCCGGCGTCGAGGTCGCACCGACCTTCGTCGCGCTGCACGTCGCGGGTCCCTATCCGGCGGCCGGCCACTGGGTCTCGGACTACCGCCGGCTGCCGGGGCGGCTCGCCGGCCTGCCGCGCGACGCGCCGGTGATCGTCGGTGGCGACTTCAACGCCACCTTCAGTGTCGGCCCGTTCCGCCGCGTGCTCGACGACGGCTACGCCGATGCCGGACGGCAGGCCGGGGCGGGGCTGCTGCGCAGCTACCCCAGCGATCATCCGCTCATCGGCATCGACCACGTGCTGACCCGCGGTGCGGTGGGGCGCTCCGCGAGGACGGTCGAGATCGCCGGCACCGACCACCGCGGACTCGCGGTCACGGTGGCGGTGCCGCGTAGGTCCTGATCCAGGCGTGCATGGCGATCCCGGCGGCGACGCCGGCGTTGACGGACCGGGTCGAGCCGTACTGCGCGATGGAGCAGACCCGGCTCGCCGACTTTTGCGCATCCTCGCTCAAACCACTGCCCTCCTGGCCGAAGAGCAGCAGCGCGTGCCGCGGCAGCGTGACGGTCTCCAGCGGCTCGGCACCGGGCAGGTTGTCGACGGCGACGATCTCGTACCCGGCCGCGGCGGCGTGATCGACCAGCTCGGCCGCGGTGGCGACGTGGCGGACGTGCAGGTAGCGGTCGGTGACCATCGCGCCCCGCCGGTTCCAGCGACGATTGCCGACGACGATGACCTCTCGCGCGTTGAAGGCGTTGGCGGTGCGGACGACGGTCCCGATGTTGAGGTCGTGGCGCCAGTTCTCGATGGCGACGGCGAAGTCGTGGCGCCGGGTGTCGAGGTCGGCGACGATCGCCTCGACCGTCCAGTAGCGGTAGCGGTCGACGACGTTGCGGCGGTCGCCGTCGCGCAGCAGGTCGGGATCCAGCCGAGGATCGTCCGGCCAGGGGAGGGGGTGCGGCCCGACACCGACCTCGGGTTGGGCTTCCGATCCGGAGTTCATGCCAGTTGCCAGTACGCCTGCGGATCGGAGGGTGAGTTGCCCACCCACGCCACGGCGCCGTCATTCCTCAGCCGCTGGAGCCGACGGATGGCGGTCGGTCGGGTGACTCCGAGCAACTCCTGCACCTCCCCGGTGCTGAGTCGACCCGATGCGCGGAGGGCGGCAATGATAGCCGCGTCCCCTTGGGTCGCGCGGCGCGTCGGAGAAGCACGGTGGCTCGTCAAAGTGAGCTGCACGCTGCCGGAGGTCTGGTGGTAGAGCGGATCGGTCAATCCGGCGAGACGCATCTCTTCGAAGATGCGTCGGATTCCCTCGCCTAGCTCCTGGCCGATCCGCAGGTCTGCGCACACTCGGGCGACGCGTGGGTTTCGTGCGAATCGCGTCGTGTGGAGCGGGTCGCCGAGGTCAACGAGCCCAGGGAAGCGTCCGGGGCTCTCGATAACGATGCGGTCGTCGAAGATGTCGACGTGGATGTGATCACCACCGAGGCTGTACGAACGGTGAACCACGGCGTTCACGACACCCTCCAGCCACGCGTCTTCAGGCACGACAGGGATGTCGTCGAACGACCCGCCACCGGTCAGCGCGCGTCGTGTCGGCTGCCACTGCTGGATAGTGCGCCGAGCCTGCATGATCACTCGCGGAACGGGGCCCTCGATTCGGGTGTCGGCGACGATCTGCTGACGCGAGCCTGTCCCGCGCTCCCTTCCGGCGAACCGCGTCACACGGAGGTGGGCGTTGGGCAGCACGCGGCCCGGCTCTGCGGCGAAGAGCAGAGCGCCGCCGATGGTCAATCGACCGTCGTTGAGGAGGCCTCGTGCATGGAGAAGGCGTTGCGGATCGCGCGCCGCCACGCGCTGCGCGTAGTTGCGGACCAGCTCGTCGTCCAGGGCGTCGATCCCGAGTCCGCTCGGTTCGCTCTCGAAGGCTGCGTGGCCCTTGTCGTAGTTGATCTCGCGACGCTGGGCGAAGGACAGTCGCCGGGTCTCGTCGCCGACGCGAAGGAACACGTCGTCGCGTGTGGTGGCGTGGACGCTGGAGCCCGGCGGGATCTCTATGGCTAGCAGGTCGTCTGGTTCGCCGCCCGCATTGACGCAGGCGTGCAGCGACGAGCGGATATGCACGGTGGGCTCGGTGAAGGTCATGGCGACCTGCATCAGTTCGTTTCGGTGACGGATGTTCGCTCTGGTGCCGTCGACTGTCCCGTTGTGGAGTCCGACCACGATGATCCCGCCGTCCGCGTTCGCGAAGCCAACCACTGCCTCGGCCAGCCGGCGAGGCTCCACGCGACCGGACTTTCGCTCGAACCATTGGTCCTCAGGCAGTCGGAGCAGCGCAGGGCCGACCTCGGCGGGCGGCAGATGCAACGATCGGCTCACATCACCAGCGGGCATGAAACTACCCTAACGTTTTTAGGGTAGTTCAGGGTTGGGAGACGGCGCCGTACTCGGCGCGGTACGCGAGCATGGCGTCGAGATGCTCGGCGTGAGTGCCGCTGCCCCGCAGGTAGGTGACGATGTCGTCGAGCGTGACGATGGCGTGGACGGTGACACCCCGCTCCTGCTCGACCTCCTGGATCGCGGAGAGCTGCCCGGTGCCACGCTCCTGCCGGTCGACCGAGACGACGACGCCGGCCAGTTCGGCGGGGGAGTCGTCCACGATGGTCATGACCTCGCGGATCGCGGCGCCGGAGGTGATGACGTCGTCGACGAGGAGCACCCGTCCGGCCAGCGGGGTGCCGACGATGAGACCGCCCTCGCCGTGGTCCTTGGCCTCCTTGCGGTTGAAGGCCCACGGGACGTCCCGGCCGTGCCGCTCGGCGAGCTGGACCGCGGCGGCCGAGGCGATGGGGATGCCCTTGTACGCCGGGCCGAGCAGGACGTCGAAGCGCAGGCCCGCGGCGACGATGGCGTCGGCGTAGTACTGGCCGAGGCCGGCCAGCCGGACGCCGGTGTTGAAGAGGCCGGCGTTGAAGAAGTAGGGGGAGCGGCGACCGGATTTGAGCGTGAACTCGCCGAATCGCAGCACCTCGTGGCCCAGCGCGAACTCGATGAAGCCGCGCTTGTAGTCGGGCAGCTCGCCCATCAGAGGGACCGCGCCTTCATGACCGCGCGCAGCACCGGGCGCGGCAACGTCCGGGCGGCGGCCACCAACGCCTGGTAGCGCCGCGACGGGACGCTGATCGGCTTGCCGGCGAGGGCGTCGTCCAGGCCCTCGCGGACGACGTCGGCGGCCTGCAGCCACATCCGGTCCGGGACGTGGCTCATGTCGGCGGCAGCCCGCTCGTGGAACTCGGTGTGGGTGAAGCCGGGGCAGATCGCGGTGGCGGTGACGCCGCTGCCGTCGAGCTGGACGGCCAGTGCCTCGCTGAACATCGTCACGTACGCCTTGCTCGCCGAGTACGTGGCGTTGCCGCCGCGCGGGACGAAGCCGGCGACCGACGATACGTTGACGATGTGCCCGCGGCCGCGGGGCTGCATGGCACGGACGGCGGCGTGGGACAACCGGAGCACGGCGCGGACGTTGAGGTCCAGCTGCGCCTCCTCCTTGGCCAGGTCGGCCTCGCCGAAGGCGGCGTAGGTGCCGATGCCGGCGTTGTTCACGAGGACGTCCACCTCACCGGCGGCGAGGCGCTCGGCGACGGCGGTGGTGCCGGCATCGGTGGCCAGGTCGGCCGGGAGGACCTCGACGGCCACACCGTGCGCCCGCTGCAGCTCGTCGCGGGTGGCCGCCAGCCGGGCCTCGTCGCGCGCCACGAGGACGAGGTCGTAGCCCCGCTCGGCGAGTTGCCGGGCGAACTCGGCGCCCAGGCCGGCCGTGGCGCCGGTGACCAGTGCGGTCGGCATCGTCAGCTCCCGCTGCGGCGTGACTTGCTTGCCTTGGCCCGCGTCCGAGCGAGTTCCGCGCCCTTGGCGACGGCATCCTGCGAGGCGCGCTGCTTGGTGCGGGCGCGATCCGGTCCGCTGCCGGCGGAGCGGGGCTCGTCAGCCGGGGTCGTCCGGGGCTGGCGGGGAGGCGGCGGTGAGAAGAGGCCGCGACGCTGCCGGCCGGCGGCCCGGACCGGGCGGGAGAAGTTGAAGTACTCGACGCTCGGTCGCAGGTTGGTGAGCACGACGGCGACGACGAGGCTCAGCCCGGAGAGGAACGCCGGGACCTTGAAGAGACCGGGGATGTCGGCCGTCACGGACATGACGGAGGTGATGCCGCCCGGCGTGCCGCTGAGGGTGATGAAGATCCAGAGGATGAGGACGGCCCAGCGCGACCAGTGGCGGCCCTTGAGGACAGCGGCGGCGGCGACGCCGAGCGCGACGAGGACGACCAGGGAGGAGATCAGCAGCCGCTTCTGCGAGTCGGCGATCTGACTCTGGATGTCGCGGAGGTTGGTGGCCTGCGTCTGCAGGTCCTTCAGCGCGTCCTTGCCCTTGCCGCTGGCGCCGCTCTCGAGTCCGGTGACCTGCGTCTTGATCTGGTTGGCCAGGCCGGTGAGCTGATCGCTCGGAGTGGGCTTGATCTTGGTGATCTCGTTCTGCAGCGCGGTGAGCTGAGCGGCCCGGTCACCGCCGGTGGGGCCGGCCTTGCGGACGTCCTTGAGCTTGTCCGACATCTGGTCGGCGATGGCGTCGCGAGAGCTGTCGCGCACCCATGTCTTCACCGAGCTGACGTAGAGCGAGGACGCGGTGAGCACCGCCATCACGCCTGCCAGCGCCAGCGCGGCGGCGGCGAGCAGGACGAAGCGGGGCGGGGCGGGACGGGGCCCTGCCGGGCTCGTCGACGAGTCGCCGGCGGGCTGCTTGCTGAGGTGAGGGCGGTCTGACACGCGCGCAGTCTACGTGCCCGATCTGGGCTCACCACCGCTCCGTCGCCGTGCCGCCGGTCGGGTGGGCTGTGCCGGGACTCGTATCCTCGTCATCGTCCGGACCACCCCGATCCCGAGCGCGCCCGCGCCCGGCACCGATGCGGAGCTGCGATGACCACCCCCTCGGCCGACGACGAGACCGGCGCGTCCCGCCACGGCGCCGACGAGCGCCCCGACCGGGTCGAGCTCGGCAAGCAGCCCGCGGCCGAGGAGCAGCCGGACTTCGACCCCTACCGCTACGGCAAGCCTGACCACCCGATCCCGCCGGAGTACGCGCCGCCGGGATACACGCCCGAGCCGCCCGCGCATCCGGGGCCCGGAGTCTACCCGCCCTCGCCCTACGGCCAGAGCCCCTCGGGTCAGGGTTCGTCCGGTCAGCCGCCCTACGGGCAGTACGGCCAGTCTCCCTACGGGCAGAGTCATGGCCAGGGCTATGGGCAGAGCTATGGGCAGGGCTACGGACAGCAGCCTCCGGGACAGCCCTACGGCGCGCCCGGACAGAGCCCCTACGGCGCCTACCCGCCGCCGTACTCCCACGGGCCGCAGGTCGTGCAGGGCAGCAACGGCAAGGCCGTCGCCGCCCTCGTGCTGGGCATCGGGGCCATCGTCTTCTGCTGGCTCTCCTTCTTCGACCTCGCCCTCATCGTCCCGGCGGTGATCCTCGGGATCATCGGCCTCAACGAGGCCAAGCGCCGCAGCGGCCGGGGCCGCGGGATGGCGATCGCGGGGATTGCGTGCGCCGTCGCGGGGGCGCTGCTCGCGACGCTGCTCACCGTCCTGATCTTCAACGCGGCGGAGAAGTGCGGCGGCTTCGAGAACAACACCGACCCGGGCTTCCAGCAGTGCGTGCAGGACAACCTCTAGGGCCGTCCGGCCTCAGCTGAAGTAGGCCGCACCCGACAGTGGCCCGGTCCAGAGCGCGAGGTAGAGCGCGATGCCGACCACGCCGAGGACGATTGCCACGGTGGACATCGCCTCGTAGCGCGCCCCGGCCCGGGCCCGTCGCCGTCCCAGCAGGCCGAGGACGACGGCGAGCGGGCTGAGCACCACCCACAGCAGCACGAACCCCGCCAGGCCGCAGGCGAGGGCGGCGACGGCCGGGCCGTTCTGCGCCGGGGACGAGGCGCCGGGTTGCCGACGGATCGTCGCGTCGGACTGCGGCTGGGACATGTCGCCTCCTCTTCGCGACTCAGTGTGGCCGACATCCCGGTACTGTGCGGGGACGCCCGCCCGCGCCACCCGGAGAAGGTATGACCGACAGCTACGACCCTCACCGCCAGGGCGGTTACGGCGGACCGCCGCCCACCGGCGCCTATCAGGGCGAGGCGCAGCAGCCGTACCCGGCCGGTGTCCCGCAGCCCTACGGTCAGCCCGGCTACGGCGGCTACCCGGCCTCCTCGGGGTACCCCGGCTACGGCTATCCGGGCTTCCCCGGCTACGGCTACCCGCCCGGCCCCACGGGACCCCGGCGCCCCGGTCTGGTGGTGGCGTCGGCGGTGCTGGCCTACGTCAACGCGGGCCTGCTGATCGTGGCCGGCTTCCTGCTGCTCTTCGGCGCGACGATCGTCAACGACATCGAGAACGCCGTCGACAGCGGCACCGACTACGCCACCGAGGCCGCGCTGCTCGGCGTCGGCAACCTGATCGCCTCCGGGCTGCTGATCGCCGGTGCCGTGATGTTCAGCGGCGGCAACCAGGTGGGTCGGCTGCTGCTGTCCGTCGGCAACGGGACCGTGGTCGTGCTGACGGTGTACTGGCTCGTCCGGTTCACCGACGACCGTTTCGACAACGCCGGTGGTGGCTTCCTGATCTGGGGCGCGCTCTTTGCGACCCTCGCCGTGCTCTCACTCGCCTTCGCCTTCTCCGGCGCCGTCAACCGGTGGCTGGGCGAACTCCGCAGCGAGCCGCGGCACTGAGCGCCCAGCGTCCTCAGCCGATCCAGGCGGGGGCGTCGATGAGCAGGTGCAGGGCGATCCACACCGCGCCGTCGACGAAGGCCAGGCCGATGGCGAGGAACGGCAGCTCGTAGGTCCGGCCGGTGTCGCGGGCCCGCTGTCCGGCCCATGCGCCGAGCACGGCGGTGACGACGGCGAAGAGCAGGCCGAAGACCACGATGCCGACGAACCCGCACGCCACCGCCACCACCGCGACCGGGTCGCGGTCGGGCGGGACCGGTGCGTCCGGGTCGTGGTGCGAGCGCAGCCAGTCCGGGGTGGGTTCGGCGACGCGCTCCCGGCGGCGTGCAGGGGCCGAGCTCGGACCGCCGGGGTCACCGGCGTCGCCGCCCTCGGAGACCGGAGTCGGTTCCGGCTCCGGAGTGGGCGACGACCCGTCGGTGCCCCAGGAGGTCACGCCGTGGCGTCCGCGCCGGTGCCGGCGGGGACGGCCGCGCCGACGACGAGGCCGGAGCGGTCCTCGGTGGCGTCGACCCGGACGGTCTGCCCATCCCTGATCTCGCCGCCGAGCAGCTTGCGGGCCAGCGCGTCGCCGATTGCCGACTGCACGAGCCGGCGCAGCGGCCGCGCGCCGTAGAGCGGGTCGAAGCCGTTGAGGGCCAGCCACTCGCGGGCCGCGTCGGTGACGTCCAGGCTGAGCCGCCGCGCGGAGAGCCGGCGCGAGAGTGCATCGAGCTGGATGTCCACGATGCGGGTGAGGTCCTCGGTCGAGAGCGCGTCGAAGATGACGACATCGTCGAGCCGGTTGAGGAACTCGGGCTTGAAGTGGCCGCGGACGGTCTCCATCACCAGGTTGCGCTTCTCGGCCTCGGGCAGCTCGGTGACCAGCACCTGCGATCCCAGGTTGGAGGTCAGGATCAGCAGCGTGTTGCGGAAGTCCACCGTCCGCCCCTGGCCGTCGGTGAGCCGCCCGTCGTCCAGGACGGCGAGCAGGATGTCGAAGACGTCCGGGTGGGCCTTCTCGACCTCGTCGAGGAGCACGACGGTGTAGGGCCGGCGGCGGACGGCCTCGGTGAGCTGGCCGCCCTCCTCGTAGCCGACGTAACCGGGCGGGGCGCCGACGAGGCGGGCCACCGAGTGCTTCTCGCTGTACTCGCTCATGTCGATGCGGACCATCGCCCGCTCGTCGTCGAAGAGGAAGTTCGCCAGCGCCTTGGCCAGCTCGGTCTTGCCGACGCCGGTGGGGCCGAGGAAGAGGAACGAGCCGTTGGGACGGTTCGGGTCGGCGATGCCGGCCC
The DNA here is from genome assembly GCF_056135305.1 of Jatrophihabitans sp. sgz311053. Lineage (NCBI taxonomy): Bacteria > Bacillati > Actinomycetota > Actinomycetes > Jatrophihabitantales > Jatrophihabitantaceae > Jatrophihabitans > Jatrophihabitans sp. sgz311053. Next base: position 350,410 of record NZ_JBWAXP010000001.1, on the reverse strand, counting down.
GCGCGCGGCGGACGGCGTCGGACACCGCGACGACGGCGTTGCGCTGGCCGATGACGCGCTGGCCGAGCTCGTCCTCCATGCGCAGCAGCTTGGCGGTCTCGCCCTCCATCATGCGGCCCGCCGGGATGCCGGTCCAGGCCGAGACGACGTCGGCGATGTCGTCGGCGCCGACCTCCTCCTTGACCATGACGTCCTCGGACTTGACCTCGTTCTCGGCCGCTGCGGCGGCGTCGAGCTCCCGCTCCAGCGCGGGCAGCTCGGCGTACTGCAACCGGGACGCCGTCTCCAGGTCGCCCTCGCGCTGGGCCCGTTCGATCTGCGTCTGCAGCTCGTCGATGCGCTCCTTGAGCTCACCGACCCGGTTCAGACCCGACTTCTCCCGCTGCCAGCGGGCGTTGAGCGCTTCGAGCTGCTCGTTCTGGTCGGCCATCTCGGTGCGCAGCTTGGCCAGCCGCTCGACCGAGGCGGGGTCGGACTCCTTGCTCAGCGCGAGCTCCTCCATCCGCAGCCGGTCCACGGCGCGCTGCAGCTCGTCGATCTCGACGGGCTTGCTGTCGATCTCCATGCGCAGTCGGGAGGCCGCCTCGTCGACGAGGTCGATCGCCTTGTCGGGCAGGAACCGGGAGGTGATGTAGCGGTCGGAGAGGGTGGAGGCGGCGACGAGCGCGCCGTCGTTGATGCGGACCTTGTGGTGCGCCTCGTAGCGGCCCTTGAGGCCACGCAGGATCGCGATGGTGTCCTCGACCGACGGCTCGGCGACGAGCACCTGCTGGAAGCGCCGCTCCAGCGCGGGGTCCTTCTCGACGTACTCGCGATACTCGTCGAGCGTGGTTGCGCCCACCAGCCGCAGCTCGCCGCGGGCCAGCATGGGCTTGAGCATGTTGCCGGCGTCCATGGCGCCCTCGCCGGTGGCTCCGGCACCGACGACGGTGTGCAGCTCGTCGATGAAGGTGATGACCTGGCCGCCGGAGTCCTTGATCTCGTTGAGGACGGCCTTCAGCCGCTCTTCGAACTCGCCGCGGTACTTGGCGCCGGCGATCATCGCGCCCATGTCGAGGGCGATGAGGCGCTTGTTGCGCAGGCTCTCGGGGACGTCGCCGGCGACGATGCGCTGTGCGAGACCCTCGACGACGGCGGTCTTGCCGACGCCGGGTTCGCCGATGAGGACCGGATTGTTCTTGGTGCGGCGCGAGAGCACCTGCACCACGCGGCGGATTTCGGAGTCACGTCCGATGACCGGGTCGATGGCGCCGTCGCGGGCCGCCTGTGTCAGGTCGTTGCCGTACTTCTCCAGCGCCTGGAAGGTCGACTCCGGGTCGGCCGAGGTCACGCGCTGCGACCCGCGCAGCGAGGTGAGCGCCTCGTCCAGGGCGGCGGGAGTGGCGCCGTGGCGGGCGAAGAGGTCGGCGACCTCGCTGCCGCCGTCGCGGGTGGCGGCCAGCGCCAGCAGCAGGTGCTCGGCGGAGAGGAACTCGTCGGAGTGGTCGCGGGCGATCTTCTCGGCGGCGCGGTTCACCGCGGCCAGGCCGGAGGAGGCGACCGGCTTGCTCACGGTGGTGCCGTTGACCGACGGCAGCCGGTCGACGATGCGCGACAGCTCGGCGCGCAGGGCGTCGACGTCGGTGCCGACGGCCTGCAGCAGCGGGCGGGTCAGCGTCTCGGTGTCGTCGAGCAGGGCCAGCGCCAGGTGCGCCGACTCCACGGTGGGGTTGCCCCGCTGCTGTGCTGAGGCCAGCGCGCTGTTCACCGCCTGCGCGCTACGGGTGGTCATGTCCATGAGGGGTCCTTTGCGAAGAGAGGTGGTCGTCTAGCGGCGACGACGTCGGGCCGGCTGCGGCTGCCACACCACGAGTGCCGTGGAGGGCCCGCCGGAGCGGGCGAGGAGCTCGCCGCGGGTGCGGTCCAGCTCGTCGGAGAGCTCTGCGACCTTGTGCCGCAGCGCGTCGACGTGCGACTCGAGCTCGATGATGCGTTTGATGCCGGCGAGGTTGACGCCCTCGTCCTGCGACAGCCGCTGCACCTCGCGCAGCAGCGAGATGTCGCGCGCGGAGTAGCGGCGGCCACCCCCGGCGGTACGGCCGGGGGTGACCAGGCCGAGCCGGTCGTACTGGCGCAGTGTCTGGGCGTGCATGCCGGCCAGCTCGGCGGCGATGGAGATGACGTAGACCGGGGCGTCGTCCGGCGGTTGCTGGTGGGTCATGACACCGTCCTGCTGCCCAGGGCCCGGCTGATGGCGGGCCGCGGGTCGTCGGTCTGGGTCGCGGCGAAGGCCTCCAGGGCGGCGCGGGCGTTGTCGTCCAGCTGGCTCGGGACCGCCACCTCGACGGTGACGAGCAGGTCGCCGGCGCCGTTCTTCTTCGGCACACCGCGGCCCCGGACCCGCAGGGTCCGCCCCGAGGGCGTCCCCGGCGGCACCCGCAGGGTGACGGGACTGTCGAGGGTCGGGACCCGCAGCGTCGTGCCCAGCGCGGCCTCGGCGAACGAGACCGGGACGGTGAGGGTCAGGTCGTCGCCCTTTCGGCCGAAGAGGCTGTCGCTGCCGACGTGGACGGTGACGAAGAGGTCACCGGCGGGCGCGCCGTTGGCGCCCGGCGTGCCCTTGCCGGCGACGCGGACCTTGGCGCCGTCGCGGATGCCGGCCGGGATGCGGACCGTGATGGTGCGGGTCTCGGTCGACTGGCCGGTGCCGCCGCAGACCGGGCAGGGATCGTCGATGATCTTGCCGTTGCCGCGGCAGTCCCGGCAGGGCTCGCTGACACCGAATCCGCCCTGGTTGCGCAGCACCGACCCGGTGCCGCCGCAGGTGGGGCAGGTGCGCGGCGAGGTCCCCGGCTTGGCGCCGCTGCCGTGACAGTTGCGGCACGGTCCGGGCGAGGTGAGCTTCAGTGGCAGGGTCGTGCCCTTGACGGCCTCGGTGAAGCCGAGGTCCACCGTCGCGTTGACGTCGCGGCCGCGGCGCGGTCCGCCCGAGGCGCTGGTGCGGAAGTTGTAGCCGCCGCCGGTCGAGCCGCCCCCGGCGCCGCCGAAGAGGCCGTCGAAGAGGTCGTTGATGTTGCCGCTGCGGTTGCCGAAGAGGTCGGACATGTCGAAGCCCGACGTCGGCCCGCCGCCGGGGTAGGCGCCGCCGAAGGGCATGCCACCCCCGGCGAATAGCTCGCGCTGCTCGTCGTACTCGGCGCGCTTCGCGGTGTCGGAGAGCACCCCGTAGGCCTCGGAGACGTCCTTGAACCGTGCCTCGGCGGCGGTGTCGCCGGGGTGGGTGTCCGGGTGGTTGTCCCGGGCGAGCTTGCGGTACGCCTTCTTGATCTCGGACGCGCTCGCGTCCTTCGCGACGCCGAGCACGGCGTAATAGTCCTTCTCCACGTTCGCCATGCGCGGCTCACCTTCTCTCGAGACTGTCGTGATCTGTGCGGGACGGCCGGGCCGGGTGACCCGGCCGTCCCGGTGGTGCTAGTTGTCCTCGCTGCTCTCGGCGTGCCGCTCGGATCCGGCCACGGCGTCCTCGACGGCGTCGTCGACGGCCGGACCGGCACCCGGCGCGGGGTCGCTGACCCCGACCATGGCCGGCCGGAGCAGGCGTTCGCCGAGCTGGTAGCCCTGCCGCATGATCGTCGTGCAGGTGGGCACCGTGACGGCGTCGCTCTCGTCGTGCAGCACGGCCTCGTGACGCGACGGGTCGAAGGCGTCGCCGACCTCGCCGAAGGCGGTCACGCCCAGCTTGGCGAGCACGCCGTCGAACTTGTCGGCCACCGCCTTCAGCGCTCCGGTGAGGTCACCGTGCGCCTTGGCGCGGTCGAGGTCGTCCAGGACGGGCAGCAGATCGGTGACGACCTTGCCCGCGGCGATCTCGCCCGCGGCCAGCCGCTCCCGCTCGGCCCGCCGGCGGTAGTTGGTGTACTCCGCCGACAGTCGCTGCAGGTCCTCCAGCGGGACGGTCGGGACGTCCGGCTCGGCGGCCGCGGGAGTCGCGGTGGCCTCGTCGGTCGCCGCGAGCGTCTCGTCGGCCGGCGGGGCCTCGGCGTCGGCCGAGGCCCCCTCCGGTGCGTCGGCACCCTCAGCGTCGAGCTTGATCTTGCGGTTGTCGGTGAAGCGGATCGGTGGCTCCTCCGGCTCGGCCGGACGGCCGGTCTCGGAGGAGGTCACTTCTGCTCCTGCTCCGGGCCCTCGTCCACGACCTCGGCGTCGACGACGGTGTCGTCGTCGGCGGCCTTGGTGAAGTCGGGACCGGCCCCGGTCGCACCGGCACCGCCGGCGGCGTCCGACTCGGCCTGGGCGGCGGCGTACATGGCGCCGCCGGTCTCGGTCGCGAGGTTGGAGAGCTTCTCCTGCGCGGCCTTGATGGCCTCGTAGTCGGCACCCTCGAGCTGCTTCTTCAGCTCCTCAATGGCGGTCTCGAGCTCGGCCTTCTTGTCGGCCGGGATCTTGTCACCGTTCTCGGTGAGGAACTTCTCGGTCGTGAACTGCAGCCCCTCGGCGGAGTTGCGGATCTCGGCCTCGTCGCGGCGCTTCTTGTCCTCGGCCGCGTGCTCCTCGGCGTCCTTCATCATGCGGTCGATCTCGTCCTTGGTGAGGCCCGAGCCACCGGTGATGGTCATGCCCTGCTCGCGGTTGGTCGCGCGGTCCTTCGCCGAGACGTGGACGATGCCGTTGGCGTCGATGTCGAAGGTGACCTCGATCTGCGGCACGCCGCGCGGGGCCGGCGGGAGGTTGTCCAGGTCGAAGACACCGAGGCGCTTGTTGTACGCCGCGATCTCGCGCTCGCCCTGGTAGACCTGGATCTGCACGCTGGACTGGTTGTCCTCGGCCGTGGAGAAGATCTCCGAACGCTTGGTCGGGATCGTGGTGTTGCGCTCGATCAGCTTGGTCATGACGCCGCCCTTGGTCTCGATGCCGAGGCTCAGCGGGGTGACGTCGAGCAGCAGGACGTCCTTGACCTCGCCCTTGAGGACACCGGCCTGCAGCGCGGCGCCCACGGCGACGACCTCGTCCGGGTTGACGCCCTTGTTGGGCTCCTTGCCGCCGGTCAGCTCCTTGACCAGCTCGGAGACGGCCGGCATGCGGGTGGAGCCACCCACGAGCACGACGTGGTCGATCTGGCCGACGCTGATGCCGGCGTCCTTGATGACGCTGTTGAACGGCTGCTTGGTCCGCTCGAGCAGGTCCGAGGTGATCTTCTGGAACTCCGAGCGCGAGAGCGTCTCGTCCAGGAAGAGCGGGTTCTTCTCGGCGTCCTGCGTGATGTAGGGCAGGTTGATCGACGTCGAGGTGGACGACGACAGCTCTACCTTGGCCTTCTCCGCAGCTTCACGCAGACGCTGCATGGCCATCTTGTCCTTGGTCAGGTCGATGCCGTGACCGCTCTTGAACTTGTCGACCAGCCAGTCGATGATCCGCTGGTCCCAGTCGTCACCACCGAGGTGGTTGTCACCGTTGGTGGCCTTGACCTCGATGACGCCGTCGCCGATCTCCAGCAGTGACACGTCGAAGGTGCCGCCGCCGAGGTCGAAGACGAGGATCGTCTGGTCGGTCTCGCCCTTGTCCAGGCCGTAGGCCAGTGCGGCGGCGGTCGGCTCGTTGACGATGCGCAGGACGTTGAGGCCCGCGATCTGGCCGGCCTCCTTGGTGGCCTGCCGCTGGGCGTCGGAGAAGTACGCCGGGACGGTGATCACCGCGTCGGTGACGTCCTCGCCGAGGTAGGACTCCGCGTCACGCTTCAGCTTCTGCAGCGTGCGGGCGCTGATCTCCTGCGCGGTGTAGTCCTTGCCGTCGATCTTGACCGACCAGTCCTCGCCGATGTGGCGCTTGACCGAGCGGATGGTGCGGTCGACGTTGGTGACGGCCTGGCGCTTCGCGACCTCACCGACGAGGACCTCGCCGTTCTTCGCGAACGCCACGACCGACGGGGTGGTGCGGGCACCCTCGGCGTTGGCGATGACCTCCGGTTCGCCACCGCTCAGGACGGCGACGGCGGAGTTGGTCGTGCCGAGGTCGATGCCGACGGCTCGTGCCATGGATGGTGCTCCTTCGTTGCGGGGATGGGAACTACGAGAGTTCGGGACCGGACGGCCGACAACGGTCGGCCGGGGCCGGGTACGTCTTCGATAGTGCTAGGCCGATGGCGTACATGTCAAAAGAACTGAGTCAGGCTGACTCAACTTCCCGAACGCAACGTGCTCCTGGTCACACGCTTGGATGCGCTTCCCCTGCGTTCTGGTCGATTCTCGGAGCTGAGTTCGACCAGAGCACAGGGGAAGCGGCCGGAGGGGGTTGGCCCCGGGTTGCCGCGGTTGGCCCCACCCGGGCGCGGTCGGACGGTCTCGCAAACCGCGCGTGGCTGGGGCCAACCGGGGTGCGCTGGGGTTGGCCCCAGGGGGGCGCGGTCGGACGGTCTCGCGTACCGCGCGTGGCTGGGGCCAACCGGGGTGCGCTGGGGCCAACCGGGGTGCGCTGGGGCCAACCGGGGTGCGCTGGGGTTGGCCCCACTCAGGCGCGGCTGGACGGTCTCAGCCAGCGCGCGTGGCTGGGGCCAACCCGGCGACCTCAGTCGGCAGGGGAGTCCAGGTCGATGCGCTGGACCCTCGGTGAGGCGCTGTCGCCCTCCGTCGCGCCAGCCCCGCTGTCGGCGCGGCTGCCGGCCGGGGTGGGGCGGAAGCGGCGGAGGTCGCCCCGGAGGCGGCCAGCTTCGCGCTCGCTCTCGAGTTCGGCCACCCGGCGAGAGAGCTCCGTGACGCGACGCTCGGCGTCGGCCGCCGCGCGCTCGGCCCGGTCAGCGGCCTCGGCGGCTGCCCGGCGGGTCGCGGCGAGCTGAGCCTGCGCATCGCCGAGGGCGAGGTCGTGCTGCTGCTGAGCGGCGTGGAGGGCTCGCTCCAGTTCCCGGTTCAACGGCTCGGCTGCCGCCGCCCGCTGCTCTGCCTCGTCGGCACGGGTGTCGGCCGTGTCGGCGCGCGCCGCCTCGAACTCGGCCCGCCGCCTCAGTTCGGCCAGCTGCTCGGCGTGCTTGTGGTCGGCGGACTCGCGCTCGGCCAGCGCGGTGGCCAGTTCGGCCCGGACCGCGGCGGCGCGATCGCGTTCGGCCGCCAACTCTGCCGCCGCCTCCTGCCGCTGCTCGGCGTGGCGGTCGTGAGCCTCCTGCAGTCCGGCGTCGAGGGCGTCGAGCCGGTCACCGGCGTCGGAGAGTGCGGCCAGCAGCTCATCGCGTTCCTCGGCCAGCGCAGCCGTCCGGGCGTGGGCGTCGGTCAGCGACTGTCCGCTCTGCTCGCGTTCGTCCGCCAGCTGCCGGGCGACCTCCTCGAGCTCGGCCGTGGCGGCCGCGCGGACGCGCTCCAGCTCGGAGGTGAGGTCGGCCTGCTGGCGCTCGGCGGCCTCCGCATGGGCGGCAAGGCTCCTCTCGTGTTCGGTCCGGGCGTCGTCGAGCTCGCCGCGCAGCGCGGCCAGCTGACGGTCGGCCTCGTCCCGAGCCGCGGAGATTCGCTGGTCGGCGTCAGCCTCGGTGGTGCGGACCTTCTCGTCGGCCTCGACGAGGGCTGCAGAGATTCGCTGGTCGGCGTCAGCCTCGGCGTTCCGGAGCCTCTCGTCGGCCTCGGTCCGGGCAGCGGCGAGGCGTTCGTCGGCGTCGGCGCGTTCGGCGGCCAGGGCCTCGGCGAACTCGCCGGCCGTCGCCTCGAGGCGGGCCTGCAGTTCGGTGGTCAGCCGCTCGGTCTCGGCTTCGGCGCTGCGCACCCGCTCATCGGCCTCGGCCGTCACGGTCGCGATCCGTCGCTCGGCCTCGGCCTCGGCGGCACGCACCCGCTCGGCGGCCTCGACGGTGGCACTGGCGAGGCGCGCCTCGGTGTCGGCGCGTTCGGCGGCGAGGGCTTCGGTGAATTCGCCGGCCTGGGCGTCGAGGCGGGCCTGGAGCTCGGCGACGCGGTGGTCGGCGTCGGCCCGTGCCGCAGCCAGCTGCTCGTCGGCGTCGACCGCGGCGGTCCGCAGCGCGTCGGCGAACTCGTCGCGCTGCGCCGTCAGCTGTTCGGCCAGGTCGGCGGAGCGCCGCTGCGCGTCGGCCAGGGCTGCGGCCTGTGCCTCGGCGGCTCGGTGCGATCGCTCCCGCTCGGCGGCGCCGGCCGCCTGCTCGGCGCTCAAGGCTTCGGCGAACTCGTCCCGCTGCTCGGCCGCTGCCTGCTCCGCGGCCGCCAGCTCGTCGCGCAGCCGTCGCTCCGTGCTCTCGGCCGCAGCCTTGGTCTCGGCCAGGACGCGGCGGGTCTCGGCGGCGGCCTGCTCGACGACGTCCGCGGTCGAACGGGCGGCGTCACCCTCGCGACGTGCCATCGCCAGCTGACCGGTGAGGGCGTCGATGGTCGCCGTCGCGTCGGTCAGTCGCGTCTCGAGATCGTCGGCCCGGCGCGTCGCCGCCGCCAGCGACTCGGCGAGCTCGTCGAACTCGCGCTCGAGCCGGGACGACTTCTGCTCCGACTCGTGTACGTGCCGGTCGGCGTTGACGAGACGTCGCTCCGCCTTGGCCAGCCGATCGGCGAGGTCGTCCCGTTCAGCCGCGAGCGGTGCCAACCGCTGGTCGGCCTCGGCGCGGACGGTGGCGAGCTCCTCGGCCAGCTCCGCGAGCTCCCGGACGTGCGCCGCCTGCGCCTCGTCGGCTGCCTGCCGCGCCCGGGCGACAGCGGCGTCGCGCTCCTCGGCCAGCCTCGCCAACCGGTCCTCGGCGTCACGTCCTCGCTCCTCGGCCGCTCGCTCGGCGTCGGCGGCCACCTCCTCGAGCCGCGTCGCTGCCTCGGCGCGGACGCGGTCCAGTTCGGCGGCGTGGTCGGTGCGGGTGCGGTCGAGGACTTCGGCGAGTTCGCGCAGTTCGGCCGTGAGCGCGTCGTGTTGTTCGGTGCTGTGGCGTTCGGCTTCGGCGCGGACGCGGTCCAGTTCGGCGGCGTGGTCGGTGCGGGTGCGGTCGAGGACTTCGGCGAGTTCGCGCAGTTCGGCCGTGAGCGCGTCGTGTTGTTCAGTGCTGTGGCGTTCGACTTCGGCGCGGACGCGGTCCAGTTCGGCGGCGTGGTCGGTGCGGGTGCGGTCGAGGACCTCGGCGAGTTCGCGCAGTTCGGTGGTGAGGGCGTCCCGCTCCTCGGCGCCGCGACGCTCGACCTCGTCACGTCCGGCCGCGAGGGCGGCATCCACCTCGGCCCTCGCCGCATCCAGTGCCCGAGCCGCTTCGGCCTTGGCCGCGTCCAGGGCACCGGTCGCCTCGGCGAGCGCCGCCGAACCCTCGGCCCGACTCCGTTCGAGTTCCTCGGCGAACTCCCGGCGTGCCGCGTCGAGAGCCTCCGTGCCGTCGCGACGGGCCTGCTCGACGGCAGCGACGCTCTCGGTCCGAGCCTGTTCCAGCGCTGCCGCGCTCTCGGCACGGCCCTGCTCGGCGTCGGCACGTGCGTCCTCGGCTCGGCCGCGCTCCCGCTCCAGCTCGTCCGCGAGCGCCGACCGCTGCTCGTCGGCGAGGCGCTGCGCGCCCGCGGCTGCCCCGTCGGCGTCGCTCCGGGCCTGCCGCAGGACATCAGCGAACTCGTCCCGCTGTGCCTGCAGCTCCTGCTCGAGGCGGTTCTGCTCGTTCCTGGCGGCGTCCCGGTCGCGTTCGGCGAGGGTCAGCCGTGACTCGGTGTCGGCCACCCGGGCGGCCGCGGCGGCGGCGCGCCCCTCGGCGTCGGCGATGCGGGTTTCGGCGGCGCGCTCGGCGTCGCCGAGCCGGGTCGCCGCGGTGCGTTCGCTCTCGGCGAGGTGCTGGTCGATGAGGTCGAGCTGCTGCTGGGCTGCCTGCAGCTGCTGCCACAGCTCGTCGTTCTGGTCGCTGCCGGCCGACCGCGCGACCGCTTGCAGGCGCTGCTCGGCGTCCTCGCGCTCGGCGGTGAGGGTCTCGCCGAACTCCTCACGCGCGGATTCCAGCGCCGCCCGGGCCTCCTCGGCCTCACGACGCGCCGCGGCGAGCTCGCCGTGGGCCGCATGCAGGTCGTCCCGAGTGCGATCGAGCTCGGCCCGGAGCTCGGTGAGCTCGGCTGCCGACGGACCGCCGACGCCATCGGGGGAGGCGGCAGCCTCGACGTCCGAGCCGTCCTCGTGCTGACCGCTGTCCGGCTCCGGCGTGCTCTGCGCAGCGGCAGGCTCGCGATCCCACGGTCGGACCGGCCGGGGGGTCCCGTCGTCGGCCTGCGGCGTCCGGACCTCGCTGCCGCCGGTGGGCGCCCCCGCCTGCCGTCGCCGGTTCCACGGTCGCACCGGCACGGGCGTCGTCTGGGCCGACTCGTCGGCGGGGTCACCCGGCGGGTTCGTCACGCTCGGAAGGTACCGGGTATGGACGACGTCCGCGCCGTCAACGCAGCAGCGTGCTCAGGCTGCCGCTCAACCGGTACGTCCCGGCACGGACAGTGGTCATCGTGGTCCATCGGGAGCCGTCGTCCGCGACGGTCGCCGGGACGCTCACGGGCGGGTCGGCAGGCCCCGACTTGACCGGCGGGACCAGGGTTGCCTGGAGGAACTTCGAGTAGCGCACGCGGACCCGGATCTCGCAGGCGCAGGGCACCTGGACCGTCAGCGTCGACTGCGTGTGGCCGACGATGCGGGCGGGCGAGGCCACGATGGGTGTGGGGTTGGCCACCCGGTAGAGCACCCAGTCGACCGTCCGCCAGATCGGTCGCAGGTAGTCCGGCGTCCTGGACTTCACCAGCTCGTACTCCGGGTAGGTCCCCACCGGCGTGGCCGGCATCGCGACGTAGCCGACCGCGTTGTTGTCCAGCCAGAGCTTGTACGTGACCGGGTCGAGCGGGTCCTGCTTGAGCGCGGTGTTGAGGGCGCTGTCCTCCTGGGTCTCCCAGCCCCGGGCGAGCATCGCGTGATCGAGCAGGGCGTCGTACCCGGCGTGGGCGCCGTGGTTGACGACCTCGAGCCGGTAATTGACGAGGTCCGGGATCCGGTCGAGCCGGCGCGCCAGCGGCTCGTAGTACGCGACCGACGACACCGGCTTGACCGCGTTGCGCAGGTCGGCGACGGTGCCCGACGCGCCGGCCACGATCGCCGGCAGCGCCAGCAGGACCGCCACCTTCGGCCGGCGCAGGGTCGTGGCCAGGACGACGGCGGGGACCACGAACCACGCGAAGCGCGCGAAGTTCGACCCCATCCCGTTGGGGACGAGGAAAAGGACCACCGCCGCGACGGCCGACCAGGCGATCGTCGTCCTGATGTGGTCGGGCGGCCGCGCCAGCCAGAGCAGCGCCAGCAGGACGAGCACTTGGCCGGTGAGCCAGGCGGAGAAGGGCTGCGGTCCGGGCTGGCCGAAGACGACCGCGACGGCGAGCAGGGCGGCGACGGCCACGCCGGCCACCCAGGCGATCGGCGGTCGCCACTGCTTCGTCCTCGTCGTCAGGAAGGTCCCCGACAGCCCCATGAGGATGAAGGCGCCGGAGACCGGCGAGGCGAAGATGCTCACCACCGTCAGCGCCGCGGCGAGGACGACCCGCCGCGACCGCAGCGCGATGACGGCGCCGATCGCGATGGCCGCGCCGAAGAGGAAGGGGACCCGCCCGCTCCACAGATTCGCGACGGCGGCATACGCGACGGCCCAGGCCCCGAGCAGTGGATGGTGCGTGGGGCGGACGGCCAGCGTGCCGACGACCGCGACGGCGACGGCCGACACCGCGCAGAGGAACTCGCTGCTGGTCAGGGCCGACAGCTGCGGTGTGAGGACCGAGTAGCTGCCGGGCGTGGTCCCACCGCCGAACCAGTCGAACCAGTACGTCAGGCCGACCCCGTCGCGGACCGCCGCGGCCCGGGCCCGCGCCGCCCAGAGGTCGTTGACGTCCGGCCGGAGGAAGAAGAAGGCCACCGCGTTGACCGCGGTGAACAGCGACGGCAGTGCCAACATGGCCAGCCGACGGGCCCACACCGGCACGCGAACGTGCGCCGGCGCCTCGGCGGCCGGCGTCGACGAGGCGGTGGCGCGGAGGCCGACGGTGGCGGACATCTGTTCCGGATGGTCCCACAACGTCCGGCTCGCGGGCGTCCGGGCGCGGGCGCCTGCTCAGGGCGCGACACTCGATGTTCGCACCACCCGGGACACTCCGGTGAGCGGTGGGCAAAGCCACACCGTCGCCGCTGAGTGGTTACTCGCCGGTAATAACGAATAGTCTGGCTCAGTTGCCCCGCCGCCGGACGCAAGGAGACGCGAGTGCAGCAGGCAGTCACCCAGACCGTGACCGAGGCCAGCGGTACCAACTGGTTCGTCGTGTGGGAATACCACCCCGTGGGGTGGTGGCGCCTCGGCCTGGCCATCGGCATGCTCGTGGTCACCCTGGCCATCGCCGGACGACGCGTCGCCTGGCTGGTCAAGCTGATCCGTTCGGGCAAGCAGGACAAGACCCGCCTCGAGGGAATCAACCAGCGCGCCAAGGACCAGCTCGTCGAGGTCTTCGGGCAGAAGAAGCTGCTCAAGTGGAGCGTCCCCGGTGTCGCCCACTTCCTGACCTTCTGGGGCTTCATCGTCCTGGGGCTGACGATCGTGGAGGCCTACGGCGCGCTGGTCATCAGCCGCGACTTCGCCTTCCCGATCATCGGCACCTGGCGCATCCTCGGCTTCCTCGAGGACTTCTTCGGCGTCGCGGTGCTCGTCGGCATCGTCTACTTCGCGATCAACCGCGTGAAGAACGCCCCCGAGCGCAAGCAGCGCGACAGCCGCTTCTACGGCTCGCACACCGGCCCGGCCTGGATGGTGCTGGGCTTCATCTTCCTGGTCGTGCTGACGCTCTTCATGTACCGCGGCGCGCAGTCCGCCTCGGGTCACTTCCCCTGGGGCGACTCCAAGGCGCCGTTCGTCTCGTGGGCGATCGGCAAGCTGCTGCCGCAGGGCGACTACCTCACCGGTTTCGAGACGTTCTGGATCGTCGCGCAGATGGCGGTCATCTTCGCCTTCTCGGTGCTGGTCGTGTACAGCAAGCACCTGCACATCGGCACCGCCCCGCTCAACGTGCTGACCAAGCGGGAGCCGAACGGCCTCGGGCCGCTGCTGCCCGTCACCGACAATGAGGGCAAGGCCATCGACTTCAGCGACCCCGAGTCGCTGGACGAGGACACCGTCTTCGGCAAGGGCAAGATCGAGGACTTCACCTGGAAGGGCTACCTCGACTTCGCCACCTGCACCGAGTGCGGTCGCTGCCAGTCGCAGTGCCCGGCCTGGAACACCGGCAAGCCGCTGTCGCCGAAGCTCGTCATCATGAATTTGCGCGACCACCTCTTCGCCAAGGCGCCGTACATCTTCGGCAAGGAAGTTCCGGAGGGTTCGGAGCCGAAGTTCACCGACGAGGGGCTCCACGGTCACGGCGTCCCCGAGGACGGCTACGCCCGCATCCACGGCTCGAACATCGAGCAGGCGCTGCGCCCGCTGGTGGGTGACGCGGAGTCCGGCGGCGTCATCGACCCGGACGTGCTCTGGTCCTGCACCACCTGCGGTGCCTGCGTCGAGCAGTGCCCGGTGGACATCGAGCACATCGACCACATCGTCGACATGCGCCGCTACCAGGTGCTCATCGAGTCCGCGTTCCCGTCCGAGGCCGGCGTCATGCTGCGCAACATCGAGAACAAGGGCAACCCGTGGGGCATGTCCAACAACGGGCGCAGCGAGTGGTTCTCCGACCTCTCCTTCGAGGTCCGGCAGGCCAGCCCCGGCGAGAAGCTGGACGCCGACATCGAGTACCTCTTCTGGGTCGGCTGCGCCGGTGCCCTGGAGGACCGCTCCAAGAAGGTGACGATCGCCTTCGCCGAGCTGCTGCACACCGCGGGTGTCGAGTTCGCCGTCCTGGGTCAGGCCGAGTCCTGCACCGGTGACCCGGCCCGCCGCCTGGGCAACGAGTTCCTCTTCCAGATGCAGGGCATGCAGAACGTCGAGACGCTGAACTCGATCGAGCGTGCCGGGCCGCTGAAGATCGTCGCCACCTGCCCGCACTGCTTCAACACCATCGCCAACGAGTACCCGCAGCTGGGCGGCCACTACGAGGTCGTCCACCACACGCAGCTGCTCGGCAAGCTCGTCGACGAGGGCAAGCTGGTGCCGGTCGAGGCCGTGGACAAGAACGTCACGTACCACGACCCCTGCTACCTGGGCCGTCACAATAAGGTCTACACGCCGCCGCGTGAGGTCCTCGGTGCCATCCAGGGTCTGAAGAGCCAGGAGATGCACCGCTGCAAGGACCGCGGCTTCTGCTGCGGTGCCGGCGGCGCCCGCTTCTGGATGGAGGAGAAGCTCGGCAAGCGCGTCAACGTCGAGCGGACCGAGGAGGCCCTGAGCTGGGACCCCGACGTCATCTCCACCGCCTGCCCGTTCTGCATGGTCATGCTCTCCGACGCCGTCGCGGCGAAGGTCGGTGAGGGCGAGGCCCGCGAGGACGTCGCCGTCCTCGACGTCGCGCAGCTGCTGCAGCAGTCGCTCGGCGCCCCGCAGCCACCGCCGGCGGCCGAGACGGCCGACGGTCCGGCCACGGACCCCGACCCGACGCCGCAGCCGGCGCAGGGCTAGCGGTTCCAGCACGATCTCGCGGGGGCGGGACGGTCGCAGCAGCGACTGTCCCGCCCCCGCGGCGTTGCCGGACTCGCCGCGTCGCCGATCGCCCTGCGTCCTTCCCCGGCCGCTCTCGCCCGCGCTGTCGCTGATCAACTTGCGTTTTCCGCCGCTCGAACGGCGGAAAGCACAAGTTGATCAAGGACTCGGATGCCTACCCTCGGGGCCCCGCCGGAACGGTCGTCGCAGTGGCGCCGGTCGCCTTCGCACCACGACGACGCGTTGCGCGAAGGATGGCCGGGCAAGCTGAGACGGTCCCGGCTCCGACGTGCCGGTCTCAGGTTCTCTGGTTAACGTCGGTCCGGATCTCACGCGTACTGCACCAACCGACACGACGGAGGACCGCTCCTGTGCCCGACCACAAGCCCCAGCGCAGCCGGCCGCAGCCGGTGAAGCCCACGGCCCCGGTGGACGAGTGGAGCGACCGCGACTACGAGGACGCCGGCTGGTTCAAGACCCGCTGGCACAAGCGCAGCCTCCGCCGTCGCAAGACCAAGGCGCGCGTCGCCGCGATGTCCCGCGGCCGCCGCTTCGGCCGCCGCGTCATGATCCTCTCGACCTGGCTGCTCGGGCTGCTGGCCGGGCTCATGGTCACCGCGATCGTGCTCTTCTACGCCCTCACGAATGTGCCGCGGCCGGAGGATCTGCCGCAGCTCCAGGTCGCCACCATCCAGTACTCCGACGGCTCCACCATGGCCAGGGTCGGCTCCGAGGACCGCACCATCGTCAATCTGAGCCAGGTGCCCCCGCACGTCCGCTGGGCCGTGCTCGCCGCCGAGGACCGCAACTTCTACCAGGACTCCGCGATCTCGATCCGCGGCACGGTCCGGGCGGCGCTGTCCAACATCACCGGCGGTGACACCCAGGGCGGCTCGGGCATCACGCAGCAGTACGTCCGCAACGCCTACGCCAGCGTCGGCACCGAACGGACCATCTCGCGCAAGCTCAAGGAACTGATGATCGCGGTGAAGCTCTCCCGCGAGTACAGCAAGGATCAGATCCTGGAGTACTACCTCAACACCGTCTACTTCGGCCGCGGCGCTTACGGCATCCAGGCTGCCGCGCAGGCCTTCTTCGGCGTCGACGTCGACAAGCTGACCACGGCCCAGGGCGCGGTCCTGGCCGGGCTGCTGCGCGATCCCGGCTACTACGACCCGGTCGAGGGCGATCTCGCCGCCGCCAAGGACCGGTGGCGCTACGTGCTGGACGGCATGGTCAAGACCAAGCACCTGACGGCCGCGCAGGAAGCGGCCATGACGTACCCGAAGGTGCAGCCGGCGCGGGCGAACGACCTGGGCGTCTTCGGCTGGAAGTACCTGGTCAAGAACGCCGTGATGGCCGAGCTCGCGGCCAAGGGCATCACCGCCCGGGAGGTCGCCGAGCGCGGTCTCACCATCCGCACCACCATCAACAAGCGGGCCCAGAGCGCCGCGCTCAAGGCGATCAAGACCAACTTCGCCGACCTGACGAAGAAGCAGAAGGACCTCAAGAACGCGCTGGTGGCGATCGACCCGTCCACCGGCGGGGTGCTGGCCTACTACGGCGGCACGGGGCCGGACGTGAAGGGCTACGACGGCAAGGTCGACTACAACGACTACGCCGGACGCGGCTCCCGCCCGCCGGGCTCGACCTTCAAGCCGTATGTGCTGGCGACGGCGCTCACCGACACCATCAAGCAGACCGAGGGCAAGCCGCACTACACGATCGACAGCGAGGTCGAGGGCCGGCAGTGCGCGCGGATCGAGGGCACCAAGATCTGCAACGACCCCGGCGACAAGGATCTCAGCGCCGACCAGGTGAAGCTCTCGTTCGCGATGAAGTACTCGCTGAACACCACCTTCGACTCGCTCGCCTCCGAGCTCGGCCCCGATGACGTCGCCGACATCGCCCACAAGATGGGCATCTCGCTGAAGGACAGCAACGGCAACCCGACGCTGGTGAACAGCAAGGGCGAGACCACCTTCGGCATCGGCATCGGCGACTTCCCCATCAGCGTCATGGACAACGCCAACGGCTACGCCACGCTCGCCAACGACGGGATGCGCAACGACGCGCACCTGGTGAGCAAGGCGACGAGCTCCGACGGCGAGATCGTCTACGAGTACAAGGGCAAGGCGACGCGAGCCATCGACGCCCGCGTGGCCAATGACGTCACGCTGACCCTCGAGCCCATCGCCGGGGTCAACGACGCGGCGCTGGCCAACGGGCGCCAGTCCGCGGCCAAGACCGGCACCGCCGGGGTGAGCGGCGCGTCGCTCGGCAACAGCGACGCCTGGATGGCCGGGTACACGCCGCAGGTCAGCGCCGCCGTCTGGGTGGGCACCGGGTACTCCAAGCCCATCTACAACTCCGCGGGCGAGCCCATGTACGGTCGCGACCTGCCGGCCAAGACGTGGAAGACCTTCATGGACACCTACCTCAAGGGCGCCAAGAAGCTGAAGCTGGCCAAGCAGCAGATGATCGACTCGGACGGCAAGAAGCCGGCGCCGACGCCGACCTACGTGCCGCCGCCGACCACGACGGCTCCGAGCAGTGACACCTCGACGCCGACCCCGACGGTGACGACGAGCCAGCCGCCGACCACGACGGTCGCCCCGCCGCCCACCACCGCCACCCCGACGCCGACACCCACGCCGACCCCGACACCGGTACCCACGTGCGGCGGCGTGCTGGGCCGGCCGTGTCCGACGACCTCACCGGGCGGCGGTTGACCGGCAGCCGGGGGCCGTCCGGCGTGGATGTCAGGATGAGCCGGTGACGAGTGCGCCGGACGGGACCGTGACCCCACGCCCTGCGCCGTCACCGCGCCCCGCACGGCGCGTCCCCAGCCGGGCCGATCCGATGGCCTGGCGCGCCACCCGGGCTGTCGGCGGGGCATGGGGACGGCACGCCGGCGTGGGTCCGGGGTCGTGGTGGACCCCGCTGCGCTGGCTGCTCGCCATGACGCTGGCGACCCTCGTGGTCGGCGTGGTGCAGAAGGCGCCCTGCGCCTCCGGCGACTGGACGGGGAACAAGCAGTACACGCACTTCTGCTATTCCGACGTCGTCCCGCTCTGGTCGAACGAGCGGTTGGACGTCGGCGGGGTGCCGTACCGCGACACCAAGGTCGAGTACCCGGTGCTCACCGGTGGCTTCATGTGGCTCACCGCCGAGCTCACCCGCGGCGTCCACGCGATCCTCACCGACGCCTCCCAGCTGGTGCTCTTCGGCACCATCACCATGCTGCTGCTCGCCGCCTGCGCGCTGGTCGTCACCGCCGCGACGGCGCAGACCGCCCGCGGCCGGCCCTGGGACGCCGCGATCTTCGCCCTCTCGCCGCTGCTGGTCTTCCACGCCTTCTCGAACTGGGACCTGCTCGCCATGGCCTTCGCCTCGGCGGGGCTGTGGGCCTGGTCGCGCGACAGACCGGTGCTCGCCGGCGCGCTGATCGGACTCGGCGTCGCCGCCAAGCTCTATCCGGTCTTCCTGCTGGTCGCGTTGGCGATCCTGGCCGTCCGGACGCGGCGCTACCGCGACGTGGTGTGGACCTGCCTGGCGGCCGGCCTCACCTGGGCCGCCGTCAACGCCCCGGTGGGGCTCGCGTACTACGACGGCTGGTGGGAGTTCTACAAGTTCAGTACCGAGCGGACCACCGAGCGCTCCACGTTCTGGGCCATGGGACGGCTGCTGGCCGAGGGCTCCATCACCGATCTGGACGTCCCGGCATGGGTGCCGCCCGGCCCCGCGGTGGCGCTGCTGCTGATCGTCGCCCTCGGTGCGGTGGTCTGGCTCGGGCTGGCCGCCCCGACCCGGCCCCGGCTCGGGCAGTTGGCCTTCCTCTGCGTGCTCGCCTTCCTGCTCACGACCAAGGTGTGGAGCCCGCAGTACTCGCTGTGGCTCGTCCCGTTGCTGGCGCTGGCCCGGCCGCGGTGGCGGTTGAACCTGGTGTGGCAGTTCGTCGAGGTGGTCGTCTGGATGCTGACGCTGACGCTGCTTCTCGGGCTCTCGGTCCCGGCCCACGGCATCAGCTACGGCTGGCTGATGTTCGTCCTCATCGTCCGTGACGTCCTGCTGCTGGTGCTGGCCGGACTCATCGTCCGGGAGATGTGGTGCCCGTGGCTGGACGTCGTCCGCGTGGACGGCGCCGACGATCCCGCCGGCGGCATCTTCGACGGCGCTCCGGACGACGGGGTCGTCCTCGGCCGTGCTCCCGGACGGGACATGAGCCCCGGCTGACCCGCGCCGGTGCTCCGTCCGGCTGGTCGGCTCGCGGCGCTCACCGTCGCAGCGGTGGCCTCAGATGGCCGAACGCAGGTAGGCGACGTCGTCGCCCTGCCCCTCGGCCGGCGTCTCGACGATGACGTCGCTGGCGGCGGCCCGGCAGACCTCGGCGATGACGGCGGCGTCGATGCTGCCGGTGCCGAAGTTGGCGTGACGGTCGGCGCCGGAGTCGAAGGCGTCGCGGCTGTCGTTGGCGTGGACCAGGTCGATCCGTCCGGTGATGCCGCGGACCCGGTCCACGACGTCGTCCAGCGGCTCGCCGCCGGCGAAGGCGTGACAGGTGTCCAGGCAGAAACCCGCGTCGAACTCGCCGACGGCGTCCCACAGCATCGCGAGGCGGTCGAAGCGGCGGGCGACGGCGTTGGTGCCGCCGGCGGTGTTCTCGATGAGGACCGGCAGGGGGTAGCCGCCGTCGTTGGCCGCGTAGGCGAAGGTCTTGCGCCAGTTCTCGACGCCGACCGACGGGTCGTCGGCCTCGTTGAGATGCCCGCCGTGGACGATGAGGCCTTTGGCGCCGAGCGCGGCAGCGGCCTGCGCGTGCTGCATGAGCAGCTTGCGGCTCGGCACCCGGATGCGGTTGTTGGTGGTGGCCACGTTGATCCGGTACGGCGCGTGGACGTAGACGGCCAGGCCGCTGCTCCGGATGGCCTCGGCGTGCGGATGCTCGCCCGGCGCCTTCCAGGCCTGCGGGTCGGTGAGGAACAGCTGGATCGACTGCGACCCGGTCGCCTCGGCGAAGGCGAGCGGATCGTCGGAACGCACGTGTGCGCCGATTGCGGCCGGGGTCGATGTGGGCATGCTCGGGACACTACGGGGACCTACCGACGGTGGGTGCCGGCCGGCTGTGAGGTCGGGGCAGGGGCCGTATCCCGGCCGACGACGGGTCGTTGGACGGGCAGTACGCAGGTAAAGTGTGTCGTCGCCGCCCGCATATCGGGCAAGACGGGGTAATGGAGGACACGAGGATGTCGCGTCGACGCGAGCGCTCAGTCACGGGCCCGGCCACGCACGCCGCCGGCCCGGTTCGGCCGCGGCGCCGCCTCGTCGCCGGGCTCAGCGCCCTGGCCGTCGCCGGTGCCACCGCAGCGGTCGGTCTGGTGGCTGCAACCCCGGCCGAGGCCGCGCCCATCACCGCGAAGGTCCAGCTCTCGCTCTCCGGCCTGGCCGACTCGAAGAACCCGGTCGGTGGCAGCGTCATCGGCATCCGGCCCGGTGACTCGGTCTCGCTCACCACGGCCTCGGTCCCGACCCGCGGTCTGGACAAGCTGGGTCTCGGCGACCTGGTCAGCGGCGTCCTCGACGCCGTCGCCCCGGTGCAGTCCGTCGCGGACTTCGCCAAGCTCCCCGGCGGCAAGGCCAACACCACGGTCAAGACCAAGCCCGCCGTGACCTTCACCTTCCCCAAGGCCGGCACCTACAACTTCACCTGGTCCATGAAGCGGGTGACGCTGCTGGGTCTGGTGCCCATCAACCTCGACGGCAACCAGCTCGCCGGGGCCGGCGTCAAGCTCAATGCCAGCAACCAGTACGTCGGCAAGATCGTCGTCTCGAACAACCCGCCGAAGGGCGGTCTGTCGATCCAGCTGCCGAAGGTGCAGGTGGCGCCGAGCGTCCCGGTCGTCGGGCAGCTGCCGACCATCACCGTCCCCGGTGTCCAGGCTCCGACCCTCTCCGTGCCGTCGCTCGGCACGCTGGTCCCGCGCCTGCCGACCGGGAGCAAGACCACCAGCCCGGCCAAGCCGTCGCAGCCGTCCAAGGCCAGCTCCAGCTCGTCGTCCGGCAACCCGTACGAGCTGCCGGGGATGAGCGTCCCCGAGCAGGTCGTGCCGGGGGCCACGGGCAACCAGGTCTACGTCGACTCCGGCAACGACTACACCAGCGGTGGCTTCTCCGGCATCCTGCCGACCCGCGGCGACTCGGCCGGGGCGAAGCAGTCCGGCGCTGACGGCGCCACGACCGCCGGCCAGCCCGAGGCCGGATCCTCGGCCGCGAAGGGCAAGACCGTCGAGCTCGCCGCCGACAGCGGCAGCCCGTCCAGCCAGCTGCCGGTGATCCTGGCGATCCTCGCCATCATCGCGCTGGCCCTGGTGGCCGGGACGTACGCGCGGCTCTTCCTGCTGAAGAAGCCCACCAGCTGAGCGAGCGGGGCTTCGGGCCCCCGCCGATTTCGGGTTCGGGCCCGGGCGCGGGTATCGTGGCGAGGTTGTTCCCCGCCCACCGTCCCCGGTGGGCGACCTCCTGCCGCGGAGAGTCCGCGGCCGACCAGTCCACAGGAGGACTCGCATCAGCATGCGTCACTACGAAGTCATGGTCATCCTCGACCCCACCCTCGAAGAGCGGACGATCGCTCCGTCGCTCGAGCAGTTCCTCACGGTGGTGAAGAAGGACGGCGGCACCGTCGAGAAGGTCGACGTGTGGGGCCGCCGCCGGATGGCCTTCGAGATCAACAAGCACGCCGAGGGCATCTACGCCATCGTCGACCTGCAGGCCAGCCCGGCCGCCGTCCAGGAGCTCGACCGGCAGCTGAACCTCAACGAGAACGTGCTGCGGACCAAGGTCCTGCGGCCGGACGAGCGCTAATCGTGGCCGGCGAGACCGTCATCACCGTGGTCGGCAACCTCACTGCCGACCCGGAGCTGCGTTTCACCCCGTCCGGGGCGGCCGTCGCGAGCTTCACCATCGCCTCCACCCCGCGGCAGTTCGACCGCAACTCCAACGAGTGGAAGGACGGCGAGGCGCTCTTCCTCCGTTGCTCCATCTGGCGTCAGGCGGCCGAGAACGTCGCCGAGTCGCTGCAGCGCGGTATGCGTGTCGTCGCCCAGGGCCGGCTCAAGCAGCGCAGCTACGAGACCCGCGAGGGCGAGAAGCGCACCGTCATCGAGCTCGAGGTCGAGGAGATCGGCCCGTCGCTGAAGTACGCGACGGCCAAGATCAACCGCACCTCGCGCGGCTCCGGCGGCGGCGGTGGCGGCGGCTTCGGCTCCTCCGGCAGCGGCGGTGGTTCGGACTCCGGCCCGGCCGACGACCCGTGGGGCTCGGCCCCCTCGTCGTCCGGCGGTGGCGGGTTCTCCGACGAGCCGCCCTTCTAATCCCTCACTGACTTCAGAATCGAAAGAGACCTTCAGACATGCCTAAGCCTCCGGTTCGCAAGCCGAAGAAGAAGCAGAACCCGCTCGTCGCGGCCAAGATCGACTACATCGACTACAAGGACACGAACCTGCTCCGCAAGTTCATCTCCGACCGCGGCAAGATCCGTGCCCGGCGCGTCACCGGCGTGACGGCCCAGCAGCAGCGGCAGATCGCTAAGGCGATCAAGAACGCCCGCGAGATGGCGCTGCTGCCCTACACCTCCACCGCCCGCTAAGGAGGCGTCACATCATGAAGCTCATCCTCACCCGTGAGGTCGCCGGGCTGGGCCTCGCCGGCGACATCGTCGAGGTCGCCGACGGCTACGGCCGCAACTTCCTCGTCCCCCGCGGTGCCGCGATCACGTGGACCAAGGGTGCCGAGAAGCAGATCAGCCAGATCAAGCGTGCGCGTGACGCCCGCGAGATCCGCGACCTCGGCCACGCGCAGGAGATCAAGTCCGCGCTCGAGAAGCTGTCGGTCTCGGTGGACGCCCGCGCCGGTGGCGACGGTCGGCTCTTCGGCTCGATCACCACGACCGACATCGCCGCTGCCGTGAAGAGCGCCGGTGGTCCGACCCTGGACCGCAAGCGCATCCACATCGACGGCCACATCAAGACGACGGGGACGCACAACGTCACCGTCGAGCTGCACCCGGACGTCGTCGCGTCCGTCCCGGTCACCGTCCAGAGCGTCTGACCGACCCCGCACCCTCCGCACGCCCGGTGACCCTCGTGGTCGCCGGGCGTGCGGCATTTCGCCGGGCGCATGGACCTCGACGTCCGATTTTCGCTTGTCGAGGTCGCTGGCACCGCGGCACAGTCGGGGCATGGCCTCCCGTTCGCTCGCCGGCCCCGCCGCAGCTGTCACCGTCCTGCTCTGGGCCAGCGCGTTCGTGGTGATCCGGGCGGTGGGGGACGTGCTGTCGCCCGGCGCCATGGCCCTGGTGCGGCTGCTGACGGGGACGGTGGTGCTCGCCGTCATCGCGGCCCGCTACCGGCGGCCGTTGCCCCGGGGTCGCGCGCTGGGCTTCGTCGTCGGCTACGGCCTGCTCTGGTTCGCGGCCTACACCGTGCTGCTGAACTGGGCCGAACGCCACCTGGACGCCGGCACCGCCGCGTTGCTGGTCAATGTCGCGCCCATTCTGGTCGCCGTCGTCGCCGGGATTGTCTTCCACGACGGCTTCCCCCGGCCGCTGGTCGTGGGGCTGGGAGTGGCCTTCGTCGGGGTCGTCGTCATCGCGGCCGGGGGTGACGACGGCGGCGTCGCGGACTCGCTCGGCATCGTCCTCGGGCTGGCGACGGCGGTGCTGTACGCCGCCGGGGTGCTGTTGCAGAAGGTGGCGCTGCGGACGGTGGACGCCGTCACGGCGACCTTCGTGGGCTGCGCCACCGGCCTGATCGCGACGCTGCCGTTCGCGGCGCAGGCGGTCTCGGAGCTGGCCGACGCCTCGTCCGGGGCCGTGCTGGGGGCCGTCTACCTGGGTGTGGGGCCGACGGCTGTCGCCTTCCTGACCTGGGCGTACGCGCTCTCCCGGACCGACGCGGGACGGATGGCGGCGACGACGCTCGCCGTCCCCGCCATCGCCGTCCTGCTGTCGTGGGCGACGCTCGGCGAGGTGCCGACGGTCTGGGGTTTCGTCGGTGGTGTGCTGGCGCTGGCCGGGGTCGCGATCAGCCGGCACCGCCCGTCAGCGCCCCGCCCGTCAACGCCCCGTGTGTCAGCGCCGGAAGAGCGCGCTGTAGGCGTTGAGGGCGGGCTGCCCGCCGAGGTGGGCGTAGAGGACGGTCGACTCCGGTGAGACGTCGCCGCGGGTCACGAGGTCGATGAGCCCAGCCATCGACTTCCCCTCGTACACCGGGTCGATGATCATGCCTTCGAGCCGTCCGGTGAGCCGGATCGCCTCCAGGGTGGAGTCGACGGGGATGCCGTAGTAGTCACCGGCCCAGCCGGCCATGACGGTGATCTCGTCCTCGCGCAGGTCCCGCCCGAGCTCGATGAGTTCGGCGGTGTTCCGCGCGATCTTGGCGACCTGCGCGCGGGTGGCGTCGAGCTTGGCCGAGGCGTCGATGCCGATGACGCGCCGCGGCCGCCCCCCGGCGTCCGCGAGCGCTGCGAAGCCGGCGATCATGCCGGCGTGCGTCGAGCCGGTGACGCTGCAGACGACGATGGTGTCGAAGAAGACGCCGAGCTCGGCCTCCTGGGCGGCGACCTCCTCGGCCCAGTTGGCGAAGCCGAGGCCGCCCAGGCGGTGGTCCGAGGCGCCGGCGGGGATCGCATAGGGGACCCCGCCGGAGTCGCGGACCTCGGCCAGCGCCTGCTCCCAGCTGTCCCGGAAGCCAATGTCGAAGCCGGCGTCGACGAGCCGGACGTCGGCGCCCATGATCCGGGACAGCAGGATGTTGCCGACGCGGTCGTTGACGGCGTCGGGCCAGTCCACCCAGCTCTCCTGTACCAGCAGGGCCTGCAGTCCGAGCTTGGCGGCGACGGCGGCGACCTGTCGGGTGTGGTTCGACTGCACCCCGCCGATCGAGACCAGGTGGGTGGCACCCTGCGCGAGCGCGTCGGGGACGAGGTACTCCAGCTTGCGGGTCTTGTTGCCGCCGTAGGCCAGCCCGGAGTTGCAGTCCTCGCGCTTGGCCCAGATAGACGCTCCGCCGAGGTGGGCGGTGAGCCGTTCGAGCGGGTGGACAGGGCTCGGGCCGAAGAGCAGGGGATAGCGCGGGAAGTCGCCGAGGGGCACGACGGAGCCGCCTTTCGCAGGGGTGAGCACTCTTCCTAGCGCATGCCGTCCAGGGTCGCCAGAGGCGATCGGCCACCTGCCCGTCACCCTCGATTCGGGCGCCGGACCAATTTTGCGTCCACATCCCCGGGTGCGCCCAGGCCCGTGATTGTGGGGGTGTCAGCGCTTCCAGAACGAGTTACCCACAGGTTCGTGCACAGGTTGTGAACAAGCGCCCCGGCGTGTTCCACAGCTTGTCCCCAGCACTGTGCACAAGCCGTTTTGGCGTGTCCCGATCAGCGCCTCTAGCGTTCCTCGGGCCGCCCCACGCGGACGTGCGAGCAGCGTCCTGCCCTACCGGGATTAGACGGTGTGTGCGAATATAGTCGAACGGGTGTTGGGGGTGCAGCGATGACGGTGGTGGACGACGCGCGAGGTCGCTCCGGTCAGGGTGAGCGGCGGACCTACGACTTCGACCGCACGCCGCCGCAGGCGATCGAGGCCGAGCAGTCGGTGCTCGGCGCCATGATGCTCTCCAAGGACGCGATCGCCGACGTCGTGGAGGTCATCCGGCCCGGCGACTTCTACCGTCCGGCGCACCAGCTCGTCTACGACGCCGTGCTCGATCTCTACTCGCGCGGCGAGCCGGCCGACGCGGTGACGGTCTCGGCGGAGCTGACCCGTTCCGGGCAGCTGAACCGGATCGGCGGCGCGCCCTACCTGCACACGCTGATCTCGCTGGTGCCGACAGCCGCGAACGCCGGCTACTACGCCCAGATCGTCGCCGACCGGGCGACGCTGCGCCGCCTGGTCACGGCCGGCACCCGCATCGTGCAGATGGGGTACGACGCGGCCTCCGGTGAGGGCGGGGAGGAGACGCCCGGCTCCATCGACGATGTCGTGGACCGGGCGCAGGTCGAGGTCTACGACGTCACCGAGCGGCGGACCTCCGAGGACTACGTCCACATCGAGACGTTGCTGCAGGACACCATGGACGAGATCGAGAAGATCCAGTCCAGCGGTGGCGTCGGTGCCGGCATCCCCACCGGTTTCGCGATGCTGGACGAGGTGACGAACGGTCTGCATCCGGGTCAGATGATCACGGTGGCGGGACGGCCCGGTTCGGGCAAGTCGACCTTCGCCCTCGACCTGGCGCGCAATGCGGCGATCAAGCACCAGAAGCCGACGGTGATCTTCTCCCTGGAGATGGGTCGGCTGGAGATCATGATGCGGCTCTTCTCGGCCGAGGCCGGAGTGGCGCTACAGAACATGCGCTCGGGGCACATGAGTGACCAGGACTGGCGGCGCGTGGCCATGCGGTCCTCCGAGCTGGCCGAGGCGCCGCTGTACATCGACGACTCGCCGAACCTGACGATGATGGAGATCCGCGCGAAGGCCCGCCGCATGAAGCAGCGGCAGGATCTGCAGATGGTGGTGATCGACTACCTGCAGCTGATGACCAGCGGCAAGCGGGTCGAGTCGCGCCAGCAGGAGGTCTCGGAGTTCTCGCGTGCGGTGAAGCTGCTCGCCAAGGAGATCGAGGTCCCGGTGATCGTGCTGTCGCAGCTGAACCGCTCGTCCGAGCAGCGCACCGACAAGAAGCCGATGCTGTCGGACCTGCGCGAGTCCGGCTCCATCGAGCAGGACTCCGACATCGTGCTCCTCGTCCACCGCCCCGACCTCTACGAGACCGAGACCGAGCGCGCCGGCGAGGCCGACCTCATCGTCGCCAAGAACCGCAGCGGCACCACCCCCACCGTCGCGGTCGCCTTCCAGGGCCGGTACTCGCGGTTTGCGGACATGCCGAGCTGAGGTTGCCAAGCGATATCTCACTTGAGGCCCATGGCTCCATGGGTCTCGCCGCTCTGCTGACAGCAGAGGGCCAGGACTAGCTCCTCGGAGAGCCGTCGGTCAGACCTGCCGGTGTCCACTGCGGCCAGACCGGCGGCGCGACGGGGACGCCCTGGATGAAGCGGGCCACCCGGCGCGGTCGACGGTCGGCGGTGGCGTTGTCCCAGACCGAGGCCGAGTCGCACAGCCCGATGGCGGTGCGCACCAGTGGCCACAAGCGTTCGTAGCGCTCGCGGATCTTGTGTTCCGGGACCGGGTGCCCGCCGGCCTCCACGCGACGCAGGACGCGTGCGACGGACACCTCGACCGGGACCAGCACGACGTGCAGGGCGACGGTGTAGTCGCAGGCCTTCGCCGTGCGGATCAGGTCCAACTTCGACTCGTGTGAGAAGACCGTCTCGGCAATGAAGGGATGACGCTCCTTGATGAGCGCGCGCCGGGTGTTCTCGGCGATTTTGGCGGCCTCGTAGGCGTGTCGCTCGGTGTCGCCCGGCCACCGCTGTTCGGCGATGATGTCGGCGTTGACGAACGGGGCAGCCAGGCTGGTGCGGGCGAGCACCAGTTCGGCGATGGTCGACTTCCCGGCGCCGTTGGGTCCGACGATCAGGTCAAGGCGCATCGATCACGGGGTGGACAGTCGGCGCTGGGCAGGAAGTCAGGCCGAGCCGGGGGACTGGGTGCCGTCCGCCCGGTGTTCGACCAGGTGACCGTTCTCGTCGAGAGACACGGTGCGGATGCCGCGCGCGTCCAGGACCGCACCGAAGTCGGTGTTGGCCATGCCGAGGTCGATCTCGGCGTCGATCTGCGCGTTGAGCACGAGCCGTTCGTCGGCGGTGAGACCAGACATGGGCGCGTCACCGGACAAGACGGCTTCGATGCGGAGCCGGGCTGCGCTCTGGTGGGCGGTGACCTCACGGCCGACGCGAGCCCAGAAGTCGAGCTGCTGCTTGGCCGAGCGACTGTTGCGCGCACCTTCGGCCGCGGCGGAGTCGAACAGGTCGGAGGCCACGCGCGTGACGCGGTCGGCTGTCGCAGTCATCACGAACTCTTTCTCGAAGCGCTTCTGTAGCAACCTGCTACAAGACTAACACTGTGTGCCGACGGCCACGTTCGACCCGGCGCGCACGCCGACTTCTCTCCTCGAGGCGCTCTGGGTCTCGGCCCCACTTGAGGAACTGATGCTCGCAGCGAGCGTCGCGGCCGCGGTGGACCCTCCTGGTGACCTGGCGTTCTTACATTCGGGCCGTCGACTTCGATAGCGATCCGAACTGGCTGCGGCGCACGTGGCCAGGAGCTGATCGCCCATGGCTAGGCGCGTCTCACGCCTTCAAAAGTCAACCTTGTCAACTCCAAACGTGCTTGTCAGACGTTACGGCTAAGCGCTACCGCGCTATCCGAGGCGGGAAGGGTTTGCTTCGGCTTTGGCATGATCGGATCTTCATTCACGATGAGAGGCGAGGGCATGGGTTTTCAGACGCCGTTGTACGAGCTGAGCGAGTACTTGAAGTGGACGACCGGCGGCAAGATCCAGTTGCCAGACTTCCAGCGCGGCTATAAGTGGGAGGACGAGCGGATCCGTCAGCTCCTGGTGACCATCCTGCGAGGCCACCCTCTCGGCGTCGTCATGCTTTTGAAGACCGGCAATGACCAGATCCGGTTCAAGCCGCGTCCGGTGGAGGGAACGGACGTGCCGTCAGGCGCTCATGCCGATTCGCTGCTGCTCGACGGGCAGCAGCGCCTCACCTCACTTACTCAGGCGCTGACCGGCAATGGTGTCGTGAACACGATGGACAGCCGCGGCAAGACCTTCACCCGCCGTTACTACGTTGACATGCGGCTCGCGTTGGAGGGTGAAGACCGGATCGACGAGGCCGTGGTGTCGGTACCTGGCGACGGCGTTGTGCGGTCGCACTTCGGACGAGTGGTCGAAAAGGACTATTCGACGCCGGACAAGGAGCGTGAAGCCAGAATGTTCCCGCTTCGACTCCTCTATGCCGATGCGATGTCGTGGCTCTTCGACCTGCCTGATCGGGAGCTCGCCAAGGGCTTCAACGAGACCATCATCAAGCCGGCCAACACCTACAACATCCCGGCTATCGAGCTGGACAACGCCACGAGCAAGGCCGCCGTCGCGACAGTGTTCGAGAAGGTCAACACGGGCGGCCTCGCGCTGAATGTTTTCGAGCTGCTGACCGCGACGTTCGCGGGCGACAAGGCGTACTTCGACGCGCACGGCACTGACTTTCGGTTGAACGACGACTGGAAGGAGACCCAGTCGAAGTTCGCCTCCTACCCGGTGCTGCAGGGGCTGGAGAACACCGACTTCCTGCAGGCTGTCACGCTGCTGGCCACCCGCAAGCGGAACCTTGCCGGCGGTGGTCCACGGCCACCGGCGATATCCGCCAAGCGCGAGGACGTACTGCGACTGACGCTCGGCGACTACCTCGAATGGGTCGGTCCGTTGCGCGAGGCGTTCGTCTGGGCATCGGACTTCCTCGCCGACCGCCACATCTTCGACACTCGCTTCTTGCCCTACCCGAAGCAGCTTGTTCCCTTGGCTGCGATCCGCGTCGTCATGGGTCGTGACGCCGACCTGATTGGTCCGCGCGCGAACCTGGTGCGCTGGTTCTGGTGTGGCATTCTCGGCGAGCTGTACGGCAGCGCGATCGAAACCCGCTTCGTGCGCGACATCGAGCAGGTCCCTGCCTGGGCGACAACCAGGCCGAATGCGGTGACGCCGAACACGATCAACGACGCGACATTCGTCGAATCGCGGCTGCACTCGTTGCGTAGCCGGCGCGCGGCCGCATATAAGGGCATCTACGCCCTACTGCTTGGCAACGAGGCCCGCGATTGGATGGAAGACAAGGCGCTCGACAAGGTGCAGTACGTCAACCTCGCGGTCGACATCCACCACATTTTTCCACAGAAGTGGTGCTACGAGCACGGCATCGATGACGAACACCGCGAGAGCATCGTCAACAAGACGGCCATCTCGGCCTCCACTAACCGCACCATCGGGGGTGCCGCGCCGTCCTCCTACCTCGTCGCGATAGAGCGGAGGGCTCAGATCCCTGCAGACCGTCTCGACGAGTTGGTCGACGCCCACCTCGTGACCGCGGAATTACTCCGTGCCGACGACTTCGACGGGTACTTCGCCGACCGCAGGGAGCGACTGTGCACGCTGGTTGAGGAGGCGATGGGCAAGGCGGTTCCGCGGGACATCGAGCGGGGCGACGCCGCCGAGGACTCCGTTCAGTTCGAGGAGAGCGAATTCGAGGAGACGCTCGACGAGGCCGAATGAGCGCCTTCAGGACGGCCGCTCGATGATGTCGAAGAAGTGGGGGCGGATGCCCCCGAAGTGGCGAGCGCCGTCGGGCTTGACGATCGGGCCGACGGCGTCGGGAGCAAGGAGTCGGCCACGGAGTCGGTAGGCGTCGAGGTCGCGCTCACTCACGGTCGACGGTTCCGGCGTCAGCTGACACAGACCCTCGACGCTCCTCTCCTGGGGAATCGAGCGAGGGTTGATCTTGAGGGAACCCCAGACCCAACGGCGCTGCGGCGGCCCGGTCACGCCGATGACGGCGACCGGCGCCGTCGCGGGGTTCTCCCGCCAGCGCTCGACGTGCTTGGCGACCTGCCACCAGCGGCAGATGCGCAGATATGTCTGGAGACGCAGTCCGGCTTCGGCGTCGTCGTTGAGCGGCAGCCGCGGCGCCGATCCGTAACGAGGGTCCCCCTCGTAGAAACTGCGAGCACCGATATGCACCGCGATCACTCCGCGATTGGCAAGATCGCCGCGGCCGAGTCGTGTTTCGTATCGGCGGCGCGCCAACTTCTCTGGCAGGCCCAGGGGTCCGAATTCGCGGTGATGTCCATGGACCTTGTTCAGCAGCGTGCCGCTGTCCCAGAGAGCGGAAATCAAGCTGGCCTCGACTGCCAGTGACTCCTCCTCGTCGCGGCACGGCATGATCTCGACGATGGGCGCCCGGCCTTTGCGGTCCAAGTGCGCGAACCATCGCCGCACCTCGCGCTTGTCGGCGCGTGCGAGTTTGGCTACTCGCCGCGCGGGATCCGCGGTCTGGAAGACGTCTCGAACCACCTCGTCGACGCGGCTCCGGGTGCCTTTGCCGACGTAGCGGATCGAGTTGTCCTCCGGATCCCGATAGAGGTAGACGTAGCGGTCGCCTGCTCTTATGGACATGTTCCGGTCATCGACAGCGATACGTCGAATCTGAGCGCAAGGTGCGCATTTCGTCGTAAGGCTGTGCAGAGCAGCTATGGAATCCGGTTCACCCTTGGTCAGCCTCGACACTGTCAAGGGCCACGTAGCCGATAGTGAGTGCCCGCAAGGCCCGACGGAGCGCGTCGAGCTGACCGGGCTGGGGATCGGCGAGACGGTGGAGGGCGAAGCCGTCGACGAGGGCGACGACGGCGGCGCCGGCGGAGGCGTCCTCGATGCCGTGCAGCCGCGCGGCGGCGGCGCCGGCGTCGCGGGTGGCGTCCAGGATCTCGGCAACCTGAGCGCGCAGTTCCGGACGCCGGGCGGCGAGTAGGTACATCTCGAACTGCGCGATGGTGACGCGCTGCTCGTCCTCCTCCTCGACCAGCTCCAGGTACTGCTCGATCCAACCGCGGGCCGACAGCTCCCCGGCGAGGAATGCCTCCTTCAGCCGGGTCAGCCGGTCCAGCTCGCGCCCCATCGCGGCGGCGACGGCCTCGGCGATCAGGTGATCCAGGCTGTCGAAGAAGTAGGTCGTCGACGATGTCGGGACCCCGGCCTCCTCGGCCACCGACCGGTGCGAGACCCCCTCCAGGCCGCGGGTGGCGATGACGCGGACGGCGGCATCCAGCAGCTGGTCACGCCGCTGCACACCGCGTGCGCGGACGGCCCGGGCCTCCGACGTCATGACCTCGCCCCCTCGATCTCGCGACCCTACCGCCGCCGAGATGTTGGACGAATGTCCTGTGCTGAACCCGTCTTAGAGAAAAGCATCGCCCATGCTCTGGCTTTAGTGGGACGATCGTGCAACTATCTCGACCCATGGATCCCCGAACAGCCGTGGCGGAGGCGTCACGCGAGCTCGCCGCCGCGGGCCTGCTCATCGGCACGGCAGGCAATGTCTCGCTCCGGGACGGCGACAGCGTCGCCATCACCGCGTCGGGGATCGAGCTGGCGCACTGCGAGCCGTCGGACGTCACCGTGGTGTCCCTGGCCGGCGACCTGCTGGACGGGCTGCTTGCGCCGTCGAGCGAACTCGGGCTGCACCTCGGCCTCTACCGCGCCGGCACCACCGCGGCCGTCGTCCACACCCATGCGCCCTACTCGACCGCCGCGGCCTGCGTCCTGGACGAGCTGCCG
Organism: Jatrophihabitans sp. sgz311053; assembly: GCF_056135305.1. Lineage (NCBI taxonomy): Bacteria > Bacillati > Actinomycetota > Actinomycetes > Jatrophihabitantales > Jatrophihabitantaceae > Jatrophihabitans > Jatrophihabitans sp. sgz311053. The sequence goes on along the minus strand of NZ_JBWAXP010000001.1, from coordinate 318,517 downwards.
GTGCTGCACTACCAGCAACTCGCGCTGGGCGGTGCGGTCCGGGTCGCCGGCTACGCCACCTTCGGCACCGACGAGCTCGCCCGCGCCACCCGCGACGCCCTGGACGGCCGCTCGGCCGCGCTGCTGGCCAACCACGGCTCGGTCGCCATCGGCGCCACGCTCCGGGCCGCGGTCGACAACGCGCTGCTGCTGGAGTGGCTGGCCGCCCTGCACCACCGCGCGCTCGCCTTCGGCACGCCCCGCGCCCTCACCGCCGAGCAGCAGCACGACGTGATCGAGCAGGCGCTCGCTCGCAACTACGGCACCCCTCGGGAGAACCAGTGAAGCTCGCCGCCGTCGGCGTCCACGTCCTCGACACCCACGTCGTCGGCATCGACGACATCCCCGCCGGGTCGTCCGGCGCACTGGTGGAGAACATCCGCCTCTCACCCGCCGGCACCGCCGGCGGTGCCGCCGTCGTCGCCGCTCGCCTCGGCGCGGAGGTCGCCAGCTTCGGCGCGATCGGCAACGACGCCGCCGGCGACACCCTCCTCGCGCTGCTGCGGGCCGAGGGCGTGGCCGTCGCCGGCCTGATCCGCAAGCCCGACCACCCGACGTCTGCCTCGGTGATCCCGGTTCGCCCGAACGGCGACCGTCCCGCGTGGCATCTCATCGGCGCCAACGGCGCCTTCACCCGCGACGACATCCCCGCCGGGGCATGGGACGGCGTTACGCATCTCCACCTCGGCGGCCCCGAGTTCCTCGGCGGCGACGCCGCCGGGCAGCTCCTCGACGACGCCCGCCGCCGCGGCGCGGTCACGTCGGTCGACCTGCTGGCACCCGGTGACCCCGGCATGCTCGAGTGGGTCGCCGCGGCGCTGCCGTTCACCGACTACCTGCTGCCGAACGACGAGCAGGTGCTCGGCTTCACCGGCGCCGCCTCGCTGGTCGACGGGGCGCGCGCGCTGGTCGCCGCCGGCGCCGGCTGTGTCGCCGTCACCTGCGGGGCGCGGGGTGCCTTGGTCGTCACCGCCGACGAGATCGTCGAGGTCCCCGCCTACGAGACCGACGTCGTGGACACCACCGGCTGCGGCGACGCCTTCACCGCCGGCTTCCTGCGCGGCCTGTCGCTCGGTCAGCGACCCGGTGGCGCCGCCGAGCTCGGCTGCGCCGTCGCCGCGAAGGTCGCCGGTGGCCTCGGCACCGACGCCGGACGGTACGACCTCGCAGCCGTGCAGGACTTCGCCGCTGTCACGCCCCGCCTCGTCTGACCGCTAACCGAGAAGGAACCCCATGAGCACAGCTGATCCAGTCCGGGACGTCGATGTCGTCATCGTCGGCGCCGGTCTCTCCGGCCTGGCCGCCGCCCGATCCCTGCTGCAGCGCGGCTTCTCGGTCCGCGTCGTCGAGGCAGCCGACCGAGTGGGCGGACGCGTGCTCTCCGCCCGCGTCGCCGGCGCGCACGTCGACCTCGGGGGCACCTTCGTCGGGCCGACCCAGGACCGCATCATCGCCCTCGCCGACGAGCTGGGGGTCTCGCGTCACCGCACCTTCGACGACGGCGACAACCTGGTCCGCTGGCGCGGCGACCTGCGGCGCTACCGCGGCACCATCCCGCCGTTGAGCCTGGCCGTGCTGCTGGATATCGCGCGATTGCGCAAAAGTCTGGACAAGCTCACCGCGAGCATCCGTCCCGGCCGGCCCGCCGCCGTCCGCGACAGTCGCGAGCTCGACGCGGTCAGCTTCGCCGGCTGGCTCGAGCGCCACCACGCGTCGCGGGCGACGCACGACCTGCTGGCCATCGCCTGCAAGACGTCCTGGGGGTGCGAGCCGTCCGAGATCTCGCTGCTGCACGTCCTGCACTACGCGCAGCAGGCCGGCGGCTGGGACCGCATGCTCGACACCGACAACGGCGCGCAGGAGGAGCACTTCATCGCGGGCTCGCAGGAGATCTGCCTGCGGATCGCCGCCGAGCTCGGCGACCGCGTCCGTCTCGGCACGCCGGTGCGCACCATCCGGTGGACCAGCCACGGCGTTGCCGTCCACACCGACGCCGAGGTGATCACCGCCGGCCGGGCCATCGTCGCCGTGCCGCCCACGATGCGCGGCCGCATCGTCTTCGACCCGCCGCTGCCGCACGGGCACCGCATGCTCTCGCAACGCTGGAGCCAGGGGACGCTGTCGAAGTTCTACGCCGTCTACGACACGCCGTTCTGGCGCCGGGACGGGCTGAGTGGCATGTCCATGGCCGATCAGGGCCCGGTCTTCATCACCTTCGACGCCAGCCCGCCGGATGCCGGCCGGGGCGTGCTCCTCGGCTTCATCGGCGGTGACTACGCCCGCAACTGGGACGACCTGCCGGCCGCCGAGCGACGGCTGCGCGCACTGAGCAGCCTCGCCGACCTCTTCGGCCCTCGGGCGCGACACCCCCTCGAGACCATCGACCAGCGCTGGGCGACCGAGGAGTGGCTCGGCGGCGGCCCCACCGCCATGCCGGGGCCGGGCGCCGTCGTGCCCTACGCGCACCACCTCACCGAAGCCGTCGGCCCCATCCACTGGGGCGGCACCGAGTCCGCCGACGAGTGGGCGGGCTTCATGGACGGCGCCGTCCGCGCTGGGGAACGCGCCGCCCGCGAGGCCGCCGCCGGCCTCACCAGCGCCGCCGCCGCTGTTGCGCCGCCCAAGCCCGTCACCACACCCGCAGGAGCACGCGCATGACCTGGACCCGTACCCACACCCAGCTGACCTCCGCCACGGAGGACCAGCTCTGGCGGCGTTGGACCACGCCCGAGTACTGGGCGCAGGACGATCCGGGCGTGCAGTGGGTGCGCTTCGACGGCGAGGTCCGCGACGGCACCACCGGCAAGCTCAAAAGCCACGGCGCCCCGGCCTCCACGCTCACCTTCACCCGGGTCGTCGAGGGCAGGTACATGGACTTCGCGATTCCGCTGCCGCTCGCCACCATGACGATCACGCACACCATGGAGCCCACCGACGACGGCCTCGCCTGTACCCACGGCGTCACCATCACCGGGCCGTTGGCCGCCGTCTACGCCCGCGCCGTCGGTCGCAAGCTCGCCGCCGGTCTGCCCGACGTCGTCGCGCAGGTCACCCGCGCCGCCCTCACCAGCTGATCCGCACATCACCGACGAGCGAGGTAGCCGCATGAGCACAACCCTCACCGCAGCCGTTCCCGGCGGCTCGCGGCCGCCGGAGGCCGGCGGGATGACACGACTCTGGCGCCGCGAGTACGTCAGCTATCCCGGTCGCCGGGCGAGGCTGGTCAGCCTCTCGATCGTCGTGGTGACGACAATCCTCTTCTACTACCAGTACTACACGCTCAGCGCCGTGGGCGACCAGGTCATCGCCACCACCGGGATGTCGTTCCGGTACTTCGTGATGATCAACGTCGTCTCGGTGCTGCTCAGCTCGGTCACCTCGCTCCTCGGTGGTCTCACCGACCGCTACGGACGCGCCAACATCGTGGTGATCGGCGTGCTGGGATGCGCGCTGACCTGCCTGGTCGGCTTCCCGTTCGCCGAGAGCCCCCTGGCCGTCGGCATCTGCTACGCCCTGCTCGGCGCCTTCGAGGGGGTGGTCCTGGTCGCGACCCCCGCCCTCGTACGGGACTTCAGCCCCCAGGTCGGCCGCGCGACGGCCATGGGCTTCTGGACGATCGGCCCGGTGGCCGGCAGCCTGCTCACCGCCGCCATCGTCACCCCCACCATCGACCACGTCGACCGCTGGCAGGACGAGTACGTCATCGCCGGCTGGGTCGGCATCGGCGTCTTCGTCCTCGCCGCCCTGCTGCTGCGGGAGCTCTCCGCGCCGCTGCGCGACCAGATCGTCGTCTCCGATCGCGAGGCCGCCCTCGCCGACGCCCGCGCCCGCGGCCTGGACACCGAGGCCGCCCTCCGGTCGCCGATGCGCCAACTGATGCGGCTCGACATCCTCGGCTCGGCGCTGGCCATCAGCCTCTTCCTCGTCGTCTACTACGCCGCCGTCGGTTTCCTGCCGATCTTCTTCCAGACCGTCTTCGGCTACAGCGCCTCGAAGGCGAACTCCGTCGGCAACTGGATGTGGGGTGTCGAGGTCGTCGCCCTCGTCGCCTTCGGCTGGATCTCCGACCGCCTCGGCGTCCGCAAGCCGCTGATGCTCGTCGGGGGTGTCGGGGCGGTGATCATGACCACCTTCGTCATGCACCACACCACCGCGGCGCAGACGAGCTACCGTGAGTGGGTCGTCACGCTGTCGCTGCTGACGCTCTTCATGGGACTCGCCTTCGCACCCTGGTTGGCGAGCTTCACCGAGACCGTCGAGCGGCAGAACCCGGCACTCACCGCGAGCGGACTCTCGCTCTGGGGCGGGATGGTCCGGTTGGTCGCGACGGTGGTCACCTTCGTCCTGCCCTTCATGGTCGGCTCGGCGACGACGCTGATCCAGGACGGCCCGGCAGTGCAGGCCCTCGCCGCCGGCAAGGACCCCGGCCTCACCGCCGCGCAGAACGCCGCGGTGAAGGCCGTGGCCGCCGACCCGGCGATCGCGGCGAAGGTGCAGACACTGGCGGCCAAGTACAAGAGCGGCCTCGCCGCTGCCGGCAAGCTCTCGGCCGCGACGAGCACCGCTCTTGCCCGGACCCCGGACGACCCGGTCGTGCAGGTGAAGGCTCTCACCGAGATCACCGGGTTGCCGCCGGCCACCGTCAGCCGTGTCGTCACCATCGAACGGACCTATCCAGGCGAGCTCGCCGCCGCCGACACCCTCGACTCGGCCACCCAGCTCGCGCTGCTCACGAACCCGGACGACACGGCGACTCGCGGCAAGGCGGTCGCGGAGATCGCCCGCGGCCTCGGGCTCAGCCCGTCCGTCGCGACACGACGGCTCGCGGCGCTGGCCAAGGTCCCCACCGACGACCTGGTCTTCATGTCGACCAACGCGCCGCCGGTGTCCCGTGCCGCCGACGCGCTGACCGCGCTGGGCAAGATCCCGGCTGCCGACCTCGCCTTCCTGCAGCGATACGGCACCCCGCTGCAGTCGAGCAGCGTCCAGGCCAAGCTGCGCTACCTCGCCGACGCGGGTCCGCGGGTGCAACAGGCGGCGAAGGACAGCCCGGCCGAGTGGAACCGGTACTGGCTACTCGGCCTCGTCGGCCAGCTCCTCTTCCTGCCGCTGCTCTTCGTCATGGCCGGTCACTGGAGTCCCCGACGAGCCCGGCGCGCCGCGGCGGAGCATCAGGCGAGGGTGGAGGCCGAGCTCGCAGCCATGGCCGCAGCTCGGAGCTGAGGCGCCCCGACCCGTCGCCAGTTCAGGAGCTGCGCTCCGGCCAGGCCGCCATCGCGGTCTCGGCGATGCCGATGATCTCCGCACTCGACCCGCCGTCGCGGGCGCAGCCCGACATCCCTCGCATGACCGCCACCAGGAAGGCGGCGAGCCGGCCGATGTCGACGGCTGCGTCCAGATCGCCGTCGTCCACGCCCTGACGCAGTCGATCCTCCAGCCGCCGACGCAGCGCCGTGCGCTGCTCGGCGAGCCGGGGTTCGGTGAGCATGAGGCAGCCGGGGGGCGTGGCCGAATCGGTGTGCGCGCGGGCCGCGTCGGCCAGCATCCGCGCCACGGCCTCGCGCGCCGTCGGCAGCGCCGCCGCCGCGTCCACCGCCTCGCAGGTGCGCCGGAAGTACTCCGTGGCGGCCTCGTCGAAGAGCCGCTCCTTGTCGCCGAAGGCGGCGTAGAGACTCGGCGGCGTCACGCCCATGGCGGCGGTGAGGGTCGCGACCGACGTCGACTCGTACCCGGTACGCCAGAACTGCTCCACGGCGACGGCCAGGGCGGCATCCCTATCGAAGCTGCGAGGACGGCCGGCCATGCCTCCACCATAACGTATCGATCGCTACGGAATCTGCTACCGTCGAGATGAATAGCGATCACTACGAAATGAGGCAGTCATGGACGTTCGGGGAGCGACAGTGCTCGTCACCGGCGCCAATCGGGGCATCGGCGCGCAGTTCGTCGAGCAGGCGAAGCGCCGCGGGGCGGCGAAGGTCTACGCCGCGGCCCGCGACATCGGCACGATCACCGCCGACGGTGTCCACCCGCTCGAGCTCGACGTGACCGACCCGGACCAGATCGCGGCTGCGGCCGCTGCAGCCGGCGACGTCACGCTGCTGGTCAACAACGCCGGCATCTCCACCGGGGCGCCGCTGGTCACCGGCGACGAGGCCGCTATCCGCCGGGAGCTGGAGACCAACTTCTACGGTCCGCTGCTGATGACGAGGGCCTTCGCGCCGGTGTTGGCGCGCCACGGGGGCGGCGCGATCGTCGACGTCGTCTCGGCGCTGTCGTGGTTCACCACGCCCTCGGCCGGCGCCTACTCGGCCTCCAAGGCTGCGGCATGGATGCTCGCCGAGAGCTCGCGGCTGGAACTCGCGAGCCAGGGCACCCACGTCGTCGCGGTCCACATGGGGCTGGTCGACACCGACATGGTCCGGGACATCGAGGGGCCCAAGACCTCGCCCGCGGACGTGGCCAATGCCGCCTACGACGCCGTCGAGAACGGCGTGCCGGAGGTGCTGGCCGACCAGTGGGCCGCGTTCGTGAAATCAGGTCTGGCTGCAGGACCCGACGAGCGTTACGCGCAGATCTCGGCAGCACTCGGCGGCTGAGCCGGGACCGTCGCCGGCCGGTGGACGACGGTGCGAGCGACGACGAGCCCGGTCGCGGCGGCCACGGTCATGCCGGCCGTCATGGCCAGGGCCGAGGTGCCGAAGGACGTCACCACCGGTCCGGCGACGGCACCGCTGAGGTACTGCAGTGCCCCGAGCAGGGCCGACGCCGTCCCGGCGTTGCGGCCGTGGCGCAGCAGCGCGAGCGCCGTCGCGTTGGGGAAGACGAGGCCGACGGAGGCGACGGCGAGGAAGACCGGCGGCAGCAGGCACTCCAGCCCCCAGTCGAGGCTCGAGGCGAGCAGGGCGAGTCCGGAACCGGTCGTCATGGTGAGCAGTCCAAGCCGCAGGACGGTGGCGCTGTCGTGGCGGCGCAGCAGCAGGGCGCTCAGCCGTCCGCCGAGCATGATGCCCACCGAGTTCATGGCGAAGACCGCGCCGAACCGGCCTGGCGAGAGGTCGAACTCGCTCTGCAGCACGAAGCTGGAGAGCGAGATGTAGGTGAAGAGCACGCCGCTGCCGAGTGCGAGGACCGCCGTCGCGCCCGCGAAGAGCGGGTCGCGTGACACCTCGGTGACGGCCCGTCCCAGCGCGCGCATCCCGCCCTGATGCCGGGCCTCGGCCGGCAGCGATTCCGGGACTGCCGCTGCCGTCAGCAGCGCGATCGCCACGCCCACGACGGTGAGGACGACGAACAGTCCCCGCCACGGCATCAGGTGCAGCAGGCCGCCGCCGACCAGGGGAGCCAGCACCGGGGCGACGCCGTTGATCAGCATCAGCAATGAGAAGACGCCGGCGATCCGGCTGTCCGGGAAGACGTCGCGGACCACCGCTCGCGCGAGGACCAGCCCAGCCGCCCCGCACGCCCCCTGCAGCACGCGCGCCAGGACGAGCAGGGGCAGCGAGGGCGCCAGCGCGCAGGCCAGTGAGAAGAGGGCGAAGCCGGCGAGCCCGGCCAGCAACGGACGCCGGCGGCCGACCCGGTCGGAGAGCGGCCCGATGAGCAGCTGTCCCACGGCGAGCCCGGCCAGCGAGCCCGAGAGCGTCAGCTGTGCCGCGCCGTCGCCCACCGCGAGATCGGTGGCGATCCGGGGCAGCGACGGCAGGTAGAGATCCAGGCTGATCGGGCCGAAGGCCGAGAGCAGGCCCAGGGCCAGCAGCGCCGATCGGGGACGCCGACCCAGCTCTGATGTTATTGACACATAACTATTCTCACATAAGCAGCACTATAGGGTCCAGTCATGCCCGCAGACGATGCCCTCGCCGATCTGGCCGACCTCGTGCTGAACGTCGGCCGGCTGATCCGCTCGCGCACGCCGGTGGCCGCCGACCTCGTCTCCCTCAACGACACCGAGCGGCAGGTCATGCGCCTCGTCGACCTGGACCCCGGCTGCTCGCCCGGCGACATCGCCGCCCGCAGCAGGTTGCAGCGGACCAACGTGAGCACGGCGCTGCGCACTCTGGAGAGCAAGGGCATGGTGCATCGCAGCTCGGACGGCGGGCGCGGGGTCGCCGTCCGGCCGACCGAGCTGGCCGTGACGAATCTCCGGCGGCTCCGTGCGGCTTGGGCGGCCGAATTGGCGGCCGTGGTCGATGTCAGGCCGGTCGAGATAGGGCGGTGCGTCGAACTGCTGGCGCGGCTGGAGGCCGCGCTCTCGGCGCCGCCCGGACAGGAGTGACGCCCGGCCGCGAGCCCGCGGTCCCGGTGGTCTCGTCGCCGCGTCCGGCTGCTGCTGCCGCCGACGACCCTGCACCGGCGACGACACGGGATGAGCGAATCCCCGGACGGTGATTGACCCCCGTCCGGTGCACCGCTTCACTGGCAGTGTGCCGACGGTGCCGCTGCGAACTCCTGCTGCCGAGCCCGCCATCACTTGGTACGACGCGCACAGCGGCGCGGTGGCGATGGCGCGGGCCCAGCTGCGGTCCGCGCTCGCGATCGAGGGCGGCGACCGCTCGCTGGTCGGCCGTGCCGAGCTGCTCGTCAGTGAACTGGTGACGAACGTGGTCCGCCACACCCAGTCCAGCCGGCTGGGTGTCCGGATCGAGGTCGGGACCGCCGTCCGGGTGGACGTCATCGAGGACCGCGCCTCCGGGGTGCCCGACCACGTCCACCGCGGCAGCGCCGAGGTCCCGGTGACGGCGACCTCCGGACGGGGCATGGGGCTGGTCGACGGTCTGGCCACCCAGTGGGGGATCACCCGCCGCGGCAGCATCACCACCACCTGGTTCGAGATCGCCCCGGACGAGGAGGGCGCCACCCGTACGGCGTGGTCCGACGAGGGTGCCGAGCGGCGCGAGGTGGTGCGTCGCTCGCAGCTGCTGCTGTTGCTCACCGAGGCGCTCGCCCGCGCGGCGACGCCCGAGCAGGTGGGCGACGCGGTGACCAGCGCGCTGCGCGAGCACATGGGCGCCTACTTCACCGGCGTCGCCCTCGCCGACCGGGACGCCGGGACGATGCGCTACCTCAGCCTGGATCCGCTGCCAGCCGAGACTGTCGCGCGCTGGGACGTCATCCCGCTCGACGGCGCCAGTCCGGTGAGCCGGGTGGCCCTGGACGGTGACCCGCTCTTCCACGCCACCGTCGACGAGGCGGAGGCCGGCTTCCCCGGTATCGGCGAGCACATGCGCGTGGCCGGAACGCAGTCCATGGCGCACCTGCCGCTCACCTCGGGAGGCGTCACCTTCGGCACGTTGGCCGTCGCGTGGACGGAGCCGATGGAGGTCCACCCCGAGGCGCGGCTGCTCCTCCTCGTGGTCGCGGGCTATGCCGCGCAGGCACTCGCCCGTCGCTGACCGGCGACGGCGTGACGAAGGTCGCTTGCGACCTGCTTGCAATAGTTAGCACTTCTCGGCCACACTGGACGAGTGATCGCGGAGCAGCCCAAGGAGCAGGTCGAGCAGGCGGTCCAAGACGCCGTGCTGCAGGCCAAGCGCTCGGGTGCCGCGATCGGCGAGTTCATTCGCGAGCAGCGCGAGCAGGGTCAGGTGTCGCTGCGGCAGCTCGCCCGGCTGGCGGGGGTCTCGAACCCCTACCTGTCACAGATCGAGCGTGGTCTGCGTAAGCCCAGCGCCGAGATCCTGCAACAGATCGCCAAGGGTCTGCGCATCTCAGCCGAACAGCTCTACGTCCGTGCCGGCTTCCTCGAGTTCCGCGAGGGAAATCCGGAGCTGGTCGGCGCGATCATGGTCGACGACGAGCTCAGCGAGCGGCAGAAGCAGGTGCTGCTCGACGTCTACGAGTCGTTCCGTCGCGAGAACGACCGTGCCAAGCACGACCAGGCAGCTGGCGATCCGGCCACGCGACCGCTGCCTGCGGCGTCCGGGGACTGAGCCCGCTCCTCCCGGCCCGTCCGACCCATCCCACCCACCATCCCATCGAGGAGATTCGTCATGTCCATCGCCAGCGACATCCGCAGCTACGCCGACACCGCGGTCACCGAGGGGCGCAAGCTGCTCGACTCCACGTTGAGCCAGGCCCAGGCCCAGCTCAACGACGTCTCCGGGCAGGCCTCCGACGTCGTCGCCGAGCTGCGCGCCAACGCCGAGAAGGCCATCAACGTCGAGGCCATCAAGTCCGCGATCGAGCCCTACCTGGCGCAGGCCAAGAGCTACCAGGCCGGTGTCGCCGAGCGCGCCGAGTCGATCCTCGCCGAGCTGAAGAAGGATCCGCGCTTCGCGAAGGCGATCGAGCTCGCCGAGGAGGTCTCCGAGGTCGTCGTCGAGACCGCCCGCGAGCGGGTGGTGAAGCCCGTCCAGGCGCTGACCAACCGGGGGACCGCCAAGCCCGCCGCCAAGCCTGCCGCCAAGCCGTCGCCGACGAAGGCCGCGCGCAAGCCCGCCGCCACCAAGCCGGCCACGCCCAAGCCCGCGGCCAAGAAGACCGCCGCCCGCAAGGCCCCGGCCAAGCGCGCCACCAACGCCTGAGCGACGGCTCGCCCCGCTGTGGAACTCGGTCACCGAGGTGACCGCCTGACCTGGCCGTCCGAAGCGCGGGGGTGTCTCGGACGGTAGGGCGCTCCGCCCCGCTCCCTGAGGGAGCGGGGCGAAGTCGTCTCCGTGGCGAGGCACAGCGTGCCGTCCGGGCAGGGTCGGTACGCTCGCCAGCGTGGACCTAGTCGACGAGCTCTACACCTGGACGAACTTCATCGTCTTCTGGGGCCTCGTCGCGCTCCGGGTGTGGGCGCTGGCCGACTGTCTGTCGCGCAAGGCGCCTGCCTTCCCTGCCGTGGACAAGCTCACCAAGCCGGCCTGGGCTGCGATCCTGACGGTCTCGGGTCTGCTGGGGACGCTGCTGAGCGACCCGTACACCACCAACGTCGCCTCCGTCTTCTCGCTCGCGTCAGCGGTCGTGGCGATGATCTACCTCGCCGACGTCCGCCCTGCGGTCCGGGAGATCTCGGGCGGTCGCTGATCGACCGCGTCGGCCGCGTCCGCAGCTGCGAGACGGTCCCGGCGACGGCGTGACGTCAGGATCACCGTCGGGATCGCAACGACGACCAGGGCGACGCCGGTGACGACCGCGGCGGCGCCCGAGGTCCAGCCCGGTGGCACGAGGACGCAGCCTGCGATGCTCAGCGCCACCACCAGGGTGCGACGCTCGTCCCTGGCTCCGGGGGCGAGACAGAGCAGCCCCCAGAGCAGGTACCAGGGGTAGAGGTTGGGTGACAGCAGCGCCATGGTGAGCAGGGCAAAGCCCGCGGTCTCCGGGGCGCTGCGGTGCCGGGCCGTCCAGAGCAGGTAGCCGACTGCGCAGGTCGCCGCCGTGGCGGCCGAGATGCGGCCGGCGGCGGCGAGATCGTCGAAGGAGGCTCCCTCGACGATCGGGGCGAGGATGCGGCCGGCGGCGTAGGACAGCGAGTAAGGCGTGTGGGACGAGAACTGTGCCGAGACGGCATCGATCCACCCCGTCCCGCCGGGTTGGGCCAGTGCGGCGGCGGCCACCACGACGACGGCCGCGGTGAGGTCACGGGCCAGGACCCGCCACAGCGCGGCCCGGCGGGCGAGGGCGTGCGCGATCACGACGACCGGGACGACGACCAGCGCCTGCGCGCTCACGGACCCCGCGATGGCCGCGAGGACCACCGCGCGGAGCCAGCGCTTGCGCCGGACCGCGACCAGCGCGGCGAGCACCGCCGCCATCATCGGCCCCTCCGGGTGCGGCGACGAGACCACCCAGAGCAGCAGCAACGGGTTGAGGCCGCAGAGCACGATGGTGGTGACGCGGGCGGAGTCGCCGCGGGCGTCCGCGACCAGGTCGGCGGCGAAGCGCGCGATGAGGATTGCCGACAGCACCCCGATGACGCGGAGCACGATCACCGCGCCCAGGGGCGTCCCGCCGCCGACCGACACCGCGAGGTGCTGCAGCATCGAACCGAGCGGACCCGCAGCGCTCACCGTCCCGCGTGCCGCGGGGTCGATGGCGTTGACGAGGCCGTCGTCGCCGAGAGCGGCCGGCGGGGTCAGGCTCGGGTCCCGGCCGGCACGCTGCAGGAAGCCGAAGGCCGCGGAGCTGTAGACACCGGTGTCCATCAGCGGCGGTCCGAGGGCGAAGGGGGCGGCGACGGCCGCGACGAGCGACCAGGTGCGCGCCTCGCTCGGCCGGACGCGGCGCACCACCTCGATGGCCAGCAGCCACGTCAGCGCCAGCATCGCGAGCGCGGTCAGCAGCAGGGCGCCGGGCAACGATCCGCGCCAGCCATGATCGGCCTGCAGCTCCAACCAGGACGTCAGCGTCCGGGTCGGGCGGAGGTCGGCCACTGCGCCGCCGGTGACGACGACCGCGAGGGCGACGAGGGCGCCGCCGACGCCGAGTGAGGTCACCGGATGGCCGGACACCTGACGGCGTCCGGCGGCCAGGCCCTCCAAGGCCTTCTCGGCGAGGTCGTTCATGCTGCTCTCTGCGACCGACGATGGGTGGGGTGAGGGTAGCGACCCTTACAGAACCCGAACACATTCCGGGCCTTCTGCTGACAGCGCACCGGCAGGCTGACGCCGACACCACGTCGTCGAAGGAGCATCCGTTGTATCTCATGTATCGCAAGTCCCTCGCCGTGGCCGGCCTCGCGGCGGCCGTCGTCGGCAGTGCAGGCGCTGCCCTGGCCACCTCCGGTGGTGAGACCGTGCACGGCGCCGCGCTCACTGCCGCGTCGGTGCGCCAGGCCGCCCCCAGCGGTACGGCGACCGACAAGGACCACCGGGCCAAGCACAAGGGGGCGCTGCTGCGCCGCCTGGAGCACGGTCAGTTCGTCACGCGGACGAAGCAGGGCACGGTGACGCACACGATCTGGCGCGGCGCGGTCACGGCGGTCACGCCGACCTCGGTCACCGTCACCGCGAAGGACGGCAAGGCGCAGACCTACGTCATCGCCAAGACCACGAAGATCGTGGAGCGCAAGAAGAAGGCCAAGCCGGAGCCGTCCTCGGTGGCGAAGCTGGCCAAGGGCGACACCGTGCTGGCCATGGGCACCGGGACCTCGACGGTCACCGCCAAGCGCATCGTCGAGTTCGTCCGCTGATCCTCACGCCGGCGGGAGGGTGAGGGTGAAGCAGGCCCCGCCCTCGGGGGCGTGTCCGGCCGTGATCGTCCCGCCGAGACGGGCGACGAGGCCACGGACGATGGCGAGGCCGAGTCCGGTGCCCACCTGCCGGACGCCGCGGTAGCGCTCGAAGAGCGCGCCCTGCTCGAAGGCGACCGCGAGGTCGTCGTCGGAGAGACCGGGGCCGCCGTCGCGCACCTGCACGATGGCGGCACCCGGCGCGGCCGCGACGGCGAGCACGATCGCCGCGCCGGCGGGGGTGACCCGCAGCGCGTTGTCGAAGAGGCCGTCCAGCGCCTGCCGCAGCCGGCTGCCGTCCGTGGTGGCCGGGACGGGGCCGGCCGACTCGAGCCGCACCGTCACCCCGCTCGCCGTGGCGCGATCGGACCAGACCCGGACGGCGTCGCGGGCCAGCGGCTCGAGGTCGACGGGCGCCAGCTCGACGCGGAAGTCCTCGGCGCCCAGCCGGGCGAGGTCCAGCAGGTCACCGACCAACCGCTCCAACCGCTTCGCCTCGGCCTGCATGGCCGCGCCGACGCGGGCGATGTCGTCGGCCGGCACGACGCCGTCAGCGAGCAGCTCGGCATAGCCGTTGACCGCGGTGAGCGGGGTGCGCAGGTCGTGCGAGACCGACAGCAGGAAGTCGCGCTGCCGTGCCTCGGAACGCGCCAGCGCCGCCGCGATGTCGGTGACCGCCTCGCTCACCGCGACGACCTCCCGCGGGCCGCGGGCGGGCAGGGCCACGTCCCGGTTGCCAGCGGCCACCGAGCGGGCCGCCGCCGCCGTCCGGCGCAGCGGCAGCGCCAGTCGCCAGGCCACCACCAGGCCGAGCAGTACAGCGACGACGCCGGCGACGAGCAGCGCCACCACGATGCGACGCACGGCCCGGTCGTCGGCGGCCGCGGCGTCGCGTCGTGCCTGGACGAGGACCAGTGCCCGTCCGCCCGTGACGGCGCGTGCCTCCACGAAGACCGCCGCACCGCCGACCCGACGCACGACGGAGATGTCGCGACCCGCGCGCAGGGCAGCGATGTCACCCGGTGTCACCGCGCGGCGCACCAATCGCGCATCCGTGCGCAAAGTGCCCTGCGCGGTGACGATCCCGACCCGGATGTGCACGCCGCGCAGCGCCTCGGTCACCTGTCGCTGTACGCCGGGGCGGTCCACGGTGACCGACTGCGAGACGTCGGCGAGCCGGGACAGCACCTGTCGACCGCTGTTCGTGCCGGCGGTCCGGATCAGCCCGGTGGCCAGCAGCCCGGCGACCACCGCGGTGACGACGACGATGCCGGCGCTGAAGCAGGCGATCCGCGTGGCCAGCGACGTCCGGTGCCGGGTCATGCGTCCTCGGCTGCGTAGCCCACGCCCCGTACGGTCCGGATCGGGCTGGCCTCGCCCAGCTTTGCGCGCAGTTGCGCAATATGGACGTCGACGGTCCGCGTGCCGGCGGCCGACGAGTAACCCCACACCGCGGCGAGCAGCTGCTCGCGGCTGAAGACCTGACCGGGGCGGTGCATCAGGTGGGCGAGCAGGTCGAACTCGGTGGCGGTGAGGGCGAGCTCGGCACCGTCGCGATGCGCCCGGCGGGTGGCAGGGTCCAGCGTGATCCGTCCGATGCGGTGAGGGGCTGCCGTCGGTGGTCCCTGGGTGCGGCGCAGCACCCCGGTCACGCGGGCCACGAGCTCACGAGGCGAGAACGGTTTCGTGACGTAGTCGTCCGCACCGAGCTCGAGTCCGACGACGCGGTCGACCTCGTCGTCGCGGGCGGTGACGAAGAGCAGTGGCGTCCAGTCGTCGGCCGCGCGGAGCCGACGGCAGACCTCGATGCCGTCCAGTCCGGGCAGCCCGACATCGAGGACGATGGCCGCCGGGCGGGTTCGGCGTACCGCCTCCAGCGCCCGGTCCCCGCGGTCCACGAGCTCGGCGCCGTACCCGGCTCGCAGCAGGTTGAGCCTGATGACGTCCGCGATGGCCGGCTCGTCCTCGACGACGAGGACCAGGCCTCGCGAGCGCGTCTCGGACATGCCGTGACTGTAATCCGCAGCCCACTGCGAGACGGCTGATCCGCTAGCATTGCCTGCCACATCGCTAGACAAAGGAGTATATCGATGCAGGGGTGTACCGGGCCGGCGGTCGTGGCCATCGTCGGGGCAGGCGCCAGCGGCACGCTGAGCGCGATCCACATCGCACGGCAGGCGCGGGCTGCGGGCCGCGCGGTGCGGATCGTGCTCGTCGAACCGAATCGCGTCGCCGAGGGCCTGGCCTACAGCACCCACGACCCCCGGCATCGGCTGAACGTCCCCGCCAAGGGGATGAGTGCCTATCCCGACGACCCCGAGCACTTCCTGCGTTGGCTGCGGCGCCATGTCGCGGTGGACTACCCCGCCGGCGGCTTCGCCCCGCGGCTGCACTACGCCGAGTACCTGTCGTCCTGCCTGCTCGACGAGACCGGCCCGGCCGTCGGCGTGGAGCTCGAGCACGTCGCCGCCCGGGCCACCGACCTGCGCCGGCACGGCCGGCGGCTGCGGCTGACCCTGGACGACGGCACCAGCCGGCCGGCAGATGCTGCCGTCCTGGCCATGGGCCACGGCAGTCCGTCGCTGGCGTGGGCGCCGGAGGCGCTGCGCCGCTCCCACCACTTCGTCGCCGATCCCTGGCGCGCCTCGTCGGCACCGGTGGTGCGGGCCGGCGACGAGGTCGTGCTCGTCGGGGCCGGGCTGACCATGGCCGACATGGCGCAGCGGTGGGGACGCGCCGGGGTGCGGGTCCACGTGGTCTCCCGCCACGGCCTCATGCCGCTGCCGCACTCGCGGGAGCCACAGCCCCCCGCGGCGAGCCCGGAGCTGCCCGACGCACCGCTCTCGCTGCCGCAGCTGCGCCGGCTCGTCTTCGATCGCATCCGCGCGGCCGACGGGGACTGGCGCCGGGCGGTGGACGGCCTCCGTCCGATCACGGCCGCGCTCTGGACCCGCATGGACGACCAGGCCCGCCGCGGCTTCCTCCGGACCGCCGCTCGTCGCTGGGACCGGGTCCGCCACCGCGTGGACCCGGCGCTGGACGACTGGCTCGCCGCGCGCGTGGCCGAGGGTTCGCTGGTCGTCCACGCCGCAGAGGTCACGGCGGCGCGGGAGGTGCCGGGCGGTGTCCGCGTCGAGCTCGGCGACGGCAGCACCGTCACGGCGGCGGTCGTCCTCAACTGCACCGGGACCTGCGTTGCGGTGCAGCAGGACGAGGACCCGCTCGTGCTGAACCTGCTCAATGCCGGCACCGCGCAGGCCGGACCGCTGGACCTCGGCTTCGCCACCGACGCGGCCGGCCGGTTGCGCCCGTCGGCCGGGGCACCGGCCGCGGTCTGGGCCGTCGGGCCGCTGCGCCGCGGCCAGCTCTGGGAGAGCACCGCGATCCCGGAGATCCGCTGCCAAGCCGCTGCTCTGGCCACCGAGGTGGTCGCCTCGCTGCCGGCTCCGTCGCTGCGCCGACGGGCCCGCGATCCCTACGGACTGCCGCTGACCGCCTCGGACGGGGCGGCGGAGGCCTACACCGCGGCGCTGGGACGGATCTTGCGGGTGCAGTCCGGGGCCGAGGAGCTGATCGCCGACGCAGTGCGCCTCGATCCCGACTTCGCCCTAGGTCACGCCGTCCGGGCCCTGCTCGGCGTCGAGTGGGGCGCCGAGGTGGATGTCGACTCGGCCCTCGCTGCCGCCCACCGGACCATGTCCCGCGCCGACGAGCGCGAGCGCCGCTTCGTCGAGGTCGCGACGGCGCGGGTGCGGGAACCGGGCGCGGACTCGGCGGCGACGCTGCTCGCCTACATCCAGACCTATCCCGAGGACGCCCTCGCGGTCAGCATCGCCGTCCCCACCATCGCCTTCGGTGGGGCCACCGAGATCCCCGCCGAGGCCTGGGCGCTGGTGGAGGGGCTCTCACCCGCCTACGGCGGTGACTGGTGGCATCGCGGCCTGCTGGCCTTCGTCCGGCAGGAACAGGGTCGTTACGACGAGGCGCGCGAGCTCGCCGACCTCTCCCTCGCCGAGGAGCCGGCGGCCGGGCACGCCGTCCACGCCCGCACCCACGTCCACTACGAGACCGGTGACCACCGGGCCGGGCTCGACTGGCTCGACGGCTGGGTCGCCTCCTGCGGGGCGCGGGCCTCGCACCGGGCGCACTTCTCGTGGCACGCCGCCCTGCACGAACTCGCGTTGGGTGACGACGGCGCCGCGCTGCGCCGCTACGCCGGCCAGCTGGCGCCGCCGATGGTCTCCGGTGTCCGTGCCCTGGTCGACTCCGCCTCCCTGCTGTGGCGGGG
The DNA here is from genome assembly GCF_056135305.1 of Jatrophihabitans sp. sgz311053. Lineage (NCBI taxonomy): Bacteria > Bacillati > Actinomycetota > Actinomycetes > Jatrophihabitantales > Jatrophihabitantaceae > Jatrophihabitans > Jatrophihabitans sp. sgz311053. Next base: position 301,034 of record NZ_JBWAXP010000001.1, on the reverse strand, counting down.
GCACGTCTCTGGCGCGCTAGACCGGGGGCAGGCAGCCGAGGCGGTCGCACCCGTCCTGGCCACGGTGCCGCGCGGCCTGGTCGAGGACCCGCCGACGGCCTTCATCGGTCTGCACGTCGCCGTCGCGCTCGCCGCGGCCGGCGACTGCCAGGGGCTCTCGCGACTGCGCCGGGCGGCGGCCCGCCGGTCCGAGCCCGAGTTCCGCGAGACGATCGCCGCCCTCGCCGACGCGCTCACCGACGTCGTCCACGGCGACGACGACCTCGCCACCTCGGCGCTGCTCGAGCTGCGCGGCGTCGACCGGCTCGGCGGCAGTGCCGCGCAGCGCGAGATCGTGGAGGAGACGCTCATCCTCACCGCCACCCGATCCGGGCGCACCGACCTCGCACGCTCGCTGCTGCTGAACCGCCTGGAGCGGCGTCATTCGCCGCGCGACAGCACACGCTGCGCCGAATTGACCCGCTGAGGTCCACCCGGCTGCATGAGGCCGAGCCGACGCGGGCATGCTGGGGTTACCAGCAGGTAGACACCGGGAGCCCGCCCATGGACATCGTCCTCAGCAAGGAGGAGAGGGCGTTCGCCGAGCAGATGCGGACGTTCTTCACCACCGAGATCCCCGCCGAGATCCGCGACAACATCGCGACCGGTGGACATCCGAGCAAGGACGACATCGTCACCTCGCAGCGGATTCTCAACCAGCACGGCTACGCGGTGCCGCACTGGCCGGCCGAGTTCGGCGGCCGGGACTGGAGCCCGGTGCAGCGCCACCTGTGGTCCGAGGAGATGTTCCTGGCCCACGTGCCGCAGCCGCTGCAGTTCAACGTCCAGATGATCGGCCCGGTCATCGCGACCTTCGGCTCGCAGGAGCAGAAGGAGCGCTTCCTGCCGCCGACGGCCAACCTGGACATCTGGTGGTGTCAGGGCTTCAGCGAGCCCAACGCCGGCTCGGACCTCGCCTCGCTCAAGACCACCGCGGTGCGCGAGGGCAACGAGTACATCGTCAACGGGCAGAAGACCTGGACGACGCTCGGCCAGCACGCCGACTGGATCTTCAACCTGGTCCGGACCGACCCGGAGGCGAAGAAGCAGCGCGGCATCTCGATGCTGCTCATGGACATGGACACCCCCGGCGTCACCGTCCGTCCGATCCACCTCATCGACGGCGGCTACGAGGTCAACGAGGTCTTCTTCGAGGACGTCCGCGTCCCCGCCGAGAACCTCGTCGGCGAGGAGAACAGCGGTTGGTCGCAGGCCAAGTTCCTCCTCGGCAACGAGCGCACCGGCATCGTCGCCGTCGGTCACCAGAAGGCGCGGCTCAAGCGCATCAAGCAGGTCGCCGCCGCCACCATGAGCAACGGTCGCCCGGTGCTGGAGGATCCGATCTTCCGGGCCCGCCTCACCCAGCTCGAGGTCGAGCTCACCGCCATCGAGATGTCGGTGCTGCGCGTGCTCAACACCGAGACCAAGCGGGGCCACGGCACGCCGGACCCGGTCTCGTCGGTGCTCAAGATCCGCGGCACCGAGCTGCAGCAGCGCGGCACCGAGCTGCTCGTCGACGTCCTCGGCGCCGGAGCGCTCGCCTACCGGGAGAACGCCGAGGTCCCCGAGGGCTTCGCGCCCCTGCCCGACGGCGCGGTGGACGCACTGCCGACCTACTTCAACTGGCGCAAGGCCTCGATCTACGGCGGTTCCAACGAGGTTCAGCGCACGATCATCGCCAAGCAGATCCTGCAGTTCTGAGCGATGCCGCGGCACAGCGCCGTGCATCCACCGCACCTCACCATCGCTCAGCCGAGCGGCACCTAGGAGTCAATACCTATGGAACTGGACCTCACCGACGAGCAGAAGATGCTCGCCGACGCCGTCAAGGGACTGCTGGACAAGCGCTACGCGGCGACCACCCGGCTCGAGCTGCTGGAGAAGGGGACCGCCGACGGCGACCACTTCAGCCGTGAGCTCTGGCGGCAGTACGCCGAGCAGGGCCTGCTGGGGCTGACCGTCGACGAGCAGTACGGCGGTGCCGGCATGGGCAGCGGTGAGCTCGCCGTCGTCATGGAGCAGTTCGGCCGCGCGCTCGTCCTCGAGCCGTTCGTCGCCACCGTCGTCCTCGGCGCCGGCGTGCTCACCGCGCTCGGCACTCCCGAGCAGAAGGAGCGGCTGCTGCCCGGCGTCGCCGGCGGCGAGACCTTCCTGGCGCTGGCGCACACCGAACCGGCCTCGCGCTGGTCGCTCACCGACATCGCGACCACCGCGACGAAGACCGGCGACGGCTGGACCCTCTCCGGCCAGAAGATCGCCGTCCTCGGCGGTGACGTCGCCGATCAGCTGCTTGTGACGGCGCAGACGCCTGAGGGGCTCGGCGTCTTCCTCGTCGACGGCGCCGCCGTAGCCCGCGACAGCTACCTGCAGCAGGACGGTCTGGGCGGGGCGGACGTCCTGCTCGACGGCGCGTCCGGTGAGCTCGTCGGCGAGGTGGCCGAGACCGAGGCCGCGCTGAGCCTGGTCTTCGACACCGCCACCGCGGCGCTGTGCTGGGAGGCCGTCGGGGCCATGGAGCGGGCGCTGTTCATGACGGTCGACTACCTCAAGACGCGGCAGCAGTTCGGGGTCCCGCTCTCGGTGTTCCAGGCGCTGCAGTTCCGCGCGGCCGACATGTACGTCTCCTACGAGCAGGCCAAGAGCATGGCGATGCTGGCGCAGCGCGCCCTGGAGGTCGACGACCCGGTCGAGCGGCACCGCATGGTGGCGGCGGCCAAGGTGCAGATCGATCTCTCCGGCAAGCACATCGGCCAGGACGCGATCCAGCTGCACGGCGGCATCGGCGTCACGATGGAGTACCCGGTGGGTCATTACACCAAGCGCCTCACCGTGATCAGCAAGACGCTGGCCGACACCGACACGCTGCTGGAGCAGGTCGGGCAGGGTGCGGGCCTGGTCCCGGCATGAGTGACGTCGACCCGGTCGCCGAGTGGGCTGCCTCGCAGCAGCGCGTCATCGAGCTGGTCGAGAACCTCGACGACGAGGCCGCCGAGCGGATCGTCCCCTCCTGCCCGGCCTGGACGGTGCGCAACCTGCTGTCCCACGTGATCGGCCTGGACGCCGACGTCCTGGCCGACAACGAGGCCGAGGACCACAACGAGGCCTGGACGCAGCAGCAGGTCGACGACCGTGCCGACCACTCCATCGCGCAGCTGCTCGACGAGTGGCGAGGCATGACCGAGCCGCTGCAGCAGTGGATGCGCGAGAACAACCCGCGCCCGATGGGTGACGTCGTCATCCACGAGCAGGACCTCCGCGGCGCCCTGGGGGTGCCCGGCGCGCGCGACACCGCGGCCAACGCGTCGCTCTTCGACACCATGGCCGGCATCTGCGAGACCAAGGCGACCGCCAAGGAGCTCGAGCCGCTGCGGCTGGAGGGCGAGAGCTACGTCTTCGGACCGCCCGAGGCCGATGTCGTGGTCCGTGCCTCGGACTTCGACCTGCTGCGGCTGGTGTTGGCGCGGCGATCGGTCGGGCAGCTGCGGTCCTGGGTGGCCCAAGGTGACATCGAGCCCTACATCGACTGTTTCGGCGCCTTTGCCCCGCTGCGGGACACCGACCTGGTCGAGTAGCGGCGCGGCCGGGCCGGCATCGTCAGGACGGTGCCGGCCGCTCACCCGGCAGCAGCGGCAGCCCCGCGTCGCTCGTGCTCTCCTCGCCCTTGTGGGGCCGCCAGCTCCAGGCTGACGCATCGTCACCCCGCTCGTCGCGCTCCCGGTTGCGGGTGCGGACGAAGAGGCTGGCGCAGCCGGCGACGAGCAGCAGCGCCACGAGTCCGAAGATGATCAGCGGTCGCAGGACGCTGCCGGCTGCCACCTCGCGGCTCACCAGGCCGCGGCCGGGGTCCGGCCGTACTCCGGCGAGGAAGATCGCGCCGTCGGGTGCCGCGCCGGTCGTGATGGTCACGGCCGGATTGCCGGTGAGGACGAACCGCGCGACCACGGCGTAGCAGGCGTTCCGGGTCGCTGCCGGGGTTCGGAAGTCGTAGGCCGCGTCGCCGCGGGTCGCCACCCGGCTCACCGTCGTCGGGAACTCGCCGGCGGCGAAGCGGGCGTCTCGGCAGCCGCCGATGGGCAGCGAGTCACCCGGCAGCACCCCGATCGAGACGGTCCCGGCGAAGCCGTGGCTGCCGGCCACCCGCACGACGCCGGGCATCGCGGCGCCCCGGGGTCCCGAGGTCGCCGCCGTCGCCACGCTGAGCGTCGGCCGCAGCACCGCCGTCCTCGTCGTCGGCTCGGACGAGGTGGTCACGGTGCGGCCGTCCAGGCTGACCTCGCTGTCGATCACCAGGCCGTAGCAGCCGACCGCGCGGAGATCGGCAAGGCGGGCGGTGGCGGCGAGGGTCCCGTTCGCCGGGCGCAGCGCGATGAGCGCCGAGCGCGCGGCCACCGGGGCGGTGGTGAAGTCGCCCGAGCAGCGACCTTGGGCGATGGGCAGGGGTCCGCGCGCCAGCACCGTCGTCCGGACGGTAGCGCGGCCGGGTTCGGCACCGACGACGGTGGCGGTGACGCCTCCCGGTCCGGTCACTTGTGGGGCCCGCACGCTCAGCGTGAGGGCCGCGACGGTGACGCCGACGACGGCGGAGTCGGCCCGTTCGGCCGGTTGACTGTCGGTGGTGGTGACGGCGGCGACCAGCCCGTAGCAGCCCGGCTGCAGCGGTCCGGACTGCTGCGCCCGGTAGCGGGCATCGCCGCGGAAGGTGAAGACGTCCTGGTACGCCGTCGGCGCCTTCACCAGGGTGGCGTCGTCGATCGTCGCGCAGGCGCGCCCGTTCGGCGGCGCGACCGGACCGTGCAAGGCGAGCTGGCCGGAGCCGGAGTAGCCGAACGTGCCGGCGACGGCCGCCTGCGGCCGGAGCGTGCCGCCGGAGAGCACGAGCTGGTCGGCCGAGACCGACACGGCAGGCCGCGGGTGCAGCACCGGGCGCAGCACGCCGGTGCCGGTGATGTCGCGCAGCGGTGCAAGCGCCACGGCCGCGGGGGTGGAGTCGAGGTAGGTGAGGCCGTCGGGGACCTTCGCCGTGGCGGTGATCGTGGTGGCCGCCGCGGGCGGGACGACGACGTCCACGCGCGCGGTGCCGTTGTCGCCGGTGCTGGCGCTGGAGGTCGAGCCGCCGCCGCTCACCACGACCGGGACGTCCGGTAGCCCGGCGCCGGAGGCGGCGCGGACCGTCACCGTCGCGCGGGCGGTGGCGCCGGGGATGACGTCGCCGGGCAGGTCCACCGACACCGAGTAGGGGCCGGCGTCACGGCGCGCCTCGGCGAGCCGCCGGTCGGCCCGCGACGCGCTCGTGCCGCCCTGGCCGAGGCAGCGGCGCTGCGCCTCGCCGTCGCCGGCGAGCTGCGCGACCAGCGCGCTCAGCTCGGCGAGCTCGGCGGCCGAGCCGTCCTGATGGGCGGCGAGGAGCGCGGCCACCGTCGCGATGTCCGCGCCGGAGAAGCCGGCCTGGCCGGGCGCCATCGTCTGCGGCGTGCCGCTCACGGGTGCCGGCTGCTGGGCCGCGCCCCGGCCCTCGATGTCGGCGGTGCTGAAGGCGCGGACCGTGCCGTTGACCGTCCAGGAGCCGAGCGGGACGTCGGTGTCGCCGTCTCGGCAGAGCACGCCGTCGTAGGAGGCACCGGAGGTGCCCCACGGCGTCGCCGCCGTCGCCGCGGGTGCCGCCGCCACTCCGCTGAGCAAGACCGCCAGCGCGGTCGCGACGAGCGCACCGCGCCGCAGGCAGGATCGGACGGGCACAACACGAATCACACCACGGCAGGGGTGGCCACCGGGAGTCGAGGGGGTTGTCGTGCCGTGACCGGCTGACAACCTCTCGTGGCGGGAAGGATGTCCGCATGATCGTCATCACCGCGAAGTTCCGTCCCAAGGACCCCGAGGCCTGGCCGCAGATCTCGAAGGAGTTCACCGAAGCGACCCGCAGCGAACCCGGTTGCCTGTGGTTCGAGTGGTCGCGCAGCGTAGACGACCCGGCCGAGTACGTCCTCATCGAGGCGTTCCGCGACGGCGACGCCGGCGGCGAGCACGTCAACTCGGCCCACTTCATTAAGGCGCGGCAGGATCTCCCGCCGCATCTGACGGCGACGCCGAAGATCATCAGCTTCGAGGCCGAGGGAGACGGCTGGTCCGAGCTGGGTGAGATGAAGGTCGACTGACCGGACGACTCTGGAACGCAGAGGCCCCCGCAGGATCACCTGCGGGGGCCTCGTTCGGTCTCGCGACCGGATCAGTGCGGCTCGACGACGCTGTCGTCCGGCTCGCCACCGAGGGCGCGCAGCGCGGCGTTGAGCGTCGCGCTGGGACGCATCGCGGCCGAGACCTTGGCGGGGTCCGGCTGGTAGTAGCCGCCGATGTCGACCGGGCCGCCCTGCACACCGTTGAGCTCGGCCACGATCGTCGCCTCGTCGGCGGCGAGCCGCTCCGCGATGTCGGTGAAGGCCGCGGCGAGCTCGGCGTCCTCGGTCTGGCCCGCGAGCTCCTTGGCCCAGTACAGCGCCAGGTAGAAGTGGCTGCCGCGGTTGTCCAGCTCGCCAGCCTTGCGAGACGGCGACTTGTTCTCGTCCAAGAAGGTGCTGGTGGCGCGGTCGAGGGTGTCGGCCAGGACCTTGGCCCGCGGGTTGTCCGTCTTCTCGGCCAGCATCTCCAGCGACGGCGCGAGGGCGAGGAATTCGCCGAGGGAGTCCCACCGCAGGTGGTTCTCCTTGACGAACTGCTGCACGTGCTTCGGCGCCGAGCCACCGGCGCCGGTCTCGAAGAGGCCACCGCCGCTCATGAGCGGGACGATCGAGAGCATCTTCGCGCTCGTGCCCAGCTCGAGGATCGGGAAGAGGTCGGTGAGGTAGTCGCGCAGCACGTTGCCGGTGACCGAGATCGTGTCCTCGCCCTTGCGGGCCCGCTCCAGGGTGAAGCGGGTGGCGGCGGCGACGTCCAGGATCTCGATCTGCAGGCCGTCGGTGCCGAGCGCCTCGAGGGCCGGGCGGACCTTCTTCAGCACCTCGGCGTCGTGGGCGCGGCTCTCGTCCAGCCAGAAGACGGCCGGTGAACCGGTCGCGCGGGCACGGGCGACGGCGAGCTCGACCCAGTTCTGGATCGGGTCGTGCTTGGTCTGGCACATCCGCCAGATGTCGCCGGCCTCGACGTCGTGTTCGAGCAGCGTGCTGCCCGCGGCGTCGACGACGCGGACAGTGCCGGCCGACTCGATCTCGAAGGTCTTGTCGTGCGAGCCGTACTCCTCGGCCTTCTGCGCCATCAGCCCGACGTTGGGGGTCGTGCCCATCGTCGACGGGTCGAAGGCGCCGTTGGCGCGGCAGTGCTCGATGGTCTCGGCGTAGAGCGGGGCGTAGGACGAGTCCGGGATGACGTACTTGGTGTCCTGCTGACCGCCGTCGGAGTCCCACATCTGGCCGGACGTGCGGATCGCGGCCGGCATCGAGGCGTCGATGATGACGTCGCTCGGGACGTGGAAGTTGGTGATGCCGCGGTCGCTGTCGACCATGGCGACGTCGGGACCCGCGGCGATGGCGGCGTCGACAGCCTCCTTGGCCTCGGGGTGGGCGCTGAGCAGCGTGCCGAGGCCGTCGTTGGGGCTGACGTCGGGGTAGCTGTCGTAGACGTCGCCGACGACGGCGCGGACGGCGTGGCCGAAGATGATGGGGTCCGAGACCTTCATCATGGTGGCTTTGAGGTGCACCGACAGCAGGACGCCACGCTCCTTGGCGTCGGCGACCTGGGCGGCGAGGAACTCGGTGAGCGCGGCCTTGCGCATCACCGCGGCGTCGATGACCTCGCCGGCGAGCAGCGAGGTCTTCTCCTTGAGCACGGTGACAGCACCGTCGGCAGCGACGTGCTCGATGCGGACGTCGGTGGCGCTCTCGACCGTCGTGGACTTCTCCGTCGATCGGAAGTCACCCTCGGTCATCGTCGAGACGTGCGACTTCGAGTCCTGCGACCACGCGCCCATCGAGTGCGGGTGCTTCCGGGCGTAGGCCTTGACGCTCGCCGGGGCGCGACGGTCGGAGTTGCCCTCGCGCAGCACCGGGTTGACGGCCGAGCCCTTGACCTTGTCGTACTGCTCGCGGGCGTCCTCGTAGTCGGGCAGGTCGTAGCCCTGCTCGCGCAATTCGACGATGGCCGCCTTGAGCTGCGGGATGGAGGCGCTGACGTTGGGCAGCTTGATGATGTTGGCGTCGGGCGTCTTGGCCAGGTCGCCGAGCTCGGCCAGCGCGTCGGCCTGGTGGCCGAAGGCGGCGAGGATGCGGCCGGCCAGCGAGATGTCGCGCAGCTCCAGCTCGATGCCGGCAGGCTTGGCGTAGGCCTGGACGATCGGCAGCAGCGACTGCGTCGCCAGCGCCGGCGCCTCGTCGGTGTGGGTGTAGATGATCTTCATGCGCCGCCGTCCCGGTGGTCGTGGATGCCTCGGATGTACGGCATCCACGCTATCGAAGCGACGCGGGGCGCTGGCGCTGGCATCATGAGTCACCCCCCGCCCTTTCGGATGTGACGTCATGCCCGCACGCCGAGTGCTCGTCCTGTCGCTGGTCGCCGTGCTCGTCGCCGGGCTGACCTCGGCGCTCCCGGCGAGCGCAGCCGCTCCCCGGCGACCGGTGATCGTCCTCGACCCGGGCCACAGCCGCACCGTCCACGCCATCGACCGGCGCACCGGTCTGGACGTCTCGGACTACGAGAACGAGCCGGAGATGCGGGACATGTGGCAGGTGGCGAAGCTCGTCGCCACCTCGCTGCGTCGCGCCGGTTACCGCGTCGTGCTGACGAAGCGGACGCTCGGCCAGCGACGCAGCCTCGCGCAGCGCGCGGCGGTCGCCAACCGCGTGCACGCCGATCTGGCGCTGAGCATCCACGATCAGGCGGGGCGGCCGGGCGGCATCGGGTTCCGCCGTGGCAACAACATCGTCTACCGCCAGTCGGTGGGTGGCTACCGCCGCACGCCGACGGGACGCAAGGTCGTCTTCCGCGACAAGGCCCTGGCCCGGACGAGCGCGCGATACGCCGCGCTCTTCGCCTCGGAGCGACGGCGGGTGCAGCGCGTTCCGGTGCACGTGCAGCGCGACGCCGGGTACGACCTGGGGTCGCGGGGTCTCGCGGGCGGACGGATGTGGATGGTGCAGCTGCTCTCGCGAGTGCCGTGGATCTACAACGAGGCGGGCGGCAACAGCCGCGGCCGGATAGGCCTCAGTGCCGCCGACCGTCGGATCTATGCCGCGTCGCTCGTGGCCGCGGTGGAGCGGTGCGTCCCGATCCGGCGCTGAGCTGATCTCGCAGGCGTCGGTCGGGGTAGGTCGCGGAGAGGGGACCGTCGCCGGCGGCCCCGTCGACTCTCGTGGAGGACACCGTGCTCAAGCTTGTCTACAAACCGTTCGGCATCCTCGCCAGCGTGCTCGGTGGCGTGATCGCCGGCGCGCTCTTCAAGCAGATCTGGAAGGTCGCCGGCGGCAAGAACGACGCCCCGGACGCCAAGGATCTGGACGCGTCGTGGAAGGAAGTGCTCATCTCCGCTGCTGTTCAGGGGGCGATCTTCGGCGGCGTCAAGGCGCTTGTCGACCGAGCCGGTGCCACCGGCTTCGAACGGGCGACGGGCGCGTGGCCGGGTAACACCGAACCGCGGGACAAGGTCGCCTGACGATCAGCGCACCCAGGTCTTGCCGCTGGTGCGGCTGGCGGGTTCGTAGCCGAAGTGACGGGCAGTGACGGTGACGCTGAGGCGCTTGCCGCGCAGCGGCTTGGTGATCGTGAGGCTGCGCGCGGTGGCCTTGGCGATGGCTCGGCCGTTGGCGTACCAGCGGTAGCTGAGGGTCGGACGCGGCTGCCAGGTGGCGGTGGTGGCGCGTAGGGTGCGGCCCACCTTGGCCCGGCCGGTGATGCTGACCTGGCGGGTGCTGATCCGTCCTCGTCCGACGGGGGCGGTCGCGGTGGAGGTGGCGCTCGCCGTGGCGTAGCCGTCCCGGTAGCCGGTGACGCGGACGCTGATCCGTGAGCCGTAGGCGCTGCGGGGGACCACCAGTGACGCACCGGTCGCTCCCGGCAGCGGCGTGCCGTTGCTGAGCCACTGCAGGCTGTACCGCGACGGGGCGGGGGTCCAGGTTCCCGTGGCCGCCACGAGGCGGGAGCCGACGCGGGCGACGCCCAGCACCCGGGGTCGGCCGGGCTGCAGCGCCGCAGGGGACGCGGTGCCGGGTGTGGTGCCGTCGATCGTCACGGCGACGTCGGCGCCGTCGCTCGTCATGCCGTCGACGGTGATGGCGATCTTGCCGCGGCGGAACGACTCGCCGGCGACGAACGAGGTGATGGTCGTGCCGTCGGATTGGCGGGTCATCATGCTCGTCGAACCGTCGGACTCGATTCGCTCGACGACCACGCCGGGGCGGTAGGCGTAACCGTAGAAGGTGTAGCGGCGTGCGTAGAACGAGGTGGCGTCCCGTCCGGTGCCGGAGCGGTACTCGACGGCGTACTTCGCGCCTGACGACGGGTCGGTGACGATCAACCCACGCCGCCCGGATGCCGTCCCCCGGCCGTTGAGGTGGAGCGTCGAGTTGGTGGTCACGGTGGGGACCTCGTCGCTGCTCGCGATGCCGGTCTGCACGCGGTAGGCGGTGTCCAGGGCAGCCGGGGTCCAGGAGCCGCCGCCGACGGCGAGGCCCATGATGCTGTAGAGGTCCCAGTACTCGTCGATGCCGCAGGTGGGGGCGCAGCGCTCGACGTTGGCGTGCTGCAGCGACAGGTTGTGACCCAGCTCGTGGACCCCGACCGCGACGGCGGTGTCGCCGAGGGTGACGGTGGTCCAGCCGCCGGCGCGCAGCGACCAGCCCACCGTGCCGATGCCTGCCGCGCCGTTGTCACCGCAGGAGTCGGGGACGACGACCATGAGGTGATTGCCGGCGTCGTTGAAGTTGACGCCGGGGAACTTGCCGGCGGCCTCGTTCCAGGTCGCGGACGGGTCACCGAGACCGCAGCCGCTCACCGAGGTGGCGTACTTGACGGTGGCGGCCGGCTGCGTGAAGGAGGAGATGTAGCCGTCGCTCTCGGTGGTCCAGTAATTGCGCATCTGCTCGGTCTTGGCGGCGATGGCGCTGTCCGATTCGAGGGTGCCGCGGTTGGTGATGGCTGCGACGTAGAGGCGGTGGCTCGACGCCGTGGCCGACGGGGCCACTGCCTGCTCACCGATCGCGGCGGTGGTGACGGGCAACGGCGTGGTGGCCGTGCTGGCGGCGGCGAGGACGGCTCGGCCGTCTGCGCTGCTGCCGCTCACCTCCTCGTCGGCGTCGATCGTGGCGCCGCGCGACTCGGCCCGCCGCTCGACGACCGGGGTGATGGCGAGCTCGCCGCGGAAGCTACGCGGGCCGGCGAACTCCTCCGCCCGAGCGAGCGAGACAGGGACGAGCCGGCCACCGGGGAGCGCCACGGCGTAGGAGTCGGGGCCGTCCTCGCGATGGATCGGGGTCAGCGTGCCGGTGACGCTCACCGTCGCGGCCCCCGCCAGTGCGGGATTGCGGTACGTCGTGCTCGGGGCGGCGGGGTCCGGCTGCGCGGCGGCCAGCGTGGCGGGGACGGCCAGGCCGGCGGCGACCACCATGGCCGCCGTGAGCAGGGCTGAACGCATACCGCGCTCCTCGTGTCAGGGTGCTGTTGCCTGCGCCCCGCACGCCTGCAAAACCTAACACAAACTTTAGATTCGCCCTACCCCTGCATCGAGAGAGGTCAGTAGACGTAGCGCTCCAGGTAGTCGTTGGCGAAGCAGCGCTCCGGGTCGAGCCGGGCGGCGAGGGCCGCGAAGTCGTTCAAGCCGGGGTGGGCGGCGCGAAGCTCGTCGGCCGGCATGGCGAAGACCTTGCCCCAGTGCGGGCGAGGCTCGAAGGGGGCGAGGGCGGCCTCCAGTCGCGTGCAGGCCTCCTGCACCGCCGCCTCGTCGTCGACCCAGGTGACGTGGAGGCAGAGGCTGTCACGGCCACGCGCCGTCCCCAACCAGAGGTCGTCGGCGGCGACGCAGCGCAGTTCGATCACCTGGACCAGATCGGCGAGGTCGACGGCGAGGAAGGCGGCGAGGGCCGCCGGGCCCACCGACCGGGGGACGAAGTACTCGCTCTGCAGCTCCTCGCCGCTGCTCGGCGTGAACTCGATGCGGAAGTGCGGCAGCACCTCGTGCCACGGCCGGAGGCGGCCGAGCTGGGGCGAGGCGGCGGCGGGGTCCTCGCCGGCGATGGGATGCACCGGACCGGTTGCGGGGACGCCACCCCACCGGCCGCCGTCCGGACGCGGTCCGTCCTCGCGCGATTTAGCCCAGATCTGCGTAAAACTGCCGGGACGGTGGAAGACGCTGACGCTGTAGGCGCTGTCGAGGATCTCGTCCAGGTTGTCGATGACGGTGTCGACGGTCAGGTCGCTCCACACCTCCTGCCGCATCGCGTACTCGGGTTCGGTGCGCAGCCACAGCCGGGTGACCACCCCCAGCGCGCCGAGGGAGACCACGCTGCCGGCGAAGTCGACGTCACCCTCCCGGACGACGACGAGCTCGCCGTCGGCACGGACGAACTCGACGGCGACGGCATGCGTCGCGAGGCACTGGTTGCCCGCGCCGGAGCCGTGGGTTCCGGTCGCGGCGGCGCCGGCCACCGAGATGTGCGGCAGCGATCCGAGGTTGGCCAGCGCGCGGCCGTGCGCGGCGAGCACCGGGATGACCTCGCCGTACCGCATCCCGCCGGGGACGATCGCAACCTCGCCGTCGAACTCCACCGTGAGATCCAGATCGCCGGTCGAGACGAGCACACCCGGCGTGTCCGCCACCGGGCTGAAGGAATGCCTGCTCCCGAGGGCCTTGACCCGCGGAGCGCCGGCGACGAGCTGTTGCAGCTCGGCCACCGAACCCGGTCGGGCCAGCTCGCGCGCGGCGTAGGCGATGTTGCCGGACCAGTTCGTGGTCATGCTGCCGTCGACAATGCAGAGGTCACACCGTCCATGATCCGCCCGCAGGGCGAAGGATCACAAACCGGCGGCCAGCCGGTGGTAGGCAGCGTTCCACCGCAGCTCCTGCCGGAACCGCGGCCCCTCGGTACGCGAGTCGATCATCGCGAGCTCGACGCCCAGCAGCTCGGCGAACTGCTCGATGGTCGTCGCGTCCAGCTGCGCCGTGAGAACGGTGTGGTGCGGACCGCCGGCCGTGAGCCAGCACTCGGCCGAGGTGGGGAGGTCCGGGTGCGGTTCCCACACCGCGGCGGCGACGGGCAGGGCACGCAGCTCGTCGTCCGGCGTGACGACCTCGACCGTGTTGCCGACGAGCCGGAACCGGTCGCCGAGGTCGCTGAGGCCGACGACGACCGCGGACCCCGGTGCGGCGCCGAACCGCAGCCGCACCGGGTCCTCGCGCCCACCGATGCCCAGCGGGTGGATCTCGACACTCGGTCGCTCCGCGGCGATGCTCGGGCAGACCTCGAGCATGTGCGCGCCCAGGATTCGCTGCGGACCGGGGCCGAGGTGGTAGGTGTAGTCCTCCATGAACGACGTCCCGCCCGGCAGCCCGGCGGCCATCGTCTTGAAGGTCCGCAGCAGGACCGACGTCTTCCAGTCGCCCTCGCCGCCGAAGCCGTAACCGTCGGCCATCAGTCGCTGCACGGCGAGCCCCGGCAGTTGGCGCAGACCGCCGAGGTCCTCGAAGTTGGTGGTGAAGGCGCCGAAGCCGCCGTCGCCGAGGAACGACCGCAGGCCGGCCTCGATCCGCGCGGCGTAGCGCAGCGACTCGTGCCGCTCGCCGTCGGGCAGCAGCTCCGGGGCGACGGTGTAGACGTCGGCGTACTCCGCGACGAGCTTGTCCACCTCGGCGTCGGCGATCGCGTCGACCACGGCGACGAGGTCGTTGACGCCGTAGGTGTTGACCGAGACACCGAAGACGCGCTGCGCCTCGACCTTGTCCCCCTCGGTGACCGCGACATCGCGCATGTTGTCACCGAAGCGGGCCAGCCGCAGCGATCGGATCTCGTCGATGCCGAGTGCGACGCGCATCCAGCGGCTCACGCCGAGCCGGGTGCGCTCGTCGGCGGCGTGCCCGGCCACCGTCACCCGCGGCACGCGCAGCCGGGACTGGATGTAACCGAACTCCCGGTCGCCGTGGGCGGCCTGGTTGAGGTTCATGAAGTCCATGTCGATGGTGGTCCACGGCAGGGACTGGTTGGCCTGGGTGTGCAGGTGCAGCAGCGGCTTGCGCAGCTCGGTGAGTCCGGCGATCCACATCTTGGCCGGCGAGAAGGTGTGCATCCAGGCGATGACCCCCACGCAGGAGGGGTCGGAGTTGGCTTCGCGCATCGTGGCGCGAATGGTGTCGGAGTCCTTCAGCACGGGCAGCCAGCGGACGCCGACGGGCAGGCCGCCGGCCTCGAGGTCGGCGCAGACCTGCTGCGACTGCTGCGCGACCTGGTCCAGCACCTCCGGGCCGTAGAGGTCCTGGCTGCCGGTGAGGAACCAGACCTGCTTGTCGGACGACGCAGTCATGAGGTGGCCTTTCGGGGACGTCATCGTCCGTAGACGTTCTGGTAGCGGTCGTAGAGCGAGTCGATGTCCGCCTGCGGGATGGGCAGCGGAGTGCCGAGCTGCCGCGAGATGTGGACCGTGCGGGCGACGTCCTCGCACATCACCGCGGCCTTCACCGCGGCCCGGGCAGTGGCGCCGATGGTGAAGACGCCGTGGTTGCGCATCAGCACCGCCGGCGAGCGGGAGCCGGCCAGCGTCTCCACGATGCCCTGCCCGATCGAGTCGTCACCGATGAGCGCGAACGGGCCGACCGGGATGTCGCCGCCGAACTCGTCGGCCATCATCGTCAGCACGCAGGGGATCGGCTCGCCGCGTGCGGCCCACGCGGTCGCGTAGGTCGAATGGGTGTGGACCTGGCCGCCGACATCCGGCCGGTGCCGGTAGACGTACGCGTGCGCGGCAGTGTCGGACGAGGGTGACCGGGTGCCGTCGACCAGGTTGCCATGGAGGTCGCAGACGACCATCGCGTCGCCGTCCAGCTCGTCGTAGGCGACGCCCGACGGCTTGATGACGAAGAGCTCGGTGCCGGGGACGCGGGCCGAGACGTTGCCGGCGGTCCAGACGACGAGCTCGTTGCGGGGCAGCTCGTCGTGCAGCTCGGCGACCTCGGCGGCGACGGCGGCGGCGGCCTCGCGCACCGACCGGTCGACGGCGATCATGCCTTGCCTCCGCGGGCCGCACGGCGGATCTGCTTGAGCCGGCGCATCGACTGCTCGCCCCGGCCGAAGATCTCGACCAGGGTCAGGTACTCGGCGTAGAGGTCTTCGTAGGCGCGCGCGCGGGCGGGGTCAGGCACCCAGACGTTCTCGGTGATGCGTCCCATCGCGGCGGAGGCGGCCCTGATGTCCGGGTAGGACCCCGCCGCGACCGCGGCGTGGATCGCCGAGCCGAGGGCCGGCCCCTGCTCGGAGTCGAGCACCGAGAGCGGCAGGCGCAGCACGTCGGCGTAGATCTGCATGACGAGCGGGTTCTTGCGCAGGCCGCCGGTGACGGTGAAGCGCTCGACCGGGACGCCGGCGTCGCGGAAGGTGTTGACGATCAGGCGCGCCCCGAAGGCCGTGGACTCGATCAGCGCGCGGTAGACGTCCTCGGCGCGGGTGGCGAGCGTCAGGCCGACGACCAGCCCGGACAGTTCATGGTCCACGAGCGGGGAGCGGTTGCCCGAATGCCAGTCGAGCGCGACGAGACCGTGCGCCCCGACCGCCTGCTCGGCCGCCAGCTCGGAGAGCAGCTCGTGCACCGAACGGCCCTCACGCTCGGCCCGCTGGGCGTAGTCACCGGGGACGCACTGATCGACGAACCACCCGAAGATGTCACCGACGCCGCTCTGCCCGGCCTCGTATCCCGGCAGGCCGGCCACGATGCCGCCGTCGACGACGCCGCACATGCCGGGGACTTCGCGCACTTCCGCGCTATTCATGACGTGGCAGGTGGAGGTCCCCATGATCGCCACCATGTGGCCGGGCTCGACCGCCTGTGCGGCCGCGGCCGAGACGTGGGCGTCGACGTTGCCGACGGCGACGGCGATGCCCTCGGGCAGGCCCGTCCAGGCGGCAACCTCAGCGGTCAGTCCGCCGGCACGCTCGCCCAGCTCGCCGATGCGGTGATCGAGCTTCGTCTCGACGAAGTCCGCGAAGTCCGGGTTCAGCTCGGCGAGGAAGTCCCGTGACGGGTAGGCACCGTCCTGCCGGATGCCCTTGTAGCCTGCGGTGCAGGCGTTGCGGACGTAGGTTCCGCAGAGTTGCCAGACGATCCAGTCCGCCGCCTCGACCCAGTGGTCCATGGCGTCGTAGACCTCGCGGTCCTCCTCCAGCAGCTGCAGCCCCTTGGCGAACTCCCACTCGGAGCTGATCAGCCCGCCGTAGCGCGGCAGCCAGGCCTCACCCCGCTTGGTGGCCAGGGTGTTGATGCGGTCGGCGTGCGGCTGGGCGGCGTGGTGCTTCCACAGCTTGACGTAGGCGTGGGGCCGGTCGGCGAAACGGTCCAGCTCGTTGAGCGGCGTGCCGTCGGCGAGCACCGGCACCATGGTGCAGGCGGTGAAGTCGGTGGCGATACCCACGACGTCGGCGGCGTCCACACCGGCCGCGGCGAGCGCAGCCGGCACCGCCTCGCGCAGGACGTCGACGTAATCGGCGGGCACCTGCAGCGCCCAGTCCGGCGGCAGGACCTCGCCGCTGCTCGGCAGCCGATCCTCGATCACGCCGTGGGCGTACTCGTGTACGGCTGATCCCAGCTCGGCGCCGTCGGCGACCCGCACGACAACCGCCCGCCCGGACAGAGTGCCGAAGTCGACTCCGATGACCAGGGGTTCGGCGATGGCACCCATGACAGCCTCTCTGATATCGCGAACACAGCCCGCGCAGACCCGCTACGCGCCTGCGACGAGCCAACCGGACTCGGCTGTCGTGACGCATGTGAGCGCTAACTTACGACTCACGCCAAACCGTGTCCAGCATTGCGGGAAGATTTCGGTCAGCGGGGTGCTGTCGACGACCGTGGCACCAGCGTCGCCGGGATCAGCGTTGTCGCGGCGACCTCGTCCTCGGGCGAGTTGATCTGGGACAGCAGCAGCTCCAGCCCCATCCGGCCGACGGTCGGGTAGTCCTGGTGGACGGTGGTGAGCGGTGGTGCGAAGTACGCCGACTCGGGGACGTCGTCGAACCCGACCACGCTGACGTCGCCCGGCACGTCGCGGCCGTGGTCACGCAGTGCGGCGATGACGCCGAGCGCCATGTGGTCGTTGGCCACGAAGATCGCGGTGCACTCCGGGATGCGGGCGGCCATGCGACCGGCCTCGTACCCCGACGGTGGCGACCAGTCGCCACGCAGCAGCGGCGGGACCTCGCGTCCGGCCCGCGCGAGCGCCGCCCGCCAGCCGGCCTCCCGGCTGCGGCTGTCGTTCCAGTCTGCCGGACCCGCGACATGCCAGACCGCATCATGACCGAGGCCGAGCAGATGCTCCACCGCCAGCTCGGCCCCACCCTGCTGATCGACCCCGACGATCGGCGCAGGGGTGTCGGGCGGGCCGTCGACCACGACGAGGGGGGTGCCCTTGGGCAGCGCCTTGGCTGCGATCGCCGCTGCCGAGTCGAGGGGGAGGACGGCGAAGAGCCCGGCGACGCCGTGGCCCACCAGCCGGTCGACCGACTCGGCCACGGCGCGCTCGGAGAGCGAGGCCGGATAGTCCACGCTGAAGGTCATGTCGGCCGACCGGGCGGCCCGTCCCAGTTCGCCGACCATCGCCGACGGTCCGTAGAGCGTGGAGCTCGGCGCGATCACGCCGATCACGCTGGAACGCCCGGTGGCCAGGGCGCGCGCGGACATGTTGCGCCGGTAGCCCAGCTGGGCGATGGCCTGCTCGACCGCGGCGCGCGTGGTCTCGGAGACGTAGGGGTGATCGTTGAGGACGCGCGAGACGGTCTGCGCCGAGACGCCGGCACGTGCTGCGACATCGCTCAGTGCGGGCGGTCGGCTGCGCGTCATCGTCACAGACTATCGACAGACCGGCGTCACGAAAGCCCGCTGACACGGGAACAACGGCGCATGGCAGCGATACCAGGATCGCCCCGGCATCGGCTCACTCACTCCGGTGGCAGACCGCTGTCGGCGCGCCGGTCAGCGTCGCGGCGCGCCACCTCGTCCACCGGGCGCCACAGCGTCCAGGCGATGAAGGCGGCCGCGGCGACGAGCATGCCGATGCCGCTCCAGAGGTTGACGTTGATCCCGCCGCTGCGTCGCGCGTCGACGGCGGTGAAGTCGACAAGCCCATAGATCGTGCAGACCGTGCCGTAAACCAGGAAGAGGCCGCCGATGATCATCCGCAGGTCGAAGAGGATCTCCCGCAGCGGCGGGCGCGGGCGTGGACTCATGACTCCTCCAGGTGGCGGGACACCGGTCAGATGATGCTGAAGACGATGTAGCCGGCGCCGGCGAGCGCCAGCACGCCGACCGAGAGCAGGCCGGGGGAGCGGTACCAACCGGGTTCGCGCTCCACCGTGCGCTGCTCCTTCGGGGTGACGCTGCGAACCAGGCCGACGAGCTCCGCGTCGGGCTTCGGCGTCCCCCGCAGCGAGACCGCGGCGCCGACGAGCAGCGCCACGACGAAGGCCGCGCCGCCGCCGAGGAAGCTCGAGCCCTGACCGGAGAGCTCGATGACCCCCGTGCGGTTGAGGATGAAGACGACGACCGCGGCGAGGGTGCCGGCCGCCATGCCCCAGAAGCCGCCGCTACCGGTGAGGCGCTTCCAGAAGAGGCCGAAGACGAAGACGGCGAAGAGCGGCACGTTGAAGAAGGAGAAGAGGGTCTGGATGTAGTCCATGATGTTGCTGAAACCGGCGGCGATGAAAGCCGTGCCGACGGCCAGGGCGGTGCCGAGGACGGTGACGATCCGGCCGACGACGAGGTAGTGCCGGTCGGGCAGGCCGGGACGGATCCAGTCCTGCCAGAGGTCGTAGGTGAAGACCGTGTTGAACGAGCTGACGTTCGCCGCCATGCCCGCCATGAACGAGGCGAGGAGGCCGGCGAGCGCCACGCCCAGGAAGCCGTTGGGCAGCAGCTCGCGCAGCAGCAGCGGGACGACGTCGTTGTACTGGAAGTTCGACGGCAACCCCTCCCGCAGGTCGGCGATGCCGGGGATCAGGACGGCCGCGACCATGCCGGGGATGATGATCACCAGGGCGATGAGCGTCTTGGGGATCGCGGCGATGAGCGGCGTGCGCTGGGCCGCCGACCCGCTGCGGGCGGAGAAGGCGCGCTGGACCTCGGCGAAGTTCGTCGTCCAGTAGCCGAAGGACGTGACGAAGCCCAGCCCGAGGACGACGCCGATCACCGACCCCACCGAGCTGCCGATGCCGGTGAGCTCGTGGGCCGGGAACGGCGAGAGTGTCGCCTCGCCACCGGGCTGCGCCGAGATGCGGTCGGTGAGTCCGGACCAGCCGCCGACGCGGTGCAGGCCGACGAGGGTCACCGGGACCATCGCGGCCACGATGACGAAGAACTGCAGCACCTCGTTGTAGATCGCGGCCGACAGGCCGCCCAGCACGGTGTAGGCCAGGACGACCACGCCGGCCGCGACGATGGCCAGCCAGGTGGGCCAGCCGAGCAAGGCGTTGACCACGATCGCCATGGCGTAGAGGTTGACGCCCGCGAGCAGCACCGAGGCGACGGCGAAGAGCACCGCCTGCAGTCGCTGCGTCTTGCGGTCGAAGCGCCGGGCCAGGAACTCCGGAACGCTGCGAACCCCGGTGCCGTAGTAGAACGGCATCATCACCAGGGCCAGGAAGACCATCGCCGGGATGGCGCCGATCCAGTAGTAGTGGAACGTCTGCTCGCCGTACTGCGCGCCGTTCGCGCTCTGGCCCAGCAGCTCGATCGCGCCGAGGTTCGCCGAGACGAAGGCCAGCCCGGTGACCCAGGCCGGCAGGCTGCGGCCGGAGAGCAGGAAGTCCAGGCTGTTGGAGACGCGCCGTCGGGCGACGAGCCCGATGCCGAGAACGAGGACGAAGTACACCGCGACGAGGGCGTAGTCGATCGCATGGGCGTCGATCCGGAGTGGGGCCGCCAGTGGCACACGTCCTCCAGGTGGTGCGGCGTTCTGGTAACGCTGCCATGTGGGATTTGACCCACCTTCGCCGGTTTGACGTGTGAAGTCAACGCCGTGTTACAGCTGCTGCCTCACCGCGGCCGGCTCCGGCCTGTGAGCGTCACCAGTGTGATGTGGATGTTACCTACGACGGCGAATGTGCCGCCTTTGCGGCTTTCTGTCGAGGCTTTGGCTACGGAACGGCAACGAGCCCGACATCGACCTTGACAGGAGCTCGCCGAGCGACTGTTATCGCTCTCACATTTCTCACGGCGTCGCGGCGAGCAGCGCTCCGGCCCGCACACATCGGTGGAGGACCTTCGCATGATCCTGCGTTACCGCAAGACCGCCACGGCAGCCGCGCTGGCCGCCGTCGCTCTCACCAGTGCCTGCACCACGGGCGACACCGGGGACAGCTCCAGCAGCGGTGCATCGCAGTCCGGCTCCCAAGCGGCGCAGCAGACGCTCGGCGCCGACCAGTCCGGCGTGCCGGCCGCGATCGTCGCCGCCGGTGGCACCGAGCTGCTCACCACGGCCAAGCCCGCAGGCGTCTCGGCGCAGTACGGTCCCATCTGCAAGGCATCCTCGCTCGGCATCGGCAAGATCGACTTCAAGACCGCCACCATCGGCTGGTCGCAGTCGGAGAAGGAGGCGAATCCCTTCCGCATCGCCTCCACCAAGTCGCAGATCCAGACCGCGAAGAAGAACGGCTGGAAGCTGATCACCACCAACGCGCAGTCGAACGTGCAGCAGCAGAACTCCGACATCAAGGGCATGATCGACCGCGGCGCGAAGGCGATCATCTTCTCCCCGATCAACTCGACCGGCCTGAACGACGCGATCTCCTACGCCAAGAGCAAGAAGGTCGCGATGGTCCCGGTGGACCGCAACATCACCGGCGTCAAGGGCTGTCAGAGCGTGGGTCCGCAGCTCGGCTCGGACTTCGTCGAGCAGGGTCGCCGCGCCGCCGACGCCATGATCAAGGCCACGGGGGGCAAGGCGAACCTCGCCATCCTGCTCGGCGCCTCGGGTGTCAACGTCACGGACGACCGCACCGCGGGCTTCCTGGACGAGCTGAAGAAGAAGAACGCCAGCGGCATCAAGGTGATCTTCCAGCAGACCGCCGACTTCACCCGGGAGAAGGGCCAGTCGGTCACCGAGACGCTGCTGCGCGCGCACCCCGAGGTCAACGCGATCTACGCCGAGAACGACGAGATGGGCCTCGGCGCGCTGGCCGCGCTGGAGGACGCCGGCAAGGCGGGCACCGACAAGGTCCACATCGTCTCCATCGACGGCACCAAGGGCGCGGTCCAGGCCATCGTGGACGGCAACTTCGACGCCGTGATCGAGTCCAACCCGGCCTTCGGCCCGTCTGCCCAGGCGGCCCTGGTCCAGTACGTGAACGGCTCCGGCGCGCCGGCGGTCACGATCACCACGGACAACCAGTATGACAAGAGCAACGCCAAGCAGGCGCTCGCCTCCGGCGCCGCGTACTGAGCGGTCGATCCCGACCGCATGCACGTGAGGTTCGCGCCGGCCGGTGAACCCGGCCGGCGCGGCACCGCGACCAGACCCGTCAGACGAGAGGCGTGTACGTGACCAGCCCACCGGACAGCCCGTCCGACCGCCCGCGCGACAGCGTCCCGGCGCTGTCGGTCCGCAACCTGGGGAAGGCGTTCGCGGGGGTGCATGCCCTGCGCGACGTCTCACTCGACCTGGCGCCGGGTTCGGTCCACGCCCTCGTCGGCGAGAACGGCGCCGGCAAGTCGACCCTGATCAAGCTGGCGACCGGGGTCTACACCCCCGACTCCGGCGAGGTCCGCCTCGCCGGTGAGGCGGTGTCGTTCGCCTCGCCGCGCGCGGCGCAGCAGGCCGGCATCGCCACCATCTACCAAGAGGTGCATCTGGCCCCGCAGCTCTCGGTGGCCCGTAACTTCTTCCTCGGCCGGTCGCCGAGCCGCGCCGGCCGGCTGGACCTGCGCCGGATGAACCGCGAGGCTGCCGAGCAGCTCGACCGGCTCGGCATCGCCGTGGACGTCCGCCGCCCGCTCGGCGAGCTCGGCCTCGGCATCCAGCAGATGGTCGCCATCGCGCGCGCCGTCTCGACCAAGGCCAGCGTCGTGATCATGGACGAGCCGACGAGCTCGCTGGAGCCGCGCGAGGTCGAGAAGCTGCTCGCGGTCGTGGCCATGCTCAAGGCCGACGGTGTCGCCGTCGTCTACGTCTCGCACAAGCTGGACGAGGTCTTCCGCGCCTGCGACACGATCACCGTGCTCCGCGACGGCCGGTTGGTCTGGACGGGGCCGACGAGCACCACCTCGCACCGGCAGCTCATCTCGCGCATGCTCGGCCGCGACGCCGCGGAGCTCACCGACGGCAACCGCACCCGGCTGGCCGGCCGCGCGCCGGTCGCCGACGCCCCGCCCGTGCTGGCGGCCACGAACATGAGCCGCAAGCTCGTCCTCGACGACGTCTCGCTCGTCGTCCGCCCCGGTGAGGTGGTTGGCCTGGCCGGACTGCTCGGCTCCGGCCGCTCGGAGACGGCCAAGGCCGTTTTCGGCGCCCTGCCCCTGGACAGCGGCACCGTCGAGGTCGGCGGTGAGGCGCTGCGTCGGCAGACGCCTGCCTCCCGGCTGCGGCGCGGCGTCGCCTTCCTGCCCGAGGACCGCAAGGCGGAGGGGATCATCCCCGACCTCTCGATCCGCGACAACATCGGTCTCGCCGCGCTGCCGCACCTGTCGCGGGCCGGGATCGTCAACCGCCGCAAGCTCGACGGCATCGTCACCACCTTCATGGAGCGGCTGCGGATCAAGGCGCACAGCCCGCGGCAGAAGGTCTCCGAGCTCTCCGGTGGCAACCAGCAGAAGGTGTTGCTGGCTCGCCTGCTCTGCCTGAACCCGAAGGTGCTGCTCCTCGACGAGCCGACGCGTGGCATCGATGTCGGCGCCAAGGCCGAGGTCCAGGGCTTGGTGGCCGAGCTGGCCGAGAAGGGCATGGCCGTCGTGCTCATCAGCTCCGAGCTGGAGGAGGTCGTCGAAGGCTCCGACGCCGTCGTCGTCCTGCGTGACGGCGCGCAGCTGGCGACGCTCTTCGGCGACGACATCACGGAGGACACCATCATGGACACCATCGCCGGGGCGGCGGCCGAGACCGGCGACGAGCAGCCGCAGAGCGCGCTCGCCGCCTCCGGGGAGGCGGCGTCGTGAGCATGTCGATCAGCAAGGCCGATCCGGCCCCGGCAGCCGCCGCGACGCCGCCGGCGACGTCCCGACCGGGTCGCCCCGGTCCGGTCGCGGTGGCCGGGCGGATCCTGCGTGACCACGGCGTCTACGTGGCGCTGGTGCTGCTGGTGATCTTCAATGCGATCGCCACCAACAACTTCCTCACCGCCGAGACGATCCAGCTGCTCGCCACCCAGACCACGGTGGTGATCATGGTGGCGCTGGGGATGGCGCTGGTGATCGGCACCGGCGGCGTCGACCTCTCCGTGGGCGCGGTGATGGCCATCGCCGCCGCCATGACGGCCAAGGCCTTCACCCCGGACGGCTTCGGACTGCCCATCGGGGTCGCCATCGTCCTGGCGGTGCTGCTGGCGACGCTGGTCGGCGCCTTCAACGGAGCGGTCGTCGCCTTCGCGCGGGTGCAGCCGATCGTCGCCACCCTGGCCATGCTGGTCGGCGGCCGCGGCATCGCGCTCGTCATCACCGGCGGTGCGCTCGTCGAGCTCTTCCCGCCGTTCTTCGGCGACGTCCGCGAGTCCAAGGTGCTGGGGCTGCCGAGCATCATGTGGTTCGCCCTGCTGCTGGCCCTGCTCGCGGCGCTGATCCTGCGGCGCACCAGCTTCGGCTACCGGTTGCTGGCGATCGGCGGCAACATCCGGGCGAGTCGGCTGGCCGGCGTCCCGGTGCGGCGCACCCTCATCACCGTCTACGCCATCTCGGGCCTGCTGGCCGGCCTCGCCGGCGTCATCAGCACCGCCCGGATCCGCGCCGCCGACCCGTCCTACGTAGGGCTGAACATCGAGCTGACGGCGATCACCGCCGTCGTCATCGGCGGCACGCTGCTCACCGGCGGCCGGGTGCGCATCCTCGGCACCGTCGCCGGCGCCGTGCTGATCCAGCTGCTGGAGAACACGCTGGTCTCCCACGGCGTCCGCGACTCGATCGCCCGCATCGTCGAAGCGCTCATCATCATCGCCGCCGTCTCGCTGCAGCGTCCGTGGAGGAACCGATGACCCAGATCCGTCCCCTGCCGGACGATGCCGCCGTGGTCACCGCCGCGGCCGACAACGGTGGTCGCGAGGCCGCCATCGCCCGGGGTCGGGCGCTGACGTCGCTGATCCTGCGCAACGGCGCCCTGGTCGCGCTGGTGCTCACCGTGATCATCGGCTTCGTGCTGGTGCCGACCTTCGGCTCGCTGGACAACCTGCGCAACATCGCGCTGGCGGCGTCCTTCCTGGCGATCATCGCCGCCGGGATGACGTTCGTGATCATCAGTGGTGGCATCGACCTGTCGGTGGGGTCCACCTACGCGCTCGCGGTCATCCTCAGCGCGCAGTACTCCATCTACGGCTCGACGGCCGCGATCCTCGTCCCGCTCGTCTCGTGCGCGGTCGTGGGTCTCGTGCAGGGCCTGATCATCGCCTACACCCGGCTGCCCGCCTTCATCGTGACGCTCGCCGGCCTCGGTGGCGTGCGGGGCATCGTCTTCTTCATCACCGACGAGGGCAACAGCGTGCCGCGGGTCCCCGGCGACCAGGCCTTCGAGTCGCTCGGCAAGGGGGCGCTCGGCACCATCGGCACCCCGGTGTGGATCGCCCTCGCCGTCTTCGCGGTGGGCTGGTTCCTGCTGAACCGCTCCGCCTTCGGTCAGAACATCCAGGCCATCGGCGGCAACCAGCCTGCGGCCGAGCTCATGGGACTGCCGGTGCGGCGGGCCAACACGCTCGTCTACGTCATCAGCGGCGTCTGCGCAGCCATCGCCGGCATCCTCACCACCGCCCAGAGCGGCGGCGGGCAGGAGGCCCGCATCGGTGACTCCTACGAGCTGCAGGCCATCGCCGCCGTGGTCATCGGTGGCACGCTGCTCGCCGGTGGCGTCGGCTCGATCCTCGGCACGCTGGCCGGGATTACGCTGCTGTTCGTGATCCAGAACCTGGTGGTCCAGGGCGCGAACCTCAACTCCTACGTCCAGCAGGTGGTCTCCGGCGCGTTCCTGCTCGCCGTGGTGGTCGTGCAGGCCACGATCAGCCGACGCACCGCGCCACCGGGCACGTGACGGCGCCGATGGTCGACCTCGTCGCCGGGGAGTGGCAGGCGCACTTCTCGGCGCAGGGGGCGGCGCTCGTCTCGCTGCGCCACGACGGCCGTGAGCTGCTCTTCGACGTCCCCGAGGCGCCGGTCCCGACGCCGCCGTACCGCGGCATGGTCCTCGCGCCCTGGCCCAACCGCATCCGGGACGGCCGGTGGCGTTTCGCCGGCGAGACCCATCAGCTCCCGGTCAACGAGGTGGGGCGGGGCTGTGCCCTGCACGGGCTGGCGCTGTGGGACGCGTGGCCGATCGTCAGGCAGTCCGGGGACGCCGTGAGCTTCGAGCACCAGCTCTTCCCCCGTCCCGGCTATCCCTTCGCTCTCACGGTGCGGGCCGACTACCGCCTCTCGGCAGCCGGCCTGGTCATCGAGCTGACGGCGCGCAACACCGGGGACCGCCCCGCGCCGGTCGGCCTCTCCTGCCACCCGTACTTCAGCGCGGGCGACGGCGGGACGCTCGACGGCTGGAGCCTGCAGCTGCCGTGTGACGAGGTGATCGACGTCGACGATCGGCTGCTGCCGCGCACCGACGTCCCGGCCGGCAAGCTCGGCCTGGACTTCACCGCCGCGGCGGCCATCGGCACCCGCAGCCTCGACCACGCCTTCGTGGTGACGCGGCGTGGCGCTGACGGGGGAGCCGCCGCTTCGCTGGTCGGACGGGACGGTCGCGGTGTCGAGATCTCCTGGGACGCGGCCGCGAGCTGGCTGCAGGTCTACACCCTGGACAAGCCCGGCAGCGACATGCACCGTCGCGCGGTGGCGATCGAGCCGATGACCTGCGCCCCCGACGCCTTCAACTCCGGCGCCGGCCTCAGCGTGCTGGCGCCCGGCGAGCAGCTGCACACGACGATGCGGATCGCTGCGGTCGGCTGACGTCGGGGCCGCAGCCCTCGCGGAGCACGTAACCCCCGCGTCGTGCCACGACGGGCCGCCGGTCGAGCAGCGCGCGCGTGGCTCGGCTCAACCCGGTCTGCTTACGCACCACGAGGAAGACGTCCCCTGCGAGCAGGTAGCGCCGGATGCTCGCCTGCCACCGCGGATTGCGCTGCCGGGGCAGGTAGCGCGACCCGCGGGGAGCGTCGACGTCGTAGGTGCGGCCGGAGAAGTCGCCCCAGTCGGGGCAACCGCGTGACAGGTTGCGATTCAGGACGTCGAGCTGGATCAACGCCTGCGGGCTGTCGGAGGTGACGCAGCGAGCCCATGCCGGGACGGCGGGCAGCGGCCGTGGCACGGCCCGGATCTCGGTCGGGTGGGTGCTGGCCAGCGCGGCCACCGTGACACCGGCCGACAGCAGCACGACGGCGAGTCCCGCGACGGCACGGATCCGTCCCCCGGCTGCGGCGACTCCGGCCTGCGGCGGCGTCGGTGCCGCAGTCGCACCGTCATCGGGCGGGCGCCGGTCCACCGCCGCGGCGACGAGCAGGCAGAGCGCGGCAGCCGGGTAGCTCGAGTAGAAGGAGAAGAAGCTGGGCGACCAGAGCAGCACCGCGACCTGGACGACCGCCAGCGGCACCACCAGTCGGCCGAGCGGTGTGCGGAGGGCGCGGGCGGCGAGCAGCAGGGTGAGCAGCAGGACGACGACCGGCAGGACGACATGGCCGAGGACGGCCGGCAGCGAGACCGCGCTCAGCGAGGCGATGTCAGCGACCCGCACCAGCGGTTTGCCGTGGACGACATGACGGCCGAGCTGATCCAGCACCACCATGCGCCACATCGAGCCCGGCGCGAGGGCGAAGAACGGACCGAGGACGACGGCCAGCGAGCCGGCCGCGCCGACGAGGCACCGCAGCACGGTCCCGCGGTGCCGGGTGGTGACCGCCAGCCAGACGAGGACCACGGTGACCGGGACGATCCACCAGATCTTGACCGCCGGGGCCAACCCGAGCAGGGCGCCTGCCACGATCGTCCGCGCCGGGCCGCGACCGGGGGAGAGCAGGACGGTCAGCCCGGCCAGGAAGCAGAGCGTGCCGAGCGGCTCGAGACGGATCCCGATCTCCGCGGCTGCCGGGCTGAGCCAGACGGCGTAGATCGTGCCGCCGAGCAGCGCGGCCCACCGGGTGAGCCCGGCGCGGTGACCGATGGCGGCGACGAGGGTCGCGTTCAGCGCGCCGATACCGACGAAGGCGACGCAGCCGGTGACGAAGCCGGCGTGGTCGGAGGTGAGGCGGGCCAGCGCGGCGAACGGGGTCAGCGCGAGCACGAGCCCCGGCGGGTGCAGCAGGACGAAGTCGCCGTAGGGCAGCCGTCCGTGCAGGAGTTGGTTCGCGGCGTCGAAATAGACGCCCGAGTCGTAGCCGTAGGAACCCCCGAAGCCGCCGGGGCTCGCGACCACGAGGGCGACCCGGACCAGGCAGGCCAGCACGAAGAGAGCCCCGAGGCCGGTCCGGAACCTCCTGGTCGAAGGCTCCGAACCGGCACCCGGGGCTGAGATCACCGCGAGAGTCTGACCGCTCGCGTCTGAGGTCCGCCCAACCCCCTCAGCGGGGTCGGAGGTTGCGTCACGGCAGCAGCGGCACCAGCGCGCAGTTCGACACCGCGGGGGTGCCGGCGAACCGGTCCAGCAGCCAGGACTGCGCGGCGCCCTGATCGGTGAAGGCCGGCGCGAGGTGGTTGACCCCCGTGCCGCCGGTCGGCACCGTCTGGACCAGCGGCGCGTACAGGACGTTGCCGCCCCGACCGCACCAGTCCCGGGCGAGCTGCTTGGCCTGGCCGTGGTCGACGAGGTCGTCCAGGGTGCCGGTGGCGATGCGGACCGGCACCGCCGGCTTGATGCGACCGATGCGCTGGGCGTCGACGACGGCCTGCGCCACCGGGTAGCGCGCGATCACCTGGTCCAGCGACTCGCCGGTGCGGGTGAGCTCCTTGGACGAGCGGAAGGCGAAGGCGGTGATGCCGTCGACGACGCAGCGCTGCTCGAGATCCTTCAGCTTGGCCTTGCCGGCCGCGGAGGTCTCGGCGTCCACGATCGGCTTGAGCTGCGGATAGGACTGGACGAAGCCGTTGAGGGCCCAGCCGAGCGCGCCGGCCAGCGACGTCCCGTCGATGCCCTTCAGCACGACGGCGAGGTTCGCGGGCGGGGCGCCGGCGTAGGCGCCGACGAGGTTGACGTCCGGGGCGTAACTGCGCTGCAGCTCGGCAGCCGAGGCCGCCGCGCCGCCACCCTGGGAGTAGCCGTAGGCACCGACCTTGCTCGCCGAGGTCACCGAGGCGCCCGGTACCTGCAGTGCCGCGCGGGCGGCGTCCAGCACGGCGTGCCCCTCGTCGACGCGGTTGACGTAGGTGTGCAGCCGGTCGGTGGTGCCGAGGCCGACGTAGTCGGTGACGACGACCGCCACGCCCTTGCTCAGCAGTGAGTAGATCGCCGGGATCTCGTAGTTCACGACCACCGTGCTGCCGGTGACCGTCAGCGCATGGGTGAGGCCATAGGAGGGTGAGCACTGGTCGCCCTGGCCCTGGGTGCCTTCGGCGAAGCTGACGAGCGGGCGCGGTCCGCTGCCCTGCCACGCGGTCGACGGTTCGATGTAGGTGCCGGTGACCGCGACCGGGGCGTCGGCCGAGTCCGTCGACTTGTACATGATCAGCGTCGCCGAACCCGGCAGCGGCCCGTGGAAGCCGGGGAGGTCGAGCTGGACGCCGAGGGCGGTGGGCTGCGTCCGGATCAGCGCGCCGTTCGCCGCCGGCAGGTCGGACGGCGGGTCGTAGAACGCAGGAATGGTGACGCCGCCGCTGACCTCCGCCGAGGCGTCGGCGGCCGGGAGCAGCGCTGTCGTCATGGCTGTGGTGGTCACGGTGGCCAGGGCCGCCGCCAGCAGGCGGTGACGAAGACGGGTCGCCTTCATAAAACTCCTTCGGATGGGCCGCGGTAGCGCGGAAACGGACATTTCGCATCGTGGCAGCGCGGGTGACGGTGAAAAGACTGTTGCGTGCCGGGTGAGGGAAACCGGTTCCTTTTCGTGCCCGCGGTATGAAACGGCTCGGGCGGATTCGACGCCGAGGACGATGTTGCGGACCCCGGAAGCTGCGGGTGCTGCGACGGCCCGGCTCAGCCGATGGCCAGCGAATTCCCATACTTCGGCCAGGAACGCCCCGTACGCCTGGAGTGATGACCGACAGCGCCGTCGCGACCCCGTCAGGCCGGCCGACCGCTCCGCCGCGGTCCGGGTACCGCGCCGACATCCAGGGACTGCGGGCGGTGGCGGTGTCGTTGGTGGTGGTCTATCACCTGTGGCCGGGGCTCCTGCCCGGCGGCTTCGTCGGCGTCGATGTCTTCTTCGTCATCTCCGGCTTCCTCATCACCGGCCACCTGATGCAGAGCGTGGCCCGCGGCGAGCGGGTGCGGCTGCTGGACTTCTGGGCGCGGCGGGCTCGACGGCTGCTGCCGGCGGCCGCACTGGTCCTCGCCGTGACCTGGCTCGCCTCGCTGCTGCTGCTCCCGGCCACCCAGCTCGCGGCGACCGCGGCGCAGATCCGCGCGAGCGCGTTCTACGTCCAGAACTGGCTGCTGGCCCATGACTCGGTGGACTACCTCAGCGCCGACGGGGCGCCGACCCCGGTGCAGCACTTCTGGTCGCTGTCGGTGGAGGAGCAGTTCTACCTCGGCTGGCCGCTGCTCTTCGTGCTGGCCTGGGCAGTGACGGCGCTGGCGCGTCGGCGTCGGGCAGTCGCCCCGGTACTGCTGCGACGGATCGTGGCCGTCTCGGCTGCCGCGGTGGTGCTGGCGTCGCTGTGGTTCTCCGTCCACGAGACGGCGGCCGACCCGGCGGCGGCGTACTTCGTGACGCCGACCCGGGTGTGGGAACTCGGGCTGGGCGGCCTGCTCGCCATGGTCCCGGTCGGTGTGGCACGCCGGCTCGGCCGCATCGGGCCGCTGGCGTGGCTGGGTCTCGCCCTGATCGCCGGGTCGGCGCTGTTGCTCTCCGGGACCAACGCCTTCCCCGGTGGTCTCGCGCTGCTGCCCGTCCTCGGGGCGGCGCTGGTCCTGGTGGCTGGCGGTGCCGAGGCGCGCGGTGGTCCGGGGCGGTTGGCGTCCGCGCGGCCGCTGGTCTTCCTCGGTGGCATCTCGTACGCGCTCTACCTCTGGCACTGGCCGGCCATCGTGCTGTGGCAGGCGTGGTACGGGCACGCGCCGGGCATCCCGGACGGGGTGGCTCTCGCGGCCGGCTCGGTCCTGCTGGCGTGGGCGACGACGCGCTTCGTCGAGAACCCGATCCGCCGGGCGCGCTTCGTCGTCGCGAACCCGTTCCGCTCGCTGACCGTCGTCACGGCGGCGCTGGTCCCGGTGCTGCTGGTGAGCATCTGGCTGGGCGGGCAGAGCCCGAACACCGGAGAGCTCGACGACGAGCATCCCGGCGCTGCCGCCCTGACGAGCTCCGTCACCGAGCTCGGGACCGCGTCGCTCATCCCCTCGCTCGCGTCGCTGGCGAAGGACGCGCCGGCCGGCTTCGATGCGAGCTGCGAGGCGACCAAGACCGACTCGGTGGTGCGTTCCTGCGTGCTGGGCGACAGCAGCGAACCGGAGCTGACCGTTGCGCTGGTGGGTGACTCGCACGCCGCGCAGTGGTCCGACGCGCTGGACGCCATCGGCAAGCAGCGGCACTGGCGGATCGTCGTCGCGACGAAGAGTGGCTGTCCTTTCACGGCGACCGAGGTCACGACGGTGGGCGAGAAGACGGCCTACAGCTCCTGCGCCGACTGGAACGGCGACGTCCTGACCCAGCTGACGGACAAGATCAAGCCCGACGTGGTGATCACCAGCGACCGGTCGTACAACGCCGTGCTGCCCAGCACCTCGGCCGACGCGGCGAGCCTGACCGCGATCGGCAACGGGATGGCGAGCTACTGGAAGCGGCTGGAGGCGGCCGGCATAGCGGTCGTCGCCATCCACGAGACGCCGGAGCCGCATGCGAATCTCGGCGACTGCCTGGCCGGGCGCGACGGCAGCCCGGCGAGATGCTCGGTGGAGCGCGAACGGGCTTTCTCGTCGGTGTCGCCGGTGACGGTGGCGGCCGCGCAGCTCGACGGGACGGTCCCGGTCGTGGACCTCACCGACCGCCTCTGCTCCGCGACCGCCTGCTCCGGAGCCGTCGGCAACGTGGTGGTGTACCTGGACAACCACCATCTGACGAGCACGTACACGCTCAGCCTGGCGCCGTACCTGGAACAGCGGCTGCTGGCCGTCTCGGACGATCTGGCCCGGCGCGTCTGACGCGGTGGGCGTCTGCGGAGGCTTCGTGTCGGTCGTGCGGCCGGGTCCCGGGGGAAGACGCGGCCGCACGACCTGACCCGGTCACTGTAACCCCGGATTAGCTTGATACTCAAGCTACTCGGATATCATGACGGTCTTGGCTTTCTGGCGGAGGTGTCCATGGCCCGTGTGACCGCCTCGGCCCAAGACGTGGTGGCCTCCCTGCGGCAGGTCAGCCTCGCGCTCGAGCGATGGCGCGGCGACTTCTCCCACCGCTGGGGGCTGGCCGGCAACGACTCGGTCGTCATGTCGCATCTCGTCGCGGCCGGCGGCGGCGTCCGCCCCCGCGACCTCGCGGCCTTGTTGAACGTCACCACCGGCTCGATGACCGCCATGCTGGACCGCCTCGAACGCGTCGGCTTCGTGCAGCGGATGCCCAATCCGGACGACCGTCGGAGCGTCCATGTGCTGCTCACCGATCGGGGTGCCGAGGCGCTCGCCGACGGTCAGACGCAGCTGACGCACCGCATCGGCGAGGCCTTCGACGACGAGACCCGGCTCGAACTGGTCCGGCAGTTGGAGAGTCTCGCCGAGCTCATCTCTGGGACCGCGGCCGACATCGTCAGCCCTCCCGCCGCGGCCGACTGAGGCGCCGCGGCGGGAGCGAAGGCTCAGTCGCCGTCGTGCTCGTCGTCGCCGGCTGCCCCGGCGCCGCCGTCGCCGTGATGCCGGCTGGTGCAGCTGTGGGTGAAGGCCACGGCCAGCAGCGACGTCCCGTCGGCCGACTGCAGGACGACCAGGCGACTACCGGCGGTGAGCGTGGCCGGCGCGGCGCCGCTCACGCCGTCCACCACGAGCGCCGCAGAGCCGAGATCGACCGTCGTCGGAGCGGTCACGGGGTCGTCGCCGGAGTCGGACGCGTCGTTGCCGTCCTCGTCGGCGAGCGTGACCGTGCTGCCCGACACCGAGGCGACCCGCCCCGCCACCACGGTGGGGGTGGCGGTGAAGTCCCAGATCGCGGTGGCGAGGACGGTGTCGCGCCACTCGGAGCCGAGGACAGCGACGGAGGTGCCCACGGCGAGAGTCGAGAGGTCCGACGCTGCCCCGTCGGTGTTGACGGCGGCAGAGCCGGCCTCGACGGTGAGGGTGCCGCGCGGGACTTCCTGCGGATCGTCGCTCGGCACGGCGTTCTTCGTGACCGTGAAGCGGCTGCCGGACAGGCCCGTGACGGTGCCGAGGTACAGATGGAACGCGGCGGGCGCGGTGGCGAACTGCCGGGCCGTGACGGCTGTGCCGGACTGGGTGCCGTTGACGACGACGCGATCCCCCGGTCGGGCTGCGGCGAGGCTGCGCGCCAGCTTCTTCGCGCTCCCCTTCCGCCCGGTGGGGACGGCCACGGTGACCTGCACCCCGCGGCTCACCGTGCGCCCGGAGCGGACGTCGGCGGCCAGCATGGTCAGTGAACGCGCATCCTTGCCGACGACGATGCCGCGAGCGGTGAAGGGACGGGCGGTGGGACGACCGGAGTGGGCGTGGCTGCCGTGGCTGCCGGAGTGACCGTGACCGCCGGCATGGGCGGGGGCAGCGGCGGCGGGAGCCATGGCCGAAGTCGTGGCGACGACGGCCAGTGCGGCGAGGGCGAGCCGGCGGGTCGACTGCGATCGAGCGATGAGCGGGTGGTTCACGTGGACTCCTCGGGTGCGGCGCCCCCCGCCGGGCGTCATTCTGCCTCCCGTCACGATTCAAAGTAAACACCGAATTAACACGGGCGTGGGAATGCGTCCTGCGGCGGGGCTGCGCCGCATGCCTGCGCTGCAGCCGGGGTACCTCGACGGCCATGAGCACTCGTTCCGCCCCTCGCCCGAAGTCGTTGGTCCGTCGCGCCGTCGCCATCGAGGTCGCGCTGCTGCGCGCCCCGCTGCTGGCCGCTGACCAGCTGGCGGCTCGCGCCGGCGCCGCGCCGGCGATCCGCTCGACGGTGCAGCGCGGCATCGCCGCCCTGGACGCGGTCGCCCGGCGGGTCTCGGCCGACGGCGGGCCCGAGGTCTCCTCGCCGGTCCGCGAGCCCGGTTCCCGGCCGCGGCGAGGCGCCACGACGCCCGCAGGGACGAGGTCCGCCAAACCGAAGTCTTCTGGAGCGAAGTTGGCTGAGTCGAAGTCTGCTGAGTCGACGTCGGCTCGCTCTGGTTCCGCGAGATCGACGGCGGCCGCCTCCGCACCGTCCGGTTCGGCGGCCTCCAACTCGGCCGGGTCGGCAGCGTCGGACTCGGCTGCGCCTGACGAGAGCGAGCTGGTCGAGCAGGTGGCAGAGGAGCTCCTGGACGAGCAGGAGGTCGCGCCGCTGGTCGGTGAGCTTGCCGAGGACGAGGAGCTGCGGCGCGTCCAGGCCGAGCTCAACGCCAAGCGGCTCGTCGAGGAGCAGCAGGAGCGGCCAGGGCGCTAGCCGCTCGCGATGCCCCACTGACTGGGACTGACGGTCAGCGCCGCGCCGGCTCCTCGGCGAGGTCGTCGACGACTGACCCCGGATCCAGCCCCAGTGCGGTAGCGGACGCCGACAGCGAGGCCGCCCGCTCCCGGGCGTACAGCTCCTCCGGGACGGCGACGGGACGCCCGATGGCCTCGGCGAGCCACGCGGCGTCGCGGGGTGCAGCACCCCGGCCGGCGTCGGCCTCGCCGCCGCCGGTGAGGTTGGAGGCGAAGATGCCGGCGGCGGAGCGGGGCAGGAAGTCCTCGTAGACGATCGGGCTGGGGTCCAGCCAGCCGCCCTCCAGCAGGGCCGAGAGCTGTCGCGGCGGCGCGGTTCCGTCAGCAACGCGCCTGGCCGGGGCGTAGGTGTGGAAGGCGAGGTCGGTGCGGGCCAGGGCGGCATCGGAAATGGGGAAGCCGTCGCGCCAGACCGCCGGCGCGACCTCGGTCCGCAGCGCCCCGGGCTCGGCGCGCAGGCGCTCGTCGACCGCGGCGGTGAGCTGCTCGTACCGGTCCCGGCCCCGGTTGGTCAGGGCGACGCCGCGTGCCTCCACCTCGCCGAAGCGCACCCGCAGCGCCCCGGCAGCGAGCGAGCCGTCGGGCTCGCGGAAGGTCCGCGGCTCCGAGAGCGCCCGGAACGACGTCTGGCGCAGCAGGACGTCCGGACCTTCCCAGCGGGGTGGTCCCTGGATGGCGTCGATCATCTCGACGCCGCGAGCCTGCATGCTGGCATAGAGGTCGTCGATGTCCAGCACGCGCGGGGTCAGGTGGTTGATGTGGGTGCTGGCCACGCCGCCGATGTCCGCGGCGACGCTCGAGACGCACTCCAGCTCCCGGTACCAGGCGCGGTCGACCGGCTCCGGTGAGAGGGCGAAGCTCGCGGCGGCGAGGTCGAGGAAACGCTCGGCCGCCTCGCCTGCGAGCCCGCCGTCGCGCTCGGCCCGGTCGGCGAGGGTGAGCAGCTCGTCCGGGAAGAGCTCGCGCTCGTCGAGGAAGCGCACCAGCCGGGCCTCGAGGTCGGCGTCGAAGAAGCGGCGGTCCTGCGGGACGAGCATCGAGGTGAAGACCCGGAACGGGTTGCGGGCCAGCTCGTCGCGCGCCAGCGGGCGGAAGGCCGTCGAGACGACCGGCACCGGTCGCGGTGCGGCGTCGCGCAGGTCGTAGAAGCCGGTCGGGAACATGCCGAGGGCCGCGAAGATCCGAGCCACCTGAGCGAGCTCGCGGGGGGTGCCGACCCGGATAGCCCCGTGCCGTTCGGCGGTGACGCGGGCGATGGAGCCGAGCCGCTCCGCCCGCGTCGGGTCGCGTTCCAGCACCCGGTCGTTCACCTCGCGGGAGACCTCGACCAGCGTCGTGTAGGCCGGGACCTCTCGGCCGTAGAGCTCGGACAACCGGTGCGCGAAGCGGGCGCGCAACGAGGTGGTGTCGAGGTCGGGCATCGGACCGCCCTTCTGGGGTGAGACAGGAACCGGCATCCCGCCGATTATCGTCCGGCGCCCGACGCCTCCCGGTCACCGCGGGTGGGGAGCCCGACGAAGGCGCTGCCCCGGGCGTAGTCGGCGAACGAGATCGGGGCCGCCGCGCCGAAGTGCCGACGGACCAGATCGATCACGGTGCGGCGCTGCTCCGCGCCGAGGCGGGACGCGCTGCCGGCGTCGAGCTCGACGACGATGCCGTCGCGACGGATCCGGCAGCGGATGTCGCCCGGCCCGACCAGGGCGGCGACGGCCTTCTCGACGCTGTCGATCGCCAGCAGCTCCGGGGCCCGGACCGGGAGCCCCGTCTCGACCCGGCTGGCGAGACAGGGCGAGGCGGGGAGGTCGGCCACCGCGCCGAGGCCGAGTCGCGTGGCCAGCTTGCGGATCGTCGCCTTGTCCACCCCGCACTCGACGAAGGGATGGCGGACGTTCGCGGCGGCGGCCGACTGCAGGCCGGGCCGCCACTCGCCGAGGTCGTCGGTGTTCGTCCCCGAGACGATCTGCGCCTCGGTGCGAGCGGCGATTGTGGCGTAGAGGTCCGCCTTGCAGAAGCGGCAGCGGTCGACCGGGTTGGCGACGTAGCGCGGGTCCGCGAGTTCGCCGGCGTCGACGATCTCCAGGGCGATCCCGGTCTGCTCGGCCCAGGCCCGGACCCGCTGCCGGGCATCCGACGGGACCGCGGCCGAGGTGGCGTGGAAGGCGGTCACCGCGACCCGTGACCGGGCGATCACGGTGGCGAGGGTGAGGCTGTCCACGCCGCCGCTGACGGCGACGGCGAGCGGGGCGGCGGCAGCGGCCCAGGCCGCGAGGGCGGCGTGGGCCACCGCTGGGTCGTCGTTGCCGGCGACGGTGTCGGTCATGGCTTCGGCGCCCCTTCCGCCGCCGTGTGAGCCGCCGTGTGAGCCGCCGTGTGAGCCGCCGTGTGAGCCGCCGTGTGAGCCGCCGTGTGAGCCGCCGCCTGCGCCGCGGCCAGCACGTCCCGGAACGGCCGGCCGGTGGCGTCGGCGGCACGGCTCACGTCGTCGTGCTCGACGCTGACGTTGACGATGTCGTCACCCCGGCCGGCCAGCTTCACCCCCACGACCTGCCCGTAGACCTCCACCGAGGTGGTGGTCCGGGGCAGCGCGTGCCGGTCGACGCGGCCGACCCGGAGCCCGATGGTCGAGGTCTGCCGGAAGACGACCTCCCGGATCGTCGCCAGGTCGCGGTCGGCGCAGAGGACCGAGAGCATCTGCGCCGGCCGACCCTTCTTCATGAGGATCGGGGTCAGCCAGGCATCGGCCGCGCCCGCGCGCAGCAGGGCGGCCAGGACATGCGGCCAGGCGCGCGGATCGAGGTCGTCGACGTTGGTTTCGACGACGAGCTGCGAGGTCGTGATCTCGTCCCGCTGTCCGTCTGCCGGCTCACCGACGATCATCCGCAGCAGGTTGGGGTGCTCGGCCGGGTCCCGGCCGCCGGCGCCGTGGCCGATGCCGCTCACCCGGAGCGCCGGCATCGGTCCCCAGTCGTCCACCAGGTGCCGTAACAGCGCGGCGCCCGTCGGGGTGCAGCTCTCGTGCGGGACGGGGCCGGCGACCACGGGGACGTCGCGGAGCAGTTCCAGGACGGCGGGTGCCGGGATCGGGATGACCCCGTGCTCACCCCGCACACTGCCCGCTCCGACCGACACCGTGCTCGCCGTCCAGCGCGTGACACCGAGATGATCGATCCCCGCCACCACGCCGACGACATCGGCGAGGGCGTCCCATGCCCCCACCTCGTGGAAGTGGACCTCGTCCGGCTCGATCCGGTGCACGGCCGCCTCGGCGCGGGCCAGCAGCGCGAAGACGGCGAGCGCGGCCGAGCCGACCGCGGGGGCCAGCGGCGCCTGCTGCAGCAGGGCGCGGACGTCGCGCCAGGTCCGGGGCGTGCTGCGAACCGGGGTCGTCACCCGGACGAGCGTCCCGCCGAGGCCGTGACGCCGGGTCGGCTCGGGCGTGAGCGTCACCGCGTCGCCGCAGACGGTCGCCACGGCGTCGGCGACGACGGCGAGGGGGACCCCGAGATCGACCAGTGCACCGAGCAGCATGTCGCCGCTGGCGCCGGCGGTGAGATCCAGCCACCCTGCGGTCGGCGTCGTGCCGGGATCAGCCATGACCCGTGCCCCGTCCTGCGCGGTCCCGGTCAGCGCTCACCGGCGCGGGCGCGCCGCGGACGCCGCTCCTGCCACGACCAGGTGATGTGGCTGGACATCGCCGCGGCGGCCGCCGCCCCGTCGCCGGCCGCGATCGCCTCGTAGATGGCGCGGTGCTGGGCATTGGAATGCTCCCGGTGGGCCTTGCCGGTCCGGCCCATGTACCGGCTGGAGGTGCGAGCCTCCTCGGTGACGGTCCGGACGATCGCCCGCGAGAGCCGGTTGCGGGACGCCACCATGATGACGTCGTGGAAGCCGATGTCGGCGACGGCGAAGTCGTTCGGCTGCGAGAGCGCCCGGTCCATGTCGTCGAGCAGCTCCGCCATCTCCGCCAGCTGCTCCGGTGAGATGTGTACCGCGGCGGCCTCGGCCATCGAGCACTCCAGCAGCTCCCGGATCCGGACGAGCTCGTCCAGCAGGTCGAGGCCGGGATCGCCGCGGACCGCCGCGCCGAGGACGGCGGCGTCGGTGAGGCGCCACGCATCCGGTTCGGCCACCGATGTGCCGTGACCCTGGCGGACCCGGACCAGGCCCTTGTCCTGCAGGACCTTCATGGCCTCGCGCACGACGGTCCGTGAGACGTTGAAGCTGTCGCAGAGCTCGGTCTCGGTCGGCAGCACGGTGCCCTCGGCCAGAGCCCCGGAGACGATCTGGTCCAGCAGCGAGTCGACGACGACGACGGCGAGGCTGGCTCGACGCCCGGGTGCGGCCGACCGGGTCGTCGGCAGGCTCCTCGGTCCGGTCGAAGTGGTCACGTCACTCTCCTGTGCCATGCGCGTCGACGTGGGGCGGGGGTGTGCCGCGCTTCGACACGTCATATGTATCGAACCACACCGGGCACGCTCGGACCGAGGTTACGGAACCGAAACAAAAGCTTGCGTCTTACATCAGACGTAGTATGTTTCGGCGCACGGCGGAGCGCCGCAGGCCTCGACTAAGGAAGACGATGACCTCTCAGAAGAGATCGACGAGCAAGATGGTGGCGGTGATCGCCGGCGGCGTGCTGGCGGCGACCGCGCTCGCCGCGTGCGGCAGCTCGAGCTCGGATTCGGGCACCAAGAAGGACGGCTTCTCGCAGGCCAAGCAGGACAGCAAGTCCACCATCACGGTGTGGGTCGACCAGACTCGGGCGGCGGCCGCCACGGCCTTCGAGAAGGCCAACCCCGACACCAAGATCAAGGTCGTCACCTACGACGGCTCGGCCAACGGCTCCAACTCCTTCAAGACCAAGATGAGTCTCTTCGACCGCGCCGGCAACGGCTGGCCGGATGTCGTCTTCTCCAGCCAGAACAATGACGCTGCGTGGGCCAGCCAGGGCACGAACGGCACGCAGGCCTTCGCCGCGCCGCTCAACAAGGGCCTCGTCCCGAACAACACCCTCGCCGGCTTCGCCAAGGGCGCCCTCAACCCCTGCACCGTCAGCGGAACGGTCTACTGCCTGCGCAACGACCTCGCCCAGAACGTCACCTGGTACGACGCCAAGCTGATGAAGCAGTTCGGCTACACGGTCCCCACGACGTGGGAGCAGTACCAGGCGCTCGGTGAGCGCGTCGCCAAGGAACACCCCGGCTACATCCTGGGCGCCGTCGGTGACGGCTTCGGCTCCGAGATCTACATGTGGGCCAGCAAGTGCCAGGCCAACGATGTCACCGGCGCCCGCAGCATGACGATCAAGACCGACAGCACCGAGTGCAAGCGCGCCGCGAGCATGATCGACGCGATGGTCGCGAACAAGACGATGACCACGCTCAGCGTCTTCACGCCGCAGTTCCTGCAGAAGTACACCGGCAAGGTCCTCATGATGCCGGGCCCGGCGTGGTACTCCGGCGCGATCTTCAACAGCAAGTCGGCGCTGAACGTCCCCGCCGGCGAGCTCGGCGTCGCGGCACCGCTCGCCTGGGGCAGCGACGCGCCCGTGACCGGCAACGTCGGTGGCGGCACGTGGTTCCTCTCCAGCCACTCCAAGAACCTGGCCGCGGCCGTTAAGTTCGCGACCTGGGTCACCACGGCCGACGCCTACCAGGTCGACCTCGCGCCCGGCTTCCCCGCCTACACCGCGGCCGCGACCAAGTGGCTCGCCAAGCAGAAGGCCAGCGGCTACTACGCCACCGACCTGCAGCCGATCACCTCCGCCGCGACCGAGATCTGGTCGGGCTGGGGCTCGCCGGCCTTCAGTCAGGAGGCGATCTTCGCCAAGACGATCATCCCCGGTCTCACGAGCGGCAAGAAGTTCGTGGACATGCTGCCCGACTGGCAGACCGCGATCGTCAACCAGGCCAAGGTGAACGGGTACAAGGTCAGCTCGTGACCCGAGCAGCCCTGCCGGGCAACGTCGTC
Organism: Jatrophihabitans sp. sgz311053; assembly: GCF_056135305.1. Classification (NCBI taxonomy): domain Bacteria; kingdom Bacillati; phylum Actinomycetota; class Actinomycetes; order Jatrophihabitantales; family Jatrophihabitantaceae; genus Jatrophihabitans; species Jatrophihabitans sp. sgz311053. The sequence goes on along the minus strand of NZ_JBWAXP010000001.1, from coordinate 260,938 downwards.
GCCGCGACCGCCACCACGCGGTCGCGGCGACGCCGCCCGTCCTTCGCCTACGTCCTGAGTTCGGGCTACATCGCCCTGATCGTGGTCTTCGGCCTGCTGCCGGCGCTCTACGCGGTCAAGCTCGCGTTCACCGACGGGGCGGGCGGCTTTGCGGGGTTCAGCAACTTCAGCAAGGTCATCGACGACTTCCGCTTCATGCCTGCATTGCAGCACGTCGCCCTCTTCATGGTGCTGTGGCTGTTGATGCTCATCGTCATCGTGGTGGCGATCTCGGTGGTGGTCCACACCGTGCGGGTGCGCTGGGTCAATGCCTCGGCGCGGTTGATCTTCTATCTGCCGGGCGCGCTCGCCGGTGCATCCAGCGTGCTGCTCTGGCTCTTCGTGCTGGACCCGTCGGCCGGGCCGGCCGGAGCCATCCTCGACGCCCTGGGCTGGGACAGCTTCGCGGCGGTCATCGAGCCCTCGCACCTGCCCGTCATCTTCGCCGTCATCGCCTTCTGGACCGGAGCCGGTGGCTGGGTCGTCGTCATGTACGGCGCGCTCAACAACATCAGCTCGGAGGTCATGGAGGCCGCACGCATCGACGGGGCGACCCCGTTCGGTATGGCCTGGCACATCCAGATCCCGCTCATCCGCAAGTGGATCACCTACATGGCCGTCATCTCGCTGGCCGGCGGCACGCAGCTGTTCGTCGAGCCGCAGCTGCTCTCGCAGGCGAGCAACGGCATCGTCGGCAACGACTACTCGGTGAACCAGCTGGCCTACCTCTACGCCTTCCAGCAGAACGACTTCAACGGCTCCGCAGCGATCTCGATCCTGCTGCTTCTCGTCGCGCTCGCGCTGTCGGCCGTCTTCGTCCTGCGTGGCGGATTGTTCGAGAAGGACTGATCGTGACCGTGACCGAACCCGCGCTCCCGCCGGCCCCGGTGGCCGTCCCGCGGCGCCCGACCCGCCGCTCCCGCGGCTCGTCCGGAGCCTCGGCCTGGACGCGTCGCAGCCTCACCGGGCTCTTCCTGGCGCTCTTCGCCGTCTTCTTCGGCGTCCCGCTCGTCTGGGTCGCGCTGGCGATCACCAAGACGCAGCGCCAGCTCGCCGACGGCAACCCCTTCTCCTTCGGCAGCCTGTCGGCCATCGGCGACAACTTCGCCACGCTGGTGGACTTCCAGTCCGGCGCCTTCGTCCAGTGGCTGGGCAACTCGACGTACTACTCGGTGGCCGCGCTCGTCCTCACCCTCGTCACCGCGATCCCCGCCGGCTACGCGCTGGGGTGCATGGAATTCCGGCTACGCCGGCCGCTGCTGGTGACGACGCTCGTGGTCATGCTGCTGCCCACGCAGGCCTTGGTGCTGCCGATCTTCCTGGAGCTGAACTCCGTCGGCCTGATCGGGACGCCGCTGGCGGTGATCCTGCCGTTCGCGTTCTACCCCTTCGGCGTGTACCTGGCCTACATCTACTTCTCCACCAGCATTCCGGTGAGCATCCTCGAGGCGGCGCGGCTGGACGGCTGCTCCGAGCTGCGGCTCTTCACCACGATCGCGCTGCCGCTGGCCAAGCCGATCGTCGCGCTGGTCGGCTTCTTCAGTTTCGTGCAGAACTGGAACAACTACTTCCTGCCGTTCGTGATGCTCCCCTCCAGCGACAACTACACCGTCCAGGTCGGGCTCACCTCGCTGCTCGCCTCGACGCCGTCGTTCAATCCGAGCTCGGCGGGCGCGGACAGCATCGAGCTCCCCGTCCTGGCCATGGCCACCGTGCTCTCCGTGCTGCCGGTGCTGATCGTCTTCCTCTTCTCGCAGCGTTTCCTCGTGCGGGGCATGACCGCCGGCGGGGTGAAGGAATGATCTCGACATCGATTCCGGACGTGCGGATCACGGGATACCGGTCCTTCGTCACGACCCACGAGTGGGGCCGCGTCGTCGGTGACGTCAACGGGCTCAGCGAGGGCACCTCGACGGCGGTCCACGTCCTGGTGCTGGAGACCGACTCCGGGCACCAGGGTTACGCCGTGGGTCCGCACCACGACATCGACACCGTCTTCCCGAGCGTGCGCGGCGCCGACCCGCGCGGCGTGACGGCCTGCTACGACCGCATGCTCGCCACCGTCTTCAAGAACGGCCACAACGGCTCGGTCTTCTCCACCATCGGCGCCGTCGACACCGCGCTGTGGGATCTCAAGGCGAAGCTGGCCGGCGAGCCGCTGTGGCGGCTGCTCGGTGGTGTCGACCCGCGGGTGCCGGCCTACGCTTCCGGCCTCTGCGCAGGGCTCTCGACCGAGCAGCTCGTGGCGGTCTACGGCGAGTTCGCCGAATCCGGTTTCGATGCGGCGAAGCTCAAGGGCGGCCTGGACGCCGAGGTCGACGTCAAGCGGCTGCTGGCGGTGCGGGACGTGCTGCTGCGGAACTCGCCGGAGCCCGCGCTGATGATCGACGCCAACGAGTCGTGGCACTTCTCGCAGGCGCGGCGTCACATCGCCCGGCTCGAACGGGAGGTCGACCTGACCTGGGTCGAGGAGCCGCTGCGCCGGTGGGACAGCCGCGGCCTGCACGAGCTGCGCGGTTCGATCCGGGCCGGCGTAGCGACGGGGGAGAACCTCACCGGCCTGGAGCAGGTCCGTGCGCTGATGACGGCAGGGGCCGTGGACGTCGTCCAGCCCGGAACCGTCTACGGGATCACCCACGCGCTGCGGGTCGCGACCCTGGCGCACGCCTTCGATCTGCCCTTCAGCCCGGTCGGGCACGAGGGGAATGCCCTCGCCCACGTCGGGGCCGCCATGCCGAACCATCTCACCACCGAGCTGCAGGACCTCCGGACGGCCCGCGGCCTGCTCCTCGACCAGCACTACGAAGGCGGCTGCATCGTCCTGGGCGACCAGCCGGGACACGGCATCACCCTCGACGAGGACGCGGTCGCGCGGCCGGAGGCCGGGGCCGGGTGGGCGACGGTGGCGGGACCCCACGTCCGACCGGTGCGGGCAGGACTACGGCTGACGCCGCCGGTGCCCGTCCCGGACGGCCTCCCCGCCGCGCGGGGCTGACCGCAGTTCGCACCCGGCGCCCTGCCGGGAGGCTTTTCCCCGATCGCGCCGGACGGCGCCACGACAGCACAGCGAAAGGACGAAGACGATGAGATTGGCACGTCTGGGCTCCGCCGGCCACGAGCGGCCGGCGGTGTGGGACGGCTCGTCCTGGCGAGATCTGTCGTCGGTGCTCGCGCCGGACGAGCGCATCGCCGAGGCCGCCACCCGGCAGCGCGTGAGCGCTGCTCTCGCCGTGGGCGAGCTGCCGGTGATCGAGGGGGAGCGTTTCGGCGCGCCGCTACACCGCATCGGCAAGATCGTCTGCATCGGCCTCAACTACCGCGACCACGCGGCCGAGACCGGCGCCGAGCCGCCCGCAGAACCGGTGCTCTTCATGAAGGCCCCGGACACCGTGGTCGGCGCCAACGACGAGGTGCTCGTGCCGCGAGGGTCGGCGAAGACCGACTGGGAGGTGGAGCTGGGCGTCGTCATCGGTGAGCAGGCCGCCTACCTGGCTGACGAGCAGGCCGCGCTGGCCTGCGTCGCCGGCTACGTCATGAGTAACGACGTCTCCGAGCGTCACTTCCAGGCCGAGCGCGGTGGGCAGTGGGACAAGGGGAAGAACTGCGCGACCTTCAACCCGATGGGTCCCTGGTTCGTCACGGCCGACGAGGTGCCGGACCCGCAGGCCCTGGACATGAAGCTCTGGGTCAACGGCGTGCTCCGGCAGGACAGCACGACGGCGAACATGATCTTCCCGGTGGCGCATGTCGTGCACTACCTGAGCCAGTTCATGACGCTCTACCCCGGCGACGTGATCAACACCGGCACACCGGCGGGCGTGGCCCTCGGACTCCCCGACCATCCGTACCTGCGGCCGGGCGACGTTGTCGAGCTCGAGATCGACGGCCTCGGCCGGCAGCGACAGACCTTCGGAGCGGCCTGAGATGACGAGTCACGAGAACACCGGCCCGCTGGCCGGTCGGCGCGCGCTGGTGACCGGCGGCGCGAGCGGCATCGGCCTCGCCACGGCCACCGCACTGCAGGCCGCCGGCGCGAAGGTGGCCGTCCTGGACCGCGACCCCGTCGACCCCGCCTCGCCCTTCGTCGCGGTCCGGGCCGACGTCAGCGACGCCGCCGCCGTCGACGCCGCGGTGGCCGACGCGGTGGCGCAGCTCGGCGGCCTCGAGATCGTGGTGAACAACGCCGGCATCGGCGCCCAGGGCACCGTCGAGACGAACTCCGACGACGAGTGGCACCGCGTCTTCGACGTCAACGTGCTCGGCATCGTCCGGGTCACCCGGGCGGCGTTGCCGGCTCTGCGGGAGGCCGCGGCGCGTGGCGACGCGGCAATCGTGAACACGTCGTCCATCGCGGCGACGGCCGGGCTGCCGCAGCGGGCGGTCTACGCGACGAGCAAGGGGGCCGTCTCCGCGCTCACCCGCGCGATGGCCGCCGACCTGCTGCCCGAGGGCATCCGCGTCAACGCCGTCAACCCCGGCACCGCGGACACCCCGTGGGTGCAGCGGCTGCTCGACTCGGCCGACGACCCAGCCGCCGAGCGGGCTGCGTTGGCGGCCCGGCAGCCCCACGGCCGGCTCGTCTCGGCCAACGAGGTGGCGACGGCGGTCGTCTACCTGGCGTCGCCGACGGCGGGCTCCACCACCGGCACCGAGCTCGCGGTCGACGGCGGCATGTCCGCACTCCGGCTACGGCCCCGCTCGTGACCGCGACGGCGGGGCCGCAGGTGCAGCGCTTCGGTTCGGTGATCCGGCTGTGGCCGGAGCACGAGGCCGAGTACCGCCGGCTCCACGCCACGGTGTGGCCGGGCGTCCTGGCGGCGCAGCGGCTCGCGCACATCCGCAACTTCTCGATCTTCCTGCGGGACGGGCTGCTCTTCTCCTACCTCGAGTACACCGGCACGGACTGGGATGCCGATCAGGCCCGCCTCGCCGAGGACCCCGAGTCGCAGCGGTGGTGGGCCCTCACCGACCCCTGCCAGCAACCGGTCGCGACCGCGGCCGAGGGACAGTGGTGGGCACCCATGGAAGAGGTGTTCCACGCTGACTGAGCAGACCGCCCCGGTGATCGACGCCCACCACCATCTCTGGGACCTGTCGGTACGCGACCCGGACTGGACCCATGCCGAACCGGTGCTGCACCGCACGTACCTGATGGACGACCTGCGGCCGCACCTGCAGTTGGCCGGCGTCTCACGGACCGTGCTGGTGCAGACCGTCGCGGTCGCGGCGGAGACCCCGGAGTTCCTCGCCATCGCCGCGGCCTCACCCGAGATCGCCGGTGTCGTCGGCTGGGTGGACCTCACCTCGCCTGCCGTGTCCGAGCGGCTCGTCGAGCTGCGGAAGGGTCCCGGCGGCGACGCGCTCGTCGGCATCCGGCACCTGGTGCAGAGCGAGACCGATCCGCGGTGGCTGCTCCGGGACGACGTCCAGGCGGGGCTCCGCGCCGTCGGCGAGGCCGGCCTGGTCTACGACCTGCTCGTCACCGCCGACCAGCTGCCGGCGGCGACCGAGACCGTCCGGTTGCTGCCGGAGGTCCGCTTCGTGCTGGACCACGGCGGCAAGCCCCGGATCGCGACGGCGGAGCTGGACCCGTGGCGTGGTGACATCGCCGTCCTCGCCGCCGAACCGAATGTCGCCGTCAAACTCTCGGGGATGCTTACCGAGGCGGCCCCGGAGTGGACGGTCGACGACCTGCGCCCGTATGCCGATCAGCTGCTCGACTGCTTCGGCGCCACCCGGACCATGATCGGTTCGGACTGGCCGGTCTCGCTGCTGCGCAGCTCCTACGCGGAGGTCATGGCGACGACGCGGGAGCTCATCACGGGCGCCTCGCCGGCTGAGCAGGTCGAGATCAACGGCGGGACGGCGGTGCGGTGGTACGGGTTGCGGCCGGGCGTCCCGTGCTGACCCGTCCGCTGGGCCGCGGCGGCCTCGCCGTCACCGAGCTGGGCTTCGGCTCGGCGGGCATCGGCAACCTCTTCACCGCCGTCGACGACGAGGCCGCGCGGGCGACGATCGACGCCGCCTGGGCCGCCGGGGTCCGGTTCTACGACACGGCCCCGCACTACGGTCTCGGGCTGGCCGAGCGGCGGCTCGGGCTGGCCCTCGCTGCCCGGCCGCGCCGGGAGTTCGTCGTCTCCACCAAGGTCGGCCGGCTGCTGGAGCCGAACCCGACGCCGACCGGCTCCGACCTGGCGGCCGGTGGCTTCGCCGTGCGGGACGACCTCCGCCGGGTCTGGGACTTCTCGGCCGACGGCGTGCGGCGCTCGCTGGAAGCGAGCCTGCAACGCCTCGATCTGGACCGCCTCGACATCGTGCTCGTGCACGACCCCGACGAGCACGTCGAGGTGGCGATGACCGAGGCGATCCCGGCCCTGCTGCGACTGCGCGACGAGGGCGTGATCGGCGCGGTCGGTGTCGGCATGAACCAGTGGCAGGCGCCATTGCGCTTCGTGCGGGAGACCGACATCGATGTGGTGATGCTGGCCGGCCGGTGGACGCTGCTGGACCGATCCGGCGAGCCACTGCTCGCCGCCTGCGCCGACTCCGGGGTGTCGGTGCTGGCCGCCGCGCCGTACAACTCCGGCCTGCTCGCCTCCGACCGCCCCGACCCGACGGCTCACTTCGACTACGGCCGGGTCCCGGCGGACGTGCTGGCCCGCACCGAGCGGCTCGCGGCGACCGCGGCGGACCACGGCGTCTCGCTGCCGGCGCTGGCGGTCCGGTTCCCGCTGCGCCACGCCGCCACCGCCGCGGTGGTGGTGGGGCTGCGCAGCCCGGCCGAGGTCGCCGCCGCGACCGCGCGCTACGGCAGCGTGGTGGACGATGCTGTCTGGGACGCCGTCGCGGACGCCGGCGCCACCGTCGACGCCGAGGGGTGAGCAGATGCAGGTGACCATGGCCTACGGCACGGACGGGCTGGAGGTCGCCGTCCCCGACGACGCCACCGTGGTCCGGCCGCAGCACGGTGCCGCCGCGGCCGACGCGCCGGCGGTCCTGGCGCGTGCGCTGCGCGAACCGGTGAGCGGGGCTCCGCTGCGTGACCGGGTGCCGCCGGGATCGAGCGTGGCCGTCTCGATCTGCGACTACACCCGGGCGCAGCCGCGGCGGGACATGGTGCTGGCCCTGCTCGCCGAGCTGGACGGCATCGTCGGCGACGACGACGTCACGCTGCTGGTCGCCACCGGCACCCACCGGGGCAACACCCCCGCCGAGCTCGAGGCGATGCTCGGCGCCGATCTGCTCGCCCGCGTCGAGGTGGTCAACCACGACGCCCGGGACCGGGACTCGCTGGCGTGGCTCGGCCACTTCGGCGACAGCGTCCCGGTCTGGCTGAACCGGCGGTGGGTCGAGGCGGACGTCAAGATCACCACCGGCTTCGTCGAGCCGCACTTCTTCGCGGGCTTCTCCGGCGGACCCAAGCTCGTCTCGCCCGGCCTCGCCGCTTTGGAGACGGTGCTGACGCTGCACGACGCGGCCCGCATCGGCAGCCCGCGGGCGACCTGGGGCGTCTGCGAGGGCAACCCGGTGCACGACGACGTCCGGGCCATCGCCGCCGCCACCGGCGTCACCTACGGCTTCGACGTCGTCCTCGACGCCGAGCAGCGCATCGTCACCGCCTTCGGCGGCGATGTCCTGGCCATGCACGAGGCGGCGCGCGAGCACGTCCGCCGCACCGCGATGGTCCCGGTGCCGGACCGCTTCGACATCGTCGTCACCAGCAACAGCGGGTTCCCGCTGGACCAGAACTTCTACCAGGCGGTGAAGGGACTGTCGGCGGCCGAGACGGTCGTCCGGCCGGGCGGGCTCATCCTCGGCGTGGCCGAGTGCCGTGACGGTTGGCCGGACCACGGCTCGTTCCGGGACGAGCTGGTCGCGGCGCCGACGGCGCAGGGGCTGCTGGACCAGATCATGGCGCGCGAGACGACCGTCCCCGACCAGTGGCAGGTGCAGGTCCTCGCCCGGGTGCTCGTCGCGGCGCGGGTGGCTATCCACGCCGACGGCCTCGCCGCCGCCGACCTGGAACGCGTCGGGGTGCTGCCGGCTCCGGACGCCGATGCCGCCGTCGCCGCGGAGGTCGAGCGCATCGCCCGCGAGGAGGGGCGAGCAGCGACGGTCTGCGTCCTGCCCGAGGGACCGCAGACCATCCCGTACCTGCGAGGCGCCACCTTGGCCGCGAGGTGACCCAGGTGGTCTCGGCCTCGGACAAGTTCCGGGGCACGCTGACCGCCGCCGAGTTCGGCACCGCCGTCGCGGCCGCGGCCGCTCGTGCCGGCGCCACCGTCGAGACCGTCCCGATGGCCGACGGCGGCGAGGGACTGCTCGAGGTCTTCGGCGGCGCGAACCGCCTCACCGAGGTGACCGACGCGCTGGGCCGTCCGGTGGCGGCCGCGTGGCGGCTGGACGGCGACATCGCCGTCGTCGAGAGCGCGCGCAGCAACGGCCTGGAACTGGTGGGCGGGGCCGCGGGCAACGATCCCGAACGCGCCTCCACCCGCGGTGTCGGCGAGCTGCTCGCCGCCGTCCTGGCGACCCGGCCGCGGCGGGTGGTCGTCGGTGTCGGCGGCTCGGCGACGACCGACGGCGGCCTGGGCGCGATCGAGGTGCTGGCCGAGCGGGACCTCCTCGACCTCCTGGCGCGGACCGAGGTCGTCGTGGCCTGCGACGTCACCACTCGCTATGCCGATGCTGCGACTGTCTTCGGTCCGCAGAAGGGGGCCGAGCCCGAGCAGGTGGCGCGGCTGACCGAGCGCCTGCACGAGACCCGCCGTCGGCTGATCGACCGCTTCGGCCGGGACCCCGACGAGCTGGCCGGTGCCGGCGCCGCCGGGGGCCTCGCCGGCGGTCTCGCCGTGCTGGGAGCCCGTCTCGAACCGGGCGTGCGGATCGTTGCCGACCATGTCGGGCTCGACGCCGCGCTCGGCCGCGCCGACCTCGTCGTCACCGGCGAGGGCCGGCTGGATCGCACCTCGCTGCAGGGGAAGGTGGTCGGCGAGGTCGCCGCGCGCGCGGCCGCGGCGGGGCGGCCGGTGCTCGTGGTCTGCGGCATCCGGGACGACGGGGTCGACGTCCCGGCCGCCACCGTCGTCTCGCTCGTCGAGCGCTTCGGCCGCCTCGCGGCCATGACCGACACGGCCCGCAGTGTCCGGCGGGCCGTGGCCGAGCACCTCCGAGGGACGGCGACATGACCGAGGACGAGCACGATCTCGGGTACGCGGTGGTCGACCTCGACCGGGAGGCCCGGCAGGGTCTGCCGGAGGTGGTCTACGCGCCCGGCAAGACGCCGGAGCAGGTGATCGGCATCGTCCGGACGTTGCTCGGCGGCAGCACCGGTCCGGTCCTCGTCACCCGCCTGGACGAGGCCCCCGCCGCGGAGATCGCCGCCGCCGTGCCGGGTGGACAACACGATGCCGGCGCGCGGCTCTCGTCCTGGCGTGCAAGCGGCACGAACGGCAGGCGGGTCGCGGTGGTGAGTGCCGGGACCGCGGACGGCCCGGTCGCGCGCGAGGCGGCCGCGGTCTGCGAGGTGCTCGGCTGCCGCGTGACGAGGATCGACGACGTCGGGGTGGCCGGGCTGCACCGGCTGCTGCGCCGGGTCGACGACATCCGGGCCGCGGACGTGGTCATCGTCGTCGCCGGTATGGAGGCCGCCGTCGCCAGCGTCGTCGGCGGGCTCGTCGAGGTGCCGGTGGTGGCGGTGCCGACCTCGGTCGGCTACGGCTCCTCGTTCGAGGGCATCACCGCGCTGCTCGGCATGGTCTCCGGCTGTGCCGCCGGCGTCACCGTGGTCGGCATCGACAACGGCTTCGGTGCCGCGCTCGCGGTCCACCGGCTCATCCGGGCGACCGACCGACCGCGACGCTGATCCCGGTCAGCCGGGCGGTTGGGTGCTGCGTCGCAGTACCAATGCGGTAGGAAGCAGCGTCGTCGGCGCCGGGTCAGCAGCGGGATCACGGAGCCGCTGTAACAGCAGTTCCAGGCCGGCCCGGCCGACGGCGCCGAAGTCTTGGTGCACGGTGGTGAGTGGCGGAACGAAGAACTCCGACTCGGCGACGTCGTCGAATCCGACGACGCTCAGGTCGTCGGGTACCCGCCGTCCGGCGTCGCGCAGCGCCGCCATCACCCCCAACGCCATGGCGTCGTTGGCGACGAAGACGGCGGTGCAGTCAGTGCTCGTGGCCAGCACCTGGCCCGCCTCGTAGCCTGAGCGCGCCGTCCAGTCACCGCGCAGCGGCGGCGACGGCTCGATGCCGGCACGCCGCAACGCCTCCCGCCAGCCCGCCTCCCGGCTGCGCGTGCCGTGCCAGCCCTCCGGGCCGGCGACGTGCCAGACGCAGCGGTGGCCGAGGCCCAGCAAGTGCTCGACGGCCAGGACCGCGCCGGCGTGCTGATCCACGCCCACGACCGGCGCGGCGACGCCGATCTCGCCGTCCACGACCACCATCGGGATGCCCGGTGGGACGGCGGCAGCGAGGATCGCCGCCGCCGCGTCGTAGGGGAAGACCACGAAGAGGCCGGCGATGCCGTGGCTGACCAGGCGACCGACCGATTCCGCGATGGCGGCCTCCGTCAGTGCCATCGGGTGGTCGACCGTGCAGGTCATCGACGCTGCGCGGGCCGCCCGGACGAGCCCACCCACCATGGCCGCGGGTCCGTGCATCGCCGAGCTCGGCGCCAGCACCCCGATGACCGAGGGCCGCCCCGTCTTGAGCGCCCGCGCCGCCATGTTGCGGCGGTAGCCCAGCTCGGCGATCGCCCGCTCCACCGCGTGCCGGGTCGTGGCCGAGACATGCGCGTGTCCGTTGAGCACCCGCGACACCGTCTGCGCCGACACCCCCGCCCGCGCCGCCACGTCCCGCAGCGCCGGGGGACGGGGCTCGCTCACGGCCGGAGCCTAACGAGCTCCGCAGCCCGAGCTCCCGTTACCTGTCAGCGCGGCAGCACGCCCGCAGCTTGGCCCGACGCCGGCCCGCCGGCGCGTCACCTGGACGATCAACCGATCTGAGACGCAAACATTGGTGCGATCGACCATGGGTGCGCTCTCCGTGCGGCCCGAGACTGTGTGCACCGCAGACGGCGAGACGATCGGCGTCCGGGCACACCAGGAGGTCATCGATGCGCCGGTCCACGATCGCCCTCGCTCTGCTCGCGACGCCGGTCCTGCTGCTGGCGTCCTGTACCGCCGACGGCGACGACGCCGGCTCGGGCGGGGCGAAGGGACGCCTGGCCGACGGCGGCACCTTCACGATCGCGGTGGCGAGCGACCCCGGCAATCTGGACCCGTCCATGACGCCGAGCTCCGTCGCCAGATCGGTGCTCGGGCTGGCCTACGACACGCTGGTCTACCAGCGGGCCGACGGCACGCTCGTGAGCGGCCTGGCGCAGAAGTGGTCCTCGACGGCCACCACGGCGTCGTTCACGCTGCGCAAGGGCGTGACCTGCTCTGATGGCACACCACTGACCGCCGACGACGTCGCCGAGAACATCAACTACATCGCCAACCCCAAGAACGCGTCCCCGCTGCTCGACGTCGTGGTGCACCAGGGGACCACGGCCAAGGCGGACGACGCGGCCGGCACGGTGCGCGTCACCTCCGCATCGCCGAACGGGTTCCTGCTCACCGAGCTCTCCGGCGTCTTCATCATCTGTCGCTCGGGCCTGGCCGATCACAAGTCGATCGCGACGAAGACGGCCGGCACGGGACCGTGGGTGCTGAGCAGGTCGGTCGCCAACGACAGCTACGACTTCACTGCGCGCAAGGGGTACACCTGGGGGCCGGACGGTGCCCGTCTCGCCGGCGCCGGGGTTCCTGACGCGGTGAAGGTGCGGGTCATCGCCAACGTGTCGACGACGGCGAACCTGCTGCTCAACGGCACGGTGAACATGGGCGAGGTGACGGGGACGGACACCGCTCGACTGGCCTCGCTCAAGCTCGACTCCGTCGACTCCGTCGACACCTCCGGCGAGGTCTGGTTCAACCAGGCCGCCGGCCGCGCCGCAGCCGACCCCGCTGTCCGGGAGGCGTTGGTGACCGGCGTCGATCGGAGCGCCCTGTCGCGGATCGCCACCGGCAACAACGCCCAGCAGCCGAGGTCCTACATCACCCTCGATCCGAACCCGTGCCGGACGAACTCGCCGCTGACCGGCGCGTTGCCGACGGTCGACGTGGCCAAGGCCAAGGCTCTGCTGGACGGTGCGGGGTGGAAGCCCGGCTCGGACGGTGTCCGCGTCAAGGACGGCAAGAGGTTGCAGCTCTCCTTCGTCTACGACCGCAAGGGCTCGGACGCTCGCCAGGCGGGGACGGAGTACCTGATGGCGCAGTGGAAGAAGCTGGGTGTCGAGGCCAGCGTGAAGACGCTGCCCGAGGCGCAGCTCAACGAGGTGCTGTTCCAGACCGGTGCGTGGGATGCCGCCTTCTCCAGCTTCACCTTCAACCTGCCGTCCCAGATGGTCGCCTTCGTCTCGGGACCGGCAGCGCCGAAGGGTGCCAACTTCCCGCACATCGCGAACTCCGCCTACGACGCCGCGGTGGCGAGCGCGACCCCGCAGGTGGGCACCGCCGGATGCGGTGACTGGGCGAAGGCGGAGCAGGCGTTGGCCGCTAACCACAACCCGTCGCTGCTCTACACGTCCACGACCCGCACCTACCTTCGGAAGGCGCAGGTGACGGCACCCGGCGGGCAGATCTGGGGCGCAACCCTGCGGTTGCGCACGGCCTGATGCAGGCGGGCGTCGATCCGGGCGCGCTGGTTGCGCCGACTGTCGCGGCCGCCGACCCGCCGACGAGTCGGAGGAGCGGCTGGTCGGGGTATCTGCTGCGCAGGGTGGTGCGGCTGGCCGTCTCGGTCTGGGTACTGGTGACCTTCTCCTTCCTCATCGTCCACCTGATCCCGGGCGACCCGGTCCGGGCTGCGCTGGGCGCTCAGGCCTCACCGGCGGCGGTGCGGGCGAAGCGGGCGGAGCTCGGTCTCGACGATTCCCTGCCGGCGCAGTACTGGCACTACCTGACCAACCTCGTCACCGGTCGGCTCGGCGAGTCGATCCAGCTGCAGTTGCCGGTCGCGGACGTGATCTCGCAGCGGCTTCCCCACACCCTCGTCCTGGCCGGGCTCGCGTTCGTCGTCGCGGTCCTGCTGGCGTTCCCGATCGGTGTGGCCATGGCCATCGCGACCCAGCGGGGTCGTCGCCGTGGTACCGAGCTGACCTTCGCCGCCGTCTCCGTGATCCTCGCGGCCATCCCCGATTTCGTGCTCGCGGTCGTCCTGGTGGCGGGCCTCGCGGTCGCCCACACCTGGCTGCCGGCGGCCTACGACGGCACCACCTCGTCCTACGTCATTCCCGTCGTGGCACTCGCTGTCGGGCCGGCAGCCGCCATGGCTCGCATCGTGCGCGTCGAGACCCTGGGCGTGCTCGAGGAGGACTTCGTACGGACGGCGCGAGCCAAGCGGCTGCCGCCGGCACGGGTGTACCTGCGACATGCGCTGCCGAACGCGCTGACCGGGGCGCTGACCGTGAGCGGTCTGGTGCTCGCCGGTCTGGTCGCGGGCACCGTGCTGGTCGAGAGCGTGTTGAGCTGGCCCGGCCTGGGCCCCACGATGGTCTCGTCCATCATCGCCAAGGACTTCCCGCTCGTGCAGGGCATCGTCCTGGTGTACGGGGTGCTGGTGCTGGTGATCAACCTGGCCGTCGACCTGCTGCTCGCGGCCGTGGATCCCCGGTCGACACTCAGGACGACGGCATGACGGCCCCGGTCGCCGCCGCGCCGACTCCGAACGCGACGCGGCCGCTGCGGCGACTCGTCCGGTCCGGCATGGGCATCAGCGCGCTCGCCGCCGTGGGTCTGGTCGTCGTCCTCGCTGCTGTCGCGCCCGTGCTCTGGGGCGACGCCGCCTCGACGTACCATCCGGAGGCCATCAGCCAGCCGGTCTCCGGATCGCACTGGGCAGGCACCGACACCGGCGGTCGCGACATCTTCCTCCGCGTCCTCGTCGCCACCCGGTTGTCCGTGGGGCTCGCCCTCGCCGCCACGCTGATCGCCGTCGTGCTCGGCGTCGTCGTCGGCTGCGTCCACGCCGTCACGTCACCTCGTGTCGGCCGCCTCGTCGCGGCGACGGTCTCGACCGCGGTGGCCTTCCCGAGCGTGCTGCTGGCGATCTTCGTCGCGACGGTCGTGGGAGTCGGGGCGACGGGCGCCGTGCTCGCGCTGGGCATCGCCGGTGCCCCCTGGTTCGCCCGGCTCACGCAGACGCTCGCCGCAGCCGTGGCCGCGCGCGACTATGTGGCAGCCGCGCGCCTGCTGGGGGTGGGACGCGTCCGGCTCCTCGCTCGTCACGTCCTGCCCAATATCGCCGAACCGCTCGCGGTCAACGCCACCATCGCCGCAGGCCTGAACCTGCTCGCCTTCGCCGGGCTGTCGTATCTCGGGCTGGGCGTCCAGGGGCCGTCCTACGACTGGGGGCGGCTGTTGAACGAGGGTGTCAACGGCGTCTACACGAACCCGGCCGCGGCGATCGCACCCGGCGTAGCCATCGTCGTCGTCGGTCTCGCTCTCAACCTCTCCGGTGAGCTGGCCGCCCGCGCCCTGGGCGGCCGAGCCCCGCGAGTGCATGTCTCCCGACGCCGCGTCGCCACCGCGCCGAGCGCTCCCACCGAGGCGTTGCTGCGGGTACGGAACCTCTCGGTGTCGTTCCCGCCGTCGGCGGCGGACGGTGTGGCTCACGATGCCGTGCGTGGTGTCGATCTCGATGTCGCTGCCGGCGAGGCCGTCGGCATCGTGGGCGAGTCCGGATCGGGCAAGAGCCTCACCGCGCTGGCAGTGGCGCAGCTGCTCGCCGAGCCCGCCGAGGTCCACGCCGACGCCATCACCTTCGACGGAGCCGAGCTCACCGCGCTGTCGGGCCGGCGGCTGCGCGCCCGACTCGGCGACTCGATGGGCTTCGTCTTCCAGGACCCGATGAGCTCGCTCAACCCGCTCATCCGGGTGGGCCGGCAACTCGCCGAGGTCCCCATGACCCACGGTGGTGCCGATCGCGCCACCGCGTGGCGTCGTGCCGTCGACGGACTGCGCGCGGTTCGCATCCCTGCTGCCGACCGCCGGGCCCGGCAGCTGCCGCACGAGTACTCCGGCGGCATGCGGCAACGGGCCATGATCGCGATGGGGCTGATGGGACGCGCCAGGCTGCTCATCGCCGACGAGCCGACGACCGCGCTCGACGTCACCGTGCAGCGCGACGTCTTGCGCCTCATCGCCGAGGTGCGGGCCGAGTCGGGTGCCGCACTGCTGCTGATCTCGCACGACATCGCGGTCGTCGCCACCATGTGCGACCGCGTGGTGGTCATGTACGCCGGCCGCGTCGTGGAGGTCGTCGCCGCCGGCTCGATCCGCGCCGAGGCCCGCCACCCGTACACCCGTGCGCTGCTGGCCTCGCTGCCCACGATGACCACACCGCGTGACGCGCCGCTCACCACCATCCCCGGCCGGCCGCCGGCGCCGGGCACGGCGATCGTCGGCTGCGCCTTCGCCGACCGCTGTGCCCTGGCCGACGACCGGTGCCGGACGCAGGAGCCTGTCCTGGCAGCCACGCCCGGCGGTCGGGTCGCGTGCTGGCACCCGGTCGTCGCCGGTGTCGCGTCGGCCGCCGCCGAGTCCGTCGAGCCCGTCGATCCCGTCGAGGTGGGGCCATGACCGACACCCTGTCCGCAGGCCGGGCCGCCGGCGCGTCGGAGGCCCCGGCGGGCCACGAACTGGTCTTCCGTGACGTCGAGGTCCGCTACGGCAGCGGCCGCGAGGGCCTGCGCGCTGTGGCCGGCGTCGACCTCGTCGTGCCGCCCGGCGCCATCGTCGGTCTGGTCGGGGAGTCGGGTTCGGGCAAATCGACACTCGCCCGGGCAGCAGTGGGGCTGGCGCCCCTGACGGCGGGCGAGATCCTGCTCGACGGCACGTCCGCGCTGCCCCGCCGCCGGAGCGGGCGGCGTCCGATCCAGATGGTCTTCCAGGACCCGCAGTCGGCCTTCGACCCGCGGCAGCGGATCGGTGACGCGATCGGCGAGGCGCGGCGTGATCTCGGCAGGCGGGACCGCCGCACCGAAGCCGAGCGTGTCCTCGACCTGGTGCAGTTGGACAGCGGGCTGGCGAACCGCTTCCCGGCCGAGCTCTCCGGGGGGCAGCGACAGCGTGCCGCGCTCGCGCGGGCACTGGCCGCCCGGCCCGAAGTCCTCATCGCCGACGAGATCACCTCGGCGCTCGACGTCTCCGTGCAGGGAGCGGTCCTCAACGTGCTCCGCGACATCCAGCGCGAGCTCGCGCTGTCGGTGCTGTTCATCTCCCACAACCTCGCCGTGGTCCGTCACGTCAGTGACCTCGTGGCGGTCATGTACCTCGGCAAGGTGGTCGAGGTCGCGCCGCCGGACGACCTCGTCGCCAACCCGCAGCACCCGTACACGAAGCTGCTGCTGTCGGCCGTCCCGTCGCTGGACGACCCGGCCGGCCTGCATCGACCGGGCGACACGAGACTGGCGGCAGAGCCCGCGGATTCGCACCGGCCACCCTCCGGCTGCCGCTTCCATCCGCGTTGCCCTGTCGGTCCGCAGGTCTCGGACGAGCGGGACCGCTGCCGAGTGGAGGACCCCTCGGCGGCGGCTGCCTCGCGGCCGCATCGTGCCGCATGCCACTTCGCCGGGGGTGCCGATGAGTGAGCCCGTGCCACTGCTGCCCGACATGATCGACGAGATCGGTGAGCTCGTGCGCTGCGAGTCTCCCTCGCTGGATCGAGCTGCCTGCCGACGCAGCGCCGCGGTCGTCGCCGAGATCGCCGCAGGGCATCTCGGCGCCGACCCGGAGACGATCACGGTCGGTGAGGCGACGCATCTGCGGTGGACCCTCGGCGATCCGGCCGCCGCGCGGCGGGTGCTGCTCGTGGGGCACCACGACACCGTGTGGCCGCTCGGCACCCTCGACCGGCTGCCGTGGTCGGTGACCGACGGCGCCGACGGACCCGTCCTGCGGGGACCGGGCTGCTTCGATATGAAGGCGGGTCTCGTCGTGCTGTGGCACGCGGTGGCAGCTCTTCGCCGACGCGGTGTCTCGCCGGACGTGACCGTGCTGGTGACCGGGGACGAGGAGATCGGCTCACCGGATTCTCGCGTGCTGCTCGAGACCGAGGCGCGTCGGGCGTCGGCGGCGCTGGTGCTGGAAGCGGCCGCGCCGGGCGGCGCTCTCAAGAGCGCGCGCAAGGGTGTCTCCCGCTACGACGTGGCGGTGACGGGCCGGGCTGCGCACGCCGGCCTGGAACCCGAACGCGGCGCCAACGCCGGGGTCGAGCTCGCCCATCAGGTGCTTCGCATCGCCGGGCTCGCCGACGTCGGACTGGGCACGTCGGTCAGTCCCACCGCGGCGACGGTGGGGACCACGTCGAACACCATCCCCGCCACCGCCCGGCTGGCCGTCGACGTCCGGGCGTGGACGCTGGCCGAACAGCAGCGGGTGGATGTGCAGCTGCGACAGACGGCGCCGACCGTCTCCGGTACGGCGGTGGAGATCAGCGGAGGCGTCAACCGTCCGCCGCTGGAGGCCGCGTCGTCGGCCGATCTGGTGCGGCTGGCGCAACGGCTGCACCGCGGCCTCGGCTTCGGTGAGCTGGCAGCCGAGGCCGTCGGCGGCGCGTCGGACGGAAACATCACCGCCGGCGTCGGCACACCGACCCTCGACGGCCTCGGTGCGGTCGGTGGTGGCGCGCACGCCGACGACGAGCACGTGCTCGCCGCCTTCCTGCCCGGCCGTGCCCGCCTGCTGGCCGACCTCGTCGTCGACCTCACCGCTGCATCGACCGTGGGGGCGCCGGCATGAACGCCGCCCCCGCGGTGGTGGACGGCGCGGTCGCGGCTCGCGCGTTGGCGAACGACGCTGCCGGGCGCAGTGGGGTCCGTGTCGAGCAGGTCCGCGACATGGCGCTGCTGCAGGTCGTCTGCGACGTCGTGGACGAGATCTGGCGACCACCGCCCGGCCAGACGACCGTGCGCGTCGACTTCCTGCGCGCGCTGACCCACGCCGGCAACTACTGCGCCATCGCCTGGGACGGCCGGCGCCCCGTCGGAGTCTGCTTCGGTTTCCTCAGCGTCGAGCCGGCGCGGGAACTGCACTCGCACATCGCGGGCGTGGTGCCGGCAGTCGCGGGACGTCACGTCGGCCGTGCCCTGAAACTCGATCAGCGTGCCTGGGCGCTGGAACACGGGATGACCACGATCGGCTGGACCTTCGACCCGCTGATCCGGCGCAACGCCTTCTTCAACGCGGCCCGGCTCGGTGCGCTGCCCACCTCTTACCTCGTCGATTTCTACGGCGTGATGAACGACGCCATCAACACCGGTCAGGCCACCGACCGGGTGAAGGTGTCGTGGCCGCTGCTCGGGGCCCGTACTGCCGCCGTTGCTGCCGGTCGCAGCATCGGCCGACCGGTGCCGGAGCTGCTCGCTGCTGGTGCGGAGGTGATCCTGGAGGTCGTCGCCGATCGCCCGGAACGCCGATCGGCAAGCGGGTCGATCCGGCTGGTACGGGTACCGGCCGATGTCGAGGCGCTGCGCGCTGCCGATCCGGCCCTCGGCACGACGTGGCGACTCGCGGTGCGAGACACCCTCGGCACCCTCATGGACGAGGGCTGGACGGTCGTCGACTTCACCCGGGACGGCTACTACGTCGTCGAGAACCTCCGCCACGCGGCGGAGCACGAACGAGGGACAGGAACATCGTGAGAGTGCACGCCGTCGAGATGCGCCGGGTCGAACTGCCGTTGCGGGCGCCCTTCCGAACGTCGTTCGGCGTGCAGCACCGGCGGGCAGCGCTGCTGTTGCGCGTCCTCACGGATGTCGGCGAGGGCTGGGGCGAATGCGTCGCGATGGACGAACCCCTGTACTCGGAGGAGTTCAACGACGCGGCCGCCCTGGTGCTGCGCCGACACCTCATCCCGGCCCTGCTCGCGCGTCCGAGCCTGCGGGCAGCGCAGGTAGCCGAGCTGCTGGCGCCGTTCAAGGGGCAACGGATGGCGAAGGCCGCCTTGGAGATGGCGGTCCTGGACGCCGAGCTACGCGCGGCGGGGCTGTCCTTCGCCGACCACCTCGGGGCGGTCCACGACGTCGTCCGACCCGGCGTGTCGATCGGCATCCAGGACGACGTTGCCACGCTGCTCGCGGTCGTGGACGACTACGTCTCACAGGGTTATGCGCGGATCAAGCTCAAAATCGAGCCAGGTTGGGACGTCGTGCCGGTGCGCGCCGTCCGCGAGCACCTCGGGGACGGAGTCCTGCTGCAGGTCGACGCCAACGCGGCGTACACGCTCGCCGATGCCGGCCGGCTCGCCGAGCTGGACGCCTTCGACCTGCTGCTCGTGGAGCAACCGCTGGCCGAGGGGGATCTCACCGAGCACGCCGCGCTGGCCCGCCGGCTGCGGACCCCGATCTGCCTCGACGAGTCCATCGTGTCGGCGAAGGCGGCCGCGGACGCCATCGCGCTCGGTGCCTGCGCGATCGTCAACGTCAAGCCGGGTCGCGTCGGCGGTTACCTCGAGGCGCGTCGGGTGCACGACGTCTGCCGTGCCAGCGGCGTGCCGGTGTGGTGCGGCGGCATGCTCGAAACGGGGCTGGGCCGAGCTGCCAATCTCGCACTGGCTGCGCTGCCCGGCTTCGTCCTGCCGGGAGACGTCTCGGCCTCGGATCGTTTCTACGCCACCGACATCACCCCGCCCTTCGTGTTGACCGACGGCGCGATCGAGGTGCCCACCGGCCCGGGGCTCGGTGTCGACGTGCTGCCCGAGGTCCTGGCCGAGACGACGGTGTCCTGCGACCTGATCGACAGTTGAAGCCGGAACGGGATACTGGCGCCGTGCCCGCCGAGACCGCGACGAGCCATCCGCGAGTCGACACCGCGCGGCTCGTCCACAACCTTGCCCCGCTGCTGACCGTCGAGGCGCCGGGTTCGGGACCTCGTGCCGTCCGCGGCGTCGTGATGCACGATGCGGTGGAACAGTTGGTGGCCGGTGAGGGTGACGTGGTGCTCGCGGTCGGCGTCCACGACGAGGACGCGCTCCGAGTCCTCGTCGACCAGGCCGATGCGGCCCGGTGCGCCGCGGTGGTGGTCAAGGCGCATGACGTGGCGGTGGCCGCGGACTCACCGATACCCGTGCTGCGGTTGGCTGCTGACGCGGTCTGGTTGCACGTCGCCGATCTCGTGCGATCGATCGTCGCCGCCGCCGTCAGCGCCGACGACTTCGCCCGGGGTTCGGGGACGAACAGCGACGGCGGGCTCTTCGAGCTCGCCGACTCCATCGCCGCGCTGATCGACGCCCCGGTGACCATCGAGGACGTGCACTCCAACGTGCTGGCCTTCTCGCGCAGGCAGGACGAGGCCGACGCGGGCCGCATCGCCACGGTGCTCGGCCGTCGCGTCCCGCCGCACTACCTGCGTGCACTGGACAAGCAGGGTGTCTTCGTCGCACTGCGCAGCAGCGACGACCCGGTGTTCGTCGGCCCGGTCGCCGACGGTCTCGTGCCGCGGGTGGCGATCGCGGTGCGCGCCGGCGAGGAACTGCTCGGTTCCATCTGGGCGGCGGTCCCGGCCGCACCCGACGAGCGGGGAGCACGCGCCCTGCGCGACGCTGCCCGGGTGGTGGCCCTGCACCTGTTGCGCCGCCGGGTGGGCGCGGACGTGTCGCGCAGGCTGCAGGCCGACCAGTTGGCGACCGTGCTGTCCGGTGGGCCCGGCGCGGCGGACGCGGCCGACAGCCTGCAGCTGCACGGCGGTCCCATGCGGGTCGTCGCCTGCCGCTGTCAGACCCTCGCCGGGGACGGCGTGGATCACGAGTCCGTGCTGGACGGCCTGCGCGATGTCGTCGCCTTCCACTTCGGGGTGTTGCACGCCCACGCCACCACGGCGGTGATCGGCGGTGTCGTCTACACGGTGGTCCCCGGCCGAACCCTCGCCGGGGAGGACCGGGTCCGCAGCGCGGCTGCCACGCTCATCGCGCAGCTGGGGGACCGTCACGACCTGATCGTGTCGCTCAGCAGCTACTGCGACACCGTCGCCGGGTTGCCGAGTTGTCGCGCCGAGGCCGATCGCGTGCTGCGGGCGCTGGGCGTGCTGCGGCATCGCGGCGGCCCCCGTCTCGCGGCTCCGGACGACGTGCGGCTGGAGACACTGTTGCTGCGGGTCTCGGACGCGATGCGAGCGGACGGTGACATCGACGACGGCCCACTGGCTGCGCTGCTCGAGTACGACGCGGAACACCGCGCCGGTCTCGTGGAGACGCTGGACATCTACCTCGCGGTGATGGGCAACGTGGCAGCCGCGGCCGAACGCCTGACCGTCCACAAGAACACGCTGCGGTATCGGCTGCAGCGCATCCGTTCGGTGAGCGGCCTCGACCTCGACGACGCCGACGCCCGGCTGACGGCGATGCTGCTGCTGCGGATGCGGTCGCTGACCGACGGCGCTCAGTAGCCCCCGCGGAGCTCGTCGACAGCGGCGCGGGCGAGCTCTCCGATCAGCCGGTCGGCCACGGGGTGGCGGGCACCAGCGGCCACCCCGGTGACGAAGACCGCGACGGCGAAGCGCCGCCCGCCGCCGAGCTCGACCACGGCTGCCTCGGTGCGCCACGGCCCCACGGTGCCGGTCTTGCCGCTGATCCGGACGTCGGCCTCGGGAAAGCCGGAGCCGATCCGATGCGGCCAGAGCTGGGTGGCGAGGATGCGCCGCGCCTGCGCGCAGGCATGCGGCTCGAGCACGGAGTCCGTCCACAGCTGGCGGAGCAACCGCGTCGTCTCCCGTGGTGTGGTCCGGGTTGTCTGCGCCGGATCGCAGGCACGCACATGGCGCATCGCCTCGGCCAGCTCGATCGGGTCGGCCTCGTCGAGGTCCGCCACCCGGCGGCCGAGGTCCTCGCTGATCGTGGCGAAGAGGTAGTTGCAGTCGCCCGCCAGCACCGTGCCGTGATGGCCCAGCCTCCGCATGGTCGCGTTGACGTTCTCCAGCCCGACCAGGCCGAGCACCACATCGGTGGCTCGATTGTCGCTGACGGAGATCATGGCGACCGCGAGGTCCTGCAGCGAGACGTCGACATCGTCGAGGGCGATCGAGAACCCGGTGGTGCCCGGCGTCAGCAGCTCCCCCGCCGGCAGGTGGACGCGCTGCGTCGGCGAGAGCGTGCCGGCCGACCACTGGCGGCACAGCTCGACCAGGATCGGGATCTTGAACACGCTGGCGGGCACGACGGCGTCGTCGGCGGCGAGACCGGTCTCTGCGCCGGAGTCGATGTCGACCGCGTGGACCGCGCCCTGCAGTCCGGCGGCGATCAGCAGTTCACGCAGGCGAGTCATGCAACGATCCTCCCGAGTCGTGGTCGCGTCGGCCCCGTCGGATCGCACAGCTGTCGCAGCCCTTGTCGGTCGACAGCACAACGACGGCTCGCCGGCGCGCGACACCGCAGCCAAGAAAGCCGGGGACGCCGGTCAGGGTCGGCGGGTCGGCCCGCGCGGGACGAGGCGGCCACGCCCCTCGGCTGCGGTGATCGCACCGTCGTCGACGACCACGTCCCCGCGGCTGACGGTGAAGCGCGGCCACCCGGTGACGCGGAGGCCGTCGTAGACGCAGTAGTCGGCGCGCGACTGCATCGTGGCGGCGTCGATCACGCGGGACCGCTGCGGGTCGAGGACGACGACGTCGGCGTCGGCACCCACCGCGAGGGTGCCCTTGCGGGGGTAGAGCCCCCCGAGCCGAGCGGCGTTCGTGGCGACGACGGCGACGAGCCGTTCCGGGGTGAGTCGTCCCTGCGCCACGCCCTCGGACCAGAGCATCGGCAGCATGGCCTCGATCTCGGCTACGCCTTTGCGGCAGGTGTGCAGGTCCAGTGCGGGGTCGATCTTGTCCCCCAGGAACCACGGCGCGTGATCGCTCGCCACTGTGTCGATGCTGCCGTCGGCCAGTCCGCGCCACAGCACGTCACGGTCGCGCCGGCCTCGCAGCGGCGGCATGCCGATGAAGCGGCCGGGTTCGGCTTCGGCGTACTTCTCCTGCGAGAGGTGCAGGTAGAAGGGTCGGGTCTCGACGAAGACGGGAAGGCCGCGGGCGCGGGCTCGGCGCGCGACGTCCAGCGCAGCCTCGCTGGCCAGGTGCACGATGCAGATCGGGGCGCCGGTCGCCTCGCAGATCCCGACGGCGCGTTCGACCGCGACGGCCTCGGTGTAGTCGGGTCGGCTGTCGGCGTAGCGCTCGAGCCCGTGGCCGGCGCGGACGAGCTCGTCGGTGACGAAGTCGATCAATGCGTGGTCCTCGCAGTGGACGAGGGTGAGCATTCCGTTGCGTCCGGCGAGCGACACCGACCGGACCAGTCCCGCCGGGTCGTGATCGAACCCCAGCGTGACGATCTTGAAGCTGGTGTGTCCCGCCGCTGCGAGGTCGGCGATCGCGTCCGGCAGATCGGGTGTGGCGGTGAAGACGCCGGGGTGCAGGACGTAGTCGGTCACGGACTGCTCGGCCGCAGCCGCGTCGTCGCGGGCGACAGCGCCGACGATCGTGGGGTGATCGTCGTCGGGGAAGCTCATCTGCCCGTAGGTGGTGATGCCGCCGGCGACCGCGGCCCGCGAGCCACTGGCGAAGTCGTCGACGAACTGCGGCGTTCCGCCCGGCGTGGGGGCTTGGGCGGCGAAGTGGACGTGCAGATCCAGGCCGCCGGGTAGGACGTAGCAGCCGCGGGCGTCCAGCTCCCGGTGACCGCGCATCGGACCTCCGAGCTGGGCGATGCGGCCGTCCCGGATCCCCAGGTCGGCCTCGCCCCGCCCGCCGGCGGTGACGACGGTGCCGCCGCGGACCACGACGTCGTAGGGCTCGGTCATCGCGGCACCCCCCGGATGGGGCGACCCGGTCGCGCGTCCGGGAGCAGGACGTCGTCACGGACGACGAACGTCCCGTCGACCAGCAGGTGCCGGACGCCGACCGCGGGGCGTGTCGGGTCGGCGTAGGTGGCGGCGTCGGTCACCCGTTCGGGATCGAGGACGACCAGGTCGGCGTCGGCCCCGATTGCGAGCGTGCCCTTGCGCCGCATGTCGGGAGCCACGTCGTCCAGCACCCGAGCAGGGAGGAAGGAACAGCGCCGGAACGCCTCCGGCCAGCTCCAGGCTCGCCGCTCGCGCACCATCGTCCGCAGCGCCTTGGTGAAGGTGCCGGCCGTGCGCGGGTGGGTCGCGCCGCCCGGCGGCAGCGGCCACTCGTCGCTGTCGGCGACGGTCGTGCCGTCGCGGGTCCACATCACCGGGAGCGCATCGCTGGCGACGATCGCGTCGGGGTAGGCAAGCGCACGGTGCAGCAGGGCGGCGTCCGCCGGGACGTTCTCGTCCAGGTACTCGACCAGGCAGGGCGCGCCGGGGTCGGTCGCGCGCAGCTCGAGCAACCGTCTCTCGTCGGCGACTCGTTCGCCGGTGGTGAGCACGGTGAGGTTCGACGGCACCATGCCCCAGCGGCGCAGGCTGTCGGGCGCGAGGAAGGCTGCACCGATGCCGGTGGTGCCGGCACCGTACGGGTAGGCCTCCACGGTCACGGTCGAACCCTCCGCGCGGGCGCGGTCCAACGTCCGCAGCACCCGGTCGACGTGCCGACGGGACGTGCTGTTGACATGGCAGTGGTGCATCCGCGCGCCGGTCTCGGCTGCCACGAGCGCGATCTCCTCACTGCCGTCGATCGGCGTGGTGGGATCGACCTCGATCAGCTCGCGGACGTGGCTGAAGACGGGGACGCCGGCCGCGGCCGCCAACCGGCCGACCGCGAGGAACTCTGCCGGGTCGGTGCGTGGGGCGTAGCCGATGGTGACGCCGACGCCGATTCCGCCGCGGCCGAGTTCGTCGGCGATGATCCCCAGCCATGCCGCCTGCTCGGCCGCCGTGGAGTTCTGCTGCCAGCGCTCGTCGTCGAGCAGGTGCAGCCCGCCGAGGACCGTCGCATCCGGGGTCACACCGGTCAACACCGCCGAGCGGGCACCCGCCCACGAGGCCGCGAAGCCGTAGTGGAGCGGCCGTCCCTGCGCCGCGGCCCGGCGCAGCGCCGCCTCGATCGGCATGAGGCCGGATTCGAGGTCGAGCGCCGTGGTGACGCCGTCGAGTGCTTGCAGGCGCTGTCCGGCCACCGAGTTGACGTGGCTGTGCAGGTCCACGAAGCCGGGGCCGAGCACCGACCCGGAGACGTCCACCACCTCGTCGCCGGGTTGCGCGACGACTGTGCCGAGGCCGACGATCGTGCCGTCCTCGACGAGGACGTCACCCACCTCGGCCGTCCCGCTCGCGGGATCGACGACCGTGGCGCCGCGCAAGAGCGTCCTGGGCACTGTGCTTCTCCCGTTCGTGAACTGCGCCCGACGCTAGCCGATGCCCGCGGTGAGCCGTTCGGCTCGATGCACGAGCCTTGCCGTAGTTCTTCGTGTGATCGTCCGAACCGGCCGGATGGATGCGAACCTCGTCGGCACCGAGGCCGGTGAGACGCCTCCGCCGACGCTCCGAGGACGACAACGGCCGGCCCGCATCCTGGTGCGGGCCGGCCGTTGCCGCGAGCGATGTGATCAGCCGATGGGCGTGAACCCGGTGATGAAGCCATGGGACACGGCGTAGGAGACCGCGTCGCGGGCATCGGAGTAGAAGGCGGCGGGGAATCCGGTGTTGCCGCGAGAACCGATACCGAGCAGGAGCCCGTCCTTGGTGTAGAGCGGACCGCCGGAGTCGCCGGCCTGGACGGCGATGCCGACGATGTGGGTGCGGGGTGTCGTGCCACCGTCGCCGATGTAGTTGCCGCACCGGCTGCCACTGGTCAGTCCGGACATGCACACCGTCGTGAAGGTGCCCGCGTGGTACGTCGGGCTCGGCAGCCCGCTGGAGACGTTCGCCCCCCGCTGCGAGGCGACGGTGACCTTGCTGGCGTCGAGGTAGTAGAAGGCGAAGTCGTAGTAGCCCGGCGTCACGCCGCCTGCGCTGTTGGTGAGGTAGCGGCCGGCGATGGTGCCGACCTTCTGACCCTGCACCCACAGACCGTCGACGTTGGCGTACGGGCTGACGGTCTCGACAGTGCAGTGCGCCGCGGTCAGGGCGAGCAGCCGGCCCTGGGGGTCCCTGCCCACCGCGGCGATCGTGCAGTAGTCGCTGTCCTTCACAGTCCCGTTGGCGAAGACCGTGCCGGTGCCGAACGACGAGCCGGCGCCGATGGTGACGGTGGTGTCAGCCTGTGCCGCGACGGGCGAGAGAGCGGTGATGGCGGCGGTCGCGATCACCGCGCAACACCCCGCCACGAGCCGGCGGAGGGTGGTGGGAGTGGACACGAGGTTCCTTTCGACGCTGGATCGGCTGGTGATTGCCGACGCTAGGTCTCCCTCAGCCCGCTGCCATTGGTAGGAACACCGAGACCAAGCGGCAGAATTCGGACCCTTCGACGAAGACCAGTCCGTCGCCGTCCGCCGTCACCGACCGGGCCGCCGCGACCGCCGTTGTCCGCAAGCGACTACCGAGCGACCGCCGCCAGCGTCGCGTCGTCTGCCGACTTGATCGCCCAGATGAACCCGGCCAGCGCCGCGCACTGGCTCACGGCGACCGCCGTCGCCGCGGCACACAGTGTCCTGAAAGCCTTCATCTCTGCACCCGTTCTTCAGGTCGGCGGCCGCCTGCGCGGCCGAGTCTCGCCCTCTCTTCTACTCAACGGGCGACTCCGGAGGTTCGTGCCCCCGATCGCCGGCCGCCGTCCCGGCCGCGCGAGGCGAGGTAGCCGACCGCGACCACGATGAGCAGCGCGAGGACGACGGTGACCAGGCCGGAGCCGACTCCCACGCCACCGTCGGTGGTGGGCTTGCCGAGCCAGTCGGCGGCCGACGCGCCGACCGGCCGAGTGAGGACGTAGGCGGTCCAGAAGTCCGCGACCGGCTATCGCCGGCAGGTAGCCGAGGTCGATCGAGCGGGTCTCGGGTTTAGCTCATATGCGCGCTAACGCTGGTGGCATGGTCAGCCAGGTGTCGCGGATCAACCCAAGGCCCTCTGCCGAGCATTCACCGGCCGCGCGTATGGACTGGTGGGCCCCGTCGGGCTCGAACCGACGACCTACGGATTAAAAGTCCGCTGCTCTACCGACTGAGCTAGAGGCCCGGGAAAGATGCCGTGACAGTCTCGCAGACCCGGCCATCGAGTGACGAGCCCCGGCCGACGGGCGACGGCGTCAGCCTTGCGGGCCGGTGGTGTCGCCGACCACGGCGTCGAGGACGCCGGGGAAGCGGCTGTCGAGATCCTCCCGGCGCAGCCGCTGGAACAGGAAGCGACCGTCTCGGCGCTGCGAGACGAGCCCGCTCTCGCGCAGCACCCGCCAGTGATGGCTGGCGCTGCTCTTAGTCATGTCAGGGAGGATCTGCTGGCAGGTGAGCTCCTCGTTCGCGCTGCTGAGGGTGCGCACGACCCGCAGTCGGACCGGATGGTCCAGGGCGGCGATGACGGCCTCGATCCGCAGGTCTTCGCGGGACGGCTGCTCCAGGACGGACACGTCACAACTGTACGCTTTCGTTTGAACTGTTGTGCTCGGCCTGGTTATAGTTCGACTTGTTTCGAACCATGACCAGAACGAAGGAGTCACCGACCATGACCGCAGCCAGCACCGCCGAAGCTCGCAAGCACGAGCTGGCCTCGACGTTCCACCGGGCGCTGACGAGCAAGAACTGGGACCAGATCCGCGAGATCATGGCGCCCGACGTCACCTGGACCCTGCCCGGTGACAATCACATCTCCGGCACGGCCGAGGGCGTCGACGCCGTCATCGCGCGCGCCGAGCTGATCGCCAGCTACGGCCTGACCTTCTCGTTGGAGCATGTCCTGGTCAGTCGGGACAACGTCGCGCTGGCGCTGCACAACACCGCCACCCGTGACGACGCCCGCCTCGACGAGCACCTGGCTACCGTCTGCAGGATCGTCGACGGCCGCATCGCCGCGATCGAGACCTACCTCTCCGACCTGCCGGGGATGAACGCCTTCTTCAGCGTGCCCGCCTGACGCCGGGCCGCGGCGAGGAGTCGGTCTCGTAGCCGAACCGGAAGCGACGGCGTGGGCTGCCGGCGCCGGCGGGGCAGCGGCCAGGTCTGGTCGGCGCGGTTGTCGCCGAGCAGCGGCAGTTCGGGGTCGGCGTCGTCGGCGGTACCCCGGACGTCCATCGCGTCCGGACTGCCGTCCCACGTCCGCAGCACGCCGTCGGCCTTCGCGAACCAGGCGTCCAGGTCGCGGCCGGGCACGTCAGCTCCGGCGGGCGAGCAGCTCGTGCAGGTCCGACGCCGCCTGGGCCGCCGCGGCATCGGCGACGGCCGACACCCCACCGAGCCCGAAGTAGGAGTGGTTCAGTGACGGGAACTCCCGGCTGATGACGTCCACCCCCGCGGCGCGCAGGTCGTCGCCGTAGAAGTTGCCCTCGGTGCGCAGGACGTCCAGCGTCGAGGTGTGGATCACGGCCGGCGGCGCGTCGGTGAGGTCCGTCGAGCGCTTCGGCGACACCCGCCAGTCGGCGGCGTCGGCCTCGTCGACGTACGCGCGGGCGAAGGTCGCCATCGTCTCGAGGGTCAGGCCGAAGCGCTGGTACGCCGACCGGCGCGACATGTAGCGCTCGTTGACTTCGGCGTCCTCGTAACGACCGGCGACATCGGTCACCGGGTAGAGCAGCAGCTGCGCCGCGATCGGCGGCTGCTCACCTCGCCGCGCGAGCGCGACGGAGGCGGCCAGCTGCCCGCCGGCGCTGTCACCGGCCAGGACGAGGGTCTCGTCGCCGCCGAGGTCGCCGAGTCGCTCGGCCGCCCAGGCCACCGCCCGCCGGGCGTCCTCGAAGGCGGTCGGGAACCGGTGCTCGGGGGCGAGCCGGTACTCGACCGAGACCACCACCGCCCGGACCTGCACGCAGAGCCGGCGGGCGTGGCCCAGGTGGGTGTCCAGGTCGCCGAGGATCCACCCGCCGCCGTGGAAGTAGACGACGGTGGGCATGGGAGAGGTGTCGACCTCGCTGCCGCCGGGCTCGGTCGCCGGGCGGAGGACTCGCACCCGCAGCGCCGGCGCCTCGCCGTCCGCGGGGATCTCGTCGTCGACCTCGCTGGCCGGGGTGAGCGCGGGATCGAGGGCGGCGAGCGCCTTCGCGTTGGTCTCGCGCGCCTGCTGCCGAGCCTCCTCGATGGAGACCGCCTCGGCGGCAGGGCTCACCTGCACCATCCACGCCGCGATGTCGCGGTCGAGTCGGAGCTCTTCGTCGGTGGCGGCAGCGTCGTCGGGCACGGCTCCATTCTGTACCGGGGCCGTCCCACCCGATGACGTGCCCACCGTTGCACGCTCGTACGTCGCGTGACATGTGCGCGAAACGCGGCGATGTGAACGTGGCGGCATGACCGCAACACTCACCTCCTGCATCCGCCCCCTTGCCGCCGTGGACCCGGTCCAGCCACGGCAGGACTCGTCCGACCTGCTCGAGCTCGCCCGGCAGCCCTGGACGATGCGCATCGGCATGGCGACCGTCGCCGTCCGCCCCGCCTCCGTCCGCGACCTGCCCGGCGTCGCGCAGATGCACCGCCGCTGCTCGGCACGTTCGCTGCTCGACCGCTACCACCGCGGCGGCCGCCCGCCGACACCGGCGATGCTGGACGCGGAGCTGCGCAACCCGCACTGCTTCGTCGCCTACACGCCGGACGCCGTGGTTGCCGTGGGCGCGATCCGCCGCGACCTCACGCACGGCCACAACTGCGCCGAGGTCTCGCTCCTGGTCGAGGACGGTTGGCAGCGGCGCGGTGTGGGCAGCTCGCTGGCCTCGCACCTCGGCGGCGTCGCGCAGATCGCCGGTTTCACCGAGCTGATCGCCTACCCGGCCACCGCGATCCCCGCAGCCCAGCGGCTCATGGTCGAGCTGGGACGCACCCGGATGGTGCCCGACAGCAACGCTCACCTGCACACCTACCTGCCCGAGGCGGCGAAGCTCGGCCTCGGCTCCGTGCGGCAGCGCCTCGCCGGTTGACCGGTCTCCGACCGCGTCATTCACGGGGGACGGCGAGTTCGCTGCAGTGGTCCGATGGGGTGGGCGGCCTCCGCGCAGCCGCCCACCCCGTCGGCGTCACTGCCGGCTCAGCCCTCCTTGTCGCCGAGGGCGGCCAGCGCGACAGCGAGCGCGATGTACTTGTTCCGGCCCAGGTCGCCGATGGTCTTGATGTTCAACGCCTCGGCCAGCGCCGCGTCGTGCTTCT
Source organism: Jatrophihabitans sp. sgz311053 (assembly GCF_056135305.1). NCBI lineage: Bacteria > Bacillati > Actinomycetota > Actinomycetes > Jatrophihabitantales > Jatrophihabitantaceae > Jatrophihabitans > Jatrophihabitans sp. sgz311053. The sequence goes on along the minus strand of NZ_JBWAXP010000001.1, from coordinate 230,642 downwards.
CGGTGAGCCCGGCGAGGGCTGACGGCGGGGCGGCGAGGATCTCGGCGAGGGACTTGTCCTCCCACGCCTTGTCGAGGGCCTTCTCCAGGTTGACGGACACTGCCATGACGACTGCCTTTCGTCGGTGGTCTCGAACCGGCCCAGCGTCTCAGAGGGGTGCGACGGCGCTCCAGGGCAGGCCCAGCTCGCCGTAGCGTGCGCGGCCGACGTCCACCGGCCAGCCGGCCTCCCGCAGGCCGTCGCAGGCGGCGATCCAGCGCTGCCGCGAGCCGAAGGTGGACAGCGGCGCCGCGACGTCCCACGCCCGGTCGAAGTCGCGCAGCAGCGAGTGGATCGGCTCGCCGGGGACGTTGTGATGGATCAGCGACTTCGGCAGGCGTTCGGCCAGGTCGGACGGCCGCTCGATGCTGTCCACGCGACAGGCGAAGGTCACCGTCCGCGGACCGTCGGCGTCGAGCAACACCCAGCAGCCGCGCCGGCCGATCTCGTCGCAGGTGCCCTCCACCAGCAGTCCGCCCGGCCCCAGCCCGGAGCGCATCGTCTCCCACGCCGCCAGAGCGGCGGGCTCGTCGTACTGCCGCAGCACGTTCGCGGCGCGGACCAGGGCGGGCCGGTGACCGGCGAGCTCGAAACCCCCGCGCGCGAAGGAGAGCCGCGGCGGGTCGGCGGCATCGTTGGCCGCGGCCACCCGGACGGGATCGATCTCCAGGCCCAGGACGCGGACGTCGGTGCGCACCGTCGCCAACCGGCCGGCGAGCTCCACCGCCGTCACCGGGGTGGCCCCGTAGCCGAGGTCCACGACCAGCGGGTCGGCGGCCGAGCGGAGGGCGCCGCCGAGGGCAGCGACGATCCAGTTGTCCATCCGTCGCAGCCGGTTCGGGTTGGTGGTGCCACGCGTCGGCAGTCCCAGCGCCCGGGCGCGGCCGGCCGCCAACCGGGGCTTCCGGCGGCGTGGTTGCTGCGGCTCGCCCACCTGCGCAACGGTAGCGTCGCCTGACGTGGACCTCGCCGACCTCACCACGCTGCGCCTCGGCGGCCCCGCCGGCCGCGTCGTCGAGGCGACGAGCACCGAGCTGCTGGTCGACACCGTCCGGCGCGCCGATGACGCGGGCGAGCCGGTGCTCGTCGTAGGCGGTGGGAGCAACCTCGTCCCGGGCGACGACGGCTGGCCCGGTGTCGTCGTCCTGGTGCGGACCGGTGAGATCGCTACCGACGGTGACCTCGTCACCGTCGACGCCGGTGTCCGGTGGGACGACCTGGTGCAGCGGACCATCGCCGACGGCCGCGGCGGCCTCGCCCCGATGTCCGGTGTCCCCGGCCTCACCGGCGCCACCCCGGTGCAGAACGTCGGCGCCTACGGCAGCGAGGTCGCCGACACCATCGCCGGACTCCGCGTCCTCGATCGCGAGACCGGCAGCGTCGAGCAGTGGAGTCCGCAGCTTTGCGCCTTCGGCTTCCGCACCAGCGCCTTCAAGCACACCGACCGCTACGTCGTGCTGGCCGTGACCTTCGCCCTGCCCCGGACCGACGAGGTCCCGGTGCGCTACCTGGAGCTCGCGCGCCGGCTCGGCGTCGAGCCCGGTGCCACCGCGCCGGCGGCGGCGGTCCGGGAGACGGTGCTGGAGCTGCGGCGCAGCAAGGGCATGGTCCTGGACGGCGACGACCACGACACCTGGAGCGTGGGCTCCTTCTTCGTCAACCCGTTCGTGGCGCCCGATGCCGTGCCCGAGGGGTGCCCGAACTGGGAGGTCGACGGCGCGGTCAAGCTCTCGGCCGCGTGGCTGATCGAGAACGCCGGCTTCGGCAAGGGCTTCGACGCGGGCCTGCCCCACGTCTCGGTCTCGACCAAGCACACGCTGGCGCTGACCAATCGCGGTGGCGCCACCACCGCCGAGCTGCTCGACCTCGCCCGCGTCATCCGTGCCGGTGTCGAAGAGCGTTTCGGGGTGCGGCTGCGCCCCGAGGCCCACCTGGTGGGCGTGGACTTCTAGCCGGGGATCGGGCCGCGGAAGACCTTGTGCGGCGCCGCCTGCGCGATCGGCTTGACCACCAGCAGGTCGATGTTCACGTGCGCGGGCCGGGTGGCCACGAAGGCGATGCAGTCGGCGACGTCGTCGGCCGAGAGCGGCGACTCGACGCCTGCGTAGACCTTGTCGGCGGCGGCTTGGTCGCCGCGCAGCCGGACCAGCGAGAACTCCTCGGTGTGGACCATGCCGGGGGCGACCTCCGTCACCCGCACCGGCCGGCCGTTGAGCTCGAGGCGCAGCGTCTCCACCAGCGCGGCCGCGCCGTGCTTGGCCGCGGTGTAGCCGCCGCCGCCCTCGTAGACGAGGTGACCGGCGATGGAGCCGGTGACGATGACGTGCCCGCCCGTCCCGGCCGTCAACGCCGGCAGCAGCGCCTGGGTCACCTGCAGCGTGCCGATGACGTTGGTCTCGTACATCCGGCGCCAGTCCTCGGGATCGCCGTCGGCCACCGTCTCGGTGCCGATCGCCCCGCCGGCGTTGTTGACCAGCAGAGCGATGTCGGGCAGGTCGGCGGCCAGCGCGGCCACCGACTCGGGGGAGGTGACGTCGAGCGTCACCGGGCGCAAACCCGGCACCTCGGCCGCCAGCGCGTCCAGCCGGTCCCGCCGTCGGGCGGCGGCCACCACCTCGAACCCCTCGTGGGCGAGGCGGCGCGCGGTGGCCGCGCCGATCCCGCTGCTGGCACCGGTGACGACCGCGACCCCGCGTGAGACAGACGACATGAGGACTGATTGTGCGCCGCCGGGCATGAAAGATTGCGGACGGTTGTTTCGCGGAGACGTGTGCCGCAGTCGCGTGAGGAGTCAGCATGGGCGCAGGGCCCGACGACGTGATCCGGCGCGTCGCCATGCTCAGCGTTCACACCTCGCCGCTGGACCCACCCGGCGGCGGTGACGCCGGCGGCATGAACGTCTACATCGTCGAGACGGCCAAGCGCCTCGCCGCCGCGGACGTCGAGGTCGAGATCTTCACACGCGCCACCTCCAGCGACGACCCGCCGGTCGTCGAGATGTGTCCCGGTGTCCACGTCCGGCACGTCAGCGCCGGTCCCTTCGAGGGGCTGGCAAAGGACGACCTGCCGGCCCAGCTCTGCGCCTTCACCGCCGGCGTGCTGCGGGCGGAGGTCCGGCACGACCCCGGCTGGTACGACGTCATCCACTCCCACTACTGGCTCTCCGGACAGGTGGGCTGGCTGGCGCGGGAGCGGTGGGGCGTCCCGCTGGTGCACTCGTCCCACACGCTGGCCAAGGTCAAGAACGAGCTGCTCGCCGCCGGTGACGCTCCGGAGCCGCGAGCCCGAGTGATCGGCGAGGAGCAGGTGGTGGCGGAGGCCGACCGGCTCGTGGCCTCCACCGTGGGCGAGGCCGACGAGCTGATCCGGCTCTATGGCGCCGACCCGCGACGGGTCCGCACGATCTCGCCCGGCGTCGACCTGGACGCCTTCACTCCCGGCGACGGGGCGGCGGCCCGAGCCCGGCTCGGACTGCGGCCGGAGGCGGCCGTCCTGCTCTTCGTGGGACGCATCCAACCGCTGAAGGCGCCGGACGTGCTCGTCCGCGCCGCCGGGCTGCTGCACGCGGACCCCGCGCTGCGCGGCCGGCTGCAGGTCGTGGTGCTCGGCGCGCCGAGCGGCTCGGGTCTGGTGCACCCCACCGCGCTGGCCGAGCTGCGCGACGAGCTGGGACTCCGGGACGTCGTCGTCTTCCGGCCGCCGGCCGCCCGCGATGTCGTCGCGGACTACTACCGGGCCGCCGACGTCACCGTCGTGCCGAGCTACAACGAGTCCTTCGGACTGGTGGCCCTGGAGTCGCAGTCCTGCGGCACGCCCGTGGTCGCCGCGGCGGTGGGGGGCCTGCCCACCGCGGTCGCCGACGGTGTTTCGGGGCTGCTGGTCGACGGGCACGATCCTGCCCAGTGGGCCAAGGTGCTAGCCGATCTGCTCCACGACGACGTGACGCTGTCCCGGCTGGTGGCGGGCGCCCGGCCCCACGCCGAGCGCTTCTCCTGGCGACAGACCGCCGCCGGGCTGATGACCGCCTACCGCGAAGCCAAGACCGAACTGGAGGCCGTCCGGGCATGACCGCGACCGACAACCCGACCGAGACCGCGAAGGCCGCGATCGAGCAGGCGCTGGCCGAGCTGGAGCTGGAATGGCAGCGGGTCGACGCCGACGGGTACGCGGTGGCCCTCCCCGGCGAGAAGCGGCTCAAGACTGCCTGCATCCTCACCGTCGGCGCGCACGCGCTGTCGATCGAGGCCTTCGTCCTGCGCAAGCCGGAGGAGAATCGCGAGCAGGTCTACTCGTGGCTGCTGCAGCGCAACACCCGCATGTTCGGCGTCGCCTGGGCCATCGACGGCATGGGCGACATCTACCTCACCGGCCGGCTGCCGCTGGCCGCCGTCACGCCCGACGAGGTCGACCGCATCTTCGGCAGCGTCCTGGAGAACGCCGACGGCGCCTTCAACATCCTGCTCGAGATCGGCTTCGGCTCCTCGATCAAGCGGGAATGGGCCTGGCGGGTCAAGAACGACCAGCCGCTGACCAACCTGCAGGCCTTCGCCGCCTTCGCCCAGCGCGACTGACGAGACGTCACTCACTTACGAAACGCTTGCGTAGCGCTTATGTCCGTGGTCGACTGAATAACGCTACGACTGCGTATCGGAAGGCTTGATCATGACGAAGACCGTCAGCACGGCTCCACCACCGGCAGCGGATGCCGAGGCCGTGCACAACAGGCGCTGGGCCATCCTCGGCGTGCTGGTGCTCTGCCTGCTCGTCGTGATCCTGGACAACACGATCCTCAACGTCGCGCTGCGCACCATCCAGGCCGACCTGGATGCCTCCCAGACGGAGATGCAGTGGGCGGTCGACAGCTACGCGCTGGTCTTCGCCGGCCTGCTCATCACCTGGGGCGTGCTCGGCGACCGCATCGGGCGCAAGAAGGTGCTGCTCATCGGGCTCGCCGTCTTCGGCGCGATGTCGGCACTCTGCTCGTTCAGCGGGTCGTCCACCGAGCTCATCATCTTCCGGGCCCTCATGGGCATCGGGGCGGCCGCGGTGCAGCCGCAGACGCTGTCGATCATCCAGAACGTCTTCGAGCCGTACGAGCGTCCGAAGGCCATCGGCATCTGGGCCGGCGCCTCCGGCATCGCCATCGCGCTCGGCCCGATCACCGGCGGGCTGCTGCTGAAGTACTTCTGGTGGGGCTCGATCTTCCTGGTCAACGTCCCCATCGTGATCGTGGCGCTCGTGCTGATCTTCTGGCTGGTGCCCGAGTCGAAGGACCCCCGGCCCGGCAAGCTCGACCCCGCCGGTGTGCTGCTCTCCATCGTGGCGCTGGTGGTGCTCGTCTACGGCGTCATCCAGGGCGGCAACACCAACGAGTGGCTGCGCTGGGACACCGCCGGCGCGATCGTCCTCGGCCTCGTCCTGCTCGCGGTCTTCGTCTGGACGCAGCAGCGGAGCACGCACCCGACCATCGACGTCTCGCTCTTCAAGAACCGCGCCTTCAGCGCCGGGTCGCTCGCCGTCGCCACCGCCTTCTTCGCGCTGCAGGGGGCGACCTTCTACCTCGCCTACTACCTGCAGGCCATCCGCGGCTACACCCCGCTCGCGGCGGGCGTCTGCCTGATTGCGGTGGCCGCGGCCGTCATGATCGCCGCACCCACCTCGGCGCGGCTGTCGGCCCGCTTCGGTCCCGCGGCGGTCGCCGGCTCGGGGCTGCTCATCCTCGGCCTGGTGCTGGCCGGCTACGGCTTCGTCACGGCCACCGTGGCGATCCCGCTCGTGCTGGTGCTGCTCGCCGGAACCGGTCTCGGCATGGGGCTGACGATGTCCCCGGCAACGAACGCGATCATGAACGCCGTCCCGCGGGAGAAGGCCGGCGCAGGCTCCGCCGTGAACAACACCGTCCGGCAGACGGCCGGCGCGCTCGGCGTCGCCATCCTCGGCTCGATCCTCGCCGTGTCGTTCCGGGCGCACCTGGGCGCCGACACCCCGCGGGAGCTGGCGCAGCAGCTGGACCGGCCCGCCGCCGTCGTGTCGCAGCTGCCGGCGCAACTGCGGGTGGCGCCGCTGGTCCACGGCGACACCAGCCAGTCCATCGGCGATGCGCTGCCCTTCGCCGAACAGGTCGAGGCCACGCTGAAGGCGCGGGCCAAGGCCGCGGGCGCGGAGCTGACCCCGCAGCAGCGGGCAGCGGCCGCCCGCGAGGCCCGGACCGCGCTGGAGGGTTTCGTCGGCGAGGCTCGCGGCTCGTTCATCTCGGCCATGAACCTCACCTCGCTCATCGGCGGCGCCTTCGCGATCCTCGGCGCGCTGGTGGCCTGGCGCTTCCTGCCCAACCGGCGCCAGTTCGCCGAGCTGCACCGCGCCGCCCCGGTGGCGAGCGCGGAGCCGCCGACGCCCAAGCACCTGGACACCGACGCCCAGCCGGTGGCCGAGCACGCCGCGCACGTGGCGCAGCACGCCGACCACGGACCGCAGCACGCCGCCCGGCCGTGAGCGTCTCGACCGAGCCCGGTCGGCGCGGGCGGCCCCGCGACGAGACGATCGACGCCGGGATCCGCCGGGCAGCCCTGGCCGAGCTGGAGGACCGCGGCTTCGTCGCGGTGACCATGGAGGGTGTGGCGCAGCGAGCCGGAATCGCCAAGACGACCCTGTACCGGCGCTGGAACAACACCACCGACCTCTGCGTCGACGCGATGCAGAGCCTCTTCATCGCGCCGGAGCCACCGCCCGACGGGCCGGGGGTGGACCAGGTCCGCTGGCTCATCCAGCGCGCCCGCCGGACCTGGAGCAACGACCGCTACGCCGCGATCATGCGGCGTATCGCCGCTGACGGCAGCCACAACCCCGAGCTCTACGAGGCCGCCCGCGACCGGCTCGTCGGCCCGTCCATCGAGCTGATGACGGCGGCGCTGCGGCGGTGCGTGGACGAGGGGGCGATCCGGCCGGACGTCGATCTGAACCTGGCGCGCCGGATGATGACCTCACCGATCATCGCGGCGGCGTTCACGCTCCGGCCGCCGCTGTCGGCCGCCGAGACCGACCAGGTGATCGACACGGTGCTGCGGGGGCTCGCTCCCTGATCCGGCGCCCCGCTGGCAGGATGGCCGGCATGGCCACCCTTGTGCTGCTGCGTCACGGCGAGAGCGACTGGAACCGCAAGAACCTCTTCACCGGCTGGGTGGACGTCGACCTCACCGACAAGGGCGAGGCCGAGGGCAGGCGTGGTGGCCAGCTGCTGACCGAGGCCGGACTGCTGCCCGACGTCGTCCACACGTCGCTGCTGCGGCGGGCGATCCGCACCGCGCAGCTCTCCCTGGACGCCTGCGACCGGCACTGGATCCCGGTGCGGCGGTCCTGGCGCCTCAACGAGCGGCACTACGGCGCGCTGCAGGGCAAGGACAAGACGCAGGTCCGCGACGAGTTCGGCGAGGAGCAGTTCATGCTCTGGCGCCGGTCCTACGACACCCCGCCGCCGGAGCTCGCCGACGACGACCAGTACAGCCAGGCCGGCGACCCCCGCTACGCCGACCTGCTCGAGACCCTGCCGCGCACCGAGTGCCTGCAGGACGTGGTGGGGCGGATGCTGCCGTACTGGTACGACGCGATCGTCCCGGACCTGCGCCGCGGCGGCGTCGTCTTGGTGGCCGCGCACGGCAACTCGCTGCGGGCGCTCATCAAGCACCTGGACGGCATGGGCGACGAGGAGGTCGTCTCCCTCAATGTGCCGACCGGCATCCCGCTGCACTACGACCTGGACGACACCACGCTGCGCCCCACCGGCCCCGGCACCTATCTGGACCCGGAGGCCGCCAAGGCCGCCATCGAGGCCGTGGCGAACCAGGGCAAGAAGTAGCCGCCCCGCTCGATCGGGGAGCGCTGGTCCCGCTCAGCGGGATCATCACTCCCGGATCGCGTCAGCTGAGGCCGGCGATGCCGCCCATCCCGTTGGCCACGGCCGGGCCGGGACGCTGGCCGGTGACGATGAAGATGGTCCGGCGGGCCACAGCGACGGCGTGGTCGGCGTAGCGCTCGTAGTACCGGCCCAGCAGGGTCATGTCGATGGCGGCCTCGGTGCCGTGGGCCCACCGCGGCGAGAGCACCAGCGTGAAGAGCTTGCGGCGGAGGGCGTCCATCGAGTCGTCCTCGGCCTCGATGGCCTTGGCGAGCTCCACGTCGCGGCCTTCCACGACGTCGGCGACCTTGGTGACGAGCGAGGTCGCGACATCGCCCATCTGCTTGATGACGTCGCGCGCCTCCTCCGGGACGGCCAGCTCCGGGAAGCGCAGCCGCGCGATCTTGGCGACGTGCAGGGCCAGGTCACCCATGCGCTCGAGGTCTGCGGTGAGGTGGAGGGTCGTGATGAGGGTCCGCAGGTCGGTGGCCACCGGCTGCTGCCGGGCGATGATCTGGAACGAACGGTCCTCCAGGTCGACGCGCAGCGCGTCGACCTGGGTGTCGGCCTCGATGACGCGCTCGGCGCGGGCCAGGTCACCGTCCAGCAGCGCCTCGGTGGCGTCCTGGACCGCGACGGCCACGAGACGAATCATCTCGGCGACGCCGGCACCGATCTCGTCCATCTCGTCACGGAAGACGTCACGCATGCCGTGCACTCTCCGTGACCGCGTCGACCGCGTGATGCAACCGCGCTGAACGAACAGCGTCGTCGGGGTGAACAGAAGGTGTCGGCATGGTCGCCTCTCCGGGCCTGACGGGCCCTCTGGCTCCGTCGCCGTACCATCGTCGTGTGCCTGTCCTGGCGACCGTGGTCGCGCTCGTGGCACTCGCCGTCGGCGTGGTGCTGGGTCTGGTCGTCGCTGCGTCGCGACAGCGACGGGAAGCCTACGCGGCCGATCCCGCCGACGCATCCGACGCTGCCGCCGCAGCTGCCGACGACGACAAGCCCGATGGTCGGCTGGCTTCATTGGTGGTCGAGGCCCTGGACCACGGTGTCGTGGTGCTCGATCGCGAGGAGCGTGCCGTCCTGGTCAATCCGGCCGCGCGCCGGATGGGCGTGCTGGACGTCGACACCCTCGCCTTCCCCGGTCTCGTCGCCGTCGCCCGGACCTCGCTGGAGACCGGCCAGAATCGCTCGGCGACCATCGACCTGCCCATCGGCCGGCTCGGTCGCGAACCCATCTCGCTGGCCGTGAACGCCGTGCCGCTGCTGCCGGGGCCCGACGAGCGGGTCGCCGCCGTCTGCCTGCTGCTGGCCGACATGTCCGAGATGCGGCGTCTGGAGAGTGTCCGCCGGGACTTCGTGGCCAATGTCTCGCACGAGCTCAAGACGCCGGTCGGCGCTCTCACGCTGCTGGCCGAGGCCATCCAGGACGCCGCCGACGACCCCGAGGCGGTGCACCGCTTCGCCGGCCGCATCCAGCACGAGGGGGCGCGCCTGGCCAAGCTCGTCGGGGAGCTGATGGAGCTCTCCCGCGTCCAGGGCGCCGACCCGATGCCCGGCGCGACGGAGGTGAATGTCGAGGACATCGTCGCCAAGGCCATCGAGCACACCCGGCTCGCCGCCGAGCAGGCGCACATCACGGTGACCGCCTCGTGCGCGCCGGGGCTGAAGGTGCGGGGCAACGAGTCGCAGCTGGGGACGGCCGTGAGCAACCTGGTCGACAACGCCATCGCCTACAGCGGCAGCGGCACCAAGGTCGCCGTGACGGCGCGGCTCAGCACCGACATCGATGCCCGGCCCACCGTCGACATCGCGGTCACCGACCAGGGCATCGGCATCGCCGAGGCCGACCGGGACCGGATCTTCGAACGCTTCTACCGCGTGGACCCGGCCCGGAGCCGCGCCACCGGCGGCACCGGCCTCGGTCTGGCCATCGTGAAGAACATCGTCACGAACCACCTGGGCACGGTCTCCGTCTGGAGCGCGGACCGCTCTGGATCTACATTCACCATCCGTCTACCGCGCGTTCATTCGGATCGTCCATCGTCGGCCACGTCCGACGGTGAGGGGCCGGCGCAGTCCGCGCCGGGCGCAGCGAAGGCACCAGTGCAGCGGTGAGCACCGCCGAGATTGAGGAGAACCGCGCATGACGCGAGTCCTGGTCGTCGAGGACGAGGAATCGTTCTCCGACGCGCTGTCCTACATGCTGCGGCGTGAGGGCTACGAGGTCGAGGTGGCCGGCACCGGCCACGACGCGTTGCAGACCTTCGAGCGCAGCGGCGCCGACCTGGTGCTGCTCGACCTGATGCTGCCGGGGTTGTCAGGTACCGAGGTCTGCCGCGAGCTGCGCAACCGCTCGCACGTGCCGATCATCATGGTCACCGCGCGCGACTCCGAGGTCGACAAGGTCGTGGGCCTCGAGCTCGGCGCCGACGACTATGTCACCAAGCCGTTCTCGTCCCGCGAGCTCGTGGCGCGCATCCGCGCCGTACTGCGCCGCGGTGCCGAGCCCGAGGAGCTGCTGCTCAACGTCGTCGAGGCCGGCCCGGTCCGGATGGACGTCGAGCGTCACGTGGTCACCGTGGACGGCCAGCAGGTGGCCCTGCCGCTGAAGGAGTTCGACCTGCTCGAGCTGCTGCTGCGCAACGCCGGCCGGGTGCTGACCCGCGGCCAGCTCATCGACCGGGTCTGGGGCGCCGACTACGTCGGTGACACCAAGACCCTGGACGTCCACGTCAAGCGACTCCGCGCCAAGATCGAACCTGACCCGGCGACGCCGAAGTACCTCGTCACCGTCCGCGGCCTGGGCTACAAGTTCGAGAGCTGACTTGATTCGCTGATCTGATCCGCTGATCTGATCCGCCGATCTGATCCGCCGTAGGCGGATCTTGTCTGACCCGCTCGCTCCGCTCGGGGCCATCCGGCCATCCGCGCGCACATTCGCCTCGCTCCGCTCGGCGTCGCGCCGGCGGGCTCTTCGCGCGAGCGCTCATCGCGTGGGTGGTTGCGTCCCGGCTTTCGCTGTCGCGGGGTGGACGGCGACGAGGCCGAGCTCGAGGCGCTTGGCGCAGAGCCGGGCCAGTTCGTCGTAGGCGTCGCGGCCGATGAGGGCGATGAGCTCGGGTCCGTAGGAGAGGTACATCGGCTCGCCGCCGACGTGGGCCTCGGGTGACGAGGTGCAGTACCAGTCCAGGTCGTGGCCGCCCTCGCCCCAGCCGCGGCGGTCGAACTCGGCGAGGGTCGAGCACAGGATGCGGGTCTCGTCCGGCCGGTCGATCCACTCCTGCTCCCGCCGGACCGGCAGCTGCCAGCAGACCTCGGGCTTGGTCTCGAGCGGGTTGAGCCCCAGTTCGAGGGCCAGGCCGTGCAGCGCGCAGCCGATGCCGCCGGGATGCCCGTCGCGGTTGGCGAAGATGCAGGCGCCGTCGACGGTGCGAGTCTTGCTGCGGCCCTCGGGATCGTCGGTGACCTTCTCGGTGAAGTCCAGCTTCCGCACCCCACGCTTGGTGGTGCGATGCCCCTCGTCGAAGAGCTGCCAGTGCGCCGGCGTGAGCTGCTCGGCGAACCTCGTCGTTCGTTTGAGGTCGTCCTTGTCGGTGAAGTACGCCCCGTGGTTGCAGCATCCGGTGCTGGCCTGACCGGTGACGGTGCCGTGGCAACCCCGGCCGAAGATGCAGGTCCACCGCGACGTCAGCCAGGTGAGGTCGGCGCGGATCAGGTGCTCGGGATCGGCGGGGTCGAATAACTCGATCCATTCGCGGGGGAAGTCGAGCGACGTCTCGGGCACCGGGGCCGGGCTGCGCGTGGGCACGGCCCGAGCGTACGGCGACGGTGATCGCCCGGCGGCGCGGGACACCGCGCCGACACGCGCAGGCGATACCCTGCGCGCGTGCGACTCGGCGTGCTCGACGTGGGCTCCAACACCGTCCATCTGTTGGTGGTGGACGCGCACCGGGGTGCGCAGCCGACGCCGCAGCTCTCGCAGAAGTCGGAGCTGCGGCTCGCCGAGCACATCGACCGCGACGGGGACCTGAGCAAGCACGGCGCCGACACCCTCGTGAAGGCTGCCATCAACGCGCGGGACGAGGCCGACGAGCTCGGCTGCGACGAACTACTCGCCTTCGCCACCTCCGCCGTCCGCGACGCCGGAAATAGCGCACGAGTGCTCAAACGAGTGGCGAAGGAGGCCGGCGTCGCGCTCAGCGTGCTCTCCGGCGAGGACGAGGCACGGCTGACCTTCCTCGCCGTGCGTCGCTGGTTCGGCTGGAGCGCCGGCAACCTCGTCAGCCTGGACATCGGCGGCGGGTCGCTGGAGCTCGCCGCGGGCCGGCACGAGGACGCCGACGCGGCCTTCTCCGTCCCGCTCGGGGCGGCGCGGCTGACCCGCGAGTGGTTCTGCAACGACCCCGCCAGCAAGAGCGAGGTGGCGGCGCTGCAGGCCTACGTCGCCGACACGCTGCGCTCGCCGGCGCGCCGGCTGCTGGCGACGGGGCTGCCGGACCGGGTGGTGGCGACGAGCAAGACCTTCCGCACGCTGGCGCGGCTCGCCGGCGCCGCCCCCAGCTCGGCCGGGCCCCGGGTCCGCCGCACGCTCACCCGCACCGGCCTCACCCAGGTGACGTCCTTCATCTCCCGGATGGCGTCGGCCGACCTGGCCGAGCTGGACGGCGTCAGCGTCGGCCGGGCGCACCAGGTGCTCGCCGGTGCCGTCGTCGCCGGCGCCGCGATGGACGCGCTCGGCGTCGACGAACTCGAACTCTGCCCCTGGGCGCTCCGAGAAGGTGTCATCCTGCGCCGCCTGGACTGGATCGACGGTGGCTGACCGCAACGCCACCGGTGGCGCCGCGTGCGCGGTGAGCGTCCTAATCTGACGGTCATGACTGGCGCGACCGGAACCGACGACCGACCCCGCGTGGCGATCCTGGGCGGCGGCAAGATGGGCGAGGCGCTGCTGGCGGGGCTGATGTCCGGCGGGCATCCCGCGGCCCGCCTCGTGGTGAGCGAGCGCTACGCCGAGCGGGCCGCGCAGCTGCGGGAGCGCTACGGCATCACCACCGCCGAACCCGCGGCCGCGGTGGCCGAGGCGGATCTCGTCGTCCTGGCGACCAAGCCGCAGGACCTCGGCTCGCTGCTGGCCGATATCTCGTCCGCCGTGGCCGAACAGCTGGTGGTCTCCGTCGCCGCCGGGGCCACAGCGGAACGGATCGAGTCGGGACTGCCCGAGGGTGTCCCGGTGGTGCGCTGCATGCCGAACACCCCGGCTCTGGTGGGCGAGGGCATCACGGCGATCGCGGCGGGCAGCCACGCCACCGATGAGCATCTGGACCGCGCCGAACAGGTGCTCTCGGCGGTCGGCCGGGTGGTGCGGGTACCCGAGTCGCAGCTGGACGCCGTCACGGCGGTCTCCGGCTCCGGTCCCGCCTACTTCTTCCTGGTCGTCGAGGCGCTCATCGACGCCGGGGTGTCGATCGGCCTGCCGCGACCGCTCGCGAGCGAACTGGTCGTCCAGACCGCGCTCGGTGCAGCGACCATGCTGCGGGACTCGGGCGAGCACCCCGTGCTGCTGCGCGAGGCGGTGAGCAGCCCCGGCGGGACCACCGTCGCCGGAACCGGAGAACTGGAGGCTCACGGCCTGCGCGCTGCCCTCGCGGCGGCGGTCCGGGCAGCCGCCGACCGCAGTCGTGAGCTGGGTCGGTAGCCGCCGCCTTCCCCCTGAACGGGGTGCCGGGGTGGCGAATCGGCACGAAACCCCGCCGATAGCACCCTCGAGTGGGGATTTACCTGCTGCTCAGGTATCGCATAGGCCCCACGAGTACCGCTAGTCTCTCAGGTAGCACGTGCGTGTCCCGTGGCCGGTGGGGAAGCCGGCACCCGACACGTGCCGAAAGTATCGGTGAGCAATGAGCTCGAAGAAGCCTGCCCAGAAGAGCGACGAGTCGAAGGAGCCGACCGGGATACGTCCCGTCGACCCCGCGCTTGCCGATGTCAAGTTCCTGACCGTGGCCGAGGTCGCCGCCGTCATGCGTGTCTCCAAGATGACCGTGTATCGGATGGTCCACGGCGGCGAACTGCCCGCCGTCCGGGTCGGTCGCTCCTTCCGCGTGCCCGAGAAAGCCGTCCACGACTACCTGCGCGACGCCTTCATCGAAGCGGGTTAGCTAAACTTCACCGAGCAGGTGCTCGGCAACAGCGATCTCGCACGGACTCGCTGGGTCGTGACGACAACAGCGCAGTCCCGAGAGGCGGCACAGCATGGGTTCGGTCATCAAGAAGCGGCGCAAGCGGATGGCGAAGAAGAAGCACCGCAAGCTGCTGAAGAAGACGCGCATTCAGCGTCGAAACAAGAAGTAGCGCTCTCCGGCGCCCGCACCGCTGCGGGCATTCGCGCACGTCCGCAGGGAAGTAGCTCGCGCCCGTGTCGACCGTCGTGCTCATCGCCGGTGTCAGCCGATTCCTCGGCAGCCGGCTGGCTGCCGTGCTCGCGGCCGACCCCACGGTGGAGCGGGTCATCGGCATCGATGCTGTCCCGCCGACGCCGTCCCAGCGACAGCTGCTGGGGCGGACCGAGTTCGTCCGGGCAGACATCCGCAACCCGCTGCTGAGCACGGTGGTCGCACAGGCACGCGTGACCACCGTGGTCCATGCCGCGCTGCTCTCCTCGCCGCGGGCGGCCGGCGGTCGGGTGCCGATGCAGGAGCACAACGTCATCGGCACGATGCAGCTGCTGGCGGCCTGTCAGAAGTCGGAGACCATCACGCGGGTGGTCGTGAAGTCCAGCGCCGCGGTCTACGGCTGCGGTCCGGGCTCGCCGGCGGTGATCACCGAGCAGATGCAGCCGATGCGGGGCCCGAGGAGCGGCTTCGCCAAGGACGTCGTCGAGGTGGAGAGCTACCTGCGCGGCTTCGCCCGGCGCCGCACCGATGTCGCGGTGACGGTGCTGCGTCTGGCCAACCTGATCGGGGCCGAGGTCGACTCCCCGCTGACCCGCTACCTGACGATGCCCGTCGTGCCGACCCCCCTCGGCTACGACCCCCGGCTGCAACCGGTCCACGACAGCGACGCCGTCGAGGTGCTGCGGCTGGCCGCGCTGGGCGCGCCGGCCGGGACCTACAACGTCGCCGCCGACGGCGTGCTGACGCTGTCGCAGATCGTCCGCCGTGCCCGCCGGCTGGCGGTCCCGGTACCGGCCGCCCTCATGACGGCCGTCGGTGACCTGGTGCGCAACACCGGCGTCGCCGAGTTCAGCTCCGAGGAGGCGCGCTACCTCACCTACGGCCGGGTGCTGGAGACGACCGCGTTGCAGGAGCGCTTCGGCTACCGGCCTCGCGTCACCACGGCGCAGGCTGTGGCCGACCTCGTCGCCGGCCGGCGCCGCAGCGAGCACGCCGTGAGTGCCTGACATGGACGGCGCGCGGATCATCCAGCTCTACGGGGAGGCCGGTCGGCCGTTGGCCCGGGCACGCCGTCTCGCCGCCCGCAGCGTCGGCCGGACCGACCACCTGGACGAGACGGCGACAGCCGCTGAGCCCGCGCCGGTCGTCCCGCTCGGTACGACCCTGCCGCTGGCGCAGCCAGCTGCCCGTCCCGGTGGTGCCGAGCTGGTCGACTTCCTGCGGCGCCGCCTGCGCGGCGACTACGACGTCGACGAGTTCGGCTTCGACGCCGACCTGACCAGGCACGGTCTGCTGCCGCTGCTGGGGCTGCTGTACGACCATTGGTTCCGGGTCGAGGTCAACGGCATCGAGCATCTGCCGTCGTCCGGACCGGCGTTGCTGGTGGCGAACCACGCCGGTGGCCTGTGGCCGCTGGACGCGCTGATGACGGCGACCGCGGTGCACACCGAGCATCCGGCCGGCCGCTTCCTGCGCATCCTCGGCGCCGACCTGGTCTTCCGCGTGCCGGTCGTCGGTCAGCTGGCCCGCAAGGGCGGCACCACAGTCGCCTGCGCCGCCGACGCCGATCGGCTGCTGGCCAAGGGCGAGCTCGTCGGGGTGTGGCCCGAGGGATTCAAGGGCATCGGCAAGCCCTTCGGGGAGCGGTACCGGCTGCAGCGCTTCGGACGGGGCGGCTTCGTCCGTTCCGCGATGGCGGTCGGGGCGCCGATCATCCCGGTCTCCATCATCGGCTCCGAGGAGATCCACCCGGTCCTCGGCAACGCCCGCACCCTCGCGCGGATGCTGGACCTGCCGTACTTCCCGCTGACGCCCACCTTCCCGTGGCTGGGGCCGCTCGGCGCCGTCCCGCTGCCCAGCAAGTGGTACCTGGAGTTCGGTGCGCCCATCGAGACCTCGGACTTCGGGTCCGAGGCCGCGGACGACCCGGCCACCGTCTTCGAGCTCACCGACCGGGTGCGCGAGACGATCCAGCACTCGCTCTACCGCTTGCTGGTCCAGCGCCGCTCGGTCTGGCGCTGACGAAGGGGTCAGCCCCGCCCGAGCAGCCGTACGGCCCGCCGCGCCGCGTCCTCGCCGAGCCGCTGCCAGGCCGGACGGGTGTCCCGCCGAGCCCGCCAGACGGAGACACCCGCCGCGATACCGCCGCCGGCTGCGCCGAGTCCGATGGCGGCGGGGATGCCGATCCGAGCCGCCTTGCGACCGGTGCGGAAATCGCGGATCTCCCAGCCCCGACGCTTCGCCTCGGCCCGCAGCGCGGTGTCGGGGTTGACCGCGACCGGCCGCCCCACCAGCGACAGCATGGGCAGGTCGTTGATGGAGTCCGAGTAGGCCGAGCAGCGCGTCAGGTCCAGATCCTCGCTCGCGGCCAGTCCCCGCACCGCGGCGGCCTTGGCCTCGCCGTGCAGGACCTCGCCGACGAGATGCCCGGTGTAGACCCCGTCCGCGGACTCGGCGACGGTGCCGAGGGCCCCGGTGAGCCCGAGGCGGTCGGCGATGATGCTGGCCAGCTCGACCGGCGTGGCGGTGACCAGCCACACCCGCTGCCCGGCGTCGAGGTGCATCCGCGCCAGCGCCTCCGAGCCGCGCCAGATCTTGTCCGACATCTCCTCGTCGTAGATCTCCTCGCCGAGCGCGACGATCTCGGCAACGCTCTTGCCGGCGACGAAGGCCAGGGCCGATTCGCGGGACGAGTGCATGTCGCTGCTCGACTCACCACGCAACCGCAGCCTCGCCTGACGCGCGGTGAAGCGGGCCAGATCCCGCCACGAGAAGAAGTCCCGGGCAGCCAGACCGCGGGCGAAGTGGTAGATCGACGCCCCGATCATGATCGTGTTGTCCACGTCGAAGAAGGCGGCGGCCCGCGGGTCGGCGGGAGCGTTCAGCCCCGGCTCGGCGATGGTGCCGATGACGCCGAACGGGCGCCCGTCGCCCGCGGTCCGGACCTCGGCCGTCACGACATCGTCGGTGCCGTCGTCGGTGGGCTCCTCGTCGGCGCTGCCGTAATCCCTCGCCGCCACGGCCCCAGCCTAGTCGGGGCGCCGCTGTGCGACCGCCGAGGCCGAGCCGCTACCCGGCCCGCTGTCGGCAGCTTCTCAGGGAGCGTCGTTCAGCTGGACTTGGACGGGCAGAGCCTGATGCCGAGCAGGTTCACCTTGCACAGGTCCAGGCTCGGACCGGTGGTGGTGGCGCGGGTCGGCAGCGGCAGGCTGGGCAGTGGCAGTCTCGGACGCGTGGTCGTCGTCGACGCGGGCGGCTGCGACTGGCGCGGCCGGTTCTGCCCCGAGGAGACGCTGCCCCCGGAGTTCGGATCGGTGCTCCGGGTGCGCTTCGGCGACCCGGTGGACGGCGCGGCGGGCGTCGTCCCGGACGAGCGGGTCGGCGTCGGGACGGGCACCGGACCGAAGGCGTCGGTGGGGGCGTCACGCAGGCACTTGCAGTCGACCTTCTGGGCCAGGGCCGAGGCGCGGTGCGAGGCCTGCTTCAGCAGCGTCACCGAGCGGCTCGTGGAGCTCGCCACCGGCGAGGTCGCGGGGACTGCCGCCCGCAGCTCGCCGAGACTCTGCAGCTGGCTCGGCGCCCAGCGGGTGAGCCGATCCAGCGGGCGCGGCGACGAGCTGTCGACGGCCACGCCGCCGAGCAGCCGGGAGGCGGTCTGGGTGTCGCCGTCGGCAGACGTCAACGCGTCGGAGACCTGGTGGGCGGTCGAGGAGGAGAGCTGACCACCGGCCAGCGGACCACGGCCCGAGGCCGATGCGGAGGCTCGGGACACGAGTTCGCGGGCCTCCTTGACCCTGATCGTGGCGAACTCGAGGTACTTCTGGGCGCGTTCGGTGTCGTTGTCGGCGAAGGAGAGCTCGACCCGCTCGCTGGCCCGCTTGAGGCCGTAGAGGGTGTCGCCGGGCACCGCGTTGCGGCTCAGGTACACCGCACCGCCGAGCACCAGGGCCAGCACCGTGACCAGCGAGGCGGCGACCGCCAGCGGCCGTGCGAGCGGAATGCCGCGCAGGATGCCGCCGAGGCCCCGGCGAGGAGTGCGCTCGTCGCGTTTCGGTGACGTCGTGGTTGCGGCGGCCGCTGTCGGACGAGGACGAGGTGACGGGCGAGGACGGTCCAGGACGGAGACGCCCCGCGCGGCGGTAGCGACACCGGCGGCGGGCTCGGCGGCGGTGGCGCTCTCGGCGACGATGCGCGGCGTGATCGCCACGAGCTGGGCTCGCAGCTCGGCGCGGAACTCCGGCCGCGGCGTCGCGAGCGTGGCCTGCTGACGGGCCAGCTCACCCAGCTGCTCCATCAGGCCGGCGATCGCGGGGTCGCTGGAGGACGCCGGGTCCTCGAGTCGACCTCCGCGTTGCCCGCGCCACGTCCGATGCTCGTCAGCCATCGGTTCCTACTTCCGCTTCCGAACGCGATCGCTCGCGTCCGCCACCCAGTGCCGCGTCGATTCCGCTGCCATGACCATCTGTCATGAAGTCCAACGACGGGGTGACCCCAGCGTTACTGTGGGGAACCGACAAATTCCGGCCCGGAGTCTGGTGGCTGCCGGTCATCGCAGCTCACCACCGACGAGGTCGGCCAGCTTGCGGACGGCACGGTGCTGCAGCGCCTTGATGGCGCCGTCGTTCTTGCCCATGATGGCGGCGGTCTCGCTGACCGACAGTCCCTGGATGAAGCGCAGCATGATGCATTCGCGCTGCTCGTCGCCGAGCTGGTCGATGGCCTGCATGAGCCGCTCGGACTGCAGTGTCTCGAGCACCGCGGCCTCGGTGCTGCGCTCGTACTCGCGGGTCTCGATGGTGTCGGCGGTCGTGGTCTCGAGCCGGTTGCGGGCGGACTTCACGTGGTCGAGCACGATGTTGCGCGCGATGGTGACGAACCAGGCCCCGATGTCGCGACCCTGGTACGAGATCGACCCGATCCGGCGCAGCGCCCGCAGGAAGGTCTCGCTGGTGAAGTCCTCGGCCAAGGCACGGTCGTTCACGCGGTAGTAGATGAAGCGGAAGACCAGGTCGACGTAGCGGTCGTAGAGAACGCCGAAGGCCTCGCCGTCGCCGGTCTGCGCGCGCTGCACCAGCTGCCAGGTCTCGACGTGGTCGGCGTCCATCTCGGCGTGCGGTTCGGTGGTGTCGCCGTCGGGGTCCGCGGGGTCGTCGGAGGGCCCGGTGCCGTCCTCGCCGGCCGGTGTGGGAACGACCTCCAGCGGTCGCGGCGAGGGACCGCGACGGGAGGGCGGCGACTCGACGCTGTGCTGCACCCGGTCCCAGCGGTCCGGCCGGGAGTTGCCGGACGTCCCGGCAAGGGCGAAAGCCGGCCGCGTACCCAGACCCGAGAGGACGTCGTTGATCAGGGCGGCGAGGGCCTGCAGGCCCGTTGCCGATCGGGCATGGCCGGAGACGGTGAGGCCGTGCGTGCGCCTACCCGGCATCGCTGACCTCTCGTCGCGGGTGTCGGTGCTCCGGTCATGGCACCGGTGTAAAAACTGCGCTAACTGTAACGACCTGTCGGTGAATGCGACACCCCCGAGGCCGGGCAATCGGCGGGCCGTTGGTCCCGAATTGCCGCAGTTCATGTGGGTGTTGCCAGAGATGGAGCACATCCCCCGGGTCCAGCTTGCCTGCTGCGGCGCGAAGCGCAAGGGCGCTCGTCACCGATCTGCGCCGTGGCCGTGATCCGACGGCGGGCAGGTGACAGGGTGGAGCCGTGAGCACCGGACGAACGGACGTGAGCAATCCGGCCGATCTGCTGCGCCGCGCGGCCCGGCAGCGACCGGACGGCCCCGCACTCGTCGACGGCGACCGACGGTGGAGCTGGCATGACCTCGACGCCGCCGTCGACGCTGCCGCCCTCGACCTCGCCGACCGTCTCCCGGAGGCGGGTGCCCGCGTCGCGCTGCTGCTGCCGACCAGCGCCGAGTTCGTGGTGTCCTACCTGGCGACCCTGCGGGCGGGGCTCATCTGCGTGCCGATCGACCCCTCGTACACGCAGGCCGAGGTCGACCACATCACCGCCGACGCCGGGGTCTCGCTGCTGGTCGACGCCGCCCTGGCGCGCGAGCTGGTGGCGTCCCGGCGTTCGGGACCCGCCGACGGCGCCGCCGGCGCGGTCCGGGGCGGCGAGGACGTCGTCGCCGTGCTGTACACGAGCGGCACCAGCGGCAAGGGCAAGGGCGCGATGCTCTCCGCGCGAGCGCTGCTGGCCAACGTCGAGCAGGTGTCGCGGCTGAGCCCGCCGCTGGTCGAGGCCGCCGACGTCGTCTTCCTCCCCGTCCCGCTCTCCCATGTCCTGGGCCTCAACGCCGGTCTCGGTGCGGTGCTGCACAGCGCTGCGACCCTCGTCCTCGGCGGTGCCTCCGGCTTCGATCCGGCTGCCACGCTCGCGACCATGGCGGCAGAGTCCGTGACCACCGTCCTGGCCGTCCCCGCCCAGTACGCCGCCTGGCTCGCGCAACCCGGCTTCGCCACCGGCTTCGGTCGGGTGCGGTTCGCGATGGCGGGCTCGACCCGACTGGGGCGCGGCCTGGTCGATCGCTACGAGCGGGCCGGCGTGGCGCTGCGGGAGGGGTACGGACTCACCGAGACCGCCCCGGTCGTCGCGTTGAGCACGCCGGCGGACCCGGCCCATGCGGCGGCGGGTTCCGTCGGCCGGCCGGTGCCGGGGCTCGAGGTCGAGCTGCGTGACACCGACGACGAGGTGGTGGCCGACGGCGACCCCGGCCGACTCGTCGTCCGAGGGGACAATCTCTTCTCCGGTTACTGGCCCGACGGGCGGGACGGTCCCGATGCCGACGGCTGGTTCGCCACCGGCGACATCGCCGTCACCGACGCCGACGGTCGGCTCCGCCTGGTCGGACGGGTCACCGATCTGGTCATCGTCAACGGCTTCAACGTCTACCCGGCCGAGGTCGAGACCGTCCTGCTGCGCGCCGAGGGCGTGGCGGAGGCGGCGGTGGTCGGGGCTCGGGACGCGCGCACCGGCGAAGCCGTCCACGCCTATGTCGTGCCGGTCCCCGGCGTGGAGCTGGACCCGGCCGCGCTGACGGCGCAGGCGGCGGCGGTGCTCGCCCGCTTCAAGGTGCCGACGGTGGTCCATGTCGTCCCCGCCCTGCCGCACACGGTGACCGGCAAGGTGAAGAAGTGGCAGCTCGGCGAGGAACCGGCAGGCGGCGTCGATGGCTCCGCGTGATCACGTGGTGACGGTGATCACCCGGCAGCAGTGCCATCTGTGCCACGAGGCCGAGACGCTGCTCGCCTCGCTCGCGGCCGAGCTGGGCTTCACGCTGCGGCTCGCCGATGTCGACGCCGTGCCGGCGTTGCGCGCGGAGTACTCCGACCGGGTGCCGGTGATCCTCGTCGACGGCAGGGAACACGGGTACTGGCGCGTGGAGGAGGCGCGCTTGCGCAAGGCCGTCGCACGCTGACGCGGCGGGCTGTACCGCCGGCGACGTCCCACTATCACGCAGTGCGACGATTTGGGAAAACTTTCACGAGCGGCGTACCTTCGGTCTCGCAGTCAGCCACTACCACACGGGCCCGATCGCCTGCCCGCCCGGCCCGTCCACGGCCGGTCGCGGGGCTGTGCGTCGCCCATCTTCCGAGGTGTCGATGAACGTCCCGCGCAGTGATCGCGGTGCCGTCGGCACGGTCGCGCCGAGTGGGCTGCAGAACGTCCCGGACGCCACGGTCGCCCGGCTGGCGACCTACCTGGGCGTGCTCGCCCAGCTCGCCGAGCGCGGCGTGGCGACCGTCTCCTCCGAGGAGCTGGCGACGGCGGCCGGCGTCAACTCCGCCAAGCTCCGCAAGGATCTCTCCTACCTGGGCTCGTACGGCATCCGGGGCGTCGGCTACGACGTCGGCACCCTGACGCTGCAGATCTCCCGCACGCTCGGCCTCACCGTGCACCGGTCGGTGGCCCTCGTCGGTGTCGGTCACCTCGGGCAGGCGCTGGCCGGCTACGCCGGATTCGCCTCGCGCGGCTTCCGGGTGGCGGCGCTGCTCGACTCCGATCCCGCCCTCGTCGGCAGCATCGTCGAGGGCTGCCGGGTGCGCGACATCGCCGAGCTCGACACCGTCGTGGCGGAGGAGCAGATCACGATCGCGGTGCTCGCCGTCCCGGACAAGGTCGCCCAGGACGTCTGCGACCGTCTCGTGGCCGCGGGGGTCACCAGCATCCTCAACTTCGCTCCGGTGGTGGTGTCCGTGCCCGATCACGTCGATGTCCGCAAGGTCGACCTCGCCGCCGAGCTGCAGATCCTCTCCTTCCACGAGAACCGCAAGGCCGCCGCGGCCCTGACGAAGGCGGCGAACTCGTGAGCCTCATCGTCGTCGGACTCTCCCACCGCACCACTCCGGTGTCGGTGCTCGAGCGCGTCGCCGTCGCCGCGGACGACCTGCGCAAGACGCTCGAGGAGCTGCACATCGCCGAGACCATCAGCGAGGTGCTGGTGCTCTCGACCTGCAACCGCGTCGAGGTCTACGCCGACATCCCCCGCTTCCACCCCGGCGACTTCGAGATCCGCTCGGTGCTCGCCCGCCACGCGGGCATGGCTCTCGCGGACCTCTCCGACCACTTCTACGTCCACTTCGCCGAGGCGGCCGCCGAGCACATGTTCAGCGTCGCCTCGGGCCTGGACTCGATGGTGGTGGGCGAGTCCCAGATCCTCGGCCAGCTGCGCGCGGCCTACGCGCTGGGCACCGAGCTCGGTTCGATCGGCACGGTGCTGCACGACCTCACCCAGACCGCGCTGCGGGTGGGCAAGCGCGTCCACAGCGAGACCGGCATCGACCGCGCCGGCGCCTCCATCGTCTCGGTCGCCCTCGACCGGGCCGAGCAGGCGCTGGGCGGCGGCCTGGCGGGTCGTAGCGCGCTGATCGTCGGCGCCGGCTCGATGGGCGCGCTGGCCGGTGCGACCCTGCGCCGTCGCGGCATCGGCGAGATCGTCGTGGCGAACCGGACGCTCGACCGCGGTGAGCGACTCGCCGCCACCCTGGACGGCCGGGCGGTCGGGCTGAACGATCTGGCCCGCGAGATCGCCGAGGCCGATCTGGTGGTCTCCTCGACCGGCTCGACCGGGCTGGTCGTGGAGTCGCACCTGGTGGCCTCGCGCGCCGAGCGGCCGCTCTGCGTCCTGGACCTCGCCCTGCCGCGCGATGTCGATCCCGCCGTCGCCGTCATCCCCGGCGTCACCTACGTCGACCTCGAGGCGCTGCGCGGTGGCGGGGCCATGGTCAGCGACTCCGAGGTCGACGCCGCGAGCACCATCGTGGCCGACGAGCTGGCGGAGTACCTGCTCGCGCAGCAGCGTCTGGCCGTCGCCCCCACCGTCACCGCGCTCCGCGCGCGGGCACGGCAGGTCGTCGACGCCGAGCTCGTCCGCTTGGACGGCCGGCTGCCCGACCTGGACCCCACCGACCGCCACGAGGTGGCCGAGGCCGTCCGCCGTGCGGTGGAGAAGGTGCTGCACGCGCCGACCGTCCGGGTCAAGGAGCTGGCCACCACCCCCGGCGGCGACCAGTACGCCGCGGCGCTGCGGGAGCTGTTCGGCCTCGACCCCGCCGCCGCGGAGTCCGTCGCCGCGGTGAAGAAACCGTCCGGTGAGGTGCGCTGATGGCTCCTCGTACCTTCCGGGTGGGCACCCGGGCGAGCACCCTTGCCCGCGCCCAGACCGACCAGGTCGTCGCGCAGCTCGACGCCGCCGTCGAGATCGTCCCGGTCAGCACCGAGGGTGACCGCTCGTCCGCCGCCCTCGCCCAGATCGGTGGCACGGGAGTCTTCGTCTCCGCGCTGCGTGACGCGCTGTTGGACGGCTCCATCGACATCGCGGTGCACTCGTTCAAGGATCTGCCCACCGCGCCGGCGCCCGGCATCACGGTGGCGGCCGTCCCGCCCCGCGAGGACAACCGCGACGTGCTCGTCGCCCGAGACGGGTTGACGCTCGGCGAACTGCCTGCCGGTGCCCGTGTCGGGACCGGTTCGCCGCGGCGGATGGCCCAGCTCAACGCGCTCGGCCTGGGGGTCGAGGTGGTGGCGATCCGCGGCAACATCGACACCCGCGTCGGCAAGGTGACCCTCGGCGAGCTCGATGCCGTGGTGCTCGCCTACGCCGGCCTCAAGCGGATCGGCCGCCACGACGTCGTCACCGAGGTCCTCGACCCCATCCAGGTGCTGCCCGCGGCGGCGCAGGGGGCACTGGCCATCGAGTGCCGCTCCGACGACGACGAGGCGGTGGCGCTGGTGGCAGCACTGGACCACGCCGACACCCGCGCGGCGGTCGCCGCCGAGCGGGCCCTGCTCGAAGCGCTGGAGGCGGGCTGCTCCGCCCCCGTCGGCGCCATGGCCGAGATCGCCGAGGGCGACGACGGTCCCGAAGTTTTCCTCCGCGGTTCGGTGACGGCGATCGACGGCAGTGGTGCCGTGCGACTCTCCGCCACCGGACCCACGACCGATGCCGACGGCGTCGGCCGGCGGCTTGCCGCCGAGCTGCTCGCTGACGGCGCTAACACCATGATGGGGAGCTCTACATGACCCGCGCCCGCAAGACCGTCGGCCGCATCACCTTCGTGGGTGCCGGCCCCGGCGACCCCGGTCTGCTCACGGCCCGAGCGACGGACGCGATCCGCGACGCCGAGCTGGTGATCGCCGACGCGGCGGTCCCCGCGGCGATCCGGGACCTCGCCGCCGTCGAGGTCCGTGCCGCCGAGGCGGCCCCGGCCGACACGGCCAAGACGGCCCTCGCCGAGGCCCGCAACGGCCTGCACGTGGTGCGCCTCGTCGCCGGTGACCCCTTCGCCGACGACGCCGTGGTGAAGGAGACGCTCGCCGTCGCCAAGACGGTCGTCCCGTTCGACGTCGTCCCCGGCATCGCGCTCGGTACCGGCACCGCCACCTATGCCGGTGTCCCGGTGGGCGCGGTCCGCACCGAGGTCGACCTGGCCTCGGCGCAGGAGGCCGACTACGAGTTCCTGGCCTCGGCCAGCGGCACCGTGGTGATCACGATCGACGCCGCTGAGGTCGAGACCGTCGGCGAGCAGCTGGTCGCCAACGGCCTCAAGCCCGACACCGCCGTCGCCGTCAGCTGCGCCGGCACGACCACCGGCCAGCAGACCGTCACCGGGCAGATCGGCGACCTCGGGCTGACCACGGTCGGCATGTCCGGCCGCCTCGTGCTCACCATCGGCAAGGCTGCCGCCTCGCGCGAGAAGCTCGCGTGGTGGGAGTCGCGCTCGCTCTACGGCTGGAAGGTCCTGGTGCCGCGCACCAAGGACCAGGCCGGCTCGATGAGCGACCGGCTGCGCGGCTTCGGTGCGGTGCCCGTCGAGGTCCCGACCATCGCCGTCGAGCCGCCCCGTACGCCCACCCAGATGGAGCGCGCCATCAAGGGCCTGGTGACCGGCCGCTTCGAGTGGATCGTCTTCACCTCGACCAACGCCGTCCGCGCCGTCCGGGAGAAGTTCGAGGAGTTCGGTCTGGACGCCCGCGCCTTCGCCGGCGTCAAGATCGCCTGCGTCGGGTCGGCCACGGCCGAGGCCGTCCGCGCCTTCGGCATCAAGCCCGAGCTCGTCCCGGCGGACGAGAACGCGTCGTCCGAGGGGCTGCTGGCCGACTTCCCGCCCTACGACGAGGTGCTCGACCCGATCGACCGGATCCTGCTGCCGCGCGCCGACATCGCCACCGAGACGCTCGCCGCCGGGCTGCGAGAGCTGGGCTGGGAGATCGACGACGTCACCGCGTACCGGACCGTGCGCGCGGCGCCGCCCGCGGCCGAGATCCGCGACGCCATCAAGTCCGGTGGCTTCCAGGCCGTCTGCTTCACGTCGTCGTCCACGGTGCGCAACCTCGTCGGCATCGCCGGCAAGCCGCACGCCCGGACCGTCGTGGCCTGCATCGGCCCACAGACCGCGGCCACCGCGACCGAGTTCGGCCTGCGGGTGGACGTCCAGCCCGAGCAGGCGACGGTCCCGGCGCTGATCGACGCGCTGGCCGAGTTCGCCGTCGAGCGTGCGGCCGCCGAGAAGGAGAAGGTCGCGGCGGCAGCTGCGGCCAAGAAGCCGGCCCGCTCCGGCGCCCGCCGCGCTTCGCGCTGAGGTCCACCCCCCGCCGTTTCCGTGATCAACAGGCGGTTCCGGTCGTCACCGCGACCGAAACCGCCTGTTGATCACGTCGGGGGGTGGTGCGAGTTGCCCCGACGTCACCAAAATGTCGCATTTGGGCCGCTAGCATCTCGGCTCATGCGCTCTCGACCCTTGCTGCTGGCGGCCACCCTCGTCGCCGCTGTGGCCCCCGCCCTCGTCACCACCGTCGTGACGGCTCCCGCTGCCCACGCGGCCACCCCGTACCGCGTCCTCTTCGACGACACGTCGGCCGAAGAGGCGGGCAACGCCGACTGGATCATCTCCACGTCCAAGCCCGACCCGACGGCCCAGGACGCGACCCCCTCGGTCGAGTCCGACTGGACCGGCGGCATCTCCGCCTGGGGCGTCGGGCTGCAGAAGACCGGCAACTACTCGCTGAAGACGCAGTCGTCCGGCTCGATCACCTACGGCGGCAGCGGCTCGCTGGACCTCACCAACTTCGACGCCCTCGTCCTGCCCGAGCCGAACATCCTCTTCACCGCCGCCGAGAAGACCGCGATCATGACGTTCGTGAAGAACGGCGGCGGGCTGTTCATGATCAGCGATCACAACCAGAGCGACCGCAACAACGACGGCGCCGACTCGGTGGCCGTCCTCAACGACCTGATGACGAACAACTCCGTCGACAGCTCCGACCCCTTCGGCTTCAGCATCGACAAGCTCAACATCGACAACGAGAACCCGAACGTCATCGGCTCCGGTGCGCCGGCCGCCGTGGTGAACGGTCCCTTCGGCACCGTCAAGGGCACGATCATCCGCAACGGCACGACGGCCACCCTCAACCCGTCGGACAACTCGGCCGTCCGTGGCGTCGTCTATCGCAGCGGCTACTCGGCCTCGGGGACGACGGGCGCGGCGGTGGCGACCTCCACCTTCGGCTCCGGCCGGGTCGCGTTCTGGGGGGACAGCTCACCCATCGACGACGGCACCGGGCAGTCGGGCAACACCCTCTACGACGGCTGGGACGACTCCGCCGGCACCAACGCGGCCATCGCCCTCAACACCACGCAGTGGCTGGCCGGCGGGACCACGACCGGGGGCGGCACGGGTGGCGGTACCGGCGGTGGCACCAGCTCGGCGCTGGCCAACGGCGGGTTCGAGAGCGGCACAAGCCCGTGGGCGCTCAACGGGGCCACCATCGTCACCAGCCAGGCTCACAGCGGGACGCACTCGCTACACCTCGGCGCGACCAGCTCCACCACCGACGCCGCCTCGCAGACCTTCACCGTGCCGGCGTCCGGTTCGCTGACCTGGTGGACGCGGATGACGACCACCGACACCTCCGGCACCGCTCACGACACGCTGACCGTGAAGCTTGGCGGGACCACGCTGAAGACGTTCTCCAACACCGGGACCACCGCCACCTGGCAGTCGTCGAGTGCGTCCCTGGCCGCCTACGCCGGACAGTCGGTGACACTCACCTTCAGCGCCAGCAACGACGCTTCGAGCCCGTCCACCTTCTGGGTGGACGACGTCGCCGCCGGCTGACCGCCATCGATCGGGGAGTGCCGGTCCCGCTCAGCGGGACCGGCACTCCCGAATCGTGGCTCAGGGGTCGACGGCCACGGCGAGGTCGTAGCTGTCGATGTCGACGTCGGCCGGGGTCACCCGGTAGCCGGTGACGCGCCGCACGAGTTCGAGCGAGGTGGCGTCCATCCACTCCGAGTAGCGGCCCCCGAACGGCAGTCCGCGCTCTTGCCGGAGGCGGCGGCCGAGGTAGTCCGTCCCGCTGAACGGTTCGAAGGACCGGGTGACCCGGCCGCGGCGTGCCACCGTGAACGAGGTGTCCAGTTCGATGTTGCAGAAGTAGACCGCTGCGACACCCTTGCGGCTCAGCCGGCCGGCCTCGTCGGTGGCGAGGAAGTTGTTGTCCTCCAGGATCAAGGTGTACGGCCCCCGACGGACGGCGGCGACAAGCTGCGGGAACGGGCCTTCCTGGCTCCCCGGCTCCTGGACGCTCTCGACGATGTCGATGGCACGCCGGGTCGTCGCCACCGGTCGCGCCGGGAAGAAAGGGTGGGGTGCGACGGTCGCGAGCGCCTGCCGTACGGAGAGCCCCCGGAGCACGGTGAGGGTGAAGGCCTCGGGCAGGGCGCCCTGCTTGCCCGTCCACGCGAACCTCCGGGCGGCGCGAGGGATCGGCGTGGAGGGTTCCGGAGGTCGCGGCGCGGTCGCCGTCGGTCGCGGCGCGCTCGTGGGCGCGAGAGGGGACGGACCGGGCGCCGGAGGCGTGCCCTCCGTCGTGTCGAGGTACCAGCCGAAATCGGCGTCACCGGGGTCGGCGGAGACCTCTAACCTGAGGTAGCCGGGCTCCGGGGACTGCAGGGAGGTCGAGGCGGTCAGCGATCCGCCGAGCAGGGCCGCGATGAGCCCCACCCCCACAGCCCTCCGCACCTGCATTGGATAGCACGGCAGGGGCCCGGGTGGCGAGTCCTACGCTGGGACGGGTGAGCCTGCCCGAGCTGCCGCCCTTCCCCGTCTCGCGTCCCCGCCGGCTGCGCCGGACCCCTGCGCTGCGCCGGCTGGTGAGCGAGGTGACGGTCCGTCCCTCTGACCTCGTGCTCCCGATGTTCGTGCGCGAGGGCATCACCGAGGCGCAGCCGATCTCGTCCATGCCCGGCGTCGTCCAGCACTCGCTGGACTCCCTGGCCAAGGCCGCGACCGAGGCCGTCGAGGCCGGCGTCGGCGGCGTGATGCTCTTCGGCGTCCCCGAGGGCAAGGACGCCGTCGGCTCCGGGGCCGATGCCGAGGACGGCATCCTCAACGTCGGCCTGCGGCGGCTGCGCGACGAGCTCGGCGACGCCACGGTGCTCATGGCCGACCTCTGCCTGGACGAGTTCACCGACCATGGTCACTGTGGCGTCCTCGACGAGCACGGCGCCGTGGACAACGACGCCACGCTGCAGCGGTACGCCAACATGGGCCTGGCACAGGCGGCTGCGGGCGCCCACCTGCTCGGTACCAGCGGCATGATGGACGGCCAGGTCGCTGCCGTCCGCGCGGCCCTGGACGGCGCCGGCTTCGGCGAGACCGGCATCCTCGCCTACGCGCCGAAGTACGCCTCGGGGTTCTACGGTCCCTTCCGGGAGGCGGTCAACTCGTCGCTGCAGGGTGACCGGGCCAGCTACCAGCAGGACGCCACCCGCAGTGTCGCCGATGCGCTGGCCGAGGTCGCGCTGGACGTCGGCGAGGGTGCCGACCTCGTCATGGTGAAGCCGGCGCTGCCCTACCTGGACATCCTGCGCGCCGTCGCCGACGCCAGCCCGGTGCCGGTCGCGGCCTATCAGATCAGTGGCGAGTACGCGATGGTCGAGGCCGCCGCCGCGAACGGCTGGCTGGACCGGGAGCGCGTGATCATGGAGACGCTGACCTCGATCAAGCGGGCCGGCGCCTCGGTCATCCTCACCTACTGGGCAACCGAGGCCGCTACCGTGCTGCGGTGACCGACAGCGAGCCCGCCGCCGAGACCGCGGTCGACCCGGACGACCGGCGACCCACCGGTGCCGTGGTGCTGCGCGAGCCGCCGCGCAGCTGGGTCGAGGTGCTCGTCGTCGTGGCGGTCATCCTGGCGGGCTTCGGCATCGACCTCGTCATCGACGTCCGGGGCGCGGTCGCGCACCTGCCCGGCTGGCTGGTCGCGCTGGCGCTGGTCAGCGGGGTGGACGCGATCTTCGTCGGCGCTGCCCGCGCCACCCGCACTCTCGTCGTGACGACCGACGAGGTCTGGGTCGGTGACGAGATGCTCGTCCGTGCCGAGGTGGCCGGCTTCGCCCCCGCGGTCGCGCGTGACCTGCCCGTCCTCGGCTGGCCGAACGGCAAACCCGGCCGGACGAAGGGGGTGGCGCTGCGGTTGGACGACGGGCGGGACGTGCTGG
This sequence comes from Jatrophihabitans sp. sgz311053, assembly GCF_056135305.1. Taxonomy (NCBI): domain Bacteria; kingdom Bacillati; phylum Actinomycetota; class Actinomycetes; order Jatrophihabitantales; family Jatrophihabitantaceae; genus Jatrophihabitans; species Jatrophihabitans sp. sgz311053. The sequence goes on along the minus strand of NZ_JBWAXP010000001.1, from coordinate 200,311 downwards.
TGCCGTCGCGTCACCCGCAGCGTCTGGCCACCGTCCTCGGGCTGGCCGAGGTGGCGGACCACCAGCCGCCGTCGATCCGAGCGGCGGAGCCGGCCGACCTGCCGCTGCTCGCCGAGATCGACGAACGCGCCGAGATCGTCTTCGGGCTGTCGGGGGTCGAGCTGCCGACGATCGAGTTCGCGGTCGCCGCGGACGCCGTCGCGACCTGGGTCGCCGAGGATCCGCGCACCGGCGTCGTGGGCTTCGCCGTCGTCGCGGAGGTCGACGGCCATGCCCACCTGGACGAGATCGCCGTGCTGCCCAGCGTCATGCGCACCGGCCTCGGCTCCCGACTGCTCGACCATGCCTGCGACGCGGCGCGAGCCGCCGGGTACCCCGCGATGACCCTCTGCACCTTCGCCGACGTCCCGTGGAACGGCCCCTGGTACAGGGCCCGTGGCTTCAGCGTCGTCGAGCGGCCGACCGGGGGGCTCGCCGCCCGGCGAGCGCGGGAAGCCGAGTTGGGCCTGGACGCCGCGGGGCGCCGGATCGTCATGCGGCGCGAGCTCGGCTGACGTTCCGCTCGTGCCGACTGTCCCGACGGGCCTGGACCGACTGCAGTGCGACCAGCGTGACCACTCCGGCAGCCACGATCCCGACGAGGTTGATACCGAGCTGCAGCAGCGACTGTCCGGCCTGGTACCAGAGGTTGCAGGTCGCAGCGACGGCGACGTTGCCCGCGGCCGGGATGGTCGTGACGGAGATGAAGACGCCGACGAGCGCGGCCGATTTCGACGATGTCAACGACAGCGTTCCGGCGGCGCCGGCCACCAGGGCGGTGATGAGCGAGAACCAGCCGGGGTGATAGATGAACTCGGTCTGGTCGTGGTTGTTCAGGGCGCTGACGTCGAAGAGCCCGGCGGCGCGTCCGAGCAGGGACAGCGCCGCCGTCAGCAGGATCGCCAGGACGAAGCCGGCCACCACCGCCACCGCCGCGCGGCGGACGATGATCATTCGTCGACCGACGAGGCCGACGGCGACCGCGGCGAGCGGACCGAACTCCGGGCCCACGACCATCGCACCGACGATGGTGATCGTCGAGTTGGTGACGATGCCGATGGCGGCCAGGACGGCAGCCAGCACCATGAAGGCGCAGAAGGTCCAGGTGAGGATCGAGTCCTCACCGGTGCGGGAGGCGAGGTCATCCCAGATCAGCGCGTCCGCGCCTTCTCCGGGGGCATCGGCCTCCGCCTGCTCGGCGAGCCGGCCGAGCGCGGTGTCGAGCGGCGTCAGCGTGACCATGCCGCGTTCGAGCGCGCGCATGGCGCGCAGCTGGTCGAGCAGTTCGTCGACACTCTCCCGCGCGATGTCAGCACAGACGATCGTGCCGTCACTCGATGCCGTGCGCGTGACCGCGACGGTCCCGACCTGATCGGCCACCGTGGTGAGCACCCGGTCGGCCTCGTCGTCCGGGCACACCACCCGCAGCTGCAGCATCGCCACGAGGCACAGTAACCGGCCGACCCCGCCGATTCGCCATACGGAGCGGATGCGGGCCGTACGCCAGTTCACCGAGGCGACGGTGCGCCGTCGACCGTCGGCACGCGAATGGCACAGTGGACCAGTGGCCGATGCACCGATCTCCGCAGACCTCTTCGAGCGCGCGCAGCGGGTCATTCCCGGCGGCGTGAACTCGCCGGTACGGGCCTTCCGTGCCGTCGGGGGGACGCCCCGCTTCATGGTCAGCGGTTCGGGCCCCTATCTCACCGACGCCGACGGCTCCCGTTACGTGGACCTCGTGTCGTCCTGGGGTCCGATGATCCTGGGCCATGCGCATCCGGCGGTGGTCGAGGCGGTGCAGCGGGCGGCGGCCTCCGGACTGTCGTTCGGCACGCCCACCGAGGGCGAGCTCGCGCTGGCCGAGGAGCTCATCGGGCGAGTCGCCCCCGTCGAGCAGGTGCGGCTGGTCAACTCCGGCACCGAGGCGACGATGTCGGCGGTGCGCTTGGCCCGCGGCGTCACCGGACGGCACCGGGTCGTGAAGTTCGCCGGCTGCTATCACGGCCACGTCGACGCGCTGCTCGCCGCGGCCGGCTCCGGCGTGATCACCCACGGCCTGCCCGACACCCCCGGCGTCACCGGCGCGCAGACGGCGGAGACGATCGTCCTGCCCTACAACGACCTCGCCGCGGTCGAGGCCTGTTTCGCCGAGCACGGCGCCGACATCGCCTGCGTCATCACGGAGGCCGCCGCCGGGAACATGGGCGCCATCGCGCCCGTCGACGGCTTCAACGCCGGGCTCCGCGAGATCACCCGCCGCCACGGCGCGCTGTTGATCATGGACGAGGTCATGACGGGCTTCCGCGTCTCGGCCGCGGGCTGGTACGGCCTGCAGCCGGTCGACGCCGATCTCTTCACCTTCGGCAAGGTGATGAGTGGTGGCCTGCCGGCAGCGGCCTTCGGTGGCCGTGCCGACGTCATGGCCTATCTCGCGCCCGCCGGCCCGGTCTATCAGGCCGGAACGTTGTCGGGGAACCCGGTGGCCGTGGCGTCCGGGCTCGCGACGTTGCGCCATGCCACGCCCGAGGTCTACGCGCGGCTCGACGAGCTGGCCCGGACGATCGGTGCCCTGGCCTCGCAGGCGCTCACCGCCGAGGGTGTCGCGCACCAGCTGCAGTACGCCGGCAACTTCTTCTCGATCTTCTTCAGCGAGCAGCCCGTGCTCGACTTCGCCGGCGCGCAGGCGGCCGAGACGTGGCGCTACGCGCCGTTCTTCCACGCGATGCTGGACGCCGGGGTGTACTTGCCGCCGAGTGCCTTCGAGGCGTGGTTCGTCAATGCCGCCATCGACGGCGACGCCCTCGCCGTGATCGAGGCGGCGCTGCCGGCGGCGGCACGGGCGGCTGCTACTGCATCCCGTCCTTGACGAGGGCGGTGAAGCGCTCGGCGTCGCCCTGCACGGAGACCTCCCCGAAGCCGGGGCGGCACCACAACCAGGCATCCAGCTCGGCGGCCGTGGCGTGCACGCTGAAGTCGGGTTCGACATCGGTCTCGCTGTGGTCGGCGACGAGCTCGAGGGCGTCCTGCCCGTCGTAGGTCTTGCCGGTGTCGGGGGAGTGGCCCGACCAGCTGCCGATGCGCACCGTCCAACGGCGGTCGGTGTCGGTGGCGTGCAGCCGGCCGACGGGGCCGGTGGGCTGCCAGTCGGCCCAGCCCGGCCGCCATGTCTTGCCGAAGCGGAGCACCACGTCGATGCCGTCGTCGGCGAGCTCGACCGGCAGCGGCGACGGCGCCAGACCGGCGGCGAGCTCGGCGTCCACCCGGTGCATCAACGCCTCGTGGGCCTGGAAGCGCCGGACGAAACCGACGCTCTGGTCGCTGGCCCACGTCCACACCGGCTCGTTGTCGTCGGCCGCCGCGAGGGCCCGCAGCAGGTCGTCGGTGGTGCGGTCGTAGAGGGCCGCTATCGCGTGGTGGTCCGCGGGTCGGGTCAGCGCGCCCTCGACCTCGCCGTCGACGACGTCGCCGTCGGTGATGCGGCGGCCGACCACCTCGGCCCACACGTGATGGACCTCGGTGAGGTGCCAGAACAGGTCGGCGGCGTCCCACTCCGGACAGGTCGGGACCCGGGCGGCCGGATCCGTCTCGCTCAGCACGGCGGCGAAACGGGCTGATTCGTCACGGACGTGGGCAAGCAGGTCGAGAGCCATGCGGTGGACCCTAGCTGTGACCCCTGACACCGCACGGCGTCTGCGACGATGACGCCCATGGCCGCCCCGCAGACGACCGTCGTCCACCTGCTGCGTCACGGCGAGGTCTTCAACCCCGACGGCGTCCTCTACGGTCGGTTGCCGGGTTTCCGGCTCAGCGAGCTCGGCGAGCGGCAGGCCCGGGCGGCGGCCGACTGGTTCACCGGCCGCGACGTTACCTATTTGGTCTCCTCGCCGTTGCAGCGGGCGCAGCAGACCGCCGCGCCGGTCGCGGCGGCGACCGGCCTGCAGATTGCCACCGACGAGCGCCTCATCGAGGCGGCCAATGCCTTCGAGGGGCGCCGCGTGGCCGGGGGCTCGGGCCTGTTCCGGGACCCGAAGATGTTCCGGTTCTTCCTCAACCCGCTGCGGCCGTCCTGGGGTGAGCCGTACGCGCGCATCGCCGCTCGGATGATGGCGGCCGCCGCGGCGGCCCGCGACGCCGCCGCCGGTCACGAGGCGATCTGCGTGAGCCATCAGCTGCCCATCGTCTGCGCCGGTCGCCTCGCCCGCGGCCTGCGGCTGCCGCACGACCCGCGCAAGCGACAGTGCAGCCTCGCCTCGGTGACGACCCTCACCTACCGGGGCGAGACGATCGTCGACGTCGGCTATCACGAGCCGGCGTCCGGCCTGCCCGCCGGCCACGGCACCGGTGCCTAGCGGTTACTGAACCCGATTCCCGCGGGCACAGGTCGGTGGCGCACACTGGTCGGCGATGTCCACGCGCCGTATGCTGCCCCGTCTCGCCCTCGCGATTGCCTGCCTGACCCTGCTGGTCGTGGCCGGCTGCAGTGGCGACGCCGGCACGTCGAAGTACTTCCAGTACGGCAGCGCGACACCGGTGGGCACGCTCATCCCGAAGGACAAGCGCAAGCCGGTCTTCGACATCGACGGCTCGATCGTGACGACGGGGACCAAGACCTCGCTGGCGTCGCGGAAGGGCACCGTCACGGTGGTGCCCTACTGGGCGTCCTGGTGCGGACCGTGCCGGGTGGAGATGCCGCTGCTGCAGAGCGTGCAGCGGACCTACGGCGACAAGGTCGACTTCCTCGGCGTCAACTTCAAGGACGACCGGTCGAGTGCGAAGTCGTTCCTCTCCGCTTTCAAGATCACCTTCCCGAGCGTCTACGACGAGACCGGGCGCAACGTCCAGAAGCTGGGCAACAGCCCCGCCGGCCCGCCGTTCACGATGGTGGTGGACAAGTCCGGCAAGGTCGCGGCCTTCTACGTCGGCCGCTACGCCGAGAAGGATCTCGAGCGCGCGATCGACACGCTGCGCGCGGAGACCTGATGCTTCTCGCCGAGGGCTTCAGCGGCACGGTGCAGAGCGGCCCGATCCTGGTGGCTGCCGCGGTGGCCGTGCTCGTCGGCGTGATCGGCTTCCTCTCGCCCTGCGTGCTGCCGCTGGTGCCGGGCTATCTCTCCTACGTCGCCGGCCTGGCCGGTGAGGACGAGCGCCCCAGCCAGCGCCGCATGCTCACCGGTGCCCTGCTCTTCGTCCTCGGCTTCACCGTCATCCTGGTGGCACAGGGGGCGCTCTTCTCCCAACTCGGGGCCTTCTTCAAGACCCACGTCGACGTGCTGCAGCGGGTCTTCGGCGCCATCGTCATCGTGATGGGCGTGGTGTTCCTCGGTGGCGTCGGCTTCCTGCAGCGGGAATTCAAGATCCACAAGCTGCCGCGGCCCGGCCTGCTCGGGGCACCGCTGCTGGGGCTCGGCTTCGGCCTGGCCTGGACGCCGTGTCTCACCCCGACCTTCGCGGCCGTGGTCGGCATGTCCAGCGTGGACGCCACCGCCGGCCGCGGCGCGCTGCTGACCGTCTTCTACTGTCTCGGCCTCGGCATCCCGTTCCTGCTCGTCGCCGCCGGCTTCGGCTGGGTGTCGTCCGCCCTCGGCTTCCTGCGGCGGCATCGGCGGGTCGTCAGCGGCGTGGGCGGCGCGCTGCTCATCGGCATCGGCGTCCTGCTCGTCACCGGTCTGTGGAACGAGCTGATCATCCAGTTTCAGACCAGCGTCCCGCAGGACGCCGGGGTGCAGGTATGACCGGCGCAGGCGTGACCGTGCTCCGCCAGGCCTGGCGCCGGCTGACGAGCATGCGGACGGCGCTGATCCTGCTCTTCCTGCTCGCCGTCGCCGCCGTGCCGGGCTCACTGCTGCCGCAACGGCCGCTGAACCCCTCCGACGTCGACCAGTACATCAGCGACCACGGCGGGTGGGGGCGGTTCCTGGACCGCCTCGGCATGTACGACGTCTTCGGCTCGGTGTGGTTCGCCGCGATCTACCTGCTGCTGGCGGTGTCCCTCGTCGGCTGCCTCATCCCGCGCATCCGGGTCTATGCCCGCGCGCTCACCCGCCAGCCGCTGCCGGCGCCGCGGTACCTGAGCCGGCTGCCGGAGTCCGGCCGCTTCGAGACCCGACGCGCGCCGGCCGACTACGCGACCGCTGCCCGCGCGGTGCTCGGCCGCCGGTGGCGGGTCACCCGCCGGGTCGAGGAGAGCGGCGCCGTCACCCTCGCTGCGGAGAAGGGCTATTCGCGGGAGGGCGGCAACCTCGTCTTCCACGTCGCCCTGCTCGCCGCCCTGCTGCTGATCGCGGTCGGACGGCTCTACAGCTACGAGGGCAGTCGGGTCGTGGTCCAGGGCACCGGCTTCTGCAACACGGTCGCGCAGTACGACCAGTGGAAGCCCGGCCGGCTGGCGGCGAACGGCACGGTCCGTCCCGGCGACTTCTGCATCGACAGCCTGGACCGGTTCACCGACAAGTACAGCGCCTCCGGCGCGCCACTGTCCTATCGCGCTGACGTGACCTATCGCCGCAGCCCGGACGCGGCGGCGAAGCAGGCCACCATCACCGTCAACAACCCGCTGCGCCTGGACGGCGACCGGGTGTACCTCATCAACCACGGCTACGCCCCGACGGTGACGGTCCGGATGCCCGACGGCACCGTCCGCTCGAACGTCACCGCCGCCTTCCTGCCCACCAACAGCGGCACGTACTACAGCGAAGGCGCCTTCAAGTTCCAGAGCGGGCGGGACGACGGCCGGGACGTCGGCATCGCGGGCTTCTTCGCCCCGACCCCGTTGGAGACCTCGCCGGGCGTCTACACCTCGTCCTCGCCCGTCGCCCGTAACCCCGTGCTCGGGATGTTCGTCTACGCCGGCAGCATCAACCCGACCGGTCAGCCGGAGTCCGTCTACAACCTCGACACCACCGGCCTGAAGCGGATCGGTCGCGCCAACCTCCGGGTCGGCGAGACGGCGACCTTCCCCGGCGGCGTCCGAGTCACCTTCGACGGCTGGAAGCCCTGGGCGAGCCTGCAGGTCTCCCACGACCCGGCCCAGGGCTGGCTGCTCGGGGCCGCCGGCGCGATGGTGCTGGGGCTCGGCCTCTCGCTCGGCGTCCGCCGTCGGCGGTTGTGGATCCGCGTCACCCCCGCGAGCGGAGAGGGCCCGCAGTCACCTACCGTGGTGACGGTCGGCGGGCTCGCACGCAGCGACTCGGGCAACTTCACCGACGAGTTCGCCGGATGGCTGGAACGCCTGCAGCACGCAGGCGTGACGCCACCGGACGGCTCGCACGACACCGTCGCGGCGATGGACGCCGTCGGCACCGGCAGCAAGGAGTCCTGATGGCGGGAATCAACGGCGGCATGGCCCACCTGTCGGACGGCCTCTTCACCACTGCCATCGCGGTGTACGCCGTCGCCATGGTCGGCCACACCGCCGAGTACGCCTTCGGCCGCGTCGGACGGACCGCCGCCGAGAAGGCGGCCGAGCCGCAGCGACAGCTGGTGGGCGCTGGCGGGCCGTCGGTCGCTGCCGGCTCCGGGACCGACACCCCGGCCGCTCGCTCGAAGCGGGCCAAGGCCGACACCATCGGACGCTGGTCGGTCGCGGTCATCGCCCTGGGCGCGCTGATCCACCTGGCGTCGATCCTCGTCCGCGCCCTCGCCGTCGACGCGGTGCCGTGGTCGAACATGTACGAGTTCGCCTCGGTCTCCGGACTCGTCGCAGTCCTCGCGTTCCTGGCCGTCCTCTGGAAGGCGCCGAAGCTGCGGCCGCTGGCCGGCTTCGTGCTGCTGCCGGTCATCATGCTGATGTTCCTCGCCGGCACCGTCTTCTACGGCGAGGCGCAGAAGCTCGTCCCGGCGCTGCAGTCGTACTGGCTGGCCATCCATGTCTTCCTCGTCTCGATCGGCGAGGGTGCCCTGCTGACCAGCGCCGTCCTCACCGCCCTCTACCTGCTCAAGGCGCGGCACGACAAGCAGGTGGCCGCCGGCACCGTGAAGAGCGGCGGGCTCGCGTCACTGTCGGAGCGGCTGCCGTCGGCCGAGACGCTGGACCGCGCCGCCTACCGAGTCGTCGCCTTCTCGTTCCCGCTCTACACCGTCGCCATCATCTGCGGCGCGATCTGGGCCGAGGCCGCCTGGGGCCGGTACTGGGGCTGGGACCCGAAGGAGACCTGGGCCTTCATCGTCTGGGTCATCTACGCCGGGTACCTGCACGCCCGCGCCACCGCCGGCTGGAAGGGCCGCTCCGCGGCGTGGATCAACCTCGCCGGCTTCGCGGCCATCGTCTTCAACTTCATCATCGTGAACCTCGTCGTCACCGGCCTGCACTCCTACGCCGGCGTGAGCTGAGGCGTCGCGTCCCACGCCGAGGCGTCGCGTCCCGCGACGGCGTGAGCTGAGCCATCGCGTCCCACGCCTGCGTGAGCTGTGCCGTCGCGTCCCACGCCGAGTGGTCGATTTCGCGGCCGAGTGGTCGCCCAGCGAGCGACCACTCGGCGCGAGAATCGACCACTCGCGGTAGGTCACCGGGACGCGGTGAGGTCGTAGACGGTCGTGCCGCCGACCGTCGTCGCGGTGAAGGTCGACGTGATCCACTGCTGGATCGCGTACGCCGTCGAGGTGTTCGCGGCCGTCGAGCCGATGAAGCCCTGTCCCGTCGCGACGAAGTAGTGGATCCGGCCGGCCGCCACCAGCTTCCGGAACGCCGCGAGCGTGATCGCCGGATCGGTGCCGTTGTACCCGCCCAGGGACATCACCGCCTCGCCGGTGGCGAGCTCCAGGGTGGCCGTCTGGTTGTCGCTGACGGTCGCGGCCACCCACTGGTAGTCGGACGCGCCCTGGCGCAGCGCGGTGACGAGGGACGTGCTCACGGTCGAGGCGCCACCGAGGCCGCCCATGCCGCCGCCGCCCATACCGCCGCCCCGGCCGCCGCCGAAGCCGCCTCCGCCACCGAGGCCGCCGCCGGGACGGCCGGTCCAGGTGGCCTGGCCGCCGGTGAAGCCACCCCTGCCGAACCCACCACGACCGCCGAAACCGACCGTGCTCGCCGGACCGGCCGTCGGCAGGGCGCCGGAGTGCGCGGTGCTCGCGGTCTGCAGCGAGTAGGCCGCCGGCGCGAGCAGCAGGGTGACGGCGACGAAGGGCGCCACCACGACACCGCGGAGCCGACCGTCCAGCAGCGCCAGCGTCGTGGCCACGATCCCCGCACCGAGGACGAACCATCGCAGCTCGGGGTGCCACGACGCCCGGCCGAGGAGGCCGTTGGTCCAGATCGCGGTGGCCGCGAGCAGGCCGCCGAGCAGCAGCCTGGCGGTCAGCCGCGCTCGCTCCCGCCACAGCGCGACCACGCCGATGCCGGCGAGTGCGGCGATGGCGGGTGCCAGCGCGACGGTGTAGTAGGGGTGGATGATGCCGCTCGCGAAGCTGAAGACGACGCCGGTGACGAGCAGCCAACCGCCCCAGACCACGGTCGCGGCACGCAGCAGATCGGTGCGCGGCCGACGCCACGTCAGCCATACCAGGGCGGCGATCGCACCCACGGCCAGCGGCAGCAACCAGCTGATCTGCGTCCCCATCTCGGAGCCGAAGAGCCGCGTCCAGCCGGTCTCGTCCGACGAGAAGCCGGCGCCGCCCCGGCCACCGACGCTGCCGTTGTTGTCCGAGCCGGTGAGCCGACCGATGCCGTTGTAACCGAAGACCAGCTGCAACACGCTGTTGTTCGTCGAGCCGCCGATGTAGGGACGTGACCCGGCGGGCCAGAGCTCGACCAGCGCGACCCACCACCCGGCGGCGGCCACGAGCCCGGCACCGGCGGCGAGCAGGTGCAGGATCCGGCGTCGCAGCGTGGTGTCGGCCGCGACCAGGTAGGCGAGGGCGAAGGCCGGCACGACGAGCAGGCCCTGCAGCATCTTCGTCAGGAAGGCGACGCCGAGGATCACGCCGGCCAGGACGAGCCACCGCGGCCGTCCCTGCTCGATGGCCCGCAGCGTCGCGTAGGCGGCTGCCGTCAGCAGCAGGACGAGGAGTGCGTCCGGATTGTCGTAGCGGAACATCAGCGTCGCCACCGGGGTGAGCGCGAGTGCCGCCCCGGCGAGCAGTCCGGCGTTCGGACCGGCCACCCGTCGGACCGTCGCGTAGAGCAGGGCGACGGCGGCGACCCCCTCGAGTGCCTGCGGGACGAGCACTGCCCACGAGTTCGCCCCGAAGAGGTACACCGAGATGTCCATGACCCAGAGCGAGGCCGGCGGCTTGTCGACGGTGATGAAGTTCGACGAGTCCAGCGAGCCGAAGAGGAAGGCCTTGAACGACTGGCTCCCCGCCTGCGCCGCGGCGGCGTAGTACTGGTTCGCCCAGCCCGAGCGGGACAGCCCGATCAGGTAGAGCAGTGCCGTGCCCAGCAGTAGCCCGCCGAGCAGGGCCTGCTGCGGTGTGAGGCCACGGCGGACCCGGGGCGTCGCCGGCGCCGCCGGCCGTGTCAAAGTTGCGGTCACGACGCGGCCTTCGTCAGGTCGTAGACGGTCGACCCGCCGACCGTCGTGCTGGTGTAGTGCGCCGCGACCCAGGACGAGATCTCGCTGCCCGCGCCGGCGCCACCGCGCCCCATGCCGCCCATCCCGCCGCCGGCGATGAAGTAGTGGATCTTTGCGGCGGCGACGTAGGCCTTGAACTGCGCGAGCGTCGGCGAGTCGTCACTGCCGCTGAAGCCGCCGATGGCGATGACGGCCTTGCCGGTGGCGAGCTCGAGGGGTCCTGCCGACTGCGAGCCGATGGTGGCCGCCGCCCAGGTCGTGGTCGTCTGCTTCAACAGGTCGGTGAGTGCCGAGTCGGTCGCGGCCGATCCGCCGAAGCCGCCTCGGCCCGCACCGGCACCGCCGAACCCGCCGAAGCGGCCGAAGGCACCCCCGGTGGCCGGCCCGGCCGACGGCGTGGAGCCGGTGTGCGCGGTGCGCGCTGTCTCGACGGCGTAGGCCGCTGGTCCGCCGGCGGCCGCGACGATGCCCAGCGTCGTCAGGAGAACGATCAAGCTCCGCCGCTGGGTCGCGGCGAAGAGCAGCGCCGCGCAACCGACGGCCGCGAGCAGCACGATCCAGCGCAGCCACGGGACGAAGTCCGCGCTGCGGCCGAGCAGCTGAAAGGCCCAGACGCCCGTCACGATCATGGCCGCGGCGATCGTCAGCCGTCCTGCGATGGCCGGGTGCCGCCAGAGGACGGCGGCCCCGATGGCCACGAGTGCGGCGATCGCGGGGGCCAGCTCGATGGAGTAGTACGGGTGGATGATGCCGCTGGCGAAGCTGAGCACGGCCCCGGTGACGAGCAGCCAGCCGCCCCAGAGGATCGCGGCGGCGCGCGTCCGGTCCGTCAACGGAGCGCGGAAGGTGACGACGACCAGGGCGACCAGCGCGATGATCGCGGTGGGCAGCAGCCAGCCGATCTGACCGGCGTAGAGCGAGTTCATCAGCCGGCTGACACCGGTCGCACCGCTGAAGCCGCCGCCACCGCCGGGACCACCGCCGGAACCGGCGGAGAGCCGGTCGATGCCGTTGTAGCCCAGCGCGAGCCCGAGGGCGGTGTTGTCACCCGAACCGCCGATGTACGGCCGCGACGACGCGGGTGTGAGGTCGACGGCGAGCACCCACCAGCCGGCACCGACGACGATCGCGACGCCGGCCCCCAGCAGCTGCGCGATGCGCTTGCGCCACGACACCGGCGCCGCCACCAGGTAGGCGAGCGCGAGTGCCGGCAGCACCGTGAACGGCTGCAGTCCCTTGGCCAGGAAGGACAGCCCCATGATCCCGCCGGCGCCGAGCAGCCAGCGGGTGGAGCCCTCGTCCAGGGCGCGGGTGACGCAGTACGCCGCCAGCACGATGAGCAGCGTCATCATCGCGTCCGGGTTGTTGAAGCGGAACATCAGCACTGCCACGGGGGTGACGGCCAGCAGCCCGCCGGCGAGCAGTCCGGCGCCATGGCCGAACCAGCGCTTGACGGTCGCGTAGAGCAGTGCGACGGTCGCCACGCCCTCGAGGGCCTGCGGCACCAGCATGGACCACGAGTTGAAGCCGAAGATCCGTCCCGACAGCTCCATCGGCCACAGCGACAGCGGCGGCTTGTCGACGGTGATCGCGTTGGACGAGTCGAAGGAGCCGAAGAAGAAGGCCTTCCAGCTCTGCGTCCCGGCCTGGACCGCCGCTGCGTAGAAGTCGTTGGCGTACCCGGAGGCGCCGAGACCCCAGACATACAGCAGGGCCGTGGCCGCGAGCAGGATGCCGAGATGCAGCCGGTGCCGCTCGGCGAACCGATGGGCGGGCGGCCGAGTTCCCGGATCCCCGCTCAGTGGGCCGTTTCCGGCCGAGTGGGCCGATATACCGGCCCACTCGGCCGATGTCGGCCCACTCATCGAGGGGTAGTGGGGGACCGGCGGCGTGGCGGGATGGGACGACGGGGTCGTGGTGGTCATGCGGACACCTTCTTGTCGCTGGCGGTCTTGTCGGTGCTGGACCCGAACACCCAGCGGCGGAAGAGGACGAACCGCACCACCGTGGCGAGCAAGTTCGCCAACACCAGGACGGAGAGTTCGAGGACGCGGCCGGGATGCGAGGTTGCATGGCCGAGCAGCCACAGCGAGCCACTGGTGAGCGCGAGGCCGATGCCGAAGACGACCAGACCCTGCAGCTGGTGCCGACCGGCGCCGCCACCGCGTACCCCGAAGGTGATGCGGCGGTTCGCGGCGGTGTTGCCGATCGCGGTGAGCAGTAGCGACGCCAGATTCGCGACCTGCGCGCCGAGGGGGACGCGCAGCAGCAGGAACAGCAGCAGGTACGCCAGCGTCGAGCCGACGCCGATGAGCCCGAAGCGCACGGCCTGCCACGTCAGGGTTGCGGGGACGCCGGCGACAGCCGGCCCGGTGTCGCGACCGGCAGCGCGACGCAGCTCGTGCAGCGGGAGCTCGCCGCGCAGCAGTGCGCGACCGATTCGCGCGATGCCGCGCAAATCTTCGCGCGCGGTGGCGAGGATGTCGACGCGGCTGTCGGGATCGTCCACCCAGTCCACCGGGACCTCGGCGATCCGCAATCCGCTGCGCTCGGCCAGCACCAGCAGCTCGGTGTCCCAGAACCACGCGGTGTCACGGACGTGCGGAAGCAGCGCCCGGGCGCAGTCGGTGCGCATGGCCTTGAAGCCGCACTGGGCGTCGGAGAACCGGGTCCGCAGCGTCGTCCGGAGCAGCAGGTTGTAACTGCGGGAGATGAACTCCCGCTTGGGACCGCGCACCACCCGCGACGACCGGGCCAGCCGGGAGCCGATGGCGATGTCGCTGTGCCCGGAGAGCAGCGGTGCGACGAGGGGGAGCAGGGCGGCGAGGTCGGTGGAGAGGTCGACGTCCATGTAGGCGACGACGCGCGCGGTGCTCTGCCCCCAGACGTGGTTCAGAGCGCGGCCGCGGCCCTTGGCGTCGAGGTGGACGGCGCGGACGTCGGGGAGTTCGGTGGCCAGCCGGTCGGCGATCCCGGCGGTGCCGTCGGTGCTGGCGTTGTCGGCGATGGTGACGACGACGGTGAACGGGAACGTCCGAGCGAGGTGGTCGCGCAGTCGTCGCACGCTGCGTTCGAGGTCGGTCTCCTCGTTGTAGACGGGGACGACGATCTCCACGTCGATGCGCTCGCGAGCGCTGTCGGGGACGCCGGGTCGGAGGTCGGTCGCGGTGGATCCGTCGCCGAGCGCGGTCATAGGGGGTCCTTCCGGTGAGGGCACGGGGGGCGGGGAGGGGTCAGCCGGCACGGCGGGTCAACCGCAGTGCGAGGGCGGGGCAGGCGGCGACGATCCGTCGCGCGTCGGTCGCTGCTGCGGTGGGGACGGGAGTGCGGGGCAGGATGGGGAAACCCCACTCGTCGAGCTGGATCACGTCCGGGAGCAGGGCGTGGCACAGGCCGTGGCCGTTGCAGCGGGTCCAGTCGATCTCCAGGGTGGTCGGCGCGCTCATCGCCCCTCCCCGATCGGCAGGTGGCCGCGAACGGGTCGGGCACAGTGGCCGCGCGTGGCGTGGTCGTGGATCTCGTCCTGCAGCAGGTGGACGGCCGACGTCACGAATCGGGCAGCGCCGTCGGGGTGCGCGCAGGCGCCGCGTCCGACCACGGCGCGGGCGCGTCCCAGCGTGTTGCCGACGGCGGCGGGATGCCCGGCGGCCAGGGCCCGGACGTCCGCGGCGAGCGCGGGGAGCCCGAAGGTGCAGGGCCCGCACTGCCGTGCCGACTGCGCGGCGAGCCAGTCGGCCACGCGGCTCAACTCGCCGAGGGCGCAGGTGTCGTCGCCGACCACCGCGATCACGCCGGCGCCGAAGCTGCCGCCGGCCGCGGCGATTCCGGCCCGGGACAACCGGATCTGATCGATGGGGGCGAGCCAGCTGCCGTGGTAGCCGCCGACGACGACGGCCCGCGGGCGTGGCGCCGCGCCGGCGGCGGAGAGCACGATGCCGAGCGGGGTCCCGAGCGGCACCTCGAGGACGCCGGGTCGCGCGACCGTGCCGCTCACGCTCAGCAGCGTGGTGCCGGGCTCGTCCGGCGAGCCGGTGGCGCCGAAGCGATGGGCGCCCAGCCGCAGCATGACCGCGAGCTGCGCGATCGTCTCGACGTTGCCGAGCAGCACACCGTCCACCGTCGGCGGGGTCCTGCGGCCGGTGGGTCGGGCGGGGCCGCGCTGCAGCGACCGCAGGACCGCTCGCGCCTCGCCACCGACGAATCCACCGTCGACGGTGCGGACCCTGACCCGGCCGGTGTCGCGTCGTTCGCGGACCGCCGCCGTCACCGATTGGGCGGCCGTCTCGTCGTGCACCGCGATCGTGATCTCGCGGGCACCGATCGCGCTGCCGAGCGCGACCGCGCCGTCGAGGACGAGGTGCGGGGAGCGAGTCAGCAGCAGCCGGTCCTTGTACGAGGCCGGCTCGCTCTCGGTGCCGTTGACGACCAGACGACGGTGGCCCGGGGCGAGGGCGCGGATCTTGGCCGCGAGCGGGAAGCCCGCGCCACCACGCCCAGCGATCGGGGCGCTGTCGAGGAGGGCGAGCAGCAGGTCGAGGTCGCTGCCGGGCAGGGCGCCGTGCACCAGGTGGTGCTCGGCGGCGTCCAGCCGCGAGGCGTGGTCGAGGCCGGCGAGGAGTCGGGGTGCGCCGATGGCGCGGACCGAGGTGGTGGCGGCGACGGGGACGGGGAGCACTGCGGTCATCGGAGGGCCTCCGGGGTGGACGGGAGCGGACGGAGCAGGGCAGTGGGCGCGAACCGGCCGGTGGCGCTGCGGCGGGACTGCGCCGCCAGCCGGACGGCCACGGCGACGAGGACGCCCACGAGACAGGCGACGTACATGGCCCGGACCCACCCGGTCTCGCTGTCGGTGCCCGAGCCGAAGCCGTGCATCAGGGCGGCGACCCAGCCGGCATAGGCCGTCGCGTGCAGGCCGCGCCAGACGCGGGCGCCCACCGGGTGGGCAGCCATCCGGCCGCGGGCCAGGCCGAGGACGGCGACGCCGAGGAAGAGGTAGGCGGCGACGGTGCCGAGCGCGACCCAGTGGGGCCGGTAGCCGGCGGTGAAAGGCACGAGCGCTCCCCACCACCCGACGTGGGCGTACGAGTCCGAGAGCACGGCGACCAGATGGACGGCCAGGGTCGCGACGCCCAGCCCCGCGGTGGCTCGGTGGACGTACTGCCGGAGGTAGCTCTGCTCGGCACGGCCGCGGCCGGCGAGCGCGCCGAGGGCGGTCGAGGCGCTCAGCAGGACGAGGGCGGCGAGGCCCGCTCCGCGAGCGAGGTACCAGGTGATCATGACGCCAGCTCCAGCTCCAGCTGTGGCACCGGCCAGCCGCCCAGCAGGTGGACGTCGCCACCGCGGTCGACGAGGCGGACCGCCGATCCCCGCTCGCGAAGCCACGGTCGGGCGCGGTGGCCGAGCACGAGCGCCGCGGTGCTCGTGACGTTGGCGGCGAGGGCGGTCCCGGCGGCGACGCTCGCGGTGCGCCACGGTCCGCGGACGGGCGCGCCGGTGGCGGGGTCCACGATGTGGTGGGCGCTACGGCCGCCGCGGGTCCAGGTGCGGACGGTGATGGTCGAGGTGGCCAGCCCGCCGGCGTGCAGCGTGACCAGCTGGCCGGGACCTCCGGCGTGCTCGGCCACCTGCAGCACCCAGCCCCCGGCGGGAGCCGGGCCGGCGACGGCGACGTCGCCGCCCAGCTCGACGAGGACGCCGGTGCCGTAGCGGGCCGCGAGCGTGGCGGCGGCGCGGTCGGCGGTCCATGCCTTGGCCGTGGCGCCGAGGTCGAGGGCGGTGCCTGCCGGGACGGTCAGCAGGCCGGCCTCGCGATGCAGCCGCACGCTCCGCCAGCGCCCCCCGGCCGTGGCTTCGTGCGGAACGGGTGCGACGGCACCCGCCGCGCCGGCACCGTCGGCGACACCGCGAGTCCTGATCACGGCGATGTCCCGGTCGTAGCCGATGCGCTGCATCGCGAGGCCGAGCGTGGGATCGACGGCGCCGTCGGTGACGGCGGCGGCGTCGAGGGCGGCCCCGACCAGGTCGACCAGCAGCCGCGGAATAGGGCACGGTCGGCCGGCCGCGGCGTTGGCGACGCTCAGTGCCGAGTCGCTACGGAACCGGCTCGCGACCCGGTCCACCCGCCCCAGCAGCTGTACCAGGTCCCGCGCGGCGTCGTCCAGGACGCGCGAGTCGGTGACGACGAGCCGCACCGCGCAACTCCACGCCGTGGTGTCGAAGGTGGCAGTCACGACCCGTTGCTCCCGCCGTGGGAGGTGCTGCCCTGGTCCGCGGCGCCGAGCTGACCGGAGTCGGCGTTCGTCGAGCTCGAGCTGTTGCTGGTCGAGCTGTTGCTGGTCGAGCTGCTGCCGGTGGAGCCGCTGCCGGTGGAGCCGTTGGCGTCCGACGACGTCGAGTCGGCCGAGGCGGCAATGCCGCCGATGATGCCGCCGGTGAGCAGGACTCCGGCCAGGGTGACGGTGGCAGCCGCGGCGCGGGCCCGGCTGCGAAGGGCGAGGCGTGGGTTCATGCCCCAGACGGTCGCGCCGGGACCATCACGGTGACCTCAGAGCAAGGTCAAGGCTTTCTCAAGCCCCGATGAGGGCTCCCCGCGCAAGCCGACCTGCCCCTCTTTCGTTCCCGTGTTCTGCACCCGAATTCGGGTGCAGAACACGGGGACAAAAAAGGGGGGCGTCGGGCGGGGTCGTGGTGGGGTTACTGGCCGGTGTCCGGTGTCCGGTGTCCGGTGTCCGGTGTCCGGTGTCCGGTGTCCGGTGTCCGGTGTCCGGTGTCCGGTGTCCGGTGTCCGGTGTCCGGTGTCCGGTGTCCGGTGCCCGGTGCCCGGTGGCAGTTCCTGCCGGTGTCGTGCTCGGCCGGTGTTGTGCCCGTGTTCCATTCCGGGCGTGGAGCGAGACCGCTGCGCTGGTGGCTCAGCCGGCGGCGATGCCCAGGACGAGGGTGACCAGTGCGCCGCCCGAGGCGCTCGATCCGAGCTGAATCGATCCGCCGGAGGATTCTGCGCATCGCCGCGCAATGTCGAGCCCCAGACCACTCGACCCGCGGTCGCTGCGGCCGCGCTCGGAGGCGTGGGGTGGCAGTCCGGGGCCGTCGTCACCGATCTCCAGGACAGCGCCGGTGGCGGCGCGGGTGAGTCCGACGGTGAAGCCCGCGCCCTCCGGGGTGTGCGCGATGACGTTCTCCAGCAGGGCGTCGACGGCGGCACCCAAGTCGTCCGCACCGGCGCTCACGAGCAACGGCTCGCTCGGCAGCGAGACCCGGACGGTCCGACCCTGGTCCTCGGCCAGTGCCGACCAGAACGCCACGCGCTCGCCGATGACCGCCGTCGCGTCGCAGGACGGCAGCCGCCCGTCACGCTGCGGCCGCCTCGCGGCCCGGATGACGGCGGTGAGCATGCGCTCCAATGTGGAGACGTGCTGCCCGACCCGCTCGGCCTCGATGGGGTCCCGCAGCGCCTCGGCGTCCAACCGCAGCGCGGTCATCGGGGTCCGCAACCGGTGCGAGAGGTCGGCGACGGTCTCCCGCTCGTCGGCGATGAGCTGGTCGATCCGGTCGGCCAGCCGGTTCAGCGCGCGGCCGACCTCGGCGACCTCGGCCGGTCCGGAGGTCGGGGCACGCGCCGAGACGTCGCCGGCCGCGAGCCGCTGCGCGGTGTCGGCGGTGTGCACGAGCGGGCGGACGATGCGCCGGGTCAGCAGCTCGCCGAGCGCGACTCCGAGCAGCAGCATCCCCAGACTGGCGCCGGCCAGCAGCAGCAGCGGCGCGGTCTGCCCGGACCGCAGCGTGTCGTCGTCGGCCCAGACCCGGACGACATAGAGCGAGTCCTCGAAGCTTCCACCGGAGTAAGCGGGCACGACGAGCTGGGCCAGCTGCCCGTCGAGATAGGACTGGGTCGGCTGCTGACCGCCCGGCCCGCCGCCCCGGTCGGGGCGGCCACCGGGTCCGTTGGACCGCTCCGGGGGCGACGGCAGATCGTCGATGCCGCCCGGCGGCAGCGAGCCGACCACCTGCCCGGAGGGCAGCTGCACCGAGGCTCGGCGATCGTCGTCCAACCCCGCGAGGTAGGCCTTGATCTGCGCTTCGCTCCGGTCCGCGTTCTCACCGCGCAGGTAGGAGAACGCGATCTCGACCGACTCCCGTCGCAGCGCGGCGACCCCGTCGTCGTAGGCGTTGTTGCGGATGAGGATGCTCAGCGGCACTGCGAAGGCGAGCACGACGAGCACCGTCATGCCGACGACGAGCAGCAGGATCCGCCGTCTCACCGTGACCCCCGGCCGGCCGGCCGGCTCATGCCGGTGGCGCCACGAGCCGGACGCCGACCCCGCGGACGCTGTGCAGGTAGCGCGGTTCGGCCGCCGTCTCGCCGAGCTTGCGTCGCAGCCACGACAGGTGGACGTCCACGGTGCGGTCCGAGCCGCCCCACGCCAGCTGCCACACCTCGCTCAACAGGTCCCGCTTGCTCACGACCTCACCGGCCCGGCGGGCCAGCGCGAGCAGCAGCTCGAACTCCTTGCGGGCCAGCTCCACCGCGCGGCCGTCGACGGTCACCTCGTAGCTCCGGGTGTCGATGACCAGCCCGCCGACGGTGATGACCGGGTCCTCGTCGGTCTTGCCCGACCGGCGCAGCACCGCCCGTACCCGGGCGGTCAGCTGCGCGGCGGTGAAGGGCTTGATCACGTAGTCGTCGGCGCCCAGGTCGAGCAGCCGCACCATCTCGGACTCGTCGTCCCGCGCGGTCGCCACGATCACGGGGATGTCGCTGACGGCCCGGAGCATCGACAGCACGTCGGCGCCGTCGATGTCGGGCAGGCCGAGGTCCAGCAGCACGACGTCCGGCTTCTGCTCGACGGCAGCGCTCAGCGCAGGCATCCCGGACCCCACCGCCGAGACGACGTGGCCGTGGTCTCGCAGCGCGCGCAGGAGCGACGTCCGGATGGCGGCGTCGTCCTCGACCAGCAGCAGGTGGGCCATGGCGGCGAGACTAACCGCCTCACCTGTCGCCGAGGCGCGACAGTAATACTCGACCCATGGCCTTCGCCGACCTGCAGGACTTCGTCCGCGCCCTGGACCGCGACCGTGACCTCGCCCGCGTGAAGGTGCCGGTCGACCCCCACCTGGAGGTCACCGGCATCGTCGAGCGGACGATCCGGCAGCAGGGACCGGCGCTGCTCTTCGAGAAGCCGACCCGCGGCTCCATGCCGCTGCTGCTGAACGCCTTCGGCACCTACCGGCGCATGGCGCTGGCTCTCGGCGTCGACGACCTGGACGAGATCGGCCAGCGCATCGGCGAGCTGATCAAGCCCGAGCTGCCCAAGGGTGTCGGCGGCCTGAAGGACGCGCTGGGCAAGGCGGTGCAGCTGCGCACCGTCCCGCCGCGTAAGACCAAGTCCGCCCCGTGCCAGGACGTCGTCATCCGTGGCAAGGACATCGACCTCGAGGCGCTGCTGCCCGGCGTCAAGGCGTGGCCCGAGGACGGTGGCGTCTTCCTCAACCTGGGGCTGACCCACACCAAACACCCCGAGACCGGCGCCCGCAATCTCGGCATGTACCGGCTGCAGCTGCAGGACCCGCGGACGGTGAGCCTGCACTGGCAGATCCACAAGGACTCGACGAATCACGCCTCCGTGGCCGAACGGCGGGGCGAGCGGCTGCCGGTCGCCATCGCCTTCGGCTGCCCGCCGGCGGTGACCTACGCGGCGTCCGCACCGCTGCCCGGCGACATCGACGAGTACCTGCTCGCTGGCTTCCTCGGCCGTGACCGGGTGGAACTCGTCGACTGCGTCTCGGTGCCGCTGCAGGTGCCGGCGGCGGCGCAGGTCGTCCTGGAGGGCTGGGTCGAGCCGGGGGAACGGCTCCCGGAGGGGCCGTTCGGCGACCACACCGGCTTCTACACGCCCGTCGAGCCGTTCCCCTTCGTGACGGTCGAGACGGTCACGATGCGCAGCGACCCGATCTACCAGTCGATCATCGTCGGCCGCCCGCCGCAGGAGGACGGCCCGATCGGCAAGGCGACCGAGCGCATCTTCCTGCCGCTGATCAAGATGACGGTGCCCGAGATCGTCGACTACGACCTGCCCGAGGCCGGGGTCTTCCACAACTGCTGCATCGTCTCCATCGACAAGCGCTACCCCAAGCAGGCGCAGAAGGTCATGAACGCGGTCTGGGGCGCAGGGCTGCTGTCGCTGTCCAAGCTGGTCGTCGTGGTGGACGCCGACTGCGACGTCCACGACTACGCCGAGGTGGCCTGGCGGGCCTTCGGCAACGTCGACTACGCCCACGACGTGCTGCACACCGTCGGCCCAGTCGACCACCTTGACCATGCCTCCTACGAGCAGTTTTTTGGCGGCAAGCTCGGCATCGACGCCACCCGCAAGCTGCCGACGGAGGGTTACCGCCGCGACGGTGGCTGGCCCACCGAGTGCGTGCTGGACGACGCCACCGCCGCCCTCGTCGAGCGGCGCTGGCGGGAGTACGGCATCCGCTGAGCTGTCGCCGGGACCCGCTGGCACACTGGATCGGTGACCGCCGATCTGCAGCCCCCACGCGGTCGGGTGCGCTCGTTCCTGTCCCTGGTCATGATCGAACACTCGGTCTTCGCGCTGCCGTTCGCCTACATCGCGGCGCTGACGGCCATGTGGCAGGTCAGCGGGTCGGTCCACTGGTGGGACCTGCTCCTCATCACCGTGGCGATGGTCTCGGCGCGGACGGTGGCCATGGGTGCCAACCGCATCCTGGACCGCAGCTTCGACGCGCTGAACCCCCGGACCGCGCGGCGCGAGCTCGTCACCGGCGAGGTCAGCGTCCGCACCGCCGGCACGGGCACCCTCGTCGCCCTGGTCGTCTTCCTCGGCAGCGCACTGCTGCTCTCCCCGCTCTGCCTGCTGCTCGCCCCGGTGGCGGTGGTGCTGCTGGTCCTCTACAGCTACGGCAAGCGCTTCACCGACTACCCGCAGGCGCTGCTGGCGCTCGCCCAGTTCGTCGCGCCCGTCGGGGCGTGGATCGCCGTCACCGACTCGGGCTCGTGGGCGGCCACGGCGTTGGGGATCGCCGTCGGCAGCTGGATCGGCGGCTTCGACCTCATCTACGCCTGCCAGGACGTCGAGGTCGATCGGCGGGTGGGCGTCCGCTCGGTGCCGGCGCGCTTCGGCGTGGCCGCGGCGCTGCGGGCGTCGTCGCTGGTGCACGTGCTGACCCTCGCCGCCTTCGTCTGGTTCGGCGTCGCGGCCGGGCTCGGCGTGCTCTGGTACGTCGGGGTGGGCCTCACCGCCCTCGTACTCGTCTACGAGCACACGATCGTCCGCGCCGACGACCTCTCCCGCGTCAACCGCGCCTTCTTCACTGCCAACGGCGTCATCGGGATCGGTCTCTTCGCCTTCTCGCTGGCCGATCTGGTCGTCAACGGGCTGTCGGCATGAGCCGGACCCCCTGGGTGGTCGGGGTCTCGGGCGCCTCCGGCACGCCGTACGCCCGCTCGGTGATCAACGGACTCATCGACGCCGGCGAGGCGGTGGACCTGGTCGTCTCCCGCGCGGCCCGGCTCACGATCCTGGACGAGACCGGGCTCTCCTTCCGCGACGCTCACTGGCGTGAGGACCTCACCACGTGGCTCGGCCGCGAGCCGCACGACACCGCCTACTGGACGGCCGGTGACCTCGGCGCGGGGCCGGCATCCGGCTCGTATCCGGTCAAGGGCATGGTCGTGGTCCCGGCGTCGACCGCCGCGGTGGCGGGCATCGCGATCGGGCTGTCGAAGGACCTGCTGCAGCGGGCCGCCGACGTCACCTTGAAGGAGCGGCGGCCCTTCGTCATCGTGCCGCGCGAGACGCCGTACACCCGCGCCACGCTGCAGCACCTGCTGACCCTGCACGACGCCGGTGCCGTGGTGCTGCCGGCCAGCCCGGGTTTCTACGCCGCCCCGCAGTCCATCGGCCAGCTCGTCGACTTCGTCGCCGCCAAGGTCCTGGACGCGATCGGTGTCGGGCACGACCTCATCACGCGCTGGACCGGGGAGCTGGGGGCTGCGGCGCGGGACCGGGCGGACGGCGCCGCCTCCCGGTAGCGTCGAGGTGATGGACGCCACCGACCGCAAACTGCTGGACGCGCTGCGCGGCAATGCCCGGGCCACCTACGCCCAGCTGGCCCAGCTCGTCGGCCTCAGTGCGCCGGCCGTCCACGAGCGGGTCTCCAAGCTGGAGTCCGCCGGGGTCATCACCGGCTACCACGCGGCGCTGGCGCCGGAGTCGCTCGGTTACGCCATGAACGCGCTGATCGGCATCTTCATCACCGACAGCGCGGACACCGAGAAGATCGCGACCTCGCTGGCTGCACTGCCGGTGGTCGAGGACTGCTGGTTCGTCGCCGGCGAGGAGACCTTCGTGGTGAAGGTCCGGGTGCCGGACGTCGCCGGTCTGGAGGCCACCATCCGCGAGATGAACGGCATCCGCGGGATCGGTCGGACGCGGACGACGGTCGTCCTCTCGACCAAGTTCGAGGATCGCGTCCCGGTGGCCCTGCCCGAGGAGTGACCCTCAGTCCAGCCGCGCCGCCACGCAGTACATGCTCGGATCGCAGCGGCGACCGCCGGTGGCGTAACGGCTGGTGAGGGTCGGCGCGGTGGCGAGGTCCACGACCCGGAAGCCGGCCTCGCCGAGCAGGGCGCCCACCCGGTCGGCGGCGACGGCGAAGCCCAGCGGCTCGCCGATCCAGCCCAGCGAATTCTCGGCCAGCCGTCGCAACCCGGCCCGCGGACCGCGGCCGACGAGCTGCCAGCAGTCCATGACGAGCGTCGACCCCTGACCGCAGATCTCGGCCAGCGCGCGGAGCGTCCCACGGACGGCCTCCGCGGTGAGGTACATGCTCACGCCCTCCCACACGATCACGGTGGGGGCGCCGACCGAGAACGAGGTGTCCCGCAGCCGGTCGGGCAGGGTCTGCGTCCGGAAGTCGATCTCGACGCTGACGGCGTGACCGCGGCCGAAGATCTCCGGGTGGGCCTCGACGGCGGCGCGCTTGGCCCGCGACAGCGGGGCGAGGTCGACCTCGTAGACCGGGCGCGGACCGATCGCGCCGCTGAAGCGGTAGGCGCGACTGTCCCAGCCGGCGCCGAGGACGAGGACCTGCGAGACATCGGGCAGCTGCTCGAGCAGGTGCGCGTCGATGAACCGGTGCCGGCAGAGCACCGAGGTCGCGATGGAGGCCGGCGCGAGCCGTTCGACGGTGCGGACGATCCCGCCTCCGGCGCGCAGCGCCGCGAGCAGGCGGTCGGCGCCGGCGGGGAGGAAGGTGGGGGCGAAGCGGTCGGTGACGATCCGCTCGTCCGCCGGTCGGCTGAGCTCCATGGCCCGGCAGAGCAGCGTCAGCTGCGCCGTCACGCTCGGCCGATCCGTCTGGTGGAGAGCGCGTGGCAGCACGGGGCAAGGGTAGGGGGTAGCGGTATCCGTGTCCGCTCATGGCGCGAGCCGTTACCGTCCAGGTCGTGAGCACGACCGAGGACGCCCCCGCCCCGCCGCCGACGGCCTCGCTCGCCGTGCGCCGATCCGACTTCACCACGGCTTCCACCGGGCTGACCGCGGCTCAGGTGAGTGAGCGGGTCGAGGCAGGACGGGTCAACCGCGCCGACGCCGACACCGGCCGGTCGGTGAGCCAGATCCTGCGCGCCAACATCGTCACGCCCTTCAACGGACTGCTGGCCACGCTCTTCGTGATCATCCTGGCCACCGGTCGCATCCAGAACGCGCTCTTCGGCTTCATCATCGTCGCTAACACCGCCATCGGCGTTTTTCAGGAGATCCGCGCAAAACGCACCCTGGACCGGCTGGCGGTGCTGAACGCACCGCGAGCCAGGGTGGTGCGCGACGACACCCTGAGTGAGATCGCCGTCGAGGACGTCGTGGCCGACGAGCTGTTGGAACTGCGCACCGGCGACCAGGTCTGCGCCGACGGCATCGTCACCGCCTCCGGCGGGCTGGAGATCGACGAGTCCCTGCTGACCGGCGAGTCCGATCCGATCGACAAGTCCGTCGGCGACGAGGTCCGGTCCGGGTCGATCGTCGTCGCCGGCACCGGCCGGTTCCAGGCCACCGCGGTCGGGGCCGAGGCCTACGCCACCGCGCTCGCCGCCGAGGCCAAGCGCTTCCGGCTCACCCACTCCGAGCTGGTCGCCGGCACCAACAAGCTGCTGCGCTGGATCTCGCTGATGATGCTCGTCGTCGGCCCGCTGCTGCTCTGGAGCCAGTTCAGCAGCGAGGACAACAACGGCTGGCAGGACGCCGTCACCGGGGCGGTGGCCGCCCTGGTCGGGATGGTCCCCGAGGGGCTGGTGCTGCTGACCAGCCTTGCCTTCATGATCGCGGCGGTCACGCTGAGCCGGAAGCAGACGCTGGTCCAGGAGCTGCCGGCGGTGGAGGGTCTCGCCCGCGTCGATGTCGTCTGCCTGGACAAGACCGGCACCCTCACCCACGGCGACGTCGTCTTCGACGAGGTCCGGCTGCTCGACGAGTCGCTCGCCGCCGAGGTGGACGAGGCGCTCGCCCTGGCCGCGAACGCCCCGGATCCCAACGCCACCGCGCAGGCCCTGCAGGAGCGCTACCCGACTGCCTCCTGGACGTCCTGCGGCGCCGTGCCGTTCTCCTCGGCGCGCAAGTGGTCGGCGCTCTCGGCGCGCGGCCACGGCACCTGGGTGCTCGGCGCGCCGGAGATGGTGCTCCCCGACCCGGCCGGCGACGCCGACCGGGCGGCCCGCGAGCAGGCCGACACGGTCGCCTCCGAAGGGCGGCGGACGCTGCTGCTCGCGGTCGCGCCGAGCGAGCTGGACGGCCACCAGAAGGACGCGTCGCTGCCGGCGGGGTTGCGTCCGGTGGCGCTGGTGATCTTCGCCGAGCGGGTGCGCGAGGACGCGCCCGAGACCATGCGCTACTTCCTCGAGCAGGGGGTGGCGCTGAAGGTCATCAGCGGCGACAACCCCCGCACCGTCGGGGCGGTGGCGGCGGCCGTGGGCGTGCCGGGAGTGACCGGCGCCGACGACGCCGTCGACGCCCGCACGCTGCCCGACGACCTGGACGAGCTCGCCGACATCCTGGAGCAGAAGTCTGTCTTCGGCCGCGTCACGCCGCATCAGAAACGTGCCGTCGTCGCGGCGCTGCAGTCGCGAGGTCACGTCGTGGCGATGACCGGGGACGGCGTCAACGACGCCATGGCCCTCAAGGACGCCGACATCGGCGTCGCCATGGGCAACGGCTCGGCCGCCACCCGCTCGGTGGCGCAGCTGGTACTGCTGGACGGCAAGTTCTCGCACCTGCCCGACGTCGTCGCCGAGGGTCGCCGGGTCATCGCGAACATCGAGCGGGCGGCGTCGCTGTTCCTGGTCAAGAACGTCTACTCGCTGGTGCTGGCGCTCATCACCGTGGTGACGCTGGGCGCCTACCTCTTCGAGCCGATCCAGCTCTCGCTGATTTCGAACCTCACCATCGGCGTCCCGGCGTTCTTCCTCGCGCTCGGCCCCAACCGGCGCCGCTACGTCCCCGGCTTCCTCGGCCGGGTGCTGCGCTTCTCGGTCCCCTGCGGTGTCGTCGTCGGGGCAGCGGCCTACACCGGGTACGCGGTGATCCGGTACGCGCTGAACGACGACTCGGTCCAGGCGGGGCGGACGGTGGCCACCCTCGTCACCCTCATCTGCGCGCTGTGGATCCTCGTCGTCACCGCCCGGCCGCTCGCCGGCTGGAAGGTGGCGCTGGTGTCGGCGATGGTCGCGATCATCGCGGTGATCGTGGTGGTCCCGGCCTTCGCCACCGACATCTTCCTGCTCCACCCGACCCCGCAGCGCGTCCTCGTCGCCGTCGTCGTCGGCCTCGCCGGCGCCGCCCTCGTCGAGGTCGCTGCCCGTGGCGTCGCCTTCGCTGCCCGGAACAAGGGAGGGGTGGACGGGTCCCGGTCCGCCTGACCCCGGTACCGCTGGTCCCGGCCTCGCCCGTGACGCCAGTGACGCCGCCCTGGTCGTGATCAACTCCCACTTTGCGTCGTGCGCACGGCGGAAAGTGGGAGTTGATCACGAGACAAAGAAGGGCGAGGGGCCGCCCGGCGGGGGGCGTCGCGCTCCCTTCCCGGGGATATAGGGCATGTCGAGCTCGGTCGCGCGACGTCGCAGCCAGTCGGCGACCTCCTTGGCCCAGCCGCGCGGATCCCGCCGAATCGCCGACGGCGGCCAGTGCGAGACTGCGAGAGCATGCCGGGTCAGCAGGTTGTGCCTGGCCATGCTGGCGTTCCAGGACGCCTCGTTCAGGTGGAACTCGCGACTCTGAATCTCGCCGATCGCCCTGAGGGAGCGCCAGAGGACGTCGGCGACGCCCACGACCTGACCGGTGCTGTCGACCACCGGCACGTTCAGTTCGAACTCCGGGACCCGGGCGTCACGGAGTGCATCCGCCGCTTCGGCTTCAGCGATCGAATGAGCATTCACCAACGCGTCGTCCAGGGCCATGCGTAACCATCGACTCCCCCCGCGCGGCCCGGCGGTGTACTCGGTGACCAGTTGCTCGGCCGAGCAGAGTCCGCGCTGGATCGCGGCAGTGACCATCGCTCGGACCGGCATGAACCCGTCATGCATCAGTGCGGTGTCTGCGATGGCGCGCGCCGGATGGACGACGGAGACGAACGGCAGCGTGGGATGTTCGGCCGGCAGCGTCGTGGAGCCGAACGGCCGTGCCGTGGGTCGCACCAGGACCCCGGCAGCACGTCGCTGGTTGCCGGTGCGCGTGAGGACGAGTGCCAGCGGCGACGGCGGCAGTCGGGCGCCTACACCGCGTGAGCGGACGGCGTCCCACCCGCTGACGGCCGCGCTCCGCCCTGCCAGCGAGAGTCCGACCTGGATCCAGTCGTCACGGCTCAGCGGATCGGGCCGGGTGAAGAGGACGCCGCGAGCCGGCCGTTGCCATCCGCGGCGGGCTACAGCGTGACGCAGGGTCGACTCCGACAGGCCGTATCGGCTGGCTTCAGCCAACGGCAGGACTCGGGGCAGGTCGGCCGGCGGACGCATGCCGACAAGCGTGCCGAAGAGGAGACGTCGCCGACGGGGCCTGTGGATAACTGCAACGGCGCCACCGCAGGCATTCACGCTCGTTGATCAACTTGCGCTTTCCGTCACGGTGACGGCGGAAAAGACAAGTTGATCACGACGAGGGCGCGCCCGGAAGCGAGGGGCGCCCGAAGCGAGGGGCGGCAGCAGGCGGCGGCAGCAGGCGGCAGCAGGCGACGGCGGTTGAGGGGCGAGCCAGGTTCAGGCGGCGCGCCACCGGAAGGAGCCCATGAGGGCGTCCACCCGACGGTCCAGCTCGGCGGCGGCGTCGTGAGGGACCGTGAACTCGGCGACGAGGGCGAGGCGGGGGGAGTCGACCGGACCGCCGGGGGCGGGGACGACGTAGCGGCGGGTGCCGGGCTGCGGGTCGTGGTCCAGGACCTCCTGCGCCGGTGCGCCGGGGCGTACCGGGCGGGGCGCGAGATCGGCGAGGTCGTCGTCGCTCTCGAGCAGGCCGATGGTGATCGAGCCGGTGGCTTCGCGGATGTCGTCGTCAATGACCATCGTCGAGAGGACGGCGAGCACGGGCGCCTCGTCGGCCGCGGCGTCGCATTCGTCGGGCTGCGACACGATCCAGTCGCGGCAGTCCAGTTCGAACTCGGGGAGCTGTGCGGTCTCGTCCACGTCGACAACGCTAAGCAGCAGATGTGTCCGGCAAGGGACCAAAGTACTGACAGCTTGTTCCCACGCACGAAGTGCTCAGTTCCAACTCGGACATTGCGGACGGCGCAAACCCCGCAGGTCCCGCAATCGGACGGAACCGGGCACCCCTGCTGTCCGCCGTCCGGCACGCTTCAGAGCGCGTCGTACATTGGTTGTCGTGACATCCGAGGCGTTGAGCGAGTCCCGCAAGGCAGAGCTGACCGAGAAGGTCGAGGCGCGCGAACGCCTGACCCGGCAGGACGGTGAGGACCTGTACGCCAGCGACGACCTGGCGTGGCTGGGACAGCTGGCCCACGGCGTCCGGACGGAGAAGAACGGTGACACCGTCTTCTTCAACGTCAACCGGCACCTGAACCTCACCAACGTCTGCACCGCCTCCTGCGCGTACTGCAGCTTCCAGCGCAAGCCCGGCCAGAAGGACGCGTACACGATGCGCGTCGAAGAGGCCGTCGAGGCCGCGCTGGCCATGAAGGACGACGGGCTCACCGAGCTGCACATCGTCAACGGCCTGCACCCGACGCTGCCGTGGAAGTACTACCCCCGCGTGCTGCGCGAGCTGAAGGCCGCACTGCCGGACGTCGCGCTGAAGGCCTTCACCGCCACCGAGGTCCACTTCTTCGAGACCATCTCCGGTCTCACCGCCGACGCCATCCTCGACGAGCTCATCGACGCGGGCCTGGAGTCGCTCACCGGCGGCGGCGCGGAGATCTTCGACTGGGACGTCCGCAAGCAGGTCGTCGACCACGACACCCACTGGGAGGACTGGTCGCGCATCCACCGGCTCGCCCACCAGAAGGGGCTCAAGACCCCGGCGACCATGCTCTACGGCCACATCGAGGAGCCGCGGCACCGGGTCGACCACGTGCTGCGGCTGCGCGAGCTGCAGGACGAGACCGGCGGCTTCCAGGTCTTCATCCCGCTGCGGTTCCACAACGACAACAACCGGCTGTCGCACCTGCGCATGGCGCAGCCCGCGGATGTGCTGAAGACGTTCGCGGTCAGCCGGCTGATGCTGGACAACTTCCCGCACGTCAAGGTCTTCTGGGTGATGCACGGGCTGTCGACGAGCCAGCTCGCCCTGAACTACGGCGCCGACGACATGGACGGCTCGGTGGTCGAGTACAAGATCACCCACGACGCCGACAACTTCGGCACGCCGGACAAGCTCACCCGCGACGACCTGCTCACGCTCATCCGCGACGCCGGTTTCCAGCCCAAGGAGCGCAACACCCGCTACGAGGTCATCCGCACCTACGACGCGCCGGTGCCGCTGGCGGAGCGTCGCGCCGAGCCGCAGGCCGTCTGGGCGTGACGGAATGAGCGAAACCCCCGGCGCGCAGCCCCAGCCCACCTATGTCAGGTGGATGGGCACGATGTGGCTCTTCACGCTGCTGCGCTTCGGCCTCTTCTTCGCGCTGTGGGGGATCCTCGTCCTCGTCGGCCTGGAGTCGCTCTTCGCGGCCTTCGTCGCGCTGCTGCTGTCGGTGCCGCTGTCGTTCGTCCTGCTCGCCAAGCCGCGGCGTGCCTTCACCGAGCAGCTCGAGCAGCGCCTGGACGTCCAGCGGCAGCGACGTGCCGGGCTGGACGAGCAGCTGGACCCCGAGGGTCACGATCGGGACGCCGCCGACCGAGACTGAGTCAGCTCCGGTGGACGGCTGCGGCACGTCCCGGGGTCAGGACAGCGCCGACTGGCCCGCCAACCACTGGTCGAAGGTCTCGGTGCCCCGGAGGCAGTCGCCGGCCGGGAGCAGGCCGTCGGCGGCCATGAGCCGACCGGTCTCGCCCGGCTGCTTCACCGGCACCACCAGCCGGTGCCGCCGCTGCCGGCGCAGCTCGCGGCGGACGAGGTCGGGCATCTCGTGGACCTCGGGACCGGCCAGCTCGGTTGCCATCCCCGCCGGCTCCTCGCCCGCGAGTCGGACCAGGTGCGCGGCGACCTCGCGCGCGGCCACCGTGGCCGATCGCATCCGTGGGACCGGCACGACCGGCCCGGCCACCCGTCGCAGCAGCTGGCCGGGGAACTCGTGGAACTGCGTGGCACGCAGCACCGTCCACGGCACCGCGCCGGCGGCGATCGCCTGCTCCTGCGCGGCCTTGCCCCGGTAGTAGCCGAACGGGACGCGGTCCACGCCGACGATGGAGAGCGCCACGTGATGCCGGATGCCGACCTCCTTGCCCGTGGCGAGCAGGTGTCCGGTGGCGGTGGTGAAGAAGTCGACGGCGGCCTTGGCCGACAGCGTCGTCACGTTCGAGACGTCGATGACCGCCTCGGCGCCGGTGAGCGCGTCGCGCAGGCCGTCGCCGGTGGTGAGGTCGACACCCTTGGTCCGGGAGAGCACGACGACCTCGTGCCCGGCGTCGCGTGCCTGCCGCACGACCATCCTGCCGACGAGTCCGGTTCCGCCGGCCACCGCGATCCGCATGACGGTCAGGCTGCCAGCAGCGCGAGGACCTCGTCCACGACCCGCCGTGGTCCGGCCACGTGCCAGCGGGGTCCGGCGGTCTCGACGACCTCGGTCGCGCCGCCGGCCGCCCGGACCAGCGCCGCACCGGGGAGCCAGTCCCAGGGCTTGCAGTTGGCCTGGACGTAGACGCCGAGGCGTCCGGCGGCGACGGCGGCGAGCTCGACCGATCCCGACCCGAGCATCCGGACGGTGGCCGCACCCTGCATCACCCGCAGCAGCGGCTCGCGCAGCTCGGCGTCGGGCAGCGTGGTCGGGTGCAGGTACGTCGCCAGC
This sequence comes from Jatrophihabitans sp. sgz311053, assembly GCF_056135305.1. NCBI lineage: Bacteria > Bacillati > Actinomycetota > Actinomycetes > Jatrophihabitantales > Jatrophihabitantaceae > Jatrophihabitans > Jatrophihabitans sp. sgz311053. Next base: position 169,298 of record NZ_JBWAXP010000001.1, on the reverse strand, counting down.
GAGACCTCGGCGTACGGCCTGTCGGCCAGCGGGGGCAGCCCGATCCCGTTGCGGGTCGCCGCCGCGCCGTCGCCGCCGAGCCAGAGCTCGTCGGTGGCCGGCTGGTAGATCGCGCCGAGCGCGTCGTCGCGGGCCACGGCAGCGCACCAGGTGGGCAGTCCGGAGACGAAGTTGTAGGTGCCGTCCACCGGATCGACGTACCAGGTGCGGCCACCACCGGCGTCGGCCGTCCCCTCCTCGCCGACGATGGCGTCGTCCGGTCGCTCGTGGCGCAGCCGTGAGACGACCAGCTCCTCCGCGGCGTGGTCGGCGGCGGAGACGACGTCCGAGATCGAGGTCTTGTACTCGACGTCCAGACCCTCGCGCAGCATGCGGGCGGCCAGTGTCCCGGCGTCGCGGACGAGGTCGGCGGCCAGCTGCAGATCGTCCACGAAGCACCACGCTAGCGGCGGCGCGTTCTGGCAGAGTGCGCGGGCGTGAGCGAGCGGACCACCGTCACCCGGCTGCGCGAGAAGGCGACCACCGACCGCGCGGCGCTGGACGCGTTGCTGGACGAGGCCGTGGTCGGACACCTCGCCGTCGTTCGGGACGGCGGCGGCCCCGTCGTCGTGCCGACCGCGATCGCCCGCGACGGCGACCGGGTGCTGATGCACGGCTCGACCGGCTCGCGATGGATGCGCGCGGTCGCCGACGGAGCGCCGGTCAGCCTCGCCGTCACCGCGCTGGACGGGCTCGTCGTCGCTCGGTCGGCTTTCGAGTCGTCGCTGCACTACCGCAGCGCGGTGCTCTTCGGCTGCTGCGAGACGGTGGACGGGCCGGACAAGACCAGGGCATTGGACGTCATCACCGAGCACCTGCTGCCCGGCCGCACCGCGGAGGTCCGCGCCTCGACCCCCCGCGAGCTCGCCGCCACCCTCCTGCTGGCGCTGCCCATTGTCGAGTGGTCGCTCAAGATCTCCGACGGCTGGCCGGACGACCCGCCCGAGGACGTCGCCGGGGACGCCTGGGCAGGCGTGGTGCCGCTGCGGACCTCGCGACTCGAGCCCCGGCCCGCGCCCGACCTGCGGGACGGGATCTCACTGCCGCCGTCCCTATCGTGAAAGCTTCTCCAGCGTCTTGCGAATGCCGTTGGCGTTCTGCTTCGTCATGCCGACGAGCTCCAGCACCTTGGCCTGGACGCCCGGCACCGTGCTGTAGTCGAAGGTCTCGGTGACCCTCGTGCCGGTCGCAGTCGGCTCGAATTCCCAGCGCCACCGGTGACCGGCCGGGTGCCGCCACTCGACGACGCGGCCGTCGACGAGCTCGGTCACCCTGCTCGTGATCCGGTAGGGGACCCCGTACATCCTCATCTTCACCGAGAACCTGTCCCCGGCGGCGAGCCGGGAGGGTCCCTTGACGGCATCCTGCACGGTGCCGGAGCCGTCCAGCTCGTGGTGCCGGTGCGGATCGGCGGCCAGGGCGAAGAGCTCGTCCGCGGGACGGGCCACCTCGGTCGTGAACGTGATCTTGCGCGGTCCGGTGTCTACCTGCGAGACGGTCATGCCCATGGGAGTTCCCGGCTGCGGTCGGCTGGTACCGCAGTCGTAGCGTGGCTTACGTGACGCACCCGGCCCCCGCCCCGCGCCCGCGCGTGGGACACATCCAGTTCCTCAACTGTCTGCCCATCTACTGGGGCCTGGTGCGCGGTGGTGCGCTGCTGGACGTCGAGCTCACCAAGGACACCCCGGACCACCTCAACGAGATGCTCGTCCGGGGCGACCTGGACATCGGCGCGATCTCGCTGGTGGAGTACCTGCGCAATGCCGACGACCTCGTCGTCCTGCCCGACATCGCCGTCGGCTCCGACGGACCGGTGCTGTCGGTGAACCTGGTCTCCACCGTGCCGCTGAAGGAGCTGGACGGCGGTCGGGTGGCGCTGGGGTCGACGTCCCGGACGTCGGTGCTGCTCGCCCGGCGCTGGCTCGCGGAGGTCCACGGCGTCGAGCCGGAGTACTTCACCTGTCCGCCGAACCTGTCGACGATGCTGCTGGAGGCCGACGCCGCCGTGCTGATCGGCGACGCGGCGCTGCGCGCGACCTACGAGGCGCCGGCGATGGGGCTGACGGTCCACGACCTCGGGACGGCCTGGCGGCAGTGGTCCGGCCTGCCGATGGTCTTCGCGGTCTGGGCCGCCCGCCGCGAGTACGCCGAGGCCAACCCCGGCCTGGTGAAGGACGTCCACCACGCCTTCGTCACCGGCCGTGACGACGCGCTCGCGCACGTGGACGAGATCGCCGCCACGGCGTCCCGGTGGGAGGTCTTCGATGCCGAGACCCTGGCGACCTACTTCCGCACCCTCGACTTCTCGCTCGGCGACCGGCAGGTCGACGGGCTGCGCGAGTTCGCCCGTCGGGTCGGGATGCCGGTCGACCCGGTCTTCGCGCAGCTCTGACGGCGGTCAGTTCGCTGCCGCGGGCCAGACCATGGTGCGGAAGGCGTCGTTGGTGACGGTGCGCAGGTCATCTTTGGTGACGAACTCGCCGTTGGAGGCGAACTGGCACCCGGTGCCCGGCACGGAGACCCAGACGATGCCCGTGCTGAAGGTGAAGCCGAGCAGGTAGGACGGCTGCTTGGCCATCGGCGCGGGGAGGTCGCAGCGCGCCTTCTTCGACGCCTTCGCCGCGGCGCTGAGGAAGCGGGCGGCGCCCCGCTCGTTGTCGTCCAGGACGACCCGGCCGTCCAGCGGCAGGTCGACGCCCCGCTGCCCCGGCGCGGCGGCCCGGTAGCGGCAGATCGCCACGTAGCGCGGCTGCGCGTCGGGGACGAGGTCGGCCTCGCCGTCCACGCCGGAGGGGACGGCCGGCACCCGGCGGGTGATGTCGGTGACGCTGCCGGCATAGGTGCCGGGGCAGGCGAGGGCGCCGTCGTCGTCGACCCGCGAGCCACCGCGATTGTCCTTGCCCGCGCCGACGAGGAAGACCACCGCCGCCACCACGATCGCCAGCGCGGCGGCGCCGACCAGCGGCAGCCAGCTCAGCGTGCGGTCGGCAGGGGCAGGGGCAGGGGCGCTGGGTGCTTCGCCGGTGTCGGGCGAGCCGTCGCCCGGCTGGGAATCGCGGGTGTCATCGGTCATGGCCCTGCCATCATGCCGGACGTCCCGCCGTAGCCTGGAGGCATGACGTCAGGGACCCGCGCCGACCTCCAGGCCGTTCTCGACCGCGCTGCCGACGGTGGCCGCATCTCGCCGGCCGAGGCGCTCGAGCTCTACACCGACGCGCCGCTGCACGCGTTGGGCCGGGCGGCCGACGCCGTCCGCCGCCGACGCTTCCCCGACAACATCGCGACGTACATCATCGACCGCAACATCAACTACACCAACGTCTGCCTGACGGCCTGCAAGTTCTGCGCCTTCTACCGGGCGCCGAAGCACGCGGAGGGGTGGACGCACCCGCAGGAGGAGATCCTGCGCCGCTGCGGCGAGGCGGTGGACCTCGGCGCCACCCAGATCATGCTGCAGGGCGGCCACTCGCCGGAGCTCGGCATGGAGTGGTACGAGCAGACCTTCGCCGCGATCAAGGAGCACTACCCGCAGCTGACGCTGCACAGCCTCGGCGCCTCCGAGGTGGTGCACATCAGCAAGGTCTCGGACCTCTCGCACGCCGAGGTCATCACCCGGCTGAAGGCGGCCGGGCTCGACTCCTTCGCCGGGGCGGGCGCCGAGATCCTGGTGGACCGGCCGCGCACTGCCATCGCCCCGCTGAAGGAGAAGGGCGAGGTGTGGCTGTCGGTCATGGAGACCGCCCACGGCCTCGGCCTCGAATCCACCGCGACGTTCATGATGGGCACCGGCGAGACCAACGCCGAGCGCATCGAGCACCTGCGCATGATCCGCGACGTCCAGGACCGCACCGGCGGGTTCCGGTCGTTCATCCCGTGGACGTACCAGCCGGAGAACAACCACCTCAAGGGACGGACGCAGGCCACCAGCCTGGAGTACCTGCGCATGGTCGCAGTGGCCCGGCTCTTCTTCGACAACATCGTCCACCTGCAGGGGTCCTGGCTGACCACGGGCAAAGACATCGGTCAGCTCACGCTGCACTTCGGCGCCGAGGACCTCGGCTCGGTGATGCTGGAGGAGAACGTCGTCTCCAGCGCCGGCGCGAAGCACCGCTCCAACCGGCAGGAGCTCATCGATCTCATCCGCGGCGCGGGACGCATCCCGGCACAGCGCGACACCCTCTACAACCACCTCGTGGTGCACCGCGATCCGGCCGACGACCCGACCGACGACCGCGTCCACTCGCACTTCAGCTCGACCGCGCTGAAGCTGCTGCCGGTGGCCAGCGCGAGCTGAGCGGCGTGCCAGAGAAGGGCCGCTAGTCTGACGGCGTGTCCCTCGCCGTCGCCATCCCGTTCGGGCTGGCCTCGGCAGTCGTCTACGGCACGTCCAGCGTCGTCCAGCACAAGGTCGCCCAGGAGCAGGCCGACGACCACGGGGCCAGCGCGGCCGGTCTGCTGCGGCTGATCAAGCACCCGATCTTCCTGCTGTCGCTCTGCGGCGACTTCCTCGGTTTCATCCTGAACCTCGTCGCGCTCTCCACCGGGCCGGTGGTGCTCATCCAGCCGCTGGTCGTGCTCATGCTGCCGGTGGCGCTGATCGTCGGGTACCTGATGGGCGGGCACAAGCCGACGCTCGGCGACTACCTCGGCGTTGCGGCGGTGCTCGCCGGCCTCGCCACGTTCCTGGCCCTCATCGGCGTCCCCGGCGAGCCCCACGTCCCCAAGGTGCGGTTCCTGATCCTCACCATCGGCATCGTGATCGTCTTGTCGGTGCTCGCCTGCGTCGTCACGCTGAAGATGAGCAAGACCGTCCGCGGCGCCGTTTACGGCGCCTCCGCGGGCGCTTGCTTCGGCACGCTGGCGATGCTGGTGGACGCCGCCTCGGACCGGCTGTCCCAGCGGGGTTTCGAGGGACTGCTGGACAGCCCCAAGGGCCTGGTGCCGATCGTCGGGATGTTCGTCGTCGGCACCACCGGGATGATCCTGACGCAGATGTCCTTCCAGGTCGGCGCCATCGGCGCGACGCTGCCTGCCAACCTCGCGGCCGATCCGCTCGTCGCCGTCCTGCTCGGCGCCATCGTGCTCCGTGAGCGCATCCCGTCCGACCTGCCGCACATCGTCGCCTACGTCGCCTGCCTCGGCGTGGTCACGGCGGGTGCTATCAAGCTGGCCAATCCGCCGGAGGACGACCACGCCCCGCCCGGCAAGCAGACCTCGACTCCGGATGTCGCCCCCGCCGCACCGGTGGACTGAGCACCTCGAGGGTTTTCGTAATACGATTTGACCATGGTCAGCGACGCGCAGATCCAGCAGTGGGCAGACGAGGCCGAGTCGGGCTACGACGTCGAGCAGTTGAAGCGCCGGGGTCGCGGCCGTCCGGGACGCGGTGCCGAGCCCATGCAGGTCGTCGCCGTCCGTCTCACCGCGGACGAGCTGGCGATGGTGGACGACATCGCTCGGCGTGAGAATCTGTCACGCTCCGACGCAATCCGACAGGCGCTGGCCCACTTCGCCGCGTGAAAGCGCACCGCAGCGCTCTCAAGCACGGTGTGTCAATCGAGGATGCTGTACATGCGGCCGAATGGGCTCAATGGGTCGAGCCGCTGCAGGACGACGACTGGCCGCACCGGGAGCTCCGTCTCGGGTTCGACACACAGGCGCGGCTGCTGGAAACCGTCGTTCTCGTATTCGAGTCGGGGAGATGAGTTGGTGATCCACGCGATGTCGGCGCGGAAGCAGTACTGGGACCTCCTGTCGTAGTCCTCGCCCGCGCGTCGAAACTGGAGCGCACCGACCGTCCGGCAATGCCGAGCGGAATGACAGACTGAGGCGGTGAGCCGCGCCAGTCTGGACAAGCGACCGTCCGAGGTCGCCGAGATGTTCGACGGCGTGGCCCGGCGCTACGACCTCACCAACACCGTGCTCTCCTTCGGGCAGGACCGCCGCTGGCGTCGCCGCACGCGGATCGTCCTGGAGCTCAAGCCCGGCGACCGGGTGCTGGACCTCGCCGCCGGTACCGGCGTCTCGACCGTCGAGCTGGCCCGCAGCGGTGCCGACGCGGTGGCCTGCGACTTCAGCCTCGGCATGCTGAAGGCGGGTCATGCTCGCCGTGACCGCCGTGACCGGGTCCCCTTCGTCGCCGGCGACGCGACCCGGTTGCCCTTCGCCGACGCCGTCTTCGACGCCGTCACGATCAGCTTCGGGCTGCGCAACGTCTCGGACTACGCCGGCGCGCTGCGCGAGATGGCCCGGGTCGTCCGCCCCGGTGGCCGGCTGGTGATCTGCGAGTTCAGCCGGCCGGTGTGGAAGCCGTTCCGCCACGTCTACCTGAACTACCTGATGCGCGCGCTGCCGTGGATCGCCCGGCGGGTCTCGTCCAACGCCGACGCCTACGTCTACCTCGCCGAGTCCATCCGGGCCTGGCCTGCGCAGGACGAGCTCGCGGCCCTCGTGGCCGGGGCGGGATGGGACGACGTCCGGTACCGCAACCTCACCGGTGGCATCGTCGCGCTGCACGTCGGCACCCGCACCGCCGGTTAGCCTCCGACCGCCCGGGGGTACGTCGGCTGTAGAGGCGCAGCGTGGACCCCGCGTTGTTCGCCACGACCCGAGAGGACGAGACATGAGCCTGGACGACGACGACATCATCACCGGTGACGGTGGCGCCGACGGCGGCGCGGGAAGCGGCGACGGTGGCGCTGACGGCGCTGCCGAGCCCGGCCCCGAGGGCCCGGCCGACAGCGGTGACGGCGGTGCCGACGGCGCTGCCACCCCCGGCCCCGAGGGCCCGGCCGACAGCGGTGACGGCGGTGCCGACGGCGCTGCCACCCCCGGCCCCGAGGGCCCGGCGGACAGCTGAGCGTGTCTCACGCTGACTCCTTCGGCGGTGCGGTCGGCACGGCGCTTGCGCGCTGTGTCGCCCGCACCGCCGATGTCTTCGCTACCGAGCACTGGGGCCGTGCCCCGCTGCTCTCCCGGGCCGCCGAGCTGCCCGGTCGCTTCGACGACCTGCTGAGCCCTGAGGCCGTCGACGAGCTCGTCTCCGAGCGCGGCCTGCGCACGCCGTTCCTGCGCATGGCCAAGGAGGGCTCGGTGCTGCCCGCGGCGAAGTTCACCCGCGGTGGCGGCGCTGGCGCGACGATCGCCGACCAGGCCGCCGACGACAAGATCCTCGCCGCGATGGGTGACGGCGCCACCCTCGTGCTGCAGGCCCTGCACCGCACGTGGCCGCCCCTGGTCGACTTCGCCTCGCAGCTGGCCGCCGAGCTGGGCCACCCCGCGCAGGTGAACGCGTACATCACCCCGCCGCAGAACCAGGGTTTCGCGGCGCACTACGACGTGCACGACGTCTTCGTGCTGCAGGTCTCGGGCCGCAAGCGCTGGACCATCCATCCCCCCGTCGTCGACTCCCCGCTGGACAACCAGCCCTGGGACAAGCGCCGGCCGGCCGTCGAGGCCGCCGCGCAGGGCGAGCCCTTAGTCGACACCGTCCTGGAGCCGGGCGACGCGCTGTACCTGCCGCGCGGCACCATCCACTCGGCGGTGGCACAGGGCGAGACCTCGATCCACCTCACCGTCGGCGTCCACCCGCTGACCCGCTACCACCTGGTGCAGCATCTGCTGGCTGCCGTCCAGGAGGATCCCGAGCTGCGCGCGTCGTTGCCGATGGGCGTGGACCTCGGCGACCCCGACGTCCTCGGACCTGAGCTGGCCGCGACCCTGGACGCCCTGCACCGCGCGCTGGACGCGCAGCCGGTGCCGGCCGCGGCCGAGCACCTCGAGACCACCCTGATGCAACGCACCCGCCCGGAGGCGATCGGGCCGCTGGCGCAGCTCGCCGCCGCCGAGGACGTGACAGCGGAGACCGAGGTGAGACTGCGGTCCGGGCTGCGGGTCCGCGTGCGGCCGGCCGAGGACGGCGACACCATCGCGCTGATCCTGCTCGACCGGACAGTCACCGTCCCCGCCGACGCCGCGGATGCGGTGAAGCTGGTGCTCGCCGGTGACCCCTTCACCCCGGCGCAGTTGCCGGGGTTGGACGAGACCGGTGCGACCACCTTCGTGCGCCGGCTGCTGCGCGAAGGCGTGCTCGTCACGGCTGTTCGGGGTGCCCGCAGCTGAGACACTGGTTGTCGTGACGCCCGCTGAGCGGCCGACGCAGACCGCGCCCCGGCCCCGCGAGACCCTGGACCGCTGCGCGCTGCGGGCGCAGCTGCGCGGTGACCTCATGCTCGGCAGCGCCTTCCCGGCCGCCCGGCTGCTGCTCGTCGAGCAGCCCGGCGCCTGGGGACGGCGTGGCCTCTGCGACTCCGACTTCGACCCGCAGACGGCGCGCGAGCTGGAGTCCCGCGCCGGTGCCGTCGGGGTTCGGGTGCAGGCGGTCCGGCGCCATGGCCGCACCCCCCGCGGCACGGCGCGCCACTGGGCGGTGGTGGATACCCGCGACGACCGGCAGACGGTGCGCTTCGGCACCTATGGGCGTGACGCCGAGCTGCTGGACCTGGCCTTCGACGGCACCGACGGCGAGCCCGGCAGCGGCGAGCCCCTCTTCCTGGTCTGCGCCCACAGCAAGCACGACACCTGCTGCGCGCTCCGTGGCCGTCCCGTCGCCGCGGCCATCGCCGAGCTCCGTCCCGGCCGGGTGTGGGAGACCAGCCACCTGGGCGGCGACCGCTTCGCCGCCAACGTCCTCGTCCTGCCCTCCGGCCTGCTGTACGGTCGGGTCCTGCCCTTCGCCGCCCCGGAATTCGTGGCGGCGGCCGAGGCGGGGGAGGTCGTCGGCGCGCTGCTGCGAGGCCGCATCGGGCTGCCGCCGGTGGCGCAGGCCGCGCTCGGCTTCGCCCACGAGCAGCTCGCGGTTCGCCGGCGTGACGACCTCGCCGTCGTCGACGCCCCGCCCCCGGTGAACGGGGTCTCGGTGGTCCGGCTCCGCGCGCCGCACGGGCTCGTGGACGTCACCGTCCAGGTCGAGCGCATGGACGTCACCGGCCTGACCTGCGCCAACCCGCGGGCCGGGCACTATCTCGGCTACCGGCCGACGCTGGTGCAGCCGGTCGACTGATCCGGCGACCACGGGCCGCGCGGCGCCACCTCAGCGCGGACGGTCGGGCGCGACCCGGAGCGTCAGCAGGAAGGTCGCCAGCATGTCGTAGTGGCCGACGAGCAGCAGCAGCTCCACCAGCTGCGGCTCGGCCAGCTCGGCACGGAGCCGCTCCCACTGCGCGTCGTCGAGATCCCGGTCCCGGACCAACGCGTCGGCCGCTCGCAGCAGTGTCGCCTCGCGGGAACTCCAGCCGGGGGCGTCGGGGCCGGCCGTCACGCGGTCGACGTCCCCAGCCGTGACGCCAGCGCGCCCGCCGATGCGCACGTGGTGGTCGAACTCGTAGGCACAGCCGCGCAGATGCGCTACCCGCAGGATCACCAGCTCGGTCTCGCGACGCGGCAGCGTGCCCCGGGGCATGAGCCTGCCGGCGAAGCGGAGCCAGCCCCGGAACAGCCTGCGGTTCCGGGCCATGGTGCGGAACAGGTTCGGCGGGTTGGTCCGCATCGCCACACCCGAGGCGGCGGTGAAGGCATGCGCGACGAGACCGATCTCGTGGCGGTCGCCGGGCGTGATCCTGGGATCCGGTGTCGCCGTCATCGCGGTCCCTCCTGCTCCGGGCGGTGTCGTGCCGTCGTCAGTGTCCCTGGGTCTTGAGCCGCTCGTAGGAGCGGTTGATCTCGGCCTCGGCGTCGGCGCGTCCCACCCAGTTGGCGCCCTCGACGCTCTTGCCGGGCTCGAGGTCCTTGTAGACCTCGAAGAAGTGCTGGATCTCCAGCCGGTCGAACTCCGGCAGGTGATGGATGTCGCGCAGGTGCTCCAGCCGCGGGTCCGAGACGGGGACGGCCAGGACCTTGTCGTCGCCGCCCTTCTCGTCGGTCATCCGGAACATGCCGATGGCCCGGCACCGCACCAGCACGCCCGGGAAGAGCGGGTCGCCGTGCACCAGCACGAGCGCGTCCAGCGGATCGCCGTCCTCGCCCAGCGTCTCCTCGATGAAGCCGTAGTCGGCCGGGTACTGGGTCGAGGTGAACAGCGTGCGGTCCAGCCGCATCCGTCCGGTCTCGTGATCGACCTCGTACTTGTTCCGGCTGCCCCGGGGGATCTCGATGAGGACGTCGAACTCCACGGCCTTCTCCTTCGTGCGACACACGTGCCGGCGGGCACGACGCCCTAGTGTGGCGCATCATGAACGCGCGCACCCTGCGGACGGCCGCACTGGTGCTGCTCGTCATGGTTCTCGCGGCCGCCGCGGCGGTGGCCGGCTTCATGATCACCGACCGGGTGCGCGGCACCGCGACGGCACCCGTCCCCGCCGAGCCGAGTGCCTACGCCGCGGCCGACCGCCGACCCGCCGCGCTCCCGCGGCTCGCCGAGCGGCCGGTGGACGGTGCCGCGCTGGCCGCCGCCGTCGCCTCGGCCCTGCGCGCGCCGGGCCTCGGCAGCAGCGTGCTGGCCAGCGTCGTGGACGCCCGGCGGGGGACCGTGCTGCTCGACCGCTCCGGCAGCACCCCGGCGGCACCGGCCTCCACGGCCAAGCTCACCACCGCCGTCGCGGCGCTGACCGTCCGGAAGGCGACCGATCGCATCACCACCGTCGCGGTGAGCGACGGTCGCGGCACGCTCACCCTCGTCGGCGGTGGCGACCCGACGCTGAGCGCCGCGCCGGCCGGACGGCAGACCGAGTACCCCGGCGCCGCGCGGCTCAGCGACCTGGCGGCGCAGGTGAGGCGCTCCGGGGTGGCGGTCCGGCGCATCGTCGTCGCCTCCCGCTTCACCGGCCCGGTCGTCTCGCCGGCGTGGGCGAGCGAGGACGTCCCCAGCGACTACGGCGCCGGCATCACCGGACTGATGGCCGACGGTGGCCGCGCCGCGCCGGGGGACGCCGTCCGCAGTGCCGAGCCCGATCTCGCCGCCGCGCGCTCCTTCGCGGGACTGCTCGGCCGGGGGAGCCTGCCCATCGCGCGGGGCAGTGCACCGGCGGGCTCGCGGACGGTCGGCACCGTCGCGTCGGCACCGATGGGCATGCTCGTGGAGCAGATGCTGCTGGAATCGGACAACGTCATCGCCGAGTGTCTGGCGCGGCAGGTCGCGCTCGCGACGGGTGAGCCGGCCACCTTCACCGGAGGCGCGGCCGCGGTGCGGCAGGTGCTGCAGCAGCGGGTCGGGGTGGCGATCGGCACCGGGCTGGTGGACGGCAGCGGTCTCGCGGCGCGAGACCGTCTCGCTCCGGCCACGCTCACCTCGCTGCTGCGGGCGGTGGTCACCTCTAGCAACCCGGCCGTGCAGCAGATCGCCGCGTCGCTGCCGGTCGCCGGTTGGTCCGGGTCGCTGGCCGCGCGCTACGGCGCCGCCGCCAGCTCCGCCGGCGCCGGGGTGGTCCGCGCGAAGACCGGGACGCTCACCGGGGTCTCGACGCTGGCGGGCCTCGCGCACACCCGCCGGGGCGGACTGATCGTCTTCGCCGTCTTCGCCGACCGGAACACCGGCACCCCTGCCGCGCAGGCGGCACTCGACGCCCTGATCACGACGATGGCGACCTGCGCCTGCTGAGCCCGGTCGCGCCGAGCGCGCTCACATCGTCGTCCGCGTAGCGTGTAGCCATGCCGTCAGCCACCCGCCGACCCGGAGCCCGGTGGGCGCCGTGAGCGGGCTCATCGACTGGGAGCTCGCCACCCGCGCGGCCAAGCGCTTCAGCCCCGCGTCGCCCGACGTCTCCCGGCGGGAGGCCGACGACGCGGTGGACGAGCTCTACCGTGCGACCGCGGAGGCCGCCGACCACGTCGCCTCGCTGACGCTGCTGCAGGAACCGCCCGTCACCGCCGTCACCCGCGTGATCGACCGGGCCGCCTGGATCGAGGCCAACGCCAACGGCATGCGCACGGTGATGAGCCCGGTCGTCGAGCGGCTCACCGAGGACAACCCGGTCGGCCGGGTCGCCGAGCGGATCGGCGGCCGGCTCACCGGAGTCCAGGTCGGCGTGGTGCTCGGCTTCCTCTCGGGCAAGGTGCTGGGGCAGTTCGAGTTCTTCGACCGCCCCGGCGGTCAGCTGCTCCTGGTCGCGCCGAACCTGGTCTCGGTCGAACGGCAGCTGAAGGTCGATCCGCGCGACTTCCGGCTCTGGGTCTGCCTGCACGAGGTCACCCACCGGGTCCAGTTCACCGCGGTGCCGTGGCTGCGGCGTCACATGCTCGACGAGATCGACGCGCTGAGCGCGACCATCGACACCGACCCCGCCGAGATGCGCCGCCGTATCGGGGGCGCGGTCGGTGAGCTGGTGAAGGTCGTCCGGAACCAGGGCGACGGCTCCGGCGTGCTGTCGGTGCTCGCCACACCGGAGCAGCGGCAGGTGCTGGAGCGGGTCACCGCCTTCATGTCGCTCGTCGAGGGCCACGCCGAGTACGTCATGAACGCCGTGTCGCCGACCGTGATCCCGAGCCAGCAGGTCATCGAGAGCCGCTTCGGGGCGCGCCGTCGCCGCGGCGGCAACCCGCTGGACCGGCTGCTGCGCCGGGTGCTGGGGATGGAGGCCAAGACCAGGCAGTACGTCGACGGCTCCGCCTTCGTCCGCGACGTCGTCGCCCGCATCGGCGTCACCGACTTCAACGCCGTCTGGACCTCGCCCGAGACCCTCCCCACCCGCGCCGAGATCGCCGACCCCGAGCGCTGGATCGCCCGGGTCCACGCCTGACCGGTGTCAGGTCCGCTGGCCGTCCGCCCCGTCTGGCCGGCGGCTCACGCCCCGTCCCTTGTGGGCCCGGCCCGTCGCGCCCCGTCCCCTGTGATCAACTTGTCTTTGCCGTCGCCAGGACGAAGGCAAAGACAAGTTGATCACGTCCGACGGGTGGGGCCGACCGTCCGTGGGGTCGGCTGATGGGGCCGACGGCGGCGGTCGCGGCGGTACGGTCCGCGATCCGGGCAGCGCTGACCGGGGACGACCGACCCGTCCTGGTCGCGTGCTCCGGCGGCGCCGACTCGCTGGCGCTCGCGGCGGCGGTCGCCTTCGTCGCGCCGCGCACCGGAATCTCCGCCGGCCTCGCCACCGTGGACCACGGCCTGCAGGACGGGTCGGACCGCCGCGCCTCGGCGGTCGCGGCGCTGGGTGCCGAACTCGGCTTCGACCCCGTCGTGGTGCTGCCGGTGACCGTCGGGACCGCCGGCGGGCCCGAGGCGGCGGCGCGCGAGGCCCGCTACGCCGCCCTGGACGCCACCGCCGCAGCGCTCGGCGCCCGGCTGCTGCTCGGCCACACGCTGGACGACCAGGCCGAGACGGTGCTGCTCGGTCTGGGCCGTGGTTCGGGAGCGCGGGCGTTGGCGGGGATGCGGCCCGTCACCGGAGACCGGCTCCGTCCGCTGCTCGGTCTGCGGCGGGCCGTGACCCGGCAGGCCTGCGTCGACCTGGGCCTGCCTGTCTGGGACGACCCGCACAACACCGATCCGGCCTTCCGGCGGGTGCGACTGCGGACCGAGGTGCTGCCGCTGCTGGAGGAGGTGCTCGGTGGCGGGGTCGCGGAGGCGCTGGCCCGGACGGCTGACCAGCTCCGCGCCGACGCCGACGTGCTGGACGAGCTGGCCGACGCCGCCGGGCCTGTGCCGGCCGGTCCGCTGCCGGTCGCCGAGCTCGCCGCGCAGCCCGCGGCACTGCGCAGGCGGCGGCTGCGGTCCTGGGCGGCGCGCGCCGGAGCCGGGTCGCTGAGCGCCGAGCGGACCGCCGCCCTCGACGCCCTCGTCACCGACTGGCACGGCCAGGGACCGGTGGACCTGCCCGGGGGCGTCAGCGTGCAACGGGCGTCTGGGAGACTCGTTGCCGTGCGGACGGAGACGACGTGAGCCTGCTCGACGCGGACATCGACGAGGTCCTGATCTCGACCGAGGCGATCGCGACCAAGATCGGCGAACTCGCCGCGGAGATCGACACCGCCTACGCCGACAGCGAGCCCATCCTGGTGGGAGTGCTCAAGGGTGCGGCCATGTTCATGTCCGACCTCGCGCGAGCCCTCGAGCGGCCGTCGACCATGGAGTTCATGGCGGTCAGCTCCTACGGCAGCGGCACCCAGAGCAGCGGTGTGGTGCGCATCCTCAAGGACCTCGACCGCGACATCGCCGGCAAGCATGTCCTCATCGTCGAGGACATCATCGACTCCGGACTGACGCTGTCGTGGCTGCTGCGGAACCTGCGCAGCCGCAACCCTGCCTCGATCCGCATCGTCACGCTGCTGCGCAAGCCCGAGGCCGTCAAGGTGGACATCGCGGTCGACTGGGTCGGATTCGACATCCCCAACGAGTTCGTCGTCGGGTACGGCCTGGACTACGCCGAGCGCTACCGAGACCTGCCCTACATCGGACGTCTGAAGCCCGCCGTCTACGGCGGCTGAGCGGCGGCGGATCAGGCCCGCCGTGTACCGTCAGGGGTTCAGAAGTGCCCGTCTGACGGGCCCTTCGTGCACTTCACAGTCCCCTCCAGACGTGGGAAGGAACGCGGGCGGCCCGCCGTTCGTGGTAATGATATGAATCGCAGGCGCATTCTCCGGTCGTGGTGGCTCTGGGCCATCGTGATCCTCTTCAGCTTCATCGTGCTGCCGAACATCCTCTCCGGCGGCGACGAGTACCGGGGCGTCTCGACGTCCGACGCGCTTGCGCAGGTACGCGAGAACCACGTCTCGAAGGTCGTCATCGACGACAAGGCCCAGATGATCAAGCTGGACCTCAAGAGCGGTGACAAGCTCGACGGCAAGTACTCGAAGATCAGCGCGCAGTACCCCTCCGGCGCCGGCGACGAGATCTTCAACACCCTGAGCTCGGCGGCCCAGAAGAACGACGGGCTCAGCTTCCGCACCTACGTGGCCAAGGACAACACCTGGCTGTCGCTGCTGGTGAGCCTGCTGCCCTTCATCATCATCTTCGGCGTCCTGTTCTTCGTCATGAGCCAGATGCAGGGCGGCGGCAGCCGGGTGATGAGCTTCGGCAAGAGCAAGGCCAAGCTCGTCAGCAAGGACACCCCGAAGACCACCTTCGCCGATGTCGCCGGCGCCGACGAGGCGATTCAAGAACTCGACGAGATCAAGGAGTTCCTCGCCAACCCCGCCAAGTTCCAGGCGATCGGCGCCAAGATCCCCAAGGGCGTCCTGCTCTACGGCCCGCCCGGCACCGGCAAGACGCTGCTGGCCCGCGCCGTCGCCGGCGAGGCCGGCGTCCCGTTCTACTCGATCTCCGGCTCGGACTTCGTGGAGATGTTCGTCGGCGTCGGTGCCTCGCGCGTCCGCGACCTCTTCGAGCAGGCCAAGTCCAACGCGCCGGCCATCATCTTCGTGGACGAGATCGACGCCGTCGGCCGGCACCGCGGCGCCGGCATGGGCGGCGGTCACGACGAGCGCGAGCAGACGCTGAACCAGATGCTCGTCGAGATGGACGGCTTCGACGTCAAGGGCGGCGTCATCATGATCGCCGCCACCAACCGTCCCGACATCCTCGACCCCGCGCTGCTGCGCCCCGGTCGCTTCGATCGCCAGATCGCCGTCGGCCCGCCCGACGTCATCGGCCGCGAGGCCGTGCTGAAGGTGCACGCCAAGGGCAAGCCCTTCGCCGCGGACGTCGACCTGTCGGTCATCGCGCGCCGGACACCCGGCTTCACCGGCGCCGACCTGGCCAATGTCATCAACGAGGCGGCACTGCTCACCGCGCGCAACAACGGCCGGCTCATCACCGCCGCTGCGCTGGAGGAGTCCATCGACCGCGTCATCGCCGGCCCGGAGCGCAAGACGCGGGCGATGAGCGACAAGGAGAAGCGGGTCACCGCCTACCACGAGGCCGGCCACGCGCTGGCCGCGTGGGCGATGCCCAACCTCGACCCCGTGCACAAGGTGACGATCCTGCCGCGCGGGCGCTCGCTGGGCCACACCCTGGTGCTGCCGCTGGAGGATCGCTACACCCAGACCCGTGCCGAAATCCTGGACCAGCTGGTCTACGCGCTCGGCGGCCGGGCCGCCGAGGAGCTCGTCTTCCACGAGCCGACCACCGGAGCGTCGAACGACATCGAGAAGGCCACCAAGCTGGCCCGCTCGATGGTCACCGAGTACGGCATGAGCAGCAAGCTCGGCGCGGTCAAGTACGGCACCGGCGACTCCGAGCCGTTCATGGGGCGCGACTACGGTCACCAGCGCGACTACAGCGAGGACATCGCCGCGGACATCGACGCCGAGGTCCGTGACCTGATCGAGGGCGCGCACGACGAGGCGTGGGAGATCCTGCAGCAGCACCGCGACGCCCTCGACGCGATGGTGCTCGAGCTGGTGGAGAAGGAGACGCTCTCCAAGGAAGACCTGGAGCGCATCCTCGCGCCGGTCCACAAGCGGCCGCCGCACAACACCTTCACCGCCTTCGGCAAGCGCACGCCCAGCGACCGGCCGCCGATCGAGATTCCGCCGTCGTTGCGCAAGCCGTCTCCGAACGGCTCGGCCAACGGCTCGGCCAATGGCTCGAACGGCCATGGCAACGGCAACGGTGCGCAGCCCGGTGTCACCCCCGAGCCCACGGCGCCGCAGCCGCCAGCCCCTGGCGGCGGCTACTTCGGTCCGCCCCCGGCCGGTGGTGGCTACGGTCAGCCGGGCGGTGGCTACGGCCCGCCGACCGGTGGCGGGGCGTGAGCGACAGCCGGCAGGGCAGCGTCGGGTGGACCCATGAGTGACAGCGAGATGCTCGGCATCGACGTGGCCCGCGCCGAGTCAGCGGTCCGCGAGCTGCTCCTCGCCCTCGGTGAGGACCCGGACCGCGAGGGCCTGCAGAAGACCCCGGCGCGGGTGGCCAAGGCCTATGCCGAGGTCTTCGGCGGCCTCGCCGTCGAACCGGCCGACGTCCTCGAGACCACCTTTGCCGAGAACCATGACGAGCTGGTGCTGGTCAAGGACATCCCGCTCTACTCCACCTGCGAGCACCACCTGGTGCCGTGGCACGGGACAGCGGCGGTCGGTTACATCCCCGGTGCCGACGGCCGCATCACCGGGCTGTCGAAGCTGGCGCGGCTGGTGGATCTCTACGCCCGCCGGCCGCAGGTCCAGGAGCGGCTGACCCGGCAGGTGGCCGACGCCATGGCCGAGCGACTGCGCCCCCGTGGCGTCATCGTCGTCGTCGAGGCCGAGCACCTCTGCATGTCCATGCGGGGTATCCGCAAGCCGGGGTCGAAGACCATGACGTCGGCGGTGCGCGGGATCTTCAAGACCGACCCCCGCACCCGCTCCGAGGCGCTCAGCCTGATCCTGGGGCGATAGCCGTGACGGTGGTGCCGGTGCGCGACGACCGCATCACGATCATGGGCGTCCTGAACACGACGCCGGACTCCTTCTCCGACGGCGGCCGACACGAGCGCCTCGACGCGGCGGTGGCGCACGGCCTGCGGCTGCGCGCCGAGGGTGCCGACCTGGTCGACGTCGGTGGGGAGTCCACCCGGCCCGGCGCCCGGCGGATCGACACCGAGGAGGAGCTGCGGCGGGTGCTGCCCGTCGTCACGGAGCTCGCCGCGGCGGGGGTGCCGATCTCCATCGACACCTACCGCGCGTCGGTGGCCGCTGCTGCGCTCGACGCCGGTGCCGTCATGGTCAACGACGTCTCGGGCGGCCTCGCCGACCCCGACATGGTGCGGGTGGTGCGTGACGCCGGCTGTCCCTGGAGCCTGATGCACTGGCGGGGGCATTCCGACCGGATGTCCGAGCTGGCCGTCTACGACGACGTCGTCAAGGACGTCACCGACGAGCTGCGGGAGCGGGTCGACGCGGCCCTCGCCGCGGGAGTGTCCGAGGACCGGCTGATCGTCGACCCCGGGCTCGGCTTCGCCAAGACCGCGGCCCACAACTGGGCCCTCCTCGCCGCGCTGCCGGTGCTGCTGGAGCTGCGGCTGCCTGTCCTCGTCGCCGCCTCGCGCAAGTCCTTCCTCGGCAGGCTGCTCGCGGACGAGGACGGGACTCCCCGTCCGGTCGGCGACCGCGAGGACGCGACGACCGCCATCACCGCGCACTGCGCCGCCGCCGGGGTGTGGGGGGTGCGGGTGCACGAGGTGCGACGCTCGGTCGACGCGGCGCGGGCGATCGCGGCGATCCGGCGGGCGGTCCGATGACCGACACCATCGCCCTGCGGGGGCTCACCGTCCGCGGTCACCACGGCGTCTTCGACTTCGAGCGACGCGACGGTCAGGACTTCGTCGTCGACGTCGTGCTCGAACTCGACACCGCGCGCGCCGCCGCCACCGACGACCTGACCCACACCGTCCACTACGGCGAGCTGGCCGAGGGTCTCGCCGCCGTTGTCGCGGGGGAGCCGGTCGACCTGCTCGAGACGCTGGCGCAGCGGCTGGTCGAGGTCTGCCTGGCCGACGACCGGGTCGACGCCGCAACCGTCACCGTCCACAAGCCGCAGGCGCCCATCCCGCTCACCTTCGCCGATGTGGCCGTCACCATCCGTCGCGAGCGGGCGACGTGACCACCCCGGCCGTCCGCCACACCGGCGCCGCCCCCGCCCCGGTGAGTGGGCCGTTCGGGGCTCAGTGGGCCGGTATTTCGGCCCACTCAGCAGCTTTTCGGCCCACTCGGCGCGGTGGGGCGGGGCCCGCTCAACCGGGTGGGGCGGGGTCCACTCAGCCGGGTGGGTCGGGGCCCCGAAGCCGGCGGGGACGCCGATGAGCACGGCGGTGTTGTCGATCGGCGCCAATCTCGGCGACCCGGCTGCGCAGCTGCAGCTGGCCGTCGAGAGCCTGCGGCCGTGGCTGCGGGCGGTGTCACCGGTCTACGCCACGCCGCCGTGGGGCCCGGTCGAGCAAAACGACTTCCTCAATGCCGTGCTGGTCGTCGACGATCCGGACGCGACGCCGCGGGACTGGCTGCAGCGCGCCCACGACGCCGAGCAGGCGGCCGGGCGGACACGTGACGTCCGGTGGGGCCCCCGGACGCTGGACGTCGACGTCGTCACCGTGGACGACGTCCGCAGCGACGACCCGGTGCTCACGCTGCCCCATCCCCGGGCGACGGAGCGCGCCTTCGTCCTGGTGCCGTGGGCTGCGCTCGACCCGCTGGCAACACTCGCCGGACGCTCGGTGAGCGCCTGGCTCGCCGACCTGCCCGGTGACGAGGTCGCCGCCGTCCGCCGCAGCGAGGTGGAGCTCACATGAGTCGGCCCGGCATGCGCCGTACGGCCTGGAGCGACCTCGCCATCCCCTTCGCCGTGGTGACGGGCGTGGTCTACCTGCTGCTCCGCCTCAGCTACGACTCGCTGCCGCCGCTGCAGTACCTCGTCCCGCTCCCGCTGGCCGTGCTGGCGGTGGTGGAGTGGGTCTCGTCACGGCGTGTCCGGGCGGCGGTCCGGCACGATCCGGATGCGAAGCCGATGGCCGCCCTGGCCATCGCCCGCTTCGTCGCCCTCGGCAAGGCCTCGGCCCTCGTGGGAGCCGGTGTGGCCGGTGCCGCTGTGGGGTTGCTGCTGCGCGTGCTCCCCGACGTCGGCGCCGTCGACGCGGCCGAACACGACGCCGGGGTGGGCGGCCTGCTGCTGCTCGCGGCGGTGCTGGTGGTCCTGGCCGGGATGGCGCTGGAACGGGCCGGGATCGACCCCGGCAGCGACGAGCGCGGGGCCCGACGCGGTACCTGAGATTCTCTTCGGTCTGTCGGGGAAGGTCAGGCTCGGTGTCTAAACTGGCCCGGTGCCTCCGCCCGAGAAGCCGCCGCTCACGCGTGCCGTCGTGCTGCGCAGCATCGGCTTCACCGTGGCCATCGCCCTCGGGGCGGTGGCGGTCTGGCTGACCGTCACCAGCGAGACGCAGAAGAGCATGCGGATCGGCATGCTTGTCGGCCTGTGGGGACTGTTGCTCGGCGCCTACTCGATGTTCGGCGCCCGCCGCGCGCCCGGCCTCGAGTCGGGTGACGACCCCGGCCGCGAGATCGCTGTCCGCGAGGCGCGAGCCGTCGAGCGTCGGGACGACGCCGACGACCGCCGGTCGTGGGAGGCACGGCTGGAGCGCCTCATCAGCCGGGAGATCAGCACCGCCGTCGGACGCGAGACCGCCGCGCTGCGTCACGAGATTGCTGAGCTGCGCCAGGAGATCCTGGACAAGGTGGGTGGCCAGCTGCGGCTGGAACGCATCGAGACGACCCGGTTGATCGGCTCGGACCTCGAGGCGCTGCAGCACGAGGTGCGCCAGCTCAAGGACGTCAACGGTGGCCTGCCCGCCATGCGCGACCTGCTCCTCGCCGCGAACGCCACCAACGACCCGCGGCTGGCCGTCCGGCCCGTGGTGGAGCCGGCGCGGGTCCGTCCGGTCAGCCGTCCGACCGCGGAGGTCGAGGCAGATGTCCGCCCGGCGCAGTCCGGCATGCAGCCCCCGACCGCACCGCAGTCGCCCGTCCAGCAGCCGATCGCGCAGCAGCCCGCCGGCCGTCCCGGTCACGCACGGGCGTCGCAGCCGAACGGGGCCGCCGCCCGTCCCGAGACTCCGGCGGCCCGGCAGCCGGTCTCGCAGGCCGCCGACGAGGCGGTCCGTTCCCGCAGCGCCGGCGCCCCCCAGCAGGTGGGTCGCCCGGCAGCGCCGCAGTCGGGACAGCAAGCGGCACAGCAGCGCCCCGGCCGAGCCGACGAGCAGCCCGTCGCCCGCCCGGCCAACGGAGTCCCGACGCTCAAGCCGCTGACCCGTCCGGCGGAGGCGGCCCCCGCGCAGGGAGTCGCCGGCTCGGCTGCCGGCCGCGACAGCGGACAACCGCAGACCGACGGCCAGCCGCGGGCCGCGCAGCCGGCCCGGCAGCAGCCGGCCGCCGAGGCCGCCGTCGCCCGCACCGATCGGAACCCGGCGCAGACGCCCGCGGTGAAGCCCGCCGACGAGGCGACGTCGACGAAGCCCGCCGCCGCGGCGAAGCCCGTGGAGCCCGTCGCCGACGCGAAGGCCGCCAAGCCCGCCGCGGGGGCGAAGGCCGCGAAGCCTGCCGAGCCGGTCGCACCCGCTGAGCCGGCCGATCCCTTCGCCTCCCTACCGCGCCTGAGCCGTTTCACCGACTTCGCGCTCGACCCCGTGGTCGACAGCGGTGCCCCGGAGCGTGGCCGCAGCGGCTCCCCCGCCAAGGACGTCAACGGCAGCGGGAATGGTCAGCCCGCCGCGAAGGCCAACGGCAGCAACACCCCGTCCGCGCCGGGACCGGACCACGCCAACTACCGTGGCCGCCGCCGGGCTGCCGACGAGGAGACGCCAGCCCGTCACGGCAGTCACGCCGCGGGCGGTGCACCGGCGCAGCAGGCAGCACCGGCGGCATCGCCCCAGCCCTCGCCCGCAGCGACCGAGGCAGGCAATGCCGGCGGCCGACGGCGGCGTCGCGACGAGGGCGAGGACGACGGCAGCGAGCTGCTGGCCCGGCTGCTGGCGCGGGAGACGTCCGCGGACCGCTAAACGCGTCGGCGCCGATCCCGTGCGCCGGCGGCGCCGGGACCCGGCTGCGTCGTCGTGACCTCGCGCACCGCCCGACGTACGCGACGAGCGAGGATGGTCGACGAGGCGCTACCGGAGTCGCTCGTCCAGCGTGCGCGCCCACATCCGCGAGATACCGGCCCGGCGCTGGCTGTCGTCGGTGAGTAGGTTGGCCAGGCCGAGGCCGCGGGCCAGGTCCAGCGTCGCCTGGACGGTCTCCCGCACGCCCTGACGGCGCTCGTCCACCCCGAGCACGTCGACCACCAGCCGGTGGACCTCGCGGCCGATGCGGGCCTCGAGCGGGACGATCTGCTCGCGCAGCAACGGTTCGGCTGCGGCCGCCACCCACAGCATCAGCGCGGCACGGAAGAACGTCCCGCTGAAGAGGTCGAAGACGACCTCGACGATGCGGTCGGTGGTGACTCCGCCCGGATGCTCGCCCAGCTCGCGGCGCAGCTGCTCGCCGCGTTCGCGGGTGACGTGCTCCAGTGCGGCGGTGAAGAGCGCCTCTCGGGTCGGGAAGTGGTGCTGCGCGGCACCGCGTGACACCCCGGCCCGCTCCGCGACGACTGCCACCGTGCTCGCCGACCACCCCAGCTCGGCCAAGGACTCGATGGCGGCTTCGAGCAGCCGGGCGCGGGTCGCCCGCGAGCGGTCCTGCTGCGGCTGCCGGGTGTCCAGGCCGGTCACGCGACCCCACGCCCTGTCATGAGGGGTGTCACGAGTCTGCCGCCCAGCGGGGCGGCCGCTTCTCCAGGAAGGCCGTCATGCCCTCGCGGGCCTCGTCCGAGCCGAAGAGCCGCGCGCTGAGCTGCTGCATCTGCTCCGCACGCTCGCCGAAGGCGGCGGCCGCCGTCGCGGTGGTGAGCGGCTTGGTCTCGGCCAGACCCTGCGGCGAGCATGCCCGCAGCGCCGCCAGGACGGTGCCGACCTCGGCGTCGAGGTCACCGGCCACCGCGGTGACCAGCCCGCAGGACGCAGCCTCCTCGGCGCCGAAGGTCTCGCCGGTGAGGTAGTACCGCGATGCGGCGCGCTCGGTCATCCGGCCCAGGGTGGTGAGCGAGATGATCGCCGGCGCCAGCCCCAGCCGCACCTCGGTGAAGGCGAAACTCGCGGCCTCGCTGACCAGGGCGATGTCGCAGGCGCCGACCACGCCGATGCCGCCGGCACGGACCGCGCCGTCGACCCGCGCCACCACCGGCTTGGGCAGGTCGACGATGCTGCGCATCAGGTCCAGCATGCGCTGCGTCCCGGCCTGCGGTCCGCCCTCGCCGGCCTGTTCCTTCAGATCCGCCCCGGCACAGAAGACCCGACCGGTGTGGGTGAGGACGACGGCCCGGACGCTCCCGTCCGCGGCCGCCGACACCAGGAACTCGGTGAGCTCACCGACCAGCTGTGCCGACAGCGCATTGCGGTTCTGCGGCGAGTCCAGCGTGAGCGTGACGATGCCGCGGTCGACCTCTCGACGGACGAGCGCCATCAGTACGACTTGGGCAGGCCCAGCGAGAACTGGGCGACGAAGTTGAGGATCATCTCGCGGCTCACCGGCGCGATGCGGGCCACCCGTGCGCCGATGATGAGGTTGCCGAGGCCGTACTCGTGGGCCAGGCCGTTGCCGCCATGGGTCTGCACCGCCTGATCGACGCAGGCGATGGAGGCCTCCGCGGCGGCGTACTTCGCCATGTTCGCCGATTCGCCCGCCCCCATGTCGTCGCCGGCGTCGTAGAGCGACGCGGCCTTCTGCATCATCAACCGGCTGAGCTCCAGCTCGACCTTGGCCTTTGCCAGCGGATGCGAGATGCCCTGGTGGGTGCCGATCGGCTTGCCACCCCAGACCTTGCGCTCGTTGGCGTACTTCACCGCCTTGTCCAGCGCGTAGCGACCCATGCCGACCGAGCCCGCCGCCGCCATGATCCGCTCCGGGTTGAGCCCGGCGAAGAGCTGTGCCAGCGCCGCGTCACCCTCGCCGATGAGCGCCTCGGCGGGCAGCCGGACGTCGTCGAGATAGAGCATGAACTGCTTGTCCGGCATCACCACGTCCATGTCGATGGCGGTGTACTCGAAGCCGGGGGTGTCGGTGGGGAAGGCGAAGAGCGCGGGCTTCAGCTTGCCGGTGTCCTGGTCCTCGGTGCGGGCGACGATGAGGATGGCCTGCGCATGGTCGACGCCGCTGACGTAGTACTTGCGGCCGTTGAGCACCCAGTCGCTGCCGTCCCGCTTGGCGGTGGTGGTGATCTTGTGCGAGTTGGAGCCGGCGTCCGGCTCGGTGATGCCGAAGGCCATGATCGTCTCGCCCGAGGCGATGCCCGGCAGCCAGCGCTGCTTCTGCTCGTCGGTGCCGAAGCGGCTGATGATGGTGCCGTTGATGGCGGGCGAGACCACCATCATCAGCAGCCCGCAGCCGGCGGTGTTGAGCTCCTCGCAGACGAGCGCCAGCTCGTACATGCCGGCGCCCCCGCCGCCGTACTGCTCGGGCAGGTTCAGGCCGATGAAGCCGCTCTGCCCGGCCTCCTGCCACAACTCCGCCAGCGGCTCACGACGTCGGGCTAGCGGTGCGGCGTACTCGTGGCCGTAGCGTCCGCCCAGCGCGGCGACCGCCTTGCGCAGGGCCTGCTGCTCCTCGGTTTCGCGGAAGTCCACTAGTTCTCTCCTTCGGATGGCTCGACGACGGCGAGCACGGCGCCGACCTCGATCTGCTGACCTTGCGTGACGGGCAGGCGGCTGACGACACCGGCGGCGGGCGCGTCGATGCGGTGCTGCATCTTCATCGCCTCGAGCCAGAGCAGGGGTTGGCCGGCGGCGACGGTGTCGCCCTCGGCGACCGCGATCCGGACGATCGAACCGGGCATGGGGGCGAGCAGCGAGCCGACCGCGATCTGATCGGCGGGGTCGGTGAAGCGGGGTACCCGCCGCAGCCGCACCGGACCCAGCGCCGAGTCGACCTCGACGTCGGTTCCCTCGACGGCAACCCGGAAGCGTCGGCGCACGCCGCCGACCTCCAGGACGACGAGGTCGGCCGCGGCGCTGACCAGAGCGACGTCGTCGTGGCCCTCGACCCGCAGCCCGTCCCGGCCGTGCCGGTAGCGGACCTCGTGCCCCTCGAAGCGTGCCAGCTGTGGCTGGCTCACCACGTTGCGCCACCCGGACGGCAGCTGCGGCAGCACCGGCGCCGCCGCCCGCCCCGCGCTGTCGCACGCCAGGGCAGCGGCGAGGGCGGAGAGCTCGGTGGCCGCCTCGTCCGCCAAGGGCGCGGCCAAGGTCTCCAGGCCGTGGCGGTCGAAGAACGCGGTGTCGGTCTCCCCGGCCAGGAAAGCCTCGTGCCGCAGCACCCGGACCAGCAGCTCACGGTTGGTGACGAGGCCATGGATCTCGCTACCGGCCAACGCGGTGGCGAGGCGGGTCGCTGCCTGCCGCCGCTGCGGCGCCCAGGCGATCACCTTGGCCAGCATCGGGTCGTAGAAGACCGAGACCACCGACCCGTCGACGACCCCGCTGTCCAGCCGCAGTCCGGCGCCGCGGCCGGTGAGGCCGAACTCGACGTCGACGTCCGGCACGCGGAGACGGCGCAGCACTCCGGACTGCGGTTGCCAGTCCGCGGCGGGGTCCTCGGCGTAGAGCCGGACCTCGATGGCGTGCCCGGTAGCGGCCGGCGGTGCGGCGTCGAGGGCGGCGCCCTCGGCGACGGCAAGCTGCAGCGCGACGAGATCCAGGCCGGTGGTGCACTCGGTCACCGGGTGCTCGACCTGCAGCCGGGTGTTGGTCTCGAGGAAGAAGAAGCGCCCGTCGTCGGCGGCGAGGAACTCCACGGTCCCGGCGCCGGCGTAGTCGATGGCGCTCGCGGCCGCGCGGGCCGCGGCGAAGAGCTCGTCGCGCATCCCCGGCGTGCGCTCGACCAGCGGGGACGGCGCCTCCTCGACGACCTTCTGGTGCCGCCGCTGGATCGAGCACTCCCGCTCACCGACGGCCCAGACGGTGCCGTGCGTGTCGGCCATGATCTGGACCTCGATGTGCCGGCCCGTGGCGAGATAGGGCTCGCAGAAGACGGTCGGGTCGCCGAAGGCGCTCTGCGCCTCGTCCCGGGCCGCCTTGACCTCGTCGGGCAGGGCGGCGAGGTCGGTGACGATCCGCATGCCACGCCCGCCGCCGCCGGCGGAGGCCTTGATCAACACCGGCAGGTCGGCCTCGGTGACGGCGCCGGGGTGCAGCTCGGTGAGCACAGGCACGCCGGCCGCCGCCATGAGCTTCTTGGCCTCGATCTTGGAGCCCATCCGGTCGATGGCCTCCGGCGGCGGGCCGATCCAGATCAGGCCGGCATCGATCACCGCGCGGGCGAAGTCGGCGTTCTCGGAGAGGAAGCCGTAGCCGGGGTGGATGGCATCAGCCCCGGCCCGGCGCGCGGCGGCGATGACGAGATCGCCCCGCAGATAGGTCTCGGCGGGTGTCGCGCCCGGCAGCCGGACGGCGGCGTCGGCCTCGGCCACGAACGGCGCGTCGGCGTCGACATCGGAGAAGACGGCCACGGTCGCCAGGCCGAGCGTTCGACAGGTGCGGAACACCCGTCGCGCGATCTCGCCGCGATTGGCCACGAGCACTGACGTGATCACAGGCGGAAGACTCCGTAGCCGCGGGCTCCCTCGACGGGACCCGAGTGGATGGCGGACAGTGCGATGCCCAGCACGGTGCGGGTGTCGCGCGGGTCGATGATGCCGTCGTCGTAACCCATTCCGGAGAGGAACGGCGCCACGGACTCCCTCTCGATCTGCGCCTCGACGTACTGCCGCATCTGCTCGTCCGCGGCCTCGTCGTAGTCCTGACCGCGGGCGGCGGCCGACTGGCGGGCGACGATGGAGAGGACGCCGGCGAGCTGCGCGGGGCCCATCACCGCTGATTTGGCGTTGGGCCAGGTGAAGAGGAAGCGGGGACCGTAGGCCCGTCCGCACATGCCGTAGTTGCCGGCGCCGAAGGAGGCGCCCATGGTGACGGTCAGGTGCGGCACCGTCGAGTTGGAGACGGCGTTGATCATCTGCGCGCCGTGCTTGATGATGCCGTTGCGCTCGTACTCGGCGCCGACCATGTAGCCGGTGGTGTTCTGCAGGAAGAGCAGCGGGGTGTCGGCGCGGTTGGCGAGCTGGATGAACTGCGCTGCCTTTTGCGCTTCTTCGCTGAAAAGGACGCCCCGCGCGTTGGCGAGGATGCCGATCGGGTAGCCGTGCAGGCTGGCCCAGCCCGTCACCAGCGACGAGCCGTAGAGGGGTTTGAACTCGTCGAACTCGCTGCCGTCCACCAGCCGGGCGATGACCTCGCGCGGGTCGAAGGGGGTCTTGAGGTCGGCGGGGACGATGCCGAGCAGCTCCTCGACGTCATAGCGGGGCTCGACCACCTCCGGCTTCGGGGTCGGACCCTGCTTGTGCCAGTTGAGGCGGCCGACGATCTCGCGGCCGAGGCGAATGGCGTCGTGCTCGTCGCGGGCGAAGTAGTCGGCGAGCCCGGACTGCCGGGCGTGCAGCTCCGCGCCACCCAGGGACTCGTCGTCGGACTCCTCACCGGTCGCCATCTTGACCAGGGGTGGGCCGGCCAGGAAGACCTTGGAGCGCTCCTTGATCATCACGACGTAGTCACTCATGCCGGGGATGTACGCGCCGCCGGCCGTCGAGTTGCCGAAGACCAGCGAGATCGTCGGGATGCCTGCCGCCGACAGCCGCGTCAGGTCCCGGAACATCTGACCGCCAGGGATGAAGATGTCCTTCTGTGTCGGCAGATCAGCGCCGCCGGACTCGGTGAGGCCGATGACCGGCAGCCGGTTCTGCAGTGCGATCTCGTTCGCGCGCAGGGTCTTCTTCAACGTGTACGGGTTGGAGGCGCCACCGCGGATCGTCGGGTCGGAGCCGTTGATCATGCACTCCACGCCGTTGACGACACCGATGCCGGTGACGACCGAGGCTCCCACGGTGTAGTCGCTGCCCCACGCCGACAGGGTGCCGAGCTCGAGGAAGTGCGAACCGGGGTCGAGCAGCAGTTCGATGCGCTCGCGGACGAGCAGCTTGCCGCGCTTGTGGTGCCGGGCGACGTACTTCTCGCCGCCGCCGGCGACCGCCTTGGCGTGCTCGGCTTCGATGCCGGCGATCTGTTCCAGCAGCGCGTCGCGGTTGGCGGCGTAGTCCGGAGATGCCGTGTCGACGTGGGACCTGAGGGTGCTCACGAGTAACCCAGCATCTTCGCCGAGAGCCCGGTGAGGATCTCGGTCGTCCCGCCGCCGATGCCGATGATGCGCATGTCGCGGAACTGCCGCTCCACCTCGGCCTCGCGCATGTAGCCCATGCCGCCGTGCAGCTGGACGGCCTGGTGCGCCACCCACTCACCCGTCTCGACGGCGGTGTTCTTGGCGAAGCAGGCCTCGAGGATGAGATTGGGCTCGGCCACTGCCCGGACGGCCACCGCGCGGGTGTAGCTGCGCGCTATCTCGATCCGGCGGGCCATCTCGGCCAGCGTGTGCTGCACGGACTGCCGGCTGATGAGCGGCCGGCCGAAGGTGTCCCGCTCACGACACCACTCGACGGTGAGGTCCAGGCAGCGCTGCGCGCAGGAGTAGGCCTGGACGGCGAGGCCGACCCGCTCGGAGACGAAGTTCTGCGCGATCTGCACGAAGCCGCTGTTCTCCTCGCCGACAAGGTGGGAGGCCGGCACGCGGACGTCGACGTAGGAGAGCTCGGCGGTGTCGGAGCAGAGCCAACCCATTTTCGCGAGTTTGCGCGACACGGTGAAACCCGGTGTGCCCTTGTCGACCACGAGCAACGAGATGCCGTGCGCGCCGGCATCACCGGTGCGGGCGGCGGTCACCACGAAGTCGCCGCGCACGGCTGAGGTGATGTATGTCTTCGCGCCGTTGATCACGTACTCGTCGCCGTCCCGCTTCGCCGTCGTCCGCAGGTTCGCGACGTCCGAGCCGCCGTCGGGCTCGGTGATGGCCAGCGAGCCGATCATCTCCCCGGCGATGGTGGGCCGGACGTAGGCGTCGACGAGGGAGGCGTCCCCGGACTGCACGAGGTGCGGCAGCGAGATGCCGGAGGTGAAGAGCGAGGCGAAGGCACCGCTGGAGCCGCCGGCGTAGTGGAACTCCTCGGCCAGCACGACCGCGTCCACCGCGTCGCCACCGCCACCGCCGACGGCCTCGGGGTAGGAGAGCCCGAGGAGGCCGAGCTCGCCGGCCCGCCGGGACAGCGAGCGGGGGAGCTCGCCGTCCTGCTCCCATTGCGCCAGGTGCGGCAAGACGTCGGCCGTGACGAAGCGGCGGACGGTGTCGCGCAGCGCGCGCCGCTCCTCGGTGACGAACTCGGCTGTCACAGCAACTCCTCCGGGATGTCGACCACGCGGGAACGCAGCCATTCGCCCACGGCCTTGGCCTGCGGGTCGTGACGGGCGTTGTAGGCGACGCCCTCGCCGAGCAGGCCCTCGACGACGAAATTCAGGGCGCGCAGGTTGGGCAGGTCGTGACGTCGCACCTCCAGCTGCGCCGTCTCGGGCAGCAGCTGCTGGAACCGCGCGACGGTGAGCACGGCGGAGAGCCAGGCGTAGGCGTCGTCCGACCGGGCCCAGACCCCGACATTGGCCGACCCGCCCTTGTCCCCGGAGCGCGCCCCGACGATGGTGCCGAGCGGCGCGCGTCGGGTGGCGCCCGACGGCGGCGCGGTCGGCGTCGGGGGAGCCGGGACGTCGGCGAGCTCCTGTGTGACGGGGGCGGGGCTGATCGCCATCCGCGTCCCGTCCGGCAGCACCGCGAGGTGCGGCACCTCCGACGCCGGGACGGTGGCCGCGGTGAAGACGCCGTAGGGCGCCGCCTCGCCCGGCGGCGCGGTGACGTGGAAACCGGGGATGGACGCCAGCGCCAGCTCGATAGCGCGGCCGGAGAACGCCCGTCCGAGCGCCTTCGGATCGGGACCGCGGACGACGCAGCGGAGCAGCGCGGCTGCCTCCTCCTGGACGTCGGCGTCCGGATGGTCGGTGCGGGCGAGGGTCCAGGTGGCGTCCACGTCGGCGAGCTGGGTCCGGAGCCACTGCGCCTTGGCCTCGATGTCGAGGCCGGTGAGGACGAAGGTGACCTCGTTGCGGAAGCCGCCGAGGGTGTTGCAGCCGACCTTCAGCGTGGCCGGCGGCGCCTCGCCCCGGACGCCGCTGATCCGGACCCGGTCGGTCCCCTCCGCGGTCAGGGTGATCGTGTCGAAGCGTGCGGTGACGTCCGGCCCGGCGTAGCGGGCGCCGGTGATCTCGTAGAGCAGCTGAGCGGTGACCGTCCCGACGGTGACGGCACCGCCCGTGCCCGGCGGCTTGGTGATGACCGCGCTGCCGTCGGCATGGACCTCCGCGATGGGGAAGCCCAGCGGCCGGTCCCGGTCCGGCAGCTCGGTGAAGAAGGCGTAGTTGCCGCCGGTGGCCTGGGGGCCGCACTCGATGACGTGCCCGGCTACGACGGCCCCGGCCAGCGCGTCGAGGGAGTCCGGCGTCCAGCCGTGGTGCCAGGCAGCGGGGCCCACGACCAGCGAGGCGTCGGTGACCCGGCCGGTGATCACGATGTCGGCACCGGCTCGCAGGCACTCGGCGATGCCGAAGGCGCCCAGGTAGGCGTTGGCGGCGAGCGGCTCACCGAGCCCGAGCTCGGCGGCTCGCTCCCGCAGGTCGTCGCCCTCGACGTGGGCGACGGCGACGTCGAGCTCGAGCCGGTCGGCGAGGATGCGGACGGCGTTCGCCAGTCCGGCCGGATTGAGCCCGCCGGCGTTGGTGACGATCTTGACGCCGCGCTCGGCCGCGGCGGGGAGGGCGACCTCGAGGTGGCGCAGGAACGTCTTGGCGTAACCGAGGTTCGCGTCCTTGATGCGGTCCCGGCCGAGGATGAGCATGGTCAGCTCGGCCAGGTAGTCGCCGGTCACCACGTCGACGCCGGGGGCGGTGACCATCTCGTAGAGGGCACTGGCCCGGTCGCCGTAGAAACCGGAGGCATTCGCGATGTGGAGCGGTTCGGTCATGACCGGGCCCGACCTGGTCCCGGGGCGCCGGCGAAGGCCTGCGCGATCTCCAACCAGGCGTCGGCGTCGGCGCCGACGGCCGTCACGCGCAGATCCGCGCGGTGTCGCCGCTGCGTGACGAGCAGGCAGAAGTCCAGCGCGGCGCAGGCGACCTGCTGCTCGGCGTCGGCCGGACCCCAGGTCCAGAGCTCGCCGCCGGGGCTGGTCAGCTCGACGCGGAAGGGCGCGGCCGGCGGGGTGAGCCCGCGGATGGCGTAGGCGAAGTCGCGGGTGCGCACCCCGATGTGCGCGACATTGCGCAGCCGATCGGTGGGCTCGCGACGGACCCCGAGAGCATCGGCGACGTCCTGACCGTGCGCCCAGGTCTCCATCAGCCGTGCCGTGGCCATCGACGCTGCACTCATCGGCGGGCCGAACCACGGGATCTTGACGCCGTCGGGGACGGCGGCCAGGGCGTCGGCGAGGGTGGTCCGGCCGGCGCGCCAGGACTGCAGCAGCTCCGCCGGCGGCGCACCTCCGGTCGAGGCGGCGGCGGCGTCCACGAAGTCGCCGGGGGCGGTGGCTGCCTCCGCCAGCAGGGCGGCGAAGCCCGCGGCATCGGTTGCCGCGGTGGTGGCCACGGCGTCGGTCCAGGCGAGATGACCGATCTGGTGCGCGATCGTCCAGCCCTCGGCGGGGGTGGCGCGCGACCACTGCGCCGCCGGCAGTCCGGCGACGAGGGCGTCCAACTCCTCGCTCTCGGCGCGGAGGTCGGCCAGCACGGCGTCGGCGGTCACCCGCGCAGCCTGTCAGCGTCGCCGAAAAGAATCAAGCACGCTTGCTTGATTCTTGGGCAATCATTGGCTCGTTCCGATGGCGAGGGCTCTCAGCGCTGGAGCAGGCGGGCGTTGGCGACGACAAGCAGCCCGGTCGGAGTGCAGAGCGTGGTGTTCCAGAGCCCGATGCGGACGATCTCCGCCTCGACGACACCGCCGTGCTCGGCGACATCGAGCCGGATCCGCTCGCCGGGGCGGTACGGCCGGACGAGGAAGAGCGTCAGGCCGGCGATCAGGCTGAGGGTGGTGCGGTAGGAGGCGATCGCCCCGAGCAGGCCGATGACGACCGCCGCCCCGAATGCCGGCAGGAGCCCGAACCCGCAGAGCAGGAGAACACCCGCGCCGACCACCATCAGCCATGCCGTGGTGAGCAGCGGGGCGGCGACCGGGGCGGGGGTCGCCGACGCGCGCTCGCGGTGCGCCCCGAGGGCGCGGCGAGCATCCTCGCGCATGCTGGTCATGAGCCCCACATCCCTTGTCTAGCAAGGGATTCCCGGACGCAGGGCGGAATCTTCACCCGGATGTCAGCGATCTCAGTGTCGATCATCACCCGCGGGGGACGAAGCGGGTCATTGCGCCCTCAGGCGAAGCGGCGGACAACCCGCAGCGGCGCGTGCCGCAGCACCATCCCGAGCGGCCGCCACGGCCACCGCGGGACCTCCGCGCTCGGCACCTCGCGCTCGACGGCGCGCAGCATCGCCCGGACCCCCGCCTCGGTCGTCGCCATCAGTGGTGTCCGCTGCGCGACGCGATCGTTCATCTCCGACTCGATGTAGCCGGGAAAGAGCGTGGTGACGCGAATGCCCGTGCCCAAGGTCTCGGCCCGCAACCCCTCGGCCAGTGACGCCACGCCTGCCTTCGAGGCCGCATAGGCCGTCATCGAGCGCGGCATCCCGCGCATGGCCGACATGGACGAGACGACCACCAGGTGCCCGGCGCCCGCAGCGCGGAACAGCTGCATGGCGGCCTCGCACTGCGCCAGGGCCGAGAGCAGGTTGGTCGTCAGCGTCTGCTTGTTCACGTCGAACCGGCCGGTCCCCACCGGAGCGCCCTTGCCCAGGCCGGCGTTGACCACGACCCGGTCCAGGCCGTCGAGGGCGGTGGCGAGGTCGTCGAAGACGCCGAAGACGGCGTCGTGGTCGTCGACATCGAGGGCACGGACCTCGACCCGCCGCTCGGGGTGGGCCGTGACGATCTCGTCGCGCAGTGACTCCAGCCGGTCGAGCCGGCGGGCGCAGAGCGCCAGGTCGTGGCCCGCCGCGGCCAGCTGTCGAGCCATCTCGGCGCCCAGGCCGGCGCTCGCACCGGTGATCAGGACCCGGCGCCGGAACTCAGCCATCGCCGGTCATTCGGGCAGCGGCCAGTCGTCGGCGTCGGAGCGTGCCCGCAGCTGCTCGGCCTGCTGCGTCAGCCGCGCGGCGGTGGCGGTGACGGCCTGCGCCACGTCGGCGCCGGTCTGGTCGGCGAGCAGGTACACCCCGTAGGCGAGCTCGCCGAGCCGGGTGGTGAGGTCCTCGCCCGGCCGGTACGGCCGCCGGCCGCGGTCCGAGCCCGCGGTGACGGTCGCGGCGAGCGAGCCCAGCATCGTCTGCAGCTCGAGCAGCAGGGTGGGGACGGTGGCGTGCAGGTCGGCCGCGTCGGCGCTGCGGGCGACGATCTGTTGCAGGTCATCCACGGGGACCGAACCTACTCGTGCCGATCGGCGGCGCACTACGCTCGGTCCCCGTGGATCACTCGCGACCGGCGCGACTGCGCGTCGGCGTCGTCGGCGTCGGCCGTGTCGGCGGCACGCTCGGTGCCGCCCTGGCCCGCGCCGGCCACGAGGTCGTCGCCGCCGCCGGCATCTCCGAGCGGTCCCGGCAGCGTGCCGAGCGGCTGCTGCCGCTGACCCCGGTCCTGCCGGTCGACGAGACGGTCGCCGCCGCCGACCTGGTGCTCTTGGCCGTTCCCGACGACGTGCTGCGCGGTCTGGTGTCGGGGTTGGCCGACGCCGACGTCTGGCGTCCGGGCCAGCTGGTGGCCCACACCTCGGGGGCCCGGGGGATCGACGTGCTGGACCCGGCGGCGGCCCGCGGGGCGCTGGCCCTCGCGCTGCACCCGGTGATGACCTTCACCGGCCGACCGGAGGATCTCGACCGCCTGGACGGCGCGCCGTTCGGCGTCACCTCGCTCGAGGAGCTGCGCCCCGTCGCCGAGTCGCTGGTGCTGGAGATGGGCGGTGAGCCGGTGTGGGTTCCCGAGGCCGCCAGGGCGCTCTATCACGCTGCGCTCGCCATGGCCTCGAACCATCTCGTCACCCTCGTCAACGACGCGGTGTCGGTGCTGGACGAGGCCGGCGTCGGCGAGCCCACCCGGCTGGTGGCGCCGCTGCTCAGCGCATCGCTGGACAACGTGCTGCGCCTGGGGGACGCCGCGCTCACCGGACCGGTGTCGCGCGGTGACGCCGAGACGGTCCGCCGACACGTGGCGACCCTGCGCGACGCGGCGCCGGAGACGGTCGAGGCGTACGTCGCCCTGGCCAGGCGCACCGCCGAGCGGGCGCGTCGCTCCGGCCGTATCGACGCGCGGCAGCAGGCCGCGCTCGGCGAGGCACTGGAGGCCCGACCGTGAAACTCGTGCGCAGCCGGTCGGAGTTCTTCGCCGCCCGTGCCGACCTCGGCGGCCCCGTCGGCCTGGTGCCGACGATGGGCGCGCTGCACGCGGGGCACCGCGCCCTGCTCGACGCCGCCCGCGCCGAGTGCGCCTCGGTGATCACCACGAACTTCGTCAACCCGATCCAGTTCGGGCCGACCGAGGACCTCGGCCGGTATCCGCGCACCCTCGATGCCGATCTGGAGATCTGCCGGGAGGCCGGGGTGGACCTCGTCTGGGCGCCCGGCGTCGAGGACGTCTACCCGCACGGTGGCGTCACCAGGGTGCGCGTCGAGCCGGGCCCGCTCGGCGACATCCTCGAGGGCGCGGTGCGGGCGGGTCACTTCAGCGGGGTGCTCACCGTCGTGGCCAAGTTCCTCAACCTGGTCCGGCCGGGGCGGGCCTATTTCGGCGAGAAGGACTACCAGCAGCTCGCGCTGGTGCGGCAGCTCGCCGACGACCTGGACATCGGCTCGGCCATCGTCGGCGTGCCGACGGTCCGCGACGACGACGGGCTGGCACTCTCCAGCCGCAACGTCTACCTCTCGGCCGAGGAGCGGCAGCACGCGCTCGCGCTGTCCCGTGCGCTGCGTGCCGGCCAGGCGGCCTCCCGGGACGGGGCGATCGCCGTCATCACCAGCGCCACCGCCGAGCTGGCCCGCGAACCCGGTTTGCAGGTCGACTACCTGGAGCTTCGTGCTGCCGATCTGGGCGAGATCCCCGAGCACGGCGCGGCGCGGCTGCTCGTCGCCGCCCGGGTCGGGAGCACTCGGCTGATCGACAACGTCGGCGTGCAGCTGTGACGCCGCTGCCACGCCGGCTCGCCGCCCCCTCACCCGGCTGGACGGTGGAGGCCGATGTCGTCATCGTCGGCTCCGGTATCGCCGGCCTCACCGTGGCGCTGCACCTGAGCCGGCAGTCGTCACTGCGGGTGTTGCTCGTCACCAAGGACGTGCTGGCTGCGGGCTCGACCCGGTGGGCGCAAGGCGGCATCGCCGCGGCACTCGGCGCCGGTGACTCCCCGGACGACCACTTCGCCGACACCATCGTCGCCGGGGCGGGAGTCTGCGACGAGGCCGCCGTCCGGGTGCTGGTGCGCGAGGGCGCTGCGGCGGTCCGCGAGCTCGCCCAGATGGGGGCGCGCTTCGACCGTGGCGCCGACGGTCGGCTCTCGCTGACCCGTGAGGGCGGGCATCACCGCGACCGCATCGCCCACGCCGGTGGAGATGCCACCGGCGAGGAGATCGAGCGGGCGCTGGTGACCCGGCTGCTCGACGCCTCCGGCGTGGAGGTGATCGAGCACGCCCTGCTGCTGGACCTCATCACCGGTCCCGACGGCGTCACCGGCCTGACCCTGCACGTGATGGGCGAAGGTCAGCGCGACGGCGTCGGTGCGGTCCGGGCCAGGGCCGTCGTGCTGGCGACCGGCGGTATCGGGCAGGTCTACGCCTCGACCACCAATCCGAGCGTCTCGACCGGGGACGGCGTCGCGGCGGCGCTGCGGGCAGGAGCGGTCGTGCGGGACCTGGAGTTCGTGCAGTTCCACCCCACCGTGACCTACCTCGGTCCGCGCTCGCGGGGCCAGCAGCCGCTCGTCAGCGAGGCAGTCCGGGGCGAGGGGGCCTTCCTCGTCGACGACGACGGGCAGCGGATCATGGCCGGCGTCCACGAGCTCGGTGACCTCGCGCCCCGGGACGTCGTGGCCAAGGCGATTTTGCGCACGATGCGCGACAAAGGCGTCGAGCACGTCTGGCTGGACGCGCGTCACTTCGGCGTCGAGAAGTGGCGGGTGCGGTTCCCGACCATCCTCGCCACGCTGCTGGCGCGGGGGATCGACCCGGTCACCGAGCTCGTCCCCGTCGTCCCCGCCTGCCACTACGCCAGCGGCGGCGTGCGCGTGGATCTCACCGGCGAGTCGTCGCTGCGCAATCTCTTCGTCTGCGGCGAGAGCGCCTGCACCGGCGTGCACGGCGCGAACCGGCTCGCTTCGAACTCGCTGCTGGAGGGTCTCGTCTTCGGGCACCGCATCGCCGACACCATCATCGCGCGACTCGCCGAGCCGGGGGCCGACGGCGCAGTCGACGCTGCGACGGGCGCCGTGGGTTCGCTGGTGAGCGCCGATGCCCGACCCGAGCTGCAGCACCTCATGTCCGGTCAGGTGGGTGTGCTGCGTGACGAGGCGGGGCTGCGCGCGGCGGCCGACGGGGTCGCCGGCATCGTCGCGCGCGACGGCGGCACGCCGGGCACCGACGCGTGGGAGACCACCAATCTCGTGACCGTCGCCGCGGCGCTGGTCCAGGCCGCAACAATGCGACGGGAGACCCGCGGCACCCACTGGCGCGACGACTGCCCCGACCGCGACGACGAGCGCTGGCAGGGGCATCTGGACACCGTGCTGGACGCCGATGGCAGGCTTCGCACCGAGTACCGACCCGCCCGGGTCGCCGTCCCCAGTCGAGGAGCCCCGTGACCGAGCCCGTCGTCGCCCCCGGCGTCCCCGTGGCGGTGGTGGCCGACATCGTCCGCCGTGCCCTGGCCGAGGACCTTGCCGAGGCCGGCGACGTCACCACCGCCGCCACCGTCCCGGTCGATGCGACGGCGACCGCCGCGCTCGTCTCGCGGCAGGAGGGCGTCGTCGCCGGGCTGCCCGTGGCCGAGCACGTCTTCGCCACCGTCGGTCAGGGACGGCTGCGGTTCTCCGCCGCGGTCGAGGATGGTGCCCGCATCGCGCCCGGCACGGTGCTCGCCACCGTCTCCGGACCGCTGCGTGACCTGCTCACCGCCGAACGCACCGCGCTGAACCTCATCGGACATCTCTCCGGCGTGGCCACGCTGACCCGCCGCTGGGTCGACGCGGTCGCCGGCACCGGGGCCGCGGTGCGCGACACGCGCAAGACCATGCCCGGACTGCGCGTGCTGGAGAAGTACGCGGTGCGCTGCGGCGGCGGGGTGAACCACCGGATGTCGCTGTCGGACGCGGCACTGGTGAAGGACAACCACGTCGTGGCCGCCGGTGGTGTCGTGGCCGCCTTCGAGGCCGTCCGGGGGCGCTATCCCGGGCTGCCGCTCGAGATCGAGGTCGACACCGTCGAGCAAGCGCGCGAGGTGATCGACGCCGGCGCCGATCTGGTCCTGCTCGACAACATGACCGTCGACCTGATGCGGCAGGTCGTTGAGTTTGCGCGGGGACGCGCAAAGCTTGAGGCGTCGGGTCGGCTGTCGCTCGACAATGCCCACGAGGTCGCCGCGACCGGCGTCGACTACCTCGCGGTCGGCGCGCTGACCCACTCGGCGCCCGTCCTCGACATCGGCCTGGACCTCTAGGCCGGGAGGAGAAGCCACGCCATGCTGCTCGCCATCGACGTCGGCAACACCAACACCGTCATGGGCGTCTTCGAGGGTGACGAGATGCGCGAGTCCTGGCGCATCAAGTCCGACGCGCGGACCACCGCCGACGAGCTCGCCCTCGCCTTCCGCGGCCTGGTCACCGATCATCCGGTCACCGGTATCGCCGCCTGCTCCACCGTCCCGGCCGTCATGCGGGAGCTGCGCTCGATGCTGGCGCGCTACTACGCCGGCGTCCCCACCGTGCTCGTCGAGCCGGGCGTCCGGACCGGGGTCAGCATCCTCACCGACAACCCGAAGGAGGTCGGCACCGACCGCATCTGCAACACCGCGGCCGCGTACCACCTCACCGAGGGCGCCTGCATCGTCGTCGACTTCGGCACGTCCACGAACTTCGACGTCGTCAGCCCGCGCGGCGACTTCCTCGGCGGTGCGCTGGCACCGGGCATCGAGATCTCGCTCGACGCCCTCGCCGCCCGCGCGGCGCAGCTGCGCAAGGTGGAGCTCGTCGCGCCGCGCAGCCCGATCGGCAAGAACACCGTCGAGTCGCTGCAGTCGGGCATCCTTTACGGCTTCGCCGGCCAGGTCGACGGCATGGTGCGGCGACTGTCCAGCGCCCTGGTCCCGGACGACCCCGGCTCGGTCGCGGTCATCGCGACGGGCGGCCTGGCCAGCCTCGTCATCGACCACAGCGAGACCGTGACCCGTTACGAACCCGCGCTGACCCTCATCGGGTTGCGCCTGATCTGGGAGAGGAACGCCTGATGGAGTTCCACGTCTTCACCGAGCCGCAGCAGGGCGCGACCTACGACGACCTGCTCCGCGTCGCCCGCGCGACCGCCGACCGCGGCTTTGCCGGTTTCTTCCGCTCCGACCACTACCTCGCGATGGGCCCCATCGACGGGCTGCCGGGCCCCTCCGACGCCTGGATCACGCTGGCCGGTCTGGCTCGGGAGACGACGGGGATCCGGCTCGGAACCCTCGTCTCGCCGGCGACGTTCCGGCTGCCGGGGCCGTTGGCGATCAGCGTGGCGAACGTCGACGCCATGAGCGGCGGCCGCGTCGAGCTCGGCCTCGGCGTCGGCTGGTTCACCGCCGAGCACGAGGCCTACGGCATCCCCTATCCCGAGACGCCGGAGCGTTTCGCCCGCTTCGCCGAGCAGGTCGAGATCGTGGACGGCCTGCTCCGCGCCCCCGCGGGTGAGACGTACTCCTTCGCCGGCGAGCACTACACGCTCAGCGACTCACCGGCGCTCCCGAAGCCCGCCCAGTCGCCACGGCCGCCGTTCATCCTCGGCGGTGCCGGCAAGAAGCGCGGCGCCGCCCTCGCCGCCCGCTTCGCCGACGAGTACAACGTCCCGTTCTCCTCGCTGGCCGACACCACGGCGGTCTGGGACCGGGTCCGCGCCGCGGCCACCGAGACCGGTCGGGAGCTCAGCTACACCGCCGCGCAGACGCTCTGCCTCGGCACCTCCGACGCCGAGATCGCCCGCCGCGCCGCCGATGCCGGCCGGGACCCCGAGGAGCTGCGCCGCAACAGCGCGGCCTGCGGCAGCGTCGACGAGGTCGTGGCCAAGCTCGCCGCGTTCCGTGACGCGGGCGCGGCCCGGATGTACCTGCAGCACATGAGCCTGGGCGACGACGAGCACCTGGACCTCGCCGTCGAGGTCATGCGTCAGCTGGCGGACTAGGAGCCCTACAGCCAGCCCCGCGCGTCGGCGACGAGGATGGCCTCGGTGCGGTTCCGGACGCCGGTCTTGGCGATGGCGGCGGAGAGGTAGTTGCGGACCGTCCCCTCGGAGAGGAACAGCTTCTTCGCGACATCGGCGACGGTGGCCCCGTCGCGGGCAGCGACGAGGACGTCGCGCTCCCGCGCCGTGAGCGGCGAGACGCCGCCGGCGAGCGTCGCGGCGGCCAGCGCCGGGTCGACGACCCGCTCGCCTCGCGCGACCCGTCGGACGGCGTCGGCGAGCTGCTCGGCGGGGGCGTCCTTGACGACGAAGCCCGCGGCTCCGGCCTCCATCCCGCGCCGCAGGTAACCGGGTCGGCCGAAGGCGGTGAGGATGATGACCCGGCACTGCGGCAGCTGCTCGTGCAGCGCCCCCGCGGCGGCGAGGCCGTCCATGCCGGGCATCTCGATGTCGAGCAGCGCCACGTCCGGTCGGCTGTCCCGCGCCGCCGGCACGACCTCGTCACCGCGAGCCACCTGGGCGACGACCTCGAAGTCGTCCTCGAGATCGAGCAGGGCGGCCAGCGCCGTCCGGACGAGATGCTGGTCGTCGGCGAGCAAGAGCTTGATCACGAGGTCACCACCGGGCTCGGGACGACCGGTTCGGGCACCTCGACGCGGAGCGTGAAACCGCCGCCGCCGGCCCGTACCGTGAGCCGCCCACCGCGGGCCTCGACGCGTTCGGTGAGGCCGGTGAGGCCGTTGCCCTTGATGCCGGTGCCGCCGCGGCCGTCGTCGCTGATCTCCAGGCTGCGCCGCCCCAGGCCGATCCGCAGGTGCGCCGCTCCCGAGTGCCGCACCGCGTTGGTGATCCCTTCGCGCACCACCCAGCTGAAGAGCTCCTCGACATCCGCGTCCACCTCGGCCACGGTGGGGGGCAGCTGGCCGTCGATGCCCGCCGCGCGCAGCACTTCGCGGGCGGTGGCCAGCTCCCCGGCGAGCGTGGTGTCGCGGTGCGCCGACACCGCGGCGCGGACGTCGCCGAGGGTGCGTCTGGACAGCTGCTCCACCTCGGCGATCTCCGCCCGCGCGCGGTCGTCCTCGCCACGCTCGGCGAGTTTGCGAGCGAGGCCGGCCTTGACCGTGATGGTGGTGAGCGAGTGTCCGAGCAGGTCGTGCAGGTCGCGGGCGATCCGGGTGCGCTCGTTCTCGGCGGCCAGCCGGGCCACCTCGGCGCGGGCGGCGGCGAGCTCCACGTTGGCCCGGACGATCTTGAAGAAGCCGAGCATGGCGACCGCGACGAGCAGCAGCGTGAAGCCCAGACTCCAGTTGACCCCGCGGTGCCAGGCCGGGACCAGCGGCGGCAGGAACGTCGCCACCGCGGCGTAGCCGAGGACGACGGGGAGAGCCGCGGGCCGCTGCGTGGCCATGGTGAGGACGGCGAGGTAGACGAGGAAGCCGAGCGCGTCCTGGTGGGCGAAGTAGAGGCAGGCGAGGGTCAGCGCGACCCCGAGGGTGTAGCAACGCCAGAACCGCCGATGGTGGCGCTGCACCCCGGCCACCAGTGCGACGAGGTAGTTCACCCCGAAGCCGACGACGATCCCGTAGCCCACGATCGCGGTCACGCCCGAGTGGTAGCGGTTGATCGTGGTGATGATCTGGCTGAGGTAGACCAGCCACAGGGACGGGAAGACGTAGCGGCGCCAGCCGTGGTCCCACATCCCCGCGATGTGCTCGGCCTCGTCCTTCGCGCTGGCGTCGCTCCGTGCGTCCTTCATCGGTGGTCAGGCTAGCCGGGTTCAGGCACGCCGGGTGTCGCGTCGATAGGCCCACATCGCGAGGCCGACCATGGCGAGGCTCCAGACCGCGATCACGGTCCAGGCCAGGGGTGTCCAGGCCTGCCCGCCGATGCCGTTCTTGTTCGCCTGCACCAGCCAGAACGAGGGGATGTACTTCGCGATGGTGTGGATGATGCCGTCGGTGACCGGGAAGTAGGCGCCACCGACGAGGGAGAAGAGCGACATCGCGCCGCCGATAAAGGGGCCCATCGAGTCACCCTTGACGAGGTGGCCAAGGGCGGTGCCCATGGCCGCGAACGGGATCAGCGCGATCATCGACAGCCCCGCCCCCACCAGCCACTCACGCAGGTCGAGCGTGGCACCGACCGCCAGCGCCACCGCGGTGAGCAGCAGCAGGCTCACGAAGGCGATCGCGTACGAGGTCAGCACCTTCGTTCGCAGGTAGGTGCTCGCCGGCAGCGGGGTGAGCCGAAGCTGCCGATTCCACCCCACCTGGCGTTCCAGCGCGATCCGGGCACCGCCGGAGATCACCGCGGCCAGCATGCCGAAGGCCGCCATGCCGGCGAAGTAGAAGCGCCCGAAGGTGAGGGTCGGCAGCCCACGGGGAGCGATGTTGTCGTCGACCTGCGGCGCCGCGATGGCCAGGTACATGACGAGGGGGAAGACCATCGAGAAGATGACGTTCTGACGGTTGCGCAGCAGCCGCTTGAACTCGAATCGGGTGTAGGCCACGGTGGCGGTGAGCGGACGGGGTGCCGGGGCGGCGGTGGTGCTCAACGGACGGTCTCCTCGGTCGAGTTGTCGGCGGCGGCGGCCTCGTCGCCGGTGAGGGCGAGGAAGGCGGCCTCCAGGCCGGCGGCGGTGATCTCCAGGTCGCGGGCAGCGGGATAGGCGGCCAGCAGCGCGCGGACGGCGGCGTCGGAGTCGGGACAGCCGAGCACGACGGTGTCGCCGCGGGTGTCCACGGCGCCGACGCCGGGCAGCCGTCCCAGGGCGTCGAGGTCGGCGCCAGGGATGGTGGCGCGGATGGTCCGCTGCCCTGCCATGGCCTTGATCTCGTTGGCCGGGCCGTCGGCGACGATGCTGCCGTGGCGCATCAGCACGATGCGGTCGGCGTACTGGTCGGCCTCCTCCAGGTAGTGCGTCGCGAAGAGCACCGTCTTGCCGGCGCGGGCGAAGGAGCGCACGGCCTGCCAGAAGGTGTGCCGCCCCTCGACATCCATCGCGACGGTCGGCTCGTCCAGGACGAGCAGGTCGGGATTGCTGACGAGGGCGAGCGCGGCGCGTACCCGCTGTGCCTGACCGCCGGAGAGCCGGTCCGTGCGCTGGCCGGCGAAGTCGGCGACGCCGGTGATCCGCATGACCTCCTCGACCGGCAGCGGGTCGGGGTAGAAGGAGGCGACCGTCAGGAGCAACTCGCGGGGTGAGGTGAAGGCCGGCAGCCCGCCGGTCTGCAGCATCGCGCCGACGGCACCGGCGGCGACGGCACCCTCCGGGGTCATGCCGAAGACGGTGACCGTGCCGTGGTCGGCCTGTCCCAGCCCGAGCAGGATGTCGATCGTCGTGGACTTGCCGGCGCCGTTGGGTCCGAGCAGGGCCACCGTCTCGCCGGGAGCGATGGCGATGTCGATGCCCCGGACGGCGTGCACCGGACCGGCGGGGGTGGCGAAGGTCTTGTGCAGGCCCCGGAGCGCGATGCCGGCGGCAGCGGTGTCACCGGTGTCAGGTGTGGT
The DNA here is from genome assembly GCF_056135305.1 of Jatrophihabitans sp. sgz311053. Lineage (NCBI taxonomy): Bacteria > Bacillati > Actinomycetota > Actinomycetes > Jatrophihabitantales > Jatrophihabitantaceae > Jatrophihabitans > Jatrophihabitans sp. sgz311053. Next base: position 126,780 of record NZ_JBWAXP010000001.1, on the reverse strand, counting down.
CATGTCCGCAGACTTTGCTGGCCGCCGCCTCGTCGGGCCAGTGTCACGGTCACCGGAGTCGGCGTGACATTCGTCAGCGCCGGGCCCGGGGCCTCCTCAGCCCGCGCCGATAGGCTCCCCGGTCGTGAGTGATGCACCGCGTGACGACCGAGCCGACCTCGATTCCACGGTCGACGATCTCCCCGAACAGCTCCGGGTCCGCCGGGAGAAGTACGACCGGCTCATGACCGACACGCAGCGGGCGCCGTTCCCGGTCGGCGTGCCGCGGACGGCGTCGCTGGCCAAGGTGCGGGCCGACCACCCCGACCTCGAGCCGGGTGCGGAGACCGGTGATCTCGTCGGCATCACCGGCCGGGTCATCTTCGTGCGCAACACCGGCAAGCTCTGCTTCGCGATGCTGCGTGAGGACGACGGCGAACTGCAGGTCATGCTCTCGCTGGATCGGGTGGGCGCCGATGCCCTCGCGGCGTGGAAGGCCGACGTCGACCTCGGTGACCTTGTCTTCGTGCGGGGCGAGGTGGTCTCGTCCAAGCGGGGCGAGTTGTCGGTGATGGCCGACGAATTCCGCCTCACCGCGAAGGCGTTGCGGCCGCTGCCGGTGGCTCACAAACCGCTCTCGGACGAGATGCGGGTGCGGCAGCGCTACGTCGACCTCATCGTGCGTCCGGAGGCCCGGGCAATGGTGCACACCCGTGCATCGGTGCTCCGCTCGCTGCGCGCCACCCTGGACGCTCGCGCATTCACCGAGGTGGAGACGCCGATCCTGCAGGCCGTGCACGGGGGCGCCGCGGCACGGCCCTTCCAGACCCACCTCAACGCATTCGACCAGGACATGTCGCTGCGAATTGCCACCGAGCTCTACCTCAAGCGGTGCATCGTGGGTGGCATCGAGCGCGTCTACGAGATCGGCCCGACGTTTCGAAACGAGGGTGTCGACAGCAGTCATTCGCCCGAATTCACGATGCTCGAGGCATATCAGGCCTATGGCGACTACCACACCATGGCCGATCTCACTCGCGCACTGATCCTGGACGCGGCGGCTGCCGTGGGTCGGGAGACCCCCGTGACGGCCGACGGCGTCGAGATCGACCTGCAGGGGCAGTGGCGCCGCGAGACGGTCCATGACCTGGTCGCCGAGGCGGTGGGGGAGCCGGTGGACGCCGGCACCTCGGTTTCGGATTTACGAACCATCGCCGAACGAGTGAACGTGGGCCTCAAGCCCGACTGGGGAGCCGGCGAGATCGTCCTCGAGCTGTACGAGAAGCTGGTGGAGCACACCCTCGTCCAGCCGACCTTCGTCACCGACTATCCCGTGTCGGTCCGCCCGCTCGCGCGACCGCATCGAGACGATCCGCGACTGGCCGAGGCGTGGGACCTCATCATCGGCGGCGTCGAAGTCGCCCCCGCCTATTCCGAGCTCGTCGATCCGGTCGAACAGCGACGCCGCCTCGTCGAGCAATCGCTCGCCGCGGCCAAGGGCGACCCCGAGGCCATGGAGCTGGACGAAGACTTCCTGCGGGCACTGGAATACGGGATGCCGCCCACCGGTGGCATGGGCCTCGGCGTCGACCGGCTCATCATGGTGCTCACCGGCAAGGGCATCCGGGAAACCATTCTCTTCCCTTTGCTGAAGCCAACCTGATTCATCCGGGGCAATGTCGTCCGCGGCACCATTGCCACGCCACGCGGCCCGGGTTTCGTCATAACCAACCGGGATGCGCTACCTTCAGCAGGTCGGTAACAATGCCCCTGCACAGAAATGGCAAAACGAATGGCTCAGAAAACTGTCGTGACGCTGATCGACGATCTGGACGACGGCGCCGCTGACGAGACCGTGCTCTTCGGAATCGACGGCTCCAGCTACGAGATCGACCTCTCGTCCAAGCACGCCGCCGAACTCCGCGACGCGCTCGCCAAGTACGTGGCCAACGCGCGACGTGCCTCGGGGCGCAGCGCGCGCTCCGCTTCGTCGTCCTCGCCCCGCCGCGGCCGTCCGGCTCGCGGTGACCGCGAGCAGACGCAGGCGATTCGCGAGTGGGCTCGCCAGCACGATTACAAGGTCGGTGAGAAGGGCCGTATCCCGGCGCACATCATCGAGGCGTACAACTCGCAGAACTGACGCATCTTGTCGTCGAAGGGCCCGGTCACCTGCTCCGTGACCGGGCCCTTCCGCGTCTCACCGTCACCCCAGGTGTTCGGCGAAGAACGTCTCGATGCGGCGCCAGGCGTCGGCGGCGGCCTCCGGGTCCGGGCCGAGGTGGGCGATGCGCTGCAGCGGGTGGGTGACGGCCGGTCCGAAGGGCCGGTCGTTGAGGAACGAGTGCCCCGCCGTCGGGTACTCCTTCACGTCGTGCGGGACGTCCAGGTCGGTGAGCACGCGCTCCAGCTTGGCGGCGGCGCCGCGCAGGCTGAGGTCCTTGCCGCCGTAGCTGCCCACGACGGGACAGGCGCCGGCGAGCACCTGCGCCGCGTGCCGCGGCACGGCGCCGTAGTTCGGGGCAGCCGCGTCGAAGCCGCTACCAGCCGTGACGAGGGCGAAGCCGCCACCCATGCAGAAGCCGATGACGCCCACCTTGCCGGTGCAGCGGTCGTCGGCGAGCAGCTGCTGCCGCGCTGCCTCGATGTCGGCGAAGGGCTTTCCCCGGCCCGCGAAGAGGGCTCGGAACGTGCTCAGCAGGCAGCGACGGACGCCACCGTCGCTGAAAAGGTTCGGTGCCAGGGTCAGGTAGCCCGCTGCCGCGAGCCGGTCGGCCTGGCGACGCTGGATGTCGTCCAGCCCCAGCGCCTCGTGCAGCGAGACGACGCCGGGCCAGGGTCCGTCACCGGCAGGCACGGCGAGGTACCCGCCGAGGGTGCGGGAGCCGCCGTCCACCGGGCCGAGGGAGATATCGGGCATCACGCCACGTCCAATCCGTCCGGCGCGGGACCGACCCGCGCTCCATTGCTCGTCCGCGCCGTGTTCGCGGGCGGCTTAATCGTGCCGCGCCTGCCCCGGAGCAAATCGTGCGCCCCCGTCGTTGGAACGGGTGTTCACCCCGAAGACCGGGTGGACGGGTGCCCGCCGGTTCGTCCGAACCAGGGCACAGCCGCCGGTCCGCGTGCGATGCGGACTACAGTTGGACCCCAGCGGCAATCGGCGCGGAAGGAGCTGCCTGATGTTCGAACGGTTCACAGACCGCGCACGGCGCGTAGTCGTCCTGGCCCAAGAAGAGGCCCGGATGCTCAATCACAACTACATCGGCACCGAGCACATCCTGCTCGGGCTGATCCACGAGGGTGAAGGCGTGGCCGCCAAGGCTCTCGAATCACTCGGCATCTCGCTGGACGCCGTGCGCCAGCAGGTCGAGGAGATCATCGGACAGGGTCAGCAGGCGCCGAGCGGGCACATCCCGTTCACGCCGCGGGCCAAGAAGGTGCTGGAGCTCTCGCTGCGCGAGGCCCTGCAGCTCGGCCACAACTACATCGGCACCGAGCACATCCTGCTCGGCCTCATCCGCGAGGGTGAGGGCGTCGCCGCGCAGGTGCTGGTGAAGCTGGGCGCCGACCTGAACAAGGTCCGCCAGCAGGTCATCCAGCTGCTCAACGGCTACCAGAGCAAGGAGCCGGCCGGGACCGCCGCCGAGGCGACCCCGTCGACGAGCCTGGTGCTCGACCAGTTCGGCCGCAACCTCACGCAGGCTGCCCGCGAGGGCAAGCTCGACCCGGTCATCGGGCGTGAGAAGGAGGTCGAGCGCGTGATGCAGGTGCTCAGCCGCCGCACCAAGAACAACCCGGTGCTCATCGGCGAGCCCGGCGTCGGCAAGACCGCCGTCGTGGAGGGCCTCTCGCAGGCCATCGTCAAGGGCGAGGTCCCGGAGACGCTGAAGGACAAGCAGCTCTATACGCTGGACCTCGGCTCCCTGGTCGCCGGCTCCCGCTACCGCGGTGACTTCGAGGAGCGCCTGAAGAAGGTGCTCAAGGAGATCCGCACCCGCGGCGACATCATCATGTTCATCGACGAGATCCACACCCTCGTCGGTGCCGGTGCCGCCGAGGGCGCTATCGACGCCGCCTCCATCCTCAAGCCGATGCTGGCCCGCGGCGAGCTGCAGACCATCGGTGCGACGACGCTGGACGAGTACCGCAAGCACCTGGAGAAGGACGCCGCGCTCGAGCGCCGCTTCCAGCCGATCCAGGTGCCGGAGCCGACCGTGGCCCACACCATCGAGATCCTCAAGGGGCTGCGCGACCGGTACGAGGCGCACCACCGCATCTCGATCACCGACGCCGCCCTGGTGTCGGCGGCGGGCCTGGCCGATCGCTACATCAGCGACCGGTTCCTGCCCGACAAGGCGATCGACCTCATCGACGAGGCCGGCGCGCGGATGCGCATCCGTCGCATGACCGCCCCGCCGGACCTGCGCGAGTTCGACGAGCGCATCGCCGACGTCCGTCGCGAGAAGGAATCGTCGATCGACGCGCAGGACTTCGAAAAGGCCGCGGCGCTGCGCGACAAGGAGAAGAACCTCCTTGCCGAGAAGAGCAAGCGTGAGGCCGAGTGGAAGGCCGGCGACCTCGACGTCGTGGCCGAGGTCGACGACGAGCAGATCGCCGAGGTCCTGGCGACCTGGACGGGCATCCCGGTCTTCAAGCTGACCGAGGAGGAGACCGCCCGCCTGCTGCGCATGGAGGACGAGCTCCACAAGCGCGTCATCGGCCAGGAGCAGGCCATCAAGGCCGTCTCGCAGGCGATCCGACGCACGCGTGCCGGTCTGAAGGACCCGAAGCGTCCCGGTGGCTCGTTCATCTTCGCCGGCCCGTCCGGCGTCGGTAAGACCGAGCTCTCGAAGACGCTGGCGGAGTTCCTCTTCGGCGACGACGACGCGTTGATCCAGATCGACATGTCCGAGTTCCACGACCGGTACACCGTGTCGCGCCTGGTCGGTGCACCCCCCGGCTACGTCGGTTACGACGAGGGTGGCCAGCTGACGGAGAAGGTGCGGCGCAAGCCGTTCAGCGTGGTCCTCTTCGACGAGGTCGAGAAGGCCCACCCGGACGTCTTCAACACGCTGCTGCAGGTGCTGGAGGACGGCCGCCTCACCGACGGTCAGGGCCGCATCGTGGACTTCAAGAACACGGTGCTGATCCTCACCACCAACCTCGGTACGCGCGACGTCTCCAAGGCGGTCGGCCTGGGCTTCTCGGCCAGCAACGACTCCGAGTCGAACTACGACCGGATGAAGGCCAAGGTCAACGACGAGCTCAAGCAGCACTTCCGGCCCGAGTTCCTCAACCGCATCGACGACATCATCGTCTTCCACCAGCTGTCGCAGGAAGAGATCATCCGGATCGTCGACCTCATGCTGGCTCGGCTCGATGTCCAGCTGCGGAACAAGGACATGGGCATCGAGCTCACTCAGGAGGCGAAGAACCTCCTTGCCGAGAAGGGCTACGACCCCGTGCTGGGCGCCCGGCCGCTGCGCCGCGCCATCCAGCGCGAGATCGAGGACCCGTTGAGCGAGAAGATCCTCTTCGGCGAACTCGAGGCCGGCCAGATCGTCCTGGTCGACGTCGAGCCGGTGGACCCGATGAAGAAGGACGGTCCGAAGACGTTCAGCTTCCGCGGTGAGGCCAAGCCGTCCGCGCTGGCGCTGGACGAGCCCCCGGCCGCCGGGGTCTCCGCCGACTGACCGCAGCACCAGTTCGACCTGATCGAGGGCCCGCCCGGACGATGTCCGGGCGGGCCCTTCGCATTCCCCCGTGGCTTGGCGTCCGCCTGGGCGCGTACCCCTTGGCGCGTACCCCTTGGCGCGTCCCCCTGGGGCGCTTGCCCCCGCCGCTGGCTGCCGAGTGGTCGATTGTGCGCCCGAGTGGTCACTGTCCAGGGACCACTGGGCACCGAAATCGACCACTCGGCGTAGGGAAGCGGGGGACAGGCGGGGAAGCGGGGGCGGGGCGGGGGAGCGGGGGCAGGAGGTCAGGCGGGGAGGGCGTAGCGGCCGTCCGGGAGCGGGTCGACCAGGCCGTCGGCGACGAGGGTGTCGAGGGCGCGCTCGCGCTGGACATCGTCGGGCCAGACCAGGTCCAGCGCCGGCTTGGGGACCGGCCCGTCCGACCCCCGCAGCACACCCATCAGCAGTCCGCGGACCTGGCGGTCGGTGCCGGCGAACTTCTGGGTCCTGGCGACCGGGCCGGTCCAGGCCGGCCGTCCCGCCGCTTGCCAGGCACAGTCCGACCGGATCGGGCACTCCTCGCAGCGCGGGCCTCGGGCGGTGCAGACGAGCGCCCCGAGTTCCATGAGCGCGACGCTGAAGCGCGAGGCTCGTTCCGGATCCGAGGGCAAGAGCACCTCCACGGCGGCGAGGTCACGCGTCGTCGAGGGGGGCCCGGCCTCGGCAGCTCCGGCCACGGCGCGGGCCACGACGCGCCGGACGTTGGTGTCCACGACCGGGTGGCGCTGCCGGAAGGCGAACGACGCCACCGCGCGAGCCGTGTACTCGCCGATGCCGGGGAGCGCGAGAAGGTCGTCGACCTTGTCCGGGACAACGCCGCCGTGCCGTTCGCTGATGGCAACTGCGCAGGCGTGCAGCCGGAGCGCCCGGCGGGGATAGCCGAGCCTGCCCCACATCCGCACCGCCTCGCCGGCGGAGTCGGCGGCCAGCGACGCGGGATCGGGCCAGCGGGACAGCCACGTCGCCCAGACCGGCAGCACCCGGATCACGGGGGTCTGTTGCAGCATCACCTCGCTCACCAGCACCGACCACGGCGTCGCCGCCGGATCCCGCCACGGCAGCTCCCGAGCGGTGGCGTCGTACCACTCGAGGAGTGTCTCGACGAGGTGCGGCGCGGTGGCGCGCGGGTCGGGGGAGCGCATGTCACCCGCGATCGTGCCATGACGCACCGACCCGCTGAGCGCGCACCGCGAGTCGCCGAGGCGTGCTCATGATGAGCCGATACCGTGGCGGGCGACATGTTCTCCCCGGTCGGAAATCAGCCGCCTTCGGTGTACTGGCGTCGGCGTGTCTTCGTGCTCGGTTCAGCCGTGCTGCTCGTGCTCCTGGTCGTCCTCACCCTGCGCGTGGTGACTGGTGGCGACGGCGGCAGCACCGAGGCCGCCGGGAACCCGACCTCGGGCTCGCCCAGCTCGTCGCCGCAGCCGACTTCGCCGCCGGCGTCGTCGTCCTCGACATCGCGCCCGTCGGGTTCGTCCTCGGGAGCTGCCTCCTCGGGTTCGACGTCGCGCAGCTCCGCGGTGCCGGTCGCGTGCCGCACCGCCAATCTCGCGGTGCAGAGCGTGGTGGGCCAGACGCGGTACAAGGTCGGCGCCAAGCCCGTCCTGGCGCTGCAGGTGACGAACTCCGGGTCGCTACCCTGCGTCCAGGACCTCGCCGACAAGCAGATCGTGCTCCGTGTCTACAACGGCGAGTCACGGGTCTGGGGCAGCCACGACTGCGAGGTCCAGCCCGGCACCGCCGATCGCACCCTGCTGCCGGGTCAGGCCGTTCGCGTGACGATCACGTGGTCCGGCCGCACCTCGCAGGAAGGCTGCAAGGGGGCCAGACAGCAGGTGGCGGCGGGGACGTACACCCTGTACTCGCAGCTCTCGGGCAAGAGCGGCAAGGCGGCTCAGTTCACCATCGGCTGACGGTTCAGCTGAACCGGTCGATGATGGAGACCTCGGCCAGCCGGGAGATGCCCTCGCGGACCGCTCGCGCCCGGATCTCGCCGATGCCCTCGACGACCTGCAGGTCCTCGACCGAGGCGGCGAGCAGCTTCTGCAGCCCGCCGAAGTGCTCGACGATGCGGGCCAGGGTGGGAGGGGGCATCCGCGGCACCCGGGACAGCAGCCGGTAACCGCGCGGGCTGACGGCACTGTCCTGGGCCTCCGGGGTGCTGGGCAGCCCCATCGCCCGGGCGACCTGGGTGAGGTCGAGCAGGTCGACGGCGGAGAGCTCGCTCAGCTCCTTCAGGACCGTGGCGGCGGTGCGGGACCGCCGTCCGGTGGGCAGGTAGTCGCGGGCGATGAGCTCGCGGTCAGCCTCGGCGCCGGCCATGAGCTCGTCCAGCTGCAGGGCGAGCAGCCGGCCGTCCGTGCCCAGCTCGACGACGTAACCGGTGATCTCGTCGGCGATGCGGCGGACCATCTCCAGGCGCTGGGAGACCACGGCGGCATCGCGGACGGTGACGAGGTCCTCGATCTCCAATGCCGACAGCGCCTGCGAGACCTCGTCCAACCGCGAGGTGTACCGCTCGAGGGTCGCGATGGCCTGGTTGGCGCGTGACAGGATCTCGCCGGTGCCCTCGAGTGCGTAGCGGCGGTCCCCCAGATAAAGGCTGATGATGCGCATCGACTGCGACACCGAGATCACCGGGTAGCCGGTCTGCAACGCGACTCGCTGCGCCGTCCGGTGCCGGGTGCCGGACTCCTCGGTCGGGATGGCGGGGTCGGGCATGAGGTGCGTGGCGGAGTAGACGATGCGGGAGCCGTCGCCAGTGAGGACGACCGCGCCGTCCATCTTGCAGAGCTCACGCAGCCGGGTGGAGGAGAACTCGACGTCCAGCGGGAAGCCGCCGGTGCAGAGCCGCTCGACGGTGTCGTCCCACCCGATGACGATCAGGGCGCCGGTATTGCCCCGCAGGATCCGCTCCAGGCCGTCCCGCAGCGGGGTTCCCGGCGCGACGGTGGCGAGAACGCCACGCAGGCCGTCCTCGAAGTCGCTCGTCGCCATGGACCCCCCTTGGTTGCTCGAACGACCGTAGCCGTCAGGTCAGTCTAAATTCGAGCGGGTTGCCGAACTCGTCGACCGGTGTCGCCCGCGGACCCGGGGTGCGGGACGAGCGCCGCTTGGCCGCTGGTGCGGCCGGCGCCGGCGTGACGGCATCCGACAGGCTCGGTACCGGACGGAGCCGGGCCTTGGGGGTGCCCGGCCGCCCACGCTGCGGCTGCGGTGCCTGCAGGGCCAGGAAGGCGTCGGCGAGCGACCCCACCTCGACCAGCCGCGACTTCGCCGCCCGGTTCACTCGCTCTCGGGTGCCGGGCGGCACCAGCATGCGTTCGTAGCCCAGCCGCTGCGCCTCGGCCAGCCGGTCGTTCAGCAGCGGCACCGACCGGATGTCACCGGAGAGCGTCACCTCGCCGACGGCGAGCATGTCCAGTGGCATGGCCTGGCCCGAGATCGCCGAGTACACCGCGAGGCAGACGGCCAGGTCGGTGGCGGGATCAGCGAGCCGCATGCCGCCGACGGTGGCGAGGAAGACGTCCTTGTCGAAGAGCTTGACGCGACCCACCCGCTCGGCGAGGGCGATGAGCATGGCGCAGCGGCCGGTCTCGAGGCCCGAGACGCCGCGTCGCGGGTTGGGGTTGTGGGTGGTCGCCACCAGCGCCTGGACCTCGGCCAGCAGCGCGCGATGCCCCTCCACGGTCACGGTGACGCAGCTGCCGGGGACAGGGGCTTCGCGCTGCGCGCGGAACAGACCGCTCGGGTCCGGGACCTCGGCCATGCCGGCGTCGGTCTGCTCGAAGGCGGCCACCTCGAGCGAGCCGAAGCGGTTCTTCACCGAGCGCAGGATGCGCAACGAGCTGTGCCGGTCGCCGTCCAGGCTCAACGTGGTGTCCACGATGTGCTCCAGCGCGCGTGGTCCGGCGACGCTGGAGTCCTTGGTGACCTGTCCGACGACGAGCATCGGCAGGCCCCGCGACTTCGCCACTCGGGTCAGCACCTGCGCGACCTCCATCACCTGCGTCACGCCCCCGGCGCGGCCGTCCACGTCGGCCGAGGCGATGGTCTGCACCGAGTCGACGACGGCGAGCGCGGCGTCCGGATGCGCCTCCAGATGCCCCAGCACGGCGCCCAGATCGGTGTCGTCGGCCAACAGCAGGTTGGGCGCGAGGGCGCCGATACGCCGTGCCCGCAACGCGATCTGCTCGGCGGACTCCTCCCCGGAGACGTAGAGCACCGGACGGCCGCTGCGCCGCGCCACGGCGTCGGCGACGGCGAGCAGCAGCGTGCTCTTGCCCGACCCCGGCGGTCCGCTGCAGAGACACAACTGGCCGGCCACGAGGCCACCGCCGAGGACGCGGTCGAACTCCCCGATCCCGGTGGCGAGCCGTTCGCGTGGACCGTCGGCGTCGATGTCGCCGACCGGACGGGCCGGGCGGGTGGGGGCGCTGGAGCGCGCACTGGCCCGGAGCCCGCTCTGCAGCGGCGCCGCGGCCTCTTCGGCCATCGTCGAGAACTCGCCGCACTTGGGGCAGCGGCCGTACCACTTGCCCGCTGTGGCACCGCAGGCCGAACAGCGGAAGAGAGTCGTCGCCTTGGCCATCAGCGGGCCGTCCGGCGATACGACAGGGCGCGAGCAGCGATCACGGCGGCGACGCTAGCCCCGACCACCGACAAGAACGGCCGGTGGCCTCCTCACCCGGTGATCGGGCGAGTCGTCACTCGCCGCCTTCGTCGCTGCTGCCGGAGATCGACGTGCGGGGCAGGTCAGCCAGCCCGACCGGGACAGGCACGGTGATGCTGCCGGCCTTGGCGAAGGTGAAGGTCAGGTTGATCGTGTTGCCGGGATAGAGCTTCTTGGTGAGCCCGGTCAGCAGGATGGCTCCGGCGGCGTCGGGGGTACCGGAGGAGAGACGACCCTGAGCCGGGATGGTCACCGACCGGACGCCGGTGGGGAGCGGGGTGGCGGTGGCGGAGGCCGAGGCGTTGCTCGAACCCTCCGCGCCGTCGTTGGAGGTCGAGTCGCTCGAGGCGGAGTCGCCAGACGGCGACTCGCTCGCGGAGTCCGAACCGGAGGCCGACGCCGACTCGGACGACTCGGAGGACTCGGGGGCGGACGACGAGGACGCTGCGGCCGCCGAGGGGGAGGCCGAGCCGTCGGAGGCCTGCTGGACGGTGTTGGCGTCCTTGTAGTCGCTGAAGTAGGCCCACCCACCGGCGGCCGACGAGGTGATCGAGGTGAGGGTGTCGTTGCTGTCGGAGCTGCTCGCCAGCACGATGTTCAGGACGGCGTCGCTGCCCTTGGCGTAGAAGGGGCGCAGGCTCGGCGGCGCGTCGACGAGGACGCCGCGCAGCGCCATCGTGCCGAGGGTGCGGTTGGTGCCGTCGATGCTGGACTGCTGGTCGGCGGTCTGGGCGATCTGACCCGCGGCGCAGCCGGCGGTGGCGAGCACCGCGGTGACCGCGAGGCCGGCCGTGCGCAGCAGGCGGCGGGACGGAACCCGGCGCGACGAGCTCGCGCCGTTGCCGCCACGGCGACGTCGGACGTCCGCCGTCACGTCGGTCTCGAGGGACTGTGCACTCACGTCGACTCCCAGCATCTGCACGCCTTGATCGGTTGCGCGCCGTCCGCCGTGGGCGCCGGTCGCAGGCCACCTGACAGCCTAGCGATCGTGCGGGGGTCGCCTCGCGGCGCCTCGTCCCGGGCGGCTCAGAACGGCGCCACATCGGTTGTCAAGCCCGTGTTTGCGGGCCTGCATGGCCACCGGCCCGGAAATTTCGTCGGGTCAGGTCGATGTGCTGCGTGTTACCCTGGAGGGAGCGAAAGGGGCCTTACCACATGACTTTCAAGGTCGGCGAGACCGTTGTCTACCCGCACCACGGAGCCGCTCTGATCGAGGCGATCGAAGAGCGACTTCTGCAAGGAGTCAAGAAAACCTACCTCCGCTTGAAGGTCGCCCAGGGCGATCTCACGGTGTTGGTTCCGGCCGAGAACGCCGAGGTCGTCGGCGTCCGCGACGTCGTCGGCCAGGAGGGGCTGGACAAGGTGTTCGAGGTGCTTCGCGCCCCGCACACCGAGGAGCCCACCAACTGGTCGCGCCGGTACAAGGCCAACGGCGAGAAGCTGGCCTCCGGCGACGTGAACAAGGTGGCCGAGGTCGTCCGCGATCTCTGGCGTCGGGACCGTGACCGCGGGCTCAGCGCTGGCGAGAAGCGCATGCTGGCCAAGGCGCGGCAGATCCTCACCAGCGAGCTCGCGCTCGCCGAGGGCACCAACGAGGACAAGGCCGAGGTCGTCCTCGACGAGGTCCTCGCCGAAGCGGTCGCGTAACACTCTCCACCCACCACATCCACGCTCGAGCATGGCGGCGCACGGTCGACTGACCGTCGCCGCCATTCTCGTTGCCGGGGGTTCCGGACAACGGCTCGGCGCCGACGTCCCCAAGGCGTTCGTGGCGGTCGGCGGGCAGACCCTGCTGGCGCACGCCACCGAGCGCTTCCTCGCGCACGAGGCGGTCGACGAGATCGTTGTCGTCGCGCCGGCCGATCGCGTCGCCAGCCTGCCGGGCAGCGTCGCCGGCGGTGCCACCCGGCAGGCCTCGGTCGCGGCCGGCCTCGCCGCGACGGGTGAGGTCGACATCGTCCTCGTCCACGACGTCGCCCGTCCCTTCGTCCCCGCGGAGGTCATCACCGCCGTCGTGGCTGCGATCTCGGACGGGGCCGACGCCGCGATCCCCGTCGTCGGTATCCATGACACGGTGCGCCGGATCGACACCGACGGATCGTTCGCCGGTCTGGTGGACCGCAGCAGCCTCGTCGCCGTACAGACCCCGCAGGCCTTCCGGCGCGACGTGCTCGTCCGGGCGCATGCCGACGGGGCGCACCTCGAGGTCACCGACGATGCGGCGCTGGTCGAGGCGCTGGGTCACAAGGTCGTCGCCGTGCCGGGTGCGGACGAGGCGTTCAAGATCACCCGGCCCTGGGACCTCGCCGTGGCCGAGGCGGTCGCGGGCAGGATTGCGCAGTCATGAGCGAATTCCGCACCGGGATCGGTGTCGACGTGCACCCGATCCAGCCCGGACGCCCCTGTTGGCTGGCGGGGCTGCAGTGGCCGGGCGTCGACGGCTGCGAGGGCCACTCCGACGGCGACGTCGCCGCGCACGCGGCTTGCGATGCGCTGCTGTCGGCGGCCGGGCTCGGTGACCTGGGCGCGGTCTTCGGCACCGGTGATCCCCGCTTCGCCGACGCCTCCGGTGCCACCCTGCTCACCGAGGTCGTGCGCCTGCTGAGCGCCGCGGGCTGGAGCATCGGCAACGTCGCCGTGCAGGTGGTCGGCAACGATCCCAAGGTGGGGCCGCGACGTGCCGAGGCCGAGGCCGCCCTCACCGCCGTGGTAGGCGCGCCGGTGTCGGTCTCGGCCACCACGACCGACGGCCTGGGACTCACCGGCCGGGGCGAGGGGCGGGCGGCGCTGGCGACCGCGTTGCTCAGCCGAGAGCGCGACTGAGGTCGTCCCACAGGTCGTCGACGTGCTCGATGCCGACGGAGAGGCGCAGCAGTCCCGCCGGTGTGCCGTAGGCGGCGTCGCCGGGGTGGCGGGCGCGGCGTTCGATGGTCGACTCGACGCCGCCGAGGCTGGTGGCGTGCGTGACGAGCCGCACCGAGGCGCAGACCCGCTCCGCGGCCTCGGCGTCGGCGAGCTCGAAGGAGACCACGGCACCGAAGGCGCGGTGGTCCCGTGCGGCGACCTCGTGGCCGGGATGACTCGGCAGGCCGGGATAGCGCACCCGCGATACCGCCGGATGGGCCGCCAGCCGCTCGGCCAGGGCGGCGGCATTGGCCCATGCCCGTTCCATGCGGATCGCCAACGTGCGCACGCCGCGGGTGGCGAGATAGGCCTCGAGGACGCCCGGTGTGCTGCCGGCCAGCGTGCGGCGGTCGTGCAGGGCGGTGAGCAGCTCGTCGTCGCGGGTGACGAGGACGCCCAGCAGCACGTCGGAGTGCCCGGCGAGGTACTTGGTGGCCGAGTGCATCACCACGTCGGCCCCCAGGTCGAGCGGGCGGACGGCCAGCGGCGTGCTGAAGGTGGCGTCCACCGCGAAACACGCCCCGGCGTCGTGGGCTATGCCGGCGAGCGCCGGCAGGTCGGCCACCGTCATCAGCGGGTTGGAGACGGTCTCGACCCAGACGAGTGCTGCGCCGACGGCGGCGTCGCGCACCGCGGCATGGTCGGTGACGTCCACCTGTCGCACGGTGAGCCGGCCGAGGTCGTGCTGGGACCGGTACAGCCCCACGTAACCGCCGTACCCCTCGCGTGGGACGACGACGGTTGCGCCGGCGGGAAGCCGATCGAGCAGGCAGTCCAGCGCCGCGATGCCGCTGGCGAAGGCGAGGGCGCGGCCGCCGTCCAGCTCGCCGACGACGGCCTCGAAGGCGGTCACCGAGGGCGAGACCGCGTGCCGGGCGTAGGGGTTGTCGGTGCCGTCGAAGCGGTAGGCCGACACCGGTGTGATCGGCTCGTTGAGCGGGGCCCCCGGCTCGTGCGGTCGGCCCACGGAGACGACGAGGGATTCGGTGCGCAGCTTCTCGTCCACGCCCTCACTCTGCCGCATCGGTCCTGGCCGCCGGTCAGCCCTGGACGGTGGGGAGCACCTCCAGCGACGCCGCGTTCACCTCGGCGGGGAGCCCGGCCGACCATGCGATCGCCTCGGCGATGGCCTCCGCCGGGATGGACGGCACTTCGGCGCGGAAGCGGTCGAGCGCGGCGCGGCTCTCGGCCGAGGCCATGTCATGACCCAGCTCGGACTCGGTGAGTCCCGGCTCCACTGCCCGGACCCGCACCCCCTGCGGCCCGAGCTCGGCGCGCAAGGTGCGGGCGAGATGGGACACCGCTGCCTTGCTGGCGGTGTAGACGGCGTAGGTCGGCATGACGAGGTGCGCGCCGACCGAGCTGACGAGGACGAGATCGGCCGGCCGTCCCGCCGCGGCGGCGGCGAGCAGTCCGTCGGTCGCCAGCCGGGCGGTGTCGAGCAGACCCAGGACGTTCACCTCCAGCATCCGGGACCACTCGTCGCGGGCGCCGGCGGTGAATGGCGCCGCCAGCATCGCGCCGGCATTCGCGACCACGAGGTCCGGGACGCCGAGCTCGGCGTGGATCCGGCCGAAGGCGGCCTCGAGGGCAGCGGGGTCGGCGACGTCTGCCGCGACGGCCAGGCCACCGGTCTCGTCGGCGACGGTGACGAGCCGGTCAGCCCGGCGGCCGAGGAGCGCGACCGTGGCTCCCCGGCGGGCCAGCAGGCGGGCGGTGGCGGCGCCGATGCCGGTCCCCGCCCCGGTGACGACGGCGATGCGGTCCTGCAGGGTGGGTTCGTCAGCTCTCATGCGACCCACCGTGGCGGGGCACGGGACCGGCGGCCAGACCGTGGTGAGAGGGGTCTCGCCACTACCTGTCGACGGCCGCTGCGGCGGGCTAGCGTGGTCCGGGTGGCGAGGGACCCGAACGGACTCGGCGAGTTCCTGCGCACCCGGCGCGAACGCGTCGACCCGGCGTCGCTCGGACTGCGCACCGTGGGTCCGCGGCGCACGCCGGGGTTGCGGCGCGAAGAGGTCGCCGGGCTGGCGGGGATCAGCGTAGAGTACCTGATCCGCCTCGAACGCGGGCGCGATCGCAACCCGTCTGCGGCGGTAATCCGGGCATTGGGCGACGTGCTCGGCCTCGACGACGCCGGCCGCGACCACCTCGCCGCGCTGGCCGACGTCCGAGCCGACGTCTGCTTCGACGACTCGGCACCCGCGCCCGAGGTGGTGGACCTCATCGCCGCGTGGCCGCAGCCTGCGATCGTCATGAACCGCTTCATGGACCTGCTAGCGGTGAACGAGGCCGGGCTGCCGCTGCACGACAGCCTCGACCTGGCGCCCGGCAGCAACATGCTGCGGACGATCTTCCTGGACCCTCGGACGCCGGGGCGCTACCCGGACTACGAGGACCTCGCCGCCGAGACCGTGGCGAACCTGCGCAGCCTGGCCGGCGCCGATCCCGCCCACCCCCGCTTCGCCGAGCTCGTCGGCGAACTGTCGCTGGGCAGCCGCCTCTTCGCCGAGCTCTGGGCGCGGGGCGATGTCGCGGCCAAGACGAGTGGCACGAAACGGATCGACCTGCCGCCGGGACGGGCGACGCTGCGGTGGGACACGCTCTCCGTCGCGGCGGCGCCGGGCCAGCTCGTGGTCGTGTACAGCGCAGTCGAGGGCACCGGAACCGCGGAGGTGCTGGCACAGTTGGCGCGGGCGCCCACGCGGCGCCGGGCGTGAGCGGTCGCGCGATCCGTACGATGTGCGGGTGAGTCTGCACCTCTACGACACCGCGCGCAGGTCGACGCGGCTCTTCGAGCCGCTCGAGCCCGGCAAGGCGTCGATCTACCTCTGTGGACTCACCGTCCAGGGACCGCCGCACATCGGCCACGTCCGCAACTGGATCAACATGGACATCCTGCGGCGCTGGCTGACGCACAGCGGTCACGAGGTCAGCTTCGTCCGCAACGTCACCGACATCGACGACAAGATCATCACCAAGGCCGCCGGCGCGGACGAGCCGTGGTGGGCGCTGGCCTTCCGCAACGAGCGCGAACTCGTCTACGCCGAGGAGGCGCTGGGCTGCTTGTCGCCGTCCTACGAGCCGCGGGCGACCGGGCACGTCCCCGAGATGATCGTCCTCATGCAGCGGCTGATCGACGGTGGTCACGCCTACGTGGCCGACGGGGACGTCTACTTCGACGTCCGCTCCTACCCGGAGTACGGGTCGCTGAGCGGGCAGAAGGTCGACGAGATGCAGGCGGCCGGCGACTCCGTCGGCGATGCCCGCAAGCGCGACCCCCGCGACTTCGCACTCTGGAAGTCGGCCAAGCCCGGTGAGCCGTCCTGGCCGACGCCGTGGGGGGACGGGCGCCCCGGCTGGCACCTGGAGTGCTCGGCCATGGCCACGAAGTACCTCGGCCCCGCCTTCGACATCCACGGCGGCGGCCTGGACCTCGTCTTCCCGCACCACGAGAACGAGATCGCGCAGTCCAAGGCGGCCGGTGACGGCTTCGCGCAGTACTGGCTGCACAACGGGCTCGTCACGATGGCGGGCGAGAAGATGAGCAAGTCGCTGGGCAACACGCTGCAGGTCCGCGAGATCGTCAAGGAGCGTCGGGCGGTCGAGCTGCGCTATTACCTCGGCGCTGCGCATTATCGATCGACCATCGAGTTCAGTGACTCGTCGTTGGACGAGGCGGCGGCGGCCTACCGGCGCATCGAGGGTTTCGTCGAGCGGGCCGGCGAGGTCTGCGGCGAGGTGGTCGCAGGCGAGGTGCCGGCGGCGTTCGCGGCCGCACTGGACGACGACCTCGGCGTCCCGGCGGCCCTCGCCGTGCTGCACGAGGCGGTCCGGGACGGCAACCGCTCCGACGATCGCGAGGTGGTGCGGCAGCGGCTGGCCGAGGTGCTGGCCATGACCGAGGTGCTCGGCCTCTCGCCCCGGCAGTGGACCGACGAGTCGAGCGGCGACCTCTCCGGCACCGTCGACGCGCTCGTCCGGTTGACGCTCGAACAGCGGCAGGCCGCTCGGGCACGCAAGGACTTCCAGGCCGCGGACGCCATCCGCGACCAACTCAAGGATGCGGGCATCGCCATCGAGGACACCCCCGACGGCCCCCGCTGGACGGTGGGCTGATGGCCGGCAATTCCGAACGACGAGGCGCGATCCGCAAGCAGAAAAAGGGGGCGCAGGTCGGCTCCGGCGGGCAGCGCCGCCGCGGGCTCGAGGGCAAGGGCCCAACCCCGCGTGCCGAGGAGCGCAAGGGTCACCCCGCGGCGCGGCGGGCGGCTCGCGACGCCCGCGAGAGCGCCGGGACCAAGCGCAAGCCGAAGCAGGACGCCGTCGGCTCCGATCTGCTGGTGGGGCGCAATCCGGTGGCCGAGGCGCTGCGGGCGCGTATCCCGGCGACCGCCCTCTACCTGGCGCAGAACATCGAGGCCGACGAGCGGGTGACCGAGGCGGTGCGACTGGCCAGCGACCGCAACCTGGCGCTGCTCGAAGTCAGCCGGGCCGAGCTGGACCGCCGCACCGGCGGGATCCTGCACCAGGGCATCGCGCTGCAGGTGCCGCCGTTCACATACCACGATCTGACCGATCTGCTCAACGAGGCGGCCGAGGCCGGGGTCCCGCCGCTGCTCGTCGCGCTGGACGGCGTCACCGATCCGCGCAACCTCGGCGCCGTCATCCGCTCGGCCGTCGCCTTCGGCGCGCACGGCGTCGTCATCCCCGAGCGGCGGTCGGCGTCGGTGACCCCGACGGCGTGGCGGACCTCGGCCGGCACCGCGGCGCGGCTGCCGATCGCGCAGGTCACCAACATCGTGCGGGCGCTGAAGCAGTGCAAGGAGGCCGGGCTCTTCGTCGTCGGGCTCGACGCCGACGGCACGACCACGCTGGACGACCTCGAGCTCGCCACCGAGCCGGTCGTCGTGGTGGTCGGCTCCGAGGGACGGGGCCTGTCCCGGCTGGTCGCCGAGACCTGCGACCTCACGGTGTCGATCCCGATGTCCGCGGCCGCGGAGTCGCTGAACGCCTCGGTCGCCGCCGCAGTGACGCTCGCCGAGATCGCCCGGCGGCGCCGTCAGGCGTGACGGTCAGGCCGAGCGCTTCTTCGTGGCCTTGCCCTTGTCGACGTAGGTGCGGGTCGGGACGAAGAAGTCGACCGGCGCCGGCTCGTTGCGCAGCGTCGCGACCTGGGTGCGGACCGCGGCCATGATCTCGTCCGTGATGGCCCGCAGGTTCTCCGCCGTCGGCTCCGCGCCGCGCCAGTGGCTGAGGTCCAGGGGCTCGCCGATCGAGGCCTCGGCGGTGCGGCGCTTGAGGCTCAGCCCGAGCTTCTGCAGGCCGCGGTTGCCGACCTTCTGCGCGCCCCACTGGCCGACGGGGACGACCGGGATGTCCGGGGCGAGCAGCACCAGCCGGGCGATGCCGGTCTTGCCCTGCATCGGCCAGACGGCCGGGTCCTTCGTGGTGGTGCCCTCGGGGTAGATGACGATGGCCTCGTGCCGCTCGAGGGCGGCGACGGCGTCGCGGAGCGAGTCGGCGGCGTCGCGGGTGCCCCGGTAGACCGGGATCTGTCCGGCGCCGCTCATGATCTTGCCGATCACCGGGTAGTCGAAGACCCCGGACTTAATCATGAAGCGGGGCACGCGACCGCTTTGCCAGACCAGGCGTGCCATCAGCACCGTGTCGACCACGGAGATGTGGTTCATGGCGATGAGCACGCCGGTCTGCTTCGGCGACGGCATGCGATCCAGATGGCGCCAGCGGATCTTGAAGAGCAGCCCGTCCAACGGATAGAGGATGACGACGCAGAGTCGGATCCAGAACCCGGCCTTGGGCTTGTGCAGACGGCTCACTCGGTCTCCCGGACGAAGTTACGCAACCGTAGGTAGTGTGCCGGGTGCCGCGGGGAGGCGTGCAACCAGGCTCAGCTTCGGTCGCTCGTGTCGGGCGGCGAGGTGAGCAGGAACCCCAGCGCCTCGACGTCGTCGGGCTGCAGCGAGTCGCCGAGCTGTTCGACGACGTCGGCGTAGGCGGCCAGCACCGCGACCCGATCCACCGCGGTATCGGTGGCCGCGGCCCGCTCCACCCGGTCGAGCTCGGCCCCCAGCGGCAGCGCGACGCCGGCGGCGACGAGCCGGCCGTCGCGCCACGCCTCGGTCGCCACGATGCGCCGTGCGGCGGCGGTGGCCTGTGCCAGTACCGCGGCCGGGCGCCCCGGCGGCAGGGCGGTGGTCGGCTGCCAGCAGCTCGCCGCCGCGATGGCCCGGCGCTCCCGCGGTCCCAGGTAGAGCGGGTCGGCGGCGGCGTGCCGCGACCCGAGCACCGCGACGACCACCAGCAGGACGGTCACGATCCCGGCCACCGCCGCGAGGGCGCCGTGTCCGGTGAGCAGGCCGATGACCGCCGCGGCCAGCGCCGGTCCGGCGAGGACGGCCGCCGGCATGGCGAGGCGGAGCCAGCGCTGCCGGTCGAAGTCCCTGCCGGTGGCGGTGAGGCCATGGCGCTGCCGCTGCTCGACGATGGCCGCGACCTCGGCGGGCAGGGCGCGCAGCGGGACGAGCGAGGTCACCGGAGCAGGCTCGGCAGGGACCGGGTCGTCGACCGCGGCCAGGACGCGGGCGCGGGCTTGTCGCAGCAGGTCGGCGGGCTGCTGCGGTCGGGCCGACGCCGAGGTGGAGAACGCCATGACCCGCATCATCACCGCGTCCGATGTGACTCCGCTCGGTATCGGTCGGGCGGTAGCCTTGGCCCCCTGCCGCCTTAGCTCAGCTGGCCAGAGCAACCGCCTTGTAAGCGGTTGGTCGCGGGTTCGAATCCCGCAGGCGGCTCCAGAATTCTGTGTGCTTTCGGTTGATGGTTGACGGTGTTTCGGTTCATCTTCGACTTCTGCGTGAGGACCCAGGCGATGGCGCGCGAGTCGAGCCAGAACGTCTGCCGCGGCCCGGCTGCGCCCGACATAGCTACGGGGCTCCGGGGCCAGATCCTCGCCGACGACGACAACGTGTGCACCGGCCGCTTCCGTGCCCCTCGCAGCCGGTCACGAGGTGAACGCAGCCCCCGTGTTTGCCCGCACGAGATCCTCCGACACGCCGGGGGCGCGGGCGACGAGTCTGAGCCCGCTCGACCTGACCTCGAACACGGCGAGGTCAGTGATGATCTTGTCGACCACGCCGACGCCAGTCAGCGGCAGGGTGCAGCGATCGACGACCTTCGGCGAGCCGTCTTTGGCCACGTGGTCGGTGATGACGATGATGCGTCGAGTGCCGGCGACGAGATCCATCGCTCCGCCCATGCCCTTGACGAGCGCACCGGGCACGGTCCAGTTCGCGAGGTCGCCATTGGCCGCGACCTGGAGGGCGCCCAGGATCGCGAGGTCGACGTGGCCGCCGCGGATCATGGCGAAGCTGCTCGCGGAGTCGAAGGTGCTGGCGCCAGGGACGAGGGTGACGGTCTGCTTCCCGGCATTGATCAGATCGGCGTCCTCTTCACCCTCGTAAGGGAACGGGCCCATGCCGAGCAGTCCGTTCTCGCTCTGCAGGGTGACGCGCATGCCGTCGGGGACGTGGTTCGCAACGAGCGTCGGGATGCCGATACCGAGGTTGACGTAGTCGCCGTCCCGCAGTTCGCCGGCAGCGAGAGCGGCCATCTCATCGCGAGACCAACGGGTCTGCGCGGTTGCGGTCGTCGTCATCAGTGGGCTCCGGAGGTGGTGAGGGGTCGAGGGCGGACGGTGCGTTGTTCGATGGCCGCGGTACGAGGCGAAGCGACGGTCAGGTGCTGTACGAAGATGCCGGGCGTCATGACGGAGTCCGGCTCGAGATGGGAGTCGAGGAGGGTCTCGACCTCGGCGAAACACATGCGTGCGCATGTGGCGACGACGGGGTTGAAGTTGCGCGCCGAGAGCCGGTAGGCGAGGTTCCCCGCCTGATCGCCCCGGTGGGCGTGGACGAGACCGATGTCTGCGATGATGGCTCGTTCGAGGACATAGTGGCGCCCGTCGAACTCGGCCGTCGGCTTCCCGTCGGCGACCACGGTGCCGTAACCCGTGGCGGTGTAGAAGGCCGGGATCCCGGCGCCGCCGGCGCGCATACGCTCGGCGAGCGTTCCCTGCGGTACGAACTCGACGTCGAGGTCGCCGTCGAGATACTGGCGGGCGAAAAGCTTGTTCTCGCCGACGTAGGACGAGATGGCGCGGCGCACCTGCCCGTTCTCCAGCAGCAGACCGAGGCCGGCGCCGTCGATCCCCATGTTGTTGGAGACGATCGTCAGGTCCGAGGCGCCCGAGTCCCGGACCGCCTCGATCAGGTCGTGCGGTATCCCGCACAGCCCGAAGCCGCCGACGGCGATGGTCATGCCGTCGCGCAGGTGGCCGGCGAGCGCTTGCCGGGCGTCGGAGTGAAGAGTCGTCATGCGGTTCCTCCAGGGTCGGCGGCGCCGAGCCGCGACAGCAGTTGTCTGGCGAGGGCAATGACCGGCTCGTCGACCATCTGCCCGTCAAGTGCGAAGGCTGAGCCGCCGTGCTGCTCGGCCGCGACGATGATCCCGGCGGCGCGGGACACCTCGGCGTCGGACGGGGTGAACGCCGCCCTGACCGCACGGGCCTGATCGGGGTGGATGCATGCCTTGGCGTGGAAGCCCATCTCGAACGCCGAACGCGCTTCGACCCGAAGAGCGTCGTCGGCGCGCAAGGCGAGCACGGGCGCATCGAGCGCGGCCACGCAAGCAGCGCGAGCGGCGAAGCGTAACCGGGCGCGCGCGTACCGGGAGGTGTCGGTGAGGGTGTGGTCCATCGAGTGCGACTGGGCGCCACCGAGGTCGGCGGCGAGGTCGTCACCGCCCCACATCACGGCAACGCAGCGAGCAGCCGAGGCGATCTCGGTGACCTTGTCGATCGACTCGGCTGTCTCGCACAGGGCGATGAGGTGCGCGTCGGGAAGGTCGCGGGCGACGCGAGCCAGATCGTCAGCGCGCCGCAACTTCGGCACCATCACGTACCTGATATGGGCTGCACGCACGGCCGCGACATCGCCGGCGTACCACGTGGTTTCTGCGGCATTGACCCGGACGATCAGCCGGGCAGGATCCACGTGATCACGCACAGTGGCCAACAGTGCCGTCGCCCGCGCCTTCTGCTCGTCGCCCACCGCGTTCTCGAGGTCGACGACGACGGCGTCCGCCCGTGCGGCGGCTTTGGCCCAGCGGTCCGGTCGATCGCCGGGGACGAAGAGCCAGGCCGGGCCGGGCGGCAGCGGTGTCACGGTCGCGGACGACGCTTGGGGAAAGGCATGCCGCCGACGTTCGCCGTCGCCCCGCCGTCCACCGGGATGATCGCCCCGGAGAGGTAGGTCGAGTCTTCGCCGCACAGGAACGCGATCACGGACGCGACCTCGTCACGAGTGGCCATTCGTTGTTGCGGCAACTCGACGCGGGAGTCGGCCGAGAACTGCTCGCGGACGCCCTCCATCATCGCGGTCTCCGTCGAGCCGGGACACACGCAGTTGACCCTGATGCCGTACCGCGCGTAGTCGACTGCCCACGACCGCGTCAGCGCGATGATGGCGCCTTTCGATGCGGTGTACGCATCGGCCCAGGTCATCGCGCCGATTCCTGCGACACTGCCGAGAGTGACGATGGCGCCGGCGTCCCGCAGGTGGGGGTAGAAGGCGCGGACCGTGAGCATCGTGCCGGTCAGGTTGATCGACAGCGTTCGGTTCCAGGCATCCAGGTCGAGGCGCTGGGCCGGACCGTCGTGGGGGCGGAGGTTCACCCCGGCTGCGGCGACGATCGCGTTGCAGCGGCCGATCTGCTCGGCGAGGACGAGCAGGGCCGCCTCGTCGGTGACGTCGATCTGATGGTGTCGGGCGCCCTCCGGTCCGGCGGGGGAGACGTCGAGGGTGTGAACTTCCCACCCCTGACTCAGGAGATGGGTGGCGCTGCGCTCTCCGATGCCGGCCCCACCGCCGGTGACTACGGCAACCTTCGCTTCAGGCACCGGCGCGCTCGCGGTCCAGCTCGAAAAGCGGCAGGACGGTGTCGGTGCCCTCGACGGCCTGGAAGATGACGCGGACCCGGTCACCGCACTGCACGTCGGAGGCGCCGTCACCCACGATGTTCGACATGAGCTGCACGCCTTCGTCCAGGCGGATGATCGCCACCACGTAGGGGACGAGGTCCTCGAATCCGCTCGGCGGTCCAGCCTGCTGCTCGGCGTAGGTGTAGACCTCGCCGCGGCCGGTGGAGTCTCGCCACGTGAGGTTCTCGGAGAGGCACTGGGGGCATAGCCGCTTGGGGAACATGATCGCGCTGTTGCAGTCTTGGCAGAACTGGAACGCGAGACGATGGTCGCGGGCAGCGTCCCAGAACGGTGCACTCCAGGACGAGGGGATCGGGATCGGACGGGTGCTGGTCATGGTTCAGCGCTCCTTCGACAACACGGTGACGTGGGAATCCATCCAGGTGCCGCCGGAGGCCGTTTCGACGGCATTGACGGCGTTGGGTACCTGGCGGTCGCCTGCCTTGCCCATCAGCTGGCGGAATGCTTCGACGAGGACGGCGATGCCGCCCCCGGCACCGGTGTGGCCCTGGGAGAGCATGCCGCCGTTGGTCGTCATCGGCATGACTCCGCCGGGGCTGGTGTGCCCCGCGGCGACGAAGGCTCCGGCCCGCTCGCCACGACACAGGCCGAGGGCATCCATCGCGATGAGCGGGTAGACGGGGTAGGCGTCGTAGCAGGCGGCGAGGTGGATGTCGTCGGGACCGAGGCCGGACTCCTCGTAGGCCAGTTTCGCTGCCTCCGGGAAGCCGAGATGGGCGAGGTCCGTGTCCTGCGAGAGCGAGTAGTGGGTGATCAACGATCCGTGACCGCGCACGTACACCGGCGTCTCGGTGATGGCAGCGGCGTCGTCCGCGGCGGCAACAACGTAGGCAGCGGAGCCGTCTGCGAGCATGTTGCACTCGCGGGAGCGCAGCGGCGTCGCCACCATCTTGCTCCCCATGACCTCTTCGATCGTCAGGTCCTTGCGGTACATCGCGTGGGGGTTCAGCATCGCCCACTTGCGAAGCGAGACGCAGACGGCGGCGAGCTCTTCCTCTGTGGTGCTGGTTTCGTGCATGTAGCGCCGTGAGGTCATGGCGCCGACCGCGTTCATGTTGTGTCCGAAGGGCCGCTCCCACTCCTCCGAAACGCCGGTCGTGGCGAAGAGGTCGACGCCACGTTGTGGCGGCAGGGAACCGACTTTGTCCGAGTGCAGGACCAGGACGCGTCGCGCGGCCCCGGTCGTGACGAGGGCCTCGGCAACAGCCAGCATCGTCGAGCTGCTGGCGCCGCCGGACATGACCTGCACGTTCATGGCAGCGCTGCGCAGCATCCCAAGCTCTTCGCAGATCCGGGAGAAGACGAGGTCGACGTTGAACTGGGACGAGGCCAGCGCGCCCACGGGCATGACGACATCGATGTCGCGCGGGGTGAGCCCGGCGTCCTTCAGCGCTGCAGCAGCGCTCAGGACGGCGGCTTCGATCTCTGATCGGTCCGGGAACCGACCAGACGGGACTTCGCCGATCCCGACGACTGCGGCGGTCGTGGCGCGCACGGCATCCTCCGATGCTTGATAGTTGAATGCAGCGGATCGTATGGGCGTACGAGTAAGAACGTCAAGCAAGGGTCTTTCGACCCGCAAAATAGCTCTGAGTAGCCGATCTACCGACGAATTGGCGACCTAGTGGGAAGTCTTGTAACTCGTACAGTCGTACGATACGTTCCGGCTGCACGTTGCATAGGTCACATCGTCGGCCGTCGAAGGAGACACCATGCGCCGCCTGTTGCACCCCGACCGTTCTCGTCTGAAGACGGCTGCCGCAGCCGCTGTCAGCCTCGTGCTGTTCGCTGCGTGCAGCAGCGGCAACTCGGGCGGAGGTGGCACCACCTCGGCCGACTTCCTCAGCAAGAACAGCAAGGCGGTACAGGCCGCGTACACCGGCACCGACCGATCTCTCCCCACCTCGGGGCCGGCCATCAAGTCCGGTCAGAACCTCTGGATCGTCTCGTGCAGCCAGGGCGCGCCGGGATGCGCGACGCCCACGAATGCGATGAAGGCCGCGGCGCAGTCGGTCGGCTGGAACGTCACCGTCGCCGACGGCAAGCTCGACTTCTCGACCTACAGCTCGCTCATCCAGCAGGCCATCGCCGCGAAGGCGAACGCGATCGTGCTGGTCGCGATCGACTGCGGCTCGGTGAAGGCTCCCCTGCAGCAGGCCCGCAACGCCGGCATCGCGGTCTACGGATTGTTGAGCTTCGACTGCAACGACCCCTCGGTCGGCGGCAAGGCGCTGTTCACTGCGTCGCTAGGTCTCGGCGGGGCGAAGGCTTCGCTGGCCTCGTACCTGCAATCACTCGGCCGGACCGCCGCCAACTACATCATCGACAAGACCAAGGGCAAGGCGCAGGTCGTCGAGATCTACGAAGACGACGTGCTCTTCGACAAGTACGTCGGGCAGGGCTTCGAAACCGCGATGAAGGCGTGCAAGGGCTGCAGCTACGAGCGCGTCACCATCATGGCTGCCGACTACAGCGGCAACGGAGTGCAGTCGAAGGCCGCGGCGGGCGTCGCCAAGCAGCCGAACGCGAATGCCATCTTCGCTCCGGTGGACGCGCTCATCACCCTCGGCGTCGCCCAGGCTGCTCGGGCCGCGAAGCCCGGCACCATCCTCGCCGGCGTCGGCGGCCTCGAGCCCAACGTCGCCCAGATCGCCGGTAGCGGCCCGCAGACATTCGCGGCAGGACTTCCGTTCTCCCGTCTCGGATGGGCAGCGCTCGACGACCTCAATCGCGTTCTCTCCGGCAAGGCACAGGTCGACCAGGGCATCGGAACCCAGGCCATCGACAAGGAGCACAACCTGCCCACGTCGCCCAAGTACTACGACGGCAACGTCAAGAACGGCACCCCGACGGTGGACTACATCTCGACCTACAAGTCGCTGTGGAAGGCCTCGGCCTGATGATGGACGCCTCGGTGGCCACACCGGGCACGGCGGGGGCCGGGTCCGTCCCGGCCCTCGCCGCGAGGGCCGTCACGAAGACCTACACCGCAGTCCCGGTGCTACTCGACGCCGATCTCGATCTTCACTTCGGCGAGGTCCACGCCCTTCTCGGCGGCAACGGCAGCGGGAAGTCCACCCTGATCAAGATCCTCGCCGGCGTGGTCCCCGCCGACGCCGGAGGGTCGATCGCGATCAATGGGCGGACGGCCGAGCTGGATCACTGGTCGCCGCTCGACGCCCGTCAGGCGCACTTACGCTTCATCCACCAGGACCTCGGCATCGTCGACGATCTCACGGTGGCAGAGAACCTGTTCCTGGAGTCAGGGCTGCGCGCTCGGCGCGGACTGGTCTCCTGGACCCGGTTGCGTGACGATGCGGCCGAGGTCATCGATCGCTTCGGCCTCGGGCTCGACCCGCGCGCCAAGGCAGGCGCCCTGACGCTGGTGCAGCAGACGCTGCTCGCTGCCGCCCGCGCGCTGCACGACGTCGGCGACGACTCGCGCGCAGTCGTCGTGCTCGACGAACCTACTGCTGCACTGCCATCGGATCAGGCCGAGCAGTTGATGAGCAGCATTCGCCGCTACGCCGATACGGGCCACGCCATGCTCATCGTCACGCACCGGCTCGGAGAGGTCGTCACGGTCTGTGACCGCATCACCGTCCTCCGACAGGGTCGCGTCGCGGCGTCCCACCGTCTCGGTGATGCCACCGAATCTGACCTCGGCAGCCTGATCACCGGCACCGACGTCCAGCACGACGTGCAAGGTCCCCGCACACCCGTCATGGCGGCGCCCGACGTGCTCTCGATCGAACAGGTGGGCAACCGGCGCCTGTCCGGGATCACGCTGCAGGTCACATCCGGTGAGGTCGTGGGGCTGGTCGATGCCGGCGGTCGGACCGGGTCAGCCATATTGCGGACCGTCTTCGGCGTCGATCCCGCTACCACCGGACAGATCAAGCTCGACGGGAAGACGCTCGACAGCTCCGACCCCCGCGCCGCGATGAATTCCGGGGTCGCCTACCTCCCGGCGCAGAGGCTCGTCGAAGCCCTCTTCCCGGGACTGCCCGTCTCGGAGAACCTGCTCCTGGCTTCGCTGCCGGTGCATCGACGTCGTGGACTGTTGTCACGTCGCAGCGAACGCCGGGCCACGCAAGGGGCGATCGAGCGGTTCGGCGTGTGGCCCCGGCAGGCCGATATCGACGTCACCAGCCTCTCCGGTGGCAATCAGCAGAAGGTGTCAGTCGCCCGTTGGATGGTGCGCGATCCCCGGCTGCTGCTGCTCGAAGAGCCCACCCAGGGCGTCGACATCGGCGCCCGCGCCGACATCTGGGCCATCGTCGCGGCCGCCACCGCAGCCGGCGCCGGCGCCCTCGTGGTCAGCTCCGACTTCCAAGAACTGGCGACGCACTGTCATCGGGTGATCGTGTATGCGCGCGGTCGCCTCGTCGCCACCCTCACCGGTGCGGAACTTACCGTGCCCGCGATCGCAGAGGTTGTTCACCATGCCTGACTCATTGCACAAGGCGCCGCAGGCCGACTCTGCCGCCAGCGAGCCGAATGCCGCGGCGTCGACCGTCGGCGAGCCGACCGTCGCGGCGCCACCGGCCACAGGCGGAAAGACACCGCGGCGATCGGCCCTCGGGCTGCTGGAGCGCTTTGCCGTCCCCGTGCTGCTGGTCGGACTCGCGTTGATGTTTGCCGTACTGCCGGCGACCAGCGGCACCTTCCCGACGCAGAGCAACATCCAGAACCTGCTCGCCGGGCAGGCGGTGCTCGGCGTCGTCGCCATGGCGGTGCTCGTTCCGATCGTGGCGGGCCAGTACGACCTGTCCGTCGGAGCGGTGCTCGGAGCCTCGGCGCTGCTGGCCGCCGGCCTCATGGGTCGGCAACACATGAATCCGCTGCTGGCCATCGTGATCGTCGTAGCCGCCGGGGCGGTCATCGGCCTGATCAACGGCTACATCGTTGCCTACCTCGGGGTGAATTCGCTGATCGTGACCACCGCGTCCGCCACGATCATCTCCGGGTTCGTGCTCTGGTACAGCAAGTCCCAGGTGATCACTGGCGTGCCCGACTCCATGGTGTCGGCGATCAATGGCAATTGGCTCGGAATCCCCAAACTGCTCTTCGGTCTCGCACTCATCGCCGCGCTGGTCTTCGTGATGCTCCGCTACACACCCTTCGGACGATTCCTCTACGCGATCGGGTCCAATGCCCGCGCCGCCGCACTCGTCGGTATCGGTGTCAATCGGCTGCGCTGCAGCACGCTCGTCATCAGCGCGGCTCTCTCGGCCCTCGCCGGCGTTGCCCAGCTCGGCCTGCAAGGCTCCGGCAGCCCGCAACTCGGACCGGGCTTCACCCTGCCGGCGCTCTCCGCGGTGTTCCTGGGCAGCACCACCATCCGTCCCGGAACGTTCAACGTGCTCGGCACCGTGGTCGCCGTCTACCTCGTGGCCGTCATCGTCAACGGTCTGACCCTGGCCGGGGCGGCCGACTGGGTCCAGCCCACCTTCAACGGCTGCGCCCTGCTCGGTGCTGTGGTGTTGGCTGCGGTCATCACCCGGCGACGCGCTCGCAGCGCGGCTGTCCTCTGACGCCATCCGCCCTCTTCCACCTCATCCAGTCATAGGAGCTATCGCTATGGACACGCCCGAACTGCTCATCAGCGGACTGCGGTTCCCCGAGGGGAGCCGCTGGCACGACGGCAGCCTCTACTTCTCCGACATGCACACCGGTCAGGTCCTGCGCCTTGACCCGGAGTCTCGGCAAACCACCGAAGTCGGGAAACTGAACGGTCAGCCGAGCGGACTGGGCTGGACCGCAGACGGTCGCCTCGTCGTGAGCTCCATGCTCGACAACACCATCTACTACATCAACGACGACGGCACGACCGAGCCCTGGGCAGAGGTTTCGCATCTGACCGACTGGCCCACGAACGAACTCTGCGTCTCACCCGACGGCCACGGCTACCTCGGGGGCTTCGGCTACGACTTCTACAACGAGGCGCCCGCCGAGCCCGGTCAGGTGTTCCACATCCGCCCCGACGGCACCGCCGAACTGGGTGCCGACGGCTTCACCTTCCCCAACGGAACCGTCGTGCTCCCCGGCACCCGAACCCTCCTCGTGGCGGAGACGTGGGGGCACTGCATCACTGCTTTCGACATGGCCGAGGACGGCAGCCTGGGCAACCGTCGGGAGTGGGCCCGGCTCTGGGAGTCCAGCACCGCGGACGGCATCGCGGTCGACAGCGGGCACGGCGTCTGGATCAGCTCCATCGTCGAGCACAAGTTCGTCCGCGTCGTCGAGGGTGGCGAGATCACCGACGAGATCGACATGGGTGACGAATTGGCCGTTGACTGTGCCATCGGTGGTGCGGACGGACACACGCTCTTCCTGTCGACGTCGAACAGCTGGCAGCCGGCCGAGACCACGGTCCGCGACGGACGGATCTACCAGGTCCGGGTCGACGTCCCGGCCGCACTCTGAGCGGAGAACCCATGGACATCTCGTTCTTCCTGCGTCACGTCCACGGTGACGTCGCCCGCTTCGATCCCGATCGTCCTGCGCTCAGCCTCGAGGACGAACCGCCGGTGTCCTACCGGGAGCTCGGCGAACGATCCAACGCCTACGCGCGTCGGTTGCTCGACCTCGGCATCGGGCCCGGTGATCGCGTCTCGATCTTGATGTTCAACAGCGTCGAGTACTGGATTGCCTACTTCGCGATCACGCGCATCGGTGCCATCGCAGTGCGGTTGAACTTCCGGCTCGGCGTCGAGGAACTGCGCTACGTCCTCACCGACTCCGGCTCGGCGGCCGTGCTCGGCGATGGCACGCTGCTGGCTCCGCTCAGCGAGATTCGTGAATCCGTTCCCGCAAAGCACTACATCGCCTTCGGGCCCGCCGCCGAGCGACCGCAGTGGACCAGCCCGTGGGAGGAGCTCGAGAACAACGACACGTCCGCGCTGGACGTTGCGCTGCCCTCGGCGGAGGACGGCGCGATGATCATGTACACGTCGGGCACCACCGGCCAGCCCAAGGGCGTGTTGTGGACCCACTCGACCACCACGTGGTGGGCCGCTCTACAGGTCATGGAGTGGAAGTTCGACACCGAGTCCGTAACCATGGTGACCGGCCCGCTCTACCACATCGGTGGCCTCGAGAACTACGTCCTGCCCACGCTGGCGATGGGCGGCCACGGCGTCATCTTGCGGAGCAAGAACTTCGATCTGGACCGCGTTCTGACCATCGTAAGTAGCAAGCGGGTCACCGACCTGCTGCTCTTTCCCATCATGATCAACGTTCTGGTCGATCACCCGACGCTCGAGCGCTATGACCTGTCCAGCGTCACGCGGATCTTCACCGGCGGCGACGCGCTCATGCCTTCGGTGTGCGAGCGGCTGAGGGCGATCACGCCGTCGGCAGACCTCATCCAGCTCTATGGGCTGACCGAGGGGACTCCCATGGCTACATGCAGCGCGCCCGGCATGGGTTACGAGCGGCCGGGCAGCGTCGGCCGCGCCTATCCGTTCGTCGAGGTGTCGGTTCGTGACGACGCCGGGCAGCGGCTGCCACCCGGCCAGGTCGGCGAGATCTGGACGCGCAGTCCTGCCAATTCTGCCGGGTACTGGAACAAGCCTGCCGAAACGGCATCCACCTTCACCGACGGGTGGTGTCACACCGGAGATCTCGGTGTGGTCACCGACGGCACGCTCAGCATCGCCGGACGCAAGAAGGACATGATCCGTAGCGGCGGGGAGAACATCTCGCCGGCGGAGATCGAGGACGTCCTGCTGCGCCATCCGGCGGTGATCGACGCGGCTGTGGTGGGGACGCCCGATCCTGTCTATGTGGAAGCGGTCTGCGCAGTCGTCGTGACCAACGGCCAACCCATTACCGCCGAGGACGTGATCGAGCACTGCCGCACTCACCTCGCCGGGTACAAAAAGCCGCGCCGGGTCGTGTTCGTCGACTCACTGCCCCGCACGCCATCCCAGAAAATCCAGAAATTTCGGATCCGGGAGATGCTGACCGCCGGAACGCTGTCAGACTCGTAGCTAGTGCAGGCGGGCCGCGCGAAAGCGGAGTGGCCCCTGGCGGGAGGGGATACGGGTGCCGGACAGACGCAACGGTCCGGAGACGCGTCAGCAGATCATCGACCAGTTCAGCGAACTGGTCGCCGAACACGGCTTCGAAGTGGCCAGCGTGTCCCTGCTGGCCTCCGCCCTCGGGATCAGCAAGGGCACCGTGGTGCACCACTTCCCGTCCAAGAACCAGATCCTGGTGGCTGCGCATCAGCAGTACATGGAGCGCCGGGTTCGCGAGATGTACCGGATCCTCGATCACGTCGCACAGCCCGACCGGCAACTCGCAGCGATGATCTATTGCATCGTCCGGGCCCACCGCGACGATCGCGCCGGCACCGTCTCGTTCCTGCGGGAACAGTCGCGCTTCCCGTTCGAGGGCGACAGCCAGAATCTGCGCACACTGCGCAATGAATTCACCTCGATCATGACGGGAATCCTGCGACGCGGCAGCATGGCGTCGACGTTCGACTTCCAGGACGTCACGTTCACCGCAATGCAGGTCTTCGGAATGTGTAACTACGTATGGGCCTGGTACCGCCCCGGGGCCGGGGCGAGCGTTGAACGGATCGCTGCCGAGTTCGCGTCCAACACGTTGCGCGGGCTCTGCTCCCCGGGCGCAACTACGGACGACTACGCAGTCGATGATCTCGTCGCGTTCTTCGCAACCCTCGCAGACGACCTCGAACCCTTCTACCCGGCGGTGCCTCCCTCGGAGGAACGTCGTCGTGTCGGCTGACCGGGGACATCTGAGCTGGACGGGGACATCTAAGTCTGTCGAGCTCGCCGGTTAGCTCTCTCGACGATGTGCGTCGTCGGGTGTTCTGGCGCCATGCCGACACTCGGCTCGTCGAACGGCTTGCCAGGGGCACGTTGTCCTGCGGCCGCACCGACGCGTGCGGGGTGTCGTGAACCCTGATTTCCACGTCATGTCGAGCGTGAATCCGAATGCGTCGAGGAGATCGGGAAGGCTCGATGATGTTGGGTCAGAGCAGGGCTGACGGTTTGTGGCGGCACGGTGTCGCTCGCGTCGTCTCCGTTTTCAGACCTCGGAGGCGGCAGCGGTCGTAGGTGAGCCCAGCGCTGACCTGCTGGACGTCCGGCATTCGATGATGACGGTGGTATGACGGTTGGCCCCGGGCAGGTCGGGGAGGCCGCCGATCCGCCGAGGCCGCCGTCGGAGGAGAGACTTGGCCCGCTGACTCGGTGCGCCCGGACGGCCAGGGCAGGATGGACATCGGCGTCGGCCGCGCAGGCCTACGTGGAGATCGCCGAGATCGTCGTGCCCGCCGCTCGCATCCCCGGGCGAGCGCGGCGAACTCAGACGCGTTCGCGGATGACGAACCCGATGATCAGCGCCATGAGGACGGCGATGCCGATCATCTCGATGCGCATCCAGAGCGGCACGAAGTTCGGGATCAGGGCCTCGACGACGTTGACCAGGAAGAGCACCGCGGAGATGAGGCCGACGGCGCGGAGCGCGCCGACGCTACCTTTCTGCGCGGACCGGAGCCGCAGCGGCAGGAGGATCGCGAAGACGGCCACGATGATGGCGTGGCCCCACGCCTCGGACGGCGCCTGATCGGCCTTGACGGCGCTGAGGATACCCAGCGCCACGAGGGTGCCGATGACGACGACGACGTACACGCGGAGCAGGGACGCGATAGCCGCCAGGTTGCGAGATCCGGAGTTCAGTTTGGTAGCCATGCTCCGAGCATCTTCGACCTGGGCCGCGAAGGCGAGTCGAATTGTCCGAAAAGGGCGCATTCATAGAAGACATGTGACGGACTCACGAGGTGAACAGTGTGGAACAGCGTGGCCAAACCGCTCGTTCCGGAGACAGACTGGGTCTGTACCTCCCTGTGTCAGTCATCGGGTGGCACGCGTGCTGCCCGCACCGAAAGGTCTGGACCACATGACGCTCCTGCAGGACGCCCCCCGTGTCGACGGGACCGCCGAAGCCCTGGCGACCCTCGCGCTCGACCTCTGCGTGGACGACGCCCTCGCCGAGCGCTACCGGGTCGACCCCGCCTCGGTGCTCACCGCCCGCGGCCTGCCGGAGAGTGCACGGTCCCTGCTCGGTGACCGGACGGCCACCGCCGGCCGCCCCGGCGTGACGTCCCGGGTTCCCGGTATCACCTGGTGCTTCAGCACGCCGGATGCCCGCGCGGAGTCGGTTGCCTGAGGGGCTCGGTCCGCCCCCGCAGCGCATCGCGCTGCGGCGTCACCTGCGTCCGGCGATCGATGCCGACGGGGGCGTGTCGCTGATCGGTGAGAACGGCGTCGTCGACCTTCCCGGTGCCGAGGCGGCCGTCGTCGTCCCGCTGCTCGACGGCACGCGCGACCTCGCCGAGCTCTGTCGCGCGGCAGCCACCCGGATCTCCGCCGTCGAGGTCGGCCGGACGGTGGGCATGCTGATGCGGGTCGGCCTGGCCGGCTACGTCGCCGACCCGGCCGACCCAGTGGAGCCGTCCGCTGACGCCACGTTCTGGGACCTCGCCGGCGCCGACGGGGACGCCGCCGCGAAGCGTCTGGCGGCAACCCGCGTCGAGCTGGTCTCGGTGGGGGGTGCCCCGACCGACGAACTGGCCGCGGCGCTCCGCCTCGCCGGCCTGCAGCCCACCGCCGCCCCGGCATGTCTTGAGCCGGCGACGGAGCAGGCGCCGCTCACCGTCGTCGTCACCACCGACTACCTCCTGCCCGAGCTGTCCGCCCTGGCCCGCGCCGCGGCCGAGGCCGGCCGGCGCTGGTTCCCGGTCTGCCTGCACCGATCCGCCACCTGGCTCGGTCCCTTCGTCGGCCCGGATCCGGCTGACGCCTGCTGGGCCTGCGCGACGCACCGGCTGCGGGCGAATCGGCTGCGTTCCACCGGCTCGGCCGAGCTGGCCGGGCTGCAGCCGCCAGCTGCGGGCTCGGCGCTCACCGAGTCGATCGGCGCACGCCAGGTCGCGCTCCTGCTGGCCAAGGCGGTTCTCGGGCTGCCCGTCCCCACCGCCGAGATCGTGGTGCACGACCTCGCTCCGGCTGCGGCGCCGATCGTCTCCCGGCATCCCACCCCGCGCCGGCCCCACTGCGCGGGGTG
Organism: Jatrophihabitans sp. sgz311053; assembly: GCF_056135305.1. Classification (NCBI taxonomy): domain Bacteria; kingdom Bacillati; phylum Actinomycetota; class Actinomycetes; order Jatrophihabitantales; family Jatrophihabitantaceae; genus Jatrophihabitans; species Jatrophihabitans sp. sgz311053. The sequence goes on along the minus strand of NZ_JBWAXP010000001.1, from coordinate 92,306 downwards.
CGGCGATCCGGGTCTGGTCGGCCGGCAGGTCATGGCGCCGTTCCGCATCGAGAGCCGGCCCAAGCTCCCGGCCCCGGACGGCACGCCGACCACCGCCGGCGCACGGACCCGCACCGCAGCGGAGACGCTCGAGGCCTGTCGCGACCTCGTCGATCCGGTCACCGGGATCGTGCCCGAGCTGCGCCGCGATCCGGGTGCCCCGCCGGGCATGCACGTCTACGTCTCGGGGCTCAATGTGGCGACCACGGCGGCCTCGTCTGCCGGGCGGCGAGCCCTGCGGCATCTCTGCGGTGGCAAGGGCATGACCGACGCGGACGCGAAGGCGGGTGCGCTCTGCGAGGCTCTCGAGCGCTACAGCGGGCAGCTGCACGGCGACGAGCCGCGCCGTACGGCGCGCTTCGTCGACCTGGACGACGCCCTCGATCCCCGCGACCTCATGCTCTTCGACGAGAGCCAGTACCAGCTCGCTACAGCGCCCGCGCCGGCCGGTGGTGCTCCCGGTTACGACCGCGTCCCGGAACCCTTCGACCCGTCGGCCGAGATCGACTGGACGCCGGTCTGGTCCCTCACCGCCGAGCGGCACCGGCTGCTGCCCACGGCCATGCTCTATTACGACATCGACGGCGTCAGCCGGGGCGGACGATTCGTGGTCGCCGACTCCAACGGCAACGCCGCCGGGGGGTGCCGGGCCGAGGCCGTGGTGCAGGGATTCCTGGAACTCGTCGAGCGCGATGCGGTCGCCATCTGGTGGTACAACCGCACCCGGCAGCGCGGCGTGGAGCTCGCCGACTGCGGCGACCGCTGGCTGCGGGACCAGCACGCCGCGCACGAGCGACTGGGTCGGCAGCTGGTGGCCCTGGACCTCAGCACCGAGCTGGGCGTTCCCGTGGTCGCCGCGGTGTCGCGGCGTGGCGATCGGCAAGGATCGGCGGACGTCTGCTTCGGCTTCGGCGCGCACGTCGACCCGGTCACCGCCACCCGCCGTGCGGTCGCCGAGGTGAACCAGCTGATCTCCGCAGCGCTGCCGGGGGACGGCCGGTACGCCACCGACGACCCGGCCCTCGTCTCGTGGTGGCAGACGGTGACGCCCGAGACCGATCCCTACCTGCTGCCCGACCCGGACCGTCCCGCCCTCGACCCGGCCGAGATCGACACGTCCTGCCCCATGCCTCCACGGGCCACCGACGACATCGCGGACGATGTCGCTGCGGTGGTCGAGCTCTGCCGGCGTCACCGGCTGGAGCTGCTCGTCCTCGACCAGACCCGTCCGGACGTCGACCTCGCCGTCGTCAAGGTCCTCGTCCCCGGCCTTCGGCACTTCTGGCGCAGGCTGGCCCCCGGCCGGCTCTACGACGTCCCGGTTGCTCTGGGGCGAATCCCGTCGCCGCTCTCGCGTGACCAGCTGAACCCTCGTCCCATGTTCCTGTAGCAAGCGGGTGACCGATTTGCGCGATATGTCGCTAACTCGCGAGCGGTCCGCCAAGCCCCGCTGTCGCAGGCGATCCGGCGAAGAAAAATTGCGCCGTCAACGTCGTCTGCGTGAATTCGCCGGTGGACCGTCATTGCCCGCATTGTGTGGATACACTCCGCAGCGGTGGTCCCGGCGGCCGGCCGTTCAGCGACCCGACGAGGCTGGTCCGGGACCCGGGTGACTGCCGTGGTCCCCCTCCCGTCGCACCGGCATGTATCTCGGATGGTCATCGATGCAGTTCGTAGCCGACTCGCGTCGGGAGTCGCAGCCGCTGGCGCGAATGGCCGCCGAGAGCCTGGCGCCCCGCCTGCAGTTCACGATGAATCTCGTCGTCGTGGTGGCGGTGCTGCTGATCCAGCTCGTCAACGTCAGCCAGCTCGTCGCCGCTGACGACGGCGAACTCATCACCGACAATGTCCGGCTCGCCTGCTACGCCGGTATCGCCGCGCTCTTCCTGCTGCAGGTAATGCACTCCAGCCGGCGGCTGCGACCGCGTCGCCGGTGGATCGTGGTCGCCAGCCTCACGTCCCAGGCCGTGATCAGCTACGCGCCGACGCTGTACCTCGGCGAGGCGTGGGGCGGCGCCGCCGGCTTCTTCCTCGGGTCGGTGCTGCTGCTCGTCCAGCCGGCGCGCCTGGCTTTCGCCATCTTCGGAGCCTTCGAGGTCCTCACCGCCTACGTGGCGATCGTCGACCGCCAGGAGTGGACCAACGTGGTCTACGCGGTGGTGGCCAACGGCCTCACCGCGCTGGTGATCTACAGCGTCAGCAGGATGGCCGACCTGGTGAGCGATCTGCACGAGGCTCGGCTGGAGCTGGCCGAGGCAGCCGTCGAGCAGGAGCGGCAGCGCTTCTCGCGCGACCTGCACGACCTGCTCGGCTACAGCCTCAGCGCGATCACGCTGAAGGGTGAGCTGGCCCACGGCATGGTCGAGACCGCGCCGGACGAGGCGAAGGAGCAGCTCGCCGCCATCCTGCGGATAGCTCGGGTGGCGCTGCAGGACGTCCGGGCGGTCGCGCGGAGCTACCGGGCGATACCGCTGCAGGCACAGCTGGCCTCGGCTCGCTCGGTGCTGACCTCGGGCGGGATCGACGGCGACTCGACGGTCACCGTGCCCGTGCTCTCCGGGCCCTGCGAGACCGTGCTCGCCACCGTGGTGCGCGAGGGCGTCACGAACGTGCTGCGACACAGCAAGGCCACCACCTGCGACATCGTCCTGGGTCAGGTGGGCGAGAACATCGAGCTGACCATCCGCAACGACGGCGTCGACGAGCTGGTGATCGCGAGGTCGCGCAGCGAGGGTGGGTCGGTCGTCCTCGGCGACGGCGAGGGTGGTCTGCAGAACCTTCGCAGCCGGCTGGCTCAGGTCAACGGCTCGCTGCGGATCGGCATCGACGGCGCCGGATGCTTCGTGCTCACCGCGACCCTGCCGGTCCGGCTCCCGGTGCGCGCGGCGACGCTGGAGTCAGAGGACCCAGCCTGCGGCTCGCGCCAGATTGACCGCGTGTAGCCGGTTGTCGGCGCCGAGTTTGGCAACCGACGAGGTCAGGTAGTTGCGCACGGTGCCGGCCGAGAGGTGCAGCTCGCCGGCGATGTGGGTGACGCTGGCGCCGTCGGCCGCCAGCTGGAGCACCTCGTTCTCGCGGGGCGTCAGTGGGTTCTCCCCGGCGTCCCAGGCCGAGAGCGCCAGTTCGGCGTCGATGAACCGCTGACCCCGCGCCACCTTGCGGACGGCCGCCGCGAGCTCCTCGGGCGGAGAGTCCTTGAGCAGGAAGCCGGGCACCTTGGCGGCCAGCGCGCGCCGCACGACCGCGGGTTGCGCCAGGCTTGTCAGCAGCAGGACGGGCAGGTCGGGCAGCACCGTGGCCAGCCGGACGGCGGCGTCGATGCCCGACAGGCCAGGCAGGTCCACGTCGAGGATCGCCACATCGGGCCGGACGCGCAGCGCCGCGCTCTCGATGAGGTCGCCGCGATCGACCTGGGCCACCACCTCGATGTCGTCCTCGCGCTCGAGGAGCGCGGCCAAGGCGCCGCGCACCATGTCCGTGTCCTCGGCAAGCATGACCCGGATCAACGTCAGCCCCGTCCCTCGTCCCGGTCGGCCGGCGGTTCCGAAGCGCGCCGACGCCGCTGGCGACATGCTAGGCGAACGGGGGTTCGTCCGGGCTGTCAGGCGTGTGGGTCAGCCGCTCGACTCGCTGCGGGCTCGGTCGCGGGCTCGGTCGCGGGCTCGGTCGCGGGCTCGGTCGCGGGCTCGGTCGCGGGCTCGGTCGCGGGCTCGGTCGCGGGCTCGGTCGCGGGCTCGGTGGCGGTCTCGTCCAGGGCGGTCGCCGCGGGGAGGTTGCGGAGGATCTCGGCCGTGACCGCGAGGGTGGGTTCGCGCACGATCCGTCCGAAGTCGTCGCCGAGGGCGGCGATGTCGACACCGGCGACCTGCCGAGCGACGGTCGCCACCATGGCCAGGAAGAGCAGTGAGTTGCCACCGCGCTCGTAGAAGTTGGCGGAGTCGTCGAACCGGTCGGCAGGGATGTCGAGCAGTGATGCCCAGATCTCCGCGATCTGCCGGGTGAGGGGATCGCGCGGTCCCACGGCCGTCTCGCCGGAGACGGGATCGGGCAGCCGGGCGGCATCGACCTTGCCGTTGAGGGTGCGCGGGATGGCGTCGAGGAAGACGGTGGCGGCGGGGATCATGTACGCGGGCAGGAGCGTGGCGAGGTGCTCGGCGAGCTCGTCGGCACTCACCCCGTCGGCGACGACGTAGGCGCAGAGCGTCCGCTGATCACCGGCCGCTCTCGGGACGACGACGGCCGTCGCCACCGCCGGGTGTGCCTCCAGGGCAGCGACGATCTCGGCGGGCTCGACCCGGTGACCGCTGACCTTCACCTGGTCGTCGACCCGCGCGACGTATTCCAGGTTGTCGTCCGGCAGCCGGCGGGCCAGGTCGCCGGTGCGGTAGTAGCGCCGGCCGTCGGCGAGCCGCACGTAGCGCTGGTCGGTGAGGTCGGGACGGCCCCGGTAGCCACGGGCGAGCTGGTCGCCGCCGATGTAGATCTCGCCGCTGTCGGACTCCCGACCGTGGGCGTCCAGCAGCACGACGGTGTTGCCGGCGATCGGCGCGCCGATGGGGACCGCGGCGGCGGTGTCGCGCGCCGGGTCGAAGCGATGCGCGGTCAACGCGACGGTGGTCTCGGTCGGGCCATAGGAGTTGACGATCACGCAGTCGGGTCCGAAGGCCTGGCGTGCTGTCATCGCCGTCGACCGGGTGAGCTGCTCGCCGATGGTCGTCACGGTGCGGAAGCGATCGGTCCGCAAGCCGAGGTAGCCGATGAGCGCGAGGTGCGACGGGGTGAGGGCGAGGCTGTCGGCCGGGGACTCGGTGAGCAACTCGCGCAGCAGCTCCGCCCCGATCTCGCCGGGTCGCAGCACGATGGCCGCGCCGGCGAGCAGCGGCGGGACGAGGGTGATGAGGGAGAGGTCGAAGCCGAGCGAGGCGAGCAGCGGGATCCGCGCCTGGTCGTCGATCCCGAAGGCCGCGCCGGCCCAGGCGGCGAAGTTGCGCAGCGCGCCGTGCTCGATCTCCACACCCTTGGGGCGTCCGGTCGACCCGGACGTGTAGATGATGTACGCCAGCTGGTCGGCGGCGGGCGGCACGTGGTCGAGCTCCACCGGCGTCGCGAGGTCGAGGTCCTCGATCACGACCGTGGTGCAGCCGGGCACCTCGATGGCGCGGTCGGCGTGGACCGACTCGACGAGGCAGACCCCGGCGCCGGCGTCGGTGAGCAGGGAACGGACTCGCGCGTCCGGGATGTGGGCATCCATCGGCAGGTAGGCCGCACCCGAGCGCAACGTGCCCCATATGGCGGTGACGGCGGTCGCCGACCGGCCACCGAGCACGCCGACGACGCTCTCCGGTCCGCAGCCGAGCTCGCGGAGCCGGGCGGCGATCACTCCGGTCTGCCGCTCCAGCTCGGCGTAGGTCACGTCCGCCTCGACCGAGGAGAGCGCGATCGCGTCGGGCGTGGCGCGGGCTCGATCCAGGAAGCCGGAGACGACGTCGGGGCCGGTGGTGGCGGCTCGTGATGAGGGGGGAGGCGTCTCGTCGGCGACGACCCGGGCATCGGCCGGACGGAGCCCGGCGACGAGCTGGTCCAGCAGGCCGTCGAGGCGCTCGGCGGTCTCGGGGCCGTCCCACCAGGCCAGCGAGATCTCGGTGGTGTTCTCGGTCTCCAGGATGTTCAGGTCCGGGGCGCCGCCCGGCGCCGGCCGCGCGACGAGGTACGCGCGGTGAGGCGTGAAGGCGCTGCTGCGCCACCGGCCGAGCTCGATACGACCGGCGTGCGAGATCACGGCGTGCGTCGGATAGGCGTCGCGTTCGCGGGCGCGCCGGTCGATGGTCGTCACCGCCTCGGCGAGAGCCGTCAGCGGCATCTCCAGCAGCCCGACGGGGGGAGCGGTGCGGACTGCTGCGCCGTCGGCCAGCTCGCGCAGCAGCTTCTCGTGCACGGTGGCCGCATCCTCGTCGGCGGCGACCTCCAGCGCGAAGCCAGCGGAGACGTTGGCGGTCGTGGCCGGACCCGGCCTGAGATGGCGCAGATCCACAGGGACGAAGAAGGAGCCGCTCGGCTCGCCCATCGCCCGGACCAGCAGCGTGGCGACGGTGGCCACGACGCCGGGCAGGGTGCCCTGCAGGCTCCGGTGCCGGACGATCCACCGCTCGTGGTCGGTCGGCTCGCAGCCGGCTAGCACGGGGGTGCAGGCGTATTCGGGGATCACCCGGTCGGGCGACTCGGCCAGCTCGGCGAAGACGTCCCGGTCGCTGGTCGTGCCGGGCGCGCCCAGTAGCTCCTGCCCGTCCAGGGCTCGGAAGACGTCGGCGACCCAGAGCAGCAGGCCCTTGGCGTCCATCACCGCGTGGCCGGCGCGGAAGGCGATGCTCCGAGGCTCGCCGTCGACCAACACGACCTCGCAGGCGTCCGCGGGGAGCGTCTCGAGCAGGGTCTCGGCAGTGCCGCAGCGAACCCGAGGCGCGCGACCGCCGTCGACCCAGGTCTGCTCGTCTCGTTCGAGCCGCGAGCCGGGACAGGCCGCCGACGCCGCGGCGACGGCGCCGGCGAGCTCGTCCGGCGTCAGCGATCCGCTGCCCTCGACGACGACCTGCAGCGAGGGCGCCAACTCCTCGGGGTGACCCAGGAACCACCACTCGGTGGGCGAGACGGCACGGCGGTAACCGGTCTCGGTATCGGCGATGACTGACACGATCGGACCTCTGTCGCTCGGCGTTGAGTCAGGCCGACGGCATGGGCTCGGCCAGCGCCTCGGCGAATTCCACCCACATCTGCGCATAGTCGCGGGCGAGGCTGTCGACCGCCGCCACGCAGTGCGCCGGCACGCTCGAGGCCAGCACGGAGAGGTCTCGACGCTCGGCCGCGGTCCGGTGCAGCAGCCGCAGCAGCTGACGGCCGTCGTCACGGGTGCGCATCGACGGGTCACGGACGAGGTTCGCCAGCAGCCTGGCCGGATCCGGACGCGGCGGTGCCACGTGGGCGGAGAGGGCCGCGCGCACCTCCGAGGCGACCTCAGGGGCCCGGACGCCGCCGGCGGCACTCTCACCCGGTTCCTCGTTCGCCGGCGGCTCCCCGGAGGCGAGCCGCTTGCGAACGTCGCTCGCAGTAGCGGGGGAGATGCCGGCCCGTCGCGCGATGTCGCGCAGGGACGCCTCGGGGTTGGCGGCGATGAGAGCCGCCGCGCGGTAGCGGCCGGCGACCTTGTCGACCGGGTGCAGCTTGCCGTCGCGGCCCAGCCGTGCGGCGGTGCGGACCTCGGGATCGTCCACGCCGCGGCGGACCACGGCGACGGTCTTGGCGCTGAGTCCGGTGACGTCGGCGATGGCACGGTCGGACAGGTGCGGGTGCGTCCGGACGATGCGCCGCGCTGCGGCGTGCCTGTCCTCGCGCGACAGCGGCAGGCCGTGCGTCACGTTGGCCTCGACGGCCCGCAGGAAGGCGTCGTCGGCCGCCCCGTCGAACCACTCCACCGAGATGGTGGTGCGGCCGGCGGCGGCTGCGGCCAGCAGCCGGTGCGTCCCGTCGATGACCCGCATGGTGCGGCGGTCCACCAGGATGGAGGGCAGCGGCTTGTCGACGGCGCTGAGCCGGGCGACGTGCTCCGGGTCCACGCCGTTGCTGCGGGGCGAGTCGGCCGGCAGCAGGTCGGCGACCGGGACCTGCTCGAAGCGGCGGCGCGCGTCGGCCAGGCGCAGTGGCTCGCTGCCGCCGCCTGCCGAGGCATCTCCGGTGTCGAGGCGGCGGGCTACGGCCACGCCTACGGCGGTCATCGAGAACCCGCCGGAATGCGGCGCGTGGTTATTGCGCGAGCGTATGTGAACGGTGTATTAATTGTGCGCGAAATTGCGCAGCACAAAACAGCGAGTGCCATATGTCCCCCAGAACACTTGGCGATGTACACGGCAGGTGACGCCGATGTCAGAAATCGACCCTCGCTTTCCCCTATGTCCGATGTCAAGGAGATCGCGGAGAATGGGGACCGGTTCGGCACTGGTACGGTAATTGATTCACGTGCCGGGATATGAATTGTTCACGGGTGCGGGAAGGGTGACTCTTCGGTCACAGCCATCCGCGTTCTTCGGCCACCCGTAGCGCCTCGATGCGGTTGCGGGTGCCGGTCTTGCTCGTCGCCGCCGAGACGTAGTTGCGCACCGTCCCGACGGAGAGGTACAGCCGTTTGGCGATCTCGGCGATGCTCGCGCCGGAGCGTGCGGCGATGAGGACGTCACGTTCCCGGGCAGTGAGCGGTGAGCTGCCGGCCGCCAACGTGGCCACCGCCAGCGCCGGGTCGACCACGCGCTCGCCCTGCCGCACCCGTCGGATGGCGTCGGCCAGGGCCGAGGAGGGTGAGTCCTTGACGACGAAGCCGTGGACGCCGGCCTCCATCGCACGGCGCAGGTAGCCCACCCGGCCGAAGGTGGTCAGCATGATGACCCGACAGTCGGGCAGCTGCGTGTTGAGCACCGCCGCCGCCGCCAGCCCGTCCAAGCCGGGCATCTCGATGTCCAGCAGCGCCACGTCGACGTCGGCCTCCCGCGCGGCCGCGACGACCTCGTCGCCGCGGCCGACGGAGGCGACCACCTCGAAGTCGTCCTCCTGGCTGAGCAGCGAGGCCAGCCCCTCCCGGATGAGCTCCTGATCATCGGCGAGCAGCAGTCTGATCGTCACGACTCCTCCGTCCGGGGGGTCACCTGCGCACGGAGCCGCCAGCCCCCACCGGAGACCGGGCCCGCCGTCAGGGTGCCGCCGGCGAGCTCGACCCGCTCGCGGAGCATCGACAGGCCGTTGCCGGGAGGGGCCTCGCCGGAGCAGGTGCCGTCGTCGATGATCTCGATGGAATTGGCCGACAGCACGACGGTGCACCGTCCGGCGCGGGCGTGGCGGGCGACGTTGGTGAGGCCTTCGCGCACCACCCAGCCGAAGAGCTCCTGATAGGCCGTGTCGACCATGTCGGTCGCGGTCGGCAGGTCGGCGGTGATCCCGGAGGCGCGCAGCAGCTCCCTGCCCCGGGCGAGCTCGATGGCCAGGCTCACGTCCCGGAAGCCGGAGACGGCGGCGCGGACCTCGGCGAGCGCCTGCCGCGACAGCTTGCCCACCTCGTCGATCTCGCGGGCGGTTGCCGAGCCCTCCTTGGCCGCGATGCGGCGCGCCACCTCCGCCTTGATGACGATGGCGGTCAGCGAGTGGCCCAACAGGTCGTGCAGGTCCCGGGCGATCCGCGCCCGTTCCGAGAGGGAGGCGAGTCGGGCCACCTCGGCGCGGGCCTCGATGAGCGCCTGATTGGCCCGCACGGTCTCGGAGAAGGCGTTCACGATCAGCGCGGTGGTGACGATGATGATCGCGGGCAGCCAGCCCGGCCCGCTGTGCCACGGCCGGACGGCCACCGGGACCACCAGCGCCGCCGCGACCGCGACCAGCGCGATCGGCCCCGCGCGCCGGCGCCCCAGGAAGAAGACCGCGATGGCCACCAGGACGGCGCAGAGAAAGAACGCGCCGACGCGCGCGAGCGGCAGCGCCGCCAAGAAGAGGACGGTCATCAAGCCGAAGCTGACCCCGGCTCGTCGCCATGACCCGGTGTAGGCCGCGTAGGCGGTGAGGCCGTAGCAGAGGCAGAAGAGCGTGACCACGCCGAAGCCCAGGGCGGCCCGCGATCCGTCGGAGTCCTGGGCGATGAAGATCGCGGTGACGACGGGATAGATGAGCATCGTCGAGGCGAGGGCCAGCCGCCGGTAGCCGTCGAACTGGCCCCGGCCCACGACGGGGCCGGAGGTCGCCTGCTCCTCGTCGGCCACGAGGTCGGCCATCAGGTCACCGGCGGAGTCCCCGCCGGTCGCGGTGTCCCGACTCGTGACGTTGCCGACGCTCATCCCTGGCTCCTCCGCCCTCGACCCCGGCCGCGAGACGTCGACCGTCGGCAGCGACGAACGACGGCGACCTGGTCAGCATCCTCCCGCCGCGGCGACGCCGTCCAGGTGGGGAGGGGTCCCGGGCCGCGGGACCGGATCACGTGGCGACGAGCTGCCCGCTGAAGTGCCGGTCGAGCAGCGCGAGCACGGCCGGCATCTCGTCGACGAGGTAGAAGTGCCCGCCACGGAACACGTGCAGCGAGAAGCCGCCGGTGGTGTGCTGCTCCCAGCTGCCCGCCTCGGTCACGCTGGTCTTGGGATCCGAGTCCCCGGTCAGTGCCACGATCGGGCAGGCGACCGTGTCCGTCGGTGCGCAGCGATAGGTCTCCACCGCGCGGTAGTCCGCACGGAGCGAGGGCAGCGCGGCCGCCATGAGGTCCTTGTCCTGCAGCACGATCGAGGCGGAGCCGTCGAGGCGGGTGATCTCGGCGATGATGGCGTCGTCGCCGTTGCGGTGCACCAGCTCCTCGCGTTCGGTGGCGGGGCCGCAGCGGCCGGAGACGAAGAGCGCCTCGATCGGCCGGCCGTCCCGTTCGAACCTGCGCGCCACCTCGAAGGCCACCACGGCGCCCATGCTGTGCCCGAAGAGGGTGAGTGGCAGCTCGGTGTCGTCCCGCAGCGCGGCGTACGCGCCGTCGGCGAGGCTGCCGATGTCGGCGATCGGCGTCTCCAACCGGCGGTCCTGGCGGCCGGGGTACTGCACCGCCACCACGTCGACCGGCGAGGTCAGACCGAAGGGCACCGGTCGATAGAACGGAGCGGTCCCGCCGGCGTGCGGGAAGCACATCAGGGTGGCGCGGGCGGCGGCGTTCTCGCGGTACCGGCGGCCCCAGAGGCCGTTGTCGGGGCGGGCGGATCCACTGGGCAGGGGGGACATGGCGCTCCTGTCTCGGTTGTCGCGTTCGCCGTGGCGCGTCCCAATATCGCGTGCCGACGGGGCCCGCGCCGCAGGTGTTCAGCTGCGCCCTCCCCGGCTGAACGCTTCCGTTGCGTCGTTCGCGCGGGTGTCCCTAACCTGCCGTGACCGCAGGACGGTCGGGCGGGGCCCGCAACCCGCCGGTGCGCCAGCCCGGCGCCGCCGTCTCGACATCCGAAGCCGTAGACAGAATCGAGGTGGGCAGCATGGGTTACAAGTTCTCGCTGGTGCTGAACCGTGAGGTCGACGATCAGGAGACGGCGCAGCTGCGCGACTCGCTGGTCGGCACCACGACGTTCGTCGGCGACCAGCTCCCGACCAACGCGGACGTGTCCGTCACCAGGATCGAGATCGACGACGAGAAGTCCGCGACGCTCGCCGAGGCCATCCAGTCGGCCTTCGACGTCGTCCACGCTGCGGAGGGCCTCTCGATCCCCGGCCTCAGCGTGCCGGCACAGCCGGCGGGCCCGGTCGACGACGCCAAGGTTGACGAGGCCAAGGCCGACGACGCCCATGTCGACGAGGCCACGGCCGACGGTGTCGAGCTGGCCCAGGACGAGCGGGTGGAATCCGTCGCATGACGGTGCGAGACGAGCTGACCGAGGCCGACCTCGTCGCCGTCCCGGAAGAGCAGCTGGTCCGCCACTACCGTTCCACGGTGCCGCCGACCTTCGACGACCCGGCAGTCGAACGGCGTCACCGCAAGGAACGCCTCGCCGCGGCCCTCCGGCTCTTCGGCCGCTTCGGCTTCGACGAGGGCGTGGCCGGACACATCACGGCACGGGACCCGGAGTTCAGCGACTACTTCTGGGTCAACCCCTTCGCGATCCCGTTCGCTCAGGCCTCGGTGAGCAAGCTGCTGCTCGTCGACCACCAGGGCAAGGTGGTCCAGGGCGAGTACCTCGTCAACGAGGCCGCCTTCGTCATCCACTCGTCGGTGCACCGGGCCCGGCCCGATGTCGTCGGCGCCGCGCACGCTCATTCCACCTACGGCAAGGCGCTCTCCGCCACCGACCAGGGCCTGGAACCGCTCACCCAGGACTCCTGCGTCTTCTACGACGACCACGCCGTCTTCGAGGACTACACCGGGTTGGTGACCGACCTGGAGGAGGGCGAGCGCATCGCCCGCACGCTGGGCTCCCACAAGGCGGTCATCCTCCGCAATCACGGTCTGCTCACGGTCGGCTCGACCGTCGACTCCGCCGCCTGGTGGTTCATCACCGCCGAGCGCTCGGCGCAGGCCCAGCTCGCGGCGAAGGCCGCCGGCACCGTGCACCAGATCTCCCCGGCGAACGCGAAGCTGACACATCAGCAGTCTGGTCACGAGTACGCGGGCTGGATCCAGTTCCAGCCGCTCTTCGAGTACATCGCGCAGGCCGAGCCGGACCTCTTCGACTAGGGCATGGCCCCTGACAGCCGCCGGCTGTCCCGCCGTCTCGACGCCGCTCCCGTCCTGTGGGGGCGGCGTCGTCGTGTCTCGTGGACGGAGCCGAGCCGTGCGGTGTCGTGTCGGCCACCCCTGACGGTCGGATCAGGGATCTCCCCTACGCCAAATGTCATACGGGCGTGATGACCGCGCTCACTGCCGCCGGCACCCCCTCGTCGCGGATCGTTGACGTGTCGCTGGAAGAAGACCAGCCGGCCCGAAGGGGCCGCACCGATCACCACACCGTTTCTGGAGGAGACATGACCGCCGTCAAGACCGCCGCCCGCCTGGACCACAGCCGCGCCCGCACCTCGCTGGAGCGCGCCCGGTCGCTGGTCGTCTGGTACTCGCTCGTGAGCCTGGCGACCGTGGGAGCCATCGTGGCGCTGCGCAACCACCACGATCTCGTCACCAGCGCGGTCTGGACCCGCGGCATCATCGTCGCCGTCACGTCGCTGCTGATGCTCTCCTTCGTGGTCGGCGCCCTGCGGGGCAGTGCCCGTGCGCTGCTGCGACTGCGCCTCGTCTCGGCGATCATGGTCGCCGTCATCGCCGTCATCGTGGCCCTGCCCGGCGCCTTCCCGGTCTGGCTGCGGGCCGAACAGGCCGTCTGCGGCGTGCTGCTGCTGGGCGTCGTCGCCACCGTCAACAGCCGCACCGTCCGCGCGGCCTTCCGCTGACCTGCGGTGGCCGGCGAGTCCTGCGCCGGCCACCGCGCCTCGTCCCGAACCGGACCGAACAGAAGGGGCTCCCTCGTGTTGTACGCCGCCGTCCAGGCAACCTCGCTGCTGTGGTTGCTGCTCGAGATCACCCTCGTCGTCCGTGACCACCGCCAGGGCAAGGGCTCGTCGTCGCGGGACCGTGGCACCCGCTGGCTGATCGTGGCGTTCACGCTGCTGGCCACCGTCACCGCGACGGCGCTGCAGGCGGTGCTCCCCGCCGACAGCCCGCTGCAGATCGGCCTCGTCGACCACGCCGCAGCGGGACCCGCCATCGGACTGGCCCTGATGTGGCTGGGGCTGGCAGTCCGGATCTGGTCGATCACCCAGCTGGGCAGCGGTTTCCGCACCACCGTGGAGGTGGAGACGTGCCAGGCGATCGTGACGCGAGGCCCGTACCGCTGGGTGCGTCACCCCAGCTACGCCGGCGCGCTGCTGCTGGCGCTCGGCTACGGCGTCGCCGCAGGCAACTGGCCTGCGGTGGCCGTCACCGCGGTGCTGCCGCTCGGCTCCATCCTGCGCCGCATCGCTGTCGAGGAGCGGCTGCTCGTCCGGGTGATGGGACGGCGCTACCTCGTCTACCGCGGCCACACGAAGCGACTCATCCCCGGGGTGTGGTGACCCCGGACGAAGACTGACGGCGATGCCGTCCCCGCGCTGCCGCGGGAGGGACCCCAGGCCCTCCCGCGGCCTTCGTCATCGTGGCGGTCCGCGCCTCGTGCGGGCCTGTTCAGCTGCTCCATGCACCGGCTGAACGTGGTGTCCGGTTCGTCCACCCGCCGGTAATTTTCGGACCGCTGCGGCGGACCCGACGTGCGCCGTCGCCTCACTGCGGAAGACGTCCTCGGGCCGGGAAAACACCTCAATGGCAGACGAAGAGAAGCTTCGCGAGTACCTGAAGCGGGCCACCGCCAACCTGCGGTCGGCCCGCCGCCAGCTGCACGAGCTCGCCGCCGGCGCGGTCGAGCCGATCGCGGTGGTCGGGATCGGGTGCCGCTTCCCCGGCGACGTCCGCGGCCCGGAGGATCTGTGGCGCGTCGTCGCCGAGGGGCGCGACGTCATCGCGCCCTTCCCCGAGGACCGGGGCTGGGACGTCGAGTCGCTCTACGACGCCGGTGTCGAGGACGAGGCCACCACCCGCAGCGGTGGTTTCCTCTACGACGCCACCGACTTCGACGCCGCCTTCTTCGGCATCTCGCCCCGTGAGGCGCTGGCGATGGATCCCCAGCAGCGGCTCGCCCTCGAGGTCGCGTGGGAGGCGCTGGAGCACGCCGGCATCACTCCCGCGAGCCTGCGCGGCACCCGCTCGGGCGTGTACCTGGGTGCCTACTCCTCGGGCTACGGCACCAGCCTGCCGATCACCTCCGACGACGCCCTGGGACACGTGCTGATCGGGACGGCGAACAGCGTCCTCTCCGGACGGGTCGCCTTCACGCTCGGGCTGGAGGGGCCCGCCATCTCCGTCGACACCGCCTGCTCCTCCTCCCTGGTGGCGGTGCATCTGGCCGCCCGCGCGCTGCGCAGCGGCGAGGCCGATCTCGCGCTGGCCGGCGGCGTCACCGTCATGTCGACGCCGACCCTCTTCGCGGAGTTCTCCCGGCAGCACGGTCTCGCCGCGGACGGACGCTGCAAGGCCTTCGCCGCCGGCGCCGACGGGACCGGCTGGGCCGAGGGGGCGGGCCTGCTCGTGCTCGAGCGGCTCTCCGACGCGCAGCGGCTCGGCCATCGGGTGCTCGCGGTCGTCACCGGCAGCGCGGTCAACTCCGACGGCGCCTCCAACGGCCTCACCGCGCCGAACGGACCCTCGCAGCGCCGGGTCATCCAGGCGGCGCTGGCCGCGGCCGAGGTCTCGCCCACCGAGGTCGACGCCGTCGAGGCCCACGGCACCGGAACCGCGCTCGGCGACCCCATCGAGGCCCGGGCCCTGCTGGCCGCCTACGGCGCCGGCCGTCCCGCCGACCGGCCGCTGTGGCTCGGCTCGTTGAAGTCCAACCTCGGCCACACCCAGGCCGCCGCCGGCGTCGCGGGTCTGATCAAGATGATCATGAGCCTGCAGCACGAGACGCTGCCGCGGACGCTGCACGCGGAGGTGCCGTCGCCACACATCGACTGGGACTCCGGCGCCGTCCGACTGCTCACCGACGCCGTCGCCTGGCCCGCCCGGGACACGCCGCGTCGGGCGGCCGTCTCCGGCTTCGGCATCAGCGGCACGAACGCGCACGTCCTGGTGGAGGAGCCGCCGCTGCCGGCCGCACCGGCGGCTGACGCTGCCGCCGAGGTGCCGCCGGTCGTGCTCGCCGACCCGCAGGCGTGGCTCGTCTCGGCCCGCAGCGAGGCGGCCCTCGCCGCCCAGGCGCGGGCGCTGCTGCCCGCGGTGGATCTGGCGGCGGGGCGAGGTCAGCAGTGGTCGCTGGCCACCGGTCGCGCCGCCTTCGAGCACCGGGCCGTGGTGGTGGCCGCCGATCCCCGGCCGGCCCTCCTCGCGCTGGCCGAGGGTCGTCCCGCCCCGGAGCTGGTGACGGGCACCGCCGGTGACGCCGGCCGGACCGTCTTCGTCTTCCCCGGTCAGGGTGGGCAATGGCTCGGCATGGGTCGCGAGCTCGCCGCCGCCTCCCCGGTCTTCGCCGACCGGCTGGCCCAGTGCTGCGCCGCGCTGGCGCCCTGGACCCGGTTCCCACCGGCGGAGCTGCTCGCCGGCGACCACGGCTTCGACGACGCCGAGATCGTGCAGCCCGCGCTCTGGGCGGTGATGGTGTCGCTCGCCGAGTTCTGGCGCAGCTGCGGCGTCCGGCCCCTTGCGGTCCTCGGCCACAGCCAGGGTGAGATCGCCGCGGCGGTGGTGGCCGGGGCGCTGTCGCTGGAGGACGGCGCGCGGGTGGTCGCGACGCGGAGTCGAGCCCTCCGCGCGATCAGCGGCCGGGGCGGGATGATGTCGATCGCGGAGCCGGCCGAGCAGGTGGCGCTGCGCCTCGAGCCGTGGCGCGGCCGGCTGTCCATCGCGGCCAAGAACGGACCGCGGGCCACCGTCGTCTCGGGCGAGCCCGCGGCGCTGGCCGAGCTCGCCGCGTCGTGTGGCGAGGTCCGCACCCGCGTGATCCCGGTGGACTACGCCTCGCACTCGGCGCAGGTCGACGAGCTGCGCGACGAGCTGCTCACCACGCTCGGGCCTGTCACGCCGAGGGCAGCGCAGATCCCCATGATCTCGGCCCTCACCGGCGCCTGGCTCGACGGTACCGAGCTGGACGCCGACTACTGGTTCGCCAGCCTGCGCGAACCGGTGGAGTTCGCCCGCGCCGTGGCCACTCTCGGCGCCGCGGGTCACGACACCTTCGTCGAGTGCTCCCCGCATCCGGTGCTGCTGGCGCCGATCACCGACTGCCTCGTCGATGCCGGCACCGGCGAACCGACCGTCCTGGGCACGCTGCGCCGTGACGAGGGCGGCGCGCAGCGAGCCCTGCTCTCCCTGGCCGAAGCCCATGTCCGGGGTCTGCCGGTGGAGTGGTCGCGGCTGCTGCCCCCGGCCGAGCAGGTGGACCTCCCCACCTACGCCTTCCAGCGGCGCCGCTACTGGCCCGCCCTGCCCCCCGCCCCGGCGCCGTCGGACCGGTGGCACTACGGCGTGCGGTGGCTTCCCGGCAGCACCGGCAACGCCGGCCTCGACGGGACGTGGCTGCTCGTCACGCCCGGCCGGGACTGCGCCGCTGACGCCACGGCGCTGAGCAGCGCTCTGACCGCGGCCGGGGCCGAGGTGGTCCACGTCGAGACGGGCGACCTGTCCGTAGGCGATGCCGACGCCCTCGCCGCCGCACTCCCGCCGGGACCCGTCGCCGGCGTGCTCTCCCTGCTGGCCCTCGACGACGCCGTCGTCGATCCCGACACCGGGGTCGCCGTCGGCACGGCGAACACGCTGGCCCTCGTCCGGGCGCTCGCCCGACGTCCCGACGCCGCCCCGCTCTGGCTGCTCACCCGCGGTGCCGTCGCCGTCCGTCCCGGTGAGGCGCCCTCACCCCGGCAGGCGCAGGTCTGGGGGCTGGGTCGGGTGGCCGGCCTGGAGCAGCCGCAGCGCTGGGGCGGCATGATCGACCTCGGTGACGGGGTGCCGGCCGCAGCGGTCTGCGCGGCCCTGGTCGGCGGCGTCCGCGCCGGCGGCGAGGACGAGCTCGCGCTGCGCCGCGACGGTCTGTTCGTCCGGCGGCTGCAGCGCCTTGCCCCGCCAGGATCCGGCGCGCCCGGATCGTCCCGGCGGCAGTGGACCACCGGCGGGACGGCGCTGGTCACCGGGGGCACCGGCTCGATCGGTGCCCACCTGCTGCCATGGCTGGTCGCGCGGGGCGCACAACGGCTCGTACTGCCGACCCGTCGTGGGGCGGCCGGCGTGAGTGCCGACCTCGTCGCCGGGCTCGCCGCCCGGGGCGCCGACGTGGCCGTCGTCGAGTGCGACATCGCCGATTCCCGTCAGGTCGACGCGCTGGTGGCCGCCGAGCCCGAGCTCCGGACGGTCGTCCACGCCGCGACGGTCTTCGACCTCACCCGCCTCGACGAGACCGGCCCGGAGTCCCTGGCCGCGGCACTCGCGGCCAAGGTCGCCGGTGCCGACCACCTGGACCGGGCCACCCGCGACGCCACCGAGCTCACCGACTTCGTGCTCTTCTCCTCGATCGCGGCGACGTGGGGGAGCAACGACCACGGCAGCTACGCGGCGGCCAACGCCCATCTCGATGCGCTCGCCGAGGCCCGGCGGGCGGCGGGCCTGCCCGCCCTCAGCGTCGGCTGGGGGGTCTGGGACACCCGCGACTGGGAGGCCTTCACCCCGGCCGGTGCCGACGAGCCCGGCGCCGTCACGCCGACAAGCCTGCGTCGCCAGGGCACCAACTTCCTCGCCCCCGCGCCCGCTCTCGCCGCGCTCGGCGAGGTACTGGCTGCTCCCGGTGAGGCCCACCGCGTCATCGCCGACATGGACTGGGACACCTTCGTCCCGGTCTTCACCGCTGCCCGCTCCCGACCGCTCTTCGACGACCTCGAGGCCGCCGCCGACCCGGCCAGCCGACCGGTCGGCGCCGACCGGGACGACGCCGCCGGTGCCACGGCCGCCGATCCCGCGGCCCGCGGCGAGCTGGCGAGCCGGCTGGCGGGGCTCGCCGAGCCCGAGCGGGTGCGACGGCTGACCGGGCTGGTCCGCGAGCATGCCGCCGCGACCCTGGGTCACGACGTCAGCCGTGACGTCCCCGCGACGCGCGCGTTCCGCGACCTCGGCTTCGACTCGCTCACCGCCGTGGACCTGCGCCGCCGGCTGGCCGCGGCGACGGGGCTGTCCCTGCCGTCCTCGGTGGTCTTCGACCACCCCACCCCCACCGAGCTCGCGCGCTGGCTCTCGGCCCGCATGGTCGGGGGCGAGCCGGCCGAGCCCGACACCCACACCCGCGCCGTCGCCACGGCCGATGACGGCGATCCCGTGGTCATCGTCGGCATCGGCTGCCGGTTCCCCGGTGGGGTCGACTCGCCCGACGCGTACTGGCAGCTGCTGGCCGAGGGGACCGACGCGATCTCCGGCTTTCCCGAGGACCGGGGCTGGGACGCTGCCATCTACGACCCCGACCCGGACCGGCAGGGCCGTTCGTACACCCGCACCGGCGGTTTCCTCTACGACGGCGCCGATTTCGACGCCGGCTTCTTCGGGATCTCGCCGCGCGAGGCCCTGGCCATGGACCCGCAGCAGCGGCTGCTGCTCGAGACGACGTGGGAGGCCGTGGAACGGGCCGGGATCGACCCCGCCACGCTGCGCGGGAGCGCGACCGGGGTCTTCGTCGGCGCGGCGCTCACCGGCTACGGCACCGGCATGGCCGAGGGCGACGGCGGCGCCGAGGGTTACCTGGTGACGGGCCACTCCGGCAGCATCATCTCCGGTCGCATCGCCTACACGCTGGGCCTGGAAGGACCGGCGGTCACCATCGACACGGCCTGCTCCTCCTCGCTGGTCGCGCTGCACATGGCCGTCAGCGCGCTCCGCTCCGGCGAGTGCTCGCTGGCCCTCACCGGCGGCGTGATGCTGATGGCGACGCCGAACCAGTTCGTCGGCTTCTCCCGGCAGCGCGGTCTCGCCCCCGACGGCCGCTGCAAGGCCTTCGGCGCCGGGGCCGACGGCATGGGCCTGGCCGAGGGTGCCGGCGTCGTCGCGCTGGAGCGGCTCTCCGACGCGCGCCGCCACGGCCACCCCGTGCTCGCCGTGGTGCGGGGTATCGCCATGAACCAGGACGGCGCCTCCAACGGGCTCACCGCGCCCAGTGGACCGTCGCAGCAGCGGGTCATCCGCGCCGCCCTGGCCAACGCCGGACTGCGACCCGACGATGTGGACGTCGTCGAGGCGCACGGCACCGGCACCACCCTCGGTGACCCGATCGAGGCGCACGCCCTGCTGGCCACCTACGGCCGCGACCGCAGCCGTCCGCTCTGGCTGGGGTCGGCGAAGTCGAACATCGGCCACACCCAGACCGCCGCCGGCGTGGCCGGACTGATCAAGATGGTGCTGGCGCTGCAGCACCGGCAGCTGCCCCGCACGCTGCACGCTGACGAGCCCTCCGGCGAGATCGACTGGAGCGCCGGCGACGTCCGCCTGCTCCACGAGCACCGCGAGTGGGACTCCGACGGGCCGCGCCGGGCCGGTGTCTCCGCCTTCGGGATGAGCGGCACCAACGTCCACGTCGTGCTCGAGCAGGCCCCCGGCGACGCCGTCGCCACCGAGGCCGAGCCGGCGCCGCCCGACGAGCGCGCGCTGCACCCCGAGGCCACCGCGTGGCGGCTCTCGGCGCGCACCCCGGCGGGGCTGGCGGCGCAGGCACGTCGACTGCACGCCCATGTCTCGTCCCGCCCCGAGCTGGACCCCGCCGACATCGGGTGGTCGCTCGCCACCACCCGCGGCAGCTTCGGTCACCACGCCGTCCTCGTGGGGCACGAGCGGGAGGAGCTGCTTGCGCAGCTGGCCGCGGTGGGGGCCGAGCAGGTCCTCGACCGCGGCGCCGCGATCACCGGCCGGGACACCGAGGGCCGCGTCGTCTTCGTCTTCCCCGGCCAGGGCAGCCAGTGGATCGGCATGGGACGCGAGCTGCTCACCGGCTCACCCGCCTTCGCACAGCGCTTCGCCGAGTGCGCCGCCGCCCTTGCCCCGCACATCTCGTGGTCGCCCGAGGAGGTCCTCGCCGGCGCCGACGGCGCGCCGTCGCTCGAGACCGCCGACGTCATGCAGCCGGTGCTGTGGGCAGTCATGGTGTCGCTGGCCGCGGTGTGGCAGGCCGTCGGCGTCCGACCGGACGCGGTGCTCGGCCACAGCCAGGGCGAGATCGCCGCCGCGGTGGTGGCGGGGGCGCTGACGCTCGCCGACGGTGCCCGGGTGGTCGCGGTCCGATCCCGAGCGCTGCGTGACCTGGACGCCAGCGGCGGCATGGTCTCGGTGGTGATGCCCGCGGCGGCCGTCCGTCCGCTGCTGCAGCCGTGGGGGGAGCGGCTCAGCATCGCGGCCGTCAACGGCCCGGCCAGCACGGTGGTCTCGGGGGAGACCGCGGCGCTCACCGAGTTCGAGCGCGAGCTTCGGGGACGACGCGTGCTGCGCTGGCGCATCCCGGCGACCGACTTCGTCGCGCACTCACGGCTGGTGGAGCCGATCGCGCCGGTCCTCGCCGAGCAGCTCGCGGACCTCCGGCCACGGGCAGGACAGATCCCGTTCTTCAGCACCGTCCGGGCCGGCTGGGTGGACGGGACCGAGCTGACCGCCGAGTACTGGTACGACAACGTCCGCGAGCAGGTGCGCTTCGCCGACGCGGTGACCGCGCTGGCCGAGGACGGTCACGACGTCTTCGTCGAGGTCTCGGCCCACCCGGTGCTCACCGCGGCGATCGTCGAGACCCTGGACGCGACCGATGGTCCCGAGCCGGTCGTCACCGGATCGATCGAACGCGAGCAGGGCGGGCCGGACCGGCTGCTCCGCTCGCTGGCCGTGCTCGCCGCGCACGGCGTGCCGGTGGCGTGGCGCGAGGTGCTGCGCGGTGACCGGGTGGAGCTGCCGACCTACGCCTTCCAGCGGTCCCGCTACTGGCCGGCGCTGCGGCAACCGGGCACGGTGGCGCCCGCCGGAGCCGTTGCGCGGGACGCGACTGCCGACTGGCGTTTCCGGGTGAGCTGGCGGCATCTCTCCGAACCGGCACCGGCGACACCGGGCGGGTCGTGGCTGGTGGTGCTGCCGACCGGTCTCGCCGACCACCCGTGCGTGGCCACGCTGCGCGGCCACGGCTGCCGCGTCCGCACCGTCGAGCTCCCCGCCGGGGACCCCGACCGCGGCGAGCTGGCCGGACTGCTGCGCGGCGACGAGCCGCTGACCGGCGTGCTGTCGCTCTGCGCCCTGCCCACCGACGATGCCGCCGACCATGCCGCGGACCATGCCGACGCCGCCGAGGACGGACCCGGCGCGGGGCTGCTCGCGACGCTCGCGCTGGTCCAGGCGCTGGGGGATCTCGACGAGCCGGCACCGCTGTGGCTGCTGACCCGTGGCGCGGTGGCCGCCGACGCCACCGACTCCCCGCAGCCGTCGCAGGCTGCCGTCTGGGGATTCGGGCTGAGCGCGGCCGTCGAGGTCCCGGACCGCTGGGGCGGTCTCGTCGACCTCCCCGCCCGGTGGGACGAGCGCACCGGTGCCCGGCTGCTCGCGGTGCTCGCCGGCGGCCGGGAGAACCAGGTCGCGCTGCGCGGCTCGGGGGTCCTGGCCCGCCGTCTGGTGCGCGCGCCGCTCGGGGCTTCGCGGCTCCGCTTCGTCCCGCGCGGCACCTCGCTCGTCACCGGTGGCACCGGCGCCATCGGCGGTCACGTCGCGGGTTGGCTGGCCGGCCGGGGCGCCGGTCGGCTCGTGCTCACCAGCCGGAGCGGTCCGGACGCCGCCGGCGCGGCGGCGCTGGCCGCGCGGCTGGCCGAGGCCGGCTCGGCCGTCGAGGTCCTCGCCTGCGACACCGCCGACCGCGCCGCCCTCGCCGCCGTCCTGGACCGGATCGCGGCGACCGGATCGCCGCTGTCGACGGTCATGCATGCCGCCGGCGCCCTGGACGACGGGGTCGTCGACCGCCTGACACCGGCCCGGTTGGCCGGACCCTTCGGCGGCAAGGCCGCCGGCGCGCTGTACCTGGACGAGCTCACCGCCGGGCTCGACCTGGACGCCTTCGTCCTCTTCTCCTCCACCTCGGCGATCTTCGGCAACGGCGGCCAGGGCAACTACGCGGCCGCGAACGCGGTCCTCGACGCGCTCGCGCTGCGCCGCCGCGCGCAGGGCCGCCCGGCCCTGTCGGTGGCCTGGGGGCCGTGGGCCGGCGGTGGCGTCGGCGAGGCCAGCGAGGGCGCCCGGCAGCGGCTGGCCCGCAACACCTGGGAAGTGCTGATGGAGCCGTCGCAGGCCGTCGCCGCGCTCGCCGACGCGATCGAGGACGACACCGTCGGTGCCCTTACCATGATGGCGTTCGACCTCGGCGCGATGGCCACCGACCGCGGCGTGGGGGAGCTGCTGCGGGCGCCGTTCATGTCCGAGCTCGCCGTCGAGGCGGGTGCCGGCGTGGCAGCGGCGACGGCCGTGACCGAGACGCCGGACCCGCACGCCAAGCTGCTGGCGCGGCTCGCCGGCCGGGCCGCCGCCGAGCGCGAGCGGGAGCTCACCACGCTGATCCGGTCCGAGGCGGCGTGGGTAATGGGTTACGACGACCCGGCGGTGATCGACCCCGCCCGGGCCTTCAGCGAGATGGGGCTGGACTCGCTCACCTCGGTGGAGCTGCGCAACCGGCTCGCCGCCGCGACCGGACTCACGCTGCCGGCCACGCTGCTCTTCGACTTCCCGGACCCGCTCGCCCTCGCCGCGTTCCTGCACGGGGAACTGCGCGGCGAGCTGGCGGCCGAGCTTTCGGGCGAGGAGCCCTCGCTTCCCGACGGCGGCCGAGCGGCGGGGAGCCCCACCGAGCCGCTCGCCGTCGTCGCCATGGGTTGCCGCTTCCCCGGCGGCGTGCGCACGCCCGAGCAGCTCTGGACACTGCTGGAGCGCAGTGGGGACGCCATCGGCGGCTTCCCGGCCGACCGGGGCTGGGACCTCGACGCGCTCTACGACCCGGACCCGGACCACGCCGGCACGGCCTACGTCCGTGAGGGCGGCTTCCTGCGGGACGTGGCCGACTTCGACGCCGACTTCTTCGGGATCTCGCCGCGTGAGGCGCTGGCGATGGATCCGCAGCAGCGGCTGCTGCTCGAGGTGACGTGGGAGGCGCTGGAGCGCGGCGGCATCGATCCGACCTCGCTGCGGGGCTCGCGGACCGGTGTCTTCGTCGGCGGCTACGTCTCCGGTTACGACCAGCTGGGCGCGACGCTCGCGCGGACCGCCAGCGGCGTCGGGCTCGAAGGCCACCTGATGACCGGCAACGCCACCAGCATCCTCTCCGGTCGGCTGGCGTACCTGCTCGGCCTCGAGGGGCCGGCACTCACCGTCGACACGGCCTGCTCCTCGTCGCTGGTGGCCCTGCACACCGCCGTCGGTGCGATCCGCAACGGTGACTGCGAGCTCGCCGTCGTCGGCGGGGTGACCGTGATGGCGACACCGCGGGACCTCGTCGCCTTCTCCCGGCAGCGGGGGTTGGCCGCCGACGGTCGGTGCAAGGCCTTCGGCGCGGGCGCCGACGGCATGGGGATGGCCGAGGGCGCCGGCGTCGTGGTGGTGGAGCCGCTGTCGCGGGCGCGCCGGCTCGGCCACGAGGTGCTGGCCCTCGTCCGGGGCAGTGCCGTCAACTCCGACGGGGCGTCCAACGGGCTGACCGCACCGAACGGACCGTCCCAGCAGCGGGTGATCCGGGCGGCGCTGGCCGATGCCGGACTGCGCCCCGAGGACATCGACGTGGTCGAGGCGCACGGCACCGGCACCGCCCTGGGCGACCCCATCGAGGCCGGTGCGCTGCTGGCCACCTACGGTCGCGACCGCAGCACCCCGCTGCTGCTGGGCTCGGTGAAGTCGAACCTGGGTCACACGCAGGCAGCGGCCGGTGTGGCGGGGCTGCTGAAGATCCTGCTGGCGCTGCAGCACCGTCGGCTGCCGGCGACGCTGCACGCCGACGAGCCGTCGCCGCACATCGACTGGGACTCGGGCGCCCTGCAGCTGCTCACCGCCGCGCAGGAATGGCAGGAGGCGGGCCGGCCGCGCCGCGCCGGTATCTCTGCCTTCGGCATGAGCGGGACCAACGCCCACGTCGTCGTCGAACAGCCGCCCGTCGAGCCGGAACCGCAGCTCGTCCCGGCCCCCGCGGTCCTCACCGGCGTGGCCGCCTGGGCCCTCTCGGCGCGTCACGTCGACGTCCTCGCCGACCAGGCCGGCCGGCTGCGCGAGCACGTCCTCGCCCATCCGGAGGCGACGCCGCGCGACATCGCCCACTCGCTGGCGACGACGCGACCGCGATTCGACGAGCGGGCCGTCGTCCTGGGTGCCGCGGCCGGCACCGACGACGATCGCTGCGCCCCGCTCGTCGCCGGTCTGGCCACCCTGGCCACCGGAGGCGACAGCACCGACGTCGTGGTGGGACGCGCCGACGCTGCCGCCGAGCGCGCCGTCTTCGTCTTCCCGGGGCAGGGCAGCCAGTGGAGCGGGATGGCCCGCGAGCTGGCCGAGGCATCCCCGGTCTTCGCCGCGCGCCTCGCCGAGTGCGCCGCCGCGCTCGCACCGTACGTCGCCTGGTCCCCGGCCGAGGTGCTGCTCGGGGACGCCGAGCTGCCCACCACCGCCGACGTCGTCCAACCGGCGCTGTGGGCGGTCATGGTCTCCCTCGCCGAGGTGTGGCGTGCGGCCGGCGTCGTCCCCGACGCCGTCGTCGGCCATTCCCAGGGCGAGATCGCGGCCGCCGTGGTGGCCGGCGCGCTGAGCCTCGCCGACGGTGCGAAGGTCGTCGCGCTGCGCAGCCGCGCGCTCACCGCGCTGGCCGGCCAGGGCGGCATGCTCTCGATCGCCGAGCCGGCGGACCGGGTGCGCGAGCGCATCGCGCCGTGGCAGCCGGAGCTGGCACTGGCCGCGGTGAACGGACCGCATGCCTGCGTCGTCTCCGGGACCCCGGCGGCGCTGGCCGAGCTGGCCGCCTCCTGCCCGGCGGAGGTCCGCACCCGGAGCATCCCCGTCGACTACGCCTCGCACAGTGCCCAGGTCGACCGGCTGCGCGAGGAGATCCTCACCGCGCTGGCCGACATCACGCCGCAGCCCGCCGACGTCACGATGGTGTCGTCGTTCACCGGTGCCGTGCTCGACGGCACCGAGCTGACACCGCGGTACTGGTTCGACAGCCTGCGCGAACCCGTCGAGTTCGAGCGAGCGGTGCGGCTGCTGGCCGCCGACGGCCTTGGCGCCTTCGTCGAGACCTCGCCCCATCCGGTGCTGGTGTCCGCGATCGAGGACACCCTGGACGACCTGCCCGGCGCCGCGGCCGTCGTGGTGGGGACGCTGCGTCGTGACGACGGCGGTGCGCCGCGGGTGCTGCAGTCGCTGGCCGCCGCCGCCGTGCGGGGCGCCACCGTCGACTGGTCGGCCGTCGTCGGCGGTGGGCGGAGCGTCGCGCTGCCGACCTACGCCTTCCGGCACCGTCGTTTCTGGCCGCAGGCGCCGGCCCCGGTCGCCGCCGCCCCGGTGGCGGACGCGCAGTTCTGGGCAGCGGTCGAGCGGGGTGACGCCGACGAGCTGGGCGCCGCCCTCGAGCTGGACGGCGCCCGCGTCGGCGAGCTGCTGCCCGCGCTGGCCGCCTACCGGCGCCGTGACCGCGACGCGGCGGCGATCGACGAGTGGCGCTACCGGGTGACCTGGACTCCGGTCACCGGCGCCGGGACGCTGCCAGCCGGGCGCTGGCTGGTGGTCGGTGGCGCGGAGCGGAGTGGCGCCGCACTCGACGCGGTCGTCGAGGCCCTCCGGGCCGACGGTGCTGAGGTCGTCACCGCGGGCGACGCGGCCGTCCTCGCCGACGATCCCGTCCTCGCCGCCGACTGCCGCGGGGTGGTGTCACTGCTCGCGCTGGACGACGCCACCGCAGACCTGCCCGCCACGCTGCAGCTATTCCGGGAGCTGGGCCGCCTCGGCAGCGAGGCGCCGCTGTGGGTCGTCACCCGCGGCGCGGTCGCCGCCACCGCCGGCGACGTGGTCGCTCCCGAGCAGGCCCAGCTCTGGGGTCTGGGCCGGGTGGTGGCGCTGGAACATCCCCAGCGCTGGGGCGGACTGCTCGACCTTCCCGCGACCGACGACGAGCCGTGGGCGCCGCTGCTGGCGCGGACCCTGGCCGGCGCCGAGGACCAGGTCGCGCTGCGGTCGGGGACCGCGCTGGCGCGGCGCCTCAGCCGGGCCGAGCGCTCCCGGCCGCGGCAGAGCTGGCGCGCCCGGGGCACGGTCCTGGTCACCGGCGGACTGGGCACGGTCGGCTCTCACGCCGCCCGTTGGGCCACGGACCGCGGCGCCGAACGTGTCGTCCTCACCACCCCGTCGCCGCTGCAGCGCGAGGTCGCCGACCTCGCCGCCGGCATCGCCGGTCGTGGCGGTGACGTCCTGGTGAGCGCCTGCGACACCGGCCGTCGCGCGGACCTGGCCGGCCTGCTGGCCCGGACCGCCGCCGACGGCCCGGCGCTGCGGGCGGTCATCCACGCCGACGGTGTCGGGCAGTCGACCCCGGTGGCGGAGATGACCGACGAGGAGTTGGACGCCGTCCGGACCGCCAAGGCCGGCGGCGCTGCGCTGCTGGACGAGCTCACCGGCGACCTCGACGAGTTCCTGGTCTTCAGCTCCATCGTCTCGACATGGGGCAGCGCCCGGATGGCCGGTTACGCGGCCGGGAACGCCTTCGTCGAGGGCCTGGCCGAGCGACGCCGAGCCCGCGGGTTGCCGGCCACCACCGTCGCCTGGGGACCGTGGCAGACCGGCGCCGACGACGGCTCGGTCCGGCACGGCCTGCGCAGCTTGTCGCCGGAGCTGGCGCTGCGGGCGCTGGGCGACGTCCTCGACGGCGACGAACAGGCCGTCACCATCGCCGACGTCGACTGGGAGCACTTCGCGCCGACCTTCACGCTGCACCGTCCCAGCCCGCTGGTCCGGGACCTGCCCGAGGTCGTGGCCGCACTCGACGTGCCGGTGAACCCGGCGGCGGAGACGTCGGCCCGGCAGCGGTGGGCCGAGCTGCCGCCGGCCCGCCGCGCCCCCGAGCTCACCGAGCTGGTCCGGGTCGAGGCGGCCCGGGTCCTGGACCACACCGGCGCCTCGGACGTCGACCCGGACCGCGCCTTCAGCGCGCTGGGCTTCGACTCGCTCACCAGCGTCGAGCTGCGGAACCGGCTCATCGCCGCGACCGGCGTGACGCTGCCGTCCACCGTGGTCTTCCAGTTCCCCACGCCGCGCGCGCTCGGGGCCCGCCTCGCCGAGCTGGTCGGGGGCGGCGAGGCCGACACCCCCGGCGACGTGCTGGCGCGCCTCGATGCCCTGCTGGCCGAGCTCCTCGCCAGTGGCGCCGACGGCGGCGACGGCGGCGACGGCAGCGCCACTGGCGACATGGTGGGCACGCGCCTGGACGCGGCGGTGGCGCAGTGGCGGTCGCGTCACGGCGGCGCGGTCGAGCAGGACGAGTCGGTGGCCGGCCGGCTGGCCGACGCGGCCGACGACGAGGTCTTCGACTTCCTCGGCAAGGAGTTCGGCATCCAGTGACGCGGACACGGAACCGGGGCGAGGTGCGCGCATGAGCGAGGAGAAGCTCCGCCACTACCTGAAGCAGGTCACCGCCACCCTGCACGAGACCCGCGGCAGGTTGCGCGAGGTCGAGGCGGCCGCCGCCGAGCCGATCGCGGTGGTCGGGCTGGGCTGCCGGCTGCCCGGCGGCGTGCAGGGCCCGGCGGACCTCTGGCAGCTGCTCGCCGACGGCGTCGACGCGGTCGGGCCGCTGCCCACCGACCGCGGCTGGGAGACCGCCGAGCTGGGGACGGCGCAGGCTCGGCAGGGCGGCTTCGTCCACGACGCGCCCGGCTTCGATGCCGGCTTCTTCGACCTCTCGCCGCGCGAGGCGCAGGCGATGGACCCGCAGCAGCGGCTGCTGCTGGAGGTGACCTGGGAGGCGATCGAGCAGGCCGGCATGGACCCCCGCTCGCTGCACGGGTCACGCACCGGTGTCTACGTCGGCGCGACCTCGTCCGGCTACGACTGGGTGTCGCGGGAGCGGGCCGCCGCCGAAGGCCACCTGGTCGCGGGGAGCGCGCTGAGCGTCCTCTCCGGTCGGGTCGCCTACTCCCTGGGGCTCACCGGGCCGGCGGTCACCGTCGACACCGCCTGCTCCTCCTCACTGCTCGCCGTCCACCTGGCCGCCCGGGCGCTGCGCGCCGGCGAGTGCTCGCTCGCCGTCGCCGGCGGCGTCATGGTGATGGTGACGCCGGGCATGTTCGCCGAGTTCGCCCGGCAGGGTGGGCTCGCCGCGGACGGCCGCTGCCGCTCCTTCGCCGCCGATGCCGACGGCACCGGCTGGGGCGAGGGCGCGGCCCTGGTGGTGCTGGAGCGCCTCGGCGACGCGGTCCGCCACGGGCACGAGGTCCTGGCCGTCATCCGGGGCAGCGCCGCCAACTCCGACGGTGCCTCCAACGGCCTCACCGCGCCGAGCGGCCCGGCGCAGCAGCGCGTCATCCGGGCGGCGCTGGCCGAGGCCGGCCTCGCGCCCGGCGACATCGACACGGTCGAGGCCCACGGCACCGGCACCGCCCTCGGCGACCCGATCGAGGCGGACGCGCTGCTGGCCACCTACGGCACCGGTCGGGACCGGCCGCTCTGGCTGGGCTCGCTGAAGTCCAACATCGGGCACACGCAGACCGCGGCCGGCGCGGCGGCGTTGCTCAAGATGGTGCTCGCGCTGCGCCACCAGCAGCTGCCCGCCACCCTGCACGCGGCGCACCCGACGCCGCACGTCGACTGGTCGGCCGGCGACCTGCGCCTGCTGCAGCAGCCCGTCGACTGGCCCGCCGGCGAGCGGATCCGCCGGGCGGGCGTCTCGGCCTTCGGAGCCAGCGGCACCAACGTCCACCTCATCCTGGAAGAAGCCCCCGCCGCCCCCACCTCGGCCGCCGCCCCGACGGCCCCGACCGGTGACGCGGTCGTCTGGCCGCTGTCGGCGCGGACGCCGACGTCCCTGGCGGCGCAGGCCGAGCGGCTGCGCGACCACGTGACCGTGCGGCCGGACCTCGCTGCGCAGGACGTCGCCTTCTCCCTCGCCACCACCCGGACGCCCTTCGAATGCCGCGCCGTCGTCATCGGCGCCGACCGCGACGAGCTGCTGGCCGGCCTGGACGAGGTCGCGGCGGGTCGCGCGTCGCGGGTCGTCACCGGCACGGCGCGACGTGGCCGGCTCGGCTTCGTCTTCGCCGGCCAGGGTGCGCAGCGCGCCGGCATGGCACGCGCCCTGCACGCCGCCGACCCCGCCTTCGCCGCCACCTTCGACGAGGCCTGCGCGCTCATCGAGGCCGAGCTCGGTCATCCGGTGCGCGAGGTGCTGCTCGGCGACGGCGCCGACGACCGTGCCGACCAGACCCTCTTCGCGCAGACCGGACTCTTCGCCTTCGAGATCGCGCTTGTCGCCAGCCTGGCCGAGTACGGCATCAGCCCGGAGGCGGTGGCCGGGCACAGCGTCGGCGAGATCGCCGCCGCCCACACCGCCGGTGCGCTCGGGCTCCGCGAGGCCGCTCGGCTCGTCGCCCACCGGGCCCGGTCGATGCAGTCGCTGCCCGCCGGGGGTGCGATGGCGGCGCTCGCGGCGAGCGAGGACGAGGTCGCCGCCGACCTCGCCGCGGCGCCCGAGCTCTCGCTGGCCGCCGTGAACGGACCGGCGTCGGTGGTGCTCTCCGGCCCGGTCGACGCCGTCGCGGCGGTGGTGGACCGGTGGCAGGCACGGGGTCGCCGGGCACGCCGGCTCCGGGTGAGCCACGCCTTCCACTCCGCAGCGATGGACCCGGTGCTGGACGAGCTCGGCCGGCTCGCGGCGACGCTGCCGACCGCGGCGCCGCGGCTGCCCTGGGCAGGCGCGCTGGACGGTGCGCTCGTCGACTCGCTCGACCCGTCGTACTGGCCGGCGCAGGCGCGCGGCAGCGTGCGCTTCGCGGCGGCGCTGCAGACCCTCGCCGCGCAGGGCGTCACCACGTACCTGGAGATCGGCCCGGACGGGACGCTCTCGGCGATGGGCGCCCAGGTGATGCCGGACGCCGCCTTCGTGCCGCTACTGGGCCGGCAGTCCGCCGACGCCGACGCGCTGCTCACCGGGCTGGCCCGCGCCTACGTCCACGGCGTGCCCGTCGCCTGGGCGCGGCGGGCGGGGGGCCGTCGCGTCGAGCTGCCGACCTACCCCTTCGAGCACCGCCGCTACTGGCCCGGCGAGCGGCCGCCGGTCGCCGCGTCGGCACCGGATTCCCGGCTGTGGGAGATGGTGGCGCGCGGCGACGCCGCCGGCCTCGCCGCCGAGCTGGAGTTGCCGGACGACACGCTGCGGGCGACCCTGCCCCGGCTGTTGCCGCCGCTGGCGTCCTGGCGGCGGCGGGAGCGGGACGACGAGGCGGTGGCGCAGCTGCGCTATGCCGTCGAGTGGGAGGCCGTCGACGGACCGAGCGGGGGTGCCCTGACGGGCACGTGGCTGGTCGTCGGCGGCGGCCGTCCCGGCGGCCGGGACGTCGCCGCCGCGGTCACCGACGCCCTGCGCGAGCGCGGGGCACGGGTCGTCAGCGCCGACGGGACCGGGGAGCTGCCGGACGACGGCCTCGCCGGTGTCGTCTCGCTGCTGGCCCTGGATGCGACGCCACACCCCGAGCACGCGGAGCTGACCAGCGGCCTCGTCGAGACGCTGCACCTGGCGCAGGCCGTCCGGGACGTCCCCCTCTGGCTCCTCACCCGCGGTGCGGTGGCCGTCACCCCCGACGAGGTCCCGGTGCCGGCGCAGGCGCAGGTCTGGGGACTGGGGCGCGTCGTCGCCCTGGAGCACCCGGAGCGCTGGGGCGGGCTGATCGACCTGCCGGCGGCATCGGCTGCCGGCGACCTCGATCCCGCCACCGGGGCCAGGGTCGCTGCGGTGCTCGCCGCGACGACCGGTGAGGATCAGCTCGCCCTCCGCCGGCAGGGCGTCCTGGCCCGGCGGCTGCGGCGCGCCGTAACCGCCGGCCGCGCCGGGACGGCCCGCACCCGCTGGACGCCCGGCGGCCGGGTGCTCGTCACCGGCGGCACCGGCGCCCTCGGCGGGCACGTCGCCCGCTGGCTCACCGGACGGTCGTGCCGGCGGCTGACCCTCACCTCGCGCCGCGGCCCGGCCGCCGCCGGCGTCGCCGCGCTCGTCGCCGAGCTGGCCGCCGCCGGCACCACCGTCGATGTCGTCGCCGCCGACATCGCCGACCGGGACCACGTCGCCGCCCTCCTCGCCGGCTCCGCGCCGGTGTCGGCGGTCTTCCACGCCGCCGGCGTGGGTCAGGCAACCCCGCTGGACGAGACCACCGTCGCCGAGCAGGCGGCGGTGACGGCGGCCAAGGTGGCCGGCGCCCGGCACCTCGACGAGCTCACCGGCGAGCTGGACGCCTTCGTCACCTTCTCCTCGGTGTCGGCGACCTGGGGCAGCGCC
Organism: Jatrophihabitans sp. sgz311053; assembly: GCF_056135305.1. NCBI lineage: Bacteria > Bacillati > Actinomycetota > Actinomycetes > Jatrophihabitantales > Jatrophihabitantaceae > Jatrophihabitans > Jatrophihabitans sp. sgz311053. Next base: position 60,660 of record NZ_JBWAXP010000001.1, on the reverse strand, counting down.
TGGCAGCCCGGCTACGCCGCGGCGAACGCGCACCTCGATGCCGTCGTCGCGGGGCGGCGGGCCCGCGGCCTGGTCGGCACCTCGATGGCCTGGGGGCTCTGGGGTGGCGCCGGCCTCGGCGACAGTGACGGCGGCGAGCAGGCGCGGCGGCGCGGACTGCGTCCCCTGGAGCCGGCGCAGGCGCTGCACGCCCTCGCCGACGCCCTCGACGATCCGGCGGGCACCGCCGCCAGCGGCGGCGTCATCACCGTCGCGGACATCGACTGGGCCACCTTCGGTGCCTCCTTCACGCTGCGCCGGCCGAGCCCGCTGCTGGCCGGGCTTATCCCGAACGAGGCACCGTCCGCCGTGGCGGCCGCCGACGTCACCGCCCGGCAGCCGGGCCCTGACCTCGAGCAGCTGACCGAGCTGGTCCGCGAGCAGACGGCGGCGCTGCTCGGTCATGCCGGGGCCGGCGACGTCGACCCGACCCGAGCCTTCAAGGAGCTCGGCTTCGACTCGCTCACCTCGATGGAGCTGCGCGACCGGCTCGCGGCCGCGACGGGGCTGGCCCTGCCGGCGACCCTGGTCTTCGACCACCCGAGCCCCACCGCGCTCGCGGCGTACCTGGCCCGCGAGCTGGGCGGCGGCCACGACGAGGCTGCGGCCGTGCCCGGTGCCGGGACCGGCAGCGACCCGGCCGACGACCCCATCGCCGTCGTCGGGATGGGGATGAGGCTGCCCGGCTCGGTGAGCACGCCCGAGGGCTTCTGGCAGCTGCTGGTGACGCGCACCGACGCCGTCGGCGGCTTCCCGACGGACCGCGGGTGGGAGCAGCCCGAGGCGCACTACGCGCAGGTCGGCGGGTTCCTCGCCGACGCCGCCGACTTCGACCCCGACTTCTTCGGCATCCCGCCGCGCGAGGCGCTGGCGATGGACCCGCAGCAGCGGTTGCTGCTGGAGGTCTCCTGGGAGGCGCTCGAGCGGGCCGGGCTGGACCCGCGGTCGCTGCGGGGTTCGCGCACCGGTGTCTTCGCCGGCGCCGCCGCCTCCGGGTACGGGGCGGGCACCGTCCTGGCCGGCGACAGCCACCTGATGATGGGGACCGCGACGAGCATCCTCTCCGGACGGATCGCCTACGCCCTCGGGTTGGAGGGGCCGGCGTTGTCGGTGGACACCGCCTGCTCCTCCTCGCTGGTCGCCCTGCACCTGGCCGTGCAGGCGCTGCGCTCCGGCGAGTGCACGCTCGCCCTCGCCGGCGGCGTGACCGTGATGGCCGACCCGGCCGTCTTCGCCGAGTTCGCCCGGCAGCAGGGACTGGCCGCGGACGGCCGGTGCAAGGCGTTCTCGGCCGACGCCGACGGGACGGGCTGGGCCGAGGGTGCCGGGATGCTCGCGCTGGAGCGGCTCTCCGACGCGCGCCGCCACGGCCACCGCGTGCTCGCGGTGGTCCGGGGCAGTGCCGTCAACTCCGACGGTGCCTCCAACGGGCTCACCGCCCCCAGCGGCGCGGCGCAGCAGCGGGTCATCCGCGCCGCGCTGGCCGACGCCCGGCTCGCGGCGGCCGACGTCGACGCCGTCGAGGCGCACGGCACGGGGACCGCGCTCGGCGACCCGATCGAGGCGCAAGCACTGCTGGCCACCTACGGCCGGGACCGCGGCGCGGCCGCCCCGCTGCGGCTGGGGTCGGTGAAGTCGAACTTCGGCCACGCGCAGCAGGCCGCCGGCGTCGCCGGCGTGATGAAGATGGTCCTGGCGCTGGAGCACGGCCTGCTCCCCGCGACGCTGCACGCGGACGAGCAGTCCCCGCACGTGGACTGGTCGGCCGGTCAGGTCGAGCTGCTGCGGGACGCCGCCGACTGGCGTGCCGGCCCCCGGCCGCGGCGGGCCGGGGTCTCGGCCTTCGGCATCAGCGGCACGAACGCGCACGTCATCCTGGAGGAGGCTCCGGCCGCGCCTGTCGAGGCGCCACCGGCCGGCGGCTCGGCTCCGGTGTGGCTCGTCTCGGCCCGCAACCCGCGGCAACTCGCGGGCCAGGCGCAGCGGCTGCACGAGCACGTCACGGCCCATCCCGAGCTGGACCCCGCCGACGTGGGCTGGTCCCTGGCGACCACTCGCACCGCCTTCGACCACCGCGCCGTCGTGCTCGGCGCCGACCGGACCGAGCTGCTCGACGGCCTCGCCGAACTCGCCGCCGGCCGTCCCTCGCCGGGGGTAGCGACCGGCAGCGTCCGCTCCGGTCGGGTCGGCTTCCTCTTCGCCGGCCAGGGCAGCCAGCGGGCCGGGATGGCGCGCGAGCTGCACGCCGCCGAGCCGGCCTTCGCCGCCGCCTTCGACCGCGCCTGCGACCTCGTCGGGGCGGAGCTGCACCGCGACATCCGGGACGTCGTCCTGCACGGCGAGGCCACCGAGGCCCGTGCCGACGAGACGCTCTACGCGCAGACCGGCCTCTTCGCGTTGCAGATCGGTCTCGTCGCCCTGCTCACCGAGCGGGGCATCCGGCCGCAGGCCGTCGCCGGGCACTCGGTCGGCGAGATCGCCGCGGCCCACACCGCGGGCGTGCTGAGCCTCGCCGACGCGGCGCGGCTGGTCGCGCGCCGCGCGTCGCTGATGCAGGTCCTGCCGGCGGGCGGCGCGATGGCGGCGGTGGAGGCCGCCGAGGACGAGCTGCTCGCCGACGGCCTCCCCGACGGGGTGAGCCTGGCCGCGGTCAACGGCCCCCGGTCGGTCGCGATCTCCGGCGAGGCGGCCGCCGTGGACGCCGTCGCGCAACGCTGGCAGCAGCGGGGTCGCCGCGTCCGTCGGCTGCGCGTCAGCCACGCCTTCCACTCCCACCGCATGGACCCCTGCCTGCCGGAGCTCGCCGAGCTGGCCGCCGAGCTGCCGCACGCGGCCCCGACCCTGCCGTGGGCCGGCGCCCTGGACGGAGCGCTGGTGGCGGAGCCGACGGCGCAGTACTGGCCCGCGCAGGCGCGCGGCGCGGTCCGCTTCGCCGCCGCGCTGCAGGCGCTGGCCGAGCAGGGGGCCGGCACCTTCGTCGAGATCGGCCCGGACTCGACCGTCTCCGCGATGGGGGCGGCGACCCTGCCGGACGCCCTCTTCCTGCCGGTGCTGAGCCGGGACGTGCCGGCCGAGACCGCGCTGCGCACCGCGCTGGCGCGCGCCCACGTCCACGGTGTCACGGTCGACTGGCGCCGCCTGCTCACCGGCCGGGTCGTGCCGCTGCCCACCTACGCCTTCGGCCACCGCCGGTTCTGGCCCGAGCGCGACACTGCCCACCGCGACGGCGGCGAGGAGTCGACGTTCTGGCAGGCCGTCGACAGCGGGGACCTCTCCGCGCTGCCGCTCGACGCCGACCGGCCGCTGCGCGATCTGCTTCCCGACCTGACGGCCTGGCGGCGCGACGAGCAGGACGACGCCGTCGCGGCCCGGTGGCGCTACCGCACCAGCTGGGTTCCGGTGGCGCCCGCGGCGGATCGGCTCTCCGGCAGCTGGCTGCTGGTCGGTGACGAGGGCGAGATCGCCGACGCGCTCCGCGCGCGGGGAGCCGACGTGGTCGGCTGCGGCGTGGCGGAGGTGGCCGAGGTCGCCGCCGGCATCGCGGACCTGCGCGGCGTGGTGTCGGCCGTCGCGCTCGCGGGGTCCGTCGACCTCGCCGGTGCCGGCGTCCCGGCCGCCGTCGCCGACACTCTCGCCCTGATCCAGGGGCTGGCCGGCTGCCCGGCGCCACTGTGGCTGCTCACCCGTGGCGCGGTCGACCTGGACGGCGCCCGCGTCAGTCCCGACGGAGCCCGGCTCTGGGGTCTCGGCCGGGTCGCGGGCCTCGAACATCCCGACCGGTGGGGTGGGCTCGTCGATCTCCCCGGCCGTCTGGACGCCGCCGCCGCGGACCGGCTGGTGGCCGTGCTCGGTGCCGCCGACGAGGACCAGGTGGCGATCCGCCCGACGGGCATCCGAGCCCGCCGCCTCGTCCGGGGGGCGCAGCCGGCAGCGACCGGCGCCGGGTTCCGGACGAGCGGGACGGTCCTGGTCACCGGTGGCACCGGCGGACTCGCCGGCCACGTCGCCCGCTGGCTCGTCGACCGGGCCGCCCCCCGGCTGGCGCTCGTCGGGCGCCGCGGTCCCGAGGCACCCGGCGTCGCGGGCTCGGCCGCCGAGCTGGCAGGTCGCGGCAGCGATGTCGAGGTTCTCGCCGCCGACATCGCCGAGCGTTCGGCGGTCGCCGCCATCGTCGCCCGGCTCACCGAGCTGAGCGCGATCGTGCACACCGCCGGCGTCAGCGAGTCCTGCGCCCTCGCCGACACCGATGTCGCGGAGCACGCCCGCGTCACCGCGGCCAAGGTCGACGGGGCCCGGCACCTGGACGAGCTCGTCGGCGACCGTCCGCTCGACGCCTTCGTGCTCTTCTCCTCCATCGCCGCCACCTGGGGCAGCGGACTGCAGCCCGGCTACGCGGCCGGCAACGCGGCGGTCGAGGCGCTCGCCGCGGATCGTCGTGCTCGCGGCCTGCCGGCGACCAGCATCGCCTGGGGGCTCTGGGACGGCGCCGGCCTCGGTGCCGGCGCAGCGGGTGAGACGGTGCGGCGCCGCGGCATCCGTCCGATGGCGCCGGCCCTGGCTGTGCGGGCCCTGGCGCGGACGCTCGACTCGGGCGAGCCGCACGTCACCATCGCCGATGTCGACTGGTCGTCCTTCGCGCCGATGTTCACGCTGCGCCGGCCGAGCCCGCTGCTGCGCGAGCTGCCCGAGGCGGTCGCCGCCCTGGCCGACCGTGCCGGCTCCGGCGAGGCCGCGGTCGAGTCGGAGCTGGCGTCCCGGCTGCGGGGTCTGGCCCCGGCCGAGCGTGACCGGCAGCTGATCGAGCTGGTCCGCCGCCAGACCGCTGCCGTCCTCGGCCATGACGGCCTCGACGAGATCGCCGCCGCACGGCCCTTCCGTGACCTCGGGGTGGACTCGCTCACCTCGGTCGAGCTCCGCGACCGCCTCGCTGCCGCCACCGGTCTGCGGCTGCCCGCCACCGTCGTCTTCGACCGGCCGACGCCGGCGGCGCTCGCCGCCCATCTGCACGACGAACTCGTCGGCAGCACCGAGACACCGACGGTGGTGCCGTCGGTCCGGCCGGTCGACGAGCCGATCGCCATCGTCGGCATGGGGTGCCGCTACCCGGGCGGCGTCGACGGGCCGGAGCGGTTCTGGGAGCTGCTCGTCGACGGCGTGGACGCGGTCGGCGGCTTCCCCGGCGACCGGGGCTGGCGGTTGCCCGACGACGGCTCGTCGCCCTTCGCGCACCGCGGGGGTTTCGTCCCCGACGCGGGTCACTTCGACGCCGACTTCTTCCGTATCCCACCCCGCGAGGCGCTGGCCATGGATCCGCAGCAGCGGCTGCTGCTGGAGGTGTCCTGGGAGGCGTTGGAGCGGGCCGGTGTCGACCCGCAGTCGCTGCGTGGCTCGCGGACCGGCGTCTTCGCCGGGGCATCGGCGTCGGGTTACAGCGAACTGGTCACCTGCGCGAGCGAGGCGGCGGGCTACCTGCTCACCGGCAACGCCGGCAGCGTCATCTCCGGGCGCGTCGCCTACACCCTCGGTCTGGAAGGACCCGCCGTCACGGTGGACACGGCGTGCTCGTCGTCGCTGGTGGCGCTGCATCTCGCCGCGCAGGCGCTGCGATCCGGGGAGTGCACGCTGGCGCTGGCCGGTGGCGTGGCGGTGATGGCGACGCCGGGTGCCTTCGGCGAGTTCGCACGCCAGCAGGGGCTCGCCTCGGACGGCCGCTGCAAGGCCTTCGCCGAGGGTGCCGACGGCACCGGCTGGGGCGAGGGCGCCGGCGTGATCGTGCTGGAGCGCCTCTCCGATGCGCAGCGCCACGGACATCGCGTGCTGGCGGTGCTGCGCGGCTCGGCGACGAACTCCGACGGCGCGTCGAACGGGTTGGCGGCACCGAACGGCCCGTCGCAGCAGCGGGTGATCCGGGCAGCGCTGGCCAACGCCGGACTCGGCACCGACGACATCGACGCCGTCGAGGCCCACGGCACCGGCACCTCGCTCGGCGACCCCATCGAGGCCAACGCCCTCATCGCCACCTACGGACGGGATCGAGAGCGGCCGCTCTGGCTGGGATCGGTGAAGTCGAACATCGGTCACACGCAGACAGCGGCCGGGGTCGCCGGCGTGATCAAGATGGTGCAGGCGCTCCGGCACCAGGAGCTGCCGCGGACGCTGCATGCCGAGCAGCCGAGTTCGAAGATCGACTGGGATGCCGGTGCGGTGCGGTTGCTGTCGGAGTCGGTGCCGTGGCCGGCCGGTGAGCGGCCGCGCCGGGCCGCCGTCTCGGCCTTCGGGATCAGCGGCACCAATGCGCACCTCGTCATCGAGGAGGCGCCGACGTCGGTCGCCGAGCTGTCGGGATCCGAGACCGGCCTGCTCCTGGACGCCCCGGTCGCGCTCCCACTCTCGTCCCCGTCGGCCGAGCGGCGTGCTGCCCAGGCGGGGCGGTTGCGGGAGCACCTGCTGTCTCGGCCGGAGCTCTCGCCGACCGAGGTGGCGTGGTCGTTGGTGGTCTCGCGGTCGGTCTTCGATCACCGGGCGGTGGTCTTCGGTGCCGGGGGTTTGGGCGAGTTGGCAGCGGGTCGGCCGTCGCCGTCGGTGGTGACCGGTGTCGCGCCGTCGGCTGGTGCCGGCCGGACGGTGTTGGTGTTTCCGGGTCAGGGGTCGCAGTGGGTGGGGATGGGCCGGGAGTTGGCTGTCTCGTGTCCGGTGTTCGCGGCTCGGTTGGCGCAGTGTGGTGCGGCGCTGGCTCCGTTCACGGGCTGGTCGCTGGACGACGTTCTCGATGGTGAGTACGGGTTTGAGGCGGCGGAGGTGGTGCAGCCGGCGTTGTGGGCGGTGATGGTGTCGCTGGCTGCGGTGTGGCAGGCGGCGGGGGTGGTGCCGGATGCGGTGGTGGGTCATTCGCAGGGGGAGATCGCCGCCGCTGTCGTCGCGGGCAGGTTGTCCTTGAGCGATGGGGCGCGGGTGGTGGCGTTGCGGTCCCGTGCGTTGGCGCGGATTGCCGGTGCCGGGGGGATGGTGTCGATCGCCGCCTCCGAGCAGGCCGTCCGTGAGCTGGTCGCGGGGATCGCCGGTGTGTCGGTGGCGGCGGTGAACGGTCCGGCGGCGACGGTGGTCTCCGGTGCGCCGGAGGTGCTGGCGCAGGTTGTCGCGGCCGCTGAGTCGGCGGCTGTGCGGGCGAAGGTGATCCCGGTGGATTACGCCTCGCATTCCCCGCAGGTCGATGCGCTGCGGGAGGAGATCCTCACCGACCTGGCCCCGATCGTGCCCCAAGCCGGGGAGATCGCGATGGTCTCCTCGCTGACCGGTGACCTCCTCGACGAGGACGACATGCTCGATGCCGGGTACTGGTTCCGCTCGCTGCGCGAGCCGGTCCGGTTCACCCGGGCGATCGACACACTCTCCGGATCAAGTCACCACAGCTTCATCGAGTGCTCCCCCCATGCGGTGCTCACCGGCGCCATCACCGACACCCTCGATTCCCCCGACGCCGTGGTCATCGGGACGCTGCGCCGCGACGACGGCGGACCCGACCGGATGCTCACCTCGCTGGCCGAGGCCTGGACCCGCGGCCTGCCCGTCGACTGGACCACGATCCTCACCCCCACCGACACCGTCGAGCTCCCCACCTACGCCTTCCAACGCCGCCGCTACTGGCCCGAGACCACGCCCGCCGCGGTGGCCGGCGACGACTCGCAGTTCTGGACCACCCTGGAACGCGGCGAGCTCGGCGAGCTCGCCGAGACCCTCGCCGTCGACCGCGACACCTTGGAGGTGGTGGCGCCGGCGCTGGCCCGCTGGCGTCGCCGCGAGCGTCGGGATGTCACCCTCGGGTCCTGGCGGTACCGGGTCGACTGGCATCCGGTGACGCTCTCCGCCCGCGTCCCCGGCGGGTCGTGGTTGGTCGTGGGAGATGCCGAGGCCACCGACGAGATCGCCGCGGCGTTGCGTGGCGGCGACGCCACCGTGACCACGATGACCCTGGCCGAGGTGCAGGCCGCGGTCGCCGCGGGCGACCTGCCCGCGGACCTGACCGGCGTCGTCTCCACCCTCGCCGTCGGTCGCTCCGCCGCTGCCGCTCACCCGGTGGTCCCGGACGGGCTGCTCGACACGCTGAGGTTGACCCAACTCCTCGGCACCGCCGACCTCGCCGCCCCGCTCTGGGTGCTGACGCGTGGCGCGGTGGCGACCGATCCCGTCGACGTACCGGACCCCGCGCAGGCTCAGGTCTGGGGTCTCGGACGTGTCATCGCCCTGGAGCATCCACAGCGTTGGGGTGGCCTCGTCGACCTGCCGTCGCGCCGGGACGACCGTACCGCCGCTCAGCTGCGAGCCGCCCTCGCCGACGGCGGCGAGGACCAGCTGGCGCTCCGAGGCGGCGGGGTGCTCGCCCGGCGTCTCGTCCACGCGCCGCTGCCGCGCCCGACGGCGCCGTGGCTCCCGTCGGGCAGCGTCCTGATCACCGGCGGCACCGGCGCGGTCGGCGCCCACGTCGCCCGCTGGTGCGCCGGCCGCACCGCACCCCGGATCGTGCTCACCGGCCGCGGCGGCGCCGCCTCGACCGGCATCGCCTCGCTTGCCGCCGAGCTCGCCGAGAGTGGCAGCTGCGTGGAGGTCGTCGCCTGCGACATCACCGACCGCCAGCGCGTCGCCGGACTGCTGGACTGGATCCGGTCGACCGGACCTGCCCTCTCCGCCGTCGTCCACGCCGCGGGGGTGAGCGGCGGCGGCCCGGTCGCCGACACCACGGCTGAGGAGCTGGCCGACGTCATGCGGGCCAAGGTCGCCGGGGCGACCCACCTCGACGAGCTCACCGCCGGCAGCGACGACGAACTCGACGCCTTCGTCCTCTTCTCCTCGGCCGCCGCGACCTGGGGGAGCAGCCTGCAGCCGGGTTACGCCGCGGCCAACGCCCACCTCGATGCGGTCGCCGCGGCGCGGCGAGCCCGGGGCCGGCGCGCGACGGCCATCGCCTGGGGACTCTGGGACGGCGACGGCCTCGGCGCGGACCACCGCGAAGCGCTGCAGCGGGCCGGGCTCGTCCCGATGGACCCGGCGCTCGCGGTACGTGCGATGGGGCACGCCCTCGATGCGGACGAGACGGCCGTGACCGTCGCCGACGTCGACTGGGCCACCTTCGCCCCGGCCTTCACGCTGCGCCGGCCGAGTCCGCTGCTGGCCGCCCTGCCCGAGGCCGTCACCGTGCCCGCGGTGGAGCCCGCCGACGCGACCGGCCTCGACGCCGAGCTGGCCCTGCGCTCGCGGGACCAGCAGTTGCACGAGCTCACCGACCTCGTGCGCGCCGAGGCGGCCGCCGTCCTCGGCCACGCCGGGCGGGAGGCGGTGGCAGCCACCCGGGCGTTCCGGGATCTGGGCTTCGAGTCGCTCAGCGCCGTCGACCTGCGGAACCGGCTCGCCGCCGCCACCGGGCTCTCGCTGCCGACCACCGTGGTCTTCGACTACCCGAACGCCAAGACGCTCGCCGCCGAGCTGCGTACGCGCCTCTTCGGGGCGGACGCGGTCGAGCCCGTCCACGCCGATCTCGACCGCCTGGAGGCGACGCTGGCCGGCATTCCCGCCGATGGCGAGCTCCGCGCAGACGTCACTGCCCGGCTGCGCACGGTGCTCTCCACGTGGCTGGCAGGGGGTGCCGAGACGACGGACGAGGGCGTCACCGGGCGGCTGGACGGCGCCTCGGCCGACGAGGTCCTCGACTTCATCAACAACGAATTGGGCGTGGCGTGATGGCACAGGACGAGCGACTCCTCGATGCGCTGAAGAAGCTGGCCGCCGACCTGTACCAGTCGCGGGAGCGGGTCAAGCAGCTCGAGTCCGGCGACACCGAGCCCATCGCGGTGGTCGGGATGGGGTGCCGGTTGCCGGGCGGTGTCACGCGACCGGATCAGCTCTGGGATCTCGTCGCCGGCGGCGTCGACGCGGTGTCGTCCTTCCCCACCGATCGTGGCTGGGACATCGCCGCCACCGACGGCGACTACGCCCGCCAGGGCGGCTTCGTCCACGACGTCGCGGAGTTCGATGCCGCCTTCTTCGGGATCAGCCCGCGGGAGGCGCTGGCCATGGACCCGCAGCAGCGCCTGGCGCTGGAGGTGTCCTGGGAGGCCCTCGAGAGTGCCGGTCTCGACCCGCACCGGCTCCGCGGTTCGCGGACCGGTGTCTTCGTCGGCGCGTCGTCGTCGGGGTACGAAACCAACCTGCTCGCCACCGACACCGGTGGCGAGGGGTACCTGCTCACCGGCAACGCGATCAGCGTCATCTCCGGTCGCGTCTCCTACACGCTCGGTCTGGAGGGGCCGGCCGTCACGGTGGATACGGCGTGCTCGTCGTCGCTGGTGGCGCTGCACCTGGCCGTCCGCTCGCTGCGGTCGGGGGAGTGCTCGATGGCGCTCGCCGGTGGCGTGGCGGTGCTCTCCACCCCCGGCTCGTTCGTCGAGTTCTCGCGGCAGCAGGGCATGGCTGCCGACGGCCGCTGCAAGGCCTTCGCCGCCGGGGCCGACGGGATCGGCTGGGGCGAGGGCGCCGGCATGGTCGCCCTGGAACGGCTCAGCGACGCCCGCCGTGCCGGGCACCGGGTGCTGGCGGTCATCCGCGGCAGCGCCATCAACCAGGACGGGGCCTCCAACGGCCTCTCGGCGCCGAATGGTCCGTCGCAGCAGCGGGTGATCCGGGCGGCGTTGGCTGATGCGCGGTTGAACGCGGCGGATGTGGATGTGGTGGAGGCGCACGGGACGGGGACCTCTTTGGGGGATCCGATCGAGGCGCAGGCGTTGTTGGCGACCTATGGGCAGGAGCGGGGTGGGGCTGGCCCGTTGTGGTTGGGGTCGGTGAAGTCGAACATCGGTCACACGCAGACGGCGGCCGGGGTGGCCGGCGTGATCAAGATGGTGCAGGCGCTGCACCACGGCCGGCTCCCGCGCACCCTTCACGCCGACGAGCCGACACCGCACGTCGACTGGTCCGACGGTGACGTCCGGCTGCTGCAGGACGAGCGGGAGTGGCCCGCGACAGACCGTCCCCGTCGCGCCGCCGTCTCCGCCTTCGGCATCAGCGGCACCAACGCGCACGTGATCGTGGAGGAGGCGCCGGCTGCTGCGGTGGCGGTGCCGGCCGGGGTGCCGTCCGGGGTGCCGGACGCCGGGGCTGAGATCGCGGCGCCGTTGGTGGGGGCGGTGGCGCCGTGGTTGGTGTCGGGGCGTTCGGTGTCGGGGTTGGCGGGGCAGGCGGGGCGGTTGCGGGAGCACGTGTTGTCTCGGCCGGAGCTGTCGCCGGCTGAGGTGGCGTGGTCGTTGGTGGTGTCGCGGTCGGTCTTCGAGCATCGGGCGGTGGTGCTGACCGGTGCCGACAGTGCTGCGGGTGCTGCGGGGTTGGCGGCGGTGGCGACGGGTCAGCCGTCGGCCTCGGTGGTGACCGGTGTCGCGCCGTCGGCCGGTGCCGGCCGGACGGTGTTGGTGTTTCCGGGTCAGGGGTCGCAGTGGGTGGGGATGGGTCGCGGGTTGGCGGCGGCGTGTCCGGTGTTTGCGGCTCGGTTGGCCGAGTGTGGTGCGGCGCTGGCGCCGTTCACGGGCTGGTCGCTGGACGAGGTGTTGGACGGCAAGCTCGGGTTTGAGGCGGCTGGGGTGGTGCAGCCGGCGTTGTGGGCGGTGATGGTGTCGCTGGCGGCGGTGTGGGCTGCGGCGGGTGTGGTGCCGGATGCGGTGGTGGGTCATTCGCAGGGTGAGATCGCCGCCGCCGTCGTCGCGGGACGTCTCTCCCTCAATGACGGGGCGCGGGTGGTGGCGTTGCGGTCCCGCGCACTCACCCGGATTGCCGGTGCCGGGGGGATGGTGTCGATCGCCGCCTCCGAGCAGGCCGTCCGTGAGCTGGTGGCGGAGCTGACAGCGGGGATCGCCGGGGTGTCGATCGCGGCGGTGAACGGCCCGGCCGCGACGGTGGTCTCCGGTGCGCCCGAGGTCCTGCAACGAGTCGTGACCCTGGCCGAGGAACGGGGGATCCGGGCGAAGGTGATCCCGGTCGACTACGCCTCCCACTCCCCGCAGGTGGACTTGCTGCGGGAGGAGATCCTCACCGACCTGGCCCCGATCGAGCCCCAAGCCGGGGAGATCGCGATGGTCTCCTCGCTGACCGGTGAGCTGCTCGACGAGGACGACGCGCTCGATGCCGGGTACTGGTTCCGCTCGCTGCGGGAGCCGGTCCGGTTCACCCGGGCGATCGACACACTTTCCGGATCAGGTCACCACAGCTTCATCGAGTGCTCCCCCCACGCGGTGCTGACCGGCGCGATCACCGACACCCTCACCGCCACCAGCACCGCCGACACCGGCAGCGACGCCGGTAGTGACGCAGGCAGTGATGCGGTGGTGATCGGGACGCTGCGCCGCGACGACGGCGGAGCCGACCGGATGCTCACCTCCCTGGCCGAGGCCTGGACCCGCGGCCTGCCCGTCGACTGGACCAGCATCCTCACCCCCGCCAACACCGTCGAGCTCCCCACCTACGCCTTCCAACGCCGCCGCTACTGGCCCGAAAAGACACGTCGGGCGCCCGAGTACGACACCGCCGACCGCGCCGAGCGCGAGTTCTGGACGGCCGTCGAAGAGGGTGATCTGCGGGAGCTCGCCGACACCCTGGCCGTGGCGGACGACGCGCTCGGTGAGGTGCTGCCCGGGCTGCGCTCCTGGCGCCGGCGCGAGCGGGCTGACGCCGCCGTCACCGACTGGCGCTACCGCGTCACCTGGACCCCGCTCGCCGAGCCCACCCCGGCGCGCCTCACCGGAGGCTGGCTCCTCGTCGGCGCCGGCGACGACTGCGCCCGCGCGCTCGCCGACCACGGTGCCGAGGTCATCGTCAGCCCCGAGGTCGAGGCTGCGCTCGGCGACCGTGCCGCGCTCGCCGCCGCATTGCGCACGATCGAGACTCCGCTGCGCGGCGTCGTCTCCACCGCCGCCCTCGACGGGACCGACTCCGTCCGGTCGCAGGTGCCGCACGGCACTGCCGCCAACCTGCAGCTGGTGCAGGCCATGGGCGACGCCGGAATCGCCGCGCCGCTGTGGCTGGTGACCCGTGGCGCGGTCCGCACCGGCGACGGCGACGGCGTCGATCCGCTCCAGGCGCAGACGTGGGGGCTCGGCCGCGTCGTCAGTCTGGAACACCCCGACCGCTGGGGCGGCCTCATCGACCTGCCCGCCCAGCTCGACGCGCGCGCCGCCGGCCGGTTCTGCGCGCTCCTCGCCGGTACCGCCGGGGCAGAGGACCAGCTCGCCATCCGTCCCGCCGCGGTCTTCGGTCGGCGCCTCGTCCGGGCGGCCGCCTACCAGCCCGACGCGTCACGGTGGCGGCCGCGGGGCACCGTCCTGCTCACCGGCGGCACCGGGTCGACGGGCGGGTACGTCAGCCGGTGGCTGGCCGACCGCGGCGCCGAACGCGTGGTGTTGACCAGCCGGTCGGGACCGGCCGCCGAAGGACTCGCCGGCCTCGCCGCCGAGGTCGCCGGCAGCGGCACCGGAGTGGAGGTCATCGCCTGCGACGTGGCCCGTCGCGAGCAGGTTGCCGGGCTGCTGCACCGGATCGACGCGACCGGTCCGGCGCTGAGCTCGGTGCTGCACTCGGCGAACACGGTCTACGTCACGCCGCTGGCCGAGACCGACACCGACGGGCTGTCGTCCTCGCTCGGCGCGAAGGCCGGCGGCGCCGACCATCTCGACGAGCTCACCGCCGACCGGGACCTCGACGCCTTCGTCCTCTTCTCCTCCATCGCGGCGACCTGGGGCAGCAACGACCACGGCGCCTACGCCGCGGGCAACGCCCACCTCGACGCCCTGGCCGAGCGCCGCCGCAGCCGCGGCCAGCGTGCGACCGCCATCGGTTGGGGCGTCTGGGACACCCGCGACTGGGCGGCGGTGGACGCCGTCGCCGACCAGCACAAGCCCGGCTCGGTGACGCCGGCCAAGCTACTGCGGCAGGGCGTCAGGTTCCTCGACCCCGACCGCGCGCTCACTGCGCTCGGCCAGGCGCTGGACGAGGACGAGCCGTACCTCGCCGTCGCCGACGTCGACTGGCGACGCTTCGGCCCCGTCTTCACCGCCGCCCGGCAGCGCCCGCTGCTGGACCTCATCGTCGAGGCGCGCGAGCCCGCCGCCGCCGAGGAGGAGAGTGGCGAGCCGGTGTCGGCGCTGGCTGCCGAGCTCGTCGTCGCCGAGCCGGCGCAGCGGCTGCGGACGGTGCTGGAGCTCGTCCGATCCCATGCCGCCGCCGTCCTGGGGCACCCCGACGCCGCCGAGGTCCCCGCAACCCGCGCCTTCCGCGAGCTGGGTTTCGATTCGCTGACCGCGGTGGAGCTGCGCAACCGGCTCGCCGCCGCGACCGGACTCACCTTGCCGTCCACGCTGATCTTCGACTACCCCACCCCGACCGGTCTCGCCGGCGAGCTGGTCGGCCGCCTCGTCGGCAGCGTCGGTGGTGTCGCCGGCGCCGCCGCCCCGGGCACCGTCGCCACGCGCAGCGTCGCGGACGACCCCATCGCCATCGTCGGGATGGGCTGCCGCTACGCCGGCGGCATCACCGACCCGGAGGCGCTGTGGCAGCTCCTGGTTCGCGGTGAGGATGCGATCTCGGGGTTCCCCACCGATCGGGGCTGGGACACCGAGGGTCTCCTCGACCCCGACCCGGACAACCCGGGGACGTCCTACGTCGCCGAGGGGGGCTTCCTCACCGGGGTCGCGGACTTCGACGCGGAGTTCTTCGGCATCAACCCGCGCGAGGCGCTGGCCATGGACCCCCAGTCGCGGATCCTGCTGGAGCTGACCTGGCAGACGCTGGAGCACGCCGGGGTGAATCCTGACTCGCTGCGCGGCTCGGCGACCGGCGTGTACGTCGGGGCAGCCCCCTCGGGTTACGGCTCGATCATGGCCGGTGACGAGGCCACCGAGGGCTACCTCATCGTCGCCAACACCGGCAGCGTGCTCTCGGGTCGGATCTCGTATGCGCTGGGGTTGGAGGGGCCGGCGGTCACGATCGACACGGCGTGTTCGTCGTCGCTGGTCGCGTTGCACCTGGCGGTGCAGGCGTTGCGGTCGGGGGAGTGCGATCTGGCGCTGGCCGGTGGCGTGATGGTGATGGTCGACCCGAGCGAGTTCGTGGGCTTCTCGCGGCAGCGGGTGCTGGCTGCCGACGGTCGTTGTAAGGCGTTCGCCGCGTCGGCGGACGGGATGGGGATGGCCGAGGGTGCCGGGATGCTGCTGGTGGAGCGGCTCTCGGACGCGCGCCGCCACGGCCATCAGGTGCTCGCCGTGGTCAAGGGCAGTGCCGTCAACCAGGACGGCGCCTCCAACGGGCTCACCGCCCCCAACGGGCCGTCCCAGCAGCGGGTCATCCGGGCCGCGCTCGGCGACGCCGGCCTGACCGGTGCCGATATCGACGTGGTCGAGGCGCACGGCACCGGCACCGCGCTGGGCGATCCGATCGAGGCGCAGGCTGTTCTCGCCACGTACGGCCAGGAGCGTGAGAGCCCGGTGCTGCTGGGGTCGGTGAAGTCCAACATCGGCCACAGTCAGCAGGCGGCCGGGGTCGCCGGGGTGATCAAGATGGTGCTGGCGCTGCAGCACGGCCACCTGCCGGCGACACTGCACGTGGACGAGCCGACCCCGCACGTCGACTGGACCGCCGGTGCCGCTGAGCTGCTCACCGCCGGCGCCGAGTGGCGGCCCGGTGATCGCCCCCGCCGGGCGGCGGTGTCGGCCTTCGGGATCAGCGGCACCAACGCGCACGTCGTCCTGGAGGAGGCACCCGAGGCGGAGCCGGCGACGACGGTCGCACCGGTGGCCTGCGTGACGGGCGCCGCCGTCCTGACGCTCAGCTCCCGTACCCCGTCCGGGCTGCCCGCGCAGGCCGCGAGGCTGCGGGACCACCTGCTGACCCACCCCGAGGCCGACCGCGTGGACCTCGCCTGGTCGCTGGCCACCACACGGGCCCGCTCGGACCACCGAGCCGTGATCCTCGGCGATCCGATCGAGGGGCTGTCGGCCCTGGCCGAGGGACGGTCGGCCCCCGGCGTCCTCACCGGCACGATCAGGCCGGGCGCGCGGGTCGGGTTCCTCTTTGCGGGGCAGGGCAGTCAGCGGGCCGGGATGGCGCGTGAGCTGTATGAGGGCAGTGCGGTCTTCGCGGCGGCGTTCGACGAGGCTTGTGGGTTGATCGAGGCCGAGTTGGGTCATGAGATCCGGGGTGTCCTGCTCACGGATCCCGCCGCTGATCCCGGTGCGGCTGAGCGTGTTCGTGACACCTTGTTCGCGCAGTCGGGGCTCTTCGCCGTCGAGGTCGGTTTGCTGGCGCTGTTGGCTGCTGTCGGGGTCGTGCCGGAGGCGGTTGCCGGGCATTCGGTGGGTGAGATCGCTGCTGCGCACGCCGCCGGTGTGCTGTCGCTGTCTGACGCGGCGCGGCTGGTGGCTCATCGGGCCCGGTTGATGCAGGCGCTGCCGGCCGGGGGTGCCATGGCCGCCATCGCGGTGGCCGAGGACGAGCTCGGCCTCCTGCCCGTGGGGGTCTGCCTGGCCGCGGTCAACGGTCCGGCCTCGGTCGTGGTCTCCGGTGATCAGGATGCTGTCAGCGCTTTGGTCGAGCAGCACCGTGAGCAGGGGCACCGGGTCCGGATGCTGCGCGTCAGCCACGCCTTCCACTCCCACCACATGGACACCGTCCTCGACGAGCTGACCGAGATCGCCGCCGGCCTGACCTACCGTGCGCCGCGAGTCCCGTGGGCCACGGCGCTCGACGGCACCCTGGCCGACACCCCCGACGCCGGCTACTGGCGCGACCAGGCGCGGAGCGCGGTCCGCTTCGCCGATGCGGTCGAGACCCTCGCCGCCGACGGCATCGACGTCTTCGTCGAGCTCGGCCCCGACGGGACGCTCACGGCGATGGGGCCCGGCATCCGTCCCGGCGCCGAGTTCGTGGCGACCCTGCGCGCCGACGTGCCGGCGGTCGACGCCGTGCTCACCGCCCTCGGCCGCCTCGACGTCGCCGGCCTGCCGGTGCGGTGGGACGTGGTCACCCCTGGCCGGCGCGTGCCGCTGCCCACCTACGCCTTCGAGGCGACTCGCTTCTGGCCCGCCCACATCCACCGGCGCGGTCACGGCGAGCCCGGTCCCGCCACGGTGGCCGATTGGCGCTACCGGATCGAGTGGGAACCGGTCACGCTGCCCGCCGCCGAGCTCACCGGCCAGTGGCTGGTCGTCGGCGGCGACGGCGCCGATGGCTCCGCCGACGCCGTCGAGGTCGTCGCGGCGCTCTCCGCTGCGGGGGCCGCCGTCCGCCGGTGCTCGCTGACCGAACTGGCCGACCTGGTCCGGGACGCCGACATCGAGCTCGCCGGGCTGCAGGGGATCGTCTCGCTGCTCGCGCTCGACACCACCGCGGTCGGTGACTCCCCGGCGCTCACCCGCGGTCTGGTCGACACGCTGGCGCTGGTCAACCTCGGCGTCGACGCGCCGCTCTGGGTCGTCACCGGCGCGGCGGACGATGCACGTCACGCTCCCGTCTGGGGGTTGGGCCGGGTGGCCGCCCTCGAGCACGGATCGCGCTGGGGCGGCCTCGTCGAGCTCGGTGCCGGGGCGGACGTCGCCGATCTCGGCCGGGTGCTGGCGGGCTCGGCCCGGCAGTCGGAGGACCAGCTCGCGCTGCGCGCCGACGGCGTCCACGTCCGCCGGC
This sequence comes from Jatrophihabitans sp. sgz311053, assembly GCF_056135305.1. NCBI lineage: Bacteria > Bacillati > Actinomycetota > Actinomycetes > Jatrophihabitantales > Jatrophihabitantaceae > Jatrophihabitans > Jatrophihabitans sp. sgz311053. The sequence goes on along the minus strand of NZ_JBWAXP010000001.1, from coordinate 42,915 downwards.
TGCAGCGGGCCGGCGCCGCGCCGGCCGCGACACCCTGGATCCCCCGCGGCACCGTGCTGGTGACTGGTGGCACCGGTGGGGTGGGCGGGCACGTCTGCCGCTGGTTGGCCGAGCGCGGCGCCCCCCGCCTGCTGCTGACGAGCCGTCGCGGTCCCGCCGCACCGGAGGTCGCCGCGGCGGTGGCTGCCCTGGCCGGGGCCGGCACCGCGGTGTCGGTGGTGGCCTGCGACATCGCCGATCGCACCCGACTGGCTGGCCTGCTCGCCCGCGTCGACGACCTCAGCGCCGTCGTCCACGCGGCCGGCGTCGGTCAGGCCGTCCCGCTCGGCGAGCTGGACACCGACGGGCTGGCGGAGTCGCTCGCCGCGAAGGCGGACGGCGCCGCCTGGCTCGACGAGCTGACCGGCGACCTGGACCAGTTCGTCCTCTTCTCCTCCATCTCGGCCACCTGGGGAAGCGCGATGCAACCGGGATACGCGGCCGCCAACGCCTACCTCGATGCGCTCGCCCTGGCCCGGCGCGACCGCGGGGAACCCGCGACCTCGGTGGCGTGGGGGGTATGGCGCGGGGCCGGCATGGGCGCTGGCGAGGCCGCCGAGCAGCTGCACCGCTTCGGCCTGGTCGCGATGGACCCCGCCCGCGGCATCCGCGCGCTCGCGCAGGCCGTGGATGCCGGCGAGACGACGATCGCGGTCGCCGATGTCGACTGGCCGGTCTTCGCGCAGACCTTCACGTTGCGCCGGCCCAGCCCGCTGCTCACCACCGTCCCCGACGCCGTCGCCGCGTTGGGTGCTGCGGCCCCGACGGCGAGCGGCGACGCGTCGGTCGGCTTCGCCGCGACCCTCGCCAGCCTCGCCCCGGCGGAGCGGCAGCGGCGGCTGCTCGACCTGGTCCGGGCGGAGGCGGCCACCGTGCTCGGGCACCGCGGGGCGGAGGCGGTCGGCGACGAGCGACCGTTCACCGAGCTGGGCTTCGACTCGCTCACCTCCGTCGAGCTGCGCAACCGGCTCGTGGCGGTGACCGGACTGGAGCTGCCCAGCACGCTGGTCTTCGATCAGCCGACCCCGGCCGCGATCGCCGGACTCCTCGACCGCGGCTTCGGCGGCGACGACGACGGTGGACCCGCCGGGGTCCTGGCCGGCCTCGACCGCCTCGAGGCGGACCTCGACCGCCTGGACGACCAGGCCCTGCGCGACGACATCCGACGACGCCTGCGCGGCATCCTCGCCGGCCTCGAACCCGCCTCCGGTGACGACGGCGCGATCGAGTTCGACTCCGCCAGCCAGGACGAAGTCTTCACCTTCCTCGACAACGAATTCGGGAGCCTCTGATGGAGAGTCAGGACAAGCTTTTCGACTACCTGAAGAAGGCCTCGGCAGAGCTGCAGGAGACGCGACGCCAGCTGCGCAGCATGCAGGCCGACCAGCGTGAGCCGATCGCGATCGTGGGGATGGCGTGTCGGTTGCCGGGTGGGGTGTCGGGTCCGGAGTCGTTGTGGGGTGTGGTCTCCGGTGGGGTGGATGCGGTGGGTCCGTTTCCGGCTGATCGGGGGTGGGATCTGGGTGGTGGTTATGCGCGTCGTGGTGGGTTCGTTTATGGGGCGACGGAGTTCGATGCGGAGTTTTTCGGGATTTCGCCGCGTGAGGCGTTGGCGATGGATCCGCAGCAGCGGTTGTTGTTGGAGGTGTCGTGGGAGGCGTTGGAGCGGGCGGGGATCGAGCCGGGTTCGCTGAAGGGCTCCCGCACCGGCGTCTTCGCCGGAGCCTCCTCGGCCGGGTACGGGATGGAGTTGGCCGGGGGTGACAGCGGCGCCGAGGGTTACCTCATGACCGGCAATGCCGGCAGCGTCATCTCCGGACGCGTCGCCTACACCCTCGGCTTGGAGGGCCCCGCCGTCACCGTCGACACGGCGTGTTCGTCGTCCTTGGTGGCGTTGCATCTGGCGGTGCAGGCGTTGCGGGGTGGCGAGTGTGGGTTGGCGCTGGTCGGTGGTGTGACGGTGATGGCGACGGCGGGGACGTTTGCGGAGTTCTCGCGGCAGCAGGGGTTGTCGGCTGATGGTCGGTGTCGGTCGTTTGGTGAGGGGGCTGACGGGACGGGCTGGGCTGAGGGTGCCGGTGTGTTGGTGGTGCAGCGGTTGTCCGATGCGCGGCGGGCGGGTCGGTCGGCGTTGGCGGTGGTGTCGGGGACGGCGGTGAACTCCGACGGTGCCTCCAACGGTCTGACCGCCCCCAACGGCCCGTCCCAGCAGCGCGTCATCCGCTCCGCCCTCGCCGCCGCCCGCCTCAACCCGGCCGACGTCGACGTCGTCGAGGCTCACGGCACGGGGACGACGTTGGGTGATCCGATCGAGGCGAACGCGGTGATCGCGACCTATGGGCGGGATCGGGAGCGGCCGTTGTGGTTGGGGTCGTTGAAGTCGAATCTGGGTCATACGCAGCAGGCGGCCGGGGTCGCGGGTGTGATCAAGATGGTGGAGGCGTTGCGGCACGAGCAGTTGCCGCGGACGTTGCATGCCGAGCAGCCGAGTTCGAAGATCGACTGGGATGCCGGTGCGGTGCGGTTGCTGCAGGAGCCGGTGGCGTGGCCGGCCGGTGAGCGGCGGCGTCGGGCCGGGGTGTCGGCCTTCGGGATGAGCGGGACCAACGCCCACGTCATCGTCGAGGAGGCACCCCCGGCCGAGACGACCGAACCAGCCGGCACCGAAGCGGCGACGCCGGGGTCGGGGCTGCTGTCAGGTACGGCGGCACCCTGGCCGCTGTCGGGCCGCTCCGCCGTGGCGCTCGCCGCCCAGGCCGGCCGCCTGCAGGACCACCTCGACCCGGACGTCGACCCGGTGGATGTCGGCTTCTCGCTGGCGACGACGCGGACGGCGTTCCGGTATCGGGCGGTGACGCTCGCCGGGGCGGGGCTGACCGAGTTGGCGGCGGGTCGGCCGTCGCCGTCGGTGGTGACCGGCGTGGTGCCGGCTTCGTCGGCTGGTCGGACGGTGTTGGTGTTTCCGGGTCAGGGGTCGCAGTGGGTGGGGATGGGCCGGGAGTTGGCGGCGGCCTGTCCGGTGTTTGCGGCTCGGTTGGCGCAGTGTGGTGCGGCGTTGGCGCCGTTCACGGGCTGGTCGTTGGACGAGGTGCTGGACGGCAAGCTCGGGTTCGAGGCGGCGGGGGTGGTGCAGCCGGCGTTGTGGGCGGTGATGGTGTCGCTGGCTGCGGTGTGGGCTGCGGCGGGGGTGGTGCCGGATGCGGTGGTGGGTCATTCGCAGGGTGAGATCGCCGCCGCGGTCGTCGCGGGACGGTTGTCGCTGGTTGACGGTGCGCGGGTGGTGGCGTTGCGGTCGCGCGCGTTGGCGCGGATTGCCGGTGCCGGGGGGATGGTGTCGATCGCCGCGTCGGAGCAGGCCGTCCGTGAGCTGGTCGCGGGGATCGCCGGGGTGTCGATCGCGGCGGTGAACGGTCCGGCCGCGACGGTGGTCTCCGGCACCCCCGAGGTCCTGCAGCAGGTTGTCGCGGCTGCTGAGTCGGCGGGTGTGCGGGCGAAGGTGATCCCGGTGGACTACGCCTCGCATTCCCCGCAGGTGGACTTGCTGCGGGAGGAGATCCTCACCGACCTGGCCCCGATCACCCCGCGGGCGGGGGAGATCGCGATGGTCTCCTCGCTGACCGGTGAGCTGCTGGGTGAGGACGACATGCTCGATGCCGGGTACTGGTTCCGCTCGCTGCGGGAGCCGGTCCGGTTCACCCGGGCGATCGACACACTGTCCGGATCAGGTCACCACAGCTTCATCGAGTGCTCCCCGCATGCGGTGCTCACCGGTGCGATCACCGACACCCTCACCGCCACCAACAGCGACACCGGCAGCGACGCCGGGAGTGACGCCGGTAGTGATGCGGTGGTGATCGGGACGCTGCGCCGCGACGACGGCGGAGCTGACCGGATGCTCACCTCGCTGGCCGAGGCCTGGACCCGCGGCCTACCCGTCGACTGGACCAGCGTCCTCACCCCCACCAAGACGGTCGACCTCCCCACCTACGCCTTCCAGCGCGAGCGCTTCTGGCCCACGACGACCGCTCCCACCCCCGCCGCCGACGACTGGCGGTACCGCATCTCCTGGACGCCGCTGATCACGCCGGACGCCGCCGCGCTCACCGGTCGCTGGGCCGTCGTCGGCTCCGGTCCGCAGCATGCCGACGTCGTCGCGGCACTGCGCGACCACGGTGCCGAGGTGAGCGAGACGACCGTCGAGGCGTTGCCCGCCGACGGGCTGGCCGGCATCGTCCACGTCCCCGCCGATGACGGTCTGGCCGACACCTTGCAGCTGCTGCAGGGGCCGTCCACCGCCCCGATCTGGGTCGTCACCCGCGGGGCAGTGGCCGTGCTGCCGACCGACACCCTCCCCGCCGTCGAGCAGGCCCGGGCATGGGGATTCGGTCGCGTCGCCGCCCTCGAGCTCCCGCAGCGCTGGGGCGGCCTCGTCGACCTGCCCGGCACCGTGGACGACGAGATCGGGGCCCGGCTCTGCGCCGTCCTCACCGGCGACGAGGACCAGGTCGCCCTCCGCAGCGACGGTACGTACGCGCGACGGCTGGTGCCCGCCCCGGCGGTCCCGGCTACCCGGCGCTGGCAGCCGCGCGCGGCGACCCTGATCACCGGGGGCACCGGCGCCATCGGCGGCCACGTCGGACGGTGGCTGGTCGGCCGCGGCGCTCGGGAGCTCGTCCTCGCCAGCCGGAGCGGTCCGGCGGCCGGCATCGCCCTCGCCGCCGAGCTGGCGCAGGCCGGCGCCGATGTCCAGGTCATGGCGGTCGACGTCGCGGAGCGTTCGCAGGTGGCATCCCTGCTCTCCCGCGTCGACATCTCCGCCGTCGTGCATGCGGCCGGCGTCGGCGCGGGCGGGCCCCTGGGCGAGACCACCCTCGCCGACCTCGAGCACGTGACCCGGGCCAAGGTCGCCGGTGCCGCCCACCTCGACGAGCTCGGCGGGGACCTGGATGCCTTCGTTCTCTTCTCCTCCGGAGCGGCGACCTGGGGCAGCGGCGGGCTGGCCGGCTACGCCGCGGCCAATGCCTACCTCGACGCCCTCGCCGAGTCGCGGCGGGCCCGCGGCCTCGCCGCCACCTCCATTGCCTGGGGACTCTGGGGCGGCGGCGGCATGGTGGGCGCCGAAGCGGAGTCGCAGCTGCGCGGACTCGGCATGCGGGCCATGGACCCGGCTCGCTGCATCGACGAGCTCGCGCAGGCGCTCGATGCCGACGAGGCCACCGTCACCGTTGCCGACGTCGACTGGCCCGCCTTCACCGCCACCTTCACCCTCCACCGCCCCAGCGCGCTGCTCTCGGAGCTGCCGTCGGTCGCCGGCGAGAAGCCGGCCTCGGACGACCGCGGCGCGGGCACCGAGCTCGCCCGGCGGCTGGCGGGGTTGCCGCCTGCCGAGCAGCAGCGCGAGCTCACCGAGCTGGTCCGTGCCGAGGCCGCGGCCGTCCTGGGCCGCGCCGACGCCACCGGACTGGAATCACGGCTCGCCTTCAAGGAGCTGGGCTTCGACTCCCTCACCGCGGTAGATCTGCGCAACCGGCTCGCGACCAGGAGCGGCCTGACACTGCCCTCGACGCTGGTCTTCGACCACCCCAACGCGGCGGCCGTCGCCGACCTGCTCCGCCGGGAGCTGACCGGTCAAGGCACCGTCACCGACGACACCCCGATCCCCGCCGCCGTCGACGGCGAGCCCCTCGCCATCGTCGGCATGGGGTGCCGTTACCCGGGCGGCGCCACCTCGCCCGAGCAGCTGTGGGAGCTGCTGGCCGCGGGCACCGACACCATCGGCGCCTTTCCGACCGACCGCGGTTGGGACGTCATCGAGCAGCGCTACGGCGACCCGGACGCCGACTACCTGCGGCAGGGGAACTTCGTCTACGACGCCGCCGACTTCGACGCCGACTTCTTCGGCATCAGTCCGCGCGAGGCGCTGGCCATGGATCCGCAGCAGCGGATGCTGCTCGAGGTCTCCTGGGAGAGCCTGGAGGACGCCGGGATCGATCCTCGCTCGCTGCGCGGGTCGCGGACCGGTGTCTTCGTCGGCGCCACCTACGCCGGCTACGGCATGGGCCTCGAAGGTGGCGACAGCGGCGCCGAGGGGTACCTGATGACGGGCGGACTCACCGCCGTCATCTCCGGTCGGATCTCCTACACGCTCGGTCTGGAAGGCCCCGCCCTCACCGTCGACACGGCGTGCTCGTCGTCGCTGGTGGCGCTGCATCTCGCCGCGCAGGCGCTGCGATCCGGGGAGTGCTCCATGGCGCTGGCCGGTGGCGTGGCGGTGCTCTCCACCCCGGGCGCCTTCGCCGAGTTCTCGCGGCAGCAGGGCATGGCTGCCGACGGCCGTTGCAAGGCCTTCGCCGAGGGTGCCGACGGGATCGGCTGGGGCGAGGGCGCCGGCGTGATCGTGCTGGAGCGCCTCTCCGATGCGCAGCGGAAGGGACATCGCGTGCTGGCGGTGCTGCGCGGCTCGGCGTCCAACTCCGACGGCGCGTCGAACGGGTTGGCGGCGCCGAATGGTCCGTCGCAGCAGCGGGTGATCCGGGCAGCGCTGGCCGACGCCGGACTCGGCACCGACGACATCGACGCCGTCGAGGCCCACGGCACCGGCACCTCGCTCGGCGACCCCATCGAGGCCAACGCCCTCATCGCCACCTACGGACGGGATCGAGAGCGGCCGCTCTGGCTGGGATCGGTGAAGTCGAACATCGGTCACACGCAGACGGCGGCCGGGGTGGCCGGTGTGATCAAGATGGTGCAGGCGCTCCGCCACGAAGAGCTGCCGCGGACGCTGCACGCTGATGTGCGCTCCGAGCGCATCGACTGGGATGCCGGCGACGTCCGGCTGCTCACCGACGCCGTCGCCTGGCCCGCCGGAGAGCGTCCGCGGCGGGCCGGCGTCTCGGCCTTCGGCGTGAGTGGGACGAACGTCCACGTGATCGTGGAGGAGGCGCCGGCTGCTGCGGTGGCGGTGCCGGCCGGGGTGCCGTCCGGAGTGCCTGAGGCCGGGGCCGAGATCGCGGCGCCGTTGGTGGGGGCGGTGGCGCCGTGGCTGGTGTCAGGTCGTTCGGTGGCGGGGTTGGCGGGGCAGGCGGGGCGGTTGCGGGAGCACGTGCTGTCTCGGCCGGAGCTCTCGCCGGCTGAGGTGGCGTGGTCGTTGGTGGTGTCGCGGTCGGTCTTCGAGCATCGGGCGGTGGTGCTGACCGGTGCTGCGGGTGCTGCGGGTGCTGCGGGTGCGGCGGGTGCTGCGGGTGCTGCGGGGTTGGCGGCGGTGGCGACGGGTCAGCCGTCGGCTTCGGTGGTGACCGGTGTCGCGCCGTCGGCTGGTGCCGGCCGGACGGTGTTGGTGTTTCCGGGTCAGGGGTCGCAGTGGGTGGGGATGGGCCGGGAGTTGGCGGCGGCCTGTCCGGTGTTCGCGGCTCGGTTGGCGCAGTGTGGTGCGGCGTTGGCGCCGTTCACGGGCTGGTCGTTGGACGAGGTGCTGGACGGCAAGCTCGGGTTCGAGGCTGCGGAGGTGGTGCAGCCGGCGTTGTGGGCGGTGATGGTGTCGCTGGCGGCGGTGTGGGCTGCGGCGGGTGTGGTGCCGGATGCGGTGGTGGGTCATTCGCAGGGTGAGATCGCCGCCGCCGTCGTCGCGGGACGTCTCTCCCTCAATGACGGGGCGCGGGTGGTGGCGTTGCGGTCCCGCGCACTCACCCGGATTGCCGGTGCCGGGGGGATGGTGTCCATCGCCGCCTCCGAGACCCGGGTGGCGGAGCTGACAGCGGGGATCGCCGGTGTGTCGATCGCGGCGGTGAACGGTCCGGCGGCGACGGTGGTCTCCGGTGCGCCCGAGGTCCTACAGCAGGTTGTCGCGGCCGCTGAGGCGGCGGGTGTGCGGGCGAAGGTGATCCCGGTGGATTACGCCTCCCATTCCCCGCAGGTCGATGCGCTGCGGGAGCAGATCCTCACCGACCTGGCCCCGATCACCCCGCGGGCGGGGGAGATCGCGATGGTCTCCTCGCTGACCGGTGAACTCCTCGGCGAAGACGACATGCTCGATGCCGGGTACTGGTTCCGCAGCCTGCGGGAACCGGTCCGATTCACCCGGGCGATCGACACACTCTCCGGATCAGGTCACCACAGCTTCGTCGAGTGCTCCCCGCATGCGGTGCTCACCGGTGCGATCACCGACACCCTCACCGCCACCAACAGCGACACCAACAGCGACACCGGCAGTGACGCCGGCAGTGACGCCGGCAGTGACGCCGGCAGTGACGCGGTGGTGATCGGGACGCTGCGCCGCGACGACGGCGGAGCCGACCGGATGCTCACCTCCCTGGCCGAGGCCTGGACCCGCGGCCTGCCCGTCGACTGGACCAGCGTCCTCACCCCCGCCCAGACGGTCGAACTCCCCACCTACGCCTTCCAACGCCGCCGGTACTGGCCCCGAAGCGCCCCCGTCCCGCAGACCCCCGCGGACGCTGCCGAGTCGCGCTTCTGGGACGCCGTCGACCACGGCTCAGGTCGCGAGCTGGCCGAGCTGATCGGCTGCGATCCGGCCGGTGTGGACGACCTGCTTCCGGCCCTGGCCGACTGGCGGCGGCGCGAGCGTGCCGACTCCACTGTCGCCGACTGGCGCTACCGCATCGACTGGACGCCGGTCGCCGACACCCCGGCCGTCCTCACCGGCACCTGGCTGGTCGTGGGTGATGCGGCCACAGTTGCCAACTGCGCCGCGGCCGTCACTGCCCACGGTGGTGAGGTCGTCACCGTCGACCTCACCGACGCCCCCGCTCTCGAGAGGAGCGAGGCGGCGTCGCGGCTGCGCGGTCTGCCGCCGCTGGCCGGTGTCCTCTCCGCGCTCGCCCTGGACGAGACACCGCTACCCGAGTTCCCGAATGTGGCGCGTGGCGTCGCCGCGACCCTCACCGTCGTCCAGGCCCTCGGGGACGCCGGCATCGACGCCCCGCTCTGGACACTCACCCGTGGTGCCGTCGGCACCGGCCCGGACGACGTGCTCACCAGCCCGGTGCAGGCACAGGTCTGGGGGCTGGGCCGGGTCGCCGGCCTGGAGCACCCGTCCCGCTGGGGTGGACTGATCGACCTGCCGCCGAGCTGGGACGCCCGCGTCGCCGACCGGCTCTGCACCGCGCTGACGGGCCGCGAGGACCAGGTCGCGGTGCGGCCCACCGGCACCCTGGTGCGCAGGCTCGTCCGCGACACCACCCGGCGGGCGACAGGCCCGGCCTGGACCCCGCGGGGCACTGCCCTGCTCACCGGCGGCACCGGCTCCATCGGCGGCCGGGTCGGCACCTGGCTCGCCGATCGCGGCGCCGAACGCGTCGTGCTGACCAGCCGGTCGGGGCCGGCCGCCGAGGGCGTCGCCGCGCTCGCGGCCACCGTGGCCGACCACGGGTCGACCGTGGACGTCGTCTGCTGCGACACCGCTGATCGGGACGGCACGGCGGGTCTGCTCGCCACCATCGAGCGCACCGGTCCCGCGCTCAGCTCGGTGCTGCACTCGGCCAACGCGGTGTACGTCACCACGTTGGACGACACCAGCATCGAGGGGCTCTCGGTCTCGCTCGGTGCCAAGGCGGCCGGCGCCCGGCACCTCGACGAGCTGACCGCGCAGCTCGACCTGGACGCCTTCGTGCTCTTCTCCTCCATCTCGGCGACCTGGGGCAGCAACGACCACGGCGCCTACGCCGCCGGCAACGCCTACCTCGATGCCCTCGCCGAACAGCGCCGTGCCCGCGGCCTCCGCGGCACCTCCATCGCCTGGGGGGTCTGGGACACCCGGGACTGGGATGCCGTCAACGCCCTGCTGGAGCAGCGTCCCGGCAGCGTCACCCCCGAGCGACTGCTGCGGCAGGGCGTGAACTTCCTCGACCCGGAGGGTGCACTCACCGCGCTCGGCCAGGTGCTGGACGACGACGAGACCTTCCTGGCCGTCGCCGACGTCGACTGGGCGCGCTTCGCCCCGGTCTTCGGCGCCGCCCGCGAACGTCCACTGCTGGAGCGGATCCCGCAGGCCCGGACCGTCACCGACGACGACCCCGCTCCCGCCGCCAACGCGCTCGCCGCCGCGCTGCGCGACGCCTCCGCCGAGGAGCGGCTCCGCCGTGTCACCGGCCTCGTTCGCGACCACGCCGCCGCCGTGCTCGGCCACGACTCGGCGACCGGCATCGCCTCCGGCCGCGCCTTCCGCGACCTGGGCTTCGACTCGCTCACCGCGGTGGAGCTGCGCAACCGGATCGCCGGGGCCGCCGGGCTCACGCTGCCGGCCACCGCCGTCTTCGACTACCCCACCCCGGCCGTCCTCGCCGGCGAGATCGTCAACCGCCTCTTCGGCGTCCCCGCCGGGACCGAGCCCGTCCGGACAGCCGCCGACCCGGCAACCGATCCGGTCGTCATCGTGGGGATGGGCTGCCGCTATGCCGGCGGCCTGGAGGGCCCCGAGGCGCTGTGGACGATGCTCGCCGAGGGGCGGGACGCGATCACCGGCTTCCCTGCCGACCGCGGCTGGGACACCGAGGGTCTCTTCGATCCCGACCCGGACAATCCGGGGACGTCCTATGTCGCCGAGGGGGGCTTCCTCACCGGGGTCGCGGACTTCGATGCGGAGTTCTTCGGCATCAGCCCGCGCGAGGCGCTGGCCATGGATCCGCAGCAGCGGATCCTGCTCGAACTCTCCTGGGCCACGCTCGAACAGGCGGGCATCGACCCGCAGAGCCTCCATGGCTCGGCCACCGGTGTCTTCGCCGGCGCCGCGCCGTCCGGCTACCTCGGCTCCGGGGACTTCGACGGCGTGGAGGGGCACCTGATCACCGGCAACACCGGCAGCGTGCTCTCGGGTCGGATCTCGTATGCGCTGGGGTTGGAGGGGCCGGCGGTCACGATCGACACGGCGTGTTCGTCGTCGCTGGTCGCGTTGCACCTGGCGGTGCAGGCGTTGCGGTCGGGGGAGTGCGATCTGGCGCTGGCCGGTGGCGTGATGGTGATGGTCGACCCGAGTGAGTTCGTGGGCTTCTCGCGGCAGCGGGTGCTGGCTGCCGACGGTCGTTGCAAGGCGTTCGCCGCGTCGGCGGACGGGATGGGGATGGCCGAGGGTGCCGGGATGCTGCTGGTGGAGCGGCTCTCGGACGCCCGTCGGCACGGCCATCAGGTGCTCGCCGTCGTCAAGGGCAGTGCCGTCAACCAGGACGGCGCCTCCAACGGGTTGACGGCGCCGAATGGTCCTTCGCAGCAGCGGGTGATCCGGCAGGCGCTTGCCGGGGCGGGTCTGTCGCCGGCCGACGTGGATGTGGTGGAGGCGCACGGCACCGGCACCGCGCTGGGCGACCCGATCGAGGCGCAGGCCGTCCTGGCCACCTATGGCCAGGAGCGTGAGAGCCCGGTGCTGCTGGGGTCGGTGAAGTCCAACATCGGCCACAGCCAGCAGGCGGCCGGGGTCGCCGGCGTGATCAAGATGGTGCTGGCGCTGCAGCACGGCCACCTGCCCGCGACACTGCACGTGGACGAGCCGACCCCGCACGTCGACTGGTCGGCGGGCAAGGTCCGGTTGCTGACCGAGGCGGTGGAGTGGCAGCGCGGTGATCGCCCCCGCCGGGCGGCGGTGTCGGCCTTCGGCATCAGCGGCACCAACGCGCACGTCGTCCTGGAGGAGGCGCCCGCCGAGGGACCGGACGAGACGGGCCAGGGGACGTCGGACGACGCGCCGGAGCGCGCTGCGGCCGAGGTCCCGGCACCACCCGCCCTCGCCACCTCGGCGTGGCCGCTCTCGGCTCGTTCGGCGACCGCGCTGGCCCGCCAGGCCGGCCGGCTCGCCGATCACCTGGCCGCCCACCCCGAGCTCGCGCCCGCCGACATCGGTTACTCGCTGGCGACCACCCGCGCGGCCCTGGAGCACCGGGCCGTCGTGCTGGGGGATCTGCGGACCGGCGTGACCGCACTCGCCGAGGGTCGCTCCGTGGCCGAGGTGGTGTCGGGCGTCGCCCGCGCCGGGGCGCGGGTCGGTTTCCTCTTCGCGGGGCAGGGCAGTCAGCGGGCCGGGATGGCGCGTGAGCTGTACGAGGGCAGTCCGGTCTTCGCGGTGGCGTTCGACGAGGCCTGTGCCGTGATCGAGGACGAGCTGGGTCGTGACATCCGGGGTGTCCTGCTCACGGATCCCGCCGTCGATCCCGGCGCGGACGAGCGCGCTCGCGACACGCTGTTCGCGCAGACGGGGCTCTTCGCCGTCGAGGTCGGTTTGCTGGCGCTGCTGGCTGCTGTCGGGGTCGTGCCGGAGGCGGTTGCCGGGCATTCGGTGGGTGAGATCGCTGCTGCTCACGCTGCCGGTGTGCTGTCGCTGTCGGACGCGGCGCGGCTGGTGGCTCATCGGGCCCGGTTGATGCAGGCGCTGCCGGCCGGGGGTGCCATGGCTGCGATCGCGGTGGCCGAGGACGAGCTCGGCCTCCTGCCCGCGGGGATCTGCCTGGCTGCGGTCAACGGTCCGGCCTCGGTCGTGGTCTCCGGTGATCAGGATGCTGTCAGCGCTTTGGTCGAGCAGCACCGTGAGCAGGGGCACCGGGTCCGGATGCTGCGCGTCAGTCACGCCTTCCACTCCCACCACATGGACCCCGTCCTCGACGAGCTGACCGGGATCGCCGGCGATCTCACGCTGTCGCCGGCCCGCATCCCCTGGATCGGTGCGCTGGACGGTGCTCCGGTGGAGTCGCCCACGGCGTCCTACTGGCCCGAGCAGGCACGGCGTCCGGTCCGCTTCGCCGACGCCGTCCGGAGCATGAGCGCCGCCGGCGTCGAGGTCTTCCTGGAACTGGGACCGGACGGGGCGTTGTCGGCTCTCGGCCCGGCCATCGCCGCTGACGCCGACTTCGTCCCCGTCATGCGCAAGGACACCCCCGCCGTCGCCGCGGCCTCGACGGCACTGGCCCGGGCCTGGGTCCGCGGGGTTCCGGTCGCCTGGTCCGCGCTGGGCGGTCGTCCCGTCGCGCTGCCGACCTACGCCTTCGACCGGCGCCGGTTCTGGCCGAAGCCCCTCGCGGCGAGCAGTGGTCCCGGCCCGGCCGGCAGCGATGGCGAGACGCGGTTCTGGGACGCCGTCGCCCGCCACGACCTGGCCTCGATCCACGAGTCGCTGGATCTCGCCGCGGAGACCCCGCTGGCCGAGGCGTTGCCGGTGCTCGCCTCGTGGCACGAGAGCGAGCGGCGTGACGCCGCCTCCGACCGGTGGCGCTACCGCATCGGCTGGGAGGCCCTGCGCGAACCTGCCCGCACCCCGCTGGCCGGGACGTGGCTCGTCGTCGCCGACCCCACCCGCGACGACGGTCCCTGCGTCGCGGCCCTCACCGCGGCCGGCGCGACGACACGCCTGCTGCGGACCGCCGAGCAGGATGTCGCCGCGCTGCGGGAGCTGCTCGGCGACCAGGCCGCCCTCGACGACGTGGCGGGCGTGGTCGTGCTACCGGCCGGCGGCGAGGCGTCGATCGACGGAGTCGACGAGGTCCCCGTCGGGGTGGCCGGGACGCTGGCGCTGCTGCAGGCGGTGCTGCCGGCCGGCGCCGAGGCGCGGACGTGGGTGCTGACCTCCGGCGCCGTCGCGCTGCCCGGTGAGGTAGTCGCCGACCTCGGCCAGGCTCAGCTCTGGGGCCTGGGACGTGTCGCCGCGCTGGAGTTTCCGCAGCAGTGGGGCGGCCTCGTCGATCTGCCGGTCGACTGGGACGCCACCACGGCGACCGCGCTCTGCGCAGTCCTCGGCGGCGTCACCGGCGAGGACCAGATCGCGATCCGTCGCAGCGGACTCTTCGGGCGGCGCCTCGAGCGCGCCCCCCGACCGGCCCGGCCTCGCCGCTGGCAGCCACGCGGCACCACGCTGGTGACCGGCGGCACCGGCGGCATCGGCGGCCACGTCACCCGCTGGCTCGCCGGCCGCGGGGCCCCCGCGCTGACCCTGACCAGCCGCTCCGGACCGGCTGCGCCGGGCGTGGCCGGCCTCGTCGCGGATCTCGCCGACGCCGGCACCGAGGTCACCGTCCTCGCCTGCGATCTGGTCTCCCGGGCGCAGGTCCGGGCGGTCCTGGACCGCTGCGAGGACCTGGCCGCCGTCGTGCACGCGGCCGGTATCGGTCAGACCACCCCCCTCGTCGCCACGACGCCGGCCGAGCACAGCCAGGTCGTCGCGGCGAAGGTCGCCGGCGCCCGCTGGCTCGACGAGCTCACCGCTGACCTCGACGCCTTCGTGCTCTTCTCCTCCATCGCCGCCACCTGGGGCAGTGCGTTGCAGCCGGCCTACGCCGCCGGCAACGCCTACCTCGACGCGCTGGCCCACAACCGGCGCAGCCGCGGCGCCGCGGCCACGTCGGTGGCGTGGGGACTCTGGAGCGGCGCCGGCATGGGCGCCGGCGCGGCGGGCGAGGAGTTCGCCCGTCGCGGCCTCGGCATGATGGCGCCGGAGGTCGCGGTGGCCGCGCTGGCGCAGGCCGTCGACGGCGGTGACGTCGCGGTGGCCGTCGCCGACGTGGACTGGACGCGCTTCGCGCCGACCTTCGCCGTGCAGCGGCCGAGCCCGCTGCTGGCAGGACTGCCGGAGGCGCAGGCGGCGCTCGCGACCGAGCCGGTGACCGCGACGCCCGAGGCGGGCCTCGCCCGGCGGCTCGACGGACTGGGTCCCGCCGAGCAGGAACGCCTGCTCGTCGACCTGGTGCGCGGCGAGGCCGCGGCCGCGCTCGGCTACGCCGCCGGGGAGCAGGTCGACGCCGACCGTGCCTTCAAGGATCTCGGCTTCGACTCGCTCACGGCCATCGAGCTGCGCAACCGGCTCGGCGCGGCCAGCGGGGTCACGCTGCCGGCCACCGTCGTCTTCGACCACCCCGCCCCGGTCGTGCTCGCGCGATACCTGCGCTCCCTGCTGACCGGCGACGAGGCGGACGTCCCGCTCGGCGAGCAGCTGGATCGCTTCGAGGCGCTGCTGGCCGGCCTGGACCCCGACGACACCGACCACGAGCTCGTGGCCGCACGGCTGCAGCGGGTGCTGCAGTCCTGGACGGCGCGGCGGAGCGACCCGGGTGTTCAACACGTCGCCGGTCGCATCAGTGACGCGAGCGACGACGAGATGTTCGAGTTCATCAACCGGGAGCTGGGCCGGTCCTGACGGACGGCCCGCTCGCCCCACCCACGACGAATGAGGCGACGGTGGCAGACGAAGACACCCTGCGCGACTACCTGAAGTGGACGGTCACCAACCTCCACGAGACCCAGCGCGAGCTGCGGGAGGTCCGGGACCGCGGCCGTGAGCCGATCGCGATCGTGGGGATGGCGTGTCGGTTGCCGGGTGGGGTGTTGGGTCCGGAGTCGTTGTGGGGTGTGGTCTCCGGTGGGGTGGATGCGGTGGGTCCGTTTCCGGCTGATCGGGGGTGGGATCTGGGTGGTGGTTATGCGCGTCGTGGTGGGTTTGTTGATGGGGCGACGGAGTTCGATGCGGAGTTTTTCGGGATTTCGCCGCGTGAGGCGTTGGCGATGGATCCGCAGCAGCGGTTGTTGTTGGAGGTGTCGTGGGAGGCGTTGGAGCGGGCGGGGATCGAGCCGGGTTCGCTGAAGGGCTCCCGCACCGGCGTCTATGCCGGGGCGGCGACCTCGGGATATGCCGCCGGCTTCGCTGCTGACACCAGCGGTGCCGAGGGTTACCTGATGACTGGCAATGCCGGCAGCGTCATCTCGGGCCGGGTGTCGTATGCGCTGGGTCTGGAGGGGCCGTCGGTGACGGTGGACACGGCGTGTTCGTCGTCGTTGGTGGCGTTGCATCTGGCGGTGCAGGCGTTGCGGGGTGGCGAGTGTGGGTTGGCGCTGGTCGGTGGTGTGACGGTGATGGCGACGGCGGGGACGTTTGCGGAGTTCTCGCGGCAGCAGGGGTTGTCGGCTGATGGTCGGTGTCGGTCGTTTGGTGAGGGGGCTGACGGGACGGGCTGGGCTGAGGGTGCCGGTGTGTTGGTGGTGCAGCGGTTGTCCGATGCGCGGCGGGCGGGTCGGTCGGTGTTGGCGGTGGTGTCGGGGACGGCGGTGAACTCCGACGGTGCCTCCAACGGTCTGACCGCCCCCAACGGCCCCGCCCAGCAGCGGGTGCTGCGGGCGGCGTTGGACAGTGCGCAGCTCTCGGCAGCGGACGTGGACGTGGTGGAGGCGCACGGCACGGGGACGACGTTGGGTGATCCGATCGAGGCGAACGCGGTGATCGCGACCTATGGGCGGGATCGGGAGCGGCCGTTGTGGTTGGGGTCGTTGAAGTCGAATCTGGGTCATACGCAGCAGGCGGCCGGGGTCGCGGGTGTGATCAAGATGGTGGAGGCGTTGCGGCACGAGCAGTTGCCGCGGACGTTGCATGCCGAGCAGCCGAGTTCGAAGATCGACTGGGATGCCGGTGCGGTGCGGTTGTTGCAGGAGCCGGTGGCGTGGCCGGCCGGTGAGCGGCGGCGCCGGGCCGGGGTGTCGGCCTTCGGGATGAGCGGGACCAACGCCCACGTCATCGTCGAGGAGGCACCCCCGGTCGAGGAGGCACCCCCGGTCGAGGAGGCTCCCCCGGTCGAGGAGGCACCCCCGGCCGAGGGGGAGGACGCGGCGCAGTCCGATGCCGATGCCGGGGCAGCGGCGCCGGTCGCGCCGCTGCTGACGGGGATCACCGCCCCCTGGCCGGTCTCCGGACGCGGACCTGCGGCCCTGCGCGCGCAGGCGGCCCGCCTCGATGAGCACGTGGCGGCGACGCCCGCGGACCCGGTGGATATCGGGTTCTCGCTGGCAACGACGCGGACGGCGTTCCGGCACCGGGCGGTGACGTTCGCCGGGGCGGGTTTGACCGAGTTGGCGGCGGGTCGGCCGTCGCCGTCGGTGGTGACCGGGGTGGTGCCGGCGTCGTCGGCTGGTCGGCTGGTGTGGGTGTTTCCGGGTCAGGGTTCGCAGTGGGTGGGGATGGGTCGGGAGCTGGCGGCGGCCTGTCCGGTGTTCGCTGAGCGCCTGGCGGAGTGTGGTGCGGCGCTGCGTCCGTTCACGGGCTGGTCGTTGGACGAGGTGCTGGACGGGAAGCTTGGGTTTGAGGCTGCGGAGGTGGTGCAGCCGGCGTTGTGGGCGGTGATGGTGTCGCTGGCTGCGGTGTGGGCTGCGGCGGGGGTGGTGCCGGATGCGGTGGTGGGTCATTCGCAGGGTGAGATCGCCGCTGCCGTCGTGGCGGGCAGGTTGTCCCTGAGTGATGGTGCGCGGGTGGTGGCGTTGCGGTCGCGTGCGTTGGCGCGGATTGCCGGTGCGGGCGGGATGGTGTCGATCGCCGCCTCCGAGCAGGACGTCCGTGAGCTGCTCGCGGAGCTGACCGCGGGGATCGCCGGTGTGTCGGTGGCGGCGGTGAACGGTCCGGCCGCGACGGTGGTCTCCGGCACCCCGGAGGTCCTGCAACGAGTCGTGACCGTGGCTGAGTCGCAGGGTGTGCGGGCGAAGGTGATCCCGGTGGATTACGCCTCCCACTCCCCGCAGGTGGATGCGCTGCGGGAGCAGATCCTCAGCGACTTGGCCCCGATCACCCCGCGGGCGGGGGAGATCGCGATGGTCTCCTCGCTGACCGGCGAGCTCCTCGACGACGGTGAGCTGCTCGATGCCGGGTACTGGTTCCGCTCGCTGCGCGAGCCGGTCCGGTTCACCCGGGCGATCGACACGCTTTCCGGATCAGGTCACCACAGCTTCGTCGAGTGCTCCCCGCATGCGGTGCTGACCGGCGCGATCACCGACACCCTGGATTCCTCCGACGCGGTGGTCATCGGGACGCTGCGCCGCGACGACGGCGGAGCCGACCGGATGCTCACCTCCCTGGCCGAGGCCTGGACCCGCGGCCTGCCCGTCGACTGGACCAGGCTGCTGCCCACCGGCAAGCGCGTCGACCTCCCCACCTACGCCTTCCAGCGCGAGCGCTTCTGGCCCGCGATCGTGGCTCCCGCCTCGACGGACGACTGCCGCTACGGGATCACCTGGCAGCCGGTGGCGGTGGCGGGCGACGTCACCGGCTGCTGGTTGCTGCTGGGCCGGGCACCGCAGGTGGAGCGTGCGCTGACCGACGCCGGCGTCCGGGTCATCACCCGCGAGGTGGCCGATCTCGACCTCGCCAGCCTCGCGGGGGAGTCGCTGGACGGCGTCCTGCTCGTGCCGAGCGCACCGGCCGAACCCGCCGCCTGCCTCGCCGAGACCTTCACCGCACTGCGCGCCGAGCTCGGTGCGCCGCTCTGGGTCGTCACCAGTGGTGCCGTCGCCGCCGTGGCCGGTGAGCCGGTCCCTGCTCCCGAGCAGGCCCAGCTGTGGGGTCTCGGCCGCGTCGCCGCTCTCGAGCTCCCGCAGCATTGGGGCGGCCTCGTCGACCTGCCCGGCACGGTGGACGACGAGACCGCGGCCCTCCTCTGCCGCGTGCTCGGCGGTCCGGAGGATCAGATCGCCCTCCGCGACGGCCAGGTGCTGGCTCGCCGCCTCGAACGGCGCCCCGTCCCGGAGGAGGCCGCTGCCGACGCGCCGTTCCACACCGACGGCACCGTCCTCGTCACCGGGGGCACCGGCGCCATCGGCGGCCAGGTGGCCCGCTGGCTGGTGGCCCGGGGTGCCCCGTCCGTCCTGCTCACCAGCCGGTCGGGACCGCGGTCCGGGATCACCCTCGCCGCCGAGCTGGCGCAGGCCGGTGCGGACGTCCGGATCGTCGCCTGCGACGTCGCCGACCGTCCCCGACTGGCGACCGTGCTGGATCAGGCGGGGCCGCTGTCGGTGGTCGTCCATGCGGCCGGTGTCGGCGAGGGTGGTCTGCTCAGCGAGACCACGGGGGCCGATCTCGTCTCGGCGACGAGGGCGAAGGTCGACGGTGCCCGCTGGCTCGACGAGCTCACCGCCGACCTCGACGCCTTCGTCGTCTTCTCTTCCGGAGCGGCGATCTGGGGCAGCGGTGGCCTCGGCGGATACGCCGCCGGCAATGCCTACCTCGATGCGCTCGCCGAGTCGCGGCGGGCCCGCGGCCTCGCCGCCACCTCCATCGCCTGGGGACTCTGGGGCGGCGGCGGCATGGTCGACGGCGCGGCGGGCGAGCAGTTGCAGCGCTTCGGCCTGCGGGTCATGGACCCCGAGCAGGGAATGCGCGAATTCGCGCGAATCCTGGACGGGGGCGAGGCTGCGGTCACCGTGGCCGACATCGACTGGGTGCGGTTCGCGGCCACCTTCACCGTCCGTCGCCCCAGCCCGCTCATCGCGGACCTCCCCGACGTCCGGGCGCTGGCGACTGCGACGGCGGACGGCAACGACGAGCACGTCGGCGAGCTGGCCCGCAGTCTGCGTGACCGACCCCGGCCGGTGCAGCTGCGGGACATCCTCGACATCGTCCGGGGCGAGGCGGCAGCCGTCCTGGGGCACGCGACGGCGCAGGCCGTCGAGCCGGACCGTGCCTTCGCCGAACTCGGCTTCGACTCCCTCACCGCGGTGGAGCTGCGCAACCGGCTCGCGACCCGGACCGGGCTGATGCTCTCCTCGACGCTGGTCTTCGACCACCCGAACGCCACCGCCCTTGCGGCCATGCTCGTCGATCAGCTCTTCGGCACGGCCGACAGCGTCAGTCCGGTCACCACGGTTGTCGCGGAGCACGACGAACCGCTGGCCATCGTCGGCATCGGCTGCCGCTATCCCGGCGGTGTCACCGGCCCCGAGCAGTTCTGGGATCTCGTCGTCGGTGGCGGGGACGCGGTCGGCGGCTTCCCCGCCGACCGTGGTTGGGACATCGTCGAGCAGCAGTACGGTTCGCAGCGTGTTGCCGCCGGCGACGCCTACGCCCGGCAGGGGGCGTTCGTCCACGACGCCGCGGACTTCGATGCCCACTTCTTCGGGATCAGCCCGCGCGAGGCGCTGGCCATGGATCCGCAGCAGCGGATGCTGCTGGAAGTCTCGTGGGAGGCGGTGGAGTCCGCCGCGATCGATCCTCGCTCGCTGCGCGGGTCGCGGACCGGTGTCTTCGTCGGCGCCACCTACGCCGGCTACGGCATGGGGCTGGCGGGTGACAGCGGCGCCGAGGGGTACCTGCTCACGGGCGGGCTGACCGCGGTCATCTCGGGCCGCGTCTCGTACACGCTCGGTCTGGAGGGGCCGGCCGTCACGGTGGATACGGCGTGCTCGTCGTCGCTGGTGGCGCTGCACCTGGCAGCCAGGGCGCTGCGGTCGGGGGAGTGCTCGATGGCGCTCGCCGGTGGCGTGGCGGTGCTCTCCACCCCCGGAGCCTTCATGGAGTTCTCGCAGCAGGGCGGTATGGCTGCCGACGGCCGCTGCAAGGCCTTCGCCGACGGGGCCGACGGGATCGGCTGGGGCGAGGGCGCCGGCATGATCCTGCTCGAACGGCTGTCGGACGCGCAGCGCCACGGCCACCCGGTGCTGGCGGTGCTGCGGGGCTCGGCGACGAACTCCGACGGCGCGTCGAACGGGTTGTCGGCGCCGAACGGTCCGTCGCAGCAGCGGGTGATCCGGGCGGCGTTGGCTGATGCGCGTTTGAACGCGGCGGATGTGGATGTGGTGGAGGCGCACGGGACGGGGACCTCGTTGGGGGATCCGATCGAGGCGCAGGCGTTGTTGGCGACCTATGGGCAGGAGCGGGGTGGGGCTGGCCCGTTGTGGTTGGGGTCGGTGAAGTCGAACATCGGTCACACGCAGACGGCGGCCGGGGTGGCCGGTGTGATCAAGATGGTGCAGGCGCTCCGCCACGAGGTGCTGCCTAGGACGTTGCATGCCGAGCAGCCGAGTTCGAAGATCGACTGGGATGCCGGTGCGGTGCGGCTGCTGTCGGAGTCGGTGCCGTGGCCGGCCGGGGAGCGGCCGCGCCGTGCCGCCGTCTCGGCCTTCGGGATCAGCGGCACCAATGCGCACCTCGTCATCGAAGAGGCGCCACGGCAGGCCACCTCTGACCCCGAGGCAGCCCGACCCGACGCTGCGGCGCCGTTGGTGGGGGCGGTGGCGCCGTGGCTGGTGTCGGGTCGTTCGGTGGCGGGGTTGGCGGGGCAGGCGGGGCGGTTGCGGGAGCACGTGCTGTCTCGGCCGGGGCTGTCGCCGGCTGAGGTGGCGTGGTCGTTGGTGGTGTCGCGGTCGGTCTTCGAGCATCGGGCGGTGGTGCTGACCGGTACTGCGGGTGCGGCGGGTGCTGCGGGTGTTGCGGGTGTTGCGGGTGTTGCGGGTGCTGCGGGGTTGGCGGCGGTGGCGACGGGTCAGCCGTCGGCTTCGGTGGTGACCGGGGTGGCGTCGTCGGCTGGTGCTGGTCGGCTGGTGTTGGTGTTTCCGGGTCAGGGGTCGCAGTGGGTGGGGATGGGCCGGGAGTTGGCGGCGGCGTGTCCGGTGTTTGCGGCTCGGTTGGCGCAGTGTGGTGCGGCGTTGGCTCCGTTCACGGGCTGGTCGTTGGACGAGGTGTTGGACGGTGAGTTCGGGTTTGAGGCTGCGGAGGTGGTGCAGCCGGCGTTGTGGGCGGTGATGGTGTCGCTGGCTGCGGTGTGGGCTGCGGCGGGGGTGGTGCCGGATGCGGTGGTGGGTCATTCGCAGGGGGAGATCGCCGCCGCCGTCGTCGCGGGCAGGTTGTCCCTGAGCGACGGTGCGCGGGTGGTGGCGTTGCGGTCGCGCGCGTTGACGCGGATTGCCGGTGCCGGGGGGATGGTGTCGATCGCGGCGTCGGAGGAAGCCGTCCGTGAGCTGGTGGCGGGGATCGCCGGTGTCTCGGTGGCGGCGGTGAACGGTCCGGCCGCGACGGTGGTCTCCGGCACCCCCGAGGTCCTGCAACGAGTCGTGACCGCGGCTGAGTCGCAGGGCGTGCGGGCGAAGGTGATCCCGGTCGACTACGCCTCCCACTCCCCGCAGGTGGACTTGCTGCGGGAGGAGATCCTCACCGACCTGGCCCCGATCGAGCCCCAAGCCGGGGAGATCGCGATGGTCTCCTCGCTGACCGGTGAGCTGCTGGGCGAGGACGACATGCTCGATGCCGGGTACTGGTTCCGCTCGCTGCGGGAACCGGTCCGGTTCACCCGGGCGATCGACACGCTTTCCGGATCAGGTCACCACAGCTTCGTCGAGTGCTCCCCGCATGCGGTGCTCACCGGCGCGATCACCGACACCCTCGATTCCCCCGACGCCGTGGTCATCGGGACGCTGCGCCGCGACGACGGCGGACCCGACCGGATGCTCACCTCCCTGGCCGAGGCCTGGACCCGCGGCCTACCCGTCGACTGGACCAGCATCCTCACCCCCACCCGGACCGTGGACCTCCCCACCTACGCCTTCCAACGCCGCCGCTACTGGCCCGACATCACGCCCCACGAGGCTCGGTCGCAGACCGCGTCCGAGGGCCCGGTCGACGGGCTGTGGGCGGCGATCGAGGGTGGTGACGTCACCTCGCTTGCCGCCGAACTCGGCGTCGACGACCGGGCGCTGGCCGAGGTCCTGCCGGCCCTCACCACCTGGCGCGACCGCGGTCGGGACGACGCCACGGTGGCCAACTGGCGCTATCGCATCACCTGGACACCCGTTCCGGAGGCCGGTACGACCGTACCGAGCGGCCGCTGGGTCATCCTCGCCCCGAGCGACGACGCGGCAGCCGACACCGCCCGAGCTCTGGAGGAACGCGGTGCACAGGTGGACGTCGTGATCACCGACGCCACCGATCGCGCGACCCTCGCCGCGGAGCTCCCGCGCACCGAGCTGGCCGGCGTCGTCTCCCTGCTGGCGTGGGACGAGACGCCGTTGCCCGGCTCTCCCACCGTCTCGGCCGGGCTCACCGCGACCCTCACCGCCGTCCAGGCCTGCGCCGACGCCGGGGTGGCGGCACCGCTGTGGCTCGTCACCCGAGGCGCGGTGACCACCGGTCCGGACGACGTCACGACCTCGGTGCAGCAGGCCCCGGTCTGGGGCCTGGGCCGGACCATCGGGCTGGAGCACGCCGAGCACTGGGGCGGGCTCATCGACCTCCCGGCCGACGGCGATCTCTCCGATCCGACGCTGGCCGCTCGCTTCTGCCGCGTGCTCGCCGGCGTCGAGGACCAGGTCGCGCTGCGCCGCACCGGGGTGCTCGGTCGGCGACTCGTCCGTGACCGGCGCTCCGCCGCGTCCTGCCGTCCGTGGCAGCCGGCCGGAACCGTGCTGCTGACCGGGGGCACCGGATCGATCGGTGCGCTGGTCGGGACGTGGCTGGCCGAACGCCGTGCCCCCCGCGTCGTGCTCACCAGCCGCTCCGGACCGTCGGCCCCGGATGCGGCCGGCACCGCCGCACGCATCGCGGATGCCGGATCCGACGTCGCCATCGTCTCCTGCGACATCGCCGAGCGCGACGAGGTCGCCGGCCTGCTCGACGGCATCGCTGCCTCCGGGCCGCCGCTCTGCGCCGTCCTGCATTCGGCGAACGCGGCGTACCTCGCCCGGGTCGCCGACACCACCGTCGACGGGCTGCGGCTGTCGATGGGGGCGAAGGCAACGGGCGCGTCCCACCTGGACGAGCTCACCGCCGACCTCGACCTCGACGCCTTCGTGCTCTTCTCGTCGATCTCGGCGACGTGGGGCAGCAACGACCACGGCGCCTACGCCGCCGGCAACGCCTACCTGGACGCGCTGGCCGAGGACCGCCGCTCTCGCGGGCTGCCCGGCACGTCGATCGCATGGGGTGTCTGGGACACCCGAGACTGGTCAGCTGTCGACGCTGGTCTGGATCAGACCCGTCCCGGTAGCGTCACGCCGGCACGGCTGGTGCGGCAGGGAATGAACTTCCTGGACCCGGAACGCGCGCTCACCGGGCTGGGACAGGTCATCGACGACGATGACACCTTCCTCGCGCTGGCCGACGTGGACTGGGAGCGCTTCGCGCCGGTGTTCCGGGCGAAGCGGGACCGGCCCCTGCTCGATCTCATCGTCGAAGCGCGGGAGGGGGCACGGGAAGAGACCGACGCGCAGGCGGGCGAGACCGACGAGTTCGCCCGTCAGCTCGCCGCACTGGACGTCGCCCAGCGCACCGCGCATGTGGTCGAGCTGGTCCGACGCCATGCGGCTGCCGTCCTCGGCTTCGACGACGTGGCCGAGGTCCCGGCCGGACGTGCCTTCCGGGACCAGGGCTTCGACTCGCTCACCGCTGTCGATCTGCGCAATCGGCTCGCCGGCGCCACGGGGCTGCAACTGCCCGCCACGGTGGTCTTCGACTACCCGAACGCGGCGGCCCTCGGTCAGTTCGTCTGCGACCGACTCGGCCGACTGCTCGGCACCGGCGGCACGTACACCGACACCCTGGACGAGGTCGACCGGCTGGCTGCCGAGCTCGACGCGCCCGACGAGGCAGCCCGCGCCGAGGTGGCGGCCCGCTTCGAGGCGCTGGCACGGCGCTTCCGGACGACGGCGTCCGGCACGGAACGCGACACCCGCACCGACCTCTCGGCGGCCAGCGCCGACGAGATGTTCGACCTGCTCGAAGACGAGCTCAACGGCACCGACTTCGACTGACATCAACCGACTTCGACTGACATCGACCGCGCGACGCGACTCACCTGCTGAGGGCGCCGTGTCGCGTACGCGAGAGAACCGGGCCACCGGCAGAAGGACGTGACGGCTGTGGAGAACGAGGAGAAGCTTCTCGACTACCTCAAGCAGGTGACCGCGAAGCTGCGGACCACCCGGGCACGGCTGCGCGAGGTCGACGAGCGGGACCGCGAGCCCATCGCCATCGTCGGCATGGGCTGCCGGTATCCCGGCGGCGTCCGCTCTCCGGAGGACCTCTGGAACCTGCTGGCGACTGGCGGCGACGCCATCTCGACCTTCCCCGCCGACCGGGGCTGGGACACCGACGCGCTCTACGACCCCGACCCCGACAGCAGTGGCACCACCTACGTCGCCCGCGGCGGGTTCCTGGACGGCGTCGCCGACTTCGACGCCGCCTTCTTCGGCATCAGCCCGCGCGAGGCGCTGGCGATGGATCCGCAGCAGCGGCTGCTGCTGGAGATCGCCTGGGAGACCATCGAGCGAGCGGGCATCGCCCCCGAGACGCTGCGCGGCTCGACCACGGGGGTCTTCGCCGGCGCGGCGCCGTCGGGCTACCTGGGCGCGGGTGCGGCGACGGCCGGCTCGGAGGCCCACCTCATCACCGGCAACGTCACCAGCGTCATCTCCGGACGGGTCGCCTACGCCCTCGGCCTGGAGGGGCCGGCCGTCACCCTCGACACCGCCTGCTCGTCGTCATTGGTCGCCATCCATCTCGCTACCCGGGCGCTGCGATCGGGGGAGTGCTCGCTGGCGCTGGCCGGCGGCGTCACCGTGATGGCCGACCCCGCCGAGTTCGTCGGCTTCTCCCGGCAGCGCGTCCTCGCTGGCGACGGCCGATGCAAGGCGTTCGGCGCGGGTGCCGACGGCATGGGGATCGCCGAGGGCGCTGGTCTGGTGCTGCTGGAGCGGCTGAGCGACGCCCGTCGCCACGGGCACGAGGTCCTCGCCGTCATCTCCGGTGGCGCCATCAACTCCGACGGCGCCTCCAACGGGCTCTCCGCCCCCAACGGCCCGTCGCAGCAGCGGGTGATCCGGGCGGCGCTGGCCAGCGCCCGGATCGGCACCGGTGACATCGACGCCGTCGAGGCGCACGGCACGGGAACCGACCTCGGTGACCCGATCGAGGCGCAGGCCCTGCTCGCCACCTACGGGCAGGGCCGCTCGGCGCAGCGGCCGCTCTGGCTCGGGTCGGTGAAGTCCAACATCGGCCACGCGCAGCAGGCGGCCGGAGTCGCCGGCCTCATCAAGCTCGTGCTCGCCCTGCGGCACGAGCAGCTCCCGGCGACTTTGCACGCCGGCAACCCCTCACCGCTGATCGACTGGGACGCGGGGAACGTCGCGCTGCTGCAGGAGCCGGTGCCCTGGCCCGCCGACGGTGCGCCGCGCCGCGCCGCTGTCTCCGCCTTCGGCATCAGCGGCACCAACGCCCATCTCATCGTCGAGGAGGCGCCTGCTGTCGAGACCGCGGACGGCGACGCCGCCGAGGTGGTTGCTGCCGGGGCTGCTCCGGAGCGGCCGCCGCTGCTGGACGCCGATCTCCTCCCCCGGGCGCTGTCGGCGCGGACGGGCTCCGCGCTTGCTGCCCAGGCGGGGCGGTTGCGGGATCACCTGGTGGCGCGGCCGGAGCTGGCTGCGGCTGAGGTGGCGTGGTCGTTGGTGGTGTCGCGGTCGGTCTTCGAGCATCGGGCGGTGGTGCTGACCGGTGCCGACAGTGCTGCGGGTGCTGCGGGGTTGGCGGCGGTAGCGACGGGTCAGCCGTCGGCTTCGGTGGTGACCGGGGTGGCGTCGTCGGCTGGTGCTGGTCGGCTGGTGTTGGTGTTTCCGGGTCAGGGGTCGCAGTGGGTGGGGATGGGTCGCGGGTTGGCGGCGGCGTGTCCGGTGTTTGCGGCTCGGTTGGCGCAGTGTGGTGCGGCGTTGGCTCCGTTCACGGGCTGGTCGTTGGACGAGGTGCTGGACGGTCGGCTCGGGTTTGAGGCTGCGGAGGTGGTGCAGCCGGCGTTGTGGGCGGTGATGGTGTCGCTGGCTGCGGTGTGGGCTGCGGCGGGGGTGGTGCCGGATGCGGTGGTGGGTCATTCGCAGGGGGAGATCGCCGCCGCTGTGGTGGCGGGCAGGTTGTCGCTGAGTGACGGTGCGCGGGTGGTGGCGTTGCGGTCGCGCGCGTTGGCGCGGATTGCCGGTGCCGGGGGGATGGTGTCGATCGCCGCCTCGGAGGAAGCCGTCCGTGAGCTGGTCGCGGGGATCGAGGGGGTCTCGGTTGCGGCGGTGAACGGTCCGGCCGCGACGGTGGTTTCCGGTGCGCCGGACGTGCTGGCGCAGGTCGTGACCCTGGCCGAGGGTCGGGGTCTGCGGGCGAAGGTGATCCCGGTGGACTACGCCTCCCACTCCCCGCAGGTCGATGCGCTGCGGGAGGAGATCCTCACCGACCTGGCGCCGATCGAGCCCCGGGCGGGGGAGATCGCGATGGTCTCCTCGCTGACCGGTGAGCTGCTGGGTGAGGACGACATGCTCGATGCCGGGTACTGGTTCCGCTCGCTGCGGGAGCCGGTCCGGTTCACCCGGGCCATCGACACACTCTCCGGATCAAGTCACCACAGCTTCATCGAGTGCTCCCCCCACGCCGTCCTCACCGGCGCCATCACCGACACCCTCACCGCCACCGACACCAACAGTGACGCCGGCAGTGACGCGGTGGTCATCGGGACGCTGCGCCGCGACGACGGCGGAGCCGACCGGATGCTCACCTCCCTGGCCGAAGCCTGGACCCGCAGCCTTCCCGTCGACTGGACCAGCATCCTCACCCCCACCCGGACCGTCGAGCTCCCCACCTACGCCTTCCAACGCCGCCGCTACTGGCCCGAGACCACGCCCGCCGAACTCACGACACCGGCGCTGGACGACGAGTTCTGGCGCGTGGTGGCCGGCGGTGACGTCGACGAGCTGGCCGAGCTGCTCGCTCTGGACGCCTCCGACGGCGCCGAGCTCGACCGACTGCTCCCCGCCCTCGGCGCCTTCCGGAACCGCCGTCACAGCGTCGGCGCCGAGCGCACCGTCCGCGACTGGCGCTACCGGATCACCTGGCAGCCGTTGCCCGACCACACCGCCGCACCGCTCACGGGGACCTGGCTGGTCATCGGCCGCGACGATGCCGAGACCGCCACGCTGGCCGAGGCCCTGACGGCCGGCGGCGCGCAGCCGCAGGTGGTCCGCACCGACGCCACCGCCCGTCACGAGCTCGTCGCCGCCCTGCCGACCGGCGAGGGGATCCACTACGACGGCGTCCTCTCGCTCCTCGCCCTCGACGAGCGCGCGCTGCCGGAGCACCCCGTCCTCGCCACCGGGCTGGCGGCGACGCTTGCCCTGCTGCAGGCCCTCGGCGACGTCGGCATCGACGCGCCGCTGCACGCGGTGACCCGAGGCGCCGTCGCCGTCGCCGACGACGAGCAGCCCGGCACCGCCGCCGCCAGCGTCTGGGGGCTGGCCCTGGTCGCCGGCCTGGAGCTCCCCGACAGGTGGGGTGGCGTGGTCGACCTGCCTGCGGAGTGGGACGACGCGATGGCAGATCGCCTCTGCGACGCGCTGACCGGCGCCGAGGACCAGATCGCCCTCCGCGGCACGGGGAGCTTCGTCCGCCGCCTTTCGCGCGCGTCTGCGCTTAATCGAGACGGCGCGCGGTTCGCCTCGCGCGACACCGTCCTGGTCACCGGCGGCACCGGCCTCATCGGTGCCCGGACCGCCGCCTGGTTCGCCGACCGCGGTGCCGAGCGGGTGGTGCTGACCAGTCGCAGCGGCCCCGCCGCGGCCGGCGTCCCGGCGCTCGTCGCCGACCTCGCGGCGCGGGGCAGCGCTGTCGATGTCATCGCCTGTGACATCGCCGATCGCGACACGGTCGCTGCGCTGTTGGCGCGGATCGAGGCCACCGGTCCGGTGCTCTCCGCGGTCGCGCACGCCGCCGGCGTGGCCCGCGGCTCGCTGGTGACCGACACGACCGTCGAGGAGTTGGCCGACGTCGCGGCGGCGAAGGTGGGAGGTGCCCGGCACCTCGACGACCTCACCGCAGACCTCGACGCCTTCGTGCTCTTCTCCTCCGGCGCGGCGACCTGGGGCAGCGGGCGGCTCGGCTCCTACGCCGCCGCCAACGCGGCGCTCGATGCGCTGGCCGCGGCCCGACTCGCCCGCGGCCTGGCCGCGACCTCGGTGGCATGGGGTCTCTGGGGTGGCGGCGGCATGGGCGCGGGCGGCGCCGGCGAGGCGCTGCGCCGCTACGGCCTGCGGGTGATGGACCCCGACCACGGCATCGCCGCGCTGGGGCAGGCCCTGGACAACGGTGACGGCCTGCTGGCGGTCGCCGACATCGACTGGACGCAGTTCGCCCCCACCTTCACGCTGCACCGGCCCAGCCCGCTGCTCGCCGACCTGCCGGACGCCATCCGGGCATTGCGACCGCCCGAGGAGGAGGACGGGGCCGACGGCGAGCTGCTGACCCAGCTGCGGCGGCTGGACCGGGGCGAGCGCGCCGCGGCGCTGCGCGACCTGGTCCGGGCCGAGGCCGCCGCCGCGCTGGGCTTCACCGAGGCGAGCGAGGTCGCGGCGGACCGTGCCTTCCGGGACCTGGGCTTCGACTCCGTCACCGCCGTCGAACTGCGCAACCGGCTGGCCACCCGCACCGGGCTGCGGCTGCCCGCCACGGTCGTCTTCGACTACCCGTCCGCCACACAGCTCGGCGGATACGTCCTCACCGAGCTCTTCGGCGCCGATGCCGACCCCGCCGGGCAGACCCCGGCAGCCCCCGGTGCCATCGCCCGGGCGTCCGACGACACCGACCCGATCGTGGTGGTGGGCATGGGGTGTCGCTTCCCCGGCGACGTCGCCAGCCCCGAGGCGCTGTGGGACGTCCTCGCCACCGGCACCGACGCCATCGCGCCGTTCCCCCGCGACCGGGGGTGGGACATCCGCGGGCTCTACGGCCAGGAGGGTGGCTTCGTCCACACCGCGGCCGAGTTCGACGCCGGCTTCTTCGGGATCTCACCCCGCGAGGCGCTGGCCATGGACCCGCAGCAGCGGCTGCTGCTCGAGGTCGCCTGGGAGGCCCTGGAACGGGCCGGTATCGATCCGGGGACGTTGAAGGGGAGCCGCACCGGCGTCTACGCCGGCGGCTGGCTGCAGGTCTACGGCAACGTGCTGGCCCAGAGCTCGATGCAGGGTTACACGCCGGCCAGCGACGGCGGCAGCGTCCTCTCCGGGCGGGTCTCCTACACGCTGGGGCTCGAGGGTCCGTCGCTCACCATCGACACCGCCTGCTCGTCGTCGCTGGTGGCCCTGCACCTCGCGGTACAGGCGCTGCGCCGTGGCGAGTGCACCCTCGCGCTCGCCGGCGGTGTCACCGTCATGCCCACGCCGGGCGCCTTCGGCTTCGGCGCGGCGCTGGCGTTGGCCGAGAACGGACGGTGCAAGCCCTTCTCCGCGGCCGCCGACGGGATGGGGATGGGCGAGGGAGCGGCGATGCTCGCCGTCGAACGGCTCTCCGACGCCCGTCGCCTCGGACACCCCGTGCTCGCCGTCGTCCGCGGGACGGCGGTCAACTCCGACGGCGCCTCCAACGGCCTCACCGCTCCCAACGGGCCATCCCAGCAGCGCGTCATCCGTGCCGCGCTCGCCGACGCCGGGCTCACCCCCGCCGACGTCGATGTCGTCGAGGCGCACGGCACCGGCACCGTCCTGGGCGACCCCATCGAGGCGGGTGCCCTGATCGCGACCTACGGCCAGGACCGGGACCGTCCGGTGTGGCTCGGGTCGATCAAGTCCAATCTCGGGCACACCCAGGCCGCCGCCGGCGCCGCCGGGCTGATGAAGCTGATCCTCGCCATGCGGCACGCGACGCTGCCGCGGACCCTGCATGCCGAGGAGCGCTCGCCGCACATCGACTGGGACGCCGGTCGGGTGCAGCTGCTCACCGATCCCGTCGCCTGGCCCGCCGGCGACCGTCCGCGCCGGGCCGCCGTCTCCGGCTTCGGCATCAGCGGCACCAACGCCCACGTCGTGATCGAGGAGCCGCCGGCCGTCGCGGACGCCCCGGCCGGTGACGCCGACGCCACCCCCGCCGTCGCGGAGCCGGGGATCCTCGCCCCGGTGGCGTACGCCTGGCCGGTCTCGGGCCGCACCGCGGACGGCCTCGCGGACCAGGCCGGTCGGCTCCGCGAGTTCGTGCTCGCCAGGCCGTCGCAGCACGCGGCGGACACGGCGTGGTCGCTGGCCACCACCCGGGCCACCTTCGCGCACCGGGGCGTCGTGGTGGGCCGGGATCGCGACGAGCTGCTCACCCGGCTCACCGCGATCGCCACCGGACAGCCCGACGCGGGCGCCGTCGTCGGCGCAGTCCCTACCGGTGGCCCCGGCAAGGTGGCCTTCGTCTTCACCGGACAGGGCAGCCAGTGGCCCGGCATGGGCCGCACGCTGCTGGCCGAGTCACCGGTCTTCGCGGCGCGCTTCGCCGAGTGCGCGGCGGCGTTGCACTCGTGGGTCGACTGGGACCCGGTTGCCGTCCTCACCGGCGCAGAGGGCGCTCCCTCACCCGAGACCGCGGCCGTGATGCAACCCCTGCTGTGGGCCCTCATGGTGTCGCTGGCGGCCGTGTGGGAGGCGGCGGGCGTCGTCCCCGACGCCGTCATCGGGCACAGCCAGGGCGAGATCGCCGCAGCCACCGTCGCCGGCATCCTGTCGCTGGACGACGCCGCCCGGGTGGTCGCGCTGCGGGCTCGCGCCCTCACCGACCTCGACGTCCGGGGCGGGATGCTGTCGGCTGTCCTCGGCGTCGACCGGGTCCGGGAGCTGATCGCGCCGTGGGGCGACCGGCTCGCCGTCGCCGCCGTCAACGGCCCGAGCGCCACCGTCGTCTCCGGTGAGCCGGAGGCCCTGACCGAGTTCGAACGCGAGCTGCGGGCGCAGCGGGTCATGCGCTGGCGCATCCCGCAGAGCGACTTCGTCGCCCACTCCGCGCTCTGCGAGCCCGTCGAGGCGGTGCTGGCCGAGACGCTGCGCGACATCGTCCCCACCGCCGGCGACATCCGCTTCTGGTCCACCGTCGAGAACGGCTGGACCGACGGCGCGACGCTGGATGCCGCCTACTGGTACGCCAACGTGCGCCGGACCGTCCGCTTCGCCGACGCCGTCGCGGGGCTCGCGGCCGAGGGCTTCCGCAGCTTCGTCGAGGTGTCGGCCCACCCGGTGTGCCTCACCGCCGTGGAGGAGGTCTTCGCCGCCGACGAGGGGCTGCCCGACCCGGTGCTCGTCGACACGCTGCGCCGAGAGGACGGCGGCGCCGCGCGACTGCTCGCCGCCTTCGGTCAGGCGCACGTCCACGGGCTGCCGGTGGCGTGGCCCGCGGTCTTCGGCACCGGCCGGGTCGTGGAGCTGCCGACGTATGCCTTCGCGCACGCTTACTACTGGCCGGCGCCGAACGGTGCGAACGCCGGCGGGGCGGAGGATCTCGGTCTCGAGCCGATCGGTCACCCGCTGCTCGGCGCCTGTGTGGATCGAGCCGGCGAGCACGAGATCCTCTGCACCGGACGCCTGTCGCTGCGAACTCACCCCTGGCTCGCCGACCACGTCGTCCGGGGCAGCGCCGTGGTGCCGGGAGCCGCCTTCGCCGAGCTCGCCCTCGCCGCAGCGTCGCAGGCCGGCTGCGGGGTTGTCGAGGACCTCGTCCTCGAGGCGCCGCTGGTCGTGCCCGCCGACGCCGTCGTCCGGCTGCAGGCGCTCGTCGGCGCCGCCGACGGCGACGGACGTCGCCGGCTCACGGTCCATTCGCGGTCCGCGGCGGAGGCGCCGTGGACCCGCCACGCCGTCGGCATGCTCGCCCCCGCCGGCGAGATCCCGGCGCCGGAGCTGTCGGTCTGGCCGCCGGTCGGTGCCACACCGCTGGAGATCGACGGTCGAGACGACCTTGCGGCGTCCGGCGGTGACGCGCCGGGGCCGGCCTTTCGCGGTCTGCGGGCGGCATGGCGCCGCGACGAGGACCTCTTCGCCGAGGTCGCCCTGCCCGACGCCATCGCCGCCGACGCCGACGTCTTCGGCGTCCACCCCGCGCTGCTCGACGCTGCGCTGCAGGCCGTCGCCCTCGCCGGCGACAGCGGGGACACGGCCGACCACCGGCTGGCGCTCGACTGGTCCGGCCTCGCTCTGCACGCCACCGGTGCCCGCAGCCTGCGGGTGCGGCTGCGCCGCGTGGAGGGCGGCGTGACGCTGCACGCTGCTGACGCCACCGGTGCGCCGGTGCTCTCCGCCGACAGCGTCGTCATGCGGCGGTCCGCCGCGACCGACCTGCCCGCCGAGCAGACCGCGGACGACGCCATGTTCGGGGTGCAGTGGGTCCCGGTGCGCGCCGCCCGGCGTGCGCCACAGGGTCACTGGGCGGTGATCGGCTCCGGGACGGTCGCCGACGCACTCGTCACCGGCCTCGCCGACGCCCGCGTCGAGGCGCGACGCCACGCCAGCCTGGACGACCTCGCCGACACGGTCGCCGCGGGGCGGCCGGCACCGGAGACCGTGCTGCTCGCGGTGGCCGAGGCGGACGACGAGCCCGACGGGCCGGAGCGCGCGCGGCGCCTCACCGGGGCCGCGCTGGCCGCGGTGCAGCGGTGGCTGGAGCTGGCGGAGCTGGAGCCGGCACGGCTGGTGCTGGTGACCTGCGGCGCCGTCGCCGCGACCGCCGGGGAGGCCGTCGCCGACCCCGCCGCCGCCGCGGTGTGGGGGCTCGTGCGCTCAGCGCAGTCGGAGAATCCGGAGCGGCTCGTCTTGGCCGACCTGGCCGCGGCCGACGCCGGGTCCGGTGTCCCGTCGCTGGTCACCGCCCTCGGCTCCGCGGAGTCCGAGCTCGCGGTACGCGGTGACGAGGTCCGCACCCGGCGGCTGGCCCGGCCCGCCCCCGCCCCCGACCTCCCCGCCGGCCCCTGGCAGCTGGTGCCGGCGGCCTCCGGAGTCGGGTGGGACATCGCACCCTGCGAGGTGCGGGAACCGGCGTCCGGTGAGGTGGTGGTCGCCGTCCGGGCCGCCGTCGTCGACGCCGCCCCCGGATTCGCCGGTATCGTCGTCCGGCTCGGGGCGGGTGTCACCGGTCTTGCCACCGGCGACCGGGTGCGGGGCGAACTCGCCGGATCCTGTGCCGCCTTCGTCACCGTCGCGGCGACTGGGCTGGTGCCGATGACCGACGAGTCGTACGTGGCCGCCGCCGCGGCAGCCCTCGTCACGGCCGCCACCCCGACGCTGCCGGTCCACGACGTCCGCCGCGCCGCCACCGTCTCCGGCCCGGCCGTGCTCACCGTCGCCGCCGAGCCGCGTCCGGGGGGCACGCTGCTGGTCACCGGTGGCACCGGCAGCCTCGGCGGCGTCGTCGCCCGGCACCTGGTCGACACCGGTCGGGCCGCCGACGTCGTGCTCACCAGCCGCTCCGGCCCGTCGGCCCGGGGCGTGGCCGACCTGGCCGCCGGGCTCGCCGCGAAGGGGGTCTCGGTCCGGGTCTCGTCGTGCGACGCCGCCGACCCCGGTGAGCTCGCCGCCGTGCTGGACCGGCTGCCCGACCTCACCGGCGTGGTGCACGCCGCCGGCGTCCTGGACGACGGCGTGATCGGATCACTGACCGCCGAGCGGGTCGACACCGTGATGCGCCCCAAGGCCGATGCGGCCTTCCACCTGGACCGGCTCACCCGCGACCGGGAGCTCGACCTCTTCGTCCTCTTCAGCTCGGCCGCGGCCACCCTCGGCGCCCCCGGCCAGGGCAACTACGCGGCGGCCAACGGCTACCTCGATGCCCTCGCCACCCGGCGCCGGGCCGCGGGCCTGCCGGCGCTGTCGCTGACCTGGGGGCTGTGGAGCGAGGTGGCAGCCGGCGGCATGGAGCAGGGCCTCGACGCGACCGCCCGGGCCAAGCTCACCCGGACCGGTATCGGTGCCCTGGACGTCCGGCAGGGTCTCTCGCTGCTGGATCTGGCCCTGGACCGCGACGAGGCGGTGCTGGCGCCGCTGCCGCTGGACGTCCCGACGCTGCGGGCGATCTCCCGCGCCGGCGGCCGGCTCCCGGCCGTCCTGCACGGGCTCGCCCCCGCGCCGCGACGGGCCCGCGAGGTCTCCACCGACAGCGCCCGCGCCACGCTGCTGCAGGCCTTCGCCGGGGCCGATGGGCCCGCGCGGACCGCGCTGCTGCTCGCCACCGTCCGGGAGCAGGCAGCCGCGGTGCTCGGCCACGGTGCGGCCGAGGCCGTCGATGTCGACGCCAGCTTCCTGGAGCAGGGGATGGACTCGCTCACGGCCGTCGAGTTCCGGAACCGGCTGGCCACCGTGACCGGACTGCGGCTGACCGGGGCACTCGCCTTCGACCACCCCACGCCGGGGCGGCTCACCGAGCGGCTGGTCACGATGCTGGCGCCGGACCCCGCGCGATCGGGTGCCGCCGGATCAGCGGCCGCACCGACCACCGAGGCCGGTCACGAGTCAGCCGACCCGCTCACCGCGCTGTACCTGCGTGCCGCCGCGACCGACGAGGGCGCCGTCGAGGTGATGCGGCACATCCGGGGACTGGCCCGGTTCCGCGACAGCTTCACCGAACCTGCCCCCGCCGACGTGCCGGCGGCGGTGCCGGTGTCGCGCGGCCCGGCCGCGGTCCGGCTCGTCTGCCTGCCCTCCTTCGCCGGGACCGCCGACGCGCGCGAGTTCGCACGCTTCGGCCGCACCTTCGCCGGCGCCCGGCCGGTGGCGGCGCTCCCGGTCCCCGGCTGCACCGGTGGTGGCCGGGTCGCGGCCGACCCGGCGGCGCTGCTCGCGGCCTACGGCGCCGCGCTGCAGGAGATCGACGGTCCGGTCGCGCTGGTCGGGTACTCCTCGGGCGGGCTCGTCGCCCACGCCCTCGCTGCCCGACTCGTCGCGGCGGGGACCCCGCCGGTCGGACTCGTGCTGCTGGACACCTTCACCCCCGACACCGCCGGCGTGCCGGACGAGGTGCTCGCGGCGCTGCCCGCCGCGGTCCTCGCCGGGGCCGACGACGCGTCCGGAGCCGGCGGGGACGGCTGGCTGACCTCGATGGCGCACTACTACGGCTTCGACTGGCGCGGGCTGCCGCTGCTGGACGTGCCGACCCTGATCGTCCGGGCCGCGGCGACGCCGCCGGCGGACTGGCAACTCTGCGGGCCGTCCGAGACCGCCACGACCGTGGTCGTGCCGGGCGATCACTTCACGATGATGCGCGAGCACGCCCCGACGACGGCTGCGGCCGTCGCCGAGTGGCTCGCCGAGCAGGAGGGCAACCGATGACACGTTCCACTCACGACCAGCACCGGCTGGCCGTCGTCGGCGGCGGGGTGATGGGCACCAACATCGCCGCCCTCGCCCTCGGCCACGGCGTCCCGGTCGTCCTCGTCGAGGTCGACGAGGAGAGGGTCGCCGCGGCGAAGCTGGCGGTACGGCAGAAGCTCAAGCACGCGCAGCTCATGGGCGTGCTCCCCGACGGCCGCGACCGGCCGACCCTCGTCACCTCGACGGACCTCGCCGACACCGCGGCGGCCACCACCGTCGTCGAGGCCGTCACCGAGGTGACCGAGGTCAAGCAGAAGGTGCTGACCGAGCTCGGCGGCATCGTCGCGCCGGAGACGCTGCTGATCTCCAACACCTCCTGCATCCCGGTGGACGAGATGGCGTCCTGGGTGCCGCGCGGCGAGGAGCTCGTCGGCGTCCACTTCATGAACCCGGCCTACCTGATCACGATGGTCGAGGTGATCCGCGGGACGGCGACCAGCGACGCGACCATGGCACGGGTCACCGACTTCCTCGCCGCTGTGGGCCGCACCGGCCTGGTCGTCAACGACGCCCCCGGCTTCGTCATCAACCGGCTGCTGCACCCGCTGATCAATCGGGCGGCGATGCTCGTCGAAGCGGGCGTCGCGTCGGCCGAGACCGTCGACGAGCTGCTGCAGGGTTGCCTCGGCCACAGCACCGGCCCGCTGCACACCGCCGATCTCATCGGGATCGACAACCTCGTCGACTCGCTCGTCGTCCTGCACGAACGGACCGGCGACCCGGAGTGCGAGCCCTGCGAGCTGATGCTCGCCAAGGTCCGGGACGGTCACCACGGGCGGAAGACCGGCCGTGGCTTCTTCGACTACCGAAAGGCTGCGCAATGACCACCTCGGAGACCACCTCGGAGACCACCTCGAAGACCACCTCCGACACCACCGTCGACCCCACCGCCGTCGAGGCGGAGCTGCTGGCGTTCCTCACCGAGCGGACCAAGTCGCCGGTCGCGGTCGACGACGACCTCTTCGCGGCAGGGCTGGTCTCGTCGATGTTCGCCATGCAGCTCGTCGTCCACCTCGAGGACACCTACGACATCGAGATCGTCGGCCCGGACCTCACCCTCGACTCCTTCCGCAGCGTGGCCGCGATGACGGCGCTGGTGGTCCGCCTCGCCGGGACCGGGAGCGATGCCTGAGACCCCGCCGGTGGGCGGTCCCACGCTGCCGGCCGAGCTCTTCGGCCCCGGCCCTGCCGAGTGGGACGTCGCCGGCGAGCTGCCGGTGGAGCTGCTGCGGGCGATGGGCTCGGCCGGACTGCTCTGCGCCGAGATCGCACCGCGGTTCGGCGGGCTCGGGTTGAGCAGCCTCGCCAACGGCGAGCTGACCGCCCGCGTCGGCGCGCAGTGCAGCTCGGTGCGCAGCGTCATGACCTCGCACGGCATCGCGGCCGCGACGGTGCGGCGCTTCGGCGACGCCACCCAGCGGCGCCGGTACCTGGCCGAGCTGACCGGGGGTGCGCTCGCCGCCGTCGGCTTCAGCGAGCCCGGCGCGGGCAGCGATCTCGCCGCGATGACGACCGGCATCGAACCCGACGGAGGCGGGGAGTTCGTCGTCACGGGGGAGAAGGTCTGGGTCACGGCGTCGCGGTACGCCGACTACGTGCTGGTGCTCGGCCGCTGCGGCGAGCAGGCGGCCGCGGCGATGGTGCCGACCGACGCCGCCGGCGTCACCCTCGAGCTCGTGCCGCAGCCGATGGGCTGCCGCGCCGCCGGGCACAGTCGGGTCGTCCTGGACGGTGTGCGAGTTCCGGCCGCGGCGGTGCTCGGTGGTGGCGGGCAGTCGCTGCCGCTGCTCTACACCACGGCGCTCTCCTACGGGCGGATGTCAGTGGCCTGGGGCTGCGTCGGCATCGTCCGTGCCTGCCTGGACGCTGCGGTCGCCCTCGCCGGCAGCCGCGAGCAGGGCGGTGCCCTGCTCGCCGAGCACCAGCTCGTGGCCGGGCACCTCGCCGAGCTGTACATCGCCGCGCAGCTCACCGACGCGGTCTGCCGCCGCGCGAGCCGCGCGTGGGACGACGGCTCGCCGGACGCGGTGCTTGACGCCGTGCTGGCCAAGCACGTCGCCGCGACGCAGGCCGCGAGCGCAGCGTCGACCGCCGTCCAGGTGCTGGCCTCGCGAGGCGCGACCGATGGTCACGTCGTCGCGCGGGCGTACCGCGACACCAAGCTCATGGAGATCATCGAGGGCAGCAACGAGATCTCCCGGCTGCTGCTCGCCCGCCACGCCCTGGACAGTGCTGCTGTCCCCGCCGCTCTTCCCGGCGCTGTTTCCGGCGAGGTCCTCGCCGACCGGCCGGTCGCGAGCTGACCCCTGCCCGCCCGGGCAACGGAAACGACCCTCGACAGGAGAGACCCGATGACCGAACCCACCTTGATCAAGTGTCTCGTCTGGGACCTCGACAACACCCTGTGGCAGGGGACGCTGCTGGAGGATCCCGACGTCGCGGTCGCCGACGAGATCCGACGCCTCGTCGTCGACCTCGACGCCCGCGGCATCCTGCAGTCCGTCGCCAGCAAGAACGACCACGACCACGCCATGGCCCGGCTGGAGGCGCTCGGGCTGGCCGAGTACTTCGTGCTGCCGCGGATCGGCTGGGGCCCCAAGTCCGCGTCGGTACAGGCCATCGCCGAGGAGCTGAAGTTCGCGCTCACCACCATCGCCTTCGTCGACGACCAGCCCGCCGAGCGCGCCGAAGTGACCTTCCACCACCCGGAGGTCCGGGTCTACGACGCCGCGGAGGTGCTGAGCCTCGCCGACCGCCCCGAGTTCAGCCCGGCGGTGGTCACCAGCGACGCCCGCAACCGGCGGTCCATGTACCAGGCCGGTTTCCGGCGCGACGCCGAGCGCGACTCCCACACCGGGCCGGACGAGGAGTTCCTGCGCTCGCTGGAGCTCGTCATGGAGATCTCCCGCGCCGACGGCGACGATCTGTCGCGCGTCGAGGAGCTCACGCTGCGGACCAGCCAGATGAACGCCACCGGGGTGCACTACTCCGACGCCGACCTGCGGGCCCTGCTGGACGACCCGGAGCACGAGGTGCTGACCGTGTCGATGGCCGACCGGTTCGGTCCGCACGGCGCGGTGGGCGTGATCCTGCTCGGCTACCACGAGTCGGTGTGGCACGTGAAGCTGCTGGCGACCTCCTGCCGGGTGGTCTCCTTCGGCGCCGGCGCCGCCCTGCTCAACTGGCTCGTCGACGCCGCGGCGCAGGCCGGCGTGCACCTCGCCGCCGACTTCCGCCCGACGGCGCGCAACCGGATGATGGACATCGCCTACCGCTTCGCCGGCTTCACCGACGACGCCTGTGACTGCCTCGCCGAGCTGCCGGTGCATGTCCCGGAGGCGACCGACGACGGCCAGCCGGTGCAGTTCCGTCACCTGGTCGCCGACCGGCGGCCGTTCCCGCCGACGATCTCGCTGGCCGCCCCCAGCCTCGGACGGATCACCAGCACGGCATGACCACCGGCGGCGACGGGCGCGCGTGTTCAGCTGGACCGCCGCGCAGTTGAACGTCGCTGACGGATCCCCTGGCCCGCTGGGAGGCTCGCCGCACGACGTCGAGCGTTGCTGACGCGTCGCCCGACGTGCCGAGAAATCGTGTGTGGGATCAGACGACGGGACCGCGGACCTTGGCCACCACAGACCCAGCCGGACAGCCCCTGGCGATCATCGGGATGGGGTGTCGCTTCCCCGGCGGCATCGACTCACCGGACGACCTCTGGCAGACGCTGGTGGCGGGGCGCCGGGTCGGCGGCCCGCTGCCGACCGACCGGGGCTGGGACCTCGAGCGGCTGCGGCGCACGGTGGACCGGGGCGGCTTCCTGGACGGGGTGGCGCAGTTCGACGCCGCCTTCTTCGGACTCTCGCCACGCGAGGCCGCGGCGATGGAGCCGCAGCAGCGACTCGCGCTCACCACCGCGTGGGAGGCGCTGGAACGGGCCGGTATCGACCCGACGACGCTCCGCGGCAGCGCGACGGGCGTCTTCGTCGGGGCCGAGTCTCGCGACTACGGACCGCGGCAGCACGAGGCCGCCGACACGGTGGCGGGGCAGCTCTTCACCGGGACCTCCGGCGCGGTCCTCTCCGGACGGATCGCCTACACCCTCGACCTGCGCGGTCCGGTGCTGACCGTGGACACCTCCGCTTCGAGTTCGCTGGCCGCGCTGCACCTGGCCGTCGGCGCGCTGCGCCGCGGCGAGTGCAGCCTCGCCCTTGTCGGCGGCGTCTCGGTGATGGCGCTGCCGGGTGCGGTGGTCGCCTTCGGCGGCCTCGGCGCGCTCGCACCAGACGGTCGCTGCAAGCCGTTCTCCGCAGCCGCCGACGGCACCGCCTGGGCCGAGGGCGCCGGCATGCTCGTCGTCGAGCCGCTCGCCGAGGCGCAGCGACAGGGTCATCGCGTGCTCGCGGTCATCCGCGGTTCGGCCACCAACAGCGACGGTGCCAGTGCCACGCTGACCGCCCCCTCGGCCGCCGCCCAGCGGGCCGTCATCGAGGCAGCCCTCGCCGACGCCGGCCTGGAGCGGGACCGTGTCGACGCGGTGGAGGCGCACGGCACCGGCACCCCGCTCGGCGACCGCACCGAGGCCGGCGTCCTGGCCGAGACCTACGGCCGGGACCGTCGCCGCCCGGTGTGGCTCGGCGCGGTGAAGGCGAACCTGGGGCACACCCTCGCCGCCGCCGGTGCGGCGTCGGTGATCAAGACCGTGCTGTCGCTGCACCACGAGCTGCTGCCCGCCGTCCCCGACGCCACCGCGCCCATCGCACCCCTCGGTGCCGTCGCCGACGACGGCACCCCCGTCCGGCTGCTCACCGAACCGGTGCCGTGGCCCGCGACCGATCGCCCGCGCCGCGCCGGCGTCTCCGGCTTCGGCATCGGGGGCAGCAACGTCCACGTGGTGCTGGAGGAGGCGCCAGCCAACGACCCCGCCGGACCTGCCCCCTCCACCCACGAGCCGTTGCTGCGCGAGGCGCCGACGGCCTGGACGATCTCGGCCCGGGATGCGACGGCGCTGGCCGGCCAGGCGTCCCGGCTCGCCGACGTCCGCAGCGATCCCGGCGATGTCGCCTGGTCGCTGGCCACCGGCCGGGCCGTCTTCGATCACC
Organism: Jatrophihabitans sp. sgz311053; assembly: GCF_056135305.1. Classification (NCBI taxonomy): domain Bacteria; kingdom Bacillati; phylum Actinomycetota; class Actinomycetes; order Jatrophihabitantales; family Jatrophihabitantaceae; genus Jatrophihabitans; species Jatrophihabitans sp. sgz311053. The sequence continues at coordinate 1,924 of NZ_JBWAXP010000001.1, read as the reverse complement.
GCGCGGTCGTGCTCGGCGGGGCCGACGTCGACGACGAGTCGCGCCGGCTCGGGCTGGCCGCGCTGGCGGCGGGCGAGCCCGCGTCGTCGCTGATCACCGGCCCCGCGCGGGTACCCGGCGGTGTCGCCTTCGTCTTCCCCGGCCAGGGCAGCCAGTGGCTCGGCATGGGCCGCGAGCTGGCCCGCGTCTCGTCCGTCTTCGCCGCCCGGCTGGCCGACTGCGAGGAGGCGCTGCGCCCGCATGTCGAATGGCGGCTGGACGATGCGCTCGCCGGTGAGCTCGGCTTCGACGCCGCGGACGTCGTCCAGCCCGCGCTGTGGGCCGTCATGGTCTGTCTCGCCGCGACCTGGCAGGCCGCCGGCATCACGCCGGATGCCGTCGTCGGCCATTCCCAGGGCGAGATCGCGGCCGCCGTCGTCGCCGGAGCGCTCACCCTGGACGACGCGGCCCGGGTCGTGGTCCTGCGCAGCCGGGCGCTGCGTCGGCTCGCCGGCCGCGGCGGCATGATGGCCCTCGAGGCCGACGCCGAGACGGTGCGGGGCTGGCTGGTGGGCGACACCACCGTCGCTGCCGTCAACGGCCCGCTCTCGACGGTCGTCTCGGGACCACCCTCCGATTTGCGTGAGATCGCGCAAAAGCATCCGGAGACGCGACACCGGATCATCCCGGTCGACTACGCCTCCCACGGCCCGCAGGTGGACGCGGTCCGCGACGAGGTCCTTGCCGCACTCGCGGGCATCGCCCCTCGCCCCGCCCGGCTGCCGATGATCTCCTCTCTCACCGGTCGCCGCCTGCAGGGCACCGAGGTCGACGCGCAGTACTGGTTCGACTCGCTGCGCCAGCCGGTGCAGTTCGCGCGCGCCGTGGCCGAGCTGGTCGAGACCGGCCACCGCACCTTCGTCGAGGTGTCACCGCATCCGGTGCTCACCGCGCCGGTGGCCGACATCGTCGCCGACGCCGGCGGCGTCGTCACCGCGACGCTGCGTCGCGACGACGGTGGTGCCGACCGCATGCTGCACTCCCTCGCCGCGCTGCACGTCGCCGGCGTCGACGTCGACTGGAGCGCGGTGCTCCCCGGCGGCCGCCGGGTCGAGCTGCCGACCTACGCCTTCCGCCGGGATCACTTCTGGCTGCACGCCGACGGGGAGGCCGAGGTCGCCCTGGCCGACGAGCCGGGTGACGAGGGTTCGGCGACGCCCGCGGCCTCCGCCGAGGGGATGATCGAACTGGTCCGGCGGCACGTCGCCGCCGTCCTGGGGCATCCGGATCCGGCGACGCTGCCCGTGACGCGCACCTTCAAGGACCTGGGACTGGACTCGGTCACCGCCGTCGAGCTCCGCACCCGCCTCGCCACTGCCGTCGGTCTCACGCTGCCGGTGGGGCTGGTCTACGACCATCCGACCCCGGCCGGACTCGCTGACTTCCTGCACGCCGAGCTGGACGGGAACGCGGCGGGCCGGGATGCGTCGGCGGCACCGGCCCGGCTCGCCGCCGCTCCCGCCCGGACCCGCGCCGAGGACGACGACCCGATCGTCATCGTCGGCACCGGCTGCCGCCTGCCAGGTGGCATCGACGATCTGGACGGGCTCTGGCAGGTCGTTTCCACCGGCCGGGACGTAGTGGGCGGATACCCGACCGACCGTGGCTGGGACCTCGACGCGCTCGCCGGCACCGGTGGCGGTTTCCTCACCGATGCCGCGGAATTCGACGCGGGCTTCTTCGGTCTCTCACCCCGGGAAGCCGTGGCCATGGACCCGCAGCAGCGGGTGATGCTCGAGGTGGCGTGGGAGGCGCTGGAGACCGCGGGTATTGCGCCGGATTCGTTGCGGGGTTCGGCGACGGGTGTGTTTGCGGGGGTGTTCGGGTCTGGTTATGGCGGTGGTGTGGCGGGGGCGTTGCGGGGTGTGGGTGGGGGGCATTTGTT